>NZ_CP085224.1:967500-3567500 GCF_044803115.1 Caenispirillum salinarum | reverse complement strand
TAAGCCGGCATGCCGTGTCATCCTTCGGCATGCTGGTCGGGAACGCATCTTTGTAGGAGAGCATTGTCGCGCCGGGCTTGTCCCTGCGGACGGTGCTTGAAGTATGAGAAGGGCATCTGGTGGATGCCTTGGCGTCAAGAGGCGATGAAGGACGTGACACCCTGCGATAAGCTTCGGGGAGCCGGGAGTAGGCTTTGATCCGAAGATCTCCGAATGGGGAAACCCACCCTTAGGGGTATCCCATGCTGAATACATAGGCATGGGAGGCGAACCAGGCGAACTGAAACATCTAAGTAGCCTGAGGAAAGGACATCAACCGAGACTCCGCTAGTAGTGGCGAGCGAACGCGGACTAGCCCAGTGGCTTGTGTGTAAGAACCGGAACGGCATGGAAAGGCCGGCCAGAGCGGGTGATAGCCCCGTACGGGTAGAAAGCGCACAAGTCCTCGAGTAGGGCGGGACACGTGAAATCCTGTCTGAACATGGGGGGACCACCCTCCAAGGCTAAGTACTCCTTGACGACCGATAGTGCACCAGTACCGTGAGGGAAAGGTGAAAAGCACCCCGACAAGGGGAGTGAAAGAGAACCTGAAACCGGATGCCTACAAGCAGTCGGAGGGGCCATGAGCCCTGACGGCGTACCTTTTGTATAATGGGTCAGCGACTTAGTTTTGCGAGCGAGCTTAAGCCGTTAGGTGTAGGCGAAGCGAAAGCGAGTCTGAACAGGGCGTTCAGTTCGCAGGACTAGACCCGAAACCGAGTGATCTAGCCATGGGCAGGTTGAAGGTGGAGTAACACCCACTGGAGGACCGAACCCACGTCTGTTGAAAAAGACGGGGATGACCTGTGGTTAGGGGTGAAAGGCCAATCAAACTCGGAAATAGCTGGTTCTCCGCGAAAGCTATTTAGGTAGCGCGTCGCGTGATTACCTGCGGGGGTAGAGCACTGGATCGGGACGGGGGGCGCGAGCCTTACCAACTCGAACCAAACTCCGAATACCGCAGAGTACAGCGCGGCAGACAGACTCCGGGTGCTAAGGTCCGGGGTCAAAAGGGAAACAGCCCAGACCACCAGCTAAGGTCCCCAAGTCATGGCTAAGTGGGAAAGGATGTGAGACGGCCAAAACAACCAGGAGGTTGGCTTAGAAGCAGCCATCCTTTAAAGAAAGCGTAACAGCTCACTGGTCTAACTAGCTGTCTTGCGCCGAAGATGTACCGGGGCTCAAGCCATGCACCGAAGCTGTGGACGTGTCTTTGACACGTGGTAGCGGAGCGTTCCGTAGGCCTGTGAAGGTGAACCGTGAGGTTTGCTGGAGGTATCGGAAGTGAGAATGCTGACATGAGTAGCGATAAACAGGGTGAGAAACCCTGTCGCCGAAAGTCCAAGGGTTCCTGCGCAAGGCTAATCCGCGCAGGGTGAGCCGGCCCCTAAGGCGAGGCCGAAAGGCGTAGTCGATGGGAACCAGGTTAATAGTCCTGGGCCTGTGGGAAGTGACGCGCCCCAAAAGTTGTATGCCCTTATCGGATTGGGCGTGCAGCGAAGGGGGGCCTGGAAATAACTCCCACGTACAGACCGTACCCGAAACCGACACAGGTGGACTGGTAGAGTATACCAAGGCGCTTGAGAGAATGGTGTTGAAGGAACTAGGCAAAATGCCCCCGTAACTTCGGGAGAAGGGGGCCTTCCCGTCGGGCAACCGGCGGGGAGGGGCACAGACCAGGGGGTGGCGACTGTTTACTAAAAACACAGGGCTCTGCGAAGTCGCAAGACGACGTATAGGGTCTGACGCCTGCCCGGTGCCGGAAGGTTAAGAGGAGGGGTTCACGCTCTGAATCGAAGCCCCGGTAAACGGCGGCCGTAACTATAACGGTCCTAAGGTAGCGAAATTCCTTGTCGGGTAAGTTCCGACCTGCACGAATGGCGTAACGACTTCCCCGCTGTCTCCAACACCAACTCAGCGAAATTGAAATCTCCGTGAAGATGCGGAGTTCCCGCGGTTAGACGGAAAGACCCCGTGAACCTTTACTATAGCTTCGCAGTGGCGTCAGGGTTCGAATGTGTAGGATAGGTGGGAGGCTTTGAAGCCGAAGCGCTAGCTTCGGTGGAGCCGTCCTTGAAATACCACCCTTTCGGACCTTGACGTCTAACCGCCGCCCGTGATCCGGGTGCGGGACCCTGCGTGGTGGGTAGTTTGACTGGGGCGGTCGCCTCCCAAAGAGTAACGGAGGCGCGCGATGGTGGGCTCAGGCCGGTCGGAAATCGGTCGTCGAGTGCAAGAGCAGAAGCCCGCCTGACTGCGACATCGACGGATGGAGCAGAGACGAAAGTCGGTTCTAGTGATCCGGTGGTCCCGCGTGGAAGGGCCATCGCTCAACGGATAAAAGGTACTCCGGGGATAACAGGCTGATACCGCCCAAGAGTCCACATCGACGGCGGTGTTTGGCACCTCGATGTCGGCTCATCACATCCTGGGGCTGGAGCAGGTCCCAAGGGTACGGCTGTTCGCCGTTTAAAGTGGTACGTGAGCTGGGTTTAGAACGTCGTGAGACAGTTCGGTCCCTATCTGCCGTGGGTGTAGGATGTTTGAGAGGATCTGTCCCTAGTACGAGAGGACCGGGATGGACGTACCTCTGGTGTACCAGTTGTCGCGCCAGCGGCACCGCTGGGTAGCTATGTACGGACGGGATAACCGCTGAAAGCATCTAAGCGGGAAACCCACCTCAAAACGAGACATCCCTGAGAGCCGTGAAAGACCATCACGTCGATAGGCCGGGTGTGGACGCGCAGCAATGCGTGCAGCTAACCGGTACTAATCGCTCGATAGGCTTCAAGTCCCGCCCGCAGCGGCAAGCGCGGCGCGGTGCTCTCCGAAACACACATGCGTTCCCAGCATCCTGACCGCTCAGGCATGAGCGGCCGCTTCACAGGCTTTTGCCGTGCGCTTGCGCGTGCGGTGTGTGTTTGGACGACCTGGTGGTCATGGCGTGGGTGCCACTCCCGATCCCATCCCGAACTCGGCCGAGAAACCCCACAGCGTCGATGGTACTGCGTCCTAAGGCGTGGGAGAGTAGAACGCCGCCAGGTCTTCCAAGCGCACCCCGTAACACCCGCCCGCCGCACAGGCCCGCACCGACCTCTTCCGATGATCCCGTCCCAGAACCCGCCGGCGAACGGCCGACACACCAACACCAACACCGACACATCCTGCCGCGGGGTGGAGCAGTCCGGTAGCTCGTCAGGCTCATAACCTGAAGGTCGCAGGTTCAAATCCTGCCCCCGCAACCACCGACATGAAAAAACCCGCCGTCTTCACGACGGCGGGTTTTTTCATGGCCGGAGCAGAGGTCGGGCTTCCAGGCTGTTGGTCCTTTTGTAGCGCGCCAAATGGTTTTGGAGCGGTAAGCGTCTTCCAGCGGCTGCGGCGGCCGATTGTTGACGCTCAAGCGGCTTTCTGGTCGTCGTTTGGCTGCCCGATGTTCCACGGCAGCAGGTCGTCGATCCGGTTGATTGGGTGGTCGGCGATGCGGGTCAGCACCTGGGTGAGATAGATCTGCGGGTCGAGGCCGTTGAGCCTCGCGGTCTCGATCAGCGTGTAGACGGCCGCTGCCCGGTGGCCGCCGGCGTCGGAGCCAGCGAAGAGGTAGTTCTTCCGGCCCAGGGCCAGCGGGCGGATAGCGCGTTCGGCGGCGTTGTTGCTGATCTCGCAGCGGCCATCGCCCGCGTAGCGGGTCAGCGCCGGCCAGCGCGTCAGGGCGTATCGCAAGGCGGCCGCCAGATCGCTCTTGCCCGGCAGCTTGCGGAGGCTGGTGTCGAAGAAGGTCTTCACCGCCTCCAGCCGGGGCAGGCTCTGTGCCTGGCGCACGCGCAGGCGCTCGTCGGCCGGGCGGCCGGTGATCCGACGCTCGGCGTCGAACAACGCGCCGATCAGTTCCAGGGCCCGGGCGGCGATGGGTGATCCTGTCGCCGCATGGACGTCGTGGATCTTGCGCCGCACATGGGCCCAGCATGCCACCTCCTGCACGGACGCGACGCCGTCCTCTCCCGGCTCGTACAGCTTGTTGAAACCGGCATAGCCGTCGGCGTGCAGAAGGCCGCGAAAGCCCTGCAACTCGGTCTGCGGATGGATGCCCTTGCGGTCGGGCGTGTAGCGGTAAAGCACGGCCGGCGGCGCCGGGCCGGCATGGGGACGTTCGTCGCGCAGATAGACCCATTGTCGCGCCTGCCGGGTCTTGCCGGCGCCCGGGCTGAGCACCGGCACCGGCGTGTCGTCGGCGTGCAAGGCGTCGCCGGCGCGCACGTGGCGGCCAATCGCCTCGACCAGCGGCGCCACCAGGGCGGCCGTCCTGCCGACCCAGCCCGCCAGCAGCGCCCGGGGCAGCGTCACGCCCTCGCGGGCGTAGATCTGGCTCTGGCGGTACAGCGGCAGGTGGTCGCAGTATTTCGACACCAGGACATGCGACAGCAGGGCCGGCGACGGCAGGCCGCGCGCCACCGGCAGGGACGGCATCGGCGTCTGCACCATGCTCTCGCACGTCCGGCACGACAGCGCCGGACGGACATGGCGGATCACCCGGAAACGGCCGGGCACGTAGTCGAGGATCTCGGTCACGTCCTCGCCCACCGTGTGCATGGCGCCGCCGCAGGCCGGGCAGTCGTCGGCGGGATCATGACGGACCTCGTCGCGCGGCAGATGCTCCGGTAGGGCGCGGCGACGGCGCGCGGCAGGCTGGTCCGGGGCGTCGGCCTCGGTCGGCTCCGGCGGCGCTTCATCCTCTGCTTCGGCCGCTTCGGCCGCTTCGGCCTCCAGGTCCTCCAGGGCCAGTTCGAGCTGTTCGATCTCGCGGGACAGCTTCTCCGACGATCGCCCGAACGTCATCCGCCGCAGGCGGGCGAGTTGCACCTTCAGCTTCTCGACTTCCAGCGCCTTGGCGGTCAGGCCGGCCCTGGCCGCGGCCAGTTCCTCGGCCTGCGCGGCGATGATCGCCCGCAGGGCCTCGACGTCGTCGGGAAGCTGGGAAGACGGTGCGGAAGGCATGGCCGGATTCTAGCCGCAGAAGCCCTAAAAACCAAGGATTTCGGCGCCTTCCGGGGCTCGTCAGCCGGCTGTCTCCGGCCGCCATGTCCGCGTCGGCATGCGCCAGTCGATGCCCTCGATCAGCATGCTCAACTGGGCCGGCGTCAGCGCCGCCACGCCGCCCTCCGCCGACGGCCAGACGAAGCGTCCCTTCTCCAGCCGCTTGGTGAACAGGCAGAAGCCCTGGCCGTCCCAGGCGAGGATCTTGACCAGGTCGCCACGCCGCCCGCGGAAGACGAACAGGTGCCCCGAGAACGGGTCCTTCTTCAGGACCTCCTGCACCAGCATGGCGAGGCCGGGCATGCCCTTTCGCATGTCGGTCCGGCCGAGCGCCAGGTAGACACGCACGCCCGGCGGAACGGCGATCATGCCCCCTCCAGGGCCGCGACCAGCGTCCGCAACCGGGGTGGCGCGATGGTGGCCGGCACGATCAGGCGGCGCCCGTTGGTGAGCACGATCTCGACCGGAGACGGTTCCTCGGGCACGCGAGCGGCCGCCTCCTCCGGTGCCGTCACCTGGACGGGCAGAAAGCCGGGTGCGGCCGGAGCTGTCTTCCGGCACCAGCGCCCGAGGACGCAGGGATGAACACCATTCCGCCGCGCCACTGCGGCCACCGAAAGGCCGCTCTCGGCAACCTCTCTGACCATCCGCTCCTTGTCTGCCCGGGGCCATGTCCGTCGCCGCGCCGGAGGCTGACTACCATCGTAGGCCATAAGCAACTCGCTCCATCCGCCGATCCACTCCAAGATCGACGAAGTCAGCACTATCGGGACGTCGGCGCCAAGGCAGCCGTCAGAAGACGGTTACTTGGAGCGTGCGACAGATGGTCGTGGAGCGGCTTTCTTGCGCCATCGACGCCGATCTGCTCCCGTCTGAATGTCCCAGCCACCCGTCTCGGATAACGCTGCTACCCGTTATGGATTGCGCCCATCCACCTTCCGGGTCATGCTCCTTCCGCGTGTATTTCTTTGAGGAGTATCGTCATGTATGCGTTCGCAGGGCTTCTGACGCTCTTGGGCCTGATCGGGCTTGTAGTGGGCGTGATAAAGCCGAGCCTGGTCGTTCCGGGGGCCACCAAAACCCGTGCGCGGGCCGGTGCTGTCTACGGGGCCGTCCTCGTCATGGGTGCCATCCTGAGCGCCGCAACGGCTCCCGATGTCCCGGCTGCAGATGCGCCAAAGGCAGCGGACGAAAAGGGCGGCGCAGCCGCCGTCCAGACGTCTCAACCCGTCAAGGCCAATGAGCGAAGCCCCGCCGATGGTGAATTTGCCGTCGACAGCGAGGAGGCCTTCAAGCGCTACTGCCAGTACGACGCAGCGAATGAAGAGGCTGTGCTCGCCGCCACCCGCAAGATCGGTGCGAACCCGCACGAGGCCTTGCAGCCCGGCGATGTCGTGGAGCTGGAAGAGGAGAGCGTCATCAGCCCGGCCATGGACAGTGACGGCACATTCGAGGGCTCGATGGCGCTGCTTGCCCAGCTGGCCCACATCCCCGCGGGCGATACCATCGAGGTCCTGGCTCGGGAGTATGACAAGGGCGATGATCTGACCTATCGCGTTCACTGGGTCGAGCGGGATGCCGTGGGGTTCGTCCGGCCTGTTACTCTTATGTGGTTGAGCCGGGACATGGATCGAATTGGCGAGCACATGGACCAGCACGAAGCGCTGGTGGCCGAACGCATGGCCCCCCTCAGGAAGGCTCTCTTCGCCGATGCCGGCGTCGACGTCAACGATGTCGTGATGCAGGCCATCACGTCCGGATGGCCCCAAAGATGCCCGTAGGGCCATGATCTCACAATTTCAAAGAGCGGCGGCCGCCCCATCGTAAGCGGGGCTTGTTGCCCACACTGATCAGCCGTTGACGGCGGCCTCCCAATTCCAGGGGAGGAGCTCGTCCAGCCGGCATGCGGGGAAGTCCGTGACGATCGTCTCGATGACGCTCTTCAGATAGGCGAAGGGCTCGACGTCGTTCAGCTTCGCCGTCTCGATGAGGGACGCGACGATGGCCCAGTGGTCGCCGCCGCCGTCGGAACCGGCGAATAGCGAATTTTTCCTGACCAGAGTCACTGGCCTGATGCAACGTTCGACGGCATTGGTGTCCATCTCGACACGGCCGTCGTCGAGGAAGACGCAGAGGCCGTCCCAGTGGTTGACGGCGTAGCGCAGGATCTCGGCGAGCGGCGCCTTGCCGGACACGCGGGCGAGCTGGGCGTCGATCCAGGTCCGCATGCTCTCCACCAGGGGGCGGGTCCGAGCGGCCCGTTTGGCTTGGCGCTCCTCCGCCGCCTGACCGCGGATCTCGCTCTCGATGCGGTACAGTTCGGCGATCCGGCGCAGGGCTTCCTCGGCCACCGGCGAGCCCTGCTTCACATGAAGCTCGTAGAACTTGCGCCGCAGGTGGCTCCAACAGAAGGCGAGCGTGATCGGCAGCGGCAAGGCGGCGCCGGCCTTCGCCGTGACGAGGCTCTTGTAGGCACCATAGCCGTCCACCTGGAGGATGCCGGCGAAACCGCCGAGGTGATCGCGCGCGTGGTCCGCGCCCCGGCCGACGGCATAGACATAGGCGACCGCCGGCGGATCGCCGCCGCCCCAGGGCCGGTCGTCCCGGGCGTAGGCCCAGAGCTGCGCCGTCTTGGTCCTGCCGCGCCCCGGGTCGAGCACCGGCAGGCGCGTCTCGTCGGCGTAGAGCTTGGCCGACGACAGCAGGTGCAGCCGCAGCCGGTCGTACAGCGGCTTCAGCCACCAGCATGCGTGGCCGACCCAGCCGGCCAGCACCGAGCGGTCGATCTCGATGCCCTGGCGGGCCAGGATACGGGCCTGGCGATAGAGCGGCAGGCCGTCGGCGTACTTGCCGATCAGCACCTGGGCGACCAGGGCCTCCGTCGGCAGGCCGCAGGCCACGACATGCTCGGGCGCCGGCGCCTGCACCACGCCGGTCTCGCAAGCCCGGCAGCCGTAGCGCGGACGCCGGGTGACGAGGATGCGGTACTGCACCGGCACGACGTCGAGCCGCCGGCTGACGTCCTCGCCGATCACGTGCCGCTCGCCGTTGCAGCAGGGGCAGACCTTGTCCTCGGGCGCGACGTCGATGACGCGCTCGATCTCGGGCAGGGTCTTGGGCAGCGATGCCCGCTCGTCACCCGTCCGCCGGCGGCGCCGCTCCACCGGCGCGGCCGCATCCATCTCGGCATGGACGGCGGCGATGCTCTGCTCCAGGTCCTCGAAGGAGAGCGCCAACTGGTCGGGGTCGAGCTTCTCGGAGCGCCGGCCGAACATCAGCCGCTTCAACTGCGCCAGAAGGTGTTCGAGTCGGTCGGCGCGGTCCTTTTCGACGTCGCGTTCAGCCGTCGCCGCGTCCCGCTCCTCGGCCAAAGCCAGAACCAGCCGACGCAGGTCGGCGGCATCGGTCGGCAGGGTGTCGAGGTCGAGCGGCATGGCCGGATTTTACCCGCTCCGGAGGCGCCGGGCCAGCCGGAAACCGGCTCAACAGGCGGCTTCCGGCGTTTCCACGGGCCGCCGCCGCACGCGCGACCAGTCGAGCCCTTCGAGCAGCATCGCCATCTGTGCCGGCGACACCGTGACGACGCCGTTACGCACCGGCGGCCACGTGAAGCGGCCGGTCTCCAGCCGCTTGTAGAACAGGCACAGGCCGCTGCCGTCCCACGCCAGGATCTTGACCCTGTCCAGCCGCTTCGAGCGGAAAACGAAGAGGTCGCCGCAGAAGGGATCGCGCCGCAGGGCTTCCTGCACGACCGCCGCCAGACCGTCGTGTCCTTTGCGGAAATCCACCGGCTGCGTGCAGAGCACCACCTTCACGCCCGTCGGCGGCGCGATCACCGCGGCCTCCGCAGGGCGCCGATGACGGCGACCGCCAGGGCGGGATCGACGTCGCCCGACAGCACGGCATGCCCGCCATCGACCACGACGTCGATGCGACCCGGCCGCCGTGCATCGGGCTGCGGCGGACGCGCCTCCAGTTTCGGAGCTTCGACCACCATCTCGGCGAACGGATCGCCGGCTGCGACCGCGGTTCCCTTGGCGATGCCGGCATCCCGTCGCCACACCGTCAGCAGGCCGCGGTTCACCCCGTACCGCCTCGCCACGTCCGAGATGCAGGCGCCCGGTTTCGCGCTCGCTGCCACGATCTCCGCTTTCTCATCCGCCGTCCACCGTCGGCGCTGCCGGCGGCCAGTGATGACCTCCACCCGCTGATAAGGCCTGGCTTCATCTCTGTCTCCAAGCCAGGCATCAAGTCTGTCGTCATCCATCGTGGCCGCACCTCGCTCGCCTCGGAAAGCGATCACGATGCGGCAGAGCTCGCTTCGTCAACAGGTGGGGGAGGAGCCCCGCTTACGATGATCGTCTGCGGCGGCCTCTACGTGCCGTGGCATCTCGGGCTCGTCGCCGCGCCGTCTGCCTTGGGGGCGCAGGGCTGGCTGGTGCACGAAATCCAGTTCGGAGCCGTGCCCCTTCTCGTGGCCCTGAGCACCGGCGGCATACGGTTGCGCTCCGCGCTCGCGATCGTGGCCGCTTGGCTTCCGGGGCGCCTGGTGGCGACCTTCATGGCCGAGCCGTCCGTGCTCGTGGCCGCCGGTGCCGCGGCCGCCCTTCCGGTCCTGGTGGCCGTGCTTGCCGCAAAGACCGCGCGCCCGCTGCCGGCGAGGCTCGCGCTGGCAGCTCTGGCGGCGTCGGCGATGCTGCTGCACTGGGAGGTCTGGCGGTACGGAACGGCTGACAGTGCCTGGTTCGCCACGGCTGCCGGGGCTGCTGCCTTGTTTGCGACTGCCAAACGGCCCGTTCCAAGCGGCATGCTGGTGTTTCTCGTCGTCGGGCTGTCCCTTGCGGCGGCCGGAGCCGCGGCAGGCAGCCTCGCCTTGCAGCGCGCGGCGCTGGCCGCGCTCACTCTCGGGGTCGCGGCCCAAGCCATGCCCGCCGGACCCTTCGGTATCGCAAGAGGGCTCTCCGCTGCGGGTGCAACGCTGATCGTGGCAGGCCTCGCCCTCCCTGGCGCGATCACCGCATTGGTCGGGGGCTGTGGGCTGTGGCTCGCCTCCGGGGTCGTCACGGCCTCGGTCTCGGGCGCACGCGGCGGTGCTTCCGCCGGCCGCCCGGCCGGATGATCTTCTTGGCGCCGCAACTGACGTCGTATTCACCGGGCAACCGCGATCCGAGGCAAGGTCACGGACGGCAGGGAGCTTCGCCGTCGTCAGGCGGGGCCGGGGACGCCCGCCTTCTTCTTATGAAAGGGCGTCCCAATCCTCGGGATGCTCTCCCGGCAACGGAGCTTGGGGAGCGTCTTCCCGCTAATCGCGCCAGAAGTCGTTGGCCTGGGCAATCGTGTTGAAGTAGTCGGCGACCACGCCCGATACGCTGATCAGGCTCTCGGGATCGTGCGAGTAGGCCGGGCGCAGCTTGTGCAGGGCGTCGACATCGGGCTGGGTGCTCTTGACCGCTTTCCGTGCCATGGAGACCGCGAGATCGAAACCCTCCTCCGGCGTCTCAGTGATCAGGGTCGGTAGCCATGAATCGCTTGTCTCCTGCGCCTGGGTCGGAACGGCCGTAACGATGCACGCCGCCATCAGGGCGGAGGAGAAGACTGTGCGGGAAAGGATCATGTGACGGCTCCATGCTTGCGGTATCGCGGAGGTCGCGCCGGACAGCACGTCCAATCCCCGATGCTGACATGGGGCCTCGCGCGGGCCCTTGACGGAGGTGAATGCCATGGTCCGCCGCCTCGGCGTATCCAGCAACCGGTCCGGCTGCCGGTGGAGCGCAGAGGCGGTCCAGGCGCGCGTGCGGCGCCGGATGCGTGGCGTGCAGGGCGGTGTGGAACGTGGACGCTATCGCCTCGGGCGTCGTTTCGTTCACAGCTGCGGCCCGTCAATCCACTGCTGCTACTCGTATGACGACCTCTGTCGTCTCGTCGGCGCGAACAGCGGCATGGGCTCGGCCGGTTCGTCCGTCCGGGGCCATCGCCTGAAGGACCCAGTGACCAGACGGCAAGGCCGTTAGAAGGAACCGGCCATCGGCATCGGTAAGGGGCGCGATGTCCGGTGCCGGCCCCGCGGCCTGGGCGACGGTGACCGCGGCATCGGCCACCGCTCCGCTGCCGTCCGACCAGACGACGTGGCCGAGCAGGCGTCCCGTGCCGCGATCGGCGGCTTGCCGCGGGGGATCGATCGGCGGCTCCGGGGCGATGTCGGGAGCCGGCTCGCCGGACGGCGCCGGCTCCGGCTTCGGTTCAACCTCGATCAGGGGGTCAGGGAGCGCCTTGCCTCCGCCGGACACTTCCAGCGTCATCTGGGTCAGCGCGTTGTCGTGGACGACGAGGTGGCGAAGCGCCAGCTCGCGTCCGTCACCGCCGAACACGCGCAAAAGCCATGGCCCCGGCCGCAACCCGTCGAAGCAGAACCCGCCGATGGCGTCGGTGATGGCCGCGATGCGCGGCGGGAAGCCCAGAACATCCACCACGGCGCCGCTGTCGTCCGGATCGAAGGGTGCTCCGTCGTCCCGCAGGAGCGTCACCTTGGCTCCCTCCAACGGGGAAAGGGCTTCCGCCAGAACAACCTGTCCGCATAAGCCGCCGTTCATGGCCTGCCTCCTGCTCCGGTACGGCGGCCGCGCCGCGCCCGAAGGCTGCGACGCGGCCGTTCCTTAGCGCCTGCTTCGTGTCACAGCTTGCTCCAGCCCAGCAGCCGCTGGTAGACCGGCTGCGTGACGCGGGTCGCCATGTTGCCGTTGGCGGCGCCATAGTTGTGAATGCCGACGACATAGCGATTGCCGTTGCGCTTGATGTAAACGGGCGCGCCGCTCTGTCCGCCCATTGTATCGGTGTCGTAGACGAGTGTCTTGCCGGTCACGGCCTTCACACGCCGGGCCATGCCCCACAACTCCGCGAAAGGCTTGTCGCCGGGGTAACCCGCGACGACGGCCGACTGCGCCAGGATCGTCGAGGCCGGGAAGGCGGCGAAGCCGAAGCTGCCCAGATTGCGTCCGCCGAAGCTTCCGTTGGGCAGGACGATGCAACCGTAGTCGCTTTCCGGCCGCCGCTGGTTGACCCAGCCGCCCACCGAGCGCAGGGATGCCGCCGTCGCCATTCCATAAGGCTTGAGAGCCCCGTCCGCGGCCGGGATGACCTCGATCTTCCGGGCCCATCCGCCGTGGTCGTGCATGTAGACGCAGTGGCCGGCCGTGGCGAGCGCGCGCGGACCGATCAGGAAACCCGTGCCCCGGAAGGTCGAACCGCTGGGGAACTGGATGCGCAGGGCGCAGGTCCAGCGCCAGGGGACGCGGGACGTCGACGTGATGCGGACGCGGTCGTCGGTGCCGATGATGATCTCCAGCACCGCCGCCGTTTCCTCGACGATGGCCGGATCGACGTTCCCCATGCTCTCGCCGCCCGGTGCGGCTTCGGCGCTCTCCAGCAGCTTTGCGATCAGCGCCAGAATGCGGTTCTTGCGGCTTCCCTTCGCTGCCGCGGCGGCAACCGCGGCACCGCCCTTTGCGATCCGCCGGACGTGCTTGCGCGTCCTGGGCGTCAGGCGGCCCATCACCGCCTTTCCGATCGCCGGCCCCACCGTCGACACCAGCGTCGGGACCACGGCCCCGAGAAGCGCGCCCAGGAACTCAGGCTCTGCCTCGACCCGGTGCATGTCGCCCGCATCCAGCAGGGCGGGCTGTTGCAGCGGATCGGATTCGGCGCCCGCCATGGGCTCCTCGAAGCCCTCGATCCCGCGCAGGTCCTCGAAGGCGGACTCCGCGCCCGCCTCGCCGTACAATTGCGTCGGAGAGGCCTCCAGGAATTCCTCACCCGCCTCGGCCCCCTCCGGGCTGCCGACCTCGTCGTGCGCGCCGGCCTGAGCCGTGCTCTCACCGGAGGTTATGGCGACGGCGTCACCCGCCACCTCGCCGGTGGCCATGGCGCTCTCGCCGCTGGTGAGGCCCGGCGCGGCAAGCCCGCCCATGCCGCCCGACGGCGGCTGTGGGCGGGCGCTCCCGGTCGGTCCCGACATCAGGTCGTCGGTGTCGTCGGTGTGCGATTTCGACGGTGCCGTTGTCTGCATCATCGGGCTGGATAGATCGGTCGTCATGGCTTGCGATCCTCCTCCTCGCGCGATTCATGGGCGCGAGATCATAGTCGGCATAAATAACCGACCCCACCAGGGATTAGGTGAGTGATTATAATATTGCTTCACTAGCGCAATTTATTCATGGTGTATTCTGAGTTAACGGAATGAAATTGTGGTATTTTCCTTAGTTTAATTCATTGGAATCGCGACAAAACCGCCGCTCGCATACGCCGAACGCGGTAATATGGCACCGCTGCAGGGTGCCGGCCATCACGATCGTTCGAAACTTTTGCTAACGGAATTTCGGCCCGCAAATGGAGGGGTGGCAGGCCGTAGACGTGGGCAACGCCCCACCGCTCTCAGTATATTCGAAGCCCGCCTCCGAGGATCAGGCGGGCTTCGTGGTGTCTGCCGGTCATCAGGGAACGGGCGGCCTTGCCGTTTCGCAGAAAGGCGGCCTTGTGCAATTGCCTCCCATGCCTGGTCTGCTCACTCCGGCACGGCGACCGGCAGGGAAAGCAGGGGCGCATACTGTTGCGCGCCGAAGATGTCCGGGTCGCCGGGACTGCCGCTCGGGCGATCGCGATAGATCGTGAACTTCACCGCGTTGGCTGGTGGAAACGCGACGAAGTCGCTGATCCTGCTGTCCGGAATCCCGTAGAGCGCCGCCACGGTTTCGCGTGTCAGGGCGCCTGAGCGGCGGACGGCATCAAAGGTCTCGCGCTCGCGGAAGATGATGTCGAAGGTAATCTTGTCCACGCCCGCGTTCTTGGACCGGATGGTCTTGGCAAGCTGGGACAGGGGAACGGTGCTGGCCGTCATGGTCTGGATGTCCTTCTTCAAGGCAAAGCGAATCAAGCGTGCGCCGGTGCGCCGACGGTCTCGACGGCCGTCCGGAACAGTTCCATCGGGTCGTCCACGGCCATGGTGTGGTTGAGCGTCCAGCGGTAGCCGGCCGACGCCGGCAGCACCTCGTCCAGCACGAAGGAGACGGAGCCCGCGGTACCCTTCACGTCGGGCAGGCGGGCATAGAACATCTGCCGCGTGCCGGTCATGGTGACCTCTTCCGCCATGTCCTTTGTCGGCGCGATGCCCTGGACGACGACGCAAAGCTCATGGCCCGGCGTGTCGCGCAGGGGCTCCAGCGGCCCCATGATCCCGTCGCGGCCGAAGACGTTGTAGTGCAGTTCCCATCCCTCGGGGCCGAAGCGGTCTTCGACCGCCTTGCGGGCCCAGGCGATGACCTCGTCGATGTGGGCGATGGTGTAGGGGTCGCGCACCCCGGCGATGCCGACGAAGCGCTCGCCGACCTTGCCTGCCCCTTCCAGCTTTACGCGCACGTTGTCGGCGGGAACGAACCGGGCGCCGGTGATGCGGGTGGTCTTTTCGGAAATCTGCTCGTAGACGCAATCGCGCATGTCGAGCCGCCCGCCGGCCACGAACTCGTCGTAGGGGTTGGAACGCTCGTACATGGCGTGGCCGGCGACGGAGGCGGGCGTGCAGCGCTGGGCCGGGTGCATGGCCGTCACCTTCACGTCGTCGTGGGTGATTTCGCCCATGACGGTTTCCTTGCCGCCGTAGGGCTCGGCGCAGAAGGACGCGCACTCCAGCACCTTGCCCAGGTAGTACGCCTGGTCCGCCGGGAAGCCGTGGAACAGGGCGGGGGCGGCGAAGACCGCGCTGTCGGAGGAGCGGCCGCCGATGATGACGTCGCAGCCCGCCTTCAGAAGTTCGACGTAGGGGTGTACGCCGGCCATGGCGACGATGCGGTCGGTGGTGTCCAGTTCCTCTTCCGTCAGGGCCGGGCGTTCGTCCAGCCCGTCGATGGACGACCCGGCGCGGATGCGGTCGCGCACCACCTCCTTGTCCACCTCCGAATGGAACCAGCCCAGCTTGAACGGGGCAAGGCCGTGCTTTGCGGCAAGCTGGCGGATGATGTCCACGTACATGTCGACGCGGCTGTTGGTGCCGGTGTCGCCGGCCGAGCCGATGATCATGGGCACGTTCAGCTCGCGCGCGGCCAGCAGCATGTGCTCCAGGTCGTGTTCCTGCCACGCCCGCGGGCTGGCGCAGCCGTCGGAGCCGAGCGGCACCGGCCCCACGTCGTCGGAGCCGGAGTCGGCGGCGATGCAGTCGGGCTTCGCTTCCACACCCAGACGGAAGCTCTCGACCTTCAGCGGCGCGAAACCGAGATGGCCGTTGGGACAGATGATCTTCAGCGACTTCATGGTCCTCACCTTGGCTGCCTCCTTCGCCCGGCCGGATCTCGCGTGGCCGTGGCGGGTCGTGGCGAGGATCAGCACAACCCGTGCCAAGTCGGGACTGACGCGATTTCATCGGCGAATCAAGGTGTTGCGCCCATGCTTGTCGGGCATGAGGAACAGCAGCCGCCGCCGCGCGGGCTCTGCACGCGCTGGCGCGGGTTTTCCCCGCGCTCAGCGAATGTCCAGCTTCAGCATGTGGTGGCGCAGGGCGTGGCGCGACAGGCCGAGCAGTCCGGCGGCCTCCGTCTGGTTGCCCTTGGCGCGCGCCAGGGCGTCGCGGATGAGGGTTTCCTGAAAATGATTCGTGGCCGTGTGGAAGTCGCTCCACACCGCGCAGGTGGCGGGCACGCCGGCTCCACCGCTCGCCGCCTGCGGCATCCGAGCTGGTGCCATCACCGCCGCATCCGCCGCCGCGCCGGTGTCTCCGGCCGGTTCGGGCAGGTCAGGCATGGGGGCTTCCAGAACGGAGTCCACATCCCAGGCGAGGCCGTCCACCGCCTGTGCGGGCAGGTCGCCGACGTCGCGGCGGATGCGCGACGGAAGGTGGGCGACGTCGATCTCGTCGTCCTCTTCCAGGATGAAGATGCGCTCCAGCAGGTTTTCCAGCTCGCGCACGTTGCCCGGCCAGCGGTACTGGCGGAAGACATCGGCCGCCGCCGGCGTCAGGCCCGAGATGCGGCGATCGTAGCGGGCATTGAACTTGCGGATGAAATGCTCCGCCAGGATCAGGACGTCCTCGCCGCGCGCCCGCAGGGGCGGGATGTTGATGCTGACCACCTGCAGGCGGTAGTAGAGGTCTTCCCGGAAGCGGCCCTCGCGCACCTCCGACAGAAGGATGCGGTTGGTGGCGGCGATGAAGCGGACGTCGACGTCGATGGGCCGCGTCGCGCCGACGCGGCGGAACTGCTGCGTGTCCAGCAGGCTGAGCAGCTTGGTCTGCTGCGTCAGTTCCATCTCGCGGATTTCATCCAGGAACAGCGTCCCATGATGGGCGGCCTCCACCAGGCCGGTCTTTTTCTGAGCCGCGCCGGTGAAGGCGCCGCGTTCGTGGCCGAACAACTCGCTTTCCATGAGGCTCGGGGGGATGGCGGCGCAGTTGACATCGACGAAGCGTTCCTGCGCGCGGCTGGACTGCTGGTGGACCATGCGGGCCACCAGGCCTTTGCCGGTGCCGGTCTCGCCGTAAATCAGCACCGTGCTGGCGGGGCTGCGCGCCACCTTGGCGATCAGCGCGCGCACGGCGCGGATGGAAGGATGATCGCCGATCAGGTCGCCGTATGCCGCCATGCCCAGGTCCGTCATGTCAGTGCCGCCACCGCCCTGCGCGGCCGGTCCGGTGGCGTGCCGGCGCCGGGTCAGACGGCATGGCGTTCCCACGGGGTCGAGCAGGGCGGACCCATGGAAACGTACAGCCGCCGGGCCGAAGGTTCAAACAGCACCGTTGAAATGGTGCGGCTGTCGCCGTCCTGACCGTGCCGGCACAGGCCCTGTCCGCCGGGGGGCGCGGCGTCGTCGTGACTTGCCATCAGCGCGCGGGCGAAAGCGGGAAGATCCTCGGGCGCCCCTTGCGCGAGGGCGGACCGGATGGTCTCCAGGCGCTGGCGGGTGCTGCGGCCCATGGGCTCGCCGGGCCGCTCGATGAGGCGGCCCGACAGGGCATCGGAAAGGTGGTGGTTGGTGCGCGCGAGCCAGCGCTCCCGCGCCGTCTCGATCCGCACTGCCGCATGGCCCAGTTCCACCGCCGCCATGGCGCCGGAGGCATCGGCGACCGTCAGGCAGCCGCCGCCGGCGTGGGGGATGGCGTGGATCAGCGCCACGGCCTCGGCCACGGTGGCGCAGCGTCCAAGGATCTCCGACATCAGGAAGTACCGGCAGAGGCCGGGACCGTGGTCGGCGGTGGGCACCTGGCTGTCCACCAGGGCGAGGCCGCGGGCGTTGATGCCGCTGGAAAAGGCGCCCGGCGCGCCCAGGCTGCCGAGGCAGAGCATGGGGCCGACGGGCAGGTCGGGACCGTCGTGGCGGAACAGCCGCTGGAGCGCGGCGTGGTCGCCGCCGTAATCGCGGTTCTTGGCGACCCACGCCCGCCCGGTGCCGTCGACGGCGGCCCAGGTGGAACAGCCGTCCTCGACCGACGCATCCGCGCCCGCCTTGGCCGTGTCCAGAAGCACCGGCATGTGCAGGAACGCGAGCAGGTCGTCCTCCGCCAGCCCGAACCCGTCCGCCAGCCCCCGGACCTCCCCCCGCGAGGCCGGAGCATGATTGTCGGCGGCCTCCACGCACTTCTTCAACAGGGTGCTGTATTCCTGCCGCTGGAGAAGGTCGCGTCCGGCGGCGACGCGCTCCTCCACCGCCCGGCGTACCCGTGCAGCGTCGTCGGCGGAGGCAGTCGCGGCCTGGGCGAGGCCGCGCTCGCGCCCCGTGCCACGGAGGGATACCGGCGCGGGTGTCATGCCGTTGCCTCCGCCTTTCCGCCCGCGCCGTCGATCAGGTGGCAGGCGGCCATGTGCCCTTGAGCGTCGGTGACCGGCGCCGGCGCGACCTTGCGGCAGATGTCCATGGCGTGCGGGCAGCGGGTGTGGAACTTGCAGCCGGGCGGCGGGTTGAGGGGGCTCGGCAGGTCGCCGGTCAGCTTGATGCGGGCCGGCTTGCCGGGCTCGTCCAGGCGCGGCGCCGCCGACAGCAGGGCCTGTGTGTAGGGGTGGCGGGGCTCGGCCAGGATATCGCGGGTGCGTCCCGTCTCCACCACTTCGCCCAGATACATGACAGCGGTGCGGTCGGCGACATAGCCGATGACGGCGATGTCGTGGGAGATGAACATGTACGTCAGCCCCAACTCGCGCTTCAGCTCCGCCAGAAGCTGGATGATCTGCGCCTGGATGGACACGTCCAGCGCCGAGACCGGCTCGTCGCAGACGACGAACTCGGGGTTGAGGATCAGCGCGCGGGCGACCCCGATGCGCTGGCGCTGGCCGCCCGAGAACTGGTGTGGGAAGCGGTCCAGGTGGGCGGTCTTCAGCCCGACGTTCTCGATCATGGCCGCCGCCGCATCACGCGCCGCCTTGCCCTTCGCCAGACCGTGCAGCTTGAGCGGCATGGTCAGGATGTCCTCCACCGTCTTGCGCGGATTGAGGCTGGCGTAGGGGTCCTGGAAGATGATCTGCATGCGGCGGCGCATCTTCATCATGGCGTCGCGGCCCAGCTCCGTGAGCTCGGCCCCGTCGAAGACGACGGAGCCCGAGGTCGGCTCGTGCAGCCGCAGGATGGCGCGGCCGAGCGTGGACTTGCCGCAGCCGCTTTCGCCGATGATGCCCATCGTTTCGCCGCGGCGGATGTCGAGGCTGACGCCGTTGACGGCCCGCACCAGCGATCCCGGCCGGCCGGTGAGGCGGCCCCACAGGCCCCGGCGGCTGTCGTAGTGCTTCACCAGGTCCGTGGTGCGCAGCAGGACGGGAGCCTCGGCGGCGCGGCCGGTAGCGGGGCCGGGATGGCGGCGGATGTCGGTCGTCATGTGGGTCATGCCTCCGTCTCCTCGCCCACGAGGATGCAGCGGGCGGCGCGGCCGGGGCCGGCGGGCCGCATGTCGATGCCGGTGCGGCAGTCCGGTGTCCGCTTGGGGCAGCGGCCGATGAAGCGGCACTCCGGCGGCAGGTCGATCAGTTCGGGCACCTGCCCCTGGATGGGGCGGATGGGGTGGGACAGGTCCGACAGGCGCGGGATGGAATCCAGCAGGCCCTGCGTGTAGGGGTGCTTCGGGTCGGAGATCACATCGCGCGTCGGGCCGGTTTCCACCACCTGCCCGGCGTACATCACCACCACGCGGTCGCAGTGCTCGGCCACCACGCCCAGGTCGTGGGTGATGAGCACCACGCTCATCCCCAGGCGCGCGCGAATGTCGGCGATCAGTTCCAGCACCTGGGCCTGGATGGTGACGTCCAGCGCCGTGGTCGGCTCGTCGGCGATCAGCAGGCGCGGCCGGCAGGCCAGCGCGATGGCGATCATGATGCGCTGCCTCATGCCGCCGGAGAACTGGTGCGGATACTCGTTCAGGCGGTCGGCGGGCGAGGGGATGCCGACAAGCTCCAGCATCTCCACCGCCCGGCGCCTGGCCTCGGCCCGGCCGGCGCGGCCGCGCGGCAGGTCGTCGGCGTGGGCGGTCAGGACCTCCAGGATCTGCTCGCCCACGGTCAGCGCCGGGTTCAGGGCGGTCAGGGCGTCCTGCATGGTCATGGCGATTTCCTTGCCGCGCAGGGCGCGCAGCTCGCGGTCGCTAAGCCGGGTCAGGTCGCGGCCGCGGTAGAGGATCTCGCCGTCCTCGACCCAGCCCGGCTTCTTCACCAGCCCCATGACCGAGGCGAAGGTGACGGACTTGCCGGAGCCGGATTCGCCGACGACGCCCAGGCATTCGCCGGGGTAGACATCCAGCGACACGCCGCTGACGGCGCGCACGATACCGTGGCCGGTCTTGAAGGCGGTGCGCAGGTCGCGCACCGACAGCACGGGCTCCGGCCGGTCGCCGGCGGCGGTGTGGGGGCGGGGGAGGGTGGTGGTCGTCATGGCCGTGGCCTCCCGTCAGTCGTGGAACTTGGGGTCGAAGGCGTCGCGCAGGCCCTGGCTGGCGACGTTCAGCGACAGCACCAGCAGCAGGATGGCGAGGCCGGGGAAGGTGCTGACCCACCATGCCTCCAGCATGAAGGCGCGGCCGTCGGCGACCATGGAGCCCCAGGAGGCTGTCGGCGGCTGCACGCCCAGGCCCAGGAAGCTCAGGCTCGCTTCCAGGATGATGACGTTCGCCATGCGGATGGTGGAGACCACGACCACGGGCGACAGGATGTTGGGCAGGATCTCCCGCCACATGATCCGGGCGCGGCCGGCACCCAGGGCGCGGGCGGCCTCGACGTATTCCATCTCGCGGGCGGCCAGCGTCTCGCCGCGCACCACGCGGCAGGGGATGACCCATTCCTTGTAGGCCAGCGCGATCACGATGTTGCTCAGGCCGGGACCCATCATGGCCATGAGGCCGATGGCGAAGATCAGGTAGGGGAAGGCGAGCAGGATGTCGACCACGCGGCTGATGGCCGTGTCGACCCAGCCGCGCAGGTAGCCCGCCGCCAGACCCGCCAGGATGCCGATGGTGGTCGCCACCAGGATGACGGCTGTCCCGATGAAGATCGAGATGCGCGCGCCGTAGATGATGCGCGAGAGAATGTCGCGGCCGAGCGCGTCGCAGCCCAGCGGATAGGCCCACTCGCCGCCCGCCATCCACGCCGGCGGCTGGAGGCGGCGGAACAGGTCGGTGGCGTTGGGATCGTGCGGCGCGATCAGGGGCGCGGCGACCGCCATCACGACGAACAGCACCACCACGACGCCGCTCGCCAGCGCAAGGCGGTTGTCGGCGAACTTGCGCATGTTGCGCCAGAAGGGCGATTGCGTGCGGGCGGCGCGGCCCGACGGGGCACCGGAGGATGCGCCGGCAGAGGGCGCGGGAACGGCCGTCGTCATAGCTTCACCCTCGGGTTCAGGATGGTGTAGAGGATGTCGGCGATGAAGTTGAGCATCACGTAGGTGACCGCGTAGAACAGCACGGCGGCCTGAACCAGCGGATAGTTGCGCTGGAAGATGCTCTCCACCACCAGTCGCCCGAGGCCGGGCCAGCCGAAGATGGTCTCGACGATCATGTTGCCGCCGAGCAGCGTGCCCGTTTCCAGCGCCGCCACGGTGACGGTCGGGATCAGCGCGTTCTTCAGTGCGTGGCGGAACAGGATGCGGTGGCGCGCCAGCCCCTTGGCTTCGGCAAAGCGCACATAGTCGGCGCGCATGACCTCCAGCATCGAGGTGCGGGTGACGCGCATGAGGATGGCGCCCATGGCCAGCCCCAGCGTCAGTGCCGGCAGGATGATGTGCGACAGCGCGTTGCCGAAGGCCGCGAAGTTGCCGCGCAGCAGGCTGTCGACCAGCAGCAGGTGGGTGATGGGCTCCACCTGGTATTCATAGTCGATGCGCCCGGCCACCGGCAGCCAGTGCAGATGCACGGCAAACAGCATCAGCAGCAGGATGCCGAACCAGAAGTGCGGCATCGACACGCCGAGCAGCGAGCCGACGGTCGACGCCTTGTCGAAGATGGTGCTCTTCTTGACCGCCGCCAGCACCCCGAGGGGAATGGCCGTCACCAGGGCGAGGATCATGGCGACCAGCGTCAGCTCGATGGTCGCGGGCAGGCGCTCGGCGATCACCTCGCCGACCGGCCGACGATGATAGAACGAGGTGCCGAAGTCGCCCTGCAGGGCATTGCCGACGAACACCACGAAGCGTTCGTGCGGCGGCCGGTCCAGGCCCAGGTCATGGCGCAGGGCCTGTTCCTGCTCGGCCGTCACATGCTGGTCGCCAAGCATGATCTCGACCGGGTCTCCCGGCGTCAGCGACATCATCAGGAAGACGATGAGGCTGACGCCCAGGAGGACGGGAACGAGCTGCGCGAGCCGTTCAACGAATTTGCCCAGGGTCACGGGTCCGTCTCCTCCTCGGGGGCTGGAGGGTGGTCGCGGAGTGTGCGCGGTCCTGTTCGACGCCTACTTCAGGCAGGCGTCGTGAAGGTTGATGCGGCTGTCGGCGCTGGGCTGCCAGTTGGTCAGCCGCTTGGAGACGCCGTAGATGTCCTGCGGCAGCCACAGGAAGATCCACGGCGCGTCCTCGTTGACGATCTCCTGCGCCTGGCGGTACAGCGCCGCGCGCTTTTCCTGGTCCATCTCGGTGCCGGCCTGCTCCAGCAGCGTGTCGACCTCGGGGTTGGAGTAGTGCGCCGAGTTGCCGCGCCCGCCAGTGGTCAGCGTCGGATTGAAGATGCCCACCGGGTCCAGCGAGCCGTTGCCCCACGACGTCAGCCACATGTGCCCGTCCTCGGGTGCCTTTTCGCTGCGCCACTTGTCCTTGAGGATGGCGCTTTCGGCCACCTGCACCCTGGCGCGGATGCCAGCCTTGGACAGCAGCGAGGCAATGGCTTCGGCCGTGTCCTTGAACGGCCCCTCGACGTCCAGGGTCACGTCCAGCCCATCCTCGTAGCCGGCTTCGGACAGCAGCGCCTCGGCCTTCTCCAGGTCGTGGCCGTATTCCTTCAGGTCGGGATTGTAGCCGAAGGCGTCGGGGCTGAGCACGCCATTGAGCGGCGTGGCCGTGCCGTTGAGGATGCGGTCGATGATGAGCTGCTTGTCAAGCGCGTAGTTGGCGGCCTTGCGCACGCGCGGGTCGTCGAACGGCGGCTGGGCGTTGTTCAGCGCCACGAAGAAGGTGCGGGTGCCGTTGACGGTGACGACCTCGGTGTCGGGGTTGTTTTCCACCTGACCCATGGCGTGGGCCGGCAGTTCATTGATGATCTGAACGTCCCCGGCCAGCAGCGACGCGACGCGCGAGGCGCTTTCCGGGATGATCTGGAAGATGGCGCGCTCCACGCATGCCGTGCCGACGGGCGGGTTGTCCGGTGAGCCGCCGTAGTAATCCTCGAACCGCTCCATGATGACGGCGTCGCCCTTGCGCCACTCCACCAGCTTGAAGGGGCCGGTGCCGCTGGAGGTGACGTTCGCCCCGCCTTCGGCCCCGGCGCCGGTGAAGCCCTCCGGCACCACTTCCTGGAAGGGCAGCATGGCGGGAAAGATGGGCCACGGCTCGGCCAGAGTGAAGACGACGGTCCGGTCGCCCTTGACCTCGATGCTTTCCAGCGGGCCGAGCAGCGACTTGCGCGGGCTGGTCTGCCCGTTCATGGCGCCTTCCTGGATGAGGCGGTGGAAGGTGTACTTTATGTCCTTGGCCGTCAGTGGCGAGCCGTCGTGGAACGTCACGCCGTCCCGGATCGTGAATTCGTAGGTTGTCGGGCTGGTCTGGTTCCAGCTTTCGGCAAGCTGCGGAGCAAGCTGCATGTCCGGCGTGCGCGTCAGCACCCCGTCATACATGTTGCGGATGATGGTCTCGGTCTCGCGATTGCGGTGGTTGGCCGGATCCAGCGTCAGCGCATCGGCCGAGAAGCCGACACGCAATTCCTGCGCCTTGAGCGGGGCGGTGGTGCCGAGCGTCACGCCGGCGGTGGCGGCAACGGCCGCGGCAAGCAGGGTCGTCCTGAGTCTCATGTGTCAAACCTCCCGTGGTTCGAGCGGCCCCGAGGTTCATCCTTCTTCGGGCCTGCCGCTGGTTCTGCATGTGCTGTGCCAGTCCAGCGCGCAACGACGATTCTTCAAGCGGTCCAACATGTTTGGCCTGCGTCGGCGGCGGTTCGGGGCGGGCTCGGGCACGGGATGTGCGTGAATTTCCCGCCAATGCGGGAAATGCCTGCTCACTCGCCAGAAGACGACAAAAGCAGCGCCGAGTCACGCCGGAAGCTGGCTGACCGGCGCCTGGTAGACCGAGCTGAAGTAGGCCCGCCCTTCCGCCAAGGGCGGGCCTCGCGTGCCTCTGCCTGTGCTTCGGCTTCGGCTGGGTCAAAAGTCTTTCGTTCCGCACTGGTCAGACGCCGTTGGTACGATACAATCGTATCCTTATGCAGGCGATCCTGTACGACCGCTTGAACATCGCCGAGATCGTCAAGGCGCCGGTGCTGCCTCCGGAGGAGGCGCCTCAGGGCTACGGCGTCTTCGGCGACGGGGCGGCGGCCAAGTTCGTGCTGGACCTGCACGGCATGCCGGGCACCGCCGCGTGATCACGAAAAACCTTCGGGAGGAGGCGCCATGACCACCGACACGCTCGCCCGCGACGGCCGCCGGAAACGGCGGCAGAAAGGCCCGGTGGTCGACCCCGCCGCGCGCGCCGAGGTGGCGGCCCTGACGGTCGGCCTCGACCGCCGCCGCGACGTGGTGATCGAGGCGCTGCATCGGGTCAACGACGCCCTCGGCTGTCTGCCGGAAGCGCATGTGGTGGCGCTGGCGAGCCTCTGGAAGCTCGCGCCGGTGGAGGTCTTCGAGGTTGCCACCTTCTACGCCCACTTCGACGTGATCCGCGCCGGCGAGCCGCTGCCGCCGCGCGTTCCGGTGCGGGTGTGCGACGGGCCGGCCTGCCGCATGGCCGGGTCGGACGCGCTGCACGACGCGCTCGCCGAGGCACCGCCGGAGGGCTGCCGGGTCGGTCACGGCCCCTGCATGGGACGCTGCGAGATGGGCCCGACGGTGCTGGTCGGGCGGCGGGCGGTGACGCGGGCGACGGCGGCGGCGGTCGCCGATGCCGTGGCACACGCCGCCGATCCCCTGCCGCCGTCGGACGCCCAGCGCCTGGCGCACGCCCATGCCGAAGGGGCCTACCGCGTGCTCGCCGACCTGCGGGCGGGCCGGCGCACCGACGACGAGGTGCTGGCGATCCTGGAGGAAGCGGGCTTGCGCGGCCTTGGCGGCGCCGGCTTCCCGACGGCGCGCAAGTGGCGCACCGTGCGCGACCTGCCGGGGCCCAAGGCGGTCTGCGTCAACGCCGATGAAGGCGAGCCCGGCACCATCAAGGACCGCGTCTGGCTGGAAACCCGGCCGCACCGCATGCTCGAAGGGGCCCTGGTGGCGGCGCATGTGGTGGGCGCCGATCTGGTTGTCGTCTACCTGCGTGACGAATACCCCGAGGCCCACGCCCTGCTGGCCGCCGAGATCGAGGAACTGGCGGCGCACGGCCTGACCGAAGGCGTCACGGTGGAACTGCGGCGCGGCGCCGGCGCCTACATCTGCGGCGAAGAGTCGGCGATGATCGAGAGCATAGAGGGCAAGCGCGGCTGGCCGCGCCACCGGCCGCCCTACGTGGCGCAGAAGGGCCTGTTCGGCCGCCCGACGGTGGTCAACAACGTCGAGACGCTGGCCTGGGTGCCGGAGGTCCTGGAGAAGGGCGCCGCATGGTGGAAAAGCCTGGGCCGCCGCGACCGCGCGGGCCTGCGCGCCTTCTCCGTCTCGGGCCGCGTGAAGGAGCCGGGCGCCAAGGTCGCACCCGCCGGCATCACGCTGGCGGAGTTGATCGAGGAACACTGCGGCGGCATGGCCGACGGCCATACGCTCACGGCCTTCCTGCCCGGCGGTGCCTCGGGCGGCATCATGCCCGCAGGCCTCGCCGACCTGCCGCTCGACTTCGGCAGTTTCGAGCCGCACGGTGGCTTCATCGGCTCGGCGGCGGTGATCGTGCTGTCGCAGGCCGACGACCTGCGCGACGTGGCGCGCGACCTGACGCGCTTCATGGCGCACGAGAGCTGCGGCCAGTGCACGCCCTGCCGCGTCGGCTGCGACAAGGCGGTGACGCTGCTGGAAGAACCGGCCTGGGACCTCGACCTGCTGGCCGACCTGGGGCAGGTCATGCGCGATGGTTCCATCTGCGGCCTCGGCCAGGCCGCGCCCAACATCTGGCAGACGCTGCTGCGCCATTTCCCCGAGGAGGCCGTGCGATGACCGCCTTCACCCTGAACGGCGAGGCCGTCGAGGCCCGCCCCGGCGAGACCATCTGGCAGGTCGCCGACCGCCTCGGCGTGGCGCTGCCGCACCTGTGCTACCGCGACGAGCCGGGCTACCGCCAGCCCACGGGCACCAAGGGCGGCAACTGCCGTGCCTGCCTGGTGGAGATCGAGGGCGAGCGTACGCTGGCCGCCTCCTGCATCCGCGTGCCCATGCCGGGCATGGTGGTGACGACCGAAAGCGCGCGCGCCGAGAAGAGCCGCGCCCTGGTGCTCGAACTGTTGGGCGCCGACCAGCCGGCGACGGCGGAGCGCTCGCGCGTCCACCATTGGCTTGCGGAGGCCGGCATCGACCGCAGCCGCTTCCCCGCCCGCCGCGAGCCGGCGCCGGCGCCCGACGCAAGCCATCCGGCCATGCGGGTGAACCTGAGCGCCTGCATCTCCTGCGGCCTGTGCGAGCGCGCCTGCCGCGACGTCCAGGTCAACGACGTCATCGGCTTCGCGGGCCGGGGCATGGGCACCACCGTCGTCTTCGACACCGCCCGCCCCATGGGCGAGAGCACCTGCGTGGCCTGCGGCGAATGCGTCCAGGCCTGTCCGACCGACGCCCTGCTGCCGGCCTCGCGCGTCAGCACGCCGGCGGAAACGGTCGACAGCGTCTGCCCCTACTGCGGCGTCGGCTGCCAGGTGAGGCTGACGGTCGAGGAAAACCGCATCGTCGAGGTCGAGGGCCGCAACGGCCCGGCCAACGAGAACCGGCTGTGCGTGAAGGGCCGCTTCGGCATGGACTACGTCCACCACCCGCAGCGCCTGACGGTGCCGCTGATCCGCAAGGAGGGTGCGCCGAAGACCTGCGACATGGACCCGGCGAACCCGTGGACGCACTTCCGCGAAGCCTCGTGGGACGAAGCGCTGGAGCGGGCGGCGGAGGGCTTCCGCCGCATCCGCGACGACCATGGCGGCGGCGCGCTGGCCGGCTTCGGCTCGGCCAAGGGCTCCAACGAGGAGGCCTTCCTGTTCCAGAAGCTGGTGCGCACGGGGTTCAAGACCAACAACGTCGACCACTGCACGCGGCTGTGCCATGCCTCTTCGGTGGCGGCGCTCATGGAGATGGTGGGCTCGGGCGCGGTGACGGCGCCGGTGAAGGAATGCGGGAACGCCGAGGTGATCCTGGTCATCGGCGCCAACCCGACGATCAACCACCCGGTCGGCGCGACCCATATCAAGAACGCGGTGAAGAAGGGCGCCCGACTGATCGTCATGGACCCGCGCGGCCAGGCGCTCAGCCGCCACGCCGCCCGCATGCTGCAGTTCAATCCGGGCACCGACGTGGCGCTCCTCAACAGCCTCATGCACGTTGTCATTGGCGAAGAGCTCTACGACCGCGCCTTCGTGACCGAGCGGCTGGAGGGCTTCGAGGTGCTGAAGCAGCACGTCTCGGCCTTTTCCCCCGAACGGATGGCGCCCATCACCGGCATCGCGCCCGAGGTGGTGCGCGAGGTCGCCCGCGCCTTCGCCACCGCCCGCGGCGCCATGGTGTTCTGGGGCATGGGCCTGTCGCAGCACGCCCACGGCACCGACAACGCCCGCTGCCTCATCGACCTGACGCTGATTTGCGGCCACGTCGGCAAGCCGGGCAGCGGCCTGCATCCCTTGCGCGGCCAGAACAACGTGCAGGGCGCCTCGGATGCCGGGCTGATCCCCATGGTCTACCCCGACTACCGGTCGGTGGAGGACGGCGGCGTGCGCGGCTTCTACGAAGGCCTGTGGGGGATGGCGCTCGACCCGGACAAGGGCCTGACGGTGGTCGAGATCATGCACGCCGCCCACGCCGGGCGCATCAAGGGGCTCTACGTCATGGGTGAGAACCCGGCCATGTCCGACCCCGACCTGGAGCACACGCGGGCGAGCCTCGCCTCCCTCGATCATATGGTGGTGCAGGACATCTTCCTGACCGAAACCGCCATGCTCGCCGACGTGGTGCTGCCGGCCTCGGCCTTCCCCGAGAAGACGGGCACCTTCACCAACACCGACCGGCTGGTGCAGCTCGGCCGCGCCGCTCTCCGCCCGCCCGGCGAGGCGCGGCAGGACCTGGAGATCATCCAGGCGATCGCCTGCCGCCTCGGCCTGGAATGGGACTACGCCGGGCCGGCCGAGGTGTTCGCGGAGATGCGCCGCTGCATGCCGTCCATCGCCGGCATCTCGTGGGACCGCCTGGAGCGCGAGGGCGCCGTGACCTATCCCTGCGCGGCCGAGGACGACCCCGGCAAGTCCATCCTGTTCGACGACGCCTTTCCGCTGCCCGGCGGCAAGGCGCGCCTGAAGACCGCCGAGGTGCTGCCGCCAGCCGAACTGCCCGACGCCGAATACCCGCTGGTGCTGACCACGGGCCGGGTGCTGGAACACTGGCACACCGGCGCCATGACCCGCCGCGCGACGGCGCTGGAGGCCCTGGAGGGCGAGCCCCACTGCCTGCTCGCCCCCGCCCTGCTCGACCGGCTCGGCGTCGCTGGCGGCGGCGGCGTCCGGCTGACGACGCGGCGCGGCTCCATCGCATTATCCGGCCGCCCCGACCCGCAGGTGCCCGAGGGCGTGGTGTTCGTGCCGTTCTGCTACACGGAAGCGGCGGCGAACCTGCTGACCAACGCCGCTCTCGACCCGACCGCCAAGATCCCCGAGTTCAAGTTCGCGGCGGTGCGGGTGGAGGCTCTCTGACGTGTCGCTCATCGACGGTCTTCGACGCCCCGGCGTAGTGCTGCGCCGGGGCGTTTTACCTTGATCAGGCTGTGCGGGGTATCGTCCGCCGTACCCGCGCGACGGTCGCCGCCCAGAAGGCTCCCGCGACTGCCACCGTCGTTCCCAGGGTCACGGCAAGCATCAGTCCGTAGCTATCCGACACCGTCCACAGCGCCGCCGCCGCGGCGGGTGCGATCGCCTTGGCGACCGTCTGCGGCACCGCGATCATGCCGTTGAGCCGGCCGTAGGCGTGGCGTGTCAGCAACTCCGGCACCGCGATCCCGCGCACGATGGTCATGATCCCGTTGGCCGCGCCATAGAGCAGCGCGAAGGCCGCCAGAAGCACCGGCCCCTCGGCCACCGTCAGCAGCACCACCGCCACCGGCAAGGCGGCCACCGTCACGCCGCCGACGACGCGGACGGATCGGTCGCGGGCCAGCATCCAGACGAACAGCCGCCCCGCCACCTGCGCCGGCCCGATGAGCGCGATCGCCATCACCACCGCCTGCGCCGACAGGCCGCGCTCCAGCAGCAGGGGGTATAGGTGGTAGGTCAGGGCGGAGAACGTGCCGTAGTACAGGGTGAAGGCCGCCGCGAGGCACCAGAACACGGGCTGCCGCAGCGCCCAGGCGGGCCCGGCGCCGGATGCCGTGTCGCCGCTCTCCTCCTCTGTCCGCTCCGGCGCGGCCGGCGGTGGCGCGTCGCGGCGTCGGTCGATGGCGGCGCCGTAGAGCGGCAGGCACAGCAGCAGGTTGACCGCCGCCAGGACAAGCAGCGCGTCCCGCCATGGCATGGTGTCCAGCAGGACCTGCACCAGTGGGACGAAGACCGTGCTGGCGAAGCCGCCCCACAGGGTGAGCGTGGTGATGCCCTTGCGCGCCTCCGGCCCGTAGCGTCGCGCGACCACGGCGAAGGCGGGGTCATACAGCGTCATCGCCTGCGCCAGTCCGAGGCCGGCGAAGATCGGGTAGAGGACGGCGATACTCTCCACCTGGCTCCAGGCCACCAGCAGCAGGGCCGCCAGCAGGGCGCCGCCGCTCATGACCCGGCGGCCGTATCCGCGGTCGATGGCGGCGCCGACGCCATAGGCCGCGACGCTGCCCACCAGGAGCCCGATGGTCGGCGCCAGGTAGAGCGTCGTGCGGTCGACGCCGAGCGCCGCCTCCATGGGCACCGCCAGGAGGGGGAAGCTGTAGTACAGCGTCCCCCATGAAGCGATCTGGCCGACGCCGAGGGCGGAGATGAAGGTGCCGCGTGTCACGCCGAGGCTCCGCAGCAGGCATCGGCCACGGCCGGAACGGGCTCGCGCGTGGTGCCGCACCCGCAACCCTCCTCGCCGGCGGCCTTGGCCTCCGCGTCGGCGCGACAGCAGGCATCGGCCTCGACCGGAGCAGGCCCGCCGCAACAGCCGTCATCGCCCGCCGCTGCCACCGCCGGGGCCGAGCAGACGCCGGTTTCGGGCAGGACAAGCCGCACGTCGTCGGCCGCCGCGTGGTCCCCGTCCAGGGCGGCGACCACCGAACGCACCTGTTCGTAGCCCGTCGCCATGAGGAAGGTGGGTGCGCGGCCGTAGCTTTTCATGCCGACAACATAGAAACCCGGTTCCGGGTGGCAGAGTTCGCGCGCTCCGTGGGGCCGCACCGTGCCGCAGGAGTGCAGGTTGGGGTCGATGAGCGGCGCCAGGGCCGGCGGCGCCTCCACCGCCGGGTCCAGCGCCACGCGCACCTCGCGCAGCATGGACAGGTCCGGCCGGAAGCCGGTGGCGACGACGATCCGGTCCACGTCCAGGCGAACGCTCTCGGGCCCTTGCGTTCCCTCGACCGCCAGCCCGTCGCCGGCCGGCGTGATCCGGTCGGTTGAGAAGGGCGCAAGCATGGTGACGCGGCCATCCTCGATGGCCTGGAGCGCCCGGCGGCCCAGGTCGCCGCGCGCCGGCAGCTTGTCGTTGAGCCCGCCGCCCTGCACCTTCTGCGGCCGGTCGTGGCGCAGCGCCCAGGTGATGCGGGTGCCGGGCGCACGCTCCCGCAGGCGCAGCAGGTCCAGCACCACGTTCATGGCCGAATGACCGCCGCCGACCACCAGCGTGCGAGCATCGGCGTAACCGGGATCGGCCAGCACGTCGGGAATACCGGCCGTCAGGCGCCCCGCCGCGCGGGCGGCGTCCTCGCCGTCGACCGGCAGGCCGTCCAGGCCCATGGGATTGGGCGATCCCCAGGTGCCGGAGGCATCGATGACGGCGCGCGCGAGCAGCGTCTCGGAACGTCCGTCGGCCGTGCCCAATCGCAGCCGGAAGGGTGCCGCCTCGCGCCCCGCGTCGGTCAGCTTGTCCCGGCCGGCGCGGCTGATGGCGGTGACGGTGGTTCCGGTGCGGATGTGCGGTGCCAGGGCGGGCAGGGCGGCCAGGGGCTCCAGATAACGGGTCACGATGTCGCCGCCGGTCGGGATGGCGTCGGGATCGGGCGCAGTCCAGCCCGCCGTCGCCAGCAGGCGCTCCGCCGCCGCCGCAACGTTCCACCGCCAGGGGGAGAACAGCCGCACATGGCTCCACTGGCGCACGGCGTCAGCGACTGCCGGCCCGCGCTCCAGCAGTACGAAAGGCAGGCCGCGCTCCGCCAGCTCCGCTGCCGCGGCAAGCCCCACGGGGCCGCCGCCGATCACTGCTACGGGAAGGGGTCCGTTCATGATGGAATCTCCTCATGCCAAGAAGGCAGATGCATCGAAGGGTAAAGTGAAGGAGCAAAAAAAGGGGCGGCCGTTCAGCCGCAGCACCCCCCGGCGGTGTCCAGGTCCGGCCCGACCACGTCGCGGGCGGCGAGAAGGCTGTCGGTGACCTCCATCCAGGCTGCCACGGCCACCCGGAAAGCCTCGCGGCCCTTGTCGGTCAGCGTATAGACGCGGCGCTCCCGCCCCGACACGATCTCCGTTTCGGACTCCACGTAACCGCCGGCCTCGAACTCCTTGAGCGCCGGGTAGATCGCACCTTCCGAAGGCGAGCAGCACCCCGATGTCACATGCTCGACCGCCTGCACGATGTCGTAGCCGTGCATGGGCCGGTCGTGCAGGACGCGCAGGATGAAGAACTTGGACAGGCTCATCTTGATGATGCCGTTCCAGTAGGTGCGGTCGGTGTAATCGGGGCGTGGTTTGCTCACGGCCTGAATCCTCGTCAATGTCCGGTCACGCTACACCCACCGCATCGATGCATCAAGGGGTAATGCATTGCTCCAAGTGGCATAGGGTCGCCATGCCGGCGCTGTTGAGGCGGGATGGCGCCGGCCAGCCTGGCGCCTCGGCCACGGCGTCGCCGATCAGCAGCAGGGCGGGTGCTGCCGCGTCCATGGGGCGTTCCATCACGCGGTCCGCCAAATCCGAAAGGGGCGCCCAGACGCTCGCCGCGTCAGGACGGCAGACGCTTGCGGCCATGACCGCCGGCGTTGCGGGAGGCACGCCGGCGGCGATCAACGACCCGGCGATTCCGGCGATCTGGTCCCGGCCCATGTAGACCGCCAGCGTCGTCGCCGGATCGGCCATGGCCCGCCAGTTGACCGCCGCCGTCTCCTGCGGCGTCCGGCAAGAGGCCGTCGTCAGCCGCAGCGACCGCGCCACGCCCCGGTGGGTGAGCGGCAGCCCCAGCTCTGCCGCCGCTGCGATCGCTGTGGTGATGCCCGGCACGATGCGCACCGCGATGCCCGCCTCCCGCAGGAAGGCGGCTTCCTCGCTGCCGCGCCCGAAGATGAAGGGATCGCCGCCCTTCAGCCGCACGACCCGAAGGCCGCGCTGCGCGCAGGTCGCCATCATGCGGTTGGTGAAGCCCTGCGGCACCGACGGGCGCCCCGCGCGCTTGCCGACGGGCACCAGCCGGGTCTCGCGGCGGGCCAGCGACAGAATGCTCTCGGGCACCAGGGCGTCGTGCAGGATGACGTCGGCCGTGCCGATGGCCTTCACCGCGTTGACCGTCAGCAGGCCGGGATCGCCGGGGCCGGCGCCCACCAGGGTGACGGAGCCGGCCTCGGCCGTTCCGTCGGCGGCGAAGCGGTCCAGTTCCGCCTCTATGAGGGCGGTGGCCTCGGCCTCCGTCAGGCCCATGAGCCTGTCCGCCAGTTCGCCGGTCAGGACCGAATCCCAGAAGCGCTGCCGGGCGCGCGTGGTGGGCAGGGCATCCTTCACCCGCTGGCGGCACGCCCTGGCCGCCGCCGCCAGCCGCCCGGTGCCGGCGGGGATGGCGGTTTCCAGGCGCTGGCGCAGGGTGCGGGCCAGGGCGGGCGCACCGCCGCCGGTGGAGATGGCGACCATCACCGGCGCGCGGTCCAGCATGGCGGGCACGGTGAAGTCGCACCGCTCTGGGACGTCGACCACGTTGAGCGGGATGTTCCGCGCCTCGGCGGCGGCCTGGACCGCATCGGTGAGCGCCGCGTCGCCCGACCCGTCGATGACCAGCCGGGCGCCGTCCACCATTTCGGCGGCGAAGGGGCGGCGGTCCCACGTCAGGCAGCCGTCGCGGACCATGGCCGCGAGGTCCTCGCACAGCGTATCGGCCACCACCACAACGGCGGCGCCGGCACGGGTGAGCAGGCGCGCCTTGGAGGCGGCCGGCTCCGTCCCGCCGACCAGCAGCACCTTGCGGCCGCGCAGGTCCATGAAGACCGGGAAATAGGGCATGGAGGTATCGTCGGTCATTGAGAGAGCCTCCTCAGGCCGCGACGGCGGGTTTTGCACGGCGCAGGATGTCCTTGATCTCGGGCAGGCAGGAGCCGCACCCGGTGCCGGCCCTGGTTCGCCGGCCGATGTCTTCGGTGGTGACGGCACCGCCGGCGACGGCGGCGGTTATGGCCTCGCGGGACACGGCATGGCAGGAACACACCATGCCGCCGTCCTCCACCCCCGATCCCTCGGGCGCCCGGCCGGCCAGCAGGACGGCGCGGTCGGCGGCGGACAGGGCTCCGGCGGCGAACAGTTCCACCAGCCACGACCGTGCCACGACGGGCCGATCGGCGCCGGAGAACAGCACGGCCTCCAGACGGTCACCGTCCATCCAGGCGCGGCGGACGACGCCGTGGCGCGGGTCGGTGAACTCCATGGGCGAGAGGCCCGCAAGGTCCAGGTCCGGCGCCGCGTCGCCCGCAAGCTCATAGGCGAGGCACGGCCCCGCCGCCCGCCGCACCCAGTAGGGCAGGGCGGAGAGGTCGGGCGCCGCGCGGCAGAGCAGCAGCCCTTCCCACGCCGGGGTCCAGGGCTCCACGCGCACCGGAACGTGCTTGCTTTCCGGCTGGCCCGACAGGGCGTCGACGTGCCCCGCCACAAGGCGCCCGACGGCGCCGGCGGCGGCGGTGGTGTCGCTCCAGTGCATGGGCAGGAACACCTCGCCCGGCCGCTGGGCCTCGGTCATCGTCACGCGGGCGAGCAGGCTGCCGAGGCCGCTGGTGACGCGGGCGAGGCCGCCTTCGGTGAGCGCGCCGGCATCGTCCGGATGAACCTCCACCAGCGGTTCGGGGCGGTGGGCCGACAGCCGCGCGGATAGGCCGGTGCGGGTCATGGTGTGCCACTGGTCGCGGTACCGGCCGGTGTTGAGGATCAGTGGATAGCGCAGCGAGGCGCGCTCCGCCGGTGCCGTCTGCCGGACCGCGATCATGCGGCCGCGCCCGTTGGCATGGGTGAAACGGCCGTCGCCGTACATCCGCGCCGTCCCTGCCGGAGCCTCCTTGGGGGCGGGCCACTGGACCGGGGCGAGGGTCTCGAACGCCTTGGGCCTGATGGCGGCGAGGGCGCCGATGTCGAAGGCCCGCGCGCCGTCGTTCTCGAAGGCCGAGACGGCGGCGTGCTCGCGGAAGATGTCCGCCGGGCGCTTGTAGGGGAAGGCCGCGCCATGGCCCAGCGCGCGGGCGACGTCGGTCATGATCCGCCAGTCGGGCCGGGCCTCGCCGGGAAGGGGACGGAAGGCGCGCTGGCGGGAGATGCGGCGTTCCGAGTTGGTCACCGTGCCGTCCTTCTCTCCCCAGGCCGCGGCGGGCAGGCGGATGTGGGCGTGGCGCATGGTGTCGGTATCCGCCACCACGTCGGACACGATGACGGTGGGGCAGAGCGCCAGCGCCTCGCGCACGAGGTCGGACTCGGGCAGGCTGACGGCCGGGTTGGTCGCCATGATCCACAGCGCCTTGATGCGCCCGTCGCGAACGGCACGGAACAGGTCCACCGCCTTCAATCCCTGGCCGCCCCGCAGCGCCGGGGCCTTCCAGAAGCGGCGCAGGCGGTCGACGTCGTGGGGGTCGTCGGGATTCATGTGGGCGGCCAGCTGGTTGGCGAGCCCGCCCACCTCGCGCCCGCCCATGGCGTTGGGCTGTCCGGTGACGGAGAACGGCGAGGCTCCGGGCTTGCCGATGCGGCCCGTCGCCAGGTGGACGTTGAGGATGGCGTTGACCTTGTCCGTCCCCCGGCTCGACTGGTTCACGCCCTGGCTGAAGACGGTGACGGTGCGGGGCGTCGTCGCGGCCCAGTGGTAGAACAGGGTCAGGTCCGCACGCCTCAGCCCGCAGGTTTCGGCGACGTCCGGCGCGTCGGCTTCCGCCGCCTCCAGCGCCGCCTCCAGGCCGGAGACGTGGCGGGCGACGTATACCGCATCAAGCGCGCCCGTCCGCGCCAGATGGGCGAGCAGCCCGTTGAACAGGGCGACATCGGTGCCGGGCCTGATCTTCAGGTGCAGGTCGGCGAAGTCGCATGTGGCGGTTTCGCGCGGGTCGATGACCACCACCTTCGTCCCCCGGTCCCGCCGCGCGGCCCGCAGCCGCTGGGCCAGCACCGGATGGCACCACGCAAGGTTCGAGCCCGTCAGCACCACCAGGTCGGCCAGTTCCAGGTCCTCGTAATTGCCCGGCACGGCGTCGGCGCCGAAGGCGCGCTTGTGGCCGGCGACGGTGGAGGCCATGCACAGGCGCGAGTTGGTGTCGATGTGCGGGCTGCCGATGAACCCCTTCAGCAGCTTGTTCGCGACGTAATAGTCCTCGGTCAGCAACTGGCCCGAGACGTAGAAGGCGACCGCGTCCGGCCCGTGGGCCTCCACGGTCTTGCGCAGGCGGTCGGCGGTGGCGGCGACGGCCTCGTCCCATGTTGCGCGGCGACCGTCGACCTCGGGGTGCAGCAGGCGCACAGCCCCGGCGTCCTCGGCCCGCACGGTGTCCATGAGCGCGGCACCCTTGGAGCACAGCCGCCCCTTGTTGGCGGGATGGTCAGGGTCGCCCCCGACCTCCCAGCCCGTGCGCCCCCGGCTGAGGATCAACCCGCAGCCGACGCCGCAATAGGGGCATGTGGTCTTTATCGTCTCCTCAGCCATTGGCCGGCCCCTCGCGCCAGGGGACGAGGCCGAGCACCACGCGCCCGTCCTCCAGCCGTGCGGGGATGGTGCCGGTGCAGCCTTCGTCCGGCCCCATGGCCTGCCCCGAGCCCAGGTCGATGACCCAGTTGTGCAGCGGACAGGTGACGGCGTGGCCGTGGACGATGCCTTCCGACAGCGGTCCCTGCTTGTGCGGGCAGGCGTCGCGCAGGGCGAAAATCTGGTCGTCGATGGTGCGGAAGACGGCGATGCGTCCGGCCGGATGCTCGACGGTCCGCGCGCCCTGGCGGGGGATGCTGGACAGCGGGCCGATGTCGGTCCAGGTGATGATCTGATCCATGTCGCGTTACTCCACCGAGGCCAGGGTCTTGAAATCATTGGCGTGCTGGCCGCACGACGCGGTGCGCTCCGCCCAGGGGTCGGACTGGCTGTGGTTCTGACTGTCCAGGAAGCGGGCGTGCAGGGCGGCGCGGTTCCCGGCGTCGTCCACCATGCGCTGCCGCACGAAGTCCAGGCCCACACGCTCGATCCAGGGCGCGGTGCGCTCCAGGTACCGGGCCTCCTCGCGGTAGAGCTGCATGAAGGCGCCCGCGTATTCGTGCACCTCGTCTTCGGTCGTCACCTTGCACAGCAGGTCGCAGGCGCGCACCTTCATGCCGCCGTTGCCGCCGACGTACAGGTCGAAACCGCCGTCGGTCGCCACCACGCCGAAGTCCTTGATGGTGGCCTCGGCGCAGTTCCGCGGGCAGCCGGAGACCGCCATCTTGAACTTGTGCGGCGTCCACGATCCCCAGGTCATGCGCTCCAGCGACATGCCGATGCTCATGCTGGCCTGCGTCCCGAACCGGCACCATTCGCTGCCGACACAGGTCTTCACCGTGCGCAGGCTCTTGCCGTAGGCGTGGCCGGAGACCATGCCGGCGGCGTTGAGGTCGGCCCAGACGGCGGGCAGGTCCTCCTTCTTCACGCCCAGCAGGTCGATGCGCTGGCCGCCGGTGACCTTCAGTGTCGGGATGCCGTACTTGTCGGCCACGTCGGCGATGGCGCGCAGCTCGCGCGGGTTGGTCAGGCCGCCCCACATGCGTGGCACCACGGAATAGGTGCCGTCCTTCTGGATGTTGGCGTGCAGGCGCTCGTTTACCAGGCGGCTGGCAGCATGGTCCACGTACTCGCCGGGCCACGCGGCCAGCAGATAGAAGTTGAGCGCCGGCCGGCAGGAGGCGCAGCCATCGGGCGTCTTCCATTCCAGCGCCTGCATGACGGCGGGGATGCTCTTCAGCGCCTTGGCCTTGATGAGGCGGCGGACGCTGTCGTGGTCATGGTCGGTGCACTTGCACAGCGCCTTGACCTCCAACGCCTGGTAGCCGTCGCCCAGGGCGTGGGCCAGTAGCCCTTCCACCAGCGAGGCGCAGGAGCCGCAGGAGGCGCTGGCCTTGGTCTTCGCCTTCACCTCGTCCAGCGTGGTCAGCCCGTGCTCGGCGATGGCCTGGGTGATGGTGCCCTTGCAGACGCCGTTGCAGCCGCAGATTTCCGCATCATCCGGCAGCGCCGCAACGGCGTCGGTAGGGTTTGCCGTGCCCGCTCCTCCGGCGGCGGCGAAGGCCTGGCCGAACAAAAGGGTATCGCGGCGGTCGCTGACGTCCTCGCCCGCCTTCAGAAGCTGGAAGTACCAGGCGCCGTCGGCGGTGTCGCCGTAGAGGACGGCGCCCTTGACCCGGCCGTCCTCCAGCACGAGGCGCTTGTAGACGCCGCGCCCGGCATCGCGGAACACGATGTCCTCGGTGCCCGGCCCGCCCGAGAAGTCGCCGGCCGAGAAGACGTCGACGCCCGTCACCTTCAGCTTGGTGGAGGTGACGGAGCCGGTGTAGCCGGCGGTCTCCAATCCCGCCAGGCGGGCGCCGACCACCTTCGCCATCTCGAACAGGGGCTGGACCAGCCCATAGCACTGCCCCCGGTGCTGGACGCATTCGCCAACCGCCAGGATGGCGGGGTCGGAGGTGGTCATGAAGTCATCGACGACGATGCCGCGCTCCACGTCGATGCCGGCGTCGGCGGCCAGCGCCGCATTGGGGCGGATGCCGACGGCCATGACCACCAGGCTGGCGGGAATCTCGGTGCCGTCCTTCAGGCGCACGGTCCGGACATGGTCTTCGCCGGCGATCGCGGCGGTGTCGGCGCCGGTGAGCACGCGCACGCCCCGGCGCTCCAGTTCCCCGGCCAGCAGGTGCCCGGCGGAGGTGTCGAGCTGGCGTTCCATGACGTGGTCGGCCAGGTGCAGGACGGTGACGTCCATCCCACGGGACTGGAGGCCGACGGCGGCTTCAAGCCCCAGCAGGCCGCCGCCGATGACGACGGCCGAACCGCCGCCGGCGGCCGCGGCCAGCATCTTGTCCACGTCGTCGGCGTCGCGGAAGGTCACCACGCCGGGCAGGTCGTGTCCCGGCACCGGGATGACGATGGGGCCGGAGCCGGTGGCGATCAACAGGCGATCGTATGGCACTTCCGTACCGGATCGGGCGATCACCTTGCGGCCCAGGCGGTCGATGCTCACCACCGGGTCGCCCGAATGCAGGGTGATGCCGTTGGCCTCGTACCAGTCGGCATCGTTCAGCACGATGTCGGTGAAGCTCTTTTCGCCCGACAGCAGGGGCGAGAGCATGATGCGGTTGTAGTTCACGCGCGGTTCGGCGCCAAACACGGTGATGTCATACAGGCCGGGCGCGCGATCCAGAAGGTCTTCCACGGCGCGGATGCCGGCCATGCCGTTGCCGATCACCACCAGCCGCGGACGGCCGGCGCCGGAGGGGGAGGGATGGGAGATGTGGGTCATCGTCGGGTGCTCCATCTCGCGGTGCACAATTCCTGTGCAAAACAAAAAGGCGCCCAACCGTGCCGCCGCCCCGTGGGGCAACTGCATGGTCGGACGCCGTTATCCGGTGGGGCCCGGCCTTGGGCACCCAGTATGTCTGCCCGCCTTCGAGGCGGCGGCGCGGACGTCGTTGCCCGCTGCCGTCCATCTCCTTACAAGCCGCGTGCCAGACTCGGCCGATCGGCCGAAACAGCCGTAAGTGCCTGTTTTTGCCAACGATTGATACGGATGGCCGTCTCGGCGGGGTTCCACTTGCAAGGATTTATGCGCAAAAATTGTGCGGCTCTCCGAATGGCGCTCAAGAATCGGGCATGAGGAGACCGTGCCGGGATCGCTCCGGCCCGCGGCACGGCGTTGGACGGGCAGGAAAAGCCGCGGCGGAACAACATCTTACCGCGCTGCACTCAGCCTTCTGGTGGTTTGGCACGAGGGTTGCTGATACTCCGGTGCCTTTCCGGCGTGTCCGGGAACGGCTGCCTCCGACGGCGGGGGCTCTTCATACAGATCGTCCAACGGCGGACGACCAGGCACAGGCGCCTGACCATCAAGGCGGCACCGCACGCGCGGCGCGCCGTCGAAGGTCACGGTGTCTTCATGCGTGGCCGCCGCGGGACGGAAACCGACAGGATCGCGGCTGGCCTTGGGACGACATTCGGCCGGGCCCGCGTCACCGAGAGAGGGCGGGCCGGCCCCGACGTGAAGGGCTTGCACCATGGAACTGCGGCACAAGGCCCCGCGCATCACCCTCTTCAGCCTGAAGACGGTGCAGATGCGCACCTTTCATCTGACCTGGCTTTCCTTCTTCCTGTGTTTCTTCGGCTGGTTCGGCATCGCGCCGCTGATGGCCGTCGTGCGCGACGACCTGGGTCTGACCAAGGCCGAGATCGGCAACACCATCATCGCCTCCGTCGCCATCACCGTCGTCGTGCGGCTGCTGATCGGCCCCTTGTGCGACAAGATCGGCCCGCGCCGCACCTACACCGGCCTGCTGGCGCTGGGCAGCATTCCGGTCATGTCCATCGGCCTGGCTGATTCTTACGAAAGCTTCCTGCTGTTCCGCCTGGCCATCGGCGCCATCGGGGCCAGCTTCGTCATCACGCAGTATCATACCTCCGTCATGTTCGCGCCGAACGTGGTCGGCACCGCCAACGCCACGACGGCGGGCTGGGGCAACCTGGGCGGCGGCGTCACGCAGATGGTCATGCCGCTGGTTTTCGCCGGCATCCTGATGTTCGGCGTCGAGGAGACCATGGGCTGGCGCCTCGCCATGGTGGTGCCGGGTCTGGTGCTGCTGGTCGCGGCTGCGCTGTACTGGATGTTCACCACCGACGCGCCGGACGGCGACTTCAAGGACCTGCGCGCCCGCGGCGAGCTGCCCGAGGCCAAGGGCGAGGCCGGCGCCACGCGCGGCTTCCTCGCCGCCGCCAGGGACATGCGCGTCTGGGCGCTATTCCTGGTCTACGGCGCCTGCTTCGGTGTCGAGCTGACCATCAACAACATCGCCGCCATCTACTTCTACGACACGTTCGACCTCAGCCTCGCCACGGCGGGCATCATCGCCGGCCTGTTCGGCCTGATGAACATCTTCGCCCGCACGCTGGGCGGCGTGTTCTCCGACCGCTTCGCCGGCCGCGCCGGGCTGAAGGGGCGGGTGACGTTCCTGTTCCTGGTCCTTCTGCTGGAGGGGCTTGCGCTCATCCTGTTTTCGCAGATGAGCGTGCTGATCGTCGCCATCGGCGCCATGGTGGTGTTCTCGCTGTTCACGCAGATGAGCGAGGGCGCGACCTTCGGCGTGGTGCCCTTCATCAACCGCAAGGCGCTGGGCGCGGTGGCCGGCATCGTCGGCGCCGGCGGCAACGCGGGTGCCGTGGCGGCGGGCTTCCTGTTCAAGTCGGAGCAGCTGACCTACCAGGAGGGCCTGCTGTATCTCGGCATGGCCGTGGTGGTGTGCTCGTTCTTTGCCCTGGCGGTGCGGTTCTCGCCCGAAACGGCGGCCGACGAGAAGCGCCGCTTCGACGACGCCGTGGCCGAACGCAACGCCGCCCCGATTGGGGTGCCGGCCGAGTGACGATACGGCGTTTTCATAATTCCGCGCGCGCGGCGGTCCGGCTTCGGCCGGGCCGTCGCGCCGCGTCGCCGGGCAAGGGGGAGGAGGGGGAATGACGACAGCAACCGCCGAGGCGGACCTCACCATCCTGGTCATCGACGGCGATCCCGACCGCGCCGCTGTGGTGGAACGCGGCCTGGTGGAGGCGGGATGGCTGCGGGTCAGCGTCATCGGGCCGTCGGTCAACCTGTTGCAGCGCGTGCAGGCGCTGGGCCCCGACGTCATCATCATCGACCTGGAAAACCCCGACCGCGACACGCTGGAGCAGATGTTCCAGGTCAGCCGCGCCGTGCGCCGCCCTATCGCCATGTTCGTCGACCAGAGCGACAGCGCCATGATCCGGGGCGCGGTGGAAGCGGGCGTCAGCGCCTATGTGGTGGACGGACTGCGCCAGGAGCGCATCAAGCCCATCGTGGAGATGGCGATATCGCGCTTCAACGCCTTCGACCGCCTGATCAGGGAGCGCGACGAGGCCCAGGCCCGGCTGGCCGACCGCAAGCTGATCGAGCGCGCCAAGGGGCTTCTCATGAAGAACAGGGGGCTGGCGGAGGAAGAGGCCTACACCCTGATGCGGCGCACCGCCATGAAGCAGAACCGCAAGCTCTCCGACATTGCGCAGAGCGTTATCACCGCCTTCGAGATGGAGTTCTGAGCAATGGCCGAGACCGTCAAGCTGGGCTTCGTGCCGCTGATCGACTGCGCCATTCCCGTCGTCGCCCACGAGATGGGCTTCGCCGCCGAGGAAGGCCTGGCCCTGGACCTGGAGCGCGAAGCCTCGTGGGCCGCCGTGCGCGACAAACTGGCCTACGGCCTTCTGGACGCCGCCCATCTTCTGGCGCCGCTATCGCTTGCCATGAGCGCGGGCCTGGGGGGCTCGCCGGCCGTGCCGGTGGTCGCACCCATGGCGCTGGGCCTGGGCGGCAACGGAATCACCGTCTCCAAGGCCCTTTACGAGCGCATGACCGAGGCCGCGCCGGAGGTCATGGCCGGGCCGCGCGGGCGGTCGGCGCGCGCGCTGAAAAAGGTGATCGAGGCCGACCATGCGGCAGGGCGTCCGCCCTTGTCCTTCGCCAGCGTCTTCCCGTTTTCAAGCCACACCTATGAACTTCGCCTGTGGCTGGCGGACGCGGGCATCGACCCCGACCGCGACGTCAACCTGGGGATCGTCGCCCCCGCCCGCATGGCCGAAAGCCTCCACATGGGATGGATCGACGGCTACTGCGTCGGCGAGCCCTGGAACCTGCGCGCCGTCCAGCGCGGCGTCGGCGTGGTGGTGGCGACGAAGGCCGACATCTGGCCCAACGCGCCGGAAAAGGTGCTGGGATTGCGCGAAGACTGGGCGGCGGAGCGGCCGGAGACGACGGCGGCGCTGGTGCGCGCCCTGGTGCGGGCGGCGCAGTGGGCCGACGCGCCGGAGAACCGTCCGGCACTGGCGGCAATGCTGGCCGACATGCGCTACGTCGGCGTTTCGCCGGAGATTCTGGAGCCCGCGCTGTCGGGCCGGCCGGTGCTGCGCCCGGATGCGCCGGCGGAGGCGCTGGACCGGCATGTCTTCTATCGGTGGCAGGCGACCTATCCCTGGCCGTCGCGCGCGGTCTGGCTGCTCGACCGCATGGCCGAGGCCGGGCAGGCATCCCTGTCGCCCGCCGCGGCGGCGGCGCTTGCGCGGCGCGTCTTCCGCGACGACCTGTACGCGGGAGCAGTCCAGTCCCTGGGCGTCGCGGTTCCCGAGGCGGACCTGACGGCCATCGGATCTCATGACGCGCCGCACGATGTTCCCGCGCGCGGCGGCGGGACCGTCACGCTCGGCCCCGACCGCCAGTTGGGCCGGCGCACGTTCTATCCTTTCGGGCATGATGCCGCGTCTCGAGAGACCTGAAGAACCCGGGCCAATCGTGCCCCTGGCGACCACCGGCCCCTGACAGCCGCCGTCTTCGCGACGGCGGCCTTTTCTCAAAATCCCGCCGTTGCGCAACACTCGGCGTTTTGTCGCGTTTGTTTCCAAAATGAACGCAGGAAAGGGAGTCAACTGTCATGCGTTTTCCCATCCTCAGCACTCTGATGGTTTCGGCGATGGCGCTGGGATCGGCGGCGCACGCCGCGGACGCCCAGAGCCAGGACCAGAACAAGGGGATGCAGCAGTCCCAGATGCAGCAGGCCGCGAAGACTCCGCAGATGGATGCGCGGAGCCTGATGGAGAAGAAGGTTTTCGGATCGACCGGCGAGGAACTTGGTCAAGTGGCTGACGTGGTCATCGACCCGGAAGGCCAGGCACGCATGGTCGTGGTCAAACTGGACGGAGAGGACCGCGAAGTGTCCTTCAAGCTCGACGAAGTCGAACTCGCTGTCCAGGTTCCCATGACGCAAGACCAGACGGCGGGATTGGCCGATTGGGACGAGGATGATGAGTTGATCGACGCCGACTGGGGCACCCTGCGGGCCAACGGCGATTACTACGCCGGCGGCGCCGGCCCCTTGGCCGATGAGACTGCCGAGTAGAGCCGGACCGCGTTCAGGGCGTTCCCGTTTCACCAGTTCGACACCCCCGTTCCCCCGGGAGCGGGGGTGTCGCGTTGCGTCAGGCGGTGTTGAGGTCCTTCAGCAACCGTCCGTGACGGCGCACCTCCGTCAGTACGTCCCCGAAGGTCTCCAGTCCCCGCGCCTTCAGCATCGACACGATCTTGAGGAAGGCATCGGCCGTGGCGATTGTATCGCCGATGGCCGTATGGCGCGCTTCCTCGGGAATGGTGATGCCAAGCCGCGCGGTCAAGGCATCCAGGGAATGCTGCTCAAGTTGTCCGAACACGACGGCCGACAGAAGCACGGTATCCAGGACCGGATGGTCGAAGCTGGCGCCGATGTCTTCCTCATGGCGGCGCAGGAACTCCATGTCGAAGGGGGCGTTGTGGGCGATTAGGACCGCGCCGCGCGCGAACTCGTGGAATCGCCGTCCCGCCTCGGCAATGGTGGGCGCGCCTTCCACCATGGCCGCGGTGATGCCGTGAACATCGGTCGAGGTTGGAGGGATGGACCGCTGGGGGTCGACGAGGGTGTCGAAGACCTCGCCGCGGACGCGGCGGCCGTTGACGATGCGGACCGCGGCGATTTGTACGATCTCGTCGGTGGAGGGCGTGAGGCCCGTGGTTTCCGTGTCGAACACCACGTAGGTCAGGTCCTCCAGCCGGCTTTCCAGGACGTCGGCGTTGCGCTCCTTGGACAGCAGCTCGAAATCGTAGACCACTTCGCGCTCGATCGGCGGCGGCCGATGCGTGGAGCGGCGGGCGAAAGGAATGGGCAGGCGGACGACCGAAAGGTTGCCCGGCCGCGTCTCCGTCCACGTTTCCGTTGCGTGAGCGTTCAGAACGGAGCGCGCGGTCAGGTCGGGAAGTTCCTCATCCATGCGCTCGGTCAGCCAACTGTCCAGTTCGCCCACCGGCAGCGGCGCCCCTTCCCACATCAGGTCGATGGTCGCGCCGGGGCCCTTGTCCTCGGACAGCACCAGCCGGAAGGCGTCCGCCCGCCCGGATTGCGCCAGCCTGCTGCCGAGCCACCGGAACAACGTCGCCAGTTCGAACCCGTCGCAGGTCAGTATCAGTTCCGGGCCCTCGGTTTGCAGCCGCAAGCCTTGCGCATCGAACTGTGCGGTGATCACGTCGAACAGGTCCGGCGAGCGGATTTCCGTCTTCGGGTGCCAGTCGGCCCGGCCTTCGTCATAGCGCGCGCCCAGGTCGACGATCGCCGCACTCAGGGCCTTCACCTCGGTGCTGACGGCTGCCAGCAGGTCCGGCGACTGCACCATGTCGGGGCTCTCGGTGATCACCTCGATGGCGACCTGAAGATTGGCCGCGGGGCGCCGCACGCGATCGAAGACCTCGGCCAGCAGCGCCTCGCGCGTGGCGTGGGTGGCCAGGTCGGCGGTCACGTCCCGCAGGGTCAGCACGAAACCGGGCCGGCGGGTGTTGTCCGTGCGCCGCAGCATGCGCATCCGGCCCAGGAGCATCCGGCCGCTGCCCGTGGTGGCGCACACCAGATCCGACGCGGCTTCCGGGTCGTTCAGGTCGCTCAGGCGCCCGTAGGCATAGCGCACCGGCCCCTCGCGCACGTAGTCGAGCAGACTGCGGCCCAGGCCCGCCGCCGCTCCGGCCTCCAGGATGTGAACGGCCTGGCCGTTGTAGAAGACCAGTTCATAATCGGCCGTGCAGATCAGTACGGCCACCGGCACGTCGGCGAGCAGCTTTTCCAGCCACGCCTTTTCCGCCGACAGGCGAGAGGTTTCGCGCGCCACCGATTCGGCCAGAGCCGACCGGGTTTCGGCCAGCGACTGCGTGATCGCGGCCGCCGCCGGCGCCAGGTCGCCCAGGTACTTGGCATGCTCCCGCTCGGCCCGGATATCCTCGCACACGTCGGCATGGGCGCGGGTGCGGATCGCGTTGGCAAGGCTGTCGATCGCCCGCGCGACGTGCGCGTCGAACAGGTACCAGATGCCCGTCACCAGGAACAGGATCAGAATGCCGCTGAGAATGGCGGCCTGGAGCATGGCGCCGTCCAGGCCCGGCATGTCGCTGCGGGACAGCACCACCGCGCCGCCCAGTGCCACGGCGCCAATGGACCCCACCGCTAGGAAAATGAAAAAAAGAAGAATGCGGATGCGAAGGCTGAGGGTTTCAAGCATCGCCGTCACCCTCCGGGCGGGCTCCGCCGGGCGGAGCGTCCAGCAGCCTGCGCAGTTCCTTGCGCAATTGATCCAGATCGAACGGTTTTGAAATGAACCCGTCGGCGCCTAGGGCCATGCCCTTGCGCCATTCCGCGGCCGATCCGCGCGCCGTCATCATCAGGATGCGGACCCCCGCGCACTCCGGGTCCGCGCGCACGCTCTGGCAGATGTCGTATCCCGACACGCCGGGCAGCATCACGTCCAGCAGGACCAGGTCGGGCTTGCTCTGGCGGATGACGTCCACCGCGCCCGTCCCGGTTTCCAGGCGTTTGTGGTTGTAGCCTTCGCGGGTCAGAAGGAAATTCAGGGCAATCGCAATGTTGTCCTCATCCTCGACCACCAGGATGTCAACTTGCTTTGCTGGGTCCTCCATGCGCTCCTCCTCGGCACGCAGCGATCAAAACCGGGTCCTCGGGCGACAGTTGATACCAGTCAGCCGTCAGAGGAATGCCGTTCTCGTCGACCTTCGTGCCCTCCGTCAGGTCGGCCCGGCGCGCACCGGCGCAGTCGAACAGAGACTTGAACCCGAAGGCCAGCGCCCAACGCTCCTGCAGGATGATGCCCGTCAGGACAAGATCAGGGTTGGCCTGGTTGGTTTTGCGGATTCGGTTGTCCACCACCATGAGGCGGGTGGTCAGCGGCACGACATAGGTCCACGGGCGATACCAGGTGCGGTCTTCGTTCTTGCTGACCACCACCATCTCCTCGGGCAGCCCGGCCTCGAACCGGGGGGCCCAGGAATATTCCAGGTAGATCACCATGGCCAGCATGCCTGCCGCGGTACAGGCCGGCACCAGCCAGGCGGGCAGTCGTCGCGCGCTCAGCTTGCGCAGGATCAGGGCCGAGCCGGCACCGCCGAAACCCGCCATGATGACCGCCAGAAATTCGATAAGCATGTACGTATTGTTCCTGTTACCCGAGCGTGCCGGCGATTCTGCCGACCGCGTTTTGCATGGTGCGGACCACGACGAAGGCGTCGCGCAGGTGGGAGCGCTCGAAATCGGACAGGTCGGCGGGTGCCAGGAAGTTGTCCGGCTTGCGTCCCATGCGCACCTGGTTGGCCTGGTTCTTCAGTCGCAGATCGGCGATCAGGTCGAACGCCTCGATCAGGTCGCGCGCGCCGGATGCAGACACGACGCCCTGTTCCTCGGCGGCCAGAAGGCGCGCCCGCGTGTTGGCCGCGGGAATGCGCCCGCGCAGGGCGTAGACACGCGCAAGGTCGATGACGGGGACGACGCCGCTGAGCTTCACGTCGACGTGGTTCCTGTGTTCGCGGGACCGGATGGTGGCAAGGCCGCCGAAAAGGCCCAGCGGAGGCGTGTGCTTGATCGAGTTGGAGACCATGTGGGCCACGAAGATGGAATTCTTCGACGCGGACTCCAGCGTCTCTTCCTGAAGGGCCTCGAAAAGACTCGCCGTCCCGCCGATCGGGCGCAGGTCGAACATGACCGACGCCAGCATCTGCGCCTCTGGCGAGGGGGTGTTGATCCAGCCCTGGAAATACCGCCGCCACACCTTGAGCGGCTGGCACCAGCGCGGGTTGCACGCCATCATTTCGCCGGGGCAGTAGTAGTAGCCGGCGGCGTCCAGCCCGTCGCAGACAAAGCGCGCCAGATCGGTGAAGTACGCCATGTCATCGGGAGACGCGCTGTCATCGATGATGATGCAGTTGTCCTGGTCGCTGAGGCCCGTCTGCTCCTGCCGCCCCTGGCTGCCACAGGCTGCCCAGACGAAAGGAACGGGCGCCGGCCCGAATTTTTCCTCGGCCAGCTTCAGCAGGCGTCGCGTCGCGGCATCGGCGATGTCGGTGATCAGCCGCGTGACCACGTCGTGGGCGTTGTGGGCCCCGACCAGATGCGCCAGCAGCTGCGGGATGCGCTCGGTCACTTCGGCAAGATCGGCGAAGCTGCCGGCCATCGCCGCATCGCGCACGAGATGCGCCGAACTGGTGGCCTGATATCGGGTTACGTCGGTTTGGGTGATCATGCCCAGCAGCTTGCCGTCACGCACCACCGGCAAGTGTCCGACCCGGTTTTCCAGCATCATGTTCAGGATGTCGGACCCCAGGGATTGGGGGGACAGCGTCAGCGGGTCGCGGGTCATGATGTCGGCCAGGGACGTATCGCCGGACCGTCCTTCCGCAAGCACGCGGCCGGAAAGGTCGCGGGTGGTGACGATGCCGACCAGTTTTTCACCCTCGACCACCGGCAGGCTGGAGATGTGGCGTTCCCGCATCAGCCGCGCCGCGTCCTGGGCGCTGGTCTGCGGCGTGGCGCTGACGAGCTTGCTGACCATCAGGTCGGTCACCTTCAGCGTCGCCAGGTCGTTCTGGCGTCCCACCCTGGCGCCGGACCCGCCGCCGCGGCTGAAGAAGCGGTCGAAGGCCGAATGTTCCGCGATCAGGCGGTGCAACTCGCGGCCGGGAAGGCAGAGCAGCACGGAGTCCGAGGCGGCCGTGGCCGTGGTCATGACGCGGCCGTCGCGCAGAAGACCGCGGACCCCGAAGAAATCGCGGGGGTTGAGCAGTGAGACCAGGGCGCCGTTGGCGTCGGTTCGCTCGACGCTGCCGGACTCCACCAGCCAGATCGAGGCGATGGGCTCCCCTTCGGCATGGATGACGGTGCCTTTGGGCACATCCCTGCGGCTGAAGGAACCGGCCACGCGGGCCAGCTCGTCCAGCGGCAGCGAATTGAACGGCGGAACGGTTTGCAGGAACTCCCGCACCTGTTGGGTGTCTTGCGTCATGATGCCTGCCAGTCCTGTTTACATCGCCCGGATGTAGGGCGGCCTGCCCCCGTTAGAAGAGGGCAGGCCGTAGCATTTACATCAACTGGATCAGTGGTCCGTCGCCGCGCCCGCACCCTTGGGCACGCGGATGGATTCCACCAGTTCCTGAATTTCGGCGGGGGCTTCGTTCGTCATCTTCAGCGTGACGTAGGCCGCGACGAAGTTCAGGACCGCACCCACGGCGCCGAAGCTCAGCGGGGAGATGCCGAACAGCCAGTTCTCCGGCGTGTTGGCCAGCATGTTGGTGTCCGGAATGAAGAACCAGCCCAGGTAGGTGAAGATGTAGAGCAGGGTCGAGCCGAGGCCGACGACCATGCCCACGATCGCACCCGTGGAGTTCATCGTCTTGGAGAAGATGCCCATCATGATGGCCGGGAACAGCGACGATGCCGCCAGACCGAATGCCAGGGCCACCACCTGTGCCGCGAAGCCCGGCGGGTTGAGGCCCAGCCACGTCGCGAACGCGATGGCGAAGGCCATGGAAATGCGGGCCGCCATAAGTTCGGACTTCTCAGAGATGTTGGGCGTGAAGGTCCGCTTGAGCAGGTCGTGACTGATGGCCGAGGAGATGGCCAGCAGCAGACCGGCCGCCGTGGACAACGCCGCTGCCAGGCCGCCGGCGGCGATCAGGCCGATCACCCAGCCCGGAAGCTGCGCGATTTCGGGGTTGGCGAGCACCAGGATGTCACGGTTGAAGGTGACCATCTCGTTGCCTTCCCAGCCGCGCTCGTCGGCAAAGGCGGGCGGATTTTCGCTGTTGTAGTACTGGATCAGGCCGTCGTTGTTCTTGTCCTCGAACGCCAGCAGGCCGGTCTCTTCCCAGGTGCGCATCCAGTCGGGGCGCTGGTCGTAGGCGATCGGCTGCTCCTGGATGCCCTCGGGGTAGATGGTGGTGATGATGTTCAGGCGGGCCATGGCGCCCACGGCCGGAGCGACGGTGTACAGCAGGGCGATGAACACGAGCGCCCAACCGGCCGAGGTGCGGGCGTCAGCCACGCGCGGCACGGTGAAGAAGCGGATGATGACGTGCGGCAGGCCCGCGGTGCCGATCATCAGCGACAGGGTGAACAGCACCATGTTGAAGGTCGAGCCATGATGGCCCGTGTAGTCCTTGAAGCCCAGTTCCACCAGCACTTCGTTCAGGGTCTTGAGCAGCGGCTCGCCGGAGCCGACGTGGTCGGACCACAGGCCGAGCTGCGGCAGCGGGTTGCCCGTCAGCTGCATCGAGATGAACACGGCCGGAATGGTGTAGGCGATGATCAGCACGACGTACTGGGCGAGCTGGGTGTAGGTGATGCCCTTCATGCCGCCGAGCACGGCGTAGACGAACACGACAGCCGCGGCGATCAGCAGGCCCGTGGTGTTGTCCACTTCCAGGAAGCGCGAGAACGCGACGCCCGCACCCGTCATCTGGCCGATCACGTAGGTGATGGACATGACCAGGAGCGACACCACCGCCATCAGGCGGGCGGTCCGGCTGTAGAAGCGGTCGCCGATGAAGTCGGGCACGGTGAAGCGGCCGAACTTGCGCAGGTAGGGGGCCAGCAGCATGGCCAGCAGCACGTAGCCGCCCGTCCAGCCCATGAGGAAGGTGGAGTTGCCGTAGCCGACGAAGGCAATCAGGCCCGCCATGGAGATGAACGAGGCCGCCGACATCCAGTCGGCCGCCGTGGCCGCGCCGTTCACGACCGGGTTGACGCCACGCGAGGCGGCATAGAAGTCCGAAGTCGATCCGGCCTTGGCCCAGATCGCGATCCCGATGTAGAGGGCGAACGAAGCGCCCACGAAAATCAGGTTAAGTACAAATTGATCCATTGGTCAGGCACCCCTCATTCGTCGACGTCGAACTTGCGGTCAAGCTTGTTCATGTACCAGCGGTAATAGAAAATCAGCGCGATGAAGGTCAGGATCGAGCCTTGCTGCGCGAACCAGAACCCAAGATCGGTACCGCCGATGGGGATGCCCGAAATCAGCGGGCGAAGAATGATGCCGAACCCGAAAGACACGAGCGCCCAAATCGCCATGCAAATGGAGATTACGCGCACGTTCGCTTTCCAGTAAGCGGCAGCCGATGTGTCTGACATATGACGTCTCCCAATTTCCTTCCAAGCCGGCCCCCCGGGCCTGGCCTCCTCGCTCCCTGTCGTGCCGGGGCACGACGGAATGTGTTTACAGTCTCACTGGATCGTCGCCAAGCTTGCATCTGGACCCCAAGAGGTGCCACCTCGCGGGGCCGGTGCCCGACGCCGCAGCATTGACGGCATTGGCACGGGTGTGGCGTGCGCTCCGGTGCGATTCTTCCGTCGCTCCGGTTATCATTGGGCGCAGCCTTGCCATCGTAAGGGGTGATTCGCAGGCGTGATCAAGGTCGAACCGGTCGCCCGTTTTCGCCGGATCATCGCCGATGCGGCGGCCCGTGCCGGTGATCTGTGCGATCAAGGCACCACATTCCAACCGGTCGGCGGGAACGCCACGGGCCCCGAATCGTCGCACTGTCGACCTTTCAGGAGGACGCGAACCGGACGAGACGCCGCCATGCCCGCCCAGACGGATGCCACGCCCGGATGCCGAAAAGGCTCCCGGCCGTGCGCCCTTGGCGGCGGCGGCTTCTCGTACGGATTTGAAAACGCCTGAAGAACGGCACGTCTCCAACATCCAGTCTCCCCGTTCGCGCGGGGGTGCCGGGCATTCGAACGCACCCTTCCCCCCCAAAAAAGGCTCATTTCGACGCTGTGCGCGATAGGGTAAGGTCATAACGCATTTAGCGTTCGATGTGTAACTTTTTTAGCTGTTGAATCGCTTGAAGGTCATGCATGCCAATCGGCTGACGAATCAACCCCTCCTTTCGACGCGGGTCGAAGGCGCTTTTCCGCTGATGCGGAAGCCGCCGCCGCCCCGAAAACGCCCGCTTCCCCGGCGGTGACCGGGCTGTTTTGCCTTGACATTGAAAATGACTCGCATTCCTAATGCGGCCCTCAATGGAGGACAGGAATGCGCTGCAAGCACTTGCTGACGCCGATAGCCCTGTGCGGGGCGCTCGGCGCCTGGCTGCCGGCCCACGCGGAAGAGCCGGCTCGCCCCGTCACCGTGGAACTCAACAAGCTCGAGACGGCGGGCGGCGACTGCCGCGTGACGTGGGTGCTGAGCAACGCCTCGCCGCACGACTACGACCGGCTCAAGCTCGACATCGTGGCCTTCGATGCCGACGGCGTGGTGGCGAAGCGGCTGGGGGCCGAGATGGGGCCGCTGCCGGCCGAGGCCACGCGGGTGAAGCTGTTCGACCTGACCGGCCTGGACTGCCGGGGCATCAGCCGCCTTCTCCTGAACGGCGTCCTGACCTGCGAGACCGGGGCGACCGCCGGTCCCGACGCCTGCGCCATGGTTCCGGAGACGGCCTCGCGCGCATCCATCCCGTTCATCCAGTAAGTCCCGCGCCGATCACGGCGCCTTCCCGGGAGCGACATCCATGAGCGAAGCACCCAGCAGCCTTCCGGCGGCCGACCCTCGGCCCGGCGCCGGCGCTACCGACATGCCACCGGCTCCGGCGGGAATGGAGGCGGGGGAACCGGCGGCCGCCGCGCCCGTCGGCCCCTTTGCCGAGGTGGTGGAGCTGCTGTCCGCCGGCGGGCCGATCATGCTGGTGCTGGCCGCGCTGTCGGTGGTGACGCTGGCGGTGGTGCTCTACAAGGTCATCCAGTTCCTGGCCGCCGGTGTCTGGGCGCGGCGCGGTGTCGGGCGGGCGCTGGAATTGTGGCATGCCGGCCGGGCCGACGAGGCGGCGCCGGTGCTCGCCCGCGAGCGCGGGCCGGTCGCCCAGGTCCTGCTGGTCGCCCTGCACACGCGCCTCAACCCGCACATGCGCAGCGAGGAGGCGCGCGAGGAGGCGGAGCGCGTGGCCGCCCTTCATATGGACCGCCTGACCGGCGGGCTGCGCCTTCTGGCGGTGATCGCCACGCTCAGCCCTCTGCTCGGGCTGCTCGGCACCGTCATCGGCATGATCGACGCCTTCCAGGCGCTGGAGAGCGCCGGCAGCAAGGTCGACCCCTCCATCCTGTCGGGCGGCATCTGGGTGGCCCTGTTGACCACGGCCGCCGGGCTGGTGGTCGCCATTCCGGCCGCCGCCGCGCACCAGTGGCTGGAAGGGGTGGTGGAACGCGCCGGCCGCGCCATGGAGGATGCCGCGACCCAGGTCTTCACCCGCCAGCCGGCGACGGCCTTGCGCAAGCCGGTGGCCGACGCCGGCGTGGCGTTCCAGGGCGCCGAGTGACCCCATGCAGGTGGTGCGCAAGAAGCGCGGCGGCCGGGCGCTCATCAGCCTGACGCCCCTCATCGACGTCGTTTTCATCCTGCTGGTCTTTTTCATGCTGGCCTCAAGCTTCACCGAGTGGCGCGCCATCGACCTCGCAACCTCTGCCAAGGCGGTCTCGGCGGCGTCGGTGGAAGGGGCGGTGCTGGTGCGGGTGCGCGCCGACGGCGGCCTCGACATCGCCGGCGAGCGCCTGGACGCCGAGGCGCTCGCGGCCCGCATGGCGTCCGTCGCCGAGCGTAATCCCGAGCGCCGGGTGGCGGTGCAGCCCGACGCCGGCGTGCCGTTGCAGCGCGTGGTGACGGTGATGGAAACCGTCACGGCCGCCGGTCTGTCCGGCGTCTCCATCGTGCGCGGGCCGGGGGGCTGAGCCGTGCGGTTCCGTCAGCGCCATCGCCCCGCCCCGGACGGCGAAAACGTCCTGCCGCTCATCAACGTTGTGTTCCTTCTGCTGGTCTTCTTCATGGTGGCGGGCGCGCTGGAACGCGCCGACCTGTTCGAGGTCACCCCGCCCGAGGCCGCCGTCGAGGCCGAGCCCGAGGACCGGCAGGGCCTGCTGCTCATGGCCGCCGACGGGCGGCTGGCGCTGGGCGGTGCGGTGGTCGCCGAAGGCGATCTGGCCGCCGCCGTGCAGGCATGGCGCGAGGCCAACCCGGACGTGACGCTGAAGGTCAAGGCGGACGCCGCCGCCGAGGCGCTGGCCGTGGTCGGCCTGCTGGAGGACCTGCGGGCGGCGGGCGTCGAACAGGTGGTATTGCTGACAACGGAGGCCGGCTGATGACGGCGCATGTCCTGCCCGCCGCCGACCGTCGCAGCCTGCACATCGCTGTGGCGGTGGGGCTCGCGCTCGGTCTGCACCTGGGCCTTGCCTGGTGGGTGAGCCGCCAGCCGCCGGCGCCGGCGACGGCCCAGGCGCCGGGGGTCGGCGGAATGCTGGTGGATCTCGGGCCGTCCGGCGCCGCCGCCGGAGCCGCACAACCCGCCGCCGCCCCCGAGGTGACCGACGTGCCGCCGGAAACGGTGGAGGCGGCCGAGCCCGTGGAACCCATGGAGACGGTCGAAGCCGTCGAGCCGGCGCCCGTGCCCGAGCCCGTCGAGGCGGTGGAGTCGGTGGAGGCCGTCGACGTCCTGCCGGTGGAGACCGCCGAACCTCCCGAACCCGTTGAGCCGGTGGAGCCGGTCGAGCCCGTGGAGACGGTCGAGCCGGTCGAGACGGTGGAGCCGCCTCCCGAGCCGGCCCGCAAACCGACGCCGCCGCCCCGCCCGCAAGCGCAGCCTCAGCCGCAACCGCAGCCGCAGGCCCGTCCCGAGCCTGCTCCGGCGCCCGCCGCGCCTCCGGCTCCGGCCGAGGCGCCCGTTCCCACGCCGACCAGCCAGCCGGTGGGCGAGGGCGGGGTTTCGGGTGCCGGTGCCGCGGCCGCGCAGGGCACGGCGGAGGCCCGGACCGGCGGCGGAACGCCGGGAGAGCGCCGGGACTACATAGCCCTCATCCAGACCTGGCTGGAGCGCCACAAGGAATATCCCCGCCGCGCCCGTCTGCGCCGCCAGGAAGGCACGGTGGTGCTGCGCTTCGTCATCGACCGCCAGGGCACCGTGCTCAGCCACCGCATCGAGCGCGGCTCCGGCCACGGCGCCCTGGATGACGAGGTGGAAAAGATGATCCGCCGCGCGTCCCCGCTGCCGGCGATGCCGCCGGGAGTGGCGGGCGAGACGCTGGAGATCGCAGTCCCGGTCGTCTTCGACCTGCGGTAGGACAAGTGGCGCTGGTCCGCCGCCGCCGGGTTCAGGCCAGCGGCGGGCTGCGGTAGAGGGTCACCCGGATGCCGCCGTGCGACACCGGCGGGCCGGCCGGTTCGAGCGGCAGGTCGGTGGACCGCGCCAGCGCCTCGTCACTGGTCACGAGGCCGACCCGCCAGCCGGCGAAGCGCTCCCGCAGCGTGCGTCCCAGCGCCCGGTACAGGGGCGTCAGCGTCTTGCGGTCGCCGATGCGGGTGCCGTAGGGCGGGTTGACCATGACCAGCCCCGGCGCGGTTCCCTCCGGCGGTTCGACGTCGCTGACGGTCAGTTGGCGGAAATCGGTCCAGGCGGACACGCCCGCCCGTTCGGCGTTCTCGCGGCTCATGCGCACGGCGCCGGCGTCGCGGTCGCTGCCGAAGAAGCGGGGCTCTGCGGGCGGCGCTTTCGGCGCCCCGGCCGCATTCCGCATGTCGGCCCAGGCGGCGGGATCGAAGGTGGCCAGGTGCTCGAAGGCGAAGGCGCGGGAACGGCCCGGCACCAGCCCGGCGGCGATGTCCGCGGCTTCAAGGATGAAGGTGCCCGAGCCGCACATGGGGTCCACCACCGGCATGGCAGCGCCAAAGCCGCACTGGCGCAGGAACATCGCCGCCATGGTCTCGCGCAGGGGCGCCTTGCTGACGGCCTCCTTGTGGCCGCGGCGGTGCAGGGGCTCGCCGGAGGTGTCGATGCTGATGGTGCAGACGTCGTTCTCGATGCGCGCCTTCACGGCGACCGCGGCTTCGGCCGAGACGGGCACGCCCGTTTCTTCCTGTATCGCGCGCGTGATGCGCTGTGCCGCGGCGCCGGCGTGGTAGATGCGCGAGCCCTTGCAGGTGGCCTCCACCCGCACCGGAACGTCGGGGCGCAGCACGTCCGCCCAGGGGAAGCGGCGGGCGCGCTTGTCCAGTTGGGCCAGGTGGAAGGCGCGGAAGGACCCCACGCGGGCCAGCACGCGGCTGACGCCGCGCAGGACCAGGTTGGCACGCCACACGGCCGTCCAGCCGCCGCGCACGGTCACGCCGCCGGGGACGATGCGGGGCGCGCGGAAACCCTGTTCCACGGCTTCGGCGCGCAGGGCGTCTTCCAGGCCGGGCAGGGTCACCAGGAAGATGTCGAGATCACTGTCGGAGGTCATGGCGCCTGCATAGCGCGAAGCCGCCCGGCCGTCGACAGCTTTTGCCGTGGCGGGGCTCAGGCGCCGGCGGGCCGCGTCGCGACCAGGAAGCGCACGCCCTGGTCGCCCACCTGCTCCACATGGTCCTGGCTGCCCGGCACCTCGATGGTGTCGCCGGGACGGCAGACGGTGGAATAGCCGGGGCCGGAAACAGTCATCTCGCCGTCGAGGATGTACAGGTAGAGGTCCACGTCGTGGGTGTGGGTGTCGTTCAGCCGGTGCGCCGTCCAGGTCTTTTCCACGGGCGCGTCGTAGCCCTTGGTTTCGAGGCTCTGGTGGTAGGCCTGGACGGACATGGCGGCGTCTCCCTGACGGTTGTCGTTTTGGCCGATGATAGACCATTCGGCCCGCTTGGGTATAGCGGCCGTGTCGGGAGCGCCGGCCGGCGTGGCCCGCCCGATTGCGCGGACGGGCCGCTGCCGTTCGTCCGGGCGGTCAGCGGTTGCCGGCCCCCAGCGCGCCAAGGGGCACGTCGTTGACGGTCGGGCCGGTCTGCGGGCTGAAGCTGAGGTCGTAGACCAGGGTATCGGTGCCCGGCGTTCCGGGCGCGCGCCCCAGGCCCTTCAGGACCACCAGCACCGGCAGAAGTTCCTCCAGGTCCGGCCTGGCGGGCGCCAGCTCCTTGAAATGCCTGATGAGCATGTCCAGACCGGCCAACTCGAAGGTGCCCGATGCCGTGGGCGGCAGTCCCGCCAGGCTGATGTCGGTCACCGTGCCCGAGCCGGTCAGCCGTGCCTCGGGCGCATCGAGGCGCAGAGCCTCCAGCACCACCTCGGGCGCGGCCTCGGCCACGGCCTGTTCGGCGGCACGCCTGCGGGTGCCGGCGGTCTCCTGTTGTGCCGCCTGCAGCAGTCCGCCGTAGGGGACCGAGCGCAGCCGCAGCGTCAGGTGCGCGTCGGTGGGAACGGCGCCGACGGGCAGGGCGGAAAGGCTGTCCTCCTCTGCGCGCGCCATCAGCCATCCGGCTTCCGTCGGACCGATGCCGCGGCCGGTCAGGCTGAGGAGCATGTCGCCGGTTCCGCCGTCGTTGTCGGCCGAAAGCGTCAGCGACAGGGCGTCGCCGCGGGCAATGAGCGTGCCGTGGCTGCTGACGGCAGCGCCCTCCAGCGATAGGTCCACGCCGGCGCTGGCCCAATCCATGGCGGCGAACAGGGCCGCGACGGCATCGTCGGACGGTTCCTCGCCGGTCAGGCCCGTCATGGCCGCCATGTCCGAGAGGACCATGTAGCTGTTCCAGTCGAGGCCGTCCAAATTCATGGTCAAGGCGGCCCGGTCCAGCGCGAAGCGCTCCGCCGCGCCGTCGATGGGGCCTTCCGGCACAGCCACCAGGCCTTGCACGATGAAGCCGCCGGTGCCGCTTACCGTCGGCTGGCTGTCGTCCAGGTCCTGCGTGACCTCAACGGAGTCGAGCCGCATCACTTCCACCGGATGGGCGGCGCCGCCGGCGTCGGTCACCGTCTCGAAGGCGCGCAGGTTCTTCGCTTCCGCCACATACCGGCTGTAGACCTTGAGGTCGGTGTTGAACAGCCCCTCGACGCGCGGCGCGTCCATGACGATCATGCCGCCGTCGAAGCGCACGCCCGGCGCCATGGTGACCACGGCGGCAAGATGCCGGTCGCCCTCGGGCGTCAGCGCGATGCGGATGAAGTCCACCTCCGCCGCACCGTCGGTGCCGGCACCCAGGATGACCGCGTCGAGCGTTACGGTCACCCGGCCGCCGGTGCCGCGCTCCACCTGCGGGGGGGCGCCGACATGCACCGGCGTGTCGCCGCTGAAGATGCGGAGCAACTCGGTGATCGGCCGGTCCATGGCATGGTCGGCGCCCAGCGCCTGGAGCAGCGCGGCCTGGAGCGGCTGCGGCCAGTTGCCGGCTCCGGCCTCCGGTGTCGGCGCGGGTTGCGCCGCCGGACCCGCGGCGACCGCGCCGAGGGCCTCCCGCATCGCCGGCGACAGCGCCGCTTCGGCGTCGGCCAGGCGGGCCTGGACGTCGGCGCGGCTGAAAGGGCCGATGGCCTTGCCCTCGGCCAGCATCCGGGCGAGGCGGCTGTCGGGATGCCGGGTGACGATCAGGTCCAGCAGGGCGTCCACGTCCCGCAGCATCAACACCCGCGCCTCGGGCCCCTCCACCTCAAGCGCGTCCTGGTTGATGGCCAATGCCTGCTTGAACAGGGCCTCGGCGCTGTCGGCGGCCAGGGCGGCGGGCGTGGTGGCGGCAACGCAGGCGGCAACCAGCGTTGCGGCGGCCCCGCGCCGGGCGGCGGCGGCAAGTCGCGAAGTCATCAGGTCTTTCCCCTCTGCACTGCGCCGCGCTGCGCGGTCCCGTCGCACCGGGGCGCCATGTGGAAAGACGGTAGGGTGCCGTCGCAACGGTTGTCAATGGTGGGGTCGGCGTCGGCGCCGCGCGGCGCCGGCAATCATGCCAGGGCGGCCGGAACCTCGGCCAGCAGCACCTCCACCTCTGCCGCCTCCAGCCGCGCGGCCATGTCGGGCTGCAACGGGCGGTTCGTGCAGAACAGGTCGACATCGGTGATGGACCCGCCGCGCACCACGGCATTGCGCCCGAACTTGGTGTGGTCGGCGATCAGGATGGACCGCCGGCTGTTGGCGAGGATCGCCTCGCGGGCGCGGACCTCTTCCTCGGCGAAATCCAAAAGGCCGCCCTCGGAGTCGATGCCGCCGACGCCGAAGACGCCGAAGTCCACCTTGTACTGCGAGAAGAACTGGTTGACCTCGTGCCCCACCACGTCGCGGTAGCGGTTGCGCAGGCGGCCGCCGACGATGGTGACTTCGAACGTCGGATTGCCGCAGCAGGCGGCGGCGACGTTCAGGTTGTTTGTGAAAACGCGCAAATGGGAATGGTCGCACAGGGCCTGGGCCACCAGTTCCGGCGTCGTGCCGATGGAGAAGAACAATGAGGCCCCGTCGGGGATGCGCGCGGCCACCATCGCCGCAATGGCGCGCTTTTCCGCCAGGTTCAGGACCTTGCGGTTCTCGTACGGCAGGTTCTCCCGCTCGATCGGCAGTTCCACCCCGCCGTGACGGCGCCGCAGCACGCCCTGGTCGCACAGCGCGTTGACGTCGCGGCGGACGGTCTGCTCCGTCACGGCGAAATGGGTCGCCAGGCTTTCGATGCTGGCAAAACCCGCCTGGCGCACCTGTTCGGCAATGCGGGCGCGGCGCTCCTGGGGCGTGGTCACGGGTCTGCGGTCCTCCGGTCTTCTCATCAGTCACGAGTTTAGCCGGCTACTGTTACATCACCATGACGGTTCGATCATGTCCGGATGAAAATGGGCGCCGTTCGAATGAACGGCGCCCTGAGTGCGTGGCCGGCGTCGCGGACGGTGCCGGTCAGGCGGCCGAGGAATCGCGCGGGTCCGGTGCGGCCTCGGGCTGCGAGCCGGCGGCGGGTTCGCCAAGGACGGCGGCGTACAGCTCCTTGTTGCCCAGCACGCCGACGGCGCGGCCGTCCTCTTCCACCACCAGGGGCGCGGCGGTGGCGCGGCGGATTTCCATGGCCGCGCGCAGGGTGATGTCGGCCGGCGCGGTGACGACGGTGCCTTCCGCCAGCGCCTGCGGGTCGGCGGCGGCCTGCTCGTAGGGCACCACCGGCGAGGCTTCATGGGCGGCGCTTTCGGCGGAGACGGCGTGGCCGGCCTCGTCCATGGTGACGCGGGTGTCGCTCTCGGGCTCGGCCACCACGGTGCCGCCGGGGCCGCGCAAGGCGTCGGCGATGGGCGTCATCACCGACGACGCCTTGAGCACGTTGACCGGGTTCATGTGGGCGACGAAGTCCGCCACGTAGGCGTCCGCCGGATGCAGGGCGATGTCCTCGGGCGTGCCGTACTGCACCACCTTGCCGCTTTCCATGATGGCGATGCGGCTGCCCAGCTTCATGGCCTCGTCCAGATCGTGGCTGACGAAGATGATGGTCTTCTGAAGCTCTTTCTGCAGCACCAGAAGCTCGTCCTGCAGCTTGTTGCGGATCAGCGGGTCCAGCGCCGAGAACGGCTCGTCCATCAGCAGGATCGGCGCGTCCTGGGCGAAGGCGCGGGCGAGGCCGACACGCTGCTGCATGCCGCCTGACAGCTCATGCGCGTAGGCATCGCGCCATTCCGACAGGCCGACCATGGCCAGGCGCTCGTTGACGATGCGGTCGCGCTCCTTCTTCGACATGCCCTGGACTTCCAGCCCGAAGCCGACATTCTCGGCCACGGTGCGCCAGGGCAGCAGGGCGAACTGCTGGAACACCATGGCGATGCCCTTGGTGCGCAGGCGGCGCAGCGTCTTGGCGTCGCAGGAGGCGACGTCGACGGACTCGCCGTTGACGTTGACGATCAGTTCGCCCCGCGTCGGCCGGTTCAGGCCGTTGACGCAGCGCAGAAGCGTCGACTTGCCCGAGCCCGACAGGCCCATGAGCACGCAGATCTCGCCCTCGTGAACGTCGAGAGTGGCGTCGGAGACGCCGACCACATGGCCGGTCTTCTCCTGGATTTCGGCGCGGCTCAGGCCTTCGTCCATCAGCTTCGTCGCAACGGTCGGCTTCTTGCCGAAGACGACGTCGATATGGCGGAAGGAAACGGCGGTGTCGGTCATCGGGCGGCCTTTCGTTCCGGCTGCTTGCAGACACGGTCGAGGATGATGGCGAGGATCACGATGGACAGCCCGGCCTCGAAGCCCTGGGCGATGTTCACCGTGTTCAGCGCACGGACCACGGGCTTGCCCAGGCCGTCGGCGCCCACAAGCGCTGCGATCACGACCATGGACAGCGACAGCATGATACACTGGGTCAGGCCGGCCATGATGGTCGGCATGGCGTGCGGCAGCTCGATCTTCCACAGCATCTGGCTGCGCGTGGCGCCGAAGCTCTCGCCGGCCTCGATCAACTGCTTGGGCGTCGACGACACGCCAAGGTACGTCAGGCGCACGGGGGCCGCGATGGCGAAGATGACGGTGGAGATCAGCCCCGGCACCACGCCCAGCCCGAACAGGATCAGCGTCGGGATCAGGTAGACGAAGGTGGGGATGGTCTGCATCAGGTCCAGGATGGGCCGGACGATCTGGTACAGCCAGTTCCGGTGCGCCGTGGCGATGCCCAGCGGCACGCCGATCAGCATGCACAGCGCGGTGGCGAACAGGACCAGCGCCAGCGTCTCCATGGTCGCGTCCCAGTAGCCCAGGTTCACGATCAACAGGAACGACAGCACGATCAGCGCCACCAACTGCCACTTGCGATGCAGGGCCCAGGCGATGCCGGCGACCAGCGCGATCAGCACCAGCGGGTTGAACCACAGCAGGATGTCCATGAACCCCTCGATGAGGAAGCCCAGGACGTCGGAAATCGTGTAGAAGACGATCGCGGCGTGCTCGTTGAGCCAGTCCACGAAATCGCTCATCCACGCGCCGAGCGGGATCTTGGAGTCGGTCAGCCAGTCCATGTCCGAATGTCACGTTGTTCAAAAAAAGGGGAGCCGCCGCGCCGGCGAGGGGGTCGGGAGCGGCGCGGCGGCTCCTGAAGGTTGCCCGGCTTACTCGGCCAGGGCCTCCTTCAGGGCGGCCTCGGCGTCGCCGCCGTCAGCCGTGGTGACGCCGTCCAGCCAGGCCAGGGCGGCTTCGGTGTTGTCCTTCAGCCACTCGGTGGCGGCGGCTTCGGGCTTCATGTTGTCGTTGATGATGGACGACATGATCTCGTTTTCCATGGACAGCGAGAAGGTCATGTTGTCGATCAGCTTGCCCACGTTCGGGCACTCTTCCATGAAGCCCTGGCGGACGTTGGTGTAGACGGTGGCGCCGCCGTAGTTGGGGCCGAAGATGTCGTCACCGCCCGACAGGTACTTCATGTCGATGTTGGCGTTCATCGGGTGCGGCTCCCAGCCCAGGAACACGACCCAGTCGTCGCGCTTGGCGGCGCGGTTGACCTGCGACAGCATGCCCTGCTCGGAGCTTTCCACCAGCTCGAAACCGCCCAGGCCGAAGGTGTCGTTGTCGATCATGTCCTGGATCAGGCGGTTGCCGTCGTTGCCGGGCTCGATGCCGTAGATCTTGCCGTCCAGCTCGTCCTCGAACTTGGCGATGTCCTGGAAGGACTGCAGCCCGCCCTCGTAGACGTATTCCGGCACCGCCAGCGTGTACTTGGCGCCTTCCAGGTTGGCGTCCAGCGTTTCCACCGTGCCGGCTTCCAGGTAGGGGCGGATGTCGCCTTCCATGGTGGGCATCCAGTTGCCCAGGAACACGTCGACTTCGTTGTTGGCCATGCTGGCGTAGGTCACCGGCACGGACAGAAGCTCGGTCTCCGGTTCGTAGCCCAGGGCCTCCAGGATGACCGACGCCGTCGCGGTGGTGGCGGTGATGTCGGTCCAGCCGACGTCGGAGAAGGTCACCTCCTTGCACTCGGCCGGATCGGCGGCCTGCGCCGGCGCGGCGGCGATGGTGGCCGTGGCGGCCGCGGCCAGCAGGGTCCCGGTCAGGGTGGTGGCGCGGCGGGCGGTCTTGGTCGTCATGGTCACACTCGTCTCCTTGGGTTGTCGAGGGCCCGCCGCCTTGACGCGCGTCCGCCTCACCCTGGAGGCGCGACGGCGACGGGCCGGAAACTCAACTCCTCTGTCCGGTCGTGCGCCCCGGCCGAAACGGGGGCGGGGCGATGCGTGGCGTGAAGCCGGACCGGTCGGCCGAGGGTCCGCGCATGGGCCGCCGGGCGGCGGCCGGGTCGCGGGATGCGACGGATGCGAACCCTCTTGCGGCGCCGCTTGGTGCTTGGGGCGGAGCCTCCTGCGTCGAGGAGGTCGGCGCCGCGGCGGCCGGTTTTCTTGATTGACTGTTCAATAAAAAAACGCCAGAGTGCCTTCTGTCAACAGAAAATGCGCCTGCCCCTGAAGTGAGAGACCATGCCGAAAGTCGGGATGCAGCCCCTGAGGCGTAAGCAGCTTATCGACGCAACCATTTCTGCCATTCATGAAAATGGCTATGCGGAAGCAACCGTGGCGCGGATCGCCAGGAAGGCCGGCATGTCTTCTGGCATCATCGCGCACTATTTCGGCGGCAAGCATGAACTTCTGGCCGCGACCATGCGCAGCCTTTTGACCGACCTTCGGCGCATGGTGGTCGCGCGGCTGGCCGAGGCGAAAACGCCCACTGAGCGCGTCGAGGCCGTGGTGCTGGCGAATTTCGATGAAACGCAGAGCGTGCCGGAGGTGGTCGCCTCGTGGCTCGCGTTCTGGGCGCAGGTGCCCCATGACGAGGAACTGGAGCGGCTGCAGCAGCTCTATATCCGCCGCCTGCGCTCCAACCTGCGGGCGGCTCTGCGCCCGGTGGGCTTCTCCGAGGCCGACCTCGAGGAAGTGGTCGAGGTTCTGGGCAGCCTGATCGACGGCATCTGGATGCGCGCAGCCCTGTCGCCCCGGGGGCTGGACGTGTCGGCCGCGCGCCGACGGGTGCTGCAGGTGCTGCACTTCTATCTGGAGACGCGGTGCGTGGCGGCCTGAGGGCCCGCCCGCCGCTTTCCACCCACAGTAAACCGAAATGGACGAGACATGACGGATCAGCAAAAGCTGTACATCGGCGGCCGGTACGTGGACGCCACCTCCGGCGAAACCTTCGAGACCCGCAATCCCGCCACCGGCGAGGTCCTGGCGACCGTCCAGGCCGCCGGCGCGGCCGACGTGGACCGGGCGGTGGAGGCCGCGCGCGAGGGCTTCCGCGTCTGGTCGGCCATGACGGGCGCCGAGCGCGGCCGCATCCTGAACCGCGCCGCCCGTATCCTGCGCGAGCGCAACGACGAGCTGGCCGAACTGGAGACGCTGGACACCGGCCGCCCCATCCAGGAAACCACGGTGGTGGACATCGTCACCGGCGCCGATGCCGTTGAGTATTATGGCGGCATGGCCGCCACGCTGACCGGCGAGCACATTCCCCTGGGGTCCTCGGCCTTCGCCTACACCCGGCGCGAGCCGCTGGGCATCTGCGCGGGCATCGGCGCCTGGAACTATCCCATCCAGATCGCCTGCTGGAAAAGCGCGCCGGCGCTGGCCTGCGGCAACGCCATGATCTTCAAGCCGGCGGAAATGACCCCGCTGACGGCGCTCAAGCTGGCGGAAATCTACACGGAAGCCGGCCTGCCGCCGGGGGTCTTCAACGTGGTGCAGGGCTTCGCCGAGACCGGCCGCGCGCTCACCCGCCATCCCGGCATCGCCAAGGTGTCGCTGACCGGCGAGGTGGGGACCGGCAAGAAGGTGATGGCCGATGCCGCCGGCACACTGAAGCATGTCACCATGGAGCTTGGCGGCAAGTCGCCGCTGATCGTCTTCGACGACGCCAACCTGGACAACGCCGTGGGCGGCGCCATGATGGGCAACTTCTACAGCCAGGGCGAAATCTGCTCCAACGGCACGCGGGTGTTCGTCCACCGCGACGTGCGCGACGCCATCCTGGAAAAGCTGAAACGCCGCACCGAAAAGATGGTCATCGGCGACCCCCGCGACCCGGCCACCCACGTCGGCCCCATGATCTCGGCCGAGCACGGCGAGAAGGTCACGGGCTACCTCGAGGCCGGCCGCGCCCAGGGCGCGACGCTGGTCACCGGCGGCCACCGGGTCGAGGTGCCGGGCTGCGAGGCCGGCGTCTTCATCGCCCCCACCGTCTTCGCCGACTGCGCCGACGACATGGGCATCGTGCGCGAGGAAATCTTCGGCCCGGTGATGAGCGTGCTGACCTTCGACGACGAGGACGAGGTGATCAGGCGCGCCAACGCCACCGACTACGGCCTGTCGGCTGGCGTCTTCACCCGCGACCTGGCGCGCGGCCACCGCGTGGTGGCGCAGCTTGAAGCCGGCACCTGCTGGATCAACGACTACAACATCACGCCCATTGAGATGCCGTTTGGCGGCGTCAAGCAGTCGGGCCTGGGGCGCGAGAACGGCCATGCCGCCATCGAGCACTACAGCCAAGCCAAGAGCGTCTATGTGTCGCTCGGCGACGTCGACGCCCCGTACTGAATCCAGAGAGTGGTTGTACCGATGACCGAGACTTTCGATTACGTGATCGTCGGCGCGGGGTCGGCGGGCTGCGTGCTCGCCAACCGCCTCAGCGCCGAGAGCGGCAACCAGGTGCTTCTGCTGGAGTTTGGCGGCAAGGACAATTCCATCTTCATCCAGATGCCGTCCGCCTTCTCCATCCCGCTGAACATGCCGAAGTTCGACTGGGAGTTCCACAGCGAGCCGGAGCCCGGCCTCAAGGGGCGGCGCATCCACCAGGCGCGCGGCAAGGTGATCGGCGGGTCGTCGTCGATCAACGGCATGGCCTACGTGCGCGGCTGCGCCGGCGACTTCGAGGAATGGGCGGACCTGGGCGCCAACGGCTGGTCCTATGCCGACGTCCTGCCCTATTTCCAGCGCGCCGAGGATTGCGTCTACGGCGCCGACGCCTATCGCGGCGCCGGCGGTCCCGTCGGCGTGAACAACGGCAACGGCATGAAGAACCCGCTCTACCGCGCCTTCATCGAGGCCGGCAAGCAGGCGGGCTACGGCGAAACGGCCGACTACAACGGCAAGCGCCAGGAAGGCTTCGGCCGCATGGACATGAGCGTGCGGGACGGCGTGCGGGCATCCACGGCCAACGCCTACCTCAAGCCCGCGCTGTCGCGCCCGAACCTGTCGGTGCGCATGCACGCGCTGACCACGCGCATCCTGTTCGAGGGCCGCAAGGCCGTCGGCGTGGAATACCGCCAGGGCGACAAGACCGTCACCGTGCGCGCGCGGAAGGAGGTGATCCTCTCGGCCAGCGCCTTCAACTCGCCCAAGCTGCTCATGCTGTCGGGCGTCGGCCCGGCGGAGCACCTGCGCGAACACGGGATCGATGTCGTCCACGACCTGCCCGGCGTGGGCCAGAACCTCCAGGACCACCTGGAGGTCTGGGTGCAGCAGCGCTGTACGCAGCCGATCACGCTGAACGGCTGGCTGGGCCCCATCGGCCGGGCGCGCATCGGCGCGCGGTGGCTGCTGACCAAGACGGGGCTGGGCGCGACCAACCACTTCGAGGCCAACGGCTATATCCGCAGCCGCGCCGGGCTGAAGTGGCCGGACATCCAGTACCATTTCCTGCCGGGCGCCATCGCCTACGACGGCTCCAGCGCCGTCAAGGGGCACGGCTTCCAGGTTCACCTTGGCCACAACAAGCCCAAGGCCCGCGGCGAAGTGACGCTGCGCTCGGCCGATCCCGCCGCGCCGCCGCGCATGGTGTTCAACTACCTGGACAACGAGGACGACAAGCAGGGCTTCCGCGCCGGCCTGCGCTTCACGCGGGAAATCTTCGAGCAACCGGCCTTCGCGCCCTATCGCGGCGCCGAGGTCTCGCCCGGTCCCGATGTGGTGCGTGACGACGAGATCGACGACTGGGTGGCGGAAACGGCGGAAACGGCCTACCACCCCGCCGGCTCCTGCCGCATGGGCACCGATCCCGACGCCGTGGTGGACCCCGACGGCCGCGTGCACGGCATGGAATCCTTGCGCGTGATCGACAGCTCCATCATGCCGACGGTCACCAACGGCAACCTGAACGCCCCGACGATCATGCTGGCGGAAAAGCTGGCCGACCGGGTGCTTGGCTGCGATCCGCTGCCGCCGTCCAACGCCGACGTCTTCGTGCCGGACAACTGGCAGACCACCCAGCGCTGACGCAAGGAAAAGGCCCCGGAGACGGTTTCTCCGGGGCCTTTTCCGTTTCCGGCTGGTCGTAGAGCATATTCCGATCAGGCGCGGTCGCGCTGTGTGCTTCGATCACGTTTAATCGACAAGGGCTCTAGCGCCTTGGCCGCGCGTCCGCCAGCCCCAGGCGTTCCAGCGCGAAGGCCCACAGCATGGCGCGTTCCTCAAGGGCCTTGAAGCGGCCGCTCTTGCCGCCGTGGCCGGCCTCCATCTCGGTGTGCAGCAGGATGGTCGGGCTGTTGGTGGCGGTCTCGCGCAGGCGGGCGACCCACTTGGCGGGCTCCCAGAAGGTGACGCGCGGGTCGAACAGGCCGGCGGTCACCAGCATGTCCGGGTAGGCCTGCGGGCGGACGGTGTCGTAGGGCGAATAGTCCCGCATCCGCTGGAAGGCCTCGGCGTCCTCAACCGGGTTGCCCCACTCGCTCCACTCCGGCGGGGTGAGCGGCAGATCCGGCGAGAGCATGGTGTTCAGCACGTCCACGAAGGGCACGATCGCCAGAATGCCGGCGAACAGGTCCGGCCGCCGGTTCGCCACCGCGCCCATGAGCATCCCGCCGGCCGAGCCGCCCATGGCGACGATGCGGCCGGGCTGCGTGAGACCGCGCGCCACAAGGTGGTCGGCCACGGCGATGAAGTCGGTGAAGGTGTTGGCCTTGTGCTCCAGCTTGCCGTGGCGGTACCAGGTGCCGCCGCGCTTGCGGCCGCCGCGTATGTGGGCGACGGCCCAGATGGCGCCCCGGTCCACCAGGCTCAACGGGCCGGCGCGGAAGTCGTCGGTGTCGGTGATGCCGTAGGCGCCGTAGCCGTACAGCAGCACCGGCGCGTTTTCCGGCACCGTGTCGCGGTGGCGCAGCAGCGTCACCGGCACCCGCTCTCCGTCCGGCGCCGTCGCCCAGTCCAGGTCCACCACATAGGCCTCGGGGTCGTGCCCCGAAGGAATGACCTGCACCTTGCGCACCGTCTGCGCGCCGGTCTCGAGGTCCAGGTCCACGGCGTGGTCGGGGCGGCGCGGCGAGGAGGCGTGAAAGCGCGCCGTCGTGGTCTCGTATTCCGGCGCGCCGGCGGTTGTCATGTCGTACAGCGGCTCGTCCCAGGTGACGACGCGCTCGTCGCCGGTCTCCAGGTTGGTGATGACCTGGCGGGGGACGCAGTCCACCACCTCGCGCCGGACCATGTGGCGGCGGAACAGCGACAGCCCGCCGATGTAGCGGCCCGGCCGGTGCGGCACCAGGTCGCTCCAGTCGCCGGGGCTGGCCGGATCGGCGGTGCAGATGCGGTAGTCTTCGGCGTCCAGGTCGGTGCGGATGACGAGCCGGTCGCGCGGGGCGTCGTGCTCCACCTCGTAGCGCACGCCGTCCTCGCGGGGGCGCACCAGCACGGGTGCGCTGTCCTGCCCGTCGGCTTTCAGCAGGCGGATTTCATCGCTGCCGTGAGTGTGGGCGCTGATGAGGATCAGCGCGCGCGAGGCGGTGGCATCGGCGGACAGGAAGCTCTCGCCGTCGCCCTCGAACACCACCACGTCGTCGGAGACCGAGGTGCCCAGACGGTGGCGCAGCACGCGGCGGGTCTTGTGGTCGGCGTCCAGCGGCACATAAGTGACCGTCTCGCCGGCCGCGTCCCAGGCGACGCCGGGGCGGACGTTCTCGATGCGCTCCAGGTCGCGGCCGGTTTCGATGTCGCGCATGTGCAGGGTGTAGAACTCGTGCCCCGACAGGTCGGCGCACCACGCCAGCAGGCGCTGGTCGGGGCTGCGGTCCAGGCTGCCCAGCGAGAAGAACGGCGCCTCGGCGGCCTCGGCGTTGGCGTCGAGCACCACCTGCTCCGGGCCGCCGGCGACGGGGCGGCGGACGAAAATCGGATAGTCGCGCCCGGCCTCGAACCGGCGCCAGTATTCAAAGGCGCCGTCCTTGAGGGGCACGCTGTCGTCGTCTTCGGCGATGCGCCCGCGCATCTCCGCCACCAGCGTCTCCCGCAGGTTTGCGTTGGCCGCCATCCATGTTTCGGTGAAGGCGTTCTCGGCCTTCAGGTGCTCCATCATGGCCGCCGGGATCACCGAAGGGTCCTTCAGGTAGGCCATGGCGCCCGGCGGGCGCATCCAGGCATAGGGGTCCTCGATGGTGAAGCGGCCGTCGTGGTAGCTGCGGGTTTCCACCCGGCGCGGCGGTGTCGGCGGGGTGGCGGCGGCACGGTCGGTCAAGGATCGGGTCTCCTGGCGGTGAAAAGGCGTTCCGGGTCAAGATGGTGCATGGACCGGCCTTCGGGCAACGCCCGCAGTGTCGTCGAAGTTACTTGCAGGCACATCGAACCGCCCGAGGAGGCCTCCATGACCCGTTTCCGCCTGCTTGCCGCCGCCCTGCTGCTGCTCCCCATGCCGCTCCTCGCGCAGACGGCCGACGGGCTCGACGCCACCGACCTGCGCCTGGTGGAGCAGAATGACGACGGCATCACATGGCCCGACGACTGGGCGCTGCCGGCGGACTACGGGCATGGCGAAAGCTTGGCGGCGGTGGTGCGTGGGATGCCGGTTGTGGGGTCCTTCGGCCGCCCGCTCGGCGCGGTGGAGGGCGTGCTGGCCGGCCGCGACGGCCGGGCGCAGGCCCTGGCGGTGGAGACCGGCGGCGTGCTGGATCTGGGCGACCCGGTGGTCCTGCCGCTGTCCAAGGCCTCCATGAGCGCCACCGGCGACGCCTTCGTCACCACGCTGACGGAAGAGGAACTGGAGGCCCTGCCGCGCTGGCGGGATTGACGCGGCTCCGTCGCCGGATCGCGACCCTGTTTACATGGCGCGCCGCTCTGTTAAACCGGAGGGCGAGCCAACACAAGACAGGGAGACGTCCATGACCGGCCTTACCCGCGAGCAGACGGAAGAGATGAAGACCAGCCTGTTCGCGCCCTGGGTCCAGGACCTGAACCTGACCATCGAGCACGCCGGCGCCGACCGGGCGGTGGTCCGCATGCCCTTCAGCGAGCGCCTGACCCGCGTCGGCGGCACGGTGTGCGGTCAGGCGATCATGGCGCTGGCCGATACCTCCATGGTGTTCCTGATCTCCGGCGCCTTCGGGGAATTCCGGCCCATGACCACCGTCACCCAGACCACCAGCTTCATGCGCGCCATCGCGGAACGCGACGTCATCGCCGAAGCGCGTCTCCTGAAGCTGGGCCGCACCATGGCCTTCGGCGAGGTCACCATCCGGGCCGACGGCGACGCGGCGCCGGCCGGGCACGTCTCCAGCACCTATGCCATCATCCCGCAGAAGGGCTAAACCACGTCCAGGTAATGCAGGCTGAACAGGCCGTCGTCGTCCATCCAGGTCTTGCGGTGGGCGAAGCCGGCCTGTTCGGCCAGGGCCTTGAAGCCGTCCACCGTGTACTTGTAGCTGTTCTCGGTATGGATGGTTTCCGCCTCTGCGAAGGCGAAGGACCGGCCGCAGGCGTGCACCCGCTGGGCGTGGCGGCTGATCAGGTGCATCTCGATCCGGCTTTTGTCGGCGTTCCACACGGCGTCGTGGCGGAAGTGGCGCGGCTCGAAGCTGCCGCACAGTTCCCGGTTGATGCGGCTGAGCAGGTTCAGGTTGAAGGCCGCGGTGATGCCCTGGGCGTCGTTGTAGGCGGCGCGCAGCACATCGGCGTCCTTCACCAGGTCGACGCCGATCACCATGCCGCCGCCGGTGCCCAGTTGCCGCGCCGCCGTGCGCAGGAAGTCCAGGGCGTCGCGGGGCTCGAAGTTGCCGATGGTGGAGCCGGGGAAGAACCCCACCCGCCGCCGCCGCGCCGCGGCCGGGGGCAGGGTGATGGGCTTCGTGAAGTCGGCGCAGACGGCGGCCACCTCCACCCCCGGATGATCCTCGGCCAGCGACACGGCGCTTGCCAGCAGGTGCTCCCGCGAGATGTCGACGGGGATGAAGCCGCCCAGGTCCGGCGCTGCGTCCAGCAGCACGCGCACCTTGGTCAGGGACCCGCAGCCGAACTCCACCAGGCAGGCATCGGGGCCGAGCAGGGCGGCGATTTCGTCCGCGTGGGTGCGCAGCAGCCCCACCTCGGTCCGGGTCGGGTAGTATTCCGGCAGTTCGCAGATGGCATCGAACAGGCGCGAGCCGCGCTCGTCGTAGAAGTACTTGGGCGGGATCGCCTTGCGCGCCGCGCCCAGGCCCGTGATGACGTCGTGCTGGAAGGTGTCGGCGTCGTGGCCGTAGTCGATGAAATCCGCCAGCACCTCGGGAATGTCGGTTACTGTCGGGCTTACGGTGTCGAGGGTCTCGCGCGGCATCAGCAGTCCTCCGCCAGGCGCACGCCGCTGAAGGCCCAGCGTTCGTGCGGGTAGAAGAAGTTGCGGTAGGTGGGGCGCAGGTGGCCGGCGGGGGTGATGCAGCATCCGCCCCGCAGGACCATCTGGCTGCTCATGAACTTGCCGTTGTACTCGCCCAGCGTCCCGGCGGGCGGACGGTAGCCGGGGTAGGGGCGGTACGGGCTGCCGGTCCATTCCCACACGTCGCCGAACATCTGCACCGGCCCGGCGGCGGCGGCGGCGGCGGCGGGGCGCGGCGTCAGCGGATCGCGGGCGGGATCGGCGAGGAAATGCCCGTCCACCGGCAGGCCGGCGGCCACGGCTTCCCATTCCTCCTCCGTCGGCAGGCGGGCGCCGGCCCAGCGGGCGTAGGCGTCGGCTTCGTAGAACGAGACATGCACCACCGGCGCGGCCAGGTCGATGGGGCCGGTGCCTGTCAGCCCGTACTGCAGCCAGTCCCCGCCGTCGCTGTCGCGCACCCAGTATTCCGGGGCCTGCCAGCCTTCCGCCTGCACGGTCGCCCACCCGTCCATGAGCCACAGGTCCGGCCGCTCGTACCCGCCGTCGCGCATGAAGGCGAGCCATTCGCCGTTGGTGACGCAGCGCGACGCAAGGCGGAAGGGGCGCAGCAGGGCGTCGTGGCGCGGGCTCTCGTTGTCGAAGGCGAACTCCGGCGCCGCGTGGCCGATCCCGACGATGCCGCCGGGATGCTCGTGCCAGCGCAGCGGCGCCGCAGTTCCGGCGGGAGCCGGCGCCGCCTCGGCCGGGCGGTAGGCGGGGCGCAGCGGATTGCGCGAGAACAGGTCCTGGATGTCCATGAGGATCAGTTCCTGGTGCTGTTCCTCGTGCGCCAGGCCGACTTCCAGCACCGGCAGCATGGCCGCCCACCTGTCGGGCTCGGCAATGGCGATGAGGCGGTCCATGTCCGCGTCAATGGCGCGTCTGTACGCATACACGTCATCCAGCGGCGGACGGGTCAGCAGACCGCGCTCGGGGCGCGGCTGACGGGGGCCGGCGCCCCAGTAGTAGCTGTTGAATAGAAAGGGGAAATCGGGGTGGAAGGGCTTCCGCCTGGGAAAGACCTCGCGCAGGATGAAGGTCTCGAAGAACCAGGTCACATGCGCGATGTGCCACTTGGTTGGACTGCACTCGGTGCGCGGCTGCACCTGCATGTCTTCGGGGGACAGGCGGGCGGCCAGATCCTCCGTTCTTTTGCGGACCGCCGCATAGCGGGTGCGGAGGGTGTCCCGGTCGGTGGGCGCGGGCTCGGCAGGGTGCGCGGCCGGCGTCGCGGTCCGGTCGTCGTCCAACATCGGCGGAGGCCCCCTCTGCTGAAGATGTCGATGCCTCCTCAACGTCAGCCGGGACCCCAGGTTGCGCAAAACCTGCCGCTCCCGGTCATTTCATTGCGTCGTCAAGGGCACTGATGAGCCGGTCGATCTCGCCTGCCGTGTTGTAGTGGGCCATGGAGACGCGCACGACGCCGCCATTGCGGTCCGCGCCCAGCGCCGGGATCAGGCGCTTGGCATAGAAGTCGCCGAAGCGGATGCCGATGCCGTGGCGGTCCACCCGGCGCACGATGTCCTCGGACGTGCGGTTGCCGACGGTGAAGCTGATGGTCGGCACCCGGTCGCCGTTGCCGACGCGCGGCCGGCCCAGGATGCGAACGTCGGGACGGCCGCGCAGGTAGGACAGCAGCCGCTCCGACAGCCTGTCCTCGTGGGCGGTGAAGGCGTCGAAGGCGGCCGCCATCAGCGCGCGGTCGTCACCCGCCGCCCCGAGCGCCCGGCCGGTGTCCGTCAGATAATCCGCGATGCCGCCGCAGCCGTGGACCAGTTCGTAGTTCACGCTGCCGGGCTGCAGCTTTCCGGGCGCGTCCGTGATGAAATAGTGGTTGAGGCCGGGCAGGGCGTCCAGCAGGTCGCGGCCCGCCCACATCACCGCGTAGTGCGGCCCGAAGGTCTTGTAGAAGCTGAGTGCGTAGACGTCCGCGCCGCTCGCCTGCACGTCCACCAGCCGGTGCGGCGCATATCCGACGCCGTCCACGCACAGCCGCGCCCCGGCGGCGTGGACACGCCGCGCCACCTCCGCCACCGGCACGACGGTGCCCAGGATGTTGGAACAGTGCGTCACCGCCACCCAGGTGGTGCGGTCTGACAGCAGGGCTTCAAGGTCCTCCATCTCCAGGTCCATGGTGTCGCGGTTCACCCGCCACTCGCGGATTATCGCGCCCGCCCTTTCCAACCGGCGCCAGGGGCCGACGTTGGCCTCGTGGTCGACGTCGGTGACGATGATCTCGTCGCCCGGCCGCACCGAGGGCTCCAGCGCCTCGCCCAGCAGGTGAAGCAGCAGCGTCGTCGAGCCGCCCATGACCACCTCGTCGGGATGCGGCGCATTGAGCAGCCGCGCCACCGCCGCCTGCGCCGCGGCGACCTTCTCCGCCGCCTCCGCCGACGGTCGGTAGGAGGCGCCAAGCTGCACGCTGGTTGTCAGCAGGTAATCGGCAACGCGGTCGGCCACCCGCTTCAGCACCGCCGAGCCGCCGGCATTGTCCAGGAACACGAAATCCTGGGACAGCGCAGGGAACTCCCGGCGCAGGGCGTCGATGTCCAGGCCGCGGGCGGTGGTGGTGTGCCTCATACGAAGGTCTCCTTTGGCTTATGCTGCGCTGCAATGTAACATGGCTGCCATACAGGGTGCGCAAGGGCCGATCCCGCTCCTCGACACCAACGCGCGTCCCCGTTCCGGGAAGCTCGCCGAACGGTTACTTTTTGCAGCGGTGTCTTGAACTTTCGGGATCATCCTCTGTACCCTTCGAGGGAGGAAACTAGCCACAAGAGCTAGGCCAACGCGAGGGCGCGCAACGACGCCCCTCCCGAGGAGAGTAGAGCGAAAAATGGTCCGATCGTCCCTGATCGCGGGGCTGGCCCTGGGGCTGGCCGCCGTTCTGCCCGCCGGTGCGCCCGCAACCGCCGCCGCACCGGCTGCGGCCACGCCGGCTCCGGTGGCGCCCTTCGCCACGGAAGACGCCGACTTCGGCGAGACGGCCACCCTGTTGCGCCGTGGCTTCCAGGCCATCCACGACCGCGCCATCGAGCCGCGCACCATCCCCGAACTCGCATTGGCCGGGCTCGCCGGCCTGTCGACAATCGACCCTGCCGTGGCGGTGGCGGTCGAGGATGGAGCGGCGCTGCTGAGCGTCGACGGGCTCCAGGTTCTGGGGGCACCGCTGCCGGAGGGCGACGTTGCCCGCGCCTGGGCGGGCATGGTGGCCGTGGTCGCGCGCGAGATGCGCCATCACAGCCACGCGCTGGCGGCGGCGGGCCTGGAGGCCATTCACGAGGCCATCATCGACGCGGCGCTTGAAGGCATGGACGCCCACAGCCGCTATGATTCCCCCGAGGATGCCGAGAAGCAGCGTTCCCGCCGCAACGGCTTTTCCGGCATCGGCGTGCGCTATGTGCGCGACGGCGGGCCGATTCGCATCAAGGAGGTCATGGCCGAGGGCCCGTCGGATGGCATCCTGCGGCCCGGCGACCTGATCACCCACGCCGACGGTACAGCCCTGGCCGACCTGGAACTGGCCGAAATGAGCCGCCGCCTGCGCGGGCCGCGCCATACGGAAGTCGCCCTGACCGTCCTGCGTGCCGACGGACCGGCGCAGGACGTTACCATCGTGCGCGACAGGGTGGTGCCGCCCTCGGTGGAAGCGGAGGTGCGCGACGGCGTGGCGGTGGTGCGGGTGCGCCGCTTCAACGTCGCCACCACGGCGTCGGTCCGTGACGCCGTCCAGGACGCGCTGGCGGCCGAGCCCCGGCTGGCCGGTGCGGTGCTGGACCTGCGCGGGAATCCGGGCGGGCTGCTGGACCAGGCCTACGGCGTGGCGGACCTGTTCCTCGAAGGCGGGCCCATCGTCTCCACCCGCGGCCGGCATCCCGGCAGCATGCAGTCCTACACCGCCGGCCCCGGCGATCTGCTGAAGGGCCGCCCGCTGGTGGTGCTGGTGGACGGGCGCTCGGCCTCGTCGTCGGAAATCCTGGCCGCCGCGCTCAAGGACAGCGGCCGGGCCATGCTGGTGGGCACCAACAGCTACGGCAAGGGCACGGTCCAGACCATCGTCCGCCTGCCCAACCAGGGGGAGCTGAAGCTGACGTGGTCGCGCTTCCACAGCCCCGCCGGCTACGCCATCCAGGGCCTGGGCGTCATGCCGTCGCTCTGCCTGTCGGGCGTGGCGGAGCCGCTGGAGGAAACGGACGCCGGCGGCTTCATTCCCGCCGCGGCCAATACGGCCAGCATCGGCTCGCCAGTGGCAGAGGCGGTGGAGGCGCGCTGGGAGACGGTGCCGCTCGACGCCGAGGCGGAACGCAACTCCCTGCGCGGTGCCTGCGCGCGGGAGAACCGGACAGCCATGGGCACCGACATCGACGTGGCGCTGGAGCTGATCCGCGATGCCGGCCTCCAGACCCAGCACGCCACGCTGAAGCCCTGAGAGCCCAACCCGAAATTCCGGCGGGTCGGCTGGACGGCGCTTTTTTCGCCCGGCTGCGGTGCCAATCCTCGCCGATGCCGCCGGCATCGACTGCGTTTGGCGCCTGACCGAGCAAAAAATCCCTCGCCCACCCTCAGCCGCTGAGTTTCGGGTTGGGCTCCGAGAGGAACGGCACCACCCGCCGATGCCGCGAGGCCGGCGCCCCACCCGGGGTGCCGGCTTTCGCTTGCGAAAATGTATAAGTCCAGGCTTATGGATACCGCCACAACATCTAATTTTTCTTTATAGACCCGCTCCCGTACCGTCGAAGCCATCAGGGACGGGGCGCCGAGGCTCCGCGGCGCCATCACAGGGAGTGGAACGATGGGCAAGATGTTCACGGCCGGCGTGAAGCAGTACCGGGAAACGTACTGGGAGCCGCAATACATCCCCAAGGAAAGCGATTTCCTGGCGGTCTTCAAGATCACGCCGCAGCCGGGCGTCCCGCGCGAGGAAGCCGCCGCCGCCGTGGCGGCGGAAAGCTCCACCGGCACCTGGACGACGGTCTGGACCGACCTGCTGACCGACCTGGAATACTACAAGGGCCGCGCCTACGCCCTGGAGGACGTGCCCGGCGACGACGAAGCCTTCTACGCCTTCATCGCCTATCCCATGGGGCTGTTCGAGGAAGGCTCGGTGGTCAACGTCTTCACCTCGCTGGTGGGCAACGTGTTCGGCTTCAAGGCCGTCCGCGCGCTGCGGCTGGAGGACGTGCGCTTCCCGCTGTGGTTCGTCACCACCTGCGACGGTCCGCCGCACGGCATCCAGGTGGAGCGCGACAAGATGGACAAGTACGGCCGTCCGTTGCTGGGCTGCACCATCAAGCCCAAGCTGGGGCTGTCGGCCAAGAACTACGGCCGCGCCGTCTATGAGTGTCTGCGCGGCGGCCTGGACTTCACCAAGGATGACGAGAACGTCAACTCCCAGCCCTTCATGCGCTGGCGCGACCGCTTCGACTTCTGCCAGGAGGCCATCGAGAAGGCCGAAAAGGAGACAGGCGAGCGCAAGGGCCACTACCTTAACGTCACGGCGCCCAACATCGAGGAGATGTTCAAGCGCGCCGAGTACGCCAAGGAGATCGGCACGCCGATCATCATGAGCGACTACCTGACGGTCGGCTGGGCGGCGCATTCCAGCCTGGCGCGCTGGTGCCGCGACAACGGTCTGCTGCTGCACGTCCACCGCGCCATGCACGGCGTCATCGACCGCAACCCGCGCCACGGCATCAACTTCCGCATCCTGGCCAAGATGCTGCGCCTGCTGGGCGGCGACCACCTGCACTCGGGCACGGTCGTCGGCAAGCTGGAGGGCGACCGCGAGGCGACGCTGGGCTGGATCGACCAGATGCGCGACCGCTTCGTGCACGAGGACCGCTCGCGCGGCATCTTCTTCGATCAGGACTGGGGGCAGATGCCCGGCGTGCTGCCGGTGGCCTCGGGTGGCATCCACGTCTGGCACATGCCGGCCCTGGTGTCGATCTTCGGCGACGACGCGGTGCTGCAGTTCGGCGGCGGCACGCTGGGCCACCCCTGGGGCAACGCCGCGGGTGCTGCCGCCAACCGCGTGGCGCTGGAGGCGTGCGTCCAGGCCCGCAACGAGGGCCGCGACCTGGAGCGCGAGGGCAAGGACGTCCTCACCAATGCCGCGCAAGCCAGCCCCGAACTGAAGACGGCCATGGAGACCTGGAAGGAGATCAGGTTCGAGTTCGACACCGTCGACAAGCTCGACGTGGCGCACCGTTGATCGCTTTCCAGCCCCTCGAGTTTCGGAGATTTCAGCCATGACCAGCGCAGTCCAGGATTATCCCTCCCGCCTGTCCGATCCCGCCAGCCGCAAGCTGGGCACCTTCTCCTACCTGCCGCCGATGACGGCGGAGCAGATCCGCAAGCAGATCGAGTACATCGTCTCCAAGGGCTGGAACCCGGCCATCGAGCACACGGAGCCGAAGTACGCCACCGGCAACTACTGGTACATGTGGAAGCTGCCCATGTTCGGCGAGACCGACGTCAACGGCATCCTGGCCGAGATCGAGGCCTGCAAGGCGGCCAATCCCGGCAACCACGTGCGCCTCATCGGCTATGACAACATCCGCCAGAGCCAGGGCGCCAACATGCTGGTCCACCGCGCCCCCATCGAGGCGTGAGCGGCGGCCGCGCGACGCTCCGGCCCCGCGCGGCCTTTCCCCGCCGGTTTCACCAGGAGGGTCCGCCATGAATGCCCCCGTAACAGAGCTGTCCACCACCCAGCAATACATGCTGGCCGAGGAACCCTATTACCGCGCCGTCGATGCCGAGACGCGCGTCTACGAGGCAGCCTATGCCGCGCGGATGCCGGTGATGCTGAAAGGCCCGACCGGCTGCGGCAAGACGCGCTTCGTGGAATACATGGCCTGGCGACTTCGCAAGCCGCTCATCACGGTGGCCTGCAACGAGGACATGACGGCATCCGACCTTGTCGGCCGCTTCCTGCTGGATGCCAACGGCACCCGCTGGCAGGACGGGCCGCTGACCATCGCCGCCCGCATCGGCGCCATCTGCTATCTGGACGAGGTGGTGGAGGCGCGCCAGGACACCATGGTCGTCATCCACGCCCTGACCGACCACCGCCGCGTCCTGCCGCTGGAAAAGCGGGGCGAGCAGGTGGCGGCGCATCCCGACTTCCAGATGGTCATCAGCTACAACCCCGGCTACCAGAGCCTGATGAAGGACCTGAAGCAGTCCACCAAGCAGCGCTTCGGGGCCATGGTCTTCGACTATCCGCCGGCCGACGTGGAGGCGGAGATCGTCGCCCATGAGTCGGGCGTCGCCGCCGATGTGGCGCGCAAGCTGGTCCAGGTGGCCGAGCGCAGCCGCAACCTCAAGGGCCACGGGCTCGACGAGGGCATGTCGACCCGCCTGCTGGTCCACGCCGGGCAGCTCATCACGCGCGGCATCCCGGCCACCGATGCCTGCCGCATGACGCTGGTGCGCCCGCTGACGGACGACCCCGACATGCTGGACACGCTCGATTCCGCCATCGACACCGTCTTCGGGTGATACCGGGCGACACGAGTAGTCGTACACTCGTCGCCCGGCAAGGCCGACCGGCCGCCGCGCCTTGTGGCGCGTGAGGCTGCGTGCCGACTGAACGCAGCATCGAGGATTTCAATCGTCGATGCGTACGAGAACGCGAGGCCCGCCATGACCGCCGACGACCTGGAAGACCTGCGCACCGCCGCGCCCGACCTGGCCGGCACGCTGGACGCCACAGTGCACGAGGCATCCCGCATCTTTTCTCCCGCCGGCCTGACCGCCTGGCTGGACGGCGCCCGCGCGCTGGCCGGGCTGGGGCGGGGATCGGAGCTGGTCGCCACCTACATGGAGGCCATGCCCCAGGTGGCGCGGGAGTGCGGCGAGGACGTGGTGCCCGACTGCGTGACGGCGGTCATGAAGCTGTCCTCCATGACCTCCGGCGAGGTTCTGACGCTGGTCTTCGCGACGCTGCCCTCGGCGGCGGCGCGCATGGCGGACGCGGACCTGCTGCGCGGCTACCTCGCATTGCTACATCGCCTGTCGGCCAAGGCGCCGCGCGGGCTGCGGCCCATGCTGGAAAACCTGGACGAGTTGCTGGGCAAGCTCACGCTGTCCGGCCTGCGCCGCTGGGCGGATTTCGGCGCCGAGGCCTACGGGCGGGACCTGACGCGGCAGGCGGCCTACTTCGGCCTCCAGAGCGAGGACAGCAAGGCCGTGTTGCAGGCAGAAAGGCGCGGAACGCTGTTCGTCGACAGCCAGCGCAGGCTCAACTTCACTCTCATGGCTTTCTGGGCGCGCGCCTTCTTCCTGCGGCCGGCGGCGGCCGATACGCCGGGCTTCCGCCCCTTCATCGAGGACCGCGCCCTGCACCTGCCCGATGCGGTGGATGCCGTGGGCGAGGTGTCGGGCATCGACGTCTACCGCGCCATGGCCGCGCACATGGCCGCCCAGATCGTCCACACGCCCGCCCCGCCGCCCGGCCGCGACCTGGCGCCGGCGGCGCGGTTCCTGGTGGGATATTTCGAGGACGCGCGGGTGGAGGCGGCGGCGGCGCGGGAGTTTCCGGGCCTCAAGCGCCTGTGGCTGTCGCTCATGCCCGCCGCCGGCACGCCGCATCCGGAGCACGACACCATGCCGCTGCTGGAGCGCCTGGCGGTGGCGCTGCTGGACCCGGAGGCGCACACGGGGGATGCGCCGGTGGACGCCATCGCCGACCGCTTCCACGGCGCCGCCGAACAGACGCCGGACCTGTCGCAAGACCTGGCGGTGGCGCTGTTCGACCTGCTGACCGAGCGCAAGGCCTTGCCGTCGCTGCGCATTCTGGAGACCCTGCGCATTCCGTATCGCGACGACAACCGCTTCCTCTGGGCGACGGATGCGGTGGATTGGCGGGACGCGACGGCCTGGGTGCCTGATCGCAAGGACCAGGTGCGCCGGCGCGTCGGGCTGATGGAGTTCATCAACGAGGTGGACACCGAAACCGCCGGCGACGACGCCCAGGAAATCTGGACGCTGGACGGCGAGTTGTTCCCCTACGAGGACGACGGCGTCTCCTACAACGCGAGGGAGGGCCGCGAGCCCGTCTCCGACCCCGTGCACTACCCGGAATGGGACTACCAGGTGCAGCTCTACCGCCCCAACTGGACGACGGTGACGGAACGTCGCCAGCCGCGCGGCGACCCGGCGACCATCGACGCCTTACTGACGGCCCACAAGGGCGTGACCCACCGCATCCGCCAGATCGTCGACCGCCTGCGGCCCCAGGGCATCGTGCGGCAACGGCGGCTGGAGGATGGCGATGACCTGGACATTAACGCCGCCGTGGACGCCATGGTGATGCTGCGCCTCGGCCGCGACCCGGACCCGCGCATCACCCAGCGCTGGGTCATCAACCGGCGCGATCTCTGCGCCCTGGTGCTGCTGGACCTGTCGGAGTCCACCAACGACCCCGTGCGCGGGGAGGAGGACGGCGAGGGCAGGGAGGGGCGCACGGTGCTGGACCTGACGCGCGAGGCCTGTGCGCTGGTGGCGACGGCGGTGGACGGCATCGGTGACCCCTTCGCCATTCACGGCTTCGCCTCCGACGGTCGGCACGACGTGCGGTACACCCGCTTCAAGGACTTCGACCAGCCCTTCGAGGTCGAGGCCAAGAGCCGTCTGGCGGGGATGCGCGGGGGGCTCTCCACCCGCATGGGTGCGGCCATGCGTCACGCAGGGCGACACCTGCGCCGGCGTGCGGAAAAGCACAAGCTGCTGTTGGTGCTGACGGACGGAGAGCCCGCCGACATTGACGAGCGCGACCCGCAATACCTGCGCCACGACGCCCGCAATGCGGTGGAGGACCTGCGGGCGGCGGGCATCGCGCCCTACTGCCTGAGCCTGGACCCGCTGGCCGACCAGTACGTCGCACGCATCTTCGGCGGCAACGCCTACACCGTGGTGGACCACGTCCAGCGCCTGCCGGAAAAGCTGCCGACGCTGTTCGCGGCGCTGACGCGCTGAGGCAGCACTTGCGTCAGATGGCGGCCGGCCGGCGCACGAAGCTGTTGAGCCAGAAGGTGGACAGCTGGGTCATGATGTCGATCAGGTCGTCGATGGTGATGGGCTTGACCATGTAGGCGTTGGCGAAGTGCCGGTAGCTTTCCATCACGTCCGCCTCGGCCTCCGACGTGGTCAGGATGACCACCGGGATGTGGCGCCACGCCTCGTTTCCCTTGATCTCACGCAGCGCCTCGCGGCCGTCCATGCGCGGCATGTTCAGGTCCAGCAGGATCAGGTCGGGCTCGGGCTTGTCGCTGCGCAGGTATTCCAGGCATTCCTCGCCGTCGCGCGCCCATTCCAGGGTCACCCGCGGATCGGCTTCCTTCAGGGCCTCGCGGGTCAATTCCGCGTCGTCCCGGTTGTCCTCGACCAGAAGGAACAGGGGCTGGGCGTTCATGCGGCGGCAACTCCGTCTTGAGAGGTCGATCCGGGCTCGGCGCCGCTGCCGGGGGCGGAGCCGTCTGCGGGTGGACGGGCGCACAGGGTGAAACGGACGTCGCAGCCCCGCTCGGCATCGGCGGAAATCCACATACGGCCCCCGTGCAACTCGGCAATGCGGCGGGCCATGGGCAGGCCGACACCACTGCCGGGGGAATTATCGCGTCCTTTCAACGTCTTGAACAGATGGAAAACGGCTTCCCGGTCGCGCGGGGGGATGCCGGGGCCGTCATCGCGCACCGAGATCTCCCACACCGCGCCGCGGCGCTGGGCCGAGACGGCGATCATCGGCGGCTTTTCGGCGTCGGCCTCGCGGCCGTGGGTGGCCGCGTTCTCCATCAACTGGTCCATCAGCCGCTGCAACTGACGCGGATCGCCCGCCACAACGGGCAGCCGCCCGATACGGATGTCGGCATCGGGATGGTGCAGGGCCGCGCGGCGGGCGACGGTTTCCATGTCCACGGACTCGCGACGGCGCTCGCCGCTGTCCATCACCGCGTAGTCCATCAGTTCCTTGAACATGATCCGCATGCGCTCGGCGGCGGCGACGATCCGGCCCATGTAGCCCTGCGCCGTCTCGTCCTCGGCCACGACGGGGCCGAGGCGCTTTTCCAGGAGGCGCGTGAAGCCGCCGATGGCGCGCAGGGGCTCCTGCAGGTCGTGGGCGGCGATGTAGGCGAAGCGCGCCGTCTCGGCCCGCGCGCGGGTCATGTCTTCCAGCGCGTTGCGCAGGGACCGCTCGCGCGCGCCCAGGTCGGCGGCCATGCCGTCCAGATCGCGGCCGAGTGCCGACAGGCCGCTGTTGTCGCCCCAGATGTCCGCCTGGCCGTCGTAGTTGCCGCGCGCGTAGCCCCGCGCGGTGTCCGACAGGTGGTCCAGGCGCTTGAGCACCAGGTGGTTGACGATCAGGTATACGGTGCCGAGCGACACCGCCGCCAGCGCGGCGAAGGCCAGCAGCCACCATTGCGCCAGCCGATCGACCGAGCCGAGTGCGGCGGCGGCGGAGCGCTCCACCGTCACCACGGCACCGCTGGGCAGGCCCCCGACCTGGTGAACCGACAGGAAACCCTCGCCACGGTGTCGGGCGGTCTCGTGGTCCGGGTCGGGGTGGGTCTTGAGGGCAAGGGCGGTGGTGGCAAGCCGCAGGTCCGCCGGCGAGACGCGAAAGCCCGGCGGCCGCTCGGGGTCCGAGGAGGCCAGCACCAGGCCGTCGCGCGCCATCACCGTCACCCGAGTGCCGTCGGGCAGGGGGCGACGCTCCAGCATATGCTGCAGCCAGTCCAGGCTGAGGCCGGTGTTCAGCGTGCCGATCACCTGCCGCCGCGTCAGCACGGCCTGCGCCCCCGGGGCCAGGCCGGCCGCATCCTCGCGCGGGCCGAACAGGGGGTGGGACAGGACGATGACCGGCTTTCCGGTCAGCAGGCCCGTCTTGAAATCGCTCAGGCCCAGGCCCCCGCTGGCGAAGGCGGCCTGAATGTTCTCCGACCCGCTGACGTCCACCGGCTCGGGCAGGGGGCCGGAACTGCACACCACATGGCGCGTGGCGTCGACGACGGAGAAGTTGGTGTAATGCGGTTGGCCCGCATGGATGCCGACCAGCGCACTGGCGCAGCCGTCGGCGTAGGGGCTGGACAACTGCGGCAGGGTCGACAGGCTCTCCAGCAGGCGTGCGGCGGTGGTCAGCTCCAGCTCCAGCCGGTCGCCGATGTGCCGGGCGATGCCGTCGAGCGAGACGTGTTCGTGCGATTCCAGAACCGCGCGCTGCTCGCCCATGTGCAGCGCCTGGAAGGCCGCCAGTGGCGCCAGCACCGCCGCAACAAGCAGCATGAGCCAGCGTCGTTCGGCCCCGAGATGAAAACGGGTGCCGCGCCTGTTCACCTGTTCGTTTCCCCCACACCTTTCCCCCGACGGCAGTGTGACTCTTCACGGGCGCGAGAGGAACCCGGAATTTTTCATGGTCGTGCGGCTTTGGCGCAAGGAACGCTCCGCCCTTGGTCGCAGGCGCCACTTGACGCAGCCGGGGCGGGGCCAGATGTGCTACAAAGCCCGACAATCGAACGACGTCGCCGTGCCGCTGTGCCGTCCGCCCCCACCCCAGACGCGAGGATCGACGCTCCATGACCGACGCCCCGTCCGCCGCTCACGCCGCCGCCGCGCCCCGCCCCTTCAAGCGCCTGCTGGTCGCCAACCGCGGCGAGATCGCCATCCGCGTCTTCCGCGCCGCCACCGAGCTTGGCATCGGCACCGTCGCCATCTACGCCCACGAGGACCGCCTGGGCCTGCACCGCTTCAAGGCCGACGAAAGCTATCTGGTGGGCGAGGGCAAAGGGCCTGTGCTTGCCTACCTGGACATCGACGACATCCTGCGCATCGCCAAGGAAGCCAAGGTGGACGCCATCCACCCCGGCTACGGATTCCTGTCGGAGAACCCCGATTTCGCCGACGCCTGTGCCGCGGCCGGCATCACCTTCATCGGCCCCGACCCCGGCGTCATGCGCAGCCTGGGCAACAAGGTTTCCGCCCGCACGCTGGCGGAGGAGGCCGGGGTGCCTGTCGTGCCCGCCACGCCCGCGCTGCCCGACGACATGGACGAATGCGCGAAACTGGCGGAGGCTGTCGGTTATCCGCTCATGCTGAAGGCCAGTTGGGGCGGTGGCGGCCGCGGAATGCGCGTGGTGGAAAGCGCCGAGGAGCTTCCCCGCCGCGTCACCGAGGCAAAGCGCGAGGCCAAGGCCGCCTTCGGCAACGACGAGGTGTACCTGGAAAAGCTCGTCCGCCGCGCCCGCCATGTGGAGGTGCAGGTGCTGGGCGACACCCACGGCACCACCGTGCACCTGTTCGAGCGGGATTGCTCCGTCCAGCGCCGCAATCAGAAGGTCGTGGAGCGCGCGCCCGCGCCCTACCTGTCGCCCGAGCAGCGCAAGGACCTGTGCGCCGCCGGCCTGCGGCTGGTGCGGCATTGCGGCTATTCCGGCGCCGGCACGGTGGAATTCCTGATGGACGCCGAGACCGGCGCCTTCTACTTCATCGAGGTCAACCCCCGCGTCCAGGTGGAACACACGGTCACCGAGCAGGTCACCGGCATCGACATCGTCAAGGCCCAGATCCTCATCGCCCAGGGTGCCCGCATCGGCGTGCCCGAGGAAAGCGGCGTGCCGGCGCAAGAGGACATCCGCCTGAACGGCCACGCTTTGCAATGCCGCGTCACCACCGAGGACCCGGACCAGAACTTCATCCCCGACTACGGCCGCATCACCGCCTATCGCGGGGCGACGGGCTTCGGCATCCGGCTGGACGGCGGCACGGCCTATTCCGGCGCCGTCATCACCCGCTACTACGACAGCCTGCTGGAGAAGGTCACCGCCTGGGGGCCGACGCCGGTGGAGGCCGCCAAGCGCATGGACCGCGCGCTGCGGGAGTTCCGTATCCGCGGCGTCGCCACCAACCTGCCGTTCCTGGAAGCCGTGGTCATGCACCCCACCTTCCTGGCCGGCGAGGTGACGACGCGCTTCATCGACGAAACGCCCGAGCTACTGGAGCATCCCGCCCGGCGCGACCGCGCGACCAAGCTGCTCAAGTTCATCGGCGAGGTCATCGTCAACGGCAACCCCGAGATGAAGGGCCGCAAGCTGCCCGACACCATCCCGCCGCAGCCGCACGCTCCGGTGCCGGGCCCCGATCTGCCGCAGGAGCCGCCGGCCGGCACCAAGCAGTTGCTCGATGAGATGGGACCGGAAAAGTTCGCCGAGTGGATGAAGGCGGAAACTCGCCTGCTGGTCACCGACACCACCCTGCGCGATGCCCACCAGTCGCTTCTGGCGACCCGCATGCGCAGCTTCGAGATGATGGACGCCGCCCCCCTGTACGCGCGCGGCCTGCCGCAACTGTTCAGCCTGGAGTGCTGGGGCGGGGCGACCTTCGACGTCTCCATGCGCTTCCTCCAGGAAGACCCGTGGGAGCGCCTGCGGGAAATCCGCCGGCTCGTGCCCAATATCCTCCTTCAAATGCTGCTGCGCGCCTCCAATGCCGTCGGCTACACCAACTATCCGGACAACGTGGTGCGCCACTTCGTCCATCAGGCGGCGGACAACGGCATCGACGTCTTCCGCGTCTTCGACAGCCTGAACTGGACGGAGAACATGGGTGTCGCCATGGATGCCGTGCGCGAAACGGGCAAGATCTGCGAGGCCGCCGTCTGCTACACGGGCGACATCGACGACCCGGCCCGCCACAAGTACGACCTGAAATACTACGTCGACATCGCCAAGGAGCTGGAGCGCATGGGCGCCCATGTGCTGGGCATCAAGGACATGGCCGGCGTCTGCAAGCCCTTCGCCGCCCGCAAGCTGGTGTCGACGCTGAAGCAGGAGGTCGGCATCCCCATCCACTTCCACATGCACGATACCTCGGGCTTCGGCGCGGCGTCGCTCATGGCGGCGGCAGAAGCGGGGGTGGATGCGCTGGACGGCGCCATCGACAGCATGTCCGGCCTGACCAGCCAGCCAAACCTGGGCTCGCTCGCGGCCTGCTTCCGGGGGCACGCGCGCGACACCGGCCTGCCGGCCCCCGTGCTGCGCCAGATGAGCACCTACTGGGAGCAGGCGCGCCGCCTCTACTGGCCGTTCGAGAGCGACATCCGCTCCGGCACGTCCGACGTCTACCGCCACGAGATGCCGGGCGGCCAATACACCAACCTGCGCGAACAGGCGCGGTCCTTGGGCATCGGCGACGACCGCTGGCCCGAGGTCTCCCGCGCCTATGCCGAGGTCAACGAGATGTTCGGCGACATCGTCAAGGTCACCCCTACCTCCAAGGTGGTCGGCGACATGGCGCTGACCATGGTCACCGGCGGCCTGACGCGCGAGGACGTGCTTAGCCCCGAGAAGGACATCAGCTTCCCCGACAGCGTGATCTCGCTGTTCCGGGGCGACCTTGGCCATCCGCCGGGCGGCTTCCCGAAAGAGCTTCAGAAGAAGGTCCTGAAGGACGAGGCCCCGCGCCACGACCGACCGGGTGCGGAGCTTCCGCCGGTGGACCTGGACGCCGAGCGCGCCAAGCTGGAGGAGGGCGCGACGGAGGCCGACCTGGCTTCGCGCCTCATGTACCCGCAGGTCTACGACACTTTCGCCGCCCATCGGGAAGAGTTCGGTGATACCAGCGTGCTGCCGACGGAGGTCTTCTTCTACGGCATGGGCACCGGGCAGGAAGTGTCGGTGAACCTGGAGCCCGGCAAGACGCTGGTCATCCGCTGTCAGGCGGTCGGCGAATTGCACGAGGACGGCTCTCGGCTGGTGTTCTTCGAGTTGAACGGTCAGCCGCGCACGGTGCGGGTGAAAGAGGCCGGCAAGGGCGACGCCACCGCCCGGCCCAAGGCCGACGAGAACAACCCCGGCCACCTCGCCGCGCCCATGCCGGGGCTGGTGTCCACCGTCGCGGTCTCGGCCGGCCAGAAGGTGACGCCGGGCGACCTGCTGGTGACGCTGGAAGCCATGAAGATGGAAACCAGCCTGCACGCCGAGGTCTCGGGCACGGTCGAGAAGGTCGTCGCCGGCGCCGGATCGCAGGTGGAGGCCAAGGACCTGCTGCTGGTCATCGACGTGGAGGAGTGACCGGGCCATCTAATATCAGAAAATACGGATATAGCAGGCCGTTTCCGCTACACTGTCTCCTCTCATCGACAAGAACGATACGGGGAGGCTTGGCATGACAGGCTTGCGAAACACCATCATCGGTGCCGCGCTTGCGGCCGGCGTTCTGCTGACGACGCCGGCCGCCGCGCTGGACGTGGAGGAGGTGGCCGAGGGCGTCTATGCGCTCGTCGGCCCCTTGGAGCAGCGCTCGCCCGAAAACCTGGGCAACAACGCCACCTTCGGCGCCATCGTCACCGACGACGGCGTGGTGCTGATCGACAGCGGCGGCAGCGCCGCCGGCGCCGAGGAAATCGCCGACGCCGTGGCGACCGTGACCGACAAGCCGGTGACGACCGTCATCAACACCGGCGGCCAGGATCACCGCTGGTTCGGCAACGCCTGGTTCCAGACGCGCGGCGCGACCGTCATCGCGTCGGAGGCCGCCGTCGCCGACCAGCGCGACCGGTCCGATGCGCAGTACGCCACCATGCGCCGGCTGATCGGCGAGGACGTCATCGCGGGCACCGACCTGTCGCACGCCGACGCCACGTTCTCCGACACGCTGGAGACGACGGTCGGCGGCGTTCCGCTGGTGCTCCATCACGCCGGTCCCGCGCACACGCCGGGCGATGCGTTCGTCTGGCTGCCGGAACAGCGGGTGCTGTTTTCCGGCGACATCGTCTACATGGACCGCATGCTGGGCGTCGGACCGCAGTCGGACTCGCGCAGTTGGCTGGAAGCCTTCGACGCCCTGGCCGCGCACGATCCGGCGGTGATCGTTCCCGGCCACGGCGCGCCCGGCGATCTGGCGAAGGCGACCCGACAGACGCGCGACTACCTCGCTCACCTGCGCGAGCAGGTCGGCACGGTGCTGGAGGAGGGCGGGGATGCGAACGCCGCCGTCGCCGTCGACCAGAGCGACTGGTCCCATCTTGCCGTGGCGGACGAGATTGGCGGCCGCAATGCCCAGCAGGTCTACATGCAGATGGAGTGGGAATAGGGGACACTGCGACTCCATCCAGCGCGGGCGGTGCCTCTTTTCCCTGCCCGTGCCTCTACCCCCTTCGGCCGCGAAGGCCTTGAGGCACCTGCGTTTCCAGGCCTGTGGAAGCCTCGCCGTCAGGGGTAATTGACGCTGGACACGACTGCCGGGTGAAATGACTCCCGTATCCGTTTCGCTCGCCCGGCCGGGCGTGCGGCCAACAGGGAGGCCCTGCATGGGGAGCTACCGTGACTACCGCCACGAGTTCCGCCGCCTGAAGGTGGAGGCGCTCATGGCGCGCTGCCGGAGCCTGGACACCGCCCGCGAACCCGTGGCCCGCTGTCATGCCGCCATCGACGAGCTTCTGGACACTGCCTTCACCACCGAGGACGGCCAGTGCGAGCGGGATCTGGTGGACGAGGCGCGGCGGCTGGCGGAAACCATCGCCGGGCAGATGGCCCGCCAGCCGGCGCTGGCGACGCTCCTGCGCGACAGCTTCGCCGCCGCCGTCCATTACCGCACGCCGTTCACCACCTTCTATCTGCCCGACCTGCACTAAGGAGCGGTGGCCCGTTACGAAGCCGCCGCCGTCAGCGCCGCGTCCAGGTCGGCGATCAGGTCGTCGACCGTCTCCAGGCCGATGGACAGGCGGATGGTGTCCGGCCCCGCGCCGGCGGCGATCTGCTGCTCTTCCGTCAGCTGGCGGTGGGTGGTGGATGCCGGGTGCAGGATCAGCGAGCGCGTGTCGCCGATGTTGGCGAGGTGGCTGAACACCTCCGTTCCTTCCACCACGCGGCGGCCGACCTCGTATCCGCCCTTCACGCCGAAGGTGAACACCGCGCCGCAGCCCTTGGGCAGGTACTTCTCCACCAGGCCCTTGAACGTGCTGGAGGACAGGCCGGGATAGCTCACCCACGCCACCTGCGGGTGATCTTCCAGGTATTCCGCGACCTTCTGGGCGTTCTCGCAGTGGCGCTGCATGCGGACGTGCAGGGTTTCGATGCCCGTGATGGTCAGGAAGGCGTTCTGTGGCGACAGCGACGGGCCGAAATCGCGCAGCGCGACGGCGCGGGCCTTGGTGGTGAAGGCGAAGTCGCCGAAGGTCTCGTAGAAGGTCAGGCCGTGATAGGCGGGCTCGGGCTTCGCCAGCGACGGGAACTTGTCGTTGCGCGCCCAGTCGAACTTGCCGCTTTCCACGATCGCGCCGCCGACCGCGTTGCCGTGGCCGCCCAGGAACTTGGTGGTGGAGTGCACCACCAGGTCGGCGCCGTACTCCATGGGGCGCATCAGGTAGGGGGTCGCCATGGTGTTGTCGACGATGAGCGGAATGCCGGCCTCGTCGGCGATCTTCGCCACGGCTTCCACGTCCACCACGATGCCGCCGGGATTGGCGAGCGCCTCCAGGAAGATGGCCTTGCACTTGGGCGTCAGCGCCTTGCGGAAGTTCTCGGGGTCGGTCGGGTCGACGAAGTGGCAAGTCCAGCCCAGCTTCTTGAACGACAGTCCGAACTGGGTGATGGACCCGCCGTAGAGGTTCCGCGAGGCGACGAACTCGTCGCCCGGCTCCAGCAGCGTGAAGAAGGTAAGGAACTGCGCGGCATGGCCCGAGGCGCAGCACAGTGCGGCCCGGCCGCCTTCCAGGCTGGCGACCCGCTCCTCCAGCACGCTGACGGTGGGGTTGGTCAGGCGCGAGTAGATGTAGCCGAAGGTGTGCAGGTTGAACAGGTTGGCGGCGTGATCGGCATCGTCGAACACGTACGATGTCGTCTGGTAGATGGGCGTGGTGCGCGCGCCGGTGGTCGGGTCGGGGGCCGATCCGGCGTGGATGGCGCGGGTCTCGAAGCCGTATTCCCGCTGCGGGCCCTGCGCGGCGTCGGCCTTGGGCGCCGGCGTGCCGCTGGCGGGGGCGCGGCGGGGTTTGGACGACACGATGCCCGAGTTGACGCCCTGCCACGAAAGTTCGCCGCCCAGGCGCCCGAATTCGATCTTGGGGCAGCGGTCCATGATGACGGTCAGCCCGGCGGCCTCGGCCCGCTGCGCGGCTTCCTCGTTGACGACGCCGAGCTGCATCCAGACGGACCTGGCGCCGATCTCGATGGCCTCGTCCACGATGGGCGGCACATGGTCGGGCCGGCGGAAGATGTCGACCATGTCCACGGGCTCGGGGATGGACTTGAGGTCGGGATAGACCGCCTCGCCCAGCAGCTCCTGCCCGGCGGCGCCCGGGTTGACCGGAATGACGCGATAGCCCTTCTCCTGCAGGTACTTCATGACGAAGTAGCTGGGCCGGTTCCAGTTGGTGCTGGCACCCACCATGGCGATGGTCTTAGTGCCTTGAAGAACCTTGCGGATCAGCGCGTCGGGGTAGGAGAGGGCGGTGGTCATCGGCGGGGGAAACTCCGTGATTTTTGCAACGCGTTGCACTGTATCGGCTTCGAAACGGTTTTTTCGGCGGTCCGGAGGACCGGTCTGGCGGCCCGTGCGACATACTCTCCCATATCCTGATGCGAACGCGAGGGCCAGAATCAGAAGACCGGGATGAGGTCTGTCCTCATCCCGATCCGCGCCCTTCAATATCGACGTGTATGCGACGACGCTGCCTCCCGCCGGTGCTTTATGTGGACTCTTCAGTCTCACAATCCGGAACTGCCGCTTGGTCCGCATCGACGCGCCGTTCCCAGGCGTCGATCGCAGGCTGAGCTTGCTCCGGCGTTCTCACGACGTAGACCTCGCGCATCATCTCCTCGAACGACTTCTTCGTGTGGCCGGTCATGGCGATGATGCTGTCATCATCCATCCCGAGATTCTTCAGCGTGGTGGCGGCCGTCCGTCGGAGATCCCGGAGTTGGAGATGCGGACGCTCAGCCAGATCCCGGATTTGTCGAAACCAATCCTCGAACGTCTTGTAAGGCACCCGCTTGCCGGTGCTGGATGCAACGAGGTGATCGCGCCCATCGGCTCTTGCGGCTTCGATAATGCGGTCCAGTTCCTTATGAATCGGGATCGACATTTCCTTGCGCGTTTTCTGTTGCTGGAATTCCCAGATTCGCCCGACCATGTGCGATCGGCGAAAGCTCAGGCCATCGCTCACCCGTTGCGCCGTGTAGAGAGTCAATTGGATGCCATCCCAGACGGCATCGCCCTCTCTGTGCTTGGTGCAGGCAATGCGAATGGCTTCCATATCATCTGGGTGCCAGTATTGTTTTCTTGGCCTGCCCTTTCTTGCGCCGAGCTCGGCTGCTTTGTTTGGTACGTCGACGATTCCTTGGTTGTACGCAAAGCTGAAAAGATTCCCGAGAACCGCCTGGCAGGTGGCTCGAGATCCTTTGGGCGTGCTGAGATAGTAATTGACGATCACAGGGCGTGTGAACGAGGCAATCCGCAGGCTCCCGAATCTGTCGACGAAATCATTCAGAAATCTCTTGTAATTCGCCTTCGTCTGTTTCGCGAGTTCTTCGTACGGCTTCGCCCGGCCGATCTCGCGGGTATTCGCCATGTACTCACGGACGAGCCAGGCGATCGTGCCGTGCTTCACAGTGCCGTCCTGGGGTTCAGGGGAGTCCGCAGTGCCCAGCGACAACCAGGATGGCCGCTCTGCCGACAATTACGATGGCCGCAGGGGGTGACCGTAGGGCGGGCGTAGCCCGGCCGGAGGTCGCCCCCTGCGGTGCGCGGTCTTCATAGACCCCGCCGACGGCCGTGATGGGAGACACTGGCGGTTCTCAACGACCAAGAAGAGACCGCCGGTGCCTGGAACCCACATCACGGACCATCAGGTGAAACTCTACATGAAGCACCGAGGACAACACACGCAGCGAGTCGCGGCCGCGAAGGCCGGGTTCAGCGAGAGGACGGCCCGGCGGATCGACCGGGACCCGCGCCTTCCTTCCCAGAAACGGGATCATCGCCACTGGCGCACCCGCGAGGATCCGCTGGAGGACGTCTGGGAGACGGACATCCTGCCGATGCTGGAGGGCGCGCCCGGCCTGAAGGCGGTCACCATCTTCGAGGAGCTGGAGCGGCGCTATCCGGATCAGAATTGGCCGTCGCGCCGGCGGACCCTGGAGCGCCGGATTCGGGAATGGCGCGCGCTGAAGGGGCCGGAGAAGGAGGTCATCTTTCGCCAGGCCAACCCGCCCGGCCGGATGGCCTTGTCGGACTTCACCGATGCCGCCGAGCTGGCGGTGATCATCAACGGGGCGCCGCTCGCGCACCGGCTCTACCATTTCACCCTGGCCTACTCGGGCTGGGAGTACGCCGAGGTGGTGCTGGGCGGCGAGAGCTTCATCGCCTTGGCCGCCGGTCTCCAGAACGCCCTGTGGTCCCTCGGCGGTGTCCCGGCCGAACATCGCACCGACAGCCTGTCGGCTGCCTTCCGGAACCTCGACAAGGAGGCCGCCCGGGACATGACGGAGCGTCATCAAGGTCTCTGTGACCACTACGGCATGGTCGCGAGCCGCAACAACCGCGGCGTCGCCCACGAGAACGGCGCTATCGAGAGCCGGAACGGCCACCTCAAGAGGGCTCTCGACCAGGCCCTTCTGCTGCGCGGGAGCCGGGACTTCCCTGATCTGGAGGCCTACCGCCGCTTCGTCGCCGAGGTGGTGGGGCGGGCCAATGCCCGTCGCCGCGAGATGCTGGCCGTCGAGAAGCCGGTTCTCCGCAGCCTGCCGCCGCGCCGGACGATGGATTACGAAGAGGCCCGGGTGCTGGTGACCAGCGCCGGCGGCTTCGTCCTGCGCCGGGTCTTTTACACGGCGCCGTCGCAGTTCATCGGCCACCATCTCCGCCTGCGCATCCACGACGACCGGCTTGAAGGCTTCCTCGGCGGCACCCCCGTTCTGACCCTGCCACGCGGTCGCGCGCCCTCCGGCAACGGCCATGGCTACGTCGTCAACTACCGCCACGTCATCCACAGCTTGCGACGCAAGCCCCAGGCCTTCCAGAACCTGGTCTACCGGGACCACCTGTTCCCCCGGACCGAATACCGGCGGGCCTGGGATGCCATGATGGCCTCCATGGACCCGCGCGTCGCCTGCCGGACCATGGTCGGCCTACTGGCCCTGGCGCACGACGCCGGCTGCGAGGCGGATCTGGCACGGCGACTGGGCGAGGATCTCGACCACGGACGGCTTCCCGACCTGGCCCTTCTGCGGATGACCTTCCCGGTTAGCGGCGGCACGATCCCGAACGTGACGGTGGCGCTGCCGTCGGCATCGGATTACGACATCCTCGTCGCGGGAGCCGGCCGATGAGCATCTCGGTTGACATCGCCAAGCTGCCGCTGCTCCTCACCGAGTTGCGGCTGCCGACCATCAAGCAGTTCTGGGAGGAATTCGCCGAGCGCGCCGACATGGAAGGCTGGCCCGCCAGCCGTTTCCTGGCGACGCTGGCTGAACTCGAACTCGCGGAACGGGAGCGCCGGCGCATCCAGCGGCACCTCGTGGCGGCCAGGCTGCCTTCGGGCAAGACCCTCGACACCTTCGACTTCTCGGCGGTGCCGATGGTCAGCAAGGCCCACGTCATGGCGCTCGCTGCCGGCGACGGCTGGCTGGACCAGGGCAAGAACCTGCTGTTCTTCGGTCCGCCCGGCGGCGGGAAGACCCACCTCAGCGCCGCCCTCGGCCACACGCTCATCGACAACGGGTTCCGCGTCCTGTTCACCAGGACGACCGATCTCGTCCAGCGCCTCCAGACGGCCCGGCAGGACCTCGCCCTGGCGAGCGCCATCGACAAGCTGGACAAGTACGACCTGCTGATCCTCGACGACCTGTCCTACGTCGAAAAGAGCCAGGCCGAGACCAGCGTCCTGTTCGAGTTGATCGCCGCCCGCTACGAGCGACGGTCGCTCTTGATCACGGCCAACCAGCCGTTCGGCCAGTGGGACCGGATCTTTCCTGACAAGGCCATGACCATCGCCGCCATCGACAGGCTGGTCCACCACGCCACGATCTTCGAGTTGAACGTCGAGAGCTACCGGCGCCGAACCGCGGTCGGCAGGGACGCCGCACCATCCGCGACAACTACCGACGCGGATAATTGTCGCCCGGCGACAACTACATCGGAGACCGGCGACAATTAGACTTGCCGGCGCCGCTGCGCGGCGCCACCATCGTCATCCCATCACGGCGACCGGCCATCGTAGTTGACGCCCACCGGCCTTCCTAATTGTCGCGCTACACCGCAGCCTCGTTCAGCCGGATCGCTTCCCTTGCGCGCAAGGCGGGGTCGTCCGGAAGTCGCCTGCTTTTGTAGCCACGGCGGACCCAGTAGTACCTTACGGAGCCGTCCGCGTTTACGCGTGTCTGGACATACCGGATCTTGTCTTTTCCGCGCTGCGTGCGCGGCCTAACCGTTCGCCGCTTGCCCATTACAACGTCCTCCCCGGAGGAAGAGCGCTGCAGACAGCGGGAATGATGGCGAGGGCAACGAACAGAGCCCGCGAGCCGCGAGCCAAAAGGCGTCTACAGGTCACAACAATCCTTCCCGGTTCGGCGAACCGGTTGAAAACTGCGACCGTGGCTCATGGCGAGGCCCTGACGATGCGAGCCCAACGCATTACCGGAGGGAGCTCTGTTGCCTCCGGTATTTTTCCCATGAGCTGCGATACGCAGCGAAGGTTGTCGTTACGCCTTTTCCATCCGGCCGAAAGGCCGGAGAGCTGGAATGGGGGCGCCGCCGGCACCAACGTTCTGGATGGTGCCGGATAGCCCGTACCGAGGATATAAAGGGGTATGGGCAGGCTCGCAAGCAGCTCTTCGCCTGGCGCCTGCCATGTTCAAGGTTTGCCGGCGCGGATGAGTTCGAGCGCCTTCTGCGTCTCGTCTTCAAGCGGCGGTTCCCGCAGACCTGCCCGCACGTCAAGCCAATGCTCGATGGCGACGCTGTCGTAGCCGAAGAGCTCGTCGCGCCTCGGCATCCCCTGAGACTCAAGATATCGGCGGTTCTGGCGCAGCCATGTCGGGCTCTTTCCCAGCCTGGACGCCAGCTCCTCGTCGGTCCAAAAGCGCGAGGGCGGTCGTGTGTTGCGCGGCTTTCTCGCCGGCACCGATGCATCGGAAAAAACGGGGTCCGAGAGGGTGTCGGAGTGGTAGTCCAGGGGCACGGTAAACTCCTTTCAGATCAGGTGCCCTCTTCGAGATATGCGCGTTCTGAAAAATGAGAGAAAATTTTCTGGACCGCTGTCAGGACGTAGCGTGCGCGGGACGTCTGCCCTCTGTGACAGCGTTCTTGCGAAACTCTGATTGGTGTCGTTTGGTGAGTGCGACAGACGTTTGCAGTTAATGGGCGCGTGCCTTCACCGGCACCTCCGGATCCGGAGGTGCCGGTGAAGGCAGCAGCCGCAGCCCCCGCAAAATGTCCGCGCGAGAGGTGGTGGGGCCGGCCCTGCTATTCTTCGCTGTTCGGAACTGCCGGCATACAGTTTGCCGAAATGAGGGTTCCTTGATCGCTTAGGCCGACGCCGACTCGGCGGCGTCGCCGGTCGGCGAAGAACTCTTTCTCCTCAGTAGTCGGCCGAATCACTTTCTCGTTGAACGCCTTGAGCCACACGTCATGTTCTTCAGCGGAGAGGTTGTCCGGGGACAGGTGTCCCTCCAGGATGGCAGCTATTCGGTCTTCCATAACGAATCCTCCGGCGGCCGAGGCGCCCAATGCACTCAGAATACCAAACGGGGATCCGGCGAGCGACGCAATATCGCAGGACTTCTGCCTTCAGCGGACGCGCTTTGTGGGGCAGGTCATTTGGACATAGGAGCCCTTCAGGGTCGCTTAGCGGCAAGGGTTTGGTCTACTAGCGGGTCGGCGAGTCACGAAGGCGTTGAGGACCGATCACAGGTCTTCAGTTAGGTAGCCTTGTGCGACGGCCGGTTCAGGCGACACCGTCGCACCGCCGCCGCTTGCAACAGCCTCCAGAGGATCGGTGGAGGGGCCGTTGAGGGGGAGCTGTAGTTGCATGACGGTGCCGTGACCTGCGTCTTCGGCGACCGAGATGTGACCGCCGTGCTCGTCGATGATCCGCTTGACAATGGCAAGACCGAGGCCCGTGCCCTTGGCCTTGGTCGTAAAGAACGGCTCGAAGATGTGGGTTCGATCGTGCGGGTCGACACCAGGTCCCTGGTCTATCACAGATATAATAACGAGCGGTGCGCCGTCATGGCTGGAAGCATCGTTGGCGGGATACGTCCCGGCTCTGATTTCCACCTTCGAACCCTCGGGCGCAGCCTGAACGGCATTCTCCAGGAGATTTTGCATGACCCGGATTATTTTTATCCGATCTGCCCGCAGGGTCGGCAGGGTGTCAAGGTTCGGTACCTTCAGGTACAGGCGCTTCTCGTCAATGGCCGGCAGCATCGAGAGGACGGCGGTGTGGATGATCTCACCGAGGCCGGTCCACTGAAGATCCAGCGAGCCCGGTTTGGCGAAGATGAGCATGTCGTTCAGCACGTGCTCCATGTACGTGACCTGGTCGAGGGCGATGGTGCAGTGTTTCGACATGCGCTCATCGGTCTCCAGGCCGCGTCGCCTGAGAATTTGAAGGTTCATCTTGATGGCCGAAAGAGCGTTGCGAAGATCGTGCGCGATCATGCTCGCCATCCGCCCCATGGAGGCCAGTTCCTCGGTCTTGGCCGCGCGGCGGAGAGCAGCGAGCATCCGCTCCAGGCTCGACGCCAGGAGGCCAATCTCGCCACTCGTCTTGGGCAGTGCGACATCCCTTTCGCCATCGGCTATCCGATCAGCCGTTCTGACCATGCGGCTGATGGGCCGCATAAAACGGTACGTCGTGATGCTCAAGCCGGCGGCCATGAGCGATCCGACCACCAGGACCGAGGCAAGCAGCGCATTCCGGAATATGTCGTATTCGGCTTCAAGGCTCGCGAGCGAGGCGGTGGCTCCGATCAGCAGGTACTCATCATCCACGGTCACAACAGCTTCGGGGAGACGAATCCTGTCCACCGCCACGGCACGCTTTTGATCGTAATCATAATACTGAAAGGAACCGCCTTCGGCGTGCCACGCGCCCACCTGTTCCTCGCTGAGCAGATCTCCGGTCAAGCCGGCTTCCTCCCCGAATTCAAAGCGAAACTCCTTCGCCCGATCCGGGTGGCGCAGGTAGTCGCCGCGCCCGTTGGTAACGAAGAACGTGTTCTCTCCAGATGCAACAATGTCCCCGAGGAAGCGGTCGAAGTCGATATTGATGAGGATTGCGCCAAAACGGCGGCCGATGCGGTCGAACACTGGAACGCCGATACGGAAGACCGGCTGATGGGGTTCCTGAATAACGCCGTGCTCGCGGTTCAAATCCACATCGGAGAGGTAGGTATCACCCGGCTGTAGGCGCGCCAGTTCGTTCAGGTAATATCGGTCCCGCTTTGCCTGAAGATCCTGTTGTTGAACTACGGTCACGCCGGTGTCCGTACGATTTACGCGCACGAGTTCCATCCCCTGGTCGTCCAGGCTGACCAGGCGGATCTGGGTGTAGGGCGGCCGTTGCCGCATGACGGTCTGAAAGACGCGGGCCAGCCGCTCCTTCTGTTCCGTCGTGCTGATTGCAACGGGATCGCCGTTGACGATCGCTTCGACCGTATCAGTGGCTGCCAGGAACACGGCATCACCCACCAGCAAATCAAGATGGTTCTGTAGAAGGGCGGCCTCGCGACCCACTCCGTCCGACAGTCGCTCAAGGGAAAGATCGCGGAATGTATCGCGGGATTGCGCAATGATGCTGATGGTCAGCCCGCCGAGCGCGATTGCCGCGATCATGAACGTCAGTGCGAAGATGCGGGTGGAGAGGGTCATTCCAGGTTCCTACGTCCGGTCCGCCCGGTGACAGTGCGGACGGGCGGCGCTACAAATGGGTGCCGCCCACGCCGAGATATGGGACACTTAGACATCATGTCCACGATCCTCATTATCGACGACGAAGCCGCCATCCGCGATACTCTCGACCTGCATTTTCGAGATGCGGGGCACGAGGTTATCCTTGCCTCGACGGCGGATGAGGGGGCGGATCTCGCCCTGTCACGGGATGTTGATCTTGTCGGTTCCGACATTCGAACGCCGGGTGCTCGGGACGGACTGTCTCTTCTGCGGGAGGTGACGGAGCGGCGCCCGGGCCTGCCGGTCATCATAATGACCGCCTACCACGATTTCGAGAACACCATTGCGGCCATGCAGGGGGGCGCAGTCGATTACATCCCCAAGCCGATCGATCTCGAAAAACTGGATGCCGCCGTGGAGAAATCCCTGAGCCGAGTATCCGGCGAGGGCGCCCTCGCCATTGGTCAGCAGCCGCCATCTTCAAGCATGGTGGGGCGGTCGGCTGCCATTTCCGACGTTTTCAAGAGTATCGGCCTAGTGGCGCGCAGCAGGACGACGGTGCTTGTCCTGGGCGAGTCCGGGACAGGCAAGGAAGTCATCGCTCGTGCCATCCATGGTGCGAGCCCAGAGCGCGACCAGCCCTTCGTTGCCATCAACTGCGCGGCGCTCGTCGAGACGCTTCTGGAGAGCGAACTGTTCGGCCACGAGCGCGGCGCGTTTACGGGTGCTCATGCGCAGCATCGCGGCAAGATCGAGATGGTCGGCGAGGGTACCCTTTTTCTTGATGAAGTCGCGGAACTCAGTCCCGCCATGCAGGGAAAGCTCCTTCGGGTCCTGGAGGCGCGGGAATACACTCCCGTCGGCAGCACGACATTGAAGAAGAGTAGCGCCCGGTTCATCGCCGCCACCAACGTTGATCTGGCGGAGCGGGTCCGCGTCGGGCAGTTCCGCGAGGACCTGTATTACCGCTTGAACGTCGTGACGATCCGCGTTCCGCCCCTGCGCGAAAGGCGGGAGGATATCCCGCAAATGGTCGATCATCTCCTCCGCCGCATCAATCGTGACCTGCGGAAAAACATCCGGGAGGTTTCCGGTGACTTGATGCGGCGCATTCTTGATTACGCGTGGCCCGGCAACGTCCGCGAACTCGACAACGTCTTGATGCGCGCCGCCGTCATGGCGCGTGGCGATGTCCTGACGGCCATCGCGTTGCCAGAGGATGTCGCGCTGGCGAGGGAGCACTATGAGCCGGCAAGCACTATGCCTGTCGGACCCGAGGGCGACTATTGCTCTCTTCGGGACGTGGAGCGTCGCCACGTCGAGGCGGTGCTCGTCAAGACCAAATGGCACAAGGGGCGCGCCTGCGACATCCTCGGCATCACACGTCCGACGCTTGAGCGAAAAATCCGCGAATATGGGCTCGTCGCCCCTTCGGCCTGAACGGAAATTTCAACGGTTGAACGGAACGTTCAATCGATCCTTTCAGATCGCAATTCTAGATGACCTACGGCTGTTGTCGGGAATGGGTCCGCACACTCGCCACCCGCACAAAATTTGCGGTCACGGTCACAGGTATTCCGCCCTTTTCGGTTCAGATCAATAACCCCTCACATGACTCTGGCCCACCGCTTGCGGATGGAGAGGCAGACCGGTTCGGCCGGTGCCGTTCCTCCACAACGCGCTGCGAGGGGTCATGACAAATAGTAACTCAGCACCTGCGGGTGCAACGCGGCCAGCGGTGAATGCCCCGCGGCCTGTAATTCTGGCGGCGGCGGTGGTGCTGCTCACGGCGGGCGGTGCCGTCGCGGAAGCGCCGTCGTTCGCTCCGCTTCCCGAGCCCCCCAAGGTCGACGAGGCAAAGGCGAGGATCGGCAACATGCTGTTCTTCGACACGCGCCTGTCCGGCGACACCGCCAGTAGCTGCGCCAGTTGCCACAGCCCGGAAGCAGGGTGGGGCGACGGTCAGGCGCTGTCCGATGGCTACACGGGCACGGCCTATTTCCGCAACGCGCCATCGCTTTTCAACGTCGCGCACCGGAAGTACCTGATGTGGGACGGTCGGCTCGACGGTTCGGACCTGGGCACGGTGGTCCGCGACATGCTGACCGAGGCCCACACCATGAACATGGATTCCCGCCTCGCCCAGGAGCGCCTGAAGCAGGTGCCCGAATATGCGGAAGCCTTCAAGGCGGCGTACGGCGGTGATCCGTATGGCGGCCAGATTTACGGGGCGATCGGCGAGTACCTGAAGACCATCCGCACCACCAACGCGCCTTTCGACCGCTACCTTCGCGGCGAGGACGCCGCGCTGACCGCCGAGCAGGCGACCGGCATGGAACTGTTTCAGGGCAAGGCCAACTGTATCGCCTGCCACAGCGGTCCTACGCTGTCCGATGGCGGTCTTCATGCCCTGGGCGTGCCGGAAAATGCTGAGAACGCGACTGACGCAGAGCGGCAGATCACCATGCTGCGGCACTTCGCCACCATGGGGACGCCCAACTACATGAATCTGCGCGAGGACGTGGGCAACTACGTCGTCTCCAAGGATCGCGTCGACATCGGCAAGTTCGTTACGCCGTCCCTGTGGGACGTCGGGCAGACGGCCCCGTACATGCACTCCGGAACTGTCGCGACCCTCGCCGACGTGGTCGATTTCTACGACGCGGGCGGCGGTGAGGCAGCGAACAAGTCGCCCCTGATCCAGCCGCTCAACCTGAGCGCCGAGGAGAAGAGCGCGCTGGTCGCCTTCCTGGAGAGCCTGACCGGCGACGCTCCGGACACGACCGTGCCCGAGCTTCCCGAGTACGCCCCGCGCGAGCTGGGCAAGAACTGAAGGGAAACCGCCATGAACAAGAAGACCACATTGCTGACCTCGGCGGCCCTTGTCGGGATGCTGGCCGCGGCCGGCGCCACCACTGCGGCGGATGCGCCTTACCCGCCGCTGGGGCCGCTGCCCCCTGTGCCGGTGCCGGCCGACAACCCGATGTCTGACGAGAAGGTGGAACTGGGTAAGAAGCTGTTCTTCGACGGGCGTCTGTCCGGCAATGGCTCCATGCCGTGTGTTGCCTGCCATCGTCCCGAACTGGGCTGGGAAACGAATGGCGCCATTTCCTTCGGTTATCCCGGCACGACCCATTGGCGTGCGTCACAGACTGTTCTGAACTCCGCTTACTACAACAAGCTGTTCTGGGATGGTGCCGTCACGAGCCTTGAGGCGCAGGCGAAGGCCGCCGCGGAGGGCGCGGTCGCCGGGAATGGCGACGGCGCGATGATGGAAATGCGCCTGGCAGCGGTGCCGGAGTACGTCGACTCCTTCAAGAACGTCTTCGGCACCGATTGGCCGATGATCAACGATGCCTGGAAGGCGATAGCGGCGTTCGAACGCACCATTGTGTCGGACCCCGCAAAGGTGCCTTTCGACCGCTACATGAACGGCGACGAGCAGGCCATCCCAGCCTCGGCGAAGCGCGGCCTGGACCTGTTCGAGGGTAAGGCGGGCTGCGTTTCCTGCCACAACGGGCCGCTGCTGTCGGACGAGAAGTTCTACAAGTTGGGTGTGCCCGAGAACGCGTTCTTTGCCGACGATCCGATCCAGCAGATCACCCACCGCTGGGAGGTCTACCAGAAGGGTGTCGACGAAAAGACCTACCGGGCAGCCGACCGGGACCACGGCCGCTACTACGTGACTAAGCGGCCCGAAGACGACGGCAAGTGGCGCACGCCGTCGCTGCGCGAAATCGCCTACACCGCTCCGTACATGCATTCCGGCGCCCTCGAGACGCTGGACGATGTCATCGACTTCTACGACGCCGGCGGAGGCGAGGGCGCCCCGATCCAGCCTTTGGGCCTGACGGCCGGCGAGAAGGCGGACCTGCTCGCCTTCCTGAAGACGCTGAGCATGGACGAGCCGCTGATCGTCGAAGATCCGGATCTGCCCGAAACCAAGCCCCTGCCGAAAGGAAATTGATCATGGGCCACACTCACAAGAAGGGCGGCGGCTGCCTTAACCGCCGCCAGTTCCTGATCTTCGGCGGGTCCGCGTTGGCCGTGATGGCGGCGCCGCCCGTGGTCAAGGCGGCGGGTTTGAAGCTGGTCGGCAGCCGCTACGAGGAAATGCGCATCGCGTCGCTGGCCGATCTTGAGGCCGGTGTGCCGATCGAGTTCACCTATCCCAATGCCGACGTCTTCAACATTCTGGTGAAGCTGAACGAGCAGGCCGGCGGCGGCATCGGCCCGGACCGCAACATCGTCGCCTTCAACACGACCTGCACGCACATGGGCGGCCCCGTCGGGGCGGACACGTTCAAGCCCACGCACTCCGTGCTCGGCCCGTGCCCGCTTCACCTGACCACCTTCGACCTGACCCGCCACGGAATGGTGACGGCCGGCCATGCCACGTCAAGCCTGCCGCAGATCATGCTTGAAGTGCGCAACGGCGATATCTACGCGATCGGCGTCATGGGCCTGGTGTTCGGGTACGACGAAAATCCCCGCGGCACCGAGGCCTGAGGAGATACGACAATGGCACGTTCCTTCGACAAATTGAGCGGCGACCAGGTGCCGCTGCCGCCCGTCAACGCGGATGTCCTGACGACCGCGTGCTCCTACTGCACGGTGGCCTGTGGCTACAAGATCTATCGCTGGCCGATCGGCCGGCAGGGTGGTCCGGCGGCCGACGAGAACGCCCTGAAGCAGGAGTTCCCGAACGGCGGCGCGATGATGCCCTGGGTCAGCCCCAGCCAGCACAACATCTGCATCCACAAGGGTGAGCCACACCACGTGGTGGTCGTGCCCGACCACGAGACAACGGTCGTCAACCCGATGGGCAACCACTCCATCCGAGGCGGCACGCTGGCGCAGAAAGTCTACAACCCCGACATGCCGACGCGGGACCGGCTGCAATACCCGATGATCCGCATCGCAGGTGTTCTTCAGCCGGTGTCTTGGGACCTGGCGACCGACGTCATGGCGGCCGTCTCCAAGCACGTCCTCGATAAGCATGGCGTTCATGCCTGGGGCATGAAGACCTACAGCTACGAGTACTTCGAGAACACCTACGCCATCAGCAAGCTCGTCAACACATCCGTCGGCACGCCGGTCTACGCGCCTCACGACAAGCCGCAGAACGCCGAGGACGCCGCCGGCCTGGACGATGCCGGCATCAACTCCTTCGCCGCCAGCTACGACGACTGGGCCGAATGCGAGGTTGCCTTCATATCGGGCTGCGACCCGTATGAGACCAAGACCGTCCTCTTTACCGAATGGATGATGCGCGGCGACAAGAAGATGATCTTCGTCACGCCGCACAAGACCATGGGCGTCGCCTATGCCGAACAGAACGGCGGGCTGTGGCTGCCCATCATCCCCGGCACGGACACCGTCCTGCACCTGGCCCTGGCGCGGATCATCGTCGAAAATGGTTGGCAGGACCAGGAGTTTATCGACACCTGGGTCGCCAAGAAGTGGGATCTGGAGTCCGGCTATGGTCGCGGGACCCGCAACACCCGGTGGCAGTGGCGGACGACCTGGGGCGCCTTCCAGAGCGACTGGGAGGACTACCAGAAGTTCATCATGGCCGAGGAAGCCGGGGAACTTGAAAACGCCGCGCGCATCACCGGCATAGACGCGGACCTGATCGTCAAGGCGGCCGAGATGATCGCCAAGCCGAACGCCGACGGCAGCCGGCCGAAAACTTCCTTCATGCTGGAGAAGGGCAACTACTGGTCCAACAACTACATGAACACCGCGTCGCTCGGCTCCCTCGGCCTGATCTGCGGTGCCGGCAACCGGCCCGGCCAGGTTATCAGCCGTGGCGGCGGCCACCAGCGCGGTGGCATGGGTGCCGGTGACGGTCGCGGCTGGCTGAGCCCGGAGAAATACCCTGGGCGCCGCAAGAAGGCACTGAACGTCGACCGTTGGGTGATGGACGGCAACGTCCGCTTCATGTGGACCATCGGCTTGACGTGGTTCGCAGGTATGCTCGCGAGCCAGGAACTGGCGATGCGGGTCGAGGAACTGACGCGCGGGAATCCCAACCAGCCGCGTCACGTCGACCGGCAGCACCTGATCGACACGCTCATCGCCCGCGTGGAGTCCGGCGGCATGGTGCTTGTCGACTCCGACATCTATCCCGTCGAGCCGCTCAACACGCAGTTCGCCGACATTGTCTTGCCGGCCGCCGGCTGGGGCGAAGCGGACTTCGCGCGCTGCAACTCCGAGCGTCGCCTGCGCCTTTATTCGGCCTTCAATGATCCGCCGGGCCAGGCGAAGCCGGACTGGTATGCGATCGCCATGTTCGCCCGCAAGATGGGCTTCGAGGGCTACGACTGGCAGGACTCCAACGACGTCTTCGAGGAGGCGAGCCGCTTCAGCCGCACCGGCGTTCTGTCCTACCACCCGCTCGTCGTCGAGGCGAAGAAGCAGGGCCGCAAGGGACACGACCTTCTGCGCGATTATGGGACCGACGGCATCCAGACGCCGATCCGCGTGAAGGACGGGCAATTGGTGGGCACCAAGCGGCTGCATGACGCGACCGCCGACTGGGGCGAGACGGAAGGAGTCACGGTCGACCAGAAGTGGCTCTACGCCTTTGGGACGCACTCGGGCAAGGCGCTGCTGCTGAAGACCAAGTGGAACTTCGAGGGCTGGATCGACTACTACGAGGCTGTCAAACCTCGCGCCGAGAAGGGCGAGTTGTGGGTGACCAACGGCCGCGTCAACGAGACATGGCAGTCGGGCTTCGACGACTTGCGCAAGCCTTACCTCGCCAAGCGGTGGCCGTACCCGATGATGGTTCTGCACCCGAAGGACGCAGCGCCGCGCGGGATCGAGTCCGGCGACCTGGTGGAGGTGCGCAACGACACCGTCTACGTCCAGACCGGCGAGCCCATCGGCGTGCTTGAGAAGGATCTGACCTTCACCAAGCTCATGGAGAACGGCCACATCCGCGTCACCGAAGGCCAGTTCACGGCCGTCGCCATCGTCTCCGACGAGATGCGGCAGGGCGTGGTGATGGCAAACTTCAACTTCCCTGGCGCGCCGGCGAATGCCGTGGTTCACGCGGTCCCGGACCCGGTCAGCGGCAACTACCGCTACAAGTTGGGCCGGGGTGTCCTGACCAAGGTCGGCGAGAGCGCTTACAAGCACGCCTTCAATGGCATGTCGCTCAAGCCTCGCCACATAATCTGATGATGGTCGGCCACGGTCTTCATCAGCAGGAATGACGCGTCCTCCCCCGCGTCGTCCCAGAGCCGCCGGGCGCGTTCCCGCCCCCTCCTGACGCCCGGCGGCTCTTCTTTTTTTCGACGGTGACAACCATGCTGATCGACAGCTTCGGCAGGCGGATCCGGTATTTGCGGATTTCGGTGACAGACCGCTGCGACCTGCGGTGCTCGTACTGCATGTCGGAGCGTCAGCAGTTCCGTCCCCGGGCCGATCTGCTGACCGCAGCCGAGATCTGTCGCTTGATCGACGTGGCGGCGGACCTGGGGTTTGACACCATCCGCATCACGGGCGGGGAGCCGCTCGTGCGCAAGGACTTCCCGGTCATCGCCGAGCACATCGGGCACAGGATCGCCGCCGGAGCGACGATTTCGCGCTTTCTGATCACCACCAACGCCACCCGCCTCTCGCGATATGCCGCGTTCCTGCACGACTGCGGCGTCCGGCGGGTCAACATCTCCCTGGATACGCTCGATCCCGACCGCTACGGCCGGATCACCCGGCGCGGCACCCTTCAGGCCGCCCTGGACGGCATCGCCGCGGCGCGGGAGGCGGGGCTGGAGGTCCGACTGAACTGCGTGGTCCACCGGGCGTACAACGCCGACCCCGACAGCCTCGACCGTTTGGTCCGTTTCGCCGGGGACAGCGGCTGCGACATCGCCTTCATCGAGTTGATGCCGATCGGCCCGGCGGCCCTTGCCTTTGGCGACGCCTTCTGCCCGGTGGCGGAGGTCAGGGCGTCGCTGGCGCAACGCTGGACGCTGGTGCCGGACAGGTTTCGCACCAACGGCCCGGCGACCTACGACCACTGCGGCGAGACGGGCCAGCGCATCGGGTTCATCGCCGCCAATAGCTGCGGCTTCTGTTCCGCGTGCAGCCGTGTCCGGTTGACGGCGGACGGTCGACTGTTTCCCTGCGTCGGAGACGAGGGAGCGGTCGACGTCTCGCACCTGCTTCGCGGTGGTGCCGGCGACGCCGAGATCGCGGCTGCCATCGTCGATGCCGTCAACAGGAAGCCGCTTCACAACACCTTCAACGACAGCGCCTTCACCAGTTCCGGGCGCGCCGCCCGGGGCATGTTCGTCACCGGCGGCTGATGCCGTCGTTCCCTTGTGTGAGAGAAAGGAAACCAACAGCATGCCGAAACTGTCGACATACGCCATCACCTGCGCGCTCGCAGTCGCAGCGTCTTCGACGGCCCAGGCTCAGGAGGGTGATGCCGCCAGAGGGGAGGTGGTGGCAAAGCGATGCATCGCCTGCCACACCTTCGACGAGGGCGGCGCCAACAAGGTCGGGCCCAACCTCTTCGGCGTGATGAGCCGGGGCATCGCCGGCCTTGAAGGTTTCAAGTATTCCGATGCCCTGGTGGCGGCAGCCGAGGCGCAGGGGCAGTGGACCGAGGCCCAGTTGATGGACTACCTCGCCGACCCCACCGGATGGACGCGTGCCACGATCGATGACGCCAAGGCACGGAGCAAGATGACGTTCAAGCTCGCCGACGAGCAGCAGCGCCGCGACGTGATCGCCTACATGACCTCGCTCGACAACTGATCGGGCACCAAGACTGACGCGACGGAGTCGGGAGACCATCATGAACGCCATTTCATCGGTTGTCCGTTCGACGACGGTCCCCGGAACGACAACCGGCTGCGGCTCCTGTTCGTCGGTCGGACATTGCCTGGCCGAGCATACCTGCGGCAGCGTCACCCGGGTGAGGCCGGGTGACGTCCTCTTCCGGGCCGACGAGCGCGCATCGGGCGTGTGGCAGATACTGGAAGGCTCCATCGCCCTCAGCCGCCTGACCCTTGAAGGCCACGAGGCGGTGGTCCGTCTTCCCCGGCGGGACACCGTGATCGGGCACCGGTCCTATCTCAGCGGCACGCCCCACAGCACCACGGCGAAGGCGTTGACGCCGGCGCGGGTGAAGTTCATGCCGGCGTGGGTGATCGATACGGCACGGGCCGCGCCGGCACGGTCGAGAGCCTCTTTCGACGCGGCGGTCGCGGCTGCCTATGCTGAACAGCAGGAGCGCATGACCGAAATTCTGGTGCGGCCGGCCCGGGTCCGCTTCCTTCACTTCTGTGCGTGGCTCGCGGAAAGCACGGGCATCTCCACCACGTCGGCCTACACGGTCACAGTCCCGATGACGTTTGGCGATCTCGCCGCTCTCCTTGGGATCGCGCCGGAGAGTTTCTCCCGCATGATCGGCCGCATGAAGCGCGACGGCGTCTTGCGCGCCAGCCGTCGGTCCATGTCCTTCACTGCCGAATGGCGAAGCTATCTCGACGCCATCGATCTGCGCTCGGGACGACGGTAAAGCGCCGCGGACTGGGTTGGGCCGTCATCGCCATCGGGTTCAAACAAGGAGACAATCATGAAGGATTGTTGCGGCGGCGGAGAGAGCCTTCTCCGTCTGGATGAGGCGCTCGCCCTTGCGGCGCGCCTTGTGACGCCGGTTGCGGACACTGTAGTGCTCCCGCTCCAACAGTGCTACGGGCGGGTTCTGGCCGAAGACATCCAGGCCAGGTTTGAGGTTCCGGCATGCAACAATTCAGCGATGGACGGGTATGCGATCCGCGCAGAGGATTGCCGTGACGGCGGTAAGGTGCGGGTGGTGGGGCAGTCGCTCGCGGGGCATCCATATGCTGGTGTTCTTCAGGCCGGGCAGGCGATTCACATCACGACGGGGGCGCCCGTTCCGGCCGGAGCGGACACGGTCGTCATGGTCGAGGACAGTATCGAGAAGGACGGCTGGGTTCGGTTCACCGCTCAGCCCGACCGGGGGCAGCACATCCGGCTCAGGGGAGGCGATGTTCGACCGGGTCAGCCCCTGCTGGCGGCGGGTCGCCGTCTGCGGCCGCAGGATGTGGCCCTTGCGGCGTCCCAGGGGCTGGCGAGCCTGTCCGTGCTTCGGCGGGTTCGCGTCGGTGTGTTCTCCTCGGGGGATGAGGTCGCGGAACCGGGTACGGTGCTTCCCGACGCGGGGCTTTACGACACCAACCGCTTTGCGCTGATCGGCCTCCTCAGGGCGATGGACGCCGAGGTGTCCGACCTCGGCATTCTTCCCGACGAACCTTGGACGCTGCGTGATGCCATTTCCTCGGCGGCCGCGGATCATGACGTGCTGGTGACGAGCGGTGGTGTGTCGGTCGGAACGGCCGATTACGTCAAGGACGTGATCCAGGAATGCGGCACGCTTGATTTCTGGCGGCTCGCGATCAAACCAGGGAAGCCGGTGGCGTTCGGCTCGATCGGGCACTGCCTGGTTTTCGGCCTGCCCGGTAATCCGGTCTCGGCAATCGTGACGTTCCTGGTTTTCGCCAAGCCTCTTCTCTACCGGCTGCAAGGGCTATCCGATGTGGAGGCGCGCGACACCACCGCCCAGGCGGCCGTGCTGGAGACGCCCGTGCACACCCGTCGCGGCCGACGGGAGTTCTTGCGTGCAAACCTGAGAGCCAGGTCCGACGGCAGGCGAACGGCGGTGCCGTGCCCTGCGCAAGGGTCGAACCTTCTTGCGGGCCTGGCTTCCGCGGATTGTCTCGTGGACGTGGGGGAGGATGAGGACGATCTGCCCGCCGGGACGACCGTCCGGATCATACCGCTGTCCCCCGCAGGATGACGCGGTTGGCACCCGCTTCGCTGTTCGAAAATGTTGCGCGGCCCCGAGCTGCGCCTCAGGAGTAAAGATGTCATGGGAACGTTCAGCATTTGGCATTGGGTCATTGTCCTTCTCGTCGTCCTCGTCCTGTTTGGGGCGGGGAAGATTCCGCGCCTCATGGGCGACGTGGCGAAGGGCGTGAACGCGTTCAAGAAGGGACTTAGGGAGGACGATGCGACCGTGGATACCCTGTCCTCTGGTGAGTCGCCGACGGAGGGCGTATCGGTTGGAACGGTCCGGCCGGAGCGGTAGGCTCTTTGCGGGCGGCCCGCGCGTTACCGCGCCACAACACAGCCCTGTCTCATAGTGGAGAAGCGCCATGAACGACAAACTTCCCGCCGCGGCCGGCGACCTTGCGCAGAAGCATCCGGACGTCTGGAAAGCCTATTCCGCTTTGGGCGAGGCATGCGCCAAGGCCGGTCCGCTCGACGACAATGAACGCAGGCTGGTGAAGCTGGCGCTCGCCATCGGAGCCGCGTCGGAAGGCGGTGTCCACTCGCACTGCCGCCGCGCTCTCGCCGAGGGCATTTCTCCGGAAGCCATCCAGCAGGTCGCCATCCTCGCGATCGGCACGCTTGGCTTCCCGCAGGCGGTTGCCGCGCTGACGTGGATCGACGACATCGTGTCGGGCAGGGAAGGATAAGGCTAGGGTCGAAAAGCGTGCTCCGTTCCGTCAACGGAGCACGCGCCGTAACAGGCGGAATGCGGTGCCGGTCACGGTTGCGAACACAAGATGATGACCGAAGTCGATCATAAGCGATCGTCCGGTCCACTGGCGCAGGGGCGGCGCGTTTCCGGTGCTTCTAAGCAGCAGGACGCCAGCGCTCCAGGTTAGGCCGGTGAACAGCAAGGTCTGCCAGGGCTCCGCGGGGCGGCCGCCTCCAGCATTTTCCATGAGGGCCCTGCCGCCGCCCCAAGCCGTGCCGTAGGCCCAGTGGGCCTGTCGGGCGAGGCGGGCTTCCTGCCGATCCGTCCGCGTCTCGATACCGATGAGACGGCACAGAGCCTCCGCCGGAGAGACCGACGACGGGCGGCCAGTCACCCGCATCTCTGCGTGCTGTCCGGCGGTCATCGCGGCCGTTCCGATGGCACCGGCGGCCAAGCCGCACAACAGGTTCAGGGCCACCGCATCGGGGTGCACATTGTCCGTCCGGTTGTCGGAGTCATCACCGTGCTCTTGAAGACGCTCATCGTCTCGCATTCCTTATCACTCCCTCTACGCCGTGCTTACTCGGTCTGGAACGCCATCCGCGTGGCCGAAGTTGACACGCCTTGGTGCGTGGTTTCGAGGCGGGTGGTGTCGCAAGTTTCCAGAACGAGGCCGTACGCCCCGCCGTTGATCGGCCAGGACAGCAAAGGAGGATGAGAGCCATGGATCGAGGGAAAATCGCTGTGCTGGCGTTCGCGACCGCCTTCACCGCCGCCGTGCCGGCCGTCGCAGCCGAAACGGTGGTCGAGATGACGAACCGCCTGAACTATACGCCGGAGACGGTCGCGGTCTCCGCAGGCGATACCGTTCGCTGGAACAACACGTCCGATCTGGTGCACACGGTGACAGCCGATCCCGCCAAGGCCAGTGATCCGGCGCATGTCCGGCTGCCGGACGGCGCGGAGCCTTTTGATTCCGGCTCCGTCCAAGCTGGCGGCAGCTATAGCCACACCTTCACCGTACCGGGCGAGTACACGTACTTCTGTATTCCACACGAGGCCGCCGGCATGATCGGCAGCATCGTCGTGGAGTAGAGTGTTCCTGCCCCCATATCACAGCCCCTATTATAGGGTCGGAGGGTTTCGCGCTCGATGCTTGCTGCACGAGCCTTGGTGGAGGCCCTAATTTTTGGCTCTCCTTCTGCGTCCTGCGCATGATTTATTCGTTCGTTCCGGATCGGTCATCAGCAGGAACGCTCCTGCTGGATCGGCGGACACGGCAGACTGCCGTATGAACAGAAAACGCAACAGTCTCCCGGCTTCGGACGCAGCAGCAGACTGCATCCCTTGCACTCATAGAAAAATTGGCACGCGTCCGTCGGCATCTCCTCAACCTTGCGGTGGCCGCACTGGGGGCAGGTGACTTCTGACTTCAACATAGGCTCCATGACTGCCCTCTCAGATATCGAAATCTACATCTCCATTAACGCGCAGCGGGGGCGCTTTCTCGGCCTCACCAGCGCCAGCTCGATCACAAGTCTGTTACGGCTGCCGGATGCTCGAACGATGTGACACGTGGTGCCGTTTCCACGCCATTGGGTATCTCGGCGGACCTGCTGCACGCGGATAGTTCGGCAAACGCTCAAGCAGCGCGCGGCTGACGGTCCGAAAGGAGGCGGCTTGAAGGACGAGAATGCTGGGGAAAAGGCGGGCCCAAAGCCGCTGAGCGATACTTTCCCGCCCATCGGCGACTACGGGATCATCGGAAACGGCCGCACCGCCGCGTTGATCTCGCGCAGCGGAGACGTGGACTGGCTCTGCCTGCCTCATTTTTCCGGTACGGGAGTCTTCGCCGCCCTTTTGGATCGACGGTTCGGTGAGGTGGCCCCAAGAATCTGGACAGGTCGGTAAGCTCTGGGTTTTGCTCCTGGGGCGAGACAGGAGAAGACCGCATGAGCAAGAATCGTCGCAACCACAGCGCCTCCTTCAAGGCGAAGGTGGCGATGGAGGCGCTGTCCGGCGAGAAGACGGTGGCCGAGCTGAGCGCGAAGTACGACGTCCACCCGACGATGATCAACGCCTGGAAACGTACGCTGCGGGACCAAGCGGCCACGGCATTCGAGAAGGGCCCATCGAAGGCCGACAAGGACAAGGAGGCGCTGGTCGATGAGCTGTACAAGCAGATCGGCCAGTTGAAGGTCGAAAATGATTTTTTGGCCGTCAGGCTCAAGCGCTGAAGCGGGTGGAGCGCCGAGCCATGATCGACATTTCCCACCCCACGCTGAGCCTTACACGGCAATGCCGCCTGGTCGGCATCAGCCGGTCGTCGCTGTACTACCGTCCGGTGAACGACGACACGCCGAAGAACACCGAGGACCGGATGCTGATGGCGGCCATCGACCGCCACTTCCTGGATATGCCCTACTTGGGCAGCCGTCGCATGGCCGCCCTCCTGCGCCGCGAGGGCTGGTCCGTCGGCCGCAAACGGGTGCGACGCCTGATGCGGCTGATGGGCGTTCAAGCCGTCTATCGCCGGCCGCGGACCACGGTGCCGCACCCCGAGCACCGGGTCTATCCCTACCTGCTGCGCACGCTGGTCATCGACCGGCCGAACCAGGTGTGGGCTGCCGACATCACATACATTCCGATGCGTCGCGGCTTCCTGTACCTGGTCGCCATCATGGACTGGCACAGCCGCAAGGTGCTGTCGTGGCGGTTGTCCAACACCATGGACGCCGATTTCTGCGTCGCGGCGCTGGAACAGGCCCTGGAAACCTACGGCCCGCCCGAGATATTCAATAGCGACCAGGGCAGCCAGTTCACCAGCCTCGCCTTCACTGGGACGCTGAAGGCGGCGGGCGTGCGCATCAGCATGGACGGCAAGGGCCGCTGCATGGACAACATCTTCATTGAGCGCCTGTGGCGCAGCCTGAAGTACGAGGAGGTCTACCTGAAGGCCTACACCACTGGCAGCGAGGCCAAGGCCGGCATCGGCGCCTGGGTGCAAACCTACAACGAGCGGCGCCCGCACCAGGCCCTGGCCTATGCCACCCCCGATGAGGTTTACTGGCGAGGCCTGCCGGGCTCCGGGCTACGCTCCCGCTCCGCCCTCCGCCCGGCAGGCCTCGCCGCCTGACCGCGACTACCCACCAACCAAGCCCCAGGAGCAGAGCTTACAGAGCGCGCTGATCTGCCCGAACAACCGGGACCACTTCAGCTCGACACCCTGAGCCGCCGGCGGGCCGGGCGGCCATCGCGAAACGCCTTGATCGGCGAGGCCGTCGAACTGCTGCTTGAGCGCGAGGGGATGCTGTAGGGAGCGTGCCGTGGCCCCAGGTTGGCCCCGCCGTGGCCCCAAGGCGGGGCCAACTCGCCCCTTCAATCCGACAGTTTTTCGGTTACCCCCCGCCCCCCCGGCGCGATCTGCATCATTCCGAACCCGAAGGCGCGCTGGCGGCCGAGGCCGTTGCCCAGCATCGCCTCGAACGCCGGAACGTCCGTCACCGTCAGTGAGCCTGAGAATTTCAGGGAGCCGACGGTCACGTGGCGGCGGCCCTTGTTGGGAAAACGGTGGCGCTCGTAGGCCAGGACCGTCGTGTCGTCTTCAAGGTTGAAGCCGTGCTTGGTGCCCTGCGCCTCCAGCCATTCCCGGCCGACCGGATCGGCGAGATCGTCGGGCGTCAGGTGTGCGCGGCGGTGTTCCGGCAGGTTTCGCCACTCCGCCATCACCACGTCCAACGGCTTGCCGCGCCGATCGCCGGAGGCGGCCTTCACGGAGCGAACGGCCACGGCGTCCAGCGAGAAGCGGAGGCGTTGACCCTCCGCGAGGCGGGGCCGGAAGGGGATGGTCTCGATATGCCAGCAGCCAAGGCCGTCGACCGGCTCCCGGCGGGAGCGGACGAGCGCCTGGAACGGGCGCCGGCCGGTGACCTCGAACAGGAAGTCGCGGGTTGCCGACGGATCTTCCGCGAACAGCGTCCAGATCATCTTGTGCGCGAAGCTCGGGTCTTCGGCCTTCATCCGGGCGCCGATCAGCGACAGGAACGCCCTCGGATCGGGGGGCGAGAGGGTGACGCGGCTCAGGAACATGCGGCCTCCCGCGGGACGGAGAGGTGCACCTCGCGGCGGACCTGGAACCGCCGCTCCACGCGTCCGTCAGCCAGGACCACGGGATGGGGAAGGTCGCGGCGCTCCAGCCAACGGTCGACGATGCCGATGTCTTCCAGGCCGGGGAAATCGTGGTCGGCGCAGACGCGCAGCGTCTCCGGCTCTCCGCCGTCTGACCTGCCCAGCCATGCGGCCAGGTCGGGGCGTCGCCGGTCTACGGTGCCGTAGGCGCCCAGGGCCGCAACGGGTCCGGGTGCCTCCACCACCTCGGGGTCGGGCGGAAGGCCCAGCGGAAACGCCTTCCGGCCGGCGTACAGGGAGTACACCGGCGCGCGCAGGGCCGACGCCATGGCGTCCTCGGAAATCGGAGCCTCCGGACGGCAGCGAACGCAGGCGGTCCACAGGCCCTCCGACAGGTATTCCCGGCGGGACAGCATGGCCCCGCCGCCGTGCGTGCCGGCCAGTTCCCCGCGCAACTCATCAAACCGCGTCCAGCGGTCCCGACCGGACGGCGGCGCGCCCTTGCGGACGGTGTGATAGTCGGCGGCCGGTTGAGGCCGTGCCGCCACGTCCACCCGAACGGCCACGTAAAGACTCTCCGCCAGAAGCCCCAGCCGGTCCCTCGGCCAGCCCAGGGCGGCACCCAAAAGCCCGGTCAGGGCGGACTTGGTGGGCACGGTTTCCGTCGCCTTGTGGGCAGCGTTGCCCGACGAGGGCGACGGGCTGCCCCAGGCGCCGAGCGGGGCGAAGATGGTGAAGACGAGGTGCGCGGCCATCATGGGCTCCCGATCACGCGGCGGCGGCCGGCACCGCCTCTTCCACGAAGCGGTGGAGGGCGTCCACGTCCCACACTTCCGGCGCTTCCGGCGCGTTGGCCCTGCGCAGTGAGGGTGCCGCCGCGTAGACGATGTAATCGGTGCCCAGGCCGTAGGACTCCCGCACCACCTCGTAGAACGACCGCAGCTTTTCGGCGCTGGCGGCAAGAATGTCCTGGTCTTCCGACGGCTGTACGGGCTTGAGGAAGGCGAGGGCGCCATTGAAGCTGGGCGCGGTGCCACGCCCACACAACACGTAGGAGGCCAGGACGTCCGACCCGTGGCTGTTGCGCTTGCCGGTCGGCTGAGCGGCACACAGACCGTCCACGAAGGCGCGCGCCGCCTTCCGCGCCCGGTCGGCATCGCCGTTCAGGCTGTCGGTCAGGTGCTTCAGGTCGAGCACCGCGTGCTGGTAATAGACCCCGGCGCCGAAGAAGGCGTAGGAGGTGATGGCCGCGCCTGTCTCACCCTTCTCGCTCAGTTCTTCGGCGGCCGAAAAATAGTCGCCTTCGACGCTGAAACGGTGGGTCGTGATGGCATGACTAACCGAACAGGCAGCCTCAACGTTAAAGCGGGGCTGAGTGGCGACCATTCGTCCAAAAAGCGCAGTATCAACCTCCGTCTCTCCGTCGATAAGCAGAAGACCCCGGCAGATCTCCTCGCATAGAGGCTTTGCCTTTTCGACGGCTTCCTTGCCGGGAGCCGCGCATTCGGAAGCTATTCGCTCCACAAAATGATGAAGAGCTGCAAACTCCTTAGTGCTAACAACAAGGGCTTGCTCTGTCCAGAGTTCCCGCTGCAGAACATGCTCCCGTGCCGAATCGGTGTCAAAGGCATGGGTCTCACGAATTTCGGAGAGCTTCTTCTCGGTAATGCTTTGGATAAGAGTGCGAGCGGACTTTTCGTTCGGAACTTCCTTTTTGCCGCCGATGGCGTAGTTCACGGCCTGAGCAGCCATGACACGCACCATCTCATTGAGCACGCCTTTTTCTTTCAGTGCTTTGTATGCCGTGACGCCAGCTTTGCGGGTGCGCGTGTGTCGCTGCAAATCTTGAAAATGAGGCGACAAGCGGATGGCGCGCTTCTTGGCCTGGCTGGAGATGCGGCCGCGCTGGACGCCGCCGAACATGGCTGTCTTCGGGCGGCCGTCCTCGTCGCGGTTGACGTTGTGGGGCGGGAAGACGGTCAGCACGTGAAAATCCAGCTTCATGGCGGCGATCCTCAGAGAGCGGCGGGGTCGGCGGTTTCGTAGTAGCGCAGCATGACGCGCTTGCGGTTGTGGGCGCGGCCGCCCGGCGTGTGGCTGGACAGCACCAGGTCGGCCACGTCGCACAGGTTGACCTCGCGGTCGAGCATGGCGAGCACCCCGCGCAGCAGCCGCAGGAACTCGTCGGGATCCTCGGCGCCCAGCATCAGGCGGATGCGGTCGGCGGAGACGGCGGCCCGGCCCCGATGCGTGGAGGCGGCGGCGCGGGCGGCAAGGCCGTCCTCGGTGTCCTCGGAGACCTCGGCGACGGCGATCGCGGCACGGGCCAGGGCTTCATCGCGGAAGCCCGCGAGCGGCAGAAGCGGCAGGCGGAGGCGAGAATAGGCTTCCTCCAGCCACACTTCGTCGACCGAGCGCGCCCGGCGCATGGCGGCGCGGGCGCCCCGGTTGTCCTGCAGCCATCGGTGCCAGTCATGCAGGACTGTCGCCGTTTCGGCCGTGCCAAGGAACCGGAGGTAGGGGCGGGAGGCTTCGGTCATGGGCGGCTCCGGGTCAGGCGGCGGTCTTCTTGCCCGCCTTCGGCGAGCCGTAGAGGTCGTGGCGCAGGCGGCGTCGGATCAGGGCGATCTGGGCGGCCATGCGGTCGACGGTCTCCACCGGGAATGCGGCGTCGAAAAGGGCGAGCGCCCGATCCTTGGCCTCCTTGGCAAGCGCATCCCGTAGGTCCAGGAAGGCGTCGTCCGCCGTCGCGCCGCCGGCCAGGGCAGAGGCCATGCGCGGCAGGATGTCGAGCAGGCGGCCTTCCATCTCCCGCAGCAGAGCGTCTTCCATTTGGGCCGGCAGGACCGGCTTGCCGTTCGGATCGCCGAGCTTGATGGCCGCTCCCGCATGCTTGCGCACCGCCCAGGCGATGGAGCCGAGCGTCCGGGACAGACCCGCCGCCTCGGACGCGAGTTGACGGTGCGCGCCCTCGCGCAGGCGGTAGACCGGGAGGGATTTCTCCGACATCCCGCCGACTGCCTTGCCGAAGCTGAACTGGGTGACCACGCGCACGCGAAACGGCAGCTCCGGCGTCGCGGCGGAGGCTTCCTCCGCGCGGTCCTCCAATTCCTCGAAGGCGTCGACCAGCGTCCCCAGACGGCCGCGCAGGGCCCGCACCACGGGCGGCGGATGGGCGACGAAGGTGGTCTTCCCGGTATCGTTCCCGCCGCTGCCGGCGGCATCAAGGGCCGGCGAGAGCCAGTCGTCCAGGCGCAGGGGCGCGGAGGCCTGCGAGAACCATCGGCCATCGGAGGTGCCGTCGGCCTTCAGCTTCTCCAGCGGCGCGACGTAGGGCGCCGTCCACCCCTGCGCATCATAAGACAGGCCATGCGTCCATCGCTGGAAGGTCTCGAACACCAGGCCCTCGCGCCCGGTGACGCTGCACCGCCCCTCACGCGGCGGGTCCAGCAGGTAGCGGCGCGGCATGGCGAAGCCGGCCGGATGACGGTCGCCCGGCCCGACGGAAATAACCGTATTCAGTTCGGCCAGCCCCGCGTCCCGGCGCTTCTTCTTCTGGCTGTCGTTCTGGCGGCCGAGGTGGAGGGTGCGCACGTCGTCGCGCAGCCAGGGGAAGACGGTGCCGTCCATCGGCGCCGGCCATTGGGCCTCGCGCAGGTCGGGCGACCGTTGATCCAGCACGTTCAGCCACAGGGTCTCCCACAGGGTGCGGCCGACGATCTGGTATTTGAGGGAGTTCGCCTTGTGCGGAATGTCCAGATACCCGCCGCCGCCGCTGGGGAACAGGGCCGTCCCGGCGTACAGCAGGGGGGCGGCCAAACCGGCATGTACGGCGCCGTAGTTGCCGCGCTTGACGAAGAAGTCCTCGTTCTTCTCGATGGCGTTGGGGCTCGGCGTGTCCGGTAGAAGGTTGGAGACCGGATGCCGCTTGATCTCGTCGATCCTCGGCGGCTTCACCTGCAGGAACGGCTTGTCGATTCCCGACAGCAGGAGGGCGTCCCGGTAGGGGAGAAGCGCATCCTCCAGTTCAGCGCGCGAGGGCGGCGAGAACAGGCGCGCCGTCCAAGCCTCGCTGTCCCTGGGCGGCATGACCAGTTGCAGGATGTGCGTCGCCAGAAGCTCGAAGCCCAATTGCAGGACCGGGTGCCCGCAGTCGACGGCGACCACGGGATCATCCGCGCCGTCGACGATGGCCGGGAACGGCGCGTCCTCGGTGGCGCCGCTGCGGCGGACGAGCATCAGGGGCTGGTCCAGCCACTGCACCGGCGCCTCCCCCTCATCGACCATGCCGTCGTCCTCCCCCCGCGCGAACAATCCGCTCGAATCAGCTTCAAGATGTCCGTAGGGTAGCAGAGAGAAGCTCCCATGGAAGCGGAAATTTGGGAACGGGCCGATGATCGAGCGATGGGGCAAGGCGCAGCCGGGGCGGGAGGCGTGGCACCGCCTGGAATTCCACTGCCTGGACGTGGCCGCCGTTCTGGCCGAGGCGTTTGAGGCGGCGCCCGACCTTCTGACCAATCTGGCGGCGCTTCTGGGCCTGGAACCTGAGACGGCACGGCGCCTGCTGCTGACGGTGCTCGCGGTGCATGACGTCGGCAAGGTGGCGGGCGCCTTTCAGCACCTGCGGCCCGACGTGGCGGAGGCCCTCGGCGTGTCGGCGCGGGGGCTGAAGCCCTACGACCGGCGCGGCGCCGGGCACGACCTGATGGGGTTCGTCCTGCTGCGGCACCTGTGGCGCGGCGGCATGGCGGGCCTGGACCCGGCGACCCGGCCGGAGCGGCGGCAGTTCAATCAGGTCGCCCCCGTCCTCGCCGCCGCCACGGGGCATCATGGCGTACAGCCGGAAACGACCGCCCCTGTCCTGAGCGACTTCACGAACTGGATATCCCCGGCCGACATCGACGCCGCCGCCGCGCTGGTCACGGCCATGGCCGGCGTCTTCCAGTGGAGCGGCCCCTTGCCCGAGGAAGGGCTGAGCAAGCGGGCGTCCTATGTCCTCAACGGCCTGTTCACCGTCTGCGACTGGCTGGGGTCGACGGACGCCTTCGCCTACCGCGCGGACCCCATGGAGCCCGCCGACTACTTCGAGACCATCGCCCGCCCCACGGCAAAGCGCCTGCTGCGAAATCTGGGCCTGGCGAAACTGTCGCGCGCCGATGTGGCGCCGGCCGCCCCCTTCGCGGACCTGTTCGCGCACCTGGGCCCGTCGCTCTCGCCCACGCCCCTGCAGGAGGCCTGCGACCGCCTGTTCCGGCCCGAAACGCTGCCCGAGGGTCCGCTGCTGGTGATCCTGGAGGACGCCCCCGGCGCCGGCAAGACGGAGGCCGGCGATCTGGTCATCCACCGGCTCATGGCCGGCGGCAAGGCGTCCGGGTTCTACTGCGGCCTGCCCACCACCGCCACGGCCGACGGCGCCTATGGCCGCAAGCGCCCGGTGGTGGAGCGCATGTTCGAGACGATCCCGTCCTTCGTCCTCGCCCACGGGCGGCGCCACCTGAACGACGGATTCCGCCCCGTCGCCACCCGCGCGGCGGTGGAGGCCGGGGAGGGGGACGCGCAGGCGTGGTTCGTCCACGGCGGCAAGCGGGCGCTGCTGAGCGCCGCCGGCGTCGGCACGGTGGATCAGGCGCTGCTGGGCGCCCTGCGCACGCGCCATGGGCCGGTGCGCCTGTGGGGGTTGTGGCGCAAGGCGCTGCTGGTCGACGAGGTGCACGCCTACGACGACTACATGCTCGGCGCGTTGAAAAGCCTGCTCCACCACCAGGCAGCGCGTGGGGAGAGCGTCATCCTCATGTCCGCCACCCTGCCCAGCCGCATCCGGGCAGCGTTGGTGGAGGCCTTCGGAACCGGGGCCGGATGGCCGGATGTGACGGCGCGGACCGAGGCCCTGGACCGCCGGGGCTTTCCCCTGCTCGGCCTGCACCACGGGGGCGCCAGTGCGGAACACGCACTGCCGCTGCGCCGTCCCGGCCGGGCGGTGAGGGTCGAGCCCGTCCACGACATAACCGAAGCGGTGACGCAGGTGACGGACTGGGCGGAGGCGGGCCGGTGCGTCGTGTGGTTCCGCAACACCGTGGACGACGCCATGGAGGCCCACGCCCGTGTCGGCACTCTGCTGCACGCCGCCGGGCTGCCGGAGCCCATCCTGTTCCACGCCCGCTTCCTGCCGGAGGACCGCGCCGCCATCGAGGGCCGCGTGCTGCGCCATTTCGGCAAGGAGAGCGGTCCGGAGGATCGGCGCGGCCGAGTCCTCATCGCCACCCAGGTGGCCGAGCAGAGCCTGGACCTGGACGCCGACGAATTCCTCTCCGACCTGGCGCCGGCGGATGCCGTGCTGCAACGGCTCGGGCGGCGCCGCCGCCATGTCCGCGACGCCGGGGGCGCCCGCCTGACGGTGGCGGCCGAGGATGCCCGGCCCGACTCGCCGGCGCTGCTGCTCATGCCGCCGCTTTCCGCCGCCGAGGGAGAGGCGCGGGCCGGAAGCGGGGAGCGCAGCCCCTGGTACGGCCGCCTTTTCCCGCGCGCCGCCGGCATCTACCCGGACGACGCCCGCCTGTGGCGCGGCGCCCTGCACCTGACGCGGCCCGACACGATCCCCGACCGCGTGGCGGAGGGGCCGTGGCTGGTGCCGGAAGTCGATGCCCGGCCGCTGCTGGAAAGCGTCTACGCCGAGACCGACACCCTGCTCGCCCAGGTGCCGGATGCCCTCCACGCCCGCCACACCGCGACGGAAGGGGACCATACGGCGAAGCGGCAGATGGCGGGCCGCAACACGCTGGCGTTCCGCGACGGCCTGTTGAAGGACTGGACGGAGGGCGCGCTGCTGGCCGTCAGCCCGGACGAGGACCGCCTGCCCACGCGCCTAAGCGATTCCTATCCCGTGGCCCTGGCGTGGCGGGACGGGTCCGGGGCCGGGGCGCCGGTCCTGGCGGCGGGGGCGGAGGCGGCCCTGGACCTGTCATGCATCAGCCTGCCCTGGCGCCTCGACCCCGCGCCCGAGGACGCGGCGGCGGTGGAGGCCATGGCGGCGACCCTGCCAGAGCCGACCCGCCGGCGCCTGCGTTTCGTGCCGGTGATTGTCCTCTCCCCCGACGGCTCCGGCGGATGGACGGGCACCGCCGCGCGGGAGGGCAGGGCTGTAACGGTGCGCTACGACCCGGCGCGGGGTTTGCGGGTGGAGGCGCGGGGTCGTTGAACGGCCGGTCGCCGGGGGTATAGGATGACTGCTCGACGGCAGAGGTCGCGGACGGGCGCGCCAACCTCCGCCCGGCTGCGCGGCGCCCGCTCCGCCGACGCGACTGACTCCCAGTAAAAGATAACCGCCTCCTGCCCGCCGGGTTCGGGAGGCGACAACACAGCGGCAGCAGGCGCGCCGCTGCCGCCGTGTGCGCAATCCCCGCGTGGGCGGGGGTACCTGAGCGACCGGACCGGTCATCGGCTGGACGCCAGGTTCATCCCTGCGTGGGCAGGGGAAACTCCGGCGGCGACGTCGCGCAGACCCTCAGCAGCGGTCAATCCCTGCGTGGGCAGGGGAAACGAGGGTGTACCCGCCGTCCAGCGTCTCGGCCGGCGTCAATCCCTGCGTGGGCAGGGGAAACAAAAGCCGCCTCAGTGGGCGGCGTCAGGGGGTGGGTCAATCCCTGCTTGGGCAGGGGAAACAGGGCGGCCTTGATCCAGCGCGCGCCGTTCTGGGGTCAATCCCTGCGTGCAGGGGAAACGCACACCCCCGACCCCAACCCCGGCCCCTGCGGGGTCAATCCCTGCGTGGGCAGGGGAAACAAGGAGTGCGGGGTTCCCGTCGAATGGGGCGGGGGTCAATCCCTGCGTGGGCAGGGGAAACTCCCCCAGGCCCTCCGGGAACGTCTCCAGCAGGGGTCTATCCCTGCGTGGGCAGGGGAAACTTCCATGACGTGACCTTCGAGGCTTTGGCCCAGGGTCAATCCCTGCGTGGGCAGGGGAAACATTGCGACCATCGCGCCGGCGCTGTTCGGCTTGGGTCAATCCCTGCGTGGGCAGGGGAAACGGGTTGCCCTTCTCGGCCGCCAGGGCGCGGACGGGTCAATCCCTGCGTGGGCAGGGGAAACCCATTCGCGCCGTGCGTCTGAAGGCCAAGTCGGGGTCAATCCCTGCGTGGGCAGGGGAAACAGCCGGGAAAGGCCGTCCGCTGGTGGGCTGTGGGGTCAATCCCTGCGTGGGCAGGGGAAACTCGCGGCCCGCCCGCCACTTCTTGGCCGTCTGGGGTCAATCCCTGCGTGGGCAGGGGAAACATCCACGGGTTGAAGGTGTGGTCAGCCCATTCGGGTCAATCCCTGCGTGGGCAGGGGAAACGGCGGTGAGGGTGGCCCAGGCGGCCTGTTCGGCCGTCTCGACCGGGGGTCAATCCCTGCGTGGGCAGGGGAAACGCTTCCTCCAGGTCGACCGGCGTGACCTCCGTGGGTCAATCCCTGCGTGGGCAGGGGAAACTGCCGATAACTGATGCGGTCCGCGAGAAGCACGGGTCAATCCCTGCGTGGGCAGGGGAAACGCCGATGGCCTGGCTTCGGACCTGGCGGAAAAGGGTCAATCCCTGCGTGGGCAGGGGAAACACCGCGCGCTCCAGCGCCAGGCGCGCGTACCAGGGTCAATCCCTGCGTGGGCAGGGGAAACCTGAAAAACCAGCGTCACGAGCAGTTCTGCCTGGGTCAATCCCTGCGTGGGCAGGGGAAACTAGGTGTCGCGCGCCCAGGCCGCCCACTTCGAGGGTCAATCCCTGCGTGGGCAGGGGAAACTACGTCCTCGGCGGCGCCACCGGCGGCGCGTGGGGTCAATCCCTGCGTGGGCAGGGGAAACAAATTCAACCCGCGCACGCGGCTGATTGTCGTGGGTCAATCCCTGCGTGGGCAGGGGAAACCCTGTGGACGTGACGGCGGCCGAGTGGGACGCGGGTCAATCCCTGCGTGGGCAGGGGAAACCCGTCCGAAACGGACAACCCGATTTCCGGCGTGGGTCAATCCCTGCGTGGGCAGGGGAAACCGCCTTAAGCCGCACATGGCGGAGTTCGGCCGGGGTCAATCCCTGCGTGGGCAGGGGAAACCCGTCCGAAACGGACAACCCGATTTCCGGCGTGGGTCAATCCCTGCGTGGGCAGGGGAAACCGCCTTAAGCCGCACATGGCGGAGTTCGGCCGGGGTCAATCCCTGCGTGGGCAGGGGAAACATCGCGTTGATGAGCAGGCCGCCCACGGCCGTGGGTCAATCCCTGCGTGGGCAGGGGAAACCCTGCTTGCAAGGTACTGGAGACCATCACTCTTTTCCAGCCTTGTTTGCAGGTTGTTTGGCGCCTTTTTGCAGCAGATAGATCCCGTCGTATTCCACAATGGTCCGCCGGGGCGCGCCAAGGGATCGGAAGTCCAGCCCCATGGGTTTCTTCTTGTCCTTGACTATCATGAGGATCGTGCCGCGCGGCTCGGCCTCCCACCATTTCGACAGGATTTCCCAGATGCGGTCGCGGCTGCCGGCGTCCAGCGAGACCGAGACATAGACGCCCGGATGCGGGTTGAGCATGCACGACCGCAGGAACCCGTGAACACGGTCCAGCGTGTCGGTGGCGCAGACGATCACCATCAGGCCAGAATCTCCTTGATGTCGTCGATGACGGTGTCGATGACCTTCGCCTGCTCGATGTGGCGGGCCATCTTGCGGCGCACGACGCGCTCCAGGCGCTCTCCGTGGTGCCGGCCCTCGTTGATTTCCCGCACCGCGCGGAAGGCGACGGGCACCGTGATGGTGGTGCGGTAGAGGTCGCAGAGGTCCAGCGTCCAGCCGATGCCCGGCGCCTCGTGCAGAAAGCCCAACTGCGGCACCGTCCCAGTGGCGGCGACCGCGATGGCGACGGCGGCCTCCAGCGCGGTCACCGCATGGTTGATGGCCTGGTTCGGCGGGTCGGCGCCGTCGGGGTTGGCGCGGTCGAACCGGCGGCCCTTCCAGGTGATCTTCTCCTGCTGGGCCAGAAGCTCGTAGGATCGCTTGATGCGCGCCGCCTCCATGCCGCGCAGGGCATCCAGCGACGAGGCGCGCGGGCGCTCTCCGAACCGTTTTTCGTACATGCGCAGGGCCACCATCAGGCGGGTCTGCTCCGACGCGAAGTAGACGGCCTGCTTCTGCGCAAGGTCCGCGGTCCGCTCGAAGATAGGCGGCGCGGTGTACATGCGCGTGCCGCCCGTGCCGACGGCGACGATGGCCGTGCCATGGGCCGAGAGATGGCGGATGGCGTCGTGTGTGATGGATGTTCCGGGGCCGAGCATCACCGCGCTGACGGCCTGGTAGGGCAGTTCCATTTCCTCGCCGGTGCCCTCGTAGAGCAGGGCGAGGCTGCCGTTGTCGATGGTCAGCCGGCAGTATTCCAGATAGACGAGGCCGTTGCGGCTGCGATGGGGAATGCGCGCCTTGTCCAGCCCGAGACGTCCCTTGAGCATGGTCCGTGTCTCACCTCCTTGTCCTCAACAGACATGGCGCGCCGGCAGCGGGCGGGGCCTCTGCCGGACCCCGCCCGCGCATGCCGAGGCGCGACGTTGAGGATACGCTTTTCACGATGTTCATGAGCGGGAAATCAACCCTACCACGTGCAGCGGGCGGCGGCGAGGGGGAAGGGAGAGGCCGGAGGGCGGCGGGACGTCAGGCGGTCGAGGCTGGCGCCGGCGCCTTCGCAGCCGGGGCCGGGCGCGGCACCAGTTCGATGCCGACCACCTCCAGCCGCAGGTCGCGAGGGTCTGCCTGCATGATCCCGTCCGCCTCCTTCCGGAGCGCCTCGATGAGGCCGGCGAAGTCCACCGTGCCGGTGCCGGGACCCTTCCAGCGCCGCTTGGGGGCGAGGTTCACGATGAACAGGATGCCGTGGCGGCTGTCGCGCAGCTTCATGTAGTCGCCCACCAACTGCTTGTGCAGCGCCTGCTTGAGGTTTTCGAATGAGCGTTCCTTCTTGTGGGCCCACTTCACCTCGATCACGACGGGTTTGTGCGATGGCACCTTGATGCGGATGTCCGGTCGGACCAGCCCATGGGCCTCGGCCTCTCGGTCCACCTGGAAACGGCCCATGCTTCGGCTTTCAAGCTGGCCCGCCAGCCAGATTTGGGCGAGGCTTTCGTTGTCCGCGGGACTGAATAGACCTGTGGGTGCGAAGTCGCCGTTCTCGGCGTCGTCGCGGAGGTCGGCCAGGCGCCCGATCACCAGATTGAACAGGTCGTCGGCGCTTTGGGGCGGCTTGGTGTAGGTCCGCTCGAACGCGCCCACGGCGGCCTCGTTCCACGGCTTCGGGTCCGCATCCGTGGTCGCGCGCCGGAATGCGTAGTAGGTCAGCAGGTCTCGGATGGCGCTCAGCGACGGATCGTCCGCAAGGGAGCGAAGGGTGGCATACGCCGCCGCACCCGGCATATTGGCGATGGCGCCGAAGACGTCGGATCGGAACTGCTGAGCATTGTCGCGCGGGCCCGGCGTATAGGCGCCATGGCGCTCAATGTCCTCGTCCCGGCGGACATGGCGGTGGAGAAGCGGCAGGAATCGGGCGGCGTGTTCAAGGTCCAGGAACCGTGGACGGTCCATCCGGAGGCTATTGCTGCCGTACCGGTGAAGGTCGGCCACGACATGCAGAACAAGCGCATCGGCGTCGTCCGCCGGCATCGTGGGGAGCGTCCCCTCGAGCCACGTCATGGCGGCGGCTGGATCGGCCTGGAGCCAGACCTGAAGCCATGCCAGCAGCCGTTCCCGATCGCCGGCTGCCGAGGCCGCGGCGACGGCGGGCGGTGCGATCCGCGCGAGCGTCTCCACATCCTCTGCCCGAACGAGAACCGCGAGAGCCTGTCTGAGAACCTGGAGGTTCGGGATGTTGCGCGTCTCCAGGAGTTCCGCCACGAAGGGAACGCACAGATGCCGGATGGCCGCATCGGCACGGGTAAGGCGGCTCAAGACGCAGTGGGGCGGATGCTTTTCCGCCGGGACTTCGGTCTCCAGAGCGGCTTGATCGCGCAGCACGGATGTCACCTCGGCGGGACGCACCCTCGCCAAGTCGGCCAGCCAATCGGGAAAGCCGTTCAGCGCATGCAAGGCGTGCTCGGTCGCCCAAACGGTCTCTTCAGGCGTCCACCGCGCGACGCCGTCTTCCGCCGCCTCCAACGACAGCCCCTCGAGAGCAGGCATTGAGGGATGATACCCCCGGCCCCACCTGGCGCCTGGAAGCGGCGGGTGCCAGCGCCGCCAGAACGCCTTGAGCCCGCCGTGCAAACGGTCGGTCGCGCCCTTGCCGTAAAGACGAAGCAGCCGGTCCCGGTCGAACAATTCGCCGTCTTTGGAAGAGCGATCTGCGTCACAAGCCAGCATCCAGTGCAGCAGCAGCCAGTCTCGACCCTCGCACAAATTGCGACGGCGCCAGAATGCCATCCAGCGGAGGCGCATTCTCCAGACGCGCCCCCGCCTGAGAGAGGCGCGCCAGCTTCCTCGAAGGAAACGCCACTTCGCGCGATGGCGTCGCCTCCTCAGGGTTTCATGAACGGGCCGAAGCCGCCGGTGCACCCTCCTTATGAGCGGTCGCTTCTCCCGCTCATAGATCTGGTGGAGGCGGCTCGAGCCGCGCACAATCCGCCGCAGCCGTCGCCCCTCCTGGCGCGGACGGTTGCTGCTTTCCCAAAGATCAACCGCTACCTTGAGGACGAGGTCACGGTGCCCGCCATCCGGAAGAGCCTCCAGTTCTTCCAGGACCCACGGAAGATCATCCGGTGCCAATCTCCAGCTATCCGTAACCGTCTTCTGACGGCTGCCTTGGCGTCGGCGTCCCGATAGTGCTGACTTCGTCGATCTTGGAGTGGATCGGCGGATGGAGCGAGTTGCTTATGGCCTACGATGGTAGTCAGCCTCCGGCGCGGCGACGGACATGGCCCCGGGCAGACAAGGAGCGGATGGTCAGAGAGGTTGCCGAGAGCGGCCTTTCGGTGGCCGCAGTGGCGCGGCGGAATGGTGTTCATCCCAGCGTCCTCGGGCGCTGGTGCCGGAAGACAGCTCCGGCCGCACCCGGCTTTCTGCCCGTCCAGGTGACGGCACCGGAGGAGGCGGCCGCTCGCGTGCCCGAGGAACCGTCTCCGGTCGAGATCGTGCTCACCAACGGGCGCCGCCTGATCGTGCCGGCCACCATCGCGCCACCCCGGTTGCGGACGCTGGTCGCGGCCCTGGAGGGGGCATGATCGCCGTTCCGCCGGGCGTGCGTGTCTACCTGGCGCTCGGCCGGACCGACATGCGAAAGGGCATGCCCGGCCTCGCCATGCTGGTGCAGGAGGTCCTGAAGAAGGACCCGTTCTCGGGGCACCTGTTCGTCTTCCGCGGGCGGCGTGGCGACCTGGTCAAGATCCTCGCCTGGGACGGCCAGGGCTTCTGCCTGTTCACCAAAGATCTGAGTTCATACTACACCTCTTCCACATCCAGATGATGGTTTTGCGTGGCTTCGTTTTTCGCACGCTCGGCTACCCGATGGGCGAGCGTGTTCCATCGGCTGCACTGCTTTTTCGGGAGGTCCGAGTCGGGAATCTCGTACAGGCGATATTGGCCGTTGTAGTGATGGCCGATAACGAGTCCGTGTTTGGCCCATCGTGCGAGGGTGTGCTCGTGAATGCCGAGACGCGCCGCCGCCTCTTGTTTCGTCAGCATCCCGCGGTCCCGCAGGCGGTCGTAGCGCGAGCGAAGTTTGTACTGATGAGCGAGATAAGCCACTCGCAGCGGAGTGAAACGCGCATCCTGACGACCGCGGCGCGTCGCCCCTCCCGGGTGATGTCCTTGGCGGTTCAGGATCTCCGCGATCTCCGAGTAGATGTGATCGTCGAGGAGCTTATCGACGAGCTCGACGATATGCATCGGGGTCTTGACTTGCTGAGCGGAAGACTTCGGGTTGAGTGTGGTGATCGTCTCGGTCTTGCCGCCCCTGAATCGAACATGGACCTTAGTCGTGCCTTCCGTGGGCAGCTTGACGAGGGTGACATCCTCAATGATGTGGGCGAGCAGCCGCTTGCGGTCGCGGTTCGGCGTGTCCGGATGCGCCCAAAGCTTCTTGAAATCCGTAGTCATCGCGACCAGCCGCTCCCGGACAGCTTCGTCGACTACGACCCGGTCGTACTCGCGGGTGCGCTCGCGCTCGTGGCGGGCATCGGCCAGCAAACGGAGCTTCTCGTTCCATTCGCCTTCGAGCGTATCGGCGACGAGGCGGTTGCCGGGATCGACGAGCATGAAACGCCTTTGGGCGAGTTCGGCCTCGATCTGGGCGCGCTGGATCGCACGGCATCGCAGTCGGTCAGCCTCTTCATGTCGGGCTTCGACTTCCCGGCGGACGTCGAGGGCGATCTCGACGACGGCCGGCGTCATCACGTCGGCGACGAGCATGCCGATGGCCTCATCAACGGGAGGACCGGCGACGGACTGGCAGGAGGCTTCCCCGCGAGAGGTCCGTGCGCGATCACAGACGTACCAGGCTTCCAGGCGACCGCGGCGCGCGGCATATTTGACTCGAAAACGACTACCGCATCGCCCGCACACGGCGCGGCCTTGAAGCAGGGCCACTCCTTCGCGGGGAACCGATGTGCGCGCCTGATCATAGCCTCGCCCGTTCTCCTGGAGGATCTTCAAGTTCTCCTGGTGTTGGCCCCAGGTGATGTAGCCGGGATGGGCATCGGGGATACAGGCGAGCCATTCTTCCTGGTCGCGCGCACGCAGCGTCCTCCTGCCGTCGATGGCGCGCCGATATTGACGTCGACCGTAGGCATAGGCGCCGGCGTAACGCGGATTGTGCAGGACGCGCACCGCGGTCGACGCGGTCAGGGATCGAAACACGGTCCGGCTATCGTGCAGGCGCGAAGGGAACAACAGGCCCTGCTTACGGAAGGCCTTGACGGTTTGGGAGGCGGATCCAACACGAGCGAACGTCTCGAAGAAATGGGCAATCGTCTCTCTGACCTGGGTATCCGGGTCAAGGGCCACGTTGCCGGCATCGTCATAGACCAGCCCCGTCGGCAGGGGGCAGCGAAACTCGCCGCGGCGCGCTTTGTTGAGGATGCCGCCGCGGAGCCGCGCCTTGATCACGTGCAGTTCGGCTTCACTCATCGTTCCCTTGAGGCCGAGCAAGAGCCGGTCGTTGAAGCTCGCGGGATCGTACACGCCGTCCTCGTCAAGGATCAGGGTATCGGCGAGGGCGCAGATCTCCAGCAAGCGCTGCCAGTCGGCGTTGTTGCGCGCCAGACGGGAGACTTCCAGGCCCATCACGATCCCGGCGCGGCCCATGCCGACGTCGCTGACCAGTCGCTGGAAGCCCTCTCGCCACGCCGCCGATGCGCCGGATTCGCCCTGGTCATTGTCGATGACGATGATTTGCTCGTCGCGCCAGCCGAGAGCCACGGCGCGCCCACGAAGTCCGTACTGCCGTTTGGCGCTCTCGGCGTTCTCGACCACTTGCCGCATCGAGGACTGGCGGATGTACAGGTAGGCACCGCGTTTGAGGTGCGAAGGCTGGACCTTGATGTGGGCGTTCATGACGATCTCCGATCGTGGATGCTTCCGACGATTGATGCGAGGACGTGAACGGCAACGTTGTGCCCGCGCCGCGCCGGGACGGCGAGTGACGAAGCGTAGACTGGCTCTTGAGGGGAACTTGCGGCTGCGGTCAGAGCGCGGGCCCATCCCCACATACCGCGGCGCAGGAAGAGCGCGAGGCCGCTACGGGCGTCGATCGGCAGCGCCTCGCCGAGAGCTGCTCCGCGAAGCAGCTCGTACCGGGTTGCAATGGCCGATGGCAGGGCCGATCCCGCTGCCGTCGTTGCGCCCGTCAGGCGCGAGTTTTTTTTAGAACGCGCTCGATTGTTCTGGGATGGAGCTCGATGCCAAGTTCCTGGTGTACGAGCTTTGCCAGTTCCCGGGCGCGGACGGGCTCGCCTGGGATAAGCCTCGCCCGCAGGAACGCGAGGACTTCGTCGTCGATCTTGTGGGGGCCGCGTGGGCCGGGTTTCGCCGGCACCAGTCCGGCAATTCCGCCGTTGTCGAAGTTGGCCTTGGCTTGGTAATAGGTCGGCCGCGAAAAGCCGTACTCGTTCGAAGCCTCGGTTACCGACACGCCGTCGGTGGAGACGCGACGGAGCATCTCGTACTTGACCTGGACAGCGTCGTGCGGGTCGAAGAACTCGCTGTCGCGAAACTTCGGATCGCGCACCTTCTCGGGCGTCGCATTGAAGGTGCCCTCCTCGATGAGGGCCTCGGCCTTCGAGCGCTTGCTGTCGTACTTCGCAGGCATCGACGAATCCGAGGACGAGAGGTAGAGAAGGTGTAACGGTATTTATACCGCGTTCCGCATACAGGTCAAGCTTCTCACCGCCGTACCCACGTCCGCTACACGCGGAAGAAGGGAAATAAGAACCTTCAAAGCTCTGTCGCGGCGTAATTCGCTTTACATGTGCGGCGTAATTGACCTTACACATTGCGGCCCCCACGGTCGACCAATCTGCTGGAAAGGCGCTCCACCACGTCGGCGAGAGCAATCAAGTCCGTCACCCGCAATGGCGTGCGGCCGTCGCCGACAACCACCTCGGGATCCGGGCTCGAAAGATCGGTCCACTGCGGCGGAACCGACCAGACCGAGCCATCTTCCGCCTGAAGCAGCAGGCGTTCGCCGAGCCGGTTGAAGCGCCGGCCCACGCATGGCAACCATCGCTCCCTCAGAGGATGGAACGGGTGCGTGACCTGGACTAACTGGTGCGCTGCGACGGTAGGGGTCGCATTCTCCACGGAGGTACAAGCGGCTGGAGAAGGGACGCTTCGTCTGGCCGTCGGCGGAGGGCGGCGTGGCGGCGCTGACGCCGGCCCAGTTGAGCATGCTGATCGAGGGCATCGACTGGCGCATGCCGACGCGGACATGGCGGCCGGAGACAGCCGGCTGACGAGCCCCGGAAGGCGCCGAAATCCTTGGTTTTTAGGGCTTCTGCGGCTAGAATCCGGCCATGCCTTCCGCACCGTCTTCCCAGCTTCCCGACGACGTCGAGGCCCTGCGGGCGATCATCGCCGCGCAGGCCGAGGAACTGGCCGCGGCCAGGGCCGGCCTGACCGCCAAGGCGCTGGAAGTCGAGAAGCTGAAGGTGCAACTCGCCCGCCTGCGGCGGATGACGTTCGGGCGATCGTCGGAGAAGCTGTCCCGCGAGATCGAACAGCTCGAACTGGCCCTGGAGGACCTGGAGGCCGAAGCGGCCGAAGCGGCCGAAGCAGAGGATGAAGCGCCGCCGGAGCCGACCGAGGCCGACGCCCCGGACCAGCCTGCCGCGCGCCGTCGCCGCGCCCTACCGGAGCATCTGCCGCGCGACGAGGTCCGTCATGATCCCGCCGACGACTGCCCGGCCTGCGGCGGCGCCATGCACACGGTGGGCGAGGACGTGACCGAGATCCTCGACTACGTGCCCGGCCGTTTCCGGGTGATCCGCCATGTCCGTCCGGCGCTGTCGTGCCGGACGTGCGAGAGCATGGTGCAGACGCCGATGCCGTCCCTGCCGGTGGCGCGCGGCCTGCCGTCGCCGGCCCTGCTGTCGCATGTCCTGGTGTCGAAATACTGCGACCACCTGCCGCTGTACCGCCAGAGCCAGATCTACGCCCGCGAGGGCGTGACGCTGCCCCGGGCGCTGCTGGCGGGCTGGGTCGGCAGGACGGCCGCCCTGGTGGCGCCGCTGGTCGAGGCGATTGGCCGCCACGTGCGCGCCGGCGACGCCTTGCACGCCGACGACACGCCGGTGCCGGTGCTCAGCCCGGGCGCCGGCAAGACCCGGCAGGCGCGACAATGGGTCTATCTGCGCGACGAACGTCCCCATGCCGGCCCGGCGCCGCCGGCCGTGCTTTACCGCTACACGCCCGACCGCAAGGGCATCCATCCGCAGACCGAGTTGCAGGGCTTTCGCGGCCTTCTGCACGCCGACGGCTATGCCGGTTTCAACAAGCTGTACGAGCCGGGAGAGGACGGCGTCGCGTCCGTGCAGGAGGTGGCATGCTGGGCCCATGTGCGGCGCAAGATCCACGACGTCCATGCGGCGACAGGATCACCCATCGCCGCCCGGGCCCTGGAACTGATCGGCGCGTTGTTCGACGCCGAGCGTCGGATCACCGGCCGCCCGGCCGACGAGCGCCTGCGCGTGCGCCAGGCACAGAGCCTGCCCCGGCTGGAGGCGGTGAAGACCTTCTTCGACACCAGCCTCCGCAAGCTGCCGGGCAAGAGCGATCTGGCGGCCGCCTTGCGATACGCCCTGACGCGCTGGCCGGCGCTGACCCGCTACGCGGGCGATGGCCGCTGCGAGATCAGCAACAACGCCGCCGAACGCGCTATCCGCCCGCTGGCCCTGGGCCGGAAGAACTACCTCTTCGCTGGCTCCGACGCCGGCGGCCACCGGGCAGCGGCCGTCTACACGCTGATCGAGACCGCGAGGCTCAACGGCCTCGACCCGCAGATCTATCTCACCCAGGTGCTGACCCGCATCGCCGACCACCCAATCAACCGGATCGACGACCTGCTGCCGTGGAACATCGGGCAGCCAAACGACGACCAGAAAGCCGCTTGAGCGTCAACAATCGGCCGCCGCAGCCGCTGGAAGACGCTTACCGGCCGCCCGCCATCGCCACCGCTTCAACGGCGAGCCGCCGCACGCCCTCCGGCTGCGTCCGATCCGCCGCGAGCTTGGCGGCTTCGGTCGACGCACCGGGAAGGCGCCCGATGGCGACGAGGCGCAGCAACAGCTCCTTCTGATCCGCTGAAAGCTCGGGATCGCGGAGCATCTCCGCGACCGCCGGCCCCAGTGACGGATCGGCCAAGCGGTGCAATTGCGCCGTCGGCGTCAAGCCGGGGCGGAAGCGGTGGTGCTCCATGAGGCGCTTCAGCAGGATCGCCCGCTCCTCCGGCGGGATGGCGGACGGGTCGCCGTGCTCCAGCAGCACGTCGGGATCGACGGCCATCAGGCGCTTGCGCACCCAGCTTTCCTTACCCGCCAGCCACGCCGCCACCGGTGCCAGCGCGTCGGGCACGACCTCGGTCCTGCCATGGCTGGGGCGGAACAGAAGGCCGGCCACGGCCTGCCGGGGCGCGCCGGCGTCGAGCAGGCGCTTCAGCCAACCGGCCGCCAGATATTCCGAGACATGGCGGTGGTGAAACCGCACGCGCTCAAAGGCCGCCTCGTCGAATACCGGCCGCTCCAGCAGGGCACGCACCTCATCCGGCTTCCACTCCGCCAGAACGGCCTCCGGGTCCAGCGTCCCGTCGGCCGCCACCGCGCCGGTCGCGGCGAAGGTCAGCCGCCGAGACAGGACGGAGGCCGCCGCCAAGGCCTCGGCACCCTGGCGAGCCTTTTCTGGCGTCAGCGGCGCGCGATGGTGACGGTTGGGGTTGTCCTCGCGCAGCTTGCGGGCGACGTCGTCCTCGATGATCTCCGTCAGCGAGCCCAGGGCGCCATGCGTCGTCCAGTACCGCAGAAGGCCCAGAACATCGTAGGGGCGCCCCGCGAAGTCCCATGCATCCCGCTGTTCGATGGCGTCGAGGAAAGCGTCCGGATCGTCGGTTTCCTGATCCGCGAGCTGCCGGATCTGAGTCGTGTTCAGGGCGGCCAGTTCGACGACGGCCAGGCCCTCCGGCAGGTCGGGATGTGGTTCGCCGGGCCTTGCGCCCGGACCGGCCCCAAGGAGGCGGGACACGATGTCCGCGTCGTCGGCGTGCCAGCCGGTGATGCGGCTCGACAGGACGATGGAGCATCGCGCCACGGCGTCGCCCAGGAACCCGGCGAGGCTGCGCAGGGCGGTTTCGAACTGCGTATGCTTGCTCAGGCGCGCTTCCTCGACCGCATCCAGGAACAGCGTGGCGGGCTGGTCGCCGCTCCGCCAGGCGCGCAACGCATGCAGATCGGAGGGGTCGAGGGCGCCCTCCACCCCAGTGTCCGCCAACTGCTCGACCCGGAGGAAGAAGGCCGTCCGGCCGCTTTCGCGCAGCCGGTTCGTCTGGGCCTGGAACTCGCAGGTCTTGCCGCTCCCGGCCTCGCCCAGCACGACGACGCGGCCGTGTTCCAGAAGACGCGGCCAATCGAGCGGGCCATGCTCGCGCGCACGGAAATAGCTCTGGAAGGCCGCCGTCTCGCGCTCGTCCGCCGGCCGGTGGGGCACGAAGCTGCGGTTAAGGTCGATCCAGTCCGTGCTCATGGTCTCCTCAGCGCTCGCCACCCGCCGCGCCGGACGCCCTCACCCAGGCTGCTCCCATCCTATATCACGCGCCAGCGACCAAGTGACGGTTCGACGATCGGCACCGCAATTGGCCGCCGGAAGACGTTGCAACGATTGCGTAACCCATTGAGGTCAAACGAGTGTTTTTCCCCCGTATTATTCAAACGTTTTCCTTGCATATCAAGGGTTTAGGCGCCGCCAGCTACTTCATGACGAAGTAGCTGGGCCGGTTCCAGTTGGTCGAGGCACCCACCATGGCGATGGTCTTAGTGCCTTGAAGAACCTTGCGGATCAGCGCGTCGGGGTAGGAGAGGGCGGTGGTCATGGGGACGGGTCCTCTTCGTCTTTTCCGGTCGTCCTCCTGCATACCCGGTCGCTTCGCAAAGAGCCAGAGCCGCGTTGCCGCACCACCCGCCACACCCAGGGAACGCCCATAACACGCCCCCGCCATCAGAATCATGGTGTCGCCCGCCGCCGCCACGCACTATAATATGACTATGATTTGCATATTTTGCGGAGCAGACGATGGCCGAGGCATCGGGCGCCCTTTACGCGGCACGCGAGAAGATCCATCCCAAGGCGGTGCGCGGCCGATTCCGTCGGTGGAAGGATGCCATCGGGTGGACGCTGGCGGCCGTGTTCTTCATCGTGCCGTGGCTGCGGTGGGATCGGCCGGGTGATCTTCCCGATCAGGCGGTGCTGCTGGACATCGCCCACAAGCGCGGTTTCCTGTTCGACATGAACATCTGGCCGCAGGACATCGTCTACATGGCCGTGGCGCTGGTGCTGGGAACGGTGGCGCTGTTCATGACCGCATCCGTCGCCGGGCGTGTGTGGTGCGGGTTCTCGTGCCCGCAGACGGTCTTCACCGACATCTTCGTCCGCATCGAGAAGATGTGGGAAGGCGACCGCGCCGCCCGAATGAAGATGGACGCCGCCCCCTGGAGCGCCCGCAAGCTCCTGCGGCGCGGCGGCAAGCACGTTGCCTGGATTGCCGTCGCCGTGGCGTTCGGCGCGACCTTCAGCTTCTATTTCACGGACGCCCCAGCGGCGCTGATGGACTACCTGACGCTGGACGCCGGCCTGTGGATGTGGACCACCGTGCTGATCCTGGGCGGGACGACCTACCTGCTGGCCGGCTTCGCGCGCGAGCAGTTCTGCAACTACATGTGCCCGTGGCCGCGCCTGCAGTCCTGCATGCTGGACGAGCACAGCCTGGTCGTCACATACCGCGACGACCGGGGCGACGCCCGTGCGCCCAAGCGCAAGTCACAGACCTGGGAAGAGCGCCGCGCCGCCGGCTTCGGCGACTGCGTGAGCTGTCAGCAGTGCGTCCAGGTCTGTCCCATGGGCATCGACATCCGCGAGGGCGTGAACGCCGACTGCATCAACTGCGGCCTGTGCATCGACGCCTGCGACACGATGATGGACAAGGTGGGCCTCGACCGTGGCCTCATCGCCTTTGATTCCCTGGCCAACGCCCGCGCCCGCCGCGCAGGCCGGGCCGAGCCCAGCCGCGTCGTGCGGCCCCGCACCATCGCCTTCGCCGCCGTGATCGGCGTCATCTGCCTGGGCGTGGGGGGCTCGTTCCTCATGCGCAGCGACCTGGAGGTGGCCCTCATCCAGGAGCGCAGCCCGCTTTACGTGCGCCTGTCCGACGGCTCCATCCGCAACGCCTATGACCTGAAGATCCTCAACAAGCAGGAGCAGGACCGCCGTTTCGCGCTGGAGGTCGCCGGCAATCCCGGCGCCCGCATCGAGACGCTGGATGACTCGGGCCAGAGCGTGGAACTCGCCGTGGAGGGGGGCCGGCACGTCTCGCGCAAGGTGTTCGTCACCGTCCCCGGCCCCGACGCCGACGTCTCGGACATGGCGCTGGTCATGCGCGACACCGCGACCGGCGCGGAAGTCCGCCGCGAGGTCGTGTTCGCCCTGCCGAGGTAACGGGACGGGCGGGTGCAGGCGCGGCCGGCGCCGGCGCTTCGTCCCGCGCCTTCAGCAGGCGGTACGCGGCGCGCAGCAGCGTGAGGCCGTCGCCGGCGCCCAGGTCGCCCACGTCGACGTGGTGAAGGGCGTCCACCAGGTACAGCCGCGCCCGCCCCGCCCCGACCCGCTCGGCCAGGGCGCGGCTTTCGGTCCAGGGCACCATGGGATCGTCGCGGCCGTGGATCAGGATCACCTCAGCCGTCAGCCGGTCCAGGTCGCGGCGCGACAGGTCCAGGGCGTGGATTTCGGCGCGCAGGGCTTGCGGCAGGGCGTCTATGAGGGCCGGCACCCGCTCGGGGTCCCCGTTGGACAGCAGCCGCCACACCGCCCGCGCCTCCGGCCCCAGGCCCTGCGTCAGCGCCGCCACCCCGGCGCCGGGCGCATCCAGGCGGCGGCGGGCGATGGCGCGCAGGGTTCCGGCGTCTTCGGCGCCCGCGCCGACGCGCCCGGCGTTGGCAAGCAGGAAACGCCACTTGGCGCGCCGGTCCACCGGTCCCGTCCGCCACTCGGCCCCCGGCGCGGTGCGGTAGGCGCCGGTGGTCATGTAGGTGATGGCGGCGGTGATGTCGTGGTAGCCGCCGATCACCAGCACGAAGCCGACATGCCCGCGCACCTCCGGCCGCAGGGCGGCCAGCAGGGCCGGCCCGGCAGCGTAGGAGATGCCGACCAGTCCCACCTCGGACACCGCCGCCGTTTCGGCCAGGCGCCGCACCGCGTGGGCAACGGCATCGGCGTCCCCGGCCGAGAGGCGCAGCGGATCGTCGCCCGCCAGACCGGGCACCATCACCAGGAACCCCGCGTCGGCCAGCGTGGCGGCAAAGCGCACCAGGCGGGGATCGCGGCGGCCTTCCTCCGCCGCGCCGGGAACGACCACCAGGGCGGCCTCGGACGGGGCATCCGTCGCGCGGTAGAGGTCGGCGGGGCCGCCGGTCTCCTGCCGCTCCACCGCCGCCAGCGCCTGGGCCAGCGGCGGCGGGTCGGCCAGGCCGGTCAGCAGGTCGACGGCCTCCATCGTGCGGCCGGGCGAGCAGGCGGCCAGCACCACCAGGCAGAGAGGAAGGACCAGGGCGCGGAGTGGGGGCAGCGGCATGGGCGGGGCTTCCGGTCGGTGGGGCAGGCGTTGAGGCCGGGCGGGGGCGACAACACATCAACGTGGTCACGCCGCTTATGGAGGACAACGCCATGCACCTGGCCCGCACCCTGCTCGCCGCCGCCGTCCTGGCAGCCGCCATGCCCGCCGCCGCCACGGCGCACCACGGCTGGCGCTGGACCGAGGGCGAGAACACCCGCCTGACCGGCATCATCACCTCCGCAAAGCTCGGCAACCCGCACGGTGAGGTGACGCTCGACGTCGGCGGCACGCCCTGGCTGGTGGAGGTCGGCCAGCCCTGGCGCAACGACCGCGCCGGCCTGACACCGGAAAAACTGGCGGAGGGCGTCGAGATGACGGTCATCGGCGAGGCTGCCGCCGACACCGACCGGAAGGTCATCAAGGCCGAACGGGTCATCATCGACGGCACCGAACACGTGCTCTACCCGGAACGCGACTGACGTCGGCGGCCGGTGTTGGAAACGGTCCTGGCGGCGGTGGAGGCGTCCGGCGTCGCGACGCACCTGCGCTTTTCCCGCTGGACGTATCCGGCCGTGAACGCCGGCCACGTTCTGGGGCTGGCTTTGCTTGTCGGATCGGTGGTGCCGCTGGATCTGAAGCTGCTGGGCCTGTGGCCGGCGGTGGCGCGCCGGGACGTGGAGCGCCTTCTTGCGCCCGTGGCGGCGGTCGGGCTGGTGACCGCCGTCGCCACGGGGCTGCTGCTGTTTTCCGTGCAGGCGCGGGACTACGCCGCCCTCGGCCTGTTCCAGGCCAAGATGACGCTGGTGGTGCTGGGAACCGCCAATGCCCTGGCGGCGCTCGCCCTGCGCCGGCGGGGAGGCGGACGGCCGGGGCTGGAGAAGACGCTCGCGGCGGTGTCCCTGCTGTGCTGGCCGTCCGCCCTGGCGGCGGGACGGTTCATCGGCTACGTGATCTGATACCGGGCGACACACGAAATCGTCCACTCGTCGCCGGCAGGGCCGACTGGCCGCCGCGCCGGTCAGGTGCGTGAGCCTGCGTGGCGCTTGAATGCAGCGTCGACGACGTCAGTCATCGAGACGTGTATGAGGCAGCACGTAGGCCCAGGCGCGGGCAGAGGCACCGTCGCCGGTGGTGACGGTCAGCAGGTCGCGGGCGAAGCGGTACGGGCCGGACCCGGCCAACGGGTCCAGCCGCGCCACCAGGTCTTCCAGCGCCCCGCTGGGCAGGAAGGCGCCGGCCGCCTGTCCGTCGCCGGGTTGCAGGGCACCGCTGTCGTGAACGGACGCACGCGCCGTCGCGGGCACCATGGCGTGGCGCTCGGCGTCGTTCAGCGCGCGCTTCAGGGCCTCGCGCAGATTGTCGGGGATGAACAGGCCGGCGGCGGCGGAGCGGGCCGGGCGGCCGGCGGCGGCATCGAGAAGGCGGGCAGGGTCGAGGCCGTGACGGCGCAGCCCGTCGGCGCAGACGGACACGTAATGCTCGTGCGGCGGGACGTGCGGCTGTGCCTCTCCGGGCAGGACGCGGTAGGTGGTGACGTCGCGCCACAGGCCGCCCTGGTCCCGCACCCGGACGGGGATGCGCTCGTAGGCGAAGCCCACACCCTCCTTGATGTCCAGAAGCTTCCATCCCGCCGGAGACACAGCCATCAGCACGCCCTCCACCGCATGCCCGGAGCGCGGGCGGACGTCGAGCACGCCGCCCTTGCGTCCGGCGGAGTGGCGGGAAAAGGCCAGTTCATGATCGGGCAGCATGGCGGCGCCCACCGGCGTCATGCAGGCCGGATCGGCGGTGCCGGGGCGGGCGGCGCACCAGCGCCCCCAATCCTCGGCGTTGAGGTTGGATCCGTAGGCGAAATAGAGCGTGGTTTCGGGCACGGGTCGAATTACCTCTCGGCGGGCGTGGAAACGGGCGGGTGCAGCGGTCGGATACGGCGGGACGCCGGCGCGTCCGGCTCGATCAGAAGGGGGGCCGCGTTGGCGACGGCACCGTCGGCGCCGGGCAGGCTCAGGTGGTCCATCAGGCAGCGGAAGATGCCCGCGTGCGCCACGATCAGCGGCGGCGGCGCCCCTGTGCGCTCCGCCGCGGCCGACGCGATGGCGGCCAGGGCGCGGGCGTGGAAGGCCGCCGCCGGCTCGCCGTCCTCGGGCGTCTCGGCACGGGGCGGGCGGGAGCCCACCGGACCGTTCTGGTAGACGCCCCAGTGCCGCTCCATCAGCTCGGGCACCACCGTCACCGGCAGGTCCGGCCGGCGGCGAAGCAGCGGCGCGAGGGTGTCGCGGCAGCGGGCGAGCGGACTGCACCAGGCGCCCGAAAGGGGCACGTTCGCCAGCAGCGCGGCTGCCGTCTCGGCCTCGGCCCGCCCCTGGTCGTCCAGCGGCACGTCCTCCTGGCCGGCGACCAGGCCCCGCGCGTTCCAGGCGGACCGGCCGTGGCGCAGGAAGATGAAGCGGCGGGGCAGGGCGGCGTCGGGCATGAGCGTGGGACGTACGGTCGGGACGTTGCGGTGAACGCCAGACTGGTCCAAGGCGGGCCGGCTTGTCCAGCGCGGCGCAGGCCGTCGGGTGTCGTCAAACTTTTCATGGACTTGCCGGCGGCGATGAAACACAGTGCTCACCGTTTCGCGCCGGAGGGGCTGTTGGCGCGTCGCAGAGGAGGGACGAGATCATGAACAAGGGCGTGCAGATCGGGGTCGGCGTGGCGGTGCTTGCCGTGCTGGCGGGCGGTGGCTGGATCTACGCCAGCAATGTGGCGACGGCGCGCGCCGAGCAGGCGCTGGAGGACGTGCGGGCGCAACTGCCGCCGGGCACGACGCTGGCGGTCGACGGTCTGTCGGCTTCGCCCTTGGGCTCGGTCAGCGTCGACGGCTTCACCATGACGCTGGCCGACGGCGCGATCCTGCGCGGCGGTGCGGCCTCGGCCTCGGGTGATGCCGATCGCGTGGATGCCGTCGACATGGCCGACCTGGCGCTGTCGGAAGACAACCTCACGGTCACGGCCGAGAGCCTGAGCGTGCGTGGTCTCTCGCACCCCGATTTCGAGCGTCTGGCCCGCACCCTGCGGGGCGAGGCCGGCGGCTATGGCGATCCGGTGGAGGCCCTGCGCGCGCTGTCGGTGGACTCCGTGGACCTCGGCAGCCTGTCCGCGGCCGAGGGCGGCGATACGCTCAGCTTGGGCGGCCTCAGCATCGCTGACGTGTCCGGCGGCACGGTCGGGCGCTTCGGCGTGAGCGACGGCGCCTTCAGCAAGCGGGACAATGCCGCGTCGCTGGGCCGCTTCTCGGTCGAAGGCGTGGAGGTGGCTGATGCCGTCGCCGCCGCCCTGCACGGGGCCGACGAGGAAGACATCATGGCGGTCACCCGCTACGGCGCCTTCGAGGTGGCCGACGTCTCGGCCGTGGAGGACGGCGTGGAGATCTTCCGCCTCGGCCGCTTCGCGCTGGAGGACCCGGTGCATGTGGGCGACGTGGTCATGGCCGGCACCTTCATCCTCGATGACTTTGCCATCGACCAGCGCCAGAAAATGGGCTCGGCGCAGCTGGCCCGCCTGGCCGACGTGCTGGGGCCGGCGGCCGAGAAACCCTTCGCCATCTCGGGCCGCGCCGTCAGCACCTATGGCGACGGTGCCTTCGCCCTGGAAACCATGAGGTTCGACGCCGACGGGCTGGGCTTCATCGAGATGTCGGGCGCCGGCACCGGCTATGACCTTGACCCGGCGGCGGTCACCAACGTATCGGCAGAGGCGCAGCGCGAGGCGCTGATGAAGGCCGCGATGGATGCCGTTGCCACCGACTTCCGGCTGAAGGTGTCCCACACCGGCTGGGTGCACGAGGCGATCCGCCAGGACGCCGGCGGGCCCCGCGCCGCCGAACAGCAGGCGGCCATGCTGGGCATGGTCGCGGCCATGGGCGCGGCTGCCGTCGTGGGGCGTGACGACGCGGGGGCCCTGGCCGAAGGCATCGGCGCCTTCCTGACGGAGAAGACCGAGATTGAGGTGTCGCTGGCCAACCCGCAAGGCCTGTCCATGCGCGAGGTAATGGCTTCGGGCGGTCGCGGCGGCGCCATCGACCTGGCCGTGGAAACCCGCTGACGCGGCGCCTGGCGCCATCGTCCCGATCCGCCGCCCGCCGCTCCAACAGGGGCGGCGGGCGGTTCGGTTTCGGGCGGCGGTTATGTCCTTCATCGGCCGTCGAATTGTGTTGCCGCTTCGCTTGATCCGGTGGGACCATGAAGGTTCCCGGATGAACGGAGAGAAGGAGACGGTGCCATGGCCGGCAAGGCATCAACGCCCCGCGTGGCGGCCCTCGTGGGGCCTTACATGGGCGGCAAGACGACGCTTCTCGAAAGCATTCTCAACGCAGCCGGCGCCACGCACCGGCAGGGCACCATCAAGGACAAGAGCACCGTCGGCGACGCCAGTCCCGAGGCGCGCGACCGGGACATGAGCGTGGAGGTCAACGTGGCCTCCTGCACCTGGCTGGACGAGCCCTGGACCTTTCTCGACTGCCCGGGCTCCAACGAATTCGCGCAGGAGACCGTCGGCCCGGTCCTGGTGGCCGACGTGGCCGTGGTGGTCGTCGATCCCGAGCCCGAGCGTGCGGTGATGGTCGCGCCGGTGCTCAAGCTGCTGGACGACCACGACATCCCGCACATGGTCTTCATCAACAAGGTGGACCACCACAGCGTCGACGTCCGGGCGGCGCTGGAGGCCCTGCAGGCCCATTCCGCCCGGCCGCTGGTGCTGCGCGAGGTGCCCATCCAGGAGGGCGAGGACGTCATCGGCTACATCGACCTGGTCTCTGAGCGCGCCTACAAATACCAGCCGGGCCAGGCCTCGGACCTCATCAAGATTCCCGACAACGCCAAGGAGATCGAGGAGGTCGCCCGCCAGGAACTGCTGGAGAGCCTTGCGGACTTCAACGACGACCTGATGGAAAAGGTGCTGGAGGACGTGGTCCCCCCGCGCGAGGAAATCTACGCCGATCTCGCCCGCGACCTGGAGGACGACAAGATCGTCCCCGTCTTCTTCGGCTCGGCCGACAAGAATGAAGGCGTGCGCCGCCTGCTCAAGGCCCTGCGGCACGAGGTGCCGGGCCACGAACAGGCGGCGATGCGCCTCGGCGTGGACTTGGAGTCCGCCGCGGGCAAGCCGCTGGCGACCGTCTTCAAGACCGTGCACGCCGCCCACGCCGGCATGTTGTCGTACGTGCGCGTATGGTCGGGCGCCATCAAGGACGGCATGACGCTCAAGACGGCGTGCGAACCGGCGTCCGGCGGCAAGGTGACGGGGCTTTTCACCCTGTTCGGCGGCGAGACGCGCAAGTCCGACACGGTCGAGGCCGGCGGCGTGGCGGCACTGGGGCGGCTGGACGCGGTGCCGACCGGCGCCCTGATCGGCGAGGCGCCGCCGAAGGACGCCGCTCATCCCTGGCCGCGGCCGCTGCCGCCGCTGTTCGCCCTTGCCCTGCGTCCGGCCAAGCAGGGCGACGACGTCAAGCTGTCGGGCGCGCTGCAGGACCTGGCGCTGGAGGACCCGAGCCTTTCCGTCGCCCACGACGAGGACACCGGCGAGCTTCTGCTGTGGGGGCAGGGCGACATCCACCTGCAGGTGGCGCTGGCGCGGCTGGCGCGGGTCTACCATGTGGAGGTGGCGACGACGCAGCCGCAGGTGCCTTACAAGGAGACCATCCGCGGCTCCACCCAGGTGCAGGGCCGCCACAAGCGCCAGACCGGGGGGCACGGCCAGTTCGGCGACGTGCATGTACGCATCAAGCCGCTGCCGCGCGGCGAGGGGTTCGCCTTCAAGGATTCCATCACCGGCGGCGTGGTGCCGCGCCAGTACATTCCGGCGGTGGAGCAGGGGGTGCGCGACTCCCTGCAGCGCGGTCCGCTGGGCTTCCCCGTGGTCGACGTGGCGGTGGAGCTGTTCGACGGCAGCTACCATGTGGTCGACAGTTCCGAGGCCGCCTTCAAGACTGCCGGCCAGATCGCCATGCGTGAGGGGCTTCCGCAGTGCGACCCGCTGCTTCTGGAGCCCATGCTGACGGTCGAGGTGAACGTGCCCAACGAGTACACCTCCAAGGCGCAGCGGGCGCTTTCCAGCCGGCGCGGGCAGATCCTGGGATTCGACCGGCGCGAGGGCTGGGAGAACTGGGACACGGTGACCGCCTGCGTGCCCCAGGCGGAGATGCACGACCTGATCGTGGAACTGCGCAGCGTCACCATGGGCGTGGGTACCTTCCACTGGCGCTTCGAGCGCCTGCAGGACGTGCAGGGCCGCACCGCCGACGAGGTGGTGGAAAAGCGCAAGGTGGCCCTGGCAACGGCGTGACGGCGCCGGCGCGGCGGCGGCCGTTCCGGTCGCCGCGCGCGGACCCTGCCGTCCCCGGTTTTACGGTGGCGGTCGGCGGTCGACGTCGCCGGCGCGCTGGGTGCCGCCGCCGCCGAACAGCCAGTTGTTCGGGTCCTGCACCGGCTCGCCGCGCCCGGCCCAGCTCAGGCCCTTGGCGGAGCGGATGACGATCCAGAAGGCCCACAGCAGCATGATCGCCCAAGCGAACGGCATGAAGGCCGGCCCCAGGTACATCACCACGGCGCCGACGATCCAGGCCACGACGCTGCCGATGAAGGTGCGGATCTGGAAATCGTAGTGGCTCTGCTCCACGCGCGTTGAGGGCTGGCGCTTGAAGAAGGCAATGAGCGCGCCGATGATGACCGCCAGCGCCACGAACACGCCGACGAAGTACAGGATATAGACGGCCTTCACCGTGCCGCTGACGGCGCCGCGGGTTTGCTGCTCGCCGACGGGAGTCCCGGCGTGCGGCCCGTGGGCCCCGCGCGGGGTGGGCGGACCGGAGTCGTCGGTGGGCGGCGGCGGATGGTGGGCCGGCCCGGGGCCGGTGTCGGTGGCGGCGGAGACGTCGCTGGTGTCGGCGTGGGGGCCGTGAGGATCGCGCGGCGCGGGCGGCGGATCGCGGTCGGTCTGGTTTTCCGGCGGGGGCCGGCGGTCGGGCGGGCGGCGGTCGGACTCATCCTGTGCCATGAGGCTGCCTCCTCTGCGGTGGTGTCGGTATCGTCTCCGAACACCAACACGCGCGGCGGGGCCATCGTTGAGACGGGCATCGAGTCGTCTGCCTGTCGCCGGACACAAAAAAGGGAGCGCGCCGCGCTCCCTTGTAACGTCCGACCCCGAAATCGGGCGCCTGTGGCGGTGGTGTGACGCGCGTGGCGTCAGCCTTCCAGCGCCTTCAGCAGGAACTCGGGCACCGGCTCGTCCAGAATATCCTGGCCCAGGTTGCGCAGGGCCTCGGCCGTGTCGTCCATCGGCCAGATGTCATCATCATTGGCCGCGAAGACCTCGGCGCAAACGTTTGCGGAGGATGCGTCGAAAGCTGAAGCAGTGCGATGGATCGTCATGGCCGAACATTCTGTTGGGGGTGAAACCGGCGGAACCTGGGAGGTCCCGTGCTACCTGCGACTTGGGTATTAGGGACTTTCGGGTGGGGCCGGTCAACGGGAAAGTGGATGAGCAAGTGAGAAAACTGCGTCACCTGTGACTTTCCTGAGACACCACGCCGTAACAGCCCGCCCTAATGCTTTCGTCGCGTCACTATTTTGTCGTGGTTCCGGTCGTATATACCCCAGCTACGCCTGTTGAGAAAGCTTGCCGATAGCGTACGCCCCCGCCCAAAGATCAGTTTGCCTGGCTGATCTGCAGGCGCACGTCGGGGCCGACCAGAGCCGCGTCGTAGGGGTGGCGGACTGCCTGGTAGTAGCGCCGCACCTTGACCACGTAGTTCTGCGTCTCCTCGTAGGGCGGAATGCCGCCGTACCGCAGGACCGCCCGTTCCCCGGCGTTGTAGGCCGCCAGGGCCCGCGTCACGTCGCCCCGGAACAGGGACAGCAGCCAGCGCAGGTATCGGGTGCCGCCGCGCACGTTCTGCTCGGGGTCGAAGGGGTCCCTGACGCCGAATCGCGCGGCGGTTTCGGGGATGAGCTGCATGAGGCCCTGGGCGCCGGCGTGGGAGACGACGTCCGGCCGCCAGGCGCTTTCCACGGCGATCACGGCAAGCACCAGCTCGGGCGCGATGTCGTATTCGGCGGCGATTCGCCGGGCCAGGGCATCGATGTCCGGCGGCGGCCGCAGGGCCAAACGAGAGGTTTCGGCAAGCCGCGCACCGCCGCCGGTTCCGGTGCCGGCCCCGGCGACGGCGGTGTTGCTCTGCGGTGTCGGGCAGTGGCGCACGCGCGCCGTCTCAACGCCGCCCAGCATCTTGAGCACGTTGCCGGCCGTCGGGTGGCCCGCGCGCTTGGCTGCGGCCATCCAGGCGGCGCCCTGGGCGTCGCTCTGCGGCGTCTCGCGGCCGTTGAGGAACATCCAGCCTATGGTGAAGGCGGCCTCCGCATGGCCGCTGCGCCCGGCCTGGCAGTAAAGCCGCTGGGCGCGTGCCAGGTCTTTCGGGGCGCCCTCGCCATGATGGTGCTGCACCGCGCGATCGAAGGCGCGCTGAGCCGCACCGGTGGCGGCGGCGGCCTGCGGCACGCCGCCTGCGGGGCCCAGGATCACGGCACCAAGGGCCAGGGCGCAGGCGATGGCGGCGGTGGTGCTGGTGGTGGTCCGGGTCCTCCCGATGGCGCTCGTCCGCATGGCGACTCCGCTCCCTCCGTCGTGGCGTGTGGCAGAGGAGGAGCAAGCGGCGGGCCAAGCGGGAAGGCGCGGCCGGTCGTGGCAGGGGCAGGTCCCGATGTCAGGAATCCCGACATCGGTGCCGCCGCCGCGCGGCCCGGCGCAAAAGGCTGAGCCACCGTCATGCCGCCGGTAGCCTGTGCCGCCGGAGGCCGGCGACGCCCGCTCTGCGCCCATCGACGCATGTCGGCGGGCTTTACAGCGGCGGCGGCCGGTCAGGTACGCGCAAAAAAGGACCCCCGGCACCAGGGTGCCGGGGGGTCGAAAGGTGCGAGAGGTGAGAGAGTGCCTCGCTGGTGCGAGGTCTAGCACCCCGCCGCATGGCGCCACAATTCAGCCTTGTGGCGCTATCCAAAGGCATAAGACCGTGTGGGAAGCCTTCGGAAGCGGCCCGGCTTTAGCGCCAGCCGGCCTGGTCGAAGGTCTTCACGGCCTCGGCGTTCAGCTCGCCCAGCGTGGACATGGGCAGGGCGTCGGCCTTGAAGGTGCCCCAGGACTGGAGAAATTCCGACCACTCGACGCCCGGGCGCACCGGGTACTCGCCGTTGACCTCGGCGTACATCTCCTGGGCCGTCTCGCTGGCCAGCCACTCCAGCAGCGTCACGGCCTCGTCACGGTTCGGCGCGCCCTTCACGACGCCGCCGCCGGAGATGTTGACGTGGGCACCGGTGGTGTCCTGGTTCGGGAAGAAGACGTTGACGGCCTCGGCGGCCTTCAGCTCGTTCTCGTCGGTCGACTGCATCATGCCGACGACGTAGTAGGTGTTGCTCACGGCGATGTCGCACTCGCCGGCGGCCACGGCCTTGATCTGGTCACGGTCGCCGCCCTGCGGCTTGCGCGCCATGTTCTCGACCATGCCCTCGGCCCACTCGGCGGCCTTTTCCTGGCCGTGGTGCGAGATCAGGCTGGCCATCAGCGACTGGTTGTAGATGTTGCCCGAGGAACGGATGCAGATGCGGTCGTTCCACTTCTCGTCGGCCAGGGCCTCGTAGGTGGACAGCTCGGCCGGGTCGACGCGGTCCTTGGCGTAGAACACCACGCGGGCGCGCTGGGACAGGCCGAACCACTGGTTCTCCTCGTCACGCAGGTGCGCCGGGATATGGTCGGTCAGGTCGTCGGACTCGACCGTGTCCAGGATGCCGGCCTCCTTGGCGCGCACCAGGTTGCCGGCGTCGACGGTCAGCAGCACGTCGGCGGGGCTGTTCTCGCCCTCCGCCTTGATACGCTCCACCAGCTGGTCGGCCTTGGCGGTCAGCACGTTGACCTCGATGCCCGTCTCCTTGGTGAAGATGTCGAGCATGGGGCGGATCAGCTCTTCCTTGCGGGCCGAATACAGGTTGACCTCGGCAGCATCGGCATCGGCGGCGAACAGGGCCGACGGGGCGGCCAGGGCAAAGGCGGCGACGGTGAGGCGGCCGAGGCCGCGAAGGCGGTGCGTCATGGTCACTATGCTCCCGATAGCGTTATCGATCATCCGTGGAACGGCCCGGGCTTGGGGCACCGCGGGCAAAAACGTGCAAATGAGAATGCGTCTCAGTCGGAGAGCTAGCAGAGGCTGGCCCTTTTGTAAATACCTTATTTTTTGTGTGGTTGAGGAAGCCGGTGACGCAACCGCAGCCCGGCCCATGGGCGTCGATAGGTATGAGGGTGGAACGACCACTCCCCAGACCGACCGATGCGACCGAAGGTGAGAGATAACCCATGACCGAACACGCCGATCCGCTCAATGTTCCGCGCCAGGGCTGCTGCAAGTTCTCTGTGGCAATATACAACGCCAACGTCCGGGACGCGCTGAAGGAAAACCGCCGCTATGACGTCTACGACGAAAAGTGGGCGGAAGAGCGCCACATCGAAGTGGTCGCCGACACAGCGGACGAGGCCCGCGCCAAGGTTCTGCAGCAGCACCCTGAGGGCGAGGGATTCGTGGTGACCGGCGTCGAGAAGCTGCCGTTCAGCATCTGACCGGCCGCGCGTGTACGGCGCTGCCCCCGCCCGGCCCGGGCGCGGCGCCGTCTGCCCCTGGCGAGCCGGGACGTCTAGCCCCGCTCGCGCAGTACCTTGCGCTGGATCTTGCCGGTCGTCGTCATGGGCAGGTCGGCGACGAATTCGATGCGGCGGGGATAGGCATGCCGCGCCATGCGGGTCTTCACGAAGGCCTGGATCTCCTCGGTCAGGCGGGCCTGCCGTTCGGGATCGTCCAGGACAGCGGCGTCGGCCGGCACGATGAATGCCTTGACGATTTCCGTCCGGTCGGGGTCCGGAACGCCGACCGCCGCGGCCAGCCGCACGGCAGGATGGCGGATCAGCGCATCCTCCACCTCGCCGGGTCCGACGCGGTAGCCGGCCGTGGTGATGACGTCGTCGGCGCGTCCCAGGAACCAGAACCAGCCGTCCTCGTCCATGCGGCCGGTATCGCCGGTGACCAGCCAGTCGCCGATGAACTTCTCCGCCGTCGCCTCCGGCTTGTTCCAGTAGCCCAGGAACATCACGGGGTCGGGCGCCTTCACTGCGATGTGCCCGTCGGAGCCCGGCGGCAGTTCGTTGCCGCCGTCGTCGATGATGGCGACGGTGTGGCCGGGGACGGCGCGGCCCATGCTGCCCTCGCGCACGTCCCCCAGGCCCGCGCAGTTGCCGAGCACAAGGTTGCATTCGGTCTGGCCGTAGAACTCGTTGATGGTCAGGCCGAAGGCCTCGCGGCCCCAGTCCAGCAACTCCCGCCCCAGCGTTTCGCCGCCCGACCCGATGGAGCGCAGGTGAACGCCGAAACGCGCCGGGTCCTTCACCTGCCGCAGCATCTTGAGCGCCGTCGGGGGCATGAAGACGTTGCGGACGCGGTGGCGGGCCATGAGGCGGAAGGCGTCTTCGGCGTCGAACTTGCGGGCGCGATGCGCCAGCACCGGCACGCCGTGGAACAGGGCCGGCAGCAGCACGTCCAGCAGGCCGCCGATCCAGGCCCAGTCGGCGGGCGTCCAGAACAGGTCGCCGTCCTTCGGGAACAACTCGTGCGGCATCTCCACCCCCGGCAGGTGGCCGCGCAGAACCCGGTGGGCGTGCAGGGCGCCCTTGGGCTTTCCGGTGGTGCCGCTGGTGTAGATGATGACCGCCGGGTCGTCGGCCGCGGTGTCGGCGGGGCTGAAGCCCGACGTGTCGGCGGCGTCCATGGCGGCGTGCAGGTCTTCCGCCGCGCCGGTGGCGCCGCCGGCCGTCAGCACGCAGGCCAGGTCCGGCAGGCGGGGCTTGAGGTCGAGCACGCGACCGACGTTGGCGGCATCGGTCACCACCGCGCGGGCGCCGGAATCGGCCAGCCGGTATTCCAGTGCGTCCTCGCCGAACAGCACGAACAGCGGCACCGCGATGCATCCCAGCTTGTAGGCCGCGATGTGGGCCACGGCCGTCTCCACCGACTGGGGCAGCAGCACCGCCACGCGGTCGCCCCGCGTCACGCCCCGCGCGGCCAGGGCCGCCGCCAGCCGGTCGGACAGGTCCTTCAGCCGGCCGAAGCTGGTGGTGGCGACGGTGCCGTCGGCGTCCTCCACGATCAGCGCGGGGCGGCGCGCACCCTCGTCGGTGGCGCAATGGCGGTCGCAGACATCGACTCCGATGTTGGTCCGGGCCGGGATGTCCCACCGGAAACGGGCGCGGGCGTCGGCCCAGGACGTCGGGGAATCGGGGAGCATGGCGCGTATCCTTCCCATGGCGTGTTGATTGTGTTGTATTTTTTCGACGTTACGGCGTCGGCACGGACAGGCGCAAGCTGCCAGGGGTGGAGGGTCCGGGCACGGCGCCGCAACAGACGAAGCCACCGCCTGACCGATCCAACAGGAGTTCATCCGTCCATGCCCATTCCGGCACCCCTGCGCGAAAACCTCCGCCTGCCCGCCATCGCCGCGCCCATGTTCCTGGTTTCGGGCCCGGAACTGGTGATCGAGACCTGCAAGGCCGGCATGATCGGCACCTTCCCGGCGCTGAACGCCCGCACCACAGAGGGCTTCGAAGCCTGGATAGACGAGATCGAGGCCGCCCGCGCCGCGCACGGCGCCTGCGCGCCCTATGGCGTCAACCTGATCGTCCACAAGACCAACCCGCGCCTGGAGGCCGACCTGGAGGTCGTGTGCCGCCGCAAGGTGCCGCTGGTCATCACGTCGCTGGGCGCGGTGCCCGACCTGGTGGAGAAGGTCCATGCCCACGGCGGCAAGGTCTTCCACGACGTCATCACGCTGCGCCACGCCAGGAAGGCCGCGCAGGCGGGCGTCGACGGTCTGATCCTGGTGTGCGCCGGCGCCGGCGGCCATGCCGGCACCGCCAGCCCCTTTGCGCTGATCGAGGAAGTGCGGTCGTTCTTCTCGGGCACCATCATCCTCGCCGGCTCCATCTCCACCGGCCGGCATGTCGCGGCCGCGCGCATGATGGGGGCGGATTTCGCCTACATGGGCACCCGCTTCATCGCCACGGCCGAAAGCCGCGCCGTGGAGGCCTACAAGCAGATGATCCACGATGCCCAGGTCGCCGATATCGTCTATACGGACTCGGTCTCGGGGGTGAACGCCAACTTCCTGCGCGAAAGCCTGGTCAACGCGGGCCTCGACCCGCAGAACCTGCCGCCCAAGAAGGACCTGGACATGGCCGGGGAGGCCAAGGCGTGGCGGGATATCTGGTCGGCCGGCCACGGCGTCGCCGCCATCGGCGACATCCCCCGCGCCGGCGAGTTGGTGGCGCGGCTGGAGGACGAATACAAGGCGGCCTTCGCCGAGACGACCGCGTTGTTCTAATGCCGCTGAATTGAAACGATACAGGGAGGCTGAACGGCATGACCCCGGAACAGACAACGCTCAAGCACTGGATCAAGCAGCTTCTGCGCGTGCGCATGGACATGGAAGACGCGCGCGCGACCGAGAAGGACCTGCCCATCGACGAGTTCCTGTCCAAGACGCACCGGCTGACACTGGACGAAAGCCGCGCCGAGCAGGTGATCGGCGAGCTTCTCCAGGCCACGCCGGCGCTGGAGCAGGACTACAACGCCATCCAGGAAACCGCCCACGAGGAACTGGTGGAGGAGCGCGAGCGCGACGCCGACCACGCCCAGAAGCCGCGCCGCTGAGGGCTGTCGCGGCGGTGCCGGTTGTGCTAGCGTGATCCTCGCCCCCAGAACGCGCTGAGACATCGTCCGGACGTGAAGGGGTTCCTCATGCCGCTATATTCCTACCGTTGCACCGCCTGCGACCACGCCTTCGAGACGCTCGTGCGCTCCGGCGATACACCGGCTTGTCCGTCCTGCGGGGCGCAGACGCTGGACCGCCTGCTGTCGACGCCGGCCCCGCAGATGAAATCGGGCCGCGTGATCGCCAGCGGCCGCGCCGCCGCCGCGAAGGAGGGGCACTTCAGCAACTACTCGAAGGCCGAGACCAAGGGGAAGGTTTGAACCGTGTCTTCGCCCTAGAAAAGCTCTGCGAACAGGGCTGAGTGCAGGGCGGGCGCAATGGCCAGGCCAACGACGGACTTCGTGAAGCACTCGTACTGGCCTCCGGCGGTGCGCAGGCTTGAGCAAGTGGCGTCATAGTCGTCCCGGTCCATCTCGGCGCGCACGCCGGAATCGAATGCGGCATCCATGCACTGGGTTGTCCGCTCGGCTGAACGCTGGGCGCAGGCCATGGCGCTGCCTACCGTAGTGTAAGCGTTGTATGCCACCAGTAGGCTGAGTGCGACCATGATCAGCCCCTTGTTCTTCCTTGCAAGAAACCAGCTGAGGCTTACCGGAAATGTCAGGAATAAGATCGCTGTCTTGAATACGAATGCCATAGTTCCCCCCTTCCGCGACCTGCATGGGCATGCTGGCACGCATAAAGGGGGGAATATATTGTGTGCTCGTAAAGAGAGAAAGTGAAAAGAGGGTGTGAAGCTGGAGCCGGTTCTCGTGGGAGGAAGCGTCCCACTCGATTTCTTGCCGTGCCTCAGTTGATCAGCCCGTCTTCCGTCAGCGCGTCAACCGCCTCCAGGCCGTCGAGCATGATGCCGTCGAAGCCCAGGTCCATGAGTCCGGCGAAGGTCTCGCCGACGAGGGCGCGCCACCGGGGATCGGCGAAGTCCACGATGTAGGTGCCGGCCTCCGGGCCGCGGGCCTTGATGAAGGCAGGGTCGCCGACCTTCCAGGTTTCCTTCCAGTACCACGCCGTGTCGCGCGCCTCCGTCAGGGGCAGGCGGGCGATGACCAGGCGGGGGCTTCCCATTTTCTTGAATTTCAGCGAATACACCTCATCGGCCGAAAGCGGCGTGTCGCCCTTGTAGAACGGCGCGATCACCAGCATGTCGTGGTTGGTGCCGCGCAGGGCGTTCAGCCAGTCCACCTTGGCCGGATAGCGGCGGTTGTGCAGCACGAACAGCACGGTCCTGGCCTCGCCGGCGGCCTGGACCATCTCGGGGTTGGCGTCGCGCAGCCGGCCGGTGGGCACGCTGTTCAGGCGCTCGTCGGTGGTGACGTGCGCGACAACGCCGCGCTGGTCGGTCCAGCGGCGGGCCTCCTGCGCCGTCATGGCGTCGCTGCAGCGTTCGATGGAAAAGACCGGCAGGCCGAACTCCTGGGCCTCTGCGATCTGCTCTTCCGTCAGCGGCGGCTGGGTGCCGCAGTAGAGGTTGTCGGCGACGATGGCGTCCAGCGTGCGTGCGAACTGGCGGTCCATGCTGCCCACCGGCGGCGGGCCGTCGCCCACCAGGTCCTCCAGCGCCGACGGCGCGCGCAGAAGCTCCGCCAGGGCGTCGTCCTTCTGCGTCTGGAACAGAAGATCGGGCTGTCCGCGCATCATGAGCGTGAAGGCGGGTGCGCGGCCGTGGCCGTATTCCGACAGCGTGGCGACCATGTCGCGCGCCCGGCCGCGCCAGTCGGGCACCTCCACCACCTCGACCAGCGGCGTCTCGGGCCGCTGCGGCGGGAAGGAGCGCTGGGGCATGATGATGTCCTCGGGCGCCTGGGCCCAGGCCGCCAGCGGCGCGCCGGCCAGTCCGAGTGCCAGGGCCGCCAGGGCCGCCGCCGTCCGCCAGGTGGTCACGAGAGCATCTCCGATACGTGATCCGCGATCGCCAGGCAGGATGTCAGGCCGGGGCTTTCTATTCCGTAAAGAGCGACATAGCCCGCATGCCCCGTCCGCGCCGGACCCTGGATGTCGAAGTCGTGCGCCGGCTCTCCCTTCGCCTGGATTTTGGGGCGGATGCCGGAATAGCTGGCCGTCAGCTGCCCGTCCTTCAGGTCCGGCCAGTAGCGGCGGATGGCGCCGTAGAACTTCTCCGCCCGGTGTTCGTCGACGCTGTAATCCAGTGTCTCGATCCACTCCACGTCCGGGCCGAAACGGCCTTGGCCGGCCATGTCGCGGGTGTAGTGCAGGCCCAGGCTCGCCGCCGTCGGCATAGGGTAGATCAGGCGCTCGAACGGCGCCTTGCCGGTCATGGTGAAGTAGTTGCCCTTGCAGTAGTGCAGGGGCGGGACGGTGGCGGGGTTCAGCCGCTCGATCCGGCGGGAGACCTCTTGCGCGCCCAGGCCGGCGCAATTGACGACCGTGGCGGCATCGAGCGTCATGGGCTCGGCCCCGCCCACGTTCAGCCGCACCCGGCCGTCGTCCATCGCCAGGCCGCTTTGGACCGGGGAGAGAAAGGCGACCATGCCGCCGGCGTCCTCAAGTTCCCCCTGAAGGGAGACCATGAGCGCGTGGCTGTCGATGATGCTGGTGGTGGGGGAGTGCAGGGCGGCCTCGCACCGCAGCGCCGGCTCCAGCGCCCGGGCTTCCGCGCCCGACATCCAGTCCAGACGGCAGCCGTTTTCCCCGGCCTTGGCCTGGATGCCCTTCAGGCCGTCGACCTCCTCCGGCTCGGTGGCGACGATCAGCTTGGTGCAGTTGGCGTACGGGATGGCGCGGGCGTCGCAGTAGGCATGCAGCATCCGGTTGCCGCGCACGCACATGCGGGCCTTAAGGCTGCCGGTGGGATAGTAGACGCCGGCGTGGATGACCTCGCTGTTGCGGCTGGAGGTGATGGTGCCGATGGCGTCCTCGGCCTCCAGCACGATCACCTCGCGGCCCTTCATCGCCAGCGTGCGGGCCACTGCCAGTCCGACCACGCCGGCGCCGATCACCACGCAGTCCACGCGCTCCGTCATGCTCCCATCCTCTTGAATCCGGACACAAAAAGGGCGGCCTCCGGAAGAAGGCCGCCCCCTTTATATGCGGTCTCAGGCGGGCTTCGCCAGGACCGTTCTGATCGCCAGGCGGAAGGGGATCAGCATCAGCAGCGCCAGCCCCAGCTTCACGGCGTAGTCGCCCAGGCCCAGCGTCACCCACGGCACGGCCGTGAAGGCGAAGGCGCCGGCGAAAAAGACGGCCGTGTCCAGCGCCGAGCCGACCGTGGAGGACGCCAGCGGCGCGGTCCACCATTTGCCCACGTTGCGCAGGCGGTCGAACAGGTAGACGTCCAGCAGCTGGGCCGTCAGGAAGGCGGCGCCCGAGGCGGCGGCAATGCGCGGCGTCGCCAGGAAGGCGGACATGACCACGGCGATCAGGAAGCCGATCGTCACCACCCGGCGGGCGGCGGAGGCTCCGGCGGCGCGGTTGGTCAGGTCGGTAATCAGGAAGGCGAAGGGGTAGGTCAGCGCGCCCCAGGTCAGCCAGTCGTTGATGGGGTGCTGGACCAGGACGTTGGACGCGACCACGACGGCGGTCATCGCCGCGATGGGCAGGGCAAGGCGGTTCATCGGTGAAAAGATCCTTTCTTCGGCCAGGCGTCGCTGAAAGGCGACCGGCACGACCCAGGGCGACCACCGCCCGGGCGAGAAACAAGGGCTTCAGATAACCCATAACCGTTTCCGCCGCAACGCCGGCCTTGGGGCGATGGTGCGCGACTCGAAGGTTTCTATGGGCAGCGGCGGGCATCCCCGCTACAGTCGGCACAGGACCAACGTGTGAAAAATTGGTGTTCATGACTTCCGCAGACCTTGCGTATTCCGTCTGCCCCCACGATTGCCCCTCGGCCTGTGCCCTGTCGGTGGAGCGCCTGGGCCCCGACCGCATCGGCCGCGTCCACGGCGCGAAGGAGCATCCCTTCACCGACGGCGTCGTCTGCGCCAAGGTCGCCCGCTACGCCGAGCGCGTGCACAACCCCGACCGCCTGACCAAACCCCTGCGCCGCGTCGGCGCCAAGGGAGAGGGCCGGTTCGAGGAGTGCTCGTGGGATGATGCCCTGGATATGGTGGCCGACGCCTTCCGGGCCGCCGAGGCGAAGCATGGGAAGGAAGCGGTCTGGCCCTACCACTACGCCGGCACCATGGGACTGATCCAGCGCGACGGCATCGACCGGTTGACGCACGTTCTGGGCTATTCCCGCCAGACCGGCAACATCTGCACCGGCACCGCCGATCCCGGCTGGTTCGCGGGCGTGGGCGAGAAGATGGGCACGTCCTCGCTGGAAATCGCCGACGCCGAGGTGATCGTGCTCTGGGGCACCAACGCCGTGCACACGCAGGTGCAGGTGATGACCCACGTCGCCAAGGCCCGCAAGGCGCACGGCGCCAAGGTCGTGGTGGTGGATCCATACCGCAACGCCACGGCCAAACAGGCCGACCAGCACCTGATGCTGCGTCCCGGCACCGACGGCGCGCTCGCCTGCGCGGTGATGCACGTTCTGCTGCGCGACGGGCTGGCGGACCGCGATTTTCTGGCGCGCATGACCGATTTCGGGGCGGCCACGGAAGCCCACCTCAAGGACCGCACGCCGGAGTGGGCCGCACGCATCACCGGCATCCCCGCCGCCGAGATCGAGGCTTTCGCGCGGCTCTACGGCTCGACGAAGCGCGCCTACATCCGCTTCGGGTACGGCTTCACCCGCCAGCGCAACGGGGCTGCGGCCATGCACGCCGCCACCTGCCTGCCGGCCATGACCGGCGCCTGGAGCGTACGCGGCGGCGGCGGGCTCTACAGCTACTCCGGCGGCTTCCACGTCGATCAGTCGCTGGTCATGGCGTCCGACCGCAAGGACCCGTCCGTGCGCGGCCTGGACATGAGCCGCATCGGCCCCATCCTGACCGGCGACCGCGACGCGCTGGGCGACGGGCCGGGCGTGCACGCCATGCTCATCCAGAACACCAATCCGGTTGTCGTCGCGCCCGAGCACCGCAAGGTCCGCCAGGGCTTTTCGCGCGAGGACCTGTTCGTCTGCGTGCACGAGCAGATCATGACGGAAACCGCCCGCTATGCCGATGTCGTGCTGCCGGCGACCATGTTCCTGGAGCATGACGACCTCTACAAGGCCGGCGGCCACACATGGCTCCAGGTTGGCCGCAAGGTCATCGACGGCCCCGGCGAGACCCGCGAGAACCATTGGGTGCTCAACGAACTGATGAAGCGCCTCGGCGCAGACCACCCCGCCATGCACATGACGGCGTGGGAGCTGATCGACGAGACGCTGGGCCGCAGCGGCTGGCCGGGCGCGGAAGAGGTCTGGGCGGCCGGCGGCATCGATGTCTCGCCGCGCAACGACCACGGCGACGGCGGCTGCTTCCACAACGGCTTCCCGCAGGCCGACGGGCGCTTCCACTTCCACCCGGACTGGACGACGCTCGGCCGGCTGGGGGCCATGCTGCCCAGCGCGCCCGACCACGTGGCGATCATCGACGAGGTGGACGACGACCGGCCCTTCCGCCTGGTGGCGGCGCCGGCGCGCAATTTCCTCAATTCCTCGTTCACCGAAACACCCACCAGCCGCAAGCAGGAAAAGCGCCCGACGGTGATGATCCATCCCGACGACGCGGCCGCCCACGGCATCGACGAGGGTCAGGCGGTCGCCATCGGCAACGCGCGCGGCCGGGTGCGGCTGCATGCGGCGCTTTTCGATGGGCTGCCGCGTGGTGTATTGGTTGTGGAAAGCATCTGGCCCAACGCCGACTTTCCGGGCGGCGAGGGCATCAACACGCTGACCAGCGCCGACGTGCCGCCGCCCGCCGGCGGCGCCGTGTTCCACGACACGGCCGTCTGGCTGGTGGCCGACGACGCGCCGGCGTGACCGGCCGGATGGAAGGGCAGGGGGAGAGCCATCGCATGAACGCAGAAGCTCCCAGCGCGGCGCGCCGCAACTGGAACCAGGGCACCGACGGCGCCCACGTCATCGTTCTCGGCAACGAGAAGGGCGGCACGGGCAAGTCCACCATCGCCATGCACCTGATCGTCAGCCTGCTGTACGAGGGCCTGCGGGTCGGCACCATCGACCTGGATGCCCGCCAGGGCACGCTGACCCGCTACGTGGAAAACCGCGAGAGGCTGTGTCGGCAACTCAACGTCGATCTGCCGCGCCCCAGCCATGTGCCCATCAAGGTCAGCGAGGACAAGGACAAGGATCTGCGCGCCCTGCTGCGCGCGGTGAACCAGCACACTCGGAATTGCGACGTAATGGTCATCGACACGGCAGGGTCCGACAACTACCTGTCGCGCGCCGGCCACGTCTTCGCCGACACGCTGATCACGCCGCTGAACGACAGCTTCATCGACCTGGACGTCATCGCCCGCGTCGACCCCGACACCATGAAGATTGCCGGCCCCAGCCATTATGCCGAAAGCATCTGGGAGACGCGCAAGAACCGGGCGCTGAAGGACGGCGGCTCGGTGGACTGGATCGTCATCCGCAACCGCCTGTCCCACCTGGACAGCCGCATCAAGCGGCAAATGGAGGACCTGGTCGGCCAGCTTTCCACCCGCATCGGCTTCCGCCAGGCGCCCGGCCTGGGCGAGCGCGTCATCTACCGCGAGCTGTTCCTGCAAGGGCTGACGCTGCTGGACCTGCGCCATTCCGGCATCCAGGTGGAAATGAGCATGAGCCACGTCGCCGCCCGCCAGGAACTCCGCGCCCTGCTGGACGCCATCAACCTCAAGCAACTGGCGCAGCGGAGTGCGTGACCGGGACTGACGGGGTGCGGTGAGGCCACCAAGACGCAAAGGACACCAAGAGGGTGTGCTGGCGGCGAATGCTGCGGCTTCTTCGGCTGGCGTTGTCTTGATGAACCACCAAGACACCAAGGCTTCGCTGCTGCGCGACGATATTCTCTACGAGCGAGCCGCGGGCTTCCTCGTGCTCCCTCGGTTCGTTAATAAATTCATCCGACAGACCGGGAAGCCCTGAAACACGAAGAGGATGATGGCGCGCCTTCGCGCGCTGTCTTGGTGTCTTGGTGGTTAAAGAACAACCGTCAGCCAATGAAACGCCGCCGCCCCCGTCAGCACACCCTCTTGGTGTTCTTCGTGTCTTGGTGGCCTCGCTGCACCACCGCCCGACCCATGCCCCGCCGATTCCCCGCCCGGCAATCTGGAAAAACGGCCTCCGCTATCCTATCTCCCTGGAAGACTTGAGGAAGCGGATTGCTCATGAGCCAGGACAAGCACACGCCGGCGCCGCGCTCCACCGGGACGGACGTCGACGCCTTTCTGAACAAGGTTGCCGCGACCCCCGCGCCGCGTCCGGAGGCCGGGAAAAAGGGACGTCTGCTGTTCGCGCTGGACGCCACCGCCAGCCGTCAGCCGACCTGGGCGCAGGCGTCGAAGCTTCAGATGGAGATGTTTTCCGTCGCCGCCGGCCTGGGCGGGCTGGAGATGCAGGTGGCGTTCTACCGCGGCTTCGGAGAGTTCCGCGCCACCCAGTGGCTGACCGACGGCGACGACCTGCTGCGCCGCATGAAGAAGGTGTCCTGCATTGGCGGCCAAACGCAGATCGAGCGCGTGTTGCGCCACGCCCTGAACGAGACCCGCAAGCAGAAGGTCGCCGCGCTGGTCTTCGTCGGCGACTGCCTGGAGGAAAACCCGGACACGATCTGCCATCTGGCCGGCGAAATGGGCCTGAACGGGTTGCCGGCCTTCATGTTCCACGAGGGCGACGACGTCCGCGCCCAGCAGGTCTTCCAGCAGGTCGCCAAGCTGTCGGGCGGGGCGTGCTGCCGGTTCGACGCGAACAGCCCCAAGGAGTTGCATGACCTGCTGAGCGCGGTCGCCGTCTTCGCGGCCGGCGGGCGCAAGGCGCTGGCCGACTACGGCAAGTCCAGCGGCAACCGGGCGGTGCTGCAACTTACCCACCAGATGGGCGGCTGAGGGCGCGGGCATCATGCTTCTGGGGGCCGTGATCCTGGGCGTCGGACTGATCGTCGCCTTTCTTCTCATCGGGCAGTGGTTCGTCAACGCGAGCCCCGCGCAGATCGCCAAGGCCCTCAAGCGGGCCGGCGTGGTGGTGCTGCTGCTGGTCATCATCGTGCTGGCGGCGACGGGGCGCCTCGGCTGGGCAATGGCGGCGCTGGCCGGCATGGCGCCCTGGGCGGGCCGCATCTTCCGCCTGCTGATGATGGGCCAGCTGATGCGCCGCATGGGGCTGTTCGGCGGACCGTCGGGCTTTCACACGCCCGGCAGCGGGTCCGGCGGCTTCGGCTTCGGCATGCCCGGCGGCGGCGGACGCCAGACCGGCCCCGGCACGTCCGAGGTCGCCACCGACCACCTGCGCATGACGCTCCACCATGCCTCCGGCCAGATGAGCGGGGAGGTCCTGACCGGCCCCTTCGCCGGCCGCCAGCTCGATGATCTCGACCCGGTGGAACGCCTGGACCTCTGGCGGCAGGTGCGCGGCGATCCCGACAGCGCGCGGGTGTATGAAACCTGGCTCGACCGCCACGACCCCGACTGGCGCGACCGGGCGGAGGGGGCGGGGGATCGGGCTGGCGGCAGCCAGGGCGCGGCGGGCTCGGCCGACGGCGCCATGACCCGCGCAGAGGCGCTGCGCATCCTGGAACTGGAGGAGGGCGCAACGGCCGACGAGATCAAGCGCGCCTACCGCCGCGTCATGGCGAGCGCCCATCCCGATCACGGCGGATCAAGCTGGATGGCCGCCAAGGTCAACGAGGCGAAGCGCGTGCTGCTGGGGGGTTAGCGCCTGCTAGTTGGCGGCGCCGCCGGCGGTCTTGAGGGTCACCGCATCCCCGGCGATGAGGAACGTCACCGCGCCGTTGTCGGCGTGGTAGGTCCAGGTTTCGATGGGGCCCAGCTTGGCGATGTCGTCGGGCTTGCCCAGGGCGTCGCGCAGGCCCTGCTTGGTGGTGATGCCCTCCGCCTTGTCCAGCAGGTCGGCCTTGCTGGGCTCGCAGGCGGCCAGCGGCAGGGCGAGCAGGCAGAGCATCAGGGTGGTGGCGGCGCGACGAGGCATGGCGGCTGGCATCCTTCACGGCGGACAGGGGAAGCGGCGCGGATCATGCCCCGGCGGGCGGGCCTTCGCAACTGCCGAAGACTCGCATTGCGCCGCCGCAACGGGTAAAAGGGTTGGGTGCCGCTCCATCGGCGGCGTTATGCTACAAGCGACTTTGGTCGCATCTCGTTCGACCCCAGGGTGAAACAGCGCAAGGTATCCCATGAAGTTCTCCGGCACCGAGCGGTACGTCGCCACCGAGGACCTGAAGGTCGCGGTCAACGCCACCGTGACCCTGCAACGCCCCCTTCTGGTGAAGGGCGAGCCCGGCACGGGCAAGACGGTGCTGGCGCAGGAAGTGGCCGCGTCGCTGGGCCTGCCGCTGATTTCCTGGCATGTGAAGTCCACCACCAAGGCGCAGCACGGCCTTTATGAATACGACGCCGTCAGCCGCCTGCGCGACAGCCAGCTGGGCGACGACCGGGTGCACGACATCCGCAACTACATCAAGCCCGGCAAACTGTGGGAGGCCTTCACGACCGAGGGCGGCTGCGTGCTGCTGATCGACGAGATCGACAAGGCCGACATCGAGTTCCCCAACGACCTGCTGCTGGAACTCGACCGCATGGAGTTCTACGTGCACGAGACCGGCGAGATGGTCTCGGCCAGGACGCGGCCCATCGTCATCATCACGTCCAACAACGAAAAGGAACTGCCCGACGCCTTCCTGCGCCGGTGTTTCTTTCACTATATCCGCTTCCCGGACGAGGACACGATGGCCGACATCGTCCAGGTCCACTTCCCCGACATCAAGTCCCGCCTGGTGCGCGAGGCCATGAGCCTGTTCTACGACCTGCGCGACGTGCCGGGGCTGAAGAAGAAGCCGTCGACCAGCGAGCTTCTGGACTGGCTGAAGCTGCTGATGGCCGACGACATCTCTCCGGAAGCCCTGCGGGCCAAGGACGTGAAGACCCTGCTGCCGCCGCTGCACGGGGCGCTGCTCAAGAACGAGCAGGACGTCCACCTTCTGCAGCGGCTGGCCTTCCTGGCCAAGCGGGAAGGGCGCTGACCACGGCGTCCCTGGGCGACCGGCGCGGAGCGAAGAGGCGACCGACCATGTGCAAGGCAAGCGCGCTCTTTCGGACCATCACGACGACGGCGATCCTGTCGCTGGCGGCGGGTGCCGTTCTGCCGTCCGTACCCGTCGCCGCCGAGGCCCGCGTGCAGGAGGCCGCCCAGAAGGCGGAGGAAGAGGCCATCCTCGCCCCCACGCTGGACGACCTGTTCCGCGACAGCCTCAAGCGCGAGAACGCCGGCGAGTTGCCGGGCTATGTGCTGAACAAGGACGGCGTGCGGCTTCTGGGTCCCGCCGCGCCGCCTCCGCCCCCGCCGCCGGGCTTCGAGCCGCCGCAGATCGTTTACGAGGAAGAACCCCCGCCACCCCCGCCGCCGTGGGAGGAGGTGGTGACCGCCATCGCCCAGAACGACGCCCGCCCCGAGCATGTGGCGGAAGTGGAGCGTCGCGCGGAAGCGGACCAGGGCGACGCCGTCGAGCTTCTGGCCTGGATGCGCGCCAACGGCGTGGCCGTCGCCAAGGATCTGCCCAAGGCCTTCCGCCTCTACGCCCAGGCGCACAAGCTTGGTGTGCCCAACGCGCGGGAGAACGCGGTGGCGGTCTACAAGTCCATGTCGCGCGAACAGCAGCAGGCCGCCCGCCTGCCGTTCTGACCTCCCTGATCCCCGGAGCCCCATGTTCGTCACCCTGTTCTATGAACTCCGCAAGGCCGGCGTCCCGGTCAGCCTGAACGAATACCTTCTGCTGCTGGAGGCGGTGGAAAAGGGCTGCGCGGGTTTCTCGGTGGACGACTTCTACTTCCTGGCGCGCGCGACGCTGGTGAAGGACGAACGCCACCTGGACCGCTTCGACCGGGTGTTCGGCCACGTCTTCAAGGGACTGGAGGAGCCCACCAATCCCGACGAGATCACCGCCGACATTCCCGAGGAATGGCTGCGCAAGCTGGCCGAGAAGTTCCTGTCGGAGGAGGAAAAGAAGCAGATCGAGGCGCTGGGCGGCTTCGACAAGCTGATGGAAACGCTGAAGCAGCGCCTGGAGGAGCAGAAGAAGCGCCACCAGGGCGGGTCCAAGTGGATCGGCACGGCCGGCACCAGCCCCTTCGGCGCCTACGGCTACAACCCGGAAGGTGTGCGCATCGGCCAGCACGAAAGCCGCCACCGGCGCGCGGTGAAGGTCTGGGACAAGCGCGAGTTCAAGAACTTGGACGACACGGTGGAACTGGGCACGCGCAACATCAAGGTGGCGCTGCGCCGCCTGCGCCGGTTCGCGCGCGAGGGGGCGGCGACGGAACTGGACCTGGACGACACCATCCGCTCCACCGCCCACCACGGCGGAATGCTCGACATCAAGATGGTGCCGGAGCGCCACAACACGGTGAAGGTGCTGCTGTTCCTGGACATCGGCGGGTCCATGGACGATCACGTCAAGACCTGCGAGGAGCTGTTCTCGGCCGTGCGCAGCGAGTTCAAGCACCTGGAGCACTACTACTTCCACAACTGCGTCTATGAATACGTCTGGCGCGACAACACCCGCCGCCACGCCGACCGCATCCCGACGTGGGACGTGCTGCACACCTACGGGTCGGACTACAAGCTGATCTTCGTCGGCGACGCCTCCATGAGCCCGTATGAGATCGCCTACCCCGGCGGCGCCGTGGAGCACTGGAACGACGAGGCCGGCGAGGTCTGGCTGCGCCGGATGCTCCAGGTCTGGCCCCACGCGGTGTGGCTCAACCCCTCGGACCAGCGGTTCTGGCCCTACACGCACTCCATCCAGATGATCAACCAGATCATGGAAGGCCGCATGTACCCGCTCACCCTGGGCGGGCTGGACGAGGCCATGCAGGAGTTGAACAAGTAGCGAAGGGTTCCCGCTCTGGGACCCTGCCACTTCCGCGCCTTGAACGGCCTTTTCCCGACCGACGTTCTGCGGTGGCAATCGCCGTCTGAACCGTCAAGGGAGAGAGTGTCATGGCCACCGAGCGTTCCCGGTCCCGCAAGGACGATCCCGCCGCCAATCTGTTCACCCCCGGATCACTGGCCGTGGGCGTGATCGCCGCGCTGGCGCTTCGGCGCATGGGCACCCTCGGGCTGGTGGGCGCGGCGCTCGGCGGGGCGTGGGCCTACCAGACGTGGCGCAACAAGACCGGCCAGCCACCCACCCATGTCATTCCGCGGGCGCCGCTGACGGTCAAGCGCTCCATCACCATCGGCCGGCCCCGGCCGGATGTCTTCGCCTACTGGCGCGACCCGACGCACTTCCCCCGCTTCATGACGCATGTGGAGGACGTCCGCGAGATCGGGCCGAACGCCCACCACTGGGTGGTGCGCGGGCCGCTGCACACGGCGATGGAATGGGACGCCGACCTGGTGGACATCCGCGAGAACGAGCACATCGGCTGGCGCGCCCGCCCCAACGCGGATGTCCTCAACGAAGGCTCGGTCACCTTTGCCGACGCCCCGGGCGGACGCGGCACGGAAGTGCACCTGGAACTCACCTACGACGCGCCGGGCGGCAGGCTGGGCGCCATGGTCGCCAAGCTGATGGGCGAGGAGCCCGACCGCCAGGCCCACGACGACCTGCGGCGGCTGAAGCAGATCCTGGAGACGGGCCACGTCACCAGCTCCCAGCCCCGCCCGCACGGCACGCGCTGATTTGGTCTCACCCCTGAACTGACGGAGGCCCTTTCATGCGCGCCCTGTGCTGGAACGGCATCAATGACCTGCGGGTCGAAACCGTGGAAGATCCCAAGATCCTGGACCCCGGCGACGTCATCGTGAAGGTGACGCTGTCGTCGGTGTGCGGGTCGGACCTGCACCTGCTGGACGGCTACGTCCCCGCCATGCGATCCGGCGATGTGCTGGGGCACGAGTTCCTGGGGGAGGTCGTGGAGACCGGCTCCGGCGTCTCCAAGTTCACCAAGGGCGACCGGGTGATCGTCATCTCCATCATCGGATGCGGCCACTGCTGGTTCTGCGACAACCAGCTCTATTCCCTGTGCGACAACTCCAACGCCACGCCGGGCATGGAGGAAACGGTCTACGGCCACGCGGGCGCGGGCATCTTCGGCTACAGCCATGCCTTCGGCGGCTATGCCGGCAGCCATGCCGATTACATCCGCGTGCCCTACGCCGAGACCAACGTGTTCAAGGTTCCCGACGGCGTGCCGGACGAGACGGCGGTGTTCGTCTCCGATGCCGTGCCGACCGGCTGGATGGCCGCCGACCTGGCCGACATCCAGGGCGGCGACGTGGTGGCCGTGTGGGGGGCCGGTGGCGTCGGGCTCATGGCCATGACGGCGGCAAGGATCATGGGGGCGGAGCGCGTCATCGCCATCGACCGCTTCCCCGACCGCCTGAGGAAGGCCCATGCCCATGCCGGCGCGGACATCCTCAATTACGAAAAGGTCGACGTGCACGACGCCCTGATGGAGATGACCGGCGGGCGCGGCCCCGACCGTTGCATCGACGCGGTCGGGCTGGAGGCGCACGGCACCGGCCCCGGCTACCTCTACGACCGCGCCAAGCAGGCCCTGCAGCTGGAGACGGGGCGGGCGACGGTGCTGCGCCAGGCCGTGCGCGCCTGCCGCAAGGGCGGCACCGTCAGCGTCATCGGCGTCTACGGCGGGTTCGTCGACACCTTCCCCATCGGCGCACTGATGAACAAGGCCCTGACCATGCGCGGCGGCCAGCAGCACGGCCAGCGCTATGTGCCGACCCTGTTCGAGCATATCCGCGAAGGGCGGCTCGACCCGGCCTACCTGATGACCCACCGCTGGCCCCTGGAGCGCGGGGCGGAGGGCTACGGCATGTTCAAGCACAAGACCGACGACTGCCTGCGGGTGGTCTTCGACCCGTCCGTGCGCCCCGAACCCGGCGCGGGCGCGGGCGTCGGCGCCAACAACACGACGATGGGAGGGCCGGCATGACGCGCATCCGTCTCCGCCCGCTGCGCGCCCAGGTCATGGTCATCACCGGCGCGACCAGCGGTATCGGCCTTGCGACCGCGATGCAGGCCGCCGACGCCGGCGCGCGGCTGGTGCTCGCCGCCCGCAACCGCGAACCGCTGGAGCGCATCGCCGAGGTGCTGCGCAACAAGGGGCACGAGGCCAGGGCGGTGGTCTGCGACGTCGGAAACGAGGATCAGGTGCGCCAGCTGGAGGCGACAGCGGTGGACACCTTCGGCCGCGTCGACACCTGGGTGAACAACGCCGGCGTCTCCGCCTACGGCACGCTGGACGACATTCCGCTGGCCGAGCAGCGCCGCATCTTCGAGACCGATTTCTGGGGTGTCGTGCTCGGCAGCCTTGCGGCGGCGCGCATCATGCGCCGGCAGGACGGCGGGGTGATCGTCAACGTCGGCAGCGTGCTGTCGGACCGGGCGATCCCGCTGCAGGTGCCCTACGCGGCCGCCAAGCACGCCGTGAAGGGCTTCACCGACGGCCTACGCATGGAGCTTCTGCGCGAGGGGGCGCCCATCTCGGTCACCCTCATCAAGCCGACCAGCATCGACACGCCCTACAAGGAGCACGCCGGCGCCCACCTGGACCGCGAGCCGACCAACCCGCCGCCGGTCTACGACGCCGACCTGGTGGCGGATGCCATCCTGCACGCCGCCACGCATCGGACGCGGGTGCTGTCGGTGGGCGGCGGGGCGCGGCTGATGACCCTGACGCGCCACCTGTTTCCCGGGTTGTCGGACCTGGTCGGCGCGAAGGTCTTCGGCGACCTGCAGGTGACCGGCGTGCCGCGCGGTGGCGGCGGTGGCCGTCACCAGGGGCTGTTCCGTCCCGTGGGCCGGGGCCGTGTGCACAACACCAGCGAAGCCTATGTGCGCCGCTTCAGCACCTATCTGTTCTGGCAGAAGCACAAGACCGGCATCGTGGCCCTTGCGCTGGCTGCCGCCGGACTGGCGTGGCTCGCCAACCAGGAATGCGAGCGGCGGGAGCGCGAGCGGCACCGGGGCTGGCACTGGCGGAGCCGCCATCGCCGACGCCACCGCCTCTGGTAACCGACGGGGCGTCGCAGGGTGACGGACGGCGGATGTGAGTCCTGCTTTCGCAGAAGCGACGGGTTATTAAACTATTGTTTTGTAATATGAAATTATCCGCCATTCCTGCGAAAGCAGGAAGCCATATCCGGTGCGCTGCCGGAAAGCGGCTCACCCGCTCGCCGCCGGGCGCCACGCGGGCAGGGTGAAGGCGACCGTGGTGCCCGTTCCCGCCGGGTCGCTGTCGATGCCGATCCAGCCGCCGTGGTTCTCCACGATGTTCTGGCTGATGGACAGGCCGAGACCCATGCCGGTGGCCTTGGTGGTGAAGAAGGGCTCGAACAGGTGGCCGCGCACTTCGGGCGGCAGGCCCGGGCCGGTATCGCGGACCGAGACAAGAACCGCCCTGCCGTCCTCCTCCACCGCCGAGCGCAGGTCCAGGCGGCGTTCCTGTTCCGGGACGTGCTTGAGCGCATCAATCCCATTGCGCATGAGGTTGACCACCACCTGCTCCAGTTGCACCCGGTCGGCCAGCACGTCGGGAAGGTTTTCCCCCAGCTTCAGGCGCAGCATGACGCCGTTGTGCCGCGCCTCCACCGCCAGCAGGGCGGCGGCGTCGCGCAGGATGCGGTTCATGTCGATGGGCGTGCGGGCGGCCTCGCCCTTGCGCAGGAAGGCCCGGATGTTCTGAATGATGCCGGCGGCGCGCTGGGCCTGCGCGACGATCTGCCGGATGGCGGCCAGGATTTCCGCGTTTTCCGCGCGCAGGGCGAGCGCGCCGTCGGGGCTGTTGTGCGGGCGCGCGTCCTGCTGCTCCATGCGCCGGATGCATCCGTTGGCGTAGTTGGTGATGGCGGCCAGCGGCTGGTTGATCTCGTGCGCCAGGCCGGCGGCCAGTTCGCCCATGGTGGACTGGCGGGAGACATGCGCCAGCTCTGCCAGGCGCAACTGGGCTTCTTCCTGGGCACGCCGGCGTTCCTCCATCTCGGCGTGAAGCTCGGCGGTGCGGCGGGTGACCATGTGCTCGGTCCGCACATGGGCCGCCGCGGCCAGAAGCAGCAGGGCCGCCAGCGCCGCCGGCCACTCCCAGTACTCCGCCGCCATTTCCGCCAGCACGTCGCCGGGTTCCATGGCAAAGGGGCCGAGCCGCAGGTCGTAGTAGAGGTCGTGGACGGGCTGGTAGTTCAGCGGCACCGTCCACTGCGGCGCTTCGGCGGCGCCCGGCCCCTCAAGTCCCTGGCCCAGAAGCGCGATGGCCACGCGCTTGGCGAGCGCTCGGTCGGTGTGGCGCAGCTTGGCAAACGGCCAGTCGGGATACAGGCGCGACGACAGGGCGCAGGGGAACTCCGCCACCGGCTGCGGGTTGAGGATGCGGAAGTCGGCCATGTCGATCTTGCCCTCGGCCGCCATCTCCTCCATCAGGCAGGCGCGGACCGTGCCGGCGTCGGCCAGGCCGTCGCGCACGTGCAGGACGATGGAATCCAGCGGGAAGCCGGTGAAGCGCAGCAGGTCCAGGTCGTCGAAGGGGTCCACGCCGGCAGCCTTCATCTCGCGCCAGCCGATCTGGAAGCCGCCGAAGGCCCGCTCGTCCACGGCCTCGAACACGGTGCCTTTCAGGTCGCCGAGCGTGCCGATGGCCGCGTTGTCGGCGCGGGTGAAGATGACCGAACCCACTGCGGCGCGCGGCGTGCCCCGGTCGGTGGTTTCCAGTGTGGCGATGCGCGTGATGCCGTGGCCGGCCTCCAACTCCACGTAATGGCCGGGGTTGGTGGCGACGAAGTCCACCTGCGCGTCGGCCACCGCCTCGCGCATCTCGTTCAGGTCCAGCGGCACCAGAACGATGTCGTGGCGGGGCAGGGCGCGGGCGAGGGCGGTGACGGTGGGGCTCCAGGTCTCCACCGCCTGCTCGGCGCCGCGGAAGGCCAGCACGCCGATGCGGATTTCGCCCTCGGGCGTCACCCCGCCGGCCGGCGCGCCGCTGCCGAGAAACAGGGCGCAGGCAAGGGCGGCGGGGCGGAGAAAGGCGGGCAGGGGCATGGGCGGCGTCCGGATGGTTCTTGTGTCTTGTAGCATCATCCGCGGGCGCGGTCACGATCCCGCGAGCCCGCGTCGTGCCCCCTGCCGCGCAGGTTTCCGACGTGGCACGGTGAACTGATCAGCAACGGAGGTGCCGCCATGCCTGTCCTGCTCGCCGTCCTGCTGCTCGTGGCCGCCCTGCCCGCGACGGCCGCCGAGGTTCCCCGCTCGTGGGAGCGCGAGTTTCCCGAAACCGATTTCTCCAACGCCATCGTGCCGCTGGACGAGATCATGTCCGGCGGGCCACCGCGCGACGGCATCCCCAGCATCGACGACCCGCGGTTCAAGCCGGCGTCGGAGGCCGCCGACCTCGCCCCGCGCGAGCCGGTCATCGGCCTGACCATGAACGGCGAGACGCGCGCCTATCCGCTGCGCATCCTGCACTGGCACGAGATCGTCAACGACACGGTCGGCGGCGTGCCGGTGGCGGTGACCTACTGCCCGCTGTGCAACGCGGCCATCGTCTTCGACCGGCGCGTGAACGGCCGGACGCTGGAGTTCGGCACCACGGGCAAGCTGCGGCATTCCGACCTCGTCATGTACGACCGCGAGACCGAAACCTGGTGGCAGCAGTTCACCGGCGAGGGCATCGTCGGCGCCCTGGCGGGCACGGAACTGGACGTCCTGCCGAGCCGCCTGGAAAGCTGGGCCGAGTTCCGCGAGCGCGCCCCTGCCGATGCGCCGGTGCTGGTCCCGTCGGACCCGAACGCGCGCGACTACGGCCGCAATCCCTATGCCGGCTACGACACGGCGTCCCGGCCCTTCCTGTTTTCCGGCGAAACGCCCGGCGGGGTGGAGCCCATGATGCGCGTCGTAGCCCTGGGTGATGAAGCCTGGACCCTGCCGCTGGTGCGCGAGCGCGGCCGGGTGGAGACGGACGACGGCCGCCTCATCACCTGGCGCGCCGGTCAGGCCTCTGCCCTGGATGCCGCGCGGGTGGCGGAGGGGCGCGATGTCGGCACCGTGCTGGTGTCGCGGGATGGCGCCGACGTGCCCTACGATGTGACGTTCGCCTTCGTCTTCTTCGCCTTCCATCCCGACGGGGTGCTGCACACGCGGGATGGAGAGGTGCGGGGGGAGGATGGCGGCTGACCTCGCCTCACGCCTTCTTCGGCCGGCCCGGCAGCGGGTACGGGTAGATCCGCGCCCGTGCCGGCGTGTCGGCGATCTTTTCGCGCATGGCTTCCACGAAGGCCGATTCGGCGCGGTTGAGCTGGGTCGCCGGGTTGGTGACCAAATGGACGTCCACCGTCGGCGGGTTGTCGTAGGGCGGCAGGGGCCACAGGCGGCCGGCCGCCACGTCGGGCTCCACCACATGCATGGGCAGGGGGCCGATGCCGAGCCCCGCCAGGATCATCCGGCGCACTTCCTCCAGGTTCGACGAGGTGCCGACCACGCGGCCCTCGATGCGCTCCTGCGTGCGTAGAAGGGCGACGGGGCGCAGCACGCCGGAAAGCTGGTCGGTCTTGAAGCTGACCAGCGGCTGGTCGCGCAGGTCGGCGACCGTCAGGTCGGTGCGGCCGAACAGCGGGTTGCGACGGCCGCAGAAGAACTGGAAGTGCTCGCGGAAGATCGACTCGTAGCGCAAGCCGGCCAGGCGGTCGTAGACCAGGCAGACCCCCAGGCTTGCCCGCTTGTGCTGCACGGCCTGCGCCACGGCGATGGAGGTGTCGACGTCGATGGAGAACGTCACGCGCGGGTGGCGGTCGTGGAAGTCCGCCAGCGCGTCGTCCAGCAGCGGGCTGACCACATGGCTTGCCATGGCGATGGAGACATGGCCGGAAATCTCCTCCCGGATGTCGCGCAACAGCACGCTGAGACGCGAGATGTTGCCGTGGATTTCCACGCATTCGCGGTAGAGCAGGTCACCCTGGGCGGTGACGCGGAAGGCGCCCGATCCCCGCTCGATCAACTTGCGGCCAAGCTGTTCCTCCAGCCTTTTCAAGCGGTTGGAGACGGTCGGCTGTTTCAGCAGCATGCGGTCGGCGGCCCGCGTGATGCCGCCCTCCTGCACGATCACCATGAAGGTGCGCAACAGGTTCCAGTCCAGTTCCCGCGCGAACCGCTCCAGCGCCGCCAGGCGGTCGTGGGCGTCGGCTTCGGGCGGGGCGGCGGGTTCGGATGGCTCAGACACGCGATGCTCCATTCCGTCAGGCTATGGGATGGATTGTCATTATCTATTCGCGAAATGTCGAGTCCCGTGCGTAGACTTCTCCTCAACGAACAGGCGACCACCGCCCGGCTCACGTCGCCGGAGCGGAGAGGCGGACACCGTCCCGCGTCGCCCGAACAGGAACAGGCTGGCACGAAGGGTCCGCACCCGTGAGCACGTTGGCAGAAAGCAGGCGGCCGTGGCTGCTGCTGTCCCCCGCGCTGGGGACCTTGAGTTTCCTCCTGGTCGCGCCGCTGGGGTTCATCGTCGTCTACAGCTTCTGGCTGAGAACGGCCACCGGCGCCGACATGGGCGGCTTCCACCTGGACAACTGGGCGGAGTTCTTCACCGACGCCTTCTATCACGACATTCTGTTCTACACGGTGCGGGTGGCGTTGATCACCACGATCCTGTGCGCCGTGGTCGGGTATATCCCGGCCTACTTCATCGCCAACACGCGGATGAAGAGCAAGGCGCTGCTGCTGCTCCTGCTGATGCTGCCGTTCTGGATCAGCTACATCATCCGCACGCTGTCGTGGATCAACATCCTCGGTACCGGCGGCGCGGTGAATTACGTGCTGATGCAGTTGGGCATCGTGAACGAGCCCTTGCAGCTTCTGTACAACGAGCCCTCGGTGATCCTGGGCCTGATGCACTACCTGCTGCCGTTCATGATCCTGAACGTCTACGTCAGCCTGTCGGGCATCGACGGCAACCTGGTGGCCGCCGCGCGCACTTTGGGCGCGACGCCCTTCGGCGCCTTCCTGAAGGTGACGCTGCCGCTCTCCATGCCGGGGCTGGCGGCGGGCAGCCTGCTGTGCTTCGTGCTGGGGGCGGGCACCTACATCACGCCGCTGATCCTGGGCGGGCCGACCAACGCCATGTTCGCCAACCTGATCTTCGAGGCGATCATCATCCAGCTCAACTGGCCGCTGGGGGCGGCGCTCTCCATCGTGCTGCTGGTGGTGCTGGGGACCGTGGTCACCGTCTACGGCCGCCTCATGGGCCTCAACCAGATTTCCAAGAGCTTCGGGTGACGACCATGACGACGACCACGCAAAGCCGCGCCACCCCCGTCGCCTCCGAGGCCGCCGAGCGCGCCGCCGCCGCCGGGGGAGCCGTCGCCACCCGCCGCCGCCCCGGCGTGCGCATCCCCAGGCCCTCGGGCTGGAGCCTGCTCCGGCTGGCGTCGATCCTGGTCTATGTGTTCATGTTCGCGCCCATCGCCGTGGTGGTGCTGCTGAGCTTCAACTCCAGCCGCTTCGGCACCTTCCCGCTGGAAGGCTTTTCCTTCCGCTGGTTCGAGGCGCTGTGGGCCAACGACGCCATCGTCTCGGCCTTCCAGACCTCGCTGGTGCTGGGCTTCCTGACGGCGATCATCTCCACATCCATCGGCATCGCGGCGAGCCTTGCGATGGTGCGCTACGACTTTCCGGGCAAGGGGCTCATCAACACCGCGCTGATCACGCCCATCCTGGTGCCCGAGGTTGTGCTGGGCGTGGCGCTGCTGCTGTTCCTGCGCTGGCTGAGCATTCCCAAGAGCTTTCTGCTGCTGCTCATGGGCCATGTGCTGATCACGCTGCCCTTCGTGGTGCTGGTGGTGCAGGCGCGGCTGACGGCCATCAAGCCGGTCTACGAGGAAGCCGCCAAGTCGCTGGGGGCGAATGCCTGGGAGACGTTCTTCCGCGTCACCCTGCCGCTGCTCATGCCGGCTGTGTTCGCAGGCATGCTGTTCGCCTTCACCATCAGCTTCGACGACGTGACGGCGACGCTGTTCTGGAAGTCGGGCGGCACCGAGACCGTGCCCACCCAGATCTTCGCCATGCTGCGCAATTCCATCAGCCCGGAAATCAACGCGCTCGGCACCGTCATGATCGTGCTGACCGTGTCCCTGCCCCTGATCGCCGGCGGCCTCGCCCGCTGGTTCGCCAGGGGCGGGCGGGGCTGATACCCACCAAAGACAACAACAAGAACCGCCGAAAAACCATCATCAGGACAGAGAGGCTAGGAACCCATGGACGACACCAAGCGCTATGAACGGCTGTTGCAGCGGTACCGCGACGGCGACATCTCCCGCCGCGGCTTCTTCGGGCTTCTGGGCGTGGCGGGCATTGCCACCGGAGTGATGGGCACCGGCCTGACCGCCGCCGGCCGCAAGGCCATGGCCGCGGCGGCCGCCGATCCGGTCCAGGTGCGCTTCGACGGCTGGGGCGGCGTGGTGTCGGAAGCCTTCCGCAAGCACGCCTTCAACCCCTATGAGGAGAAGACCGGCAACAAGGTCGTGGAAGGCACCTTCGCGTCAGGTGACGAGTTCCTGACCCGCGTGAAGGCCGGCCAGCCGGGCGAGTACAACCTGTTCCACGCCTCGGGCGTCTTCGACTATGCCCGCTATACCAACCTCGGCTACGGCGTGACGCTGAACGAGGACAACATCCCCAACCTCAAGCTGGTGATGCCGGCCCTGCAGGAGCCGTACCGCGAGGTCACCAACGGCACGCTCTCGGCGGTTCCCTACGACTACGGCACCACCGGCATCGCCTACAACCGCGACCATGTCTCGGACGAAGAGGTGAAGGAACTGGGCGCGGCCATCCTGTGGTCGGACAAGTACGCCGGCAAGATCGGCGGCTGGAACGACTGGCGCACCCGCATCTGGTACGGCGCGCTGAAGACCGGCCAGGACCCCAACAACATCCAGGACATGGACGCCGTGTGGGAGGCCCTGCGCGAGCACCGCGAGGGGCTGCTGAAGTACTGGACCTCGGGCGCAGAGCTGATGAACCTGCTGGCCTCGGGCGAGATCTACCTGACGGAAGCATGGTCGGGCCGCGTCGCCGCCCTTCAGCAGCAGGGCGAGAACATCGGCTACCACGATCCCAAGAACGGGTTTGCCTGGCAGGAATGCCTGATGGTGCTGAAGGGCAGCCCCATGGAGGCGACCGAGGAACTGGTCAACTTCATGCTGGAGCCGGAAGTCGCCATCGCGGTGGCCGAGGGCCAGAACTACCCGCCGTCGCTGGACCCCAACAAGGTGGACCTGGGCGAGAAGATCCCCAAGCTGCCCGCCTTCGACCCGACCGGCACGCTGGAGGGCCTGACGTTCGCCAAGCCCGCCTACTGGAACGGGCATGAGCAGGAGTGGTCGAAGATGTTCGGCCGCATCGAGAAGGGCTACTAAGCCCTCTCTCTCCTGGCGGGCCGCCGAAACCGCCCCTTTTGCTCCGGCGGCCCGCACCCTCTTCTTTCTTCGTACCGCGCTTTGAGGACCCCGCCCCATGGCCGAGACCCGCGACATCGCCGTCCGCCTGACCGACGTGGAAAAGAACTACGGCAGCTTTTCGGCCGTCCGCGACATGACGCTGGACATCCCCGACGGCAGCTTCGTCACGCTGCTCGGTCCGTCCGGCTGCGGCAAGACCACGACGCTGCGCATGATCGCGGGGCTGGAGAGCATCACGGCCGGCGAGATCGCCATCAAGGGCCGGCGTGTGAACGAGGTGCCCATCCACAAGCGGAACCTGGGCGTGGTGTTCCAGAACTACGCGCTGTTCCCGCACATGAGCATCGCCGACAACGTCGCCTTCGGGCTGAAGTACCGCAAGCTCAACAAGACCGACGCGCGCGAGAAAGTGCGCCGGGCGCTTCAGATGGTCCGCCTGCCGCATGTGGAGGACCGCTTCCCCGGCCAGTTGTCCGGCGGCCAGCAGCAGCGCATCGCGCTGGCCCGTGCCATCGTCATCGAGCCCGACGTGCTGCTTCTGGATGAACCCCTGTCGGCGCTCGACGCCAACCTGCGCGAGGACATGCGCGTCGAGCTGAAGCGCATCCAGCGCGAGCTTGGCATCGCCACCGTCTTCGTCACCCACGACCAGGGCGAGGCGCTGGCCATGTCCGACAAGGTCGTCGTCATGTCCGACGGCCAGATGGAGCAGATCGGCACGCCGGAAGAGGTCTATAACCGCCCGACCAGCCGCTTCGTCGCGTCGTTCCTGGGCAACTCCAACTTCCTGGGCGCGACGGTGGAGGACACGACGGACGGTCTGGTGACGCTGGCCGTCAAGCCGGGCGAGAGCGGGGCGAACCCCATCCGCCTGTCCATCGCCTCGAACGGCCGGTTCAGCAAGGGGGAGGCGGTGCAGATCGTCATCCGTGCGGAACGGCTGTGCATCGGCCGCCCGCCGGAAAGCCGGGGCGGCCCGACCAACAGCTTCGAGGGCGTGGTGACCAACGTGGATTACCAGGGCCTCAACGCCCGCTACTTCGTGGAGGCCGGCGGCCAGAAGCTTCAGGTCATCAACCCCATCGACCAGCACCCCGCCCGCGAGGGCGACCGCGTGACGCTGCACCTGCGCAGCGAGGACGCGGTGATCCTCGACGACACCGGCCACGTCCACCACTGATTCCCCTGACGACGAAAGACCGCCCCACCATGACCACCGGCGTCGACACCCTTCCCCCCGGCATCAAGCGCGCCGCGCATCAGGCGCCGGCGGACAGCTACCTGTTCTACCAGGCCCACGGCACGCGGCCCTTCATTGACCGGGCCGAGGGTATCTGGATGCACGGCCAGGACGGCAAGAGCTACATGGATGCCGCCTCGGGCGCCATGGTCTGCAACGTCGGGCATTCCAACCCGCGCGTACTGGCCGCCATGCGCGAGCAGATGGAGCGCGCCACCTTCGCCTACCGCCTGCAATTCCAGTCGGAGGCGGCGGAAGGGCTGGCGGCGGAAATCGTGGACCTCATGCCCGCCGGGCTGGACCGGGTGTTCTTCGTCTCCGGCGGGTCCGAGGCCGTGGAGAGCTGCCTGAAATTCGCCCGCCAGTACATGATCGCGACGGGGCAGGGCACGCGATACAAGGTCATCAGCCGCCACCCCAGCTACCACGGCTCCACGCTCGGCGCGCTGGCGGTGACGGGCTACACGCCGCTGTCGGCGCCGTTCGACCCCATGATGCGGCCCATGCCCAAGATCGCCACGCCGCGCCACTACCTGGACGGCGGGGCCGAGGACGAAGACGCCTACGCGCTGCGCCACGCCGACATGCTGGAGGAGGCGATCCTGCGCGAGGGGCCGGACACCGTGATGGCCTTCATTGTGGAGCCGGTCGGCGGTGCCTCCACCGGGGCGGTGGTGCCGGGCGCGCCCTATCACGCGCGCATCCGCGAAATCTGCGACAAGTACGGCATCCTGCTCATCCACGACGAGGTGATGACCGGCGTCGGCCGCACGGGCGCGTTCCTGGCGTCGGAGCACTGGGGCGTGGTGCCGGACCTGATCGCCATGTCCAAGGGCTTCGCCGCCGGCTATGCGCCGCTGGGCGCCATGATCGCACCCAGCCGCATGGTGGCGAAGGTGCTGGATGCCGGCGGGTTCATGCACGGTCATACGTATGCGGGCAATCCCATCGCCTGCGCCGCCGGCCGCGCCGTGGTGCGCGAGGTGGTGGAGCAGGACCTGTGCGCCAACGCGCGAACCATGGGCGCGCACCAGATGGCCGGCCTTCGCGCGCTGAAGGACGAGTTTCCCTTCATCGGCGACGTGCGCGGGCTTGGGCTGTTGCAGGCAGTGGAGTTCGTGGCGGACCGCCAGACCATGCGCGTTCTGCCGCCGGAGTTGAACGCGGCGGCGCGGCTGGTCGAGATCGCCTACGAAAAGGGCCTCATCGTCTATTTCCGCCGCACCCGCGGCGGGCAGTCGGGCGACCACATCATGGTCACACCGCCGCTCACCATCACGGAAAACGAGGTCGACACCCTGCTGGAGCGGCTGCGGGACAGCCTTGTCGCGCTCCGCAAGGAACTGGCCGGAAGGTACTGATCCCATGGCATTCACGGAAACGTCCATCCCCACGACGGCGCCGGAACGACCCCGGAAGAAGGGGCGCGGCAAGGTCGTCATCACCTGCGCGGTGACGGGCTCCATCCACACCCCCACCATGAGCCCCCACCTGCCCATCACGCCCGATGAAATCGCCGAGCAGGCGGTGGCGGCGGCGGAGGCCGGCGCATCCATCCTGCACCTGCACGCCCGCGACCCGGAAACGGGCCGCCCGACGCCGGACCCGGATGTCTTCATGCGCTTCCTGCCGCGCATCAAGCAGCAGACGGACGCGGTGGTGAACATCACCACCGGCGGTGGCCAGGGCATGACGGTGGAGGACCGGATGCAGGCGGCCCTTCGGGCGCAGCCGGAAATGTGCTCGCTGAACATGGGCAGCATGAACTTCGCCCTGCACCCGCTGGCGGAGCGCTACAGCGACTGGAAGCACGACTGGGAAAAGCCCTTCCTTGAAGGTTCCAAGGACTTTATTTTCCGCAACACCTTCGGCGACATAGAACGCATCCTGAAGGATCTGGGCGAGGGCTGCGGCACGCGCTTCGAGTTCGAATGCTACGACGTCGGGCACCTCTATACGCTGGCGCACTTCGTCGACAAGGGCCTGGTGAAGCCGCCGTTCTTCCTGCAATTCATCTTCGGCATCCTGGGCGGCATCGGCCCGGACCCGGACAACCTGACCCACATGAAGTCCGTCGCCGACAAGCTGTTCGGCGAGGACTACCGCTTCAGCGTGCTGGGCGGCGGCCGCCACCAGATGGGGCTTGCGACCATGGGGGCTGTGATGGGCGGCAACGTGCGCGTGGGGCTGGAGGACAACCTCTCGCTGGGCAAGGGAGTGCTTGCGCCGGACAATGCCGCTCAGGTACGCCATGTGCGCGGACTGCTGGAGGCGCTGTCGCTGGAGGTGGCGACGCCGGCCGAGGCCCGCGAGATGCTGGCGCTCAAGGGCGCCGATGCCGTCGCGTTCTAATTCCGGGAGCCTGACTCTATGACCAACACCGACTTCATCATCATCGGCGGCGGCATCGCCGGAGCCTCGGCGGGGTATTTCCTCGCCCGCGACGGCCGGCGGGTGGTGGTGCTGGAGCGCGAGGCCCAGCCCGGCTATCACTCCACCGGCCGCTCCGCCGCGCTGTTTACCGAGAATTACGGCCCGCGCGCCATCCGGGCGCTGTCCATCGCCTCCCGCGCCTTCTTCGAAAACCCGCCGGAGGGCATGGCCGAGCATCCGCTCATCGTTGATCGCGGCGTGCTGTTCTTCTGCCCCGAGGGCCAGGAGGCGGCGCTGGAGAAGTGTGCCGAGGAAGGCCGCGCCGCCGGGGCGCCGCTCAAGGAAATCTCCATCGACGAAGCCTGCGCCATGCAGCCGTTGCTCCGCCGCGAGGGCCTTGTCGGCGCTCTGCTGGAGGAGGGCGCGAAGGACCTGGACGTCGACGCGCTGCACCAGGGCTTCCTGCGCCTGATGAAGCGCGAGGGCGGCGTGGTGGAGACCCATGCGGAGGTCGAGGGCCTGTCGCGCGACGGCGCATCCGGCGACTGGACCGTCACCTGCCGCGACGGCCGCAGCTTCACCGCGCCGGTGGTCATCAACGCCGCCGGCGCGTGGGCGGACGAGGTGGCGAAGCTGGCCGGCATCACGCCCATCGGCATCCAGCCCAAGCGGCGCACGGCCTGCCTGGTCTCCGTCCCCGACGGCATGGACCCGAGCGGCTGGCCCATGACGCTGGACGCGGAAGAAAATTTCTACTGCAAACCGGACGCGGGCAAGCTTCTGGTCAGCCCGGCCGACGCAACACCCGTGCCGCCCCACGACGTTCAGCCAGAGGAGATGGACGTCGCCATCGCCATCGACCGCCTGATGACGGCGCTGAACATCGAGGTCCGCACCATCGACCACAAGTGGGCGGGCCTGCGCAGCTTCGTCGACGACGGCGTGCCGGTGGTGGGCTTCCGCGCCGCCGAGCCGGGCTTCTTCTGGCTGGCCGGGCAGGGCGGCTACGGCATCCAGACCTGCGCCGCCATGGGCGCGCTGTCCGCCGCGCTCGCCCAGGGCAAGCCCGTGCCCGACCACATTGCCGAACGCGGCATCACCAAGGACACCCTCTCGCCGGAGCGCATCGCCTGACCATGACCGACACCCGCACCGCCGACACCCTGCCCACCGACGCCAACATCCTGGCCTCCGCCGACGCCGAACAGGCCGAGGCGGTGGACCTGCTGCAGGACCTGGTGCGCGAGCCTTCCACCCTCGGCAACGAGGGCGGGGCGCAGGACATCATGGCGGGCGTGTTCGGATCTCTGGGCCTGACGGTGGACCGCTTCGAGGTGGACCTTAACGCCATTTCCCACCTGCCGGGCTTCTCGCCGCCGCTGGTGGACTATTCGGGGCGGGAGAACGTGGTGGGCGTCAGCCGGCCCGCCGGTGCGGCCAAGGGCCGATCGCTGATACTCAACGGTCATATCGACGTGGTGCCCGTGGGAAACGAGGGGGCCTGGAGCAATCCGCCGTTCCAGCCCGTGGTGCGCGACGGGCGGCTGTACGGGCGCGGCTCGGGCGACATGAAGGCGGGCATCGTCGCCTATGTGGCGGCCATGCGGGCGCTGGCGCGGCTGGGGTATCGCCCGGCGGCGGATGTCTTCCTGCAAAGCGTGATCGAGGAGGAATGCACCGGCAACGGCGCGCTGTCCTGCCTGCACCGGGGCTACCGCGCCGACGCCGCCATCATCCCCGAGCCCTTCAACCACAGCCTGATGACCGCGCAACTGGGTGTGATGTGGTTCACGGTGGACCTGGCGGGCAAGCCGGCGCATGTGCTGGATACCTCGGCGGGCTCCAACGCCATCGAGGCCGTGCATCCCATCCTGCGCGGCCTGAAGGAGCTTGAGGCGCGCTGGAACGAGCCGCCGCACCGCCACCCGGCCTATGAGGGCCATACGCATCCCATCAACTTCAACCTGGGGCGCATCCAGGGCGGCGACTGGCCGTCTTCCGTGCCGGCGACCTGCCGTTTCGACCTGCGGGTCGGCTTCTTCCCCGGCGCCGACATGGACCAGGTGAAGGCCGAGGTCGAGGCCGCCATTCGCCAACACGCGCCCGAAGGCATGGGCGTGACCATCTCCTACCGCGGTTTTCAGGCGGAAGGCGCCGTCATGGACCCCGAGTGGCCCATGATGAAGGAACTTTCAGCGGTGCACGAGGCGGTGGCGGGCTCGCCCATCGAGCATCTGGCGTCCACCGCCACCACGGACGCGCGGTTCTTCGTCCTTTACGGCGACACGCCCGCCACCTGCTACGGCCCGGAAGCCGACAGCATCCACGGCATCGACGAGAGCGTCAGCCTGGACAGCATGGCGACGGTGACCCGCGTGCTGGCGCTGTTCATCGCGCGCTGGTGTGGGCTGGAGCGCATCGACTGAGCCCTGGCAACACCGGCGGCGCGTGGGCCGTTTCTCCGGCAACCGACCTGACTAGCCGGAGAGGTTCATGCGCCGTCAACTTGTTCTTGCGGCCGCCGCCGCGACCGTGGCCCTTCCAGCGGCCAGCGTGGGCGCGGCGACCAGTTATCCCGAAAGCACCGATCTTTCCGTCACCAACCTGCGCGCGACCGACCCGCAGAGCGGCCTGACGCCGTGCTCTACGCGCTACGAGCAGGTGGCGCACCCGGTGCCCGATGCCTCCAAGGCCATCGACCAGGCCATCAAGGACGCCTTCAACCCGTCGCAGTCCTGGGCGCTGGGCGAAACGCTGGCCGTGGTGGGCGACGCCGAGGCTTCGCCCATGGACGAGGCCGACCAGCCGGTCATTCGCGTCAAGTTCCCGCAAAATCCCGCCGGCACGGCGGACGCGGTCGGCCCGCATGGCAGCGGCGGGTTTCTCGCCCCCCTGTTCGGAAACGGGGCCGAAAAGGCATGCCTGCACTACAAGGTCCGCTACCCGGACACCTTTGGCTGGACGACCGGCGGACGGCTTCCGGGCCTCTACGGCGGGTCCGTCACCACCGGCGCCCACGAGCAGCGGGCGGGCGGCTTCACGTTGCGCGCGGCCTGGCTCAGGGACGGGCGGGGCGAGTTGGTGCAGTACATCGCCAACGGCGGCATCGGCGCGCGCTACGAGATGGCGGTGGGCTCGGGGCGCTGGACGTGGGAGGCCGGGCGCTGGCACACCGTTGAGCAGGAAGTGGTGCTGAACGAGCCCGGAATGCCCGATGGCATCGCCCGCATCTGGATCGACGGCCGGCCCATGGCGGCGGAGTCCGATATCGTTTATCGGCAGAGCGAGGACACCAAGGTGGACGGCCTGCTGTTCGAGGTCGTCTTCGACGATCGCCAAACCAACGTCTCCACTCCCGGCAGCGAGCATGTCGACGTCACCGACATCCGCCTCTATTCCGGCGGGTCGGGCGGCCAGAGCGCCGAGGAGCCGAAGGCGCAAGGCGCGGGGAGTGACGGCTGATGACAGGCGGTGTCGACAAACCCATCCAGCCCATCCCCGATGCCGCCCAGGCCGGCCCCATGGGCAAGCGGCGCTGGGCCATCGCGGAGGGTTTCATCCCGCCCGGCTCCACCGGCGAGGGGCCGGAGTTCGAGAGCCACGAGACGGTGTGCATCCTCAACGCCAACGACGCACCGGCCGCCGTGCGCATCACCCTGTTCTTCGAGGACCGCGACCCCGTCGGCCCCTACGGCGTGGAGGTGCCGGCGCGGCGCACCGTGCATGTGCGCTTCAACAGCTTCGAGAACCCCGAGATCCCCAAGGGCCTGGGGTTCGCCAGCATCATCGAGAGCGACGTGCCCATCGTCTGCCAGCACACCCGGCTCGACAGCCGGCAGGCGGAGCTGGCTTTGCTGTCCACCGTCGCCTTTTCGGAAGGATGATCCGCCATGAGCGACAGGCTTCGTGACCAGGCCGCCATCGTCACCGGCGGCAGCTCCGGCATCGGCAAGGCCTCGGCCATTGCGCTGGGGCGGGAGGGGGCGGCCGTGACCGTCGTCTACCACGGCAACAAGGAAGGCGGGGAAGAGGCCGCCCACGCCATCGAACAGGCCGGCGGCCGGGCCCAGGTCCTCCAAGGCAACGTGGCGGAAGAGGACGACGTGACGGAGATCGTTTCCCGCACCCGGTCCGAGTTCGGCACGGTGGACATCCTGCTCAGCAATTCGGGCATCCAGAAGGACGCCGACTTTCTGGACATGACCCTGAAGGACTGGCAGGCGGTGATCTCCGTCAACCTGACCGGCCAGTTCCTGTGCGCGCGCGAATGCCTGAAGGTCATGTGCGAACAGGGCGTGCGCGAGGGCGTGTCGAAAGCCGCCGGCAAGGTCGTCTGCATGTCCAGCGTCCACCAGTTCATCCCCTGGGCCGGCCATGTGAACTACGCCGCCGCCAAGGGGGGCGTGCATATGCTGTCGGAGTCCCTGGCCCAGGAGTTCGCACCCCGCAAGATCCGCGTCAACACCCTGGCCCCCGGCGCCATCAAGACCGCCATCAACCAGGATGTCTGGCAGTCCGAGGAAGGGCGCGAGAAGCTCATGGGCATGATCCCCTACCAGCGCATCGGCGAGCCCGAGGACGTGGCCGAGGCCGTGGTGTGGCTGGCGTCCGACGAAAGCGACTACATCACCGGCGCCACGCTGGTCATCGACGGCGGCATGAAGCTCTATCCCTCGTTCCGCGAGGGCGGCTGAGGCCGGCGGGCGCGGCGGTGAGCGGCCTGCCCGAACCCCTGGCGGACGGCCTGTGGACCGTGGAGCGCCGATTCCGCACCATGGGATTGCCGGTGTCCTCGCGCGGGACGCTCGTGCGCCTGCCCGACGGCGGACTGGTGGTCATCAACCCGCCGCGCCTGGACCGGCCGCTGCGCGAGGCCGTCGACTGGCTGGGGTGGCCGGCGCACATCGTCTGTCCCAACCGCTTCCACCACCTGTTCGCCGGCGACTGGAAGAAGGCCTGGCCCAGCGCCCGCCTGTGGGCCCCGGCCGGGCTGGAGGACAAGCGCCGCGACCTGATCTTCGACGCCCGCCTGGGGCGTCAGCCCCCGCCCTGGGACCCGGTGCTCGCCACCCTGCCCATTGCCGGCATGCCGCGCCTGTCCGAGGTCTGGTTCCTCCACCGCGCCAGCGGCACCCTGATCGTCACCGACCTGGCGGCGCGGGTCGGGGCGCGGCAGCCCTGGTTCCTGCGCGCGTGGAGCCGCCTCAACGGCGCAGGCGCCAGCGGCCGGGTAGGCAGCGCCGCATGGCTGCGGCTGCTCGTCGCCGACGCCGACGCTTTGGCCGCCAGCCTGAACGCCGCCGTCGGCCAGTGCCCCCAGCAGTTGGTGGTCGCCCACGGCGATCCCATGGCGGACGGCGTGGTGCCGGCCCTGCGTCGCGCCCTGTCCCGCTTGTCCCCTGCCTTCGGTCATGCGACCTAAGGCGAGAGCAAAGGGGTGTTGCGTGCGCCGAAAAGTGGTAGCCTTGGACCGTGTGGGTGACAATAGCGGGTAGGGGCGCAGGGAATCATGTCTGCATGGGCGGAACGGGCGACGCGCGGGGGCGCGCGGCGTCTGGCGGCCGTGGCGGTGGTGCTGCTGTCCGGCATCGGCCTTGCCGCGCTGACGGGCTGCAAGTCGGGCGACGACGGCGGCGACGTCCTGCGCCTGGCCATCAACCCCTGGCCGGGCTATGAATTCCTCTACCTTGCGGGGGCACGCGGCTATCTGGCCGAGGAAGGCCTGAAGGTCGACTTCGTGGAGCGGCCCGACCTGGGCGGGGTGCGGGCGGCCTACCTGGCCGGCGAGGCCGACGCCATGACGGTGACCCTGACCGAGGTTCTGCGCACTTGCGACGACGTCCCCGAGCGCTGCCCGCGCGTGGTGCTGGTGGCCGATTATTCCGACGGGGCCGACGTGCTGATGGCGGTGCCGCCCCTGCGCTCGCCTGCCGACCTGCGCGGCCGGCGCATCGCGGTCGAGGACGGGACGGCCACCATGTTCCTGCTGTCCCGCGCGCTGGAAGCGGCGGGGCTGTCCTTCGCCAATGTCCAGGTGGTGCAGATGCCGCAGGCCGACATGGCCGCGGCCGTGCGCGCCGGGCGCGTGGACGCGGTTGCCACCTATCCGCCGGTGGCGCTGGACCTTGCTCGCACCGGCCGCCTGCGCACCATCTTTTCGTCCGCCGACATCGAGGGCGAGGTGGTGGACGTGGTCGCCGTCGCGCCGGCCTGGGCGGAAGACCGGGAAGAGGCCGTCGCCGCCCTGGTGCGCGCCTGGGACCGCGCCGTTGAATTCTGGCGCGAGAACCCCGGCGAGGCGGAGGCCGTCATGGCTGCCCGGGAAGGCGTCTCCGCCCGCGCCTTCGCCGAGAGCCTGGCGCACATCCGCATCCTGCGCTCGGCCGAGCAGCGCTTCCTGTTCACCCAGGGCGGGCCGCTCGAGCGCGCCGTGGCCCACCACGACCGCCTGCTGCGCCGGGCCGGGCTGATCCAGGGACCGGACAGGTCCGGCCAGGTGATCGTCGGCCAGTACCTGCAGACGGCCCTGCGGTAGGCGTCATCCCGCGCCCGTTGCGCCGGTGCCCGGTGAAGCCCATCTTCGCGGCATGACCGATACCGACGCCATGCCGCGCCCGCCGCTGCTCATCGCCAACGAGATTTACCGCAAGTCCCGCTACGGGACGACGCACCCGCTGTCCATCCCGCGTGTCTCGACGGTGGTGGACCTGTGCCGGGCGCTGGACTGGCTGCCCGATGCGCAGTACGTGGACAGCCCCATGGCGACGCCGGCGCAACTGGCGCGGTTTCACGATCCCGCCTACATCGCCGCGCTGAAGCGGGCCGAGGAGGACCGGGACGCGCCGGCCGATGTGAAGGCGCGGCACAACATCGGCATCAACAACAATCCCATCTACACCGAAGTGTTCCGCCGCCCCGCCACGGCCTGCGGCGGCTCCATCCTGGCCGCCGACCTGGTCAAGGACGGCGGCATCGTGCACCATCCGCCGGGCGGCACCCACCACGGCCGCCCCGACCGGGCGAGCGGGTTCTGCTATTTCAACGATCCGGTCCTGGGCCTGCTGCGGCTTCTGGACCTGGGCGTGGCGCCGGTGCTGTACGTCGATCTTGACGCCCACCACGGCGACGGTGTGCAGGATGCCTTCCACGACGACGACCGGGTGTTCACCATCTCCATCCACGAGGCCGACCGATGGCCCCGCACCGGCCCCGTCGAGGACCGGGCCGGCGGGGCGGCACGCAACCTGCCGGTGCCGCGCGGCTTCAACGACAGCGAACTGGACTACCTGATCGAGCACGCCGTGGTGCCGCTGGCCGAGCGCCTGAAGCCGGCGGCGATCATGATCCAGGGCGGCTGCGACGGGCTGGAGGATGACCCGCAGGCGCGGCTGTCGCTGTCCAACCGGGGATACTGGCAGGCGGTGTCGGTGCTCAAGGGCCTGGCCCCGCGCGTCATCGTTCTGGGCGGTGGCGGCTACAATCCCTGGGCGGTGGCGCGCTGCTGGTCGGGCGTCTGGGCGACGCTCAACGGCCGTCCGATCCCCGAGGTCCTGCCTGCCCCGGCGGAAAGCGTGCTGCGGGAACTGTGGTGGGCGCATCGCCGAGGCCGCAACCCGCCGGAACACTGGTTCACCACGCTCGCCGATGCGCCCAACGCCGGCGCCGTGCGCGACGAGGTGCGAGCCGTCGCCCGCGCCGTGCTGGACGCACCGGACCAGGCGCGGCGCTGGGCGGCGGAGTAGGGGGAGCGGGTGCCCTGTGTCAGGGCATCCCGCGGTCGCGCAACTCGCTGTCGGTGATGGTGGTGTCGTCGACGGTTTCGGCGTCCACCGTGTGTTCGACGGTCGCGCCGCAGTCGGAGCATTTCCAGGTCTGGGTGGTGACGGCGGTGTCCGACGGGCTTTCCGCCGTCGCCGGAGAGCCCTGGATGTCCTGGCTTTCGCCGACGGGACGCATCTCGCCGCCGCAGGTGGGGCAGGGTTCGATCTGATGCTTCGCCATGATCGGCCTCCGTACGTTTTCTCTCGGGTTGCCTGGCCCTGGTGGCCGCGGTCTGGAGAAAACGCCGCCTGGGCGCCGAAGGTGTCCCGATCATGCGCATCAGCCTGCGCCCGTTCTCCGGATGCGTCGACGGCCCGGCATCAGGCGTCGCGCAGGTACCAGGTCAGGTCGCGGTCGGAGACCTCGGTGTTGAAGGTGTTGCACTCCTGGGCCTTCACGCAGGCGAACATGCGCACGAAGTCGTCGCCGAAGGCGCGCTTAAGCACCGCCGACTGCTCGAACAACGCCACCGCATCGGCCCACGACGTCGGCAGCGGCGCGCCGGGCTGGTCGTAGCCGTTGCCTTCCACCGCCGGGGGCGGGGCAAGCCCTTCCTTCAGGCCGTGGTGCAACCCCGCCAGAACGGCGGCGGCAGCAAGGTAGGGATTGGCGTCGGCGCCGGCGACGCGGTGCTCGATGTGGCGGGTTTCCGGGTCGCCGGCCGTCACCCGCACCGCCACGGTCCGGTTGTCGAGGCCCCAGGTCCGGGTCACGGGGGCGTAGGAGCCCGGCTGGAACCGGCGGTAGCTGTTGGCACCCGGCGCAAAGACCAGCGTCGCGTCGGCCATGGTGTCCAGCAGCCCGGCCACGGCGTGTCGCAGGGGAGGATTGCCGCCGGGTTCCGTTCCCGCGAACACGTTGCGGCCCTGCGCGTCGCACAGGCTGACGTGCAGGTGCATGCCGCTGCCGGCCTCGTGCGTCAGGGGCTTGGCCATGAAGGTCGCCACCATGCCGTGGCGCTGGGCGACGGACTTCACCAGCCTCTTCAGCATGACGCCCTCGTCCACCGCGCGCATGGGGTCGGTGCGGTGGTGCAGGGTGACCTCGTACTGGCCGGCGGCGAATTCGCTGATGGCGGTTTCCGCCGCGATGCCCTGCGCCTCGGCGGCGTCGTAGACCGCGTCCAGGAAGGGCGCCATGTCCTCGATGGCCGTGGTGTGGCAGATTTCCGAATGCGTCGGACGCAGGCCGGAAAGCTGGCCGCGCGCGGGCTCCAGCGGGGCGCCGGGGGCGCGGTCGGCGTCGAACAGGTAGAACTCCAGCTCCACCGCCATGACCGGATGCAGTCCGTCGGACGCCATGCCGTCGACCACGCGGGCGAGCAGGCCGCGCGGGTCGGCGTGGTAGGCCGGCAGGCTGTCCGGGTCCACCGCCATGAGAACCTGCGCCGTCGGCGTCGCCATCCACGGGCAGCGTACCAGGGTTCCCGCGACGGGCCGCAGCGTGCAGTCGCGGTCGCCGATCTCCCACAACAGGCCGGCGTCCTCCACGTCGACCCCGCGGACCGTCATGGCAAGCGTGGAGGTGGGCAGGGGGCGGCCCGTGCGGTAGGCCGCGTCCAGCTCGTGCGCCTGGATCGCCTTGCCCCGGAAAACGCCCGTCATGTCGGTGAACAGCAGGTGGACGCGGCGGATGTCGGGGTTGGCGGTAAGGAAGTCGCGGGCTTCCTGGGCATCGGCGAAACGGCTCATGGGGCACCTGGCGGCGGCTGGTCGCTCAAGATCATGAGCGCGCGGTGAATATATTGAACAGCCTGCCCCACCTGCCACCGAAAGGCAAGGCCGTGCCCGCCGGACGGAGGACACGGCCTCGCCATGCGCGTCCTTGAAGGGCGCCGGTGCTTCGCGGGAGCATGAATGGACCGATCAGGGGAGGGCACCACCATGATCCCGCGACCCGCCATCCGCCGCACGACCGCCGTCGCCGGCCTGCTTGTGCTGAGCCTGTCACCGCCCGCCGTTGCGCAGGATGATGCCGGGCCCGGATCGGCGCTGGATGCCGGCCGGCTGGAGTATATGAACAGTTGCGCGCCCTGCCACGGCGAGGCCGCGGCGGGTGACGGTCCGGTGGCGAACTACGTGGGCCAGCGCTTCCCCGACCTGACCAAGCTGGCCGAGGCCAACGACGGCCGCTTCCCGGTGATCGAGGTCTTCCGCATGATCGACGGCCGCGCCAGCCTGGAAGCCCACGGCGAGCGCCTGATGCCGGTGTGGGGCCAGCGTTACATGATCGAAGGCACCTACGAGGACCTGCCGATGCCCGACGAGGCCCGCCGCCAGATCGTGCTGGGACGGCTGGTGGAACTGGTCGCCTACCTCCAAAGCATCCAGGACCCCAAGGGCGACGCGCCGCCGCTGCTGGGGGCAGAGTAGGGGAGGCTTACCAGGGCTCCAGACCGCGTTGCTCTTCATTCTCGCGGATGATTTTCAGTAGGGCCCTCTTGCTCTCGGTCCGGCTCACGTCGGGCGTGCGCATGCGATGTTCAGGCCGTAATGATGAAGGCCGCGTGTCCGGTCCCGTGGACGTTCGAAACCGACGTTCATCAGGGCTTCTTCGGCGTCTTCCTGCCACGCGTTGCGATACGGCAGGTCTTCCATGGCGTGTCCTCGGACGGCGCGGTCAGCCCCCAATATGCGCCAGGTACTCCTCTTCCGTCATGGTCTCCACGCCCAGGTCCTGCGCCTGCTTCAGCTTGGAACCCGCGCCGGGGCCGGCGACGACAAGGTCGGTCTTCCTGGAGACGGAACCGGCCACCTTGGCCCCCAGCGCCTGGGCACGGGCCTTGGCCTCGCCGCGGCTCATGGTTTCCAGCGTGCCGGTGAAGACCACCGTCTTCCCGGCGATGGGGCTGTCGGTGGCAACCCGGCCCTCGAAGGGCTGGACCTCGACACCCACCGCCAGAAGATCGTCCAGGACCTTCTGGTTGTGCTCCTCGGTGAAGAAGCCGGTGATGTCGTCGGCCATGCTCTCGCCGATGCCCTCGATGTTCACCAGGTCCTTGTGCGCGTCGGACTCCTTGTCCGCGGCCGTGATCATGGCCTGACGCAGGGCGTCCAGCGTGTGGTAGCTCTGGGCCAGAAGCCGCGCGGTGGCCTGGCCCACCTGACGGATGCCCAGCGCATAGATGAAGCGGTCCAGCCCGATCCGCTTGCGCTCATCGATCGCGGCGAACAGCTTTTGGGCCGATTTCTCGCCGAAGCCGGGCAGGCTGGAGATGCGCTTCTGGCCGGGCTGCTCCAACTCATGCAGCTTGAATATATCCGCCGGGGCACGGATGAACTCCTTCTCGAAGAACAGTTCGATGTTCTTCGCCCCCATGCCCTCGATGTCGAATGCATCCCTGTTGACGAAGTGCTTCAGCCGCTCCTTCGCCTGGGCGGCACAGATCAGGCCTCCGGTGCAGCGGCGTGCCACTTCGCCTTCCTCGCGGATCGCCTGGCTGCCGCAGACCGGGCAGTGGTCGGGGAAGACGTAGGGCTCCGGCCCCCGTTCGGTGCCCTCCACCACGCCCAGCACCTGGGGGATGACGTCGCCGGCGCGCTGGATGCGCACCGTGTCGCCGACGCGCACGTCCTTGCGCGCGATTTCGTCCTCGTTGTGCAGCGTGGCGCGGCTGACCACCACGCCGCCGACAGTCACCGGCGTCAGGTGGGCGACCGGCGTCAGCGCGCCGGTGCGGCCGACCTGGATCTCGATGGCCTCCAGCACCGTCTGGGCCTGTTCAGCCGGGAACTTGTGCGCCACGGCCCAGCGCGGGCTGCGGCTGACGAAGCCCAGGCGCTTCTGCCAGTCGATGCGGTTGACCTTGTAGACGATGCCGTCGATGTCGTAGGGCAACGTCGGCCTTTTCTCGAAGATATCTTGATAAAGTGTCATCAAGTCATCGACGTTTCGGCACAACCGGGCCTCGGGGTTGGTCGGCAGCCCCCAGGCATGAAGCTGCTCCAGATAGCCCCAATGGGTGTCGGCTTCGTACCCCACGACCTCGCCCCAGCTGTAGGCGAACAGCGCCAGCGGCCGCGACGCGGTGACCTTCGGGTCGAGCTGACGAAGCGAGCCGGCGGCGGCGTTGCGCGGGTTGGCGAAGACCTTGGCGCCGGCCGCCTCCTGCCGCTCGTTCAGCGCAAAGAAGGCGTCGCGGCTCATGTAGACCTCGCCGCGCACCTCCAGCACCTCGGGCGCGTCGCCTTTCAGGCGGTCGGGCAGGTCGGCGATGGTGCGCATGTTGGCGGTGATGTCCTCGCCCTCCTGCCCGTCGCCGCGCGTCGCGGCCTGGACGAAGACGCCGTTCTCGTAGCGCGCGTTGAAGGACAGGCCGTCGATCTTGGGCTCGGCGACGATCTCCAGTTCCGCGTCGTCGTGCAGCTTCAGGAAGCGGCGGATGCCGGCCAGGAAGTCGCGCAGTTCCTCTTCCGAGAACACGTTGTCGAGCGACAGCATTGGCACGCGGTGGCGCACCTTGGAGAACCCGGCCGCCGGCGCCGCACCCACCCGCTGCGCGGGGCTGTCGGCCCGCACCAATGCCGGAAAGCGCGCCTCGATCGCCGCGTTGCGGGCCTTCAGCGCATCGTATTCGGCGTCTGAGACCTTGGGCGCGTCCTCGGTGTGGTACAGCCGGTCGTGTTCGGCCAGTTCGGCGGCGAGGGCTGCCAGTTCGGTCTCCGCCTCCTCGCGCGTCAGATCGTGGACGGGCTTGGTGCGCAGGGCGGGATCGGAGGACGTGTCGGTCTCGGTCGGCATCAGGCAGTCGTCGTGGCGGTGAGAAGGCTGTCGGCGGCGGCGCGGGCTTCTTCCGTCACGCGCTCGCCGGCCAGCATGCGCGCGACTTCCTCGCGGCGCTCGGGCGGGTCGAGCCGGGTGACGGTGGTGGAGACGCGGCCCTTGGTCTCGAACTTGGCGACGCGGAAATGATGTTGGCCGCGCGCGGCCACCTGCGGGCTGTGCGTGACGACCAGCACCTGAAGCTCGGCCGCCAGGCGCTCCAGTCGCTCGCCCACGGCGGCGGCGGTGGCGCCGCCGATGCCGGCGTCGACCTCGTCGAAGATGAGTGTCGGCACGGGCCCGATGGCGGCCAGGATCACCTTCAGCGCCAGGGTGAAGCGCGACAGTTCGCCGCCCGAGGCGATCTTGCTGAGCGGCCCCGGCGGCGCGCCGGGGTTGGTGGCGACCAGGAAGGCGACGCGGTCCAGCCCGTCCGACGACCAGTCCTCTTCCGGCCGTTCCTCGACCCGCGTCACGAAGGTCGCCTTGTCCAGCTTCAGCGGCGCCAGCTCCGCCTTGACCTTGCGGTCCAGCGTGCCGGCGGCGGCGGCGCGGCCCTTGGACAGCGCGCGGGCGGCCTCCACATAGGCCTGGCGGGCGGCCTGTTCCTCGCGCAGCAGGCGGGTGATGTCGGACCCGCCGCCCTCCAGCGCCGCCAGCCGCTTCTCGAACCGCTCCGCCACAGCGGGCAGGTCGTCGGGCTCGCACGAATGCTTGCGGGCGAGCGCGCGCATGTCGAACAGGCGTTCCTCCACCTGTTCCAGATGGCGCGGGTCCAGGTCGATCTCGCCCACCGCGCGCTCAAGCTGGTTGAGGGCTTCCGACGCCTCGATGGCGGCGCGGTCGAGCGCGTCCAGGATGGGCTGCACCGTGCCCTCGGCCTTGTCCAGCACCCGTTGCAGGGCGCGCTGGGCGTGGCGGAAGGCGGCTTCCACGTCGCACTCCTGCGACACGGCATTTAGGGCGCCGTTCAGGCTTTCGGCGATCTGCTCCCCGTGCATGAGCTGGCCGCGCCTTTCCGCAAGCTCCGCTTCCTCGCCGGGCTTGGGGTTGAGCGCGCGCAACTCCTCCACTGAATGGCGCAGGGCCGCTTCCTCTTCGCGGTCCTTGGCGAGATCGGCCTCGGCCTGGGCCCGCTCGGCGGCCTTGGCGCGCCAGTCGGTCCAGGCGCGTTTGACGGCGCGCGCCTGCTTTTCCAGACCGCCGTAGGCATCCAGGATGCCCAGATGCGTGGCGGGATTCAGCAGGCCGTGGGTGTCGAACTGGCCGTGGATTTCCACCAGCGTGTCGCCCAGCTTGCGCAGCAGGCCGACGGAGACCGGCTGGTCGTCGGCGAACGCGCGCGAGCGGCCGTCCCTGGTGACGACGCGGCGCACCGTCAGCACGTCCTCGCCCGCGTCCAGGCCCTGTTCGCCAAGGATGTCGCGGGCCGGGTGGCCGGACGGCAGGTCGAAGACGGCCGTCACCACGGCCTGGTCGCAGCCGTGGCGCACAAGCCCGCTGTCGGCGCGGTCGCCCAGCGCAAGCCCCAGGCTGTCCAGCAGGATGGACTTGCCGGCACCGGTCTCGCCGGTGAGGACGCTCAAGCCTCCCTCGAAGTGGAGGTCCAGGCGGTCGATCAGGACGACGTCTCGGATCGACAGGCTGACAAGCATGGAGGCGCCGCCGTTCCTGTTACCAGATCTTCGGAAGCTCGGGTATCCAGCCGTCCTGCGCCGTGTCGGTCACGGGCTCGCCGCCCTGGGCGACGGCATAGGCGTCCTGGTACCACTCGCTGCCGGGGTAGTTGTGGCCGAGCACCGCGGCGGCCTTCCGTGCTTCCGCGTCCATGCCGAGCAGGGTATAGGCCTCCACCAGGCGGTACAGCGCCTCGGGGACGTGCGTTGTGGTCTGGTAGTTCTCGACCACCTCGCGGAACCGGTTCACGGCCGCCAGGTACTGCTTCTGCCGCAGGTAGTAGCGGCCGACATGCATTTCCTTGCCCGCCATGTGGTCCACGGTCAGGTCGAGCTTCAGCTTGGCATCGCGGGCATAACGGGTGTCGGGAAAGCGGTTGATGACGTCCTGCAGCGCCCTGGCGGCCAACTGCGTCATCTTCTGGTCACGCCCCACCGAACTGATCTGCTCGTAATAGCTCAGCGCCTTCAGGTAGTAGGCGTAGGGCACGTCCTCGTTGCCGGGGTGCAGCTGGATGAAGCGGTCGAGCGCGATGATGGCGTCGTCGTAGGCCTCGTCCTCATAATACGAATAGGCCGACATGAGCTGGGCGCGCGTCGCCCACGACGAATAGGGATGCTGGCGCTCCACCTCGTCGAAGGCCTGGGCGGCCTGCTTGAAGTTGCCCGAGTCCAGGCTGTTCATGGCCTCGTTGTACAACTCCTCCACCGGCCGCTCCACATAGGGCTCCGGTCCATCGTTGGAGGAGCAGGCGGCCAGCGCGGCGGCGAGCGCCGCGGCCAGGGCGGTACGGCGCAGGACGGCGGAGGCGGAGGGGAGAAACGCGGTCATCTCGGCTCGTGAATGTTCGCAGGCTGTTCGACGGCTGGCGCACTATACAGCACCGGCGGCGGCAGTGTCAGCAGTTAGTGTCCGGCAGGCTCGGCCGCAAAGAAAAACGCCGCCGCGACGGGCGCGGCGACGTTGGGGAAGCGGAAGAGGTGCCGATTGCGGGCGCGCGTCTCAGGCGCTCAGGCGCTGCTCGGCAGCGGCGGCGGTGCTGCCGGCCGGGGCGTGCATGGCGGGGCGCAGGGGCTCCAGCGTCCAGGCCTCGGGGTCGTTCAGCAGGGCGCGCAGCAGGACGTTGTTGTGCGCGTGGCTGGAGCGCACGCCGTGATAGTGACCGACGATCGGATGCCCGGCCAGCGCCAGGTCGCCGACGGCGTCCAGGATCTTGTGGCGCACGAATTCCGTGTCGAAACGCAGGCCGTCCTCGTTGAGGATCTGGTCGCCGTTGACCACCACCGCGTTGTCCAGCGACCCGCCGAGGCCGAGGCCGGCTTCGCGCATCTTGGGAATGTCTTCCAGCATGCCGAAGGTGCGGGCGCGTGCGATCTCGGCCTTGAAGGTGGCCGGCGTCAGCAGGAAGGCCTCGCGCTGGCGGCCGATGGCCTTGGCGGCGAAATCGATCTCGAAGTCCAGCGTCAGCCCCTCATGGGCCGGCGTGAAGGAGGCCGTGGTCTGGCCGTTGCTGCGGCTGACCGGCTTGAGCACGCGGATCGCCTTGCGCGGTGCGGCCTGGGCCAGGACACCGGCGCATTCGATCAGGAATACGAAGGGGGCGGAGGAACCGTCCATGACGGGCACTTCCGGACCGTTCAGTTCCACCACCACGTTGTCGATGCCCATGCCGGCCAGGGCGGCCATCAGGTGCTCGATGGTGGCGACGGTAACGCCGTCGGCATTGGCGATGACCGTGCACAGGCGGCTGTCGGCGACATGATCCCAGCGCGCCGGAATCTCGGCGCCGCGGCCGGCGATGTCGGTGCGGCGGAACACGATGCCCGTGTCGGGCTCGGCCGGGCGCAGGGTCATGGTCACCTTGGCGCCCGTGTGCAGGGCGACGCCGGTGCAGGAAATGGACGTCTTGAGGGTGCGCTGGGGCACGTAGGCGGCGGTGGCGCCAGCCTTGAAGTCGGCCTGGGATTTTTCGACGAACATTTCTACTTCCTCTTCCGCGATCGCCCCCTTTTTGTCGGGCCGTGGCGTCCACTCTTTGTCGGGGACTGCCGACGCCCCTGGGGGCTTCTGCTCGCTCTCTCGCGATGGTGCGTTTGTACCCCGCACCTGCCCAGCTCTCAAATCAATGTTTGTTGCAGAATGTTACCGGCGTTTCAGGCCCGTCAGCGACCGCGGGAGGGGTGCCTGCCGCATGGTCCCCGGCCCTTGATCGAAGGGCGGAGGATGGCAGTCGGAGGGGGCCGGGAACGGGCCGAGGCCGCGCTGCGGTTGAAAAACAAAAAGCGGCCTTCCAGTCTTCGTGGAGGCCGTTCAAGAAAAAAGAACCGGTCCGCCAGAGACGGACCGGTATGAGTTTTTTGTTCAGACGTCCGGCAGAGGCTGCCGGTGCGCTGCGTCAGATCAGTTGGCCTGACGGCGCAGGAAGGCCGGGATCTCCAGTTCGTCATCTTCCTGGGACGAGGTCTGGACCCGGTCATCGGGGTCGACGGCCAGGCGGTATTGGTCGTCACGGGCGCGGCTGCCGTCGGGCTGCTGCGCCGGCTGGTGCTGCTGGTCGCGGGCCGCCGGCTCCTCGCGCTGCGGCTCGGCCCGGCGGGCCTGGGGCGCGCTGGTGCGAACCTCGGGTTCCTGGGCCTGCGGCGCGGTGTGGCGCCGGGCCAGACCGGTCATGCGGGCGAGCAGGCCGCCGGCCAGGCCGCGGGGCTCCTCCGACTGGCTGGACCCGCCGCCGGTGGCGGGGCGCTGCGGGCTGGCCAGCGGCTGCGGACGCGGCGCCGGTGAGACGGCGCGCGGGGCGGCCGGCTGCTGGGGCTGCGGACGCTGCTGCGGCGCCGGTGCGGCCTCGCGGGCCTGCGGCTGGGCCTGATAGGCGCGGCTTTCGGGCGCCGGCTCGGACGGACGGCCGGCGTCGTGGCCGGCGTTCGGGCTGACCGGTGGACGCGGGATGAAGCTTTCGCGCGGCTGCGGGAAGCGCGGCTGGGCGAAGCCGGTCGGTGCCGGCGCGCCGTCGGTGCCGGTGGCGCGATGCTCCTGCTGGTGCTCGGCGCGGGCCTCCGCCGGCTGCGGCTGCTCGGCCGGGGCGGCCTCGCGCTCGCGGCCGACGTCCAGGGCCTCGGCGGCGCGCTGCAGGCGGGCCGTCATGGGCTCGGCGTCTTCCTCGGTGGCGGCCGGCTGGTGGCGCTGCGGCTGGGCCGGCTTTTCCGAGGCGGCCGAGGGGCTGCTGACGCTCAGCGGGGCGGGGCGCGGCGCACCCATGCCGCCGGCGCTCATGCCGGTGCTGCGCGGATGGGCCATGACGGCCTCGGCGGCGATGCCGGTGGCGACAACGGAGACGCGCATCTTGCCTTCCATGCCTTCGTCGAAGCAGGAGCCGAAGATGATGTGCGCGTCGGGGCTTTCCACCTCGTCCTTGATGCGGTTCGCCGCCTCGTCGACCTCGAACAGGGTGATGTCGGGGCCGCCGGTGATGTTGATCAGCACGCCGCCGGCACCCTTCATGCAGGTGTCTTCCAGCAGCGGGTTGGCGATGGCGGCCTCGGCGGCCTGGATGGCGCGGCTTTCGCCGTCGGCCTCGCCGGTGCCCATCATGGCGCGGCCCATGCCCGACATGACGGTGCGGACGTCGGCGAAGTCCAGGTTGATGAGACCCGGCATCACCATCAGGTCGGTGACCGAGCGCACGCCCGAGTTCAGCACATCGTCGGCCATCTTGAAGGCGTCGGCGAAGGTCGTGCGCTCGTTGGCGACGCGGAACAGGTTCTGGTTGGGGATGATGATGAGCGTGTCGACGTACTGCGCCAGTTCCTCGATCCCCTGTTCGGCCAGGCGCATGCGGTGCACGCCCTCGAACTGGAAGGGCTTGGTCACCACGCCGACGGTCAGGATGCCCATGTCGCGCGCGATGCGGCTGATGACCGGCGCCGCGCCGGTGCCCGTGCCACCGCCCATGCCGGCGGTGATGAACACCATGTTGGAGCCTTCCATCTCCTTGGCGATGGTCTCGTAGGTCTCTTCCGCGGCGGCCATGCCGACGTCGGGGCGGGCGCCGGCGCCCAGGCCCTGCGTCACATCCTGGCCGAGCTGGATGCGTCGATCGGTGCGGGCGTGGGCCAGCGCCTGCGCGTCGGTGTTGGCGACGACGAAGTCGACGCCTTCCAGCCCGCTGGTGATCATGTTGTTGACGGCGTTTCCGCCGGCGCCGCCGACACCCACCACGGTGATGCGGGGCTTCAGCTGCGCTCCGGGCCCATCGGGCGCATGGAAATTGATCGGCATGTTAGCCTCCGTGTGCGTCTGAACATCGGTAGGAATAGCAGGATTTTCTTCTTTGTTCAGCGAAGTTTTTTCCCGAGTCGCAAAATCTTCGGGATGTTCGCTGTCAGTTCCCCTCTCGGCATCCAAATCTGCCCTTTCGAGTGGACTCGAAAGGGAGTCCAGCAGGTTCCGCTCCTGATCTGTCAGGGCGTCGTTTTCTGCTGGACTCTCACGGTTTTCCGGGCGGGGCGCCATGCTTGACGGCGTCACGTCCAGAACATCGTCCGCAAGACCCAATTCCTGATTCTTATCAGCCGGTTCCGCAGGTTGCGAGGACACTTCCGGTTCCGGGATACCACTTTCGGCGGAATCCATTACTTCGGGAGTCTTGTCGGGCGCACCGTCGGACTCTTCGGCGGGTGCGCCGTAGAGCAGCACGTGCAGGGCCTCGGCCTCGGCCACGGTGGCCGACAGCGCCCGCACCTCGCGCGCCGCCGCGTCACCGGATGCGTCCGCCGGTTCGGCCCGCTTCTCCCACACGATCGGGAGTCCGTCCGGGCCGATCACGCGGCCGTGCTCGTCCATCATTCGCCAGTCGCTGTGTCCAGACATCAGAAGTTCTCCCGAAACCACTGTGTGATGCGGCCAAGGCCGGTGGCCGTTTCGGCCTTGCCCTTGCTGCCCTTGGTCTTGCTCTTGCCTTTCCCTTTGCCCTTGCCCGAGGCCGCGCGGTCGTCGTCGGCGTCCCTTTGGTCGGGCGTCTCCACGTGGTCCTGCGCGGCATAGCGCACGAGGCCCGCGACCGTGGAGAAGGCCGGGCCGGAGACGCTCTCCGGCAGGCCCTTGATGCGCAGCGGCCGGCCGAGCCGGACCTGCTTTTCCAGGATGCTTTCCGCCAGATCCCGCAGGCCGGCGATCTGGCTCGCGCCGCCGGTGATGACGCAGCGCGGCCCCACCTGATGCAGCAGCCCGGCGGCGTCCAGGTGGCGGCGCACCAGTTCCAGCGTCTCTTCCACGCGCGGGCGAATGATGTGGACCAGCTGGCTGCGCGGCACCTCGTTGGGGGTGGTGTCGTCTTCCTCGCCCACCAGCGGCACCTTCAGAAGATCGCGGTCGTCGGCGGGCGTCGAGATGACGCTGCCATAGACCGTCTTCAGCCGTTCCGCGTTGGAGACCGGCGTGGACAGTACCTTGGCGATGTCGTTGGTGACATGGTTGCCGCCCACCGGCACGCTGCCGACGTGCAGGATGTGGCCGTCCTGGAAGACCGACACGGTGGTCGTGCCGCCGCCCATGTCGATGACGGTGACGCCCATCTCCTTTTCGTCGTCCACCGCGCAGGCGAGGCCGGAGGCGTAAGGACTGACAACGCGCGCCTCGATCTCCAGGTGGCTGCGTTCCACCACCGTCGCCAGGTTGCGCGAGGCGCCGATGGCGGCGGAAATCAGGTGGATGGTCACGCCCAGGCGGTCGCCGTACATGCCGCGCGGGTCGACGATGCCCGGCGTGCCGTCGATGGTGTAGCCGACGGGGACGCAGTGGATCAGCTCGCGCTCCTCGCCGATCTCGTGGTGCTGGCCGGCTTCCAGGATGCGGCGCACGTCCTTGTCGCGGATTTCGTGGCCGGCGACGGAAACATCGACCTCCACCTGTTCCGAGCGGGGGCTGCCGCCGGTGACGTTGACCAGCACGCGCTGCACGCGCTGGTTGGCCATCTGCTCGGCGGCGTCGACGGCGGCGCGGATGGAGGCTTCCAGTTCCTCCATGTTGGCGACCTGGCCGGCGCGCATCCCGCGGGAGCGATGATGCCCGACGCCGAGCACACGCAGGGCGCCATCATCGTCCGCGTGGGCGATGAAGCAGGCGACCTTCGTGGTCCCGACATCGAGGGCAGCGATCAGCCCGGTGCGCTTGGCCTTGGACACCTTCGTCTTATCCCTTGTGAGTCAATCGGTTGGCTGTGATGGCGGTCATGCTCAGGCCTCCGTTCCGGCGTCGGGCGCCAACGGCAGCGAGCGGTCCAGGTCCGGGCCGCCCTTCATGGCGTCGCCGGGCGGGATGCCGTCGCCGTTCAGCCGCACGATCATGCGGTCGGTCATGCGCAGGTCGATGGCCGCCAGGTCGTTGCGCAGGATGCCGTGCTCGCGCTCGATGCGGGCGAGGCGGTTCCAGGCGGCTTGTGCGCCGTGTTCGGGCAGCTTGACGGTGATGCCGGCCTCGAAGTCGTCCAGCAGCAGGTTCCAGCGGCGGTCGCCAAGCCGGGTGGCGGCCTTCACGCGGGTCGCCATGGCGGGTTCGGTGTTGAGCAGGCGGAACAGGTCGGCGGCCGCTTCCGGCGCGCCCTGGCCGACGATCACCGGCAGGTGGCCCCAGCGCGAGACGTCGTCGATGGCGATCGGCGTGCCGGTGCCGTCGGTCAGCACGAAGTCGCCGGGCGCGCGCTGCCAGAGCGCGATGGGGTGGCGCTCGGTGATGTCCACATGCAGCGTTCCGGGCAGGCGGCGGGAGACCACGGCTTCCTTGACCCAAGGGAGGCTTTCAACGGCCTCGCGCGCCGCCTGCATGTCGAGGGCGAGGATGGGATCGCCCCGTGTCACGTTCAGCGCCCGCAGGATGGCGGCCGAGGAGGTGCGGTTGCGGCCCTCCACGGTCAGGATCTGCACCGCCAGACCGGCCTTGGCCGAGGCGCTGACGACGCCGCTGGAGGCGTGCGCGAGCTTCTGGTCCAGCACGCCCGATCCGACGGCCCAGGCGCCGCTGCCCGACAGCGCCACCAGCCCGACGGCCAGCGCGGCGAGCTTCGGGTCCGGCATGCGGCGGCGCAGGGGCGCGCGGCGGCGGGCGGCCTTGGCCCGGGAGGCGCCGCCGGTCAGGCCGGGGAAGGGCGGGAAGGGAATGGCGAGGCTCAGGAGTCGCATCGTGCCGTCTCCACCATCCAGTGACACAACTCGGGGAAGGAAATGCCGGCGTGGGCCGCCTGCTCGGGCACGAGCGAGGTGCCGGTCATGCCGGGCTGGGTGTTCACTTCCAGGATGTACAGCGTTTCGCCGTCGTAGCGCAGGTCGGTGCGCGACACGCCGCGGCAGCCCAGCGCCTCGTGCGCCTTGACCGACAGCGCCATGGCCTGTTCCGCCAGCGCGGGCGGAATGTCGGCCGGGCACTGGTGGGTGGAGCCGCCGGCGGCATACTTGGCGTCGTAGTCGTAGAACCCCCGGTCGGTGAAGATTTCCGTCACGCCCAGGGGCTTGTCGCCCATGACGGCCACCGTCAGTTCGCGGCCGGGGATGAAGGCTTCCACCATGACGTTCTCGCCGAACGGCCAGTCCTCTTCCACGAAGGGACGGAAGTTGTCGCCGTCCTGCACAATATGGACACCGACGGAGGACCCTTCGTTCAGCGGCTTGATGACGTAGGGGCGCGGCAGCGGGTCGCCCTCTGCCAGCATCTCTGCGCGGGTGACCACCCGGTCGGCGGCGACGGGGATGCCGGCGCGCTCGAACAAAAGCTTGGCGGTGGGCTTGTCCATGGCGATGGCGCTCGAAAGCCGGCCGGAGTGGCTGTAGGGGATGCCCATGATGTCGAGGATGCCCTGGATGGCGCCGTCCTCGCCGAAGCGGCCGTGCAGGGCGTTCAGCACCACGTCGGGCTTGGTTTCCACCAGGGCCGAGACGAAGGCCGGCACGTCGCGCGGCACGTCGATGGTGGCGACGTTCCGGTAGCCGTAGTCCCTCAGCGCCTTGGCGGCGGCGGCGCCGGAGTTCAGCGACACCTCGCGTTCGGCCGAAAAGCCGCCCATGAGCACGGTGACGCGGCGGGTAAGGGGGCTCGTCATGCGTCGTCTCCCGTCTCGGAGGTATCGGCGGCGGTGATGGCGTCGGGATGGTCGGCGGGCACGCCGACGCGGCGGATCTCCCAGCGCAACTCCACGCCGGAGGTTTCCTTCACCCGGCGGCGGACCTCTTCGCCCAGGGCTTCCAGGTCGGCGGCGGTGGCCGTTCCGGTGTTTATCAGGAAGTTGGTGTGCTTCTCGCTGACCTGCGCGCCGCCGATGGTCAGCCCCCGGCAGCCGGCGGCGTCCACCAGTTTCCAGGCGCTGTGTCCTTCGGGGTTGGCGAAGGTGGAGCCGCCCGTGCGGGTGCGGATGGGCTGGCTGTCCTCGCGCTGGGCGCGGATTTCGTCGAGCCGCGCGGCGATGGCTTGCGGGTCGCCGGGCTCGCCCTTCAGCGTGGCGGCGACGAACACCCAGTCCTCGGGCACGCCGCAGTGGCGGTAGGACAGGTCCATGTCCTCGGGCCGCAGGGTGTGCAGACGGCCGGAGGGGTCGAGCGCCTCGGCGGTGATCAGCACGTCCTTGATCTCGCGGCCGTAGGCGCCGGCGTTCATGCGCAGCGCGCCGCCCATGGTGCCGGGCACGCCGGTCAGGAACTCAAGCCCGGCGATACCGTGGTCGCGGGCGACCTTGGCGACGTTGGCATCCAGCGCCGCGGCGCCGGCGCGGATGAAGCGGCCGTCCTCGGCCTCGATCTCGGCGAAGCCCCGGCCGAGCCGCACGGTGATGCCGGGAATGCCGCCGTCGCGCACCAGAAGGTTCGAGCCCACGCCGATCACCGTCAGCGGCACGTCGGCCGGCTTGGCGGCGAGCACGATTGCCAGATCGTCCACGTCGACGGGGCGGATCATCAGTTCCGCCGGTCCGCCGACGCGGAACCAGGTGATGCGCGCCAGGTCCGCGCCCGCGCTCGCCCGGCCGCGCACGCGCACCAGCGCATCGCCCAGGCGGCGGGCCAGCGGGGTGTCGGGAAGGGCGGCTTTCCGGCGCGGGTCGAGGCTCATTCGGCGGCGCCCTCCGGGCCATACAGCGCGTCAAGCTGCGCGGGCAGGGCATGGGCCCAGTTGGTGATGCTGCCGGCACCCAGGCAGACGACGATGTCGCCCTTGCGCGCCACGCGCTTGACGGTCTCGGCCAGGCGGTCGGGGCCGTCGAGCGGAATGGTGCCCCGGTGGCCGCGCTGGCGCAGGCCGTCCACCAGCGCGTCGCGGTCGGCCCCCTCGACGGGCTGCTCTCCGGCGGCATGGACGTCGGCGACGATCACCGTGTCGGCGTCGTTGAAGCAGGTGCAGAAGTCCTCGAACAGGCTTTTCAGGCGCGAATACCGGTGCGGCTGCATGACGGCGATGACGTTGCCCGTCGTGGCGGCGCGGGCGGCGCGCAGCACGGCGGCTATCTCCACCGGATGGTGGCCGTAGTCGTCGATGACGGTCACGCCGCCGGCCTCGCCGGTCTTGGTGAAGCGGCGCTTGACGCCCGAGAACTGCGCCATGGACTTGCGGATGGCCTCGTCCGTCACGCCCATCTCGACCGCGATGGCGATGGGGGCCAGGCTGTTGACCACGTTGTGCTCGCCGAACATGGGCAGGCGCAGGTCGCCGATGGTGCGCGCGGTGCCCGAGACACGATCCGTCACCACCACGTCGAAGCGTGCGCCGCCGACGCCGATGCGCACGTTCACCGCGCGGATGTCGGCCTGCGGGCTGAAGCCGTAGGTCACCACGCGCCGGTCGGAGACGCGCGGGATCATGGCCTGCACCTCCGGGTGGTCGATGCACAGCACGGCCAGGCCATAGAAGGGGATGTTGGTGATGAAGGTCTGGAAGGCCTCGCGCAGCTTGTCGAAGGACCCGTAGTGGTCCATGTGCTCGGGGTCGATGTTGGTGACGATGGCGATCACCGCCGGCAGCTTGGTGAAGGTGCCGTCGCTCTCGTCGGCCTCCACCACCATCCATTCGCCGTCGCCAAGGCGGGCGTTGGTCTTGTAGGCGTTGATGATGCCGCCGTTGATGACGGTGGGGTCCATGCCCGCGCCGTCCAGCATGTTGGCGACCATGCTGGTCGTCGTGGTCTTGCCGTGGGTGCCGCCGACGGCAATCGCCCACTTCAGGCGCATCAGCTCGGCCAGCATCTCGGCCCGGCGCACCACGGGGATGAGGTTGGCGCGGGCGGCCTGGACCTCCGGATTGTCGCTTTTCACGGCCGAGGAGATCACAACCACCTGCGCGTCGCCCAGGTTTTCCGCCGCGTGGCCCACGTGAACGGTGACGCCCAGGCCGCGCAGGCGCTGGACGTTGGCGTTTTCCGCCATGTCGGAGCCCTGCACGCGGTAGCCCAGGTTCGCCAGGATCTCGGCGATGCCCGACATGCCGATGCCGCCGATGCCGACGAAGTGAATGGGTCCGATGTCGAGCGGCATGGCCCTCATTGGGCGATCTCCTTGGTCACGGTCTTCTCGGTCGTGTCGGTTTCGGCCGCGCCGGCGCCACCGGCGGGCTCGCGCATGGTGGCCTCCACCAGATCGGCCAGGCGGGCGGCGGCGTCGGGCACGCCCACGGCCCGCGCGGCCCCGGCGGCGGCGCGCAGCGTGGCGGGCATCTCGAACAGGTCCGTCAGGCGGGCGGCCAGAAGCTCGACCGTGAAGCGGTCCTGCGGGATCAGCCAGCCGCCCCCCGCGGCGTCCAGCGCCTGGGCGTTGGCGGTCTGGTGGTCGTCGATGGCATGGGGCAGGGGCACCAGGATGGCCGGGCGGCCCACCACCATGGCCTCGGCCACTGTCGAGGCGCCGGCGCGGGCGATCACCAGATGCGCCTCGGCCAGGCGCTGCGGCACGTCGGAGAAGAAATCCGCCAGCGCCACATGATCCAGGTCGGCCCTGTCGTAGGCGGCGCGCACGCGGTCCAGGTCCTCGGGCCGGCACTGCTGCGTGACATCCAGCCGGCGGCGCAGGGGCTCGGGCAAGGCGGCCAGCGCGCCGGGAACCACGTCCGACAGCACCCGCGCGCCCTGGCTGCCGCCCAGCACCAGCACGCGCAGGCGGTCGTCGGGACCGGTGTCGGGGTAGGGGGTGTCGCGCACGTCGACGATGGCCTGGCGCACCGGCATGCCGACACGCTCGTGCGCCACACCCGGCGGCAACCGGCGCACGTCCTCGAAGCTGGTGGCGACGGCGGTGACCTTCTTCGCGAGCATCCGGTTGGCGCGGCCCAGCACGCCGTTCTGCTCGTGAATGATGGTCGGCAGGTGCAGCATGGACGCCGCCGCCATGGCCGGGATGGAGGCATAGCCGCCGAACCCCACCACCACGGCCGGTTTCATGCCGGCGAGGATCTTCCGGGCCTCCCAGGCGCCGCGCAAAATGTCGAACAGGCCCGCCATCTGCCCCAGACGGCCGCGCCCGGCGACCTGGCCGGCGCGGACGCGCACGGTCTTCAACTGGCCCAGCACGCCGCCGTATTCGGCGCCGCGCGCGTCGGTCACCAGCGTCAGGTCGTGGCCGCGCTCCAGCAGGGTCGCGGCCAGGGCCTCGGCGGGGAAGACGTGGCCGCCGGTGCCGCCGGCGGTAAGGACGATCTTGGCCATCAGAACCCTCCCTGTCCGGCAGGACGGCGGCGTGTGAGCGCCAGCAGCATCCCGAAGGCCAGCGCCAGCGCCAGAGTGGACGACCCGCCGTAGGACACGAAGGGCAACGTCATCCCCTTGGTCGGCATCAGGTGCAGGCTGGACGCCATGTTGATGAGCGCCTGCAGCCCGAACTGGCAGACCAGTCCGCCGACGGCCAGCAGGACGAACAGGTTGTCTTCCTGCATGGCGCGCGAAATGCCGCGCAGCACGATGAAGGCGAACAAGGCGACGATCACGAGGCACAGCAGCAGGCCGAATTCCTCGCCGGCGACCGCGAAGATGAAGTCGGTGTGGGCATCGGGCAGCAGTTCCTTCACCCGGCCCTCGCCGGGGCCGCGCCCGAAGAGGCCGCCGTCGCGGAAGGCTTCCATGGCCTTGTCGATCTGGTAGGTGTCGCCGCTTGCCGGGTCGAGGAACCGGTCGACGCGGCTTTTCACGTGGTCGAACAGGAAATACGCTCCCACCGCCGCGCTCAGGCCGGCGGCGGCGAACAGCACCACCAGCACCACGGGAAGGCCCGCCAGGAAGAACTGGGCCGCCCAGACGCTGGACACCACCAGCGTCATGCCGACATCCGGCTGGGCCAGCAGCAGGCCGGCCACCACGGCATACAGGCCGATGCTGATCCACTGGCCGGGGAAGCCTTCATGTTCGCGGGCGGCGGCGAACATCCAGGCCGCCGTGACCGCGAAAAAAGGCTTGATGAACTCCGACGGCTGCACCGACAGCGGGCCCAGATGAATCCAGCGGGCCGCGCCCTTGATCTCGGTGCCGACGACCAGCGTCGCCGCCAGCGCCACCACCGTGCCGGCAAAGCCCAGCACGGCCAGGCGCCGCACCGTGCGCGGGTCCAGCAGCGAGACGAACAGCATGACCGCCAGCGCCATGGGCAGGAACACCGCCTGGCGGCTGACGAAGTGGAAGGGGTCGACGCCGATGCGCCCCGCGGCGGCCGGCCCGGCGGCCATGACCAGGAACACGCCGATGCCGATCAGCGCCACCACGGCGGCCAGCATCAGGCGGTCGACCGTCCACCACCAGCGGCCGAGAATGCTCGTGTCGGTGCGGGAGATGGAGATGGTCGTCATGCCGCACCTCCGCCGGCGGCGGCGCCGCGCGTTTCCATGCGCGCGACCAGGGCGCGGAAGGTGTCGCCCCGGTGCTCGAAGCTCTTGAACTGGTCCCACGAGGCGCAGGCCGGCGACAGCAGCACGACCGGCTCGCGCACCTCGTCGCGGGCGGCGCGCACGGCGGCGGCGGAGACGGCGTCTTCCAGCGTACCGGCCATGGTGACGGGCACGCCCTCGGCCTTCAGCACTTTGGCGAAATCGGCGGCGGCCTCGCCGATGAGGAAGGCGTGGCGGATGCGCTTGAAGTGGGGTTTCAGCGCGTCGATGCCGCCTTCCTTGGCCTGGCCGCCGGCGATCCAGTACACCGCGCCGTAGCAGGTCAGCGCCTTTTCGGCCGCTTCGGCGTTGGTCGCCTTGCTGTCGTTGACGAAGCGCACGCCGTCGATCACCGCCACCGTCTCCTGGCGGTGGGCGAGGCCGGGGAAGGTGCGCATGGCGGCGACGATGGTCTGCGGGTGCACGCCGCGCGCCCGGCAGGCGGCATAAGCCGCGCAGGCGTTCTGCCAGTTGTGGGCGCCGGGCAGGGCGGGAATGGTCCGCAGGTCGCAGACCTCGCGCGGCTCGCCCCGTGCCGTGGCGTCGAACAGCACGCCGTCCAGCGTGAAGATGCCGCCCGGCTCCTCGCCGTCGGCGCGCACGGGGATCACGTCGGCGTTGCAGGCGTTGGCGACGCGGCGCGTCATGGCGCGGCAGTGCTTGTCGTCCTGGCCGATGACGGCGACGGCGGGCTGCCACTGGTTGGCGAAGATCCGCTCCTTGGCCGCGACATAGCCGTCCATGCCGCCGTGGCGGGCCAGGTGGTCGGGCGTGATGTTGAGCAGCAGGGCGACGTCCGGCGACAGCGACGGCGTCAACTCGAGCTGGTAGCTCGACATCTCCAGCACGTAGGTGCCGTGGAAGGGCAGGGGTGCCAGGTCCAGGACCGGCGTGCCCAGGTTGCCGCCCACTTCCACCCGATGGCCGGCGCACTTCAGGATGTGGCCGATCAGGGCCGTCGTGGTGGACTTGCCGTTTGTGCCGGTGATGGCGACGGTGAAGGCGTCGGCGCAGCGGCTCAGCAGAAGCTCGATGTCGCAGACCGGGACGATGCCCTTGGCGTCGAGGATCGCCTTGGCCGGGTGCGGCTTCGGAAAGGTGTGGGGGATGCCGGGGCTCCAGATGCAGGCGACGATGTCGCTCCAGGTCCGGGGCGTCGGCTCGACGCAGGTGAAGCCGGCGGCCTCGGCCTCGGCCCGGCGGTCGGCGGTGTCGTCCCAGCACTTGACGCGGGCGCCGCCCATGGACAGCGCACGCGCCGCCGTCAGCCCGGTCTTGCCGAGGCCGAGGACCGCCACCGTGCGGCCGGCGTAGTGCGGGATCACCATGGTCACCGTTTCAAATCCCCCTGAAGGTCCTGTCCCGGCGCATGCGCGCCCGGTGTTCCTTTTCGATCTCGCCCGCCCGGCGTCCCCCTTTTTTGTGCCGTGGGGATCGCCGGGCGGTCTCTCTCTTCTTCTCTCTCGTACCTTCCCCGGACACTCCGTCAGCGGAGTTTCAGGGTACTCAGACCGGCGATCGCGAGGATGCCGGCAATGATCCAGAAGCGGATGACCACCGTGCTTTCCGCCCACCCTTTTTTCTCGAAGTGGTGGTGGAGCGGAGCCATGCGGAAGACCCGCTTTCCGGTCAGTTTAAAGCTGGCGACCTGAACGATGACGCTTACGGTCTCCAGCACGAACAGGCCACCAACGATCGCGAGAACGATCTCATGCTTGGTGGCCACCGCGATGGCGCCAAGGGCACCACCGAGAGCCAGCGACCCCGTGTCGCCCATGAAGATCATGGCCGGGGGCGCGTTGAACCACAAAAAGCCCATGCCGGCGCCGACCAGGGCGGCGCACAGGATGGCAAGCTCGCCGGTGCCGATCACATGGTGGATCTGCAGGTAGTCGGCGAAGATGGCGTTGCCGACCAGATAGCTGATCAGCATGAAGACGCCCGACGCGATCATCACCGGCACGATGGCCAGGCCGTCGAGCCCGTCGGTCAGGTTCACGGCGTTGGAGCTGCCCACCATCACCAGCATGGCAAACGGCACGTACAGCAGGCCCATGTCCAGAAGCACGTTCTTGAGGAACGGCATGGCCAGGTGGTTGTCCAGGTTGCCCGTCGTGCCGTAGCTGATGAGCAGGGCCGCGACCAGGGCGATGGCGAACTGCGCGAGAAGCTTGCCCTTGCCCGACACGCCCTTGGTGTTGCGCTTGGTGACCTTCAGGTAGTCGTCGGCGAACCCAAGCAGGCCGTAGCCGACGGTGACCAGCAGCACGGCCCACACGAACACGTTGGTCAGGTCCGCCCACAGCAGGGTGGAGACCAGGGTGGCGAACAGGATCATCAGGCCGCCCATGGTGGGCGTGCCCTTCTTGGTCAGCAGGTGGCTTTCGGGGCCGTCGTCGCGGATGGGCTGACCCTCGCGCTGCTTCTTCTTCAGCCAGCGGATCAGCATGGGCCCGACGATGAAGGCCACGATCAACGACGTCACGACAGCGCCGCCGGCCCGGAAGGTCAGGTACCGGAAGAGGTTCAGCGCGCCCAGTTCGCCGGACAGTTGGGACAGGAAATACAGCATGGTCCCGAGGTCTTTCCCTAGCTCTCTCTTTATCCGTTGCCCGTGTCGTCGTGATCGGTTCCGCCACCCTTGCCGTCGGCATCCAGCGCCAGCAGTGCTTCCAGCACGACTGCCATGCGGCTGCCCAGCGAGCCCTTGACCATCACCACGTCGCCGCCCCGCACATCCGCCGCCACCAGCGGGGCCAGGGCGGTGCTGTCGTCGGCGTGGCGGCCACGCCGGTCTTCGGGCAGGGCGGACGCGAGATGCGCCATGTGGGTGCCGCAGGTATGGACGCGGTCGATGCGCGAGCCCGAAACGGCGTCGGCCAGGCCGGCGTGCAGCGCGTCGCTCTCGCCGCCCAGTTCCAGCATGTCGCCGAGCACCGCGACGCGGCGTCCGCCGCGTCCGGGCGTCATGCCGTTCAGCACCGTCAGGGCCGCCCGCATCGACACGGGCGAGGCGTTGTAACTCTCATCGATGATCGTGAGAAGCCCTCCGCCGCGGCTTTCCGGCAAAGAAATGGATTGACGTTTGCCGCGACCTTTGGGCGGCGTCATCGCGCCCAGCGCGAGAGCCGCCTCGGCCGCGTCGCCGCCCGCGGCACGGACGGCGGCCAGCACCGCCAGGCTGTTGATCGCCCAGTGCCGGCCGGTGGCGCCCACCGTGTATTCCAGGTTGGCGCCATAGAAGTCCGCCAGCACGCGCAGGCCCGCGTCCGTGGTGTTGGTGTGCAGCAGGCGGGCGCTGGCGTGGATGTGGGCGCCGAAGCTGGTGGTGCGCAGGTCCAGCCGCTCTGCCGTCGCCAGAAGCAGGGCGTGGTGCGGGTTGTCGCGCGGCAGGACGGCCGTGCCGCCGTCCACCACGCCGTCCAGGATCTCGGCCTTGGCGCGGGCGATGCCTTCCACGCTGTCGAAGTGCTCCAGGTGGACCGCCTCCACCGCCGTGATGACCGCCACGTGCGGCCGCGCAAGGCGGCTGAGCGGGCGGATTTCCTCGGCGTGGTTCATGCCCATTTCCAGGATGCACCAGGCCGCGTCGCGGGGGCAGCGGGCGAGGGTCAGCGGCAGGCCCCAGTGGTTGTTGAGGTTGCCCTGGGTCGCGTGAACGGGGCCGCCGCCGAGCCGCGTGCAGGCCAGCGCCAGCATCTCTTTCGTGCCGGTCTTGCCGACGCTGCCGGTCACCGCGATGACCTTGCCGGTCAGCCGCTCGCGCGCCGCCCGGCCCAGCGCCTGAAGGCCGGCGAAGGTGTCGTCCACCACCAGCAGCCTTTCGGGCTGGCCGAAGTCCTCGGGCACGGCGTGGACCATGGCGGCGACCGCGCCCTTCGCCAGGGCGTCGGCGACGAAGGCGTGGCCGTCGTGGGTCGGGCCGGCGATGGCGATGAACAGGTCGCCGGCGCCGACCGTGCGGCTGTCGATGGAGACGCCGGTGCAGGTCCAGTCGCCCGAGGCCTTGCCGCCGGTGGCAGCGGCAGCCTCGGCGGCAGTCCACAGCGCCGGGCGGGCGGAGGGGGGCAGGGGGGTGTTCGTGGCGTCGGTCATGCGACCCTCCCGTCGGCTGCCTCGACGGCGGCGCGGGCCTCGGCCGCGTCGTCGAAGGGATGTACCACCGTGCCCACCGTCTGGCCGGTCTCATGCCCCTTGCCGGCCACCAGCAGCACGTCGCCGGGGCCGAGCAGGCGCACGCCCTCGGCAATGGCGGCGCGGCGGTCGCCGATGTTCAGACCCTCCGGGCAGCCTTCCATGACGGCGCTTCGGATGGTGGCGGGGGCCTCGGTGCGGGGGTTGTCGTCGGTGACGATGGCGACGTCGGCCAGCTTCGCGGCAGCTTCTCCCATGAGCGGGCGCTTGCCGGGATCGCGGTCGCCACCCGCGCCGAAGACGCAGACCAGCCGGCCGGCGGCGTGCGGCCGCAGGGCCTCCAGCACCGTCTCCAGGGCGTCGGGGGTGTGGGCATAGTCGACGTAGACGGCAGCGCCATTCGCGCGCGTCGCCACCAGCTGAAGCCGGCCCGCCACGCCGGACAGGGTCTCCAGCGCCCGCGCCGCGCGCATCGCTTCCGCGCCGCAGCCGATGACGAGGCCCAGCGCGCACAGGGCGTTTTCCACCTGGAACGTCCCGGCCAGCGGCAGTTCCACCGTCAGCGGCTCACCGCCGTCCAGCACCAGCGTCAGGCGCTGGCCGTGGGCGGTGCGGGCGATGTCCAGGAGCTTGATGGCGGCGGCGTCGCGGCCGTAGTCGATGACCCGCAGGCCGCGCGCCTCGGCGGTGGCCTTCAGCATGGGGAATTCGGGGATGTCGGCGTTGAGGACTGCCGTGCCGCCCTCGTGCATCACCTCGCCGAACAACTTCGCCTTGGCGGCCAGATAGGCCTCCATGGTGCCGTGGTAGTCCAGGTGGTCGCGCGACAGGTTGGTGAACCCGCCGGCGGCGACCATGACGCCGGACAGCCGGTGCTGGTCCAGGCCGTGGCTGGAGGCCTCCATGCACAGGTGCGTCACACCGCGGTCGGCGATGTCGGCCAGCAGGGCGTGCAGGCGTTCCGGGTCGGGCGTGGTCAGCTTGCCCTCGATGGTCCAGTCGGGGCCGACGACGCCCAGGGTTCCCAGGCTCGCGGCCTGCATACCCAGCGCGGTCCAGAGCTGGCGGGCGAAGTTGACCGTCGAGGTCTTGCCGTTGGTGCCCGTCACGGCAGCCACCGTTTCCGGCTGGCGGCCGTGGAAGGCGGCGGCCATGAGGCTGAAGGCCAGCCGCGGCGCATCGTGGGTCAGCAGCACCGCCTCCACGCCCTTGGGGAGCGTCGTGCCGGTGGGGGCGAGCACGGCGACGGCACCGGCCTGAACCGCCTGGGCGATGAAGTCGCGCCCGTCGACCTTGGCACCCGGCAGGGCGGCGAAGACGGCACCGGGCCCGACCGCCCGGCTGTCGGCGGTGAGCCCGGAAACCGTCACGGCTTCGGTGCGGTCCTCTCCGGCCGCGATCATCGCTCCGGAGGCGCGGATGAGATCAGTCAGCGATCGCATCGGTCCCCCTTGCGGCGGCGGCCTGGATAAGGTCCATGGGGCGGCGTTCCGGGCGGACGACCGGGCCCTGCGGTGCAAAGCTGGGGAAGACCCCCAGCGTCGGCGCGATGCGGGCGACGATGCGGCCCGCCGTCGGGGCGGCGTTCCAGCCCGAGGTGATGAAACCGTAGGTTTCCTTGGTGGATTGGGGTTCGTCTAGCACGACCAGTAGCACGTAGCGCGGGTTGTCCATGGGGAAGGCCCCGGCGAAGCTGGTGCGCACGGCGCGGCGGGCGTAGCCGCCGGCCGCCGACACCTTGTCGGCCGTCCCCGTCTTGCCGCCGACGCGATAGCCCGGGACGTCGGCCTTGCCGGCCGTGCCGTCCGTGACGACCATCCTCATCAGCTCGCGCATCCTCTGCGACGTCTGCGGCGAAATCACGGCACGGCCGGGGGGAACTTCATCCGCCTCGCGCTTGAGCAGCGTCACCGGCGTCAGCGCGCCGCCGTTGACCATGGCCGCGGTGGCGCGGGCCAGGTGCACCGGCGTCACCGCGATGCCGTGGCCGAAGCTGATGGTCATGGTGTTGACCTCGCGCCACGGGTTCGGCACCAGCGGGCGGCCGTTCTCGGGCAGTTCCAGCGACACCGGGTCCAGCAGGCCCAACTCGTCCAGGAACCGCTGCTGCGCCGCCGTGCCCAGTTCCATCACCATGCGCACCGACCCGATGTTGGACGAGTTCACCAGGATGTCGGCCACCGACATGTCGCCCTTTTCGGGGTGGTGGTCGCGGATGGTGAAGCGGGCGACACGGATGGGGTTCTCCACGTCGAAGTGGTCGGACAGGCCGATGCGGCCGCTGTCCAGCGCCATGGCCGTGTTGAACAGCTTGAAGGTGGAGCCCATTTCGTAGACGCCCAGCGTCGCGCGGTTGAAGCGCTGGTCTTCGGTGGCGGTGCCGATGTGCTCGGGGTCGTAGTCGGGCAGGGAGACCATGGAGATCAGTTCGCCCGTGTGGCTGTCCAGCACGATGCCGGTGGCGCCAACGGCCCTGAACTTGGCCATGGCGTAGGCCAGCTCCTCGCGCACGGCATGCTGGACGCGCACGTCCAGCGCCACGCGCACAGGCTCGCCGCCCTTGGAAAGCGTCTCGTTCAGCGATGCTTCCAGGCCTGCGATGCCGTTGTTGTCCAGGTCGGTCGCGCCGACCACGTGCGAGGCCAGCGCACCCTGCGGATAGACGCGACGCTCGGCGTCCTCGAAGTCCACGCCGACGATGCCGAGCGCGTTGATTTCCAGCTTCTCGCGCGGGGTCAGGTTGCGGTCCAGGTAGACGAACTTGCCCCCCGAGGCCAGCTTGCGATGCACGTCGTCGAAGGACAGGTCGGGCAGCACCTCCACGATGCGGCGCGCCGCGGTGGCGGGATCGTCGATCTTGTAGGGATGGGCGTAGAGGTTCACCGTGGGCAGGTTGGTCGCCAGCAGCACGCCGTTGCGGTCGACGATGTCGGCCCGGCTTTCCTCGAACTCGGCGGTGGCGGCGCGGCGGGCGGTGGTGACGGGCGGCTCTCCGCCGTCCAGCAGCATCAGGTCCACCAGGCGGAAGCCCACCAGCGAAAAGGCGCAGGCGAACAGGCCGGCGGCAACCACCAGCCGCGTGCGGCCCATCTCCACATGGCGCTTCTGCGTGCCGTGCAGCGACACGCGCGAGGCCCGCTTGCTGGGCCGGATCTCCTCGCCGGGATAGAGGAAGGGGCCGGCGTCCTTCTTGACCAGGCGGCGCAGGGCGTTGAGCGTCATTGGTCCGTCCCCCCGTAGACCGGTGCGCTCGCCAGTTCCTCGGCCGTCGGCGGCGCCGGGACGCGCACCATGGGCGTGGCCGGGCCTCCCGGAACCGGGTCCGTCTCCGGTTCGGGCGCTGCCTCGGGCGGCGGCGGGGCGGGGCGCAGGGGCAGTTGCGCGATGGAATTCACCTGGCTGGGCGCGAACGGGCCCATGCCCAGCAGCCGCTCCGCCTGGTCGCGCAGGCGGGCCGGATCGTTGAGGTAGCTCCACTCGGCCTCCAGCACGTGCACGGCGGCCCGGTCGCTGCGGATCTGCGCGTTGAGGCGCGTCAGCTTGTCCTCCAGCGCCTGCACCTCGACCTTCAGCACGAACAGGCCGGTGCCGACGCCCAGCGCCAGGGTTCCCCACAGGATGGCGGCGGGGCGGATCATGACGCACCTCCCGCACCACTGCCGAAGGGCGCCGGGGCCTCGGTACGCTCTGCCACCCGCAGCTTGGCGGAGCGGGCGCGCGGGTTGGCGCGGGCCTCCTCCGCCGACGGCCCGACGGCCTTGCGGGAGATGTCCTTGAAGGTGGGCGCGGGTCCGCTGGCGCCGGCATCGGGCAGATGCCGCGAAACGCCGCCCGCGCGCCCGCTGCGCTCGCGGATGAAGCGCTTGACCACGCGGTCCTCCAGCGAATGGAAGGTGACGACGGCCAGCCGGCCGCCGGGCTTCAGCAGGCGCTCGGCGGCATCCAGGCCGCGTTCCAGCTCGCCCAGTTCGTCATTCACGACGATGCGCAGGGCCTGGAAGGTCCGGGTGGCGGGGTCGATGCCGTCCTTGCTCTTGCGCACGACGCGGCGGATGACGTCGGCCAGTTCGGCCGTGCGCGTGAAGGGCTTTTCCTGGCGCGCCTGGACGATGGCGCGGGCGACGCGGCGGGAGTGGCGCTCCTCGCCATAGAGGTAAATGAGGTCGGCCAGCGGCCCTTCCTCTTCCTCGTTCACCACGTCGGCGGCGGTCCGGCCCGACTTTTCCATGCGCATGTCGAGCGGGCCGTCCTTGGCGAAGGAGAACCCGCGCTCGGCCTCGTCGATCTGCATGGAGGACACGCCGATGTCCAGCACCACGCCGTCCACCGGCCCGTCGAACCCGTTGGCCGGCAGCAGGGCGGCCATCTCGCCGAAGCGCCCGGGGATCAGCGAGAAGCGGCCGGGGTGGTCCGCCGTCACGGCCTCGGCATGACGCAGGGCTGTTGGGTCGCGGTCGATGCCGACGACGCGGCAGTCGGCGGCGTTCAGGATGGCGCGCGTGTAGCCGCCGGCGCCGAAGGTGCCGTCGACGATGATGCCGCCGTCGCGCGGCTGCAGGCCGTCCACGACCTCGTTCAGCAGGACCGGAATGTGGGGGGCGGGAGCGGTCATGCCATGCCTCCCTCGGCCGGGCGGGCGGACAGGCGCGGCGGCGTCTTCGCGCGGGCGGCGCGCTTCTCCGCCATGTAGGCCTCGCGCGCCTCGGGCTCCCAGATCTGGAAGCGGTTGGCGGTGCCGACGAAGGACGCGCGCTCGGTGATGCCGGCGAATTCCATGAACGTCTTGGGAATGATGATGCGGCCCTCTGGGTCGAAGGCGACCTGCTGGCTCTCGGCGAACACAAGCGACGTGTAGTCGTCCTCGGTCTCGGAAAACGGATCAGCGCTTTCCTCGATCTTCGCCGCCAGCTTCTTCATGAATTCGGCGCCGCAGCCCTCGATGCACCGGGCGCCGGTGAAGTTGGGGAACAGCCAGGCGCCCTCGAACCCCTGCGCGGACAAGGTCGCGCGAAAGGGCGCCGGAACGCTGACGCGGCCCTTCTTGTCGACCTTGTTCGTATGGGTGCCCGTGAACAGCGCGAGCATTGCGCGCCCCCCGTGATTTCCCCGTTGTGACCGAAGCGATTCCGCGATGCCTGGGCATGGCGGAATCGCCAGCGATCGCCCATTGGTTCGTCATGGTATCGCATGGGAAATCATGGGTGTCAACGACACGCCGGGAGTAACCACAAGCCCCTGTACCTAGGGGTGTGACGGGTTTCACTGACAGGGCCGAAAGTAGTTGTCCACAGGTCTGATGGTCGCGTCAACATAAGAGTTTCCAACGAGTCGGAAAAGTCCGCCCGAATACTGTTCGGCAGATGTTCCTGTGGATAAGTCTGTGGGGAAGTGTGGAGCCGTGATTTGGGTGCGGCATGGAGCCTACGGCCCGAAGCAGCCCTGCCAGCGCTCCGGCGGGTGCCGAAACACCTCTTGAAAGCCCGGGAACCCGCTGGTTTGAGGGGCTGTCCCATGCTGTCCCAAGACGGTTTCCCATGCCATCCCATGCCCGACCCATGCCGGCCATGCGCCGGACGCGCATGTGGAAAAAATTGTGGGAGATCGTGTATGGCCGGTGGATGACGACAGAGCCGGCGCGACCCATGCCGTCCCATGCGGGACCAGGAGGCACGGGATAAAGCGTCAGTCGGCCTGTAAGCCGGGTTCTGTCCCCGCCCGCGAGGGGCGGTGGATGGCCATTCATCTGGGACGCCCGTTACCGGACGCCTCTAGCGACCTACCACTACGGCGGCTCGGAACGCACCTTGCGCCACGGCTGTGGCGCGTGCCGTACTCTTGGTCTTGCTCCCGGTGGGGTTTACCGTGCCGGTCCCGTCGCCGGGCCCGCGGTGCGCTCTTACCGCACCCTTTCACCCTTACCCGCGCGAGCAGAGGGCCCGGAGGCCCCGCCGGCGCGGGCGGTTTGCTTTCTGTGGCACTTTCCCTGGGGTCGCCCCCGCCGGACGTTATCCGGCACCGTCCTTCCGTGGAGCCCGGACTTTCCTCCCCGGGCCGTCGTAAACGACACCCGAAGCGGCCATCCAGCCGACTGACGCGCCAGGGAAAATAGAGCATGAGCCCGGTCCGTCAAGGACCAACCCCGCCGCCGGTCAGTCCTCGAGCTGATGGGCGCGGTCGGCGTCGGCGGCGGTCCGCACGGCCTTGAGCATGGCCCAGGTCTCGGCGTCGGGGACTCCCGACAGGTCCGCCGGGCGGAAGTGGCGCTGGAAGGCGACCAGGGCCTTGGCGGTGGCCTCGTCCAGGGCGCCCGAGCGGGGGGCGGCATAGCCGATGGCGGTCAACGCCTCCTGCACCGCGGCGATGGACGGCGGCTGCTCGGTCGGAAAGGCCTCCACCTCGCCGGGCCACAGGCCGATGCCCTCGGCCGCCAGGCGCTTCCAGTCGAACAACTCTCCCGGGTCCTCCTTCCGCAGGGGCGCCACATCGGCGTGGCCGACCACGTTGCGGGCGGGGATGGGGTGGCGCGCCAGCACCGCCTGACACAGCGCGATCAGGGCGGTCATCTGCGGCTCGGGAAAGGGGCGGTAGCCGAATTCGTGGCCGGGGTTCACCAGCTCGATCCCGATGGAGCGGCTGTTGACGTCGGTGCGCCCGCGCCAGCTGGAGACGCCGGCATGCCAGGCGCGGCGGTTCTCCGGCACCAGGGCGTGGACGGTGCCGTCTTCCTCGATCAGGTAATGGGCGGAGACGGAGCTGGCCTCGTCGCACAGGCGCTGCAACGCCTCCTGGGCGCTTTTCATGCCGGTGTAGTGCAGCACCAGCATGTCCACCGGCTGCGACTTCTCGCGCGGGCCGTGGTTGGGCGACCGGGCATGGCGGACAGGCTTGAGCATGGTTACGTCGGGCTCCCCACTTCCTCGGGCGGGCGGCGTTTCAGACGCGCCCACCGCAACTGAATGATCGCGACGCCGACCATGGTGATCGTCCCGCCGGCCAGCTTCTGCCAGGTCAGCGGCTCGCCCAGCAGCAGAACCGCCGCAACGATGCCGATGACCGGCGCCAGCAGGCCGAAGGGCGCCACCTGTCCCATCTCGTGCCGGCGCACCAGCCCGTACCACAGGGAATGGGCGACGATCGACGCGCCGGCCGCAGTGTAGACGATCGCCCCCCAGCCCCGCCAGTCGGCAGAGATCAGCGCCGGGATCTGCCCGTCCTCCAGCAGCAGCGACAAGAGACCCACCTGCGGCACCGCCATGGCGCTCAGCCAGCCGGTCATGAGCACCGGGTTCACCTCGGGCAGGCGCTTGACCACCACGTTGGACAGCGCCCAGCCGAAGGCGGCGAACACCATCAGCACCAGCGGCACAAGGCTCGGCACGGTGGGCTCGCCGGCCAGCAGCACGACGCCGGAGAACGCCAGCACCGTGCCGACGATGCGCTTGGGCCCAAGTTTCTCCTTGAACATCAGCACGCCCAGCAGCACCGCAAACGGCGGCCCCAGCTGGATGACGATGGCCGCCGCCGCCGCCCCCATGCCGCTCAGCCCCGTGAACAGCAGCCCGAAGTGCAGGGTGCCGAAGGTGAAGGACAGCAGCGCCAGCCCTTTCATGGCGTGCCAGGGAATGCGGAAGAACGGCAGCACCAGCGCCGCCACCAGCGCAAAGCGGAGCGTGGTGAAGAACAGCGGCGGCAGGGCCTCCACCCCGGCCTTGGCGACCACGATGTTCAGGCCCCAGATGGCCTGGACCAGCAGCGCCAGCAGGATGTCGCGAGCGGGCATGGAGGCTCCTTCAGGGCGCGCCGCCGGGAGTGGCGGTCTCGGCCGGGGTCTCGATGGCTGGGCGGTTGGGTGCGCGCGTCGCCTGGCGCAGCTGGATGACCGCCACGCCGGCCATGGTCACCAGGCCGCCGACCACCTTCAGCGGCGTCAACGGTTCGCCCAGGAAGGCGGTGGCGCACAGCACGCTCGTCACCGGCGCCAGCAGGGCGAAGGGAACGATGCGGCTCAGCTCGTGCCGGCGCACCAGACCGGCCCAGAGGCTATGGGCGATGATGGAGGCGGCGATCACCGTATACAGCAGCGACAGCCAGACACGCCCGTCCGCCTGGCCAAGGGCTGCCACCTGCCCATCCTCCAGCAGCAGCGACAGGACCGCCAGTTGTGGCACGGCCAGCAGCGACATCCAGCCCACCACTCCCAGCGGCGGCAGCATGGTCAGCTTCTTGAGGTAGAGGTTGCCGATGGCCGTGGACGCCGCCGATCCCGCCATGAGCAGCATGCCGGCCAGTGGTGCGCGGCCGGGCTCGCCGGCGATCAGCACGATGCCCGCCAGCGCCAGGCCGATGCCCGACAGCCGCCGCCAGCCCGGCCGCTCGCCCAGGGCGACGATGCCGACGATGACGGAGAACGGCACGACCAGTTGCTGCACGATGGCCGCCGTGGAGCCCTCCAGCAGCGTGAACGACGTGAACATCAGCCCGAAGCCGCCGGTCCCGAAGGTCACCGACAGGATGAGGATCGGCCGCCATGCGCTGCGGGGCAGGGGAAAGAAGGGCACCACCAGCACCGCCACGGCCGCAAACCGCAGCGCCGTGAAGAACAGCGGCGGAATGGCCGCCACGCCCCACTTGGCGGTGACAATGTTGAAGCCCCACAGCAACACCACCATGAGGCCGAGCAGCAGGTCGCGCGTCGGCACGGGAAAAGGCTTTCACGGCTGGAGAAAGAGGTGAACGAAGCGTCCATACGGTGCGCGGGGCGCCGCGACGTGTCGAGTGACATTCAGGCCGTGGCGGTGGGGCCGCTTGAGCGGCCGCAGACGAAAAGGCGGGCCGGAACAGCTGTCCCGGCCCATCCTGTTTGCCGAAGATGCGCGCGGGTGCACGCAGGCGGGGAATGTCAGTACCGGACCGCGTCGTCATCCTCCACCGTCTCGGCCGCCTGCGGCGGCGGAGCGGTCCCGATAGCGCCGGTCGTTCGATCGTCGAAACCGGTGCAGGATGCGAGCATCAGGCCCGAGAACAGTAGAGCGGTCGTCGTCGTCAGGAAGCGCATGGCAAGCCCTCCTTGCATGGGGTTGCACGCGGCCTGTGTGGGCGGTCGCGCTTTTCTCGTGACGGACACTGACGAAACGGCGACGCGCGGCCGCGGTGGCGCAGCCTGTCCCGATTCCGGGCCGAATGGTCCCGAAAGTGGCTGTCCGGCGAATTCCGACAGCCGGTCCCGTCCCCTTGGTTGCACCGCGCGGGGCTACTCTTCCGCGGGCGCCTCGCTGGCCGGGCGGATGCGGTAGTACTTTCCTTCGTCGACGTCGTACTGGTAGCCCGGCGCCCAGGTGTCACGGGTCTCGATGCTGCCCGGCGGACCGGCGGTGCCGCGCACATCGGCCTGTTGATGAGCGGCCGGCGAGCAGGCCGCCAGCATCAGGGCAGCGGCGGCGGGCGCGGCGAGCGTCGTGAAGCGGATGCGCATGAGAGTCTCTCCATCAATGCGAATGACCGGTAACGCCGTGGCGCCCGCGGCGGATCATTTCAACCCGCGTTCGCGCTGGATCTGGTCCCAGGCGGCGTTGACGGCCTTCATCTTGTCCTCGGCCATTTCCAGGAACTCCTGCGGCAGGCCCTGAGAGACCAGAACGTCCGGGTGGTTCTCGCGCAACAGCCGCCGGTGGGTGGCCTTGATCTCGTCGGTCGGGGCGGCGCGCGCGCAGCCGAGCACCGCATACGGATCGTCGAAGGCGGTGGTGCGGGCCCGGGCGCCTTCCCCGGCGCGGTGGGTGGCGCGGGCGCGCTCGAAGGCGCGCGGCGGCAGGCCGAAGATCTGCGCCACTTTCTCCAGGAATGCCAGTTCCGCCGCGTTCACCTCGCCGTCGGCCTGGGCGATGAGGAACAGCGCGCCCAGCAGTTCCTCCAGCACCTGCGGGCTGTCCTTGAACAGGAACGCCACCTGCCGGGCATAGATCTCGAAGCCTTCCGCCGACTGCTTGGCCTGGTCGAACAGGCGGCCCACCGTCGCCACATCGCCCGGCGGAATGTTGAAGACGCGCTTGAAGGCGTCCACCTCCGCCCGGCTGACATGGCCGTCGGCCTTGGCCATCTTGGCGCCCAGCGTGACCACGGCCACCGTGAAGGCCACCTGCCGCGCCCGGTCCTTCACGCCCGACAGCGGATCGCCGTGGAACAGGCGGCTCTTTTCCTTTTCCCCCTCGGCGGAGGACTGGTTGCGGTCATAGGCGGCATGGCCCACCGCCGCGCCCACCAGGGCGCCCAGAGGGCCGCCCATGAACAGGCCGGCGGCGCCGCCGATGATCTTCCCCCAGATGCTCATGACGTGTTCCGGCTTCTTGACGAGGTGTTTCGGCAGCCTGCACCATGCGCTGCGAACAGACCAGCGCAAAAGCCGAAGGATCGACGCCCGTGAACCCGCACGCCACCCGCGATGACCTGATGCGCCTGCTCGACGAACTGGGGATCGCGCATGAAACCCACGAGCACGAACCCGTCTTCACCGTCGAGGAAGGCAACGGGGTATGGGACAGCATCCCCGCCCGCCACTGCAAGAACCTGTTCCTGAAGGACGCCAAGAAGCAACTGTGGCTGGTCACCTGCCCCAGCGACCGGGACATCGACCTGAAGACGCTGCCCGCCAAAATCGGCTCCAAGCGCCTGTCCTTCGGCAAGCCCGACCTGCTGCTGGAGGTGCTGGGGGTCACGCCGGGCTCGGTGACGCCGTTCTCGCTGATGAACGACCGTGACAACCGGGTGACCGTGGTGCTGGACGCCGAGATGATGGACGAACCCCGCTGCGGCTACCACCCGCTGGACAACGCCGCGACGACGGTCATCGACCCCAGGGACCTGCGCCGCTTCATCGCGCACACGGGGCACGAGGTGGTGGAGGCGGACTTGCGTTAGGTGGAGGGCCGCTGGCGGGGTGCGAGGATAGCCACAAAGGCACGAAGAACACCAAGAGACCGGGATAACGCGGATCAGCGGACGGCGGCGGGGGAGGCTGCTTCGCGGCTGCGCCGCGATGGGGTGATGCGAGGCGCACGGCGCCTCGCGCTCCCGCTGAGTGGGCTGCGGCGCGGCGGCTGGCACCGGGCGAGGCGCCCACTTTGCGCGGGAGCGCGAGGGGGATCGTATCCCCCTCGCATCACTCCGCCCCATGCGGCGTTGCGGGATGCCCGCCGCTTGACTCCGCCCTCTTGGTGTCCTTTGTGTCTTGGTGGCCTCGACAACAACCGCCAAGGACTTAGCCCGATGACTGCTCTCGACACCGCCGTTCCCCTGCGCGCCGCCCCGCCCGAGCTGATTTCCGAGCTGGAGGGCCTGCTGGGCGAGCGTCTGTCGACCGCCGCCGCCGTGCGCGAGCAGCATGGGCGGGACGAGAGCTACCACACCCCCGCCGCCCCCGACGCGGTGGCCTTCTGCCGCTCCACCGAAGAGGTCGCGGCGGTGGTGAAGGCCTGCGCGGCGCGCAAGGTGCCGGTGATCCCCTTCGGCACGGGCACCTCGCTGGAGGGGCATGTGGCGGCGCTTCATGGCGGGGTGTGCATCGACGTCAGCCAGATGAACGAGATTCTGGCGGTCCGGCCGGAGGACATGGACGTCACCGTCCAGGCCGGCGTGACGCGCAAGCAGCTCAACGAGTACCTGCGCGACACGGGCCTGTTCTTCCCCATCGATCCCGGCGCGGACGCCAGCATCGGCGGCATGGCGAGCACGCGGGCGAGCGGCACCAACGCGGTGCGCTACGGCACCATGCGCGAGGCGGTGCTGGCCCTGACGGTGGTGCTGGCCGACGGCCGGGTAATCCGCACCAGCCGCCGGGCGCGCAAGTCCTCGGCGGGGTATGACCTGACGCGCCTGTTCGTGGGGTCGGAGGGCACGCTGGGCGTGGTGACGGAGGTCACGCTCCGCCTCCACGGCATCCCCGAGGCGGTGCTGTCGGCCGTCTGCCCCTTCCCCGGCGTGGCGGAGGCGGTGAACACCGTCATCACCACCATCCAGGCCGGCGTTCCCATCGCGCGGATCGAATTCCTGGACGAAGCCCAGATCGCGGCGGTGAATGCCTACTCCAAGACCGACTACGCCGAGGTGCCGACGCTGTTCTTCGAGTTCCACGGCTCCGACGCCGGCGTGCAGGAGCAGGTGGAGACGGTGCAGTCCATCGCGGCGGAGTTCGGCGGCACGGACTTCCAGTGGGCGCGGTCGGAGGAGGAGCGGAGCCGGCTGTGGCATGCTCGTCACAATGCGTACTATGCGGGGATCGCCATGCGTCCGGGCTGCAAGGCGTTCTCGTCGGATGTGTGCGTGCCGATCTCGCGCCTGGCGGACTGCATCGTGGAGACCAAGGCGGACCTGGACGGCACGACGCTGTTCACGCCCATCGTGGGGCATGTGGGGGACGGGAACTTCCACGTGCTGTTCGTCTTCGACCCCGACAACCCGAACGAGATCGCCGAGGCCAAGCGCCTGAACGCCCGCGTGGTGGAGCGCGCGCTGGCGATGGACGGCACCTGCACCGGCGAGCACGGCGTCGGCCACGGCAAGATGGGGTATCTGGAAGCCGAGCACGGAGCGGACATGCTGGACGTGATGGCGAACATCAAGCGGGCGCTGGACCCGGAGAACATCATGAACCCGGGGAAGATTGTGAGGGTTTGAGGGCGCTTGACGGCCGTTGAAGGTGGGGCCATATGTGATATCATCAAGGCATGACGCAGCGAGACAAACTCCTGAAACGGATGGCGTCCAGTCCCCAGAGCGACTGGACCATTCAGGATGTGGAGCGTGTCTGCGACGGCTGGGGGCTGACCATGCGGCGCACCGGCGGAAGCCATGTGACGCTGACGCATCCGAGCCAGCCTGACGTGGTGACGATTCCGGCACACCGGCCGATCCGGCCTGTCTACATCAGGATGCTGGTGGACTTCGTTTCGCGCGTCGCGAGGAGCACGATAGATGACGAATGAAGGCTATGCGATCCTGATCCGTCCGCTGCCTGAAAGCGAGGGTGGCGGTTACGTCGCGACCGTTCCCGACCTGCCGGGCTGCATGTCCGATGGCGACACCCGGCAGGAAGCTGCCGAGAATGTTCAGGACGCCATCCATGCGTGGCTTGCAACGGCTCATATTGAGGGGCGCCCGATCCCTGAACCCGGTGCTGGCCGGGCGGAAATGCGTCAGCGCCTGCCACGCTCGCTTCATGCCCAGCTTACCGAATTGGCAAGGTCTGAAGGTGTCAGCCTCAACACCTACGTTGTGACTCTTCTGGCAGAGGCCGTCGGACGGCGGGAGGGGTTTGAAGAGGCGGCGCATCGGTGAAGCGCGGCACTGCCTCTAAGGACATCCTCTCCGCCCGCGAGGCTGCCGGCGGCGAGGCGCTGCCGATGGAATACGCGCGCCGCATCATCATGGACGAGGCGCACCCCGTGCGTCTGGCGCGAATACCGGGGCCTTACCCTGCGCCCCTGGCGGAGCGGGCGGGAATGCAGCCGGGCTACGTGGCGGAGATTGAGGCGGGAAAGAAGGTCGGCAGCGTGGACGCTTACCGCAAACTTGCGGCGGTGCTGAATACCACATTAGATGATTTGCTACGCCTACCTTGGAAGGTAAAACTGCTTTAGATGATAAAAACTATATGTCTATGGGATTATGCCTGTTTGGCAGAAATATGCTCTTACTACCGGAAGACAAATCAGGAGTTGATTCGTTAATTATCTCGTTTATGGCTGTTATTATGCTGTTGCTAGCATCGTAAACGTAATTTATGGCATCTGGCAGATCAGCAAGAGAACTGATTATTGCAGAGGCAATGAACAAGGCGCCGATTATTTTTCTCCAGTCCGGAGAATCGGAGCCCGCTTCATCTCGCGCGACCTCAAGGTGTGACCTTAAAAGTTTCCTATGATCTTCTAGATGTCTCGGGATTCTATTAATTTCTTCTATAGCTTTATCGAGTTTTTCGATAATAGAATATTTGTCTATGTTGTGTGTTTCAAATATATTATTGTGAATTTTATCTCTTTTCATAATTATGTCGACTAGTTCATCAACAATGCTGCGGGCTCTCATAAGGCTAGCTAAGAGATCTGTAAGATTTATCTCTTGACCCCCAGCCGTAAAAACCTCTCTTTTGCTGGTTGCATTAAATGCATCTTTGATGCCATAGGCGGTTTGCACCAAATTTTCTAGAAATATTAGAAAGTTGTAACGAAAACTCTCTTGTCCGGAGCGCGAACGGCTCAGGAGTATCGAAATAGATAAATGGTTTAGATTCTGACAAACTTCCCCGTCCTCTATGATTTTTTCGAGCCGCAAAGCTAGGTTTTTGTTGATTGGCCTCATTTTGTCTATGGCGCTGTATATTTTCAGATCGAATTTCTCTATGTGAGGTTTAACACTTTCAAAATCTTCTAAAATACTATTCGGTATAAGGGATCCTCTTGCGCTAGTTTTCCAATAAGATGTAAATTTAGTAACATAATCTATTATTTCGTCTATTTCTTCTCGAATTGTATAGGCTTCATAGAAAAAATGCATGGCTGACGATCTTGATTGGAGAGCGCTTTTTGGTGGATCAGCATCCACTATAGCGTCTCATGGTTGTTTAGTCATCAGTTTGCCGCCATTCATCCCATAGGCGCTTCTTTGCGCGGTCACCCCCCACCACCAAAGACCCCCACCACCCGCCACTTCCCACACCACCCCAACCCCGCTAGTGTCTCCTCCCCGCACCATCATGACCGCACCACCGGGAGGGACATCATCGTGAGTCACCTGCGCAAGTACCCCGACCAAGAGGGCTTCTTCGGCAAGTTCGGCGGCAGCTTCATCCCGCCCGAACTGGAGCCCCACATGGCCGCCATCCGCGATGCCTACCTGCGCATCTCGCGGTCGGCGCCGTTCATCAATGAACTCAAGCACATCCGCAAGCACTTCCAGGGCAGGCCGACCCCCGTGGCCTATGCCGGGAACCTGTCGGAGAAGCTGGGCGGGGCCGCCATCTACCTCAAGCGCGAGGACCTCAACCACACCGGCGCGCACAAGCTCAACCACTGCATGGGCGAGGCGCTGCTCGCCAAGCACATGGGCAAGAAGAAGCTCATCGCCGAAACGGGCGCCGGCCAGCACGGCGTCGCGCTCGCGACGGCGGCGGCGTACTTCGGCATGGAGTGCGAGATCCACATGGGCGAGGTGGATATCGCCAAGGAACACCCCAACGTCACCCGCATGAAGCTGCTGGGCGCGACGATCGTCCCCGTCGGCTTCGGCGGCCGCACGCTGAAGGAGGCCGTCGACTCAGCCTTCGTGTCCTACCTGAAGGACCCGGAAACCACCATGTACGCCATCGGCAGCGTGGTGGGGCCCCACCCCTTCCCCATGATGGTGCGCGACTTCCAGTCGGTCATGGGCTTCGAGGCGCGCGAGCAGTTCGCAGAAATCACCGGCCGCGCGCTGCCCGATCACGTGGTGGCCTGCGTCGGCGGCGGGTCCAACGCCATGGGCATCTTCGCCGGCTTCATCGATGACGAAGACGTCGCCCTGCACGGTGTCGAGCCCCACGGCACGGGCACGGAACTGGGCCAGCACGCCGCCACGATCTCTTACGGCGAGGAAGGCATCATCCACGGCTTCAAGTGCCTGATGCTGAAGGACGCCGACGGCAACCCCGCCCCGGTCCACTCCATCGCCTCGGGCCTGGACTATCCGGGCGTGGGGCCGGAGCACAGCTTCCTGCACGAAAGCGGCCGCGTCTCCTACGCCGCCGTGTCGGACGAGGAAACCCTGAACGCCTTCTACGCGCTCGGCCGGTACGAGGGCGTCATCCCGGCGCTCGAAAGCGCCCACGCGCTTGCCCACGCCATGAAGCTCGCCAAGGAGCGCCCGGCCGGGGAATGCATCCTGGTCAACGTCTCCGGGCGGGGCGACAAGGATATCGACTACGTGGTGGAGAACTTCGGCGACGGCGCGGGGCGGCCGCTGATCTGAGGCGGGCTGCGGCGGGGCGGGCTTCGGCTGACGCCGAGCGGGCCTCGGCCCGCGCCCGATCGGGGAGCGCAGCTCCCCGAACCCCTCAGTTTTTCGTTGAGTGGGAGCGGGGCAGGGTGGCAGGGGCCGTATGTGAATTCCTGTTTTCGCGGGAATGACGGGTATTTGTTCGTTTCAAAACAATGCCTAAAGGACCCGCCAGCACCGCCCCGACTTTTAAAAAACTGGAGGGTTTGGGAGGCTGTGCCTCCCAATCAGGGGTTCAGGGGACCGAGGTCCCCTGAAGTGCCTGCGCCAAGCGATCCAGCTTCACCGCCTGGCGAAATTCACCATCAACACCGCCCCCAGCAGCAGCGCTCCACCGACCAGGCCGAGCGCCCCGTACCGTTCCCCCAGCAGCAGGGCGGCGAGGACCGCCGCGCCGGCGGGTTCCAGCAGCACCAGCACGCCCGAGGCCGTGGCGGTGACCGTTCTCATGCCGAAGAAGAACAGCGCGTAGGCCAGCGCGGTCGGCACCAGCCCCAGGTAGGCGAGCGTCCCCCAGCCCTGCGCCGGGATCAGTCCCGCGCCGAGCGCGAGCGGCAGAAGCGTCAGGGCGGCGACGGCGAACCCGATGGCGGTGATCTGGAAGGGATGGTAGAGGCCGGCCAGCGCCCGCGCCGTCAGGGCGAACACGGCGTAGGAGAGTGCGGCGGCCCCGGCGGCGGCGTAGCCGAGCACCGATCCTTCCACGCCGGGCGCGGGGGCTCCGATCAGCAGGGCGGCGCCGGCCACCGCGATGGGCACGGCGGCCCATTCCAGGCGGCCGGGGCGGTCCTTCAGGACGGCGGCGCCGATCACCGAGATCAGCACCGGTGCGCCGCACAGCGCCACCAGCGTCGCCCGGCCGGCGCCCAGTTCGGAGACTCCCAGGAAATAGAAGCCCTGGTATCCCGCCTGGGTCAGGCCGATCAGCGCCAGCAGAAGGGCGGCGCGACGGGTGACGGGCCTCCAGCGGGCGGCGGCGCGGGCGAGGATCAGCAGGGCGGGCACGGCCAGCGCCACGCGCCAGAAGCCGACGGCCAGGGGGTGGACGTGCGCGAACAGGCTGGTGGAGACCAGCCCGGCTGTGGACCACAACAGGGCGCTCACGGCAATCAGGGCCGCGCCGGTGTGGCGCGTGGTGGAAAGGTCACGGGTCATGGAATGCACGCTCGATCACGGGCGCGGGGACGGGCGGCGCGAGAGGCTGCCCATTTCAGGTGTGCGGAGGCGGATATTGCGCCCTGTCGCGGTCGCAGGGCCGCGTTCAGGCGCCACGCGGGCTCACGCGCCTGATCGGCGTGGGGGGGCGCTGTGTGCTCCGCACACGCCTTCGGCTCCGCGACCCTATTCGCCCATTCCGATTCTGGCAAATCGCTCTGGGCTCCGGCCTTTTCCCTGCGGCGGCGTGACGGGGCGCAGGATGGGGATGAGCGTGGTCGTGGTCATGATGCCGATGGTGGTGCCACGGGCGCGGCGGGGTGTCAAGGCGGGGCGGCTTCGTCTATGCTGCGCCGCGCCTGGACAACCGGAAGGAACATCCTCCCATGCAGCCGTTCGAAAGCCCCGCCGTCATCGGTGATTACGAGGTCCACATCGTCGTCAGCGAGCCGCCGTACTACCAGAACTGCTACGTGGTGAAGCATGTGCCGACGGGCCGGCAGGCGATCGTCGATCCGGGCGACGCGGCGGAGCGGATCATCGCGCGGGTGAAGGAGAACGGCGGGCTGGAAACGGTGGACGCCATCCTGCTCACCCACGGCCACCCCGACCATATCGCCGCGCTCGCCCATGTGGCGGCGGAAACCGGCGCGCCGGTCATCGCCCAGGACACCGAACGGCCGATCCTCGACAACGCCGGCCAGTGGGGGCAGATGCTGCTCGGCCGGGCGCTGGAGGTGCCGGAGATCACCTGGTTCAGCGGCGAGCCGGAGCACGCGGTTGCCGGCGCCAAGGTCGCCACGGTGGCAACTCCGGGGCACACGCCGGGCGGGGTGTGCTTCGTCTTCCCCGGTTTCGCGTTGACGGGCGACACGCTGTTCCAGGGCGGCGTCGGGCGCACCGATTTCCCCGGCGGCGACCAGCCGACGCTGGTGCGCTCGATCAGCCGGTTCCTTGAGAAAGTGCCCGCCGAGACGGTGCTGTTCTCCGGCCACGGCGGCCCCTGGACGGCGCGCGACGCCCGGCGCTGGTGGAAGGTCATGGCCGGCGCCATGTGATCCGGCGGCGGGGATGGCGACGGTGGAACTGCGCGCGGTCAGGCCCGAGGACGTGGATGCCGTCCGGTCGCTGGTGGCGCGGACGGTGATCGAGACCTACGGCGCCTTCTGCCCGGAGGTGGCGGAAGCCGCGCGGCGCGATCCGGCCGGGTTCATCTCGGCCCGGCTGACGTTCCTGGGCGGCTGGATGGCGGCGCGGTCGGACGGCGGCGGCGCGCTGGCCGTGGTGCTGACAGAGGGCGACCTGCTGCAGGAGCTGTTCGTGGCGCCGGAAGCGCAGGGGCGCGGCGTCGGGCGCCTGCTGCTGGCGGTGGCGGAGCGGGAAATCTTCGGCCGCGGGCACGATGTGGCGCGGCTGCACGTGGCGGAGCCTAATGCCGGGGCGCGGCGGTTCTATGTCGCCCATGGATGGACCGCGACGGCCATCCGCACGCCGCACCCGCGCTGGGACTTCGCGATGATCGAGATGCGGAAAGGGCGGACCCCGCCGGACAGGCCGCGTCCAGGCTGAGGACGTAGCGGTATTCCTGGCTCATGCTTTCGTCGTCCAGCACACGGGTTCCGGGCAGGCGGACGAAGCCGTGGCGCTCGTAGAAACGCTGGCCGGAGTGGAAGCGGGTGTCCGTCCACAGGATGATGCGGTGGGCGCCGTGTTCGCGGGCATGGCGGATGGCCTGGGCCAGCAGGCGGGCGCTGGCACCCGTGCCGCGGGCGTGCGGCAGGACGTAGAGGCGGTGCAGTTCGAAGGTGTCGGGATCGGCGGTGCGCGTGATGCCGATGCAGCCGACGGCGCGTCCGGCTTCGTCCTCCGCCAGCCAGAAGCCGCCCTCGTGGTTGGCGAAGGTGCTGGCTACGCGGTCCAGGTCGGGATACTCAGCCGCCCGGTTGAAGGTGCAGCCGTCGTACTCGCCGAACACCGCCTCGATGATGGCGGCTACGGCATCGCCGTCGGCGTCGGTGGCATCGCGATAGCGCATGGACCCTCTCCGCACCCGTTTTCCGCACATGCGAAAAGGCTACGCCTGTCCATTCGCCGCCGCAATAACGACCTTCGGATGGGAGGTATCGCTAAAAGCTATAGGAGAAGTCGAGCACGATTCCGTGCTCGTCCAGTTTCGGCTCGCGCCCATAGGTGAGGCCGATCCGCAGGTCCGAGGGTGGAGCGGCGGGGGACTCCGCCATGGAGCCCAGGGACAGGCTCAGGCCGTAGGCATCGCCGCCTTGCGGGGCCTGTTCCAGCGTCGCGGCGGCCTGCCAGTCGACGCTGCCGCCCAGGAAGTCGACGCCCAGGGGCTGCCCGATGGTCAGGCGCGTGCCAAGACCGCCGGTATTGTCGGCGGCGCCCGCGCCGGAGCCGGCCAGGGCGCCGGGGCGGGCGGAGAGCGGCAGGGTGTCCTGGCTGGGCGCGAGGCCGAGCGACAGGGACGGCGCATCCTCCGCCAGGTTCAGCGGCCCGCTGCCGTTGTCCAGGGTGAGGCCTCCCAGAGTGAGCGCGGCGGACGGTGTTTCGGCGGCTTGTGCCAGGGCCATGCCAGAGCCCACGCCGGCCGCCGAGAAAAGGCTGCCGGCGGCAAGCAGGACCATCGCAATGCGGCGGTATCTGGTCATCGGCCTCGGGCTCCTGGCTCGCCACGCCCCGTTGCGCGGCGGCACCGTGTCTAGAACGTCACCATAGTCGAGTCGGTCCTTCGCGGCGCAAAAAATTCCGGCATGGCAGGATCGACCGCACGGTGTTCGCCTCATGGTTGACCGGAATGCGCCGAAAGCACGCTGTACTGCGGCGTTCAATCGCCTGAAGGTGGAGAGTCTTCCGGGCTCCTGCCACCTTCCGCCGGTTTCAAATTAAAAAAGAGTCGTAAGCCGGGCGTCGTTGTGCTCTACCTGTAGGTGCAGCGCAACATCCTGATCCGGGTGGCAGGCGTCATGAGCTACACCTTCCCATACGACCGGCTGAAGCTGCTGGTTCTCACCCTGGCGAGCCTTGTCTTGACGGCGGCGGTGGGCGGCGCGTTCGCGCTGCTTTTCGTTGCCGAGGGCGAGGCGGCCGAGGTGCTGCGCGAGACCACCGGCATGGGCGCCGACACCGGGGCGGCGGCCTCGGCTATCGTGGCGGTCATTCTGGCAAGCGGGCTTGGCCTTACGGCGGCCCGTTTTTTCATGCGCGCCGGCCCGGTTCTGACGGTGGACGAGCAGGGCATCCTCGACCGCCGCGTCGGCCGCCGCATTCCCTGGACCGACGTGCGGACGGTGGAACTGCGGGGGCGGGGCATGCGGGCCTTTTTCGCCGTCGCTCTGCATCCCGAAGGCCGCGGCCGCCGCAGGAAAAAGGGCGCCGAGGTCCGTGTGAACGTCGGCGCCCTGCGCTGCCGGGCCGAGGATGTGGCGCTCGCCATTCACGCCTGCGGCGGCTATCCCGTGCTGCGCCGGGACGCGCGATAGATTACGCCGCCCAGGCTTTCTTGCCCTTGCCGATGCGCTCGCGGGCCATATGGTCGGCGGCTTCCTCGGGCCGCATGCCGCGCTTGGACGCCAGGCTGAAGATTTCCGCCGTGCGGTCCTCGATGCGCACCACCTTTTCCTTCACCGCGTCCTCGCTCAGGTTTCGGCCGTGGCGCATGCCCATGACGTCCAGGCTGACCTTGATGAGGCCGCCGGCGTTGATGACGTAGTCCGGCGCATAGAGGATGCCCTTCTCGTGCATCATGCGGCCGGCGTCGTCGTCGCCCAGCTGGTTGTTGGCGCTGCCGGCGACGCAGGCGACGTCCAGGCGCGCGACCGTCGCCGCGTTCAGCGTGCCGCCGATGGCGCAGGGGGCGAAGATGTCGGCCTTGACGTCGTAGATGGCGTCGGGCTCGACCACATCGGCGCCGAAATCGGCCTTCATGCGCGCGGCCAGGCCGGCGTCGGGATCGGCGACGGTGATGCGGGCGCCGTCGGCGGCCAGGCTCTCGATCAGCGGACCGCCCACGTGGCCGGCGCCCTGCACCGACACATGCACGTCGCGCAAGCTGTTCTTGCCAAGCTTGTGACGGGCGGCGGCGCGCAGGCCGTGATAGACGCCAAGGGCGGTCAGCGGGCCAGGGCTGACGCCCAGGCCGTCCTCGGGCAGACCGGCGACGTAGGGTGTGGTCCGGCGCATGATGCGCAGGTCGTCTTCCTCCATGCCCATGTCCTCGGCGGTGGTGTACATGCCGCTCAGGTTGTTGATGGCGCGGCCCATGGCCAGCAGCATGGCGCGGCTCTTGGGCGTGCGCGGGTCGTGGAGGATGACTGACTTGGCGCCGCCGAAAGGCAGGTCCGCCATGGCGGCCTTGTAGGTCATGCCGCGCGACAGCTTCAGCACGTCCGTCAGGGCCTCGTCACTGTCGGCGTAGGCGCGCACGCGGCAGCCGCCGATGGTGGGGCCGAGAACCGTGGAGTGGACGGCGATGATGGCCTTCAGGCCGCTGTCCTCGTCGCGGACGAAAACCACGCGCTCGTGGTCGTCGAAGTGGGCGTGTTCGAATACCATGGGACTGAACCTCCGTGTCCTTGCGTCAACGACGCCCCCCGGACCGCCCGGGTTGCCGCCGTCCATGCCTGTCATTCATTTTTGTTTCCTCGCATTATAGGGCAAGGAGCGCGCACTGTCCTTGCGTCGTTGTCCTACAGATCGCACATTGGTGATCGAACCGTGCACGCGGGAGCAGGATGATGAAGAAAGCCGGCATCGAGGGCCTCGACGGCTATGACATCAGGATCCTGGCGGCCCTGCAGGAAGACGCGCGCATCTCCAACGTGGCCCTATCGGAGCGTGTGAACCTGTCGCCGTCGCAATGTTCGCGCCGCATCGCCCGGCTGGAGCAGACCGGGCTGGTGCGCGGATACCTGGCGCGCCTGGACCCCGCCGCCCTGGGGCTGGACGTGATCGCGCTGGTCACGGTGTCGCTGAAGGAGCATGGCGAGGAAGCCGTGCAGGCCTTCCAGAACGCGGTGCTGGACCTGCCGGAGGTGCTGGAATGCGCGCTGACCACCGGCGATGCCGACTACCTGCTGCGGGTGGCCGCGCCGGACCTGAAAAGCTTCAGCGACATCGTCATGCACCGGCTGATGGCCCTACCCAACGTGGGGAATCTACGGTCCTCCATCATCCTGAACCAGATCAAGCCGCTGGCCGGATTGCCCCTGCCGAACCCCTCCGACTCGTCGTCCTGACAGGGCCGCATGACGCGATGACACTGGCTTTGCGGCTGTAGTGGCTCCATGATGTGCGGATCAATGGCCCTTAAAGCGGACCATTTGACACCCGTAAGATCGGGCCAATGATGGCGCGTTGCGCCCCCACGGCAGGAGTCCATTTCATGGGTAAGGCCCCTTCGGGCGCGGTGATCGGCCCCGTCAACCTTCAGGACGGGCCCGAGGCCCCGCCGCTCTACCGTCAGGTTTACCTGCACATCCGCCGCGCCATCCTGGGCGGCCAGCTTCCCGCCAAGGCGCGCCTTCCGTCGACCCGCGTGCTGGCGCAGGAACTGGGCGTGTCGCGCAACACGGTGGCGGCGGCCTTCGACCAGCTTTACGCGGAAGGCTTCATCGAGGGGCGCGTCGGCTCGGGCTCCTACGTCACCGACACCATCTGCGAAACGCTGGTGGAGGCCTGCTGCGACAATCCCAAGGCCAGCGCCCCGCCCGAGCCGGAGGAGGGCGGCCCCGGCCTGTCGCGGCGGGGGCAGGTGCTGTCGACGGCGCGCATCGTGACCGACCCCGGCCGCGCCGCCACCTACTTCCGGCCGGGCACCCCGGCGCTGGACGCCTTCCCCCACGCCCTCTGGCAGCGGCTGACGAGCAAGCGCCTGCGCCTGCGCGAGACCGCCATCGGCAACTACGGCCCCTCCGCCGGCTACGAGCCCCTGCGCCGGGCGGTGGCGAGCTATCTGGCGACGGCGCGCGGCGTCGTGTGCTCGCCCGAGCAGGTCATCATCACCAACGGCGCCCAGGCGGCGCTCGACCTCTGCGCGCGCATCCTGGCCGATCCCGGTGACAAGGCGTGGATCGAGGACCCCGGATACCTGGGCGCGCGCGGCGCCTTCCGCGGTGCGGGCCTGGACCTGGTGCCGGTGCCCGTCGACGGCGAGGGCCTGGACGTGGCCGCCGGTGAGGACCTGGCCCCCCACGCGCGGCTCGCCTACATCACGCCCTCGCGCCAGTACCCGACCGGCCCGGTGATGAGCGTCGCCCGGCGCCTCGCGCTGCTGGACTGGGCGCGGCGCAACGACGCCTGGATCATCGAGGACGATTACGACAGCGAATACCGCTACTGCGGCCGCCCGCTGACGGCGCTGCAAGGGCTGGACGGCGGCCGGCGGGTGTTCTACGTCGGCACCTTCTCCAAGGTCCTGTTCCCCGACCTGCGCCTGGGCTACATGGTGGTGCCCGAGCAGTTCGTGCAGGACGTCACCCGCGCGCGCATCGTCGCCAACGGGCTGTTGCAGGTGTTCCACCAGTCGGTGGTGTCGGACTTCATGGAGGAAGGCCACTTCACCGCCCACATCCGCCGCATGCGCGCGCTCTATGCCGAGCGCCAGACCGCCATGCTGGAGGCCGGGCAGGAGCATCTGGCCGGCATGCTGGACCTGCAACCGGCCTCGGGCGGATTGCAGCTCATCGCCCGCACGGCCGAGGGCGTGGCCGACGTCGACCTGGTGGAGCGCGCCCGCGCCGCCGGCATCGCCGTGACGCCGCTGTCGCAGATGTACCTGGGCGACGACCGCCGCCAGCAGGGCCTGATCCTGGGGTTCGCCTCGGTGGACGCGCGCAGCATGGGGCTTCGCATCAAGCAGCTCGCCAACGCCATCGAGCCCGCCTTCCTGCGCGCCGGCGTCAAGCGCCCGGCGACGGCCGCGGCGGCGAGTGGCCCTGTTCACGCGGCATAATCCGGCCCTTCAAAGGGTCCGCTTGCCGGGGCATTCTTGTTTCCGTTGAGGCGCTGGCGCGTCTTTCCCCCAAGGGAGGACGCGCCGGCGCGCCCACTCGGACTGGACCCGTGACATGCCCCGGAAGATGGAAGTTGGCGGTGCCGCCCGCGACGGCGCCGAACGCCCGATCTACGCCCCGACGCCGGCCACCAAGGCCCGCCGCAAGGACCGCATGACCTACGACAAGGCGGCGGTGCACGCGGTGCTGGACGAGGGATACGTCTGCCACGTCGCCTATGTGGACGAGGCGGGGCAGGCGCGGGTGCACCCGACCAACTTCTGGCGCATCGGCGAGGCGATCTACCTCCACGGCGGCCACAAGAGCGGCCTGATGAAAGCCATCGCGCGCGGCGAGCGCCTGAGCATCGCCGTGACGCTGGAGGACGGCCTGGTCCTGGCGAAATCCGCCTTCGCCCACAGCATGAACTACCGCTGCGTGATGCTCTACGGCCGTGGCCGCCTGCTCTCGGACGAGGAGAAATACGTCGTCGTCCCGTCCTTCATCGACAAGGTGGAGGCGGGACGCAGCGCCCTGGTCCGCCCCCTGAACGCCAAGGAAGCGGCGGCGACCGCCATCGCCGAGGTGCCGCTGGTGGAAGTGGGCCTGAAAAGCCGCAGCGGCCCGCCGGGCGACCCTGGCGCGGACCGCGACTGGCCGGTGTGGACGGGGGTGGTGCCGGTGCGGTGAGGGAATGAAAATCAATCGACATGATATAGCGCGAAATGCTATCAAACCAAAACCTGTGGTTATACATTTTGCGGAGCACATTCTGGTGATCAACAAGGTTCGGGTGCAGGCATTTAAAAAGCTTCAGGACGTTGAGCTCGAGCTTTCGCCGATCAACGTTCTTGTCGGCGGAAATAACTCTGGTAAGAGCTGCATTCTCCAGGGAATACATTTCGGTATCGCTCTTTCCCAAGCGCGTTTCGTAGCAAATGCAGACCAGTTCCCACCCGAGAAACTACGATACTGCCCGACAGACGATTTTTTAAACCTAAGATACGAAAGAAAACTAACTGAAGGTGCCAGCATAAATTTCGAATACCATTGCATAAGTGAAACCATGCATGAAGTTGCCAGGATATCTCTCCAGAGGGGTCGGAACGGTGTCGTCAAGGCCCAAAATTACGGAGGTGGTTTACTTGAAGGAATATCCGATCCGAAGGGCTTTTTCTCGGTTTACGTCCCAGGTTTGGCCGGCGTTAGCCTAAGGGAGGAATATCGCTCCGAACTGGTTGTCAACAATGGTATCGCTCGTGGAGATGCCAACCTTTATTTGAGAAATGTTCTTTTGCGTATCTTCAGGGATGGGGATAAGAAGGCGCAGTTCTCGAAATATCTTACCGAGGTATTTCCGGGTGTTTCCGTCGATACGAAGTTCGACGAGGGAAATGATCTTTGGCTAAACTCTACTGTAACTTCTCCCGAGGGGGATGTGCGTCCACTTGATATGGTGGGTACTGGTCTGCTGCAGGCGATTCAGATTATCGCGTATGTTACTAACTACGCGCCGAAGCTTTTGCTCTTGGATGAACCGGATGCGCACCTTCATCCGAGCAATCAGAGACTTCTAGCAAACACTTTGAAGGTAATTACGCGGAATAGTAATACTACAGTCATACTTGCCACTCATTCTAGGCACTTGCTTGATGCCCTCAGTGAAGCGCCCACCTCAAAGTTGTTCTGGGTTAGAAATGGTGGAGTTAAGGTGCAAGAGGATTGGTCTGATGTTGCAGTATTGATGGACATTGGAGCACTCGACAAGGGCGAGCGTTTGCTTCATGGAAGTTATAGATACTTAGTATGGTCTGAAGATTCTGACGTTTCCTGGCTTCAAATTCTTTTTGAGGCAAACGGATTTAATCCAGATGAATTCCTCGTTTTTTCGTATAAGAGCAGTAGTAAGTTTGATGCGGCGAAGCTAATGGACGGGTTCATGCGAAGGATTAAGCCTGGAGTTAAGACCATAATTCACCGCGACCGCGACTTCATGACCGACGATGAAGTCGCTCGTATGAAGAAATTGTATGGCATTAGTGATAGAGATAGCTCTGTCATTTTTGTTACTGAGGGGTCTGATATTGAGTCATATTTTGTGCGTCCTGAGCATATTTCCTATGTTCTTGATATACCTCTTCAAGATGCGATTGATATGTTAGACGATATTATAAGGAATAGCGTTGTTGAGGCCACGCTTCAATTTCGGGAGAAGCGCGAGCAGATAAAGAAGACCCTTTATAAAAAGGATCCAGAGCAGTGCCCTGAGACAACAGCGTTTATATCAGGGTCAAATGTTTGCCGAGAAAACGTCGTGGGGAAAACAATTTTGAAGAAAATTATGAACGAGATACAAATGCGTAAACTTGGGTCTTCCGGAGCTATTAAGCAGAAAAGCCCCTATCTTCGCGACAAGCTTCTGGAAGACATCGTCGTCGCTGAGCTTTGTGAGTAGCGTCACTCACCGCCCCACCATCACCGGCGCCACCATCCGGTAGACCACCGCCCCCGTTTCCGCGTCCGCAAGCTCGCCCGTCAGGGAGATGAACCCCCGGTCGGGCTTGCTCCGCGACTCCTTGCACGCGCCGATGGTCACCCGGCCCGCCAGCTCCTGCCCAGGCCGCACGGGCGCCAGCCAACGCACCTCGTCCAGCCCCGGCGAGCCCATGCTCTTGCAGCGCGAGAGCAGCCCGTCCACCAGCATCCGCATGAAGACGCAGCCCGTGTGCCAGCCGCTGGCGCACAGGCCGTTGAAGCTGCTCTCGGCTGCCGCCGCCTCGTCGGTGTGGAAGGGCTGGGGGTCCCAGTCGCGCGCGAAGGCCTTGATTTCCTCGGCGGAAAGGGCGCGGCGGCCCAGGTCGAACACCTGGCCTTCCTGGAAGTCATCGAAGCTGAGCAGGGGCGCGGCGGTCATGGGTGGAGGCTCCTTGCGAATCATCGGCATATGGCCGGCAGCATAGGCCGCGTGCCGGCCCGTGGACAGAGCCGCTTCTTCCCCGTAAGCTCCGCCCCATGCTGACGATTACGCGCAACATCGCCATCCCCGAGGACGAGTTGGAGGAAAACTTCGTCCGTGCCTCCGGGCCCGGCGGACAGAACGTCAACAAGGTGTCCACCGCCGTGCAGCTGCGCTGGGACGCCGTGAATTCGCGCGCCCTGCCGCCGGGGGTGCTGGACCGGCTGTTGCGGCTGGCCGGGCACCGGGCGACGCAGGAGGGCGTCATCATCATCGACGCCCGCGCCCACCGCAGCCAGGAACGCAACCGCGCCGACGCCCGCGAGCGCCTGGCCGGACTGGTGCGCGATGCCCTCCACGTTCCCCGCAAGCGCCGCCCGACCCGCCCCAGCAAGGGCGCCAAGGAACGCCGCATCCAGTCCAAGAAGAAGCGCGGCTCCGTCAAGCAGGCCCGCGGCCGCGTTTCCACGGACTGAGCGGCCGCCTGCCGTCATGCCCCTGCCGCTTGCAGTGGCGGCGGGAATGGCGGACACTGCTGTTGCGGCGCGGTTCCTGTGCCGCCGCAAGCAGTGCGCGAGCCGGCTGGGGGGAGCGGGTGACGGACGCCAGTCATCAGTCGTGGACACGCGAGGTCGCCCTCATCGGCGCGACGGCGGTCCTCTACGCCCTGGCGGCCTGGGCCGGGCTGGCCTTCATTACCGTCGAGGGCGTCGCCGCGCCCGTGTGGCCGCCCACCGGCGTGGCCCTGGCGGCGCTGCTGCTCAAGGGGCCGCGCATGGCCGTCGGCGTGTTCCTGGGCGCGGCCGTCGTTGCTTTCGGACCCGGCGGGCCGCTGCTTTTCAAGGCCCTGTCCGGCCTGGGCGCGGCGGGCGAGGCATTGATCGGCTGGTGGATGATTTCGCGGCTGGCGGGACCTGTGGGGCCGCGCGGCGAGTCGCCCTTTTCCTCCATGAACGCGGTCCTCGTGCTGCTTCTGGCGGCCATCGTCGGCGGCACCGCGCACGGCCTTTATGGCGCGGCCATGGTGGCGGAGATGGGGCAGGTCGGGTGGTCCGCCTTCCGCGACGTCGCCGTCGGCTGGGCGGTGGGCGATGCTACGGGCGTGCTGCTGGTGGCGCCCGCTCTCCTGGCCCTGAACGCCGCCCGCCATGATCCGCCGAGCCCCGCCCAGGTGGGGGAGGGGGCGGTGCTGCTGCTGTGCGCCGGGGCCGGGGCGGCGGTGGTCTACGGCGACACGGTTGGGGTGCGGCTGGACAGCCATGCGGTGTCGTGGGCGCTGCTGCCCTTCGTCATCTGGGGCGCCCTGCGCTTCGGCATCGGCGGCGCCGCACTGGTGGGCATCGGTCTGTCGCTGGTGGCGGCCTTCCACGCCGCGGCCGGGGCGGGATACTTCCAGGACGCCGGGACGGACGGCTTCGTCAGCCTTCAGGTGTTCATCGGCATGGTGACGCTCACGGGCCTGCTGCTGGCGGCCGGCGACCACGAGCGCAACGCCGCCCAGGCCGAGGTGCGGCAACTGTCCAGCGCCGTCGAGCAGTCGGCGGCGAGCGTCATGATCACCGACACCCAGGGCCGGCTGCTCTACGTCAACCCCAAGTTCACCGAGGCCAGCGGCTACACGGCCCCGGAGGTCATCGGCAAGACCCCGCGCATCCTGCGCTCCGGCCACATGCGGCGGGAGAACTATGAAAGCCTGTGGTCGACGCTGCTGGACGGCCGGGTCTGGCGGGGCGAGCTTCTCAACCGCCGCAAGGACGGCAGCCTGTGGTGGGAGCACGCCGCCATCGCCCCGGTACGCGACGGGCGCGGGCGCATCACCCGCTTCGTTGCCGTCAAGGAGGACATCACCGAGCGCAAGGAGGCGGAAAGCCGCCTGCGGGCGACGGTGGAGGAACTGCAACGCTCCAATGCGGAACTCAAGCATTTCGCGTCGCTGGCTGCCCACGACCTGCAGGAGCCCCTGCGCGCCATGGCCGGCTTCGCCCAGCTTCTGCGACGGCGCTACGGCGAGAAGCTGGACGCCGAGGCCGACAGCTACATCGATTTCGTGGTGCAGGGGGCGGAGCACATGAAGGCGCTGTTCCGCGACCTGATGGACTACAGCGCCGTCGACGTCACGCCGCCGGGCCGCGACCCCGTGGACCTGGGCGCGGTGGTGACCGAGGTGCGCGACGCCATGGGCCGCGAGATCGCCGCCGCCGGCGCATCGCTGAGCGTCGGGCCGCTGCCCGAGGTGGCCTGCGACCGCCGCCAGCTGGCGCTGGTGCTCCACCACCTGATCGGCAACGCCGTCAAGTTCCGCCATCCCGAACGGCCGCCGCGCGTGTCTATCGGCGCGGTGCGGGCGGGCGATCTGTGGCAGGTGCATGTGTCCGACAACGGCATCGGCATCGCGCAGGCGCACCTCAAGAGCCTGTTCGTGCTGTTCCGGCGCCTGCACACGCGCGGGGCCTACGAGGGCACGGGCATCGGGCTCGCCATCAGCCGCCGCATCGTGGAGCGCCACGGCGGACGCATCTGGGCGGAAAGCGACGGCGCGACGGGCACCGCCATTCGCTTCACGCTGCCCGATCCGGCCAGCCCGGCGGCGGAGCGGCTGGCGATGGTCTCCCTGCCGTCGCCGGGGGCGGCCGTGGTATCATCATCATCATCACAGTCTCCGGCCGGTGCCGATACGGCCCGGGTCCGGGTTCTCGAGGAGGATGTTTCATGAGCGCTTCCGTCGGTGACGAGGGGCCTTTCGTGGTTCTGCTGGTGGAGGACAACCCCGCCGACGCACGCCTGACGCAGGAGGCCTTCGCCGATGCCGGGCGCTCCGTCAGCCTGGAATGGGTTCGCGACGGTGACGACGCCATGGCCTTCCTGCGCCGCCACCCGCCCTATACCGAGGCGCCGCGCCCGCACCTCGTGCTGCTGGACCTCAACATGCCGCGCAAGGACGGCCGCGCCACCCTGACGGAGATCAAGGGGGACGCGGCCCTGAAGGCGCTTCCGGTCGTGGTGCTGACAACGTCGGAAAGCCGCATGGACGTGGAGGAAAGCTATCGCGCCCACGCCAACGCCTACGTCACCAAGCCGCTGGACATGGATGAACTGGTCGCCAAGATCGGCGCGCTGTGCGACTTCTGGCTCAACGGCGTGGCGGCGGTGCCGGGAAAACCGGCGGGGCGTTGAGGCGGGGCCGGCACGCCTGGGCCTGGACCTGGGCATTGGAATGCGCCTGGGGCCTGCCCCGACCGCGCTCCGTCACGTCCGCATCCGCACGTTGGTGATGACCATGCCGTCGGCGGGCAGGGCGGGAATCCGGCGCAGGGAGATATCCAGGTCCTGTTCCGGCACGTCGTACTCCACCTCCGTCGCCAGCGCATGAAGCATGGCCTTCATGGTCTCGATGGTCGCCCATTCGCCGGGGCAGCGGTGGTTGACCGCGTAGTCGCCGCCGCCTTGCGGGATGAGCGCATGGGCGTCGGGCTCGGTATCCAGAAACCGTTCGGGGCGGAATGCCTCGGGCTCCGTCCACAGGCGGGTGTCGTGGTCGGTGCCATAGAGGTCCAGGATCACCCAGTCGCCCGCCGAGAAACCGACCCCGCGCCAGGTGAAGTCTTCCCGCGCCTTGCCGCCGATGGCGGGAAAGAAGGGGTAGAACCGCCGCACCTCCTGCACGAAGGCATGGGTGTAGCGGCCCGGTGCCGCCTCGGCGCGCAAGGCGTCGCGCATGGCGGGATGCCGGTGCATGGCGTGGACGCCGAAGGCCAGGAACCGCGCGATGGCGTCGGCGGGGCGCAGGATGTTGAGCATCTCCACCGCGCAGACCTCCGGCGTCATGGCGCTGCCGTCGGCGTCGCGGTGGCGGGCGATGACGGCCAGGGCGCTGTCGTCGGGCGGGTGATGGCGACCGGCGCGGACGTCCTCGATCAGGCCCGCCAGGAACCGTTCCGCCTCCTTCCGGCGCAGGCGGGCCTGCCAGTTGCGCGGACCGAAGGCGCCGGCATTGTTGATCATGGCGGCCAGTTCGTGCGTCAGGCGGTCGAGGCGCGCGGCATCGGCCGGCACCGCCGCCCAGGCGCAGGCGGCGCGGCAGAGGATACCATGAAAGGCCGAATGCAGGCGGACCCGCTCATCGCGCTGGAGCGTCCAGGCCGCGAGGCTTTCGCGCAGGGCCTCCGTCGCCAGGCGGGCCATCTCGGGCGCCCGGTCGGGGCCGAGCAGCCTGAGGAACATGGCCTTGCGGATGCGGTGGGCCTCGTCGTCCAGGGTCGCAACGCTGCCTTCGTCCTGAAGCAGCTTCAGCACGCTTTTCGGCATGGCGCCGTTGCGGGTGAAGCGGCCGGGCTCGTAGAACATCCGCGCCGCCTCCGCGCCCGAGACACAGGTGACGGGCCGCCCGAGCAGGCGGGTGTGGAAGGCGTCCGACCCCAGCCTGCGGCAGCGGTTGGGGATGAAGGCATAGCCCTCGCGCAGGAAGGCCAGCGAGGCGTCGGGCGCCGGATCGGTGGGAAAAGCGGGCATGGCCTGAACAGTCTCTCCTGTTGCTGACGGAGAGAAACGCGCGGGGTCAGGTGTGGTGTTCGCCGCTGCACCGATCGCCCGACGGGCCCTGCAACGGAAGCGGGGCCGCCTCCTTTCGGAGACGGCCCCGCCGCTGTTCGGGCGCATGCAGGCTGGACTTAGAAGTCCATGCCGCCCATGCCCATGTCGCCCATGCCGGCGCCGCCGGACTTCTTCTCGGGCTTTTCGGCCACCATCGCCTCGGTGGTGATGAGCAGGCCGGCGACCGAGGAAGCATCCTGCAGCGCGGTGCGGACCACCTTGGTCGGGTCGACGACGCCGGCCTTCACCAGGTCGACGTACTCGCCGGTCTGGGCGTTGAAGCCCCAGTTGGTGTCGCTGGACTCCAGCAGCTTGCCGGCGACCACCGAGCCGTCGTGGCCGGCGTTGACGGCGATCTGGCGCACCGGCGCCTGCAGGGCGCGGCGGACGATCTCGATGCCGACCTTCTGGTCGTCGTTGGCCGGCGTCAGGCCTTCCAGCGCCTTGATGGCATACAGCAGCGCCACGCCGCCGCCGGCGACGATGCCTTCCTCGACCGCCGCGCGGGTGGCGTGCAGGGCGTCGTCGACGCGGTCCTTCTTCTCCTTCACCTCGACCTCGGTGGCGCCGCCGACCTTGATGACGGCCACGCCGCCGGCCAGCTTCGCCAGACGCTCCTGGAGCTTCTCGCGGTCGTAGTCCGAGGTGGTCTCCTCGACCTGCGCCTTGATCTGCGCCACGCGGGCCTGGATGTCGTCCTTGGAGCCCGCGCCATCGACGATCGTGGTGTCTTCCTTGGTGATGGAGACGGTCTTGGCCGTACCCAGCATGTCGAGCGTCACGCTTTCGAGCTTGATGCCCAGATCTTCGCTGATGACCTGGCCGCCGGTGAGGATGGCGATGTCCTGCAGCATGGCCTTGCGGCGGTCACCGAAGCCCGGCGCCTTGACGGCGGCGACCTTCAGGCCGCCACGCAGCCGGTTGACCACCAGGGTGGCGAGGCTTTCGCCCTCCACGTCCTCGGCGATGATCAGCAGCGGCTTGCCGGACTGCACCACGGCCTCCAGCACGGGCAGCAGGGGCTGCAGGCTGGTCAGCTTCTTCTCGTGGATCAGGATGTAGGGGTTGTCCAGCTCCGCGACCATCTTTTCGGAGTTGGTCACGAAATAGGGCGACAGGTAGCCGCGGTCGAACTGCATGCCCTCGACCACGTCCAGCTCGGTCTCAAGGCCCTTGGCCTCCTCGACCGTGATGACGCCCTCGTTGCCAACCTTCTCCATGGCGCGCGCGATGATCTCGCCGATCTCGGCCTCGCCGTTGGCGGAGATGGTGCCGACCTGGGCGATCTCGGCGTTGGTCTCGACCTTGCGGGAGCGCGCCTTGACGTCGGCGACCACGGCGGCGACGGCCATGTCGATGCCGCGCTTGAGGTCCATGGGGTTCATGCCGGCGGCGACGGACTTGGCACCCTCGCGCACGATGGCCTGGGCCAGAACGGTGGCGGTGGTGGTGCCGTCACCGGCCAGATCGGCGGTCTTGGAGGCGACCTCCTTGACCATCTGGGCGCCCATGTTCTCGAACTTGTCCTTCAGTTCGATTTCCTTGGCGACGGACACGCCGTCCTTGGTGACGCGCGGGGCGCCGAAGGACTTGTCGAGCACCACGTTGCGGCCCTTGGGGCCCAGCGTGACCTTCACCGCGTCGGCCAGGATGTCCACGCCGCGCAGCAGGCGCTCGCGGGCGTCGGGACCGAACTTCACTTCCTTGGCTGCCATTGTCTTAGGCTCCGGTAATCAATTGCTTCTTGTTGGTTCGAACCGGGGTCCGCGCGAAAATCACGCGGCCTTGGCGGCGGCTTCGGCCTCGATGACGCCCAGGATGTCGCTCTCCTTCATGATGAGCAGATCCTCGCCTTCGATCTTGACCTCGGTGCCCGACCACTTGCCGAACAGGACGCGGTCGCCCGCCTTGACGTCCAGCGGGTGCAGCGTGCCGTCCTCGGCGCGCACGCCCTGGCCGACGGCGATGATCTCGCCTTCCTGCGGCTTTTCCTTGGCGGTGTCGGGGATGATGATGCCACCCTTGGTCTTGGTGTCGGCCTCGATGCGGCGCACCAGAACCCGGTCATGAAGCGGCCGGAAAGTCATGGCTTTTTTCTCCGTCATTCCTTGTCAAAGCAAATGACTGCTGATGGTTGAAACAGCTCCCGCTGACGCGGCGAGCGGAGGCATAAATAGGGGAAGAAGAACCTCCGTCAAGAGGCTTTGGGAAAATTTTGGCAGCACTCTCGGCCGTATGCTGCTAACGCATTGATTTTCAAGGATGATATTGATCGCGGGGACGCGCGGCGCCATTCTTGAGGAAGGCGCCGCGGCAACGCAAGCGCGCCTTGGGAGAGACAGCACAGGAGGCACGACCCGATGTCCACTCTCGCCAAGCAGATGCAGGACTACCGCCTGACGACGGCCCGCATCATGTACCACATGCCCGACCACCCCAGCCTGTTGCAGGAATACATCTGGCAGGACCTGGACCTGGCGCCGCGCTATCCGGTGCTGCGCAAGTTCCTGGCGTTCTGGGAGGAAAACCTGGACGGCCGCCTGCATTCCGTACAGGTCGCCAGCAAGGGGATCATCACGCCCGGCGAGATGCGCCTGGCGGCGGCGCAATACACTCTGCATTGACCTGATTCGTTCAGACGCTGTCGCGCCCGAACGACGTTCAAGCGCCGCTAAGGCTCACGCGCCTGATCGGCGCGGGGTCGCAGTCGCGACCCTATGTCGCCCTTTCCGATCTTGCCTGACCGAAAAGGGCTCCGGCTCCCTTCACCCGCCCGTCCCTTCGCCCCATTCTTGAAGGATGCATGACGGTTTCCGGGCGGTGAGGATGGTGCGCAAGACGGTTCTGGGGTTCCTGGCGCTGGTGGTGGTGTTCGTCGCGCCGGTGGGCGTGCACGGCCTGCAACGGGGCGTGCCGGAGGGCCACTGGTCCAGCGCGTCGCGCGATTCCATCGGCCTGGCGCCCACGGTGGCGGAGGAGGCGGGGGCCGTCATCCAGGTCTACGCCGCGCCGACCTACGGGTGGCGGGGCATCTTCGCAGTCCACCCGTGGATCGCGGTGCGCCGTGCGGGATCATCTGACTGGGACCGCTACGAGGTCGTCGGCTGGGGCGGCGGCCGGGTCACCCGCGACCGCATGGCCCCCGACGCCCGCTGGTACGGCGCCGAACCCCGCCTGCTGCTCGACCTGCGCGGCGCGGACGCGGCGGTTTTGATCGACGAGGTGGAAGCGGCGGTGGCGAGCTACCCCTACACGGGCGCCTACCGGACCTTCCCCGGCCCCAACAGCAACACCTTCCTCGCCCACATCGGCCGCAGCGTGCCGGATCTCGGCCTGGACATGCCGGCCAACGCCATCGGTAAGAACTGGCTGCCCTGGGACGAGCCCGTCTCGACCGCGCCCAGCGGCGGCGGGGTCATGCTGTCCGTTGCCGGCCTGGGCGGGCTTCTGGTGGCGCCGGAGGAAGGGGTGGAACTGACGTTCCTGGGGCTGTCGCTTGGGGTGGACTTTGATCCGCTGGACGTGCGGTTGCCGGGGTTTGGTGGGGTGCGGTGAGGGGGTCGGGTCTGGCGGCGGTGCCGCGAGGCCACGAAGACACGAAGAACTCCAAGCCGATGTGCTGACGGGCGGCGCCGTGCTTCATCGGTTGGCGGTGGATTGAGATGAACCACCGAGACACCACGACGGCGCGAAGGCGCGCCTTCATTCCTTCTGCTGACCAGCCTCGCCCGGCTTGCAGGAATTGGTGATGAAAAGGACGCGAGGGAGCGCGAGGGAGGCGGCGCCTCCCTCGCATCCATATCGCGGCGCAGCCGCGAGCCCCTCAGTTCAGCAGCACGCCCTGCTCCCGGACCGAATGCCGCAACGGCGTCCGCCGCCCCTCGTCCCTCACCTCAGCACGCCCCACCCCGCAACACAGCCTTAACGCCACGATCCGGGCGTTCCGGTAGCACGACAATTGCAGCCGCCGCCCATCCCCCAGGTCCCTCACCCAGCGCACGCAGGCGGCCGGGCCTCGGGGCTGCGTCGGGCCGTGGAGCATCGTCAGGCTCCAGGCGTTGGCGCGGGCGCGGGCCTCGGCTGCTTCCGACGTGTCCAGGTAGGCGAGCGCGCTGGCGCCGATGACACGGTCGGTGCCGGGTGCCACCGCCAGGCGCAGTTCGTCGAAGCCCTCCGGCACGGCGTGGTCGGGCGCGTCGGTCCAGAAGGTGCCGAGCGGGCTTCGGGTCAGCAGGGCGGCGGGCGGCGGCGGGCCGGGGACGCGGCGGAGGAGGTCCTCCCCCAGCGACAGGTCGGCCTCAAAGGCGAAGGTGAAAGCGTCGTCGGCCCAGGTCATGGCGGCGTCCCCCCAAGGTTGCTGCAAACAGGCGCTTGATGCGTGCGCCAGGGGACAACGACACCCGAGACCGCCTTATTCCATCCGCCGACGACGAAAGTCGGGCCGCGGCTATTCGGCGGCCAGCCGCTGGTCTTCCGCCGCCGCGTCGGCCTCGGCCCTGAAGTCGAAGTCGAAACTCAGCTGGCCGTCGGCGTCCTCGCCGCGGGGGTCCATGGCGGCCGAAACCGCCGAGGTGCGCGGCACGACATGGTACTTGCCCTGCTCCTCCATGGGCACCGAGGGGCGGGCGCGGACGCGCCAGGCGGCGAAGACGCTGGAGACCACGCCCAGTCCCAGCAGCACCGCGAACAGGCCGTTGGGGCCGATGGCGTCCATGAGCGGCGAGACGAACAGCGGGCCGATGGTCGCGCCCAGGGAATAGGTCAGCAGCAGGCCGCCGGCCGCGGCCACCAGTTCGTGGCTCTCCAGGTGGTCGTTGGCGTGGGACAGCGACAGCGGATACAGCGTGAAGCTGATGCCGCCGAACATCACCGCGCAGCCCACGACGTACCAGAACCCAAGGTAGGTGGCGCCGATCATCAGCCCCGAGATCGCCACCTGGGCGATGAACAGGCTGACCAGCACCACGCGGCGGTCCAGCAGGTCCGACAGCTTGCCGATGGGATACTGGATGATGAGCCCGCCCAGGATGGTGGCGGAAACGAACGTCGCCGTCTCCGACACGCTGTACCCCAGCTTCTGCGTGAACACGGGCGCGAGGCCATAGGAGGCGCCGAACACGATGCCGCCGACCCCCGCGCCGTAGACGCCCAGCGGCGAGACCTTCCACAAGCGCTTGAAGGAAAAGCTCGCGACTTCGGGCAGGGTGGGGATGGGCGTGGTGGTCATGGCCACCGGCACCACGGCGATGCTCATGAGGATGGAGATCACCACGAACAGCAGGAAGCCGGTCTCGTCGGGCAGGTTGAGCAGGAACTGGCCCAGGAACTGCGCGAAATAGATGGTCACCGCGTAGCTGGAGAGGATCTGTCCGCGCGTCACGTTGGTGGCGCGGTGGTTCAGCCAGCTTTCCACGCAGATGAACAGGCCCGCCATGCAAAAGCCTTCGACGAAGCGCAAGGTGAGCCAGATCCACGGGTCGACCTCCAGCGCGTGGGCGAGCGTCGCGCCGGAATAGACCGACGCCAGCGCGGCGAAGGCGCGAATGTGGCCGACACGGCGGATGACGCGCTCGGCGAACAGGGCGCCCAGCGTCAGCCCGCCGAAATAGCCGGCGTTGACGATGCCGACCACGGTTGCCGAGGCCCCCGCCATGTCCAGCCGCAGACTCGTCAGGGTTCCCATCAACCCGTTGCCCAGCATGAGGAAAGCCGCGCCGGTCAGCAGGGCGATGATGGGAACCAGGATCGCGCGCATGGGTGTTGGGAAACTCCGGGTGGGGCGGTGTGTCGAGGGCCTTCGGACGACGGCGTCGGCCGCCGGGCGCCGGGCGCCTGGCGGCCGCGCGTTCGGGCTAGCACCGATGATCGTGGAGTTCAACGGAAAGCGCCGCGGCGGGGTTGCGGCGGAAGAAGCTTCCGCCCATATCGGGGCCCTGGGAAAGCAGACGAATTTGGTCCACTTTTTCCTTGACCTCGCATCCTTGATCCCCATATTATGATTGTGCCGGACGCCGCAGTATTGGGTCCGGCCTTCGGTGTGCCCCGATCCAGGCCCGTCCAGGGCGCGTAGGTAGGGGGCAGGGGCGACGCGGCAAGGGCCGGTCGCCGCCACCAGCGAAGGGCTCGCGCCAGACGGCGGAGCCATGAATGTGGGTCGCTCCTCCGGCTTTGGTCCGGGGAGGGCGCTTCTGGAAACGGCAACACTGGACGCGCAAGGGAATGGCGGTCCGGCGTGCCACGGTCGCAACGGATGCGGGCCTTGGGTCCGACCGATATGTCGGCCGACATCGCTCGATGGAGGATGTGCGACAATGCGTGATCTGACTCCCCTTTACCGCTCCACGGTCGGATTCGACCGCGCTGCCCGCCTGATGGAAGGCGCCCGGCGCATGGACGGCGGTACCAACTACCCGCCCTACGACATCGAGGCCATTGGCGAGAACGGCTATGCCGTGACGCTGGCGGTGGCCGGCTTCGAGGCCGACGACCTGACGGTCGAGGTGCGCGACGACATGCTGGTGGTCGCGGGGCGGAAGGCGTCCGACACGAATGAGGACGCGGACGAGCCGGTCTTCCTGCATCGCGGCATCGCGACGCGCGACTTCCTCCGCAAGTTCCACCTCGCCGACCACGTCAAGGTGACGGCGGCGGGCCTGGAGAACGGCCTGCTGCGCATCGACCTGATGCGAGAGGTGCCGGAGGCCAAGACGCCGCGCAAGGTCGCCATCGCGACCGGGGCGCCGGAAACCGCCATCGCCTGATATTCGCGCCGAGCCGGGCGGAATGGATCGCCTTCTAAGATCGCAACAACAGGCGACGGCGTTCCATTCCCCAAAGGCCCCTCGGGCCGCGAAGGGATCTACTGATTGAAGGGGAGTTTCTCCCATGGTTGACACCGACACCACTCTGAACGTCCGCGACATTCCGACCCTGACGCCGGAAATGTCCTTCTCCTCCTACATGGACTCCATCCGCCGCTTCCCGGTGCTGGAGCCGCAGGAGGAATACGACCTCGCCATGCGCTACAAGTACGAGGGCGACGAAAAGGCCGCGCACCGCCTCGTGACCAGCCACCTGCGCCTGGTCGCCAAGATCGCCTCGCAGTACCGCCGCTATGGCCTGCCCATGGCCGACCTGGTCAGCGAGGGCAACCTGGGCCTGATGCGCGCCGTGCAGAAGTTCGAGCCGGAAAAGGGCTTCCGCCTGGCGACTTATGCCATGTGGTGGATCAAGGCGAGCATCAACGAGTTCGTGCTCAGCCAGTGGTCCATGGTCAAGATGGGCTCCGACGCCGTTCAGAAGCGCCTGTTCTACAACCTGCGCAAGGTGAAGGCGAACCTGGGCCTGTACGAGGACAGCGACATGGCGCCGGAAGACGTCGCCCGCATCGCCGAGGAGTTGAACGTCGGCCGCGACCATGTGGTGAACATGAACCGCCGCCTGATGTCGCGCGACAGCTCTCTCAACGCGCCGGTGTCGTCCGACATCGAAACCGAGCGGATGGACATGCTGGTCGACTACAACCCGACGCAGGAGGACACTTACGCCTCCTTCGAGGAACGCACGCTGGGCCGCCAGTTGATCGGCGAGGGGCTCGCCGCCCTGAACCAGCGTGAGCGGGAAATCATCCAGGCCCGCCGCCTGGCCGACGACCCGGTGACGCTGGAGGACCTGGGCAAGCGCTATGGCGTGTCGCGCGAGCGCGTGCGCCAGATCGAGAACCGCGCGTTCCAGAAGATGCAGGGCGCGATCAAGGCGGCGGCCACGCGCCTGCGGGCGCCCATTGCACAGGGCCTTGACCTTCTGCCCCACGCCGTGTAAGGTCCTGCTCCTTTCGGGTTCCGCGGCACCTTAACGGGTCGCCCGGAACCCGATTTTTATCTTGAGGATCAGATCATTCCGGCCTAAACGGGCGCGGATAGTTTGCCTAAGCACTGCGGCTCGCGCGGCGGCGGCATTCTGATCATCCTTTGAAACTGTCACCGGTTTTGGGGAGGGGTCAAAATGAGCCAGCTGTTCAGCGGCATTACCGAAGTCGTGGACGTTCTCCAGCCCGTCGATCCGATTCACTGCGTGCGCACGGACGTCCTCCGCGCGACCGCCCGTCGTTTCGTGCAGGCTTTTCCCGGCGATGTTCTCTACGCCGTGAAGTGCAACGACAACCCGGTGGTGCTGAACGCCCTTCACGAGGGCGGCATCCGACACTTCGACACGGCGTCGATAACGGAAATCCGCGACATTCGCGCCCGCTTCCCCGCGGCCGAATGCCACTACATGCACCCGATCAAGAGCCCAGAGGCCATCGCCGAGGCCTATTACAAGCACGGTGTGCGCGCCTTCGTGCTCGACCACGAGGACGAGCTTGCGAAGATCCTGGAGGTCACGCACGACGCCCGTGATCTGACGCTGGTGGTGCGCCTGGAAATGCCGCGCGGCCAGGCCCTGATGGACCTGTCGGGCAAGTTCGGTGCGCCGGTGCACGAAGCCGCGCGTCTCCTGAAGGCGTGCCGGGAGGTCGCCGCAAAGGTGGGCCTGACCTTCCACGTGGGCAGCCAGTGTGTCGACGTGCGCGCCTTCGGCGTCGCCATCGACCTGGTGGGCGAGACGCTGAAGCTGGCCGGTTGCGACATCGACGTGCTGGACGTGGGCGGCGGCTTTCCCGGCCAGTACACGGGCAACGAGCCGGCTTTCGAGGACTTCTGCGCGGAAATCCGCGCTGGCGTCAAACGCATCTCCCTGCCCGCGACCTGCCGCCTGCAGTGCGAGCCGGGCCGCGCGCTGGTGTGGGATGCGCTGTCGGTGCTGTGCCGGGTGGACCTGCGCCGCGGCGCGTCGCTCTACCTCAACGACGGCACCTACGGCAGCCTGTCGGAACTGAAGTATCTGGGTCCGTACTTTCCCATCACCGTCGTGCGGCCTGCCGGCGAGGCGGCGTCGGAGGGGCGGTCGGACTTCCAACTGTTCGGCCCGACCTGTGACTCGGTCGACAGCATGCCCGGCCCGCACCGCGTCGCCGACGACGTGCGCGCCGGCGACTGGCTGGAGATCGGCATGATGGGCGCGTACTCCAACGCCCTGCGCACCCGCTTCAACGGCTTCAACGTGGAGCGCTTCGTGGAAATCCGCGACGAGGACACGGATGCCGACCGGGTGACCTGGCTGAAGGACTACAAGGTCCGCCGCGTCGCCTGATTGCCGCATCGTTGCCGGTGAACAAAGGCCCCGCACGCCAGAAATGGCGGCGGGGCCTTTCGCTTGACGGCGCGGTGGGGCGAGCCCATCATTTCCGTCAGCAAGCGGAGTTGAGCGATGAACAGGCGCGTGACCGTGCACGAGGCGGAAGAAAACTTCATGTCCCTGCTCGACCAGTCCAAGGCCGGCGAGACGGTGGAGATTTTCCAGGACGGGATGCCCGTCGCGCGCCTGTCGCCGTCTGGCCGCACGGCTGAGCAACGCGCGAAGGCGCAGAAAGAGGCACTCGCGGAGATGCGGCGCGGGTTCAATCTCGGCGGAGAAACGTTCGACCGTGAGTCGCTCTATGACCGGTTCGACCGATAGCCGATGCGGTTCACGGTTGATTCCAATGTCCTCGTCTATGCTTACGACGAAGCTGCCGGTGTACGGCATGCCGTAGCCCTCGCGCTGCTGGAGCGCGCGTTTCAGGCCGATCTGGTCATCACGATCCAGTCCCTCGGCGAGCTGTTCCATGTGCTGACGCGCAAGGGGAAGCTGCCGGCGGAGCGGGCCAAGCAGGTGGTCGCGCGCCTGTCCCCGACGGCGGAGGTAATCGCGGCCGATGAAGACTGCCTCACCGAAGCCATGGACATGGTCGCCCGCCACCAATGGTCCTTCTGGGACGTCATGATGTTCGCCACCGCCCGTCAGGCCGGATGCGCCCTGCTGGTCAGCGAGGATGGACAGGACCGCCGGCATCTCGATGCACTGACCATCGTCACCCCCTTCACCGACACGCCGTCTCCGCTCCTGGAAAAGGCGCTGGCGCCGCCATGACGCCCGAGACCGGCGCCGTCATCGGCATCGACGTGGGCTGGGCGCCCAACCGCAAGTCCTCCGCCGTCTGCCGGTTGGAGTGGACCCGCGACGCCGTCTCCTGGCGGACCACGCCGGTTGGCGTCGACCTGGCCGAGCGGCGGGCCGTCGTCGCCGACATGACGGGCCAGGGCGCCGACGTCTGCGCCATCGACGGGCCCATCCACGGCAGCCTGGAAATCATGGACCGCTACCGCCTGCCGGAACGCCTGCTGACGCGCGGCTTCCAGCGCATCGGCAAGCCCGGCCAATCGTCCTCGCCCCAGGGCCGCCGCCTGAACCAGGAGGCCACCGTCTTCGCCGCCCTGGTGCTGGACACCGGCCGCCTCGGCCCCGCCCGCTTCGCGGGCGCGATCCACGACCGGGCGCTGGTGGAGGCGTTTCCCACCAGTTTCCTCGGCACCATGCTGGAGAAGGACGGCGTGCCGGAGCACGGACAGCGCTCCGACGTCTACTACGCGCACCTGCTGGGCAGGGTGCCGGCGCCGCCCCGCGACATGCTCTCGGCGCTTGTGGAAGACCTGCTGCCCGGCCGCGCGTGTCTTCAGCGGCCGGCGGAGGTCCGCGACCACGACGAGCGCGCTGCCCTGGTCTGCGCTCTGACGGCCCTGTCAGTCGCCTGCGGACGCTATGTATCGGTGGGTGATGGGGCGGACGGCTTCATCACGCTGGGCGCCCATACGCGCGCCTGGGCTGTCGACCAGCTTCATCGCAACGCAGAGGCTTGTGGCTGCCCGGAAGCGGTCATAGACCGTTCCAACTGACCGCGCGCGGGAAGGGCGCGAGGGGGCCGCGTCGGCTCCATCGCGCCTGTCACTGTTACACCAGCCGTTCGATCCAGGCGGGCAGGGCGAACGCCCCGGCGTGGATGGCCGGCGTGTAGTAGTCGGTGGACAGCTGGATCTGTTCGACCCGCTTGGCGGCGTCCTCGACGGACAGGCTGCCCAGGTTGGTGCCCTTGGAGCCCCAGGTCAGCGCCATGAAGCCGCCGATGTAGGTGGGCGTGACCGTCAGATAGGTGCCGGCGTGGGGGAAGACGCCGCGCAACTGCCGCATGGTGCCGGTCAGTTCGTCGGCCTGGAAGAACGGGCAGCCGTTCTGGAACACCGCGATGCCGGTGTCGGTCAGGGCGTCGCGGATCAGTTCATAGAACTCGGTGGCGAACAGCACCTGCGCCGGGCCGAGCGGGTCCGGGCGGTCGGCGATGATCAGGTCGTACTTGCCCTTGCTGTCGGCGGCCTTCAGGTGCTCGAAGGCGTCGGCGACGAACAGGTTGAAGCGCGGATCGTCGAACACGCCCTTGTTCACGCTGGCGAAGTACTGCTTGCAGTAGTCCACCACCATGCCGTCGATCTCGCACATGTCGACCTCGACGCCGGGGTGCTTGAGGCACTCCTCGGCGATGGCGCCGTCGCCGCCGCCGACGATCATCACGCGCTTGACCGCGCCGTGCTCGACCATGGGCAGGTGGGTCAGCATTTCGGAATAGGAGGCTTCGTCGCGCTCGGTGATCTGGACGACGCCGTCCAGGGTCATCACTCGGCCCAGCGCCTCGGTGTCGAAGATCTGGATGTGCTGGAATTCCGAGCGCTGGTTGACCAGCATGTCGCCCGCGACTTCCATGTGCTGGCCGTAGCCCTTGTGCAGGGTTTCGGAGAAGATGGTCGCCATCGGCTTGCCAATCCGTCCGTTTTGCAAGAATTGAGTGGATGTGCGTCTGAACCCGAGGGTATAGAGCACGCGCGTCCGCGGGTCACCCCCAAAAGGCCGTGAAATCCGATCGCTGTGGTGTGTCATGCGTTGGCGACAGGGCGCCGGCGCGCTAGCCTGTCCGCCCGCATCAACCACCATCCCGAGTCCCGCCGGAGTTTCCATGGTCACCGCCGTCGCCGCCATCGGCGCCCTTCTCCTGTCCGTCGCCATCATGGTGATGGGCAATGGCCTGCAAGGCACGCTGATCACCGTCCGCGCCAACATCGAGGCCTTCAACGCCGCCGAGATCGGCCTTCTGGTGTCGGGCTACTACGCCGGGTTCATCGCCGGCTGCTGGGCTGCGCCCCAAATGGTTGTGCGCGTCGGGCATATCCGCACCTTCGCCGCCATGTCGGTGATCGCGGCGGCGACGATCCTGATCTATCCGATCATCGTCGAGCCGTGGGTGTGGTGGGTGATGCGGGCCATCGCCGGCCTGGCGCTGGCGGGGCTCTACACCGTCATCGAAAGCTGGCTGAACGACCGCGCCACCAACGAGAACCGGGGCGCGCTGTTCAGCATCTACCGCGCCGTGGACCTCAGCGCCATGACCGCCGGCCTGATGCTGCTGAACATCGCCTCGCCGGAAGGGTTCGAACTGTTCAGCCTGGCGGCGCTGCTGATGTCGCTGGCGCTGGTGCCGGTGGCCATGACGCGCGGCGTTGCGCCCGCGCCGGTGGCGGCGGCCCACCTGCAACTGCGGCGGCTGTACACGGCCTCGCCGCTGGGCGTGGTGGGCGTGTTCATGGTCGCCATGGCCAACGCCGCCAGCATGGGCCTGATTCCGGTCTTCGTGCAGCGCAGCGGTTTCGGCGTGGAGGCGGTGGCCTTCGCCATGGCCGCGCTGGTGGTGGGCGGCGCGCTGGCGCAGTATCCGGTGGGCTGTCTGTCGGACCGATTCGACCGGCGCTCGGTGGTAATCGTGTTCACCATCCTTGCCGTGCTGGGCGGCGGCGGCGTGGCCGTCGTGTCCATCTACGGCGGCGGGTTCACCGGGATCGTGGCGGCGACGGCGGTGTTCGGTGCCATCACCATGCCGCTCTATTCGCTGCTGATCGCCCACGTCAACGACCACCTGGAGCCCCACGAGTTCGTCGTCGCCAGCGGCGGGCTTCTGCTGATCTACGGCCTGGGTGCGGTGGTCGGGCCGCTGATCGCCTCTTTCGTCATGCTGGAGCGGCCGCCGTGGCTGTTGTTCGCCTACACCTCCACGGTCTTCGGCGTGCTGGTGGCCTACTCCTTGTGGCGCGTGACGCGGCGTGCGCCGCCGCTGGCGTCGGAGCAGGGCGATTTCGTCATGCCGCTGTCGCCGTTGGCGACGCCCCAGTCCTTCGAACTGGACCCGCGCGCAGACGCCGATGCCATCGCCGAGATGGACGTCCTGGAGCCGGTGGAGGAGCGCCCGCCGGTGACGGAGGTGACGGAGCCGGGCGGTCCGTCCGGCCAGGACACCGAGGCAGAGCCTCGCGCTCAACCGGCGCCGGAGCAGCCGGCCGCCGCGCCGCCACCACCCGAGACGCCGTCGGAGCCCAAGAGCCTGCCGCACCGGGACTGATCCCGCAGGGAACTGCGCCGAACGGGGTATGCGGTGAACCGGCGCGCGGCGGCTTTCGTTTCGCGGTCATAAAACAGACGCTAGGAGGTCTTCACCATGCGTAAGTTGATGATCGCTGCCGTTCTGTCGACCAGTGCCGTCGCACTGTCGGCCTGTGCCGGTATGAACGAGACCCAGGAAGCCACCGCCGCAGGTGCCGGCCTGGGTGCCACCGTGGGCGGCGTCGCCGGCGGCGGCGCGACCGAGGCCCTGGTGGGCGGCGCGGCCGGCGCCGGCGCCGGCTACCTGTACGAGCAGGCCCAGGACGACGAAGGCGAATACGACGAGGGCGGCGGCCTGTTCGACTAGAACCGGCACCGCCGTCGCATCGGAAACGGGCCGTCCCTTGGGGCGGCCCGTCTCTTTCGGACGCGCCACGCCGGCGGTGCGGTAGTCCGACAATCGGTGTGGATTTTCTTTGTTCGGGCCGTCGCGCCGTGGCATCATGCCTCCGCCTCGAAACAGGGGCTCGCGCGGCTGGGCGAACAAGGCCGCGGACGAAACGGATACTGCGGACCGGGCACCTCAACAAAAACGTCCGGACGCGCCCGAACAGGGGGGAACATGTCATGGCCCGCATTCCGGGGCCCGCGCCGCGGCTGTCGCGGCTGCGCGGCGGACGAATGTCATCCTTCATGTCATGAGCCACGACTCCGACCGCCGCACGGCGGCCGGGCGTTGAGCGTGCGCACCCCTCCGTTCGCGGCAGGATTACCCGCCTTCCGGGCCGTACTTGCGGCAGGGAGCGGGTCACGGGGCGTGGCGCGTTCGTCGCTCAGGCGAGGGGCGTGACCGCGCATGAAGGCCGGCCGGACCGGAGGCCCCAATTTTCGCCGCGCCGGCCTTCATCATCATCGAGCATCAAGACTCCTTGATTGCCCTTCGAGGGCGGCCCGCGCGGCGGGTCGCCCTCTTTTTTCGGCGTGCGTGATCCCCAAGGTAGGAGAGCGCGCTCCGGGCGGCTACAATTCCCCCAAACGCGGGACGGAGTAACGTCCTGGAATCGCATGAGAGACCGGAGCCCTGTCGTGAAGAAAGCCCTGATCGGGATCGCCGTCCTTTTGGTCCTGCTGATTGCGGGCGTTCTGGTGGCGCCGTCGGTGATCGACTGGAACCGCTACAAGGACCGCATCACCGCCTGGGTGGAGCAGGAAACGGGACGCGATCTGGACATCGCCGGCGACCTGTCGCTGTCGCTCCTGCCCACGCCCACCCTCTCGGCCTCGGGCGTCACCTTCGCCAACGCCCTCGCCGGCGGCGACGAGCCCATGGTGCGGGTGGACGACCTGGACGTCCGGGTTGCCTTCGGGCCCCTGCTGGCCGGCGAGGTGCGGGTGGAGTCGGTGCGCCTGGTGCGCCCGCGCGTGGTGCTGGAGGTGCTGCCCGACGGCAGCGGCAACTGGCGTGTTTCCGGCCGTGTGTCGGGCGCGGAAGGGGAGCCCGCCAGCGGCGCGGTTCCCGGCCCGGACGGCGCGCCGGTGACCGATCAGGCGGAAGCGGTGGCCGACGATTTCCAGGTGGCGCTCGACAGCCTGGTGGTGGAGGACGGCGCGGTCCTGTGGCGCGACGCGGCCGGCGTTGAACTGCGCATCGAGGACATCGACGGGCGCGTCGCCGCCGAAAGCCTGCGCGGCCCCTTCGCGGGCGACCTGGAAGCCACCCTGCGCGGCGCACGACTGGCGGCCACGGTCCGCACCGGGCGCTTCGGGCCGCAGGACCCGGCAACATCGCTGTTCCTGACTCTCGGCCTGCCCGAGACCGGGGGCGAGATGGAGATGCAGGGCCGGATCGCCGGACTTGCGGACGGCGAGGGCCCGTCGTTCACCGGCGACATGACCGTTGCCAGCCCGTCCCTGTCGCGCACCCTGGCGGCGCTCAACGGCGTGCCGGACCGGGCGCCGCTGGACCGCCCGTTCCGTCTGACCGGCGCGCTGACGGCGTCGCCGACGCAGGTGGCGCTGGACGACATGACCCTGCGCCTCGGCGAAACCGAGGGCACCGGCGGCGTCTCGGCCAGCCTGGCCGGCGCGCCCAGCATCGACGTGGCGTTGGCCTTCACCCGCATCGACATGGACGCCCTGCTCAAGGAAGCGCGCCTGGCGCCGCCGCCCTCCCGTGCGCCTGCATCGCGGCAGGCCGGCGCCATCATTCCGGCCGCCGCCACCGCCGGCGATACGGCGCCAGTGGTGCCGGTGCCCGCGGCGGGCGGCGAGCGGGGCCTGCTGCCCGACCTGCCGCCGGACCTGACCGGCAGCGTCGATGTCGGAGCCGACGTCATCACCTGGCGCGGCGGACTGGTGCGCTCGGCCCGGATCAACGCCACGCTGGCCGACGGCGAGGTGACCTTCAACCAGGTCCAGGCCCTTCTGCCCGGCTCGTCGGAGGTCAACGGCTTCGGTTTCCTGAACACCCGCGCCGATCCCGCGCGCCTGGACGGCACCGCCGAGGTGAAGTCCAGCAACCTGCGGGCCCTGCTGGAATGGCTGGGCGTGACGGTCGGCGACGTGCCGGCCGACCGCCTGCGCCGCTTCACCGCCACGGCGGCGGTCACCGGCACGGCGGCCCAGATCGTGGTGGAAAACCTGCAGGGACAACTGGACCTGACCACCTATCAGGGCGCGGCGGCGGTGCGGACCACCGGCGCCCGGCCCGCCTTCGGTCTGTCGCTGTCGGTGGACAGCCTGAACCTGGACGCCTACCTGGCCGACCCCGGCGCGGCGATGCCAGGCCCGTCCGAGCCGTCCGAACCCGCCCGGCCCGCCGCGCCCGCCGCGGAGCCGACGCCGCAGGGCGAAACCGCCGAGCCAGGCGCGCCCCCTCTGTTCGCCGGCCTGGGCGTGCTCAACACCTTCGACGCCAACATCAAGGCGCGCGCCGGAATGCTGACGTGGCGCGACACGGAAGTGCGCGACGCCCGCCTGGACGTGACCCTGCTGGAGGGCACCGCCACCTTCGGCGACACCGTTCTCAGCCAGATCGCCGGCGCGACCGTCAGCGTGGGCGGCGGGCTGTCGGGCTTCGGCGGCGAGCCGCGCTTCGACGGCCTCAGCATCGCGGTCGCCGCCGACGATCCCGGCCGCATCTCGCGGCTGCTGGACATGACGCTGCCCGTTGACCCGGACCAGCTGGCGCCGGTGGCCCTGTCGGCGACGCTGAACGGCTCGCTGGACGCGCTGTCGCTGCGGTCCTCCAACCAGTTCGCCGGCGGCTCCCTCTCGGCGGAAGGCACTTTGCGGAACGTGCGAGGGGCCTCGCCGGCCTATGACCTGTCGTTGACCGCCGACCACGGCAGCGTGGTGACCCTGCTGCGCCGCCTGGGCGTGACCTACGAGCCGCGCGGCGGTACGGGCCTCGGGCCGCTGTCCCTGACCACCCGCGCCACCGGTTCGGCCGACGGGGTGCGGCTGGAAGACATGACCCTGCGCCTCGGTCCCACCACCCTGACCGGCCGGGCGACCGTGGAGACCGGCGGCGAGCGTCCTCGCGTTTCCGCCACGCTGGACGCCGACCACGTGCCGCTCGACGCCTTCCTGCCGGCAGAGCGGACGGCATGGCGGGGCCCGGCGCAGCGCCAGGCGGGCGTGGTTCCGGCCTCCATGCGCGTCGGACCGGCGCCGCGGGGGAATGGCCCGACCGCCGCGCCGGCCCAGGTCGACGGGGCGCCGCGATGGTCGCGGGAGCCGCTGGACCTGGATGTCCTGGACGCCGCCGACGTCGATCTGGCGCTGACCGCCGGCGCTCTGTCCCATGAGGACTGGGTGTTGAGCGGCGCCGAGCTGTCGGCCGTTCTCGCCGGCGGGCGGCTGGAGGTGCCGTCGCTGACCGGCTCGCTGTTCGGCGGGCCGTTGACGCTGGGCGGCTCGCTTGCCCGCGCCGGCGACGGCGGGGCGGCGGCAGCCCTTTCCGCAACCCTCTCCGGCATGGATGTGGGGGCGGCGTTGACTGCGCTTGCGGGACAGCGGTCGGCGCGCGGGCGCATGGATGTCTCGGTGGACGTCGCCGCCACCGGCGAAAGCGCGTTCGCGCTGGTGTCCAGCCTGGACGGCTCGGGGCGGCTGGCGCTGCGCAAGGTGGACATGCGCCGGGTGGAGGGCGATCCCAAGGGTTCGGCGCTGGCGGCCATCCTGGCGCCGCTGCGGCTGCTCGACCGCCTGGGTGGCGGTTTGGGCGGGGAGAGCTACGGCGTCGACGTCACCGGCGACTTCATGGTGGAGGATGGCGTCGTGCGTTTCGCCGAGGACGATCCGGTGGGCCTGGAGTCGAACCTCTACGACGGCACGCTGGCGGGGACCGTGGCGCTGCCGCCCTGGACGCTGGACGTGCAGGGGCGCGTGCAGTTGGCGCAGAACGCGGTGACGCAGCTTCTGGGCGGGGCGGTGTCGCTGCCCGACGTGATTCCGGTGCGCGTGAGCGGCCCGCTGGACGATCCCGACGTGATCATCGGCACCCGGCGTCAGGCGCAGGACGGCGATGGCGCCGCGCCGGCGGAAAAGCCCGAGGCGCGCGCCCGTGATGCCGTGCGGCAGCTGCTTCAAGAGGAGGTCGGCGGGGCCCAGAAGGAACAGGCGCCCGAGCAGAAGCCGGAAAAGGTCCTGCGCGATGCCCTGAAGGACATGCTGTTCCGGTAGGGTGGGGAAAGGGGCGCGACGGGGGCGGCGGCCGGAGGGCGTGGAGGCGTCGCCGGTGGAACGGGCTAGTCCAGGGTGCCGGCCTTGCTCTGGGTCCAGCGCAGGCAGAACACCCGAAGCGCGCTGGACAGGTTGCCGGCCATCTGATCGCGGCGGCTGTCGACTGCGGTCACCAGGGCGGTGACGGTGGTGCGTTCCGACCGGGCAATGGCCTGGAGGGCATCCCAGAAGGGGGCCTCCAGAGAGACTGAGGTCCGGTGACCGGCGATGGTGACGGACCGTTTGACCACGCCCCCGCCGGGGGCCTCTGCCAGCAGGGCGGCGACGCCCGAGTCCACATGCGGGGGAATGCGCTCGCTCACGGTTTATCCTCCGGTTGTGTCGGGAAATCGGGCAGCGTGACGTGGAAGGTGCTGCCCTCGCCCAGGCGCGAGTCGACGCCGATCACGCCGCCGTGGCGTTCCACGATCCGTTTGCAGATGGCCAGCCCGATGCCGTTGCCGCCGTAGGCGCCGCGGGCGTGCAGGCGCTGGAACATCTGGAAGATGCGGTCGGCGAAAGAGGGTTCGATGCCGATCCCGTTGTCGTGCACCGAGAAGCGCCAGGCCGGCAGCGCGCAGGCGGGCCCGTCGGTTTCATGTCCGGGACCGTGGTCGGTGGTTACCCGCTCGGCGCTGATGTGCACGCGCGGCGCGCGGTGGGGGTCGCGGAACTTCACGGCGTTGTCGATCAGGTGCTGGAACAGGCGCACCAACTGCGGGAAGTCCGCCTTGACCGTCGGCAGCGTGTCCCAGGTGACCCGCGCGTCAACACCGGACAGGGTGGCATCCAGGCGGCGCACCGCGCTTTCCACCGCCAGGGTGGCGTCGCAGTCCTCGAAGGCGTGGCCCTTGCGGTCGATGCGCGAATAGTCCAGCAGGTCGGTGATCATGGATTGCATGCGCGTCGCCCCACCGGCGGCGAAGGCCATGAACTCCCGCGTTTCCGGGTCCAGGGCGTCGCCGATGCGCCGGTCGACGAGCTGCAGGTAGCTCGCGACCATGCGCAGGGGCTCCTGCAGGTCGTGGGAAACGATGTAGGCGAAAGCCTCAAGTTCCTCGTTGGACTGGCGAAGCTGTTCCACCAGGGCACGGTTGCGCATCTCGCCGGCCCGCAGCTCCGTCAGGTCGGAGAAGAAGGCGAAGGCGCCGGTGGTGTTGCCGGCATCGTCCCGCAGCACCGTGGCGGAAATGCGGACGTGGCGCAGGCCGCCGCCGTGGTGGCGCAGGTCGGTCTCGAAGGTGTGATGCGGCGCGCCCTCGGCCGCGCGCACGACGGCGAAGCCGGCCTCGAGCTTGCGCGCCGCGTCGCCTTCGGCCAGGGCGGGAAGGGGGAGGCCGATCAGGCCGTGGCGGCCGATGCCCAGCAGGTGCTCGAAGGCCGCGTTGCAGTCGGTGATGCGGCCGTGGCTGTCGGTCTCGGCATAGCCTTCCTGGGTAAGGCTGAGGATGCTGTCCTGCCGCGCCTTGCCGGCCTCCAGCGCCTGCACCTGGCGCGAGACGGCCTCCTGCAGGTGGCGCAGGTAGTCGACCTCGATGCCCGTCAGGATGTCGGTGAACGACAGCACGGCCAGGATGTCGTCATCGCCGGACTGGACGGCCAGGTGACGGATGCGGTTGGCCTCCATCATTTCCTGCGCGTGCAGCAGCGGCGCGTCCTCGGCGATGGACAGGATGGGCGCGCTGGCGATCTCGCGCACCGGCCGGGCGACGTCGCGCCCTGCCACGCGGCGCAGGATGTCGCGTTCCGTGACGATGCCGTAGGGCTTGCCGTCGGCCTCCACCACCACGGCGGCCTCGGCTTCGGAATTGCGCAGGGCGGCGGCGACGGCGGCCACGGTGTCGGTCGCCGGCACTCTCAGCGGGCGGCGCTTGGCGACCGAGCCCACCGTGCGCAGCGTCAGGTATCCATGCAGGCCCGAGTTGCGCACCACGTCGGTGCGCGACAGCACCCCGACGGCCGTGCCGGCATCGTCCACCACCAGGAAATGCCGCAGCCGCGCCTCGCGGAAGCGGGGCATGGCGTCCTCGATGGTGGTGTCCTGGTGCAGGGTGCGGATCGGCGCGCTCATCAGGTCGCGTACCGGCCGGGCGAGCGTGGCGGGGTCCGTCAGGTCCAGCGCCAGGGCGTCGCGCTCCGTCCAGATGCCCGCGGGTGTGCCGCGTTCCGTGACGATGATCGACGAACACGCGGCATCGGCCATCATCCGTGCGGCGGCGGCGACGGGAGTCTGGCCCGGGCATTGGAGAATGGACTGGCGGACGATGCGGCCGACGGGCCAGCGGTCACGCCGCGCCAGCTCCAGCGCGACAGCATCGTGGGCCGACGTGCGGCCCGTGTCGCGTCCTTCGTCCGGCACTGCCCGGAAGCCTGCCGTCATGCGCGTTGGTCCCCCTTCAGGTTGCGCGGGCGGATGGTGGTGTGCATCCGCGCCAAACGTACTCATACACCACTTTATATCAGAAACGTGAGAGGTTTACATCTTCAGTTCCCTCAGGAAATCGGTGATGGCCGTCACGCATTCGGCCAGATTCACCACGTTGTCACGGCCTGAAGACTTGCGTGGTTTGAGGGAATGGTCGCCGTCCTCTGCCCAATGCAGGCGGATGGCCGGCGAGAGCCGCAGCCCCGCCACGAGGTCGCGGCCGCCCATGGTGTCGCGCGTGCCCTGGCAGATGAGCGTGGGCGTCTCGATCGTTTCCAGGTGCGCGGTGCGCAGGCGGTCGGGTTTGCCGGGCGGATGGAACGGATAGCCCAGGCACACCAGCCCCGCCACACCGGCCTCGTCGGCGATCAGGCTCGCCATGCGCCCGCCCATGGACTTGCCGCCGATGACGATCCGCGATGGATCTCCCAACCCGGCGATGACGGCGCGCCAGGTGTCCAGCAGCACGGGCTGGCGGTCGGGCGGCCGCTTCGAGCCGCCGGCGCGGCGCTGGGCCATGTAGGGAAACTCGAACCGCACGGCGCGCCAGCCGTCCGCCGCCAGGCCTTCGGCAATGGTGTCCATGAAGGGCGTGTCCATGGCCGCGCCGGCACCGTGGGCGAGCGCGACGGTCAGCGGGGCGTCCTTCGGCCCCTGGTCGATCATGTCCATTTGATGGGTTCTCCCTGTCAACAAGGCGCGTCATGATGGTGAAGCGGGGCGCCCGCCGCAACATGGGCGGGTGCCTCGGATGCGACGCGCCGAAACGCAGCGCCGCCGCCGCCCGTTGAAGGGCTTGGTCCCACCGCGTTTTCCCGGAGTTGTCCATGGCGTCGTTCACCCCCCGTGTCTGGCCCGGTTCCCCGCACCCGCTGGGAGCGACCTTCGACGGTTCGGGCACGAATTTCGCCCTGTTTTCCGCCCACGCGGAAAAAGTCGAGTTGTGCCTGTTCAGCGACGACGGACGCGAGGAGATCGCCCGTGTCGAACTGCCCGAGTACACAAACGAGATCTGGCACGGGTATCTGCCCGACGTCCGCGCCGGCGCGCTGTACGGCTACCGCGTCCACGGCCCCTACGAGCCGGAGAACGGGCACCGCTTCAACCACAACAAGCTGCTGCTCGATCCCTATGCCAAGGCCCTTCACGGCGGCCTGCAATGGGACGACGCCCTGTTCGGCTATGTCGTCGGCGACGAGAAGGAGGACCTGTCCTTCGACACCCGCGACAGCGCGCCCTTCATGCCGAAATGCCGCGTCGTCGACCCCGCCTTCACCTGGGGCAACCCCAAGGAGCCGACGCCTGCCCACGAAACCACCGTCTACGAGATGCACGTACGCGGCTTCACCATGCGCCATCCCGAGGTGCCCGAGCCCGTGCGCGGCACCTTCGAGGGGCTGGCCCATCCGTCGGTGGTCGAGCACCTGCGCGAACTGGGCGTGACGTCGGTGGAGCTTCTGCCGGTGCACGCCTTCATCCAGGACCGCCATCTCATCGACCGGGGACTGCGGAACTACTGGGGCTACAACTCCATCGGCTTCTTCGCGCCCCACCCGGACTACCTGCCGGGCGATGATCCGCGTGCCTTCAAGACTTTCGTGCAGATCATGCACGATGCCGGGATCGAGGTGATCCTGGACGTCGTCTACAACCACACCGCCGAGGGCAACCACATGGGCCCGACGCTGTGCTTCCGGGGCATCGACAACCGGTCCTACTACTACCTGATGGATGGCGACGAGCGGTACTACAACGACTTCACCGGCACCGGCAACGCCCTGGAACTGCGGCACCCCTACGTGCTGCGCATGGTCACGGACTCGCTTCGCTACTGGGTGGAGGACATGCGCGTCGACGGCTTCCGCTTCGACCTGGCGACGACGCTTGCCCGCGTGGAAGGCCCCTACAACCGCCATGCCGGGTTCCTCGACGCCGTGGCGCAGGACCCGGTGCTGTCCGCCGCCAAGCTGATCGCCGAGCCGTGGGACACGGGGCTCGGCGGCTATCAGGTGGGCAATTTCCCGCCGGGCTGGGCAGAGTGGAACGACCGCTACCGCGACACGGTGCGCGACTTCTGGCGCGGCGAGCCGGGGCGCATCGGCGACCTGGCCTCGCGCCTGTCGGGATCGTCGGACATCTACGACCACCAGGGGCGTCGGCCGTGGGCGTCGGTGAACTTCGTCACCGCCCACGACGGTTTCACCCTGCGCGACCTGGTCAGCTACAACGGCAAGCACAACGAGGCCAACAAGGAAGACAACCGCGACGGCAGCGACGACAACCGCTCGTGGAACTGCGGCGTCGAGGGGCCGACCGATGATCCCGAGGTGCGCGACCTGCGCCGGCGCCAGATGCGCAACATGATGGCGACGCTGCTGCTCTCCCAGGGCGTGCCCATGATCGTGGCCGGCGACGAGTTCGGCCGCAGCCAGGGCGGCAACAACAACGCCTACTGCCAGGACAACGAAATCAGCTGGGTCGACTGGGAGGGCATCGACGAGGAAGGCCACGACCTGTTGGACTTCGCCCGGCGGCTGGTGCAACTGCGGCGCGACCACATCGTCTTCCACCGCTCCCGCTTCTTCCACGGACGCATCATTCCGGGGACGGAGGTCAAGGACATCACCTGGCAGCGCCCGGACGGCACGGAAGTGACCGAGGACGACTGGGGCGACGGCCACGCCAAGACGCTGCGCTTCGTGCTGTCGGGCGAAGCCGGCAACTTCCACCTGACCCCACGTGGGGAGCCCGAGCCCGACGACACCTTCCTGGTGATGATGAACGCCTCCGACCAGGCCATCGAGCATGTGTTGCCATCGGGCGCGCCGCACGGCGGACGGCCGTGGCTCAAGCTGGTGGACACGGCCAAGAACCCGGCGTTCGCGGAAAAGGGCGGCGAGCCCATGGAAACCGGCAAGGAAGGCGACACGGTGATCCTGGACCCGCACAGCCTGATGCTCTGGGTCGTACGGCGCGAGGTGGAGTAGACGGAGCGGTGACATTCCGCAACTGCTCCGCGCCGTTGGCGTTGAGCGACCATGCGGAAGATCACCTTCGCCCGGCTTACCTCCAAGATGCAGCCGACCGTCTTTTTCGGTTCGGCGACGGTGGTGGTGGCGTTCTGCCTGTTCGGCGGTCTGTACACCGACACCGCCGCATCCATTTTCAAGACCCTGCGCACCGGGATTTCCCATCTGTTCGGCTGGTACTACCTGCTGGCGGCCACGGGCTTTCTGGTCTTCGCGATCTGGCTCGGCGTGTCGCGCCATGCGCGGCTGCGGATGGGGCGGGACGACGAGCGGCCGGAATTCGGCACCATCGCCTGGCTGACCATGCTGTTCGCCGCCGGCATGGGCATCGGACTGGTGTTCTGGGGCGTGGCGGAGCCGCTGACCCACTACCTGGAGCCGCCCGACGCCGATCCGCGCACGGCCGAAGCCCTGCGCCAATCGTTGCGCTACACCTTCTTCCACTGGGGCCTGCACCCCTGGGCGATCTATCTGATCCTGGCGCTGGGGCTGGCGTTCTTCCACTTCCGCAAGGGCCTGCCGCTGGCACCGCGATCTGTCCTGTATCCGCTGATCGGGGACCGTATCCACGGCCCCGTCGGCCATGCCACCGACATCCTCTGCACGGTGGGCACCCTGCTGGGCGTGGCGACGTCGCTGGGGCTGGGTGCCATGCAGATCAACGAGGGGTTGACGCGGTTCCTGGGCATCCCCAGCAATGTCACCATGCAGCTCATCATCATCGCCAGCATCACGGCGGTGGCGACGCTGTCGGTGGTGATCGGCCTGCAGGGCGGCGTGCGGCGCCTGTCCATGGCGAACCTGTGGCTGGCGGGCGGCCTGTGGCTGTTCGTGCTGATCGCCGGGCCGACGCTGTTCATCGCGGAGACCTTCGTTTCCGGCCTTGGCATCTATCTCCAGACCCTGCCGGTCACCAGCCTGCGCCTCGACCTGAAGGACCCGAGCGGCTGGCAGGCGACGTGGACGCTGTTCTACTGGGGCTGGTGGATTTCCTGGTCGCCCTTCGTCGGCGTCTTCGTCGCCCGGATCTCGCGAGGGCGCACCGTGCGCGAGATGGTGACCGCCATGCTGCTGGTGCCCACCGCCGCCAGCTTCGCCTGGTTTGCCGTGTTCGGCGGCACTGCCCTGAGCCTGGAGATCGAGCGCGGCGTGGACCTTGCCCAGCGGGTCATCGAGACGCCGGCCATCTCTCTGCACGCGACGCTGGACCATCTGCCGCTGGCGACGGTCTCCACCGCCGTCGGCACGCTTGTCATCATCATATTCTTCATCACGTCGTCGGATTCGGGCTCGCTGGTGGACGACATGGTCACCTCCGGCGGACATCCCGATCCGCCCAAGCCGCAGCGCGTCTTCTGGGCCTGTGCCGAGGGCGCAGTGGCGGGTATCCTGCTGGTGCTCGGCGGCTTGACCGCCATGCAGAATGCCGCCATTTCGCTGGGACTGCCCATGTCCGTCCTGCTGGTGGTGGCAAGTGTCGCGCTGGTCCGTGCCTTCCGCGCCGAGTGCCGGACGCCCGGGTCCAGGACGCCCGACAAGCGCCGCCGGAACAATTCGGCCGCCGAATGAAGGAAGGGAAGGTGCCCATGTCCCGCCGCGATCTGCCGACCCTGCTTTCCCTGTTTCCGCTGCTGACCACCGCGCCGGCGCTGGCGGTGACGGCCGAGCCCGCCGACATCATGCAGTGGCAGGCCAAGAGCTTCCAGGGCGAGACGGATTATGCCCTGGACGCCGTTCAGGGCCGGGTGGCCGTGCGGGCGACCTGCCGGGACGCCGCCTCGGGCCTGTTCCTGGAACGGCCCATCGACCTGCGCGAGACGCCGGTGCTGGAATGGTCCTGGCGGGTTGACGAGACCTTTCCCGCAGACGGGCCCGCCGAGGACACGAAGGCCGGCGACGACTATCCCGCGCGCCTCTATGTGGTGAAGGACGGGGGCCTGCTGCCGTGGCGAAGCCGCGCCGTGAACTACGTCTGGGCGAGCGCCGCGCCGGAAGGCGCGGACTGGGAGAACGCCTATGCGAGCCAGGCGCACATGGTGGCCGTGCGCTCCGGCCCGCCGCCCGAGCCCGGCGCCTGGGTGACGGAGCGCCGCGACGTGGCCGAGGATTTCCGCCGCTTTCACGGGTCGGCGCCCGAGGAGGTCGACGCGGTCGCCATCATGACCGATTGCGACGACCGGGATGCCGAGGCCCGCGCGTGGTATGGCGCCATCCGCTTCCTGCCCCGGTGACGGCGATATGGACAATTCGTAACGGATTGACGGTTGTCAGGGCGGAATGGCTCCGTTATAACCGCGCACCGTTTGCGGCCGGTTGCAAGTCCGCGCACGAGTCGTTCCCGCAGTTCCGGGCGGCGCGGCGCCAGGGCTGCCGGCCGCTGGCCGCATAACAGACCCCAAGGATACCGCAATGGCTATCGAACGCACGCTCTCGATCATCAAGCCCGATGCCACCCGTCGCAACCTGACCGGCAAGATCAACGCCCGGTTCGAGGAGAACGGCCTGCGCATCGTCGCGCAGAAGCGCATCCAGCTGACCAAGGCCCAGGCCGAGGCGTTCTACGACGTGCACCGCGAGCGCTCGTTCTTCAACGAGCTGGTCACCTTCATGATGTCCGGCCCGGTCGTGGTGCAGGTTCTCGAGGGCGAGGACGCGGTTGCCAAGAACCGTGAGATCATGGGCGCCACCAACCCGGCCAACGCCGCCGAGGGCACCATCCGCAAGGACTTCGCCGAGAGCATCGAGGCGAACTCCGTGCACGGCTCCGACAGCCTGGAAAACGCCGCCCGCGAGGTGTCGTTCTTCTTCGCCGAGGTCGAGATCGTCGGCTAATCCCGACGCCTTTCGATCCTGCGAAAGTTACGGAAACCGGCGCTCCGCAAGGGGCGCCGGTTTTCCTTTGCGCAAAGGGCCGCCGAGGCTCCACCGCGGTGGCGCCTCAGGCTGGGATGATGCCCTGTCCCTCCGGCGGATGTCGGATGTTTTTACAGCCAAGCGACGGACACCGCACCTGCGTCCAAGGTCGTGCGTCCTACGGCGCGTGAAGACCCTGCGGCGTCACGTCAAGCGTCTGTTTTTGCTTGATGATTTTTCCGATCGCCGGATGTCTCGGCTGCGCCGGACGGCGGCTTTCCCCGGTTGACGTATCGATTTTCACCGAAAGACGTGGCGCGGCCTCTGCCAGCGGATCGCGGCTGCGGCCCGACCTTACAGGCCGCCGCCGAAGAATGGTGTCGCACTGCACCAAACCAAGGGAGCCCGCGGGTTCCGATGGTGTAGGTGGTGGATCATCCGCATGTTGCTGCGCCGCGCCGACAGGCGTGCCGCACTGTCCGGGTCGGACGGGGTAGCGCGCATCCGGCAGCGGAAGATGCCGCGCCGAAATGTCTCCAGTAACGCCGAAATGCGTCGGAGCGCTTGACAGGCCCATGTCACCAAAAGGATCGAGGCGTCCTTGTTTCCGCACGGTCACAGCAGTTGGCACGCGGCCTGCAAGGCAGGGGACGAACAAAGGGCCGCCCAAGGGCTCGTCACCACCGTATCGGAGGGATCAGGATGCAACGTCGGACGCTTTGGGTTGTCGGTTCGGGAGCCTGTGTGCTGGGCCTTGCCCTGGTTGCCGGGGCCGTGGCGCATGTCGGCAGCGGCACCGGCGACACGGCCGAGGCCCAGACGCTGGCTCTGCTGGAGCCCGGCAGCACGGCTCAGGTCCTGCGCCTGCCGTCCCGCAGCGCGCTGTCCGACGACCTGTGGGACGACTGGGCGCGCCAACGCATCTCGGGCCTTGGCTATCTGACGCTGCCGCCCGAGCCGCCGCCGGCGCCGGACATGCTTGGCGGCACCGCGCTCGTGGCGTCCAACGGCGGCCTCGCGCGCCTGTCGGACGATTTCTCGTGGCTCGAGGCTTCGGCGCGCAGCTTCAGCCTGGGCGGTTCCGGCGGGTCCTACAGCTTCCGCTCAGGCGGGGGCGGTGGAAGCGGTGGCGGAGGCGCCGGCTGGGGTGGCGGTGGCGGCTTTGGCGGCGGCGGCGGCTTCGGTCGCGGCGGTGGTGGCGGCGGCCCGTCCGCGCCCGGCTTCACGCCCGCGGCGCCGCCGGTGGAGACTCCGGAAGGGCCCGGCACAGAGACCGGCGCCGGTGCGGGCGCCGGCGGCGGCGGCCAGGGCGAGAACGGCGGGCCCGAGCCAGTGGTCTTCAATCCGCCCCCGGCGGCACAGGTCACGCCGCCGGACCCGCCGGGCCTGGACAACCGTCCCGACAATCCCGGCAACGGCGATCCGACGCTGCCCATCGAGAATCCGGGGTCGCCCGGCGTTCCGTTCCAGCTCGCGCAGGTGCCCGAGCCGGGCATGCTGTCGCTGCTGGGCGTGGCGCTGGGTCTCCTGGGCCTGGGCGCCGCCGCCCGGCGTCGTGGGGTCTGAAGCGCCGCCGAGGGGCGAAGGGCAGAAGAAAGGGGAGGCACCGCGCGGTGCCTCCCCTGTTTCACGGGCTGGAAGCGGTCTGGATCGCTCTCATACCGGGCGATGCCTGAAATCGTACAGTCGTCGCCCGCGTATCACGCCGTGCCTGCCAGCACCTCTTCCGCACGGTGGCAGGCGACGCCGCGCCCGGCCACGTCGCGCACCTTGGGGATCTCGCTCTTGCAGCGGTCGATCACGAAGGGGCAGCGGGTGTGGAAGCGGCAGCCCGACGGCGGGTTCATGGGCGAGGGCAGCTCGCCCGTCAGCGCCACTTTCTGCGCCCGCTCGGCAGCCCGGATCTTGGGCGTCGAGGCCATGAGCGCACGAGTGTAGGGATGCGCGGGTTCGGCGAAGATGGCCTCCTTGGGGCCGTGCTCCACCACATTGCCCAGGTACATCACCAGCACGTCGTCGGCGATGTGCTGCACCACCGACAGGTCGTGGGAGATGAACAGGTAGGCGACGCCGAACTCTTCCTGCAGGTCCATGAGCAGGTTCAGCACCTGCGCCTGGACCGACACGTCCAGCGCCGAAACCGGCTCGTCGGCCACCACCACGCGGGGGTTGAGCATCAGCGCGCGGGCGATGGCGATGCGCTGGCGCTGGCCGCCCGAGAACATGTGCGGATAACGGGCCGCGAACTCGGGCCGCAGGCCGACCACGCGCATCATCTCCTGGGCGCGGTCGCGGCGCTGCTCCTGGCTCATCTTCGTGTTGATGACCAGCGGCTCCTCCAGGATCGACATGACCTTCTTGCGCGGGTTCAGCGATCCGTAGGGGTCCTGGAAGACGATCTGCACCTTGGTGCGCGCCTTCTTGAGCTTTTCAGGCGCCGCCCCGGCCAGGTTCTCGCCCTCCAGCAGGAAGTCGCCGGCGGTCGGCTGCTCGATGAGCGTCACCTGGCGGGCCAGCGTCGACTTGCCGCAGCCGGACTCGCCGACGACGGCCAGCGTGCGGCCCGCGTGCAGGCGGAACGACACGCCGTCCAGGGCTCGGACGGTGGCATCTTCCTTGAACATGCCGCGCGGCACCGAATAGTGCTTGGTCAGCTCCCGCGCTTCCAGCAGAGGCCGGCCGTCGGCCGGGGCCTTCACCTTCTGAAGGGCGGGCGCCTTGGTGTCGGCGTCAGTCATAGGTCGGGTTCCCCTCATCGTCGAGCGGATAGAAGCAGCGGTGGCGGAACGGGCCCTCGCCGAACAGCTTGGGCTGCTCCTCGCGGCAGTGGCGCTGCGAGTAGGGGCAGCGCGGGTGCAGCAGGCAGCCGTGCGGCCGGTCGTAGGCACCGGGCACCACCCCCGGCAGGGTCTGCAGGCGGTCACGGCCCACCGAGTTCTCCGGCAGGGATGCCAGCAGCGCCTGGGTGTAGGGATGGCGCGGGTGCTCGAAGACTTCCGGCACCGTGCCGGTCTCCACAACCTGGCCGGCGTACATCACCACGACGCGGTGGGCGGCTTCGGCCACCACGGCCAGGTCGTGGGTGATGAGCACCATGCCCATGCCGCGCTGCTGCTGGAGGTCCAGCAGCAGGTCCATGATCTGCGCCTGGATGGTCACGTCGAGCGCCGTGGTGGGCTCGTCGGCGATCAGCAGGCGCGGATTGCAGGCCAGCGCCATGGCGATCATGACGCGCTGGCTCATGCCGCCGGACATCTGGTGCGGAAAGGCCGAGAGCCGGCGGCCGGGATCGGGAATGCCGACCAGGCGCAGCAGGTCCTCGGCGCGCTCGCGGCGCTCCTTCCTGCTGCCGCCTTCGTGAATCTTCAGGGCCTCCATGATCTGCCAGCCTACCGTGAAGCAGGGATTCAGGCTGGTCATGGGTTCCTGAAAGATCATGGCGATCTCGGAGCCCGTCAGCTTGCGGCGCTTACGGGCACTCATGGCCTGGAGGTCCTGGCCGGCGAAGTGCATCCGGTCGGCGGTGACGCGGCCGGGGTAGGCCACCAGGCCCATGGTCGCCAGCGACGAGACGGACTTGCCGGAGCCGGATTCGCCGACGATGCCCACCACTTCGCCCTCGTTGACGGTAAGCGACAGGCCGTCGACGGCGCGGAACGGCGAGGATTCCTCGCCAAATTCCACGGTCATGTTCTGGATGTCGAGCAAAGGCATCAGCGTTTCATCTTCGGATCCAGGGCGTCGCGAAGGCCGTCGCCCATGAGGTTGAAGGCCAGCACCGTCAGCAGGATGGCAAGACCGGGGAAGGTCACCACCCACCACGCGCGCTGCACGAACTGGAGGCTGTCGGCCAGCATGGAGCCCCATTCCGGCGTCGGCGGCTGGGCGCCCAGGCCCAGGAAGCCGAGCGCGGCGGCGTCCAGGATGGCGGTGGAGAAGCCCAGCGTCGCCTGCACGATCAGCGGCGCCATGCAGTTCGGCAGGATGGTGTTGAACATCAGCCGCGAGGTCGAGGCGCCCGCGATGCGCGAACTGGTGACGTAGTCCTTGCTGCTTTCCGTGATGACAGCCGCTCGCGTCAGGCGCACGTAGTGGGGCAGCACGACGATGGCGATGGCGATGATCGCGTTTTCAAGGCCGGGACCCAGGATGGCGACGACCGCGATGGCCAGAAGCAGGCTCGGGATGGCCAGCATGATGTCCATCAGGCGCATCACGACCACGTCGACCCAGCCGCGCATGTAGCCGGCCATCAGGCCCAGCACGATGCCCGCGGCCAGCGACAGCGTCACCACGATGACGCCGACGAACAGCGACAGGCGCGAGCCCCAGATGATGCGCGAGAAGATGTCGCGGCCCACATCGTCGGTGCCCAGCGGGAACCGCCAGGTGCCGCCGTCGGCCCATCCGGGCGGCAGCAGCAGTGCGTCGCGGTACTGCTCGATGGGGCTGTGGGGCGCGATCCAGGGCGCGAACAGGGCGGTCAGGACCAGGATCACGATGAAGATCAGGCCCGCCAGCGCGCCCTTGTTCTCGGTGAAGTATTCCCAGAACTCGGCGATGGGGTGCTTGGGCGAGCCGGCGATGGCCGCAGCCTCGTGCGCCTCGGCCACCTCGGCGGCATGATCGGCGGCGGCCTCGGCCACGTCGACGTTCTTGTAGGTGTCGGTCATGTCGGTTCCGCGCCTCTTACCGCTGGTGCCGGATGCGGGGATTGACGACGCCATAGAGGACGTCGACCAGCAGGTTGACCATGATGATGACCGTGGCGACCAGCATGATGCCGCCCTGGATGGCGGGATAATCACGGCGGTTGATGCTCTCGACCAGCCACTTGCCGATGCCCGGCCAGCTGAAGATGGTCTCGGTCAGGATGGCGCCGGCCAGCAGCACGCCGACCTGAAGACCGATGACCGTGATCACCGGGATGAGTGCATTGCGCAGGGCATGCACCATGATGACGCGCCGGGGCTCCACGCCCTTGGCGCGGGCGGTGCGGACGTAGTCCTCGCGCAGCACCTCCAGCATGGCCGAGCGTGTCATGCGGGCGATGACGGCCAGCGGGATCGTCCCCAGCACAATGGCGGGCAGCACCAGGTGGTGTGCCGCCGACCAGAAGGCATCCCAGTTGCCTTGCAGGATGGTGTCGATCAGCAGGAAGCCCGTGATCGGCTCGATCCAGAACATCACCGAGACGCGGCCCGACACGGGCGTCCATCCCAGCGTGACCGAGAACAGGATGATGAGCAGCAGGCCCCACCAGAAGATGGGCATGGAATAGCCGGTCAGGCTGGTCGTCATGACCACGTGATCCAGCGTCTTGCCCCGGTTCACGGCGGCCAGCATGCCCGCCGGCAGGCCGACGCCGACGGCGAAGATGATGGCGCAGATGGTCAGCTCGATGGTGGCGGGGAACAGCGTCAGGAACTCGTCGATGACGGGTTTCTTGGTGACGATGCTGTTGCCCAGATCACCCTGCAGCACACCGGAAATGTAGTTCCAGTACTGCACGACCAGGGGCTGGTCGAGCCCCAGTTGCGCGCGCAGGCGTTCATAGCGTTCAGGGTCGATGCCGCGCTCACCCGCCAGCATCAGCACCGGGTCGCCGGGGATGAGGTGGATCAGCGCGAAGGTCAGGACGGTCACGCCGATGAAGGCGGGCACCACCAGACCGAGGCGTTTGATGAAGAAGCCGAGCATGGGTCCTCGTACTTTCTCGGCGCCGGCCGCGCGCCCCGTGCGTGCAACGGGGGCGTTCAGGGGCGGCGGACTGCGCGCGGAAATGTCGCGCAATACAAAGACCAGTCGCGCGGCCCCGATGCGGCGCCACCGACGGTCACGAACAAAAAGAAAGCGAAAACGGAGACGGGGGAGGGCGTATCCGTCCTCCCCCGTTCCTATTGGGCGGAAGGTATACTACACCGGAGGATGTAGGTCAACCCTTCTGCCGCATTTCGACCTTACTCGGCGAGGTCGACGCCGTAGAAGTCGTGCTTGCCCAGCGGCGAGATCTTGTAGTTCTTGACCTCTTCGCGCATGGGCATGAAGACGACGGAGTGCGCGATGGTGGCCCACGGCGCCTGATCCTTGAAGCGGACCTGGGCCTGCTCGTACAGCTCGATACGCTTGGCCTGGTCGGTTTCCGTCTTGGCTTCCATGACCAGGTTGTCGAACTCCTCGTCGCACCAGCGGGCGCGGTTGGAGGCGCCGACGGCGTCACAGCTCAGCAGCACGGCCAGGAAGTTGTCCGGATCGCCGTTGTCGCCGGTCCAGCCCAGCAGCACGGTCTGGTGGTCGCCGTCCTTGGAGCGCTTCAGGTACTCGCCCCACTCGTAGGAGACGATCTCGGCCTCGACGCCGATCTTCTCCCAGTCGGACTGGATGACTTCAGCCATGCGGCGGGCGTTGGGGTTGTACGGGCGCTGCACCGGCATTGCCCAGATGTTGGTCTTGAAGCCATCGGCGAAGCCCGCCTCGGCCAGCAGCTTCTTGGCCGCTTCCGGATCGTACGGGTCGTCCTCGATCTCTTCGTTGTAGGACCACATGGTCGGCGGGATCGGGTTTTTCGCTTCCTTGCCCGCGCCCTGGAACACGGCGTCGATGATGGCGTCCTTGTTGATCGCCATGTTCAGCGCCTTGCGCACGCGCGCATCGGTGAAGGGCTCTTTTTCCGTGTTGTAGGCCAGGTAGCCGACGTTCAGGCCTTCCTGGCTTTCCACGATGATGCCGTCCTCATCCCGCATCTGCCCGACGTCGGCCGGGTTGGGATAGGGCATGACGTGGCATTCGCCGGCCTTCAGCTTGGCGTAGCGGACGCTGGCGTCGGGCGTGATGGCGAAGACCAGGTTGTCGACCGGGGTGCGGCCGGCCCAGTAGTCCTCGTTCGCGGCGTACCGGATGATGGCATCCTTCTGGTACATCTGGAACTCGAACGGGCCGGTGCCGATCGGGTTGTTGTCGACCATCTCGGGCGTGTTGGCTTCCAGCATGGCATCGGCGTATTCGGCCGAGAAGATGGAGGCGAAGTCCATGCCCAGGTTGGCGATCATCGGCGCCTCGGGGCGGCTCAGGTGGAATCTGACCGTGTGGTCGTCCACCTTCTCAACGCGCTCCAGCAGGTCCGGCATGGACATGGCGTTGAAGTACTCGTAAGACCCGCCGCCGACCTTGTGGTACGGGTGCTCGGGGTTCATCTGGCGCTCGAACGACCAGATCACGTCGTCGGCGTTGAACTCGCGCGACGGCGTGAAGACGTCGTTGGAGTGCCACGTCACGCCCTTGCGCAGGTTGAAGGTGATGGTCTTGCCGTCCTCGGAGACCTCCCAGCTTTCCGCCAGGCCCGGCTCGATCTCGGTGGTGCCCTGCTTGAACTCCACCAGGCGGTCGTACATGGGCACCGACGTGGCGTCGAAGGTGGTGCCGGCGGTGTAGAAGACCGGGTTCAGGCCCTCGGGGCTGGCCTCGGAGCAGTACACCAGCGTCTTCGCCTGGGCGGCGCCGGCCATGATGGTCAGGGCGGCGCCGGCGGCAAGGGCGAGCTTCAGAGTTTTCATACGTCGTCCTCGAAATGGTGTCGTGAAGTAACGGTGCGGATGACCGCGGCCTCCCGGGCGCGCATTTCTTGATCTTTTTTTCGCATCCGTCGGGGTGCCTCCCCCGCCACGGACCGTCCGGCTGTCGTACACGTCAACGAAGGCGATAGCCTAGCGCGGATACGAAGCCGCCGAAATAGCGAATTGGGGTAATTTTCTGCCGAAGTCATCGTGCAAGCCGCCATGATCATTACGCTTTTTGCGCCGCACACCGGATTGTGCGGATCATTTGATGAACATGCTGCGGTGCAAAACCATTCGGTGACGTATAGGTAAACCGCCGAACGCCGCCGAATTGGGCGCAGCGGCGCGCAATCGTTTGCGCGGATGACGCAATGGGCTCTGGAGTCGAAGCGCAAATGGCTTTGTTACTTTGGGTTTATTGATTGCCCGCAATGTTTCTCTGGGTTGCGTCTCCCGGCTGCGGGCGCCGTCGCCGCTGGGGCGGTTCCGCATGGTCCCAGGCGGTACGCGCGCTGCTTTGACCAGGCCCGCACAGGTCGTCGAATTCGCTTCCTCTTGACGATAGTCATGAATAAATTTCTCCTTTTACGGGCGGGGCCGGAGGGGCGGCGCCTGAGGATAGGGGGGCATGACCATGCGAAACACTGCGGCGGCGGGCGGTTCGACCGGGCGGACCCGAGGCCTTCGGACAGGGCTGGCGATGCCGCTGCTGCTGTTGGCGGCGCTGCTGCTGGGGACGGGACCGGCGGCGGCGCAGGCGGACATTCAGGCGCAGGCGCGGCCGGGGGCGGATGGTGCGGCAGAGCGGCTGACCAGGGTGGAGCAGGCCCTCTGCGGCCCTGCCGCGGCGACCGCCGACGACCTGCGCGTCGCCGCCGCCGCCATGGCGGTCCAGGCGCTGGAAATCCGTTCCGCCCTGGCCGAGGCCGGCGACGGGGCCGGCGACCTGAACATGCTGCCGGCCGGCTCGCCGGTTCGGCTGTCGGTCGAGCGCCAGGGCGATGCCGGCAGCCTGCTTCGCGTCTATGCCGTGGAAACGGATACCGGCCGCTTGCAGGGGATGCGCCGCATGGGGCAGTCCCAAGGGGCAAACGGGCCGGAGGTTGTCGCCATTCTGGAGCCGCTTAAGGAACTCTGGGCCATCTGGCCCAGCTACACCGTCTATGTCGTGGGCTGGTCCGATCCCGGCGCGGACCAGCCGGCCGCCATCACCTTCATCGCCCGCACCGACACCGGCGTGAGCGAGCCGTTGATGGCCGGAAGCCTGGCGGTGGCGGCGGTGGTGTTACTGTACCTGGGCGCCTGCCTGATGGTCGCATCGGCCACCACGGCAGGGTTCACCATCAATCCCTTGAGGCTGACGGCGGGCGTGGATGGCCGAGCCAGCATTTCCAAGCTGCAGATCCTGTTCTTCACGCTGATCATTTCCGGGCTGCTGATCTACGTGTTGCTGCGCATCGGCGTCCTGGGCGACCTGTCGTCGGACGTGCTGACGTTGCTGGGGATCGCCGGCGTCAGCGCCGTGGCGGCCAACCAGACGGCTGTCGGCCGGCGTCGGCTGAGCGGATCGAACTGGGCATGGCTCAAGCGCCAGGGCTGGCAGCCGGAAAGGCGGGAGCCGACCGCCGGCGATCTGGTGGCCGAGCAGGGCGAGTTCGACATCTACCGCTTCCAGACACTTGTGTTCAGCCTGGTGGTTGGCCTGTCGCTTCTGTTCACCGGGCTGTTCGGCCTGTCGACCTTCGAGCTTTCCCCGGCGCTGCTGGGGCTTCTTGGCATCAGCCAGACCATCTATGTGGGCGGCAAGGCCGTCAGCAAGCCGCAGATCGGCGAGCTGAACAAGAAGATCGGCGCCCTGCGCAAGACCGCGCGGGAGCGGATGGAGGCCCAGGACGCCGCCGGCGGCGCGGTGGGAGGCGCCGGTCAACCGGCCGCCGCACCCGCCCCGGCGCCGTCGGACTATCAGTTGACGGCGGAACTGCGGGACGTCGCGAGCATGACCAGGGACGTCCTCGGCGGCACCTGGACCCTGCCGGCGACGGTGGAGCCGTCCTCGCTGACCTGACGGCAGACCCTCACGCCCGGATTGGTGCATCCCTTGACTCTCAAGGGTTTGTCGGCCGCTTATTTCTGGCGATGCCGCGCCTGCGGAGGGCGCCTGAGCGTGCGCACGTCGAAGCGCGCCGGGTTGAGCGAGTCGGCCACGCCGCGATCCATCGGCAGCGGCGCGCCGGCGATCTCCGCTGTCACGCGGGCCGCGGCCAGCGGTGCCGTCTGGAACCCGCGCGATCCCAGCGCGCCCAGGACGAACAGGCCCTCATGCAGCGGTGCTTCGGGGAAGGGCGGCGCCTTGCGGCCGTGGTGCAGGGCGTCGAAGGCGTCCAGGAAGTGCGGACGGTCGTGGACGGGGCCGGCGAGCGGCATGTGGTCCTGGATGGTGCATCGCAGCCCCGCGCGGCCGCCGACGGGCGAGGTGTCTATTCGCGCCGCCAGCTCCGGCAGGTGCTGGCGCAGCAGGTCCCGGTTGCGCGTGTGGTCGGCGTCGCGCAGGGGGCGGAAGTCCTCTGTCCGGTGTCGCCAGCGGTCGTAGGTGGCGCCCAGCGCGTGGACCATGCGGCCGTCGTCGCCGGGGTAGGGCGGCGTCAGGTAGCCGCCGAAACTGAGGGCGGCGCGCGGACCGTCCGCGACGGCCGGCAGGAAGGAAATCTGCCCCCGGCTCTTGCCCAGCGGCCACTGCGCCTCCGGCCACAGGTCGGGCAGGGCGGCCCCGGCGCAGAGCACCACGGCGGCGGCTTCCAGCAGCGGCGCGCCGTCGGGATCGCGGACCAGCCATGTGCCGGCGTCGGTGCGTTCTATGCCGCCGGCGGCCGCGCCCGTGCGCACGTCGGCGCCCTCGGCCAGGGCGGGGCAGAGGACGGCCGGGTGCAGGCAGCCCGCCAGGCCGTACCACAGGCCGCCGCACGGGGCGGAGGCGCCCGCCAGGGCCCGCGCCTCCGCGTCGTCGACGAGCCGCAGGGCCTCCTCCGGCCAGGGCAGGGTCTCCGCCAGTTGCGCCTGGGCGGTGGCCTCGGCCTCGTCGCGGGCGGCGACCAGCACGCCGCGGCCCTCGCGCCAGACGTCGGGCGGCAGGGTTTCGTACAGCCGCAGGGCGTGCAGCCACGCCATGGCATGGAAGCGCCCGTAGGGCTGGGCGTCGGGCGTCAGGCGCGGCTTCATCAGGGCCGAGGGGTTGCCCGAGCCCTCCCGCGCCAGGGCCGGCCCGGCCTCAAGCACCACCGCATCGCGCCCCGCGCGGCTGAGCGCGTTGGCCATGGACGCCCCGGCGATGCCGCCGCCCACGACGGCGACGGGGCCGTCGGGCGCAGGGGCGGCGCGGCGGAACCAGGGGGCGGGATCGGCGGGCGGTACGGCATCGGAGCACAGCCGGCCGACGAGGCTTTCGCGCTTGTGGCCGAAGCCGGGACGCTTCTCCAGGCTGAACCCGGCGGCGGTCAGGTCGCGCCGCACCTGCCCGGCGGCGGTGAAGGTCGCCACCCGCGCCCCCGGTGCCGACAGGCGGGCCATGTGATGGAAGACGGCGGGCGTCCACATCTCGGGATTGCGGCTGGGCGCGAAGCCGTCCAGGTACCAGGCATCCACCTTGGCGGAGGCGCCGGCCAGCATGTCCTCCACGGGGCCCAGCAGCAGGTGCAGGGTCACCCGCCCGCCGTCCAATGCGAGCGGATGGTGGCCTGGATGCAGGATGGGCCAGGCCGCGACCAGCGCGCGGGTCTCCTCGGCCAGTTCGGGAAAGGCGGCCAGCGCGCGGGCCAGCGCCTCGGCCGACAGCGGGTATCCTTCTACCGACACATAGTGCAGGCGTGCCGAGGCCGGTGCCGTCTCGCGCCACAGCCTCCAGGTCAGCAGGAAGTTGAGGCCGGTGCCGAAGCCGGTCTCGCCGATGGTGGTCAGTGCGCGGCCCCGCCACAGGTCGGGGGCGCCGACGCCGTCCAGGAAGACGTGACGGCTTTCCGCCGCGCCGTCCTCGGCGGAGAAGTACACGTCGCCGAAGCGCGCCGAGGCCGGCGTGCGCTCGTTGCGCCAGACGATGTCCTCCGCCACGCGGGCGCCTCCCTCTTCATGAGTTCGGCGCCCTTATAGCGGTGGAGGGAGCGCGGCTCAACCGTGCGCGGCCGGTCCCGTCACGGGCTTGGGCGTCAGCATGTGCGCCAGGTGGTGCAGAAGCCGTCCGAGGCCCAGGCGCCGCGCGCGGCGGCGGCTGGTGCCATGACGCAGATGGGCGGGGCGGGTGTGCGTCGCCATGGCGCGCCACAGCAGCAGGTCCGTGTTCATCCATGCCTCCCATTGTTGTTCTTCTATGGGAGAAACACGCTAGCACGGGCATTGGATGCCGGGGGCACCCTTCCGGCGTAGCCGCGGGGGCTCACCCGGCGGACAGGCAGTCGACCAGAGCGTCCGTCATGTCGCGCATGAGGGCGGCATAGAGGTCCGGTCCCGGCGCATGATCGCTGCCCAGCGGGTCCAGCACGCCGGTGCGGGCGTCGGTGTTCTCGGTGACGGTGGCGATCAGGCGTGGCTCGAACTGCGGCTCGGCGAAGACGCAGGCGGCGTTGCGGTCCTGCACGGTGTCTCGCAGTTCCGCAAGGCGGCGGGCGCCGATGGGGCGGCCGGGTTCGACGGTGATGGAGCCCACCGGAGACAGGCCGAACCGGTGCTCCATGTAGTGGTAGGCGTCGTGGAAGACGATGTACGGCGCGGCGGTGACCGGCGCGAGGCGGCCGCGCAGCTCGGCTTCCAGCGCCTCGAGGTCGGCGGCCAGCGCATTGGCATTTGAACGATAGGTGGCGGCGTTGCCGGGATCGGCATCGGCCAGGACAGCCGCCATGGCGCGGCCCATGGCGGCGGCATTGCGCGGGTCGAGCCAGATGTGGCTATCGGTATCGCCGGGCAGTTCGGCCGCGTCGGCATCAAGCCCCGGCATGGGCGGGATCAGGCCGGCGCCGGCGTCGGCTTGGTCTTCCGCGTGCCCGTGTTCGTCGTGGCCGTGTTCGTCGTGGCCGTGTTCGTCGTGGCTGTGTTTGTCGTGGCCATGATCGTGGCCCTCCCACACGCCGCCCTCGCGGGCATGCAGCAGCGTCAGGTCGGGCGCGCTCGCCAGCGCCACCACGCGGGCGCCATCCGCCAATGTGTCCACGGACTTGGCGAGGAAGCCCTCCAGCGGCTCACCGATCCAGAACACGACATCCGCCTCGCCCAAGGCGCGAGCGTCGGAGGGTTTCAGCGAATAATCATGGGGGCTCGCGCCCGGCGGCAGCAGGAGCGTCGGCTCCCCCACGCCCTGCATCACCGCCGCAGCCAGGGAATGCAGCGGCCGCACGGTCGCCACCACGTCGGGCGGTGCGGCCAGGGCGGGCGCTGCGGCGGCCAGAGTGGCGGCGGTTCCGGCGGCGAGGACGAAGCGGCGGATCATGGACAAGGCTCCTGAAACGGGCGTTGCGGAGATAAATGATACAATATAACATTGCTATCCAGCGCCGCCCTGTCCAGATGCTTTTTTGCCATGCCCCCACGCCTTCGCACCGCCGCACCCTTTCCGGCACCCGACCACGACCATGCCGCCTGCGTCGCCCACGGGCTGGACGCGGCGGAAGCGCGCTGCGCCGAAGCCGGCGCCCGGCTCACGCCCCTGCGCAAACGGGTGCTGGAGCTGCTGCTGGCCGAAGGTCATCGCGCCGTCGGGGCCTACGATCTGCTCGACCGCTTGGCGGAAACCGACGATGGGGGCAAGCGCCCGGCACCGCCGGCCGTCTACCGCGCGTTGGACTTTCTGGTGGATCACGGGCTGGCCCACCGCCTTGCCAGCGTGAACGCCTTCATCGGCTGCGCCTGGCCCGATGCCGCCCACCGGCCGCAGTTCCTCATCTGCCGGGACTGCCGCGCCGTGGCGGAACTGGACGCGGGCGGGCTGGCGCGCAATCTTGACGCGGCGGCGGAGGCGGCCGGCTTCACCCTGCTCGACGCGGTGGTGGAGGTCGACGGCCTGTGCCCCCGCTGCCGTTCTGACGAAACCCCCGACCCGGACGCCGCTTCCGCATGACAGAGCCCCTCATTGCCGCGCGCGGCCTGGTGTTCACCCGCGACGGCCAGACCATCCTCGACGGCGTGGACATCCACGTGAACGCCGGCGAGATCGTCACCCTGGTCGGCCCCAACGGGGCCGGGAAGACGACTCTGGTGCGCGTGCTGATCGGCCTGCTTTCGGCCGATGCCGGCTCGGTGGAGCGCCGGCCGGGCCTCACGCTCGGCTATGTGCCGCAGAAGCTGCACCTCGACCCGGTGCTGCCGCTGTCGGTCAAGCGCCTGATGACGCTCACCCGCCGGGCGTCCCGCGCGCAGGTGGAAGAGGCGCTGGCCGAGACCGGCGCGGCGCATCTCATGGGTAAAAGCATGGCGGAACTGTCCGGCGGCGAAACCCAGCGCGTGCTGCTGGCCCGGGCTCTGCTGCGGGACCCCGACCTGCTGGTGCTGGACGAGCCGACCCAGGGCGTCGACCAGTCCGGCCAGGCGGAAATCTACGAACTGATCCGCCGCGTGCGGGAGCGCCACGACTGCGCGGTGCTGATGATCAGCCACGATCTGCATGTGGTCATGGCCGCCACCGACCGGGTGATCTGCCTGCAGCGCCACGTCTGCTGCCACGGCGAGCCGCGGGCGGTGGCGGGCAATCCGGAATACCGCCGGCTGTTCGGCGACCTGGCGGCGGAGGTGGCGATCTACCGCCACCAGCATGACCACGACCACGACCTGCACGGCAATCCCGTGCCGCCCCACGATCCGGCCCACTGCGACGATCCGACCCACGGCCACGTTTCCGCGGCCCGCATCGGGGAGGGCGCGCCATGATCCTGCTGGAGGACTTCATCCTGCGCGCCCTGGCCGCCGGGCTGGGCGTGGCCCTGGTGGCGGGGCCGCTGGGCTGCTTTGTTGTGTGGCGGCGCATGGCGTACTTCGGCGACACGGTGGCGCATTCGGCGCTGACGGGTGTCGGCCTCGGGCTGCTGCTGGGGGCCGACCCGGTGATCGGCATCATGGCCGTGGGGGCGGTGCTGGTGGCCTTCCTGACCATCCTGGGGCGGCGCGGACGGCACGCCTCGGACACGCTTCTGGGCATATTCAGCCACGGCACCCTGGCGCTGGGCGTCATCCTGCTGGCGAGCATGGAAACGGTGCGCGTCGATCTCATGGCCTATCTGTTCGGCGACATCCTGGCGGTGATGCCCGCAGACCTGGCCTGGATCTGGGGCGGCGGGCTGGCGGCGCTGGCGGTGCTGTTATGGCTGTGGCGCCCGCTGCTGGCCGCCACCGTCTCGCCCGAGGTCGCCCAGGCGGAGGGCGTGCCGGTGACGGCCGTTCAGGTTGCCTTCATGCTGGTGATCGCCGTGGTGGTGGCGGTCGCCATGAAGATCATCGGCGTGCTGCTGATCACCGCCATGCTCATCATTCCCGCCGCCACGGCCCGCCGCTTCGCCGCCTCGCCGGAAGCCATGGCCACCATCGCCGCCGGGCTGGGCGCGGCGGCCGTGGTGCTGGGGCTGGTCGGCAGCGCCAACTGGGACACGCCGGCGGGGCCGTCGGTGGTGGCGGCGGCGGTCGCGCTGTTCGCCCTCAGCCCGCTGGCCGGCGTTCTGCTTGGCCGGCGCTGAGGCGGCGGTCGACGTTCATCGTTTCCCTCGCGGAAACAGTTGGTTGCCCATCGCCCTGTTTCGCGCGGGCTGGAGAACGCATAGCCTGGGGCCATGATCCATTTCCGGAGGATGACCCTTATGTTGCGTTCCAGCGTTACCGCCCTGGCCGGTGCCGGCCTCGCCCTTGCCATGACCGCCGGCCTGGCCCAGGCTGCCGAGTACGAGATCGACCCGGCGCACTCGTTCGTCGAGTTCAAGATCCCCCACCTGGGCTTCAGCATCATGGACGGCCGGTTCAACGACGTTTCCGGCACCTTCACCTATGCGCCGGAGCAGGGCGCGGGCGCCCAGGCCATCACTGTCGTGATCCCGACGGCCAGCGTCGACACCAACCACGCCGAGCGCGACAAGCACCTGCGCGGCGAGGACTTCCTGAACGTCGACGAATACCCGGAGGCGCGCTTCGTCAGCACCGGCTTCACCGGCGACGAGTCCGGCGGCGTCATGACCGGCGACCTGACGCTGCACGGCGTCACCAAGCCCATCGAGATCGAGGTCGAGAAGGTGGGCGAGGGCGACGACCCGTGGGGCGGATACCGCGCCGGCTTCATCGGCACCACGACGCTCGACCGCAACGACTTCGGTATCTCCTACGACCTGGGTCCGGCCGCCGAGACCGTGGACATGACCCTGATGATCGAAGGCGTGCGGCAGTAACCGCCAAAAGCGGGGCGGCGCGTCCTTCGCAGGGCGCCGCCCCGGCCTTCGTTTCCATGGGCCGGGAGACCGTCATGCGGCTGCGCAATTCCGAGGACCGCTACGGCCTCGTCGCCAAGCTGTTCCACTGGATCATCGCCGTCCTGATCATCGGCCTGATCGGGCTGGGCTGGTACATGGTGGGACTGACCTACTACGATCCCCTCTACCACGACAGCCTGTCATGGCACCGCAGCCTGGGGCTCATCGTGCTGGCGCTGGTGGTGGCGCGGCTGGGCTGGATGCTGGTCAACCGGCGGCCGCGGCCGCCGCTGTCGCTGACCCGCTTCGACCTCATTGCCTCGCGCGTAGTGCATTTTGTTCTGGTTGCGCTGATGGTGGTGATGCCCGTCAGCGGCTACCTGATTTCCACCGAGGCGGGCGACCCCGTGCCCGTCTTCGGCCTGTTCTCGGTGCCGGCGGTGGTTGACGTTTCGGACACGATGCGGGACATCGCGACCGACGTGCACTTCTACAGCGTCTACGCGGCCGCGGCGCTGGTCGCCCTGCACACGCTGGCGGCCCTCAAGCACCACTTCGTCGACCGCGACGACGTGCTGCGCCGTATGGTCTGACACCCGGCGCGGCACGTCCGTCGCGGCTCGGTCAGCGCTCCTGGATTTCGCGCAGGGCCCGTTCGCCCAGCCTGCGGAACAACTCCTGCGCCGGGTCCTCGGCCTGCTGCGGTTCGGCCTCCGGCGCCTGGACGTCCGACTGGCGGATGTCGGCCAGAAGCTGCTCGGTCGGCTGGCCGTCGACCGGCAGCCCGCGCTGCTGCTGATAGGTGCGGATGGCGTCCGCCGTTGCCGGTTCCACCGCCTCGTTGATGGGGCCGACGTCGTAGCCCTTGTTGGCCAGCGCGATCTCGATCTGCTCGACCACGGCGTCGGCCGTGCGGGTGGGGGCGGGCTCCTCCTCCTGCGGGCTCTCGATGAGCGCCAGCAGTTCCGCCGAGGGCTGACCGGTCGGCGGCAGGTTCATCTCGCGCTGGACGTCGCGGATGGCGGAGCGGGTGCGGGCGTCCAACTCGCCGGTCACCGACACGCTGTCATAGCCGCGCTGCCTGAGCGCCAGTTGCACGTCCTCCACCAGCGCCGGGTTGACCGTGTCGCCGGCGGTGGTGCGCGGCTCGTCGGCCAGCCGCCCGGCGCGGTCGCGCAGGGCGCTCAGGGTGGCGTCGTTCATCTCGCCGGTGGCGCGCAGGCCGGCGTCGCGCTGCAGGGCGCGGATGGCGCTGCGGGTCTCCCAGTTCATGCGGCCGTCGACGGCGCCGGGATCATAACCGGCGCGGGCAAGCCCCCGCTCGATCTCGCGCACGCGGGCGCCCTCGTCGTCGATGGCAGGCGGCGAGGCCATGCGGGCGGTCAGGTAGCCCTGACGCTCCAGCGCGCGGTAGAGCGCCGAATTGGGGCTGCCCGTGACCGACAGGTTGTTGTCGCGCTGGAAGGCCTGGATGGCCGACCGGGTGCTGGGTCCCATGATGCCGTCGACCGGGCCGGCGTTGTAGCCGGCCGCCGACAGGGCGCGCTGGATGTCGGCGGTGGAGTAGGTCTCCGTGCGTTGGGCCACGGTGCGCTCGCCGGCGTTCCACTGTGTCTGGCCCTGGGATTGCGCCAGCGCGCCGGGCGGCGCGAAGGCGACGGTCAGCGCAGCCGCGAGCGCGGCGGCGGAGGCGGTGAGGGTGATCTTCATGGCGATCTCCTAATCCTCATAGCGTTCTTCCGGCCCCTGCGGACGGCCCGGCGAGGGCAGGTCGGGATCGGTCCACCCCGGCGGCACGCCAGTCATGTCGGGCAACTTGTGGGCGATGCCCTTGTGGCAGTCGATGCACGTCGCCTTGCCGGCAAAAAGCCATTCCTGGTGGACGCGCGCCGCGCGCGGCGCCTGGTTCGTGATGTCCATGGCGCCTTCGCTGTGGCAGTTGCGGCATTCCAGGCTGTTGTTGGCCTTCAGCCGTTTCCACTCGCGCTGCGCCATCTCCTTGCGGTGGGCGGCGAATTCCTCGGGCTCGTCGATGGTGCCGAAGACCCAGCCCCAGACTTCCTTGGAGGCCTTCATCTTCCGCGCGATCTTGTCGGTCCATTCGTGCGGCACGTGGCAGTCCGGACAGCCGGCGCGCACCCCGGATCGGTTGGTGTCGTGGATGGTGCCCTGAAGCTCGGCGTAGACGTAGTTCTCCATGGAGTGGCAGCTGGTGCAGAAGGTCATGGTGTTGGTGGCCTCCAGCGCCGTGTTGAAGCCGCCCCAGAACACCACGCCGGCCACGAAGCCCCCCAGCGTGAGCGTGCCCAGGCTGAGCGTGCGGGACGGGCGCCGTATGGTCCGCCACAGGGTTTTCAAGCGATCCCGCCACGCCATCAGTCACCGCCCCCCTGGGCCTCATCGGTGGCCAGCGTGCCGACTTCCATGAAGGTGTTGCGGATCGGCGGCACGGCCTTGGTCTGGGGCACGTGGCACTGCCGGCAGGTGTAGCGCCGGGGCGCGACGCCGGCCAGCATCTGCTGGTCACGGTCCATGAAATGGGTGACCGAGATCATGGGCGCCTGTACGCGGGGCGCGAACTCCCGCGCATGGCAGGTCAGGCACTTGTTGGTCTTCAGGTCGATCTGGTAGTCGCGGATGGAATGCGGGATGACGGGCGGCTGCTCGGGATAGCCGCGCCGCACCCGCTGTTCGTCGATGACCTCGGGCGGCATGGGATCAGCCGGCGTCACCAGGGGCATTGGGTTCGGCCCCGTCAGCGGGTGGGTCGGCTCCAGGCCGTCCTCCAGTCCGCTCTGGGCCAGCGCGGCCGAGGCGGCGCCGGCGGCAACCAGTGCCAGGGCGGCCGACAGGATGGTCTTGCGGGTCCACATGGCGCGCCTCCTTCCTCAGACCGTGGTGATCCGGACGGCGCACTTCTTGAAATCCGTCTGCTTGGAGATCGGATCGGTGGCGTCCAGCGTGACCTTGTTGATGAGCACCCGGCTGTCGAACCACGGCACGAAGATGACCCCTTCCGGCGGCCGGTTGCGTCCGCGCGTCTCCACCCGCGCGCGGATGGCGCCGCGCCGGCTTTCCACCTGCACCTCCGACCCCCGGCGCAGGCCCCGCCCGCGGGCGTCGGCGGGGTGCATGTAGACCAGCGCCTGCGGCACGGCCTTGTACAGCTCGGGCACCCGCATGGTCATGGAGCCCGAGTGCCAGTGCTCCAGCACGCGGCCCGTGACCAGCCACATGTCGTATTCGTCGTCCGGCGGCTCGGCCGGCGGTTCGTAGGGCAGGGCGAAGACGCGGGCCTTGCCGTCCTTGTTGCCGTAGAAATAGTAGTCCTCGCCGTCGGGGACGTAGGGATCATAGGCGCCATTGAAGCGCCACCGGGTCTCCTCCACATCGACCACGGGCCAGCGCAGGCCGCGCACGTCGTGGTAGACGTCGAACGGCGCCAGGTCGTGCGCCTTGCCCAGGCCGAAGACGCGATATTCCTCGAACAGGCCCTTCTGGATGTAGAAGCCGAAGTCCTCGGCCTCGTGATTGTTGAAGCCCTCCTCGATCTCGTCGTTGGAGTAGCCGGCCACGGTGTCGTTAGCGAACAGCACCTCGAAGAGGGTCCTGCCGCGGTACTCGGGGTTCGCGGCCAGGATCTCCTCGGGCCACACCTCATCGGTGGTGAAGCGCTTGGAGAACTCGGCGAACTGCCAGAGGTCGGACTTGGCCTCGCCAGGGGCCTCCACCAACTGGTGCCAGAACTGGGTGCGGCGTTCGGCGTTGCCGTAGGCGCCCTCCTTCTCCACCCACATCGCCGCCGGCAGGATCAGGTCGGCGCCCTGGGTGGTGACGGTGGGGTAGGCGTCCGAGACAACGATGAAGTTTTCCGGATTGCGGTAGCCCATCCAGGTTTCGTTGGCGTTGTTGGGCGCGGCCTGGAGGTTGTTGTTGGTGCTGACCCAGTAGCAGTTCAGCTCGCCGTCCTTGAGCTTGCGGTCCTGGAGGACGGCATGGTAGCCCGGCTCGGGGTTGAGCAGGCCCTCGGGAATCCTCCAGATCTTTTCCGCGGTGGCGCGGTGGACGTCGTCGGTGACCACCATGTCGGCGGGCAGGCGGTGGGCGAAGGTGCCCACCTCGCGGGCCGTGCCGCAGGCCGAGGGCTGGCCGGTCAGCGAGAACGGGCCGTTGCCCGGCTGGCTGATCTTGCCGGTCAGCAGGTGCAGGTTGTAGACGAGGTGGTTGATCCACACGCCGCGCACATGCTGGTTCATGCCCATGGTCCACAGCGACATGACCTTGCGGTTCGGGTCGGCGTAGATTTCAGCCAGGCGCTTGAGCTGGCTTTCCCGCACGCCGGTCAGTTCGGCGGTGGTTTCCAGCGTGTAGCCGGACACGAACTGCTTGTAGGCCTCGAAGTCGATCTCGTCCGATCCGGCCGCCTGGCGGGCCATCGCTGCCTTCATCTCCAACGGGTGCTCGGGCCGCAGGCCGTAGCCGATGTCGGTGTTGCCGCGCCGGAAGGTGCAGTGCTTCTGAAGCCAGTCCTCGTTCACGTTGCCCGACTGGATGATGTGGTTGGCGATGTAGTTGGCGATCGCCAGGTCGGTGCCGGGGCGGAAGATGACGGCGTCGTCGGAAAGGTCGGTGCTGCGATGGTGGAAGGTCGACATCACCGTGATGCGCGCATCCTGGTGGCTGAGCCGCCGGTCCGTCAGCCGTGTCCACAGGATGGGGTGCATTTCCGCCATGTTGGCGCCCCACAGCACGAAGTCGTCGGCTTCCTCGAAATCGTCGTAGCAGCCCATGGGCTCGTCGATGCCAAAGGCGCGGATGAAGGTCACCGCCGCCGAGGCCATGCAATGCCGGGCGTTGGGGTCCAGGTTGTTGGAGCGGAAGCCGGCCCGCATCAGCTTGGATGCCGCGTAGCCTTCCCACACCGTCCACTGGCCGGAGCCGAACATGCCGATGGCGGTCGGGCCCTTTTCCTTGAGCGTCTTTTTCCACTGGCGCGCCATTTCGTCGAAGGCGCGGTCCCAGGAGACGGGGGTGAAGTCGCCGTCCTTGGCGTATTCCCCGTTGCGCATGCGCAGCATGGGCTGTTCCAGACGGTCGCGGCCGTACATGATTTTGGAGAGGAAGTAGCCCTTCACGCAGTTGAGGCCGCGGTTGACCTCGGCCTTCGTATCGCCGTGGGTGGCGACGACCTTGCCGTCCTTCACGCCCACCATGACGCCGCAGCCGGTGCCGCAGAAGCGGCAGGGCGCCTTGTCCCACTTGACCTCCAGTTCCTCGCGCGAGACCAGGGGCTGCGCGCTGGCTGGAAACGACACGTTGGCGACGGCCGCCGCCGCGGCTGCGGCCTTGGCCTTCAGGTAGTCACGCCGCGAAAACCCGGTCATGGTGCGGTCCCTTCCTCGCTGGGCTGCTGTTCTGGTTCGATGGGGCCGCCGGCGGCATCCTGCTCCAGGGCGTCCAGCGGCTCGAAGTGGTGGTAGATGAGCGACACCGACATGACGCCGTCCATCAGGGCGATGGCGTCCAGGCGCTCGACGATGGCGTGCTCTGTCTCGGTCTCCAGGGTCGCAACCAGCTTGCCGCCCTCGGCCACCGGAATTTCGACGCCCGGCATGGTGCGCGTGATGCGCTCGCACACCGCGTCGGCGGTGTGGGGCTGGGCGTGGATGATGGCGCTGGAGATGTGGAGGCAATCCTTCATGCCGGGGCTCCTTCCAGGGAACGGACGGCGATAACGTCCGCCGGGCAGACGGAGACGCAGGCTCCGCAGGCGGTGCAGGCGTCGCGGTCGAGGCTGGGGCGGGGGGCGCCGCCGCGCACCAGGGCGAAGCGGATGGCGCGCTCGGGGCAGGCGTCGCCGCAGCTCTGGCACATGACGCCGGCTTCTGCCAGGCAGCCGGAGCCTATGGACGCCAGCGCGGCAAAGGCGGGCGCTGCGGCGGGCTCGGGCTCGGGCTCGGGCTCGGGTGCTGCGAAGACACCTTCCCCGCAGGCCGAAGCGCAGTCACCGCAGAAGGTGCATTCGCCGCTGCCCACCCGGAAATCCACTTCGGGGAAACCGCCCGTACCGACCTTGAGAATGCCTTCCGGGCAGGCCTCCAGGCAGTCTCCGCAGCGCGTGCAGCGGTCGGCGACTGTTGCTTCCCGTGTCCACGGCGGTCGCAGGGGCGGCGGCGCGTCGGGCTTTTTCAGGCCAAGCAGGCGGCGGCGCGCGAGACTGGGGGAACTGGGCATGGCGCCGGCCTCCCTATACCGGATAGTCCGGCGGGCCCGGCGGACCGGTGATGGACTGGTACATCCAGATGACGAAACCGGTGCCGGAGACGACACCGACGGCGATGACGGGCCAGATCAGGACGGCCAGGAAGATGAAGGCAAATATCTCGCGGCGCCGGTCCTGGTTCTTGGTCGCCGTTTCCGTTTCTGTAGACATGACAACAACCCTCCCTGCCCATCAACAGGGCAGGGCGTGCGGGCGTTGCGGATGATCTCCATTTCGAAAATCGCAGGAACCTAATGGACAGGCGCACGCCGCCTAATGCGTCGTCAGCCCCTGTGCGCGGAAAATGTCGCGCACCCGCTCCGTCTCCTCGGGCATGGGCGGCTGCGTTTCGGCCAGCGGATAGGTCATGCTCAACTGTGCCCACTTGTAGGCACCCATGTCGTGGTAAGGCAGCACGTCCACCCGCTCCACGGTGCCGAGGCCGGCTGCAAACTCCGCGAGGCCCTCGATTTCCGCCGTCACGTCCGTCAGGCCCGGCACCAGCACGTAGCGCAGCCAGATGGCCTTTTTCATGGCCGCCAGGCGCTCGGCGAATTCCAGCGTCGGGCGCAGGGGCGCGCCCGTCAGGCCCTGGTATGTCGCTTCCGAGAAGGCCTTGATGTCCAGCAGCACGAGGTCCGTCTCGGCGAGCAACGCGTCGTCGGCGTGGCTTCCGAGGAATCCCGAGGTATCCAGCGCCGTGTGCAGGCCGAGCGCCTTGGCGCCGTGCAGGATGGCGCGGCAGAACGCCGGCTGCACCAGCGGCTCGCCGCCGCTGAGCGTCACGCCCCCTTGGGCCCGCTTGAGGAACGGCGCGTAGGACGCAATCTCGGCCACGATGGCGTCCGACGTCTCGCGGTGGCCGTCGTGCATGTGCCAGCTGTCGGGGTTGTGGCAGTACCGGCAGCGCAGTGGGCAGCCCGACAGGAACAGGACATAGCGCAGGCCGGGCCCGTCCACCGTGCCGCCGGTCTCGGTCGAATGGACCCAGCCGACGGCCGACGGGGCGGGCCCGCCCGGACCGCTAGTGTTTGGCATGGAAGGTCCGGTTGATGACGTCGAGCTGCTGCTCCCGCGTCAGCTTCACGAAGTTCACGGCATAGCCCGAAACCCGGATGGTCAGCTGCGGGTACAGCTCCGGGTGGTCCATGGCGTGCAGCAGGGTTTCCTTGTCGAAAACGTTGACGTTGATGTGGTGGCCGCCCGCGGCGGCATAGCCGTCGAGCATGCCCGTCAGGTTGGCGATGCGCTCTTCCTCCGTCGCGCCCAGGGCCGAGGGAACGATGGTGAAGGTGTACGAAATGCCGTCCTGGGCGTGCTCGTAGGGCAGCTTGGCGACGCTCGCCATGGAGGCCAGCGCGCCCTTGTGGTCGCGCCCGTGCATGGGGTTGGCGCCGGGCGCGAAGGGCTCGCCCGCCTTGCGGCCGTCGGGGGTGGAGCCGGTCTTCTTGCCGTAGACCACGTTGGACGTGATGGTCAGCACCGATTGCGTCGGCACGGCGTCGCGATAGGCCTTCTGCTTGCGCAGGACGCCCATGAAGGTTTCCACCAGCCACACGGCGATGTCGTCGACGCGCGAGTCGTTGTTGCCGAAGGCCGGATAGTCGCCCTCCACCCGGAAATCGGTGGCAAGGCCGCGGTCGTCGCGCACCACCGTCACGCGCGCGTACCGGATGGCCGACAGGCTGTCGGCGACCACCGACAGGCCGGCGATGCCGCAGGCCATGGTGCGCAGGACGTCGCGGTCGTGCAGGGCCATCTCCAGCCGTTCGTACATATATTTGTCGTGCATGAAGTGGATGGCGTTCAGCGCGTTCATGTAGACGCGCGCCAGCCACTCCATCATGGGCAGCAGCTTTTCCACCACCGCGTCATAGTCCAGCACGTCGTCGGTGATGGGCGCGAAGGCCGGCGCGATCTGGTCGCCCGAAACCTCGTCGCGTCCGCCGTTGATGGCGTACAGCAGCGCCTTGGCCAGGTTGGCGCGGGCGCCGAAGAACTGCATCTGCTTGCCGATCCGCATGGCGGAGACGCAGCAGGCAATGCCGTAGTCGTCGCCCCAGTAGGGCCGCATCAGGTCGTCGTTCTCGTACTGCACGGAACTGGACTTGATGGAGGTCTCGGCGCAGAAGTCCTTGAAGCCCTGGGGCAGGCGCTCCGACCACAGGACGGTCAGGTTGGGCTCGGGCGCGGGACCCAGGTTGTGCAGGGTCTGCAACATGCGGAAGCTGGACCGCGTGACCAGCGGACGGCCGTCGAGCGCCATGCCGCCCAGGCATTCGGTCACCCAGGTGGGGTCGCCGGAGAACAACTCGTCGTACTCGGGCGTGCGCAGGAAACGCACCATGCGCAGCTTGATGACGAACTGGTCGATCAGTTCCTGCGCCTCGGCTTCGGTCAGCGTGCCCTCGGCCATGTCGCGCCGGATGTAGATGTCCAGGAAGCTGGAGACACGGCCCAGCGACATGGCCGCCCCGTTGGCTTCCTTGATGGACGCCAGGTACGCGAGATAGGTCCACTGCACCGCCTCCCGCGCCGTGGCGGCGGGGCGGGAAAGGTCGAAGCCGTATATGGCGCCCAGGTCCTTCAATTCTTCCAACGCTCGGATCTGCTCGGCGATTTCCTCGCGCAGGCGCAGGACGGACTCGTCCAGGACCGTCACGTCCAGCGATCCCATCTGGTCGCGCTTGTCGGCGATCAGGCGGTCGGCGCCGTAGAGGGCCAGGCGCCGGTAGTCGCCGATGATGCGGCCGCGGCCGTAGGCGTCGGGCAGGCCGGTGATCAGGCCCGACTTGCGGCAGCCCAGGACCTCGTCGGTATAGACGTCGAAGACGCCGTCGTTGTGGGTCTTGCGCAGGCCGGGAAACACCTCCTTCAGCCGCGGCGACGGCGTGAAGCCGTAGGCCTCCAGCCCGGTCTTGACCATGCGCCAGCCGCCAAACGGCATGATCGCGCGCTTGAGCGGCTTGTCGGTCTGAAGGCCCACGATCACCTCCAGGTCGCGGTCGACGTAGGCGGCCGGGTGCGCGGTGATGGACGATACCCTTTCGGTGTCGGCGTCCAGCACGTGGCCCTTGGCGGCGCGCTCCTGCCGGAGAAGGTCGGACACCTTGTCCCACAGCGCCGAAGTACGCTTCGTCGCGCCCGCCAGGAAGCCTGCGTCGCCTTCGTACGGCGTCACGTTGCCGAGGATGAAGTCGCGCAGGTTGATCTCGCGCTGCCAGGTTCCGGGCGTGAACCCACGCCACGGGTCCTCGGCGGTTGTGCGCCGCTCGGTGTCGGAACGGAGGGACGTCGCTGCGGTGTTCATGATCGGTCCTTGCGCAAAGAGGGGCCGTGACCTGCTACGGCCGTGCGGTGCGGCCTGTCCGGTGGCTTACCGACGGCCGTTCCGGCGCGGCGTGCTTCGGACTAATGGTTTACTACACCGGGGAACGGCCATGAAGCGGTATCGATCCCACACTAAACCGAATGTCCTGATGAAAAATGAGAAAAAACAGTGATATAGCTTGTCACCTTCGGGTTGCAGGGTGCTGGCATGCGTGGCGCGCAGGACATCCCGAGGGGGCGGGCGGGGCCGGCGGCCTCGGGACGCCCCCTGAACGGAGTTTTTGGTTCGACCGTTTGGCCCCAACCGCGATTAGTGTGCCGGGGAGAAGGTCATGCAGGGTGCTCCTCTTGTCGCCGCGGCCGTGGGCGACACGGTGTATTTGATCGGCGGCTGGGACAGCACGCCCCGCTCGCCTGGAGACAAGGAAGGCGATTTCCACGCCGAGATCGACGTGCTCGACCTGGAGGCCGAACGGGCGTCCGTCTCCGACTACAGGCTGCCCGACCCGTTGCGGCGGGCCTTCACCGGAGTCGTCCACGACGGGCGCATCATTCTGCTGGGAGGCATCACCGAGGGACGGTCGCACTTCGACTGGGTGGACCGGGCCAGCGCCTTCGATCCCGGCAGTGGCGCCTGGAGCGACCTGGCGCCACTGCCGTTTCCCACCATCGCGCCGGGCGCCGGCGTTTACGACGGCAAGGTTCTCCTGTTCGGCGGCATGACCCCTAACGGTCTGTACCGCAACACCATCTACGCGCTCGACCTGTCGTCCCCAAAGGCCTGGGGGAACACCGGACGCTATCTGGCGGAGGAAAAGGGATTCCCGATCGTCTCCAGCCATCCGGACGGCGGCCTGCTCATCATGGGCGGTCACAGCTACGGCTACGAAGACGGCGCCCGCACGACAGCCCCGTCGCCACCGTGACCCATATCCGCTCTGCCGCCGCGGACGCGCAATAGCCGCGGGCGCCGGGTTTCGCGCTGTCAGGCGCGCAGCGTCAGGTGGTTGTCCCAGCGGCGGTCTTCGGGCATGGCCGGCAGGGCCGCCGCACCGCCAGGCTCCCAGCGCCAGGCGCCGCCGGCGCCGCTGGTGATGACGAAGCCGGGGCCGTCCGGTGCGGGCGCGACGCCGCAGCCGTCGGCAACGTCCGTCGAGCCCAGGAAGCGCATGGCCTTCAGGTCCCAGAAGGTCACCAGCCCGCCGCGCGGGGCCGAGACGGCGGCGATCGACCCCGACCGGTCCACCGTGGCGCTGCCGCAGTAGTTCCGCATCCGGCCCTGGACGGCCTCCGGGGCCGCGAGAAGGGTCAGCTCCGCGCCGCGCTCGTGCACGGCGACCAGGGGCGGGGAGCGGTCCGCCGCGCCCTGCCATTGCTGGACGCAGAGGACGCGCCCCTGCGGCGTCACGGCCAAATGGCGCATGCTGTTCCAGTGCAGCGCCTCGGGCTGGCGCGCCTGCTCCAGCATCCCGCCGTCGGCGGTGTCCAGGTAGGTGAGCGACGGGTCCATGGTGTCCAGGTTCAGCTTGACCCGCGCCATGTCGGGATGCGTCCGGATGCCGCCGTTGGCGACCACGAGCGTGCGGCCGTCGGGCATGAGCCGCATGTCATGCGGGCCGTTGCCGCCGCTGTTCATCTCGCCGATACGGCGGAAGCCGTCGGCCGCGTCATAGACGCCGACAATGCCGGCGGCGTCCTCGTCATAGGCGTTCTCGGTCGCATACAGCAGGCCGCCGTCGGCGCTGAAGACGCCGTGGCCGTAGAAATGGCGGCCCGGCACGGACTCGACGGTGCGCAGGACGCGGCTCTCCCGCAGGCTTGCGACCACCACGAAGCGGCCGGGCCGGCGCGCGAAGACCGCCACCGTGTCGCCATCGGGATGCAGCGTGCAGCCATGGGCGCGGTCGGGCACGGGCACGTCCATCACCAGCGCGCCGTCGGCCCTGAAGGCGGAGAACCGGTGCCCGCCGTCGCGCCCGGTGTTGGCGCTGAGGTAGAGGCCGGTGTCCTCTGCCGCGGACAGGCGGCGCAAGGGCAGGGCGGCGGTCATCATGCCGGCGGCACCAACAGCCCCGGCGGCCCCGGCGGCGAGCAGGGAGCGGCGGCTCAGCGGCATGGCGTCAGTCGCCGTCCAGGCTGTTGAACCCGAGCGACAGGCCAAGCGCCGGGGCGACACGGGTTGCCAGAAGCTGCTGCAGGGCGCGGACCTGGGTCGCCAGCTTTTCCACATTCGCCCGGCGCGCGGGGTCGGTGACGGCCTCGCCCAGCGGCCCGTCGATGCCCTGCGCGGTGGCCTGCGTCTGGCTGAAGGCGCGGCCCATGAGGTCGGCCAGCTCCGGCTCGGCGGCGGCGAGCGCGGGCGTGAACATCAGGTTGAACCCCTCCGCCATGGCGCCGATGCTGGCGGCGATGCCGCGCAGGGAGCGTCCGGAAAGCGCAGACTCCGCCTTGGCCGGGTCCGCCGCGTCGCCGGTGTCGCCCATCACGGTCAGCAGGCGCTGGTCGCGGATGGACTGCAACTGGGTCGTCAGGCCCGTGAGCACGAGGCCTGCGAGGTCCGCGTCATCGGCCACCAGATCGGCGGCGGCGGGGTCGCGGAAGGCGGCGGGCCAGGGCTCGCCCGTCTCGCGCCAGTTGCTCTCCAGGCCCTCGGCGATGGCGGCCACGTTGGCGGTCACGGCCTCCAGCAGACGGCAGCGATAGGTCCTTTCGCCGGTGTCGGCGCCGTCGGCCAGGGCGTCGGCGTGCGGGCCGAAGGTCAGGCGCTCGACCATGGGCAGGCCCTGGATGGCGACGCTGGCGAAGGTCAGCCCGTTCTCCGCCAGGATGTCCGTCGGCTGCTCGCGCAAAAGGTCCGCCAGTTCGCGCTCCAGCACGTTGCGCGGGTCGGGCCAGAACTGCAGCCGGAAGCGGCGGTTGAAGTTCTCGATGGGACCGTAGGTGACGTGTTGCACGCCCGCCCAGGCGTCCATCGTGTCGTGAAAGGTCTTCCGCACAGCGTCCAGGTCCGCCGTCGGCGCATCGGCGCACAGCCCGGCGGCGGCCTCGTGCAGGCGGTCCGCCGTCTGGTGCAGCGCGGCGTGGCGCGGCTGGATGTGGTCGGTCAGCACCGTCTCCGTCGGAAAATCCGGAGCGGCGGCAAGGACCGGCGCCGCCCACAGCAGGGCGGCACCGGCAAGGAACGTGCGGAGCATGGTCGGCCTCACAGCGAATTGACGAACCGCAGCAGGGCGTCGCGGTCCTCCTTGGGCATGGTACGGAAGGCCTCGCGCGCGGCTTCCGCCTCGCCGCCGTGCCACAGGACGGCTTCGGTGACGTTGCGGGCGCGGCCGTCGTGCAGGAAGTTGGTGTGGCCGCTGACGGTCTCCGTCAGGCCGATGCCCCACAGCGGCGCCGTCCGCCATTCGCGCCCCGACGCTTCGCCCTCGGGCCGGTTGTCGGCCAGGCCGTCGCCCATGTCGTGCAGCAGCAAGTCGGTGTAGGGCCAGATGAGCTGGTCGCGCAGTTCCGGCTCCGGCCCCTCGGCGAAGGTGCGGAACTTCGGGTTGTGGCAGCTCGCGCAGCCGGTGTCGTAGAACACCGCCTTGCCGCGCAGCACCTGCGGGTCGTCGGCGTCGCGCCGGGCGGGCACGGCGAGATGGCGGCTGTAGAACAGCACCAGGTCGGTGACCTGCTGGTGCGCTTCCATCCCGCCGTACTGCTCGTCCCCGCCATGAACGGCGGTGATGCAGGGCTCCTGCGCCTGGGTGCATTCGCCCGAACCGGCGGGCTTCATGGGGGTGGAGATGCCCATGTCGCCGGCGAACGCACCCTGGGCCTGGGCGTCGATGGAGGGATTGCCGGACTTCCAGCCGAAGCGGCCGAGCACGACCTCGCCGGTTTCCGGGTCGGTCACCCACTGCGGCTTGCCGGAAATGCCGTCGCCGTCCGCGTCGTCGGGGTCGGCGAGTGCCAGAATCTGCTCGGCGGGCACCTGTTCCAGCAGGCCGAGGCCGATCATCTGGGGTGCGACGCGCGGCGACATCATGACGTCGGGATGCATGGGGCCGTAGCCCAGGTCGGTGACGGTGTAGGTGGGGTGGCGCAGCGATGCGGTCTCGCCACCGGACAACTCGACCGTTTCTTCCTTGTAGGTGATGTGCATGCGGCCCTCGGCCGCGTGGCCCTGGATGGCGAGGTCCTGCAACTGCCCGCCGTAGACGGGCTCGGGGATGACGGTGACCTGATGTGTTTCCAGCGCCGTGCGATCCGCCCCGTTCTGCGGCGGGATGGACAGGCGCAGGAACATGCTCTCGGCCACGTCGTCGGGATAGTTGGCCGTCGGCGGATGCCCGCGGCCGTCCTTCAGGTGGCAGCGCTGGCAGGACTTGGCGTTGTACAGCGGCCCCAGGCCGTCGGCGGCCTTGGTGGAGGCGGGTGCCGAGACCCAGAGGCGGCGGAAGAAGCCGTTTCCGACCTTGAAGTTCATCTCCCGCTCGAACGCCATGTTGGCGGAGCTGTGGGAGAAGGCGTTGCGGTCCAGCCGCTTGGTGTGGGTGGTGTCGCCGCCGGGCCGATCCTCGCCCGGTTCGGGCGCCGAGAAATCGGTGGTGGGCGCCAGTCCCGCCCGTCCGTGGTCCGGAGCCGCGGCCACCGTGGCGGCGGCAAGTGGTGCCGCCGCGAAGGCGCCGACGGCCAGCATGGTCAGGAAACGCTTCATCATTCACCCCTTCAACCGGAAACAGGGCGGCGAACACCGCCGCCCTGTCCGGAGCCACAAACCCCGAAGGGTCTTTTACTCGAAAACCTTCTCCGGCGCATCAAGGCTGTCGGAGCCCTCGAAGTCCAGGCCGCCCAGTCCGGCCGCGGCCACCACCTGCTCGATGGAGCGGGTCTGGGCGGTCAGCGCGTCGACGGCCGCCTGGATCTTGGCGTTGCCCTCGGGGTTCTCGGCGCCGAGCATCTGGTCGTAGGCCTCGCCGCCCTGGGCGGTGTCCACCAGCACGCCCATGGCGTCCATGGTGGCGGCCAGGCGGGTGGTCATTTCCTTATGCACCGCCGGGTCCTTGGCTTCCACCATGTCGGCCAGCGCCGGGCCGGTCACCACGGTGCCGTCAATGCGCGTATAGCGGCCGTGGTAGACGTTCTGGATGCCCTTGGCGTTGAAGTAGTGGGAGTAGTGCGTGTTGTCGCTGAAGCAGTCGTGCTCTTCTTCCGGATCGTGCAGCATGAGGCCGAGCTTCATGCGCTCGCCGGCCAGTTCGCCGTAGGACAGGCTGCCCATGCCGGTCACCATCATGGCGAGGCCCTTGGTCGGGTCGTCGGAGACGGCGGCACGCGCCTCGCCACCCGGCGCCCAGGCGGCGACCATTTCCTTCAGGTCGTCGATCAGCAGCTCCGACGCGGTGGTCAGATAGGCGATGCGGCGCTCGCAGTTGCCGCCGGTGCAGTTGGCCGGGTCGAAGTCGGTGGCCGGGCGGTTGCCCGCGCCCGGGCCGGTGCCGTTCAGGTCCTGGCCCCACAGCAGGAACTCGATGGCGTGGTAGCCGGTGGCGACGTTGGCTTCGACGCCGTCGGCCTCGTGCAGGGTATCCGACAGCAGCGTCTTGGTGATGGTGGAAGCGTCGATCTGCTCGCCGCTCAGCGTCAGCGTCGGGTTGGCAATGACGTTGGCGGAGTAGGCGGCGTTCTCGGCGCTTTCCTCGCCGTAGGCGTCGGCGACGTAGTCGATCAGGCCCTCGTCCAGCGGCCAGGCGTTCACGCGGCCTTCCCAGGCATCAACGATGGGGTTGCCGAAGCGGTAGACCTCGGACTGCTGGTAAGGCTCGCGGGCCGAAACCCATGCCTTGCGCGCGGCGGCCAGAGTCTCCTCGGACGGCGAGGCGACCAGGGCGTCGATGGCGGCGTCGAGGTCCTGGGCAGCCTTCAGGCTGTCCTCGTACTTGGCGTGGGCCATGTCGGCATAGGTCGCGACCACCTCGGCGGCGGCCGGCGGCGCGGCCTGGGCGGGCGCCGCGGCGGCGGCGGCGAGCAGAATGGCGGCGGCGCCAGCGGTGGCAAACGTCTTCATCCGGTGTGTTCCCCTGGTTTCGTTATGGTTTCTACGTGCTAACGCAACTGAAAGTGATTTGCAACCACTCGTGGCAGTCGGACATTTCGCGCCCCGGCGCCTGGCTGCTTATCCCCCTGGCCGCAGGTCCGTCTTCCACGGCGCGTTGAGATAAGAGTCATTATCATTTGCATTGTGATCCGGCAAGGCGGTTGAAGACCATCCTGGGCGTGCCGCCGATTGAGTGTCGGCCAGATGGCGGTCGCCGCGCCGTCGTCGGCCGGTTCGGCCTGTGTCAAATCGCACAAGGACGCCGCGGCGGCGCCGCTACTGTCTCCTCACCGGGACATGAGACCCCGGAGATGAAACAAACGATCCAGCAGGAGACAGGAAATGAACAAGCGTTTCACGAACTTCTTCGCCACCGCCGCCGCCATCGCCGTCGGCGCCGCCGCCCTGACCGGCCCTTCGGCGTCCGCCGTCGCGGGCGAACACATGAAGACCCTGACGAGCACGTCCTGGAAGCCCGGCTACATGAAGGACGACGACAACCGGTACATCAAGTTCGTCGTGGTCGAAACCGCGGCCGACGCCCGCACAACGGGCATCGAGAGCCGGGACACCTGGGCGCCGGGCTTCAGCAGCGGCGGGGACGGCACCTATCAGCGCATCGTCGAGCGCGACGCCAACCGTACGCCCGCGCTGGTGATGAAGGTCGAGGGCCGCGGCACCTGGGCGCCCGGCTTCCGGTACGACGGAAGCGGCCGGTATAGCCGCGTGGCCTACAGCCACACCGGCGCAGCCTCGGGCACCATGCTGGCGGGCGACGCGAAGGGCAGTCCGGCCGAGGTCGCGGAGGCGCGATGACAGCCGGGGCCGGAGCGGGATCGGGCGGCGATCGTCGTCCCGCTCCGGCGGGCCCGGACATGCGGCGGAGGATCGCGGGCGGCCGCCCGGTCCTCCGCTACCACCGAAGCTTGGTTGGGGCGGCGACGCCGGTCCTGTAACCTCGTCGGGCAGAGGGTGGATCCCGTGGTGCCCGTGTTCCGCCGGCGCCGCGTCACCATGGTGGGCGACATGGTCCGGACCCTGCTTGTTCTCGTGGTCATGCTGACCGCCGTCTTCGGCCTCGGCATGGCGACTGCGCGCGCCGACCATCTGGCGGGCAAGCGCGTCCTGCACATCGACAGCTACCACGCCGGGAACGAGTGGAACGACCGGATCGCCGCGGCCGTGCGTGAGGGCTTCAGGGGCACGGGCGTCGATCTGCGCATCATCCACATGGACGCCAAGCGCAAGGCCGAGCCGCATCAGGTCAGGGGGGCGGTGGAAGCGGTCCTGCGCACCATCGAGGCCTTCCGGCCCCACGTCGTGACGACCAGCGACGATCCCGTCGCGCGGTTCGTCATCATGCCCCACTTCCGCGACGCCGACCTGCCCATCGTCTTCTCGGGCCTGAACTGGGACGCCGGCACCTACGGCCTGCCTTACGGCAATGTCACCGGCATGGTGGAGGTTTCGCCCATCCCGCAGATCGTGCGGCTTCTGCGGTCCCACGCGCGTGGCGACCGCATCGGCTTCATTGCCGAGGACACCGACACCAAGCGCAAGGAACTGGCGCACCACGAAAAGCTGTTCGGCCTGTCCTACGACTCCGTCTACCTGGTGTCCAGCTTCAGCGAGTGGACAGCGGCCTTCCGGCGTGCGCAGGCCGAGGTGGACATGCTGGTCGTGCTGGGCGTCGGCGCGCTGACCGATTGGAACGAGACCGCCGCCCGCCGGCTGACGGAAGAGGAAACCCGCATCCCCACCGGCACCGACTTCTCCTGGCTGGCGCCCTACACGCTGCTGGCGGTCGCGAAGGTGCCCGAGGAGCAGGGCTTCTTCATGGCCGAGGCCGCAAAACGCATCCTGCACGGCGAGCGGCCGGGGGACATCCCGCTGGCCTACAACAGGGAGGGCGAGTTGCTGTTCAACCAGCGCATCGCCGCGCGGCTGGGCATCGACACGCCGCCGCCGCTCGCCCGCATCGTACCGTGACGGCGGCCGGCAAGGCACGCGACGGGCGCGGCGCGTCGCTGGCATGGCGGGCGTTGCGCTCGGTCAGCCTGGGGATCACGCTGGTGGTCGTGGTTGCGACCCTGCTGGCGTACCGGCAGGTGGAGGCCGGGCTGGAGAGCCAGGCCCTTGCCAGCCTGCGCACGACCATCGAGGAGCGCCGCGCCCGCGAGAGCATGGTCTTCAACCATGCCGGCGCCAACCTGGGGATCGCCGCCACGTCCTACGACCGGCAGCTCACGCTGACCGGTTTTCCCGACGTGCGCCACCGCTTCGACGTGTTGTTCGACCAGCACGACGACGGCACGCTGCGCGTCGCCGAGGATGTCTTCTGGCGCACCGGCGTGACCGGCTTCATCGGCAAGCATGTGCTGGTGGACGACGATCTGAAGCGCCGCATCGTGGCGGGCTACGACGTGCTCGCGCGCCTGGGACCGGCGTTTCGGGCCGGCTACACCAACTTCTACATGGTCCTGCCCGAGCCGGCGGTGCTCATGTTCTGGCCGGACACGCCGTGGGCGCTGGAGGCGTCGGACTGGCAGCTTTTCGGCAAGCTGGACCTGTTGTCGCAGGCGGACCATCCCCTGCCGGCCGAGGGCACGGTGCCCCATGCGGACTGGTCCGACCTCTACTACGACTATGGCGCCGCCGAGTGGGTGGTTTCGGCCCTGCGGCCGGTGGTCGAGAACGGCCGCCTGCTGGCGAGCTTCGGGCAGGACCTGCTGCTCAACGACCTGATGACCCGCATCGCCACCAGCGAGCCCGGCGGTCCCTACAGCCTGCTGGTGCGCGACGACGGCCGCCTGATTGCCCATCCCCGCTTCATGGAGGCGGTGCAGGCCAGCAGCGGCCAGTTGACCGTGGCCCGCACCGGCGATCCGCATCTGGCCCGGACGCTGGACCTGGCGCGGGAGGGGGTGGACGACGTCATCGTGGAGAACCGCACCGACGACGAGGTTCTGGCCGTCACCCGGCTGGACGGGCCGGGGTGGTTCCTCATCACCGCCTTTCCGCGCGCACTGCTGAGCAACCAGGCCTTCCAGACGGCGTGGCTGGTCATGGCGTTGGGCCTGTTGGCGCTGGTGATCGAGCTGGTGATCCTGTCGTGGGTGCTGCGCCGCCACGTCAGCGCGCCGCTCAAGCGACTGACGGGGGCCGCCCGCGCGGTGGCGGTGGGGCGGCCGGTGTCGGACCTGGACACCGCCCGGCCCGACGAGGTGGGCATCCTGTCCCGCGCGTTTGAGGAAATGGCCCAGCGGATCGACGCGCGCGAACGGGCCCTGACGGCGCAGAAGGGCACGCTTGCCGACTTGAACGCCCAGCTTCGCCGCGAACTGGACGAGCGCGCCCGAGCGGAGCGCGAGCTGCGCAATCAGCGGGAACTGCTGGCGCTGCTCAACGTCATCGACTACGGCATCCTGTTCCTGGACCGCGACCTGCGGGTGCGCATCGGCAACCGCGCCTATCGCGACCTGTGGAACATTCCCGAAAGCCTGGTGATGCCGGGAACCCCGGTGCGGGCGCTGTTCGACGTCAACCGCCACGCCGGGTTCTATGACGTGCCCGACGCGGAGTGGGAGGACTACGTCGCCGGGCGCATGGCTTCCATCCGCGCCGGGCCGACGGCACCGCGCGAGATGAAGCGGCTGGACGGGCGGGCGATCCTGTATCAGGTGGTGGCGCTGCCCGACGGCGGGCGCATGCTCACCTATCAGGACGTGACCGCCGAGCGCCGTGCCATGGAGGCCCTGCACGCCGCCGAGCGCCGCCACCGCCGACTGCTGGAGGCAGCCCCCTTCCCGCTGACCGTCACCCGGCAGGACGACGGCACCGTCCTCTATGCCAACGGGCGCATGGCCGAGGTGGCGGGGATGCCGCTGACCCAGCTTCTCGGCGCGCCGGGGGTGGAGCGGTTCATCGCGCCCGAGCACCGTGCCATGCTGCGCGAGCGCCTGGCCCGCACCGGCCGGGCGGAGCAGTGCGAGGTGCGCCTGCGCCTGCCCTCGGGACGGGAGTTCTGGGCGCTGGTCAACGCCGTGCAGACCGAGCACGAGGGCCAGCCGGCCGTCATCGCCGGCTTCCACGACATTTCCATCCTGAAACAGCGGGAGCAGGAGCTGCGCGACGCCAGCGCGCTCAAGGACGCCGCCCTGCGCGACCTGAATGCGGTGCTGGACACCATCGAGTACGGCGTCCTGTTCTGCGGTCCGGACCTGAAGGCCCGTCTCGCCAACCGGGCCTACCGTGAAATCTGGGGCATCCCGCCCGATTTCTACGACCGCCCCCGCACCCTGCGCCAGGACCTGGAGCAAAGCATGCGCGCCGGCCTCTATCCGGTCACGCGCGAGCAATGGCCGGCCTATCTGGAGGAAAGGATGGAGGAAGTGCGGGCCGGCGGGATTCCGTCCCGCGAACTGGCGCTGGCCAACGGCCGCGTCATCCAGTTCCACGGCATCGCGCTGCCAGACGGCGGTCGGATGCTCACGTACTTCGACATCACGGAACTGAAGCAGGCGGAAGCCGCGCTTCGCCGCACCGTCTCGGACCTGGAACGATCGCGCGCCGCGCTCCAGCGCCAGGCCGCCGTCCAGGTGGAGCTGGCCCAGCGCTACGCCGCCGAGAAACGCCGGGCGGAGGACGCCAGCCGCACCAAGTCCCAGTTCCTCGCCAACATGAGCCACGAGCTGCGCACGCCGATGAACGCCATCATCGGCTTCACCCGCATCGTCCTGCGGCGCGGGCGCGACGTGCTGCCCGAGCGGCAGGTGGGGAACCTGGAGAAAATTCTTGCCAGCGCCAACCACCTCTTGTCGCTCATCAACCACGTGCTGGACCTGTCGAAGATCGAAGCCGGGCAGATGGACGTCCGACCCGTCCGCTTCGCCCTGCGGCCGCTGGTGGAGCAGTCCCTGCGCACGGTCGAGCCCATGATCCGCCGCCCCGGCCGGGTGCGGCTGGTGGCCGACCTGGACCCGGCGCTGCCCGACCTGCTCGCCGACCAGGGCAAGGTGCGCCAGATCCTGCTCAACCTGCTGAGCAACGCGGTCAAGTTCACGGAAGCCGGCACCGTCACGGTCGCCGCCCGCGCGGTCGCGGAGGGGGTGGAAATCACGGTCGCGGACACCGGCATCGGCATCCCGGAAGAGGCCCGCGAGCTGGTGTTCGAGGAATTCCGCCAGGTCGACGGCGGCCCGACGCGCGCCCACGGCGGCACGGGGCTCGGCCTGTCCATCAGCCGGCGGCTGGCACGGCTCATGGGCGGCGACATCACCCTGGCCGACCGGCCGGGCGGCGGGTCCGTCTTCCGCGTCATCCTGCCGCCGCAAACGGTTGCGCCGGACCCGGCCCAAACGGGGGAGGCGGTGTCATGACGGCGACTATCCTGGTGGTGGAGGACGTGGAGATGAACCTGGACCTCATGGTCCAGCTTCTGGAGGACCACTGCACCGTCGTCACGGCCGCCGACGGCGCGGCGGGGCTGGCGGCGGCGGCGCGGGTGCGGCCGGACCTCATCCTCATGGATCTGTCCCTGCCCGTGCTGGACGGGTGGGAGGCGACCCGCCGCCTCAAGGCCGACGCGGCGCTGGCCTCCATTCCCGTCATTGCGCTGTCGGCTCACGCCATGGCGGGGGATGCTGAGAAAGCGCGGGCGGCGGGGTGCGACGACTACCTCGCCAAGCCGGTGGACGAGGACCTGCTGTTCGACCGCCTGCGCGCCTTCCTCGGGGCCGCGGCCCTGGACGGGGAGCCGGCGCCATGACCCGCGACGACGGTTCCGTGGCGCTGCCGCGCGTCCTCATCGTCGACGACAACGCGGCCAACCGCGACCTGCTGGAGCAGGAACTGGAGGCCATGGACTGCGAGCCGCTGCTGGCCTCGGACGGCATGGCGGCGCTGGCGATGCTGGAGGACGATCCGCCGGATCTGGTCCTGCTGGACGTGATGATGCCGATCATGGACGGCTTTTCCGTGCTGGTCGCCATTCGGGGCTCGGCTGCGTTGAGGGACGTGCCGGTGGTGATGATCTCGGCCCTGGACGACCTGGCGAGCGTGGTGGCCGGCGTGGAACTGGGCGCTGACGACTACCTCACCAAGCCCTTCGAGCCGGCGTTGCTGCGCGCCCGCGTCCAGGCCTGCCTGGAGAAGAAGCGCTGGCGCGACCGCGAGGCCTCCTACCTGCGCGAGATCGAGGCCGAACGCGCCCGCGCCGACGCCCTGCTGCATGCCATCCTGCCCGCACCGGCGGTGGCGGAATTGAAGGAGACCGGCCGCGTCACGCCGCGCCGGCACGAGGACGTGGCAGTGCTGTTTGCCGACATCGTGGGCTTCACCCGCTATGCCGAGGCCCATCCGCTCGAACAGGTGGTGGAGGAACTGGAGCGCCTGCTGGTCGCCTGCGAAGGGTGTCTCGACCGCCACGGGTTGGAGAAGATCAAGGGGGTCGGCGATGGCGTGGCGGTAACGGCGAACCTGCTGCTGCCCAGCCCCGACCCGGTCGGCGCCTGCCTGCGCGGGGGGCTGGAAATGCTGGACCGCCTTCGCACCCAGCACCCGGAATGGCGCATGCGCGTGGGCATCGACGCGGGCCCCGTGCTGTCTGCCGCCGTCGGCCGGACCAAGTTCTCCTTCGACGTCTGGGGCGACGTGGTCAACGTGGCAAGCCGCCTGTCGGGCCTGGGCGCAGAGGAGGCCCTCTACCTCACCGACCGCGCCCGCCGGCGGCTCGGCTCCGGTGCCTCGGCGTTCCGGCTGGAGAACCTGGGGCCGGTGCCCGTGCGTGGGCGAGGCGACATGGTGCTGTGGCGCTGCCGGGGAGGCACGCCATGACGACCGTCTCCGCACGCACGCTGGAAACTCTCGGCCGCATCCCGCTCTATGCCTCGCTGCCGCCCGAGGAGATCGCGCGGCTGGACACCCGCTGCGGCTGGAAGCGCTACGAGCCGGGGCAGTGGATTCTCGACTACGACGAGGACGGCACCGACGTCTTCTTCGTGACCGTCGGGCGGGTGCGCGTGCTAATCCGTACCGTCGGCGGGCAGGACGTGATCCTGCGCGACATCGGCGACGGCGAGTTCTTCGGGGAGTTGGCGGCGCTCGACGGCGCCCCGCGCTCCGCCGGCATCCTGGCGGTGACGGCGGTGACGGTGGGGCGCATGTCGGCGAGCGTCTTCCGCGAGACGCTCCACCGCTGGCCCGATGCCTGCAACCAGGTGCTGGCGCTGCTGGCGGGCCAGGTGCGGCGGTTGTCGGCGCGGGTGAACGAGTACGGCACGCTCAACGCCCGCCACCGCATCTACGCCGAGCTTCTGCGCCTGTCCCGTCCGTCGGCGGACGGGCGGACGGCGGTGGTCTCGCCGCCGCCCACCCATGCCGAACTGGGCGCCCGCGTCGCCGCCCGGCGCGAGGCCGTCAACCGCGAGTTGCGGGCTTTGGAGAAGGCAGGCCTGCTGGAAAAGCGGCGCGGCGGACTGTGCCTCACCAACCCAGACCGCCTGCTGGAAATGATCCGCGAAGCGGAGGAGGAGTGACCCACCTCACAGCCTGTGCCTTTTCGCACAAGCGCCCTCCACCGCCCCCGCTACGGTCCCTGGTGAGACGCCGGTCAACCGGCCACCCGCATTCCAGACCAGGGACGAGACCCATGACACCCTTCGAGGACACCCTCACCCAAGAGGCGCCGACCATTCTGGTCACCACGCTCGACGGCTATGACCGCGCCGTGCCGGTCGCCGCCGTCGATGCCCTGCGCGCCGCCGTGCGCGGTTCCGTCTGCCTGCCCGACGAGGCCGGCTATGACGAGGCGCGCACCCTGTGGAACGCCATGATCGACCGTCATCCGGCCGTCGTCGTGCGCTGCCGGGGCGCGGCCGACGTCGCCCGCGCGGTCGATTTCTGCCGCGAGCACGGCCTGCTGCTGGCCGTGCGCGGCGGCGGCCACAACATCGCCGGCCGGGCGGTGTGCGAGGGCGGCGTGCTCATCGACCTGTCGCTGATGCGCTCTGTCCGCGTCGATCCCGCCGCCCGCCGCGCCGTGGTCGAGCCCGGCTGCCTGCTGTCGGACGTGGACCGCGAAACCCACGCCCATGGCCTGGCCGTGCCGACGGGCATCAACTCCACCACCGGCATCGCCGGGCTGACGCTGGGCGGCGGCTTCGGCTGGCTGACCCGCAAGCACGGCCTCACCGTCGACAGCCTGACGGCTGCCGAGGTGGTCACCGCCGACGGCACCATCCGCCGCGTCTCGGCGACCGAGAACCCGGACCTGTTCTGGGCGCTGCGCGGGGGCGGCGGCAACTTCGGCATCGTGACGGCCTTCGAGTTCGCCCTGCACGGCCTTGAGCCCCAGGTGACCGCCGGGCTGGTGGTCTTTCCCATGGACCGGGCGCGGGAGATCATGAAGACCTACCGGGTCTCCATCGCCGACGGGCCCGACGACCTGACCGTCTGGGCGGTGCTGCGCAAGGCGCCGCCGCTGCCCTTCCTGCCCGAAGAGACGCACGGGACCGACGTGCTGATCCTGGTGGTCTGCCACGTCGGCCCGCTGGAGGACGCCGACGCCGCCATCGCGCCCGTGCTGGCGCTGCCCGGCGCGATCGGCACCGCCGTCGGACCGCAGTCCTTCACCGACTGGCAGATGGCCTTCGATGCCTCGGGCGGGCCGGGTGCGCGCAACTACTGGAAGACGCACGATTTCCTGACGCTGCCCGACGCCGCCATGGAGGCCGTGTTCAACTATGCCGACCGCCTGCCGACCGACGAGTGCGAGGTGTTCTTCGGCCACGTCGGCGGACAGTCGTCACGGGTTGCGGCGGACGCGACGGCCTTCCCGCAGCGCAGGCCCCATTACGTGATGAACGTCCACGCCCGCTGGCAGGACAGGGCCGACGACGCCCGCTGCATCGCCTGGGCGCGCGGGCTGTTCAACGCCACCGCCCCCTTCGCCGCAGGCACCGCCTACATCAACTTCATGCCGGAGGACGAGGGCGGGCGCACCGACACCGCCTATGGCGCCAACATGGAGCGGCTCGCGCGGATCAAGGCCGAGGTCGACCCCGGCAACCTGTTCCGCGTCAACCAGAACATCCGGCCGCGCGCCACCCCAATGCCGGCTGAATAGGCCCGCAGCCCCGAGCAACCTCTCTACGCTCACGCCACCTTGCCGCGCCCTGCGGCACCCTTCGGGGTGTCGCGGAGGCGCGGCTTTTTTCGTTCCGAAACAATGGTTTGACCGTGTGAATCGAGACCCTGGGCAATTCCACGAAACGCCCCCGCAATTCCACTGCCGTTTCCACGCGGCCTTCCACGCGCCGGGCTTAAACCTGTTCTCGTGAGGCGGACGCAGAACCGCCCACAGTCCAGACGAAGAGACCTAACCGAAAACCAGGAGACAGACGATGACCCAGATGACCATGGAAACCACCGCCAAGATGGACAAGACCGAGCGCAAGGCGCCCGAGCCCATCAACGGCGTCGACACCCCCACGCTGTTCGCCACCATCAACGCCGTCGGCGGCCAGCCCGAGCTGGCGCAGTTCCAGTTCCGCGCCCAGAGCCGCTGGGTGGACGGCACCCACAGCCGCAGCACCATGTCGGGCTTTTCCGGCGCGGGCGGTGAGCACGTCCACGCCGCCGTCTTCAAGGCCGATGCGGACCATCCCGCCGTCCTGTGCGGCGCCGACAACGGCCCGACGCCGGTGGAATACGTGCTGCACGCCCTGGCCGCCTGCCTGACGGCAGGCATCGCCAACATCGCGGCGGCGCGCGGGGTGCGGCTGCGGAGCGTGGAAAGCAGCGTGGAAGGCGACATCGACCTGCGCGGCATCCTCGGCCTGTCGGACGAGGTGCGCAACGGCTTCCAGGCGATCCGCATCCGCTTCTCCGTGGAGGGCGATGCCTCCCCCCAGAAGCTGCGCGAGATCGTGGAGCAGTCCCGCAAGCGCTCCGCCGTCTTCGACATCCTCACCAACGGCGTTCCCGTCGAAGTGATGGTCGACGCCTGACGCCGCCCGCGCCGACGGCCGTCCGTCCGGTCCTGAAGCCGGATCGGGCGGCGGCCGTCGAGCCGGTTTTGAACCCGGAGATCAGTCCCATGTTCCGCACCAGCGTCATCATCATCGGCGGCGGCCAGGCGGGCCTCGCCATGAGCCATTGCCTCACCCGCCGGGGCGTCGACCATGTCGTGCTCGAACGTGGCCGTGTGGGCGAACGCTGGCGGTCGGAGCGGTGGGACGGCTTGCGCCTTCTCACCCCCAACTGGATGACCCGCCTGCCGGGCCGCGCCTACGACGGTCCCGACCCGGACGGCTTCATGACCATGGCCGAGGTCGTGCGGTTCCTGGAGGATTACGCCGCCTCCGGCGCCTGCCCGGTGGAGACGGCCGTTTCCGTCCGGTCCGTCACCCGCCGCGCCTATGGCCGCTACCGGGTGGAGACGAGTCACGGTGCTTGGGAGGCGCCGGCGGTGGTGATCGCGACGGGCATGTGCGGCGTGCCGCTGATCCCACCCCTGTCGGCCGCGCTGCCCGACGACATCGACCAACTGACGCCGACGGCCTACCGCAACCCGTCCATGGTGCGCGGGGGCGGCGTGCTGGTGGTCGGCGCCTCCGCTTCGGGCCTGCAACTGGCCGAGGACCTGGCGCGGGCCGGGCGGGCGGTGACGCTTGCCGTCGGCCGCCATATCCGGCTGCCCCGGCGGTACCTCGGGCGGGACATCCTGTGGTGGTTCGACCGCATGGGGACGCTGACCCAGCCGGCCCATGCTGTCCCCGACCTCGACCGCGCCCGCCGCCAGCCCTCCATGCAACTGGTCGGGCGGCCGGACCACGCGAGCCTCGACCTCGGCACGCTCATGGACCTGGGTGTGCGCCTGGCCGGTCGCGCCGGGGCGGTGGAGGCGGGCGGGCAGATGGCCTTTGCCGACGACCTGCCCGAGACCATGGCCGCCGCCGACGCCCGCATGGCGCGGCTGCTGGGCGGCATCGACACCTTCGCCGGAACCACCGGCGCGCGGCCCCGGCCATTGGCGGCGCCTGACGCGCCGACCCGCCTGGACCTGCGGGCGGAGGGCATCGAGACCGTCCTCTGGGCCACCGGCTTTCGCCGCGACTATTCGTGGCTGCACGTGCCGGTGCTGGATGCGGCCGGAGAGATCATCCACGACGGCGGCGTCACGCCGGCGCCGGGGCTGGTGGTGCTGGGCCTGCGCTTCCTGCGCCACCGATCGTCCAACTTCATCGGCGGCGTCGGCCGGGATGCCGAGGCGCTCGCCGATCATCTGGTCCGCCATCTGGCGACCGTGCGCCGCGTCGTCGCGGCCTGACCCTCGGGAGACCGACCATGAGCAAACGTACAGCTATGACCGTCGATGTCCTGGTGATCGGCGCCCGATGCGCGGGCGCGGCCACCGCCATGCTTCTGGCCCGCCACGGCCTGTCCGTCCTGATGGCGGACCGGGGCGGATACGGCACCGACACGCTTTCGACCCACGCGCTGATGCGCGGCGGGGTCCTGCAACTGCATCGCTGGGGCCTGCTGGAGCGCGTGCGGGTCATGAACACCCCCGCCATCCGTCGCACCGAATTCCACTACGGCGACGAGGTGCTGGACATCGAAATCGCGCCCGCCCACGGCACCGATGCCCTGTATGCTCCGCGCCGCATGGTGCTCGACAGCATCCTGGTGGACGCCGCGCAGGAAGCGGGCGTGCAGGTGCGCCACCACCACACTCTGACCGCCCTCATGCGCAACGGAAACGGCCGGGTGACCGGCGGCATCCTGCGCGATGACGAGGGGCGGGAGGTGGCGGTCTCTGCCGGGCTGGTGATCGGTGCCGACGGCATCGGCTCGGCGGTGGCGCGGCTGGCCGGGGCGCCGGTGGAGGTGACGGCACGCCACGCCTCGGCAGTGATCTACGGCTACTTCACCGGCCTGTCCGGCGATGCCTACCGCTGGTTCTACCGGCCCAACGTCTCCGCCGGGGTGATTCCGACGACCGCCGGGCGGGCCTGCGTCTTCGCCTCCATGCCGCCGGGGCGCTTCAAGGGCATGATGCGCGACGGTGCGGCGGCGGGCTTCAACGCCGTGCTGGCCGAAAGCGCGCCCGACCTGCCGGCGGAAGTGGCGGCGCGCGGGGCGCGGCTGGAAGGGCGGCTCATGGCGTTCGCCGGCCGCAAGGGCTTCCTGCGCCGCGCCCACGGCCCCGGATGGGCGCTGGTGGGGGATGCGGGATACTTCAAGGACCCGCTGACCGCCCACGGCATCACCGATGCCTTCCGCGACGCCGAACTTCTGGCGACCGCCGCCGCCGCCGGCACCGACGCGGCGCTGGCCGGCTACCAGGAAACCCGCGACGCCCTCTCGCGCCCTTTGTTCGAGGTTACCGACGCTGTGGCCTCCTTCGACTGGACGGTGCCAGGGCTGAAGGCCCTGCACATCGGGCTCAACAAGGCCATGAAGGCCGAAGTCGCGCATATGCTGACATGGCCGGACGTGCCGGACGCGCGGCGGCTGCGCCCTTCGATCACGGCCGTGCCCGCCTGATGGTCCGTGGACGCGCCCCGGCGGCCGGCGGTAGGCTTGACGATCAAGCCGCCGCCCGCCGCCGGGTGCGGGCGCGTGGCCGCATCGTGGAGCCGCCGTCATGGACACGCTCTACGCCCGCCTCGGCGGGCCCGCCGCCGTCGCGCGCCTCGTCTTCGACTTCTACGACCGGGTGCTGAAGCACGAGCGCCTGGCGGTCTTCTTCGCCAACACCGACATGGCGCGGCTGGTCGACCACCAGGCGCGCTTTCTGGGCAGCGTCATGGGCGGCCCGGCGGCGCAGTCGGACGGGCGGCTGCGCGAGGCCCACGCCGGGCTGAACATCCGCGCCGTCGATTTCGACGAGATGATGGCCGTGCTGGAAGAGACGCTGCACGCCCATGCGGTTCCCGCCGCCGACGTCGCGCAGGTGATGGCCGAATTGCACCGGCGCCGCCCGCTCATCGTTCGGGAGCGGGAGACGTTGCCGTCACCCTAGGCGCCGCGCCGCCATGCGTCTTCAGGGCCGACCGGCAACAGGCGGCCTCCAGTTGGTATCCATTGGCTTCCGCCGTGCGCAGGGCGTCGTCGAGAAGGGCGGCGGCCTCGGATGCCTGTCCTGTCTCAGCCAGGGCATCGGCCAGCGCGCGGAGCACCTGCACGCGCAGCCAGCGGTCGCGCATGGCCTCGGCCAGCGCCAGGGCCTCGCGCAGGGCGGCGCGGCGGGCGCCAGGGTCGGTGCCGGGGGCGGTCGGGCAGCAGGCCCGGGCGACGGTCGCGTAGTCCCGGAACTGCGGCATGTGGAAGCGGTCCGCCGCCGCGCGGGCGGCGTCCAGCGTGACGACGGCCGCCGCGTCCTCGCCGCGCAGAAGCTGCGCATGGCCGAGCGTCGCCAGAAGCCAGCTCTGGAAGATCAGCTTGGGGCGCTCGCGGCAGTCGGCTGCCGCCGCCTCCACCGCCGGGATGTCGATGGCCCGGGCGTCGGTCAGCAGAAGGCCGCGCGTGCGGAAGTAGGTCGCGAAGAAGGTGTCGAAGGGCCGCCCCGTCTCCGCCGCCAGCGTTGCCGCCTGATCGGAAAGGGCGCGCGCCCGCGCCGCATCCCCCAGATAGGCCGCCGTCAGAGCCGCATGGCCCAGGTACCAGACCGACCGCGTGCCGAACTGGCCGAAGCGGTCCGCCCGCAGGCCGATAAAGTGGTCGTGATGAGGCGCCAGCCGACGCTCCGCCGCCGTCGCATCGGACCGTAGCAGAAGCGCCTGGGACGCCGCGAGGTCCGCCTCCCGCCCGTACCGCTCCAGCCCCTTGGCCTTGGCGAGCGCCTTCAGCGCATCGGCGGTGGCGATGGCATCGTCCAGGCGGCCGTGGGTGCTTTCAATGTAGCTGGTGTGCAGGAGCACCTGGGCCAGCCGCTCCGGGTCGTCCAGTCGGGCCGCCAGGGAACGGCCCTCCTTCAGCCGCTCGAAGGCGGCATGGAAGGCGCCGATGCCGTCCAGCGCCGGGCGCATGCGGGTGCGGATGTCGACGGCGCGGCGCAGGGTCTCCGGCGTTTCGGGCAGCGCCGCCAGCGCCCGCGCCGCCGCTTCCAGCGCCTGCGCCGCGGCTGCGTAGGCGGAGCGGTCGATGGCGCGGTCGGCGGCGTCCATCAGGTAGCGCGCCGCCTTGTCCCAGGCTTCCGCCTCCGTCGCGTGGGCGGCCAGCTTTTCGATGTGGTCGGTCAGCCGCCCGGCGTAGAGGTCTTCCATGGCCGCGAGCACACCGGCATGAATCGTCCGCCGCCGGTCGCGCAGCAGCGAGGCATAGGCGACATCGTGGGTGATGGCGTGCTTGAAGGTGTATTCGCGCTCCGGGTAGCACTGGGTCTCGAACAGGAATTCCGCCGCCTGAAGCCGCGCCAGCGCCGCCGCCAGCCGGTCCGGCGGCAGGTCGGCCACGGCCTTCAGCAGCGTCACCGGCACGTCCTTGCCGACCACGGCGGCGGCCTGGAGCAGGTGGCGGTCATCCTCCACCAGCCGGTCGATGCGGGCGGCTATGACCGATTGCACGGTCGGCGGCACTTCCACCGCCGTCACGGGCACCAACGCGCGGTAGCGGCTGGGGCGGCCCTCCAGCCGGCCGTCCTGGACCAGGGTGTGCACGGTCTCCTCGGCGAACAGCGGCACGCCATCGGCGCGCTCCACCAGCAGCGGTGTCAGCGTAGCGACGCTGGGGTCGTCGCCGATCAGGGCGCGCACCAGTTCCTGCGTCTCCCACCGGTCCAGCGGGTCCAGGCGCAGGGGCTGGAAGCTGCTGCGACCCGACCACGGCGGATGGTATTCCGGCCGGTAGGTGAGCAGCAGCAGCACACCCAGCGCGTCCAGCCCCTCCACCACGCGGGCGAGCACCGCCTCGCTGCCGGGGTCCATCCAGTGCAGGTCCTCCACCAGCAGAACCACCGGCGCGCGGCGGGCTTCCAGCGACAGGAGGACCCGCACGGCCTCGGCCATGCGGTCGCGCCGGGCGCCGGCGTCCTGCGTATCCCAGGCGGCATCGTCGGGCGCCTGGTCCAGGGCGAAGAGCAGCGGCGGCATCAGCGCCTCCGGTCCCGGCAGGGCGGACAGGCGACGGGCGACGGCGGCGTGGGCGGCCTCGGGCGGACCGCTCTCGCCGATGCCGAGAAGCGCGCGGACCAGCTTACGCAACACGCCGTGGCTGACGTTGGCATCGAACTCCAGCGCGCCGACCTCCACCAGGATGCAGCCGGCGACCGCTTCCGACGCCAGGAATTCGTGGGTCAGGCGCGACTTGCCCAGCCCGGGATCGGCCACCACGCCCACCACCTGCCCGTGCCCGGCCCGCGCCCGGCCGAGCGCGCGCGCCAGCAGTTGCAGCTCGGTTTCCCGTCCCACCATGGGCGTCAGGCTGCGGCTGGCGCGCAGGTGCCAGCGACTGAGCGCGCGGTTCTCCTCCAGAATCTCGAACACCGGACGGTCGCGGCTCCAGCCGGGACAGTCGGAGCGGGGCAGGGGCTCGGTGCGGACCGAGCCGCCGGCGGCGGCTCGGGCGCGGTCGGTGGCCGCGATGGCGGCGCGCTTCAGGCAGCCCGTCAGTGTGCGGGCGAAGCGCACGGGCGCCCCGGCCACCTCCAGCCCGCCGTTGAAGGCGGCCAGGGTGCCCGAGCCGCGCACCACCGCCTCGCCCGTATCGATGCCGGCGCGCATCCGGGCGCTTCCGCCGCTCAGGGCGGACACGGCGTCGCGGATGGCCAGCGCGGCGCGGCAGGCTTGCCAGGCGTGCCCCTCCTGGGCCACCGGCGCTCCGAACAGGGCTGTGAGGCCCGAGGGATCGGCACCGATGACCACGCCTCCCGCGTCCTCAACGGCGCGGCGGGTGGCGGCCATCAGCGGGTCCATGAGGGCGAGAGCGGCCTCGGGGTCATCGTCCTCGAAGGCGGTCAACGGGCTGACGATTTCCAGCGCCAGGACAGTCACCTGCTTGCGGGACTGGTCGGGGGCTGGAGCCGGAGGGGATGCGGCCGCCTGGGGGCGCGGTTGCTCGGCGGCGGTGAACGCGCGCAACTCGCGCCGGAAATGGTCGAAAGCCGGTTCGCCGTCCAGCAGGATGTGGTTGGCGCTGTCCAGTTCCACGAAGCGCGCGCCGGCGATGCCGCGGGCGAAGGCGCGGCCCTGCTCCTGCGGCGCGACGCCGTCCTCGCGGGCGTGCAGCACCAGCGTCGGCACGGTCACGCGGTCTAGCAGGGCCGAGACGTCGACCTCTCCAAAGCTTGCCTGAAGCCGATAGGCGTCGGCGGGCGACATGGTGCGCAGTTGCAGGTCGTTGAGCCACGCCATCTGCTCTGGCGTCGCACCGGGGATGAACAGCGAGGTGAACAACTGGCGGAATAGCGGATGGTTCTGCCCCCATCCCTCGCGCATGAGCACGGCCATGGCCTCGCGCGAGGCGATCTCGCCGGGATTGCCGCGCTTGCGCCATCCCTGGACGTAGCCGCCGTAGAGGATCAGGTGCGACACGCGGTCTGGATGGCGCACGGCGTAGGCCACCGCCACCGCCGCCCCCTGCGAGATGCCGAGCAGGGCGAAGCGGTCATGCCCGGCGGCGTCGGCAACCGCCTCCAGGTCGCCCACCATGGCCTTGAACGAGACATCTTCCGCGGTGCCGGACAGGCCGCAGCAGCGCTCGTCATAGCGGATGAAGGTGTGGCCGTCCGAGAGCGCCTTGATCCAGTGGCGCCAGACGGGGCTTTCGCGGTCGTAGCGTAAGTGGGACATCCAGTGTCCGGCCCGCAGCAGGGGCGGCCCGGCACCGGCCGGGGCCCAGGCGATGCGCAGGCCGTCGCGCGTGGTGCAGAACCGGATGTCCTCCTCCGGCGCATCGGCCGGTGCCGGGGGCGGGGGCGGCGGGGGAGGCTGGAGAGGCGCTGTCAGCCGCGCCGTCCCGGCGGCGGCCCGTGCGGCGGCCGCCACGGCCTCGACCTCACGCGCCAGATCCTCGTCCTCGGGGCTGAGGGCGCGCAGGGCGTGGGCGTGGGGCAGGGCGCGGTCCGGGTGGTCGCGCAACCGGCCGATCAGCTCCCGCAGCTGGCGCAGGCGCAGGATTTCCAGCCCGTTGGCGTTGGCTGTGCGCCATGCCTCGAACTCGGGACAGTTGGACAGGTAGAGGTCTTCCAGGAAACCGCCCCGGAAGGCCGACACGGCATCTTCCAGGGTGGACGTCTCCACGACGTCCAGCCGCTCGGGGTCCAGGCCGGCGACGCGGTCCAGGTCCAGGTCGATGCCGTCGGTATGGAGGAAGACGGTGTCGCGCTGTGCGTCCAGGCGGGCGCGGCCCTCGTCGTCGACGATGCGGCGCAGCTTCGAAAGGCTCCAGCGCAGGGCGCCGCGCGGATCGTCGGGAATGTCCCAGAACATCTCGCACAGGCGCTCGCGCCGCTGGGGCCGGTCGACCACCGCCAGATAGGCGAGCAGCGCACGGGTCTTGCGCGAGGGCGGCAATGCCGCCGCCTCGCCGCCGCGGGTGACCCGCAGGTCGCCCAGCACCGCGATCTCCAGCCGTCCGTCCATGAGCCGGCGTCCGCTGCCGTTCAAGCCGGAAGTTTAGCAAAGCGCCGCGACGCCCACCGCGCGCGAAAGCCGTATGCGGTGGTTCATCCGAAAGGCGGCGATGCGGATTCCACGGCGATTCCACGCCGCTTTCCACGGCTGCTTCCACTGGCGCGCGCCATCGTGGGGGCATGGGAGGACGGCATGGGGCCGGCCCTCGCCCCCGGAGGAAACGATCATGCAAAAGACCCTGACCACCGTCGTCGACGGCACGACCCTTGATCGCCAGACGCCGACGGTTTTCGGCGCGGTGGCGCAAACGTTTGTCCGCGCCTTCCACGCCCTGGCGGAACGCCGCCGCATCGCCCGCGAGATCGCGGAGTTGCACGCCATGACCGACCGCGACCTGAAGGATATCGGCATAGAGCGCTGTGACATCGGCGCGGTGGCGCGCGGTGCCTTCGAGCCCTTCGAGAGCCGCCGGAACCGGGCCCGCCTGTCGGGCGGTTGAGATGACAAAGCCTGGCGCCGTCCGGCGTCCGCGACCATACTGCCTCGGCACAGCCGCATTGATGCGTGCTGTGCCTTTTTTTGCGCCCTTTCAGGCCAGCGATGCCTTTTCAAACTTTTCTGATTTTCACATTTTGTGGTGCAGGAGATTTGCAAGTTTGCAAATTTTCATCAGATTGTGCATTGCGAAAGAAAATTTTGTCATACATCATCGCGTTGCAACAAAACGAGGGACGCGACCATGACCAAGGACCTGTACGACATCGGCGAGATGCCGCCCATCGGTGAAGTGCCGGCCAAGATGCACGCGTGGCTGATCCGCCCCGAGCGGTTCGGCGAGCCGATGAAGGCGTTCGAGAAGGAAGTCGTGGATGTGCCGGAAATCGGCGATTACGACTGCCTCGTCTACGTCATGGCGGCCGGCGTCAACTACAACAACGTCTGGGCCGGCCTCGGCATCCCCGTCAACGTCATCGCCGCACGCAACAAGGCCGGCGAGCCGGAAGAGTTCCACATCGGTGGCTCCGATGCCTCGGGCATCGTCTACAAGGTGGGCAAGAAGGTCACCAACGTGAAGGTCGGCGACGAGGTCGTCGTCCACTGCGGCACCTATGACCCGGAATGCCCCAGCGTGCAGGCCGGCGTCGACCAGATGTATTCCCCCACCTACCGCATCTGGGGCTACGAGACCAACTACGGCAGCTTCGCGCAGTTCACCAAGGTCAAGGGCACCCAGTGCGCACCCAAGCCCAAGCACCTGACCTGGGAAGAGGCGGCGGCCTACATGCTGGTCGGCGCCACCGCCTACCGGATGCTGATGGGCTGGAGCGAGCACGCCATCCGCGAAGGCGACGTGGCGCTGATCTGGGGCGGCGCCGGCGGCCTCGGCTCCATGGCCATCCAGATCGCGAAGGCCAAGGGCGCGGTGCCCATTGCCGTCGTCTCCGGCGAGGACAAGTTCGACTACTGCCAGCAGCTGGGCGCCAAGGGCTGCATCAACCGCAAGAACTTCGACCACTGGGGCATGCTGCCGCACTGGAAGGACACGGCGGGCTACAACACCTGGCTCAAGGGCGTGCGCTCTTTCGGCAAGGCCATCTGGGAGGTGCTGGGCGAGAAGAAGCAGCCGCGCATCGTCTTCGAGCACCCCGGCGAGACCACCATCCCGACCTCGCTGTTCGTCTGCGACACCGGCGGCATGGTCGCCATCTGCGCCGGCACCACCGGCTACAACGCCACCGTCGACCTGCGCTACATGTGGATGCGCCAGAAGCGCGTTCAGGGCTCGCACTTCGCCAACGATGCCCAGTGCTACGCCTTCAACGACATGGTTCTCGAGGGCCTGATCGACCCGTGCCTGTCGCAGGGCTTCACCTGGGACCAGATCCCCGACGCACACCAGCTCATGTACGAGAACAAGCACCCGCACGGCAACATGGGCGTGCTGGTCGGCGCCAAGGAGTTCGGCCTGGGCAAGACGGCGGACGAGCCGATGCCGCTGCCGCACCCGGACATGCCGGCCCACCAGGCCGACGACCTGCCGCGCCTGGTGCCGGTGTCCATCCCGCTGGAGGACGTGGAGGCGGCCGAGACCGCCGAGGCGGCCGGCGGCGCCAACGACGGCGCGACGGTGCGCGACATCATGGTGCGCGACATGTCCATGGTCGGCCCGGACGACACGCTGGCGACCGCCGCGCGCCTCATGCTGGAGCGCAACACCACTGCCGTCGTGGTCGCCGACCAGGGCAAGCCGGTGGGCATCGTCTCGCACACCGACGTGGTGCTGGCGGGGCAGGGGCGGCCGACGCAGGTCGTCCATGAGACGGCCGTGAAGCAGGTCATGACGCCCGACCCCTACACTGTGGAGGCGGACGTGACCCTGACGCAGGCGGTGTCGTTCATGACCGGCCACCGGGTCCACCACCTGGTGGTGACCGAGAACGGCAAGGCCGTCGGCATCATCGCCACCGGTGACGTGATGCGCCGCATGGTGTCGGAAACGGCGCGCACCGCCGCCGAATGACCCGATCGACAGGGGAGCGGCCGCCGGCCGCTCCCGCTTTCGTTGACGGGGAGCCGGACCTTCTGCTGTATTGCCATTCCTCCAAGACGAAGGGCAGAGGAATGGCGAAAGACGGCAAGGTCATGCTGGGTCACAAGATCCGGCGCCTGCGGCGGGACCTCGACCTGACGCAAGCGCAGATGGCCGAGCGGCTCGGCCTGTCGCCAAGCTATTTCAACCTGATCGAGAACAACCACAGGCCGGTGACGGCGCGCCTGCTGATCAAGCTGAGCCAGGCCTTCGACGTCGAGATCCAGTCCTTCGCCGACACCGAGGAGGCGCGGCTTGCCGGCGAATTGACGGAAGTCTTCGCTGATCCGCTGTTCCGCGACAACGACATCAAGAAGCAGGACGTGCGCGAGATCGCGTCCGTGGCCCCGGCGCTGAGCGAGGCGGTGCTGGACCTCTATCATGCCTATTCCGAGGCGCATGTGGCCATCCGCGCCCTGTCGGAGCGCGTCGCCGACCGGGACAAGCTCCAGGTCCTTCAGACCAAGGCGTTTCCGCTGGAGGAAGTGCGCGACTTTTTCCAGGCCCACGAAAACCATTTCCCCAAGATCGAGACCGCCGCCGAGGACCTTTGGCAGCGGGCGAAGCTGGAGATCGGAGACCTTGGCCGCGGCCTGACGGATTATCTGGGGCAGGCCCACCGGCTGCGTGTCAAGCGGATGCCGGTGGAGGTGATGGGCCACGCCATCCGCCGCTTCGACCGTCACACCAACCGGCTGATGCTGTCGGAGCTGCTGTCGCCGCAGGCCCGCGTCTTCCACATGGCGGTGAAGATCGGCCTGCTGGAGCACGAGGCCCTGTTTCGCGGCATCATCACGGATGCCTCCCTGACCACGCGGGAAGCGCGCGAACTGGCCTATGTCGGGCTGGCCAACTACTTTGCCGGGGCGGTGCTGCTGCCCTACGACAAGGTCTACGCCACCGCGCGCAAGCACCGCTACGACCTGGACTTGTTGCAGCACCGCTTCGACGTCACCTACGAGCAGATCTGCCACCGGCTGACGACCCTTCAGCGACCGGGCGCGCGGGGTGTGCCGTTCTTCATGATCCGGGTCGACAAGGCGGGCAACGTTTCCAAGCGCTTCAGCGCCGCGCCGCTGCAGTTCGCCCGCTTCGGCGGCGCCTGCCCGCTGTGGAACGTCTACGACGCATTCGCCATGCCGGGCGTCCTGCATACCCAACTGGCCGAGATGCCCGACGGCACGCTGTACTTCTTCGTGGCGCAGTCCATGACCAAGCCCGGCAGCGGCCACCGCCAGCCGCCGCAGCGCTTCGCCCTGGCGCTGGGCTGCGAGGCGCACCATGCCGCGCAACTGGTCCACGCCGACGGGCTGCAACTCGACAACCGCGAGGCCGCGGTCCCCATCGGCGTCAATTGCCGCCTCTGCGAGCGGCTGGATTGCAGCCAGCGGGCCTTCCCGCCGCTCAACCACGCCCTGATCGTGGACCAGAACCTGCGCGGCCACTCGGCCTTCTACTTCAAACCGGACCCGGCGCCGTAGCCCTGGGCGTGGTCCTCCGGGTCTTTCTTTGCATCTGCCTGCACGGTGCTGCAAATTCTTCCTGCCTGGGTGGCGCGCCGCATGATTTTCCTGGAACGGAAAATGGCGGCTCCGCATCGTCGGGATAGTCAGGCGGAACGGACTGTAGATGCATATCATTCTTGAGCATCCGCGCCCTTCGGGTGCTTCGGTGCAGACAAGCGACACGCCGCTGATTCCGCTGCGCGTCGAAGGGCTTTCCTTCGCGGCCGGCGGGCGCGACCTCCTGCGCGACATTTCCTTTTCCCTGACCACGTCGCTGCCGACCTTCCTGCTCGGCCACAACGGTGCCGGCAAGAGCCTGCTGCTGCGCCTTCTGCACGGTCTGGTCAAGCCCGAAAGCGGCCGCATCAGCTGGGGCGGATTGCCTGTTGCCGAGGCGGCGCGCCATCAGGCGATGGTTTTCCAGCGGCCCGTCATGCTGCGGCGGCCGGTGCTCGACAACCTGGTCTATGCCCTTGCAATGAGGCGGGTGCCGCGCCGGCAGCGCCGCGATCTTGCGATGGCGGCGCTTGAAGAAGCCGGCCTTGCCCATTTGGCGGGCCGGCAGGCGCGGGTGCTTTCGGGCGGAGAGCAGCAGCTGGTCGCCCTGGCGCAGGCGCGCGCGCTGCGGCCGCTGGTGCTTTTCCTGGACGAACCGACGGCAAGCCTGGACCCCGCGCATTCCGCGGCGGTCGAACGGGCCGTGGCCTCGGTCGTGGCGGCCGGAATCAAGGTGATCATGGCGTCCCACGACCTCGCCCAGGCGCGCCGGCTGGCGCACGACGTCCTTTTCATGGCCGACGGCCGCCTGGTGGAATTCGGGGCGGCGGACGCATTCCTGACCGAGCCGCGGTCAGAACTCGGCCGCCGGTTCCTCGCAGGGGACCTGACCGCCTGAACACGAACAAAACGGAGGCCCGTTCATGCGCCTGTTGACCGGTGTAGCAGCCGCCGCCGCCGCCATCATCGTCGGGCTGGCCGCCGGCGCGCACGCCGAGGAACGGTTCATCACCGTCGCATCGACCACGTCCACGCAGGCGTCCGGCCTGTTCGAGCACCTTCTGCCGAAGTTCGAGGACAAGACCGGCATCGACGTCCGGGTGGTCGCCGTCGGCACCGGAAAGGCCATCCGCATGGCGGAGAAGGGGGACGCCGACGTTCTGTTCGTCCACCACAAGCCGTCGGAGGAGAAATTCGCCGCCGAAGGCTTCGGCCTGGAGCGCCGGGACGTGATGTACAACGACTTCGTGCTCGTCGGCCCGAAAAGCGATCCGGCTGGTGCCGGCTCTGCCGGAACCGCGGCCGGCGCCTTGAGGAAGATCGCCGAGGCCGAGGCGCCCTTCGCCTCGCGCGGCGACGACAGTGGCACGAACAAGGCCGAGCTGGCCCAGTGGAAGGCGGCCGGCGTCGACGTGCAGGGCGCCAGTGGACACTGGTACCGCGAAACGGGGGCGGGCATGGGCGCGACCCTGAACACCGCCGCGGGCATGGACGCCTACACGCTGACCGATCGCGCCACATGGCTCAGCTTCAGAAACCGCGGCGACCTGGGCATCGTGTTCCAGGGCGACCCGGCGCTGTTCAACCAGTACGGCGTGATCGTGGTGAATCCCGAAAGGTTTCCTCATGTGAAGGCCGATGATGCACAAGCCTTCGCCGACTGGCTCGTGTCGCCGGACGGGCAGGAAACCATTGCGGAGTACAGGACCGACGGCGACCAGCCGTTCTTTCCCAACGCGGCCGGAAGCTGACGTACCGCCACCTGGGCCGGCGTGCGCTCAGGGTGCGTTGTGGCGCACCGCGCCCAGGCCGGAAATGTCGTAGCCGCCGAGCAGCCGGGCCTTGTCGGCCAGCGCCGGCGAGCGGGCGTAGTGCAACAGGGCCTGGAAGGGCGGCTCGAAGTATTCGCGCCGTTCGATCACGATGTCGAATTCGTCCCACGCCAGCGGAATGAAGGTGAGCCCGAAACGGTTGGCGGCGGCGCGCGGAGCGAAGCCCGCCCCCGCCTTGCCTTCCAGGATGAGGCTGGCGACGTCGGCCTCGTGGACCGCTTCCCGGCGCGAGCGCCAGAGGCCGTCGGCCGGCAATCCCTCCTGGCGCATCAGGTGGCGCAGCAGGATGTGCCCGCCGGCGCCGGGCGGTCTGTCGGCGAAGGTGAGGTCGGCGTTGGCGAAGTCGGCGAGGGTGCGGATGCCGAACGGATTGCCCGCGGGAAGCACCAGTCCCGTCTCGCGGCGCGCCCAGTGGATGCGCACGGCCGGCACGCCGACCAGCGCGCGTTCCACCGCGGGGCCGTTGAACACGCCGGTGTCGGGATCAACGACATGGACGCCGCAGGCGACCGCCCCGCCCTCGGCGAACCGCTTGAGGCCGCTGCCGCTGCCGTCCATGAGCAGTGCCAGCGCGCAGCCCGATTGCCGCACCGCCCATTCCAGAAGCATGTCATGGCTGCCGGTGATGACCGGCGGGCGCTGCGGCCGCCGGGGCAGGCCCCGCGGCAGATCGGCCCGCTCCGTCAGCCACAGGTCGATGTGGGCGCGCGGAAACAGAAGCTTGCCGGTGACGCGCACGCAGGGAATCTCGCCGCGCGAGACGAGGTCGTAGATCTTGCGCTCCCCGAGGCGGAGGTATGAGGCAACCTCGGGCACGGTCATCAGAGGAGATGTCACGCGCCCTGGCTCCCCGCCGCGCGCTCCTGGGCCAGGAATGCCGCGACGTTCACCGCCAGCGCCACAACCAGCAGCACGATCCCGAGCGCGAGCGCCAGGGCCAGGTCGCCGCGGCTGGTTTCCAGGGCGATGGTCGTGGTCATGACCCGCGTGACGTGGTCGATGTTGCCGCCGACGATCATCACCGCGCCCACTTCCGCCGTGGCCCGGCCGAACCCCGCCAGCAGCGCGGTGAACAACGACACGCGGCCGTCCCACAGAAGCGTCGGAACAGCCCTCAGCGGCGTCGCCCCCAGCGACCGGAGATGCTCGTGGTACTCGCGCCACATGTCGTGCACGGCCTGTCGCGTCAGCGCGGTGATGATCGGGGCGACCAGGATGGCCTGGGCGATGATCATTGCCTCGGGAGTGAACAGCAGCCCGAAGACGCCGAAGGGTCCGCTGCGGGACAGCAGCAGGTAGAGCGCCAGCCCCACCACCACGGGCGGCAGGCCCATGGCGGCGTTGACCAGGACGAGGCAGGCCCGCCGGCCGGGAAATCGCGCCAGGGCCAGCGCCGCGCCCAGCGGCAGGCCCACCGCCGCCGCCAGCGCCACGGCGGACAGGCTGACGATCATGCTGCGCGTGACGATTTCCACCAGCGCCGGGTCCAGTCCCGTCAGCAGGTCGAACGCCTGAACGAAGCCGGCGACGATGTCCTCCATGCCCGACCTCAGTGATCCTTGCGGCCGGCCGGGTCCTGCGCGGCGCGCTCCGCCAGATAGTCGTCGGTGGTGCGCACGCGCGGCGGCGGCGCCAGCGTGCTGGAGCCGCTGGCCCTCACCTGGGCGATCACGCGGCAGTCGGCGCACATCTTCAGCAGGTTCAATTGCGCCTCGCTGGAGAACATGCTGTGCCCGGCCAGCTTCTCCACCACACGGTCGATGGCCGACTTCGTGGCGAACTCGGTGCCGCAGGCCACGCAGGCGAAGGGCTCTTCCTCCTTGATCACCTCGCGGGTCTTCTCGCCGAAGCGGATGCGCGGCTCCAGGCTGACGACCTTTTCCGGGCAGGTGCCGACGCACAGGCCGCACTGCACGCAGGCGTCCTCGGCAAACGAGAGCTGCGGGCGGTCTGGGTTGTCGCTGAGCGCATGGGTCGGGCAGGCGCCGACGCAGGCCAGGCAGAGCGTGCACCCGTCCGTGTCGACCACGACCCGGCCGAAGGGCGCGCCCTCGTCAAGCGGCAGCACGTCCACCGGCGCCGGGGCATGGGCGTGCAGGTGATCGAGGGCGGCGGTGAACGCCTCCCGCCGGCCGCCCAGCACCATGTATCCGCCATGCGGGGCGCCCGGTTCAACGGGCTGCTCCAACGCTTCGGCGAAGGCGTCGGGGTCCTCGACCCATTCCAGCGCAAGCCGGTCGGGGCCGTAGCCCAGCCCCTCCATGACGTCGTCGGCAAGCTCCAGCCCGCCGCCCAGGTGATCGAGCGTTCCCCGGTGCTCCGGCATCGCCAGAAGGACGATGCGCGCCGCACCCTGGGCAAAGGCGGTCAGATAAAGGTCCGGTCCGGCCGATCCCAGTTCGTTGATGGCGAACGGCAGAACATTGGCCGGCAGGCCGCGGCCGTGGCGGGCCAGAAGGTCGGTCGCCTGCGTTCCGTGGCGGTCGTGCAGCAGCAGCACGGGGCGCTCTCCGCCGGCCTTGGCGTAGGTGCCCAGAAGGACGCGCAGGCGCTCGAACTGGTCCTGCTGGCGCGGGACCTGGTACTGGATGGCGCCCGTCGGGCACAGGCTGTTGCAGGCGCCGTGTCCGCCGCAGGCCAGCGCGTCGACCTGCACCGCATCACCGGCGGGCGTGATCGCGCCGGTGGGGCAGGCGTCCAGGCACTTGGTGCAGCCGGTGATATTGTTGCGGTTGTGGGCGCAGATGTCGGTGTCGACGACGACGTAGCGCGGCTTCTCGAACTCGCCGACCATGTCGGCCACCTCGAACAGCGCCTTCTGCACCGCCACCGGATCGCCCGGATCGACGCGCAGATAGCCGTCGCGCGGCGGCTTGCCGGGGAACAGGGCCGGGCGCCGGGACAGGTCGAGCACCACGTCGCATTCGACGTCCATGGCCTGGTGCAGCGTGGCGGGCTCCAGCCGCGCCCGCGAGGCCGCACGGGGCGCGGATACGTCGGAAAAACGGATGGCGAAGCTGCCGATGTGTCCCTGCGCGGATGCGGGACGTCCCGCGAACAGGGCGAAATCGGCCACCGCGGGTGGCTGCGTGTCGCCGAAGTCGTCGACGATGCAGGTCACGGCCAGGCGCCCGGCCAGCTGCCGCGCGGCAGCCAATGCCACATCCGCGTCGCCGCGCACCAGCACTCGGCCATCCGAGCGCACGGGCAGGGCGGCAGTAGGCACGGGCTCCACCGTGGCTTCGGCGAGCAGAGCGGCCATTTTAGGTCCGGCATCCGCGGCCTGCGCGGACCAGCCCGCGCGCTCGCGGATGTTGGTGAAGTGCAGGTCGGCGGCCCCGTCGCCAAGGGCGGCCGCCTCGCGGAAGACCGGCTCTTCCTGGGTGCAGGCGACGAGCAGCGGTCCGGCGTCTCTGGCGGCGCGGCTGAAGGCGTCGATTTCGGAGCGGCATAAATGGCGGTGGCAGCTCAAGCCCGCCGCATCGGATGCGTGGGCGATGCTGGCACGATCAAGCGGCATCGTGTCTTCGCAGGAGCACACCATCGTGCGCATGTTGATTTTCGGCATCGGCGAGCCTTCCGGACGAAGATTCCTCGGGGTCTCTGCCACCTCTTGCGACGTGGGCGCCAAATGTGCGCAAATAGTCGACAAAGATGGTCGGAACCTTTCCGGCAGTTAACCACGAGGCCGAGGCTGAATGGAAGCGACAGAATTCGAGGTCCGGCCCGATCCCGAGGACAGCCGCCTCTATGAGATGGTCGCGGGACTGGACCAGGACGGGCGACGCATCGAGGCGCCCGTCATCAACGAACGGCCGCTTACGCTCTACCTGAACGACCGTCGCGTGGTGACGGCGGTCACCATCGGCGACCATCCCGAGTACCTGGCGGTCGGCTACCTGTTGAACCAGGCCATGGTGCGCCGGGAAGACGCCATCCTCTCCATCGAGCACGACCCCGCAACCCGATCGGTGCGGGTCCGCATCGATGCCGACCGCGACCTGGACGCCATGATGTCCAAGCGCACCCATACCTCGGGCTGTGCGCTCGGCACGGTGTACGGAGAGATCCTGGAGCGGTTCATGGACACGCCGCTGGACACGTCCGTGGCCTTCCGCACCTCTTGGCTTTATGCCTTGTCACGCAAGATCAACACGGCGCCGAGTCTCTACCTGACCACCGGGGCCATCCACGGCTGCGTCCTGTGCGAGGAGGATCGGCCCCTGGTGTACATGGAGGACGTGGGTCGGCACAACGCCGTGGACAAGATCGCCGGCTACATGCGGATGAACGGGCTCTCGCCCCGGGGCAAGAGCTTCTATACCACCGGCCGCCTGACCAGCGAGATGGTCATGAAGTGCGTGCAGATGGAGATCCCCGTGCTGGTGTCGCGGTCGGGCTTCACCGCCTGGGGCGTGGACCTGGCCCGCGAGGCGGGGCTGACGCTCATCGGCCGCGCCAAGGGAAAGCGGTTCATGGTCCTTTCGGGCGAAGACCGCCTTGTCTGGGACGCCGATCCGGCTGCGGTGTCAGAGGAACCCCGGTCCGCCAAACGCAAGGGAAGCACATCCGATGAGTGACACCGCGCCGCAGATGCCGCCCGTCGCCGGCCTGGTTCTCGCCGGCGGCCTGTCGCGCCGCATGGGCGGCGGCGACAAGACCCTGCTGCTGCTCGACGGCCGGCCCATGCTGCTGCATGTCCTCGACCGGGTCGCACCGCAGGTGGGGCCGCTCGCCATCAACGCCAACGGCGATCCCGACCGCTTCGCCCCGTTCGGCCGGCCCGTCGTGCCCGACGAACTGGAGGGCTTTCCCGGACCGCTGGCCGGAATCCTGGCTGGGCTGGAATGGGTGCGGCGCGACCACCCGACGTTGACCCACCTGCTGACGGTGCCGGCCGACGCGCCTTTCCTGCCGCGCGACATGGTGGACCGGCTGTGGGCGCGTATCGAGGCGGGCGCCGACATCGCCTGCGCGGCATCCGGCGGCTGGACCCACCCGCCCATCGCGTTGTGGCCGGTGCGCCTGCGCAAGGAGTTGCGCGCGGCGGTCATCGACGAGGGGATGCGCAAGATCGACGCATGGACCGCCCGCTATCGCACCGAGGCGGTCGAGTGGCAGGCGGCGCCGCTTGATCCCTTCTACAACGTCAACCGCCCCGAGGACCTGGACGCCGCCAAGGACCTGCTGGAGCAGGCCGCCGCGCGTGAGGCTGCGCCCGACGTGCCGGCGTCCAAGCCCTTCGGCGTGGTGATCGAGCGCCGCACCAGCTCCCACCCCTGGGGCTCGGACGCCTACGTGCCGGTGGCGGTGGCGCCGGGCGTGCCGGCGGGCGACCCCGTCCGGCAGGCGGAGGCGGACCGCTGGGTCACCGGCGGCGTGACGCTGGAGTTGTTCCGCAAGGAGACCGAGGGCTATCGCCGCAACCTCTCCACGCCCACACCGCGCATCTATGTGATCCTGCGGCCCGTGACGGACGATGACGGGAACACCTACGGGCCATTGCCGGTCAAGCCGGTGCTGGTCACCGCCTGCCCCTACGAGGCCGAGGCCTACCTGCACGGCGACGAGACGCAGGTGGAGGCCGTGCCCATGCCCGATGACGTGGCGCATTGGGTGGGCGCCTTCTGCGCGCGCCACCACGTCGACCAGCCTTTCGTGAAGCGCAAGCAGAAGACCAAGGTTGCGCGGGAGGACGACACGTTCTCGCGCATCCCGCCGGTGCAGCAGGCCCGGCGCGATCGGGGGGCGCCATGAGCCGCGACAGCTTCCTCTCGCGCTGGTCCCGGCGCAAGGCCGAGGCCCGGCAGGCCGAACGCGAGCCGGACCAGGCGCCGCCTGCGCCGGAGGAAGCGCCGGAGGACGACCTGCCGGCGCCGGCCGATGACGCCGCTGTGTCCGACGCGGCGGAAAAGGACGAGGATCCTCTCGACCTGCCGGACATCGACAGCCTGACGGCCGAGTCGGACTACACGGTCTTCCTCAAGGAGAAGGTGCCTGCGGCGCTGCGCAAGCAGGCGCTGCGCAAGCTGTGGCGCTCGGACCCGGTGCTGGCGAACCTGGATGGCCTCAACGATTACGACGACGACTACACCACTCCGGCGGTGACCGGCGCGGCCGTGCGCACCGCATACAATGCCCTGCGCGGCTATGCCCGACCTGAGGAGGAGGCAGAGGCCGCCCAAACAGCCCAGGCCAAGCCGGAGGAACCATCGGAAGATGCCGAGGCCGGCCGCGAACAACCGGACGCCCATGCTGCGTCGCAGCAAGACGACGGAAAGACGCAAGCTGCTCCCGATCCGTCCAAGAGCGTCGTGGTTCAGGAAAAAGGCGGGGAAGACCGTGATGAAACTTGAGCGAACACTACGAACTTCAACTACCGGTGTGTTCTGATAAAGCCTCGCAATCCGGCTTTCGTCCGCATTCTTTCCGGGGCCTCTTCAAGTCCTGGACAATCCGACCTTTCAATGCAACCATGATCGTCCAACTGTTTTCAAATTGAAGCAGTCTGTGCCGCGATCGCGGAGGATCACCCTTGTCGAATATCGGTACAGCCCAACAGTCCATCGGTGAAGAGGACGTGCTTCGGGCGCGGTTCTATACCCTTCTGTCGAACCTGCTGCTGGCGCCGCCGCCAGCCGGCGTGCTGGCGGACCTGGGCGGGCTGACGGGTGACGACACGCCGCTCGGCCAGGCGCTGGGCGACCTGGCCGCCGCGGCGCGCGAGGCCGACGCCGACGCCGTGTCCGAGGAGCACCTGGCCGTGCTGGTGGGCATCACCCGCGGCGAGGTCGTGCCCTATGCCTCGCATTACCTGACGGGATTCCTCCACGAGAAGCCGCTGGCCGAGGTGCGCGAGTCCCTGCGCGCGCTGGGCGTCGAGCGGGCGCCGGGCCAGGCGGAGCCCGAGGACCACATCGGCATCCTGTTCGACGTCATGCGCGGGCTGATCCTCGGGGAATTCGGCGCGGCCGCCGGCGCCGGCCTGGCCGAGCAGAAAGCGTTTTTCACCAGGCACATCGCGCCGTGGGCGGACACGCTGTTCCGCGATATCGAGGCGGCGCGATCCGCCCGTTTCTACCGGGCCGTCGGCGCGGTGGGACGGGCCTTCCTCGACATCGAGCGCGAGAGCTTCGCCATGGTCGGCGAGAAGGGCGAGGGCTGACCCGTCCGCACGCCGCATGAGCCGCATGTACGGAATCGCAGGTCGGAAAGGAACGGAAGCATGAGCGAGTCCAGCAGGATTGAGCAGGCCGAAGGCGTCGACCGCCGCGGCTTTCTTCGCGGGATCGGCCTGGGCGCCGCCGGCGCGGGTGCCGCCGCGGCTCTCGTGGCCGGCCAGGCCTCGGCGGAGGCAGCCGACGAGGTGACGGTGAAAGCCGCCAAGACGGGCTACCGCAAGACGGAGCACGTCCGCCGGTACTACGACCTCGCCCGCTTCTGAGACGACGGCGCAGACAAGAGGAAACGTCCCATGCTCACCAAGAAGCGCACCAGCACCGCACCGCCGGCGCCCCACATGCTCAACCGTCTTGCGTCCGCCGTGGGCGGCGCCGTTGACCGTCGAACCTTCCTGCGCCGCTCGGGCATCGCGGCCGGCGGCGCCGCCCTCGGGGCCGTGCTGCCGGCGGGGTCCGTCCGCAAGGCCGCGGCCGCCGAGACGGCCCCCACGGCCCGCGGCAACATCGAAATGAAGCGCACCGTCTGCACCCACTGCTCGGTGGGCTGCACGGTGGAGGCCGAGGTTTCCAACGGCGTCTGGATCGGCCAGGAGCCGGGCAACGACAGCCCCTTCAACCTGGGCGCCCACTGCGCCAAGGGGGCGTCGGTCCGCGAGCACGCCCACGGCGAGCGCCGCCTCAAGCACCCCATGAAGCTGGAAGGCGGCAAATGGAAGCGCATCTCCTGGGACGAGGCGATCAACGAGGTCGGCGACCGTCTGCTGGCCATCCGTGAGAAGTCGGGGCCCGATTCCGTGTACTGGCTGGGATCGGCCAAGCACAGCAACGAACAGGCCTACCTGTTCCGCAAGTTCGCGGCCATGTGGGGCACCAACAACGTCGACCACCAGGCCCGCATCTGTCACTCCACCACCGTCGCCGGCGTGGCGAACACGTGGGGTTACGGTGCGATGACGAACAGCTACAACGACATTCACAACTCCAAGGCCATCTTCCTCATCGGCGGCAATCCGGCCGAGGCGCATCCCGTCTCCATGCAGCACGTCCTGCGCGCCAAGGAGAAGAACAAGGCGCACCTGATCGTCGCCGACCCGCGCTTCACCCGCACGGCCGCGCGCGCCGACGAATACCTGCGCTTCCGCCCGGGCACCGACGTCGCCCTGATCTGGGGCATCCTGTGGCATGTGCTGGACAACGGCTGGGAGGACAAGGACTACATCCGCCGCCGCGTCTACGGCTTCGACGAGATCCGCCAGGAGGTCGCGAAGTGGACGCCGGACGAGGTCGAGCGCGTGACGGGCGCCCCGCCGGAGCAGCTCAAGCGCGTGGCGCAGCTGATGGCCTCCAACAAGCCCGGCACCCTGATCTGGTGCATGGGCGGCACCCAGCACTCCAACGGCAACAACAACACCCGCGCCTACTGCATCCTTCAGCTGGCGCTCGGCAACATGGGCGTCTCGGGCGGCGGCACCAACATCTTCCGCGGCCACGACAACGTGCAGGGCGCCACCGACCTGGGCGTCCTGGCCGATACCCTACCGGGCTACTACGGCCTGGCCGAAGGCTCGTGGAAGCACTGGGCCCGCGTCTGGGAACTGGACGAGGAGTGGCTGAAGGGCCGCTTCGCCGAGGGCATGATGAACGCCACCGGCATTCCCGTCTCGCGCTGGATCGACGGCGTGCTGGAGGACAGGGAAAACCTCGAGCAGCCCAACACCGTGCAGGGCATGGTGTTCTGGGGCCATGCGCCCAACAGCCAGACGCGCCTGCCGGAAATGAAGCAGGCGATGGAAAAGCTGGACACGCTGGTGGTCATCGACCCCTATCCGACGGTCACCGCCGTGCTGCACGACCGCACCGACGGCGTCTACCTGCTGCCGGCGGCGACGCAGTTCGAGACCTCCGGCTCGGTCACCGCGTCCAACCGGTCGCTGCAGTGGCGCGAGAAGGTGGTCGAGCCGCTGTTCGAGTCCAAGCCCGACCACACCATCATGACCCTGTTCGCCCGGAAGTTCGGCTTCGAGAACGAGCTTCTGAAGAACATCCAGGTCAACGGCGACGAGCCGCTGGTCGAGGACATCACGCGCGAGTTCAACAAGGGCATGTGGACCATCGGCTACACCGGCCAGTCGCCGGAGCGCCTGAAGGAGCACATGAAGTACCAGCACCACTTCGACAAGACGACCCTGCGGGCCGTCGGCGGTCCCCTGGACGGCGAGTACTACGGGATGCCGTGGCCGTGCTGGGGCACCGCCGAGATGCGCCACCCGGGCTCTGCCAACCTGTACGACACCTCGCTGCCCGTCGCCGAGGGCGGCATGGGCTTCCGCGCCCGCTTCGGCGTGGAGCACGAGGGCGTCAACCTGCTGGCCGAGGACAGCTACCCCCGGGGCTCGGAGATCGAGGACGGCTATCCCGAGTTCACCATGGCCATGCTCAAGAAGCTGGGCTGGGACAGCGACCTCACCGACGAGGAGCGCCAGACGATCGAGCGTATCGGCGGTGACTCCGTGAACTGGAAGACCGACCTGTCCGGCGGCATCCAGCGGGTGGCGATCAAGCACGGCTGCGCGCCCTACGGCAACGCCAAGGCCCGCACGGTGGTCTGGACCTTCCCCGACCCGGTGCCCCTGCACCGCGAGCCGCTCTACACCCCGCGCCGCGATCTGGTGGCGGACTATCCCACCTACGAAGACAAGACCTTCTGGCGCGTGCCCACGCTGTACAAGTCCATCCAGGAAAACGACTTCTCCAAGGACTTCCCGATCATCCTCACCTCCGGCCGTCTGGTGGAGTACGAGGGCGGCGGCGACGAGACCCGGTCCAACCCGTGGCTCGCCGAATTGCAGCAGGACATGTTCGTCGAGATCAACCAGGCCGACGCCAACGACAACGGCATCCGCGACGGCGCCGACGTCTGGGTCCACGGTCCCAACGGCGGCAAGGTCAAGGTGAAGGCCATGGTGACGGATCGTGTCGGGCGCGGCGTGGCCTTCATGCCGTTCCACTTCGGCGGCCACTTCCAGGGCAAGTCCCTGCGCGACAAGTACCCGGACGGCGCCGATCCGATCGTGCTTGGCGAATCCAGCAACACCGCGCAGACCTACGGCTATGACTCGGTCACCCAGATGCAGGAGACCAAGGCGACGCTGTGTCGGATCGAGGCGGCGTAACGCCGAAGGGAGGAGACCGAAATGGGTAAGATGGTATTCCATTGCGACGGCGACCGCTGCATCGAGTGCAATGCTTGCGTCACCGCCTGCAAGAACGAGAACGAGGTGCCCTGGGGCATCAACCGCCGCCGCGTCGTCACCCTGAACGACGGCGTGCCCGGTGAGAAGTCGATCTCGGTCGCCTGCATGCACTGCTCGGATGCGCCGTGCGTCAACGTGTGCCCGACCAACGTCATCTATCACACCGATGACGGCGTGGTCCTGCACAACAAGGACGGCTGCATCGGCTGCGGCTACTGCTTCTATGCCTGCCCCTTTGGCGCGCCGCAGTACCCGCAGGAGGGCAATTTCGGCTCGCGCGGCAAGATGGACAAGTGCACCTTCTGCGCCGGCGGCCCGGAAGAGGCCAACTCGGCCGAGGAGTTCAACAAGTACGGCCGCAACCGCCTGGCCGAGGGCAAGCTGCCGCTCTGCGCGGAGATGTGCTCCACCAAGGCGCTGATCGCCGGCGACGCCGATGAAATCGCCGACATCTTCCGCCAGCGCGTGGTCGAGCGCGGTTTCGACAGCGGCGGCTACGGCTTCCAGCAGAAGTTCGGGCAGGGCGGCGCCGGCCGCGGTCCGGGCGCCGGGCAGAAGCTCTGAACATCCGGCCGATGCCCCGCCCGCGCCCCACCAGGACGCGGGCGGTTTCGGCCCTGGAGGACACTTGATGATCGTGCGACGTTTCCTCCCGCTGGCTGTGGCGCTGCTGTGCCTTCTGGGCGCGGCGGGTCCGGCGTCCGCGCAGGACGTGCGGCCGCCGGGCGCCACTACGGAAGCGCAGCCGCAATCCGAGGCGGGCCCGACGGCCGGCCAGATCCCGGCCGCGCCGCCGGACACCATGAACTATCCGTACATTTCGGGCCTGTGGTCGGACATCGCCGACGGCGAGACCGGCTACGTCAGCATTCCCGACAAACAGGCGGGCCGCCTGATCCAGGTCCAGGGCATGGAATGGCTGAGCTGGCGCAATGACGAGTTGCGCCGCTGGTCGTCCTACGCCGTCGCCGCCATGCTCATCGCCCTGGGCGGGTTCTTCGCCGTGAAGGGCCGCATCAAGGTCGACAGCGGTCTGTCCGGCCGGTTGATCCAGCGGTTCAAGCCGCACGAGATCATCGGCCACTGGGTCACAGCGGGCTCGTTCCTGGTGCTGGCGCTGACGGGCATATGGCTGCTGTACGGGCGGCCGCTGCTGCTGCCGGTGATGGGCCAGGATGCCTATGCGGTGTCCGCCGAGATCAGCAAGTACATGCACAATTTTGGCGGCTTCGTCTTCATGGCGGGCCTGCTCTACATCTTCGTGATGTGGGTGCGCCACAACATCTGGGACCGCTACGACTGGAACTGGATTCGCCAGGCGGGCGGCTTCCTGTCCAAGAACTCCCACCCGCCGGCGGACAAGTTCAACTTCGGCCAGAAGACCGTGTTCTGGATGGTCATCATCCTGGGCGTTCTGCTGTCGCTGTCGGGCCTGAACCTGCTCATGCCGTTCTGGTTCGTCGACAGCATCGAGACCATGCAATACGCCCAGATCATTCACGCGGCGCTGGGGATGCTGATGTTCGCCGCCATTCTGGCGCACATCTACATCGGCTCCGTAGGCATGCAGGCGGCCTTCCGCGCCATGTCGACGGGCTGGGTCGACCTCAACTGGGCGCGCGAGCACCACAGCGTGTGGGTGGACAAGTACCTGGCCGGCAACAATCCGGAACGCGAGGGGCCGAAGACGGCGCCGCCGGAACAGGGGCACGGGGAGCGCAAGGCGGCGGAATAGAGGGGTCATTCGTCAGGGGACCTCGGTCCCCTGACCCCCTGATCGAGAGGCGCAGGCTCTCGAACTCTCCCGTTTTTTTTAGACTTGGCAAGGCACAACGCGCAAAAGACTGGGGGGCTCGGAGGGCTGTGCCCACCGAGCCGGGTTTGGGGCGACGGCCCCATGCGCGAAGCGCTCTACCCCGTCAGCCGCTCGAACGGCAAAAACTCCAGCACGTCGCCTGGATTGATCTGCGAAGGCTCCTCCGGCAGCGCCAGAAGCCCCTCGCTCACCACCACCGAGCGCAGGATGCCCGAGCCTTCGGTGGGGAAGCGTTCCGCCACCGGCAGGCCGTCCTCGTCCCGGCCCGTCAGGCTGGCGCGCAGCCATTCGCGGCGGCCGGCGCGCTTCTTGAAGGCAAAGCCGGCGCGCACCGGAATGGGCCGCGGCAGCACGTCGGCCACGCCCATGCGGCGCAGGATCATGGGGCGCGCGAACATGCAAAAGCACACGAAGGCCGCCACCGGATTACCCGGCAGCCCGACGAACACGGCCTCGCCGACACGGCCCACCGCCAGCGGCCGCCCGGGACGGATGGCGACGCGCCAGAAGTCCAGTCTGCCCAGGTCTTCCACGACCGGCTTGATGTGATCTTCCTCGCCGGTGGAGACGCCGCCGGAGGTCAGCACCACGTCTGCCTCCGCCGATGCGCGGGCCAGCGCGTCCTTCAGGGCTGCGGGATCGTCAGGCAGGATTCCGTAGTCGCTGACCTTGCACCCCATGTCGGCCAGCAGGCCCATCAGCACGAAGCGGTTGCTGTCGTAGATGGCGCCCGGCGGGGCGTCGCCCCCCGGATCGCGCACCTCCGTTCCGGTGGAGAAGACGGCGGCGCGGACCCGGCGCCGCACCAGCGGTTCCGCCACACCGACGGACGCCATGAAGCCGATCTCCGCCGGATGCAGCCGTCGACCGGCAGCCAGGATGGTGTCGCCGACGCCGATGTCCTCGGCCTTGCGGCGCAGGTTCTGGCCGGCCTTGCGCACCGGCGGCAGCACGACGGTGTCGTCTCCGGCGCGGCACGGTTCCTGGGGGATGATCGTGTCGGCGCCCTCGGGCACCGGCGCACCGGTGAAGATGCGCGCCGCCTCGCCCGCCGACAGGGGGCGGTCCGGAACGATCCCGGCGGGGATGCGCATGGTGATCGGCAGGCGGGTTTCGTCCTCCGTCGACAGGTCGGCGAAGCGCACGGCATAGCCGTCGACGGCAGAATTGTCGTGCGGCGGTACGTTCCGGTCGGACACGATATCTTCCGCCAGCACACGGCCCCGCGCGTCCATCAGCGGAACGCGCTCTGTCTCGGCCACCGGCGTCACCAGGTCCAGCAACCGCGCCACGGCGTCGTCGGCGGGCAGCATGTCGGCGGAGAGGGCGAAGGCGTCGACGGCGGGGCGGGTCATTGCGCGGTCTCCATGCCCATGGTGCGCGGCAGGTCGACGTGGTCCAGAATGAAGTCCACGACGGCCTCGGGATCGTTCAGGTCAAGGCGCGGCCGGTCGGTCAGGTCCGGCAGGCCCTCGTCGCTGGCGACGGCGACCACGGTGTCGTCCTGAGGCCACAACGGGTCCTTTCCGAAGGACGGCCGGTGGACCTCGATCTTGGGGTGGGGGTGGCGCTTGAAGCCCTCCACCAGCAGAAGGTCCACGGGCGTCATGCGCGCCACCATGTCCTCCAGCGACGGCTCGTCCTCATCGCGCAGTTCGTGCATGAGCGCCCAGCGCCGGCCCGAGGTGATGAGAACCTCCGACGCGCCGGCCTCGCGGTGGCGGAAACTGTCCTTGCCTGGGCGGTCGATGTCGAAGGCGTGGTGGGCGTGCTTGATGGTGGAGACGCGGAAGCCGCGGCGGGTGAGGATGGCGACGGCCGCCGTCATCAGGGTGGTCTTTCCGCTGTTGCTCCACCCCGCCAGTCCGAACACTTTCATGAACGCGGAATCCTTGCCTGTGCCGGCCCGTCAGGCCGGCAGGATGCTGGAATAGGGAATAAAATCGACCATGTCGCCCTCGGCAACACCGGTGCAGTCCTCGCGCAGGTCCACCAGGCCGTCGCTCTCAATCATCGAGGACAGGACGTGCGGTTCCTGCGACGGGTAGAGGCGCACCACCGGCGTGCCTCCGGTCCGGTCGATGCTGGCGCGGACGAACTGCCGGCGCCGGTGCTTCTTGCTGAAGCTGAAGCCGGCCGGCAGCGGGAAGGCGCCGGGGAACAGCGGCTCGGCCAGGGCGCCCGACAGGCGCAACACGACGGGCCTTGCGACCATCATGAAGGTGGCGAGGCTGGAGACGGGATATCCCGGCAGGCCGATGAAGGCCGCGCGGCCCACGGTTCCCAGCGTCGTCGGCTTGCCCGGCTTGACGGCCATCCGCCACACGTGAACCTCGCCCAGCGCCCGGACGGCGTCCACCACATGGTCTTCGCCGCCGACGGACACGCCGCCCGATGTGACGACCACGTCCTGGCTTTCGCCGGCGGCGGCCAGGGCTGCCTCGGTGGCGTCGCGGCGGTCGGGCAGGTGGCCGAGATCTGTCACGTCGGCGCCCAGCGCGCTCAGCGCGGCCATCAGGCCGTAGCGGTTGCTGCCGTAGATCTGGGCGGGGCCGAGGGGCAGGCCGGGCTCCACGATCTCGTCGCCGGTCGACAGCACGCCTGCCTTCAGGCGCTTGAAGACCGTCACCGTCGAATGGCCCGCGGCGGCGGCCATCGCCACGTCCTGCGGCCGCAGCCGGCGGCCGGAGGAGAGGACGGTGGCGCCGGTGCTGAAGTCCTCTCCGGCACGCCGGACGAAGTTGCCCACGCCCAGGCCGGAGGGGAAGGTGACCGTCTCCGGGGCATCGAGGGACGGATGCGGCGTGCAATCTTCCTGCATCGCGACCACATCCGCACCCTGCGGCAGGGGCGCGCCGGTGAAGATTCGCGCCGCCGTGCCCGGGGCGAGGGGCGCTTCAGGCGCGCTGCCGGCGGCGATGCGCCCGACTGCGGGCAGGGCCGTGGAGCTGTGGTCATTCAGGTCGGCGGCGCGTGCGCAGAAGCCGTCCATGGCCGCATTGTCGAAGCGCGGGTTGTCGACGGTTGCGCAGAGCGGAGCGGCCAGGACGCGCCCGGCGGCCTTGGTCAAGGGCAGGTCTTCGGTGTCCACCACCGGGAACAGCCGCGCCGCCAGCGTGTCCAATGCGTCGTCAAGACGAAGCAGGGCGTCAGGCGACTTGAAGCAGTCGTTGAGGGTGTCGCTCATGTCGGGATTTTAGCGTCTTTTCCAGGCGCTTGCCATAACGCTCTGCCCGATCGGCGGCGGCTCGCGGAGGACTCATTTTATCCTCGGCGGGCTCCCCCGCGCCGGCTCCATCCGCTTCCTATTGGTCGAACGCGCCCGCGAAGCGCTTGCGCAATTCCGCCTTCTGCACCTTTCCCATGGTGTTGCGGGGCAGGGCATCAACGAAGAACACCTTTTTCGGGGCCTTGTAGCCGGCCAGGTGCTGTCGTGCGGCGGCGATGATGTCCGCCTCTGCCGGCGGTGCGTCGCCTTCGGGCACCACCACCGCCACCACGCCCTCGCCGAAGTCGGAGTGGGGCACGCCGATGACGGCCGACTCGCCGATGCCGTCCATGTCGTCGATGACCGTCTCGATCTCTTTGGGATAGACGTTGTAGCCGCCGGAAATGATCATGTCCTTGGATCGGCCGACGATGTGCACGTAGCCCTCGGCGTCGATCTTGCCGACATCGCCGGTGATGAACCAGCCGTCGGGGCGGAACTCCTCCGCCGTCTTCTCGGGCATCCGCCAGTAGCCGGCGAAGACGTTGGGACCCTTCACTTCCAGCACGCCGACCTCGTCGCGGCCGAGCACCGTGCCGTCCTCCGCCGCCGCGCGGATGGCGACGCCGGGCAGCGGGAAGCCGACCGTGCCGGGCCTGCGCTCTCCGTCGTAGGGGTTGGAGGCGTTCATGCCCGTTTCGGTCATGCCGTAGCGTTCCAGGATACGATGGCCGGTGCGGGCCTCGAAGGCGCGGAAGGTCTCCTCCAGCAGCGGCGCGGAGCCCGAGACGAACAGCCGCATGTGCCCGGCGACGTCGCGGGTGAAGCTGTCCTCCGCCAGCAGGCGGACGTAGAAGGTGGGCACGCCCATCATCGTGGTCGCCCGGGGCAGGGCGCGGATCACGGCGGCGGGGTCGAAGCGCGCCTGGAAGATCATGGACGCACCGCTCGCCAGCACGGTGTTGATGGCGACGAACAGGCCGTGGATGTGGAAGATGGGCAGGGCGTGCAGCAGCACGTCGTCGGCGGTGAACCGCCACGCTTCCGCCAGCGCCTCGGCGTTGGACTGCAAGCCCCGGCGGGTGAGCATGGCGCCCTTGGACCGTCCCGTGGTGCCCGAGGTGTAGAGGATCGCCGCAAGGTCGTCCTCTCCCACCTCCTCGTCGGTGAAGCCGCCGGTGTCGGCCTTGGCGACCGCGTCCAGCAGGCTGCCCTCGCCGGTGCCCAGCGTGAAGACGTTGGCCACGCCCAGGCGCTGGCACAGGCCGCCGATGTCGGCCTCGTCCTTTGGCCGGCAGATCATGGCGACCGGCTCTGCATCGCCCAGGAAGTACTCCAGTTCCGAGAGCGTGTAGGCCGTGTTCAGCGGCAGGTAGACGGCGCCGACGCGCTGGCATGCGAGATACAGAAACACCGCCTCCGGCGTCTTTTCCACCTGTACCGCCACGCGGTCGCCCTTATTCACCCCGGCGGCCTTCAGGGCGGCACCGAAGGCGGCGGTGTGGCCGTCCAGGTCGCCGTAGGTGGCCGTGCGGCCGTCGTCGGTGTGCATCAGGGGACGGGCCGGATCGCTCCAGCCGGCGCGGAAGTGCTGGTAGAGGTTGGTCATGCCGTTCTCCTTCTGGCGGCGCGGCGGGCCGTCGCAAGCATGTCCGCCACGCCGTCGCCCTGCACGTTGACGTGCCGGCGCATGATGGTCTCCGCCGCCTCGGCCTGACCCTTGATGATGGCCTGCACGATGTCCCAGTGCTCGTCGTAGGAATTGGCGACGCGCGGACCCAGGTGAAGCTGGTTGCGGCGGTAGTAGGCCAGGCGGTTGCGCATGCGGCGCGTCTCGGCGGCCAGGTACGGGTTGTGGGCGCCTTCGTAGATGGCCTCGTGGAAGGCGACGTTGCGATCGTAATAGAGGTCGGGATCGGCCATGGCGTCGTCGCGCCCGCAGGCCTCGTGCAGCTCGATCAGTCGCTCGTGTTCGTCGCGGCTCATGCGGCGGGCGGCGAGCTGGGCGCACAGGCCCTCCAGCGAGGCCATCACCACGAAACGGTCGATCAGGTCCTCGGCGTCCAGCTTGATGACGGCCGCACCCACGCGCGGGCGGATGCGGACGAACCCCAGGACGGACAGCTTGTGCAGGGCTTCGCGCACGGGCGTGCGGGAGACGCCGAAGCGCTCCGCCAGTTCGCGCTCGTCCAGACGTTCGCCCGGCCCAAGCCGGCCCCGCCCGATGGCGTTCTCCAGCATTTCGAGCACCCGCTGCGACTGGGTCTGCTCGTCCTCTGCCATGCCCGCTCTCCCTTCTGTCGCCCCTGCGTCACATTCTGGTATGCCACAGAGGCTCGCTGGCGCACAATATTCTTTACAAGCTAAGTCGGGCTTGTCACGCTTGATGTTGCCGAGCGCGGACCAACCGCGCCGCAACAATGACTAGGGAGCACGTCCATGCGAAAGAATCTTACCGCGGCGGCCGCCGCCGCGCTTGTCGTGGGCATGTCGGGTGCCGCCGCCGCCGAGACCCTTCGGGCCTCGCACCAGTGGCCGGGCGGCACCGGCGACATGCGCGACGAGATGGTCCAGATCATCGCCAAGGAGATGGAAAAGTCCGACACCGGCGTGAAGGTCCGGGTGTATCCCGGTGAATCGCTGGTGAAGGCGAAGGAGCAGTGGGGCGCCCTGACCGGCGGCCAGATCGACATCTCCGCCTTCCCGCTGGCCTATGCCGCCGGCCGCCACCCGGAGTTCAACGCCACCCTGATGCCGGCGCTGGTGAAAAGCCACGACCACGCCAAGCGCCTGAACGATTCCGAGTTCATGCAGGACATCAAGGACATCATGAACGAGGCCGGCGTCATGGTGCTGGCCGACACCTGGCTGGCGGGCGGTTTCGTCGGCAAGGAGGAATGCATCGTCGAGCCCGCCGACGTGAAGGGCAAGTCCACCCGCGCCGCCGGTTCGTCGTTCGAGGAGATGCTGGCCGAGGCCGGAGCCTCCATCGCCTCCATGCCGTCGTCGGAAATCTACACCGCCATGCAGACGGGTGTGCTGGACGCCGCCAACACCAGCTCGGAAAGCTTCGTGTCGTACCGGATCTACGAGCAGGTGGACTGCCTGACCCCGCCGGGCGACACCGCGCTCTGGTTCATGTACGAGCCCATCGTCATGTCCAAGGCATCGTTCGAGGATCTGTCGCCCGAGGCGCAGGAGGCCATCAAGGCCGCCGGCGACAAGGCCGAGGAATACGCCGCCCAGGCGGCGAAGGACGCCGACGAGAACATGGTGAAGGTCTTCAAGGAGAACGACGTCGAGATCGCCACCATGACGCCGGAGCAGTTCCAGGCGTGGCGCGACATCGCGGCCAAGAGTTCCTACAAGAACTTCGCCGAATCCGTGCCCAACGGGCAGGAGCTGATCGACAAGGCGCTGTCCGTGGACTGATCACACTCCGCCGCCTGTCGACCGGCCGCCGGGCACCGTTCCCTCCCGCCCGGCGGCCGGCCCCTTCCTGTCCGGGAGCCTTCCATGGGTGCCTTCATCAAAGGCGTCTCCGCCGTCTCGCGCATTGCCGGCGTTTTCGCCGCCGCGTTCATCCTGGTCGCCACGCTGGTGGTCTGCCAGATGGTGTTCGTCCGCTATGTGCTGAACCAATCCACCGTGTGGCAGACGGAGCTGGCGGCCTATCTGCTGATCGCCTCCGTCTTCATCGGCAGTCCCTACGTTCTGATGACGCGCGGGCACGTCTATGTCGACCTGCTGCCGCTGTGGTCCAAGCCGCGCATGCGCATGGTGCTGGCGGTGGTGTCGTTCATCGTCTCGTTCCTGTTCTGCGTGCTGCTGGCCTGGAAATCATGGATTTTCCTGCACGAGGCCTGGGTGAAAGACTGGACGACCGACACCGTCTGGGGGCCGCCCCTGTGGGCCGTCTACATGTCCATGCCGATCGGGCTGACGCTGCTGAGCCTGCAACTGATCGTCGAGATGGCTGCCGTCCTGACGGGCCGCGAGGCGCCGTTCGGGATCGCGGACGATGAAGGCCTGAAGCTGGGCCTTGCCGAAGAGGACTTGGTCGGTAAATGAGCGAACTCACCCTGGGACTGATCGTCCTCGTCATCACCATCGGCCTGCTCATGGTCGGTGTTCCCGTGGCCTTTGCGCTGGGCGGCGTGGCCGTCGGCTTCCTCGTGGTCTTCGAGGGTTTCGGGATGCTGGACTTCGTGGCCGAATCCCTGTTCGGCTACCTGAACAGCTTCGGCCTGCTGGCCATTCCCATGTTCATCCTGATGGGCGCGGCGGTCGCCTCCTCGCGCGCCGGCGGGGACCTGTACGAGGCGCTGGACCGCTGGCTCTACCGCGTGCCGGGCGGGCTGGTGATCTCCAACCTGGGCGCCTGCGCCATCTTCTCGGCGCTGTCGGGTTCCTCGCCGGCGACCTGTGCCGCCATCGGCAAGATGGGCATACCCGAGATGCGCAAGCGCGGCTATCCGGCCTCGCTGGCGACCGGCTCCATCGCGGCCGGCGGCACGCTGGGCATCCTGATCCCGCCGTCGGTGACGATGATCCTGTATGGCATCGCGACGGAAAGCTCCATCGGGCGACTGTTCCTGGCGGGCCTCGGCCCCGGCCTGATGCTGGTGCTGCTGTTCATCGCGTGGTCGCTGTTCGACGCCTGGCGCCAGGGCTACAAGCTGACGGGCGCCGACCGGGTGTTCACCTGGAAGGAGAAATTCACCGCCCTGCCCAAGGTGCTGCCGTTCCTGGCAATCGTGATCGCGGTGCTGTTCGTCCTCTACGGCGGTGTCGCAACGCCCTCCGAAGCCGCCGGCGTGGGCGCGCTGCTGTGCCTGCTGATGGCGGTCATCATCTACCGCATGTGGAAGGGCGCGGAACTGTGGGAGGTGCTGCGGGCGACCATGCGCGAGTCGGTGATGATCCTGCTCATCATCGGCACGGCGGAACTGTTCGCCTACATGCTGTCGCTGCTGTTCATCACCCAGTCGCTGGCGGCCTGGATCGCGGACCTGGACGTCAACCGCTGGGTGCTGATGGCCTGCATCAACGTCTTCCTGCTGATCGCCGGGTTCTTCATTCCGCCGGCCGGCGTGATCCTCATGGCCATGCCGGTGCTGCTGCCCATCATCGTCAGCGCCGGTTTCGACCCCATCTGGTTCGCCGCCGTGCTGACCATTAACATGGAGATCGGGCTCATCACGCCGCCGGTCGGCCTGAACCTCTACGTCATCAACGGCATCGCGCCCGACGTGAACCTGGGCACCATCCTGCGCGGTTCCATCCCCTATGTGGGATGCATGGTGCTGGGCATCGTGCTGCTGTGCTTCTTCCCCGAGATTGCCACCTTCCTGCCGGACCTCGTCTTCGGGGAGCAGATCTGATGCTGGACCTGGGTGCCGTTTGGCGCGACATCGCAAAGAAGGCGCGGCTCGGCCGCAGCGTGGTGGAGCGCGACCTGGAAAAGGGCGGGGCCGAGGTGCTGCGCCAGCGGGTGGAGGAATGCGTCTCCGGCATCGGCGGCGCCGTCACCGCCCGCGCCCGCGCCGCCGAGATCGGCCGGCTCTACCTTCAGCTTTCGCCGGAGGGGCGGCGGCGGTTCCTGGTGATGCTGTCGTGTGACTTCGGCATCGACCGCGACGCCTTCCGCAAGGCCGTCGAGGCGTGGGAGGCCGCCGACGACTTCAAACAGGCGGCGGACGAGGAAAAGCGCGTCAAGCAGGTGCTGGACACCAAGCGCGTAAAGCTTTTGCGGCAGATGACCAGCCTGCCGGACGGCTTCAAGTTCCTGGTGGACCTGCGCGCGGACCTTCTGACCATGCTGGACCAGGAACCGGCGCTGCTGCCGCTGGAGCACGATTTCCAGGGCCTGCTGACGTCGTGGTTCGACATCGGCTTCATGAGCATGGAGCAGATCACCTGGCGCTCGCCGGCGCACATCCTGGAAAAGCTGATGGGATACGAGGCCGTTCACGAGATCCGCTCGTGGGCCGACCTCAAGAACCGGCTGGAGTCCGATCGCCGCTGTTTCGCCTTTTTCCACCCGCGCATGCCCGACGAGCCGCTGATCTTCGTCCAGGTGGCGCTGGTCAAGGGGCTGGCGGGCAACGTGCAGGCACTGCTGGATGAAAAGGCGCCGGAGGGCGACCCGGAAAAGGCCGACACAGCCATCTTCTATTCCATCTCCTCTACCCAGCCGGGCCTGCGCGGCATCTCGCTTGGGGACTTCCTCATCAAGCGGGTGGTGGACCATCTGCGGCGCGAGCTGCCCAACATCACCACGTTCTCGACCCTTTCCCCGGTGCCGGGCTTCCGCCGCTGGCTGGAGAGGACCATGGCGGCCGGCGATCCGGACCTGCTGACCGACGACGAACACGGCAAGGTGCGCGGCCTGCGCCCCAAGGAAGGTGCGAAGGGCTCCTTCAAGGAGATTCTGGAGACGGGCAGCTGGCGCGAGAACGCCGACCAGGAGGCCGTCGTCAAGAAGCCGCTCACCCGCCTGTGCGCGCGCTATCTGGTGGAGGAAAAGCGGGGCGGCGACCGTCCGCTGGACCCGGTGGCGCGCTTCCACCTCAACAACGGCGCGCGGCTGGAGCGCATCAACTGGCTGGCGGACACGTCGAAGCGGGGGATGAAGCAGTCGCACGGCATCATGGTGAACTACCTTTACAACCTGCCCGACATCGAGAAGAACCACGAGGCCTACAACGGCGGCCAGGTGGTGACCTCAAGCGCCGTGCGCACCTTGTTGAAGCGCTGAGGGGCAGGCCATGTTCACCATCTGGGGCCGCGCCAATTCCATCAACGTGCAGAAAGTGCTGTGGACCTGCGCCGAACTGGACCTGCCGTTCGAGCGCATCGACGCGGGCGGGGCGTTCGGCGGCACGGACACGGCCGAATACCGTGCCATGAACCCCCCTGGCATGGTGCCGACCCTGAAGGACGGGAACGTGGTGGTCTGGGAGTCCAACGTCATCGTCCGCTACCTTGCCGCCACCCACGGCCCGGGTCGGTTGTGCCCGGCGGAAGCGCCGGCGCGGTTCGGCCAGGAAGCCTGGATGGACTGGCAGGCGGCGGGCCTGTGGAAGGACTTCCGCCCCCTGTTCATCGGCCTCGTCCGCACCGCGCCGCAGGACCGCGACGTCGCCGCCCTGGCACGCGCGGAGGAGGCGACGGCACGGGCCTTCGCGCTGCTGGACGAGGCCTTGCGCGACCGCCCCTTCCTGGGCGGCGCGGCGCTGGGCGTGGCCGATATTCCGGCGGGGGTGACGGCGCACCGCTGGTTAGCCCTGCCGCTCGACCGCCGGCCCCGGCTGCCGGCGCTGGAAGACTGGTACGCGCGGCTGACGGAGCGTCCGGGGTTCCGGGACCACGTCATGACGCCGCTCTCCTGACCGCTGGAGGATGAAGGACATGCTTGGCATCCGGCATATCGTGGTTGGTGTCGACTCCGCCGAGACGGCGCGGGCACCGCTGAAGACCGCCTTCCTGGTCGCGGCGGCGCAGAAGGCGCACGTTCAGGCCCTTCACGCGCGGCCCGAGCCCGTCAACCTGCAGCACTTGCAGGACGCCGGGCTGGCGGGCACCACCGTGGAAGCCTTCCGGCGCGACGCCGCCAAGGCGGAAGAGGAGCAGGTGCGTGCCGCCCGCGACCTCTTCAACCGGATGCGGGGCACCGCCGGTCTTGCGGACGGGGAGGGGCCTCCGGGGCCGGACGGCGCCTCCGCCCGCTTCGTCGTTGCGCCCGGCGCGGCGGGCCAGGTGCTGGCGGCGCGGGCGCGGACGGCCGACCTGGTGGTGCTGGGGCGCGGCCGCGGCCGGGCCGATCCGGCAGTGACGGGCTCCTTCCAGGCGGTGCTTACGGCGGCGGCGCGGCCCGTTCTTCTGGCGCCCGATGCACCACCGGAGACGGTGGGACGGCACGTCGTCGTCGGCTGGAACGACAGCCCGGAAGCCATGCGGGCGCTCTCTGCCGCGCTGCCCATCCTGGCGGCGGCAGAGAGCGTGACGGTCGCCCGCGTCGTCGATCCGGACACCGGTGCGGGCGGCGATACGGCCGCGGCGGAAGAGTTCATGGCCTGGCACGGGGTGTCCTGCAAAACCGCCCGCGTCGCCCGGCTGGAAGGGGCGGGGGCCTCGCTTCTGAGAGCCTGCAACGAGCATGACGCCGACCTTCTCGTCATGGGCGGCTCCACCCACTCCCGCCTGCGGGAACTGGTGGTCGGCGGGGCCACCCGCCACGTCCTGCGCGGGGCCGGGCTGCCGGTGCTGCTGGCTCATTGATATCAGGTGCCGCGATATGCCGGCGCCGACTACCCTCAACCGCCGAGCCGGCCGCCTCCCGCCAGGAAATCGGCATACGTCGCCCGCAGTCCGTCTTCGAGCGACGTCCTGGCGCGCCAGCCGGCACGGCGGAGCCGCGTGACGTCCAGCGCCTTGCGGGGTGCCCCGTCGGGGCGTTGCGGATCGAACACGATGCGTCCGCCGAACCCCACCGCGGCCGCGACCTGCTCGGCGAAGTGCGCGATGCTCATGTCGTGGCCGGTGCCGATGTTGAGAAGGTCTTCCGACGACCAGTGCTTCAGCGCGAACACGCAGGCGTCGGCCATGTCGTCGACGTACAGGAACTCGCGCCGGGGCCGGCCCGTCCCCCAGACCATTGCCTGGGAACTGCCGTCCCGCTTCGCTTCGTGAAAACGCCGGATCAGTGCAGCGGGAACATGCGACGTCAGCGGGTCGTAGTTGTCGCCGGGGCCATAGAGGTTCGTCGGCATGACGGTGATGAAGTCGCGCCCGTGCTGGCGGCGGTAGGCCTGGCACATCTTGATGCCGGCGATCTTGGCGATGGCGTACCACTGGTTGGTCGCTTCCAGCGGCCCGGTCAGCAAGGCATCCTCGTTCATCGGCTGGGGCGCCAGCCGCGGATAGACGCAGGACGAGCCAAGATAGAGCAGTTTCCGCACGCCGCAGAGATGGGCGGCGTGGATGATGTTGGCCGAAATGCTCAGGTTCTGCTGGATGAAGTCGGCCGGATAGGCACTATTGGCGTGGATGCCGCCCACCCTGGCGGCGGCGACGATCACCACGTCGGGCCGCGCCTGCGCCATCCAGTCCTCCACGTCCGCCTGGCGGCTCAGGTCCAGGGCGGAGCGGGGCGTCACCACGACCTCGCAGTCCTCCTGGGCCAGCCGCCGCACGACGGCGCGTCCCACCATGCCGCCGTGGCCTGCGACCCAGATGCGGCGGCCCATGAGGGGGAACGCCGCCGGCCGCGGCCCGCCATCGATCATGGACAAGCTGCGCCTCCTGGCTTCGACCACGCTGCCAGGGCACCGGCCGGGCGGCGTTCGCTTACGGGCGACCAGCGGTCGCACGGATCACGCAGGACGGTGCCGGCAGCAGGAGTCGAACCCGCGACCCCCTGATTAAAACACATGCTTTTCGCCGCTTTCAGTTTGTCACTTCGTCTGTAGCAGGCTTGCGGGTCTTCCGTCCACTTATTCGCGTCAGGGTTGAATGGTGCTTGAGCCGCGGTCACGGCCAAAGTACTGTTTCGCGCCAAATATCGAGGATGTGGAAACATGCCCAAGCGGATGGGCGTGGCGCCTTCGAAAGCGGTCATCGAGCGACGGAAGCCGGCGGGGAAGCTCCAGGTGGTTTGCGATCTCCATCAGCCCGGCTTCGGCGTATGCGTCACTCCGGCCGGGGGCCAAGTCCTGGTACGTGGCTGGCCGCATCGGAGGAGGACGAGGCGTATCATCAGATCGCTCCGACACCGTCTCCAGGGCGCGCCCGACGGATGGGCTCGCAAGTGCGCCCCCTCTGACGAAATTTCCAGACATCAGGTTACACAGCCAAGCGGTTGATGCTGTCGAAAATGCCCCGCGTCATGGTGCCAACCCGTGCTTGCGTCTCAGGTGGTCACGGAGCCTGTCTACTCTGCTCGCCCGGTCGCGTAGCACGCACGTGAGGCAATATTCAACGCCAGGGCTCGTGTAGGAGCGGCAGCAGCCGCCGCGCTCGCGGAACCACTCGGCAATGTCTGGCCGCTCGGGCAGGTCGACCCGGATGAAGCCTGTCTGCCTATTGGCGAGTTTCGAACCTTTTTGCCGAACCAGCTGCAGCGCCGCCGCCATCGCCGCTTCTTCGCGTCCGGCCTCCTTCCCGTGAATCAGCAGGCTGGCCGTGAGGCTGTCGGCGGCCTCCCGCCAGAATGCCGCCCGTGAAAGGCGGCTGCGTCGGTGCAGTTCTTCGACCAGTGGGGCGAGCAAACCCTCGAAGGCCCTGCCGAAGCCGTCCGGGCCGGTCCCGGCGCCAAGGGCATCCGCGTCGATCCAGAGATCGAAAAGCTGCACCTGCTCCGTCGCGCCGTCCCCGCCATAGGTCATATACCACGGCCGCGCTGCCACGGCCGCGGCCGGAATGTCGGAAAGCCAGATGCCGTCGAGCGCCGGGCCGGCAAGGACTTCAGAGAGAGAAAATGACAGCCCGCCCATGAGAAACATTGCCCGCATCCGGATATCGCTCTCGCGGCTGCCCGCAGCCTTGGCGATCCAGTCGTCGAGGACCGGTTCGAGCGTGCCGAGCGTCACGGCGTCCTCCGGTGGCTTGCCCATGTGGACGCGGGTCGCCGTTTCCCCCTGCGGGCCCGCGGCGCGTGCGGCGGCCGCGAGGATATGGGTGCCCAGCATGCTCATGGGTCACTCCTGAACAAGGTTCCGATCGAGGTCTTCGCGCGTAAGGACCCGTGCCATCTGATCAAGGCCGTTTTCGATCTTCCCCCAGGCGGAGCCCACCATGGCCGATCCATCGAGACGGTAAAGCTGGCCGGCCCGCACCACCGGCAGGGCCCGGACCAGGGGCTCCGCGCGGAAGTCCTCGAACTGCGCGGAATCAGTGCCTTCATCCGCATCGAACGTCATGAAGAACATGACGTCGGCGGGGTGGTCGCCCAGCATTTCAAGGCTTTTGGCTTCGCGCCCGCTGCCCCAGTCGGCTTCCGCCGAGGTCATTGTCGGCTTGAGCAGGCGGCGGGCGGCGCCGAAGGCGTGGGTGGGCTCCACGCCGTAGAAGCCGCTTCCCTGATACTCCCGCGCGATTACGGAAACGGTCGTCTCTTCCAGTGCCGGTCGCAGCTGCGCGCGAAGCGCGTCGGCCTTGTCTTCAAGCCTGTCCCGCAGGTCTTCCGCGCGGTCGGTCCGGTTTACCGCCTCGGCGAACTGGAGGAGCGCGTTCTCCAGCGGCTGTTCCAGGGTGTCGATGACAACCGTCGGGGCGATAGGCGAGAAAAGCTCGTGCGCATGGGCCGGCGAGGCGATGATCAAATCGGGCTTCACGGCCGCAACGGCTTCCCGGTCCGGTTCGCGGTAGCTGCCGATCCACCGGATGCCGGCCGTGTCGTAGCCCTCCATCCGGCGAAAGACCCGCTCTCCTTCGGCGTTGACGTGCCCGGCCGAGGCAACGGGTCTCACGCCCAGTTCCATCAAGGGAAGAAGGGCGTTCTGATCCTGAAGCGTGACGATGCGCTGCGGGGTCTCGGGAATGCAGTCGACGCCCGCCGCGTGCTGAAAGGGGCGCTGCCCCTCGGGGCAGTCGCGCGCCACGGCGGCCGTGGGAACCAGAGCGGCGAGGGCAATCGCCAGGATGGAGCGGAGCATGTGCCTTCCTTCGGTCACGACATCGAAATCCGGTTCAGAGGTGCGCTCTGGCCTGCGTGCGCAGGATGAGGAGCACGAAGACGGGCGCGCCGACCACGGCCGTCACCACGCCCGCCGGCAGTTGTATCGGCGCGAACAGGGCCCGGCCCGCAAGGTCGGCGGCGCCGACGAGAAGGGCGCCGACCGCCGCCGAAAGGGTCAGGTGCAGGCCGACGCCGCTGTAGGTCAGTCGGCGGGCCAGATGCGGCGCAACGAGGCCGACGAAGCCTATGGGGCCGACCATGGCCACGGCCACGGCGGCGAGCGCGACCGAAAGCGTGACCAGTCCCAGCCGCGTCCGGCCGACCCTTACGCCCAAGCCCGCCGCCACATCGGGGCCGAACCGCATGGCGGCCATCGGCCGCGAGGCCGCGAACAGCGCCGGCGCAAGCAGAAGGAGTCCGGCCCCGAGCACAGCCACATCCGTCCAGTTCGCCGCATGAACCGACCCCGCCAGCCAGCCGAGGGCGGAAATGGCGCGGTCGATCTGGCCATAGGTCAGCAGCGCCGATGTTGCCGCCGAGAGGAAGGCCGCCACGCCGATGCCGGTCAGGATGAAGCGCATGGTCGCGCCGCCGGCCCGGCGTCCGGTGATTGACTGGATCAGGGCCGCGACGCCGAGCGCTCCGACGAAGCCGAGGACCGGGCGCAGCGCCTGCGGCAGTTCCGGGAAGACGACGATGGCCGTCACGACGGCGAGCCCGGCCCCCTGGCTCACCCCCACCAGGGACGGGTCGGCCAGGGGATTGCGGGTGACGTTCTGCAGCGTCGCCCCCGAAAGCGCGAGGAGTGCGCCGGCCAGGATGGCGGCGAGTGTGCGCGGGAAGCGGAACTGCCAGACCACGGTCTCGGCCATCTCGGACGGCGGCGTCCCGAAAAGCGCGGCAAGGGCGCCGGCCATGTCGAGCGGATAGCTTCCGGTCATCAAGCTGGCCACGGCGATCATGCCCGTGAGACCGACAAGCGCCGCCAGCACGCCGAGCGCCTGGACGGGCAGTTTGAAGGTGACCGGCCCGTCGAGCCGGCTGAACACGCGCGACGTCATAGCCGGGCCCTTACGAGCCAGACAAAGACGGGTGCGCCGAGCAGGGCGGTCACCAGCCCCGTGGACACCTCGACCGGCGCCAGTGCCAAGCGGGCGGCGACATCCACCACGAGCAGATACGCGGCCCCGGCGATGGCCGACCACGGCAGGACGAGCCGGTAGTCCTGCCCGACGAAAAGCCGGACGGCGTGCGGCACGACGAGCCCTACAAATCCCATGGGGCCCCCGATGGCCACCGCCGCGGCGGTCAGCGCGACGACCGCCAACAGGGCCAGCATCTTGATTCTGCCGACACGGATGCCAAGCGCGGCCGCTGTTTCGTCGCCCATGGCAAGGGCGGTGATTTGGCGGGCCGTGCCGAAGGCCACCAGAAAGCCGGCGAGCAGCCAGGGCGCCGCCCAAAGCGCGACGCTCCACTGTCCCCCGGCGAGCGATCCGGTCAGCCACACGCGCAGGTCTTCGAAGGTCTGCTCGTCGAGCAGGTTGGCCGCCGTCATCAGGGCGCCGAGGAAGGCCGTCATCGCGGCACCGGCGAGCACAAGCGTCAGGGGCGTGGCGCCTCCTGGCGCGGCCGCCGCGATTCCCCAGACCGCCGCCGCCGCGGCAAGCGCGCCGAGCGCGGAGACGAGAGGGATGGCGGCGGGCTCCGCAAGATCGAACACGCCCACCACCAGGACCACGGCGAAGGAGGCGCCGATCAGCAGGCCGAGGATGCCCGGCTCGGCCAGCGGATTCCGCGTGACCCCCTGCATCAGTGCCCCGGCAACGGCAAGCGCCGCCCCCACCAGGACGGCGAAAACCGCCCGCGGCAGGCGGAGGTCGACGACGACCACATGGTCGAAAATCGTGGGATCGTAGGCCAGCAGGGCGTCGGCGACGATCGGCAAGGGGATCGTCTTCGCCCCAACCGAAACATGCCAGGCAAAGGCGAGCGCCAACACGGCGAGGCCGGCGGCCGGCGCGGCCCAGGTGGCCGGCCTGTGTCGGGGCAGGGCGGCCTGGCTCATTGCGCGGCGACCGATCCGTCCGAAGTGACCAGCGGGACGCACACGGGCCGCCCGCTCAGAGGGTCGGTCAGAACGTTGGCCCGCAGCCCGAAGACATCGGTGAGGGCGTTTTCGGTGAAGGCGGTCGCGACCGGGCCCTCGGCCACGATCCGGCCGTCCTTCATCATCACGAGCAGATCGGCGAAGGCGGCGGCGACGTTCAACTCGTGCAGCACGACGACGACGGTCCGTCCATCCTCGTGGGCGATTTTGCGCAGGAGCATCATCAAGTCCACCTGAACCTTGAGGTCCAGGAACGTGGTCGGCTCGTCCAGCAGGATGACGTCGGTCTCCTGCGCGAGCACCATGGCGATCCAGCAGCGCTGGCGCTGGCCGCCGGAAAGGTCGGAGACGGGCCGGTCGGCGAACTGCGTCACGTCCGCGGCGTCCATCGCCTGCTCGACGGCGCGGGCATCCTGACGCGACCACTGCCGCAGAAGCGATTGATGGGGAAAGCGGCCCTGGGCCACCAGCTCTCGCACGCGCAGCCCTTCGGGCGCGACGGGCCCCTGGGGCAGCAGGGCGAGCCGCCGGGCGACCTCGCGCGTCGGTGTCTGGTGTATCGGCCGGCCGTCCAGCAGGACCCGGCCGCCCGCGACCGGCAGCACGCGCGCCATTGTTTTAAGAAGGGTGGACTTGCCGCAGCCGTTGGGACCGACAAGGATGGTAAGCGCGCCGTCGGGAATGTCGAGAGAGACATCGCACACGACCCGCCGGTCGCCGTAGCCGGCGGAAACGCTGTCGATGATCAGGCGATGGCTGTTCGCAGCGTTGGCCGGCATCCGTCCGATCTCGCGCATCTCTTCCATGTCTTCTGCTCGGCCGGGCGTTGCTGCTCGACCAGGCGCTGCCGTTTCAGCCGCCGTTCGTGTCGCATCCGCAAGCGGCCCGTCGACCGGCCACGCCGGTGTTGCAAATGGCTTTCATTCGCGGCACTGTGCCGTCGTGTCCACACTTTGTCAAAGGCTTCGTCGGGCGGTGTCGGACCGTCCCGCCGGAAGACCGACCGGGCACCGCCGGAGCGTAATCGTGAGTAGACACAAGTGAGCATTGCCTTCGATACGCTGCTGGCGCTGTTCGCGGCAGAGCGGCGGTCGATCGTGCGGCGGCTCGTCCGCATGGTGGGTTGCCGCGCCACGGCCGAGGACCTGGCCCAGGAAGCCTACACCAGGCTGATCGAAGCCTCCGGTGCTCGCCGCATCGACCGGCCGCAGCCCTTTCTCTACAGGACGGCGGAAAACCTGGCCCTTGATCATCTTCGGCGGGAGCGGGGGCGTCGGGCGGTGACGACGGAAGAACATGGGCCTGCCGTGGCGCAGGTGGCCTGCCCGCTGCCCACGCCGGACAAAAGCCTGCAGACCCGAGATACCATAAAGCGCCTGACGACTATCGTCAGCCGACTGCCGGAGCGGCGGCGGCAGGTGTTCCTGCTGCGGCGCTTGCATGGATGGCGTTATGCTGAAATCGCCGCACACCTGGGCATTTCGGTCAGTGCCACGGAAAAGCATATGCGCCTTGCCATGGAAGCGTGCGTTCTTGCACTGGCCGACGAGATGGAGGATGACCTATGAGCCGCCGGTCGCGGCAGACGCTTCGCGAGGCGTCGGCTTGGTTCGCACGACTTGGGCGGGACGACCTGAGCGCTGGGGAACGTGCCGCCTTCGAGGCATGGCGGGCCCGCCCCGGCAACGCCGCCGCCTTCGCGCAGGTGCAGGCCCTGTGGCAGGACGACGCCCTTGGCGCGGCGCTGGCCGAAGACCCTGCGCCTCGTCCCGCCGCGACACCGAGGTTCCGGGTGTCCCGGTTCATGGCGGTTGCGGCGGCGGCGTTTCTTGTCGTTGCCATGTCGCTCTGGGGCGGCGTCTTCGTCACCGATCTTCGGGCGGATCATGCCACGCGGGCGGGCGAACATCAGCATGTGGTGCTTGCCGACGGCTCCGAGGTGGTGCTGGGCGCTGAGTCCGCCATTCGCGTTGCCGTGGAAGGACCGATGCGCGAGGTTCACCTGCTGCGCGGCGAGGCCTTCTTTTCCGTGGTGCCCGATTCGGCAAGGCCGTTCCGTGTGCTGACGGGTGACGTTGCGGTCCGGGTGACGGGAACGGCCTTCGGTGTCCGCAAGGAGGATGCGGGCGCCAGCATCAGGGTGAGGGAGGGGGCCGTGGAGGTCTCGTCCGCCGCGGGCGATGCCGTCGCGCCCCGCGTGTCCCTGTCCGGCCGACAGGGTGCGCGCGTCAGCGGCAGCGAGGTATCTCCGCTGTCTGAACGTGCGGTGGACGCCGGGCTGGCGTGGCTCGACGGCCGGCTTGTGTTCCGGGAGCGCCCCCTGTCTCACGTGATTGCCGAACTGGACCGCTACCATGCCGGCCTGATCGTCATTGCGCGGCCGGAACTGGCGGAGCGGCGGGTGACCGGTTTCTTCAGCGTTGCCGATCCCGCCGCGGCGGTGCGGGCCGCAGCGGACGTCGTGGGGGCGGAGGTACGCGGCGTCGGCGACACGGTCCTGGTGCTGTTCTAAGCCGCACGGCGTGCAGCGGGGAAAAATTTTTCGGAATTTTGATGCGGGTTCTGGTGGCTCGGCCGTCTTGGCTTTCAGGGGTGCGAATGATTTGCACTTTCGTTTGCCGGGCGCCACGGGTCCGGCGCTGAGGAGAGGGAGCTGCATTGAGATGAATCCGCATATACCGTTCGCCGTCGCCACCCGCCGGAAGGCCCGCGCCGCCGTGACGGCTGCCGTCCTTGCAAGCACCGCGTTGACGGCGCCTTCGCTGGCCGTGGCGGCGGAGCAGACGAGAATTCAGCTGGCGCAGGCCGTCCTGTCGTTCGACATTCCGGCCCAGCCGCTGGAGTCGGCGCTGGAAGCCTTCGCCAACCGCACCGGCTGGCAGGTGGGCATCCCCGGGACTCTGGTTCGGGGTGTTCAGTCGGTCGGGGTGACGGGGGAGTATGCTCCCGAGGAGGCCCTGCGCCGTCTTCTGGCTGGCAGCGGATTGAATTACCGGATGCCGGCGGCCGGGACGGTGACGTTGACCCAGGGCGGCGGGCCTGAAGGCGGAGCGGTGGAGCTGGCGCCGATCTCGGTGGAGGGCTGGCGGCCGACGGAGACGGTCGGCTACCGCCCGGGCGTCATCTCGTCGGCGACCAAGACGCCGACGCTGATCGAGAACGTGCCGAATTCGGTTTCGGTCGTCACCGAAGAGGTCATCGAGGACCAGAACGCGACCAGCGTCCGTGAGGCGCTGCGTAACGTGCCGGGTGTCCTTCCCGGGGACCACGCGTCGAACGTCGCGGTGCAGGAAGAGGTGACAATCCGCGGATTCGAGGCCCAGCTTATCAATGTGAATGGAGTGGAGCGGCGTTCCACGGGCCAACTGAGCACGGCGAACATCGAAAGCGTCGAGGTGTTGAAGGGCCCCTTCTCGGTCATTTATGGCGAGCTGTCTCCCGGCGGCATGGTCAACATCCAGACCAAGCGTCCCCAGGCCGAAGCCGCATTCATGGTCGAGGGCGGCCTGTCCCAGGCGACGGGTGGGCGAGGCACGCAGGGCCGGGGCGTTATTGATGCAACCGGATCTCTCAACGAGAACGACTCCCTGCTCTACCGCTTCATTGCTTCGGCCGAGGGCGGCTCCTCGTTCATCGAAGAGGTCGACGAGGAAAAGTACCTCATCAATCCCATGGTCTCCTTCCTCGGCTTCGACCATCGTCTGCGCGTGGATGCCGACTTCAGCTACCTCCGCAACGACGGCACCTTTAAGTTCGGCATTCCATCCCGCGACGGGAAGCCCGACACCCGCATCGCCTACGATGCCTTCCTCGGCGCGGGCGACAGCTACAAGCTGACGGAGGACTATACGGCCGAACTGCGTGCCAGCTACGACGTGACGTCCGCCACCACCATCGACGGTGCCCTGACGTACCACCACAACAGGGTGGACTTCCGGGCGCTGCGCCCGTGGGGCGCTTCGGGAACCCAGGTGGCGGCCAACGACACGGTCGTGCGCCACTTTGACGATCGGGTCATCGGCACTACCGATGTCGAGGCGGAAGTCAACGGGACGCACAATTTCACGGCCGGAGCCACCGAATGGCGCCTGACCGGCGGCGCCGACATTCGCCAGACCGCCCAGGAGACCGAGGACTGGCGGCGGATCACGAATTTCGACACCGTCAACGTTCTCAATCCAAACAATGTTGGCGTCCTGCCTTCGGCGGATGACCCGCGGATCGTCGTGCGCGACAATCCCTCTTCGACGGTGGACTCCTACGGGCTCTACGGACAGGCGGAAGTCTGGATTCACGACCGGGTGAAACTGCTCGCCGGTGGTCGCTACGACAACGTCACGAACACCAACGAGGTGAGCGGCGACAGCCGGGAAGACTCGAACTTCAGCCCGAGCGGTGCCGTCCTGTTCAAGGCGACGCCGGAGACGTCTCTCTATGTCAGCTACACGTCCTCGTTCGAGGAGCAGGGCTGGGCCACGGACGCCAGCGGGAACCCGCTTGATCCGATGGAGGGTCGGCAGTGGGAGGCCGGCGTGAAGCAGAATTTCTTCGACGGCAACCTCCTTGCCACCGTTTCCGTCTTCACTCTGAAGCAGATCAACGAGGCCCAGTGGATCGCGCCGAACACCTATGTCCCCGTCGGTGAGATCGAGACCAATGGCGTCGAGTTGGAACTGCAGGGCCAGATTGCCGACGACTGGAGAGTGACCGCCGGTTACACGTATCTCGACAACGAGATCACCAACTCGGAATACGGATGGGAAGGCAACCACAATCCCAATACGCCAGAGCATGCCGCGAGCGTGTTCCTGATGCACGACATCTATGAAACGAGCACGGAAAGGTTGAGCGTAGGCGGTGGTGCCTTCTACGTGAGCGAGGTCTACACTGACTCGTCCAACGCTGTTGAGCTCCCCGAGCACGTCACCGTCGACCTCACCGGCCAGTACGCCTTCGAGGCCGGCGGGCGGGACATTGCCCAGCGACAACCAGGATGGCCGCTCTGCCGACAATTACGATGGCCGCAGGGGGTGACCGTAGGGCGGGCGTAGCCCGGCCGGAGGTCGCCCCCTGCGGTGCGCGGTCTTCATAGACCCCGCCGACGGCCGTGATGGGAGACACTGGCGGTTCTCAACGACCAAGAAGAGACCGCCGGTGCCTGGAACCCACATCACGGACCATCAGGTGAAACTCTACATGAAGCACCGAGGACAACACACGCAGCGAGTCGCGGCCGCGAAGGCCGGGTTCAGCGAGAGGACGGCCCGGCGGATCGACCGGGACCCGCGCCTTCCTTCCCAGAAACGGGATCATCGCCACTGGCGCACCCGCGAGGATCCGCTGGAGGACGTCTGGGAGACGGACATCCTGCCGATGCTGGAGGGCGCGCCCGGCCTGAAGGCGGTCACCATCTTCGAGGAGCTGGAGCGGCGCTATCCGGATCAGAATTGGCCGTCGCGCCGGCGGACCCTGGAGCGCCGGATTCGGGAATGGCGCGCGCTGAAGGGGCCGGAGAAGGAGGTCATCTTTCGCCAGGCCAACCCGCCCGGCCGGATGGCCTTGTCGGACTTCACCGATGCCGCCGAGCTGGCGGTGATCATCAACGGGGCGCCGCTCGCGCACCGGCTCTACCATTTCACCCTGGCCTACTCGGGCTGGGAGTACGCCGAGGTGGTGCTGGGCGGCGAGAGCTTCATCGCCTTGGCCGCCGGTCTCCAGAACGCCCTGTGGTCCCTCGGCGGTGTCCCGGCCGAACATCGCACCGACAGCCTGTCGGCTGCCTTCCGGAACCTCGACAAGGAGGCCGCCCGGGACATGACGGAGCGTCATCAAGGTCTCTGTGACCACTACGGCATGGTCGCGAGCCGCAACAACCGCGGCGTCGCCCACGAGAACGGCGCTATCGAGAGCCGGAACGGCCACCTCAAGAGGGCTCTCGACCAGGCCCTTCTGCTGCGCGGGAGCCGGGACTTCCCTGATCTGGAGGCCTACCGCCGCTTCGTCGCCGAGGTGGTGGGGCGGGCCAATGCCCGTCGCCGCGAGATGCTGGCCGTCGAGAAGCCGGTTCTCCGCAGCCTGCCGCCGCGCCGGACGATGGATTACGAAGAGGCCCGGGTGCTGGTGACCAGCGCCGGCGGCTTCGTCCTGCGCCGGGTCTTTTACACGGCGCCGTCGCAGTTCATCGGCCACCATCTCCGCCTGCGCATCCACGACGACCGGCTTGAAGGCTTCCTCGGCGGCACCCCCGTTCTGACCCTGCCACGCGGTCGCGCGCCCTCCGGCAACGGCCATGGCTACGTCGTCAACTACCGCCACGTCATCCACAGCTTGCGACGCAAGCCCCAGGCCTTCCAGAACCTGGTCTACCGGGACCACCTGTTCCCCCGGACCGAATACCGGCGGGCCTGGGATGCCATGATGGCCTCCATGGACCCGCGCGTCGCCTGCCGGACCATGGTCGGCCTACTGGCCCTGGCGCACGACGCCGGCTGCGAGGCGGATCTGGCACGGCGACTGGGCGAGGATCTCGACCACGGACGGCTTCCCGACCTGGCCCTTCTGCGGATGACCTTCCCGGTTAGCGGCGGCACGATCCCGAACGTGACGGTGGCGCTGCCGTCGGCATCGGATTACGACATCCTCGTCGCGGGAGCCGGCCGATGAGCATCTCGGTTGACATCGCCAAGCTGCCGCTGCTCCTCACCGAGTTGCGGCTGCCGACCATCAAGCAGTTCTGGGAGGAATTCGCCGAGCGCGCCGACATGGAAGGCTGGCCCGCCAGCCGTTTCCTGGCGACGCTGGCTGAACTCGAACTCGCGGAACGGGAGCGCCGGCGCATCCAGCGGCACCTCGTGGCGGCCAGGCTGCCTTCGGGCAAGACCCTCGACACCTTCGACTTCTCGGCGGTGCCGATGGTCAGCAAGGCCCACGTCATGGCGCTCGCTGCCGGCGACGGCTGGCTGGACCAGGGCAAGAACCTGCTGTTCTTCGGTCCGCCCGGCGGCGGGAAGACCCACCTCAGCGCCGCCCTCGGCCACACGCTCATCGACAACGGGTTCCGCGTCCTGTTCACCAGGACGACCGATCTCGTCCAGCGCCTCCAGACGGCCCGGCAGGACCTCGCCCTGGCGAGCGCCATCGACAAGCTGGACAAGTACGACCTGCTGATCCTCGACGACCTGTCCTACGTCGAAAAGAGCCAGGCCGAGACCAGCGTCCTGTTCGAGTTGATCGCCGCCCGCTACGAGCGACGGTCGCTCTTGATCACGGCCAACCAGCCGTTCGGCCAGTGGGACCGGATCTTTCCTGACAAGGCCATGACCATCGCCGCCATCGACAGGCTGGTCCACCACGCCACGATCTTCGAGTTGAACGTCGAGAGCTACCGGCGCCGAACCGCGGTCGGCAGGGACGCCGCACCATCCGCGACAACTACCGACGCGGATAATTGTCGCCCGGCGACAACTACATCGGAGACCGGCGACAATTAGACTTGCCGGCGCCGCTGCGCGGCGCCACCATCGTCATCCCATCACGGCGACCGGCCATCGTAGTTGACGCCCACCGGCCTTCCTAATTGTCGCGCTACAGGACATGGAGTTCAGGGCCGGAATCAAGAACGTCCTCAACGAAGAGTACTACCACGGCGGCACCATGGCGGGCATCGCGTTCCGCGGCCAGCCCCGCACGGTGTTCGCGACCCTGACGGCGCGGTTCTGATCGGTTCCGCCGCATGACGAGGGTGGCGGACTGCCGTCGCCACCCTCGCGGTTTCGAAGACCTGACGGGATGACGTTGTCCGGCGTCATCCCGCTTTTGTCCGCCGTGGTTTCCAGCCCGCCCCATCGGAGAGCCTCATGACCGAGCCCAGGCCCGTGGGCCCCGACTCCGACGACCGCCACCCGCCTTTCCCGGCGACGCCGTTCAGCTTTACGTGGTGGGTGGTCCGGCGCTTCGTGCCCGGCCGCGCGGCGGCGCTGCTTGTCATCATCATCGTCTCCACGGCCCTTCAGGCGGTGACGCCCTATGTGCTCGGCCGCTTCGTGGATACGCTGGAGGCCGTGTCGGAAGGTCTGGCCGATCGTGACGCGGTCACCGACCTGTTCGTGCAGGCGGCGCCGAACCTTTTCGAGAGCATCGTGCTGCCCTTCAGCCGGGTGGCGGTGACCATGGTGGTCGCCGGTGTCCTGCTGTGGACGGCCCAGCCGTCCTATGCCTATGCCTTTGCCGGCTTCGCGGCGGTCTTCATCGTCGTCTCGGTCGTGATGGCCCGGCACGTGGGAGCGGTGATCGAGCGGCTGGCCCGGGCGCGGTCGATGGTTTCGGGGCGCATCGCCGACATCATCGGCGGCAATGCCCTGGTCCGCAGCTTCACGGGCGAAACCTTCGAGCGCCGGACGCTCGCACCCCTGGTCGAGGAGGAATACCGCCGCGCCCGTCACGCGCGCTTCGCCTTTACCGCCATGCGCATGGGACAACTGGTCCTGAGCGTCGGCTTCATGAGCGTGCTGACCTGGCACGCCCTGCAGGCGGCGATGGCCGGCGCCATGAGCGCGGGGACCGTCGCCATGATCCTCGCGGTCGGTCTGCAACTGACCATGTCGATCACTATGCTGGGCGACGACATCCTGGATGCCTTCGAGCAGGTGGGCAATCTTCAGGAATCCCTGGCGGCGCTGGCACGACCGCGCGACCTTGTCGATGCGCCCGACGCCGTCGCCCTGCCGGACGGCGGCGGCCGCGTCCAATTTCGCGACGTGACCTTTCGATATGGCGGCAGATCCGGTGGCACGGCCGTGGTAAAGGGCATCACGCTTGCCGTCGAGCCGGGGGACCGCGTCGGCCTGGTCGGCTATTCCGGCGCCGGCAAAAGCACGCTGCTCAAGCTGCTGACCCGCCAGTACGACGTCGACCAGGGGGCCGTGACCGTCGGGGGGCGGGACGTCCGGTCCATCACCCAGGGCAGCCTGCGTCGGTGCTTCGCCGAGGTCTCGCAGGCGACCGACCTCTTCCACCGATCCATCCGCGACAACATCCGCTATGGCCGTCCCGATGCCTCGGATGCCGAGGTGGAGGCGGCGGCGCGGGCGGCCTGCTGTCATGAGTTCATCATCGCCCGGCCCGGTGGTTATGACGCCATCGTGGGCGAGCGGGGCGTCAAGCTCTCGGGTGGCGAGAGACAGCGCATCGCCATTGCCCGCGCCATACTGAAAGATGCGCCGATCCTGCTGCTCGACGAGGCGACGGCGTCCCTCGACAGCGAGAGCGAAGCGCTGATCCAGCAGGCGCTCGAAGTCCTGGTCCGCGGGCGGACCGTCATCGCGATCGCCCACCGGCTGTCCACCATTGCCAGCATGGACCGCATCATCGTCCTGCATCACGGACGGATCGTGGAACAGGGAAGCCACGCCGCGCTCCTGGCCCGGAACGGGCGCTACGCCGATCTTTGGCGGCGGCAGCACGGGTCCGCTCCGGTCCATGCGGCCTGTGGGCCCATCGCCTGATTGCGCCGCACCTAAGGCCGGCCGCTGCTGTCACCTGGCCGTGCCTAATCGCGGCATGGCGCGGCGAGCCAAGATGCCTGCCGCTCTTTTGTACCTCTCTCGTATTTCAACACTGACCGCAGGGCCGGTTTGACTTAACAATGAGAATGCCTCTCAATACCAACTGAGCACCTCAGCGGAGGACTGAAATGCGCCGTAAGCACTTGGCGATGACGATGGCCGTTCTGGGGGCGTGCGCTGGAGGACGAGGTGGAAGAGATGATCCGTCGTGCATCCCCGGAGCCGGCCATGCCGCCGGACGTGTCGGGCCAGACGCTGGAAATTGCCGTCCCGATCGTCTTCGCACGGCGGTGAAGCACCGAAGCCGGCGGGGCGTTTCGCGCCCCGCCGGCTTCAACTCCAGAACAATTCAAGCTTTTCGCGCCATGCGAACCGTCGCAGGTGATCGTCCACGACGTGGCGGATGCGCTCCAGCCCCTCCGCCGTATCGGCCGCCGCCTCCACCGTCAGGGCGCCGTCCTCGGCCCGCATGCGGCAGGTGCCCCAGGGAAAGTGGGCCAGGGTTTCGGGCGGTGTGGCGTCCGGGGCGTACTCCACCGTGATCTTGTGGGCGAAGTGCTTGCTCAATTGACCAAGATAGCGCGCGGCCGCGGGCGATTCGGTGCGGGCCGTGGCGGTGAGGGGGACCTTTGTCATGGAGTGTCCTCTTGATGGTGTTCGGGGTCGGCGGCCACGCCGTCGGCCATCACCATGGCCCGGCCGCGGGAGCAGGTTTCGACGCGCGCCACCACGCCGAAGGCACGGCGCAGAACGTCCGGCGTCAGCGCGTCGCCCGGCGGGCCAGCGGCGATCAGTCCGTTGCCGAGCACGGCCACGCGGTCGCAGAACCGCAGTGCCAGGTTGATGTCATGGATGGCGACAAGGGCGATGGCCGCGCGTCCGCGCGCCTCGTCCCGCACGCGTTGCAGGACCGAAAGCTGCCAGCGCAGGTCGAGCGCGCTGGTGGGCTCGTCGAGTAGCATCAGGCGGGGTTCGCGGACGAGTACCTGCGCCAGGCCGATCATCTGCCGCTGGCCGCCGGACAGGGCGTCGAGCGGTCGCAGCGCCAACTCGGTGATCGCCAGGTCGCCCAGGACGGCCTCGATGCGCTGTTCGGCGCGGGCGCGGGACAATTCCGGCCAAGTCGCGCGCAAGGCGCTGAGCAGGGCCTCGTAGACCATCAGGGAACTCGGGCGGATCACGGTTTGGGGCAGGTATCCGACCCTCCGTGCCCGGTGGGCCGGCGGAAGGCGGCGCAGGTCGTCCCCGTCGAGCCGGATGCCGCCGGCCGTTCCGGTCAGCAGGCCCGCGACGGTCTTGAGCAGGGTCGACTTGCCCGAGCCGTTGGCGCCGATCAGTCCCACCACCGTTCCCGGCGGCACCAGGGGCAGGGTCAGGCCGTCGATGACGCGCCGACTGCCGTATCCGGCGACGATGTCGGCGATGTGCAGCCCCTCGGTCATGACCGGCGCCTCTGGAGGAGGATGAGGGTCACGAAGGCCGGAATGCCGACCAGCGCGGTGACGATGCCCACCGGCAGCACCAGGCCCGGCACCAGGCTCTTGCTGACCACCGACGACAGCGACAGCACGAGGGCGCCGCCAAGGGCCGCGCCGGGAAGGTATAAGCGGTGGTCTTCGCCAAGGGCCAGCCGGGCGATGTGCGGGCCGACGAGGCCGATGAAGCTGATGGTGCCGACGAAGGACAGCGCCACCCCCGCCAGCAGGCTGACGCGCAGAAGCACCAGGACGCGCATGCGCCCGACGCCAATGCCGAGTGCCCGGGCGTGCTCCTCGCCGGCGCGCAGGGCGGTCATGGCCCAGACGTGCCGCATGGCCCAGGGAAAGCACAGGGCCACCACGGCGGCCAGCAGCCCCACCGTGCTCCAGGTCGACCGGCCGAGGCTGCCCATGGTCCAGAACACGATTTGCTGCAAGGCGTCGGCCGAGGCCAGGAATTGCACCAGCCACAACAGGGCGTTGAGCGCAAAGACCATGGCGATGCCGAACAGGATCAGGCTCTCGCCGCCGCCACCCATGCCCTGCGTGCGGGCGAGCGCCTGCACGACCACGGTTGCCGCCATGGCGAAGGCGAAGGCGGTCACGGCCACCGTCCATTCAGGCCCGACGACGGGGACCTGGAAACCGGCCACGATGGCGATGGCCGCACCCAGGGTCGCGGCGTTGGAGATGCCGAGCGTGAAGGGGCTCGCCAGCGGATTGGCGAGCACCGTCTGCATTTCCGCCCCCGCCAGGCCGAGCGCCGCGCCGACAAGGGCGGCCATCAGCGCCTGCGGCAGGCGCACGTCCCACAGAATGACCCGCACACCCACGTCGGCCGCCGCCGGGTCCCACAGCCCCGCCAGAACGGTCGCCAGCGGCATGCCCGAAGGTCCGGTCGCGAGGTCCAGCAACAGCGCCGCCGCCAACGCCGCCGCGAGCCCCAGCAGGGTCAGAGACCGCCCCCGGGTGCGGCGGGCGTAGGCGCGCCCAAGGGCCGAACTGACGGACACGGTCATGGCGCATCCGTCCAGTAGGTGCCGTTCAGAGCGACGGGCTGGAAGCGCAGCATCACCGCCTCCAGCGTATGGGCGGGGTTGAGGTCGGCGAAAACCTCGGGATGGAACCACTTGGCCAGCAGGTGGAGCGCGACGACGTTGAACGGCCCGTGGAAGAAGTGGTGCCAGACGGCATGGGCGCGGCCGTTCCGCACGGCGTTCAGGTCGCGCGGGCCGGTGCGATCCAGGGTGTCGGCGAAGCTCTGGCGCGCCAGATCGGCGGGAACGCCGGGGCCGAGCACGATCCGCCCTGCGGCGTGGCCGTTGGCCGCGCGGCTGCCGATGGCCGTGCCGATGTAGACGTCGGGCTGGTTGGTCAGCAGGTACTCGATGCTGACGATGCCGGTGCGGCCCGGGATCAGGGGCTGGGCCATGTTGCGGCCGCCGGCGGCCTCGATCATGGTCGACAGGACGCCGTGGCCGACGCTGGCGCAGCAGTCGAGCCCGAGGCCGACGCGGTTTTCCAGGAAGACGTCCGGCCGCTCCGTCACGCGCTCCAGCGCCGTCAGGATGCGCTCCCGTGCGGCGTCGTTGGCCTTCAGGAAGGCGGCCGCTTCTTCTTGCCGACCGAGCGCCTCACCCAGCAGCGCCATGCTGGGGGGCGTGTTGGCCAGCGGGTCGAGGAAGAAGTCGGTGAAGATGACGGGAATGCCGGCCGCCTCCAGCTGTGCCAGTACCGTCGTATGGTCGGTGCCGGGGCCGTGGCCGGCGAGCCCGAACACCACCAGGTCGGGGGCCAGGGCGATGGTCTTCTCGACGCTGAAGCTGTCGGGGGAGACCTGCCCCACGGCCTCGATCCCGTCGATCCCCGGATAGGCCTCGCGCCAGAGCGCGTAGCCGTCCGGGTCCAGCACGGCGAAATCGCCCATCATCCCCACCACCCGGCGCAGCGGCGTCTCTTGGTCGAGAATGGCGATGGCCGAGACCAGGCGCCCCTCACCAAGCACGATGCGGTTCACCTGTTCCGGCAGGGTCACCGTCCGCCCCGCAACGTCGACGACCGTGCGGCTCTGTGCCGACGCCGTGGTCGGGATCGCCGCGAACAGGAAAACCGCCGCCGCCAGAAGAAAACCCACGGTCCGTGTCATGTCTTGGCCCTTGCATGGAATGCGGCGGCCCGGACGGCCATGCGCCGGCCGGACTGCCGATGGTGGATGTCAGAAGCGGATGGTCGACGACAGCAGGAACGACCGGCCGGGATCGAGGACGGGCGTCACGCGCGCCGTTTCGCCGAAGGATGCGCGGCTGACGTAGGCTTCGTCGAACACGTTGTTGGCCTCGGCCCGCAGGGTGACGTGGGGTGCCAGGGCATCCGGGCTCCATTCGGCGAACAGGTCGACGACGGTGTAGCTGTCCAGGTCGTCGAAGCCGTTGGCCTGCAGGTCCTCATGCTCGAACGCGAAGGCATGTTCGGCCGAGGCTCCCACCTGCAACTCCAGCGGATCGAACAGGTAATGGCCGCTGACCGTCAGGACATCGCCGACGGCCGTGCCCATGTTGTAGTCGTTGGGCAGGGCGATGCGGTCGCCGTAGGTGATGTCGGTGTGGGTGTACTTGGCGCTGATACCGCCTGACTGGCCGGTGTAGGAGGCGATCAGGTCGAAGCCCCGGCTTTCCAGGTCCTCGCCGTTGATGCGGGTCGTCGTGCCGTAGTTCCAGTCCATGACGTCGCGCATGAGCGTCTGGAACCAGGCGCCCTCGAAGGCGAAGCCCTCGTGCTCCGTCCGCAGGCCGGCCCGCAGGTTGTGCGCCCGGGTCGGCTCCAGGTCCTGCGCGTAGGTGTAGTCGCGGGCATGGAACAGGGCCGTCTCCGACGGCTCCAGCCCGCCCCAGACGTAGCTGTAGCCGCCGAACAGCGAGAGCCAGTCGGTCGCCTGATATTCGGCCGAGAGGTTGGGGCTGAGGCCGGCGTTTTCGAAGGTCTGGCCGTCCACCGCCTCGTAGCGCTGCACGTCGCCGCGCAGGCCGGCGGAGATCGCCAGCCGGTCCACCGGCATGAGCCGCGTCTGGGCGAAAAGGCCGGCCTGGAGGATTTCCTCCGACACGTCCGTGGGGAAGTGGAAGCGTTCCACGGTCATGTCGTCGTGGGCGAAGTCGGCCCCGACCGTCAGGCTGCCCAGCGGCACCTGGAAGGTGTTCTGCACCGTGCCGCCAATGGTCTCGACCTCCGAGTTGAAGTCGCCGGAGGGCCGCGTGTAGCCGCTCTCGTTCGGGCGGTTCAGCTCATGGACGTTGTAGTAGAGCTTGACCTCGGGGTCGAACAGCGCCGTCGGGGCCGTGGTGGAGTATTCGGCCGTCAGGGTGGTGCGGGTCAGGTCGTTGCGGTTCATGTCGGGGGTGACGAAGCCCATGTTCGGCCGCAGGCGGCGGATGGTGTCGTCGTTGAGGTGTTCGGCCGTGACCTTGACGGCGTGACCGGCGGGAGACTCGTAGCCGACCTTGCCCAACACGTTGACAAGGTTCGTGCCGGTGCCTGTCTCCTCGGCGCCGTTCCCGTTCTCGTAGTTGTCGCCGTGCTCGCGGGTGACGATGCCCAGCACGTCGAAGCCCCGGGCCGCGCCATAGCCCGCCACCGAGCCGCGGATGGCGTCGGGGTTTGTATCGTAGGTGGTCGTAACGCGGCCGCCGACCGAGGCGCCGGGCAGCAGGAGGTCAGCGGCGTCCTTCGTCTCGAAGGCGACCGATCCGCCCACCGCGCCGAAGCCGGCATCGGCCGGGGCGACGCCCGGATTGACCTCCACCGCCTTGAGAAGGCTCGGGTCCAGGAACAGGTTGCCGTTGTGGTGCCATACGTTGTTGTGCTGGCGCGCACCGTCGATGGTGACGTTCAGCTTGCTCTGGCCGATGCCGTGGACGAAGAGCTTCTGCGCGGCGATGCTGCCGCCCGATACCGCGACTGCCGGCTGGTCGGCGAACAGATCGCGCAGCGTCTGCGGCTGCTCCCGCTCGATCTCTTCCAGGCCCAGGCGAATCGGCTGCGCCGGCGCCGGCATGGCGTCCTCGACGGTGACCGGGTTCAGGGTCACCGCCGCCGCCGTCTCTTGCGCCGCCGCCGCGGCAGAGAAGCCGCCGGACGCCAGGGCGGTGGTGGCCAGGAGGGCGGCAACCCGCCGTCGGGCCGTGCTTATCGTGTCGATCGTCATCTCTCTCATCCCTCACCGCGTGAACCGGCACCGCCGTGCCGGCTCGACCGCGTACCGCTCTCGTGTTAATAATGCAAGTCACTCTCAACTTGAAGGGGCGGAGTGCCTTGAAGCCAGCGTCTTGTATAGGGCCTTCCGGGTGCGGCGGCTTTTGCGGAGCGGTCAAATGAGTTTGCGAGCGGATCAAAATGCGGCGGGCGGCGCGCTGTCGTGGCAGGACATCGCGGCGCTCGCGCGTCGACGCGACGTTCATCTTGTCGCGCCCGACCTGCGCCCGTCGGACCCGGCGCTGCGCGGCCATTTCGCCCGCCGCACCATGAGGAGCGGCCTGTCGCTGCACATGTCGGATGCCGTCGACCTGCACGACCTGACGACGCGCGTGGTGGCGTCTCCGGGCATCACGGTGACCCTGTTCCTGGCGGGCCGGGCCTCGATCTCGCTCGGCGACCGCGCGCATGAGGTGGGTGCCGGGGCGGGTGGCGCGGGACAGGGTCTGCCGACAGCCGTCGTCTATTCCATGACGGAGCCCGACCTCTTCGAAAGGCGCGGCATTCGCGGCGAGCATCTGCGCAAGGTCGGCATCACGGTTCCGCCGGGCTGGCTGAGCGAGGCGGGGCTCGACGGCGACGCGGCCGCCCTGGCCGATCGGCTGGAGAAGACCCACGGGCATTTGTTCACCGTGCCGGCGTCGCCCGAGCTGGCAGGGCTGGCCGCGCTGATGCTCACCGCCCTGCCGGGGGGTGGGGGGGCTGGCTGCGGCCTTATGCAGGAGGCCCGCGCCTTCGAGCTGCTGGCCCGCGTGTTCCAGTCGGCGGCCGGACGCGGTACGCCCGTTGCCCCGGCCGCCGGACGGAGCGGGGCGACGGCGCGGCTGCGGGCGGCGCAACAGTACATGGCCGCTCATATCGAGACCGAGATCACACTGGCCGACGTGGCGGGAGCGGCCTGCGTCAGCGTGAGCACCTTGCAACGGCTGTTCCGCGATCAACTGGGCATGCCCGTGTGGGACTACCTCCGGCGCCTCCGCCTCGACCATGCGCGCAAATTCTTGGAGCGCAACGAGGGATCGGTGACCGAAGCGGCCTTCCGCGCCGGCTACAATTCTCCCGCCAACTTCGCCACCGCCTTCAAACGCACCTACGGCATTCCGCCGAGCCGGTGCCGCGGGTAGGTCCGGGCGGGGCACCGGCCACTGGCCCGTCGATCATCCGAAGGAGTGCTGCGGTGTGGACAGCGCGGCGCGCAACATGATGGTGCCCAGCAGGAGAATGACGCTCCCGCCGACCAACCGCAGCGTCAGGCCCGCATGACGCCAAGCGCCTTCCGGCAATTGAGCCAGGCGCGCCAAGCCGGCGGCCGGGCCGCGAACGGCATGAATGCCGCCGACGAGAAGCGCGACCGTGGCCCCGGGTGCCGTCGTGGCGTGCCGAGGTGGCGGGGCTGGTATCTATCTGGTCTTCCGGTTTGGCGGCCAAGGTGTGAGACCCCATCCGAGCATTGGCATCCGGCCGGACTTGGCGGAGCAACTCCGTGAGGCGCTGGACGCGCGGCTGCCGGAGGAGCAATGGGCGCGGCTCGCGTTCTTCGTGCTGGACGTCACGGAGCCCGATGGTGCCGCGAACCAAGGTCGCTGACGCCGTGCTGCCGTGTTGCCGTGCTTGAACTGGAGCTTGAACCGGGCCCGGCATCGCCCGCTGTCAACACGCAAGCATTGGCCGCTAGGCTGCGGAAAGTGGATGGTGCCGGCAGCAGGGTTCGAACCCGCGACCCCCTGATTACAAATCAGGTGCTCTACCAGCTGAGCTATACCGGCTGTTCCAAAGGAAGGCGCTCCGCCGATCGGAACCGCGACGGAACGGCCTTCCCTAGCAGCAGCGTGCCGCCTTCGTCAAGAAAGCATCAAGCCGCAACGCTTTCGGACTCATCCGTGGCGCCCAGCACGGCGGCATAAACGTCGCGATCGACATTGCCGCCGGTCAGCACCACGGCGACACGGCGGCCCGCCATGCTCGCGCGCTCGCGCGTCAGTGCCGCCACGGCGGCAGCACCGGCGCCCTCGGCCACGTTGTGCGTCGCCTCGAACAGGAGGCGCATGGCCTGTCCAATCTCGGCGTCCGTCACCTCCACCACTCGTGCCGCGCCCGCGGTCGCGATCGCCAGAGCTTCGGGAAGGGCGCCGCGCACGGCCAGGCCGTCGGCCATGGTGTCTGCCGGGGCGCCCGACACCGGTTTCCCCGCCGCGAACGAGCGGGCAAAGCCCGGCGCGCCGGCAGCCGTCACGGCGATGATCTCGGTGCGCAGGCCCAGCAGATCGCGCGCCTGGATCATCCCGCACAGGCCCGAGCCGCACCCCACCGGTACATACACCGCGTCCAGGTCCGGGGCGGCGGTGAACAGTTCCAGCGCATACGTCGCCACGCCGCGCACCAGCGGCTCGGCGAAGGGCGGCACCACGGCAAGGCCGCGCGCCTGGGACAGCGCCGCCGCCTCTGCCTTGGCGGCGTCGAAGTCGGCGCCGGCTTCCACAAGCTCCGCCCCCAGGGCCCGCATGGCGGCATTCTTGCCCGGGCTGTTGCCCTCGGGCACCACGATGGTCACCGGCAGGCCCACCCGCGCGCCGGCAAAGGCCAGGCTCTGCCCGTGATTGCCGCGGGTGGCGCTGACGATCCCCGCCGGACGCTCCGCAGCCGGCAGCCGCGCCAGATGGTCGACGTAGACCAGGCCGCCGCGCACCTTGAAGGCGCCCACCGGCGTGTGGTTCTCGTGCTTGACCCAAACCTCCGCACCCAGACGCTTCGACAGCAGGGGCCACACAATCTGCGGCGTCGGCGGCATGACCGCGTGGACCAGATCGGCGGCGGTGCGCAGGGCATCCAGGGTGAACAACGGACGCATGGGAAAACCCCCGAAAGACTGTTGAAGCTGGTCGTCAGCCTGCGGCGCGGGTATTGTATGGGTCAATCCAAACATTGTCCGGGTGACAAGATATGACGCGACGGGTGGAGGGCTGGACGCCCGAGATTGCGGGCCGCAACCGGGTCAAGTACCTGGCCCTTGTGGAGGCCATTGCCGAGGCTGTCGCGGCCGGCGATCTCAAGCCCGGCGACCGCCTGCCCACCCACCGCGGCCTCGCCTGGCGCCTGGGGGTGAACACCTCCACCGTCACCCAGGCCTACCGCGAGGCGGCCCGGCGTCATCTGGTCTCCGGCGAGATAGGGCGGGGGACATACGTGCTGGCCGACAGCGCCGAGGCGGCGCTGTTCGCCTTGAAGGCGCCCGGAGCGGGAGAGTTCGGAGCGGCCGATGTGGTCGACCTGTCCACCAACGTGCCCGCCACAGATCCTGAAGACAACGCCTTGGCGGACTCCCTGGCGGCGCTGCTGGCGGATGGAGAGGCGGCGGCGCTGACGGCCTATCATCCACCGGCACTGCTGCGCCGGGCGGCCGCCGCCGGGGCGCACTGGCTGGCGGGGCGGGGGCTGCCGGTACGGGCCGGCGACGTCGTCCCCTGCGCCGGGGCCCAGCAGGGGTTGCTGGCGGTGCTGCTGGCGCTGGCCGGCCCGGGGGAGACGGTGCTGGTGGAGGCTTCGACCTTTCCCGGCATGAAGGCGCTGGCGCGGCAATTGCGGCTGAAGCTGCACCCCTTGCCCATGGACGGCGAGGGCATCACGCCCGAGGGGCTGCAGGCCGCGTGCCGGCAGACGGCGTCGCGGGTGGCGGTGCTGGTGCCGGTGCTGCAGAACCCGACCGCCGCCACCATGGGGCCGGAGCGCCGCGCGGCGGTGGCCGAGGTTGCGCAGCGTCATGGCGTGACGGTGGTGGAGGACGACGTCTACGGCGGGCTGACCGACACGCCGCCGCTGGCGGCCCTGCTGCCCCTGCATGGCGTGGTGGTGACGGGGCTCGCCAAGGTCGCCGCGCCCGGCCTGCGCTTCGGATGCATCGCCGGCCCGTCGCGCCTGCTGGAGCCGGTGCGCGCCGAGGTCCACGCCACGAGCTGGCCGGCCAGCCCCCTGATGCTTGCCGTCGCCTGCCGCTGGATCGAGGACGGAACGGCCGCCCGGCATCAGGCATGGCAGCGGGCGGAAATCGCCGAGCGCCGGCGGCTGGCGGAGCGCATCCTCGGGCGCACCCTGGCGCCGGCCCCGCACCAGTGGCTGGCGGTGCCGGGCGATCCCGCCGATGTGGCGGACCGGGCGCGGGCGGCGGGCGTGGAGGTGGTGCCGGCGCCGGTGTTCGGGGTGGGGCGCGAGCGACCGGCGGCGGTTCGGGTCAGCCTGACCGCCGCCCGCACGCGCCGTGACCTTGCGGTCGGGCTGGAGCGACTGGCGGCGGTTCTGGCGAGCTGATCCCCGCGCATGGCTGCGGCGTTGGTGTCCGAACCCGCGCAACGATCAGAGGAGAACACTCATGCGAACGCCCCTTTCCGCCATGCTGGCCGCCGCCGGGCTGCTGGCCGCCGCCGCCGTGCCGGCCGCCGCCGCCGATGCGGATGAGATGCTCGAGTTCATCACGACCAACCAGGTGATGCCCATGGCCAAGGCCATCGACGGCATCGCCGGGGCCCATCCCGGCACGGTGGTCGAGGTCGAGTTGGAGGAAGAGGATGACAGCCCGAGCGGCTGGGCCTACGAGATCGATGTGCTGACGGCCGAGGGCGACGTCGTCGAGGTGGAGGTCGACGCCGTCTCCGGCAAGATCGCCGACGTCGACCAGTAGGGCCTCATCCTTCCGTCGGCGGGGTGGGCAGGACGACCAGTTCGTGCAGGTCCACCCCCGGCGGCTGCGACAGCGCGAAGGCGACGCTGCGGGCCACGTCCTCGGGGCGCAGGGCATCCGGTTTGGGCTCGTCGAAGAAAGGCGTGTCCACCATGCCCGGCTCCAGCAGCGTGACACGCATGCCCGAGCCCTTGACCTCTTCCCGCACACCGTAGCCGATGGCCGAGACCGCCCACTTGGTCGCCGAGTACATGGAGCCCGGAAGCGTCCGGCGGCCGGCGATGGAGCCGGTGATGACCAGGTGGCCGCGGGACGCCTTCAGGTGTTCAAGGGTGGCGCGCAGGGTATAGGCCACCCCCAGGATGTTGACGTCCACCATCTTGCGCCAACTGTCCACGGGCGCGCCGGAGAATCCGCCGGGCTGACCGCCGGTGCCTGCGTTGGCGAACACGGCGTCCAGCCGGCCGAACCGGTCCAGCACGGCATCGACCATGCGCCGCTGGTCCTCGAAGTCGGTGACGTCGCAGGGAATGGCGTGGGCGCGGTCGGCGCCGATTTCATCCACCAGCGCGGCCAGCTTGTCGGTCGAGCGCGCTGCCAGCGCCAGCGACCAGCCCTCGGCCGCCGCCGCGCGGGCTGTGGCGGCGCCGATGCCACTGGAGGCGCCGGTGATGAGCAGGACCTTGTTGTCGGCCATGGTCTTTCTCTCCCTTTGATTTGACATCCGTCCCAGGGGCCGCCGGACGGCGGCGTCTTCAGCCACTACGTCCCCGGGGCTTCGGCAGATGCAGAAGTGCCTAACACCGAGGGGGACTTGCGGCGGCCCCGTCCCCTCCCATGTCCAGCCCATGAGCCTGTTCTCCGGTCCCGCCAAGCCAGCCGTGCCCGAGGGCCTGCGCGTCTATGCCGTCGGCGACGTGCATGGCCGCGTCGACCTGCTGGACGACCTGCATGCGCGCATAGCCGCCGACCTGGCGCGCCGGCCGGCCGATCGGGTTCAACTCGTGTACCTGGGCGACTATGTGGATCGGGGTTCCGACAGTCCCGCCGTCATCGACCGTCTGCTGGCGCCCCCGCCGCGCGGCTGGCAGCGCATCTGCCTGGGCGGCAACCACGAGGACATGATGCTCAAGGCGCTGGCGGACCCTGAGGGGGAGGGGCCCTTGTGGCTGATGAATGGCGGCCTGGCGACGGTCCGCGCGTACATGGACGAGGCCGGCGAGCCCATGGGGGGCGACCCGGTCGACGGCGTGGCGCGGCTGCGGGCGGTTCTGCCGGCCGAGCACCGCAGGTTCCTGAGCGGGCTGCGCGACACCCACCGGGTGGGCGGATACCTGTTCGTCCACGCCGGTCTGCGTCCCGGCGTGCCGCTGGAGGAGCAGGATCCGAAAGAGATGCGGTGGATACGGCGGCCCTTCCTGAACAGCGACGCCGACTTCGGCGCCTTCGTCGTCCACGGCCACACCATCACGGCAAGGCCGGAAGCGCGCCGCAACCGTCTTGGCATCGACACCGGCGCCTTCGACAGCGGCATTCTGACGGCCGTCGCCCTGGAACGCACGACTCGGCGTTTCCTCGCCACGGACGGGGCGACCGGCTTTTATAGCTAAACGCGCGGCGGATCCCTGTCACACGTCATGGAAGTGAAACGGATCGCGAACCCGCGGCCGTGGTCTATGACTTGAGTCCAGGTCTCCTTGCACGCAGGGCGGGCGTCTTCGCATCCTGCTGCGGGACCGGGATTTCGGGGGATCGCGTGACGGGGACGACCTGCTTGGGGACGGTGCGGACGCTGCTTGCCGCAACGGCGGTGCTGCTGGCGCCGGCGCCTGAAACTTCGTCTGCGGCGGCGCAGGATCAGGCCGCCGGCGCCGCGCTGGCGGGGGAGCCGGGCATTGCCCAGGTGGCGCCCCGGGTCATGATCGAGCACATCCTGACCGCCTTGATGTTCGAGCCCGACTGGCGCCTCGCGCTGGCCCTGTTCCATGCCTTCCAACAGAACGCGGCGGCGACCCAGGAGCCGCCGGACGCCGAGGCGTTGGCCCATGAACTGGCGTCGGAGATGCTGCTGTTCCTGCCCGTGGACCAGGGGCGGCAGCTGGCGCCCGGCCTGCTGCTGGCGCTGGCGCCCGATGCCGACGGGCGGCGGCTGGAGGCGGCGGTGGATCTGGGCGGCTTGATCGGAGAGGACCCCGAGACCCTGGCCGACCGGGCTCATGCCCGGGTGCAGGGACAAGCGCAGGCGGCGATGCTGCCGCTGGCGGCCGAGCCGCGCGCCTCCACGCCCATGGCGGCGCCGGTCGATCCGTCCCCGGCCGTGCCGCCCGCGGTGCTGCGGGTCATCGGATCGCTGAACCCCGACGATCTGTCCGGTGCCATCGATGCAAGCCGGCAGTGGGGCGTGATCCTCTACCGGCTGCTGACCTTGGTCCCGGATGCCGGCGAGGCGACCGATTACAGCCGCTGGTACGCGGTCTGGCGCGCCCTGGCCGCCGAATCCTCCGATAATGCCGGCGCGCCGCCCCTCCCGCTTCAAGGCGGCGACACCGCCAGTCCGCGCTGAGCGATGACCGTTCGGCGGGCAGGCATCCGGGCTGCGGCGGCCCTGGTCGCGGCCGTGGTTCCGGCCGCGGTGGCGGCGGAATCCCTTCCGCCCCTGCCGTCGCCCACACAGTCCATGGAGCCGCGCCAGGCCGAGCGCAGCGGCTACGCGCCGCCGGGGGCGCGCCTGGGCGGGCTTCTGCTGCACGCCGATGCGGCGGTGGAACGCCGGGTCCGGCTGCAACAGTTCGACGCCGCTCCGCATCTGTCGTCGGAAAGCTGGCTGACGACGGCGCGCCTGGACGTGGACGCCGCGCTGGGGGACGAGCGGTGGGTGGCCGAGGCCTCGGCGGGCGTGGACGTGACGCGCAGCACGCGCGGCTCGCCGGAGGACACCACGGGCGGGCATGTGGGGCTCTCGCTCAAGATGCCGCTCGGGCTGGTCGGGGCGGTCAAGACGGACCTGTCCTGGCAACAGGCGCATGAGCCGCGCACCGCGCCGCTGGCCGACGGCTACGCCGGGGCGCCGACCCGCCTGCGCATCACCACCGCAGGAACGGAGGTGCTGTGGCGGCCCGGCCGGCTGGCCATGGACCTGCGGCTGGAGGCGGCGCGTCACGATTTCGCCGACGTGCCGCGCCTGGGCTTCGCCGGCAGGCCGACCGCCGCCGCCATCAACAACGACGACCGGGACCACGACCGGCTGGCCGTGGCGGGGCGGGCAGGATGGCAGTTCGGGCCCTTGACGTCGGTCTATGTCCGGGGCACCGCGGACCGGATCGACTATTCCGCCGGGCGGGACGACTTCGGCTTCGACCGCGATTCCGCCGGCGCCGGCCTGTTCGCCGGCCTGACGCTGGGCCGGCCGCGCCTGTGGCGGGCCTTCCTGGAAGCGGGGCGGGTGCGGCGCAGCCTGGACAGCCCGGCGCTGCGGCCGGTGGCCGTGACGGCGGTCAACGGCGGTCTGACCTGGGCGACGACGCCGCTTATGACCAACCAGCTGCGGCTCCACACCGCCATCGCGGAAACCACCGAGCCTTTCGCGCCGGTGGCCGTGATGCGTGGGGTGGAACTGGAGACCGAGCACGAACTGCTGCGGTCGCTGGTGCTGACGTCGACCGTCGGCACGGCCATCCACGACTATCCGGGACCCCTGGGCCGGCAGGAGGTGTCCACCCTGTCGGAAGCCGGCGCCCGCTGGCGGCTGGGGCGCCTGGCCCGTGTGGAGCTGGGGTTTTCGCGCGAGCGGCTGGAAAGTACCTGGCTCGACAACGGCTACACCGTGCATGAGGCGTGGCTGCGCCTTGCCGCGCGATTCTGACCATGAGACGAGGGAGGCATGACACCATGCGCGCCGTACTGTTGCGCATCATCCTGATCGCCGCGGTTCTCTGGCTCCTGCCCGGAGGCGCCGAAGCCGACGCGGCGCGGGCCTACCGCCTGGGCGCCAGTGATGCGCTCCGGGTGACGGTCTTCGACGAACCGGACCTGTCCGGCACCTTCTCCGTCGACGGCGGCGGGCGCCTGGCGCTGCCGCTGATCGGCGAGGTGAGGGTGGGCGGCCTGACGCTGGAGGAGGCCGAGGCGCGTATAGTCGCCCGGCTGGCGGACGGCTACCTCAAGCATCCGCGCGTGGCGCTGGAGGTCGCAAATTATCGGCCCTTCTACATCCTGGGCGAGGTGCGCAACCCCGGCCAGTATCCTTACGCGGAAGGCATGACGGTGATGAAGGCCGTGGCGCTGGCCGGCGGCTTCACCTACCGCGCCGACGAGGACGACGTGGAGATCACGGCCGCCGGCGCCCCGCAGGCGCGCGACGTGCCGCCGGACACCGCCGTCATGCCCGGCGACACCATCCGCATCGGCGAGCGCTTCTTCTGATGGAGCGGGTGGCCTTTCGCGCCGGTCTCGCGCTGGTGGTGCTGGCGCCCTTGCCGCTGGGGGCGAACCGTCCGTGGGCCTGGAGCCTTCTGGCCCTGGCGTTGGGGCTGCTGCTGGTGGCGGTCCGTCCGGCATTGCCGCGTCCGCTGTGGCCGGCGGCGGCGCTGTGGGTGGCGGTGCTGGGCTGGGTGGCGGCGCAGGTGACCGGCGTCGCTCCGCCCGTGCGGCCCGAGGTCTGGGCGCGGGCGGCGGCGGCCCTGGGCCAGGGCGTTGCCGCCGGGGCGTCGCTGGATGCCGATGCCGGCCGGGCGGTGCTGTTGCGGCTGATGATGGCGGCGGGCTGCTTCTGGCTGTTCGCAGCCTGGGGTACGTCGCGCCGGCGCTCGGCGTCCGCGCTGCGGGTGATCGGCTGGGCGGCGGTGGCCTGGGCGGTGCTCGGTCTGGTTCTGCTGACCGCCGGCGGCGATCGGCTGCCGTTCGCCGAGAAGACCCGCCACCTGGGCGCGGCCACCGGGCCCTTTCCCAACCGCAACACCTTTGCGCTGTGGCTCGGCATGGGGCTCTGTGCCCTGGCGGCGGCGGCCGTTCAGGTGGAGGCGCACCGGCGGTGGACGCGGGCCGCACCCTGGGCGGCCGGGGCGGCAGTGGTGCTGGTCGCCCTGGTGCTGACGCAGAGCCGCGCCGGAACGCTGGCCGCCGGCATCGGCCTCGCCGTGACGCTGGCACTGCTCGGGCGCCGCCGGTGGATGCTGCTGGCGGTGCCGGCGGGGGTGCTGGCGCTCGCGTTTCTGACGCCGCTGGAGACGCGCCTGGCCGCGACCGCCGAGGCGCCGCTGCCGCGCCTGACGGTCTGGGCGGTGACGCTGGAGGGCATCCTGGCGGCGCCGTGGCGCGGCATCGGCGCCGGTGCCTTTCCCGATGCCTTCGCCGCCGCCCGGCCGCGCGCGCTTCTCCAGCCCTGGCATTACGCCCATCAGGCCTATCTGGAACTGGCCTGGGAACTTGGCGTGCCGGCGCTTCTGGCGCTTCTGGCGGCAATCGGATGGGCGGTGGCCGTGGCGTCGCGCGGCGCCTTGAGGGGGTCCACCACGGCGGCGGCCGGGGCGGGCGCTGCGGTGGCGGCGGGGCTGCACGGACTGGCCGACTTCAGCCCGCAGATCCCTGCGGCTGCGCTGTTGCTGGCAGGCCTTCTCGGCCTCGGCTGCGGGCGAGCATGCGCCGCAGAAGTGCGGCCCCGGCGGGCGATCGCAGGGCGGTGCGCACCTGCGCAGCGTCCACGTCCCACGCCAGCGCCACCTGATCCAGCACCGTCGCCCGGTCGGCGGGCGTGACCCCGGCCCAGGCCCCGGCCGCCAGCGGCAGGCGGGCGAAGAGGAGCGGGCGGTCCGTCGGCGCGGCGCGCATGGAGGCCACCACCGCCGCCGCCACGTCCGCCTCCGGCGCGCCGCGCAACTGCCGCAGGTGGGCGAGCCGCAGCCAGGTGTGGGCATCCAGCGGCCGGCGCCGAAGGGCGGCCACGGCCGCTGTCTCCGCCTCCTCCGGCGGCAGCAACGCCGCGCGGGCGGCCAGCGCGTGAGCCTCGTCGATGCCGGCCAGCGCCTGGGCGGCACGCTGTCTTTCATGCGCCGGAACTGTCTCTTCCGCCCGCAGGGCGTCCAGCACCGGCGCGGCCGGCAGGCCGCGAACCGCCTTCACCATTGCCGGGCCGGCGAGGGCGATCAGCGCCAGCCCGAAGGCGAGGGCGGGCAGGCGGCGCAGCATGGATCAGGCCCGGTAGTAGGCGGCATAGCGGCCATAGACCGAGGCCGCGTCGCCATAGCCGTAGCGGGCGTGCCGCTTGAGGTCGATGCGCGTGATGACCGGCAGCGGATCGGCGCCGGCATCCACCAGCGCCCGCACGCCCTCCGCCGCTGCCTCGCGCGGGGTGCTGTCCCAGCGCAGGGCATAGAGCACATGGTCCGCCCGCCGCGCCAGCAGCCGCCCGTCGGCGACGGCAAGCACCGGCGGCGCGTCCACCACCACGGTATCGAAACGCGCCTTCAGGTCGGCCAGCAGGGCCGCCGTGGCCTCGGCCTCCGCCAGGTCCAGGGCGGTCACGCCGGCGCGCCCGCCCGGCAGGACCTTGAGCCCAGTGCGCGGATCGTCAGCCAGCGCCTCCTCCAGCGAAGCCTCGCCGCTCAAGACGTCCAGCACGGTCGGCCCGGCGGGAAGGCCCAGCGCGCGGGCCAGGGCCGGACGGCGCAGGTCGCAGTCAACCAGAACCGCCGGGCGCCCCGCCTGCGCCGCCGTGCGGGCGAGCCAGAGCGCGAGGGTCGACTTGCCCTCGTCCGGCAGGGACGAGGTGACGGCCACGACGCCGGGCGCCGCTCCGCGCGTGCGGATGAGAAGCTGGGCCCGCAGGCTCCGCACCGCCTCGGCGGCGGCATCGCCCGGCGCATCGAGCACGGCGTCGGCGGGCGTGCGGCCGGGCGCCAGCGGCACCATGGCGAGCACGGCGCGGCCGGTGGCGGCCTCGGCCTCGGCGGCAGTGCGCACCGCCCGGTCCAGATGCTCGCGCAGATAGGCGAGCGCCACCCCGGCCATCAGCGACAGCACTCCCGCCGAGCCCAGCCACGCCAGGCGGCGGGGGTGGGAGGGGTTGACGGGCACGACGGCCGGCGATACGACGCGGCTGTCGGGCTCCTGCAGGCTTTCCTGGGCGCTGGTTTCCTTGAAGCGGGCCAGGAAGCCCTCGTACATCAGGCGCGAGGCCTCGGCTTCCCGCTCCAACTCGCGCAGGGTGACGGCGGCGGTGTCTTCCTGTGCGTCGCGTCCTTCCAGCCGGGACAGGCTGTTGCGCAGGCTGGCCTCGCGGGCGCGGGCGACGCGCATCTCGCTTTCCAAGCCGGCGACGATGGCGCCGACCTCGGCGGCAATCTTGGCGCGCACCTCGTCCAACTGGGCGCGGGCGTCGATCATGCGCGGATGCTTTTCGCCGTAGCGGGTGGTCAGTTCCGAGACCGTGCGCAGGACGCTCGCTTCCTGTTCCTTCAGGCGTTGCACCAGCGGCGAGTTCAGCACCTCGGGCACCCCCTCGCCACCGGCCAGGCGGCGGGCGGCGGCAAGGCGGGCCTCGGCCTCGGACCGGCGGGATTCGGCCAGGATGAGCTGGCTGGAGACCTCGCCCATCTGCTGCGCCGTCAGCGGCGCCTCGGCGGTTTCGGTCAGGCCCTGGGCCGTGCGGAAATCGGCCACGGCGGTCTCGGCGGCGCGCACTTCGGCGCGCAGGTCGGCAAGCCGGGTGTCCAGCCATTCCGTCGCCTTGCGGGTGGCGTCGAACTTGGCCTCAAGCTGTGCCGTAAGGTAGGCCCTGGCGAGGGCATTGGCCAGGCGGGCCGCCGTCTCCGGCCGTTCGCTCTCCACCGTCACCCGCAGCACGCGGGAGCGATGGACCGGCGCCACGGAGACGGCGTCGCGGAATTCTTCCAGCGCGTCGGCGCGCGCGGCGGGGCTGCGGGGGTCCTCCACCGGCGCCCGCCCCAGAACCACCGCCCGCCATTCCGCCGGCAGCATCCCGAGCGCCAGGGAGACGAGGCCCGCCGGCTTAAGCGCGGCGTTGAACTCGGGGTCGGCGTAAACCCCTTCCGCCTCCGCCACCCTGTGCAGCAGGGCGGGGGCGCGCAGGACCTCCGCCTCGGTGAAGACGGTGGCGGCGTCGGCGGGGGTGCCGGCCATGACGGCGTCCATCTCCACCACCCGGCTCTGCGGCGCGGCCACCAGGACCAGCGCCGTCGCCGAATAGAGCGGCGTGACCAGCACCATCACCAACCCCGCCAGAACGACGCCCAGAAGCGTTACCGCCGCGATGGTGCCGCGCCGCCTCCAGGGCACGGTGAGCTGCCGGCGCAGCCGGTCGGCCTGGGCGTGCGGGTGGTCGGCGGCGGCGAGGCCGGGCGGCGGCGGGGCGGCTGTCACAGGCATGAGCGGTAGACCTCGAGCAGACGCGGCGCCACCACGGGCGCGGCGAACCGGCGGGAGAAGGCGGCGCGGGCGGCGGTCCTCATGGCAGGACGCAGGCCCTGCACGGCGCCGGCGACGGCGGCGGACGATCCGGCGGGGACGACGAAGCCCGTCACGCCGTCCTCCACCAGTTCCGGCAGGCCGCCGGCGGCGCTGACGATCGCCGGCGTGCCCCGCGCGGCGGCCTCGATCACCACGCGCCCGAAGGGCTCCGGCCACAGGCTCGGCACCACCACGGCGCGGGCGGTGGACAGCCGCTCCAGCACCTCGGCATGGGAGCGCTGGCCGAGCAGGACGACGTTGGGCATCCCCTCCAGCGCCGCCCGCGCCGGCCCGTCGCCCATGACGTGCAGCGGCGGCAGGCCGGGAAACCGGCGCCAGGCGTCGGCCAGGAGGCTGACGCCCTTCTCCGGCGTCAGCCGGCCGGCATAGATGATCGGGCCGCCGCCCGGCCCGGCCGTGCCGGGATCGGCCATGTTGGGGACGATGGCGCGCGGCCAGGAGGCGGGCAGCACGTCCGCCACGGCAGTGGAGGGACAGACGAAAGCCCGCACGCAGCGCCGCCATGTGCCGATCAGGCGGTGCAGGCCCAGCGCGGCGGCGGCGCCCGCCGTGGCGGTGCGGCTGTCGCGCCAGCAGGGGCGGCCGAGGGCGGCCCAGGCGATGGCGTGGCCGGTGCAGGCGTCGCACGGCCGTCCGGCGCGAAAGCGGGTGGCGGCGGGGCAGACCAGCCGCCAGTTGCGCACCGACTGCACCACCGGCAGCCCCAGCCGCGCCGCCGTGCGGTGGACCAGCGGCGACAGGGTGGGGAAGAAGTTCTGAACGTGGACGATGTCCGGCCGCGCCGCCGCGACCCGCTCCCCGAGTTCGGCGGCGGCGGTGCGGTTCCAGACGGCGCGGCCGAAGGCCCGAACGCCGGAGCCGTCCTCCGGCGGCAGGGTCCAGCGCTCCACCGTGACGCCAAGGGCCGACAGGGCTTCAGCCTCGGTGGCGGCCGAGACGTCCTCCCCGCCCGGATGGCGGTAGCGCGCGTGGACCATCAGAACCCTCATGATCGCGACCAGTCGTCCCCGTCGCCGGGCGCGCCGGGCTCCTGCGGCCGCCATGCATCGCTGGGATCGGTGCCGTTGTCGGGCAGGGTGAAGCCTTCCTCCTCCCACTGCCGGCGCACGTCATCGGGCATCATTTCGCCGAGCGCATCGCCAAGGGTCGGGCGCGGTTCGGCTTGTTCATACGTTTGAGTAGGATCGGGGGCGGGCGCCCAGGGGTCGGGCTCCTGCGGCGGCACCGGGTCGGCCCAGGCCTCGGCGCCTGCGTCGGTCCCGGCCGCCGGCCAGGGTTCGGCCTCGACGTCGTCGGCGGGGGTGTCCTCCCACGAGACGGGCTCCCACTGGGCTTCGTCCATCTCGGGCAGGGCGGCGGGACCTTCGGCGACGGCGGCCGTGTCGGGCACCTCCAGAAGGGCGGCGAGGCGGGCCCGGAAGCTTTCATGGTCGAAGGCACCGGGGATCTGCTCGCGGCCCTTGCGGCCCATCTCGCGCGCCGCCTTGGCATCCAGCAGCACACGCCAGATGGCGGACCCCACCTGTCCCGGCGGGGCGGTCAGGCCGGTGACGCCGTCCTCGATGAGCCAGGCCGCGGCATCGTCCGTGCCGCCGACGACCGGGATGCCGTGGGACCAGGCTTCCAGAAAGGCCAGGCCCGAGCCTTCCTTCTTCGACGGCAGGACCACCAGATCGGTCTGGCGGTAGACCTTGTCCAGCGCGGCGTCGTCCAGGGGACCCAGGAACTCCACCCGGCGGTGGACGCCCATCTGCACGGCATAGTCCCACAGGGGCTCGATCAGCGGCCCGGCACCGACGATACGGTAACGCAGGGCCGGAAACCGCTCCAGCAGGCGCGGCAGGGCGCGGATCACCAGGCCGACGCCCTTGTTGACGTCGCGCACGCCCAGTCGGGCGACCGTCAGGATGTTGTGGCCGTGCGGGCGCTTGACGTCCTCGTGGATCGTGTCCACGGCCTGGGGCAGCAGGGCGAAGCGATCGCGCGGAATGTGGTGGCGGCGGCTCATGCGCTTGAGCGTCACCTCCGACAGGGCGGCGATGCGGTGGGGCACCTTGCGCGACAGGAAGGCCTCCCACCCCGGCGTGCGGCGGTGGGACGGGTCGCCCCAGACCTCCGGGCCGTTGGCGAGCAGGATCACCTTGCATTTGGGCGCCGTCACCCGCGCCGCCGCACCGATGGGCAGGAAGTCCACATGACCCAGGATCAGCACGTCGGGACGGTTGGTCAGCACATGGGTCAGCACGGCGTCGCGCACGGCCTTGGTCTTGCCGCCGCCGGTGCGCATGGGCACCGGGCAGGGCGCGTGCGGGTTGTCGAGCACGGAGAACGCCCGCGCCTTCACGCCGGGCAGTTCCGTCAGCGCGCGGATGAGGCGGCGGTTGTACTTTTCCATGCCGCCCTGGGCGAACCACGCGCCGTACATGACGAAGGTGACGTTCACGCCACGATCCTCCTGGATGCCGGGGATTGATCGAGGCGGGACGCTACCACTTGCGGCGGTGCCTTCGCCACGGCCGCGGCACCGGCCACCAGCCCCAGCACGAGGAAATACTGCCACGTCAGGAAGATGCCGGCATTCATGTACCCGGCGGCCTGGCTGCCCAGCAGGAATGCGGCGGCCAGGCGGGCATCGGCGCAAACGATTGAACCGGCGGGAAAAGCCTCGCGCGTCCACCGCCACAGGAACCCCAGGAACAGCACCACGGCGGGCAGGCCGCCCAGGATGGCCAGCTTCACCAGCACGTTGTGGCTGTCGTGCGCCGCCAGTAGTGCCGGCGGCAGGGGCAGGGCCGCGCCGTAGCGGGGATCGGTGCCGGCACCAAGGCCCGTCAGCGGGTGAGCGGTCAGCACGTCGCGCAGGTTCGCCCACGCATCGAGCCGGGCCTCGATGGTGCCGACGGTAAGGTAGCGGCGCAGGAACGGATCGTCGGTGGCGGGCAGGCCGGTGAACAGAGTGTCGTAGGCCCAGCCGCCCAGCCACAGCGTCAGCGGGAACCCGGCCAGCGCCGCGCCGACGATCACCGCCGGGCGCCGCAGCGGCCGCCAGCCAAGCGCCAGCCATGCCGCGCCGGTGACCGCCAGGGTCAGCCAGGGCGTGCGGCTCTGGGTAAGAGTCAGTCCGATCAATACCGCCGCCCAGGTGGCGAGGGTCCATCCGGGCCCGAGGCGCGCCAGCAGCACGATCACCAGCGCGCCGGTCAAGGCCTGCCCCCAGGTGAACGGGTCGGGAAACAGCGAGAAGATGCGGCGCTCCCAGCTGTCGCCGATCATCCAGGCGTGCACCTTGCCGGCCTGGATGGACCGTTCCGCCGCGCCTATGGCCCAGGCGAGGTCCAGGCCGGTGTATCCTGCCAGGAACTGCCACATGCCGTATGCGGCGCTGACGATGCAGACCAGCGCCGCCGCCCTGGCGAGGGTGGCGCGCGCGGCCGGGTCGGCACCGATCAGCAGGGCGGGCAGGAAGATCAGGGCCGGCAGGATTTCCTGGTGCAGGGCGCCCAGCCGCTGGAACCAGGGAGTCCCGTAGGACGAGGCGACGGCCGCCGCGCCGATCCACGCCACCAGCGCCGCGAGCCAAATGCCGCTGGTCGGCAGACGCGCCCCCAGAAGGCGGGGCAGGGCGGCGGCCAGCGCCACCGCCAGCAGGGCCGCCGGCAGAAGCTGCACGCCGTAGTAGGCCGCCGCGCTGTCCTCGCCCAGCAGGAATACGGCGCGCTTCAGCGCCTCCGCCAGGGGCTCGGCCAGCAGCACGGCGGCCATCAGGCCCGCGATGGTCAGCCGGGCGCCCAGCGCCAGCAGCAGGGCGCAGGCCAACGCCAGCAGCACGACGCCCGATCCGCCCAGCACCGCCCCGGCGGCGGCCAGGACGGGCGCGGCCAGCATCAGCAGGGTAATGCCGGAAGGGCGGGCGGTGGTCACAGGCAGTGCCGACCGCCGCTCAACACGACGATCGTCCTCAGGAGCAGCCTGACGTCCAGCAGGGGCGTCCAGGAGCGCACATAGACTGCGTCCAGTCTCTCCATTTCCGCCAGGGACCGGTCGCGGCGGGCGACCTGCCACAGGCCTGTCAGCCCCGGGCGGACGCCGCGCCGCAGCACCCGGGTGCCGGGGTCCAGGGCGTTCAGGTGATAGGCGGGCAGCGGACGGGGCCCCACCAGGGACAGGTCGCCGCGCAGCACGTTCCACAACTGCGGCAACTCGTCGATCGCGTAGCGGCGCAGCAGGTGGCCGATGCCGGGCAGGATGCGCGGGTCGCCGGCCAGCTTGCAGGTCGCCGTCCATTCCGCCTTGAGGACGTCGTCAGTCATCAGCCGGCGGGCGAGCATGCGCTCGGCGTCGCGCACCATGGTCCGCAGCTTCCACAGGCGAAAGGGCCGGCCGTCGCGGCCCAGGCGGATCTGGCTGTAGAAGGCCGGGCCGCCGTCGGTGAGACGGATGGCGAGGGCACCGACCGCGATCACCGGCAGGGCGAGCGCCAGCAGCGGCGCCGCCAGAGCCACGTCCATGGCGCGTTTGAGCGCGGCGGGCGCCCGGCGCACAAGCGGCGGGTCGGCGTCGAGGACGGCAACGGGCGTGATGCTGCTCATGCGGTACGCCTCCGCCACGGCCGGTGCCGGGCGCAGAGCAGCAGGAAGACTGGCACGGTGCGGGCATAGCGCGGGCCGAGCCGGCGCGGCTCCACCGCCAGCCGCCACAGCCATTCCAGCCCGGCGGCACGGAACGGGTGCGGCGCCTGCGGCACAGTGCCGGCGATGAAGTCGAAGGCCGCGCCCACACCGGCGCGGACCGGAATCTCCAGGGCCGCGCGGTTGGCATCCAGCCAAAGCTCCTGGCGCGGCGATCCCAGGCCCAGCCACAGTACGTCCGCCTCGACGCCGCGCAGCGTCTCCAGGTCCTCGCCGGCTTGCGGCAGGCGGCCCGGCGGGCGCATGGGAAGGCCCGCGGCGCAAGCGATCCGAACGCGGGGATGCCGTGCCTCAAGCTCCGCCGCCACCCGCGCCGCGATTCCCGGCCGACCGCCCAGGATGACATGGCGCAGGCCCTGGTTCCGGCCGAGGTCGCAGACGCGGTCCATGAGGTCGGGCCCGTAAACCCTTTCGGCTTCACGAAAACCGGCCAGGCGCTGCAACCACACCAGCGGCATTCCGTCGGCGGTGACGAGGTCTGCGCGGTCATGGGCCCGGCGCAGGCCGGTGTCGGAGCGGGCGCGGATGATGCCGTGGGCGTCGCGGGGGCAGACGGTCAGCGGCCGGCGCCCGACCGCCGTCGCGACCATGCGGCGTGCGGCCTCGTCCAGCGTCAGGGCGTGGACCGTCGTCCCCAGGATGTCCAGCCCCGGCGTCTTCCCCATGTCCCCCATGCGCCCCCGCCGTTCCAGGGTGGTGTGCTACCTCTTCCGGTGAAAAGCTTGTACCACGGCACGCGAGGGTAGCCGGCCCTGCTTCCGCGCGAGACGGCGCGAAAAAGCATCCCAGGCGCGACGATCGCCTTTCGTTCCGCATCCCATGATCATTGTTCATAATGGCAAAAAATCATGAGTGGTAGAGCCGCCGGACGAAGGGAAGCGACTCGGCATGTTTGCGGCGCTGGAATGGGATCACGACGCGGTGTAGGCTTCGCTCCACCGGACCGTGCCGCATGTTGCGTCGGTCCGCCCGTGTTCGCATCCTCCGTTCTCCCGCAGGAGTACCGTTGCAGTGAAGGCCGACGAGGCGACGACCAGCGGCGCGCAAGACCCGTCTTCCTCTTCCTCCGCCACCAGCAGCACTGCCACGGGCAGCGGATCGGGCAACCATCCCGTTCCGGCCGTGGCTCCGGCGCTGGGGCCCGAGGATGCTTTGGAGCCTGCGCCGCCGCGCCGTGGCGCGGGATGGTTGTACGGTGCGGCCCTTTTGCTGTCGGCGGCGTGGTTGGGCGTGTGCGCCTGGTACATCGGCCGCACCATGGGCTGGCCGGCCCTTCCCGACGTGGCGCCGGAGGTGTTCGGCGGACTGGCGGCCGGCGCGCTGGTGCCGGTGGCGGTGCTATGGCTTGTGGTTTCCACCATCGAGCGCGGGGCGGCCCTGCGGCACGAGGCCCGGCTTCTGCGCGAGCACCTGGCGCGGCTCACCTATCCCGACGCCGCCGCGCGGGCGCGGGTGGGGCAGGTGACGGATGCGCTCAAGGAGCAGGCCGAGGCCCTGACCGACGCCAGCCGCCGCGCCGTGGAACGCGCCGAGGCCGCCCGCGCCATGCTGTCGGAGGAAAACCGCGAGTTGGCCCGCGTGTCCGGCTCCGTCGGCGGCGAGGCCAAGACGGCGGCCGACGCCCTGAAGGAACAGGTCAGCGCCCTGGAAGGCGTGCTGGAACGGGTGGAAAGCGTCGGCAAGCGGCTCTCGGACGGGCTCGCCAAGCACACCAGCGCCGTCGACGGCGCCACGGGCAAGGCCGAGGAAGCCGGCGTGCGCCTGTTCGAGGTGCTGGACAACCAGACCAAGGTGCTCGACACGCTCACCCAGAACACGACGGGCCGCGTCGAGGCGCTGGAACATTTGGTGGAGCGCCAGGAAGGCGTCGCCTCCCGTGCCGAGCAGGCCGGCAAGACCCTGCGCGAAGCCGCCGAGATTCTGGCCGGCAGCACCACGGAAACGCTCACCTCGCTGGCCGATGGCGCCGACCGTGTGGAGCGCGCCGTGGGGCGCCTGGACGAGCACGCCGTCCAGGCCCGCGACAACGTGGCTGCCGCCGCCAAGGCGCTGGACGAGGCTGCCGACCATGCGGTGAAACGCGCCGCCGAGGCGTCGGAGGCCCTGGAGGGCGCCAAGGCCGGCATGGCATCCGCCGTCGACGAGGCCGGCGCCCGCCTGGACGGCATAACCGGCAAGGCCGAAGGCTACGCGCAGTCGGTCAACGACATGGCAGATGCGGCGACCGGCCGCCTGGACACCGTGGGCGCGACGGCGCTGGAACGGGTGCGCGCGCTGGGCATCGCCACCGACAACATCGGCGCCCGCGCCCGCGAAGCCTCGGAAGACGTGCGCGCCCAGGCCGACCTGCTGGAACAGACGGCGGTGCGAGTGCAGCGCCAGACCGGCGGCATCCGCGGCAGCCTGGAAAAGCAGGTGGAAGCCGTCGACGCGGTGGTCGCCCGTTTGAGCGAGCGTATGGCGGCCAACGAAAACACACTGTCCGAACAGGCCAAGGCCCTGGACGGTGCCACCGCCGAGGCGCTGTCGCGGCTGGAGAGCATCACGGCCGGCGTCAAGGCGGCGACCGAGGAAACGGACGGCGTCATCGCCCGCGCCACCGAAGCGGCGGAAAGCGTCGAGACCCGCACCAAGGGGATTGCCGGCGTGGCCGAGGACGCGCGCGACCGCCTGCTCGCCCTGACCGAGGACCTGCGCAAGGCCGGTGCGGAGGTGGAGGAAACGGCCGCCGGAGCCGACACGCGCCTCACCGGGCTCAACCAGACCTTCATCGACCGGGCGCGCAAGATCGTCACGGCGCTGGATGCGGCGCTGGACGAGGTCGTGTCGAATGCGGAGCAGCGTGGCGAAACGGTTGGTCAGCGCCTGGGCCAGCGGGCCGAGGAACTGGACGGTGCCGTGGCGGAGGCCGTCGCCCGGGTGGAGGAGCGCCTGTATTCCGCCGGCAAGGCCATGGAGGCCCAGGCCGCGGCGCTCACCGAGACGGTGGATCAGGCCGCCCAGCAGGCAGAGGGCCGCATCGGGCAGTTGAACACGGCGGTGACCAAGCGCGCCGCCGGTCTTCTGGCGCCCATCGACGAGGCGGCGCGCGGCGTCGAGGCGCGGCTGTCGACGGTGGGCGAGGGCATGGAGGCCAAGGCCGCGGAACTGGCCGCCCTTATCGACCGCACGGCAGGCTCGGCCGAGGAGCGCGTCAACATCCTGGTCGCGGCGCTGCGGGAGCGCGGCGAGGGGCTGGCCGATCCGGTGGACGAGGCCGCCCGGCGGGTGGAGGCGCGCATGGATGCGCTGGGCATGGACGTCGGCAAGCGCACGCGCTTCCTGACGGAGCAGATCGAGCGGGCCACCGGCGACTGCGAGACCCGTGTGGGCGACCTCGCCCAGGCGCTGACCGGCAACGTCAACGCCCTGACGGACTCCGCCGACCGCGCCGCCGACGCCCTGGCCGCCACCGACGCCGGCGTGCGAGAGCGGGCGGAGATGCTGGCGCAGGTGACCGACAGTGCGCTTCAGCACATCGGCGACCTCGCGCACGCGCTCGACACCACCGGCTCGCGTCTGCACGAGATCGTCGTCAACGGCTCCACGGCGGTGGGCGAAAGTGCCGAGGCGCTGGACAACGCGGTCGCCTCATACCGCGAGCATACTGGCCGCATCGCCGAGGAAATGCGCCTGGCGAGCGAGGACTTCCGGGTGCGCTTCCGCGACCTGGGCCGCACGTCGGAAGAGTCCATGGAGAAGGTCACGGCGGCGCTGGAAGAGATGCGCGCGCAGACCGATGGCCTCAGCCGCGCCAGCGACCGCCTGACCGACCAGACCGAGCGCGCCGGCACCCTGTTCGAGCGTCGCGCGGAAACCCTCAACCACGTCGCCGACCGCGCGGAGGAGAAGCTGCGCGCCCTGGAGGCCTCGCGCGACCAGGCGGACCTGCAGCGCTTCCTCAACAGCGCGGTGTTCATCATCGAGCGCCTTCAGTCGGTGGCCGTCGACGTCACCCGCCTGTTCAGCCCGACGGTGGACGAGGAGTTGTGGCAGCGCTACTACCGCGGCGACACGTCGGCCTTCCTGCGCCACGCCGCCCGCACGCTGACCCGCAAGCAGGCCGGCCAGATCCGCGAACTGTACGGCGCGAACGCCGAGTTCCGCGACTATGTGAACCGCTACATCGCCGAGTACGAAAGCCTGCTGCGCACCGCCCGCCAGACCGACCGGGCGGAGGTTCTGGCGGCTACGCTGACCAGCGCCGACATGGGCAAGCTCTACCTGGTGCTTGCCCGCGCCGTGGGCCGGCCGATGGAGGGATGATACGGACGCGGAACGACCGGCGACTGCGGGCGCAGTTGCAATCGTTCCGGTTTGCGAATGAAAGGCGCCGCCCCGAGGCTACTCTGCCGCATCCTTGATGCCCCGCCAGGCGGCCAGGGCGCGGTGGCGGGCGTGGCTGTGGTCGACCATGGGTTCGGGATAGCCGGTGCGGGCCAGTTCCAGCGGCGCCTGCCAGGGCTTGTGGATGACGCGACGGTCCATCCCGCGCAGTTCCGGCACCCATCGGCGGACGTAGTCGCCGCGCGGGTCGAACTTCTCGCCCTGGAGCACCGGGTTGAACACGCGGAAGAAGGGCGCCGCATCGGCGCCGCAGCCGGCGACCCACTGCCAGTTGCCGGGATTGCTGCCCCAGTCGGCGTCCACCAGCGTGTCCCAGAACCATTCCTCGCCAACCTGCCAGGGCGCCAGCAGGTCCTTGACCAGAAACGAGCCGACGATCATCCGCACACGGTTGTGCATCCAGCCGGTCTCCCACAGCTCGCGCATGCCGGCGTCGACGACGGGGTAGCCGGTCAGGCCCTTGCGCCAGGCGCGGATGTCGGCGTCGTCCTCGCGCCAGGGGAACAGGCGGAATTCGGGGCGCAGCGGGGTGCGGTGGAGGTCGGGGTTGTGGAACAGCTGGTAGCGGTTGAACTCCCGCCAGCCGATTTCGCCAAGGTAGGCGTCGGTGCTGGCGTTCGGCTCGACCATGCTGCGCACCGCGTTCCACACCTGCCGGGCGGATATCTCGCCGAAGCGCAGGTGCGGCGACAGGCGTGACGTGCCGACCTCCGCCGGAAGGTTGCGGCCGGTGCGGTAGCGGGCCAGGGCGCCGTCGATGAAGGTGTGCAGGCAGGTCCAGGCGCCGTCCTCGCCGGGCGTCCAGCTTTCCCGCAGGCCGCCGGCCCAGTCGGGCCTGCTGGGCGTCAGGCAGGCGTCGGCAAGCGGCGTGCTGTCGGGCCAGTGGTTCGGTGCGGCCAGGCGTTCGGGCGGGGGCAGGGTCTCCGGCTCGCCGACCGCCTGCTTCAGGGCCTTCCAGAACGGGGTATAGACCTTGTAGTGCCCGCCCGTGCCGGTTCTCAGTTGCGTCGGCCAGACCAGTGCGTCGGGGCGCAGGGCCTCCGTCTCCACCCCCTGATCTTTCAGCGCCGTCGCCATGAGGCGGGCGCTTTCGCGGTGGGCGGGGACCACGGTGTCGTTGAGCAGCACGCGAGCCGCCCCGGTTTCGGCGGCGAGTTGCGGTACCACCTCGTGCGGGCGGCCGCTGCGCAGGATCAAACGCGATCCGACGGCGCGCAGGCTTTCGTCCAGGCTTTCCAGGCTGTAGTGCAGCCACCACTTAAGGGCCCCACCTAGCGGCCGCGCGGTTTCGCCGGCGCCCAATCCCTGATTGGTGTCCACTACGTACAACGGGATCACCGGCGCGCCGGAAGAGGCCGCGGCCGCCAGTGCCGGATGATCGGCCAGGCGCAGGTCGTCGCGAAAGAGAACGATCACCGGGGAAGCGGAGGAGGGCATCGGCGGTCCTGGGCTGGGCACGATTTCAGCAAGCATTCCCACTGCTTACGCGCGGCACGCGGTCGCCGATCAGCATATTCCGAAAAAGTTGTCGGCGCCGCTCGCTGGGATCAGTGCACCGTTCGAGTGCCGGGCGCCTGGGCGCGGCGGACGGCGCTGCCGCTGCCCTGTCCGCCCTCGCGCGTCGGCGGGTCCACCTCGGGCGGGGTGATGGCCTCGCGCAGCCGGCTGACGACATGCGGCAGTTCCGCCTCGGAATAGGGCTCGCGCTCCTTCGCGCCCCACACCGGACCGGGCCAGGCGGGGTCGTCGTCGAAGCGGGCGATGACGTGGACGTGCAACTGCCGCACCATGTTGCCCAGGGCCGCGACGTTCATCTTGTCGGCGGCGGTGAACAGTTGCAGCCGTTGCGCGGCGCAGGAGGCTTCCTCCATCAGCCGCGCCCGGTCGGCCGCCGTCAGCTCATGGATCTCGCTCATCCCCTCGCGCTGCGGCACCAGGATCAGCCAGGGGTATGTCCGGTCGTTCATCAGCAGCACGCGGCAGAGCGGCCAGCGGGCGATTTCAACGGTGTCCGCGGCCAGGCGGTCGTCGAGCGTGAACATGGGAACGGTCTCCGGACGGAGTGCAGGGAAGGCATCGTCCGCAATCCTGCCGCAACGGCCGACGCCTGTCACGGTGATAGCGGCCCTTGTGGCCGCCTCGGCCGGTCGGGCATGGTAGCCGCCCCAGCAGAGACCAACCCCTTGATCCGGAAGAGCCCCGGCTTGTCGAGCAGCCAAACGTCCCCCACCGCCACAAAAACTGTCCATTGGTGGGCCTCGCCCTACCTGATGCTGGTGATGCCGCCCCTGTTCTGGGCCGGCAACGCCGTGGTGGGGCGCGTTGCGGTGGCGGATATCTCTCCTCTGGCGCTGTCGGTGGTGCGGTGGAGCCTGGCGATCCTGATCCTGCTGCCCTTCACCGCATCGGCCGTGCTGAACCAGTGGCCGGTGGTGCGGGCGAAGTGGAAGAGCATCGCGGTACTCGGCATCCTGTCGGCGGGCCTCTACAACCTGTTCCTCTACATGGCGCTGGAGACGACGACGGCGATCAACGTGACGCTGCTCAACACCTCCATGCCCATGACCATCGTGCTGGTCTCGTGGATCTGGCTGCGCGAGCGGCCCTCGGCGGGCGGCATCGCCGGCATCCTGCTGTCCATGATGGGCGTGCTGGTGGTGGTCGGGCGCGGCGATCCGAGCGTCCTCATGGGGCTGGAGGTGCACGCCGGCGACGGGCTCATGCTGCTGGCGGTCCTGGTTTGGTCGCTGTATTCCGTGGGCCTGCGCGCCCACCCGCCGGGGCTGACGGCCGGCGCCATGCTGACGGTGCAGATGATGGCGGGACTGTGTTTCCTGGCGCCGCTCTATGCCGTGGAGGCGGCGACGGTCGGCAGTTCCATTCCCATGACCTGGGGCATGGCGCTGGTGTTCCTGTATGTCGCCACCGGGCCGTCCATCGGCGCCTTCTATTTCTGGAACCGGGGCGTGGCGGAGGCCGGCGCCTCGACGGCGGGTCTCTACATCAACCTGCTGCCGGTGTTCACGGCGATCCTGGCGGTCATCTTCCTGGGCGAGAGCCTGTACTGGTTCCACGGCGCGGGCCTGGTGCTGATCTTCTCCGGCATCCTGCTGGGCACGCTGGGTGCGCGCAGGCGCCGCCGCGCCCGGGGGAACTAACGGCACCGGAGTCAGGTCTAGCGCACGCCGCATGCCCGGCCTTCGGAACGTAAGGGCGAGCGGGCGCGGCCCGCCGCAACCGCAGCACGCTTCATCCCGTTTCTCGCGAGAGCATCAACGGCGACGGGATAGGCAGGCACATCATGCCGCGCACGCCGCAGCAACGAATCGGAACACGGTGGAACGGCCGGATCGCCATTGATATGGCGGCCCGCGTCATGGTGCTGGTTCTGTTGTGGCTGCCGATCACAGAGTTCGAGACTGCCGCCTTGCCGTTCGGGGCCGTCGCGGTGACGCTCGGGACGGTGGCCGGGTGGTACGTCCGCCCGCCCAACGGCAACCTCGTTTCGCCGGTCGGTGCGGTGCGGTTCCTGGGGACGTTGATCGGCGGCATTGCCCGGACGTCGGCGGACGTTGCTCGGCGGGCTATTCTGCCCCGGGATCGGATGGCCGCGCCTGCCTTCATCACCTACCGCCTGCGCGAGCCCTCCCGTTCGGTCGCCCTCGGCCTCTCCTACACCTTGACGCTGATGCCGGGAACCGCCGGTGCAGTGATCAAGGCCGACGAGCTTGACGTGCATGTGCTGGACCAGCGCACCGGCGGCAAGGAACTCGATGCAATGGAGGCGTCGGTCGGCAGAGCCGTGGGCGCCCAGTCACCGGATAGGACGTGACCGGAGGTGCAACGCCATGGAAGCGCTGACTTGGGGTGTGGCCCTTCTTGGCCTCATCGGGTTCGTCATCATGATGTCTTGCCTGCGCTTGCCCGGGTTGGCCAACCGGATTCTGATCTACGAGATGGCGTCGCTTCTTCTTGTGGTCGAGATCCTTCTGGTGGGCGGCCTGATGGGGTATGAAGCGGCGCGCCACATCGCGCTCGTCTTCCTCGCCCTGTCGATCATCGGCGGATACACGCTGGTCCTGCGCTTCTGGATGCTCGGGAGCGACGGCGGCGAGGGCGGCGACAGGGGAGACGCCGGATGATCCTCGACATCATCTATGGCGTCCTGCTGGTGGCGGGAGCCCTGTTCTTCGCTGCCGCCGTCATCGCCTTTCTGCGCCTGGGGGACCCCCTTGCCCGCCTGCACGCCGTCGGGGTGGCCGGCACCGCCGGCTTCGGGCTGATCGTGCTGGCCCGCATCGTCGAGGCGGCATCAGTCTGGGCCATGGTGGAGTACCTCATCATCCTGGTGCTGGGGGCGGCGGCGTCGGCCACCGTAGCCCAGGGCGTCGCCTGGGCCGCGCGGACCCGTCCCGAGCAGGAGCGCACGGAGGAGTGGCCGCGCGAGGACCGGGGGAGACGGTCGTGACCCTTGGCGCAACGATCTTCGACATCGGCCTTTGCCTCGTCCTTGCCGGCGTGGCGCTTTTCGCCCTTCTCGCGCGAGATGCGCTGGACAGCGCCATCCTGTTCGGAACCTTCGGACTGCTGATGGCGGTCGCGTGGCTCCGCCTCGGGGCGCCCGACCTCGCGTTGATCGAGGCCGTCATCGAAATGGTGGTCATCCTGTTTTTCGGCACGCTTGGCTACATGCGGCGGGTTGTCGGCCGCCGTCCGCAACCCTCCGGGCGGCGACTGAGGCAGCGCCAGTTGTACACCGGGCTGGGTGCGGCGGCGGTTCTTGTCGCCTTCTCCATCGCCGTGATCGCGGCCGGCACCGCCGGAGGCGATGCAGCCCTGGCACCGGTCGTGGCGGAAGAACAGAAGAATGGTGCGGTCAAGAACCCGGTGACCGCGGTACTGCTCGACTACCGCGCCTTCGATACCCTGCTGGAAATCACGGTGCTTCTTGTGGCGCTGGTCGGCGTTATCTTCCTCCAGCCCATTCGCGGGATATGGCCGGCCGGACACACCGTTCAGCCGGAGCGCCACGGGATGCCGGCGATGAACTGGTTTGCGGCGCGCGCCGTCCCCATCGGCATCCTGCTGGCCGTGTATCTCTGGTACGCCGGTGCCAGCGAAGCAGGCGGCGCGTTCCAGGGCGGCGCCATGCTGGGGGGCATGGTCGGCGTCATTTTCATGACCCGCCTTGCCGAGTATCCCGACCCGGACGCGGCGTGGGTCCGTGCGGCGGCGGCGGCGGGGGTTGTCGTCTTCACCAGCATCGCCACGCTCATGCTCGCGCTGGGAAACAGCTTTCTTGAATATCCGGACGGGCTGACCAAGCCACTGATTCTGACGATCGAAGCGACCTTGACACTGTCCATCGGCGCCTGTCTCGGCAGCATGGTCACACTTGTTCCCGGCCGGTCGCGGTACGTGTAATGGAGGGACACGTGGATCAGGCTGTGCTCTACATGCTGACCGGCGGCTTCCTGTTCGCGGCCGGGCTGGCGGGCGTCTTCATGCGCCGCGACATGGTGATCCGGGTTATCGGCGCCAGCATCATGGCCTCGGGCACCTTTCTTGTCCTGGTTGCGGCGGTGCCGAAGGGAGGCGACGGCCGCGCCGATCCGGTTGCTCAGGCGCTGGTGCTGACGGGCATTGTCATTTCGGTGTCCCTCAGCGGCTTTGGCCTTGCCCTGGTGCGGCGGCTTCGCGAGGAAACGGTGGGTCGGCGCGAGGAGCGTTCCGAAGCCGAGGCGCACGTCACGTCCCCCGCCGAGCGCGAGCAGTAGGCATGGGTGCGACCGTTCTTCCCACTGTCGCCGCAGTCGGCGCCGTGGTGCCCTATCTTCTCGCCGCCGGGCTCAGCTTCGTTGCCGGACGCCGCGGGGCGCAGGTGATCGTGGTCGCCGCCAGCGTGGCGGCGCTGATCTCGGCCGTCGTGCTTCTGTGGATTATCGGGACTGCCGGACCGGTGACGGTTTCGCTTGGCGGCTGGGCCGCGCCCCTTGGCATCCAATGGCGCGCCGACGGATTGTCGGGTGTCATGCTTCTGGTTGCCAGCGCGGTGGGGCTTGCCGTCGCGGTGCACGGCGGCCGCTACTTCCATGCCGAGGGTGAGCCGGTCCTGACAGGGCGGTTCCAGCCGCTTCTGATGTTCCTGCTCGCGGCCTTGAATGCCCTGTTTCTCAGCGGCGACATGTTCAACTTGTACGTGACGCTGGAACTGTCGGGGCTTGCGTCCATTGCCCTGGTAGCCCTGGAAGGGCGGGCGCGCGTGATGCAGGCCGCGCTGCGCTACCTGTTCGTGACCCTGGCGAGCGCGACCGCCTTCCTCATGGGCGTGGCCCTGCTGTACGGGACGGTCGGCGTCCTGGACCTTCGCATGGCGTCGGAACGGTTGAGCCACGACCCGGCGGTCGGCCTTGCGATGACCCTGATGATCGTCGGCCTCATGGGCAAGTCCGCCCTGTTCCCGTTGCACGGCTGGCTGCCGCCGGCTCATGGGTCGGCCCCACCCCCCGCGAGCGCACTGCTGTCGGGACTGGTCGTGAAAAGCTCGTTTTATGTCCTGCTGCGCCTGTGGATAGAGGTGTTCGGGCCGCTTGATCCGGGAGAGGTCCTGCGGCAGTCCCTGGGGGTGCTGGGCGCCGGCGCCATCATATGGGGTGGTGTCCAGGCCCTGCGGCAGCGACGGCTGAAACTGATTCTTGCCTATTCCACGGTGGCGCAACTCGGCTACCTGCTGTTGGCCCTCCCGCTCCTGGGCGGGCAGGAGCCCTGGCGCTCCATGGCTTTCGGGGGCGTCGGGGTGCTCATGGCAAGCCATGCCCTGGCCAAGAGCGCCATGTTTCTTTCCGCCGGGCTGGTGGTCGCCTCGGTCGGTCACGACAGGCTTCCGGCCGTGAGGGACGCCGTCCATGTACGCCCGATGACGGTCTTCACCTTCGGCGCCGGAGGCCTGACGCTGGCGGGGCTTCCGCCGGGCGGTGGCTTTGTCGGAAAGTGGACCCTGTTGCAGGGAAGCCTGGGCTCCGGTCAGTGGTGGTGGGCTCTCGTGCTGCTTGCCGGCAGCCTGCTTGCCATGGGCTATGTGTTGCGCATTCTCGCACCGGCAATGCGACGCCGCGACGAGGTGCCGGAGCGGCGCTACAAGCCGACGCCGAAATCACTTGAACTGGCGGCGTTGGCCCTGGCCCTGGGATCGGTGGCGCTCGGCCTGAGCGGTGACTGGGTGGGATCTGTGGTCCAGACGGCTCTGAGCGGAGGCGCGCCGTGAGCGAGGCACTGGTCCCAATCCTCATACTGCTTTCGTCTTTCGTGCCGGGGATCGGCATCTTCCTGCTGCCCGAAAACCGCGGTGGCACCAGGATCGCCCTGAACCTGACCGGCGCAATCATCAAGGTCGGGCTCGCCGGGTACGTCGTCTGGCGAGCAATCGAGGGGCAGCCGCCGCTGGAGGTGTCGGTGGGCTTCGCGCCCGGTTTCGACATCATGCTTCGGCTGGATGCCCTTGCCACGCTGTTCGTCGCCCTGTCGTCGGTCCTGTGGCTGGCGACGACGGTCTACGCCATCGGCTACATCGAGGGCGACCGGGAAAGCCGGCGCTTCTTCGGGTTCTTCAGCCTGTGCATCACGGCCACCATGGGCATTGCCATGGCGGGCAACCTGCTTACGTTCTTCATGGCCTACGAGGCCCTGACGATCTTCACCTGGCCGTTGATCGTCCACGACGGCACGCCCAAGGCGTTGCGGTCCGGTGCCGTCTATCTTGCATTTCTGCTGGGCGCGAGCACCGCGTTTCTCGGCGGCGCCGCCTGGCTTCACGCGCTGGTCGGCGGCGACGTCAGCTTTGCCGCGCAGGGGCGCGACGTTGCTGCGCTCGCGGCGGATCATCCGGTGGCGCTGAGCGTGATCTTCGGTCTGCTGATCGTCGGCGTGGCATCCAAGGCCGCGATCGTTCCGCTGCACGCCTGGCTACCGGCGGCCATGGTGGCGCCGACGCCCGTCAGCGCGCTGCTGCATGCCGTCGCCGTCGTCAAGGCCGGCGCGTTCGGCGTCATCCGCATCATTCACGACGTCTACGGCGTCACTGCCCATGAAATGGGGCTCACGCAGGTGGTGGCGGGGGTGGCGGCGTTCACCATCATCTTCGCGTCCCTGCGGGCATTGCAGCAGGATCACCTCAAGCGGCTGTTGGCCTACTCGACGATCAGCCAGCTCAGCTACATCGTGCTCGGCGTGTCGCTGGGCGGGCCGCTGGCCCTTGTCGGCGGCCTCGTCCACATGATCAATCACGGCGTCATGAAGATCACGCTCTTTTTCTGCGCGGGTGGCCTGGCCGAGACGGCGCACATCCACAAGGTCAGCGAGATGAACGGGATCGGCCGCCGCATGCCGTGGACGATGGCCGCATTCACCGTGGCCGCGCTGGGAATGATCGGGCTCCCGCCCCTGGCGGGCTTCGTGACCAAATGGTACCTCGGGCTCGGGGCCTTGAACCTCGGCCTTGAATGGGTCGTGGCGGTCTTGATCGCGAGTGCGCTGCTGAACGCGGCCTATTACCTGCCCATCCTGCATGCGGCATGGCTGCGACCGCTTCCCGCCGGCACGCCCGGGGGCCGGAACGAGGCGAAGGCCCTGCTTCTGCTGCCCCCGTTGTTCACGGCGCTTCTGGTCCTGCTTGCCGGGCTGGTGCCGTGGGAGGGCGGGCCGCTCGCGCTCATCGAAAGCATCGTGGCGCGGGAGCGGTTCCCATGAGCGGCTGGACCATCCTGGCGGCGGTGGCGGCACCGCCCCTGATCCTCGCGGTTCTGCTGGTGACGCCGTTGCGGCGGCTGGTCCCGGCGCTGACCGTCGTGGCGCCTGCGCCGGCCCTGGTCGCGGCGATCTGGGCGCCGGGCAGGGCGAGTGCGACGGTGGAGCCGCTGGTCTTGGGCCTGAGCCTGGGATTCGACGACGTCGCCGGCGTTCTGCTTGTTCAGGTAGCGGCCATGTGGAGCCTGGCGGGGCTGCACTTGGTGCGTGGCCGGCCGTTCGGGCGCCGTTTCCCGGTGCTGTGCCTGCTGCTGACCATGGTGGGCAGCCTTGGGACCGTGGTCGCGCTGGACATGGTTTCGTTCTACGTCTTCCTGTCGATCATGACGGTCGCGTCCTACGGACTGGTCGAAACGGGACGGCACGACCCCGAGGAACGCCGCGCTGCCAGGATCTATCTGGGCCTGGCCCTTCTGGGCGAATTCCTTGCGCTGGTGGCGTTCCTGTTGATGGCAGCAGGCATGGACGGCGCGGAGTACGTATGGCTGCTGTACTTCGGGCTGGGCAGCAAGCTGGGTGTGCTGCCGCTCCACGTGGCGCTGCCGCTGGTCTACCGGGCGGCGCCACCCGTCGGCGCCGCGGTGATGGGCGGTGTTCTGCTGACGAGCACCGCCGTCGGATGGCTGCGCTTCCTGCCCGACGCCGGGGCAGCCCTCGAAACGGCTGTTCCGGCGCTGCTGACCGCCGGCCTCGCCGCGGCCTTCCTGGGGGCGTTGCTTGGCCTGCTGCAGCGCGAGGCGCGGGCGGCGCTGGGCTATTCGACGGTCAGCCAGATGGGGTTGCTGACGGCGTTCACGGCCGTCGCGGCCGCTGAACCGCATACGTGGTCCGCGGTGCTGCCCGTCCTGGCGCTGTTTCTGGTGCATCATGGCTTCTGCAAGGGCGGCTTGCTGCTGGCGATGGACCGCGCGGGCGCAGCCGTGGGAGCGGTGCGGCGCGCTGTGCTGGTGGTCCTGTCCCTGGCGCTTGCCGCGGCGCCCGCGACCGGCGGAGCCGTAGCCAAGCTGTGGATCAAGGAGGAAGAGCACCGGCTGCCGGGCGTATGGCATGACGTGGCCGCGCAACTGCTTCCCTTCACATCCGTCGCGACGGCGCTGTTGATGGCGCGCATCGTTTGGCTGGCCATCCACGCCGCGCCCCGCCGGTCGCAGGACGGCCGCTCGGGACCGCTTCCCGCCGCTCTGGCTGCCGTGGGCGCGATGGTGCTGCCATGGCAAATCGTCATGGGCGTTCACCACGAGCCATTGCACCTTGTGTTTTCCCGCTCTCACCTATGGGCGACGACGTGGCCGGTACTTTTGGGGCTGGCGCTGTTCCTGATGGTCGCTGTGGCGGAACGTGCCGGGAGGCGACTGCCCCCGGTTCCCGCGGGCGACATCCTTGAGCCGTCGGTGCGGCTGTGGCGCGCCGTCGAACCGGCGCGTGCCATGCGCGCCGGCGTTGCAGGCATGGCCAGGGCGCGCCGCATCATTTCCCGCCGGACCCGCCGGGGCGTGGTCATCACGTTCCAGCGGCTCCGCTATGCCGAGCGCGGCTTCCGTGATCTGCGTATCATGGGCACCGCCTTCGCCGGCCTTGTAATCATGTTGTCGCTCATGATCGTCTTTTGGCGCTGATCGTCCCGCGGCGGGAGAAATCAGGAGAAATTCTCCGGCCGGTCCTCCAGCGCGTCCAGGGCCACGAAACGGCTGTGATAGGTGTCGTCGAGGGTGCCGTGGTCGGGGGCCGCTGTCTGGACCAGTCCGCCGAACACGCCGGTCACGACGCCGTCCTCGGTCCCCAGCGGCAGCAGGAGCTTGGCGCGCGGCACGGCGCCGCCCCCGGCCAGCGTGATCATGGTGCGGTAGCAATGGACAACGCGATCGCGGCGCACGCTTTCCAGAACCCGTATCAGCACGTCCAGGTCATGGGCGCGCACCACCTCGTCGACGAAGCGGCCTTCGGCGTCGGCGCCATAACGTTCGCGCGCCTGTTCGCCCACCTGCACCAGACGGAAGCGGGGACAGTCCTCACCCGCAGCCGCCGCCGGCTCGCACGCATAGACGACGGCGTGGCGCCGCACGTCGGGCGGCAGGACGGAAAGGTCGATGGCGCCGGGCTCGGGCATCAGGCGGTCGCCGCGTGCGGCCACCCAGTGCCGGAACAGGGCCTTGAGCACGGGGTGGTCGATTTCCGGCGCGAAATGCATGCGGCTTCCTCCAGACGACACGACGCCCCGCCGGCCGGCGGGCGGTGCCCAGTATGGCCGGACGGAGCGGGGCGTCAATTGTCGAGCGGGTATTGAACCGACGCGCGTCAGGTGGCGGCGGGAACGGGCGCGCCGGGGCGGGCGCGGCGGCGCGCCGGCCCGGCTGCCCCCTTGCTCGCCTTGGCGGCCTTCGCCGCTTTCGCCGCCGTGATCGCCTGGCGCATCTTGTTGATGGCCTTGGCCTCGATCTGTCGGATGCGCTCGGCCGTCACGCCGTACAGCGCGGCCAGGGCCTGGAGCGTGTGGGGCCGCCCCGTCAGGTAGCGGCGGGCCAGTATGGTGCGCTCGCGCTCGTCCAGCACGCCGAATGCCTCGCGCACCTTCTCCCGCCGCCAATGGCTTTCCTGCCGGTCGGCAAGCTGGGCCTCCTGGTCCGGGCGCTCGTCGGCCAGGGTGTCCATAAGCGTGCCGGTGCGGCCGTCGTCCGGGTCGCTTCCGGTGGGATGGTCCAGAGACAGGTCGCCGCCCGACAGCCGCTGGCTCATCCGCACGATGTCGGACGGGCTCACGTCCAGGCGCTCGGCCAGGCGCGAGATGTCGGCGTCCGTCATGTTCTCGGTGCCGATCAGGCCCATCTCGCGCTTGGCCTTGGCCAGATTGAAGAACAGGCGCTTGTTGCCGGTGCCCGTGCCGATCTTCACCAGCGACCAGTCCTGCAAAAGATGGTTGAGGATCGCCGCCCGGATCCACCAGCGGGCATAGGTGGCGAAGCGGAAGCCCTTGTCGGGGTCATAGCGCTTGAGGCTTTGCAGCAGCCCGATGTTGCCCTCGCCGATCAGGTCCGACAGCGGCATGCCCTGGCCGCGGAACTGCCGCGCCACCTTGGGCACCAGGCGCAGATGGGCGGTGACCAGCCGGTGCGCCGCGTCGATGTCGCCCTCCCGCGCCCAGGCGTCGGCAAACCGGCGTTCCTCGTCCTCGGTCAGGACGGGAAGGGCGTGAATGGCCGACAGATAGGCGCGCAAGCCGCCCGTCCGGTCGTCGCGCGGATCCGGAAGCCGCAGCGGCGGAAGCGGGCGATCGGAAGAAGGCAGCGTCATGGGTCCGGCTCCTGCAGAGGGTGTCGGGCTCGTGGATGTGTTCGCGACGATGAAGCTGGGGGTCCTGCGATGGGCATTCAAGCCTTTTCGGACGTATCCCGGCGTATAAGACGCGCTTTGATGCGTTTTCATTCGTTTTGGGAAGACGCCGGTGCGGCGTATGACATTTCCATGATCTCCGGCGGCCCCGCCATGCGTAGAATCGTCATGAACGAGCAATCCACGGCGGGACGCAGACAGCGCACGGTCGAAGGAGCCCGCGTCGCCTGGGTGACCGGCGCGGGCAAGGGCATCGGCCGCGCCCTGGCGCTGGAACTGGCGCGGCGCGGAGCCACGGTGGCCGTCTCGGCCCGCACCGAAGCGGACCTGGAGGCACTGGCGGCGGAGCATCCGCGTTTGCATCCGTTTCCCGTCGACGTGACCGACGAGGCCGCCATGGCCGCGACCGCCGAGGCGATTCGCCGCGACCTTGGCGAGGTCGACCTGGCGGTTTTCAACGCCGGCACGCACAAACCCGTCGACGGCCGGATATTCTCCGCCCAGCCGTTTCGCACGCTCATGGAGGTCAATGTGATGGGTGTCGTACACGGGCTGGCGGCGGTGGTCCCGCGCATGGTGGCGCGCCGTGCCGGCCATGTGGCGATCATGGGATCGGTCAGCGGCTATCGCGGACTGCCCACGGCTGCCGCCTACGGCGCGAGCAAGGCCGCGCTCAACAACATGGCCGAGGCGTTGAAGCCCGAGCTGGAGTCCTGTGGTGTCTTCGTGTCGATCATCAATCCGGGGTTCGTGCGCACACCGCTGACCGAGCGGAACGACTTTCCGATGCCGTTTCTTGTAGAGCCGGACTTCGCCGCTGAAAAGATCGTGCGGGGACTTGATGCCAAACGGTTCGAAATCGCATTTCCATTCCGAATGACGCTCTTTATGAAGCTTGCGAAAGTACTGCCACAAGGGTTGTATTTCGCGCTTACACGGCGCATGGTCCGACACCGGTAAAGGGCTGCGGAGTGTCGAGCATGAGAACGACACAGGAAGAGGTACGGATAGCGGGGTTCGAAGCGTATGCGAACCTGCTTGCCGCCCTGCGTCCGGAAACCCTGCCCGAGATGCGCCGGGTGACTGCCGAGAACGTGCGCTTCAAGGACCCGTTCCACGACGTCCAGGGCCGCGGCGCCATGCTGGCCGTGCTGGAACGGACCTTTCAGGACGTCGGCGACGTCACGTTCACCATCACCCATCGCTGCATGGCAGAGCAGGGTGATGTCGGTTTCCTGCGCTGGCACATGAGCGGACGCCTGCGCAAGCTGGGCGGCAGGGCCTGGGCGACCGACGGGATGACCGAGGTTCACCTGGACACCCAGGGCCTTGTCACCGCCCACGTCGATCACTGGGACGCCGCCTCCGGCCTCTACGAGATGCTGCCGGTGATCGGGCCGGTGCTGCGTTTCTTTCGGCGGCGGATCGCCGCGTTCTGAGCGTGTCGGCGACCGGCCCTTGCGCCTGGGTTGCCGCTACGCCCGTGGCCGCCGCGATCTCAGCATCGGCCTCGGCCGTCTTGCTGTAGGCGATGGAGACCGTCCCCACATCCAGTCCCCATTTGGAGACCGTGGCGCGGTTGAGCAGGACGCCGCCCGGCTGAAGGAACATCCAGTCGTCGAACGCCAGCCTGACGGTCCGGCCGCCCATGGGCACCGCAAGCATGTACCGCCAGTGAAAGGCATTTCCCAGGCATCGACCGCGCGCCGTGCCGATCACGTCGCCGGCCCAGCCTTCGTAGCGGCCGCCCTCGTGGCGCCGGAGCGTCCAGGTGCGTGTCTCGGTGGAACCATCCTCGTACCGGAAACTCTCATCCAGGGTCAGGCGGCTTGACCCGGCGTCCCATGTGCCCGCGATGTCCACCACGAACTGCCGGCGCAGCCCGCCGAAGCGGTCGAGAAACAGGCCCCAGGCGCGGGTCTGCCCGGAAAAATAGTCCTCCGGCGCGAACCGCGGCGTCTGGTTCCTGAAATCCTCGATTCGCATCTTTCTCACCGATCATCCCGTTTCCAGAGGTACGGGAAGACCAGAGGGGGCGGATCACGTCGCCGGCCGCTGCAGGCCGAGCTGAACCACGTCGATGGTTCCGGCGCGGAACCCGGCCTCGCAGTAGCACAGATAGTAGGTCCAAAGCCGCCGAAACGCCTCGTCGAAGCCTTCCCGGGCAATGGCGGGCCAATCCTGCTGAAAGGCGGCCCGCCAGTGCCGCAGGGTTTGGGCGTAGTGGGGGCCGATGGCGTCTTCCGCCGTCACGGCCAAGCCGGTGCCGGTCAGCCCGTCCCGCAGGCGCGAGGAGCTGGGCAGCATGCCGCCGGGAAAGATGTGCTTTTGGATGAAGTCCGTTCCCCGGCGATAGCGGTCGAAGCGGTCCTCGGCGATGGTGATGACCTGCAACGCCGCCCGGCCGCCCGGCTTCAGGCGGTCGTGGCAGACGCGGAAGTACTGCGGCCAGTGCTCCTCGCCGACGGCCTCGAACATCTCGATGGAGGCCAGCGCGTCGTAGGTGCCGGTGACGTCGCGGTAGTCCTGCAGGCGGATGTCCACCCGGTCCGCCAGCCCAGCCTCGCGCACCGCCCGGGTGGCCCAGGCGTGCTGCTCGGTCGACAGCGTCAGGCCGGTGACCCGGCAGCCGTGTGTGCGCGCCAGATGGATGGCAAAGCCGCCCCAGCCGCAGCCGATCTCCAGCACATGATCGCCGGGACCGACCTCCAGCAGAGACGCCAGACGGGCATGCTTCGCCGCCTGGGCTTCGTGCAGCGTCTGGTCGGGGCGGTCGAAAAGGGCGCATGAGTAGGTCATGGATGGGTCCAGCCAGCGGCGATAGAAGCCGTTGCCCAGGTCGTAATGATAGGCGATGTTGCGCCGGCTGCCGGTGCGGGAATTCCGGCGCAGGCGGTGCATTATCCGATTGAGCCCGCGCGCCAGCGGCCGGCCCTTGAAGCGGGTTTCCAGAGCATGGGTATGGCGTGCGGCGAGTTCCACCAGGGCGGTCAGGTCCGGGCTGTCCCAGGCGCCGTCGCGGTAGGCCTCGGCGAAGGCCACCGTCCCGCCGGTGACCAGCCGGCGCAGGCAATCCACGTCGCGCAGGTGAATTTCGCCGTGGGGGCCGGGATGCTCGGCCTCGAACACCGCGCGCCGGCCTTCCGGGTCCACCAGCGTGAGGCGGCCCACCTCCAGCCGGCTCAGGAAGGGCAGCACGGCCCGGCCCCAAGGCCCCAGGCGCGGCGGCGGCGTCTGCCGGTCGCGCGCGAGCGCCTGGGCGGCGGGAGCCGTGTAGGTGGCGGCGGCGGTGTCGGATGGTGGCATGTCGGCGGGCGGTCCGTGTCTCTTCGTCGGTGTCGGTGGAAAGCCGCCGGGATCAGGCGGCGTGGCCTTCGCCGGGGGCGGGGCCGCGCCCGACCACCGTCACCAGCCGGTCGGGCGCGGGCGGCCGTGGTTGCAGCGGCACCTTCTTGCGCCACAGCCTGAGCGCCTCCCAGTGGATGCCGGCGATGACCTTGGCGGTCATCAGCGGGTGCCGCGCCACGGCGCCGACGATGGCGGCGTCGGTCAGCGGGCGGGCGCGGCCGGTGAACGAGGCGTGCAGGATCTTCTCTCCGCTGTCGCGGTCGTGTTCGTCGATGGCAACCGTCACCGCCGCGCCGGGTGGGCGCAGGGTGAAGCGGTACTCCATGGACATGGGTATGAAGGGCGAGACGTAGAAGTCCTTGGCCGCCGTCTGGCGCACCGTGCCGCCGTCCGCCGTCTCGGCCGCCTCGGTGGGAATCAGATAGACGCGGCGCTGGCCGAAGGTGTTGTTGACCTCGTGCAGCACGGCGGCCAGCGATCCGTCGGCGCGGTGGCACCAGTAAACACTCAACGGATTGAAAACAAAGCCCCACAGCCGGGGATAGCACAGCAGCCGCACGCGCCCGCCAGCACCGAGATCCACGCCCGCCGCCGTCAGTTCGGTGTCGACCCAGCGGCGCAGCGGCGTGCCGTCGCCGGGGCCGTGGTCGCGGTCGTGCAGCGACAGGACGGCCCGGCGGTTGTACCCGAACAGCCGCAACCGCGTGTCCAGGGCGGGCAGGGCGTCCAGGTCCGCCAACAGCGAGAACACCCGGTAGCGCAGTAGGTGCGTGCGGGGCGCGAAGCGGCGGTGGATGACGGTTCCGGCGTAGAGCGCGCCGTCGGCGGCTTCCATCGTCATGCCGACACCTCCTCGGCGCCCGGGAACGGCCTGGCGCGGTCGCGCAGTGGAATGCGGCCAGACTCGTTTTCAACAGCCCACGGTCGGCGCACGCCGCCAAGCTGCTCGGCAACGGCAAGGCCCGCCTGCAGGCCGTCTTCGTGGAAGCCGGCGCCGAACCAGGCGCCACAGAACCAGGTGTTGCGCCGGCCCTGCAAGCCCCAGAGCAGGTCCCGGGCGCGGGCGGCCCGGCGGTCGAACAGAGGGTGGCGGTAGGCGATGCGCGCCAGGACGGCCTCGTCGCGCGGGGGCGTATCCGGGTTGAGCGTGACGAACAGGTCGGTCTTCGTCGCCAGCGGTTGCAGGCGGTTCATCCAGTAGGTGACGCAGACCGCCGAGCGGCCGTCGCGGCCCGTGTGGGACAGGTAGTTCCAACTGGCCCAGGCCTTGCGCCGGCGCGGCATCAGGCGGGGGTCGGTGTGCAGCCAGGCTTGGTTGGGCTGGGTGCGGAAGGTGTCGAGCACCGCCGCCTCGCGCGCAGACGGATCGCGCAGCAGCGCCAGGGCCTGGTCGGCATGGCAGGCGAGCACAACGTGGTCGAAGCGCTCCGCGCCGCCGTCGGTGTCGACCACCATGCACGGTCCCTCCGGCTGCCGCCAGACCTCGGCCGCGCCGACGCCCAGGCGCAGGCCGCCGGCAAGCGGGGCGGCAAGGCGGCTGACATATTCCCGGCTGCCGCCGGCGACCGTCCGCCACACGGGTCGGTCGCGCAGCTTGAGCAGACCGTGGTTGTCGCAGAACCGGATGAACTCCGTCGCCGGATGCCCGCGCATGTCCTCCACCGCCGCCGACCAAATGGCCGCGCCCATGGGCAGCAGGTGGTCGTCGACGAAGGGAGCGCCGTAGCCCTCGCGGTCCAGGTACTCCCCCAGCGTCAGCGCCTCGGCGCCCGGCTCGGTCAGCAGGCCGGGGGCGGTGCGATAGAAGCGCACCAGGTCGCGCAACATGGACCAGAAGCGCGGGCGCAGGATGTTCCGGCGCTGCGCGAAGAGGCTCGCGCGGGAGGTCGAGCCCGCGTACTCCAGCCGACCGTGATCGACCGATATGCCGAAACTCATGTCGCTGTCGACCGTGGGCACGCCCAGGTGATCGAACAGCGCCCGCAGGTTGGGATAGGTGGCGTCGTTGTAGACGATGAATCCCGTGTCCACCGCGACCGTCCCCTCGGGCGTGGGGACCGTCACCGTGTAGGAATGGCCGCCGGGCCGCGAATCCTTCTCATACACCGTCACGTCGTGGCGCTGTGACAGGAGCCACGCACAGGACAGGCCGGCGATGCCCGATCCCACGACGGCAACGCGCAGACGCCGGGCGGCGGGCGGTGGAGCGGGAGCGGCTTCCTGCATGAAACGACGATCCGATGTATCCAGTGGCGCGGTTGGGCGTTACGGTACCCTTAAGGATATCGCTTTGGGAATGATATGATCGGTCACGATCCGGTTTCCAAGATTTTCGTCACCCGATACTGGATGAATGCACGGTCTGTGATCCACCATTGGACGAGGCCGCGTAAGGGAGGGCATGAGTGTCCAGACAGCACACACAGGCGAGGCCAGGCCGTCGCCCCCGCCCATGGGCCCCGCAGGCAGTCGCGCCGGCGGCGCCGGGTTCACGCGCCGGAGGTCGGCCATGACTTTTCCGGTGAATGAGGAACTGTCGAAGCTCGACGCCGGGGCCTGCCTCGTCGCCGTCGGGCGGGACCGGGACAAGCAGGCGTTTGCCCGCCTGTTCCAGCATTACGCGCCTCGCCTGAAGGCCTACATGCGAAGGCTCGGCGCGGACGATACACAAGCCGAGGAGGTGGCTCAGGAGGCCATGGTGTCGGTCTGGCGCAAGGCCCACCTGTACGATCCGGCGAAGGCCGCGGCCGGCACCTGGATCTTTGCCGTGGCGCGAAATCTCAGGATCGATCTGATCCGGCGCGAGAAACGCCCGGAGCTAGATCCCGACGACCCGGCGCTGACGCCGGACGAGACGCCGAGGGCCGACGACAGTGTCGGGGCCCGCCAGCGTGAGACCCTGGTGCGAGAGGCGATCCGCACCCTGCCGCCCGAGCAGGCGGAGGTCATACGGCTCAGTTTCTATGAAGAAAAGCCGCATTCCGAGATTGCTGAAGAATTGAATCTGCCGCTGGGCACGGTGAAATCCCGGCTGCGGCTTGCCTTCCGCAAGGTGCGGTCGGTATTGGGAGACGACGTGGAATGACCAAGATCCATCATCACCCCGGCGACGATCTGCTGGTGGCCTATGCGGCAGGCAGCCTGGACGAAGGCTTGTCGTTGATGGTGGCCACCCACTCCGCGCTCTGCCCGACCTGCCGAGCCCGGGTGGCCGAAGCCGAAGAGATCGGCGGCGTCCTGGTGGAGGACATGGAGCCGGAGCTGCTGTCGGAAGACAGCCTAGCCGCCGTCATGGCCCGCCTCGACGAGCCCGAGCCCGTGCCCATGGTCCGGCCGGCGCCCCGTGTCGACGACGCCACGCGCACCCTGATCCCCGAACCCCTGCGCTCGTATCTCAAGGGCGGGATCGACAGCCTGCCGTGGCGCTCCATGGGGCCGGCGGTCAAGGGTCTGGATCTTCCGGTGTCGGGCACGTCCAAGGCGCGCCTGTTCCGCATCAAGCCCGGTGCGGCCATGCCGCAGCACAGCCACAACGGCCCGGAATACACCATGGTCCTGGCCGGGGGCTTCTCGGACGAGATGGGCAGCTTCGTCCGCGGCGACGTGGCCTGCGCCGACGAAAGCATGCTTCATCAGCCGGTGGCGGACGAGGGTGAGCCCTGCCTGTGCCTGGCCGTGACCGACGCCCCCTTGCGGTTTACCGGCATGGTGCCCAGACTCTTTCAACCGTTCTTCGGGATCTGACCGGGTCCGGGCAGACCGAATTCGGCGGCCGGCGGTGGATATCGCCGGCCGTCTTTTGCATGTGAGACGGAGGTGCGGCCATGGAAAAGATCGTCAAGTCCGACGAGGAATGGCGTGAGCAGCTCACGCCGGAGCAGTACCGCGTCACGCGCAAGAAGGGCACCGAACGGCCCTTCACCGGCGAGTTCTGCCACACCCACGAACCCGGCCTCTACGGCTGCGTCTGCTGCGGCCTGCCGCTGTTCGACAGCCGCACCAAGTTTGAAAGCGGCACCGGCTGGCCCAGTTTCACCGCGCCGGTGGAGCCCGACCATGTGCGGGAGGAGAGGGACACCTCCTATGGCATGGTGCGCGTCGAGGTGCTATGCAATCGGTGTGACGCGCACCTGGGGCACGTGTTCGACGACGGTCCGGCGCCCACGGGCCTGCGTTACTGCATCAACTCCGCCGCCCTGACAAAGCTGGAATAGCATCCTTGGTTCGTCCCGCCGACCTGCCGACGCCTTCGCTTCTTCTCGACCTGCCGGTGCTCTGCGCCAATCTGGCGGCGATGAACGGCCGCATGGCCGCCGCCGGCGTGGCGCTTCGTCCGCACCTGAAGACCGCCAAGTGCCCGGAGGTCGCCATGCTCGCGACGGAGGGGCAGGCCGGTGGGATAACCGTGTCGACTGTCGCCGAGGCTCGCGGCTTTGCCGGACACGGCTTCAAGGACATCCTCTATGCCGTTGGCGCCGTGCCTGGAAAGATCGAGGGGCTGGCGCCGCTGGTGGAGAAGGGCGCAAAGATCACGCTGATCACGGACAACGTGCCGATGGCGGAGGCCGTCTCCGCCCGCGCCGCCGAACTGGGCGTGACCTTCGACATGCTGGTGGAGATCGACGTGGGCGGCCATCGCGCCGGCGTCCTGCCCGACGGGGCGGACCTGCTGCCCGTCGCCCGCGCCATCCACACCGGGCCGGGCACACGGCTGGCGGGGGTGATGGCCCACGCCGGACAGAGCTACCACTGCCGCGGCACCTTCGAGATCCGCTCCGTCGCCTGGGCGGAGCGGGAAGGGCTGGTCCACGCCGCCGAACGCCTGCGCGACGCCGGGCTGCCGTGCCCGGTGGTCTCCGGCGGCTCTACGCCGACCGCCATGCTGGGCGAGGATTTCTCCGGCCTTACCGAGATGCGGCCGGGCGTCTACATGTTCATGGATGTCCATCAGCTCATGCTGGGGGTATGCAAGGCGGGCGATCTGGCGCTGTCGGTGCTGGCGAGCGTCATCGGCCACAACCGTCATTCCGGCCACCTGCTGCTGGATGCCGGCGCGCTGGCGCTGTCCAAGGACGTCTCCGCGACCGAACTGAAGCCGGAGGTCGCATATGGCGTCGTCTGCGACCTGTCGGGCCGGCCGCTGCCCAACCTGTTCGTCACCGACATGGCGCAGGAACACGGCCTATGCGCCGTGCATGATGATGATATTTGGGGCCGCCTGCCCGTCGGCGCCAAGGTCCGAATCATGCCCAACCATGCCTGCATGACGGCGGCCTGCTTCGACGCCTATCATGTACTCGACAAGGGCGAGGTGGTGGACAAGTGGAAGCGCTTCGGCGGCTGGTGAGGCCGGCGGATCAGATGGCCGAGCGGTGCCGACGCACCAACCGGATCCGCTTTTCCAGGTTCAACGGATAAATGTGAATCACCGTGGCCACGTGCTTCCAGCCGGCCTTCTCGTTGGCCCGGCGGGATGCGGTGTGGGAATGCCAGACGCGGCTGAAGATGCGGCGGAAGCCCTTGGCCTTCATCGCCTGGGCCGAATAGGCCTTGATGGCCGGCCCGAGCCCGCGTCCGCGCAGGCGGGGGACCGTGTAGAACTCCACCGACTTTGCCTCGTCATCGGCCAGCGGCCAGAAGTTGCGGGCGTTGCGATAGCGCTCTCCGTGCCAGTAGAACTGCGCGCAGACCAGGTCGCCCTCGTGAAAGACGCCGAAGCTGTCTGCGCCCTCTCCGGCGTAGTGGGCTCGGGCGCGCAGGCCCTCGTCGGCAGCGGCGCTCACGTCTTCTCGCGTGATGGGGCGGAAGCTGAAGCCCTGGCGCTCCAGCGGCGACAGGTCGCGGCGGCCGGCGCGCGACAGGTCGAAGCCGTAGACGGCATACAGCTCGTATTCCCCCAGCAGCAGCCGCGCCAGCCGCTTGGCAAGGGGCATGGAGGCCGCTGCCTCGCCGCCGCCCATGTGTGGCGCCGGGGTCATGTCGCCCCCCGCCGCAGGCGCCGCAGCCAAGCCTTCGGGCCCTGGGCCTCCAGCGTTCGCCCGGCGGCCTCCACCGTCCGTTCCACGCCCGTCTGCCCCGCCACCGGACGGCGGAGGCCAGGGTCGTGGAAGGCGCCGGCGATGCTGAATTCCGCATCGACGGTCAGGCAGATGTCGGTGGGCAGAGCCATGGTTCCACGCGCATGAGACGCTTGAGGGTTGGGCTCAAGTCTGCCTACCGGAACCCCGCCGGGGAACGGGCCATGAGAGGTAGCCTGTTAAGCGCGCTACGCTGCAATGAGGCTGAGGCGTTCCCGCCGGGCCGCAAATCGAAATCGTCGCCGCAGTGTGCGCGCCGCCGCGCCTTGCCGTCGCGCTCGCCAAGGCGCCGGCATGAAGAAACGGCGACCGTACGCGGCGGGCGCCGTTGTCGATCATGGGCGGGGCTTGTGCCGCCGGCCGCGTCCCTTGTGGCGGGGCCGGTCCGTGCCCGTTTCAGGCGGCTGTGACGGCCGCGAGGGTTTCCGCTTGCGCCCGGCGAACCCACACCTGTTTCTTGGCCGCCGCGGCGGCGTTGGTGCCCGGCAGGACGGGTACGGTGGCCGGGGCCTCCAGCTCCTGCGGGGTAGGGCGGTCGATCATGCCGGTCAGGCCGTTCATGGCGCCGTCGACCAGTTCCAGCCCCAGGAACCGCGCCGGGTCCACCGGGCCGGGCAGGTCCAGGTCCAGGCACAGGTCGCGGCGGAAGCCGAAGCGGCGGTAATAGGGCTCGTCGCCGACCAGGATGACGATGCGGTGGCCTTCGTCGGCGCACCGCTCCAGTGCGGCATTCATGAGCTGCGAGCCGATACGCAACGAACGGTAATCCTCGTCCACCGCGATGGGGCCCAGCAGCACGGCCGGCACGCGGCGCGGGCCGATGACGATGGGCCAGAAGCGGATGGTGCCCACGACCTCCGACCCTTCCACCGCCACCAGGTTCAGGGCGGCCACCGAGGGCACCTCCTGGCGCAGGCGGTACACGGTCTTGCCGTGGCGTCCGGGGCCGAAGGCCTTTTCAAGAAGCCGGTCGATGGCAGGGCCGTGACCCGGCAGTTCGCGCACGATCATCATGGCGGGGGAACTTTCACATGCAGGCGGCTTGGGCGCGGGGCCCGCCGAGGCGGGCCCGGGTCAGCCGGTCAGGGTCAGATGTAGTACTCTTTCAGGGGCGCGAAGCCGTTGAAACCGTTGGACGCATACGTCGTGGTATACGCACCGGCGGCGCGAATCTCAACCTTGTCCCCGATCTTCAGCGCCTTGGGAAGCTGATAGCCGGCATGTTCGTACAGAATATCGGCCGAGTCGCAGGTGGGGCCGGCCAGGATCACGTCCTGGGTCTCGCCGCCGTCGTGCTCGCTGTGGATCGGGTAGCGGATGGCTTCGTCCATGGTCTCGGCCAGGCCGCCGAACTTGCCGATGTCCAGGTACACCCACGAGCGGTTGTCGTTGGCCGACTTCTTGGAAATCAGCACGACCTCCGACTGGATCACGCCGGCGTTGCCCACCATGCCGCGGCCCGGCTCGATGATGGTTTCCGGCAGGCGGTTGCCGAAGTGGCGCAGCAGGCTTTCGTGGATGGCGCGGCCATATTCCTCGGCGGTCGGGATGTCCACCAGGTACTTGGTCGCGAAGCCGCCGCCCATGTTGACCATCTTCAGGTCCAGGCCCTTGGCCGAAAGCGACTTGAAGATGCCCGCCACCTCTTCCAGCGCCGCGTCGTACTGCGCCAGGTCGCGCTGCTGGCTGCCCACGTGGAAGGAGACGCCGTAGGGCTCGACACCCTTGAAGCGGGCGGCCAGCAGAAGCTCCTCGGCCATGTCGGGCTCGCAGCCGAACTTGCGCGACAGCGGCCACTCCGCGCCCTCGCCGGACGTCAGGATGCGGCAGAACACGCGGGAGCCCGGCGCGGCGCGGGAAATCTTGTCCAGCTCCGCCTCGCAGTCGAAGGCGAACAGGCGCACGCCGCGCTCAAAGGCCGCCGCAACGTCGCTCTCCTTCTTGATGGTGTTGCCGAAGCTGATGCGGTCGGCGGTGGCGCCGGCCTCGAGCACCATGTCGATCTCGGGGATGGAGGCGCAGTCGAAGCTGGAGCCGGCCTCCACCAAAAGGGCCAGGATCGCCGGGGCCGGGTTCGCCTTCACGGCATAGAAGACGCGCGCGCTGGGCAGGGCCGTGGTCAGCGAGCGGTAGTTGTCGGCGACGACGTCCAGGTCCAGCACCAGGCAAGGGGTGGCGGGACGGGAGTCACGGAGGAAATCGGCGATCTTGGCGGTCATGGCGGTGGAGTCCTTTAGGCGCACCTGTGGCGCGAAATGGGCACAAACGCTTGGTTTTTCGGGATTTTATTGCAGCGTTACGGAACGGGCGGACAAGCCCGCTCCTGGGCGCCTATGGGTAGGCTTTCGCCTCGGCGGCCATGGCCTCTTCGTCATAGGCGAAAAGGCTTTCGGCCTGGTCCTTGATCTCGTTCCACACGCCCTCCACCTCGCGCAGCGAGATGCGGCCGTAATAGCGCATGAGGGCGGTGGTCAGGGCCAGTGCCTCCTGCTTCTCGTGTCGGTGCCAGGCGTCGAAGTCCCAGCCCTCGCGCGAGACCTTCAGGTCGCCGGCGTCGAGGAACACGTTGGCCGTCTCGCGGCGGCCGCAGGTGGTGGTGGCGTGCACGGGGGCGAGTTCGTAGACGTCGCCCTCGTAGAAGTGGACCCGTTCCAGGTCGTCGGCGCTCAGGCCCTCGACCAGGCGGCCGACCACGGTGCCGTCCGGGCGCGGAACCAGGACGGGGTAGAACTCGTCCGAAACCCGCCGGCGCTGAAAACCGCGCACGACGGCGTCGGTCACGGCCACGTCGGTGGGCTCGCGGTCGAGCACGATGGACAGGATGTCCTTGTCCATCAGGCTGCCGAACACGAACAGGGCGTGGCCGCTGTCGCGGTGGTGGTCGGCGATGTAACGGTGGTGGCTGACGGCCATGCCCCGTATCCCCCTGGATCAGCATCCGCAGTGCGCGGAGGTGAAATAGGAAGCCCGCCTCGGACATCCGGTCCGGGACGGAAATCGAAGATCATCTTGTGGATGGCCCGGAAACGGTCCGGGAACCGGTCAGATCATTCGGGGACTTCGCCCCAGCGAGCGCTGCGCAACCATGACACTTCTCCAGATGTAAAGCACCGGCCCGGGGGCCGAATGAACTTCCAGAGCCGCGTTACGTCGTAGCTTGACCGCCGGGGCCAGGGGCACGTGCGAATACGTCTGTCGCGTCGAAATAATCCGATTGGGCGCGGGGTGCAAGTGAAATTTGACCCGATTGTTCAAGTGGCGACCACGGCGGCGCCCGCACCCATCAGCATGGCGCCTGCGGTGCGGTTCAGGCGGCGCCGTGCGCGCGCCGACCTGAGGATCGCGCGCAGGCGCGACGCCATCAGGCAATAGGGGATCAGGGCACAGGCGATCCCCGCGGCCGCGATGGGCGCGGCCATGAAGACAGCGCCGTTCGCAAGCGCGTCCAGGCTCAGCAGGTTGGGCAGGACCGACAGGTAGAACAGGATCGGCTTGGGATTGCCGAGCGTCAGCGCATAGCCCGACAGCCAGCGGCGTGAGATTGATTGTTCCAGCCCTGCGTCGGCGGCGTCGATATCCTCTTCGGACACGCGCTTGCGCCACATCTTCAGGCCCATCCAGGCCAGGTACAGCCCGCCGGCGATCTTCACGCCCAGGAACAGTGGCCCCAGCACGGTGGCGACGGCGGCCAGGCCGAAGACGGTGAGCGTCAGCCAGGTGATGTTGCCGAACAGAATGCCGACGATGAAGGGCAGGGTGCGCCAGAACCCTTGCCCGAGCCCCCGCGCGATGACGGCGAACACCCCCGGCCCCGGTGTCAGGCCCAGCAGGTAGACGGCCACGAAGAAGGCGAAGGCGGCGTGCAGGGTCATGATGGCGGAGGCGTCCGGCAGGCTTTGCAGGCTGCGCATCGTACGCTGATATGGCGCCTGCGAAAGAGCCATTGCGGCGGGTCTCGGCGCCGCCTGTGGCAGGAATGGCCGGAAATTGCCACCGAATGGCCGCTGGCGTCACCGGCACAGCTGGAGTCACGATTGAGCCACGACAAACGAACGGGAGACACGTCATGGACTGGCTCGTGCACCTCGCGGCCAGCGCGTGCATCGCCTCTTCGGGCATCGCCCTCCTGGCCCACACCAACCGCGCCGCCGCCAAGCGTGAGCGCGTCGCCTCCTTCGCCGCCGGCATCGCCCTTACCGCCGCCGGCGCCGGCACCATCATCGCCGACATCCGCCCCACCGTGGAGGATGCAAGCCGCATGATCGTGCAGCATTTGCCGGAGATCCTGCCCTTCGCCCACGGCGCGCCCGGCTGAGGTCATATGGTCGGGCGGGGCCGCGGGCGGTATCCTGCCTGCCATGAAGGACTCCTGGCCGCGCACCCGCCCCATCCTTTCGCCCCACCGCGAGACGGTCACCGCCATGCTGTCGCCCGTGGTGGACCCGGCGCGCCTTGTGGACGTGCGCCCGCTGCCAGGCGGGCTTTCCCACACGACCCTTCGCCTGGATTTCCGCGACTGCCCGCCGCTGGTCCTGCGCCTGTTTCAGGGGGTGGGCGAGGCGGCGCTGTTCGAGCAGGCATTGAGCCGCCGGTGCGGTGTCGCCATCCGGATGCCGGAGGTGCTGCACGCCGGCGTGGCGCCGCTGCCGTTCACGCTGTCCCCCTTCGTGCCGGGCGTGGCTCCGCACCGGATGGGCACTCCGCCGGGGCGAGAGATCGGTCGCGCGCTGGCGGGCATTCACGGCGCGCTGTCGTTCGAGCGGTCAGGCTTTCTCGGCCCGGACCTTACGGTGCCGCATCCGGTGCCGCTGGATGGCGGGGGGCTGCTGGCGTTCCTGGAAGACATCTTCGCGGGCGGTCCGGCGGCGGACCGGCTCGGGCCGGACCTTGCGGCGGCCCTGTTCGCCTGCGTTGAGCACGAGGGGCCTGCGCTGGCCGACTGGTGCCGCGCGCCCTGCCTCGTTCACAGCGACTTCAACCCGTGGAACCTGCTCTGCACCGAGTCGGGCGAGGTCTCGGCGGTGCTTGACTGGGAATTCGCCCACGCCGGCACACCGGCGACGGACTTCGGCAACCTCCTGCGCCCGCCCTTCGGCGACGATCCGGCCTTCGCGGAGTCGGTTGCGGCGGGCTACTTGGAGGCTGGCTGCTGGCTGCCCGAGGGTTGGCGCCGATTTGCGGAACTGGCAGACCTGTTCGCCTGGGCCGACTTCCTCAGGCGCCCTACTTTGCCAGACGTTGTGCTGCGCGACGCCCGCGCGATGATCGCCAGGATCACCAACTAATCGAGGGATGCGCGAAGGGAGGCCGTGCCTCCCTTCGCACCTCAACCGTCAGACATCGAACTTCACGCCAAAAGCCTGGAGAATCCGCTGCGTCGCAAGCGCCGGCGTCAGCCCGCCCTCGGCGACCGAGTGTTCGATCTCCGGCAGTTGGTGCTTCACTTCCGGGTGCTCCACCAGCGCGTCCATGAGCTGGTCGCGGACCATCTGCCACATCCATTTCAGCTGCTGGTCGCGGCGCCTGGCGGGAAGCTCTCCCGACCCGGTCAGCTTGGCGCGGTGCTCCTCCACTTTCTCCCACAGCTCTGCCAGGCCCTTGTTGGCGAGGGCGGAGCAGGTGAGGACCGGCGGGTTCCAGTTGGGGCTGGCGGGCGTCATGATGTGCAGGGCGGTGCGGTACTCGCGGGCGGCGAGGCGGGCCTTTTTCTCGTCGGCGTCGGCCTTGTTGACCGCGATCATGTCTGCGATTTCCAGCACGCCCTTCTTGATGCCCTGAAGCTCGTCGCCCGCGCCGGGCAGCATGAGCACCAGGAAGAAGTCCACCATGTCCGACACCATGGTCTCGGACTGGCCGACGCCCACCGTTTCCACCAGCACCACGTCGTAGCCGGCGGCTTCGACGATCACCATGGTCTCGCGCGTAGTGCGGGTGACGCCGCCCAGCGTGCCCGACGACGGCGACGGGCGGATGAAGGCGTTGGGGTCGATGGCAAGCTCGTTCATCCGGGTCTTGTCGCCCAGGATGGAGCCGCCGGTGCGTGAACTGGTGGGGTCGACGGCCAGCACGGCCACCTTGTGGTCCCGGGCCGTCAGGTGCTTGCCCATGGCCTCGATGAAGGTGGACTTGCCCACACCCGGCACGCCGGTGATGCCCACGCGCGCGGCCTTGCCGGCGTGAGGCAGCAGCTTGACCAGGATTTGCTGCGCCAGCTTGCGGTGTTCGGCGTTGCGGCTTTCCACCAGGGTGATGGCGCGGCCCATGATGGTGCGGTCGCCGGCGAGCACGCCCGCGACATACTCGTCGACGGAAAGCTGGCGGCGGCGCACGGCGGGCTTCGCACCGGCGCGCGGTGCGAAGCCCCCGTAGTCGGAAACGCCCTTGTTGTCAGCGGTCATGCCGTCAGGCGGCCTCGTCGGTGTAGCCCAGGCGCTGGAACAGCTCTTTCATCAGGCCGATGGCGGCCTCGGCGATGACGGTGCCCGGCGGGAAGATGGCCGAGGCGCCGGCGGCGAACAGTTCATCGAAGTCGCCCGGCGGGATGACGCCGCCAACCACGATCATGATGTCGTCGCGGCCCAGCTTTTCAAGCTCCGCCTTCAGTTCCGGCACCAGCGTCAGGTGGCCGGCGGCCAGCGACGAGACACCGATGACGTGCACGTCGTTCTCCACCGCCTGACGGGCGCTTTCCTCGGGCGTCTGGAACAGCGGACCGATGTCCACGTCGAAGCCGAGGTCGGCAAACGCCGTCGCGATGACCTTCTGGCCGCGGTCGTGGCCGTCCTGACCCATCTTGGCGATGAGGATGCGGGGGTGGCGGCCTTCCTTTTCGGTGAACCGCTCCACCAGCTCGTGAACCTGGGTCATGGCCTTGTTGTCCTTGCCCACTTCCGAGGAATAGACGCCGGAGATCGACTTGATCTCGGCCTTGTGGCGGCCGTAGACCTTTTCCATCGCCATGGAGATTTCACCCACGGTGGCCTTGGCGCGCGCGGCGTTGACGGCCAGCTCCAGCAGGTTGCCCTCGCCGGTGTCGCAGGCCTTGGTGAGGGCGTCCAGGTGGCGGTCGACCTCGGCCTGGTCGCGCTCGGCGCGCAGGCGTTCCAGCTTCTCAAGCTGCTGGGCGCGGACCTGCGCGTTCTCGACCTTCAGCACCTCGACGTTCTCGCGCTCGTCCAGGCGGTACTTGTTGACGCCGATGACCGACTGGCGGCCGGCATCGATGCGGGCCTGGGTGCGGGCGGCGGCTTCCTCGATGCGCATCTTGGGGATGCCGGCCTCGATGGCCTTGGCCATGCCGCCCTCGGCCTCGACCTCTTGAATATGCGCCCAGGCGCGGTCCGCCAGGTCGCGGGTCAGGCGCTCCACGTAGTAGCTGCCGCCCCAGGGGTCGATGACGTTGGTGGTGCCGCTTTCCTGCTGGAGGAACAGCTGGGTGTTGCGGGCGATGCGGGCGGAGAAGTCCGTCGGCAGGGCCAGCGCCTCGTCCAGCGCGTTGGTGTGCAGGCTCTGCGTGTGGCCCTGCGTCGCGGCCATGGCCTCAATGCAGGTGCGGGTGACGTTGTTGAACACGTCCTGCGCCGTCAGCGACCAGCCCGAGGTCTGGCTGTGGGTGCGAAGCGCCAGGGACTTGTCGTTCTGCGGGTCGAATTGCTTGATGAGCTTCGCCCAGATCACGCGGGCGGCGCGCATCTTGGCGACTTCCATGAAGAAGTTCATGCCGATCGCCCAGAAGAACGACAGGCGCGGCGCGAACTTGTCGATATCCAGGCCCGCCGCCATGCCGGCGCGGGCGTATTCCACGCCATCGGCCAGAGTGTAGGCCAGCTCCAGGTCCGCCGTCGCGCCGGCTTCCTGCATGTGGTAGCCGGAGATGGAAATGGAGTTGAAGCGCGGCATGTTCTGCGACGTGTAGCCGAAGATGTCGGAAATGATCCGCATCGAGGGCTTCGGCGGATAGATGTAGGTGTTGCGGACCATGAACTCCTTGAGGATGTCGTTCTGAATGGTCCCGCTGAGTTGTTCCGGTTTGACGCCCTGTTCCTCGGCCGCGACGATGTAGAGCGCCATGACCGGCAGCACCGCGCCGTTCATGGTCATGGACACGCTCATCTGGTCCAGCGGAATGCCGTCGAACAGCTGGCGCATGTCGTAGATGCTGTCGATCGCGACACCCGCCATGCCGACGTCGCCGGCCACGCGCGGGTGGTCGGAGTCGTAGCCCCGGTGCGTCGCCAGATCGAAGGCCACCGACAGGCCCTTCTGACCGGCCGCCAGGTTGCGGCGGTAGAAGGCGTTGGACTGCTCGGCGGTGGAGAAGCCGGCGTACTGGCGCACGGTCCACGGCCGCGTCACGTACATGGTCGGGTACGGGCCGCGCAGGTAGGGCGGCAGGCCGGGCAGGGTGCCCAGGTGATCCAGGCCCGAAAGGTCGCCGCTGGTGTAGAGCGGCTTGACGTCGATCTTCTCGGGCGTGGTCCAGACCAGGTTTTCCGGAGTCTTGCCGGTTTCCTGGTCGACCATGGCGCTCCAGTCCTGAACCGAGGCGGCGGCTCCGGGGCTCTTGGCACCCAGGTCGACGGTCGAGAAATCGGGGATCTTGGCGCTCATCGGTCGATCACTCCCATCAGGGCCAGGGCGCCGCGCAGGGTGTCCAGCGCGTCGCAGCCCATGTACACAAAGCCGTCGATGCCGGCGGCGGTGTAGGCGTCCTTCTTCTCGCCCGGCGCGCCGGCCAGGTACACCCGCTTGGCGCCGGCGGCCTTCAGGGCCTGGGCCGTCTGTTCGGCCATCTCGTCATAAACGGCGTCGGAGGAGCACAGGATGGCGATCGGCGCGCCGGACTGCTTCCAGCCCTCCGCGCAGGCTTCGGCACTGTCGAAGCCGGGGTTGGTGACGGCCTCGATGCCGCCGGCCTCGAAGAAGTTCTTTGCGAAGGTGGCCCGCGCCGTGTGGGCGGCGATGGGACCAAGGTTCGCCAGGAACACCTTGGGACGGGCGCCGGTGTGCACCATGAACTCATCGGAGGCGTCGCGCAGGTCCTCGAACTCCGCGGCCAGGCGACGGCGGGGCAGGGCGGTGACAGTGTCTGTCTCGCCGGCACCGAACAGGGCGGCCGACAGGGCGCCGATGGTCGCACCCTTGGCGGCGGCCTCGATGGCGGCTTCCGTCACGCTGCCGGAGCCGATCTTATCGAGCGGCAGCGAGACGGTGGCGCGGCCTTCCTTGATCTTGGCGGCGGCGGCGCGGCGGAGCGCATCCAGGTCCGGCTTTTCGATGTCCACGGGCTTTTCGTGGATGTTGGGGAACTCGGAGACGCCGGTGATGGGGTCCTTGCGCTTGGCGATGTTCTTGGCGCGCGCGGTGTGGGCGGCCTCGATCTTAGCCAGCACATGGCCGCTTTCCAGGCACGCGGCCATGCCGCCGTGCTTCTCGATGTCCTGGAACAGGGTCCAGGCCTCGGCGGCGACCTCTTCCGTCAGGGTCTCGACGTACCAGCTGCCGCCGGCGGGGTCGATGACCTTGTCGAGGTTGCTCTCCTCCATGAGGATGAGCTGCGTGTTGCGCGCGATGCGGCGGGCGAACTCGGTCGGCAGGCCCAGCATGGCGTCGAACGGCAGAACGGTGTTGGTCTCCGCGCCACCCACGGCGGCGGCGAAGGTGGTGACCGTGGTGCGCAGCATGTTCACCCACGGGTCGCGCTGGCTGACGATGCGCTCGGCCGTTGCGGCGGTCAGGCGCATGCGGCCGGCTTCGTCCGACGCGCCACAGGCATCCATGACGCGGCCCCACAGGCGGCGGGCGGCGCGCAGCTTGGCGATGCCCATGAACTGGTCGGCGCCGACGGGCAGCTGGAAGGTGATCTGCCGGGCTGCGTCGTCGATGCTCAGGCCCGCGTCGGTCATGGCGCGCAGGTAGGCCACCGCGGTCGCCATGGCGATCGCCAGGTCCTGCGTCTCCGTCGCGCCGGCCAGGTGATAGGGGCCGGTGTCGACGCGCACGGCGGTGACGTGCGGGAAGGTCTTCGACGTGTAGGCGGCGAGATCCGCCATGGCCTTCAGGCCCGCTTCCACGCCGCCGGGCAGCGAGCCCGTGGCGGCCAGGCGGTTCAGCGGGTCGGCGTTGAAGGCGCCCTTGACCTTGGAAGCATCGACGCCCTTGGTCTTCCAGTGGCCGGCCAGCAGGGCGGCGGCGGGCAGGAAGGCCGCGCCCGATTCCAGCGCCACGGCGGCCAAGTCCTCGTACACTCCGGTCAGGGCGGTGTCGAAGTCGGCGGCGGTGTAGGCCATGAGGCCGTTCAGCCCGGCGTAGTTGGCGGCCTGGTCGGCATCGTCACCGCCCCGCGCCGCATCGTCCAGGCGCAGCGTGACCGAGGTCGCGCCGCGCTCCAGGTCCGTCAGGATGCCCTTGTTGACCGCCTGCGGGTCGGGGTGGGTGTGGAGCTGGCGCAGGTCCCAGCCGCCGACGCGCTGACCGGCCACCTGGCCGCCGCGCGTGTAGGGCTTGAAGCCGGGCAGGCCGGACGGGTCGTTCTCCGGCTTCCAGTCGTCGAGGGTGTAGAGCGGCTGCAGCGTGATGCCTTCGTAGGTCTTCGTCAGCATCTTCTTGTCGAAGGGCGCGCCCTTGAGCGCCTTTTCGACGGCCGCGCGCCATTCGTCACGGGTGGGGGCGGGGAAGTCGCCCGCCAGCGTCAGAGTATCGTCGCTCATCCTCGTGTCCGACCGTTCCTGCGTCTGGGTTGCACCGTGGGGGCGGCCCCTGGCGGGTCCGGCCCGCGCCGGCGGCGGAAGTGCGCCGGCCGCGGCCCGCTCTCCCGCCGAGGATGCAGGCTCGCCGCATGGCTGAAGTCTATCAGCCGACACGGAGCCCGCGCAAACGAGGACATACCCCAAACCGACGCGGGGGCAAACCGGAAACCGCCGGAGTCGGGTCAAATTTATGAAATGAACGCAAATACTTCGGCCCGGTGGACGCAACATCCGAATGTCCGACAGGGCTTTGATACGAATGCGTATGGTGTCGAAAACCGCTGAAACAGCCACGGCCGGATGCTGGTCCGGCCGTGGCAAAAGCTATCGATGTCAGCGCCTTGTCGGGACTTCAGCGCGCAGCCGTCTGTGCGGCCTGGCCGACGGCCACGGGATACCCGCGCTCCTCCAGCGCAACCTTCTCCACCGCTTCCCAGTTGATGCGGATGCTTTCGGGCGCGGCGGCAACCACGTCGTTGATGATGTCCTGCGTCAGGCCGGGGCGGGGGCGGTCCTCGTCGCGGGCCTCCAGCGCATTCCAGCCGTCCAGGGTCGGATGGACCTCCAGCCACAGGCGGCCGTCGTCGTAGGCGACGGAGTGACGCTTGGTCAGCGATTCGACCGGCAGGCCGACGTCCACCTTCTCGAAGACGGACTCCACGTCCCAGGGATACATGCGGATGCAGCCCGACGAGACGCGCCGGCCCACGCCTTCCGGCAGGTTGGTGCCGTGGATCAGGTAGGCCGGCCAGCCGAGGTACATGGCCCGCGTGCCCAGCGGGTTGTCGGGGCCGGCGGGGACCATGGCGGGCAGGTGCGGCTTGCGCTTGCGGATGTTCTCGGTCGGATACCAGTTGGGGTTCTTCTTCTTCCGCACGATCTTGGTTTCGCCCGTGGGCGTCTCCAGCCCCTCGGCACCGATGCCGATGGGATAGCTGTTGACCGTGCCGTCCTCGCGGAAATGGAACAGCCGCATGGCCCCCAGGCTGATGAGCACGCCCTTTTCCATGCCCTTGGGGGCGATGTGCACCGACGGCACGATGATCTCCCGCCCCACCTCGGGCAGCCAGGGCTCCACATCGGGGTTGGCCGCGCGCATCTCCAGGAAGCCAAGCCCCTTTTCCTGCGCGATGGTGTGCAGGGTGTCACCCTTCTTCACCGTGTAGGTGGTGACCAGGCGTTCCTCTCCATCGGCGGCGTGGGCGACCGAGGCGCCGCCCGCGATCCCCAGCAGACCGGAAAGGCCGGGCACGACGGCGAGGGCGGCGGCGGAAAGGGCCAGAGCGGTGAAGGCGCGGCGGGTAATCATCGGGTCGCATGTCCTTAGATCGTCACCGGAAGCGCGGGCGCGCCTCCGAAAATGTCTGTGCCCTATAAATGAGGCGCGATGACGGCGGTTCCAGGTTGACCGGACATTAGCGCAGGCAGCGCCCCACCGCCACGGCCACTTCCACGGACACGGGAAGGTCACGGGCGACCCGCAACCGGTCTGCCCCGAAAAATATCATCCGCCGCCGAACAGCGCCACGGCTCCGCCCAGGTAGAGGCCAAGGATCAGCAGGCTTTCCACCGACCAGCCGCGCCGCCGAGGCTTTTCCTCGCTCGCTTTTCCGCGCTCGCGCAGCATGGCGAGCATTACCAGCACCACCAGCATGATGGTCAGGGCAAACAGGAAATCCGCCGGCCCCGTTATGGTGGCGTAGATGGAGCCCTCGCGATAGGCGATGTCGGCCAGCGCCAGGAACAGCACGTCGAAGCAGTTGCCGCCCAGGATGTCGCCGACGGCCAGTGCCAGCGCCCGCTGGCGCACGGCGGCCAGCACCGTCACCAACTCGGGCATGGAGGTGGAGACGGCGGTGAACAGACCGCCGACCGCCGTTTCCGACAGGCCGGTCTTGGCGACCAGGGCAATGCCGCTCTGCCCGATGCCGTAACCCCCTGCGGCCGTGATGGCGGCGAAGACGGCGAACCGCAGCCACAGGGCTGTCAGCGAGTGGCGATGCTGCCCGCCCTGTTCGCGGGCCTCGTCGCGGGCCCAGCGGACCTCGTCGTCCTGAGGCGTGATGGTCTCCGCCCGCACGCTGCGCAGCACGAAAAGCCCCGCGGCGTAGGCGACCACCAGCAGCGGCGAGACCGGGCTGATGCCGTAGAGGCTGTAGTGCGGCAGGAACAGCGCCATGGGCGGGATGGTCAGCAGCGCGATCTGCAGCAGGCCCTGGTAGAGGGCCGAGGGCGTGTCGCTGTTTCCCAGCACGTCGACGCGCCGGAAGGCCAGGTCGGCGATGGCGAGAAAGGCCGTCTGCACGGCGATGCCGCCGATGGTGTTGGAGACCGCCAGTTCCGGCGAGCCGCTTGCGGCGGCGGTGACCGACGTGGCGATGCCCGAGAGCGAGGTGGAGACGCCGATGAACACCGCCCCCATGAGGGTGCCGCCGAGCCGGGTGCGCTCCGCCAGCGAGTCGGCGACCTTCACCATGAAGGTTCCGGTGACGCCCACGACGATCGCGAGCCCGAGGAACAGGCCAGCGAGAAGGGGCAGGGAGAGGGAGGACACCAGCGGCTGCATGACCGCTTAACGCGCGGGAGGCAGGTTGCGCTTGCCCCGGGGCAAGCGTCGACTTGCCGAACTACCACCCGTTGCCGGTGTATGCTATGAGGGCAGAGGCCGGTGTGGTGAACCGCCGCGCGAACGAGCGTTTAAGGTCGCCGGCGCCGTATCTCCGTGAGGCTTTGATCGTCCGTCGGAGGACTTCGCCGCACCGGTCGCTAGCGGCCTCAGTTCTCCAGATCCTTCGGCCGCACCACGGCGCGCAGGCGGCACAGACCGCTTTCCAGGTCGACCCATTCGTCCACCGGCGCGGTCAGTGTGACCAGCGTGCCCGTCGGGTACTTGGCGCGAAGGTCGGCGAGACCGGCCACGGTGTCCGGCACCTCCTTCTCCGTCAGGCCCGTCGCCAGCTTGTGCAGACCGGGGTTGTGCCCGATGAGCATGACCGACTCGATATCGGTCGGCAGCTCCTTGAGGCGCTTGAGCAGATTGGCGGCAGTGGCCTCGTACAGGCGGCGCTCGTACAGCACGGGCACGCCGTCGAGGACCTCGACGATGTGGTCCAGCGTCTGGCGCGTTCGGCGGGCGGCGCTGCACAGCACCAGGTCCGGGCGGACGGCGTGGGCGGCGATGTGGCGGGCCACCAGCGGCCCGGCCCGTTCTCCCCGCTCGTTCAACGGGCGGTCGAAGTCGTCCAGCTCCGGGAAATCCCAGCTCGACTTCAGGTGCCGCAGGAGGAATATCCGTTTCATGTTTATGAATTTGCCCCAAGGCGTTGCGATACGGCTCGGGGCATAGTGTATATATGAGCGTACGCCGTCTGTCGAAGACGGCAACGTTACACCCGTCAAAAATCCCGCGCCGATGGAACAGCCCATGACGACTGCCGAACGGACCGCCGAAACCCCGGAATTCCAAGCGATCACGCTGGACAGCAAGGAACGCTTCATCAATCGGGAGTTGTCCTGGCTGGCCTTCAATTTCCGCGTCATGGAAGAAGCGTACAACGAGCGGCACCCGCTGCTGGAGCGTCTGCGCTTCCTGTCCATCTCGGCGTCGAACCTGGACGAGTTCTACATGGTCCGAGTCGCGGGCCTGAAGGGACAGCTGCACGCGGGCGTGAAGACCACCAGCCAGGACGGCCTGACGCCCGCCCAGCAGTTGGAGCGCATCAACGAAGAGGCGCGGCGCCTGATGGACCAGCAGGCCGCCTGCTGGCGCCACCTGCGGGAGCTTCTGCGCCACGACAGCATCAACGTCATCGACAAGGAAGACCTGACGCCCGACGACCGGAAGTGGCTGGAACAGCACTTCATGGAGCGCATCTTCCCGATTCTCACGCCGCTGGCCATCGACCCGGCGCACCCGTTCCCCTTCCTGCCCAACCTGGCGCACGCCGTGGTGCTGCACCTGACCCGGCTGGAGGACGGCGAGTCGTTGCGCGCCCTGATCCCGATGCCGACCCAGGTGGACCGCTTCATCCGGCTGGAGGGGCCGGAGGTGCGGTTCCTGGCGCTGGAGGAGGTCGTGGGCCTGTTCCTCGACAAGCTGTTCCCCGGCTTCAAGGTGGTGCAGGGCGGCCACTTCCGCGTCATCCGCGACAGCGAGATGGAAATCGACGAAGAGGCGCAGGACCTGGTGCAGTCCTTCGAGTCGGCGCTGAAGCGCCGCCGCCGCGGCCACTGCATCCGCCTGACCATGAACGTCGACATGCCCGAGGACCTGTTCCAGCTGGTGTGCAGCGAGCTTGAGGTGGAGGACGAGGACGTCTTCCGCATCGACGGCCTGATCGGCATGGCCGACACCAAGGCCCTGATCACCGACGAGCGCCCCGACCTTCAGTTCGTGCCCTACAACGCCCGGTTCCCCGAGCGCATCCGGGATTTCGGCGGCGACTGCTTCGCGGCCATCAAGAAGAAGGACATCGTCGTCCACCACCCGTTCGAGAGCTTCGACGTGGTGGTGCAGTTCCTGCGCCAGGCGGCGCGGGACCCCAACGTCATGTCCATCAAGCAGACGCTCTACCGCACGTCGAAGAACAGCCCCATCGTCAAGGCGCTGATCGAGGCCGCCGAGATGGGCAAGTCCGTCACCGCCATGGTGGAACTGAAGGCCCGCTTCGACGAGGAAGCCAACATCCAGTGGGCGCGCGACCTGGAGCGCGCCGGCGTCTCGGTGGTCTACGGCTTCATGGACCTGAAGACCCACGCCAAGATCAGCCTGGTGGTTCGGAAAGAGGGGCAGGAACTGCGCTCCTACGTGCACTACGGCACGGGCAACTACCACCCGATCACGGCAAAGATTTACACCGACCTGTCCTATTTCACCTGCGATCCGGCGCTGGGGCGCGACGCGGCGAAGGCGTTCAACTTCATGACCGGCTACGCCAAGCCCGACCGCCTGGAAAAGCTGTCGCTGGCGCCGCTGGGCCTGCGCGACCAGTTGATCGACATGATCGATCAGGAGGCCGAGCATGCCAAGGCGGGCCGTCCCGCGACGGTCTGGGCCAAGATGAACAGCCTGGTCGATCCCAAGGTGATCGATGCCCTCTACCGCGCCAGCCAGGCCGGTGCCCATGTGGAACTGGTGATCCGCGGCATCTGCTGCCTGCGTCCGGGCGTTCCGGGGCTGTCGGAGAACATCCGTGTGAAGTCCATCGTCGGCCGGTTCCTGGAGCACTCGCGCATTGCCTGCTTCGGCAACGGGCACGCAATGCCCTCGCGCCACGCGAAGATCTACATCTCGTCGGCCGACTGGATGCCGCGCAACCTGATCAGCCGGGTGGAGGCCTTCGTGCCCATCGAGAACCCGACCGTGCACGCCCAGATCCTGGAGCAGATCATGGTCGCCAACCTGAAGGACGAGGCGCAGAGCTGGTATCTCAGCGAGGACGGCGCCTACAATCGCGTGCCGCAGCGCGACGATGCCTTCAGTGCCCACACCTACTTCATGACCAACCCCAGCCTTTCCGGCCGGGGCAGCGCCATGCAGCACGAGCGCAAGCCCATTCCCAAGCTGGCCCTGAAGAACCGCTGATGACGGGAGAGCAGGCCACCGTGAGCAACGACAAGGACGCCCCGGCCCGCCGCGACAAGACCGCCCGCAGCATCGACCCGATCACGGGGAAGCGCCTCCAGCCGCTCGGGCGGGCGGCGGAGGGCGGCATGTTCGTCCGGCGACGCCGGCCGGTGGGCATCGTCGACATCGGCTCCAACTCCGTCCGTCTGGTGGTCTACGACGGCCTGACGCGCACGCCGGTGCCGCTGTTCAACGAAAAGGCCGTCTGCGCCCTGGGATCGGGCCTCGAGCGATCGGGCCGCCTGAACCCCGAGGGCGTGACCATGGCGCTCGCCGCCGTGGAGCGTTTCGTGCACCTGGCCCGAGCCATGGACGTGGACACGCTCGACGTGCTGGCGACGGCGGCGGCGCGCGATGCCGCCGACGGTCCGGAGTTCATCGCCCGGCTGGAGGAGCGGTGCGGCGTGAAGGTCCGCCTGCTGTCCGGCGAGGAAGAGGCCCGCAACGCCGCCCTCGGCGTGTTGTGCAGCATCCCTGACGCCGACGGCATGGTGGCCGACCTGGGCGGCGGGTCGCTGGAACTGGTGATGGTGGAGAACCACCGCTTCGGCGACTTCACCAGCATGCCCCTGGGCGTGCTGCGCCTGCAGGATCATTCCGGGGGCGACCGCGACAAGGCCGTCGGCATCATCGACGGCCACCTCGCCGCGCTGGGCTGGCTGGGGCAGGGGCGCGGCCGCAGCCTGTATGCCGTCGGCGGGGCCTGGCGCACCATTGCCCGCATCTGCATCGAGCAGATGGACTATCCGCTGCACGTGCTGGACAACTTCACCCTGCCGGCTGGTGATGCCACCGGCCTGCTGGACCTGATTGCCCGCCAGTCTCGCAAGTCGCTGGAAAAGATTCCCGGCGTGTCCAAGCGTCGACTGCCGACGCTGCCCATGGCGGCGGTGGCCTTGCAGCGGCTGATCGAGGTGGTGGAGCCGTCGGAGCTGGTGTTCTCCGTTTACGGCATGCGCGAGGGCCAGTTCTTCCAGAACCTGCCGCCGGCGGTGCGTGACGAGGACCCGCTTATTTCCGCCTGTGCCGACCTGGCGCTGGCGGCGGGACGCTTCACCCAGCATGCGCGCGAGCTGATGGACTGGATGAGCCCCCTGTTTCCGGAGGAAAGCGCACAGCTTCAGCGCCTGCGGCTGGCCGCCTGCCTGTTGGGCGACATCTTCTGGTCCGAACACCCGGACTATCGGGCGGAACAGGGCCTGCTGAAGGTGCTGCGCCTGCCGTTCATGGGGCTGTCCCACACCGACCGTGCCGCGCTCGCCCTGGCCGTCTATTTCCGCTACGCCTCCAGCAGCGACCAGCCCTACGCCCGCCAGGCCGCCGCCATGCTGGACGAGGAGCGGGTCAAGCGGGTGCGCATCATCGGCAATGCGCTGCGGCTCGGCCATACCATCTCGGGCGGGGCGCCGGGCCTCCTGGAGCGCACCCGCCTGCGTTGGACGCCCGGTCGCCTGACGCTGGACGTCCCGGCGGGAGACCCCTTGTTTTCTGGGGATGCTTCGGTTCGGCGCTTCGAGAAACTTGCCGCCATGCTCGGAGTACCTGACTATGCAGTCGTTCCTGTGTAACCAGGGGTAGAGACTGGCGGGATTCGTCTTTTTTATGTTCCCTTGATATTGGCGTTTACATGGTCGTCCCGCTGCAACCCGGCGGGTGAGGCGGCGTTCGTCCCTATGACTGACGGCATTCATGACATTGATCGGCGCCTGCCGCCGCCCCGCCGATCCAGGAGGACGCCACCATGAGCGAATTCGACACCCAGGCGCTGGTGAAGAACATCGATCCGCGGTTCCGCCAGCAGGAAACCATGGAATACAACCGCATGGTCCAGCAGGCGGAAGTATTCCGAAAGGCGGGCGTTTCCGGCAAGGCCGCGCAGGAAGAGCGCTTCGACCAGGCCGCCCGCATGATCGCGGCATCGATCTACGTCATCGCCCGCGACCTGAAACTGCCGCCCGGCGACATCGGGATCATCGCCGGCCACGCGACGGGCTTCTTCGTCGGCGCTTCCAGCCCGGCGGACGAGGACACGCGGGAACAGGTCAAGGCCGTGTTCTCGCAGGCCCTGGACCAGGCCAACGACGACAAGCCGCGCAGCATGGTCATGATGGCCGATATGGTGGAAAGCGGCATGCAGATCATGCGCCGGTACCGCGACGGCGCGTGAGCAGCGGGACAAGGCGACCGGAAAACCGCCGCCGCTGAAGTCGAGGGAAGTCGAATAAAAGCGCCGCTCCGGAGGGTTCCGGGGCGGCGTTTCATGTGCGGAATTTCAGGTGGGCAGGGCCGGGCGGATGTCTGTGCGGCTGAAGTCGTTGAGCCCTGCGACCACCATGCGAGCTTCCGCCACAGTGACGGGGCTGACCAGAACGGTGTCGTTGTCCCAGAGGCACTCAAGCATCGCACCGCGCTCGGGCTCGGCCGCAACGATCGCGATGAACGCCGAGGTGTCGACGGCGATCATTTCGGCAGCCCGAGGTCATCCCACCACGGCCTCATACTGCTGTTCCGGCGGCAGAGGTTCGATGGCGTCGATTTCCTTGACGATTCTTTCCAGGCGCGCCCGCCGTGCTTTCGGCGTGTTCTCCTTGCCCCCGCGAATGGAAAGCTGCGTGTCCAGCGCGTCCTCCAGGGCGGACTCTTCGTCCAACCCCTTCAGTCGCGCCAGGCGTTCGATCTTTTCGCGAATGCGTGCGTTGTCCGTCTGGAAGCCCATGGCCGTCGATCCGAAGCGGTGCTCACCACACAGTATAGGGCACCCGCCGCCCGGCGTCAGCCCTCGGCGTTCTCCGCCGTCTTCCCCACCGGGCGCGCCACGACGGCCTCTCCTTCCAGGGCCAGGGCCAGTTCGCCGCGCTTGAGCTTCAGCGCGTCCTCGCCGAACAGCTCGCGGCGCCAGCCGTGCAGGGCGGCGACGGGGGCTTCGTCGTCCAGGGCGATCAGCTCCAGGTCGTCCATGTTGGCGACCAGCTTCTGCGCCACGTCGTTCTCCTCGCAGCGCATCTTTAGCAGCACCTTGAGAAGATCGATCGCCGGACCGGCGCCCGGCGGCAGTTCGCGCCGGGGGGCCATGTGCGGCGCCTCGGCCTCGGGCACCGCCTTGCCGCGTTCAACCGCTTCCAGGATTTCCTTGCCGAGGCGGCCTTCCGCCGTGTTGCGCGTGAGGGCGCGGACGCGGGCCAGTTCCTCCACCGATTTCGGGCCGTGGGCGGCGATTTCCAGGATCGCTTCGTCCTTCAGCACGCGCTGGCGGGGCATGTCCTTGGTCTGGGCCTCGCGTTCGCGCCACGCCGCCACCTCCTTGAGCACCGCCAGGAAGCGCGGGCTCTTGGTGCGCGGCTTCATGCGCTGCCAGGCGGTGTCGGGGTCGAAGGTGTACTTCTCGGGCGCCACCAGGGCGTCCATTTCCTCGGTCAGCCAGTGGGCGCGGCCGGTCTTTTCCAGGCGCTTGCGCAGCTTGTCGTAGACCACGCGCAGGTGGGTGACGTCGGCCAGCGCGTAGTGCAGCTGCTTTTCCGTCAGTGGGCGGCGGCCCCAGTCGGTGAAGCGCATGGACTTGTCGATGCGCGCCTTGGCCAGCTTTGTCGCCAGCGTCTCGTAGCCCACGGAATCGCCGAAGCCGCAGACCATGGCGGCGATCTGCGTGTCGAACAGCGGCCTGGGGAAGGCGCCCATGGCCCGGTAGAAGATTTCCAGGTCCTGGCGCGCGGCGTGGAAGACCTTCAGCACGCTTTCATTGCGCATGAGGTCGAACAGCGGCGTCAGGTCCATGCCTGGGGCCAGCGGGTCGATGCACCACGCTTCATCGGGACCGGCCACCTGGATCAGGCACAGGCCCGGCCAATAGGTGCGGTCGCGCATGAACTCGGTGTCGACGGTGATGTACTCGGCCTTCGACAGGCGGTCGCAAAGGGCGCGGAGGGCGTCGGAATCGGCGATCAGGGTCATGGGTTCTGCTTTTACTCCCGCCGGGCCGCGCGGGCAAGATCATTGGCGAAGGCGCACACACCCCGGCGGCCGGCGCCGGTCCGCCAAGCCGCGCTTGACAAACGCCGCCGTTCGGTGTGCTTTCGCCTCCCAAAGCCCACCTGTTCGCCGCCCCGGACGCGCGCGCCCGCGCGGTGCGGCGTCTGACCATTTCCGCGAAAGCCCGAGGGACTGTCATGCATCAATTCCGTAGCCATACCTGCAACGACTTGCGGGCCGCCAACGCCGGCGAGACCGTGCGGCTGTCGGGATGGGTGCACCGCAAGCGCGACCACGGCAACCTGCTGTTCATCGACCTGCGCGACCACCACGGCGTCACGCAGACGGTGTGCGACACCTCCAACGCCCATTTCGAGGCCCTGACGGACCTGCGCGTGGAAAGCGTGGTGACCATCACCGGCAAGGTCGTCATGCGCAGTGACGAGACCAAGAACCCGCGCCTGTCCACCGGCGACATCGAGGTTCAGGTGCAGGACATGGAAATCCAGTCCTCGGCAGAGGTCCTGCCCATGCAGGTGGCCGGCGACCAGGATTATTCCGAGGAAATGCGCCTGCGCTACCGCTACATCGACCTGCGGCGCGAGAAGCTTCACCGCAACATCATGCTGCGCAGCCAGGTCATCAGCTACCTGCGCAAGGCCATGATCGACCAGGGCTTCACCGAATTCCAGACGCCGATCCTGACCGCCTCGTCCCCCGAGGGCGCGCGCGACTTCCTGGTGCCGTCCCGCCTGCACCCCGGTCAGTTCTACGCCCTGCCGCAGGCGCCGCAGCAGTTCAAGCAGCTGCTCATGGTGGCGGGCTTCGACCGCTATTTCCAGATCGCGCCCTGCTTCCGCGACGAGGACAGCCGCGCCGACCGCAGCCCGGGCGAGTTCTACCAGCTCGATTTCGAGATGAGCTTCGTCACCCAGGAAGACGTGTTCGACGCCATCGAGCCCGTGCTGGCCGGCCTGTTCAACGAGTTCGGCGAGGGGCGGAAGGTCACTGACAGCCCGTTCCCGCGCATCCCCTATGACGAGGCAATGCTGAAGTACGGCTCCGACAAGCCGGACCTGCGCAACCCGCTCATTATCCAGGACGTGACCGAGGCCTTCCGCGGGTCGAACTTTGGCATCTTCGCCAAGCAGATCGAGAAGGGCGCCATCGTCCGCGCCATCCCGGCGCCGGGCGGGGCCAGCCAGCCGCGCAGCTGGTTCGACAAGCTGAACGACTGGGCGCGCGAGAACGGCGCCGGCGGTCTGGGCTACATCCAGTTCGCCGAGGCCGGCCCCAAGGGCCCCATCGCCAAGAACCTGGACGACGAGCGCGTCGCCTCGATCAAGGAGACCTGCGGCCTGAAGGACGGCGACGCCGTGTTCTTCGCCTGCGACAAGCCGCTGAAGGCCGCCAAGTTCGCCGGCCTGGTGCGCACCAAGGTCGCCAACGAGCTGGACCTGCTGGAGAAGGACGTCTACCGCTTCTGCTGGACGGTGGACTTCCCCATGTTCGAGCTGAACGAGGACACCGGCGAGATCGAGTTCAGCCACAACCCGTTCTCCATGCCGCAGGGCGGGCTGGAAGCGCTGAACTCCATGGACCCGCTGGAGATCAAGGCGTTCCAGTACGACATCGTCTGTAACGGCGTTGAACTGTCCTCGGGCGCCATCCGTAACCACCGTCCGGACATCATGTACCGTGCCTTCGAGATCGCCGGCTACGGCCCGGAGGTCGTGGAGGAGCGGTTCGGCGGCATGCTCAACGCCTTCAAGTACGGCGCCCCGCCGCACGGCGGCTCCGCGCCCGGCATCGACCGCATGGTCATGCTGCTGGCCGACGAGCCCAACATCCGCGAGGTCATCACCTTCCCCATGAACGGCCAGGCGCAGGACCTGATGATGAATGCGCCGTCGGAAGTGTCGGAAAAGCAGCTCCGCGAGCTTCACATCCAGGTGAAGAAGCCCAAGGAGATCAAGACCAAGGCTACCACCGATGCACAGGAGGCTCCCGAAAAGAGCGACTCCTGACGCCCGAGCGGCGGTTAGACTGGACCCGGCTGCGGCCGGTCGAAGGGCGGGGCGCGCGGCCGATGGGTCGCGCGCCTTGTTCGTTGGGGGCGGGTTGCCTAAATCGGGGGGAACGGGGCCCGAACCGCGGTCGTTGGATCGCCACATTCGGGCGTTTGAGAAGGAACCTGCTTATGAGCCGCATGACGTCTGGCGTTGCTTTGACCGGCGCCCTGGTGCTGGGAGTCACGGCCGCGTCCGCCGCGCCCCGCGCCGAAACCACCGTCGTTGCGCCGGACGCGCTGGTTCCGCATGAGGCGACCTACAACATGCACCTGTCCAGCTCGCGCTCGGGCAGCGGCGTCGTGGGCGCGCGCGGCACCATGCACTACAAGTTCGCCGACACCTGCGACGGCTATGCCGTGAACACGCGCACGCTCCTGTCCATCTCCTACGGCGTCGGGACGCCGGTGATGACAGCGTGGGAATTCACCACGTGGGAAAGCAAGGACGGCAGCCGGTACCGCTTCCAGGTGCGCAACAGCCGCAACGGCCAACTGATCGAGACCATCGACGGCCGCGCCGCCATGCCGGACGACGTCGGTGCCACCGGCACGGTGGAGTTCACCCAGCCGAGCACGCGATCCGCCGAGTTGCCGGTCGGCACCCTGTTCCCGACCGAACATACGCGCCTGCTGCTGGACGAGGCCGACAAGGGCGGGTCCTTCGTGAACCGCAATGTCTTCGACGGGTCGGGGGACCGGGGCACCTACGAGGTCTCGGCGCTCATCGGCAGCCGCCAAGCGGGTCAGCCGGGCGGGCCGGAACAGGCGGCCGCCAGCGCGGAACGCATCGCCGCCAGCCTGCTGGAAGGTCCCGCCTGGACGATGAACATGGCCTTTTTCCCCGAGGGCAGCGCCGCCCCGACGCCGGAATTCCAGGTGGGGCTGACCTACCACGACAACGGCGTCGCCGAGAGCGTTGTCCAGGATTTCGGCGACTTTACCATTTCCGGCGACCTGACGGACCTCAAGCCGCTGGATCGCCCGGACTGCTGAGGGCACGCGGCCCTTCGCCAGGCTCAAAAAACGAAGGAGCACCGGCTTTCAGGCCGGTGCTCCTTTTGCTTGGGGCGGTCGGATCAGGGGGCCGCGAGCTTGCGGTCCAGGAAGTCGAGCCGGTCCTGGCCCCAGAAAATCTCGCCGTTGACCACATAGCTCGGCACGCCGAACACGCCGGCGGCCAGGGCGTCTTCCGTGTTGCGGGTGTGGATGGCGTCCAGGTCCTGCACGGGGTGGGCGCCGAGCAGGTGGTCGGCATCCACACCCGCGAGCAGCGCGGTGGCGCGCAGGGCATCCATGTCGGCCAGGCTCATATCCTCTTCCCACAACTGCCGGCCGAGGGCGGTGGCGAGGCCCAGCGCATCCAGCCCGTCTTCCTGCGCCGCTATGACCATGTGCGCGGCCGTGGTCTCGTCCGAGGGGAAGTTGCGCGGCTGTATGACCATCGGCACGCCCAGGTGCGTGCTCCAGCGCTCCAGTTCCAGCAGGCGGTAGTTGCGGCGCTCCAGCGGGCGCTGGGGCAGAGGTGTGCCACCTGTCTTGGCGAACACTTCGCCCAGCTTCACGGGCTTGACACGGACGGTGGCGCCGTGGCGGGCGGCGATCTCCTGCAGGCGGGCGGACCCGAGATAGCTCCACGGTGAATTGAGGGCGAGGTAATAGTCTACGGTGGCGGCCATGCCGGCGGGCTCCTTCTCCTGATTCTCGGCGTGGGCTTCAGGTGGGGCGCGGGTGCGCGCGGAGCAAGGTCGGCCTCATGCCGGCCACAGCCACGCGGCGCCGCGCACCCCGCTGGAATCGCCGTGGACGGGCGGCACCAGACGGGTGTCGACGCGATCGGAAAACACATGCGTCCTCCACAGCGCCGGAACGCGGTCGTAGAGGTGCGCCATGTTGGACAGTCCGCCGCCCAGCACGATCACATGCGGGTCAAGAACGTTGATGACCCCCGCCAGCGCTTTCGCCAGCCGCCCCGCGTGGCGCTCCAGCGTCGCGATGCAGCCCCGGTCGCCGGCACTGGCGCGGTCGGCGATCGCGGCGGCGGTAAGGGTCTCGCCCATCGTCCGCGCATGATCGGCGGCGAGGCCGGGCCCCGACAGCCATGTCTCGATGCAGCCCGACCGGCCGCAGTAGCAGGGCGGGCCGGGCCGCTCGTCGTCGGTGGGGGCGGGCAGGGGATTGTGGCCCCACTCTCCGGCGATGGCGTTGGGGCCGGAGACCGGCCGGCCGTTGACCACGATGCCGCCGCCCACGCCGGTTCCCAGGATCACGCCGAAGACCAGCGACGCGCCCGCTGCCGCGCCGTCCGTGGCCTCCGACAGGGCGAAGCAGTCGGCATCGTTGGCCAGCCGCACGGGACGGTCGAGCGCCTCTGTCAGGTCGGCGTCCAATGCCTGACCGATCAGCCAGGTGGAGTTGGCGTTCTTCACCCTGCCGGTCGCCGGAGAAATGGCGCCCGGAATACCCACGCCAACCGTGCCCGAGCCGCCGACGGCCTTTTCGACGGTGGCCACAAGGTCGACCACGGCGCGGACGGTGGCCGGGTAGTCTCCGGCCGGCGTATCGACGCGGTGCCGCGCCAGCGTCGTGCCGGAGCCATCAAGCGCGATCGCCTCGATCTTGGTGCCGCCCAGGTCCACGCCAATGCGCAGGGTCATGCCCGTTTCGTCCCTTCTTCGTGGTCTCGTTCGGCGGACAGTCTAGGCCGGAAAGCGGCCCTTGCGGTAGAGGGGCGGCCGTGGCATCTGTTAAGCCATGACAACGAACACGCACAAACCCGCCGGCCCCTTGCGCTTTCCCATCGCCGAGCCGCTTGCTCCCGGCGAACCGCTGGAAGTGGCCGACGGCGTGTTGTGGCTGCGGATGCCGCTGCCGTTCGCGCTGGACCACATCAACCTGTGGCTGGTTGAGGACGGCGACGGGTGGACGTTGGTCGACACAGGGATCGCCAGCGCCGAGACCAAGGGGCTGTGGGATGCGGTGCTGGCCCATCCGGCGCTGAAGGGCAAGCCGGCGCGGCGGCTGATCTGCACCCACTTCCATCCCGACCATATGGGCCTCGCCGGCTGGCTGACCGAGCATCTGAACGTTGGCCTGTGGGCGACGCAGGGGGAGTGGGCGACGGGCATGCTGCTGTCACTGGACACCTCGGACGCGCTGGTGGAGACGCATGAGGACTTCTACCGCCGCGCCGGCTTTCCCGAGGACCGGCTGGCGCTGGTGCGCAAGCGCGGCAACGCCTATGCGCCGCGCGTTTCACCCCTGCCGCGCGCCTACCGCCGCATCGAGGATGGCAATGCAATCACCATCGGCGGGCGTGACTGGCGAGTGATCGTCGGGCGCGGCCATGCGCCGGAGCATGCCGCGCTCTATTGCGAAGAAGCTGGACTGCTGATTTCCGGCGACCAGATCCTGCCGACCATCAGCCCCAACGTCTCGCTCTGGCCCAATGAGCCGGAGGCCAACCCGCTGGACCAGTTCCTGCGGTCGCTGGCCCGCTTCGCGGACCTGCCGCCCGACACGCTGACGTTGCCGAGCCATGGACTGCCGTTCTTCGGTGTGCCGCAGCGGGTGGCGGCCCTGCTCGCCCACCATGCGGAACGCCTGGATGCCGCTGCCGATGCCTGCGGTGCCGGTGCCGGCCGCACGGCGGCGGAAATGGTGCCTGACCTGTTCCGGCGGTCTCTGGACGACCACCAACTGTTCTTCGCGGTGGGCGAGGTGCTGGCCCACTTGCGGCATTTGGAAGCGAGCGGCCGGGTTGCACGCTCGCGCCGTGGCGACGGCGCCGACCTGTATCGTCGGCTCGGGACGTAGGGGCTATCCGTTCGGGTAAGTGGTATCCGTCAGAGCCGGGAACGGACGCTATACTCCGCCGTTTGTTCCACTGTCATGGAACAGGCCCCCACGAACTTCCAGCGCAGGCTGACCCGCCTTGCACTCATCATTGCTGCCGCGACCCTGGTGGCGCTGAGTCAGCAGATGCTGCTGCAGCCTTTGCTGCTCGGCGATCCGGTCCAGGCCCACAACGTCGAACCGCGCCACCAGGAGGCGGCGCGGCCATAGCATCGTCTGTCCGGCGGCGATGGGGCTGCTGTCAGCCGGCGGCGGCGGCCGGACCGCACAGGCGCTCGGCATCGTCCGCACAGTACAGGGTATAGAGGGTGTTGATGACGGCGCTCGCCTCCTCACCCTTCAGGGAATAGAAGATGGTCTGGGCGCTGCGGCGCGTCTTCACCAGGTCGTCCCGACGCAGGCGGGCGAGGTGCTGGCTGAGCGCGGACTGGCTCAGGCCGACGATCTGTTCCAACTGTCCGACCGACTTCTCGCCGTGGAGCAACTGGCACAGGACCATCAGGCGGTGCTCGTTGCTCATCGCCTTCAGCAGCGCGCTGGCGCGGCGCGCGTTCTCCTGCAACTGCTCCAGGTCGATCCCCAAATCTTCCGGCATTTCTTTCCCGTATTTCTTGCAGGCCTATGCCATTGTAGACCGCCCGTTCCATATGAGCAATCGTCTCGGCCGGGACAAGAGGGCGCCCCGCAAACGGCAGTGCCCTGCGCCCGGCCGAAGGTTCCATAATGGCAGACCTGTCTAAAGACCGGTTGCAAGCATGGGCCGCTTGGTGACACATTTTCAACGATTCTGTGGAAGTTACGCCGGGGAGGCCGTCCCGGCGGCAAGATTGGGCGGCGGGGAGGCCGGCGGGAGAATGGCGACGCTTCTGGTCACGCATCATGCGTGCATCGATCACGACACCGGGGACCTTCATCCCGAAAACTCCGACCGTCTGCGGGCCATCATGCGCGTGCTGGAGTCCGAGGACTTCATGATGCTCCACCGCGAGGAAGCTCCCCATGCCACCCGCGAGCAGCTCATGCGGGTGCACCCGCTCAGCTACATCGAGCGCGTGATGGATGCCGTGCCGCACGACGGCCACCACCACATCGACGGTGATACCGTTCTCAGCCCTGAAAGCGGAGAGGCCGCCCTGCGGGCCGCGGGCGCCGTCTGCACCGCCGTGGACGCCGTGTGCCTGGGAGAGGTGCGCAACGCCTTCTGCCCCGTCCGCCCGCCCGGCCACCATGCCGAGCGCGAGCAGGCCATGGGTTTCTGCGTGTTCAACAACGCCGCCATCGGCGCCTATCATGCCCGCGCCGCGCACGGCCTGAAGCGGGTGGCGGTCATCGACTGGGACGTCCATCACGGCAACGGCACGCAGCACATCTTCTGGGACGACCCGGACATGTTCTATGCGTCCACCCATCAGTTTCCCCAGTGGCCCAACTCGGGCGCGCCGGCGGAGACGGGGGCGCACGACAACATCGTCAACGTGCCGCTGCCCGTGCGCTCGGGCGGGGACGAGTTCCGCCAGGCCATGTCCGACGAGATCCTGCCGCGCTTGCGCGAATTCGACCCGGACCTCATCATCATCAGCTGCGGCTTCGACGCCCATGCCAGCGATCCCATGGCCTACCTGTTGTTCCAGGTGCAGGATTTCGTGTGGGCGACCAAGGAGTTGATGGCGATCGCCGACGACTGCTGCGAAGGCCGCGTCGTGTCCGTGCTGGAGGGCGGTTACGACATCCGCGCCCTGGCCGGCTGCACCGTGGCGCATGTCCGCGCGCTGATGGGGCTCTGAACCGCTACCACTCCGGACGTAGGCGCGGGAATGCCGGCGGCCTCAAAGGGTTGTTTGCTTGCCATGCAGGCGCGCCGGGATTTAGACTTCGGCCCCTTCCGAAAGTTTTGCAGGACAAGACCCAGGCATGGCCGAAGACGCTTCCATTCCCGCCGACATCGCCCAGCTTTCCTTCGAGGACGCCATGACCGCGCTGGAGGACATCGTCCGCCAGCTCGAGGGCGGCAAGGTCAAGCTTGACGAGGCCGTCGACGCCTACGAGCGGGGCGTGGCGCTGCGCAAGCACTGCGAGACCAAGCTGAACGAGGCCCGCCAGCGGGTGGAGAAGATTACCCTGTCCGGCGACGGCCGCCCCACCGGCGCGACGCCGCTCGACGTGGGCTGACCCCGTCGTTGCCATCCCGCCCTGCGCCCGGTGTCCGCCGCCCGGACGCCGCTTCCCGCCGCATCGCCCAGGAGTGTCCACAAGCATGAGCCGCCTGCCCGAGATCATGGCCGACCGCGCCGCCGCCGTGGAAGAAGAGCTGACGCGCCTTCTGCCGGTGGATGACTGCCCCGAGGTGCGCCTGTGGCAGGCCATGCGCTATTCCTGCCTGAACGGCGGCAAGCGGTTGCGTCCCTTCCTGGTGATGACCAGCGCCGGGCTGTTCAACGTGTCGGAAAAGGCGGCCCTGCGCGTCGCGGCGGCGGTGGAGATGGTGCACAGCTACTCGCTGGTGCACGACGACCTGCCGGCCATGGACGACGACGACCTGCGTCGCGGCCGGCCCACCTGTCATGTGGAGTTCGACGAGGCGACCGCCATCCTGGCCGGCGACGCCCTTCTGACCCGGGCGTTCGAGCTTCTGGGCGATCCCGGCTCCCACACCGATCCGGCGGTCCGCGCCGACCTTGTGACCGAACTTGCGAAGGCCGCCGGCGGGCGCGGCATGGTGGGCGGCCAGATGGTCGACCTGCTGGCCGAGCGCGACGAATCCTATGGCAAGTTCATGGATGTCAACGCCGTCACCCGCATGCACCAGATGAAGACCGGCCGGCTGATAGGGTTCTCCTGCCTGGCCGGCGCGATTTTGGGCAAGGCGGCGCCCAGCCTGCGCCAGGCGTTGTCCAGCTACGCGCACGACATGGGGCTTGCCTTTCAGATCGTTGACGACCTGCTGGACGTCGAGGGCGATGCCGCCGAGGTGGGAAAGACCATCGGCAAGGACGCCGCCGCCGGCAAACAGACCTTTGTTTCGCTTCTGGGGGTTGAGCGAGCGCGCACGCAGGCCGAAATGTTGATACAGCAGGCCGTTGCGCACCTGAAACCCTTCGACCGCGAGGCCGACCTGCTGCGCGACGTCGCCCAGTTCGTGCTGACGCGCCGCGCCTGATCCCGATTGCTTGCTCCGCAGAGGACACCGTCTTGACCCAGCGACCCGAGACCCCCCTCCTGGACACCGTCAAGAGCCCCGAGGACATGCGCAAGCTGTCCGTCGACCAGCTGGCCCAGTTGGCCGCCGAGGTGCGCGCCGACCTGATCGACGCCGTATCGCGCGTCGGCGGCCACCTGGGTGCGGGCCTTGGCGTGGTCGAGCTGACGGTGGCGCTGCACCATGTGTTCAACACACCGACCGACCGCCTGATCTGGGACGTCGGCCACCAGTGCTATCCGCACAAGATCGTCACCGGCCGGCGCGACGGCCTGCGCACGGTCCGCCAGCCGGGTGGCATCTCGGGCTTCACCCTGCGCAGCGAGAGCGAATACGACCCCTTCGGCGCCGGCCACAGCTCTACCTCCATCTCCGCCGGCCTGGGCATGAAGGTGGCCTGCGACCTGGCGGGCGACGACCGGCACGTCATCTGCGTCATCGGCGACGGCGCCATGTCGGCCGGCATGGCGTACGAGGCCATGAACAACGCCGGCGCCATGGACGCCAAGCTGATCGTCATCCTCAACGACAATGACATGAGCATCGCGCCCGCCGTGGGCGCCATGTCGGCGTACCTGTCCAAGGTGCTGTCGTCCAAGCCCTGGCTGTCGGCGCGCCAGCTCGCGAAGGAAATGGCGGCACGTTTCCCCGGCCCCATCAACCGGGCGGCCAAGCGGGCGGAGGAATACGCTCGCGGCATGATGACCGGCGGCACCCTGTTCGAGGAAATGGGCTTCTACTACGTCGGCCCCATCGACGGCCACAAGATGGACCACCTGGTGCCGGTCCTGAAGAACGTGCGCGACAGCGACCCGCAGGGGCCGGTGCTGATCCACTGCATCACACAGAAGGGCCGCGGCTACGCCCCCGCCGAGGCCGCCGCCGACAAGTACCACGGCGTATCCAAGTTCGACGTGGTGACCGGCACCCAGGCCAAGGCCAAGCCCAACGCGCCCAGCTATACCTCGGTCTTCGCCAATGCCCTGGTGGCAGAGGCGCGCGAGGACGACAAGGTGGTCGCCATCACCGCCGCCATGCCGGGCGGCACGGGGCTGGACAAGTTCGGCAAGGAATTCCCCGAGCGCACGTTTGACGTGGGCATCGCCGAGCAGCACGCCGTCACCTTCGCCGCCGGTCTCGCCAGCGAGGGCTACAAGCCCTTCGCCGCCATCTACTCCACGTTCCTGCAGCGCGGGTACGATCAGGTGGTGCACGACGTGGCGATCCAGAACCTGCCGGTGCGCTTCGCCATCGACCGCGCGGGCTTCGTCGGCGCTGATGGGGCGACCCACCAGGGCAGCTTCGACCTCTGCTACATGTGCTGCCTGCCCAATATGACGTTCCTGTGTCCGGCCGACGAGGCGGAACTGATGCACGCCGTGGCGACGGCCGTCTCCCACGACAGCGGCCCGTTCGCCTTCCGCTATCCCCGCGGCGAGGGCGTTGGCACGCAGCTTCCCGAGAAGGGCGAGGTGCTGGAGATCGGCAAGGGCCGCATCCTGCGCGAGGGCTCCACCGTCGCAATCCTCTCGCTGGGCACGCGCCTGACCGCGGCGCAGAAGGCCGCCGAGGACCTGGCGGCCAAGGGCCTGTCCTGTACGGTGGCCGACGCCCGCTTCGCCAAGCCCATCGACACCGAGCTGGTCAAGCGCCTGGCGGCCGACCACGAGGTGCTGATCACGGTGGAGGAGGGTGCGCGCGGCGGCTTCGGCGCCCATGTGCTGCACTTCCTGGCCGAGGAAGGATTGCTGGATGCCGGCCTGAAGGTCCGCACCATGTGCTTCCCCGACCGCTTCATCGAGCACGAGAAGCCCGACACCCAGATCGCCATGGCCCGCCTCACGCCCGAGGACATCGTGGCGACGGCGCTGAAGGCACTCGGCCGCGGCGAAGAGGGCGCGGCGCGCGCCTGACATGCCGACGCAAAAGGTGGAGAAGGTCCGGCTCGACCAGGCGCTGTTCGACCGGGGCCTCGTCGAGACGCGCACCCGCGCCCAGGCGCTCATCATGGCCGGCAAGGTGTTTTCCGGCGAGCGCAAGCTCGACAAGGCCGGCCAGAAGATTGCCGCCGACACCGCCCTTGAGGTGCGCGGGCAGGACCATCCCTGGGTCTCGCGCGGGGGGCTTAAGCTTGCCAAGGCGCTGGAACAGTTCGACATCGACCCGGCCGGGTTGACGGCCGTGGACGTCGGCGCCTCCACCGGCGGCTTCACCGACGTGCTGCTGCAGAATGGGACGCGGAAGGTCTATGCGGTCGATGTCGGCTACGGGCAGCTTGCCCACCGCTTGCGCACCGACGACCGCGTGGTTGTCATGGAGCGCACCAACGCCCGCCACCTGACCGACGCCGACGTGCCCGAGCCCGTGGACATGGTGGTCTGCGATGCCAGTTTCATCGGCCTGCGCACGGTGCTGCCGGCGGCCATGGCGCTGGCGCGGGAGGGGGCGTGGCTGGTGGCCCTGATCAAGCCCCAGTTCGAGGTGGGCAAGGAGCGCGTCGGCAAGGGCGGCGTGGTGCGCGACCCCGCCCTGCACCACGAGGTGTGCGAAACCATCCGCGGCTGGCTCGACGGTCTGCCCGAGTGGGAGGTGGTGGGCCTGACCGAAAGCCCGATCACGGGGCCGGAGGGCAATATCGAATTCCTCATAGCCGCCCGGAGAATGGCGCGACCGAACGGCGCATCTTAAACTCAAACCATGCGGCGGCGCGCGCGTTTATCCCGGCACCAGGGGTCGCGCGGCGCCGGGGCCGATGCCCGGCATGCCGACCCGCCATCGCCGCGTCGGACGGCGGCGCAGGACACGTTCGTTTGAGTGTGAGGCCGCAGCAATGCTGGATGCGTCTGCGATCGCGGAGTCGAGCGGGACCGCGTGGGACCGCCGGATCATTCGCACCTTTTCCCAGGGCGCCTATCTGGTGCGCGAATATGAAATGCCCTCCGACCACCGCCAACTGGTGACCATGGAGCGCACCAGTTGGCCGCACTGGCGCAAGTGGAAGGTCAGCCGCGACGACACCTTCATCGCCGAAACCTTCTGGCGCTGGAAGGTGCACGCCTGGTTCCTGGCGCGGCTGAATCCGGTGTCGGAGTTCCTGCGCCCCTTCGGCTGGCCCTGGTGACCGTCTGCCGCCGGCGTCGGGAAGCCGCACTGCGGGTGGGGAGATTCGGGCTGGACCCGTCTTCCGTGTGCTGTATGCTCTGCCTCGAGGGATAAGAGGATACAGCAGGGGACGGCTCATGATCCGGCGGGCTGTGGGTAGCCTGTCCATCGGCGCGTGGCTTTCAATCATCTTTATCGGCGTCGCGGCGGCGGTGGCGGCGGGGATGCCCATCGTCACCAGCTATCAGGAGGAAGCCGCCGTAAGGCGGCTGGCGACGGCTGAATCGCGCCGGGCCTCGCAACTGGTGTTCGATCACCTGTATTCGGTCATGCGCAAGGGCTGGACCCGCAGCGAGATCGACGAGATCGTCGCCCGCATCAATCGTCACGATGAAACCATGGGCGTGCGCGTCTACCGCAGCGCCGGCGTGGCAGAGGAATTCGGTGCGCACCCTCCCTCCGCCGAGGCGCGCAAGACCGATCCGATGGTGCGCCAGGCGTTCATGGACGGGGCGGAAAGGCTGGTCGAGAGCAGCGAGTCCGTGCGCTACCTGTATCCGTTGCTGGCCGAGGAATCCTGCCTGTCGTGCCACGACACCGCCAATCTCGGCGACGTGAACGGCATCATCGACATCCGGTTCCCGACCGAGGAACTGCGCGTGCCCCTGCGCGTCACCCTGCGATCCGCCGGATGGCTCTATGTGGGTGGCGCGGTCGCGCTGTTCCTGCTGCTGTTCATCATGCTGCGCCGCCTGATCACACGGCCCATCGTGGAACTGTCGGAGACCATGCGCCACATCGTCGACCGCGACGACCTGGGCCGCCGCGTCGCGGCCCGGTCCATCTGGCCGCGCGAGGTGACGTCGGTGGCCGACGACTTCAACACCCTGATGGCCGAACTGGAGGAGAGCCGCGAGGAGTTGCTCCAGCAATCCGTGCGCGACGGCCTGACGGGCTGCTTCAACCGCCGCCGGTTCGACAGTGCCCTGCACGGCGAGGCCGAGCGGGCGCGGCGCTACGGCCGGCCGCTGTCGGTGATCCTGGTGGACCTGGACCGCTTCAAGCCCATCAACGACATCCACGGCCACGCGGCCGGGGACGCGGTGCTGAAAGGCGTGGCCGAGACCCTGGCCGACAATGTCCGCAGTTCCGACCTTGTGGCCCGCGTCGGCGGCGACGAATTCGCCATCCTGGCGCCTGAAACGGGGGCGGATCAGGCGCGTGCGCTGGCCTCCAAGGTGTCGCAGGCCGTGGCGGAGAAGCGGGTGGTGTTCGGGCACCTGTCGCTGTCGGTCGGCGCCAGTTGCGGTGCCTCGACCCTCGATCCCGAAAGCGGCGAGGGCGCCGCCGCGCTGATGGAGCGCGCCGACGAGGCCATGTACAAAATCAAGAAGGCCCGCCACATGCAGCGGGCGTGAGGGGTGGCCCTCCGCCGCCTACTGCTGCGCGATGGAGATGAACGCGCCGTCGCCGGTGGTCTCGCTGCGGCTGACAAGGCCGGAGGGGCCGGTCAGCACCGCGCTCAGGCTGCCGTCGCCCTGCTGCACGATCCGGCAGTCCACGCCCTCGCCAAGCTCCCAGCTCTGTTCGCTGGTGCCCTCGATGATCACCGGCTCCTGCCCGCGCACGATGCACCGGCCCTCATAGGCGGCCCCGCCGTTGGGGGTGACGGTCAGGGTCTGGTTCCCCATCGGCAGGATCTGCTCCACCGTGGAGCAGCCGCTCAGCGCGGCGGTCGCGATCACGAGGAGGAGGGCGGCGGCGGATCGTCCCATTCAACAACATCCCTGTAGGCGTGCCAGGTGGCGTGGCCGATCAGCGGCAGGGTCACGATCAGGCCCAGGAAGGCCGTCGCGAGGCCGATGCCGGTGAACGCCACGATGAGTGCCGCCCAGAGTACCATGGCTTTCGGACTTTTGAAGACCGCCTGAGCACTGACAATGGCACCGGCGAAGATATCGCTGCGCCGATCGAGCATCATGGGCAGGCTGAATGCGCCGAACACGAAGGCGACCACCGCAAAGCCGAAGCCGATCACCGTGCCCACGGTCAGGAACACGATACCGTCCGCAGAACCCAGCGCCCCCAGAAGCGCCGCGCCACTCATGTTGGTGTAGGGGAAGCTCACGGCGAAGACCAGGGCGGCGATGCGCACCCAGATCATCATGAAAAGCATCAGCACGAGCCCCGCGGTCAGGATATGGAAGGTGTTGTGGCGGAACGAGAGCAGCGCAGAGCGGAAGCTGGGATCGCGGCCCTGTTCCATGCGGTGGCTCATCTCGTAGAAGCCGACCGCCAGCGACGGCGCCACCAGGAGGAACCCGGCGATCATGGGGGTCAGCAGATAGAGCATGCCGAGGTTCGCCAGCCCGAACCAGATGCCGTAGCCCAGGGCGACGAACACCGCGCCGAAGGCCGGGCTGCGCCAGCCGGCCGCCCGCATGTCCGCCCAGCCCGCCCGCAGCCAGCCCCACACCTGCACCGTGGTGACCGGCCGGATGCGGTCGTGGAAGGGCAGGGGGATGTTTGTTTCGGCGACTCTCAGGTCCTTCTCGCCGCTGCCGTGGTGCTGGTGGTGTTCGTCCGCGTGGCTGTGGGGACCGTGGTTCATGGGGTGACGCCTCCCGTCCGGCGGATGTGTTTGTTGTCGTTGTGCCCTGATGTTGCGCGGCGGCGCGGCCTCTCGCGAAGGCCGGGCGCCGCCCGCCGGTAAGGGTCTGCCTTTGTCGTCTAGGGCCGCGCGATCAGCGCCCGATAGGCGTGCCAACTGGCATGGCCGATCAATGGCATGACGATGATGAGCCCGATAAAGAAGGTTGCGATGCCCGCCGCCGTCGCCACCGCGATAATGGCCGCCCACAGCGCCATGGCGCGCGGGTTGCGGAGTACCGCCTGCATGCTGGCAAGCGCCGTGGTGAAGAAATCCGATCCCGGCCGGTCCAGCATCATGGGCAGCGAGACGGCGCAGAACAGGAAGGCCGTCGCCGCGAAGGCCCCGCCGATCAGCCCCGCCGCCAGCAGGAACACCAGCCCCGCCGGCGTCGCCAGCTGCGCCAGCATGGCCTCGGTGGAGAAGCCTGTGGCCGGGAACATCAGCGCGAAGATCAGGGTGGAGACGCGCACCCAGATCAGCGCGAACAGCATCAGCACCAGTCCGGCCGTCATCAGGTGGAACAGGTTGACGCGCGGCGCCGTGATGGCATCGCCCAGCGAGACGCGCTCGCCGGCTTCAAGGCGTTTGCTGATCTGGTAGAACCCGATGGCGAGCACCGGCGCCACCAGGGTGAAGGCCGCCGCCAACGGCAGCAGCAGGTAGCCGTGCCCGATCTCGGACAGGCCGAAGGCGATGACGTAGCCCGCCAGGGCGAAGACGCCGCCATAGAGGATGCTGGTAAGGCCGCCGCGCGTCAGGTCACGCCATCCGGCCGCCAGCCATTCGAAAACGTCCTGGGTGCGCACGTCGCGGACCTGGTCCGCGTAGGGCAGGTGCACCCGGCCGCCGAACCTGTCATGCGAGCCGGGGGTGTGCTGCGTCGGGGTCTGATGGCCGTCCATGATCGATCTCCTCCGTCACGCGATCAGCGGCGGAACGAGATGCGACCGGCAGTCCCTGCTCTTCGTGACCCTCTTGCACGCCGGAATACATGACCGGCGCGAGGGGTCTTGTAAAGAGAGTGGGAGCAACCGGCCCGCGCGTCAAGAGGCGCGATGGGGTCGGACGTGGGCGATGGGGCGCTCGCTGCGCAGAATGTTGGCCAGCGGGGTTTCCAGAGCCGGGCGTTCGGCGTCGTGCAGGCGCTCCAGCGTGTCCGACAGGGCGCCCCGCCACGGCCGGTCCACCACCGGAGGCAGGGTTTCCGGCAGCCCCAGGCCCAAGGCGCGGGCGACGTCGCCCAGCGTGGCGTGACGCAGGTCGCGGGCGATGATCCAGCGGCGGCGGTCGGTGCGGGCCAGGATGCCGCCGCGCTCCAGCGACTCCAGCACATGCACGAAGGCGGCTTCCGGCGCGCCGGTGGCGTTCAGCAGCTCCGGCCGGCGCAGCCCGCTGCCGCCCTCGGCGCTGTCGTCGACCAGCCGCCCCAGCAGGTCGAAGGCGATGATGAGGCGGCGGATGCCGGGCTCGTCGTTCTCCACCTGGGCCAGTTGCATGCGCCACTCGGGCCGGCTGGCGGTGATGACGGCGCCCAGCAGCACCACCGTCCAACTGGCGAACAGCCAGGTCAGGAACAGGGGCAGGGCGGCCAGCGCGCCGTAAAGGGTGAAGTAGTTCTGCGCCTGCGCCACATAGATCACGAAGCCGAACCGAAGTGCCGCGAACATGGCCGCCGCCACGGCCGCGCCCACCAGCGCGTCCTTGAACCGCACCCGCCGGTTGGGCACCACCATGTAGAACAGCGTGAAGGCCATCAGCGTCAGCAGGAACGGCGCGATGGCGCTGAGCGGCCCGCCGGCGAAGTTCACCACGTCCGACACCGTGCGGTCGTCCAGCGACAGCAGCCAGCTCGACAGGCTGAAGCTGGCGCCGAGCAGCAGCGGGCCCAAGGTCATCACCGTCCAGTAGACCACGAACCGCCCCACCAGCGACCGCGCCCGGCTGACCCGGAAGATGTGGTTGAAGGCGTGTTCCACCGTGGTCAGCAGCAGCAGCGCGATCACGGCCAGGCCCAGCACGCCGACGATGGTCAGCTCCGCCGAGGCGTCGACGAAGCGCGCCACGGCCTCCTGCACCTGCTCGCCGAAGCTGGGGACGAAGTTCTGGAAAATCAGGTCCTCGATCCGGCCGCGCAAGTCTCCCATCGCCGGAAAGGCGGCCAGGATGGCGAAGCCGATGGCCAGCATGGGCACAAGGCCGATCAGCGAGATGTAGCCCAGGTCGCCGGCCACCAGCAAAACCTGGTCGGCCAGCACCCGGCGGACGACGTAGCGCGGGAAGGCGGCCGCGCGCGCCACCGGTCCTCCGGCCCGCGCCGCGGCGGCGTCCACCCGGCTTTTCATCTTTGTGCCCCAATCCCTGGGCATGCGCCTTTGACCCCCTGTCATCTTGGTGTAGGATGCCGCGTCCTTTCGACGGGTGCCAACCCTTTACCAGATCAACGCACAAGAGAAGACGCATGACCGCTGCCACTTCCCTCATGGCGGGCAAGAAAGGCCTTATCATGGGCGTCGCCAACGACAAGTCGATCGCCTGGGCGATCGCCAAGGCGGCGCGCGAGGCCGGAGCCGAGCTGGCCTTCACCTACCAGGGCGACGCCCTGCTCAAGCGGGTCAAGCCGCTGGCCGAAAGCGTCGGCTCTGACTTCGTCGTGCCCTGCGACGTGACCGACGAAGCCAGCATGGACGCCGTCTTCGCCGAGGTCGAGAAACGCTGGGGCAGGCTGGATTTCGTGCTGCACGGCATCGCCTGGGCCGACAAGGACCAGCTGAAGGGCCGCTACGTCGACACCACGCTGGACAACTTCAGCCGCAGCCTCCAGATCTCCTGCTTCTCCTTCACCGACGTCTGCCGTCGCGCCGCGCCGCTGATGACCGACGGCGGCTCGCTGCTGACGCTCACGTATTACGGCGCCGAGCGCGTGATGCCCCACTACAACGTGATGGGCGTCGCCAAGGCCGCGCTGGAAGCCAGCGTCCGCTACCTCGCCACCGACCTGGGCGAGGACAACATCCGCGTCAACAGCCTGTCGGCCGGGCCGATCAAGACACTGGCGGCCTCGGGCATCGGGGACTTCCGCCAGATCCTGCGCTGGAACGAGCTGAACGCGCCGCTGCGCCGTAACGTCACGCTGGAAGACGTGGGCAAGTCGGGCATGTATCTGCTCTCCGACCTTTCCTCGGGCGTGACCGGCGAGAACCACCACGTGGACTGCGGCTACCACACCGTCGGCATGCTGGAACCCGACAGCGCGCCGCAACTGGCCGAGATGCTGGGGCAGTTCAAGGTGAAGGGGTAAGCCGGGGGAGCGCCCAAGCGCGCTCGGGGGGCGCAGCCTCCCGAGCCCTCCAGTTTTTTATGAGTGGGCGGCGGGTGTGACGGCTTGCCTTCTCGTCATTCCTGCGAGAGCAGGAGTCCACGCCCCGCCGCCAGCCCTTTTCCAGAAGACGAAAAACTGAGAGGTTTGGAGGGCTGCGCCCTCCAATCGGGGGGATCGGGGGGCCGAGGCCCCCCGTATTTCCGTCATGCAAGAGGGATCAAGCGATGTCCGGCAACGGTTTCGGCCACCTGTTCCGTTTCACGACCTTCGGCGAGAGCCACGGCCCGGCCATCGGCTGCGTGGTGGACGGCGTGCCGCCGCGCATTCCGCTGACGGCCGGGGACATCCAGGCCGAGCTGGACCGCCGCCGTCCCGGCACCTCGCGCCACACCACCCAGCGCCGCGAGCCGGACGAGGTGGAGATCCTCTCGGGCGTGTTCGAGGGCGTGACCACCGGCACCCCCATCGGCCTGTTGATCCGCAACGTCGACCAGCGCAGCAAGGACTATGGCGAGATCGCGCAGCAGTTCCGCCCCGGCCATGCCGACGTCACCTACTGGCAGAAGTACGGCATCCGCGACTATCGCGGCGGCGGGCGGTCTTCGGCGCGCGAGACGGCCATGCGCGTCGCCGCCGGCGCCATCGCGCGCAAGGTGCTCGACCACCTGGTGCCCGGCGGGGTGAAGGTGCAGGGCGCGATGGTCCAGATGGGCCCCCACGGCATCGACCGGCAGGGCTGGGACTGGAATCAGGTGAGCGCCAACCCCTTCTTCTGCCCCGACGCCAAGGCGGCGGCCAAGTGGGAGGCCTACCTTGACGAGGTCCGCAAGGCGGGCTCGTCGGTCGGCGCGGTGGTGGAGGTCGTGGCGGCCAACGTGCCGCCGGGCCTGGGCGCGCCGGTCTACGACAAGCTGGACTCCGACCTCGCCAAGGCGCTGATGAGCATCAACGCCGTGAAGGGGGTGGAGATCGGCAACGGCTTCGATGCCGCCGCGCTGACCGGCGAGGACAACGCCGACGAGATGCGCATGAACGAGGACGGCTCGGTCCGCTACCTGTCCAACAACGCGGGCGGCGTGCTGGGCGGCATCTCCACGGGCCAGCCGGTGGTGGCGCGCCTGGCGGTCAAGCCGACGTCGTCCATCCTGACCCCGCGCCAGAGCGTCGACATTCACGGGCAGGAGGTGGACGTCCGCACCAAGGGCCGCCACGACCCCTGCGTCGGCATCCGCGCCGTGCCCGTGGCCGAGGCCATGGTCGCCTGCGTGCTGGCCGACCACCTGCTGCGCCACCGCGCGCAGTGCGGGTGAGGGGCCATTATACGCGTCGATGATTGAAATCATCGACGCTGCGTTCACTCGGCACGCAGCCTCACGCGCCATAAGGCGCGGCGGCCGGTCGGCCTTGCCGGACGACAAGTGTACGATTTCGAGCGTCGTCCGGTATTAGTCGCCTTTCAGGTCCGTGTCGGCGTCGCCGGTCTGCCTGGGCGCGCCGTGGTGCGGCAGGATGCGGTGAATGACCGCCAGCACCACGGCCGTCAGGATGAACAGCGTCTGGAAGACGGCCAGCTGCACGATCATCCCCGGCTCCAGCGGCTTGTTGTCCAGGTAGGCGTGCAGCATGTGGATGGTGGAGATCAGGACGATCGTGGTCGCGATGCGAAACTTCAGCGGCCCGGCGGCTTCATCGAAGCGGAACGTCTTGTGCTCCGGGTCCGACGGGTATCCGACGCCCATGATGAACAACTGATACCCGCTGAGCGCCACCATGACGATCAGGTTGGCGATCAGGACCATGTCGATGAGGTCCAGTGTCAGCAGAATGGTATCCAGCCGCGTCAGGTTCCGGAAATTCAGCACGGCCTCGAAGATGGCGATGGCGAACTGAAGCCCCAGGATCGTCAACGCCACCAACAGCCCCACGAGCAACGGCAACTGCAACCACCGGCTCGCGAACAACGCGCGCTCGATGAGCTGGATGTGTTTTTGTTTTCCTTGCACTAGCCGGCGCTCCTGAACGACTCCGCCAGGGATCGTGTGGGGCGGTCGGCGTGGTGTCAAGGATGGGGGACGGACACAAGAAAGGCCTGAGCGCGATAGGCCCAGGCCCGACTCGTTCAACGCGGCCCTTGGGCCGGGTGCGTCCTGCTCAGCCTTCCAGCTGCGCGTCCATGGTGATCTCGGCGTTCAGCAGTTTGGAGACGGGACACCCGGCCTTCGCCTTGCCCGCCGCGTCCTGGAAGCCGGCGTCATCGCAGCCCGGCACCTTGGCCGAAGTGGTCAGGTGAACCTTGGTGATGGCGAAGCCGCCGTCCTGCTGTTCCAGGGTCACCGTCGCCTCCGTCTGGATGCGCTCCGGCGCGGTGCCGGCCTCGCCCAGAATCTTCGACAGCGCCATGGAGAAGCAGCCGGCGTGGGCGGCGGCGATGAGTTCCTCGGGGTTGGTGCCCTCGGCGCCCTCGAAGCGGGTCTTGAAGGTGTAGGCGGCACTGCGCAGCGCGGCGCTACGGGTGTTCATCTCGCCCTTGCCGTCCTTGAGGCCTCCGGTCCAAACGGCGGTCGCCTTGTTCTGCATGGTAAGGACTCTCCAGTCTTATGGATGGTTCGATGCCCCGGGAAACGCTGGCATCAGCCGCCGCGTTGCCCCGGCTTGCCATCCGCCCCCGCATCCCCCACTCTTCCTCCCGCCAATCAAGAAACCCCAAGGGAGGACCCATCGCCATGCCGCAGCCGGACCACATCATCCGCCTCGACCTGCCGGAGAAGCCGGAGATCGGGGAGGACATGGAGAAGTATTTCCAGGTCTGTGACGAGAAGATCGGCTTCGTGCCCAACGTCCTGCGCGCCTATGGCATGAAGCCGAACAAGCTGCGGGCGTTCTCCAAGCTCTACAACGAGGTCATGCTCGCCGAGAGCGGGCTGTCCAAGCTGGAGCGGGAGATGATCGCCGTCGTCGTCTCCTGCGCCAACCACTGCTATTACTGCCTGGTCGCCCACGGGCAGGCCGTCCGCGCGTTGTCGGGTGATCCTCAGCTTGGGGAGATGCTGGCGATGAACTACCGCGTCGCCGACCTCTCGCCCCGCCAGCGCGCCATGTGCGACGCGGCGTGGACGCTCACCAAGGCCCCCATGGACTTCGCGGAGGCCGACCGTCAGTCCTTGCGCGACGTCGGGTTCTCCGACGAGGACATTTTCGACATCGTGGATACGGTGGGTTTCTACAACTACACCAACCGCGTCGCCCACGCGACCGAGATGATGCCCAATCCTCAGTATCACTCCCTGAACAGGTAACAAAAAACTGAGGGGTTCGGGGAGTTGTGCTCCCCGAGCCGGGGGATCGGGGGACGGCAGTCCCCCGTGCGGCTGATATGCGCCCGCCGCTTCGCGCCGGCTGCGTTTCAAGCGCCACGCAGGCTCACGCGCCTGACCGGCGCGGCGTCGAAGTCTCGACCCTATGGCTCCGCTCCCCGTAACACCACCGCCGCTTGACCCCGTCACCCCCTCCTTCTACCGTTCTCCCGCAATCGGTTACGGCGGGAGTCCCACATGCGCGCCCTTGGCAAGTTCCTGCTCGGCACCCTGGCGGTGATCGGGTTTTTGTTTCTCGGCCTGATCGGGCTGGCGTGGTGGGGGATTTCCAGCCTGGACGTCGAGGAGATGATGGCCGGCGGCGCGGAGCGTCCCGACCAGATGGTCCTCACCGTCGACCTGCGGCGCGAGTTTCCCGAGGGCGAGGCCGAAGGGCCCTTCGCCCTGCTGCCCGACAGCACACCGCCGTCTCTCTCGGCTACCGTCCGTGCGATCGACGCCGCGGCGGCGGACCCCGACGTGCGGGGCCTGCTGGCGGAGATCGGCGGCACCCAGGCGGGCATGGCCCAGGCGCAGGCGATCCGCGCGGCGGTCAAGCGCTTCCGGGCCTCGGGCAAGCCGGCCCTCGTGTTCGCCGAGACGCTGAACGAGGGCAACGACAGCCTCGACACCTACATCGCCACTGCCTTTGACGAGGTCTGGCTGCAGCCCTCGGGCGGGGTGGGGCCGCTGGGGTTCGCAGCCGAGGTGCCCTTCCTGCGCAACCTGCTGGAGGAGGTGGGCGTCCGCCCGCAGTTCGACGCGCGCGAGGACTACAAGAGCGCCTTCGACAGCCTCACCCGCGACAGCATGGACCAGTTTCAGCGCGAAGACCTGCAGGACCTGCTGGGCGGCTTCTGGAGCCAGTTCGTGACGGACGTTGCCGCCGACCGCAACCTGTCGCCCGAGACCGTGCGGCAGGTGGCGCAGCAGAGCCCGCTGCTGGCGCCCGAAGCCCTGGACAGCGGCCTCGTGGACCGGTTGGCCTACCGTGACGAGGTGGAGGCAGAGGTCTCCACCCGCGCCGGCACGCAGGAGACCCTGCCGCTGGAGGACTATGCCGGCACGGTGCTGGAGGAGGCGCCGGAGGCGGCGCCGCGTGTCGCGCTCATCCAGGCCAGCGGGCCGATCATGCGCGGCGAGGCGGAAAAAGGGCCCCTGGGCGGCAGCGCGGGGATTTATTCCGACACCCTCTCGCGTGCCATCGAGGCGGCGGTGGATGACGGCGGCGTGCGCGCTATCGTCCTGCGCATCGACAGCCCCGGCGGCTCCTATGTGGCGTCGGATACCGTGTGGCGCACCATCCGCCGGGCGCGGGACCGGGGGATGCCGGTGATCATCTCCATGGGCAACACGGCGGCATCGGGCGGCTACTTCATTGCCATGGCCGGCGACCACATCGTGGCCGAGCCTGGAACGGTCACGGGCTCCATCGGCGTGGTTTCGGGCAAGTTCGTGCTGTCGGACCTGTGGCGCCAGTTGAAGGTCAACTGGGATGACGTCAGCGTCGGCGGGCCGCGCCTCATGTACAGCCCCAACCAGGACTTCACGCAGGCGCAGTGGGCCGAGTTCCAGAAAAACCTGGACTGGATCTACAACGACTTCGTCTCGAAGGTTGCCGAGGCGCGCGGCATGACAAAGCAGCAGGTGCGCGCGCTGGCCGGCGGGCGCATCTGGACGGGTGCCGCGGCGGCCGAGCAGGGGCTGGTGGACAGCCTGGGCGGGCTGGATGAAGCGGTGGCCGAGGCCAAGCGCCGGGCCGGCATCGCCACCGATACGGCCGTGGCGCTGGAGCCCTTCCCCAAGCCAGCCACGGGGCTCGAGCGCCTGCTGGAGGCGCTGGACTCCACGCCGCTCGCCGGGTCCGAGGCCAAGGCCCTGGCGGCGCTCGCCCGCGTGGCGGCAGTGCTAGAGCCGCTCACCCGGCGCATCGAGGCCGTGGAGCAGGGGCCCCTGCGCGCGCCGGGAGTGGAGTAGGGGGGGAGGGCCCGGATCGCCGCACGCAGCGCCCGGCCTCGTGCTTCCGGCCGGCAAGCGCCACGCGACGCTCCGGCTCGGGCCGGTGGCGGCCGGAAGAAGATAACGTCAGGCGCGCAGGGCGGTCTCGTCAGCGCCGGCTTCGGCGGCCGGCTCCGGAACCGCGTGGGGCTGCAGGACGCGGGCCGGCGGGAAGGTGATGGTGGCGCGCGTGCCCAGGCCGGGGGCGCTGTCGATCTCCAGCGTGCCGCCATGCAGGTCGATCAAGGCTTGCACCAGCGGCAGGCCCAGTCCGGTGCCGTCGTAGGGGCGGCCGAGTCCGCCGTGGACCTGCTGGAAGGGCGTCAGGGCACGGCGGATGTCATCCGGTTTCATGCCGATGCCCGTGTCCTCGACAGTGACCGTCACCACGCCGTCGCTCTGGCGTCCGGCGTGGACGGTGACCGTGCCCGCGGCGGCGGTGAAGCGGCGTCCGTTGGAGACCAGCTTGACAAGCATCTGCTCCACCCGCCGCCGGTCGGCGAGCAGGGCGGGCAGGCGCGGCGGCAGGTCGAGTTCGATCCTCGGCGCCGATACACCGAGGGGCGGCTCCGTCAGTGCCACGGCACGGTCGATGCAGCGCGCCAGGTCCACGCGCTCCTCCGCCAGTTCCAGACGCCCGGCGTCGATCTGGGCCATGTCCAGGATGTCGTTGATGACGGCCAGCAGGTGCGCCCCGGCGCGCTGGATGTTGGCGGCGTATTCGGCGTCGCGGCTGCGTGCCGCTTCGGCCGATGCGGTGCCCGCCGCCAAGTCCATTTCGATCAGCTGGGAGAAACCGAGGATGGCGTTCAGCGGCGTGCGCAACTCGTGGCTCATGTTGGCCAGGAAGTCGCTCTTGGCGGCGTTCGCGGCTTCGGCGGCTGCCTTGGCCCGGGCCAGCGCCTCGGTGCGTTCGGTTACCTCGCGCGCCAGTTCGTCGCGGTGGGCGGCCAGGCGCAGGCGGGCATCCTCCAGCTCCGCCTCGGCGGCCTTGCGGTCCGTGATGTCGACGATCCATGCCAGAACCGCCGGTTCCCCCTCGAAGGTGACCATGGCGGCATGCTCCAGCGCCCAGCCGACGCGGCCCCGGTAGCGGTAGCGCATTTCCAGGCCGGCGGCGATGCCGTCACGCGCCAGCCGGTCGAGCAGTGCCCGGCGGTCCTCGGGGTCGGCGAACAGGGTGGTGACATCAAGCCTCTCCGGCCGCTCCTCGGGTCCCACCCCGAACAGGCTGCGGAAGGCCGCATTGGCGTAGACGAGGTCGCCGCCGGGGCGGGTGACGCAGACGCCGGCGGGGCTTCCGTCGAGGATCTGGCGCAAGCGGCGCTCATTGCCGCGCGCCTCGGCGGTGCGGAAGGCGACCCGCGTCTCCAGGTCCTGGTTGGCGCCTTCCAGGGCCTTGACGGCGGCGCGGCGCTCCCCCATGAGGGCGGCGAAGGGCAGGGCGGTGACGGCGCAGGCCGCCAGCATCACCGCCAGCGGCGCCAGGTCGGCAGGGGTTTCGACCGCGCCCCAGGCCGTTTGTCCTGAAAGAGACAGGACTGCCGCGACGACCGCCACGACCGCAACGCCGACCGCTGCGGCGGGCGCGTTCACGGCGCCAATGGCGATGAGCATGGGAAGGACGAGAAAGGGAAGAACCTCGGCCAGTTCCGCGTGGCCCGGCTCGCCGCGGAACAGAAGCAGGGTCACACCCGCCACCGCCAGCCATAGCGCGCCCCTGCAGGCTGCCGCCCGCCCGCCGGGCCAGCCGCCGCGGGTGGCCAGCAGGACCGGCGGCAGAAGCACGGCGGACACCACGGCCACGGGCACCGACCAGCCGATCAGCGCCGCCTCGAAGGCTTCGTGCGCGCGGGACGCACCGGTGACGATGATGTCGGCCAGGCTGGCCAGGGTCGCCGTCCAGATGGTGAACGTGCCCACCGTCAGGGCCAGAAGCACGCCGGCGCCGCGCGCGGTGAGCGCCAGGTCCGTCAGGCGGTCACTCACGGCGTAACGGGTGTAGACGGCGCTCCAGCCGGCTGCGAACAGCACCCCGGCGGCCAGTGCGGCCGCCAGCGCCGGCGCCTCGGGCCGCGCGGCCAGCCCGGCGGCCAGTGCGCCCGCTGCCGATCCGGCCACGGCGCGCCAGCCGCCGACCAGCACCGCCGCCAGAACGATGGCGGCCGCCGGCGCCATCACCAGCGGCGAAGCGGTGGCCGCGGGTGCCGTTTGCACCACGGGCAGGCTCGCCACCACCCGCGCCACCAGGACGCACGCGGCGGCAATGCCCGCATTGACAAGCGCAAGCCTTACGAGGTTGGCCCCATGCCCTTGTTCCATCTCTGCCTCCCGTCCGGTTCCCCGGCGTTGGGACATCCGCTTTTATGTGATTACTGGACAGGGTAGGCGCCGAAAGACCCTTTGAAAACTCGGGAAAAGGACATAGGAGGGAGGTCTAGCCCCGCCCCGGCCGGAGGTCGAGCCAAGCCTATGCCGGCTGGCGGAGGGGTGCGCGGAGAACCGTCAGCAGGGCCTCGACCGCCTGGTCGACGGTGCCGGAGTTGTCGATCACCACGGCCGCCGGGTCGTCCACCCGAAAGGCGGCGGCGCGGGCGAGCCGGGCCTCGATCTGTTCCGGCGTCTCGCGGCCGCGCGCGCTCAGGCGGCGGCGCAGTTCATCGGGGACGACGGTCAGCACCACCGGGACAAGGCGGGGATACAGCGCCCGCGCGCTGGGCAGCCAGGCCCGCGAGCCGTTGACCACCACCGTCATGCCGGCCTCAAGCCACAGGTCGATCTCGCGCCCGATGCCGTAGCGCAGCCCGTGGCTGTCCCAGGCCATGGCGAACAGGCCACGGCCCAGACGTTCGGCATACTCGGCCTCGGTCAGGGCCACATGCGATTCGCCGCCGGCGTCGGCCGGTCGCGTGATGTAGCGATGGGCGAAGGCGACCGGCAGCATGCCGTCCACGGCCGCCCGGGCGCGGCTGATGAGCGTGTCCTTGCCCGCCCCGGACGGGCCGACGACATAGATGAGGCGTGCGTCTGTCATGGCCGGAAGTTAAATCACGCAAGTAAAGTCTGGACAAGATAGACGTCATTGGCTAGATGTCTAAATTGCAAAGTGGCGGTATTGCCCCTTTCATTTAAGTTTCATCGTCCGGTCGCGAAAGAGTCGCGGATCGGCGAGTATATCTTCCGGCCAGAGCCCACCAGCCGGAGGAAGGCGCTGTGCCCGACACCGCCATTGCCATTTCCCAACTGTCCAAGTCGTTCCAGAGAGGCAGCCGCGCCCTGTCCGAGGTGTCGCTGAGCGTGGAGCGCGGCGAGATGGTCGCGCTGATCGGCGCCTCCGGCTCGGGCAAGTCCACCCTGCTGCGCCACGTCTCGGGCCTGGCCATCGGCGACCGCAACGGCGGCGCGGCCAGCGTCGAAATCCTGGGCCGTGCCATCCAGAGCCATGGCCGCCTGAGCCGAGAGGCCCGGTCCATCCGCGCCGACGTCGGCATGGTGTTCCAGCAGTTCAACCTGGTGGGACGCCTGAGCGTGCTGACCAACGTCCTGCTGGGCACGTTGGGCCGCATTCCGTCCTGGCGCGGCACGCTGGGCCTGTTCACGGCCGCCGAGAAGCGCACCGCCATGGAGGCGCTGGACCGGGTGGGCATGGCCCGCTTCGCCGGCCAGCGCGCGTCCACGCTGTCGGGCGGCCAGCAGCAGCGCGTCGCCATCGCGCGCACGCTGGTGCAGAAGGCCACCGTCGTCATCGCCGACGAGCCCATCGCCAGCCTCGATCCGGCCTCGGCCAACAAGGTCATGGAGACCCTGGCCGCCATCAACCGCGAAGACGGCATCACCGTGGTCGTCTCGCTGCACCAGGTGAACTACGCCGCGAAGTATTGCCCGCGCACGGTTGCCATGCGCGCCGGGCAGGTGGTCCACGACGGGCCCTCCACGGCGCTCACCCCCGCCTTCCTGACAGAGCTTTACGGCGCCGACAGTGAAGAACTGATCGTCGACGCCCGTCCCGAGCGCGACCTCGAGACCGGGCCGCGCGGCGCCATGCCCGAGCCGGCCTTCGCCGCCGGCTGAGGCCACGACCCCGCCAGACCCTTTCCGATTTCTCACCACCCACCCAGGTACGGGAGCCCCATCGCAATGCATTTCCGCAGCCTCGTCGCCGTCGCCGCCGCCGCGACCGTCAGCCTTTCCGCCCTGACGGCCCAGGCCGCCGACAAGCCGGAAGAGCTGAACTTCGGCATCATCTCCACCGAGTCCACTCAGAACCTCAAGACCATCTGGCAGCCGTTCCTGGCCGACATGGAAGAGCAGACCGGCATGGAGGTGAAGCCCTTCTTCGCCACCGACTACGCCGGCATCATCGAGGCCATGCGCTTCGGCAAGGTGGACATCGCCTGGTACGGCAACAAGTCGGCCATGGAAGCGGTGGACCGCGCCAACGGCTCCATCTTCGCGCAGACCGTCGACGTCGAAGGCAACCCCGGTTACTGGTCGCTGCTGGTCACCCACAAGGACAGCCCGCTCGAGTCCCTGGAAGACGTGCTCAAGTGCAACGGCAGCCTGAACTTCGGCTATGGCGATCCCAACTCCACGTCCGGCTTCCTGGTGCCGTCCTACTACGTCTTCGCCCAGAACGGCGCCGACCCGAAGGACTGCTTCAAGACGGTGCGCAACGCCAACCACGAGACGAACCTGGTGGCTGCGGCGAACAAGCAGGTGGACGTCTCCACCAACAACACCGAGAACCTGCGCCGCATGCAGAAGACGCACCCCGACATGGCCAAGGACGTCAAGGTGATCTGGAAGTCGCCGCTGATCCCGTCCGACCCCATCGTCTGGCGCAACGACCTGGCCGAGCCCGCCAAGGCCGAGGTGATGAAGTTCTTCATGACCTACGGCCGCATCGGCGACCAGGCCGAGGTGGATGAGGAACTGAAGGTCCTGTCCGACCTGGGCTGGGCGCCGTTCCAGCCGTCGTCCAACGCGCAGCTGATCCCCATTCGCCAGCTGGAGCTTTTCAAGAACCGCGCCAAGATCGCGGGCAACGAGAACCTCAGCGAGCAGGAGAAGAAGGACCAGATCGCCGAGATCGACGCCCAGCTGGAAGAGCTGAAGGAACTGGCCGCGAAGCAGCCGAAGTCCGCGTCCTAAGCCTCTGACCCAGCGCGCGGCGCCGTCCGGTGCGGGCGGCGCCGCGCTCTTTCCCGATCCTGATCCGATCTGCCCGATCCGCCGGAGTCTATCCGCCATGACCGCCGCCAACGCCGCCGCGTCCGCGCGAACCCACCGCCTCGAGCCGCCCAGGCGCGATCTCAGGCAGTCGATGCTCTACTACCTCGGCTGGGCCGGTCTGCTGGCCGCGCTGGTGCTGTCGTGGGAAGGGGCCGACATGCGCCCCGCCGCGCTGGTGGAATACTGGCCCAACATGGTGCGCTTCGCCGAAGGGTTCATTCCGCCCGACTTCACCAACTGGCGCGACTATGTGTCGGAGATGGTGGTGACGGTGCAGATCGCCGTTTGGGGCACGGCGCTGGCGGTGGCGCTGTCCATCCCCTTCGGCATCCTGTGTTCGGAGAACATGGCGCCCTGGTACATCACGCAGCCCATGCGCCGCCTGATGGACGCCTTCCGCGCCATCAACGAGATGGTCTTCGCCATGCTGTTCGTCGTGGCGGTCGGCCTCGGGCCCTTCGCCGGCGTGCTGGCGCTGTTCATCCACACCACCGGCATCCTCGCCAAGCTGTTCTCCGAAGCCGTCGAGGCGGTCGACCCTCGTCCGGTGGAGGGCATCCGCGCCACCGGCGCCGGCTGGCTGCACGAGGTGATTTTCGGCGTCATCCCGCAGGTGATCCCGCTGTGGATCAGCTATTCCCTCTACCGCTTCGAGAGCAACGTGCGATCCGCCACCGTGCTGGGCATCGTGGGCGCCGGCGGCATCGGTCAGGTGCTGTGGGAGTACATCCGCGGCTTCTACTATGCCGAAACGGCGGCGGTGATGATCATCATCATCCTCAGCGTCTCGATCCTCGACATCCTGTCGCAGCGCCTGCGCAAGCTGTTCATCTAGGCCTTCCGCACCATGATCGACAGCGAGACCCTGCCCACGACGCTCGGCGTCGAGCCCTTCCTGCATCCCAGCGCGGAGGTGCGCGACAGCACCTTCGGCCGCTATTGCGAGGTCGGCGCCCGCACCCGCGTGTCCGAAAGCACGTTCGGCGACTACAGCTATATCGGCGAGGACGGCGACGTCATCTACACCACCGTCGGCAAGTTCGTGAACATCGCCGCCGCCGTGCGCCTCAACCCCGGCCAGCATCCCATGGACCGGCCGTGCCAGCACCATTTCCAGTACCGCAGCGCCATGTACGGCATGGGCGAGGACGACGCCTCGTTCTTCGAGTGGCGGCGCTCCCGCAAGCTGGTGATCGGCCATGACGTCTGGATCGGCCATGGCGCGACGCTCATGGGGGCGTTGCGCATCGGCACCGGGGCCATCATCGGCGCCGGGGCGGTGGTCACCAAGGATGTCCCCGACTACGCCGTCGTCGGAGGCGTTCCCGCCAAGCCCATCCGCGAGCGCTTTCCGCCCGAAACCCAGGCGGCGCTCAAGCGCATCGCCTGGTGGGACTGGGACCACGAGGCGCTGACCCGGGCGCTGCCGGACTTCCGCACGCTGGGCGTGGACGGCTTCATCCGGAAGTACGGTTGATCCCCGACAGGCCGTGTTGGAAGGTCCCCCGACGTTGCAATTGAGTCCCGCGCGTCGTATACCGTGGACTTTCCATGAACACCTTCACGTGGTCTGAGTAAGGGAATTACCGAGATGGCTGGGACCTGGACACCGGATAGCTGGCGGAGCAAGCCCATTCAGCAGGTTCCCGTCTATCCGGACGCGGACATGCTGGCCGCCACCGAGAAGACCCTGCGCGCGATGCCGCCGCTGGTCTTCGCCGGCGAGGCGCGCAACCTGCGCCGCCACCTGGCCGAGGTCTGCGAGGGCCGGGCCTTCCTGCTGCAGGGCGGCGACTGCGCCGAGAGCTTCGCCGACTTCACCGCCGACGGCATCCGCGACACCTTCCGCGTGCTGCTTCAGATGGCCGTGGTGCTGACCTTCGGCGCGTCGTGCCCGGTGGTGAAGGTGGGCCGCATGGCCGGCCAGTTCGCCAAGCCGCGCTCGGCCCCGACGGAAGCCATCGACGGCGTGGAACTGCCCAGCTACCGCGGCGACATCGTCAACGGTCCGGACTTCACGGAAGCCGCCCGCGTGCCCGATCCGCAGCGGATGGTGCAGGGCTACAACCAGGCCGCCGCCACGCTGAACCTGCTGCGCGCCTTCGCCCAGGGCGGCTACGCCGACCTGCACAAGGTGCACCAGTGGACGCTGGGCTTCCTGGCCGACAGCCCGGAAGCGGCGCGCTACGAGGAACTGGCCAACCGCATCGGCGAAAGCCTCGGCTTCATGGAAGCCTGCGGCCTGACCGCCGACAAGGTGCCGCAGCTGCGCGAGACGGCCTTCTACACCAGCCACGAATGCCTTCTGCTGCCCTATGAACAGGCGCTGACCCGCATCGATTCCACCAGCGGCAAGTGGTACGACTGCTCTGCCCACATGCTGTGGATCGGCGACCGCACCCGCAACCCGGACGAAGCGCATGTGGAGTTCCTGAGCGGTGTCGAGAACCCGCTGGGCGTCAAGGCCGGCCCGTCCATGGACCCGGACGACCTGCTGCGCCTGTGCGACGTGCTCAACCCCAACAACGAGGCCGGGCGCCTGACCGTCATCGTCCGCATGGGCCACGACAAGGTGCAGGAGAAGATGCCGGCCCTGGTGCGCGCCATCAAGAACGAAGGCCGCAAGGTGGTGTGGGCCTGCGACCCCATGCACGGCAACACCATCAAGACCTCCAACGGCTACAAGACCCGTTCCTTCGACAAGATCCTGGAGGAAGTGCGCGGCTTCTACGCCGTCCACCGCATGGAGGGCACCCACGGCGGCGGCGTCCACTTCGAGATGACCGGCCAGGACGTGACCGAGTGCATCGGCGGCGCCCAGGCGATCACCGAGGCCGGCCTTGCCGACCGTTACGACACGCTGTGCGACCCGCGCCTGAACGGGCGTCAGGCGCTGGAACTGGCGTTCCTCATCGCGGAAGCGTTGAAGGAAGAGCGCGCCCAGCAGCAGGCCGCCGCCACAGCGGCCCAATAAGACCCGCGCACGGCCGGCGCGCGCCCCGCCGCAGTGCGGGTGCGAGCGCCGGCCGTCCGCGTTTTCAAGGCGGTAGACCATCATGGACGGCAGCAAGCCCGACCCGATCACCCTTTGGCCCGGCCTGGAGGACCTTCCCGGCTGGACCGACAAGTATTTCCGCCGCACCCGCGACGTGGTGCTCAAGTTCGGGGATGCGCAGGTCACTTACGCCGTCTTCATGCGCCGCCCGGTGCTCTACGCCGGCGCACTCGCCTGCGGCTGGCTGCGCGGCATCGGCGAGAAGCGCGGCGAGGCCTTCGAGGTGGAGGAACGCTACCGCGAGGGCGACTGGGTCGGTGCCGGCGAGCCCATGATCTACATCCGCGGCTCGTTCGCCGCGCTGGTGGATCTGGAAACCGTGTTCCTGCAGAAGCTGGGCGCCGCCTGCGTCGCGGCCTACAACGCCCACGCCATGTGCGAGGAACTGCCGCAGGTCGCTTTCCTCGCCATGGACGCCCGCCACTGCGCCGGCACCGAGATGTCGGAACTGATGGCCTATGCCGCGTCCGTCGGCAGCGAGACGGCGCGGCGCCGTGCCGGCGCCGTCGGCTTCATCGGAAACGCCACCGACGCCACGGCGCACTACTTCGGCCAGGCCGAAGGCCGGGGCACCATGCCGCACGCCCTGATAGGCTACGCCGGATCGACCGTGCGTGCGGCCGAGATGTTCCACGAGACCTTCCCGGACCAGATGCTCATCGTCCTGGTCGACTACTTCGGGCAGGAGATCACGGACTCGCTGGAGGTCTGCAAGCGCTTCCCCGAACTGGCGGCGGAAGGGCGCATCGGCGTGCGCCTCGACACCCACGGCGGCCGCTACGTGGAAGGGCTGGATACCCAGGCGAGCTACGACGTGCTGGAGCGCAATGCCCCCAAGGCCATCCGCGGCTACCGCACCGAGGCGGAACTGAAGCACCTGATCGGCACCGGCGTCTCCGCCGCCGCCATCTGGCACGCGCGCGAGCAACTGAATGCCGCAGGCTTCCCCAAGGTGAAGATCATCGCCTCGTCGGGCTTTTCGCCCGCCAAGTGCAAGGTCATGGCGCTGGCAAGCGCGCCCATCGACGTCATCGGCACCGGCAGCTATCTGCCGTCCGAGTGGAACGAAACCTACGCTACCGCCGACGTGGTCGAATACGACGGGGAGCCGCGCGTCAAGGTCGGCCGCGAATTCCTGCTGCGCGGCTACAAGCCGCCGCGATCGGGGGCTTGAGGGCGGGCGGACACGCCCGTCCGGGACATGGAAAACACGCCCGCCGGAAAAGGCGGGCGTGTTCCGTTTCCGCGTGTGCGTCAGATGCTCTTGATGTTCACCTGTGCGGTATACAGGTGGTCGGAGCCGGTCAGGGCGTTGATACCGACTTCGGCTTTACGGCCGCTTTCGTCGATCGTCAGGTTCTCCTGCTTGTGCTGGCCGTCCATGCTGTCGTACAGGGACTTGTAGCTGGCCGGCGCGCTGGCCGTGGACAGCCCGATGGAGTTGGACTCCACCCACGGCACGCTGACCATGGCGTAGAGCACCTTTTCGGTCTGCTCGGCGTCCTGTGCCATCAGAAGGGCGCCGAAGCCCTGCATGAAGGTGCTGTCGTTTTCGAAGTCGAAAGCGATGCCGTGAACGACCTTGTCGGTCACCTCGATGTCGATCCCGTGCACGGTGATCCACCGGCCGACCCCGGTCACCTCCGGCAGGATGTACGGCGTCTCGGGCGCGTTGTCCTGGGTGGTGGTGGGCACGTTGTAGAGGTAGGCGGTGCTGACCTGAAGCCTCCTGTTCGTGAAATTGTACAGGTATGTAGAGCACCGCTGCTTCTTGAAGATGAGCGGCAGGATGAAGTACGAGATCACGATGAAGATCACGAGCGTGACGACGAAGTTGAACGTGCCGGCCAGGAACCGGGCGCCCCTGCTGCCCGACGCCATCCACGACACGATCTTGACGTACCACCGCTGCTGCGTCATGGCCGCCTGCAGACCGCGCGCTTCGGCGGCCGTCAGCGCCCGCATGACGCCGCGTTTGGCGATCTCGGTGAACAGCTTGGTCAGGCCCTTGGAGATCAGCTTCGTGACGATGGTGGCGGCCTGCCAGATCAGTTGACCGACCAGCGCCTGTTCACCGAAGAAAATGGCGTTCTGCCAGAACGTCCGGTTGCCGCTGGTGTACTTGATGACGGTCTCGACGGTCTCCGACCACTCCTCTTCGGGATTGTCGCGCTTGTAGTCCTCCCACGCCTGCTTGCCGGCGGCGCTGAGGGTTTTCTGGCGGATGATGGTGATGCTGGCGTTGCCGCGCATGCACACCCGAACCTCGGACCCGTCCTTGAGCTGGCCGTTCATCCACATGTGCGGCTGCTCGGACTCCGGCGCGTTGCCGACCCACTTGACCAGGTCGGCCATGTCCTGATCGCCCTGCGACGTCTTCTTTCCGTACTGACCCAGCGGACCGCCGCCTTTGCCCAGCGCCTCCAGCTCCTGGATCTGGCTGTCGCTGAGAATCTGGTAGTTGCCGATCGGCATCATCTGGAGCGGAAGCTCGTCGGTTTCCTCCATCAGCAGATTGACCTCCGGCAGCCGGTCGGCGCTGTCCGCCGCGGTGCCCTGAGGCGCGCTGCTGAAGCGCGCGTAGGTGCAGAAGGTCTCCGGGCAGTGAAAACGCTCGAAAAGGCCGGTCGCCGGCTCCAGCGCTTCCTTCAGGGTGCCGCAGGCGTGCAGGTAGGTCCGCTCGAAATCATGCTGGAGCGTGACCTTTCCGTCGGTCTCGCGCATGCGGAAAATGCAGTCGGCGGGCGCGTACTCCCGGACGAACTTGCCCTCGTGGTTGAGGTACATGAGCGTCTCCGGGTCGCGTACCCGAACAAGCTTGATGTTTGCCACTGATCCAATCCCCATTGATGTGTGAAACATCAAGGGTTGTATTCTCGACCTCAATAATCGTCAAGAGAGCAAAAAGCACCTCCCGCGTCCTATGCGGTCTTCCCCAGCAGTTTGCCCTTCGACAGCCGCAGCACCTTGCCCGGCGGTGGGATATCGCGGGAGAACGCCGGTCCGCCCACAGCGCCGATGCCGTGGTCGAGCGCCAGGGCGATCTCGCTCCGCTTGCGCAGGCCCCACAGGAAGCTGCCGGCCGCGCCGCCGAGCCGCGCCTTTTCCTCCAGCGCCGTGATGCGCCCCGCCATGACCTCGGGCGCGCGGTCCTTCAGGTCCTCGGCGTCCGCCCCCACAAGCACGCCGCGCAAGCCGAAGACGACGCGGGCGGGCTGGGCGAGGTCGGTGCGCAGGGCGACCTCGCGGACGATGGGGCGCAGGGCGTCGATGGCGTTCATGACACGGGCCGCCGGTGTCTGCTGCGTGATGCCGACCACTTCCACGCGCAACGCCTTCATGCGCGTGGCGGCGGAGGCCTTGGTCAGCGCGCCCAGCACCGCCGGGCGCCGGTCCGGATCGCTTAAGGAGAGGCAATGGAGCGGCACCACCAGAACCGCGCCCGGCGCTTTCTCGGCCATCTGCTCCAGGATCTCGACGGCCTTGGCGGCGACCATGGCGTCGTTGTCTGCCCCGGGCGCCCGGGTCTCGCCGGCGGGCACGCTGCCGCCGGTCAGGCGCGGGCGCAGAAGGAACGTGTCGGCGGCTTCCGTGGCGGCGGTCCAGCAGGGACGGAGCATGGCCTCCACCGCGGCGGGGTTGCGTGTGGCCGGGTCCTGCGGCGGGGCATCCGCGGCCGCCTCGTCGTCTGGCGACCAAGCCCCGGCGCCGTCCTTCAGCCGATCGGTCGCATCCAGGACGGACCCGCCGGAGCGGACATAATCCTCCGGCCCCAGGGTGGCGAGCATGCCGCCGTGCATGGCCTCGAAGTGGCGGCGTTCGGCCTCGCTCAGCGGCTTGACCAGCGGTTTGATGCGCGGTTGCGCGGCCGCGGTGCGGGCGGCCGCCTCGGCCAGCGGATCGGACTCGGACGGCGCGTCGTCGTAGTCGGCACCCGCGCCCTCGGTCTCCCACTGGCGGCGGCGGCCGTCGTCGCGGGTGGCTGTGCCAGAGCCCGTCCAGAAGCGCCGGCCCGGCTGTTTGAGTGCCGTCGGGTCGGTGGTGGGCAGCGGGCGGTGCCCGGACGCCTTTTCCACCCTGGCCTGGTGGAAGTGCCGTCGCTCCGCCTCCCTGGGAGAGACGGGCTGGACGCTCTCGCCTTCGGCCACGGCGGCGTGCAGGACGTTTTCGTCAAGCTCTCCGTCCTCGGTCAGAAGGTCCTCGGGATCGACCTCGGCGGTGCGCACCAGGGCCTGCTTGCTGCCGAAGGCGGCCCCGGCGAGCCGCCCGCCGATTTCCTCGGCCACCTCCACCGCGCGCAGCTTGGCGGCGGTGTCGGACAGGCCGCGGAAGCCCAGAAGGAACATGTCCGTTCCGCGCTGCACGTAGGAATGCGCGTGCCCCAGGCGCGAGCGCAGCACGCCCTCGGCGATCAGCATGATGTTGGTGGACAGCTTCAGCCACTTGGCCGAGCCGATGGCCTCCTTGAACTCCACCAGCGAAATGATGTGCATCTTGCCGCCGAAGGCGCCGATGTCTTCCTTCAGAAGCTCTTCCAGCGACAGGTCCGGCGGATCGTCGTCATAGGCGTTTTCCGTCTCCTCGGCGGTCTTCTCCTCGCCGGCGGAAAGCCGCTTGATGAGGGTTTCCGGGACGACGCGGTCGATCAGGCGGGAGAAGAAGGGCGAGCGGGCCATAGCCTTGTTTCCGAAAGAGAAACGGCGCGAGCCGCAGAGGGTCGCGCCGTTTCCATGGTAGCAATGGGCGATGCCTGAGTGCAACCGCCGGTTCAGGCGGCCTTGATGCCCTCAAGGAAGGTTTCCACCTCCGACTTCAGCGTCTCGGCCTCGTTCTCCAGGTCGTGGGCGGCGCTGTTGACCTGGCCGGCGGCGGCCTTGGTCTCGTCCACGCTCTCGGAGACGCCGGCGATGCTGTCGGAGACCTCCTGCGAGCCCTGGGCGGCCTCCTGGACGTTGCGGCTGATCTCGCTGGTGGCGGCGCCCTGTTCCTCCACGGCGGCGGCGATGGCCGAGGTGATCTCGTTGATCTCGGCGATGGTGCCGCTGATGGCCTCGATGGCGCTGACGGCCTCGTGGGTGGTGGACTGGACGGCGCCGATCTGGCCGGCGATTTCCTCGGTGGCGCGGGCGGTCTGGTTGGCCAGGCTCTTCACCTCGTTGGCGACCACGGCGAAGCCCTTGCCCGCCTCACCGGCGCGGGCGGCCTCGATGGTGGCGTTCAGCGCCAGCAGGTTGGTCTGCTCGGCGATATCGGTGATCAGCTTCACCACTTCGCCGATCTTGGCCGCGCTGTCGGCCAGGCCGCGCACGATGCCGTCGGTGCGGCGGGCTTCCTCCACCGCCGAGGCGGCGATTTCCGAGGAGCGGCTGACCTGGCGGGTGATCTCCTGGATGGAGGCCGACAGTTCCTCGGCGGCCGTGGCGACGGTCTGCACGTTGGCCGAAGCCTGTTCCGAGGCGGCGGAGACGCGGGTGGAGCGTTCGGCTGTGTGTTGCGCGCCCACGTCCAGGCTGTGCGCGGCGGTGCGCAGGCCGTCGATGGAGCCTTCCACCGTCGCCATGAGGCGGATGACGGTCTTGTCGAAGCTGGCCGTCAGGTTTTCCAGTTTGGCCTGACGCTCCAGCTTGCGGGCGTTCTCGGCCTCCTGCTCGGCGCGCAGGTGGTCCTGCTCGATGGCGGCATCCTTGAAGACCTGCAGCGCGCGGGCCAGGTCGCCCAGTTCGTTGGGCTCGTCGGTGTAGCCGACCTCGATGGACTTGTCGCCGCCCGACAGGGCCCGCATGCCGCCGGTCAGGGCGCTCAGCGGACGGGTGATGGAGCGGCTGATCCACAGCGCGCCGGCCAGCACCGCGCCGAGCATCACGAGCGCGATGGCGATGTAGGGCAGGGCCACCGCCCAGAACTTGGTGTCGATGGTGTCGACGTAGACGCCGGTGCCGACGACCCAGCCCCACTTGGTGAACTCGGCGGCGTAGCTGATCTTCGGGGCGTCGGCGTTTATCGCCGGCTTGGGCCAAATGTACTCGACGTAGGCGGTGCCTCCCGTCTTCACGCCGTTGATCATTTCCCGCAGGATCTGGACGCCGTTGGGGTCGGCGAGGTCGATCTTGTTCTGGCCGACCAGCTTGGGCATCGGGTGCATCAGGAAGACGCCCTGCTTGTCGATCACAAAGAAGTACCCGTCATCGCCGTAACGGTAGGTGGACAGCGACGCCAGCGCCTGCGCCTTGGCCTCCTCGGTCGTCAATTCGCCGGACGCGGCACGGTCCTGATAGTCCGCCACCAGCGACATCGCCGCATCAGTAACGTTCTGCAGGGCACTTTTTTCCTGTGCCACGAGGTTCGCGCGTAACTGATACAGGCCGTAGGCCGTCAGCATGGTCATGCCGACCGCCACCACGGCGACGATCAGCCAGAAACGGGTCATGATCCGAAAGGTCTTCATTCGCCCACTCTCGCACATGTTCCGCGCGCATGGCGCGCGGCCTCTCTACCCTCGAAGCAGCATGAGCGGTATCCCGCTATGCCACCGGTTCAAGGATGGAAGATTACGCTGCAATGCGGGATTTAAAAGCGTAATTAAGTATACTTTCGGACTATATAATTAACCCTTAGCAGATCGTGTCACCCGAAACGGTCGCGGCAGAACAGGCGGAATGGCGCCCCCTGTTCCGGTTCCGTGAACAGGCACAGGGACTTGATGCACAGGGGCTTGTCCAGCACCGTGTCGAAATGATCATGCAGCGCCGCCATGACGGCCGCCCTTTCGTCATTGTCGGTGATGGGGCCGGCCAGCGTCATGTGGAAGCGGAAATCCTCGAAAACGTAGGGATACCCCCAGTGCAGCAGGTGGTCCTTCTGCGCAGCCGTCAGCCCCTTGGCCTTGCGCCGCTCCACTTCCTCTGCCGTCGGGTCGGCGCGGAACAGGTCAAAGGCGCGCACGCAGTCGGCCGCCAGGGCCTCCAGCGCGGGACAGGGCTCTGCCGGTACCAGGGCGGGAAAGCCCATCGCGTCCGACAGTTCCAGGCGCGGAATCAGCACATCGCGGCGGATGAGCGTGAACTCCCGCAGCGCCCGGCGCAATTCGGTCGGATCGCGGCCAGGCGCGAGGCGGAAGGGCGCCTTCATGGTGGCGTGCAGGCCGTAGCGCCGGGCGTCCGCCGTCAGTTCCGCCATGCGCTCCGCCGCCACCCCGGTCACCTGCGGCCGGGGGTGGGAAACGTCGTCGTGCGGGTCCCGGCCCAGCCACTGTCGCCCCAGTTCGGCCAGCGGCTCGTCGGGTGCCGGGGAGTAGTAGATGGCGTAGCGGTAGGCGTTAAGCGGTGTGTTGTCCCGCATCAGCAGACCCGTTCTCCCGTGACCCAGACCTCGCGCACGACCGGGGTGTGCTCGGTGTGGGTGACGCGCACCAGGTCGGCGCGCAGGCCCGTGTCGATGCGGCCCCGGTCGGCCAGCCCCACCATGTCCGCCACGTTGGCCGAAACCTTGGCGACGGCCTCGTGCAACGGCAGGTCGAGCTTTTCGTGCAGAAGGAACGCGGCGAACAGCAGCGAGGATGGCACGTAGTCCGACGACAGGCCGTCCAACTGCCCCTCCCGCGCGCAATCCAGCGCCGACATGTTGCCCGAGTGCGAGCCGCCGCGCACCACGTTGGGCGCGCCCATGATGGTTTTCTGGCCGTGCTCGCGCGCAAGGCAGGCCGCCGTCATGGTGATGGGGAATTCCGAGATCACCACGCCGTCCGCCACGGCCTCGCGCACATGGTCTTCCGTCGCGTCGTCGTGGCTGGCGAGCGGGATGTCGTATTCCTTCGCCAGCGCCACCACGGCCTTGCGGTGCTTGGCGGCGTACTTGTCCTGCTCGGCCTTCAGGCGCTCGATGCGGCGGTTAAGTTCGTCTTCCGTCCAGTTTTCGCCCTTGTTGTACTGCACGTACTTGCTGACGTCGGTCCACTGGCGCTGGCCGGGCGTGTGGTCCATGAGCGAGACGAGGCGCACCAGCGGGTCGTGGGCGTAGGGCTCGAACATCTCCACCACGCAGGGGTCGGAGACCTCGCAGCGCAGGTGGAACAGGTGGTCGGCCTTGCACAGGCCTTCGGACAGGGCGTGCTTCACGGCGGTGAGGCTCTGCCCCAGGATCTGCCGGCGCGGCCCCTTCTCGGCGTATTCCCCGACCGAGATGGCGTCGAAGACGGTGGTGATGCCCGCGCCCGCCACCTGGAGGTCGTGCCCCAGCACGGCGGCCAGCGGCGAGGGCCAGAGCACGCCGGGGCGCGGCACGAAATGCTTTTCCATGTTGTCGGTGTGCATCTCGATCAGGCCCGGCAGCAGATAGTCGCCGTTCAGGTCGAGCGCGCCGGGTGCCTCGGACCGCCCCTCGGCCACCTCGATGATGCGGCCGTCGCGGACTATCACCGTGCCGTCGTCGAGCACGCGGTCACGGCAGACGACGCGGGCGTTGGTCAGGATCATCTCGGAACTCATGGAGCGGTTGGCCTCGGCGGTCGTCGTCGTGTCGGTCGGCTTTGCGGTCTGGGTGTCACGCGGCATGGTCACGGGCTCCGATCTCGAAAAGGCGGTCGCAGACGCGGGTGCGCACGTCGGCGTCGTGGAAGATGCCGACGATGGCGCAGCCGCGCGCCTTCGCCTCCTGGATCATCGCCACCACCGTATCGCGGTTCGCGGCATCCAGCGAGGCCGTCGGTTCATCCAGCAGCATGGCGGGATAGTCGGCGGCGAACCCGCGCGCGATGTTGACGCGCTGCTGCTCGCCGCCCGAAAAGGTCGCCGGCGCCAGGTGCCACAGGCGTTCCGGGATGTTCAGCCGGGCGAGCAGGGCGGCGGCCTTCTCGCGGGCGGCGTCGACGGGGATGCCGAGTGCGACCAGCGGCTCGGCCACCACGTCCAGCGCCGGCACGCGGGGGATGACGCGCAGGAACTGGCTGACGTAGCCCAGCGTGCGCCGGCGCACGTCCAGCACCGCGCGGGGCTCGGCCGTTGCCATGTCGACCGCGCCGCCGTCGTGGGACACGATCACTGCGCCGCTGTCGGGCTTGTAGTTGGCATAGAGCGCGCGCAAAAGCGTCGACTTGCCGGCGCCGGAGGGGCCGTGCAATCCGACGCACTCCCCGGCCTTCACCTCAAGGCTGAGGTCTGAAAAGACGGGAATGCGGACGCCGTTCTGGGTGTGCAGGACGAAATCCTTGGTCAGGTCGCGGACCTGGATGACGGGGGACATATGGGCTTTCCTCAGACCTGGAGCACGGAGGAGACGAGCAACTGGGTGTAGGGGTGGTGCGGGTCGTCCAGCACCTGGTCGGTCAGGCCCTGTTCCACCACGCGGCCGTCCTTCATCACCATCAGCCGGTGGGCGAGCAGGCGGGCAACGGCCAGATCGTGCGTGACCAGGATCACCGACAGCCGCATTCCCGTCACAAGGGATCGCAACAGGTCCAGCAGCCGCGCCTGGACGGACACGTCCAGCCCGCCCGTCGGCTCGTCCATGAACACCAGCCGCGGGCCGGTGACCAGGTTGCGCGCGATCTGAAGGCGCTGCTGCATCCCGCCTGAGAAGGTACGCGGCAGGTCGTCCACACGCTCGTCGCGGATTTCCACCCGGCCCATCCAGTCCAGCGCGTCGGCGCGGATGTTGCCGTAGTGGCGGGCGCCGACGGCCATCAGGCGCTCGCCGATGTTGGCGCCGGCGGAGACGCCCATGCGCAAGCCGTCGCGCGGGTTCTGGTGGACGATGCCCCAGTCGGTGCGGGTCAGCAGGCGTCGGCGGGGTTCGGACAATTGGTAGATATCGGTCAGCCCGGCGTCGCGGGTGTCGTATTCCACGCTGCCGGCCGACGGCTCCAGCCGGGCCGACAGGGTGTTGAGCAGGGTGGTCTTGCCCGACCCGCTCTCGCCCACGATGCCCAGCACCTCGCCAGGCCACAACTCGAAGGACACACCCTCGCAGCCCACCCGGTCGCCATACAGGCGGGTGAGGTCGCGCACACGCAAAAGCGGCGTCTCGGCGGAAAGGTCCATGGCGGCGGCGGTCATTCGGCGGCCTCCCGGCTGGCGGTGCGTTGGGTGCAGTGGTCGGTGTCGGAACAGACGAACATGCGCCCGCCCGCATCGTCGACGACCACTTCGTCAAGGTAGCTGTCGGTCGCACCGCAGAGGGCGCAGGTCTCGTCCCAGCTCTGCACCTCGAAGGGATGGTCCTCGAAGTCCAGGCTTTCCACGCGGGTGTAGGGCGGCACGGCGTAGATGCGCTTCTCCCGCCCCGCGCCGAACAACTGGAGCGCCGGCATCATGTTCATTTTCGGGTTGTCGAACTTGGGGATGGGCGAGGGCGCCATGACATACCGCCCGTTCACCCGCACCGGATAGTCGTAGCTGGTGGCGATGCGGCCCAGGTGGGCGATGTCCTCGTAGAGCTTCACATGCATCACGCCGTATTCCTCCAGCGCGTGCATCTTGCGGGTCTCGCTCTCGCGGGCCTCCATCCAGCGCAGGGGCTCTGGGATGGGAACCTGGTAGACGAGGATCTGATCCTCCGTCAGCGGCGTTTCCGGGATGCGGTGGCGCGTCTGGATCAGGGACGCCTCCGGCGTGCGCTCGGTGGTCGTGACGCCGGCGGTGCGGGCGAAGAAACGGCGGATGGAGACGGCGTTGGTGGTGTCGTCGGCCCCCTGGTCGATGACCTTCAAGACATCGTCCGGGCCGATGACGGCCGCGGTCACCTGGATGCCGCCCGTGCCCCAGCCATAGGGCAGCGGCATCTCCCGCCCCGCAAAGGGCACCTGATAGCCGGGGATGGCGACGGCTTTCAGCGTCGCGCGGCGGATCATGCGCTTGGTCTGTTCGTCCAGGTAGGCGAAGTTGTAGCCGTCCAGGGTGTCCTGTGCGGGATCATTCGGCATCGGTCGCCTCCTTTCGCTCGTGTTCCCGGCGCAGGGCGCGGACCGTGACAAGCTCGCCCTGGAAGTCGACGTAGTGGGGCAGCTTCAGGTGCTGCACGAAGCCCGACGCCTCCACGTTGTCGCAGTGGGACAGCACGAATTCCGCATCCTGGGCCGGGGCGGTCAGGTCCTCGCCCAACTCCTCTGCGCGCAAGCTGCGGTCAACCAGCGCCATGGCCATGGCCTTGCGCTCGCCCTGGCCGAAGGTGAGGCCGTAGCCGCGGGTGAACTGCGGCGGCGCGGCCTTGGAGCCCTTGAACTGGTTGATCATCTGGCATTCGGTGACGGTGATGTCGCCGATCTCGACGGCGAAGCCCAGTTCCTCCGGCACGATCTCGACGGCCACGTCGCCCATGCGGATCTCGCCGGCGAAGGGATGGTTGCGGCCGTAGCCGCGCTGGGTGGAGTAGGCGAGCCCCAGCAGGTAGCCTTCATCCCCGCGCGCCAGGCTTTGCAGGCGGGTGGCGCGGTCGGCGGGGAACTCCAGCGGCTCGCGGGTGATGTCGCCGGGCTCGGCCGAATCGCCGTCGCGCGGCACCTCCGGCTCGATCAGCCCTTCCTCGCCCAGCAGGTCGGCGACGCGCGGCACGGTCGCCTCCTGGCGCGGCTCGCCCCGCTCGCAGGGCTCGGGCGCGTCGTCACCCTCGGCGGCCAGTTTGAAGTCCATGAGGCGGTGCGTGTAGTCGAACGTCGGCCCCAGCACCTGCCCGCCCGGCAGGTCCTTGAAGGTGGCCGAGACGCGCCGCCGGATGGTCATGCGGGCGGTGTCCACGGGCTCGCTGACGGCCAGGCGGGGCAGGGTGGTGCGGTAGGCGCGCAGGAGGAAGATCGCCTCCACCAGATCGCCCCGCGCCTGTTTGATCGCCAGCGCGGCCAGGTCGCGGTCGTACAGCGAACCTTCGGTCATCACGCGGTCGACGGCGAGCGTCATCTGGTCCTTGATCTGGGTCAGCGAGAGCGCCGGCACCGCCCGGTCGCCCCGCCGTTCCTCGGCGAGCAGGCGATGGGCGTTGTCGATGGCGCGCTCGCCGCCCTTGACGGCAACGTACATCAGGTCACTCCGAAACGATGGTGGTGCGCGGCAGGCAGGCGAGGCCCTCCGGCGCGGCCAGGATCACATCCAGCCCTTGCGGGAACAGCAGCCGGTTGTCGGCCAGCGCCGTCCAGAAGCCGTCCGGCAGCCCTTCGGCCTGAAGGCGCGCCGAGCCCTTTATGCCCGGCCCGGTGAGCGTGCGTCCCTCGCCTTCGGTCAGGCGCGGCACCTGGATGATGAGCGTGGCGGAGCGCTCCGGGTACTCGGGCGTGCCCAGCGCGAAGCCCTCCAGGTCCGCCACTGAAGCGGTGTCCAGCACGGCGAAGGCCGCCTTCGCGCGGTCCTCCACCACCGGACAGCCGCAGTGGAAGCGCAGCCAGCCGGCGATGTCGTCGGTGGCGAGCCCGGCCGGGTCCAGCCACACGGGCGCGTCCAGGTCGGCCAGCGCCAGCAGCACGCCGCCGGCGACCGCCGACAGCGGCGGCGGGGCGTTGACGGTGGCGGGCAGGGGCTGGATGCGGCCGGGGTAGCTCATGCCCTTGAGCACGGCACGGTAGACGGCCTGGCCGCTCAGCACCGGGTCGGCGAAGCCGGGGCGCAGGTCGGAAGCGTGGGGGATGGCGGTCATGATCAGTCCTCTCCGCGCACCATGGTGAAGAAGTCCACCCGCGTCGCCGCTGTCTTGGCGATGGTCTCCGCACGCGCCGCCGCGATGGCCTCGGCGGCCGGGTCGATCAGGTCGGTGGCGAGGCGGTCGTGGTGGTCGGGCGTCTGAAGCAGGGCGTCGAACACGGCCGCCAACTCCGCATGGCGGCGGGCACGGCCGGCGACATAGGCATGGCCGATGGTGCCCGACGCGCTCAGCCGGATGGAGCAGCGGGTGACGGTCATCTCGCCAAGGTTGAACCGTTCACCCGAGCCGCCGGCGCGACCGCGGACCAGGGCGGAGCCGATCTCCGGCCGGCGCAGGTGGGTGAAGGCGGGCGCCTCGGGCAGGGCGGCGAAGGTCTCCTCCAGTCGCGCGAGCGGCGTGCGCGCCAGGATCCCCATCCACCGCTGACGGGCGGCGACCTCCGGCGTGGGGGCGTTGGGGGTGGTGTCGGTCTCAGTCATGGGGCCTCGACAAGCTGCATATTTGTCTAGACGTCTATATCTAAGCCCGTTATACTCCGCTCCCGACGCGCCGGGCAAGGTGTGGCCTGGTGAAAGGTTTGTGACGCAAAGCCCCGGAAACAGTGTGGAGACCAGGAAGAATGGATGACGGCCTCGATCGGCGTCGCGGCGCGGGCGTGGCGCTCTGGCGTCAGATCCAGCGCGTGCTGGAGAGCGAAATCCGCGAGGGCGTCTTCAAGCCCGGCGAGCGCCTGCCCACCGAGTTCGAGCTGGCGACGCGCTTTTCCGTCAACCGCCACACCGTGCGCCGTGCGCTGGCGGAGATGGAAGAGAAAGGTCTGTTACGGGTGGAGCAGGGCCGTGGCACCTTCGTCCACGAACACGTCATCGACTACGCGGTGGGCAAACGCACCCGCTTTTCCTCCAACCTGAGCGCGCAAGGTCTTGAGGCCGCGCACGAATTCGTCCGCGCCGAGATCGTGGAGGCGGAGTCGGCGGTGGCGGAGGCGCTGGGGGTGGCGCGCAAGGACAAGGTGATGATGGTCGACAGCATCGGCATGGCCGACGACCGGCGCATTTCGCTGTCGTCGCAATACCTTCCGGCGCGCCGCTTCCCCGACTTCGACGTCGGATTCCGCGAGACGGGCTCGGTGACGGAAACGCTCAAGCGATACGGCGTGGAGGACTACACCCGCGCCTGGACCCGCGTCATTGCGCGCATGCCGGCCGGGGCCGAGGCAGACCTCCTCCACCAGCCCAAAAGCCGCCCGGTGCTGGTGACGGAGGCCCTGGACGTGGACGGGCAGGGGCGGCCGGTCAGCTTCAACGTGACGCGGTTCGCCTCGGACTGGGTGCAGTTGGTCATAGGCCCTTAAAGGGTCGCCCACCCCTCCAGCCGTGCCCGCATGCGCCGTTCATGGCTGCCGGGCCAGTAGACCCGGTCGCACTCGGGGCAGACGCGGAAGGGGCCGGGCAGCTGCCGGGCCTGTTCGGGTATGCGCGTCACGTCCTCCGGCCCCGCTTCCGCCACGGGCACGTTGCACACCAGGCAGCGGGAGAAGGGCGCGGCCAGCCAGTCGAGGCACAGGCGGTCGCGCAGTTCCACCGCCTGACGGTCCAGGTCGTCGGACTCCAGCACCACCACCAGACCGGCGGCGGCACGATGCTTGAGAATGGGGCGGTCGCGGGTGAGGAAAAGTCGGTCCTGTGCCGCGGCCCGCGCGATCAGGCGCTGGTCGGGCTCCCCGCGCACGGGCGTTGTCGCGTCGTGCCCGGCGGCGCGGAGCCAGCGGGCGAGGCCCACCAGCATCTCGTCGCAAAGCAGCCGTCGGGCGTCTGCCTCGCTGTCGGGGAAGGTGGTCATGCGGCCTGCATGGCGGTGTCCTCGGGCACGTACTCCAGCGCCGCCTCGATGACCTCCACGCCCGCCGCCTTGTTCGGCGCGTTCTCGGAAATATACCGTCGCCACGCCCGCGCGCCGCGCACGCCCTGGAACAGGCCCAGCATGTGCCGCGCCATGTGCTTGAGGAACACGCCCTCGTCCAGCCGCGCCTGGATGTAGGGCAGGTAGCGGCGCACCGCCTCGTGCCGGGTGGCGGGCGCGGCGTCGGCGGGCTCGCCCCACACCAGATGGTCGGCCTCGCGCAGGCACCACGGCGTTTCATAGGCCGCGCGGCCGATCATCACGCCATCCGTCGGGCCGATGTGGGTCAGCGCCTCGGGCACGGACTTGATGCCGCCGTTCAGGATGATTTCCAGATGCGGAAAATCCTGCTTCAGGCGGTGGACGACATCGTGGCGCAGCGGCGGGATCTCCCGGTTCTCCTTGGGGCTGAGGCCCTGAAGCCAGGCCTTGCGGGCATGGACGGAAAAGCTGCGTACGCCCGACTCCGCGACCGTTCCCGCGAAGCGCGTCAGGTGGTCGTAGCAGTCCATGTCGTCGATGCCGATGCGATGCTTGACCGTGATTTCCGGTCCGCCTCTGCCGGCGGCCTCGCGCATGGCGGCCAGGCAATCGCGCACCAGTTCCGGCTCGCCCATCAGGCATGCGCCGAACCGCCCGGCGCTGACGCGGTCGGACGGGCAGCCGCAGTTGAGGTTGACCTCATCGTACCCCCATTCGGCAGCGATCCTGGTGCATTCGGCCAGCTCGCGCGGGTCCGACCCGCCCAGTTGCAAGGCGAGCGGGTGCTCGATGTCGGTGTTGTAGCCCAGGAACCGCTCCGGGTCGCGGCCGTGCAGGATCGCACCCGTCACCACCATTTCCGTGTAGAGCAGCGTGCGCGTGGTCAGGCAGCGCAGGAAGGCGCGCTCGTGCCGGTCCGTCCAGTCCATCATGGGGGCGACGGACAGGCGGCGGTCGACGGGGACAGGGCGGCTGGGCGTATCGATCATGAGCGGCAATATAGGCCGCGCGGCATAGGGAGAAAAGACCGTGTTGACGCACCGTTCCTCATGTGTTCTCATCTCCAAACAGGAACATTAAGTGAACTGCTTCGCGACCGACACACCGACACACCGACACACCGACACACCGACACACCAACTGACCGAGGAGAGAGACCATGTCCATGGCCGCCCTGCTGCGCGACACCTTCGGCCTTCTCGCCCTTCTGGGGATGATCTACCTGTGGTCCGTCATCGCCACGGCATTGGTGGCGTGATGCTCATCCCGGCCGGCTCGCGGCCGGGGCATAGGGTTGTGACTGCGACCCCGCGCCGGTCAGGCGCGTGAGCCTCCGTGGCGCATGAACGGCCTCCGGCGCTCGAGGCGCCGGAGGATCAAGTCCTCAACCGATCCAGGCGCAGGCGGTGGCGGTCGTCGGTCAGGCGCGCCGCCGCCAGAAGCACCGCCATCACCGCGCCGATGGCTGTCGCTCCGGCAATGAGGAACAGGATCAGAAGCTGATAGCGCGCCGCCTGTTCCGGCGACTGCCCCGCCAGGATCTGCCCCGTCATCATGCCGGGAATGAACACAATGCCCGCCGCCGCCATGCTGTTGACGATGCCGATCAGCCCCGTGCGCAGAGCGTGGCGGATGGGCGCGTTCAGGGCCTCCCACCGGGTGGCACCGAGCGCCAGTTGGGCCTCGATGGCCGATGTCTCGCGGGCGCAGGCGGCGGTCAGCGTGTTCAGCCCCACCGCGATGCCTGTCATCACGTTGCCCAGGATCATGCCCAGCAGCGGGATGGCGTAGCGGGCGTCGTACCAGGGGTCGGGACGGACCGAGGTGGTGAGCGCGAACAGGGTGACGACGGTCGCCGCCACGGTGATCGCCGCGCCCCCGACGCCGTAGCCCCAGCCGCCGGCCAGCCGGCGGTCCTGGCGGCCGAAGATTTCCCGCGCCGCAAATCCCAGCATGACGGCCGCCGCCGCCGCGGTCAGCCAGGGGGAGGCGGTGGCGAACAGCGCCTCGAGCACCAGCGCGAGCAGCAGAAGCTGTACCGTCGCCCGCAGCCCCGCAATGACCAGCCGGCGGTGGATGCCCAGGTTCCACACGACCGACAGACCGCCCGCCAGCAGGATCAGCGCAGCCGACCAGGCAAGATCCAGCCAGGAGAGCGGCTCTGTGGTCTCGATCATTGGGCTGACTCCATGTGTCCGGCGCGCAGGCGCAGACGATGGTCGGCAAGGCGGTCAACCTGCGTCGGGTCGTGGCTGGTGAGGATGATGCCGGTGCCGTCGTCCAGCGCGCGGCGGATCAAGCCTTCCACGGCGGTGGCGGCCTCGGCGTCCAGGTTGGCCGTCGGCTCGTCCAGCAGCAGCACAGCCGGCCGCCGGGCCAGGGCGCGGACGATGCTCAACCGCTGCCGCTCGCCGCTTGATAGTCGGGAAACCGGCCAGTCCGCTGCATCGCCCAGCCCCACCGCCTCCATCAGCGGCCGCCATGCCTGGTCGTCGGCCGGCATGTGGTCGGCCACCGTCTCGGCCCACCAGCCGGACTCGGCGGCGACATAGCACACCCGCCGCCGCCATTCCGGCGCCGGCAGGGTTCTGCGGTCCGTGCCCTGGAACCGTACCGCGCCCTCGGTCGGGTCCAGGTCCGCCAAAGCCCGCAGCAGCAGCGACTTGCCCGCGCCCGACGGGCCCGTTACGGCCAGGCAGCGGCCTTCATCGAGCGTCAGCGACACGGGCCCCAGCGGCGGGCGCGAGAGGTCGCGCGCCTCCAGCAGCGGAGCGGACTGCGAAGCGTCGGCGGGCACGGGTATAAATCCTTGCGACGGTTATCCCTTTTCGGGAGATGCGGATGATCCTAAATTGACGGCATCGAAATTTCGACCGTCAATGCGACGGCCAACCGACGAGGATACTTTGCGAAAGAGCAGGATCGAAGCGGCCTGGAAGGGACAGGCGGAATGTGCCGGGTGCACCATCCGCGACCTCGCCCTGTTCGCCGATCTTCAGGCGGCCGATTTCGACCTCATTCACCTGCCCATCGACGAATTGGAGTTCAGCGCCGGATCAACGCTCTACAATGCCGGCGACGAAGGCCGGGCATTGTTCACCGTGCGCTCGGGCCTGGTCAAGCTGGTGCAGTACCTGCCGGACGGCGGCCAGCGCATCGTGCGCCTTCTGCGCCGGGGCGACACGGCAGGGCTGGAGGTTCTGGTGGGCGAGGCCTACGAGCACAGCGCCGTGGTCCTGCGCCCGGCGCTGGTCTGCCGCCTCCCGCGCGAGGTGGTCAAGCGCCTGTCGGTGGAGACCCCGCGCCTGCACACCCAACTCATGAAGCGCTGGCACGCGCAGGTGCGCCAGGCCGACGAATGGCTCACCGGGCTGTCGACCGGCTCGGCCCGATCGCGCGTCGCCCGGCTGTTCCTGCACCTGTCCGAGGTGGAGCCCGGCTGCACGCCGGAACCCGAGGTGGAACTGTTCTCGCGCGAGGATCTGGGCGCCATGCTGGGCGTGACAACTGAAACCGCCAGCCGCGTGGTGGCGGACTTCAGGCGCTCCGGCCTCGTCACCGAAGTGCGGTCCAACCGGTTCCGCTGCCACACCGACGCGCTGCGCCAAGCGGCCGGCGAGTAGGTCAGTTCAGCATGCGCGGCCCGACCAGCGGGCGGGTGCGGCGCTCGAACTCCCGCGGGTCGAAGCGGGCATCGCGGCCCAGCGGCATGGTGGCGGCCACCCGGAAGAGGGCCGGGTGGATGTCCGGCCCCTCCGGACCGCCGATGTCGAACAGGCCGCGCATCCATGCGGCCGTCGCCATCAGTTCGATCAGGCCCAGCAGCCGGAAGCACACAGAGATGCCGTGCGGGCTGTCCAGCCCCGTCGTGCGCTCCAGCCCCGCGATCCACACCTGGGCGTCGACGTCCTCGAACAGCAGGGTGACCTCGCCGCCCGGCCCGCGAAAGGTGATGCCGCGGGTGGCGCGCGGATCGACCTCCAGCCCCAGTTCGGCGGCAATGGTCGCCGCATCCCAGGCGCGCACCAGGTCGCCCGGCATCACCGCCGGCAGGTCGTCCGGCGGCACCGGACTGTCGATGAGGACGCGGCCCTCTTCCATCAGACGGAAACCGGGCGCTCGACGCCTTCCACATGGCTGGTCAGATGCAGTTCGCCGGCCGTGTTGGCGGCGGTGTTCAGGCAACGCTCGACGGCCGTGGCGGGAATGTTGACGTCGAAGCGCACCACGTACTGCCCGCCGGCCAGGTCTGGCATGTGCTCGGCGCTCATGCGCACGATGTTGGCCTCGTACTGGCCGAACACCTCGGCCATGCGGGCGACCAGCCCCGGCCGGTCGCCGCCGCGCACGTAAAAGCGGTGGGTGATGCGGCCCGAGGGATCGGCGACCGGGTCCAGGCCGAAGGGGCGGACCTCGACGCGGGCGTCCTCGGCTTCGGGCAGGGCCTTCAGCGCGCGCTCCACATCGTCGGCGGAGACGTCGTCCGGTGCTTCGCAGACGGCGGTGAACTCTGCCCCTGTGCCGAGGACGGCGAAGGTGGTGTCCCCCAGGTTGAGGCCCATGTCGAACAACTGGCCGGTGACGGCGGCCACCAGACCGGTGCGGTCGGGGCAGAACAGGGTGACGAGCAGGTTGTGGCTCATGGGGCGCCTTTCGGAGGTGTCGTCATTCGAGTCGCGGACCGGGCGCAGGCGCCGCCGCGACGTCGGCGACGGGGGCGGCCCGACCGGCATCCTGCGATCATGGCGCGGTGGAGGGCCCGAACGCAAGGGATTGCGCGGGACTCCCGGAAGATGCGCAAGGTGTTGCGCAAGGGGAAGGGCCGATTTCACCGTCGCGCGATTGACGCGGAGCGGTGGAGACCTAAACTAAATAGTAAGAAATCGTGCCCAAGGAGTTCCTGCGCCATGTCCCTCGCCGCCGGCAAGCTCGGCTCGGCCTTCGCAGCCGCCAGCACTGCCCGCACGCCGTCGGCGGGCCGGTCGGCGTTCTCGCCGGGCGAAGCCATGCCGATCGAGGGGCTGCTGCCTGCCGACGGCGCAGGCCCGCAGGAAGAGGCGGTGCGCGACGACGACGACCGTGGTGAAGGCGGCGGCCATGGCGGCGGCGGCCTGGACTGGCACCACAAGAAGCACCGGAGGCCCATCATCGCCTCGCGCTTCGGGTCCATGCTGACCAGCTTCGAGGTCGACCGCACCCTGTTCTATTATCAGGCCTTTACGCCCGATCCGCCGCCGGGCCTCATCGTCAATTTCGGCAGCGTCGCGAAGCGCTACGAAATCGTCTACGACGTCATTCGGCTGGGGCCGCGCCGGCTGGGCGTGGAGTACAACCGGCTGCACTGAGTTCGCGGCAGTCGCGGCGCCGGCGCCGGTGGACGGGCCGGCGCATCGTGACGCCTATTTCTTCCGCCAGTCGCCCGACGGTGTCATCACGAAGGTGCCCGGCGCGGCGTTGTTCACCAGTTTTTCGCCCACAAGCTTCTGCACGGCCGACACCGGCACGCCGCGCTGTTCGGCGATGCGGCGGTATTCGTCCATGCGCTCGGAATTGATGCGGGCCACCAGCGCCTGCACCTCGCCGTTCCCCTGCACGGGGCCGATGAGGCCGTCGTAGCGTTCTCCCACCAGCCCCTGCGCCCGTGCCGTATCCAGGTCCAGCGCCAGCGCGCCCGTTGGCGCGGCGACCGCGAGGCCCAGCAGCACCAGGAAGCCGGCGGCGAGGCGGCGCAACATTCGCAACGACATCATACGTCCCTCCATCGGCGGACCCCTCAGAACAGGTCCTTGCGGTCTTCGAGCAGGTCTTCCACGTCCTTTTCCACCTTGACGCGGACTTCCTGTTCAATCTTGACGTTCAGGTTGATCACGATCGGCTTGTCGGGCGCCTCCACCTTGACGGTGGGCTGGCAGCCGGCGACGGCCAGCGCCGCAAGGACCGCCAGTGCGGCGGGCAGGGCTGTGGGCATGGAGGCTGCAGAGCGGAACATCCGGGTCTCCCTCGGGCACGCGGGGCGGCGTGTCCCCGTCACCATGAATTCAAACCATTGATAATGGCGATCGTAGGGCGCGTCACGCCTCTTTTTGATAAAGATGGCTGCGGCTTACTGCCCGTTCTGGAAGTTCATCATGCGCTCGCGGATGCGGTCGGGCACCTGATAGCCCTGCAGGCCGGCCTGGACGGCTTCCGCCAGGGCGCCGCTGACGCTGAGGTTGAACTCCACGGGATAGCCGTCATAGAAGGCGGGATTATGGCCGGCGATGTGCAGCGTCACTGTCAATTCGCCGCTGGCCCGGCCGTCCACGGTGACGCGCAGGGTGTTGTAGCGGAAGTCCTCCAGCGCCTCCATCACCATGTCGACGCTCTGGCCACCGCCGGACAGGGCGTCGGGCGGGGCCTCGGGCGCATAGGCGACACGGTCGGGGCCCTGGCTGCGCAGCACTGCGTTGTCGATGACCACGTCGCCGCCGGCGAACCGCAGCGGGATCTCGCCGCCCAGGGCGCCGGCGGCATCAAGACCTTCGATGTTCAGCAGGTCCACCAGCGGCGCCAGGCGCATGTCGCGCACGCGCAGGGTCATGGTGCCGCTGGCAAGGTCGAGCGGCAGGCTCGCCGGGTCGGCCGTCAGCGTTCCGTCTGCGAGGGTGGCGCGGGCGCTGTCGATGTGCAGGCGGTCGCCATCGAGCTGGAAGTCGGCCGTTACGTTGGTCAGCGGCAGGCCGGCTTCGACCATGGCGACCGAGACCGTCTGGCCCAGCGGTGTGCGCAGGGGGTCCAGGCTGGTCAGCCGAATGACGCCGTTGATGCGGCGGAGGGTCACGAACCCCTGGCTCAGCGACAGATCCCGCAGCATCAGGTTGAGGTCGGGGTCGAGCCCTCCCGGTCCCCAGGCCAGCGTTCCCTCGGCCGCGACCGCCCCGGTGACGCCGCTGGCGAAGGTGCCCAGCGCCCCATGCAGGTGCTCGGGCCGCAGGGCCTTCGGGTCGAAGACCTGGCGCGGCATGTCCAGCCGCAGGCGCCCGGTACCCTCGGCCAGGTCGGCCCAGCCGGTGGCCGAGGCCAACCGCGTTTGCGCGGCGTCGCGCAGGTCCACTTCCAGCGCGAACCGCTCGGCGGCCCGGGGCTCGTCCGTGGGGGAGGCGGTCAGCGACAGGCGGTAGGGACGCAGCGGAGAGCGCTCGGCCAAAGCGGAAGGCTCGCCGGGCAGTGCCGCCATGCGGCCACTGACCGACAGGCGCGGGCCGTGCGGGCCGAGCGTGGCGTCCATGGCGGCGTCGGTCAGCGTGATGGCGTCCACCGTCAGCAGACCGCCCGACCCGTCCAGGTCCATCGCCGTCACCTCCGGTGCCCGGCCTTCCGGCAGGTGCGCCACGGCCTCCACGGCGAGGCGGTCGAAGGCGGCGCGGATCAGCCGGTCGCCGTCGCCCGTACTCCGGCGCAGGCGCAGGTCCGGGTCGGCGAAGGCCGCCCGGATGTCGGCCCGCAGTCCGTCGCCGCCCTCCAGGGGGGACAGGCGGACGAGCGGTGCTTCGGTCTCCGTCAGGGTCAGCACCACGGGCGCCGTTACCGCCAGATCCGGCGCCGGCCGCAGGCCTTCCACCCGCAGCGTGCCGCGCTCGGCATAGAGGGCGCCGGTGCCGTCCGCCTGGGTACTGAGGCGCAGCCGGGCCTCCAGCGCAGCCGCCTGGGCGGCGACGTCGCCGACCTCCGCGGCGCCGGTCGACAGCGCAAGGTCGCCTTCCGCCGCAATCCCGGCGGCGCTCAAGGTCGCGTTGCCGTCCGCCAGCGCGCCCCCGATCGGCACACCGCCGATCACCAGCCCCGAGGCCTCGGCCGACAGGTCGTGAAGGGCGGCCGTCGGCAGGCCGTCCTCCAGCCGCAGGGACCCGGCGGCAGAGGCGGAGGCGCGCGCATCGGCCGCCTCGGCCGCCAACCGCAGGCCGTCGCTCGCCACGGCCAGGGATGCCGGATCGTCCAGGCCGCTGACGGTGAAGGCCGGCGCACCGCCCTCGGCGCCGGACAGGGTGATCCGCACTGGTCCATCCGCCGAAGTCCCGGCGCGCAGAACGTCGGCCAGCGGCGCGGCCAGGGCGGGGGCAAGGTCGCGGAGGGTGAGTGTTACAGGATTTTCCGCCGTCACCGTCACCGTATCGGCGCCGATGGCGATCGTGGCCGAAAGCTCGCCGTCGATGGCGCCGGCGACGCCGGGGGCGGTGAAGCCGGCCGCCGTCAGCCGCACCCGCCCCTCGCCGGTGACGGGCGTGGCGCCGGACCCCGCAGCGGTGCCCTGAAAACTCATGCGGCCCGCCAGCCCGGGCGCGTCCACCTCTGCCGTCAGGTCCAGGGCCGGGCCGGGTTCGGCGCGCAGAATGGTGCCCCGGCCAGTGGCGGTGAGGGTGCCGCCGGGCAGGGCGATCTCGGCGCGGGCGTCGCGCAGGTCGATCCGGGGCACGGGCAGCGCATATCCGTCCGCCGCAGCACCGCCGTCCTCCGACCCGTGCAGCAGTGCGTCCAGCGGGCCGAGGGTCAGGCCGTCGTCGGCGGTCCAGCGTCCGGTCAGGCGCAGAGACTCGATGGTCAACGACTCCGGCGCCAGCGCGCGGGCCCGCCATGCCAGGGTGGCGCCTGAGACCGTCGCCGCGCCGTCGCCCAGCGTCAGGCTCTCCAGCCGAGCCCCCGTAAGGTCAACGCGCGCCACCTCCGCCTCCACGGGGCCGAGCCCCTGCGCTTCCAGGCGGGAAATCACCAAATGCTCGGCGATCGTGGGCAGGGATCGCCAGAAGGCCGCGCCAAGGGCGATCAGCGTCACGATGACGATTAGAAGAGTGATGATGAAGCGGCGGGACATGGGACGGTGGCGGGCTCCCGAGAGGGACGGGGAGACGCAGATCCCCATCCGTTTCGACAACAGTCGGAGCCTGCGCCGCCGCCGTCAAGCGCCGGCGGGTCTTGCGCCCCGGCGTGGACAGTCTATTGTCCTGGGAACGCAATCAGGATCAATCGGTTCCGGAGGCACGCCATGAGGCGTATCGCTGCCGACTCGTCTTTCGACGTGGCGTTCTGGATGCTCGACCGGGCGCTGGACGACAATGAATACCTCCAGCCGCAGAAGCTGCACCGGCTTCTGTACCTGGCGCAGGCGTATTTCGCCGTGGCTTCGCGCGGGCGCAAGTTGATGCCCGCGACGTTTGTGGCCGACCAGATGGGGCCGCTGGAGCCCACCATCTACCGCGCTTTCGAGAACGGCCGCCCCGACGTGGAGACGCGCCGGGTGCCCGACGACGCCAAGCAGCTTCTCGACAGCGTGTACCGCAAGTTCGGCGCGCACTCGGCCGAACATCTGACCAAGCTGACCAAGAACCATGCCCCCTACCGCGACGCCATCGCCGCCAACGGGCCGGGCGAGGAGATCACGCTCAAATCCATGATGGACTTCTACGGCCGCAAGGGTTCCGCCGACCGCAAGCCGGACTCCGGGGCCGCCGCCGGCGGCGCCGCGGGTGATCCGGGGGGCGCGCCGGCACTGACCGACGTGCTGCGCCCGCGCGTCATGCGCAGCCACAAGGGGCGGCCGGTGAACGTCCACAAGTGGATGCCGCGCTCCCTGGGCAGCGGCCGGACCGAGGAGTAGGGGTGATCACTCGCGGCGCCGCGGGAAATGGATTTCCACGCGGCGCTCCTGCCCGTCCTTGTAGTCGCCTCCGAAAGCACCGTAGGCCTCGCCGACCGACACCGGCACCAGCACGCCCGCCGGAACGCCGTAGTCGATCAGCAGTGCCCGCACCGCCTGCGCCCGCTTGAGCGCCAGGCGCTTGTTGAACTCCGGGTTGCCCTGGCGGTCCGCCTGACCGATGAGGCAGACCTTGATCTGGTACTTGGCGTCGTAGGCGACGCGCTCCAACTCCTTGCGGTGGTGGGCGGCGATGGTGGTCTTGCCGGTGTCGAAGTAGACAGTCGCCCGCGCCGTCTGACCGCCGCGGGCGACGCGGTGGCAGTCCGGGTCCGCCGCATGGGCCTCGGGCACGACAAGGGCGGCGGAGACGAGGGCAGCGGCAGCGAAGGCGAGGGAGCGGAACACCATGGGCATGACCTCTTCCAGGCGAAGTGAACGGAAGAGGTAACTTAGACCAAGGTGGTACGCGGGCGCTACTCCGCCTTCTTCTTCTCCATGCGGGCGCGCAGTTCCTCGCAGTGGTCGACCATGTCCAGCCGCGGGGTGAAGTACAGGATGTCGAACGGCGCGTTACGGCTCTCCCCGCCCCAGGCCTTGGCATAGTCGGCGACCTTGGTCATGCCCTCGCGCACCTCCATGGGTGCGATGACCAGGACATCCCCGGCCGCAATATCCATCTGGCGCAGGCGCAGGGGCACCCCGCGATCCGTGCGCGCATGGCCATTGCCCGTGATGAGGATGGCCTGATCGGTGCCCTCGGCCTCAAGCCCCTGGATCATGGCGGCGGCCATGCGGGCGTCGCGGGCGCGCTGCACCGTGACCATGGGCGCGATGGCCTCCTCGGGCATGAGGTTGCAGTGGCCTTCGTCCACGTCGCGGGTCATGGCGGCCAGGATGGCGGGCGTGTCCGGCTCCAGCAGGCCCAGGCGGTTCACCTGGTCGTCGGGCAGGGTATCGAGACCCTGACGGGCAATGTCGCGAATGGTGTCGCGCGCCAGGTTGCCGGCCAGGACGGGCAGCCCGTGCGCGACGGCGGTGTCGGCCATGGGGCGGTAGTGCTCCCACGCCGGCCAGCCGGACTCCGCCCAGTCAACCGCCTCGCCCAGACCGGCCGCGTCGGCGGGGCCGCCGGCCAGGAAGGCGTCGATCTCGTCCTGCTCGTCGGCCTCGAACATTTCGTAGACGATGGCCGGCCGCCGGCCGCGCTCCACCACCTGTTCGGTCGCCCAGGCCTGGAGGTCGTGGTGGTCCGGGTTGTCGTGGCGCTCTCCCAGGATCAGGTAGCGGGCGTCGGTGGCGCGCGACAGCACATCTTCCGCCGACAGCGTCACGCCCGTGGAGGCCTCGACGAAGGTGCCGACCAGCGGGTGGTCCTGCAACAGCGGCGACTGCCAGGGCGCGGCCGGAGGATCGGCGGCCAGGGCGGGGGCGGCGGCGGCGGCGGCAAGCAGCGCGGCGGTGGACAGGACGAGGCGTCGAAGCACGGCGGTCTCCCGAGGTCGAGGAAATCTCCAGCCGCTCATATGGATAGCACAAGGCCGGAAAGCCACCGTCGGCTTTCCGGCCTTGTCATCCGACCCTGCGGGTGCGGCGGCCCCCGTTAGACGAAATAGATGATCAGATAGATCAGCAGCAGAAGCACCACGCCGAACACCGCGGTGCTGGTGGCCCAGGTGCGCGCCAGCAGGCCGCCGGGACCGTGGTGGGTCTCGACGAAGGTGACGAAACGGCGCAGGCCGCCCTGGAAGACGTCCAGCACGCTGCCGCCGGCGCGCACGCCGCGCATTCCGAACTCGGCGGCCAGGAAGGTGCCGAAGCGGCGGTAGAACCAGTCGAAGTCCAGCGTGATGGTGCGCTTGGGCCGCAGCAGGGGCTTCAGCGCGAAGAACGCGAGTCCGGCGAACAGCAGCAACTGAAGCTGGTGGACCACCTTGTAGACGCTGTAGGGGCTGAAGTCGGGCGGGGCCGGCAGCAGGCCATAGAGCGCCGAGGGCCAGATGCCGACGCCGATGCACAGCACGGCCGTCAGCACCATGGCGGCGGTCATGGTCGGCGGCGGGTCCTTGGGCGTCAGGCCGCTGTTGTTCTTGCCGAAGAAGATCAGCCACGGCCACCGCAGGCCCAGGTAGACGAAGGTGGCGGCGGATGCCGTTTCCAGCGGGAACCACACCCACGCCAGATGCGCATCGGCGGCGGCGGTGGTGATCAGCGACTTGCTGACATAGCCCGAGGTGGCCGGGAAGCCGGCGATGGCAAAGGCGCCGATGATGCCGCAGACGGCGGTGATGGGCATGGTCTTCGCCAGCCCGCCCAGGTCGGTCGCCTTGCGGATGCCGGTCTGGTAAAGCACCGCGCCGGCCGACATCAGCAGCAGCGCCTTGTAGATGATGTGGGCAAAGGCATGGGCGGCCGCACCGTTCAGCGCCATCTCGGTGCCGATGCCGGCGGCCACCAGCATGAAGCCCACCTGGTTGACGATGGAATAGGCCAGGATGCGGCGGATGTCGTTGTCCAACAGGGCGTAGATGATGCCGTAGACGATCATCGCCAGGCCGATCCACGTCAGCAGGGCCACGCCGGGGAACAGCACCAGCACCACGTAGACGGCCGTCTTGGTGGTGAAGGCCGACAGGAACACCGTGCCCGACCACGACGCTTCGGGGTAGGCGTCGCCCACCCAGGCCCACAGCGGCGGCGCGCCCGCGTTGACCAGCACACCCACCAGCATGAGCCAAGTCGCGACGTCGGTCGGGGTCATGGCTTGCAGGTCCAGCGAGCCCGTCTCCGCGACCCATGCGGCGATGCCCGCCATGAGCAGCACGCCGCCCAGCAGGTGAATGAACAGGTAGCGCATGCCCGCGGCGAAGGAGCCTTCGGTCCGGTTGGCCCAGATGACGGTCGCCGAGGCGATCGCCATGACTTCCCAGAAGACGAACAGCGTCACCAGGTCGCCGGCGAAGCAGACGCCGATCGCCCCGCCCGCATAGATGAAAGCGGCGGCCAGTTCCATGACGCTGTCGCGCTTCATGGCATAGAGGCCGCCCAGGAACGCCATGATGGCGAAGATGGTGGCGAACAGGCGCGACAGGGCGCCGCCCTCCACGATGTCCAGCCGGTAGTCCAGGAAGGCCGCCGACATCACCACCGCGTCGGGCACCTGCCAGACGGCCCACAGGGTCACCAGCGGGGCCAGCGGCAGGATCACGGCGCGGGCGGCGGGCGCACCGCGCAGCAGGGCCAGCAGCAGGCCGCCGATCATGAGGATGACGCCGGGCGGCACCAGGGCGCTAATCTGCGTCATAGTACGTGTCCGTCCGCTTCAGGAAGATGCCGGCGATCTTGGCGACGATCACCACGAACAGGCCGCTCAACAGGCCGTAGGCCGCATGGAAGCCGAAGATGCCGTCGACGCCGAAGTGCGGCTTGAAGTCCATGAGCGCATCGGCGCCCACCAGCACGGCCAGCACGACGGCCGCGCCGATCAGCCAGGGCAGGGGCGGCAGCGAAAGCCCGCCGCCGTCCTCCTGCCCGGGGCTCTTGCGGGGGGCGGTGGTTTCGGGCGTCTTCGTCATGGCGTGGCCTCGATCATCTGGCGCGCCAGGTCCAGCGGAACTTCGGCGAAGAAGAACAGTGCCACGGTGCCCGCCGCCGTCAGCGTCAGGGCGACGACCGAGGGCCAGGGCGCCTCGCCGTGGTTGCTGTAGTCGTGGTTGTGGTGCGTGTGGGCATGGCCGTCGGCGTGCATGGGCTTCTCCGGCTTGAAGAAGGCCGCGTAGACGATGGGCAGGAAATAGGCGGCGTTCAACAGCGTCGACAGCGTGATGACGCCGACGGCGAACCAGGCCTGAACGTCATAGGCGCCCAGCAGCATGTACCACTTCGAGATGAAGCCGGCGGTCGGCGGCACGCCGATCATGGACAGCGCGCCGACGGCGAAGGCGCCCATGGTCCAGGGCATGCGCCGGCCGATGCCGTCCAGCTGGCTCACGTAGTCCTTGTGGGCCGCGGTGTGGATGGCGCCGGCCGCGAAGAACAGCGTGATCTTGCCCAGCGCGTGGGCGGCGATGTGCAGGGCGGCGCCCACCAGCGACAACGGCGCCAGGATGGCCGCAGCCATGGTCACGTAGGACAACTGGCTGACGGTGGAATACGCCAGCCGGCGCTTCAGGTTGTCCTGCCGCATGGCGATCAGCGAGGCGGCGACGATGGTCCCGCCCGCGACGTACAGCAGCCATTCGGCGCTGGGGGTGGCGGCGAGGTTTTCCCAGCCGAAGACGTAGACGATCACCTTGATGACCGAAAAGACGCCCGCCTTCACGACCGCCACGGCGTGCAGCAGGGCCGACACCGGCGTCGGAGCCACCATGGCCGCCGGCAGCCAGCGGTGGATGGGCATGAGGGCCGCCTTGCCGATGCCGAACATGAACAGGAACAGCAGCAGCCCCACTTCCGGGCCCTTGATCTGCTGGCCCAGGATGCCGCCGGGGGTGAACTCGGTCGTGCCTGTCGCCCACCACGTCCAGATGATGGCGGTCAGCAGCAGCCCGATGGAGGTGGCGATCAGGATGCCCAGGTAGGTGCGTCCGCCGTGCCGCGCCTTGGCGGAGCCCGCGTGAGTGACCAGCGGATAGGTCGCCAGTGTCAGCGCCTCGTAGAAGACGAACAGCGTGAACAGGTTGGCCGAGAACGCCACGCCGATGGTGGCGGCGATGGACACGGCGAAGAACAGGTAGAAGCGCGTCTGGTGCTTCTCGTGGTTGCCGCGCATGTAGCCGATGGAATAGGCCGAGGCGATGATCCACAGCCCCGAGGCCACCAGCGCGAACAGCATGCCCAGCGGCTCGACCCGGAAGGCCAACTCGATGCCGGGCACGATCTCGAAGAAGGTCGCCTCGGGCCGGCCGCCGGCCAGCACCTCGGGCGCCAGACCCCAGACCTGCCAGATCAGCGCTGCCGCCGTCAGGATGGTGACGCCTTCACGCGCGTTGGGTTGACGGTTTGCGAGCAGGATCCCGACGCCGCCGATCAGCGGCGTCACCAGCATCCAGAGCAGCGGGCTCATAGCAGACCTCCCGCCCGGAACAGCGCCTCGGCGGCCCATCGTGCGGCGCCGTAGGAATAGCTGGTATCAAGGCCGAACCAGATGTTGGCGAGCGCCAGGCCCCACAGCGGCGCGAGCAGGCTCACCGGGGCTTCGCGCACGGCCGGCGCCCCGTGCGGGCGGGGCCGCAGGTAGGCGGCCTCCACCACGCGCCAGACGTAGACGACGGCCAGCAGGCTCGACAGCACGATCAACACCGCCAGCCACCAGCGGCCGTCCTGGAAGCTTGCGAGCATGAGGTACCACTTGGAAATGAAGCCGGCAGTCAGCGGCACGCCGATCAGGCTCAAGCCCCCCACGACGAAGGCACCCATGGTCAGCGGCATCTGGCGGGCGATGCCCTCCATGTCGCGGATGTTGACCGACTTCAGGCGATAGAACACCGCGCCCAGCGCCAGGAACAGGCAGGCCTTCATCAGTGCGTGGTTGAACAGGTGAAGCAGGCCCGCCGCCATGCCGGCCGCCGAAATCAGCGCCACGCCCAGCACCATGTATCCGATCTGCGCGACCGAAGAATAGGCTAGGCTGCGCTTGAGGTCCGCCTGCCAGATGGCGACGGCCGAGCCCGAGAACATGGCGGCGATGGCGGTCACCAGCAGCACCTCGGCCACCGGGATGCCCTCGGTCAGGTAGTTGGCGCCGAAGACCGTGAAGAACAGCCGGATCAGCACGTAGAGAGCCACCTTGGTGGCCGTCGACGCCAGAAAGGCCGACACCACCGAGGGCGCGTAGGAATAGGCGTCGGGCAGCCACTTGTGCAGCGGGAACAGGGCCAGCTTCAGCGCCACGCCGACGGTGATGAAGGCCAGCGCCACCTCCAGCGTGCGGTAACCGGCCGCCTCGGGCAGCAGGCGCGACAGATCGGCCATGTTCAGCGTGCCGGTCAGCGCGTAGACCAGGCCGATGCCGATGACGTAGAAGGTCGCGCCCACCGTGCCCAGGATCAGGTAGTGGAAGGAGGCCGCAAGAGCCCGGCGCCCGCGCCCCATGGCGATCATGGCGTAGCTGGACAGCGAGGAAATTTCCAGGAAGACGAACAGGTTGAAGGCGTCCCCGGTGATCACCATGCCCAGCAGGCCGGTCAGGCACAGCAGGTAGCAGGTGTAGAACAGGTAGATGCGCTCGTGCTGGATCTCGGCCTCGATGGACCGGCGGGCGAACAGCATGACCGCCGCGCCCATGGCCGAGATGATGACCAGCATGTAGGCGGCCAGGGCGTCGACGCGGTACTCGATGCCCCAGGGAGCGGCCCAGTTGCCGATGGCGTAGGAGAACGCTCCGCCGGTCTGCACCTGCCACAGCAGGACCAGCGAGATCACGAAGTCGGTCAACGCCACCAGCGTCGCAAAGCCCCACGCCGGTCCGGGGCGGCGGAGCATCATGCAGATGGGGGCGGCGAGCAGGGGGATGACGACCTGGAGGGCGGCGAGGTGAGGCAGAAGGGTCACGACGGATGACCCTCCGCGATCTCTTCCGGCGACGGGCCGCGCAGGCGGTCGCGCTCGGCCTTGTCCTCGGCCTGGTCCATGTCGATGATCTCGTCCTCTTCCATCGTGCCGTAGCTTTCCTTGATGCGCACCACCAGCGCCAGGCCCAGCGACGTTGTCGCCACGCCCACCACGATGGCCGTCAGGATCAGCACGCTCGTCAGCGGGTTGGTGTAGAGCACCTGCGACGTCGGCCGGCCTTCCGCGGCCTCGCTGACCAGGATGGGGGCGGTGCCGCCCATGACGTTGCCGACGCTGATGTAAAGCAGGAAGACGCTGGTCTGAAAAATGTTCAGGCCGACAAGCTTCTTCACGAGATTGCCGCGCGCGATCACCACGTAGAACCCGATCATCATCAGCGTGATGACAATCCAGTAGTTATAGTGGTCGATGACGATTTGAAGCAGGTCGTTCATCACTTGCGCCCCGCGAACGTGAAGAACAGCACGATCATGACCGAGGCGACGGTGATGCCCACGCCCCCTTCCACCAGCAGGATGCCGATGTGCTGGCCGGCCTTGGGATCGGTGGCGAGCACGTTGTAGTCCAGGAAGGCGCCGCCCAGCAGGATGCCGGCCACGCCGGTACCGCCGAAGAGCAGCACCCCGAAGGCCGTCAGGAACCGCAGGACCGACATGGGGGCCACGCGCCGGGCGGTCTCGACGCCGAACATCAGGGCATAAAGGATGAAGGCGACAGCGAGGATGACGCCGGCCTGGAAACCGCCGCCCGGCCCGTAGTCACCGTGGAACTGGACGTAGAGCGCGAACAGCATGATCGGTGCGATCAGCAGCTTCGAGACGGTGCGCAGAATGGGATGACGGTGCATCATTGCAGGTCGCTCCCCCGTTCCTCGCCCTTGACGCTGCGCCGCCGGGCGCGGCCGAGCAGCAGCAGCACCGCGACGGCGGCGGTGAACACCACGACGGTCTCGCCCAGGGTGTCGTAGCCGCGATAGCTGGCCAGCACCGAGGTGACGATGTTGGGAATGCCGATCTCGCGGCCCGACACGTCGACATAGCGCTCGGTCACAGTGCTGGTCTGCACAGGGTTGTCCGGGTCGCCGAAGGCGGGCAGGTCGTAGGTGCCGTAGACAAGCGCGATGCCCGTGACGATGACGATGCCCAGCGCCGCGAAGTGGTGGCGGCGCAGGGCGGGCTTCTGGGTGCGGCCCACCAGCGCCAGGGTGCCCAGCATGAGCACGGTGGAAATGCCCGCGCCCACGGCGGCCTCGGTGAAGGCGACGTCGATGGCGTCCATGACCATGAACAGGGCTGCCGACAGCAGGCTGTAGATGCCCGACATCATCACCACGCCGAACAGGCTGTTCATGCGGGCCATGGCGACGGCCGTGATGATCAGGAACAGAAACAGAAAAACGTCGATGACAAGCGTCATGCGCGCGACTCCTTGTCTCCGGCGGCGTCTCCGGCGGCGCGGTGCGCGGCCTCGTCAGCGGCGACGCCCTGAGCATCCTGCTCCTCGGGCAGGTCCACTTCCATGGGGGCCAGGATGCCGTCGTCGCGGGCTTGCAGCGCCGTGCGCGTGTCGGTGAGCGCGGCGGCGGCCAGCGCGTGGGTGGAGACGGGGCTGGTGAACAGCAGGAAGAACAGGGTCAGCACCAGCTTTGCCGTCACCAGCGTCAGCCCGCCCTGAACCATCAGGCCGCCCAGAATGAGGATGGCGCCCATTGTGTCGGTCAGCGAGGCCGCGTGCATCCGCGTGTAGATATCGGGCATGCGCAGCACGCCCAGCCCGCCGATCAGCGAGAAGGCGGCGCCGCCCAGCAGCATGGCCCACGACAGGCCGTCGCGCAGAAGCTCCCAGTCCATGGCGGCTACACCTCGCCCACGTCGTCGATGCCGGAGGCCGGACCGCCCAGGCTCCGGTAGCGGAAGAATTTCAGGACCGCGATAACGCCGACGAAATTGATCAGCGTGTAGGCCAGCGCGATGTCGCCCCATTCCGGCCGGTTGGTCAGGAAGCCCAGCACGGCGATCAGCAGCACCGTCTTGGTGCCGACCATGTTGGCGGCCAGGATGCGGTCCCACACGCTGGGTCCCTTGACGGCGCGGGTGATGGCCATGGCGATGGTCACGAGGATGGCGGCGGCAGCGGCGATGAACATCAGCAGGAACCCTCCAGCTTGCAGACGCGGCGGTCCATCTCGTCATCGTTGAGAAGCCCGTCCGCGCCGGAGCGGGTTAGCGCATGCACGAGGATGGTGTGATCCTCCATGTGGACCGACATGGTGCCGGGCGTCAGCGTGATGGAGTTGGCGTAGATCACCCGGCCGAACTCGGTCTTCTGGCTGGCCGGCACCTGCACGACGGCGGGGCTGATGGGCAGCCGCGGGTCGAGGATGATTTTGGCCACGTCCACGTTGCTCTTCACGATTTCCCACAGCAGCCAGGGCCAGAAGACCGTGCCCCTAAGGCTGAGGTGGATGGGAAAGGACTCGTGGTCGATGGCGTCCATCCGGTGGACGATCCACACGATGAAGGCACAGGATATCGCGCCCAGGGTCAGCAGCAGGCCCGTGTAGTGGCCTGACAGCACGAGCCAGAGCAGATACATCACCAGACCGAGACCGACGGCGTGAAACACGAAGGAAGGCTCCCGGAAACACGTTGAACGGCGCCCCGACGGACGCCGCGATCACCTCTCGACCATCAACGCGACCGAAAGGCGAGAGGGCCGAAAATAGAATCCCATTCGGCGGGGTCAAAGAAAAAATGCCGGCGGAGCCACTTGGGACCCCGCCGGCTTGCGCAAAAGGACGTTCCGCCGTCGGGATATTACGGCCGGGTGGGGGCGACGGCGTAGGTGCCGACGGCCGGCACGCTGTCGATCATGCCCTGCGCCTTGAGGTATTCGGCGAAACGGTCGTAGCGACCGGTGTCCAGGGCGGCGGGCGCCAGGGCGAAGCGCGGCAGCGTGTCGGCCCAGGCGCGGCGGTTCAACTCGTCGTCCAGGTCCGGGTAGGCCTGGATGAACAGCTCCCAGCTTTCGTCGGGGTGGTTGATGAGGTACTGGGTGCCGCGCTCGATGGCGTCCACCAGCCGGGCGAAGACCGGCTCGGCGGCGCGCTCGGCGTTGGCGAGCAGGATCAGCTCGTCATAGGGCGGCACGCCGTGTTCCTCGGGATAGAAGGCCCGGCCCGCGGCGCCCTCGATGGCCAGCTGGTTCAGTTCGAAGTTGCGGAAGGCGCCGATGACGGCGTCCACCTGGCCCGACAGCAGCGCCGGCGACAGGGCGAAGTTGACGTTGACCAGTGTCACGTCGTCCAGGCTCAGCCCAACGGAGTCGAGCATGGTGCCCAGCAGCGCGTCCTCGAACCCGCCGACGGAGAAGCCCACCGTCTTGCCCTTCAGGTCGGCCAGCGTCTCGATGCCGCTGTCCTGGAGCGTGACCAGCGAATTGAGCGGCGTCGCCACCAGCGTGCCGATGCGCTTGAGCGGCAGGCCCTCGGCCGCCTGCAGGTGAAGCTGCGGCTGATAGCCGACGGCCACGTCGGCCCTGCCGGCGGCGACCAGCTTGGGCGGATCGTTGGGGTCGGCCGGGGCGACCAGCTCAACCTCCAGCCCCTCGTCGGCGAAATAGCCCTTCTGCTGGGCCACCACAAGCGGGGCGTGGTCCGGATTGACGAACCAATCCAGCAGCAGCGTCAGCTTCTGCGGCGCCTGCTGGTCCTGGGCGGCGGCGGGCGCGGCGGCCCCGAGCATCAGGCCGGCAGCGGCGCAGGCGGCGGCCGCGAACCGGGTGAGACGACGGTTGAACATGCGCTGAAATACTCCGTGAAAACAGGTGGTTGATGATCGACCTTCAAGGTGAGCGGCCGTCGTCCGGCACCCAGGGCAGGGCCCGGCGCAGCAGGACGTCGACGGCGGTGTAAAGGGCGATGGCGAACACGGCGAGCACGAACAGGGCGGCGAACATCATGGGCACCTGCATCCGGGCGTTGGCCTGCAGCATCAGGTAGCCGAGGCCGGCGGACGATCCGACCCACTCGCCGACGACGGCGCCGATGGGCGCCACCGCCGTCGCCACCCGCAGGCCCGAGGCGAAGGCGGGCAGGGCGGCGGGCAGGCGGATGTGGCGCAGTGTGGCGAAGCGGCTGCCGCCCATGACGCGGGCCAGGTCCATCCATCCCGGATCGGTGCGGCGCAGGCCGTCGAAGAAGGCGGCGGTGACAGGGAAGTAGATGATCAGCGTTGCCATGGCGACCTTGCTGCCAAGCCCATAGCCCAGCCACAGCACCAGCAGCGGCGCGATGGCAAAGACCGGGATCGCCTGGCTGACCACCAGCACCGGCATCAGCCACCGCCGCACGGGGCGGAAGCTCGCCAGCAGCAGGGCCGTGCCGACGCCCAGAAGGCACCCGAGGCCGAGCCCGAGCAGGATTTCGGCGAACGTGACGCCGGCGTGCTCCAGGATCAGCGCGTGGCGCTCAACCAGCACCGCCAGCGTCTGGGCCGGCGAAGGCAGGAGGAAGCGGCGCTCGCCGGTGAGGTGGAAGGCGATCTGCCAGAGCCCGAGCAGCACCGCAAGGGTCACGACGGCGCGGCCCAGGCGCTTGAGGCCGTCGCGGCTCATGCCGGCACCTCGGCGTCGGCGGCTTCCAGGCGTGCCAGCAGATCGGCGTGCAGGGCGAGCAGGGCGGGGTCGGTCGCCTTGCGTGGCGGCGGCCCTTCGGGCGTCAGCGGCGCGTCCAGGCGGGCCGGGCGGCCCGACAGCACATGCACCCGGTGGCCCAGGCGCAGGGCCTCCAGCGGGTCGTGGGTGACCAGCAGCACGGTCCGCCCGTCCAGCGCCCGCGCCGCCAGGTCCTGCAGGCGCAGGCGGCTGACCGCGTCGAGCGCGGAGAAAGGCTCGTCCATGAGGATCACCGGCCGGTCCTCCATGAGGGTCCGGGCCAGCGCCGCCCGCTGGCGCATTCCGCCGGACAGTTCGGCCGGGCGCTTGTCCGCCGCCTCGTACAGGCCGACAGCCTGGAGCAGGTCGCGGGCGCGGCGGGCGTTGGGCTTCTCGCCGCGCAGGCGGGCGCCCAGCATGACGTTCTCCAGCACGCTCGCCCAGGGCAGCAGAAGGTCCGTCTGCGCCATGTAGGCGACACGGTCTTCCAGGCTCTGGCCGGTTCCGCAGGTCACGCGGCTGTCGGCATGTGGCGGTGCAAGGCCGGCGATCAGGCGCAGCAGCGTCGACTTGCCGACGCCGCTCGGCCCCAGAAGGCAGGTCCAGCGGCCGGCCGGCATGGTGAAGTCCAGGGCGTCGAACAGCGGCACTCCGTGCCACTCCAGGCGCGCGGCATGGACCTGCACCTCGGGCGCGGTGCCGGGGGACGGCGGTTTCGTGAAGGGCAGGGCGCCGGACCGGGCGCTGTCGTCGGGAGTCATACGTCCTCACACGTCCCTACGCCGGTGCTAACCGGATCAGGTTCCAGCGGATGCTAGGGGTCGTCTCCCGAGGACGGAGACCTCTCAGCCGGATGCGCCGGCTCCCCCCGGTGGTGGCATGACTATGGGTGTCGGCACCCGCCCGGTCAAGTGGAGGCGCTTGGCGGCGGCGGCGCGGGGTTGTAAGGTCGGGTCGGACCGGAAAAAGAAGAAACGCCGCGCAGGCTGCCACGCGGCGTTTCCGTCTTTCCCCGTCCGGCCGGTGAAAGGGGCTGACTTTCCGGCCGGGTCGGTCACATACGCCGGGAAGGGTGAGGCCCTCTGGCGGTTGGTCTTCGGCCGGTGGCGGCGCCGTCGCGGAGGTGAGGATGATCGGCGTCCCATCGACAAGGATCACTATAGCAAGTTCGCGCCCCGATTGCCATAGTAAACGCTGTAAAAGCACCGTGACGAGGCCGTGTCAAATCCAAGAGTCCTCGTCCACTATTCAAGTAACATCCAAGGAAACGACCGGCGCGCCGGAACGCAGGCGCGGTCAAGGAGAATTGCCCATGACCCGTTCCCGCCTTTCGCGCGCCCTTGCCGCCGTCCTTGTGGTTGCCGCCGGGCTGCTGCCGGCCGCCTGCTCCCAGGCCGCCGAGCCGCAGGCGCTGCCGACCGAGCCGGTGGTGGTGGAAACCCGTGACGGGACGGTGACCTTCACCACCGAAATCGCCGACGATCACGGCGAGCGCGCCATCGGACTCATGTACCGCGACCACCTGCCGCGCGACCGGGCCATGCTGTTCCAGTACGAGCGCCCGTCGCAGATCCGCATGTGGATGCGCAACACGCTGATTCCGCTGGACATGCTGTTCATGGACCGGCGCGGCGAGATCGTCCACATCGAGCGTGAGGCCCGACCCCACGACGAGACGCCGCGCGGCCCCGACGGCCTGGCGGTCGGCGTCCTGGAAATCGGCGGCGGACTGGCGCGGGAAATGGGCATAGAAAAAGGGATGACGGTGCGCCATCCCTTCTTCGACAACGGTCAGGGCGGGTAAGGACCCTACTTCGCGAACAGCTGGTCCATGTCCTTGAAAGTCTTGAACTCCAGGGCGTTGCCGAAGGGGTCCAGGAAGAACATGGTGCCCTGCTCGCCAACCTTGCCCTTGAAGCGGATGTAGGGCTCGATCTCGAACTTGACGCCGGCTTCCTTCAGGCGGGCGGCCAGGGCCTCCCAGTCCGCCCAGGGCAGGACGACGCCGAAGTGCGGCACCGGCACGGCGTGGCCGTCCACCGGGTTGTGGTGGGCACGGCCGGTGTCGGGCGCCAAGTGCGCGACGATCTGGTGGCCGAACAGGCTGAAGTCGATCCACTCGTCGCTGGAGCGCCCCTCGGGGCAGCCCATCAGCCCACCGTAGAAGCGGCGCGCCTCGTCCAGGTCGGTGACGGGGAATGCGAGGTGGAAGGGGGTGACGGCGGTCATCTGTCTCGAGCCTCTTTCTGGGCGGTGTGGACGTTTCTCCGCCTTGTAGCGCGGGGCTGCCATGCGGGAAAGGGCCACTGTGAACGGTCGTGCCGTTTCCACCGTTTCGGGCACGGTTGTTCACCAGTCACCCCGGTTCAGGGACTCACAGACCCGCATGACGGAAAAAGCCGAAAAGCAGCGGTCGCCCCAGGCGGAAACCGCAGAGGTCGAGCGCGTCACAGCCGACACCCGCCGAAGCGAGCGGCCCGAGTGGACGTCGGAGCGCGCCTTCATTCTGTCTACGGCGGCGGCCGGCGTCGGGCTCGGCAACCTGTGGCGCTTTCCCTACATCCTGGGCGACAACGGCGGCGGCGCCTTCCTCATGGCCTATTTGATCGCCATGATCTGCGTCGGCGTGCCCTTCGCCGCGCTTGAGATCGCCGCCGGCCGGCTGGCGCACGGCAGCTCGGTCACCACTTATGCCCGCATCTCCCGCCTGGCCGGCGTCTACGGCTGGGGCGTGGTGCTGCTGACGCTGATCATCAACAGCTACTATTTCGTCGTCACCGGCTGGACCGCCGCCTATGCCGGCCAATCGCTGTTCGGCGGCGCACAGGATTTCGCCACCTTCACCGACGGATACGGCTCGCTTTGGTTCCTGCTGGCAGTGACGGCGGGTGTCGGCATCGTGCTGGCCGCCGGGCTGGCGGGGATCGAGCGGTTCACCAAGGTGCTGGTGCCGATCCTGCTGGCGACCGTCCTGGGTCTTGCCGTCTACGGGCTGAGCAACGGCACCGCCGGCGAGACTGTGAGCTTCCTGTTCGCGCCGGACGTCAGCCAACTGGGGCGGCTGGACATCTGGGCGGCCGCCTTCGGGCAGGCCTTCTATTCGCTGACCATCGGCCAGGGCTACCTGATCACCTACGGCAGCTATCTGCCGCGCGGGGTGCGCGTGGTCCGCTCGGTGGGTGCCATCGCCGGCATCAACGTGATGGTCGCCCTGCTGGCGGGACTGATGATCTTCCCTCTGGTGTTCCGCTTCGACCTGGACCCCGCGGCGGGCTCGGACCTGGCCTTCAAGGTGCTGCCCCAGGCCTTCGACCAGATGAGCGCCGGGGCGTGGGTTGCGCCGCTGTTCTTCGGCCTGTTCTTCTTTGCCGCCTTCTCGTCGTGCATCGCCGGCGCCAAGGTGGTGGTGGCCGCCCTGAGCGACCGATGGGGCCTCGGCAACCGGAGTGCCGTCGGCTTGGGCATGGCGGCCATCGCGGTGCTGGGCGTGCCCTCGGCCCTGAGCTACGCGGCGCCGGGTTGGCACCTGTGGGGGCAGCCGGTGCTGGATGCCGTTGACGGCATCGCCGGTTCGGGCGTTGTCGTGGTCTCCGGTCTCGTGGGCGCGGCCCTGCTGGCCTGGACGCTTTCGGGCAAGCGGTGGGCGACGGTCATGGAACGCACGACGCCAAGGGTCTCCCGCGCCGCCGTGACCATCGGCCGCTGGGCGCCGCTGCCGGTCGGCCTGCTGTTGGCGGCAAGCTGGGCCACGGGCTGACGGCGGCAGAAAGGCCGGCAGGCATGGAAAAGGCGGCGGAGCGCTTGTCTCCGCCGCCTTGTCTGTCGCTCCCGGACCGCTCGGGGGCGGAAATTACCAGCTGCGCACGCGGCCGGTGTCGACGTGGATGAACCCGCTGCGGGGATAGTCGCCGACGCCTCCGCGCTTGAGACGCAGGGCGGCCTTGTGAAGGTCCATGAGGTCGACGCCGTCCATGGAGACGTCGATGGCCATGCCGCGCATGTGATAGCTCTTCTTCGCCACGCCGCTGCTGTTGGCCGCGAGCTTGGCGTTGGTCTTGGGTGAGCGGTAGCCGGAAATGATGTTGAAGGTGCCCGCGGGGCGGTCGACGCTGGCGGCCAGATCCGTCAGCAGGTCCATCAGCTCGCGGTCCATCTCGTAGATGTCGCCGGTGCGGTGGTCGCGCAGGATGTGGTTGATCTCGCCGAGCGCGTCGGGCAGGTAGCGCCCCTCTTCGCGGTAGGTGACGTCCAGCATCTCGCCCGTGTGAAGGTTCTTGAACTTCAGACGGCCGACATCCGCGGGAATACGCGGCACGGCGGCAATGGCGGGGGTGGACAGGGCGGGCAATACAGCGGTGGCTGCGGCGGCGCCCACAAGGCCGGTGAGCACGCGTCGGCGGCTCATGTCCGGCCGGGCCGCCTGGGCGGTCCGGAATCGGAACATTGGGTCCCTCTCTGCTCTCTCTCTTGTCTCTCAGCGCCTGGGCCGCCTTGTTGTGCGGCGGCCTCTGACAGCGACAGAGTATGAGGGGCCCGGAGTTTCGATCAAGTAAACATTGCACTTGAAGAAGCCGAAACGGCGCCTTCACCTGCTAGTCCTGTGGGTCTTGCGGCTTGAGCGCGATAAGTTGGCGCCCTTCTTCTTGCAGGCGTTGCAGAACCTCCGTGTCATTTCCATAAACGTCGCGGCGAACATGCAGCCGGCCTGTATCGTCACGCCAGACCGTGCGGTAGGTGACGCGCACGTCCACCGGCTCGGGCAGTTGAATGGTCATGGTGCGGCCCGTGTCCAGCTTCGCGCGGATGCTCTCGTATGCCGGCCCGGCGACGAACTGCAGCAGCCGGTCGTAATCCTCCACCCGTATGCAGCCATGGCTGAAGGAGCGGTGGGGCCGGGAGAACAGGCGCTTGGCCGGGGTGTCGTGCATGTAAATGGCGAAATCGTTGTTCAGCGAGAACCGCACGACGCCCAGCGCATTGCCCGGCCCCGACCGTTCCACGAAGCGGTAGGGCATGGTGCGGCCGTTGACGGCCCACCAGTCCACCTCGAAGGGGTCGACGACGCCGGCGCTGCGGCTCCACGAGGAATACACCTGCATGTTTTCGCCGAAGACGTAGCCGGGGTCGGCGCGCAGCTGCGGCAGGATCTCCTCGGCGGCGATGGAGCGGGGCACCGTCCAAGTGGGGTTCAGCACCACGTCGTCCATGTAGTCGGTGAACAGCGGCGTCTTGTTCTTCTCGGTGCCGACGACAACCTTCATGGACAGCGCCGGCTCGCCGTTGTCGTAGGCGGTCAGCGTGTAGTCGGGGACGTTGACCTCCACGAACTTGCCGGTGACGGGCGGGGCCGGGTCCCAGCGCAGGCGCTCCAGGTTGGCGATGATCTGGTCGATGCGCTGGCCGACGGGCACGTTCAGCGTTCGCAGGGTGTCCGGCCCGAGAACGCCGTCCACCGCGATGCCGTGGCGCCGCTGGAAGCGTTCCACCGCGCCGGCGAGCGTCGCGTCGTAGAGCGTTTCGCCGGTCGACGCCGCCGCCGGGTCCAGGTCGCCGTGCAAAACCAGCGCGGCGCGCAGGAGCGGCACCCGGTGGTCCACGTCGCCCTCGCGCAGGGTCTGTCCGGCGGGCACGTGCGGCCAGCCGCCGGTGGCGTCGCGCAGTTGCCGCAGGTCCGCCAGCGCCCGCACCAGGCGCGGATACTGCGGGTGGTCGGGCATCATGCCGGCCAGCGCCGCCGCCGTGTCCGGCGCCGCCAGGGCTTCCACGAGCAGGGCGGCGGCGGCCTGCGGCGCGTCCGGCATGCCGTGGGGGTAGCGGTGGCCGGGGCGCTGGGCGGCAGGAATGCGACCGCCGGTCACGTCCCGCAGATAGTGCAGGACGCCGCGCGTCAGCGCCACGTCGGCTCGGTCGGTGGGCGGCGCCTGGATCAGCGCCGCGCCCTCGGCCGGCAGGTAGTCGGCGGGGCGCAGGCCGTGGCGGTGGGCATCCTGGAGCAGCTTGAGGGCGGCGTCGGCGGCCGGCGTCCAGCCGGAGGCATCGTGCCAAACCGGCGCGTCCAGGCGCTGGGCATAGAAGGTGCGCACCGCGTCGTGCGCGTCGGTCAGCGCCGGCGCGACGGTGGGGCGGTCGGGCGCGAGCAGTGGCGAGGCAGCACTCAGACCGGTGGTCTCGGCCACACCCGCATCGGCGGGCGCTTCGGCCAGCGCGGGCATGGCGGGCGCAACACCGATCAGCAGGGCGGCGGCGGCGCGGTAAACAGATGTGGCGGGCATGATGCGCCTCCGTGGTCGAACGAGGTAGCTGCGTAACGGTCATGGCTGTGCATGCGCTCACACATTATGGCAGAGCCGGCCGTCGCAGTGCACACGATCCCGATCAAATTGCCGTGAATTGTGTATGATGGAAAGATCGCGCCCACCACCCATGGAGGCCTCTTGGCCGAGGACGACCGACTCCTGCCGCCCGCCGACCGCATCCAGCCGCTGGACACCCTGCCCGTGCCCGACTGGGCGGAAGCCGAGGGCTTGGCGCGGCAGGTGCTGAGCTGGCTGACGGAGAACGTCCTGACGGCGGCGGTGGCGTGGCAGGTCATTATCGCCGGCGCCGCCTGGTTGGTGGCGACCGTGATCGCCAAGCTGCTGCGCCACCCGGCGGAGCGGCTGGTGGTGCGGCTCAAGCGCATCCGACCCCTGCAACGGCTCGCCTGGACGCTGACCAAGCAGCTGCGCCTGCTGGTCTTCGTGGTTCTGATCTCGTTCGCCGGCCGGGCCGTCGTCGTCTTTGCACCATTGGACTACGCCCGGGCGCTGGGCGTGCTGTCGAGCCTGCTGACGGCCTGGATCATCATTCGCGTCGCCACCTCCATCCTGCGCACGCGCCTGGCGCGGCGCGGCGTGTCGGCGGTGGTGTGGACGGTGGCGGCGCTGGACATCACGGGGCTCTACGGTGCGGCGGTGACGGTGCTGGACGCCATCGCCATCCAGGCCGGCGAGTTCCGCCTGTCGGCATTGCTGTTCGTGCAGGCGACGCTGTGGCTGGGCGTGCTGCTGTGGGCCGCCACGCTGCTGGTGAAGGTGGTGGACCGGCGCCTTCAGTCGGTCGCCGACCTCAGTCCTTCGGCGCGCGTCCTGATCGGCAAGCTGCTGCGCTTCGGCCTGGTCGCCCTGGCCGTGGTGATGGCGCTGACCGCCGTGGGCGTGGACATGACGGCGCTCGCCGTGTTCTCGGGCGCGCTGGGGCTTGGCATCGGCATCGGGCTGCAGCGGGTGGTGGCGAACCTGCTGTCGGGCGTGTTCCTGCTCATGGACCGCAGCGTCAAGCCCGGCGACGTGATCGAGGTGGAGGGCACCTTCGGCTGGGTGGTCAGCATGCAGGCGCGGTTCGTCTCGCTGGTCACACGCGACCGCAAGGAAATTCTCATCCCCAACGAGGACTTCATCACCAACCGCGTGGTCAACTGGTCGCACACCGACAACTACGTGCGGTTGGAGGTGTCGTTCTCCGTCACCTACGACGCCGATCCCCACCGCGTCCGTGCGCTGGCGGTGGAGGCGGCGGGCAAACCCGGCCGGGTGGTGGAAAGGCCCGCACCCGTCTGCCACCTGACGGCGTTCGGCGACGACGGGCTGGAGTTCATCCTACGCTTCTGGATCGAGGACGCGCCGGGCGGCGTGGTCAACGTGACCGGCCAGGTTCTGCTGGCGGTGTGGGACGCCTTCAAGGCCGAAGGCATTCAGGTTCCGTACCCGCACCGCGACATCAAGCTGCGCGAGCCCGTGCGCGTGGTGATGGAGCCGGCCGCCACAGCCGGGACACAGCACGGTTCCTGATGGTTCACCCGAAGGGTCTTGCGGGCCGGGGGCGGTGCTGCTAATCCGTTGCCCCCGATCGGAACCGGCCCGAGGCGACCGCCCGCCATGACGACCGCATACCTGGACCGCCTGTCCCAACAGCTCGACGCCCTGGCGGCGGCGGGGCGGCGGCGCGTGACGCGGCCGGTGTCGGCAGCCGACGCCGTTCATGTCGTGCGCGACGGCCGGATGCTGCTCAACGTCTCTTCCAACGACTACCTGGGCCTGTCGCGCCATCCGCTGTTGATCGAGCGGGCGCGGGCCTGGGCCGAGACGATGGGGGTGGGCGCCACGGCCTCGCGCCTCGTCTGCGGCACGCTGGAGGCGCACGCAACCGTGGAGGCCAAGCTGGCCGCCTTCAAGGGCACCGAGGCGGCGCTGGTGCTCAATTCGGGCTACCAGGCCAACGAGGCCATGCTGGCGGCCCTGCTGATGCCGGAGGTCGCGGGCCGGGCGCCGCTGGTGTTCGTCGACCGGTTGGCGCACGCCTCCATGCACGAGGGGCTCAAGGCGGCCGGCGTGCGGCAGATCCGCTTCCGCCACAACGACATGGCCCATCTGGAGGACCTGCTGCGCAAGCGCGAGGGGGAACCGGGGCCACGCTTCATCGTCACCGAAAGCGTCTTCAGCATGGACGGCGACCGCGCCGACCTGCCGGCGCTCTGCGATCTGGCGGAGCGCTTCGGCGCCTTCCTCTACGTCGACGAGGCCCATGCGACGGGCGTGCTGGGGCCGGAGGGCAGGGGACCGACCTGCGATCCGGCGGTGGCGGGACGTGTCGACATGGTCATGGGCACCTTCGGCAAGGCGTTGGGCGGGTTCGGGGCCTACGCAGCGTGCTCGGCCGTCCTGCGGGACTGGCTGGTGAACAAGGCCGGCGGGTTCATCTATTCCACCGCCGTGCCGCCGCCGGTGATGGGCGCCATCGACGCCGCCCTGGACCTGGTTCCGACGCTGGAGGCCGAGCGAGCCCGGCTCCACGCCCATGCCGACCGTCTTCGCGCGGCCCTGGGCGCCAAGGGCCTGGACAGCTGTGGCTCGACGACGCAGATCGTGCCCGCCGTGCTGGGTTCGGAAGAGGCTGCGCTGTCGGCCATGACGGCGCTTGAGGAGGCCGGCGTGCTGGCCGTCGCCATCCGTCCGCCCACCGTGCCCGCCGGGGCGAGCCGCCTGCGCTTCGCCCTCTCCGCCGCCCACACCGATGCCGACATGGACCGGCTGATCGCGGTTGTGGAGGCGCTGGCATGACATCGATCCTTCTGGTCCACGGCTGGGGCTTCGACGCCGCCACATGGGATGCCGTCCGCGCCCGGCTGCCCGGAAACGCCACCGTTCATACGGTGGAGTTCGGCTTCCTCGGCGCGGCGCCGCGGCTGGAGGTGCCGGAGGAGGTGGACGTGGCCGTGGGGCATTCCATGGGCCTTCTCTGGCTGCTGACGGAGCGCTCGTGCCGCTGGGACCGGCTGGTTTCCGTCAACGGCTTCCCGCGTTTCACCGCCGCGCCGGACTTCGCCGAAGGCGTGCCGCCGCGCATGGTCGAGCGCATGAGGCGCCGCCTGGAAACGGCGCCCGAAGCGGTGCTTGACGATTTCCGCGCCCGGTGCGGCGCCGGTCCCGCCGCCGAGACGCCGGACCCTGCGCGCCTTGCGTGGGGCCTGGACCTGCTGCAAGCGGGCGACGGCCGCCCCGCGCCGCCGGGTGTCGCCGCGCTGGCGGGGGACGCCGATCCCATCGTCCCGCCCGCCATGGCCCGAGCCGCTTTTTCCTTCGGCGGGGTTGGAATGGTCGCCGGAGGCGGCCATCTTCTGCCCCTCAGTCATCCGGCGGAAGTTGCCGCCGTCATCCTGGAGGCCCGTCCTGTCCATGAGTAGCTGGAAGCAGCGCGTCGCCGCGCGCTTCGATGCCGCCGCCGCGGCCGAAACGTATGATGCCGCTGCCCGTGTGCAGCGCCTGATTGCCGAGGACCTGGCGGTGCGCGTCTCGGGGCTCCACCTGCCGGAGCATCCGCGCGTGCTGGAGGTCGGTTGCGGCACCGGGTTCCTGACCGCCGCCCTGGTCGAGCGCCTGCCGGAGCCGCATGTCACGGCCACCGACATCGCGCCGTCCATGGTCCGCGCCACGGCCCGGCTGGAGCTGCCGGGCGTCTCCACCCACGTCATGGACGGCGAGGACCCGGATGCGCCGGCGGAGCGCTTCGACCTCGTCTGCACCAGCCTCGCCGCCCAGTGGTTCGCCGACCTGCCGGGGGCGGTGGAAAAGCTCATGCGCTGCGTGAAGCCGGGCGGCTACCTGGCGGTGGCGACGCTGGGCGCCGACACCTTCCACGAATGGCGCGCGGCGGCCCGGGAAACCGGCATCGATCCCTTCGACCGCGGCTATCCCACCGCCGAGCGTCTGGCGGACATGATGGGCGAGGGTGCGGGCGTCGACGAGCTTTCGCCCGTGGTTTCCAGTTCCTCGGGCCATGCCTTCCTGCGCGACCTGAAATCCATCGGCGCCCACACGCGCGCCGAGGGCCAGGAACCGCTGACGGCCGGGCAGCTTCGCCGCATTCTGCGCCGTCTGGAGGCCGTCGACGGGCAGGTCTATTCCACCTATCACGTCCTGTTCGGCATCCGCCGCAAGGCGGGCCACGGCGCGGAGGGCGCGTGATGCGCGGCGTCTTCGTCACCGGCACCGACACCGACGTCGGCAAGACCGTCGCCTCTGCCTGTCTTGTCCGCGCCCTGGGCGCGGACTACTGGAAGCCCGTGCAGAGCGGGACCGACGACCTGCCCGAGGGCGACGCCGGCACGGTCGCCGCGCTGGCGGGCATCGGGCCCGAGCGCATCGTGCCGACGGTGCTCGCCTACAAGGCCCCGCTCAGCCCCGATCAGGCGGCGGCGCTGGAGGGCGCGTCCATCGACCTCGACGCCGTCTCCAGCCTGCCGTCGCGAGAGCGGCCGGTGGTGGTGGAGGGCGCCGGCGGCGTGCTGGTGCCGCTGACCGAAACCGCGACCATGCTCGACCTGATGCAGCGCCTGGCCCTGCCGGTGGTGGTGGTGGCGCGGTCGGGGCTCGGCACCATCAACCACACGCTGCTGACGCTGGAGGCGCTGGACCGGCGCGGGCTGGAGGTGGCGGGCGTCATCCTGGTCGGCCCGCCCAAGCCCATGAACCGCGACGCCATTATCCGCTTCGGCGGCTGCACCATCCTGGGCGAACTGCCCCACATCGACCCGCTGACGCCCGAGGCGGTGGCGGACCTGTCCGAACATCTGACCCTGGAGGCCCTGTCCCGATGACCCCCGAGGATCTCAAGCGCCTGGACCGCGCCCACGTCTGGCACCCCTTCACGCAGGCGCAGACCGCGCCCGACCCCGTCATGATCCGCTCCGCCAGGGGCGCGATCCTGGTGGAGGAAAGCGGCCGCGAGGTGCTGGACATGATCTCCTCGTGGTGGGTCAATCTGCATGGCCATTCGCATCCGGTGGTGGCCGAGGCCATCGCCGAGCAGGCGCGGACGCTGGAGCATGTCATCTTCGCCGGCCACACGCACGAGCCGGCCATCCGCATCTCGGCCAGCCTGGCGGAAGTTCTTCCCGGCAGCCTGAACAAGGTGTTTTTCAGCGACAATGGCTCGACCGCCGTGGAAGTCGCCATGAAGGCCGCCAGCCAGTATTTCCTGAACAAGGGGGATGTCGACCGTCGGCGCTTCATCGCCTTCGACGGCGGCTATCACGGTGATACGGTCGGCGCCATGTCGGCCGGCGTCTCCAGCAAGTTCTTCGATGCCTGGCGCGAGATGCTGTTTCCCGTCGACATCCTGCCCGTGCCCACCACCTGGATCGGCGACGACACCATCGAGGCCAAGGAAGCCGCGGCGCTGACGGCGCTGGATGCCCACCTGGAGGCGAACGGCCGCGAGACGGTGGCCTGCATCATCGAGCCCTTGGTGCAGGGCGCCTCCGGCATGCGGATGCACCGGCCCGAGTTCCTGCGCGCCATGGTGGAGCGCATGAAGGCCGCCGGCGTGCTGGTGATCCTGGACGAGGTGATGACCGGCTTCGGCCGCATGGGCAGCGTGTTCGCCTGCCTGGAAGCCGGCGTTGAGCCCGATTTCATCTGCCTGTCCAAGGGCCTGACGGCGGGCTTCCTGCCCATGTCGGTCACCGTGACCACCGACGCCGTGCACGATGCCTTCCTGGACGACAGCATCGGCCGCGCCTTTCTGCACGGCCACAGCTTCACCGCCAACCCGCTCGGCTGTGCCGCCGCCAACGCGAGCCTTGAGCTGCTGCTGGCCGACGAGTGCACGCAGGCGCGCGCGCGCATCAACGCCTTCCACGCCGCCCGGCTGGAGGAACTGGCCCGCCACCCGCTGGTGGAGCACACGCGCCTTCAGGGCACGGTGGCGGCCTTCGACGTCAAGGTGCCGGAAGGGCAGGGCGGCTACGCCTCGTCGGTGGGGCCGAAGCTCAAGGAAAGCTTCATCCGCGACGGACTGCTCATTCGCCCCTTGGGCAATGTGGTCTATCTCTTGCCACCGTATTGCGTCACCGATGTTCAGTTGACCCGCGCCTACGAGGGCATTAATCGTGCGCTCGACTCCTTGTCTTCCTGACCTTCCCGGAGCACTGCTTCCCATGACCGACGCCGCCCCGACTGCCGCCGAACTCCTGGACGAAACCCCGTTTGCCGAGGCGGCCAAGACGTCCGCGACCGTGGCGCGCTGGAGCCGGAGCGGGATCCTCGCCCTGTTCGAGCTGCCGTTCATGGACCTGCTGGCGCGGGCACATGGTGTTCATCGCGAGAACTTCGACCCCAACAAGGTCCAGCTCTCGACGCTGCTCAACATCAAGACCGGCGGTTGCGCCGAGAACTGCAAGTACTGCTCTCAGTCCTCGGCCTACGACACGGGCCTCAAGGCGTCCAGGCTGATGGACCGGGACGAGGTCATGAAGAAGGCCGGCGAGGCCAAGGACGCCGGCGCCGGCCGCTTCTGCATGGGCGCGGCGTGGCGCGAACTGAAGGACCGGGACATGGACGCGCTGTGCGACATCGTCTCCGACGTCAAGGGCATGGGCCTGGAGACGTGCATGACGCTGGGCATGCTGACGCCGGGCCAGGCGCAGAAGCTACGTGATGCCGGCCTGGACTACTACAACCACAACCTCGACACCTCGCCCGAATACTACAACGAAGTGGTGACGACCCGGTCGTATGAGGACCGCCTGCAGACCCTCGCCAATGTGCGGGCCACCGGCATGAACGTGTGCTCGGGCGGCATCATCGGGATGGGCGAAAGCCGCGAGGACCGCGCCGGCCTGCTGGAGGCGCTGGCCAACCTGGAGCCGTACCCCGAAAGCGTGCCCATCAACATGCTGGTGCCGGTGCCCGGCACGCCCATGGGTAACCTGCCGCAGCTGGACACGCTGGAGTGGATCCGCACCATCGCGGTTGCGCGCATCACCATGCCCAAGGCCCGCGTGCGTCTGTCGGCCGGTCGCACCTCCATTTCCGACGAGGCGCAGGCCATGGCGTTCTTCGCCGGGGCCAACTCCATCTTCTACGGTGAAAAGCTGCTGACCACCGAGAACCCCGAAGAGAATAAGGACATGGCGCTCCTCGAAAGGCTTGGAATGTCGGCCGAGCATAAGTAATCTGCCCAGATTAGCCGGACGGGGGGTGCCGATCCGGTGCGCGGCGTCCTAGGTTAGGTGGTAAACGCCCGAAACGGGGCGCCGCATTACGCGACTGCCAACGACCAAGTGGGGATACCATGGCCAAGGCTCGGAAGACCGCGCCCGGTCAGGTGGGTGAACTGGCATCCTGCCACCGTGTGCTCGACTCCCTGGGGCTGCGCGACGCCCTGCGGCCCTACCGCCCGCGCATCGTGGGCTCCATGCCTTTGGGCCTGCGAACGGCCGACAGCGACATCGACGTGCTGGTGGAGGTGTCGGACCTGGATGCCTTCGCCACGAAGATGCACGAGGCGCACGGCGCTACCGACGATTTCCTCATGTACCGCCGCGCGGCCGACGACCACGGGCCCGAGGCCCTTGTGGTGCGCATCGAGACGGCGGCCTATCCGGTGGAGATCCACGCCCAGGGCCGTCCAACCGTTGAGCAGATTCCGTACCGCCACTACGCCGTGCTGAACCGTCTCCTGCGGCTGGGCGGCGGGGATCTGCGTGAGGAAGTTCTGGCCCGCAAGGAAGACGGCGAGCGAACCGAGCAGGCCTTCGCCGGCGCACTGGGGCTGGAGGGCGATGCCTCCACCGCCCTGCTGGCCCTGGAGCATGAGCCCGACAGCACGCTCTGCGATCTGCTCGAGGGCAAGGAAGCCGCCTGACGGCGCGGCGACAACGAAAGGACGTAAAACGGGCGCGGCGTCGTTTCGACGCCGCGCCCGTTCGCGCAAGGGTCTGCCGCGGGATCAGGAATGTCGGCTTCCCGCGGTGTTGTCGCCGGCCTCGCGGCGGGCGGTTTCGTCGGCGGTCCTGGCCGCGGCCTGGGCCGTCTCGCCGGCCACCCGCTCGGCCCGTGCGCCGGCGTCGCGCGCCGTTTCCGTCGCGCGATGGCGGGCCGCCTCGCCGGTGCGGCCGAAGGCTTCGTCCTCGGCGCGGGTTTGCGGCAGAAGCCCGCCCAGCAACGCCCCCACACCAACGGCAGCGGCCGCGGCCACCAGCGGCTGCTCCTGAAAGTAGGACTGCGCACGCGCGGCATAGACCGATGCCTGTTCCGCCCCTTGTGCGGCGGCATCGCGGCCCCGCCCCTTGGCCTCCGCCCCGCGCGCGCCGGCGCCGTGACGCAGGGACGACAGCCGCTGCTCGACGCGGGTCTTGAAGTCGTGGGCGCCTTCCTCGGCGCGGCGCTGCATGTCCAGGGCCTTGGCCTTGGCCTCTATCTTGCGCTCCTCGAACTTCTCCTTGGTCTCCCCGGCGTTCTGCTGGAGGCGCATCGAGGCGGTGTGCGCCGCCTCGGCCTTTTCCGGGTCGTAGCTGTTACCGTAGGCGGCGTGGCCGTCGGGATTGGTGGTGGTCTTCATCAGCCACGCCAGCCCCACACCCGTCAGCAGCAGCGGGAAGGGATTCTCCTTCACCGCACGGCCCCAGTTGCCGGCTGTCTCGCCGCCGCCCTGCTTCATGTAGGACATGGCCTGGTCCAGCAACTGGCCCGGAGACAGGCGGTCCTGCAGCGCGTCGATGGTGCCGTCAATGCGCTGGCGGTCCTCGGCGATGCGGCGCTCGACATCATCCGGATGATCCTGTGTCATTTCGCGTGCTCCTTGGTGAACTGGGCGTCCTCGCGGACCGAGGCCATGCTGCGCTTGGGCTGAAGGTTGGCGGTCTTGAGGTTCGACTTGCCCTTGTTGATGACGATCAGGGCCACCAGCAGCGTCGCGCCGCCGACGATCAGCGCCGAAAGCCACGGCGCAACCACGTTGGTCAGCGCCAGCGTGACGGCCAGCAGCAGGAAGATCAGGGCAGCCAGGCCCAGGACCGCGCCGACGCCCAGCATGACGGCGCCGTTGCTGACCTGGTTGACCTTCTGGCCCATTTCCGCCTTCATCAGCGCGAACTCGTCACGCATGAGCTGGCTGTACTGGTTGGTCAGGTCCCGGAGCAGCTCCGGGATCGAGCGGTCGGTGGTGGCGGTGCTGTCCGGCATCAGATGCTTCTCCCGGTGTTGGGCGCGGCGCTGCCCGGCACGGCCGCCGGGCTCTGGCTGGGTGAGGGCGAGGGCGACGGGCTCGGCGGGGCCGAGGTGCCCGAGGCGGCCGAGGGCCGATCCGGCTGTCCCGCGGGCGTGGTGGAGGCGCCCGGCCGCGGCGGCGTCGTCGTATGGCGCGATGTCGCCGGCGGTGGCGCTGTGCCGGCGCCGGCGCTATGGCCGGACGCGCTGCCTTCGCGGTGCTCCGGCGGCGTGCTCTTCAGAACGCGCGACAGGCCCAGGCCCAGCGCCATGGCGCCGGCCATGAACAGGGTGGGGTTGCTGCGCGCCACGTTTTCCAGGTCGCCGCGCAATTCGTCGAAGCTCTTGTTGTGGCCGTCGCCGGCGAAGCGCTTGACGTGCCGCGACAGGTCCTCGACGGCGCCCGCCAAGCGCGGTTCGTCCTCGCGCAGGCGGGAGGCTGCGGCGTCCATGGCCTCAGCCACGTGGTCGACGGTCGACAAAAGGCTGTGGCGCCAGGCGTCGCCCTGCTCGGCGGCGACACGGCGCGCATCGTCAGCGGCCGAGGACGCACGCTGCTTGGCCTCGTCCCTGGCCGCCGACACGCTCTGGTCTCTTCTTTCTTCCATGGAAACCTCCGTCCTCTGCGGGAATTGTGGGCGGTAAACGAAGAATGTGCGGGAGTAGGTTGCCGTAAATCATTTCGACGTAGTGTATATTTATTACGTCTATTCCGAAAAAGACGGGGTCTGTTCTAGCTTCATCTGGCGGTGGCTTGTGCTGTACGCCCCCGTGCCGAAAGCAAAAAAACCGCCGCCCGGGGCTGGCCGGTGCGGCGGTTGATCGGGGCGGCGGGCGCCTGTTGCGGTGTGACCCGGGCGTCAGCCTTATTTGTGTTGGTCGCGGTCGACGAACTTGTGGAAGCGGCTGGTACCGTGCTCGGACTTGGTTTCGTCCTGGTAGAGGAACGCCAGGTTCTTTTCCTCGAACTTCTCGAAAAACGCATCCCAGGAGATGGGCTCCAGGCCATCATCCTCGGCCTCGTCGGAGAACAGGATGCGCAGGATGCCCGGATCGCCCTTGGAGTGCGTCTCGCTGACGGCGGCCGGCTTGCCATCGCGGCTTTCGGCCCATTTGCGGATGGTGTCGTGATCGGTGGTAACGTGCGCGTCGGTATCGTGCGCCATCGTGCCTTCCTCCCGTCGTTGCTGGGTATCGCTGTTGATACCCCAACGACGGTCGGGGGCGGAGGGATCACGCGGCGGCGGTGCTGGCGGCCTCGGCGCTGTCGGCGGTGGCGGAGAATGTCAGGCGCGGCGCCCCGAAGACGGCCCGGCGCTGGCGTGCGGCCAGGACGAGGGTGCGGGCGCCGTAGGCGATCAGGCACAGCGCGGGCAGGCGCAGGACGGCCTCCCAGTCGCAGTCGGCAGAGGGGGCCAGCGTCTCGCACGCCAAGGCCGGCAGGCCCGCCGCATAGGCAAAAACGAGGAGCCCGACCGTCACCAGAATGACCATGCAGCGGCGCGGAATGCCGTAGTGGATCGGCGCCAGACAACGGGGGCAGGCGGGGGCGCCAGCCTCCACCCGCCGGCCGCAGTGCGGACAGAAGAACTGCGTCATCATGCCGCGCCTCTTCCTTGTGCTCGGCGGCCGCTCGGGGCCGCGTTCCGCACCATTCTCCCGCGATCAAGTCTACGACTTCTTCTACCGGCGTCGTCAATGGCGCGGGCGGTTATCGGATTGATCCGGAGGTATGCACCCACCTATACCCATGGGCCTTGAAAGGGAATGGCAATGGCCGAAAATGCTTAGAATTTCTAATGTATCCCTTCAAAGACCTCGTTTGTCGGCAAGGGGCCGAGTGGCGCACCGTTAAGCAGACATTGGTCATCGACAGAGGAGGTCACACCATGTCCCATACCCGATGCGACACGAGCCCTGTTTCGTCGCGGCCGGCGCGCGCGGCGGCGGCAGCGCCCGGTCTCTTCACCCGCCTGACGGCGTGGCTGAGGGCGCGGCGGGAGGTCAAGGCGTTGTTGGCGCTGGACGAGCGGCTGCTTCGCGACATCGGCCTCACGCCCCGCGCACTGGCGCGGCATCACCGCCGCCGCCGCTTCTGGTGGTGAAATGCGGCGGCGGGACCGGACAAACGAAACGGGGCGGCCCGCAAAAGCCGCCCCGTTCACCTCGTGGCCCGGTCATGGCCGGACGCCGGTCAGTCCACCGAGACCGGCGGGTCCATGTCCTCGTCCCAGGCGCTGTCCGGCTCGGGGTAGCGGTCCAGCCACTCCTTGAGGGTGGCGACGTGCTCGGCTTCCTCGTCGGCGAATTCCCGCGCCATGGCGCGGACATCCTGGTCCGCCGAGTTGTCGGCGAGGCCCCGATAGAAGTCGAACCCCTGGGTTTCGCTGGCGAGCGCCAGCTTCAGGGCGTGGTGCGGGGTCATGAGGTAGTGGGCGTCGGTGATTTCCCCCGACTCCGGCGCCTCGTCACCCGGCCACTTGAACTCCCACGGCTTCATGGCGGGAACGTCGACGCCCACGGCGCGCTCCTTGGCCTCGGCCAGGTGCAGACGGGAGAAGTGAGCCATCTTGCGGAACAGCTCCACCACGCCCTTGTGGTTGTTGTGGACCTCCAGCATGTCGGCCAGTTCGTCGAACCGGACGGCGGCTTCCTGTTCCAGTTGCAGGGCGTGGGCAAGGAACTCGGGCACGCCGGTCATGTCCTTGAAGGCGGTGCTCATAGGATGAAGTCCCCCTGGATCTCCTCGATGGTGCTCGGCGCGTCCGTCTGCGGCTTGAAGGCGGGCGTGTTGCCCTTGAAGAGCACCCCGCAGGAATAGCCGTCGTCGTCCATCAGGCGGCGGAAAGCCTCGCGGCGGTCGGGCGTTCCCTCGTCGAAGGCGGCCCCGCCGAACCCATCGTGCACCATGGTCTTGTACTCGCGCTGCTCCGGCCGGAAGGTCACGCAGGGGCTGAGTACGTGGACCAGCGAGAAGCCGGGATGCTCCACCGCATCACAGATCAGCTTGGTCAGTTCGTTCGGCTTGCCCGAAAAGCCGCGTGCGATGTAGTTGGCGCCGGCCGACAGAGCGATCTCCAGCGGCTGGAACTCGGCCACGCCCGGCCCTTCGGGGGTTAGCTTGGAGCCCGTCCAGTCGCCTTCCGTGGTCGGCGACGCCTGCCCCTTGGTCATGCCGTAAACGGAGTTGTCCATGACGATGTAGGTCAGGTCCACGTTGCGCCGGCAGGCGTGCAGGAAGTGGTTGCCGCCGATGGAGAAGCCGTCGCCGTCACCGCCGGCGACCAGCACCGTCAGGTCCGGCCGGGCCGACTTCAGGCCGGTGGCGACGGGCAGGGCGCGGCCGTGGACGCTGTGGAAGCCGTACACCGAGGTGTAGGCCGGAATGCGTGACGAGCAGCCGATACCCGACACCAGCGCCACGTCCTCACGCGGCAGCTGAAGGGTCGCCAGCGCCTTGGTGATGGCCGACAGCACCGAGAAGTCGCCGCAGCCGGGGCACCACACGGGCTTGAGGCTCGACTTGTAGTCGGCAAACGTCAGGGCCTGGGGGGCGGGGGTCTGAATGTTCATGCGAAGTCCCTCCTGGCTCAGGACTTGGCGACCAGCGCATCGAGCGCGGTCACGATTTCATGGGGCCGAATGGCCAGCGGGCCGGGGCGGTTCAGCGTGGCATAAACCGGCGGCAGGTCGTAGTGCGCCTTCAGCATCAGCGTGTACTGCTTGCTGTGCGACTGCTCCACGATCAGCGCCTTCCTCACGCCATTCAGCGCCTCGGCCATCTTCTCGGGCAGGGCGGGGGACAGCAGGCGGAGCGCAATCAGCTTCACCTTGAGGCTCTTGGTCTCCTCGATGCGGTCGATGGCCTCGCGCACCTGCTCGGTCACCGAGCCCCAGGTGATGATGGCGATTTCGCCGTCGCCCTCGATGTCGGCCCAGTGGTCGCCGTAGTCGAAGGTCTTGAGCTTGCGCTCGCGCTTGTCGAGCTGTTCCTGGTGGTGCTGCGCCTGGGTCGACGGTGTGCCCTTGGGGCTGTGCTCCAGGCCGTCGGCGGTGTACTCGCCGCCCTTCATGCCGGGGATCGCCATGGGAGAGACGCCGTCTTTGGTCACGGCGTAGCGCTGGTAGCCTTCTTCCACAGCGCCCGACACCAGTTCGGGCTTGCGGCGCTGGCCGACGAAGGCCAGGTCGGCCGGCTTATCGATGATGGCGCGCGCCTGGCCCATGGCCTGGTCGGTCAGCACGATGGCGGGACACTGCATCGCCTCGGCCATATGCACCGTCCACTGGGCGGTGAACAGGCTGTCGGCGATGGAGGTGGGCGCCGTCACCAGGTGGGGCGCGTCGCCGTGCAGGCCGTTGATGGCGATGTTCAGGTCCACCTGCTCCGACTTGGTCGGGATGCCGGTGGAGGGACCGCCGCGCTGGACGTTGATGATGACCACCGGCGTCTCCGACGCCACGGCGAGGCCGATGCTCTCGGTCATCAGCGCCAGGCCGGGGCCGGAGGTGGCCGTCAGGCTGGGCACGCCGCCAAAGCTGCCGCCGATCGCCATGTTGATGGAGGCCAATTCGTCCTCCGCCTGCACCAGCGCACCGCCCAGCTTGGGCAGGTTCGGGGCCATGTACTCCAGCACTTCCGTCGCCGGCGTGATGGGGTAGGCCGCCACGAAGCGCACGCCGCCGCGCAGCGCGCCCAGGCCGGTCGCCTCGTTGCCGGTGATGGACCAGCGCTCGCCGTGGTCGGTCCGGGGCGCGTCCAGGGTGGGGACGCCGGTCAGCTTGTCGGCGTGGTCCGCCCCGGCGCGCATGCCGGCGATCGACTTCTCCAGCGCCTCCGGCCCCTTCTTGGCAAGGGCCTTGGACAGCACCTCGATGCAGTAGTCCTCGGGCAGGCCGATGACCTTCGCCACCAGGCCCAGCGCCACCATGTTGATGCGCCCGCCCTCGACCGATTTGGCGATCTCCTTGAGCGGGATCTCCACGATGATCGGGTTGTTGCGCCGCATGATTTCCGGCACCTCGCCCTGGGCGGGGTCGGTGACGATGATCGACTTCGACGTCAGCGGGATCTCGGACGCGAAGCGCTCGATGTTGCCCCAGTCGACGGCGAGCATCAGGTCGTAGCAGTCATCCATCGACTGCACGGGTCCGGGCGACAGCCGCAACAGCGCGGCCGACTCGCCGCCGCGAATCTGCGGACCCAGTGAGCGCGCCATCAGGCCGTACCAGCCGGCCTTGGCGGCGGCGTCGACCAGCACCTGGCCGGACGTCATGACGCCGGCGCCGCCGCTGCCGGTCAGCGCGAGTGAGACGGAATTCAAGGCCATGAAGAGATCCCCATCAATCTGCGTTCCCGTTGAGCGCTCGACATGAAGCCGGGTCCGCACCATCGCGGCCGGCGTGCAGTGGGCCGGCGGGGACGGGACGGGGCCTCGGGGTGCGTCGGTCTGGGGGCTACCGGCGCGGCCAGTCGTGGCGCCAGCGCCCATATAACCGGAAATTCCTTCCGGATGAAAGCGCCTTTTTGCACTGCACCCGTCTCCCGCCCTTCCGTCAATCCCGCCCGGCCGTCCCGGATATGACGAAAGGTTTAACGCAATTTCAGCCTATGCTGCGGTATGGTGACCCCTGAAAGGGATCGGAAAAACCCTTTCGATTCTGCGAATTATCAATTCGTGATGCGGAGTGGGGTGCGACAATGGCAATGAGCATTGGCGAGGACTGCATCGGCTGTGGCGGCTGCGCCGACGAGTGCCCGAACATGGCGATCGCGCTGGAAAGCGTCGAGGCCGGCTACGTCGTCGATCCGGCGCTCTGCACGGAATGCGTCGGAGCCTTTCCCGAGCCGCAGTGCGCGGCGTTGTGCCCAACGGAATGCATCGCCCCTGACGCCGCCCTGGGCGAATCGCGCGAGCGTCTGGTCGAGAAGCGGCGCATGCTGCTGGCGTCCTGACGCTTACGGAGCCGCGGCGGCGGTTCGTCGAGAGACCGAGACAGCGAGACACATCATGGCCCTTGTCATCCAGGACACCTGCATCAACTGCGACGCCTGCCCGACGGAGTGCCCCAACGAGGCGATCTATCAGGGCGACGAAATCTACGTGATCGACCCCGACCGCTGCACCGAGTGCGTCGGCGCCCATGACGAGCCGCAGTGCGTGCTGGTCTGTCCCGTGGACTGCATCGTCAAGGACCCGGCGCACCAGGAGACCGAAGACCAGCTCAAGGCCAAGTACGAGACGCTGCACTCCTGACGACGCGACAGGGCCGGCATTGCGCCGGCCCGTTATTCTTCCCCCGCAACGGGGGGAGCGCCAGGGGGTTCGCTGGCTCCTGCTTTTTGTTTTCTTACAAAGGTTTACACTGCTTCCCGGATGTCGTGCAGGAACTCGTCCACCTGGGCCTTCAGGCGCTCGGACTGGTTGGAGAGTTCGCGGGCGGCGGTGAGCACCTCGCCGGCGGCGTGGCCGGTTTCGGTGGCGGCCTCGGTGACGGTGGAGATGTTGCTGGTTACCTCTGTCGTGCCGCTGGACGCCTCCTGGACGTTGCGGGCGATCTCCTGCGTGGCGGCCGACTGCTCCTCCACCGCGGCGGCGATGGCCCCGGTGATCTCGCTGATGCGGCCGATGGTGCCGCCGATGCCCTGGATGGCGCTGACCGCCTGCTCCGTCGCGCCCTGAACCTCGCCGATCTGCTTGGAGATGTCCTCGGTGGCCCGGGCGGTCTGGTTGGCGAGGTTCTTGACCTCGTTGGCGACCACGGCGAAGCCCTTGCCGGCGTCGCCGGCGCGGGCGGCCTCGATGGTGGCATTCAGCGCCAGCAGGTTGGTCTGGCTGGCGATGTCGTTGATCAGCTTGACGACCTCGCCGATCTTGCCAGCGGCGGCGGCCAGGCCGTTGACCATCTCGTTGGTGCGCTCGGCCTCGTCCACCGCTTCCGAGCTGATGCGGTTGCCCTCGGCGACCTGGCGGCTGATTTCCGAGATGGAGGCGTGCAGTTCCTCGGCGGCGGAGGCGACCGTCTGGACGTTGCCGGCGGCCTGGTCGGCGGCCGAGGCGACCACTTCCGACTGGCTGGAGGTGCGGTCGGCGGTCTCGGCCATGTTCTGCGACGTGGACTGAAGCTCCGTCGCCGCGGCGGCGACGATCTCCACCATGGCGTGGACCTCGTTCTCGAACTTCGAGGCGTGTTCGTTCAGCGTCCGCGCCGCCGTCTCCCGCGCCGTGCGGATGTAGACGGAGATGGAGATGTCCATGTCCAGGTACACGGCCTTGTTGATGGCCTGGATGATGGCCGAGGCGCGCTCCGGCTTCTTGCGGTAGCGGCTGAAGACCAGCTGCACCAGCTTGTTCATGGTGAAGGCGTAGGCGCCGATGTACCAGCGCGGCTCCAGGCCCACACGCTCGTGGGTGCGGCCGATGACGGTCACGGTGCGGAAGTAGTCGTCGCCGAACTCGCCGGTGAAGACGTTGTTCAGCCAGTGCTTGCGCTGTTCGTCCCGCGCGTGGCGCATGGACGCGTCGGACTTGAACATGGCGGCCATGTCCGGGTGCTTGGTCATGTAGCCGTAGAAGGCATCCAGCACTTCGTCGATATGCTGTTCCAGGATGCCCCGGAACTCGCGCAACAAGGCGCGCGTCTCATCGTCGATCTGCAGGAACTGCAGCCGCCCGACCCGATCCAGATCGTCCGCCATCGTCTTCTCCGCTTGTGCGTCATCCCCCACGCCGCCCGACTTGTCCCCGGGGCCGCGCCGTCGACGGTTGTCATATACGATTTTCCAGGCGGCGAAAAGGCCGAGAGGGGTATATGAGGGTCATATGGCGTAACGATGTATACCAAGGTGCATGGCCGGGAAGCGGTGTGGTGCGGCGTCGGACTGGCGCCAGCCCTTGACGCGCGGGGCCATCCGTTGCACAAGACCGGTTTCCGACGCGGCCGTGGCGGAACTGGTAGACGCACTGGATTTAGGTTCCAGCGCCGCAAGGTGTGTGGGTTCGAGTCCCTCCGGCCGCACCAAACATTCATGCCGCGCCGGCCCTCCTTCCGGCCGGTGGCGGGCCCACGCGGCGCCGTTTTTTGCCTCACCCCGTTGCGGCGGGGGTTTAGTCTGCTATAACCGCGCCACGCCGTGGCTCGCCCGCCGAGTCGATCAACGAATTCACGAATAGAGACTCCAGATGCAGGTTACTGAAACCAACGCCGAGGGCCTGAAGCACGATTTCAAGGTGGTTGTGCCCGCCGCCGATATCGCCGCGAAGAGCGAGGCTCGCCTGAAGGAGCTGAGCACGCAGGTCAAGATGCCGGGCTTCCGTCCCGGCAAGGTGCCCGTCAGCCTGATGAAGAAGCGCTACGGCTCCGCCGTCATGGGCGAGGTTCTCGAGCAGTCGGTTCAGGAAGCCGCCGAGAAGACGGTGGCCGAGCGCGAGCTGCGTCCCGCCATGCAGCCCAAGATCGACATCGAGGCCTTCGACGAGGGCAAGGACCTGGAATTCACCATGTCCGTCGAGGTCCTGCCCGAGATCACGCCGGTTGACTTTTCCACCCTCGAACTGACCCGCCCCAAGGCCGAGGTCGACGAGAAGGAAGTCGAGGACGCGCTGCAGCGCATCGCCGAGGGCCAGAAGTCCAGCGAGCCGGTCGCCAGCAAGGCCCGCAAGGTCAAGAACGGCGATGTCGCCGTGATCGACTTCGTCGGCAAGAAGGGCGGCGAGGAATTCGAGGGCGGCAAGGCCGAGGACTACAGCCTTGAAATCGGCTCGGGCACCTTCATTCCGGGCTTCGAGGACCAGGTCGTCGGCATGAAGGCCGGCGAGGAGAAGGTCGTCACCCTGACCTTCCCCGAGGACTACCCTGCCGAGCACCTGGCCGGCCAGGAAGTCACCTTCGACGTCACCGTCAAGGAAATCCGCGAGCCCAAGGTTCCCGAGATCGACGACGAGCTGGCCAAGAAGGTCGGCATGGACGACCTGGAGGCGCTGAAGACCGCCATTCGCGAGCAGATCCAGGGCGAGTACGACAAGGTCGCCCGCCAGAAGGTCAAGCGCGAGCTGCTGGACAAGCTGTCCGACGCCCACGACTTCCCCGTGCCGCAGTCCATGGTCGACATGGAGTTCGACGGCATCTGGAAGCAGGTCGAGCAGGCCAAGGAACAGGGCAACCTGGACCCCGAGGACGAGGGCAAGTCCGACGACGAGTTGAAGGACGACTATCGCAAGCTGGCCGAGCGCCGCGTGCGCCTGGGCCTGCTGCTGTCCGAGGTCGGCCAGAAGAACGAGATCCAGGTCAACCAGGATGACCTCAACCGCGCCATCATGGCCGAGGCGACCCGGTACCCCGGTCAGGAACAAGCGGTGTTCCAGTACTTCCTGCAGAACCAGGACGCCATCAACCAGCTCCGCGCCCCCATCTACGAGGACAAGGTCGTCGACTACATCCTCGAGGTGGCGAAGGTCGAGGACAAGCCGGTCAGCGTCGAGGAGCTGATGCAGCAGGACGGCGAGGAGGCCGAAGGCGAGGGCGAGGACAAGCCCAAGAAGAAGGCCGTTGCCAAGAAGAAGGCTCCTGCCAAGAAGGCCGCCGCCAAGAAGGCGGACGAGGCCGAGGCCGGCGAAGACGAGGCGGGCAAGGACGAGGGCGAGACGTCCGCGTGACGGCGTCCGTCGCGTCCCCTCGCGTCGCATGAGACTGTCGGGGCGGTGGCTTTCCGGCCGCCGCCCCGATTGCATGAGAGCGGATCGCCCCGCATATCGGGGAACCACAGCAATGGATGGAGCCGATGAGAGAACGTGATCCGATCGACGTCTATAACAACTACCTGGTCCCCATGGTGGTCGAGCAGACCAACCGCGGGGAGCGGTCCTACGACATCTATTCGCGGCTGCTGAAGGAACGCATCCTGTTCCTCACCGGCCCGGTGGAGGACAACGTCTCCGCCCTGGTGTGCGCCCAGATGCTGTACCTGGAGGCGGACAACCCGTCGAAGGACATTGCGTTCTACATCAACTCGCCGGGCGGCGTGGTGACGTCGGGCCTGGCGATGTACGACACCATGCAGTACATCCGGTGCGACGTCGCCACCATGGTCATCGGCCAGGCGGCCTCCATGGGCTCGCTGCTGCTGGCCGGTGGCGCCCCGGAGAAGCGCTTCTCCCTGCCCAACTCGCGCATCATGGTCCACCAGCCGTCCGGCGGCTTCCAGGGTCAGGCGGCGGACATCGAGATCCACGCCAAGGAAATCCTGTCCATCCGCGACCGGCTGAACAAGATCTACGTCAAGCACACGGGCCAGCCGCTCGAGGAGATCGAGAAGGCCATGGAGCGCGATAAGTTCCTGACGCCCGAGGAGGCCAAGGCCTTCGGCCTGATCGACAGCGTCGTGCTCAGCCGCGAGGCCGAGGCCAAGGCCCGCGAAGAAGGGGGCCAGAAGAAGGGCGAGGGCGAAGGCGAGAAATAAGCGGACCCTCGGCCGGCACCATTTGTGTGCCGGCCCCTCGTCCGGCGCGGCGGGCGGTTTCCGTCCGTCGCCGCCGGTACCAGGGTATGGTCTCTGACCGCCGCCTCGGACCATGCCCGCCGCCCGCCTGACCCGCCTTTCGGGACGATCAGGCAAACCTGCCAATACCTTGCGGCCCTGCCGCCATCTCCCCATGTTGCACCAACGATGACCGATCCGTTACGCTGGCAAGGGCGTAGAGGTTTTAGGCATTGTTTTGGGCCGGACGGTCCGGCTAACATGGAAGTCCAGCGGGCCGGCAGGCCGCGAAAAGATCAGGGCGCGCCGGCATTTTCGGCCGCGCACGGAGTGGAGACACGATGACGAAGTCCTCTGGCGGCGATTCATCCAAGAACACCCTGTACTGCTCGTTCTGCGGGAAGAGCCAGCACGAGGTGCGCAAGCTCATCGCCGGTCCGACGGTATTCATTTGCGATGAATGCGTGGAACTGTGCATGGACATCATTCGCGAGGAGAACAAGAGCAGTCTTGTCCGCTCCCGCGACGGCGTCCCGTCACCCCGCGACATTCTCGGCGTGCTGGACGACTACGTGATCGGCCAGCCCCACGCCAAGCGGGTGCTGTCGGTGGCGGTGCACAATCACTACAAGCGGCTTCAGCACGGCGGCGGCAAGTCGCCCGACGTGGAGATCGCCAAGTCCAACATCCTGCTGGTCGGTCCGACGGGTTGTGGCAAGACGCTGTTGGCCCAGACGCTGGCGCGTATTCTTGACGTGCCGTTCACCATGGCCGACGCGACCACGCTGACCGAGGCCGGCTACGTCGGCGAGGATGTGGAGAACATCATCCTCAAGCTGCTGCAGTCGGCGGACTACAACGTCGAGCGTGCGCAACGCGGCATCGTCTACATCGACGAAATCGACAAGATCAGCCGCAAGTCCGACAACCCGTCCATCACCCGCGACGTCTCGGGCGAGGGCGTGCAGCAGGCCCTGCTGAAGATCATGGAAGGCACGGTCGCCAGCGTGCCGCCGCAGGGTGGCCGCAAGCATCCGCAGCAGGAATTCCTGCAGGTGGACACGACCAACATCCTGTTCATCTGCGGCGGCGCCTTTGCGGGTCTGGACAAGATCATCAGCCAGCGCGGCAAGGGCACGTCCATCGGCTTCGGCGCCGACGTGAAGGACCCGGAGGAGCGCCGCATGGGCGAGATCCTGCGTGGTGTCGAGCCCGAGGACCTGCTGAAGTACGGCCTGATCCCCGAGTTCGTCGGCCGCCTGCCGGTCATCGCGACGCTGGAGGACCTGGACGAGGACGCCCTGGTCGAGATCCTGACGGGCCCGAAGAACGCCCTGGTCAAGCAGTATCAGAAGCTGTTCGAGATGGAGGACGTCAAGCTCAGCCTGACGGACGACGCCCTGCGCGCCATCGCCCGCAAGGGCATCGAGCGCAAGACCGGCGCCCGCGGCCTGCGCTCCATCATCGAGGGCATCCTGCTGGAAACCATGTTCGACCTGCCGGGCATGGAAGGCGTCGAGGAAGTGGTGGTCAACCGCGAGGTTGCCGAGCACCGCGCAACGCCGCTCTACATCTACTCGGACCGCTCCGAGGAAGTGGGGAAGGGCGCCTAGGCGCCCTTCCTTACAAGCGCCAGCGCCCGGACAGGGTCGCGCCCAGTACCGGGGCGACCGGGCCTTGTGTGCTTCCCACCCCTGGTCGCCGGCGTCCGAGCCTCCCATATCGGTCGGACGAGCCGGTTAATCTGGCGGTGCGTCAACCGGCCGCCAAGCAATAAAAGAGGGATACTGTCGTGGAGACTGGTCGCGAAGACATCCTCCCCGTTCTGCCGCTGCGTGACATCGTGGTGTTCCCGCACATGATCGTGCCGCTGTTCGTCGGCCGCGAGAAGTCGGTGAAGGCCCTGGAAGACGTCATGGCGGAGGACAAGCAGATCCTGCTGGTCGCGCAGAAGAACGCGGCCCAGGACAACCCCGACCCCGACGACATCTACACCGTCGGCACGGTTTCGACCGTGCTGCAGCTGCTGAAACTGCCCGACGACACCGTGAAGGTGCTGGTCGAGGGCGGCCAGCGTGCCCGTATCAAGAACTACACCGGCACGGAAGACTTCTTCCAGGCCGAGGTCGAGCTGCTGGACGACGAGCAGGCCGACAACCAGGAGCTTGAGGCCCTGTCGCGTTCGGTGGTGGCGCAGTTCGAGCAGTACATCAAGCTCAACAAGAAGATTCCGCCCGAGGTCCTGGTTTCCATCAACCAGATCGAGGACCCGGCCAAGCTGGCCGACACGGTCGCCAGCCACCTGTCGCTGAAAATCGCCGACAAGCAGGAACTGCTGGAAAGCACCACGGTCGCCGAGCGTCTTGAGCGCGTCTACGGCTTCATGGAAAGCGAGATCGGCGTCCTGCAGGTCGAAAAGAAGATCCGCAACCGCGTCAAGCGGCAGATGGAGAAGACCCAGCGCGAGTACTATCTGAACGAGCAGTTGAAGGCCATTCAGAAGGAACTCGGCGAGGGTGAGGAAGGCAAGGACGAGGCCGCCGAGTTCGAGGAGCGGATCAACAAGACCAAGCTCTCGAAGGAGGCCAAGGAAAAGGCCCAGGCCGAGCTGAAAAAGCTGCGCACCATGAGCCCCATGTCGGCGGAAGCCACGGTGGTGCGTAATTACCTGGACTGGATCCTCTCGATCCCCTGGCAGAACAAGACGCGCGTCAACTACGACCTGAAGCGCGCCAGCAAGGTTCTGAACGACGACCACTACGGCCTGGAGAAGGTCAAGGAACGCATCCTGGAGTACCTCGCGGTGCAGCAGCGCACCAAGAAGCTCAAGGGTCCGATCCTGTGCCTCGTCGGCCCGCCGGGCGTCGGCAAGACGTCGCTGGGCGAATCCATCGCCAAGGCGACGGGCCGCAATTTCGTGCGCATGTCGCTGGGCGGCGTGCGTGACGAAAGCGAGATCCGTGGTCACCGCCGCACCTACATCGGCTCCATGCCCGGCAAGATCATCCAGGGCATGAAGAAGGCCAAGTCGTCGAACCCCTTCTTCCTGCTGGACGAGATTGACAAGCTGGGCGCCGACTGGCGCGGCGATCCGTCTTCGGCGCTGCTGGAGGTGCTGGACCCGGCGCAGAATTCCACCTTCGCCGACCATTACCTGGAGGTCGACTACGACCTGTCGGACGTGATGTTCGTCACCACGGCCAACACGCTGCGGATGCCGCAGCCGCTGATGGACCGCATGGAAATCATCCGCCTGTCCGGCTACACCGAGGACGAAAAGGTCGAGATCGCCAAGCGCCACCTCATCCCCAAGCAGATGGAAGCGCACGGCCTGAAGAAGGCGGAGTTCACCATCAGCGACGACGCGCTGCGCGACCTGGTGCGCTACTACACGCGCGAGGCCGGCGTCCGCAACCTTGAGCGCGAGTTGGCCAACCTGTCGCGCAAGGCGATCAAGCGCCTGGTGGAGAGCAAGCTCAAGAAGATCGGCATCACGCGCCGTAATCTCGGCAAGTACGCCGGCGTGCGCCGGTACCGCTATGGCGAGGCGGAGCGCGAGGACCTGGTGGGCGTGGTGACCGGCCTGGCCTGGACCGAAGTCGGCGGTGAGCTGCTTTCGGTGGAAAGCGTCATGCTGCCCGGCAAGGGCAATGTCACGCTGACCGGCCAGCTGGGTGACGTCATGAAGGAGTCCATCCAGGCGGCGCGGTCTTACGTCCGCTCGCGGGCGGTGTCCTTCGGCATCAAGCCGACGGTGTTCGAGAAGCGCGACATCCACGTGCACGTGCCTGAGGGCGCGACGCCCAAGGACGGCCCGTCGGCCGGCACCGCCATGTGCACCTCCATCGTCTCGGCGCTGACGGGCAATCCGGTCGCCAGGGACATCGCCATGACCGGCGAGATCACTCTGCGCGGTCGTGTCCTGCCCATCGGCGGCCTGAAGGAGAAACTGCTTGCGGCCCTGCGTGGCGGTATAAAGCGGGTGCTGATCCCGCGCGACAATGAAAAGGATCTTGCCGAGATTCCCGACAACGTGAAGCGCGGCCTGAAGATCATTCCGGTCTCCACTGTGGACGAGGTGCTGGAACATGCGCTGGTCAACGACCTGACGCCCATTGAATGGAGCGAGGCCGAAGACGAGGCGGCTCCGGCCGTGAAGTCCACCGAGGGTGACGGCGGGGACGCCATTATTACCCACTGATCCTGAATTGGGATGAGGACATCGGGGCCGGACGCATGTCCGGCCCTTTTTTCGTGGTCGTCCGGGTCTATGCTTGGAAGGTCTTGTGGAGATATTTGCCGAATCGGAAGCAGAAATAGCGTAAAAGTTTATCTTTTCTTGTGCCCGATCAGCCTCAGGTGACGCGAAAGACCCGCTGATCCACAGGGGTATGGGCCTGAAAATGGCGAAAAACTGGGGAAAACGGCGTTTCCCGGATTGACGGGCTTGGAAGGCCCGCCTTAAACTCCCTTCCGTTAAATCAAGGGTCTAATTGACCGAATTGATTGGACCGAGTTTTTGTCTTTGCTTTTAGCAGAGGGGGCCCTCTAGTGAACAAGAACGATCTCGTTGCCGCCGTCGCGGATTCCAGCGGCCTGTCGAAGGCCGATGCCACCAAGGCCGTGGACGGTGTCTTCAACTCCATCACCGACGCCCTGAAGAAGGGCGACGAAGTGCGCCTGGTCGGTTTCGGCACCTTCGCCGTCGCCGAGCGTGCCGCCAGCGAAGGCCGCAACCCGCGCACCGGCGAAACCATCAAGATTCCGGCTTCGAAGCAGCCCAAGTTCAAGGCTGGCAAGGGCCTCAAGGACGCCGTCAACGGCTAAGCCCGGACGCATCCTGCGGAAAAGGCCGGCCCCGGGGCCGGCCTTCTTCGTTCCCGCGGCGCTTGACACGGAACATCGTGCCGGTTTTTCTTTTCATATCAGGCGGCTGTCGTTAAGACGGTGTCGCTTCGACGGGCGGTTAGCTCAGCTGGTAGAGCATCTCGTTTACACCGAGAGGGTCGGCGGTTCGAACCCGTCACCGCCCACCATCCTCCCGCCCGGTGCGGGGCGCGGCTCCATTGGGGGCCAAGGAACACTGTCCGCGCCGCGCGGGAACCACCGGCCACCCACCATGTGAGCGGCCGTCGGGAGCCCGCGCATGACGAATCCGCCATCCTCCAGCACCGCGACGCCCACCAGCGCCGCCTTCATCAGGGAAAGCCTGCGACGGGCCGAACTGTACCGCTGGTTCGCCGGGCTGTTTGCCGACCGGCTGGACCCGGTGCTGCTGCGCGCCTACCGGCAGGGCCCGGGGCGGGCGGTGCTGGATAACCTGGCAGCCCAGCCCGCGCTTGCTGACGGCGCCAGACGCATGGAAGCCGCCCTGGACCATGGCGGGTCCGACAAGGAGCTGGCCGCGGCGCTTGCCGATGATTTCCATGTGTTGTTCGAGAAGGGCGCTGCCATTCCCCGCGCCTCCATCTGGAACCGCTCTGGCGGAGGCGACGACGGGGAAGGGGGCACGGCGCCTTCCGTGAGTGCGCCGGTCGCGCCCCACAAGGCCGACATTCTGGGACGCATGAAGGCTCTGCTGCGCCATTCCGGGCTGGGGCTGCGGCCAAGCCTGCCCAGCGACCCGGATCACGTTGCGGTGCTGCTGGACGTTATGGCGCAGACGTCGGAGAAAAGCCTGGCGGTGTGGCGGAAGGCGCACCCCGCCGCTGCGGCGTCGGATACGCCCGTCGACGCGGTCGCCGAACTGGTGACGACCTGTCGCGAGCAGCGCACCTTCATCGACGACAACCTCCTTTCGTGGCTACCCGCTTTCCGGGATGCCTGCGACGCTCACGACCCTGACGGCTTCTATGCCGGCGTGGCGACTCTTCTGGTGGCCTACCTGGACCGTGACCGGCAGTTCCTCAACGCCTGCATGGGCGCGGCGGCGGAATAGGTCGCATGGCGGCTGTGCCGGAGGGCATACGGCCGTATGGCATCGTTGACGATCCGCCCAGATAGCGGGACCCTTAGTAATAACAAACGATGGTCCGACGGGAGGACACGCCATGCTTGGAGTGGTGATTGCCGTCAACGCCCGGCGCCGGGTCGCGCTGGTGGAAGTCAACGGAGGCGGGTGCAGCCTGATGACCGACTGCCGCGAAATTCCGGCCGCCGGATCGGTGCTGGAGGGCCTGCTGGACCGCAAGGGCATCGAGACCCTGCGCAACATCAACGCCAACACGGTGTTCGAAGCCAGGATCGAGGTCACCGGCCTGCCGAAGAAGGCTGCCCTGGTGCAGTTGCTGGGTGGCAGGGAAGGGCAGCGGGCATCGGCATGAGCGCCTGCGGCACGCGGGGCCGGCCCCGCAGCCCGGTGGAGGCGGAAGCCTCCACACCGTCAATTTTTTCTTAAATATAAAGCAGCCGGAAGCTTTTGCCGCTGCCTGCCATCCGGCGCCGGCCATGCTCTGAATAACTGGCGGGTTCGGGAGGCTGCGCCTCCCGGCCGGGGCTTGGGGCGGGAGCCCCAAGCGCGCCAGCGTTCTCAGATGCTCAACAGAGTCACCAGCGCCCAGAGCGTGCCGATCCCCGCGAGGCCGTAGCACACGACGACGGCGAGGCCCTTGTTGTGGATGCCCAGGTCGTGCAGGGTCACGCGCATTCGGTGGCCGAAGTGCCAGAGGAACAGCGTCAGCACGCCGAACAGGATGATCTTGCCGATCCAACTGCCGGCGAAGGCGTGCATGGTGTCGTAGGACAGGGCGTCCGTCATGATCCCCAGCGGCACCAGGATGCCCGTAATCAGGATCATCACCGGCGCCAGGAAGGCCGAGACGGTGCCGCCGGCGGCGAACAGGCCCCAGAAGATGGGTTTGGACTTGCTACGGTGCATCATGGCTCAGACGACCCCCGCGATGATGAGCACGATCAGCGACACCACCGCCCAGGCAGCGTAGTGCGCGCCGATGATGTAGCGGCCCGGCACGAAGTTGTCGCCGCGCATGATCGGCATGGCCTTGGGCGTCAGGCTGAACCACGTGATGGTGTGGTAGAGCATCAGCGCCAACGCCAGCACATGAAAGGTCAGGAAGGCGGGCGACGACAGCGAGACGACGAAGCCGTCCCAGGCCTCGCGGCCGTCCGCCAGCCGGCCCAAGCCGTAGATCAGCACGGCGGAATATGCAGCCAGCGCGACACAGCTCAGCTCGCGGATCATGTAGAGGGTGAATGCGCGCTTGTGCAGCCACCAGTCGTTCTTCCACGGGCGGCGGAAGGGCTTGCGCTGCCCGCCGCCGGAGACTGCGGAGCCGCCGGTGGCCGGGGCGGAGGTGTGGGACGTGTCGGGGCTCGCCATGTCACTTCGCTCCCGTCTTCTTGGGCTTCAGCAGGTCGAGGAAGAAGTTTTTCGAGCTTTCGATCTTGCCCTGCTGGATGGCCGCGGCCGGGTCAACGTCCTTGGGGCAGACGGCAGAGCACTGGCCGACGAAGGTGCAGTCCCAGACACCCGCGTGGCTGGCGACCACGTCGCGGCGCTGCTCGGCGCCCTGATCGCGGCTGTCCAGGTTGTAGCGGTGGGCCAGCGCCAGGGCGGCCGGGCCGATGAACTCGGGGTTCAGGGCGTACTGCGGACAGGCGGAGTAGCAGAGCATGCAGTTGATGCACATGCTGAACTGCCGGAACTTGCGCAGCTCGCCCATGGACTGGCGGTATTCGCCTTCTTCGGCCGGCTTCTCGCCGTCCTCGCGGATGATCCAGGGCTTGACGCTTTGCAGCTTGTCGGTGAAGTCGTCCATGTCGACGACGAGGTCCCGCTCGATGGGAAAGGTCGCCAGCGGCTCCACCCGGATGCGGTCGCCGTAGTCGCGGACGAAGGCCTTGCAGGCCAGCTTGGGCTCGCCGTTGACCTGCATGCCGCAGGACCCGCAGACGGCCATGTGACAGCTCCAGCGGTACGACAGCGTGCCGTCTATCTCGTCCTTGATGTGGTTCAGGGCGTCCAGGACCACCCAGTCCTCGTTGCACGGGACCCGGTAGGTCTCGAAGACGGGTTCGTGGTCGGTGTCCGGGCGATACCGGAGCACCTCGAACTCGATCATGCGTTCCGTCATTTCGCCTCTCCGCCGTAGACGCGCTCGGCCGGCTGGGACTTGGTGATGACCACGTCCTTGTATTCGATGCGCGGCGCCTCCAGGCCCTTGCCGCGCACGGCCATGGAATGGGTCAGGTAGTTGGTGTCGTCGCGCGCGGTATGGTCCAGGCGCTGGTGGGCGCCGCGGCTTTCCTTGCGTTCCAGGGCCGAGTGCGCCATGGCCTCGGCCAGTTCCAGCATGTTGCCGACCTCGATGGCGTGCATCAGCTCGGTGTTGAAGACGCGGCTCTTGTCGGTGACATGGACCCGCTGGAAGCGCTCGCGCAGTTCGGCCAGCTTGGCGGTGGTCTCCTTGAGCGTGTCCTCGGAGCGATAGATGCCGCAGCCCGATTCCATGGTCGCCGTCATTTCCTTGCGCAGGCCGGCGATGCTCTCCGTGCCGTGGCGCTCGTCCAGCAGGTCCGTGACCCGTCCCGCCAGGGCGTCGGCGGCGCTGGCGACGGACCTGTCGCCGCCGGTCTGCCCTTCGGTGGAGCGGGCGAAGGCGGCGGCGTGCTCGCCGGCGCGGCGACCGAACACCAGAAGCTCCGTCAGGGAGTTGGAACCCAGCCGGTTCGCGCCGTTGATGGACAGGCAGGAGGCCTCGCCGGCGGTGTAGAGGCCCGGCAGGCAGGTCGCCGCGCCGATGTCGCAGTCGATGCCGCCCATGGTGTAGTGGATGACCGGGCGCACCGGAACGGGGTCGGTGACGGGGTCGACGCCCACGTAGCTCTTGGCCAGCATGCGGACGAAGGGCAGGCGCTCGTTGATCTTCTCCTCGCCCAGATGCCGCAGGTCCAGGTGGACGACGTCGCCGTAGGGGCCGCTGATGGTGCGGCCCTTCTGCTGCTCGTGCCAGAAGGCCTGGGACAGGCGGTCGCGCGGGCCCAGTTCCATGGCCTTCTTGCGCGGCCACGGGTCCGGCGGGCCCAGGTTGTAGTCCTGCAGGTAGCGGTAGCCGTCCTTGTTGACCATGATGCCGCCTTCGCCGCGGCAGCCTTCCGTCAGCAGGATGCCGGTGCCCGGCAGGCCCGTCGGGTGGTACTGGACGAACTCCATGTCCTTCAGCGGCACGCCGGCGCGGTAGGCCATGGCCATGCCGTCGCCGGTCTTGATGGCGCCGTTGGTGGTGAAGGGGAAGACGCGGCCGGCGCCGCCGGTGCAGATGATGACCGCCTTGGCGGCGAAGGCGAACAGCTTGCCGGTGCGGATCTCCATGGCGACCACGCCGCGGGCGCGGCCGTCCTCCACGATCAGGTCGATCGTGAAGAACTCGTCGTAGCGCTTGACCGAGGGGAACTTCATGGAGGTCTGGAACAGGGTGTGCAGCAGGTGGAAGCCCGTCTTGTCGGCGGCGTAGCAGGTGCGCTCCACCTTCATCCCGCCGAAGGGGCGCACCGCGATGCGGCCGTCGGGATCGCGCGAGAAGGGGCAGCCCCAGTGCTCCAGGCGCATCATCTCCTTGGGCGCCTCGTTGACGAACAGCTCGACGATGTCCTGGTCGCACAGCCAGTCACCGCCGGATACCGTGTCGTTGAAGTGGTTCTCGAGGCTGTCGTTCTCCTTGATGACCGCCGCCGCGCCGCCCTCGGCTGCGACCGTGTGGCTGCGCATGGGCAGCACCTTGCTGATCAGGGCCACGTTGAGCGACGGGTCGGCCTCGGCGCAGGCGATGGCCGCCCGCAAGCCCGCTCCACCCGCGCCGACGATGGCGACGTCGGTCTTGATTACGTCCATGGAAAAAACCTCTCCTCCTGTGCCGCAGCCCCAACACCATACCAAAGATTATCGCTGCAAAAAGGGCAGGGGCGAGTGTTCCTCCGAAAGTTACAGAGATTTCATGGTCTTTGAAAAATCCAAGCGTGGCCGGTGGCCGGACGCACCACGGGGCCGCCGCGCACCCGCGGCGGCCCCGCCCGTTGGGGTAGGGCGTGTGTGACTCACTCGGCGGGCCGGGGCCGGCTGGTGGAGGGCGTTTCGCCCTCCGAGTGGTCGTGGCCGTAACCGGTGATCATGGCCTTGACGTAGGCCGTGGCGGGGCGGCCGGTGAAGCCCATGTAGACGTGGCCGATGAAGAACAGCACCAGGGCGAAGGCCGCCAGCACGTGCACCAGGGCAACCGCGCCCAGGCTCAGGAACCCAAGGCCCAGGGCCTCCCAGCCGTTGTAGAACATGTACAGCAGGCCGGTGATCCACAGCACGGGCATGATGACCACCAGGAAGCCCAGGTAGGCCAGGCGCTGCATGGGGTTGTGCTTGGCCTTGCGGGTCGGCTTGTAGGGGTGCTGGATGCTGGGATCGAAGATGCCGGCGGTGTAGTAGCGCATCACCGCGCCCATGTTCCTGAACGTGGGGATGTACTGCCGCCATTCGCCGGTCGTCATGTGCCAGAACATGGCGAGCGCCCACAGGCCGAGCAGAAGCCAGGCGAGCACCTGGTGCAGTCCCGTCGCGGTCTCGTAGCCGAAGACGCTCCAGCTGCCGAACACCTCGAACCCGGTGATCGCAAGGCCGACGATGATCAGGGCCTGGGTCCAGTGCCACAGCCGCTCGAAACGGGTGAACATGACCTCGCGTGCCATGGTTGCCTCCTATTTCCTGCGGCTGGCGCCGACCACGCGCAGCAGCGCATGGACGATGACGCCGATGAGGGTCAGGCCGGCCAGCGACCAGCCGAGAGTGTTCAGCCAGCCGAAGTCACCGCGGCCGGGCATGTAGAACCCGCCCAGGTTGGCCAGGCGGCCGTTTTCCGCGTGGCAGGACTCGCACTCCAGGGCCTCGTCCTTCGGCGCGACCATGTGCACGATGGGCCAGGAATACTCGGTCTCGACGAAATCGTACTCGCCGCTGAAGTCGACGTCGCGCGCCTGCATGCCGGCCTCGATGGCCTTGATCCAGTCGAACTTGCCAGCACCCCAGAAGGCGCTTTCGTCCTTGCCGAACAGGTGCGGGACGGCCAGCAGGTTGTTCACCGAGTCGTATGGTTGCTTGCCGCGCATGATCTTGAACGGCCAGATGCGCGAGTCGGGGTCGCCTGGGCCGCCACCCAGCGTGTTGATGGGCACGACGCCGGAGGGATCGATGGTGTCGTTGAGAAGCGTGTACTCGATGGCGCCGTTGAACCAGCGATACTCGGGCACGACGTTGGCTTCCCACAGGAAGTCACCCTTCTTGGTGTCGTAGATGACGTCCGTGCCGGCCTCGTCCTTGATGGTGAAGGGCTTGCCCTGCTCGTTCAGCTTGCCCGCGGTCGACCAGTCCCACCACATCTTGGTGGCCTTGCCGCCGCGTGCGAACTCGGGCACGTGGCAGGTGGTGCACGCGACCACGTCGGTGTGGTCGTTTAGCTTGGCCTCTTCGTGCGGGGTCATGGCGTGGCACGACTCGCAGGTGGCGCGGGTGTCGTCGGTGTGGCCCGGCACGTCGATACCAAGCCGGTCCACGGCCTTGGTGACGTAGCGGCTGCCGGTGACTTCGTGGCTGCCCGTGGTGTGGCAGGTGGAGCACTGGAAATTCAGCCCGTCGGGCGCCATGTGCACGTCCAGCGCCTTGGAGGGCCGGGCCATGGTGCTGTCCAGGTCGCCATGCTTCACCGCATCGCCGCCGCCGCCGTAGAAGTGGCAGGCGCCGCAGGTCTCGCGGCTGGTGGGGCCGACGTTCTGGGCGATCTTCACCAGGTCCGGGGGTTGCCAGATGTTGCCGGATTTCGGCGGGAATTCCTTCGGCTCATAGGTCGGGTGGCCGGCGCCCGTCGGGAACTTCTTGTAGTCGCCCGTGGTGTCGTGGCAGACGAGGCAGTCGACGTTGCGCTCGGCGGCGAAGTCGAAGGTCTTGTCGTCGGTCCAGCCATAGCCAATGTGGCAACTGGTGCAGCGCGGCCAGTTGGTGGCGGTCGCGACGCAGAAGTTGTTGATGACGTTGCGCTTTCCCAGGTCCTGCCCGGTGACCGGATGGTCGAAGGCCCAGGTCCAGTGGGTGGTCTGCTGGATGTGATCGGCCGCTTCGGTATGGCAGTCGAGGCACGCTTCGGTGACCTCGGGTCCCGTCGCAAAGGGGCCTTTCAACTCCTTGAACTTGCTATGATCCGCCGTCGTCGCCTTGGAGGCCGTGGCGGTCGTCGCGGACGGCAGCTGGGCCATCACGTCCGCGGCGGCGGCTGGGGTCGTCCAGACGAGGACGGCGAAGGTCATCGCGCTCAATCCCGCCGCGGCCAGACGGCCGAGGCCGGGACGCTGTGTTCGCGTGATCATCGCCCTGTCCCCCGGGTCTGTATGAACCATGCGAACGCGGATCGCCTGGGTCCGCGTCCATGGGGGATTATAGCAAATTCGTAAATCCTAATCTACGAGCAGCTTGTGAAATATCGTTCTATTTCAGATACATGAGCGGAAAAGTCGGATAATCTGCGGTCACGTTCGGCGCCGGGCGATCACCTTCTGGTACATCCCGCCGAACACCGTGGTCTTCTTCCAGGTCCATGCCTCCGGGTGGTCGGCATAGTCCATGATCTCGCGGTCCCACAAGGCCTTGGCGAAGGGCTCCAGGCGGTCGAACACCAGGCTCATAACGGGCTTGAGGGGGTGCGCCGCACGCGGGCGGTGGTAATCCACGAAGATGACCGTGCCGTCGGGCCCAACGGCATCCAGCATGTTGTTGACGATGGCGCGCTTGTATTCCTCGGGCACCTCGTGCAACAGGAAGAAGCACGCGACGGCGTCGTAGGGGCCTTTTCCCGGGGCGGCGGCGTCCTCCTGGTCGACGGTCGCCTGGGCGACACCCGCCAGTTTTCGCCGAGTCAGCGCCACCTGGATGGGGGCGATGTCGCGCACGTCCAGCCGTCCCGTCGGCCCCAGCGCCCGGGCAAGCCGCAGGCTGAAATCGCCGTAGACGCAAGCCGGCTGAAGCACCCGCCATCCCGGCTTCAGTTCGGCCACCACGCTGTCGATCAGCCGGTCGGCGTTCCCCCACAGGATGGCCTGCACGATCAGGTGCTTGTCGAACACCTTCGTGCCCAGATCGCTGAGATAGGCCCAGGTGTAAGTTTCGCTCAGGTAGGCCGGAACCGCGGCGGCGCCGGTTCCGCAGGCACCGCCCGCCGGCACAGTGGCGGCGGCGGTGTGCGGAGAGGAGCGGCTGATGGGGTCTGAAGCGTCGTCGGCGGGCGAGGTGCGGGGCAAGAAACGGTCGTTCAATGTGTCTTTCCTTCTACCCGTCCAGGCGGTCAGAGCGAGCGGCGGGAGGACGCGGCGGCGGTGTCGGCATCGCGGGCGACGGCCTGCGCAAGCGGATGCGGCGGGCCATAGACGTGGCGGGCGCGCTCTTCGAATGCGTGGACGAGGCGCTCCACGCTGTCCCCAGCCAGAAGGCTGCTCAGCGCCCGCAACGCCCGCGAGCGCAGCTGCACGTCGACGGACAGGTCAATATGGCAGGCGCCTTCCGGCACGAGCGTGAAATTCCAGAGAATGTGAAGATGATCGAACGGGCCCTTCACGTCCACCACCTCGATGCGGTTGGGGCGGTCGACGTGGGTCTCCGTGATGAACTCCTCGCGCATGGGGCCGACCCGCAGGATCTGGTCGGTGCGGTATCCGCCGTCGGGCAGGCGCTTGATGACGCGCGCCGCCGCCCAGGAGGGCACGAACAGCGGGTAGTGCTCGACATCGACCACGAGGTCGAACAGTTGCTCCGGCGAGTACGGAACGGTACGCGACACGGTGCGGGCGGGCATGGGGTTGGCCTTCCTGTCTCTGGATCGAAAGGCGGTGCGGCGGGCCGATCGGCACGGAGCATCCGCGCACCTCGGCCGGTGGGGCCGCACCACCGTTGCACGGGCTGATTTCGGCAGTGCGGAAACTTGCTTGTCAACGGGCTTGTTCTCTTGACTTGGCGGGAACCGGCGGGTTACATCGCCGCATCCCGCGGGGGAGTCCACCCGGTCGGGTGGTTGGGTCCCGACCACGCGACGCCCATTTTCTGGGAACGGTCGGGCTGCCGCGGATCGGTCTTAACGAGGCACGGAGGCATTACGCGGCCCAGGCAAACAGCGGCGTTGCCATTTCCGACGCCGGGTCCTTCGAACCCGGATACGTGCGGGTCCCTCCCCAAGGCCTCGCCGGAGCATTTCCTACCCCGTCGGATGCTCCACGGAACCGCCGACACCGTATAGCCCGCCGAGTAACGCAGCCGCCAACGCAGTTGGGAGAGCAGGAGCATCGCCATGGAGGATCTGCTCCGGGAATATCTGCCGATCCTGATCTTTATCGGGATCGCAGTCGTCGTTTCGGCGGTCGCCGTCGGAGCGTCGTACATCGTCGCGCCGCAGCACCCGGATGTTGAAAAGGACTCCGCCTACGAGTGCGGTTTCGAGGCGTTCGACGACGCGCGCAGCCGGTTCGAGGTCCGCTACTATCTGGTGGCGATCCTGTTCATCATCTTCGACCTGGAAATCGCCTTCCTGTTCCCCTGGGCCGTCAGCCTGGGCGCGACGGGCGAGTTCGCCTTCTGGTCGATGATGGTCTTCCTGGGCGTGCTGACCATCGGCTTCATCTACGAGTGGCGCAAGGGAGCACTGGAATGGGAGTGAACAAGGGTGTTGCCGGTCCTCAGCCGACCGGCGCCGTTCCCCCGACCGCGGATCAGGACGCCCTGATCAAGGGCGTCCAGCACGAGTTGACGGAGAAGGGTTTCGTCCTTTCCACGGTCGATTCGCTTGTGAACTGGGCCCGCACGGGCTCGCTGTGGCCCATGACCTTCGGTCTGGCGTGCTGCGCTGTCGAGATGATGCACGCCTACATGCCGCGCTACGACCTGGACCGCTTCGGCGTCGTGCCGCGGCCCAGCCCGCGTCAGTCCGACGTGATGATCGTCGCCGGCACGCTGTGCAACAAGATGGCGCCGGCGCTGCGCAAGGTCTATGACCAGATGGCCGAGCCGCGCTGGGTGATCTCCATGGGCAGCTGCGCCAACGGCGGCGGCTACTATCACTACAGCTATTCGGTGGTGCGCGGCTGCGACCGCATCGTGCCGGTCGACGTCTACGTGCCCGGCTGCCCGCCGACGGCGGAGGCGCTGGTCTACGGCATTCTGCAGCTGCAGAAGAAGATCCAGCGCACCGGCACCCTGCTGCGCTGAGGCCCGGAACGATCGGCGAAGGACCCATGATTCAGACCGACGAACAGATCCAGACGCTGCGGGACCTCGGCGAATACGTCGCCGCTCAGTTTCCGCAGGACGTCATAACGACCGACTTCGCTCAGGACGAGCTGATCGTGTCCGTGACCCGCGGCTCGGTGCCCAAGGTGCTGACCTTCCTGCGCGATGACAGCAACTGCCTGTTCTCGCAGCTTGTCGGCATCACCGGCGCCGACTATCCGGAGCGCGAGGAGCGCTTCGAGGTGATCTACATGCTGCTGAGCATGAAGCACAACACGCGCATCATGGTGAAATGCACCACCGACGCCATGACGCCGGTGCCGTCCATGGTGCCGGTATTCTCTACCGCCGGCTGGTTCGAGCGCGAGGTGTGGGACATGTACGGCGTGATCTTCGCCGAGAACCCGGACCTGCGCCGCATCCTGACGGACTACGGCTTCGAGGGGCATCCGCTGCGCAAGGACTTCCCGCTCACGGGCTACGTGGAACTGCGCTACGACGACGAGCAGAAGCGTGTCGTCTACGAGCCGGTGAAGCTGCAGCAGGACTTCCGCTCGTGGGACTTCCTCAGCCCCTGGGAAGGCCTGACCCATCCCTACAGCCTGCCGGGCGACGAGAAGGCCACCGAGCCCGATCAGGTGCAGCTGGGCGACAAGGGGAAGAAGTGACATGCCCGAAGCTGAAATCAAGAACCTCACGCTGAACACCTCGACCAGCGTCAACTTCGGCCCGCAGCACCCGGCGGCCCACGGCGTGCTGCGCCTGGTCCTGGAACTGGCGGGCGAGATCGTGGAGCGCGCCGACCCGCACGTCGGCCTGCTGCACCGAGGCACCGAGAAGCTCATCGAGTACAAGACCTACCTCCAGGCCGGCCCGTACTTCGACCGGCTGGACTATTGCTCGCCGCTGAACATGGAGCACTCGTGGGTGCTGGCCGTGGAGAAGCTGCTGGGCATCGAGGTGCCGGAGCGGGCCAAGTGGATCCGCACCCTGTACGCCGAGCTGACGCGCATCGCCAACCACATCCTCAACATCACCTCCTACGCCATGGACGTGGGCGCCATGACCCCCATGCTGTGGGGCTTCGAGGAGCGTGAGACGCTGTTCGAGTTCACAGAGCGGGCGTCGGGCGCGCGCATGCACGCCAACTACTTCCGCCCCGGCGGCGTGGCGTGGGACCTGCCGGAAGGCCTAGTGGAGGACATCCGGACCTGGGTGCCGCACTACCGCCAGTACATCCGTGACCTGGAAACCATGATCACGGGGAACCGCATCTTCAAGCAGCGCACCGTCGACATCGGCGTGGTGACGCCGGAGCAGGCTCTCGACTGGGGCTTCACGGGGCCGAACCTGCGCGCCTGCGGATATGCCTGGGACCTGCGCAAGTCGCAGCCCTACGACGCCTATGACCAGGTCGAGTTCGACATCCCGGTCGGCAAGGCGGGCGACTGCTACGACCGCTATCTCGTGCGCGTCGAGGAAATGCGCCAGTCGCTCGACATCATCGAGCAGTGCCTCGACAAGATGAAGCCCGGTCCGGTGCGTGTGGAGAACAACAAGGTGACGCCGCCCAAGCGCGGCGAGATGAAGCGCTCCATGGAGGCGCTCATCCACCACTTCAAGCTGTTCACCGAGGGCTTCCACGTGCCCGCCGGCGAAACCTACACGGTGACCGAGGCGCCCAAGGGCGAGTTCGGTGTCTATCTGGTGGCGGACGGGACAAACCGGCCTTACCGCTGCTACATCCGCTCGCCGGGGTTCGTCCACCTGCAGGCCATGGACATGATGGCCAAGGGACACATGCTCGCCGACATTCCGGCGATCATCGGCTCCATTGATGTCGTGTTCGGTGAGATTGACCGATGAGTGCAGTAGACCAGGATATCCAGCAGCCGGCGAGCTTCGCCTTCACGGACGAGATGATGGGCCGCGCCAAGGCCATCATCGCCAAGTATCCGGAAGGCCGCCAGCGCTCCGCCACCATGCCGCTTCTCGACCTCGCACAGCGTCAGGAAGGCTGGGTCAGCAAGGCGGCGATGGACTACATCGCCGACATGCTCGACGTGCCGCCGATGCGCGTGTACGAGGTGGCGACCTTCTACACCATGTACAAGCTCAAGCCCGTCGGTAAGCACCACATCGAAGTGTGCACCAACGTGGCCTGCATGCTGCGCGGGTCCGACGAGATCGTCGGCGCATGCTCCGAGCATCTTGGCATCGGCGTCGGCGAGACCACCGGCGACGGCCAGTTCTCGCTGGCCGAGGCCGAGTGCCTGGGCGCCTGCGTGAACGCGCCGATGATCCAGATCGGTGATCACTACTACGAAGATCTCGACAAGGACAGCATGAAGGCGATCATCGACACGCTGAAGCGTGGCGAGTCGCCGAAGCCCGGCTCCCAGATCGGGCGGCAGACCTCGGCGCCGGCCGGTGGCCTGACCTCGCTGAACACGGAGGGCTTCAAGCCCGAGGGAGACAGCTGATGCTGCGCGACCAGGATCGTATCTTCACCAACCTTTACGGCTTCCACGACTGGCGCCTGGCCGGCGCCCGCAAGCGCGGCGACTGGGACAACACCAAGGCGCTGCTGGAGCGTGGCCGCGAGGCGATCATCAAGGAAGTCCAGGACTCGGGCCTGCGCGGCCGCGGCGGCGCCGGTTTCCCGACGGGCCTGAAGTGGTCGTTCATGCCCAAGGAAGTGGGCGAGCGTCCGCACTACCTGGTGGTCAACGCCGACGAAGGCGAACCGGGCACCTGCAAGGACCGCGACATGATGCGCCACGATCCGCACAAGCTGATCGAGGGCTGCCTGCTCGCCTCCTTCGCCATGGGCGCCCATGCCGCCTACATCTATATTCGCGGCGAGTTCGTCCAGGAAGCCAACAACCTGGAATACGCCATTCAGGAGGCCCGCGAGGCCGGCCTGATCGGCCCCAACGCCTGCGGTTCGGGCTGGGACTTCGAGTGCTACGTGCACCGGGGTGCGGGCGCCTACATCTGCGGCGAGGAAACAGCCCTCATCCAGTCGCTGGAGGGCAAGAAGGGCCAGCCGCGCCTGAAGCCGCCGTTCCCGGCCGGCGTCGGCGTCTGGGGCTGCCCGACCACGGTGAACAACGTCGAGTCCATCGCCGTCGTCCCGACCATCCTGCGGCGCGGCGGCGAGTGGTTCGCCGGCCTTGGACGCCCCAAGAACACCGGCACCAAGGTGTTCTGCATTTCCGGCCACGTGAACAATCCGTGCAACGTGGAAGAGGAAATGGGCATCCCGCTCAAGGAACTGATCGAGAAGCACGCCGGCGGCGTGCGCGGCGGCTGGGACAACCTGCTGGCCATCATCCCCGGCGGCTCGTCGGTGCCGGTGCTGGACAAGGCGACCGCTGACGACGTGCTGATGGACTTCGATTCCCTGCGTGAAGCGGGTTCGGGCCTGGGCACCGCCGCCGTGATGGTGATGGACAAGTCCACCGACATCGTGAAGGTCATCGCCCGCCTGTCGCGCTTCTACATGCACGAGAGCTGCGGCCAGTGCACCCCGTGCCGCGAGGGCTCGGGCTGGCTGTGGCGCGTCATGGAGCGCATGGCGCGCGGCGACGCGACGGTTGAGGAGATCGACATGCTCTTCGACGTCTCCAAGCAGATCGAGGGCCACACCATCTGCGCGCTGGGCGATGCCGCCGCGTGGCCGGTGCAGGGCCTCATCCGCCGCTTCCGTCCGGCGATGGAGCAGAAGATCCTGGAACGCAACCGCGCCGCCGCCGGCGCCGCGGCCTGATTTGGGGGACGTGAGATCACATGCCTAAGCTGACGATCGACGGCATCGAGGTCGAGGTCGAGCCGGGGACGACGATCCTCCAGGCCGCCGAGCAGGTGGGGGTCGAAATTCCCCGGTTCTGCTACCACGAGCGTCTCAGCATTGCGGGCAACTGCCGCATGTGCCTGGTGGAAGTGCAGCCGGGCCCGCCGAAGCCGGCGGCCTCCTGCGCCATGCCGGTGGCCGACGGCATGACCGTCAAGACCAACAGCCCGATGGCCATGAAGGCCCGCAAGGGCGTCATGGAATTCCTGCTGATCAACCACCCGCTGGACTGTCCCATCTGCGACCAGGGCGGCGAGTGCGACCTGCAGGACCAGGCCATGGCCTACGGTGCCGACACCAGCCGCTATGCCGAGGCCAAGCGCGCGGTGAAGGACAAGTACCTTGGTCCGCTGGTGGCGACCCAGATGACGCGCTGCATCCACTGCACGCGCTGCATCCGCTTCGCCCAGGAAGTGGCCGGCGTGCCCGAGCTGGGCGCGACGGGCCGTGGCGAGCACATGGAGGTCACCAACTACGTCGAGAAGGCCCTGCATTCCGAGCTTTCCGGCAACGTGGTGGACCTGTGCCCGGTCGGCGCGCTGACCAACAAGCCCTACGCCTTCAACGCCCGCCCGTGGGAATTGAAGAAGACCGAGAGCGTCGACGTGTTCGACGCCGTGGGCTCCAACATCCGCGTCGACAGCCGCGGCCCGCAGGTCATGCGTGTCCTGCCGCGCGTCAACGATGACGTGAACGAGGAGTGGATCTCCGACAAGACCCGCCAGGCCGTCGACGGCCTGCTGCGTCAGCGCCTGGACCGGCCGTACGTCCGCAAGGACGGCAAGCTGAAGCCGGCGACCTGGAAGGAGGCCTTCGAGACCATCGCCGCCAGGCTGAACGGCGTGTCGGGCGACAAGATCGCCGCCATCGCGGGCGATCTGGCCGACGTCGAGTCCATGGCGGCTCTCAAGGACCTGATGACCGGTCTGGGCAGCACTTCCATCGACTGCCGGCAAGACGGCATGAAGGTCGACCCGGCGGTGCGCGCGAGCTACCTGTTCAACTCGACCATCGCCGGCGTCGAAGAGGCCGATGCGCTGCTCATCGTGGGTGCCAATCCGCGCTGGGAAGCCGCAGTGCTGAATGCCCGCATCCGCAAGCGCTACCTGATGGGCGGCTTCAAGATTGGCCTTGTCGGCCAGGCCGTCGACCTGACCTACAAGTATGATCACCTGGGCACGGGCCCGGCCACCCTGCAGGAACTGGTGGACGGCAAGCACTCCTTCGTCGAGGTGCTGAAGGGTGCGAAGAAGCCGATGATCATCGTCGGCACCGGCGCGCTGATGCGCGATGACGGCGCCCAGGTGCTTGGTGCGGCGCGCAAGCTGGCCGATGCCGTCGGTGCGGTGACCGAGGACTGGAACGGCTTCAACGTTCTGCACACGGCCGCCGGCCGCGTCGGCGGCCTGGACGTCGGCTTCGTGCCGGGCGAGGGCGGCCGTGACACCCGCGCCATCGTCGAGGGCGCCGCCAAGGGCGACGTCGAGGTCGTCTGGCTGCATCACGCCGACGAGATCGCCGGCGAGCGGTTGGGCAAGGCCTTCGTCATCTACCAGGGCCACCACGGTGACCGCGGCGCCCACCGTGCCGACGTCATCCTGCCGGGTGCCGCCTACACCGAGAAGAACGCGACCTGGGTGAACACCGAGGGGCGTGTCCAGCGCGGCCGCCTGGCCGTCTTCCCGCCGGGTGAGGCGCGCGAGGACTGGACCATCATCCGCGCCCTGTCCGAAGTGCTGGGCAAGACCCTGCCGTACAACACGCTGGCGCAGTTGCGCGACCGCATGATCGCCGCCAACGCGGTGTTCGGCCGCGTCGACGAAGTCGTTCCGGCGGAGTGGGCGACCTTCGGCGACGACACTGCGCTGTCGGCCGATGCCAAGGCGTTCGCCCTGCCCATCGAGAACTTCTACATGACCGACCCCATCAGCCGGGCGTCGCTGGTCATGGCAGAGTGCACCGACGTGTATATCAACGGCAACGACGAGAAGAAGACGGGGACCGATGACTGAGCTGTGGGAAGGCTACATCTGGCCGGGCGCGATCATCATCGCGCAAATTCTTGCGATCGTGTTGCCGATCCTGGTGGCGGTCGCCTACCTGACCTATGCCGAGCGTAAGGTCATCGGTGCCATGCAGCTCCGTCGCGGCCCCAACGTGGTGGGGCCGTTCGGCCTGCTGCAGCCGCTGGCCGACGGCGCGAAGCTGTTCCTGAAGGAAACGGTCATCCCGACCGGCGCCAGCCGGGCCGTCTTCGTTCTGGCGCCCATGCTGACCTTCATCCTGGCGCTGATCGGCTGGGCCGTGATCCCCTTCAACGAGGGGTGGGTGCTGGCCGACATCAACGTCGGCGTGCTGTACCTGTTCGCGGTGTCGTCGCTGGGCGTCTACGGCATCATCATGGCCGGCTGGGGCTCCAACTCGAAGTACGCCTTCCTGGGCGGCATGCGGTCGAGCGCGCAGATGGTGTCCTACGAGGTCTCCATCGGCCTGATCATCATCTCGGTGCTGCTGACGGCCGGGACGCTGAACCTGTCGGATATCGTGGAGGCGCAGCGCGAGGGCCTGTGGTACTTCATTCCGCACTTCCCGATGTTCATCCTGTTCTTCATCTCGGCCCTGGCGGAGACCAACCGCCATCCCTTCGACCTGCCCGAAGCCGAAGCCGAGCTGGTGAGCGGCTACAACGTCGAATATTCGTCCATGACCTTCGCCCTGTTCTTCCTGGGCGAGTACGCCAACATGATCCTGATGAGCGGGATGGTGACGATCCTGTTCCTGGGCGGCTGGCTGGCGCCGTTCGATGTCGCACCGTTCACCTGGGTACCGGGCGTGGTGTGGTTCGCGCTGAAGGTGGCGCTCTGCCTCTTCGTCTTCATCTGGGCGCGTGCCGCGTTCCCGCGCTACCGTTACGACCAGCTCATGCGCCTGGGCTGGAAGGTGTTCCTGCCGTTCTCCGGCATCTGGGTGGTCCTGACGGCGGGTTTCCTGCTGTTCACCGATCAGCTGCCGAAGTGATCCGAGGAGTCTGACGACATGGGTTTCATCGACCGGACGGCCCGCAGCTTCCTGCTGCTGGAAATGCTTCAGGGCATGGCGCTGTCGTTCAAGTACATGTTCAAGCCTCGGGTGACCATCAACTACCCGATGGAAAAGGGTCCGCTGAGCCCGCGCTTCCGCGGCGAGCATGCCCTGCGCCGCTATCCCAACGGGGAAGAGCGCTGCATCGCCTGCAAGCTGTGCGAGGCCATCTGCCCCGCGCTGGCGATCACCATCGAGGCGGAGCCGCGCGAGGACAACAGCCGCCGTACCTCGCGCTACGACATCGACATGACGAAGTGCATTTACTGCGGCCTCTGTCAGGAGGCCTGTCCGGTGGATGCCATCGTCGAGGGCCCGAACTTCGAGTTCTCCGCCGAAACGCGCGAAGAGTTGCTGTACAACAAGGACAAGCTGCTGGCCAACGGCGACCGCTGGGAGCCGGAGCTGGCCGCGCGTATCGAACTCGACGCGCCCTACCGCTGACGACGCCGGCGCCCGCCGCCTCCCGCGGCGGGCGCGCCAACGATAAAGAGACGGGACTGATCATGGTTATGGAGCGGGCTCCCGGAGCCGCCGGGAAGGGGGGTCTATGATTATCGCCACCTTTGCCTTCTATCTGTTCGCCGTGGTCGCTGTGATCAGCGGCCTCCTGGTCATCACGGCCAAGAACCCCGTTCATTCGGTGTTGTGGCTGATCCTGGCCTTCTTCAACGCGGCCGGCCTGTTCGTCCTTCTGGGGGCGGAGTTCCTGGCCATGCTTCTGGTGGTCGTGTACGTGGGCGCCGTCGCGGTCCTGTTCCTGTTCGTGGTCATGATGCTGGACCTGAACACGCTGAACTTCCGCGAGGGCTACCAGCAGTACATGCCGCTTGGTCTGGCCATCGGCCTCGTCCTGCTGGTCGAGCTGGCGACCATCGGCGCCGGCTGGGCGCTGCTGCCCGAGGTGCAAAGCCAGCTCGCCGCGCCGATCGCGGCGGCGGATGCTGCCGGCCTGAGCAACACCGAGGCGCTGGGTCACATCATATACACCGACTACGTGTACTTCTTCCAGGCCGCGGGCATCATCCTGCTGGTCGCCATGGTCGGCGCCATCATGCTGACGCACCGGTCGCGCGAAGGCGTGCGCAAGCAGAAGATCGGCAAGCAGCTGGCGCGCGATCCGGCCGCTTCGATCGAGGTCAAGAAGGTCGAGACGGGGAGGGGCATCTGATGATGATGGCCGTCGGACTCAGCCACTACCTGACGGTGGCCGCGATCCTGTTCACGCTGGGCGTGTTCGGTATCTTCCTGAACCGTAAGAACGTGATCATCATCCTGATGTCGGTCGAGCTGATGCTGCTGGCCGTCAACATCAACCTGGTGGCGTTCTCGGCGTTCCTGGGCGATCTGGTGGGCCAGGTGTTCACCATGTTCGTGTTGACCGTGGCCGCGGCGGAAGCCGCCATCGGTCTCGCCATCGTGGTTGTGTTCTACCGCAACCGCGGGTCCATCGAAGTTGAAGACATCAACCAGATGAAGGGCTAAGGGGCACCCGATGTACGTCGCAGCCATCTTCCTGCCGCTGCTCGCCGCGATCGTGGCGGGCTTCGGCCGCCACTTCTTGGGCGACCGTGGTGCCCAGATCGTCACCATCCTCGGCGTGGGCACCGCCGCGATCCTGTCGGTGCCGATCTTCGTCACCGTGGCGCTGAACGGGAACCCGCAGGTCATCGAGCTGTTCACCTGGATCCGCTCCGGGGACATGGACACCTCGTGGGCCCTGCGCATCGATACCCTGACGGCGGTCATGCTGATCGTCGTGAACTGGGTCTCGTTCATGGTGCACATCTACTCCGTCGGGTACATGCACCACGATCCGTCGATCCCGCGCTTCCAGGCCTACCTGTCGTTCTTCACCTTCGCCATGCTGATGCTGGTGACGTCGGACAACCTGATCCAGCTGTTCTTCGGCTGGGAGGGCGTCGGCGTGGCCTCCTACCTGCTGATCGGCTTCTGGTACCACAAGCCCTCGGCCAACGCGGCGGCCATGAAGGCCTTCCTGGTCAACCGCGTGGGTGACTTCGGCTTCGCGCTGGGCATCGCGGGCGTGTTCTTCCTGTTCGACACGGTGAACTTCTCCGAGATCTTCGCCGCCGTCCCGCAGCACGCTGACACCACCGTCACCTTCTTCGGCGTCGAGTGGCACGCGCTGACGATCATCGGCATCCTTCTGTTCATCGGCGCCATGGGCAAGTCGGCCCAGCTCGGCCTGCACACCTGGCTGCCGGACGCCATGGAAGGCCCGACCCCGGTCTCCGCGCTGATCCACGCCGCCACCATGGTGACCGCCGGCGTGTTCATGGTCACCCGCATGTCGCCGGTGTTCGAGTACGCGCCGACGGCGCTTGCCATCGTCACCGTGGTCGGTGCGCTGACCGCCATCTTCGCTGCAACAGTTGGGTGCGTTCAGAACGACATCAAGCGCGTCATCGCCTACTCGACCTGTTCGCAGCTGGGCTACATGTTCTTCGCGATCGGCGTCTCCGCCTATCAGGCGGCGATCTTCCACCTGATGACGCACGCCTTCTTCAAGGCGCTGCTGTTCCTGGGTGCCGGTTCCGTCATCCACGCCATGTCCGACGAGCAGGACATGCGCAAGATGGGCGGCATCTGGAAGCACATCAAGCTGACCTACGCCGTCATGTGGATCGGTTCCTTGGCGCTGGCGGGCGTGCCGTTCTTCGCCGGCTACTTCTCCAAGGACATGATCCTCGAGGCTGCCTATGGCGCTCATTCGGGGGTCGGCATGTTCGCCTTCTGGATCGGCATCATCGCCGCGTTCCTGACGGCCTTCTACAGCTGGCGCCTGCTGATCATGACCTTCCACGGCAAGCCGCGTGCCGACGAGTACGTGATGAGCCACGTGCATGAGAGCCCGGCGGTCATGACCATTCCGCTGATCGTGCTGGCCGTTGGTGCCGTCTTCGCCGGCTACATCGGGTATGACGTCTTCGTCGGCCCGGCCCGCGGTGAGTTCTGGGGCGAGAGCATCCTGATCCTGGCCGACAACGACAGCGTGGGCGCCGCCCATCACGTGCCGGGCTGGGTGCCGATCCTGCCGGCCGCCATGGGCGTTGCGGGTATCCTGACCGCCTACGTGTTCTACATGCTGGCGCCGGGTATTCCGGGCATGCTCGCCCGCACCTTCCAGCCGGTTTACAAGTTCCTGCTGAACAAGTGGTACTTCGACGAGCTGTACGATGCGATCTTCGTCCGCCCGACCTGGTACCTGGGCCGCGGCTTCTGGAAGTCGGGCGACGGTGCCCTGATCGACGGCGTCGGTCCCAACGGCGTCGCCGCCGCGGCGAAGAACGTGGCGCAGCGCCTGTCGCGCATGCAGTCGGGCTATGTCTACCACTACGCCTTCTTCATGATCGCGGGGCTGTTCGTCTTCGTGACCTGGTACATGATCAAGGGATGACCCCAAGATGACCGATCTGCCGCTTCTGACGATCATCACCTTTCTGCCGCTGGTCGGCGCCGGGTTCATCCTCTTCGTGCGTGGCGAGGAGGCCCAGGTGGCCTCCAACGCCCGCAACGTGGCCCTGCTGACCTCGGTCGCCACCTTTATCCTGTCGCTCTTCCTGTGGTTCGGATTCGACAACACGACGGCCGACTACCAGTTCACCGAGCAGCAGGAGTGGCTGCCGGCGTTCAACATCGCCTACAGCATGGGCATCGACGGCATTTCGCTGTTCTTCGTCCTGCTGTCGACCTTCCTGACGCCCATCTGCATCCTGTCGAGCTGGGAGGCGGTGACCAAGCGCGTGAAGGAATACATGATCGCCTTCCTGGTCCTGGAGACCATGATGGTGGGCATGTTCTGCGCGCTGGATGCCTTCCTGTTCTACATCTTCTTTGAAGGCGTCCTGATCCCGATGTTCATCATCATCGGTGTCTGGGGCGGTGCGCGCCGCGTCTACGCCGCCTTCAAGTTCTTCCTGTACACGCTGCTCGGCTCGGTGCTGATGCTGCTGGCGTTCCTGACCATGTACTTCACGGCGGGCACGTCCGACATCGCGAGCTTGGTGGCCTACGACTTCGCCTACGGCATGCAGATCTGGCTGTGGCTGGCCATTTTCGCCTCGTTCGCGGTGAAGGTGCCCATGTGGCCGGTGCACACCTGGCTGCCCGACGCGCACGTCGAGGCGCCGACGGCGGGCTCGGTCATCCTGGCCGGCGTGCTGCTGAAAATGGGCGGCTACGGCTTCCTGCGCTTTTCGGTGCCCATGCTGCCAGAGGCCACGGAGGCCTTCACGCCGCTGGTCTACACCCTGTCGGTCGTCGCCATCGTCTACACCTCCATGGTCGCGCTGGTGCAGAACGACATGAAGAAGATGATCGCCTATTCGTCCGTGGCGCACATGGGCATGGTGACCATCGGCATCTTCGCGCTGACCCAGCAGGCCGTCGAGGGCGCCATCTTCCAGATGCTGTCGCACGGCATCGTCTCGGGCGCGCTGTTCCTGTGCGTCGGCGTCGTCTACGACCGCCTGCACACCCGCGAGATCGCGCGCTATGGCGGTCTGGCGAACAACATGCCGCGCTATGCCCTGGTGTTCATGATCTTCATGCTGGCTTCGGTCGGCCTGCCGGGCACCTCGGGTTTCGTTGGTGAGTTCCTGATCATCCTCGGCGTGTTCCAGGTGAACACCTGGGTCGCCCTGCTGGCCGCCACCGGCCTGATCCTGGGCGCCATGTACATGCTGTGGCTGTACCGTCAGGTGATCTTCGGCAAGCTGGATAAGGACGACGTCAAGGCGATGCTCGACCTGTCCAAGCGCGAGATCGCCATCCTGGCGCCGCTGGTGGTGCTGGTCCTGTGGATGGGCATCTATCCGGCCAGCTTCCTGGACCCCATGAGCGTCGCCGTGGAAAACCTGATCAGCAATTACCAGGTGGCGCTCGAGGCCGCCGGCAGCCAGCCCCTGGCCGCCCGCTGAGGATTTGAGGGAGAGAGAATTATCATGACCTCGGCTCTGAACCTGGGTGCCGCGCTCCCGGAAATCTTCCTGGCCGTCGCGGGCATGGCCCTGCTGATGTACGGCGTGTTCCGGAAGGGCGACACCACCACCTCCGTCGGGTGGATGACCGTCATTGCCTTCATCGTCGCCGCGATCTTCGTGGTGACCGGCGATACCAACCAGCTTGTCTTTGGCGGGTCGTTCATCACCGACAGCTTCTCGGCCTTTGCCAAGGTGCTGATCCTGGCGGGCGGCGCGTTCACGCTGATCATGGCCCTGCAGTGGCTGAAGGCTGAGAAGATCGCGCGGTTCGAGTTCTGCATCATCATGCTGTTCGCCACGACCGGCATGCTGATGATGGCCAGCGCGAACGACCTGATCTCGTTCTACCTGGGCCTGGAACTGCAGTCGCTGTCGGCCTATGTGATCGCCGCCTTCAACCGCGACAACCTGCGTTCCACCGAAGCCGGCCTGAAGTACTTCGTGCTGGGCGCCGTGGCCTCGGGCCTGCTGCTGTACGGCATGAGCATGGTCTATGGCTTCACCGGCACCACCACCTTTGCCGGCATCGCCGAAGTGATCGGCGCCGGCCACGCGGGCACGGGCGTCCTGGTGGGCCTGGTGTTCATCCTGGCCGGCCTGTCGTTCAAGGTCTCCGCCGCGCCCTTCCACATGTGGACGCCCGACGTCTACGAGGGTGCGCCGACCCCGGTCACCGCCTTCTTCGCCATCGCGCCGAAGGTGGCCGCGCTGGCGCTCATGGCCCGCGTGCTGATGGGGCCGTTCTACGAGATGGCGGATCAGTGGCAGCAGGTTGTGTGGCTGGTGGCCGCGCTGTCCATGTTCATCGGTGGCTTCGCCGCCATCACCCAGACCAACATCAAGCGCCTGATGGCCTATTCTTCCATCGGCCATGTGGGCTATGCCCTGATCGGTCTGGCCGTGGCGGATGAGCAGGGCGTGCGCGGCATGCTCATCTACCTGGCCATCTACCTGTTCATGAACGTCGGCACCTTCGCCGTCATCCTCTCCATGCGGTTCAAGGGCCGGGCGACGGAGCAGATCAGCGACCTGTCGGGCCTGTCCAAGACCCACCCTGTCATGGCGCTGTGGCTGGCGATCTTCATGTTCTCCATGGCCGGCATTCCGCCGCTGGCCGGCTTCTTCGGCAAGCTTTACGTCTTCCTGGCGGCTGTCCAGGCGGAGCTGTACGGCCTGGCCGTGATCGGCGTGCTGACCAGCGTGGTGGCCGCGTTCTACTACCTGCGCATCATCAAGGTGATGTACTTCGACGAGCCGGTGGAGGCCTTCGACCGCCCGCCCCGTGCGACCAGCGCCATCCTGGGCATCTGCGGCCTGTTCGTGACGCTGTTCGTCCTGTACCCGGCGCCGATCCTGGCTGCCGCGTCGGCGGCCGCCGCCTCGCTGTTCCAGATGCCGGGCTGAGGCCCGGCATCCTCTCCCACGCGAGGAGGCGCAGGCCTTGTCGAACGTCACCCTGCCGCCCGGCTGGCGGCTCGTGGCCCTCGACGCCATCGACAGCACCAACGCGGAACTCCGCCGTCTCTCCGAAGCGGGAGGCGGCGGTTCGCCGTCGGGGGCCGGGCTGGAGGGGCTGACCGTCACCGCCGCCACACAGACGGCCGGCCGCGGCCGGCGCGGCCGCGTCTGGGCGAGCCCGCGCGGGAACATGTCGGCCTCCATCCTGGTGGAGGTCGGCGGTGCGCGGGGCAATGCCGGCGAACTCTCCTTCGTCGCCGGTGTCGCCCTGCACGAGGCGCTGGCGGCCCTGGCGCCGGGCTATGATTTTCGGCTCAAGTGGCCCAACGACCTGCTCCTGGGCGGGCGCAAGCTGGCCGGAATGCTGCTGGAGACGGTGTTTCCGACCGGAGCACCGGCAGGGCAGGGTGCGGTCATCGTCGGCACCGGGGCCAACTTGGCGGCGGTGCCGGATCTGGAGCCGCTCTATCCGGTCACCGCCCTTGCTGCGCACGGCGCGACGGTGACGCCCGAAGCCCTGTTGACGGTCTACGCCGAGGCCTTAGCGGCCTGGCTGTCGCGCTGGCGGAGCGAAGGGTTCGCGCCCGTGCGCGCGGCGTGGCTTCGGGCGGCGCACGGCGTCGGCGGGCCGGTGACGGCCCGGTTGGCCGACGGAAACGAGGTTTCCGGCATATTCGAAGCGTTGGACGAGGCCGGCGCGTTGATCCTGCGGACGCCCGACGGCAAGACCTGCCGCGTGCTCGCGGGCGACGTCTTTTTCGGGCCTGGTGGCGGCACCCCGGGCGGAGGCGCATGACATGCTGCTGACCATCGACTCCGGCAACACCAACATCGTCTTCGCCGTGTTCGACGGCGACGAGGTCCGCGGCGAATGGCGCTCGTCGACCACCACCGAGCGAACGGCCGACGAGTTCGGGGTGTGGCTGACGCTGCTGCTGGGCACGGCCGACATCAAGCCGGATGATATCGACGCGGCCATCGTCGCAACGGTGGTTCCGGCCAATGTGTTCACTTTGAAAACGCTGTGCCGCCGCTATTTCAAGTGCGAGCCGCTGGTCGTCGGCGAGCCGAACGTGGAACTGGGCCTGGAAATCCGCCTCGACCACCCGGAGGAGGTGGGCGCCGACCGCCTGGTGAACGCGGTCGCGGCCCATGCGCGCTATGAAGGGCCGTTGATCGTCATCGATTTCGGCACCGCGACCACCTTCGATGCCATTGCGGCAAACGGCGATTACCTGGGCGGGGCCATCGCGCCCGGCATCAATCTTTCTCTCGAAGCGTTGCATATGGCAGCGGCGAAGCTGCCGCGCATCGCGATCGGGCGTCCGACCGAGGTCATCGGAAAGGGCACGGTTTCGGCCATGAAGTCCGGCGTCTATTGGGGCTACGTGGGGTTGATCGAAAGCCTGTGCCGACGCATTTCCAATGAACTGGGCGCGCCCGCCACCACCGTCGCCACGGGCGGGCTCGCGCCGCTGTTCGCAGAGGCGACGGACGTGATACACCACCTTGACCAGGACCTGACGCTTCGGGGCCTGCTCGAAATCCACCGCAGAAACGTCTAAGGGATCAGTGTGAGCGACACATCAGGAAATGGCTTCACGCCACGCAACGAGCTTTGGTTCCTGCCGCTCGGCGGCTCCGGCGAGATCGGGATGAACCTGAACCTCTATGGCTGCGACGGCAAGTGGATCATCGTGGACATGGGGGTGAGCTTCGGGGACGACAGCGTGCCCGGTGTTGACGTGGTCATGCCGGACCCGTCGTTCATCGAGGATCGCGCCGAGGACCTATTGGGCATCGTGCTCACCCACGCCCACGAGGACCACCTGGGCGCGGTCGGCTACCTGTGGCCGTGGCTGAAATGCCCGGTCTACGCCACGCCCTTCGCCGCGGCCTTCCTTGAGACCAAGCTCAAGGAGGAAGAACTGCTGGGCGAGGTGCCGGTGAACGTCGTGCCGCTGGGGGGCCGGGTCGACATCGGGCCGTTCGACATCGAGTTCGTCTCGCTCACCCACTCCATACCCGAGCCCAACGGCCTGGCGATCCGCACGCCCTACGGCACGGTGTTCCACACCGGCGACTGGAAGCTGGACCCGGAACCCGTGGTGGGCGAGGACGCCAACATCAAGCGCCTGAAGGAGATCGGCGACGAGGGTGTGCTGGCGATGGTCTGCGATTCGACCAACGTCATCAACAAGGGCCGCGCCGGCTCGGAAGGGGCGGTGCGCGAGAGCCTGTCGGATCTCATTGCCAGCTACCGCACCGGCAAGGTGGCCGTCGCGTGCTTCGCATCGAACCTGGCGCGCGTGAAGACCATCGTGGAGGCGGCGCGCGACGCCGGTCGCGAGGTCTGCCTGGTCGGCCGCTCGCTGTGGCGGGTGACGGAGGTGGCGCGCAAGGTTGGATACCTGGACGAGCGCGAGGCATTCCTGGAAGCCGACGAGGCTGCCAACCTTCCCGACAACCGGGTCCTCTACATCTGCACGGGCAGCCAGGGCGAGCCGCGGGCGGCGCTCAACCGCATCGCCTACAACACGCATCCCAGCGTGAAGTTCGGCAAGGGCGATACGGTGTTCTTCTCCAGCCGCGTCATCCCGGGCAACGAGAAGGCCATTTTCCGCCTGCAGAATCAGCTTGTGCGCCTGGGCTGCGAGATCATCACCGACCGCGACAAGTTCATTCACGTCTCGGGCCATCCGGCGCAGGACGAGATGCGGGAGATGTACTCCTACATCCGCCCGCGCATTGCCGTGCCCGTCCACGGCGAGCGCCGCCACCTGCACGAGCACGAGAAACTGGCGCTTGAATGCGGAGCCGAAGTGGCCATCATCAACGAGAACGGCGGGATCGTGAACTTGGGCCCCGGCGAGCCGGAGATCATCGGCCACGTGCCCACCGGCCGGCTGGTGCTGGACGGCGACCGCATCGTCCCCATCGACTCGGAGATCCTCCGTGACCGCAAGCGCATGGTGCAGAACGGGGCGGCGGTCATCACCCTGGTGATGGACGACCGCGGGCGTCTTCTGGCCGATCCGCTGGTCACCACCCACGGCCTGTTCGAACCCGACGAGGAGGAGGACGAGTCCGTGCTGGTGGAAGTGGTCCGCAGTGCGCTCGGCCGCCTGTCGCCCAACGATCTGCGCAAGGACGACACGGTGGCAGAGGCCGCGCGACTGGCACTGCGCCGCACCTTCCACGCCGACCAGCGCCGCAAGCCGCTGACCGACGTTCATCTGGTCCGGCTGTGAGGCCGGGGCCCTATCGAGGCTGGAAACGAGGGGAGTAGACAGACATGATCGGACGCTTGAACCACGTCGCCATCGCGGTGCCGGACCTGGAAGCGGCGACGGCCACCTACCGCGACGTACTGGGCGCCAAGGTTTCCGACCCGGTGCCGCAGCCGGCCCACGGGGTGACGGTGGTTTTCGTGGAACTGCCCAACACCAAGATCGAGCTGCTGCATCCGCTGGGGGAAAAGTCGCCGATCCAGGGCTTCCTGGACAAGAACGCGAGCGGCGGCATCCACCACGTCTGCTACGAGGTCGACGACATCATCGCCGCCCGCGACAAGCTGAAGACCGAGGGCATGCGCGTCCTGGGCGACGGCGAGCCCAAGATCGGCGCCCACGACAAGCCGGTGCTGTTCCTGCACCCCAAGGACTTCAACGGCACCCTGGTGGAACTGGAGCAGGCGTAAGGCATCCGCCGCCTGTCATGTTCGGAATGCCCGGCCGTCGCGCCGGGCATTCTGCTTTTGAGGGATCGACGGGTTTGGTTCGAGCGTAGTGAAAACATTGCTCGAAATGGAGACGTCCCATGCCGCGCCTTGCCCTTGCCGCCGCCGCCGTAGCCGCTCTGACGCTGGCCCCCGCTGCCGCCTCCGCCGACGCGGGGATCACGGCCGTCTACGAAACCACTCCGGACAAGCTGTGGGACATGGTTGATTTCCACCAGCCGTCGGAAGTCATCATGCCGCCCATCGCCTCCAGCGCGCGCGAGGGCGAGGGCGTCGGGGCGACCAAGGTGAACACACTGGCCGACGGTGGCGGCGACATTCACCTGCTGCTGGCCTATTACGCGCCCGAGGAGCGCGCCTTCAATTACACCATCCAGGAGGGTCCGTTGCCGGTAACGAACTACGTCGGGCAGGTGCGCGTGACCGAGGCCGGCGAGGGGCGCGCCGCGCTGAGCTGGCAGGGGACCTATGACGCTGCCGGGGTTCCCGAGGATAAGGCGGACGAAATCCTCGGCGGCTTCTACGCCTCCATCGCCGAGCGCATCGGTGAAACCTACGAGCGCGTGGAATAGTGGGTGCGAAAGTTCCGCTAACGTTCTTCCTGTGGTAGCCTTTCCCGGCCGAATCTGAGAGAGGGGCCGCCCGCATGAACTGGTATTGCGACGTCGCGCCGGACGACCCCGTCCACGCGCCCTATCACGACAATGAATATGGCGTGCCGGTTGCCGACGACGTTGTGCTGTTCGAGCGGCTGTGCCTGGAGGTGTTCCAGGCCGGGCTGTCGTGGAAACTGATCCTCAAGAAGCGGCCGACGCTCAACGCCGCCTTTGCCGGATTCGATCCTGTGAAGGTGGCCGCGTTCGACGAGAACGACCGTGCCCGGCTGTTGGCCGACCCGGGCATCATCCGCAACCGCCTGAAGGTCGACGCCACCATCGAGAACGCGCGTCGGCTGCTGGTCCTGCAAGCGGATCACGGAAGCTTCGCCGCCTGGATCGCCGCCCAGCATCCGCTGCCGAAGGATCAGTGGGTCAAGCGCTTCCGCAAGACCTTCAAGTTCATGGGCGGCGAGGTGGTGGGCGAGTTCCTCATGAGCATCGGCTATCTCCCCGGTGCGCACCGAGAGGACTGCCCCGCCATGGAACGCATACGGCCCCTCGACCCGCCCTGGATGCGGGGGAAGATGGAACCCGAGCCAACCGCATAAGGCATTGAAAAAGGCCGGAACATCCCGTCCCGGCCTTCCGGCGTTTTCGCCTCTTCGGCACGCTCTGGCAACGCGCCCTGTCCTCCCTAAACCTGAGCCGGTCATGCAGCCCTTGGATTAAGTAGAGGCAGCGTATGTAATTATCGGACGTGTGTCACGACATTTTTGTCAGGATCATGCGTACCACCTTAGAGGTAGGCGAACTTCATTGCGAACAGAAGGGCGACGACGACCCCGATCGGGTTAAGGTCGCCCCACTTGCCCGCCAGGATCTTGATCAGCACGAAGACGATGAAGCCGAAGCCGATGCCCTCGGAAATGCTGAAGGTCAGCGGCATGGACAGGGCGGTGACCACGGCCGGGGCGAACTCCGTCACGTCGTGCCAGTCGACCTCGCGCAACGACCCCGCCATCAGGCAGGCCACGTAAACCAGCGCGGCGGCGGTCGCATAGGCGGGGACGGTGCCGGCCAGCGGTGCCAGAAACAGGGCGAGCAGGAAGAACGCTGCCACAACCACGGCCGTCAGCCCGGTGCGTCCACCGGCGCGGATGCCCGACAGGCTCTCGATGTAGCTGGTGGTGGTCGACGTGCCGAGGCCTGCGCCGACGACGGTGGCGGAACTGTCGGCCAGCAGGGCGCGGGACATGCGCGGCAGGCGGCCCTGTTCATCCAGGAGTCCGGCGGCGTGGCTGGTGGCAATCAGGGTGCCGGCGGTGTCGAACATGTCGATGAACAGCAGCGACAGGATGACCGTCACAAGGCCGATCTCCAGGGCGCCCATGACGTCCATCTGCAGGAAGGTGGGCTCCACCGACGGCGGCAGCGAGGCAATGCCTCCCATGTCCTGGAAGCCCAGCAGGACGGCGATGGCGGTGGTCAGCAGGATGCCGATGATGATCGCACCCGGCACCTTCCGGTGGTCCAGCGCCACCATGACGACGAAGGAGAACACGGCCAGCAGCACCGGCGCGCTGGTCAGGTCGCCGGGGCCGACGAAGGTGGCCTCGTTGGCGACGATGATGCCGGCGTTGGTCAGGCCGATGAAGCCCAGGAAAAACCCGATGCCTGCCGCGATCGCCATCTTCAGGCTTTGCGGAATGGCGTTGATGATCGCCTCGCGCACCTTCACCACGCTCAGGATCACGAACACCACGCCCGACCAGAACACCGCGCCCAGGGCGATCTCCCACGAATACCCCATGCCGAGCACGATGGAGTAGGCGAAGAAGGCGTTGACCCCCATCCCCGGGGCCAGCGCGATGGGATAGTTGGCCCACAGCCCCATGACGGCCGACCCGAAGGCGGCGGCCAGACAGGTGGCGACGAAGGCGGCATCGCGGTCGATGCCGGCATCGGCCAGGATGCTGGGGTTGACGAAGACGATGTAGGCCATTGTCAGGAACGTGGTGGCGCCGGCCACAACCTCGCGCTTGACGGTGGTGCCGTGGTCCGTCAGGCCGAACAGGCGGTCGAGCATGGGCGGGGGCTCCGCTTGGGTGGTCTCTCAATGCGAGGATCGTGAAACCCTCTGTTAAGCGCGGGCGGTTCACAGTGGAGGGGCCGCAGGCCCGCCGATCCATAACGCAAGGGAAACGATCATGCCGCGCCCGACGATGCGCCTCCTGCTCGCTTCGCTCGCTCTGGCCGTCGCGCCCGTCTCCGGCGCCCTGGCCGAGGCCGAGGTGGTGCTGTTGCCCGACGGTACGACCGGCGTCACGGTGGATGCCCGCGCGTGCCGGAAAATCGGCCAGTCTGCCGCCTATCGTCAAGCGCCGGGGGTGGAATACCGGCCGGGCGTGGACGTGCGCGGTCATCCGGTGGCTCCGGCCGACGTCGGTGGCGGTTACGGTATCGACCTGCCGGACGAGATCACCATCCCTATCACCGTCGACCTCGCCGGAGCCTGGCGCGACAGCACGGCGGCGGGCACCGTGCAGGCCGAGGCGCTTCTGGGGGTGGTGACCATCCGCGACGGCATGGCCTTCTGGAACGGCAAGGCCATCGACGCCGAGGGCCAGGCCGACCTGCGCGAAGCCTGTCGTCGCCTCGGCGTACTCCAGGACGCGGCAGAGGAGCGCAAGCCCGCACCGCCCCGCTGAAGGCTGCCGTCCTTTCGCCTGATTTTGCCTCATGATGGTGCCTGTTGCCGCCCCATCGTCCAGGCGTTAGAGTGCCGCCAACCTCTCGGGCGCCCGTTACCCAGGCGTCCGCCAATCCCGCACTTTTCGAGGATCGCATGCGTCTGTCCCGCTATTTCCTGCCGACGCTGAAGGAGACGCCCTCCGAGGCGCAGATCGTCTCCCACCGCCTGATGCTGCGCGCCGGCCTGATCCGCCAGCACGCCGCCGGCATCTACAACTGGCTGCCGCTGGGCTACCGCGTGCTGCGCAAGGTGGAGCAGATCGTGCGCGAGGAGCAGGATCGCGCCGGCGCGCAGGAAATCCTCATGCCGTCCATCCAGTCTGCCGACCTGTGGCGCGAGTCCGGCCGCTACGACGACTACGGCAAGGAGATGCTGCGCATCACCGACCGCCACGATCGCGACATGCTGTTCGGCCCGACGCACGAGGAAGTGGTGACGGACATCTTCCGCCACAACGTGCGCAGCTACAAGGGCCTGCCGCTGAACCTCTACCAGATCCAGTGGAAGTTCCGCGACGAGGTCCGCCCCCGTTTCGGTGTCATGCGCGGCCGCGAGTTCCTGATGAAAGACAACTACTCCTTCGACCTGAACCAGGAGGAGGCGCGCAAGTCCTACAACCGCATGTTCGTCGCCTACCTGCGCACCTTCGAGCGCATGGGCCTGAAGGCGATCCCCATGCAGGCCGACACCGGCCCCATCGGCGGCGACCTTTCCCACGAGTTCATCGTGCTGGCCGAAACCGGCGAGTCCGAGGTGTTCGTGGACGAAAAGCTGCTGGAAAAGCCGATCCCGCGCGATGTGGACTACGGCAGCGACCTGCAGCCCATCGTCGACGACTGGACCAGCCTGTTCGCCGCGACCGACGAAAAGTACGATCCGCAGGCGCACCCGGCCGTCGGCGAGGGCATCGTCACCGCGCGCGGCATCGAGGTGGGGCACATCTTCTACTTCGGCACCAAGTACAGCGGCGCCATGGGCGCGGTGGTCATGGGGCCGGAGGGCGACGAGGCGCCGGTTCACATGGGCAGCTACGGCATCGGCGTCTCCCGCCTCGTGGGCGCGATCATCGAAGCCAGCCACGACGACAACGGCATCATCTGGCCGGAGGAAGTGGCGCCCTACACCGTCGGTCTGGTGAACCTGAAGGTCTCGGACGCCGAGGTGACGGCGGCCTGCGACGATCTCTATGCCAAGCTGAACGCGGCGGGCGTCGAGACGCTGTACGATGACCGGGACGAGCGCGCGGGGGCCAAGTTCGCCGACATGGATCTGGTGGGCGTGCCCTGGCAGGTGGTCGTGGGGCCCAAGGGCCTGAAGAACGGCGTCGCCGAGGTGAAGAACCGCAAGACCGGCGACCGCGAGGAAGTGTCGCTCGACTCCGTGGTGGCGCGCTTCGCGGGCTGAGCGGTGGTGCATTTATAGCCACCAAGACACGAAGGACACCAAGAGGGCGTGCCGACTGATGACGTTTCGCTTCATCGGTTGGCGCGCTTCCTCTTAAAAAACACGCTATTAGGAAGAAATATTAAGCCGCTGATGCACGTTCACACCGCTCCCTTGGTGTACTTGGTGCCTTTGTGGCCTCGCTAACCCGACCTTTCGCCCTTCCCCCGGCAAGAACCTGAAGGACAGGCATGATCTTCTCGGCCTTTGAACGGATGATGGCCCTGCGCTACCTGCGGGCGCGGCGGAAGGAGGGGTTCGTCTCCGTCATCGCCGGATTTTCGCTGCTCGGCATCGCGCTGGGCGTCGCGACGCTCATCATCGTCATGGCGGTGATGAACGGCTTCCGGCAGGAGCTTCTGACCAACATTCTGGGCCTCAACGGTCACATGACGGTCACGAGCACCAATGTCTTCCGCGACTACGAGAGCGCCGCCGACATCGTGCGAGGCGTGCCGGGCGTGACGGCCGTGACGCCCATGGTGGAAGGGCAGGTCATGGCCTCGGGCAACAACCAGTCTGGGGGCGCTATCGTGCGCGGCGCCCAGCCGAAAGACCTGATGAACCGGCCCATCATCGCCCAGGCCATCATCGCCGGGTCGCTGGAGAATCTGGGGCCGGAACAAATCCTCATCGGCGAGCGCATGGCCGACAAATATGGTCTGTGGCTGGGCGACAAGCTGTCGCTCATCAGCCCCAAGGGCAACGTGACCGCCTTCGGCACCGTGCCGCGGGTGCGCGCCTACGAGGTGGGCGCCATCTTCAAGGTGGGCATGTATGAATACGACTCCAGCTTCATCTTCATGCCGCTGGAGGCCGCCCAGACCTACTTCCAGCGGCAGAACGCCGTGACGCACCTGGAAGTTGTGACGGAAAGCCCCGACGAGATCGAGGAGACCATGGCCCGCGTCGCCGGGGCGCTGGGGCAGGGCTATCAGTTGCGCGGCTGGCAGAACACCAACGCCAGTTTCTTCAACGCGCTTCAGGTAGAGCGCAACGTCATGTTCCTGATCCTGACGCTCATCATCCTGGTGGCGGCGTTCAACATCATTTCGGGCCTCATCATGCTGGTGAAGGACAAGGGCCGCGACATCGCCATCCTGCGCACCATGGGGGCGACGCGAGGTTCGGTGATGCGCATCTTCTTCATCGCCGGCGCCTCGGTCGGGGTGATCGGCACCATCGCCGGACTGGGCCTCGGCGTCGCATTCGCCGCGAACATCGAAAGCATCCGCCAGGGGCTTCAGGCCTTGACGGGGACCGAACTGTTTTCGCCGGAAATCTATTTCCTGGCGACCATGCCGGCGGAGATCGAGTGGCGGGAGGTGGGCACGGTGGTTCTCATGGCCCTGGGCCTGAGTTTCGGGGCGACCATCTATCCCTCCTGGCGCGCCGCCCGCCTCGATCCGGTGGAGGCCCTGCGCTATGAGTGACGCGGCGCTGAAGCTGACGAACGTGAAACGCTCCTTCAAACAGGGGCGCGAGGTGCTGGAGGTCCTGCGCGGTATCGACATGGCGATCCAGCCGGGCGAGATCGTCGCGCTGGTCGGTCCCTCGGGCACCGGCAAGTCGACGCTGTTGCAGATTTCCGGCCTTCTGGAGAAGCCGACGAGCGGCGAGGTGCTGATCGCCGGCACCTCGGCCGGGCGGCTGTCGGACGACAAGCGCACGGCGCTCCGCCGCCTGCATCTGGGCTTTGTCTACCAGTACCACCACCTGCTGCCCGAGTTCTCGGCGCTGGAGAACGTGGTACTGCCGCAGATGATCGCCGGCACGAGCAAGGGCGAGGCCCGGAAGCGCGCCGCGCGCCTGCTGGAGGGCATGGGCCTGGCGGACCGCATCAAGCACCGCCCGGCGGAACTGTCGGGCGGCGAGCAGCAGCGCGTCGCCATCTGCCGCGCGCTCGCCAATGGCCCGCGCCTGCTGCTGGCCGACGAGCCGACCGGGAACCTGGACCCCCACACCAGCGACCACGTCTTCGCCGCCTTCCTGCGGCTGGTGCGGGAGGAAGGTCTGGCGGCGCTGATCGCCACCCACAACCCCGACCTGGCCGCCCGCATGGACCGCACCGTGAGCCTCAGCGAAGGCCGCCTGCGGGAAGGGGTGCCGGCCGAGTAGGGGGTGGGGCGGACGATGTGCGTGGATGCCAGCTTTCGCTGGCATGACGGTTGAATGGTTGTTCGCCCTGGTCTTCCCGTTGCCCCAGCGAAAGCTGGGGCCCACCCCCGACGTCTGCCGCTTGTCCGAGCGCTCGCCAGGACGATTAAGGCCTCGTTTGCCATCTCGTGCTACGGTTCCTCTCGAACCGTTGGCGCCTCATTTCTGTTCAGCGTGAAACCGCCGCCATGACCGACACCGCCGCCGCCTCGTCCTCCTTCGTCCACCTGCGCGTCCACACGGCATATTCCATGTCCGAGGGTGCCATCGCGGTAAAGACGCTGCCCAAGCTGTGCAAGAAGATGGGCATGCCGGCGGTCGCCATCACCGACACGCGCAACGTCTTCGGCGGCCTGGAATTCTCCGTTGGCTGCACCGGCGAGGGCATTCAGCCCATCATCGGCTGCCAGATCAGCCTGCGCCGGAAGCCGGAGAAACCGTCCGGCTTCGGCGCCCGCGAGGCCCGCACGCCCGAGCCCGATCAGCTTGTCCTCATCGCCCAGAACGAGGCGGGTTACGAGAACCTGCTCAAGGTGGTCTCCATGTCGTACCTGGAGACCGACGGCCACGAAACGCCGCAGGTGGACATGGCCGCCCTGAAAGAGCACGGCGAGGGCCTCATCTGCCTCACCGGCGGACCGCTCGGCCCCGTCGGGCGCCTGATCCTGGACGGCCAGATGGACGCCGCCGAGGACATGCTGAAGGCGCTGGCCGACATCTACACGGGCCGTCTTTATGTGGAAATCCAGCGCCACGGCATGCCGCGCGAGGACCAGTCGGAGCCGGGCTTTATCGACCTGGCCTACAAGCTGGACCTGCCGCTGGTCGCGACCAACGAATGCTTCTTCCCCGACCGCGACATGTACGAGGCGCACGACGCGCTCATCTGCATGGCGGAAAAGAGCTTCCTGTCCCACACCGACCGCCGCCGCCTGACTCCGGAGCACTACTTCAAGAGCCCCGAAGAGATGCGGGATCTGTTCAAGGATCTTCCGGAAGCCATTGAAAACACTCTGGTTATCGCCAAGCGCTGCGCGGTGATGGTGGAGAAGCGCGATCCGATCCTGCCGCGCGCGCCCCAGGCCGGCGGCCGGTCCGAGGAGGAGGCCTTGCGGGAGGTCGCCGCCGAGGGCCTGCGGGCGCGGCTGGACGTGCACGTCTACACCGACGGCATGTCGGAGGAGGACAAGGAGGCGGCCGCAAAACCCTATTGGGATCGGCTGGAATACGAGCTGGGCATCATCAACAAGATGGGCTTCCCCGGCTACTTCATGATCGTCGCGGACTTCATCCAGTGGGGCAAGGATCACGACATCCCGGTCGGGCCGGGCCGTGGCTCGGGCGCGGGCTCGCTGGTGGCCTGGGCGCTGACCATTACCGACCTGGACCCGCTGCGCTTCGCCCTGCTGTTCGAGCGGTTCCTGAACCCCGAGCGCGTGTCCATGCCCGACTTCGACGTGGACTTCTGCCAGGACCGCCGCGAAGAGGTCATCCGCTACGTCCAGGAAAAGTACGGCCGCGACAAGGTCGCGCAGATCATCACCTTCGGTAAGCTTCAGGCCCGCGCGGTGGTGCGCTCGGTCGGCCGCGTGCTGGAGATGCCGCTGGGATACGTCGACAAGATCTGCAAGATGATCCCCAACAACCCGGCCAACCCCTGCACCCTGCCCGAAGCGCTGGAGCAGGAACCGCAACTGGCCGAGTTGCGCGACAGCGACCCGCAGGTCGCCCACATGCTGTCCATCGCGCTGAAGCTGGAGGGCCTGTTCAGCCACGCCTCCACCCATGCCGCCGGCGTGGTCATCGGCGACCGCCCGCTGGACGAGCTGGTGCCGCTCTACCGCGATCCCAATTCCGACATGCCGGTCACCCAGTTCAACATGAAGTGGGTGGAACAGGCGGGCCTGGTGAAGTTCGACTTCCTGGGCCTGAAGACGCTTACCGTCATCAATACGGCGGTGAAGCACATCAAGGAGCAGCACGGCGTCGACATCGACATGAGCGCCCTGCCGCTCGACGACGAGAAGTCCTACCGCCTTCTGGCGCGCGGCGAGACGGCGGGCGTGTTCCAGCTTGAAAGTACCGGCATGCGCGACGTGCTGACCAAGCTGAAGCCCGACTGCCTGGAGGACATCATCGCCGTCGTGGCGCTGTACCGTCCCGGCCCCATGGACAACATCCCCTCCTACATCCGCCGCAAGCAGGGCGAGGAGGAGGTGATCTACATGCACCCCGACCTGGAGCAGATCCTGTCCGAGACCTACGGGATCATGATCTACCAGGAGCAGGTGATGCAGGCCGCCCAGATCCTGGCCGGCTACAGCCTCGGCGGCGCCGACCTTCTCCGCCGCGCCATGGGCAAGAAGATCCAGGCGGAGATGGACAAGCAGCGCACCATGTTCTGCGACGGGGCGGAGCAGAACAACATCCCGCGTGAAAAGGCGTCGGAAATCTTCGACACCATCGCCAAGTTCGCCGGCTACGGCTTCAACAAGTCGCACGCTGCCGCTTACGCGCTGGTCGCCTACCAGACCGCCTACCTGAAGGCCAATTACCCCGTCGAGTTCATGGCCGCGACCATGACCTACGACATGCACAACACCGAAAAGCTGGAGGCCTTCAAGGCAGAGTTGGGCCGCCTGAAGATCGACCTGCTGCCGCCCGACATCAACAAGTCGGAAGTGCTGTTCTCGGTGGAGAAGGGCGCGGTGCGCTATGCGCTGTCGGCCATCAAGAACGTCGGCCAGCACGCCATGGAAACCTTGGTGAACGAGCGCCGCAAGAACGGGCCGTTCAAGGATATCAAGGACTTCGCACAGCGCCTTGACACCAAGGCCGTCAACAAGCGCCTGCTGGAAAACCTGGTGCGCGCCGGCGCCTTCGACTGTCTGAACAAGAACCGCGCCCAGACCTTCGCGGCCATCGAGACCATCATGCGCCATGCGCAGGCGGCGGCGCAGGAACGGTCGTCCAGCCAGGTCAGCCTGTTCGGCGGCACGCAGGAGGCGACGCCGCCGCTCACCCTGCCCAAGGTGCCGGACTGGACGCCGGTGGAGAAGCTGGACTGCGAACTGGCGGCCATCGGTTTCTACCTGTCGGCGCACCCGCTCGATACCTTCGACCGCACGCTCAAGCGCCTGTCGGTGGTGAAAAGCTCGGAACTGGTGGAGCACCTGAAGAACGGTGGCGCCAACCCGGTGAAGATGGCCGGCTCCGTCGGCGGGCGGAAGGAGCGCGTGGGCAAGAACGGCAGCCGCTACGCCTTCGTCACGCTGTCGGACGCCGGCGGGACGTATGAGGTGATGTTCTTTTCCGAGATCCTTGCGGCCTCGCGCGAGATCCTGGAGAGCGGCAAGCCGGTGGTCATCACGGTGGATGCGCGGCTGGACGGAGAACAGGTGCGGCTTGGCGCCAAGGCGGTGGAAAACCTGGAGGAGGTCGCCGCCCGCTCCACCAAGAAGCTGGAAATCCACATCGACAATCCAGAGCCGCTGGAGCGCCTGCGGGCGGTGATCGACAAGGACAAGCCGGGCAACGGCACCATCGTCGTGGTCGCGCATCTCGACGAGTACAACGTCGAGCTGAAGTACTCCGACCGCCAGTTCCAGCTGTCCGCCGCCACGCTCAGCGCGCTGCGCAATACGCCGGGCGTGATGGACGTGGTGGAAATCTGACGCCGCCCGAATTGCGTGGACGGAAACGGGATGCGGCGACGGGGCAGGGCGGCCAGACTGGCGGAAACAGTCCGCGAGGGTTCCATGCTCGACTCCACCGCTTCGCCGCCCATCCACGACGCCCGCTGGCGCGCCGTTCTGGAGAATGACGCGACCGCCGACGGCCGCTTCGTCTATGCCGTCCGCACCACGGGCATCTACTGCAAGCCTTCGTGTTGCTCCCGACCGCCCCGGCGCGGGAACGTCGCCACCTTCGACACGCCCGCCGAGGCCGAGGCCGCCGGCTTCCGCGCCTGCAAGCGCTGTCGCCCCGACGCGGCCGCCGATCCCGACGCGGACGCACTCGCCGCCGCCTGCCGACTCCTGGAAACGGCGGCGGACGAACCGGCGCTGGGCGAGCTTGCCGGGCGCGTGGGGCTGACGCCCGCCAAGCTGCGGCGGCTGTTCCGGGATCGCCTGGGCGTCACGCCCAAGGCCTACGCCAAGGCGCTGAAGGCCCGGCGCCTGACCCAAGGTCTGAAGAACGGCGCGACCGTCACCGAAGCCCTGTACGGCGCTGGATACGGTGCGCCCAGCAGGGCCTACGCGGCCGCTGGCGAGCGGATGGGCATGACGCCCACTGCTTACGCCCGTGGCGGGCAGGGCGAGGCGATCCGCTATGCGACCGCCGCCTGCGCCTTCGGCCGCCTTCTGGTGGCGACCACGGCGCGCGGCCTCTGCGCCGTGGAACTGGGCGCCGACGAGGCCGAGGTCGCGGCGCAGCTTCGCGCCCATTTCCCCAAGGCGGCGCTCGATGAGGATACGGAAGGACTCGCCGCCGTTGTTGAGGCCGTGGCGGCGCATGTGGAAGCGCCCGGCAAGGCGCTTGACCTGCCGCTGGACATTCGCGGCACGGCCTTCCAGGAAACGGTCTGGGCGGAACTGAAGCGCGTTCCGCCGAGCGAGACGGTTTCCTACGCCGAACTGGCACGCCGCCTGGGACGGCCGGATGCGGCGCGGGCGGTGGCCGGGGCCGTGGCGGCCAACCGGCTCGCCGTGGTCGTGCCCTGTCACCGTGTGGTGCGGGGCGACGGCGGATTGTCCGGCTACCGCTGGGGAGCAGCACGCAAGCGGGCCCTCCTGAAGGCGGAATCGGGCGGCGACGGCACGGAATAGGCGCCGGCTCTTGACCGATCCGTGAAACCCGGCGCGCAGACGGCGCAAAGGGGTTGCCAAAGGCCGGGCGCCGCTGTAAATAGCGGGCCTCCAAACCACGCACGCGGGTGCGCGGCCCTTTGCCCGACAACGGCAACAGGGCCATCCGGTGTCGGCGCCATTCTTCGCAGGATCGCCGATGACTTGCCCCGCGGAGGCCTAACCGGAAAAAGAGGACATTATGGCCCTTCCGACCTTTACCCTGCGTCAGATGATCGAGTCCGGCTGCCACTTCGGGCACAACACCCGTCGCTGGAACCCGCGCATGGCGCCGTTCCTGTTCGGTGTTCGCGACGGCGTGCACATCATCGACCTGCAGCAGACCGTTCCCATGCTGTACCGCGCCATGGAAGCCGTGCGCGACGTCACCGCCAACGGCGGCCGCGTGCTGTTCGTCGGCACCAAGCGCCAGGCCGCCGAGATCGTCGCCGAGTCGGCCAGCCGCTGCGGCCAGTACTACGTGAACCACCGTTGGCTCGGCGGCATGCTGACCAACTGGCGCACCGTGTCGAACTCCATCAAGCGCCTGCGTGAACTCGACGAGATGTTCGAGGTCGGCGTGCCGAGCGCGCTGACCAAGCGCGAAACGCTGAGCCTGGAGCGCGAGCGCGAGAAGCTGACCCGCGCGCTGGGCGGCATCAAGGAGATGGGCGGCCAGCCCGACCTGATCTTCGTCATCGACACCGTCAAGGAGTCGCTCGCGATCGCCGAGGCCAACAAGCTGGGCATCCCGGTCGTGGCCGTGCTGGACTCCAACAGCGATCCGAACGGCATCGCCTACCCGATCCCGGGCAACGACGACGCCATCCGCGCCATCAAGCTGTACTGCGAGCTGATCTCCGGCGCCGTCCTGGACGGCATCAGCGCCGAGATGGCCGCCGCCGGCGTTGACATCGGCGAGCAGGAAGAGGCTCCGGAAGAGCCCGCCCTGGCCACCGATGAGGTCGAAGGCCAGTCCGCCGAGGAGAAGGCTGCCGCCGACGAGGCCGCGACCCAGGCTCAGGAAGGTGAGCTCGGCGCCGGCCAGAACGCCGGCTGATCGCCGCGCCCGCGACGCATAGTGGCGGCGGCTTCGGTCGCCGCCATTTTTTCAAGAAACACCAATCGTTTTCGATTGAACGCCTAACCAAGAGGTTGAACGATGGCCGAGATTACCGCCTCCCTCGTCAAGGAGCTGCGCGAGAAGACCGGCGCCGGCATGATGGACTGCAAGAAGGCGCTGGCCGAGACCAACGGTGACCTGGAGGGCGCCGTCGACTGGCTGCGCAAGAAGGGCCTCGCCGCCGCCGCCAAGAAGGCCGGCCGCGTCGCCGCCGAGGGCCTGGTCGCGGTCAAGGCCGAGGGCACCAAGGGCGCCGTCGTCGAGCTGAACTCCGAGACCGACTTCGTGGCCCGCAACGACACCTTCCAGGAGTTCGTCGCCGAGGTCGCCGAGGTGGCCTTCTCCGTCGACGGCGATCTGGAAGCCACCAAGGTTGCCCAGCTGCCGTCCGCCGGCAAGTCGGTGCAGGACGCGCTGACCGACCTGATCGGCACCATCGGCGAGAACATGAACCTGCGCCGCGCCGGCGGCGTGTCGGTCTCCAAGGGCGTTGTCGCCGCCTACGTCCACAACGCGGTCAAGCCGGGCCTGGGCAAGATCGGCGTGCTGGTCGGCCTGGAGTCCGAGGGTGACGTCGCCAAGCTGGAAGACCTGGGCAAGCAGATCGCCATGCATGTGGCGGCCGCCAATCCGCAGTTCCTGACCGTGGACACCGTCGACACCTCCGCCGTCGACCGCGAGCGCGAAGTCCTGTCCGAGCAGGCCCGCGCTTCGGGCAAGCCGGAAGAGATCATCGCCAAGATGGTCGAGGGCCGTCTGCGCAAGTTCTACGAAGAAGTCGTGGTGCTGGAGCAGCCCTTCGTCATGGACCCGGACCGCAAGGTCAAGAAGGTCCTCGAGGACGCCGCCAAGGAAGTTGGCGCTCCGGTGACCCTCGCCGGCTTCCAGCGCATCGCGCTGGGCGAGGGCGTCGAGAAGAAGGAAGAGGACTTCGCCGCCGAGGTGGCCGCCGCCCGCGGCGCCTGATCGGCCGGAGTTTTATGGGGCGACAGCGGCTTGGATGGTGTATATCATCCGGGCCGGTGCCGCCCCTTTTTAATGCGCGCATCCGCGTTTTTGCGCACGCCGCGCACCGCCGGATCGTTCGCCCGGTGGGACGTGACCGCCCGCCGCCCCTGGATGACCTGACCAGTTGAGAGGCCCCGCCCATGCCCGCCGCCGACGCTTCCGCCGCGCCGCAGTTTCGCCGTGTTCTGCTGAAAATCTCCGGTGAAGGGCTGATGGGCCCGCGCGAGTTCGGGCTTGATAGCGCGACGGTTGCGGCCATCGCCCGTGAGGTCCGGTCGGTGCGGGAGATGGGCGTGCAGGTGTGCCTTGTCATTGGCGGCGGAAACCTGTTCCGGGGCGTATCTGGCGCCGCCGAGGGCATGGATCGCACCAGCGCTGACTACATGGGCATGCTTGCGACCGTCATGAACGCCATGGCGGTGCAGAGCGCGCTGGAGAAGGCGGGCGTGCAGACCCGCGTTCAGTCGGCCATCCCCATGGAGGCCGTCTGCGAGCCCTACATCCGGCGCCGTGCCATCCGCCACATGGAAAAGGACCGCGTGGTGATCTTCGCCGCCGGCACGGGCAACCCGTTCTTCACCACCGACACGGCCGCCGCCCTGCGTGCGGTGGAGATGAATTGCGGCGCCCTGCTGAAGGCCACCAACGTGGACGGGGTCTATTCCGCCGACCCCAAGAAGGACCCGCAGGCCGAATTCTATCCGCGCCTGACCTACACCGACGTCCTGGCGCGCAACCTGCGCGTCATGGATGCCTCGGCCATCGCGCTGGCGCGAGAGAACAAGCTTCCCATTGTTGTATTCGACATGCATGGCGAGAACGCCTTCGCCAAGGTCATGGCCGGCGAAGGCCGCTATACGATCATTGCCGAGGAGGAGTGAGCCGTGTCCGGTGACGTAGCCGATTTCAAGTCGCTGAAGAAGGACCTCAAGCACCGCATGGACCAGGCGGTGGAGGTGCTGAAGAAGGAATTTGCCGGCCTGCGTACGGGTCGCGCGCACACCAGCCTGCTGGACCCGGTCGTCGTCGAAGCCTATGGCTCCACCATGCCGCTCAACCAGGTGGCCAACGTCAGCGTGCCCGAACCGCGCATGCTTGTGGTTTCCGTGTGGGACCGCAGCATGATCAAGGCCGCCGAGAAGGCCATCCGCAACGCCGGTCTCGGCCTCAATCCGGCTGCCGAGGGCCAGACCATCCGGGTGCCCATCCCGCCGCTGACCGAGGAGCGCCGCGCCGAGCTGACGAAGGTCGCCGCCAAGTACGCCGAGAACGCCCGTGTGGCGGTCCGCAACGTGCGCCGCGACGGCATGGACCAGCTCAAGAAGATGGAAAAGGACGGCACCATCTCGCAGGACGAGCAGCGTGCCCACGAAAAGGAAGTGCAACAGCTGACCGACGAGACGATCAGCGCGATCGACGAGACGCTGAAGCACAAGGAGCAGGAGATCATGCAGGTTTGATGGGCGCGGAGCCTCTCAAGCGCGGGGGCGAAAGCCCCCCGCCGCCGGCCCATGTCGCCATCATCATGGACGGCAACGGCCGGTGGGCGAAGGCGCGCGGCCTGCCGCGCACGGCCGGTCACCGCAAGGGGGCCGAGGCCGTGCGCGCAACTCTGCGCGCAGCCGGCGAAATGGGTATCGGCTATCTGACCCTGTTCGGATTCTCCTCGGAAAACTGGCGCCGGCCGGAAGACGAGGTGACTGAACTGAAGGGGCTCCTGCGCCTGTATCTCGGCAACGAGCTGAACAATCTTCATGAAAACGGCGTGCGCCTGCGCGTCATCGGCGAGCGCGAGCGCTTCGGTGCCGAGTTGGCCCGCATGATCACGGCCGCCGAGAAGAAAACCGCAGGCAACACCGGCCTGACGCTGACCATCGCGCTGTCCTACGGCGGCCGCCAGGAGATCGTCGCCGCGGCGCGGTCCATTGCCGGCGATGCCGCCGCCGGCCGCATCGACGTCGAGCAGATCGACGAAGCGCTTTTCGCCTCGCGCCTGTTCACGGCCGACATCCCCGACCCGGACCTTCTGATCCGCACCAGCGGAGAGCAGCGGGTCAGCAATTTCCTGCTGTGGCAGATCGCCTACGCCGAGATGGTATTCGTCGACACCCTGTGGCCCGATTTCGGGCGCCCGGAACTGGAAGCCGCCGTACGGGCGTTCTCTCTGCGAGATCGTCGCTACGGTGGTGTGAAAGGCTGACGCCCGCGTGCTGAAGACCCGAGTCCTGTCCGCCCTGATCATGGTGCCGGTGGCGCTGGCGTGCGCCTGGGCGGGGAGCCCGGTGTTCGACATTGCCATCGCCGCCGTTGCCGTCATCATGGCGCATGAGTGGCAGGCGATCGTGCAGGCCGGGTGGCGTGCGCCCGGCTGGGCTTCCGGCGCCGCGTCCGCCGCCGCCGCCCTGCTGGCCGTTCCCGCGCCCGAGGCCGCCCTGGCGCTCATTGCCGGGGCCGTTCCGCTGGTCTGGCTGCTGGCGCGCAGCCGTGACGGGGCGGGATGGGCGGCCCTGGGAGTGCTCTACGTGGCGCTGCCGGCCATGACGCTGGTGTGGTTGCGCGAGCATGGCGGGCTGGCGACGCTCATCTGGATATTCGTCATCGTCTGGGTCACCGACACCGGCGGCTATGTGTTCGGCAAGAACATCGGCGGCCCCAAGCTGTCGCCCCGTATCAGCCCCAACAAGACCTGGGCCGGATTGCTGGGCGGCGCCTTTTCCGCGATGGTGGCGGGGGCGGCGGTCGCTTTTCTGGTGAACCCGACGGCCGCCTTGGCACTTATACTCTTCAGCGGCGGTCTTGCGATCGTCGAACAGATGAGCGACCTGACAGAGAGTTACGTGAAGCGGCGCTTCGGCGTGAAGGACAGCGGCCACATCATTCCGGGCCATGGCGGCGTGCTGGATCGCGTCGACGGCCTGGTGCTGACGGCCCCTGTGGTGGCGCTTGCAACGTACCTGGCCCAAGGGGGGATCACGGCATGGTGACCAGCAGCACGACCGCCCATTCCGCCACGCCGGCAACGGCCAAGGCCGCCGCCGAGGGGCCGACGGCCGATTCGCCGCGCCGGGTCACGGTGCTGGGCTCCACGGGGTCCATCGGCTGCAACACCATCGACCTTATCGACCGCAACCGCGACGCCTACGATGTCGTGGCGCTGACCGCCAACGGCAACGTCGACGCCCTGGCTGAGCAGGCCCTGCGCCTGCGGCCCGAGGTGGCCGTGGTCGCCGACGAGGACAAGTACGCCGCCCTGAAGGAGCGACTGGCCGGATCGGGCATCGAGGCGGCGGCCGGCTGCGCGGCGGTCACCGAGGCCGCGGCGCGCGACGCCGACTGGGTGATGTCGGCCATCGTCGGCGCGGCCGGCCTGGAGCCCACTCTGGCCGCCATCCGCCGCGGCTGCGTGGTCGGCCTGGCCAACAAGGAGACGCTGGTGTGCGCCGGGGCCCTGGTCATGGCCGAGGTGGAACAGCACGGCGCGACGCTGCTGCCCGTGGACAGCGAGCATTCCGCGATCTTCCAGGTGTTCGACTTCGATCAGGCGGAGCGTGTTTCGCGCATCGTGCTCACGGCCTCGGGCGGGCCGTTCCGCGAATGGGAGCGCGCGGCCATGGAGACGGTGACGCCCGCCCAGGCGGTGGCGCATCCCAACTGGTCCATGGGTGCCAAGATTTCCGTCGACAGCGCCACCATGATGAACAAGGGCCTGGAACTCATCGAGGCCGCCCACCTGTTTCCGGTGCCGGAGGACCGCATCGAGATCCTGGTGCACCCGCAGTCGGTCATCCACAGCATGGTGGAGTACGTGGACGCCTCCATGCTGGCCCAGCTTGGCACGCCGGACATGCGCACGCCCATCGCCTATGCGCTGGCATGGCCGGCCCGCATGTCCGCGCCCAGTCCGCGTCTGGACCTGGCGGCTGTGGCGCAGCTGACATTCCAGGCCCCCGACACCGAGCGCTTTCCGGCCCTGCGACTGGCGCGCGCCGCCTTGCAATCGGGGGGCGCGGTTCCTACTCTCTTGAATGCGGCCAATGAAGTGGCTGTCGCCCGGTTCCTGGCCGGTGAGATCGGCTTTCTGGATATCGCCCGCAGCGTCGAGACGGTGCTGGAGCGTGCCGGGCCCATGCCGCTTGCCACGCTGGACGACGTGGCCGCCGCCGACGCCGAGGCCCGGCGCCTGGCGGCGACGGTGACGCCAAGGGCGCGCGCCGCCGCCGAGTGATCGCGGCCCGACGGCCTCGTCGGAGCCGGCAACGCATGTTTCGAAGGCTCCTGACCGCATGGACATCCTTTCCGTACTCTGGACGACGGTTCTTCCCTTCCTCGTCATCCTGACCATCGTCGTCTTCGTCCACGAATTCGGCCATTTCATCATCGCGCGCATCAACGGCGTGAAAGTGGACGTGTTTTCCATCGGCTTCGGCAAGGAGCTGTTCGGCTGGTACGACCGGCACGGCACCCGCTGGCGCGTCAGTCTGCTGCCCCTGGGCGGTTACGTGAAGTTCTTCGGCGACGCCAACGAGGCCAGCGGCGGCGCCGACAAGAGCCGCGAGTTGTCCGAGGAGGAGCGGCGCGTCAGCTTCCAGCACAAGCGCGTCGGTCAGCGGTTTTCCATCGTGCTGGCAGGGCCGGCGTTCAACTTCATCTTCGCGATCCTGGTGTTCGCCGGCGTGTTCATGAGCGTCGGCCAGCCGACCACGCCCCCGGTCCTGGGCGGCGTGCAGGAGGGCAGCCCGGCCGCCGAGGCGGGGCTCATGCCGGGCGATCGGGTGATCGCCATCAACGGGTCGGCGGTCGACCGCTTCGAGGACATCCAGCGCATGGTGCCGCTCAACCCCGAGGGCCGCGGCATGGACGTCACCGTACTGCGGGACGGCGAGCAGCGGACGTACGAGATCACGCCGCGCATGACCGAAATGACCGACGGCTTCGGCAACACCCAGCGCACGCCGGTGCTGGGCGTTTCCGTCAGCCGCGAGGCGATGGAACTGGTGCGCATGGGGCCGGTGGAAGCCGTGGGGCAGGCGGTGGTGCATACCGGCACGGTGGTTACCAGTTCGCTGACGGCCATCGGGCAGATGATCTCGGGCGACCGCGGCACCGAGGATCTGGGCGGGCCGGTGCGCATCGCGCAGTTCTCGGGTCAGGCGGCGCAGTCGGGCCTGGTCAACGCCATCATGTTCGTCGCGCTGCTGTCGGTGGCGCTGGGGCTTTTCAACCTGTTCCCGGTGCCCATGCTGGACGGCGGCCACCTGTTGTTCTACGGCATCGAAGCCCTGCGCGGGCAGCCTCTTAGCGAACAGGTCCAGGAGTACGGCTTCCGCGTCGGGCTGGTCCTGGTCCTTACGTTGATGGTCTTCGTTACATGGAATGATATCGTCCGGCTCATAGAGGGTTGAGTTCCCAAGCCGAAGGCGGCATTCTCCGGCAATCGAATTCGCGTCAAAACGTAACTCCGGGGGATACCTTGCGTTCGCTCGTGCGCTCGGCGGCCATGGCCGCCGCCCTTGCCGGTCTGGCCGTGGTGCCGGGGGTCGTCCTCGCCCAGGGGCAGGAAATCGGCCAAGCCTCCGGCGTCATCCGCCAGATCGTCGTCGAGGGCAACCAGCGCATCGAGGCGTCGACCGTCGAATCCTACCTGACGGTGGCACCGGGAGATCCCTTCGACCCGGCCGCTCTGGACCAGTCGCTCAAGAACCTCTTCGCCACGGGCCTGTTCGCCGATGTCGCCATGCGGCGCGCCGGCCAGGCCCTGGTGGTGCGGGTGGTGGAGAACCCCATCATCAACCGCATCGCCTTCGAGGGCAATCAGCGCATCGACGACGAGCAGCTGTCGGCCGAGACCCAGCTGCGCCCGCGCGTGGTCTACACCCGCGCCAAGGTCCAGGACGACGTGCAGCGCGTCCTGGACCTCTACCGCCGCAGCGGCCGCTATGCCGCGACGGTGGAGCCCAAGATCATCGAGCTGGACCAGAATCGTGTCGACCTGGTGTTCGAGGTCAACGAGGGCCCGCCGACCTACGTGCGCCGCATTACCTTCGTCGGGAACGAGGAGTTCAGTGACAGCACGCTCCGCAGCGAGATCGCCACGAAGGAAGAGCGCTGGTACCGCCTGCTGTCCAGTGCCGACACCTATGATCCCGACCGGCTGACGTTCGACCGCGAGCTGCTGCGCCGCTTTTACCTGAGCGAGGGCTACGCCGACTTCCGCGTCAGCTCCGCCGTTGCCGAGCTGACGCCCGACCGCGAGGCCTTTTTCGTCACCTTCACGGTGGACGAGGGCGACCGTTACAAGTTCGGCGAGATCGACATCCAGACCACGCTGCCCGACCTTGACCCCGCCGCGCTACGGGCCGAGGTCGTGCCCGAGACCGGGGAGTGGTACAACGCCGACGAGGTCGAGCAGACCATCCAGAACATCACCGACCGGGTCGGCGAGTTGGGCTATGCCTTCGTTGACGTGCGGCCGCGCGTGAGCCGCGATCCCGAGGCGGACACTATCGACGTCACCTTCGACGTGCAGGAAGGCCCGCGCGTGTTTGTGCGCCGGATCGAGATCCAGGGCAACGTGCGCACCTTGGACAAGGTCATCCGCCGCGAGTTCCGCCTGGCGGAAGGCGACGCCTTCAACACCGCGAAGCTGCGGCGCTCGCGCGAGCGCATCCGCAACCTCGGCTTCTTCGAGACCGTCGAGGTCGACACCCGCCCGGCCGAGGACGCGCCCGACCAGACCGACGTGATTGTCGACGTGGAGGAAAAGTCCACCGGCGAGCTGTCGTTCGGTGTCGGCTGGTCATCCAGCGTCGGCGCGCTGTTTGAAGCCGGCGTGTCCGAGCGCAACCTGCTGGGCCGCGGCCAGGCCCTGTCGCTGGACCTGCGCCTGGCGCAAAAGCAGACGGAAGTGGACCTGTCGTTCACCGAACCCTACTTCCTTAACCGGCCGCTGCGGGCCGGCTTTGATATCTATCACACCACCAACGACTTCCAGGACAGCGCCTCCTACGACAGCACGACGTCCGGCGGCGCCTTGCGGGTGGGCTGGAGCTACAACGAGGCATTGGGCCACAGCCTGCGTTACACGTTCCAGAAGAACGAGATTTCCAACGTCGCCAACAACGCCTCGACCTTCATCAAGGAGCAGGAGGGCACCACGACCCTGTCGCAGGTCAGCCACTCGCTGTCCTACGACAAGCGCGACAGCGTGGTGGAGCCGACCGAGGGCTACGTGCTGTCCCTGTCCAACGCCGTCGCCGGCCTTGGGGGCTCGGAGAAGTTCGTGCGCAACGACGTCTCCGGCGCCTACTACGTGCCGCTGGCCGATGAGTGGACGCTGCGGTTCAGCGGCAATGCCGGCTACATCTACAACTATGCGGACGATCCGCTGTCCATCGCCTACCGCTACAACCTCGGCGGCGAGAACCTGCGCGGCTTCGCCTACGGTGGCGCCGACGCGCGCACCCAGGACGGCGAGGCCGACGCCCTGGGCGGCGACTGGATCGCCAACGGCTCCATCGAGATGCGCATGCCGCTCGGCCTGCCCGAGGAACTGGGCGTGACCGGCAAGGTCTTCACCGACTTCGGCGTGATCGGCGAACCCGAGGTCAGCAGTTCCACGGGGCAGTTCGATCACTCCAGCTCCATCCGCGCCTCGGTGGGCATCGGCTTTATCTGGAAGTCGCCTGTCGGCCCCATCAACATCGACCTGGCCCAGCCCGTTCTTAAGGAGGACTTCGACGAGACCGAACTGTTCCGCCTGAACTTCGGGACGCGGTTCTGATGCGGGTGGCGGCGTTCGGTGTTCGGCGTCGGGTCCGGGTGGTGCTGACGGCGCTCGCCGTCTGCTGCGCCGTGCTCGGTACGGTCGCGCCCGGCGGGTCGCGGGCGCAGTCCGAGACGGCGGGCGCGGAAGCCGCCGTTCCGAAGCCGGTGGTCGGTGTCATCGACCTGCAGCGTGTGCTGCGCGAAGCGGACGCCGCCCAGGGCGTCCGGCAAAAGCGCGAGGAATACGTGACGGACTATCAGGCCGATGCCGCCCAGGTGGAGCAGGAACTGCGCGCTGCCGACCAGGAACTTGCGCGTCTGCGCGCCACGGCCGACCAGCAGGAATTCGCCGAAAAGCGCAGCGCGTTCCAGAAGCGGGTGGCGCAAAGCCAGCGCGACGTTCAAACGCGCCGCCGCAACCTGGAGCGCGCCTTCGGCCAGGCCATGAGCGCCGTTCAGCAGGGGACCATTCGCATCGCCGACCAGATCGCGGCCGAGAAGGGCGTGAACGTCATCCTGTACCGCTCCCAGGTGTTCCTGTTCGACAACGCCATGGACCTGACCGACGAAATCCTGCAGCGGCTGGATGCGCGCATGCCCACGGTGGAGTTTCCGGACCCGGAGACCATGGCCGACAGCGCCGCAAAGGAGCCGGTGGTGCCCGACGCGATGACGGGAGACTGAACCTTGGCCGATCCGCGCTTCTTTCCCCTGGCCGGTCCCTTCAGCCTGAGCACCGTCGCCGAAATCGCGCAGGCGGAGCTGGCGGCCGATGCCGATCCGGCGGCCGCCTTCGAAGACGTTGCGCCGCTGCATGCCGCGGGCCCGAACACCGTCAGCTTCCTCGACAACAAGAAGTACATCGGTGCCTTCACGGAAAGCCGCGCCGGGGCCTGCATCGTTCATCCTGATCTGGCAGGCCGCGCGCCGGCCGGCATGGCGCTGCTGCTGACCCCCGAGCCCTATCGCGCCTATGCCCGCGTTGCGGCCGCGTTCCATCCTGCGCCAGCGGTGGAACCGGGTGTTCATCCGGCGGCCGTGGTCGACCCTTCCGCGGTGCTGGGTGAGGGCGTGCGGGTGGACGCCGGAGCGGTGATCGGCGCCCGCGCCGAGATCGGCGCCGGCACGCACATCGGCGCCAACGCGGTGATCGGTGACGGCGTGGTGATCGGCCCCGGCGGGTCGATCGGCGCCAACGCCTCGATCAGCCACGCCATCATCGGCGCCGGCGCGTACATCTATCCGGGCTGCCGCATCGGCCAGGATGGCTTCGGCTTCGCCATGAGCGCCAAGGGGCATCTCAAGGTGCCGCAGTTGGGCCGCGTAATCATCGGTGACGACGTGGAAATCGGCGCCAACACGACCATCGACCGGGGGGCGGGGCCGGATACCGTCATCGGGTCGGGGTGCAGGATTGATAATCTGGTGCAGATCGGGCACAACGTGCAGCTTGGTCGCGGGTGCGTCCTGGTGGCGCAAAGCGGCGTCGCCGGCAGCAGCAAGCTGGGCGACTTCGTGGTTCTGGGCGGCCAGGTCGGTGTCTCAGGCCACGTGTCGATCGGCAGTGGCGCGCAGATCGCCGCGCAGGCCGGCGTCATGCGCGAGGTCGAGCCCGGCGGCGTCGTCATGGGATACCCTGCGAAACCCATCAAGGAGTTCTGGCGCGAAGTCGCCGCGGTGAAGCAGCTGGCCGCAAGGAAAGGCAAATAAAAATGGACGCGACGTCGGAGAACAAGGAAGGCGTGACTGAAACCACCGCCACCATCGGCATCGAGCGGATCATGGAGATGATCCCGCATCGATACCCGTTCCTGCTGATCGACAAGGTGATCGACGTCAAGAAGAACGAAAGCTGCGTCGGCATCAAGAATGTCACCATGAACGAGCCCTTTTTTCAGGGGCACTTCCCGCGCCGCCCGGTGATGCCCGGTGTGCTCATCATCGAATGCATGGCCCAGTCCGCGGCCGTGCTGGTGGTGGAGACCCTGGGCCCGGAAAGCGAGGGGAAGCTGGTGTACTTCATGTCGGTGGAGGGCGCGCGGTTCCGCCGCCCCGTCACGCCCGGAGACCGTCTGGAACTGCACGTGAGCAAGGAACACAGCCGCCGCAACGTCTGGAAGTTCCGCGCCGAGGGCAAGGTCGACGGCAAGGTCGTCGCCGAAGCCACCTACGCCGCCATGATCATGGACGACTGATGCCTTTCATTCACCCCACCGCCATCGTCGACCCCGCCGCGAAGCTGGCGGAGTCGGTCACGGTCGGTCCCTACTGCGTCGTCGGCCCCCAGGTGGAGGCCGCCGACAACGTCGAGTTGAAGTCGCACGTTGTGCTGGAAGGCCGCACCAGCGTCGGACCCGGCACGACCATCTATCCCTTCGCCTCCATCGGTGTGCGCCCGCAGGATCTCAAGTACAAGGGCGAGGACAGCCGGCTTGAGATCGGCGCCAACGTCACCATCCGCGAGCACGTCACCGCCAACCCAGGCACCGAGGGCGGCGGCATGCTGACGAAGATTGGCGACAACGTGCTGCTGGCCATCGGCGCGCACGTGGCGCATGACTGCTTCATCGGCGACGGCAGCATCGTGATGAACAACGTGCTGCTGGGCGGCCACGTCGTGATCGGCGAGGCCGCGGTGATCGGCGGCGGCTCGGCGATCCACCAGTTCGTGCGTATCGGCAAGCATGCGATGATCGGCGGCGCCTCGGGCGTGGAAAACGACGTCATTCCGTTCGGAACCGTCTTCGGCAACCGGGCCCATCTTCATGGCCTGAACCTGGTCGGCATGAAGCGCCGGGGTTTCTCGCGAGAGGACATCCACGCCCTGCGCAACGCATACAAGCAACTGTTCAGCCACGACGAGGGCAAGGTCATGGCCGACCGCCTGCGCGCCGTCGCCGAGCAGTATCCCGACAGCGAGGCCGTCCGCGACGTGGTTGCCTTCATGGAAGCCGACAGCAGCCGTGCCATCTGCCAGCCCGCTCCGTCGGCGGGCGGAGGAGATGCCGCGTAAGCTGGGCATCATCGCCGGCCGCGGAACGCTGCCGGCGCGCCTTGCGCGGGCCTGCCGGGACACCGGCCGGCCCGTCTTCGTTCTCGCTCTCAAGGACAATTGCGACGCCGCGGCGCTGGGTTCCGACGTGGAACAGGCCTGGATTCGCATGGGCGAGGCCGGCACCGGCATCCGCCTGCTGCAAGAGGCCGGCGTCTCGGATCTGGTCATGGCCGGCGGGGTAGACCGGCCCACGCTTGCGGGGCTGCGGCCCGATTGGCGCACCGCCCGCTTTTTCGCCCGTCTGGGCTTCAAGGCGCTGGGCGACGACAGCCTGCTGTCCGCGCTGACGAAGGAACTGGAGGGCGAGGGCTTCACGATCGTCGGCGCCGACGACATCCTGCCCGACTTGCGACCCGAGGCCGGCGTTCTGGGCCGCGTTGCGCCGGACGAGCAGGCCCGCGCCGACATAGCCCGTGCCGTCGCCGTCATCCGGGCCCTGGGCGCGCTCGACGTCGGGCAGGGGGCCGTGGTGCAGCAGGGCATCGTGCTGGGCGTGGAGGCGGTGGAGGGCACCGACGCGCTGCTCGCGCGCTGCAAAAGCCTCGGCCGCTCCGGTCCGGGCGGTGTTCTGGTCAAGCTGTGCAAGCCGGGCCAGGAAACCCGCGCCGATCTGCCCACCATCGGCCCCGACACCATCAGCAATGCCGCCGCCGCGGGGCTGCGGGGCGTGGCCGTCCATGCCGGCTTGAGCCTGATGCTGGACCGCGAGGCGACCGTTGCCGCCGCCGACCGGGCCGGGCTGTTCGTGGTCGCGATCGACCCGGAGGAACCGGCATGAGCGAAGAGCGCGCTCCGCTGGTCTTCATCGTCACCGGCGAGCCCTCGGGCGACCTTCTGGGCGGCCGTCTCATGGAGGCGCTGCGCGAGGCCACCGGAGGCCATGTCCGCTTCGCCGGCATCGGCGGCGAGAGCATGGCGGAGCAGGGGCTCGACAGCCTTGTGGACCTGTCGGACCTGGCGGTCATGGGTTTCCTGGAGGTGCTGCCGAAGGCGCGGCGGATTCTCGGGATCGTGCGCGATACGGTCGACGAGATCGCCCGCGTGAAGCCGGACGTGGTGGTCACGGTCGACAGTTGGGGATTCACCGGCCGTCTGCACAAGGCGATCCGCAAGCGCGGCCTTCCGGTGGCGCAGGTGCATTACGTCGCGCCCATGGTCTGGGCGTGGAAGGAGAAGCGGGCAAGGTCGGTCGCCGAGCGCGTTGACCACCTGATGTGCCTGCTGCCCAACGAGCCGCCGTACTTCGAGCGCCACGGCCTGGCCTGCACCCATGTCGGCCACTCCATCATCGAGAGTGGTGCCGACGCCGGCGATGGCGATGTCTTCCGCGCCGCGCACGGCATTCCGGCCCAGGCGCCGCTGCTGTGCGTCCTGCCCGGCAGCCGACGGGTGGAGGTGAGCCGGCTGTTGCCCGAGTTCCGCGGCGCCGTCGAAAGGCTGGCGGTCGACCGACCGGGCCTGCGGGTTGCCATTCCGACGGTCGCCACCGTGGCCGCGGATGTGGAGGCAGCCGTCGCGGACTGGCCCGTTCCGGTGACGGTGGTGCGCGGGCAGCGCGCCCGCTACGACGCCTTCGCCGCCTGCGACGGCGCGATGGCGGCATCGGGCACGGTGGCGCTGGAACTGGCCATGGCCGGCGTGCCCCACCTGGTGGCCTACCGCGTCTCGGCACTGTCGGCGTGGCTGTTCCGCCGCCTGACAACCATCCGCTACGTCAATCTGGTCAACCTGACACTCGACCGCCCGGTCGTGCCGGAAATCTTGCAGGAGGCCTGCACGGCCGAGCGGCTGGCATCCGAAACGGCGCGCCTTCTGGACGACGCCAGCCTGCGCGCCGGCCAGCGGAAAGGGTTCGCCGAGGCGCTGGTGCGTTTCAGGGGCGGGGCGGGCAGCCCGTCGGCCAAGGCGGCGGCGGTGGTGCTGCGTGCCATGGGTGGGGCACGCATCTATTGACGGCGACGTGCTGTTAATTCACTCTGAACAACACATTCCTGGTGTGTTGTGAGGTGTCATGCAGGGTGAGTATCATGGCGACGTCACGCCGCAAGAGGCGTGGGATGCGCTGTCCGCCGATCCCGATGCCGTGCTGATCGACGTCCGTACGCAGGCGGAGTGGACGTATGTGGGACTCCCCGACCTCACGCGGCTGGAGCGCGAGCCCGTGCTGGCGGAGTGGCAGACTTATCCCGACGGCCGCCTCAATCCCGATTTTCTGGCAGAGGTGCGAGCCGCCGGCGTGCGGCCCGGGCAGGCGCTATACTTGCTGTGCCGCAGCGGCGTGCGGTCCGCCCGCGCGGGCGAGTTGCTGGCCCGGCATGGCTACCATTGCTTCAACATTCAGGACGGTTTCGAGGGTCAGTTGGGCCCCGACCGCCGGCGCGGCGTCGGCGGCTGGAAAACGGTCGGCCTGCCCTGGCGTCAGGGGTGATGCGGCTGCGCCACGGAAGCGGGCAACGAAAAACGGCGCGGGAGAAGGCTCTCCCGCGCCGCTTTCGTGTTTAGCCTCGGCCTGTGAGCCGAAGGGCCGGCCTCAGCCGCGCTTGTGCATCGGCACGAACTCGCGGGTGGTGTGGCCGGTGTAGAGCTGACGCGGACGGCCGATCTTCTGGGCCGGGTCCTCGATCATCTCGTTCCACTGCGCGATCCAGCCCGTGGTGCGGGCCAGGGCGAACAGGCAGGTGAACATGCTGACCGGAATGCCCATGGCACGGAAGATGATGCCCGAGTAGAAATCGACGTTCGGGTAGAGCTTCTTCTCGACGAAGTACTCGTCCTCAAGCGCGATCTTCTCCAGCTCCATGGCAACTTCGAGCAGCGGCTCGTTGCCCATGCCCAGTTCGGCCAGGACTTCATGGCAGGTCTTGGCCATGATCTTGGCGCGCGGATCGTAGTTCTTGTAGACGCGGTGACCGAAGCCCATCAGGCGGAACGGATCGTCCTTGTCCTTGGCGCGCTTGACGTACTCGGGAATGTTCTTCTTGTCGCCGATTTCCGTCAGCATCTTCAGCACGGCCTCGTTGGCGCCGCCGTGGGCCGGACCCCACAGCGAGGCGATGCCGGCGGCGATGCAGGCGAACGGGTTGGCGCCCGAGGAGCCCGCCAGACGCACGGTCGAGGTCGAGGCGTTCTGCTCGTGGTCGGCGTGCAGGATCAGGATGCGGTCCATGGCGCGCGAGAGCACCGGGTTCACCTCGTACTTCTCGCACGGCGTGGCGAACATCAGGTGCAGGAAGTCCTCGGCGTAACGCAGGTCGTTGCGCGGGTAGATGAACGGCTGGCCGACCGAGTACTTGTAGGCCCAGGCCGCGATCGTCGGCATCTTGGCGATCAGGCGGTAGCTGGCGACCATGCGGTGGCGCGGGTCGTTGATGTCGGTCGAGTCGTGGTAGAAGGCCGACAGCGCGCCGACGACGCCGCACATGACGGCCATCGGGTGCGCGTCGCGGCGGAAGCCGGAGTAGAACTTGGTCAGCTGCTCATGCACCATGGTGTGGTGCGTGATGTCGTACTCGAACTTCTCCTTCTGCGGGGCGTTGGGCAGTTCGCCCTTCAGCAGCAGGTAGGCGACTTCCATGAAGTCGCAGTTCTCGGCCAGGTCCTCGATGGGGTAGCCGCGGTGCAGCAGGACGCCCTTGTCACCGTCAATATAGGTGATCTTGGACTCGCACGACCCCGTGGAGGTGAAGCCCGGGTCGTAAGTGAACATGCCGGTGTCGGCATAGAACTTGCGGATGTCGACGACATCCGGACCGGTGGACCCTTCCATGATCGGGAAATCGAACGTCTTCCCGTTCTTGTTATCGGTTACCGTGACCGAATTCTTCTTGCCGGCATCAGTCATGTTTTTCTCCGTTCGAAAATCGGTTTCCCTGTGACTCTCATTCTTGTGTCGTGGCTGTCACCGCTTCGTGACGGCCTTATTCTTGGTTGCTCTGTGTGTTTTCCACGGCATCGCGGATGCGGGCCAGGGATTCGTCGCGCCCCAGGATCTCCATGACCTCGAAGATCGGCGGCGAGACGGTGGAGCCGCTGAGCGCGGCCCTTATGGGCTGGGCGACCTTGCCGAGCTTCAACTCGCGGGCTTCCGCCGTATCGCGGGCCCACTGCTCCAGCGTGGCTGCCGTCCACTCCAGGCCGTCCATGGCCGGCAGCAGATCGGCGAGCAGGTCGCGGCCGCCGTTGGCGAGAATCTTCTCGGCCTTGGCGTCGATGGGAAGGGGGCGGGGGCGCACCAGGAAGGCGGCGCCGTCGGCCATGTCCACCAGCGACTTGGCGCGCGGCTTCAGGTCCTTCATGGCCTGGAACAGCAGCTCCGATCCGTGCTGGTCGACGGTCAGCCCGTGGTTTTCCACGATGAAGTCGGCCACCAGCGTCACCAGGCGCTCGTCGTCGGCTTCGCGCAGATAGTGGCCGTTCAGGTTGAACAGCCTGTCCATGTCCATGCGCGAGGGCGAGCGGCCGACGTCCACGATGTCAAACCAGTCGATGGCCTGGTCGGTCGGGATGATCTCGTCGTCGCCATGTCCCCAGCCCAGGCGCAGCAGGTAATTGCGCATGGCCTCGGGCAGGATGCCCATGTCGCGGTAGGTCTCCACACCCAGCGCCCCGTGGCGCTTGGACAGCTTGGCGCCGTCCTGGCCGTGGATCAGCGGGATGTGGGCGAAGACCGGCGGCTCCCAGCCCATGGCCTTGTAGAGCTGGACCTGGCGGAAGCTGTTGGTCAGGTGGTCGTCGCCGCGAATCACGTGGGTGATGCCCATGTCGTGGTCGTCGACCACCACCGACAGCATGTAGGTCGGCGTGCCGTCGCCGCGCAGCAGGACCATGTCGTCCAGCTGGCTGTTGGAGACGGTGACCTCGCCCTGCACCTGATCGTTGATCCGGGTCTCGCCGTCCTGCGGCATCTTCAGGCGGATGACCGGGGGCACGCCCTCGGGCGCCTCCGAGGGGTCGCGGTCGCGCCAGCGGCCGTCGTAGCGGACCGTCTGGCCGGCGGCGCGCTGCGCGGCGCGCATCTCGTCCAGCTCTTCCTGAGTGGCGTAGCAGTAGTACGCCTTGCCCTCTGCCAGAAGCTGGCGCGCGACCTCGGCATGGCGCTCGGCGCGGGCGAACTGGTGGACGGGGTCATCGTCCCAGTCCAGGCCCAACCATTCCAGGCCGGCAAAAATCTTGTCGACGGCATCTTGGGTGGAGCGGGCGCGGTCTGTATCCTCGATCCGCAACAGGAACTTGCCGCCCATGTGGCGGGCGTACAGCCAGTTGAACAGCGCGGTGCGCGCGCCGCCGATATGAAGGTAGCCCGTCGGGGACGGAGCGAATCGCGTAACGACCGTCATAGTATCCGCTTGTCAGCCAATCTTTCAGGGTGGCGGGAGCCCCCGCCCCGTCGGGGGGAGCCCAGCCGATTTGCAGAGCGCGCGTCTATCTAGCATATTCCGTGCGCGCTTGCAGCATGGGGAATGCCTTGAACGCCATTGAAGCGTTCGCCCTGCGGCCGGAAGGCGCCGGGGAGGACACGGGACATAGACCGAAAGGCCGCGCCATTGCAAGAACTTGGCGCGATTTCCTGCACTCGCCCCGCAACAATCTTTCGGCCGATCGCGACCGCTGGATCCTGTGGCTGCCCGTCTGCCTGGGCGCCGGCATCGGCCTCTATTTCCTTCTTCCGGCCGAACCACCCCTTTGGGTGGGGCCGCTGGCGGCCGGAGTCCTGCTCGCTTTGGTGGCGGCGGCGTGGCGAACGGTGCCCGGCGCGGTGGTGCTTCTGCTGGGGTTGTTGGCCGCTGCCCTGGGCCTTGCGGCGGCGCAGGTCCGGACCGAGATGGTCGCCGCCCCGGTCCTCGCCCAGAAACTGGGGCCGGTGACCGTGGTCGGCGTCGTCGAGGGCGTGGAGGACAAGGGCGGCGCGCTTCGTGTGACGCTTGCGCCGGTGTCGGTGGAGCGCCTGTCACCGGCCCGCCTGCCGCACAGCCTGCGGGTGACGGTGCGCACTGGCGGCACCCGGCCCGAGGCCGGCCAGACGGTGCGGCTGGACGCGGTGCTCATGCCGCCCCCGGCGCCCAGCGCGCCGGGCGCCTTCAACTTCCCCCGCATGGCGTGGTTCGACCGCCTGGGGGCCGTCGGCTATGCCGTCAGTACGCCCGACATCCTGACGCAGCCGTTGCGCGGGGCCGTCGGAGACGCCGTCGAACACATGCGCAGCGCCGTCACCGCCCGAGTGCGCGAGGTCATTCCGGGCGCGGAGGGGCAAATCGCCGCCGCCCTGCTGACCGGCGCCCGGATCGGAATTCCCGAACCCACGTTGGAGGCTTTCCGCGACTCCGGGCTGGCGCACCTGCTGTCCATCTCCGGGCTGCACATGACACTGGTGGCGGGGCTGATCTTCGTCGGCGTGCGCGGGGTGCTGGCCGCCGTACCGGCCATCGCGCTCCGCCATGACGTGAAGAAGTGGACGGCCGCGATCGCGCTTCTGGCGGCGGCCTTCTACCTTCTGTTGTCGGGAGCGGCCATCCCCAGTCAGCGGGCCTTCGTGATGGCGGCCATCGTGCTGCTGGCGGTGATCGTCGATCGGACTGCCATTTCCCTGCGAACGTTGGGGTGGGCGGCGCTCTTCGTCCTCCTGACCCAGCCCGAGAGCCTGGTCGGGCCCAGCTTCCAGATGTCGTTTGCCGCCGTCACCGCACTGGTCGCCGGCTACGAGCTTGTGGCGCCGAAACTGTCGGCCTGGCGGGGCAGGGGGCGCGGCCGGTGGACGCGGGCGCCGGCGCTCTACATGCTGGGCATCGTGGCCTCGACGGTCATCGCCTCGCTGGCGACGGCGCCCTTCGCGGCCTACCACTTCAATACCGTCGCCCTGTACTCGCTGGCCGCCAACCTGGCCGTCATGCCGCTCGTGAGCCTGATCGTCATGCCCATGGCCATCGCGGGGCTGCTGCTGATGCCGGTTGGGCTCGACTGGCTGCCCTTCACCCTGATGGGATGGGGACTCGACGGCGTGACGATCGTGGCCGAGACCGTGGCATCCTGGCCCGGCAGTGTGCTCTACGTACCGCCCATGCCCGTCGGCGGGCTGGCGGCGGTGGCATTGGGCGGGCTGTGGCTGTGCCTGTGGCGGCGGCCGTGGCGTCTGGCCGGGCTGGCGGTGGCGGTGGTCGGGGCTTCGAGCGCCTGGTGGAGCGCCGGCCCGGACATCCTGGTCAACGACGAGGCGACGCTCATCGCAGTGCGCGGCCCCGCGGGCGGCCTGATGCTGTCCCCCGGCCGCAGCGACGGATTCGCCCGCGACCTCTGGCGGGAAAGGCACGGGGCGGAAGAGGCTGTCTCCTGGCCGGCCGCCGGAGGCAGCACCGGGACCTGGCCGCTGACGCTGGACAGTCCACCCAGGCTCGCCTGCGACAGCGTCGGCTGCGTCTACGAGGCGCGGGGTCTGAAGACTGCCCTGGTGCAGCACCCGGCCGCCGTGCCCGAGGACTGCTATGCCGCCGACGTCATCGTCGCCACCATCCCCGTGCGGCGGCCGTGCGACCACACCCTGGCGGTGGTGGACGCCTGGGACCTTTGGAAGAAAGGCGCCCACGCCGTCTGGCTGAACGGAACGGCGGTGCGGGTGGAGACCGTGGCGGAAACCATGGGCGATCGGCCGTGGAGCCCGTTCACGCGGTACTGGGAGGACCGGCGGTAGGCGAGCGGCCGTAATGCCGGATCGTCTTTCGGCGAGCGGGCTGCCGCCCGTACACGCTCGGAAGGCGCAGCCTTCCAGACCCTCCAGTTTTTTGGCAGCTGATGCGGGGAAGGGCGGTCGGCGCTGCATGTGAATTCCTGCTTTCGCAGGAATGACGAAAATTGCCCGTTGTCTTGCCTGAAGAATTTGCCATCAGCTCTGCGAAAGCTGGGCTCCACCTCCGGTGAGTGCCGCCCTGGCGCAATCATTGCCCCGGCCCGACCCAACGCGGGAGCGCGAGGGAGGCCGGGCCTCCGTCGCATCAACACGGTCGCAACTGAAGCCTCATCGTCACCGTCAGTACACCGGCTTCCTGCTCTTCGTGCCGTCGTGGCCATCCCCGCATTCTGGCAGCCACCTACGAGTCCTCAATACTCCCGCAGCAGCCCCACCAGGCGGCCCTGGATGGTCACCCGGTCGGGGCCGAAGACCTTGGTTTCGTACTTGGCGTTGGCGGGCTCAAGAGCGATGGAAGTGCCCTTGCGGCGCAGGCGCTTGAGGGTGGCTTCCTGGGCGTCCACCAGGGCAACGACGATGGAGCCGTTGTCGGCGGTCTCGCAGCGGCGGATGACGACGGTGTCGCCGTCGAGAATGCCGGCATCAATCATGGAGTCGCCTTCCACCGTCAGCGCATAGTGGTCGCCGGTGCCAAGCAGGGTCGACGGTACCGGAACGGTGGTGGAACTGTCGCGCAAAGCCTCGATGGGCGTGCCGGCGGCGATCTTGCCGTAGAGCGGCAGGTCGACCGCTTCGGCGGCGCCGCGGGCGGTGGGCACGCCGGGCAGCGCGCCGGAGAACTGGCCGCGAATGACGTTCGGGCGCAGGCCGGCGCGGTCGGCGCCCGCGTTCGGCGGGGCGGCGCTGGCGGTGGCCGGGGCGGGCGCGGCGGCCTGTACAGGCTCGCCCATGCCGGAATTCTCGGGAAGGCGCAGGATCTCCAGGGCGCGGGCACGGTGGGGCAGGCGGCGGATGAAGCCGCGTTCTTCCAGCCCCGTGATAAGGCGGTGGATGCCCGACTTGGACTTGAGGTCCAGCGCGTCCTTCATCTCGTCGAAGCTGGGCGAGATCCCCGTGGACCGCAGTCGTTTCTCGATGAACATCAAGAGTTCGTACTGCTTCTTGGTCAGCATGGGGATACTCCTGCGTTGCGGCCTGGGAGCGCCGGGAGAATGGCTCGACGAAAATGGAACAAAGACGAAACGATTTCGTGTTGTTCTAGTTTGGTTCGCCGCCCCCGTCAAGCGAAAACCTTGAAAACCCAGCGACTCGGCGGTCGGCCTCGCGTCTCTGTCGTCAGTCGGCGGCGGTGAAAGTGCCGGACTTGCCGCCGGTCTTGGAGACGAGTCGGATGTCGGTGATCCGCATCTCCTTGTCGACCGCCTTGCACATGTCGTAGACGGTCAGCCCGGCGACGGAGACGGCCGTCAGGGCCTCCATCTCAACGCCCGTGCGGCCCTTGAGCTTGCAGGTCGCGGTAATCTCAACCGCCGTCTCGCCGGCCAGTTCCAGGTCCACCGTTACCTTGGTCAGCGCCAGTGGGTGGCAGAGGGGAATCAGGTCCGGCGTCTTCTTGGCACCCATGATGCCGGCCAGTTGTGCGACGGTCAGTACGTCGCCCTTCTTGAAGCCGCGCTCGGCGATCAGGCGGCCGGTTTCAGCCTTCATCAGCACGCGGCCCTTGGCCGTGGCGACGCGCTCGGTCTCCTGCTTGTCGGAGACGTCGACCATGACGGCGTTGCCCGCCTCGTCGAAGTGGGTGAAGTCGGCCATGGGGTGTCCTGTGGTCAGGCGGTGACGGGAGAGAGCAGGGCGCGGGTGGCGGCGGCGACGTCGGGCTGTTTCATCAGGCTTTCGCCGATGAGGAAGCGGCGCGCGCCGGCGCGGCTCATGCGGGCGAGGTCCTGGTTGGTCTTCAGCCCGCTCTCGGCGACCAGCACGCGGCCCTCGGGCACCATGCGCGACAGGCGCTCGGTGACGCCGAGGTCGATTTCCAGCGTCTTGAGGTTGCGGTTGTTGACGCCCAGAAGCGGGGAGCGCAGCACCGTCAGCGCGCGCTCCAGTTCCTCTTCGTTGTGCACCTCGATCAGCACGTCCAGCCCGTAGTCGGCGGCGGCGGCCTCAAGCTCGGCGGCCTGCGCGTCCTCCAACGCCGCCATGATGATGAGGATGCAGTCGGCGTCGATCGCGCGGGCCTCGGCCACCTGGTATGGGTCGACCATGAAGTCCTTGCGCAAGGCCGGCAGCGCGCAGGCGTTCCGCGCCTCGGCGACGAAGCCGTCGCGGCCCTGGAAGTACTGCTCGTCGGTCAGCACGGAAAGGCAGGTCGCCCCGCCGGCCTCGTAGGCCTGGGCGAGCGCGGCGGGGTCGAAATCCGGGCGGATCAGGCCGGCCGACGGCGAGGCCTTCTTGATCTCGCAGATCAGCGCGAGGCGTCCGTCGGCCACCGTGCGGTCCAGCGCCCGAGCAAACCCGCGCGGCGGGGCGGTGGCGCGGGCGGCGGCCTCCACCTCGGACAGCGGGCGGGCGGCCTTGCGGGCGGCGACCTCTTCGCGCTTGGTGGCGAGGATTTTCTGCAGAACGTCAGACACCGGCGGTCTCCGGCTGGGGCGAGGGCTCGCCGTTGGTGATGCGGATCATGTGTTCGAGCGTCTCCAGCGCCCTGCCGCGGTCGACGGCCTGGGCGGCGGCTTCCACGCCGCCCTTCAGCGTCGCGGCCTTGCCGGCGACGACCAATGCGGCGCCGGCATTCATCAGCACGATGTCGCGATAGGCCGATTTCGCCCCGCCCAGCACGTCGCGGATGGCGGCGGCGTTGACTTCGGCGCTGCCGCCCTTGAGGTCTTCCATGGAGGCGCGGGCGAGGCCGGCGTCCTCGGGCGTCACCTCGAAGGTGGACACCTGGCCGTCGCGCAGCTCGGCCACGTATGTGGCGCCGGTGGTGGTGATCTCGTCCAGCCCGTCGGAGCCGTGGACCACCCACGCGCGCTCGATCCCCAGACGGCCGAGCACCTGGGCGATGGGCTCGATCCAGGCGTGGGCGAAGACGCCCAGCACCTGGAACCGGGCGTTGGCGGGGTTCGACAGCGGGCCGAGCAGGTTGAACAGCGTGCGGGTCCCCAGCTCTGTCCGCGTCGGCATGACGTGGCGCATGGCGGAATGGTGGCGCGGCGCCATCATGAATCCGATGCCGGCCTCGCGAATGGCCTGCTCCACCACCTCGTGCGGGGCGTCCAGGTTGACGCCGAGAGCGGCCAGCACGTCGGCCGATCCGCTCTTGGAACTGGCGGCGCGGTTGCCGTGCTTGGCGACGGGCACGCCGCAGGCCGCGACGACGATGGCCGCACAGGTCGAGATGTTGTAGGTGCCCGACGCATCGCCGCCGGTGCCGCAGGTATCGACGGCGTCGGCGGGGGCCTCGATGCGGGCGGCCTTCGCGCGCATCGTCCGCGCCGCGCCGGTGATTTCCTCAACCGTCTCGCCGCGCACCCGCAGCGCCATGAGGAAGGCCCCGATCTGCGAGGGCGTGGCCTCGCCGGACATGATGACCTCGAAGGCGCGCTCCGCGTCGGCCTCGTTCAGGGTCGCGCCGGTGGCGACGGTGGCAATGACTTCCTTCATGACGTCGGTCGTTCCGCCCATCACGCGGCCCTCCGTCCGCCGGGCGCGCGGGTGGCGTCCAGGAAGTTGCCGAGGATCTGGTGGCCATTCTCGCTCTCGATGCTTTCCGGGTGGAACTGCACGCCGTGAATGGGCAGTTCGGCGTGTTGCAGGCCCATGACCAGGCCGTCGTCCGTCCAGGCGGTGACGGTCAGGCATTCGGGCATGTCCTCGCGCCGCACGACCAGCGAGTGATAGCGCGTGGCGCGGAAGGGGCTCGGCAGGTCGGCGAAGACGCCCTGGCCGGTGTGGGAAACCTCCGACACCTTGCCGTGCATGGGCTGCGGCGCCCGCAGGACCGTCCCGCCGAACGCCTGGCCGATGGTCTGGTGGCCGAGGCAGACCCCCAGCACCGGCACGCGCGCCTCGGCGGCGGCGGCGACCAGGTCCAGGCAGATGCCGGCGCGGTCGGGATCGCAGGGGCCGGGCGAAAGGATGATGCCCTCGGGCTTCATCGCCAGCGCCTCGGCGGCGGTCAGCGCGTCGTTGCGGCGGACCTCCACGGCGGCCCCCAACTCGCCCAGGTAGTGCCAGAGGTTGTAGGTGAAGCTGTCGTAGTTGTCGATCAACAGGTACATGCGCGCGAAGCCTCACCGTCTGGCACGAAACAAAGGAGGATCGGCCGAAGATGGCAAGCCCGTGCGCGACCGTCAAGGAATTGGCCCGGATGGCGCCCGTCCGCGAATGGAATGGCGGACCGATGAGTCCTCTTTGCCCGCGACAGGCGTGCCATAAGCGCGCAGGATGGGCACCGATCATGTCGCGTCTCGCCAGACTCTTTCCCCGGGAAACGGAGCCAGACGATGACGCCAATCAAGATTTCCGCGACCGCCCTTGGTCTTCTGCTCATGGCCGCCCCCGCTGCCCTGGCCGAGGAGGGCATGGACAAGCAGGCGAAGATCGACAACGCGCTGAGCGCCGCCACGCCCATGATCGCCGAGAACGCCTCGGTGATGACACCCGACGGCACGGTCCTGCGCGAGGGCTCGGGCGCCTACACCTGCTTCCCGGAAGGCGGCGGTGTTCCGGCGCCCATGTGCCTGGACGAGCCCTGGATGGGCTGGCTTGACGCATACGTCAATGACACCGATTTCCAGGCCGACGAAATGGGCATCGCCTACATGCTGGCCGGCGACGGCGCGGGGGCGAGCAACGTCGACCCGCGCGCCGAACAGCCCGCCGCCGGCAACGATTGGGTCGTCGAGGGACCGCACCTGATGATGCTGGTGCCCGATACGGCGATGCTGGAGGCGCTGCCGACCGATTACACCACGGGCGAGCCCTATGTCATGTGGAAGGGTACACCCTACGTCCATGTCATGGTCCCGACCGGCGATCGGCCCCAACAGCCGCAGGTTGCTGAACGCTGAGGCGATGCATCGCGCGACGGTCCGAAGCGGCCGCCGCGCGATCACCCCTTGACCTTCCCGTGACTGGAACCCCAACATTGGGTCCAACATTCCAGTTTTGGGAAAGATAAGCGGCATGAACATCCAGTCTCCCGCCGACAGCACCGCCGCCGCGCAGCCGCATTCCGTCGCCCTGCCGGTGCGCGGCATGACCTGCGCAGCCTGCTCCACGCGCCTGGAGAAAGTGCTGGGCAAGGTCGACGGCGTGACGCAGGCCAGCGTCAGCTTGGCCGGAGAGCGCGCCGACGTCCATTACGACCCCGCCCGCGCCGCCGTCCAGGATATCGCCGAGGCCGTGGCGAAAGCCGGTTTTATCGTCCCCACCACGACCATCGAGGTCGGCATCGAGGGCATGACCTGCGCGGCCTGCTCCACGCGCCTGGAAAAGGTGCTGGGCAAGGTGCCGGGGGTGGAGGCGGCGACGGTCAGCCTCGCCACCGAAAGCGCCCGCGTGACCGTGCTGGAGGGTGTCGCGACCCAGGCCGACGTCATGGCCGCCGTCGCCAAGGCCGGCTTCCGGGCCGTTCCCCGCACCGACACCCGCGCCGCCGCCGAGGAGGCCGAGGCGAAACGCGAGGCCGAGAACCGGCGGGAAATGCTGGTGCTCGGCGCCTCCATCCTGCTGACCCTGCCGCTGGTTGGCGGCATGGTGGCGGAACTGGCCGGCGGCTTCATGCTGCCCGGCTGGTGGCAGTTCGCGCTGGCGACGCCGGTGCAGTTCCTCATTGGCTGGCGCTTTTATACCGGCGCCTGGACCAGCCTGAAGGGCGGCGCCGGCAACATGGACGTTCTGGTCGCCATGGGCACCTCCGCCGCCTGGGGTCTTTCGACCTGGAGGGTGCTGGCGGGCGATGCCCACGCCGGCCTGTACTTCGAGGCCTCGGCGGTGGTCATCACGCTGGTGCTTCTGGGCAAGGTGCTGGAGGCCCGCGCCAAGCGCGGCGCGGCGTCCGCCATTCGCGCCCTGATGAAGCTGCGGCCGGAAACGGCGCGGGTGGAGCGCGGCGGCGACGTGACCGAGATTCCGGCCGACGCGGTGGCGCATGGCGACGTGGTGGTGGTCCGCCCCGGCGAGCGCCTGCCGGTGGACGGGGAAATCCTGTCGGGCCGCACCAGCGTCGATGAAAGCCTGATTACCGGCGAATCCATGCCCGTGGTCAAGGAGCCCGGCGATGCCGTCACCGGCGGGGCCATCAACGGCGAAGGCATGATCCGCGTCACCGCCACGGCGGTGGGCACGGAAAGCACGCTGGCGCGCATCATCCGGCTGGTGGAGAACGCCCAGGCGTCCAAGGCGCCGGTGCAGAAGCTGGTGGACCGCATCTCGGCCGTCTTCGTTCCCGTGGTGGTGGTGATCGCCATTGCCACGTTCCTGGGCTGGTGGCTGATCGGCGGCGCGCCGGAAGCGGCCTTCGTCGCCGCCGTCTCGGTGCTGGTGATCGCCTGCCCCTGCGCGCTGGGCCTGGCGACGCCGACGGCCATCATGGTCGCCACGGGCATGGCCGCGCGCAAGGGCGTGCTCATCAAGGACGCCGAGGCGCTGGAGCGGGCGCACGACGTGACGGCCGTCATCTTCGACAAGACCGGCACGCTGACCGAGGGCCGTCCGTCGCTCACCGACGTGGCGGCCGCCGAGGGTGTTGCCGAGGCCGACATCCTGCGCCTGTCCGCCGGCGCCCAGGCGGGCAGCGAGCATCCGCTGGCCCGTGCAGTGCTGGAGGCCGCGAAGACCGACGGCATCACCCCGCCCGCTGTGTCGGACTTCACCGGCCTCGCCGGGCGCGGTCTGTCGGCGGTGGTGGAGGGGCGGGCGATCCTGCTGGGCTCCCCGCGCCTGATGCAGGAAAAGGGCGTGGACACTTCCGCCCTGGCCGCCCGCGCCCATGCGCTGGAGGAAGAAGGCCGCACCATCATGTGGCTGGCGGAACTCATAGAGGGACAGGAGACGCCCCGCCTGCTGGGCTTCCTGGCCGCCGCCGACACGGTCAAGCAGTCCGCCAAGGGCGCGGTGGAGGCGCTGAAGGCCGCCGGCGTCACCCCCGTCATGCTGACCGGCGACAACGCCCGCGCCGCCCGCGCCGTCGGCCAGAGCCTGGGCATCGAGCGCGTGGTGGCCGAGGTCCTGCCCGAGGACAAGGCGGCCGAGGTCGCGCGCCTGAAGGGCGAGGGCCATGTGGTCGCCATGGTGGGTGATGGCGTGAACGACGCCCCGGCGCTCGCGGCGGCGGATGTGGGCATTGCGATGGGCACGGGCACGGACGTCGCCATGCACACGGCCGGCATCACGCTCATGCGCGGTGATCCGGGCCTGCTGCCGGAAGCCCTTGGCTTGTCACGCCGCGGCTACAGCAAAATCCGCCAGAATCTGTTCTGGGCCTTCGCCTACAACGTGGTGGCCCTGCCGCTGGCGGCGGCCGGCATGCTCTCGCCGGTGATCGCGGGCGCGGCCATGGCGTTCTCCAGCGTCAGCGTCGTGTCCAATTCGCTGCTGCTGCGGCGCCATAAATAACAACAATCGGAGGAAACGCATGAATATCTCCCAGGCGGCACGGCGCTCCGGCGTCCCCGCGAAGACCATCCGCTATTACGAGAGCATCGACCTGATTCCCGAGGCCGACCGCACCGCCAGCGGCTATCGGGTGTATTCCGACAAGGACGTGGAGCGCCTGCGCTTCATCCACCATTCGCGACGGCTGGGGTTTTCGGTGAAGGAGGTCGCGGACCTGCTGGCCCTGTGGGAAGACCGCTCCCGCGCGTCCGCCGACGTCAAGGCGGTGGCGTCCCGGCGGGTGGAGGAGATCGACGCCAAGATCGCCGAACTGACCAGCATCCGCGACACGCTGCTGCACCTCATGGATCGCTGCCACGGCGACGACCGGCCCGACTGCCCCATCCTCGACACCCTGGCCGATACCCGCGGCTGCCATGACGCGGATCAGGAGGATGAGGCGGCGGAAACGCGCCGCTCCGCCTGATCGCGCGAAAGAGGCGGGCACACATTCGCGCGCCCTTTCAAGCCGCTCGGCGATGGTGCTAAGGTGATGCTCAAGAGAGGCGGCGCGGCGGGTCAGGCCGGCCGTCTCCGTCGTTTCCACTTCCCCAGGACCCAGGACCGACCGTGGCCGACACTTCCAAGTCCCGCGCACGCCGGCGCCCTTCTTCCGCAGCATCGGCGGGGGGCAAGGCGAAGGCCAAGCCCAAGGCGAAAACCAGCGGGGCCAAGGCATCGGCCGCCGGCAAGGGGTCGGCAAAAAGCCCGGCCAAAAGCCGCCGGCCGGCTGCTTCCAAGGGCACGTCCGCGCCATCGCGGCGGCGCACCGCGCCGGCTGGCCGCAAGGGCGGCGGGAAGAAGGGTGCGGCGGGCGGCCGCGGGCTGCCCGGTCTGTCGTTGCGCACGCTGGTGATGGGTTCCGTTGCCGCGGCGCTGGTGGTGGTGGGCGCTGCCATCGGGGTGACGGTCGACAAGGCGCTGCGCGACGATCCCGCGCCGCCGGCCGTGGAAACCGCTGCCGCTCCGCCCGTGCCGAAGGGTGATCCCGCGCCGGCGCCCGCGCCCGCGCCCCGCAAGACGCCGCCGGCTTCTGAGCCGAAAGCCGTCGAAACGCGCGCGCCCCAAGCACCGGCGCCGGTGGCTCCGCCCAAGGCGCTGGCCTCGACGGAAGCCATGGACTACGCCCACGCCGCACGGGAGTACGAGGAGGTCCCGCCGTCAAATCCGCCCGCTCGCGCCGACACGGCACCCAGTCGCGTGCCGGCGCCTCGGGTCAAGCCGCAGGTGCCCGAGGAGCACCAACTCGCCGCGCTCCCGACGCCGCCGAAGCAGGTACTGGCGCCGTCGCCGCAGCGGTTCAGCGGCGACGCGCCCTGGCTGCGCAATGCCGTTCCGGCCCCCGCGGTCGACGGCCGGCCCATGATCGCCGTGGTGATCGACGACCTGGGCGTGGACAAGCGCCGCTCGGCCAAGATCGTCACGCTGGACGGCCCGCTGACGACGGCGTGGATGACCTATGCCGATGACGTGGCGGATCAGGCGCGTGCGGCCCGCGCCGCCGGGCATGAACTGATCATCCACATGCCCATGGAGCCCCTGAACCCCGACATCGACGGCGGCCCCGGCGTCCTGCGCACCAGCATGACCGCCGATCAGGTCCGCGCCCAGGTGCGGGCGGGCCTGAGCCGGTTCGAGGGCTATGTCGGCGTCAACAACCACATGGGCAGCAAGTTCACCGCCGATGCCGCCGGCATGGCGGTGGTGATGGACGAGATGCGGGCCAACGGGCTGCTGTTCCTGGACAGCAAGACCTCGCCGCGCTCGGTGGGGGCGAGGCTGGCGGCGGAGGCCGGGGTGCCCCATGCCGAGCGGCACGTCTTCATCGACAACAAGGACGACGTCGCCTACGTGCTTGGCCAGTTGGCGGAGACCGAGCGGATCGCGCGCCGGACGGGGTACGCCATCGCCATCGGACACCCGCACGACGGCACCTTCGGCGCGTTGAAACAGTGGCTCCCGACGCTGAAGGACAAGGGCCTCGTGCTGGTTCCCCTCTCGGCCATCGTGCGCGAGCGCATGGGGCAGGGCTGACCCTTGACCTTCCGGCGGTGGGAAGGTTTACGTTCGCGCCGTTGAGATGCAGGAGGGATTGATCATGAGCAAGACGTATTCGGTTGCCGGCATGACCTGCGGCGGCTGCGCCCGGTCGGTGGAGCAGGCCATCAAGGGGCTGAAGGAGGACGCGGTGGTGTCGGTCGACGTCTCCACCGGCCAGGTGACCGTGGAGAACGGGCCCGACGACGCGGCGGTGGAAAAGGCCGTGGACGACGCCGGGTTCACCTATGGCGGCACGGTGGCGGCGTAAGCGCCCATCATCGAAGGCCATGAAAACGGGCGCGGGAGGGTTTCCTCCCGCGCCCGTTCCGTGTGCGAAGCCCGGTGCGTCAGGCCGCTTGGCTGGAATTGGCCTCCGCCTGCTGATGCTCGATCGCGCGGGCATGGCCCTGGCTGATGGCGATGCGGCGGGGCTTCTTTTCCTCCGGCACTTCGCGCTTCAGCTCCACGTGCAGCAGGCCGTTGACCAGGCGGGCGCCTTCCACCTTGATGTGGTCTGCCAGCTCGAAGCGGCGCTCGAAGGCGCGGGTGGCAATGCCGCGGTGCAGGAAGGTGCGCGGCTCGGCCGCCTCGCCGGTGTCGTCGCGGCCCATGCGGCCGCGGACGATAAGGGTGCTGTCCTCCACCGTCACATCCAGGTCGGATTCGGCGAATCCGGCCACGGCCATGGTGACACGATAGTCATCCTCGCCGAGCTTCTCGATGTTGTAGGGCGGGTAGGACAGCGCGGCATCGTCCAGCCGGGTGGCGGCGTCGAGCAGGCGGCTCACGTTGTCGAAGCCGACGGTGAAACGATGCAGCGGGGAAAGATCATAGGAACGCATAACCATATCCTCCTTGGAGCGACACAGCGTTCGCGGCGCGTCCGAAGACCGCGCCGATTGATGGTGATGTGCGTCCCGCCGCCGGCCCCGATTGTCGGCGACCGGGGGGAACGAGGCGGATATGGCGCGCGTGCATATTCACGTCAAGAGGGTTTAAGGCCCCGATCGGTACCGTCATAAGGGCGCTGCGCGCCGCCTGAAAACAGGCCGACAACATATTGAAAATGTTTGGTTTTCCATGATATTTCCCGCGCCACTGGAAGAAGCGGCCCGGCATGCCCATCTGTGAGCCATGGATACCGTCACGCAAATGCTGTTCGGCGCCGTCGTCGCCCAGGCCGGCTTCCGCCGGCGGCTGGGGCGCGGGGCCATCGTGGTGGGTGCGGCCGTTGGGCTGGTGCCGGACCTGGACGTGGCCGCCGGCTGGATCGCGGGGCCCTTCGCCAACTGGGTCCACCATCGCGGCGTGACCCATTCCATCTTCTTCGCGCCGGTGGTGGGGCTGCTGACATACTGGGCCTTTAAGGCCTGGCAGGGCCGAAGGCCGCCCGACCGGCGCATGGACCTTGATCGCGTCCGGGGCTGGACGTGGCTGACCGTGCTGGTGCTGGCCACGCATCCCGTCATTGACGTCTTCACCAGCTACGGCACTCAGCTGCTCGCACCCCTGTCGCGCCATCGCTTCGCCATCGACGCCATGCCGATCATCGACCCGCTCTACAGCCTGGCGCTGGTGGTGGCGCTGGGGATCGGGGCCTTCGCCAAGCGCCGCGTCGGGCTGGCGACCACATCGGCAGTGGCGGCGCTGTTCTTCATCGGCGCCTACACGCTGTTCGCCTGGAGCCTCAATGATCGGGTGGAAGAGGTGGCGGCGGCGCAGCTTTCCGACCCGCGCGCCGACGTGACCGCCTATCCGACGCTGTTCCAGCCCTACCTGCGCCGGGTGGTGGCGGAAACGCCGGAGGAGGTGCGCGTCGGCTTCTACTCGGTGCTGAATCCCGAGCCCATCCGGTGGAGCACCTTCGACCGCGGCGACCGCCCGCGCACGGTGGCGACGACGCGGGAGGCGGAAATCTTCCGCTGGTTCGCCATGGACAAGGTCATCTGGCGCAGCCGCGCCAACGGCAACGGCGAAACGGTGGTGGAAGCCCTGGACTACCGGTACGGCCTGTTCGGCGGGTCGGAGTTGGGCTTCTGGGGAATCCGCGCCGTGGTGGACGGCTCCGGCCGGCTGGTGGCGGGACCGGAGACCTTCGTCAACCGCCCCGACGCCGACCGCGACCGCCTGACGCTGTTCTGGCGCGCGGTGGTCGGGCCGTCGTCGTAGGGGCGGCGCGTCACCGCACCATCAACAGCGGGATCTTGCAGGTACGGATCATGGTGGTCGTCGTCGACCCCACGATGAACGACCGGATGCGGGAGTGCCCGTAGGCGCCCATGACCATCAGGTTGATGTCCTCGTCCCGCACGTAGGCGGTGATGACGTCGTCGGCGTCGCCCTGGCGCGTCACGGCCTCGGCGTCGATGCCGTTGGCCTTGAGCGTGTCGGTGGCCCAGGTCAGCTGGCTCTTGCGTTCCGAGCCCTCGTAACCCACCGACAGAACGTGGCAGGTCAGGCCCTTGAGCAGCGGCGAGCGGCCGATGGCCTCCACCGCGCGCCGCGCACTGGGGCTGCCGTCAAACGCAATCAGCACCTTTTCGATGGGCTTGAACGCGCGCGAGGCCACCAGCACCGGCCGCCGGCTGGCGCGCACGACGCGCTCCAGGTTCGCGCCCAGGTGCTCGGAGGCCACGTCGTGGGTTTCGCCGCGCTTGCCGATGACGATCAGGTTGGCGGCGTCCTCGAACTCGTCCACCGTCTCCACCACCGTGCCGTGGCGCTGGGTGAGGATCACCTCGGACACGCCGGCGGCGCCGAGGCGCTTTTCGGCGTCTTCCAGGATCAGGCGGGCGCGCTTCTGCGCCACCTTGGCTTTGACGCTGTCCAGTTCCGCCAGTTGCTCCAGCAGCTCGTCGCGGGCGTCCACGCCGATGGAGCCCGACAGGTCCACACCCCCGCTCTTGCGGTCGCTGTGGTGATCCAGCACATGCAGGATTTCCACGCTGGCGTCGATGCGCTTGGCGGCCCAGGCGGCATGGTCGTAGACGCTGGCGGCATAGGGCGTCGAGCCGTCGGTGCAGGCGAGAATCTTCTTGTCGGCCATTGCTTTGCGCATCCCCCCTTTAGTGGCCCATGAGGCTGTCCATGGCCCCCGGCTTGTCGTGGATGGCGAGCTTGTCGACGATGGTCGCGCTCGCCTCGTTCAGGCCGATCAGCTCGACCTCGGTGCCTTCGCGGCGGAACTTGAGCACCACGGTGTCCAGCGCGCCGACGGCCGTCAGGTCCCAGAAGTGGGCGCGGGTCAGGTCGATCTCGACACGCTCCAGCACCTCCTTGAAATCGAAGGCTTTCATGAAGGTATCAGAGGAGGCGAAGAATATCTGCCCCACGACGCGGTAGGTGCGGGTGTCCGGTCCCGTCTTCTCCGAACCGATGGCGGCCACCTGCGCCACCTTGCGTGCGAAGAACAGGGCCGAGAGCAGTACGCCCACCAGCACGCCCTGGGCCAGGTCGTGGGTGATGACCACCACCGCCACCGTCGACAGCATGACGATGCTGGAGCTTTTCGGGTGGGTCTTGAGGTTGCGGATGCTCGACCAGCTGAAGGTGCCGATGGACACCATGATCATGACCGCCACCAGCGCCGGCATGGGAATCTGGCTGACCAGGTCGCCCAGCACCAGGATCAGGAACAGCAGGAACACGCCGGCGCACAGCGTCGACAGGCGCCCGCGGCCGCCGGACTTCACGTTGATGACCGACTGGCCGATCATGGCGCAGCCCGCCATGCCGCCGAAGAAGCCGGCGACGATGTTGGACGTGCCCTGGCCGACGCACTCGCGGTTCTTGGCGCTGCCCGTGTCGGTCAGCTCATCGACGATCTGCGCCGTCATGAGGCTTTCCAGCAGGCCGACGACGGCCAGCGTAAGCGCCGTCGGAAGGATGATCTGAAGCGTTTCCAGGGTCAGCGGAATGTCGGGCAGCAGGAACACCGGCAGCGTGGCGGGCAGTTCGCCCATATCGCCGACGGTGCGCACGTCCATGCCCATGAAGATGGCAAACGCCGTCAGCACCACGATGCTCACCAGCGGCGACGGCACGACCTTGGTCACGCGCGGCAGCAGGTAGATGATCGCCAGCCCCGCCGCGACCATGGCATAGGTTTCCCAGGTCACGCCCGTCAGTTCGGGGATCTGCGCCATGAAGATCAGGATCGCCAGCGCGTTGACGAAACCCGTCATGACCGACCGGCTGACGAACTTCATGTACTGGCCGACCTTCAGCAGGCCGAACCCGATCTGGATGATGCCCGTCAGCACGGTCGCCGCCAGCAGGTATTGCAGGCCGTGGTCGGCCACCAGGTCGACCATCACCAGCGCCATGGCGCCGGTCGCCGCCGAGATCATGCCCGGCCGGCCGCCGACGAAGGAGATGACCACGGCGATGCAGAACGACGCATACAGGCCGACCTTGGGGTCGACGCCGGCGATGATGGAGAAGGCGATGGCTTCGGGGATGAGTGCGAGCGCCACGACCATTCCGGCAAGCACGTCGCCGCGAACGTTCGAGAGCCACTCGCCCTGGAGGCGCGAGAGGGAGGTCATCGGTGCGAGTCGTCTTTCGTGTCTGGGAGGCGGGCAGCCGCTGAGGGCATGCACGACTCCGTCCGAGCCTGCGGAATGAGCGGGTCGGACGTTCCCGCCGGCCTGCCTGGGCCGGGTTGTTCTTGTGGTGTGTCAGAAGCGGCGTGTATACGCGCTCCGCCCCTCGCGTGCAACCCGACGGCGCTGAAAAAGCCTTCGCTCGGGATGAACCCTATGGCCCCATGTCCTCTGCCCAGGCGTTGTGGGGCGGGCGGTCCTTGTAGAAGTCCAGGATGAACTGCCAGCCCTCTTCCGCCGTCTCCACGAACTTCATGATGGACAGGTCTTCGGGCGAGATCGTGCCGCTTTCCACCAGATGGTCGAAGTTCACCAGCTTGCGCCACCATGCCTCGTTGAACAGGATCACCGGCATGGGCTCGATCTTGCCCGTCTGGATGAGCGTCAGCGCCTCGAACAACTCGTCCAGGGTGCCGAAGCCGCCGGGGAAGCAGGCCAGCGCTTCCGCCCTTATCAAAAAGTGCATCTTGCGCACGGCGAAGTAGTGAAAGTTGAACGACAGCTTGGGCGTGATATAGCGGTTGGGCGCCTGCTCGTGCGGCAGGACGATGGACAGGCCGATGCTTTCCGCCCCCACGTCATGGGCGCCGCGGTTCGCGGCCTCCATGATGCCCGGCCCGCCGCCGGTCACCACCACATAGCGCCGCGCCTCCGGCTGCTGGCTGTGTTCGGAGACCAGGCGCCCGAACTCCCGCGCCACGTCGTAGCTGCGGCTCAACTCCGCCACGTTGCGCGCCACCGTCAGGCCGCGCTGGGCCACCGGATCGTCCGGCGCGGTGGCGGCGGCCTTTTCCGCGGCCTCCAGCCGCGCGGCGGCGGCCTCGGGATGGGGCACGCGGGCCGAGCCGAAGACCACGATGGTCGAAACGATGTTCTCTTCCTGCAACAGGATCTCGGGCTTCATCAGCTCCAGTTGCAGGCGGATGGGGCGGGCGTCGCGCGTGGTCAGGAAGTCCAGGTCGGTGAAGGCCAGGCGGTAGCTGGGCGACTGGGTCTGCGGCGCCTGGTCGCGCGCGACGTTTTCGTCATGGGAGCGCTTGTCCTCGGCGGCGGTGGGAAAGCGGCTGCGGCCGTTGCGCGACATGAAAAACCTCGTGGGGGAGCACCGAATGGGCGGGGGCGGCACTCTACAGCGGCAGCCGCCCCGTCGCCTAGAGCCTTAACGGGAACCGGGCGGTTTCAGATGCCGTCGCCGGCCATGACCGTGCCGGTGCGGCGCTCGACCTCTTCCAGCAGGTCGTGCAAGGGAGCCTCGAAGACGCCGTGGTCTTCCAACTCGCGCACCGTATTGATGAGGTAGTCGCGGTTGAGGCCGCCCTTGCCCATGGCCTCCATGATGATCTCGGCCGAGGGGCCGACACCCAGGTCGCCGGCGTACTGCCGGTGCGAGGGATCGGCGACGAAGGTGTAGCAGGTGACCGGCCGCCCGCTGTCGCGCAAGGCGACGGGCAGCATGGCCTCGGTGTAGGCGTAGCCGATCAGCTCCCGCTCCCGCAGATAGTCGCGCACGGCGGGGGCATTGTCGCGCGCCACTTGAAAGGCGACGCCGGGGCAGGCGCCGCCCGGCGCCAGGCCCAGCACCAGGCCCGGATGGTCGGGCGTGCCGCGGTAGTGGGTGGAATAGATGCAGAACCGGCGCTGATAGCCTTCCAGCACGGCGGGCTCCCAGTGCAGGGCGGTGAAGCCCGGTTTCCACATCAGGGAGCCGTAGCCGAACACCCAGAAGTCGTCGTCGTTGAAGTCGGTCATGAGCGACTGTCTTTCCGGTCAAACGATTTGCTCGCGCCATGGCTGGGCCTCCCGGATGATTGCATTGAGGATTGTGATGAGCTTGCGGGCGACGGCGATGATGGCAACGAGCTTGGGTTTGCCCTGAGCGACGAGGCGATCCCGAAACCCCTTGAGCAGGGGATTGTGCCGCGCGGCGACGAGGGCCCCCATGTAGAGGGCAGTTCGGACGGCGGCACGGCCGCCGCCGATGAAGCTCTTGCCACGCCATTTGCCGGATTGCCGCGTCCACGGCGCCAAGCCGACCAGAGCGGCGATTTGCCGGCGGTCGAGGGTGCCGAGTTCCGGCAGTTCGGCGATCAGGGTGCGAGCGATCTGGTCGCCGACGCCGGGAACGGATTTGAGGAGCTCGACTTTTTCCAGCCAGCTGGGCGACCGGCGGATGCTGTCGTCGATGTCCAGGTCGATGTCGGCGAGTTCCTTCTCGAGTGCTTTCAGCAGCCGCCTGATGCTCCTGGCCGTCCGGGAAGAGGCCCGTTTGAGCCTTTGGTTCTCCGCACCGATCATCGCAATGATCTGCCGTCTGCGAGCGACGAGATCGGCCAGCGCCTCGGTCTCGGCGTCAGGCAGCGGGCGCACTTCAGGCTTGGTGGCTTCGGCGAAACGAGCGATCACCGCAGCGTCGATCGGATCGGTCTTGGCCCGTTTCCCAAGGGCTTGGGCGAAGGCACGCACGCGCGCCGGATTGACCACGACGACCGGAAGGCCGGCGGCGGCCAGGGCTGCCGCGACGACGGTCTCGAAGCCGCCAGTGGCCTCGATCGCGATCCGCTCGGCGCCGAGCGGCTTCAATCGCTCGACCAGATCCGACAGCCCGCCATGATCGCGCGGAACATGGAAAGCGGCCATCGAAGGCGAGGTGGTGGCGACGTCCAACCGATCCTTCGAGACGTCGATGCCGATGTTGAGAGCGTCCATCCGATCCCATCCTTGCGCAAGCGGGCTTCGCTTCGAGCGGCCCAAGCGACTGTTCGGGTTCGATGGAACGGCGGACGAGGACCCTGGCTCACACACGGGCTTGGTGTCCCTGAGGGGCGTCGGTCTCTCGTCCGCCACCGCAACCGGTATCATACCGGATTCGGCACATGCTAAGTTACAAGGGGCGATGTCGTCATGCCGGCAGTATGGCCGAAGCCCGCCGGCATGACGAGGGGACGATGCGGCCCGTCGGCGTCACCTGCTTTCGGACGCGGCTGCCGCCTCGGCGGTCTGGGTGTCGGCCAGCAGGTCCCGCAGGGTCTGCAGCGCGATGCGGCTGTCGCTCTCCATCACCTGGCTCAGCCACAGCAGCGCCTGTTCCTGGTTGGCGCGCGGCAGACCGTTGGCCTGCAGATACGCCTTGGCGAGCGCCAGGCGGGCCGAGGGGTGCCCCTGCTTCGCGGCGCTGAAGAAGTACTCCACGGCCTTGGGCCGGTTTTCCTCCACGTACCGCCCGCGCAGGTATTCCCGTCCCAGCGTGGTCTGGGCGCCGGCGTGGCCCTGTTCGGCGGCGGCGCGCAGAAGCTCTGCGCCGCGGGCGGTGTCCTGGGGAATGCCGTTCTCGCCGCGCAGCAGCGCCCGCCCCAGTTCGTTCATGGCCGAGGCCTGCCCCGCCTCCGCAGCGCGGGTGAGCCACTTGCGCGCCTGTTCGGGGTCCTGTTCCAGGCCGCGGCCTTCCAGGTAGCTTTCGCCCAGAAGCTGCGCGGCATAGGGCTCCCCGGCCTCGGCGGCGGCGGTGAGAATGGCGCGGGCCTTCTCGCGGTCCTGGGGCAGGGCGCCCTTGCCGGTCAGGTAGGCCTCGCCGAGGATCAGCCGGGCGGACGTGCTGCCGGCATCCGCCGCCTGTTGCAGCAGCGCGGCGCCGCGCTCGGGCTCGGCCGGGACGCCGTTGCCGGTCAGCAGGACCTCGCCCAGGTCGCCGCGTGCGCCGGCATGGCCGCGGGCGACGGCGGTCTTCAGGAAGTCGACGCCGGTCTGCGGGTCGCGCGCCACGCCTTTACCTTCCAGATACATGCGTCCGAGCGTCGCGGCGGCGCCGGCGTGGCCCTCGGCGGAGGCCTTCTTGAGCCACCGTTCGGCCTGCTGCGGCGAGCGCTCGACGCCCTGGCCCGCCAGGTAGGCGCGGCCCAGGTCGGCCATGGAGCCGGCGTGGCCCATCTCGGCGGCCTTGCGGATTTCCCCGATGCTGCCGCCGTCGGCGCGGGCGAAGTAGGTGCGGGCGAGCGCATCCTGCGCCGACGGATGACCCGCGGCCTTCGCCTTGTTCAGCCAATACTCCGCTCGGGCCAGATCGGTCTCCACGCCCGTGCCTTTGCGGTAGGCGCGGCCGAGCACGACCATGGCGTAATCGTCGCCGGCGGTGGCGGCTTCCTCCAGCAGCGCCACGCCACGCGACGGCGATCCGCCCGGGATGGTGCCGTCCAGGTAGGCGGCGCCCAGCTTGGTCTTGGCCGTGACGTTGCCGGCCTGGGCCGCCTGGCGCAGCAGTTGGGCGGCGCGGCGCGGCTGGCGGGGCAGGGCCTCGCCCTCCAGGTAGGCCGTGCCCAGTTCCAGGGCGGCGCTTCCCTGTCCGGCCCGGGCGGCCTGGGCCAGCAGGGTCTCGGCGCGCTGCGGATCGGCGGCGGTGCCCTTGCCGTGAAGGAGGGCCTCGCCCAACTGCGCGGTGGCATAGTCGCTGCCGGCTTCGTGGCCGCGCTGCAGGTAGCTGACGGCCTTTGTCGGATTGGCCGGCACGCCCTCGCCGTCGAGGTAGATGTCGCCCAGGGCGGCAAGCGCCAGGGCGTCGCCCTGGGCCGCTCCCTGTTCCAGCAGCGCCACGCCGCGGGCGGTGTTGCGCGGCAGGGCGCGGCCTTCGACGTAGGCCCGGCCGAGCGTCACCGCGGCGTTGGCGTCGCCCTGTTCGGCCGCGCGGGTCAGCCAGCGCTCGGCCTGCTGCGGCCGGGCGGGGCCGCCGTCGCCGCCCAGGTAGGCCTTGCCCAGGTGGGTCATGCTCTCGACGTCGCCGGCCTCGGCCGCGCGCTGGAGCAGTTCCAGTCCGCGCTGCCGCTCGCCCCGCGCCAGCAGGGCCTCGCCGGCCTCGCCCATGGCATCGGCGTCGCCGGCCTCGGCGGCGGCGGCCAGCCAGCGGCGGCTGCGCTGCGGATCGGCGGGCAGCAGGCCGTCCTCGCTGTAGAGCCGCGCGAGCTTGACCATGGCGTCGGTGTCGCCCTGCCGCGCCTGCTTTTCCAGCGCCTGGGCGTAGTGGCGGGCATAGTCGCCGCTGCGTTGCGGGTCTTCGCGCAGCCAGCCGCCGGGGCCGTGGGCGACGGCCAGGGCGCGCAGGGCTTCGGCGTTGCCGGCGGTGGCGGCCGCCCGGTACAAATCGGCCGCTTCCTTGGGTTTGGGCTCAACGCCTTCGCCGGCGGCGAGCATGGCGGCCAGTTCGGCGCGGGCGTCCGGCCCGGCGCCCTTTGCCACGGCCTGGCGCAGCAGGCGGTAGGCAAGGGGGTCGTTCTCGGGCACCCCCTGTCCGTCACGGAACATGCGCCCAAGCTTGAACGACGCCTGTTCCTGGATGGGCGACGGGCGCCGCAGGGCCTCGCCGTACAGGTCGGCGGCCCGCGAGACGTCCTGCGGGACGCCCTCGCCGCGTTCGTACATCTTGCCCAGTTCGTAATAGGCGATGGGGTACTCGTCGTCGGCCATGCTGGTCAGGATGGACAGGGCGCGCTGCGTGTCGCCGGACTCGCGGGCGCGGCGGGCGTTCTTCACGCGGTCCCAGGCGATGGAATCCATCTCGATGACCCGGCCGCCGTCGAACCAGTCCTCGTAGGCGGGGTCGAGCTGACGGGCCTCCTGCGGTGCGCGGGGCGCATCGACGCTTGTTCCGGCGCCCGCGCAGCCCGCCAGCAGGGCCACGGCGGCGGCGGAGGCGAACAGGCGGCGTTGAACGGCGGAACGGCGGTCGGTGCGGGTCATGGAGCTTTCTCCTGTTATCGATCGGTCTCGGCGGGCCGGCCGGATGCGGCGCTGTCGGATCGGTGCGGCCGTCACCAGGCTTCCTCGCCTTCGGTCACCAGCGTCTTGCGCTTGTCGCGGGCGACCGTTTGTATCTGTGCGTCAGGGTCCATGAAGTAGAGCGTGACGTAACCACCGGCGCTGCGGTTGTAGACCGGGCGCTGGTAGCGGATGAATTCCGACAGCTTGGCGTTGTCGAAACGGGACAGGTAGATTTCCATCCAGGCGAAATACTGGTCGTCCAGCAGGAAACCCTTGTACTGGTCCGCCGGCGCCAGATCGCCCAGCCGCTGGGGGTCTTCGATGACGTTGATGGCGAACCTCACAGCGTCGTGGATGGAGTTGCCGTTCACCGTCATCTCGAAGACGTCGTAGCCCTGGCGCTCCACGATCTGCATGATCGGGATCAGGTAGAGCAGCGCATAGTTCTGGTAGTGCATGGCGCGGCGGCCGCGCTGCATCTCCAGCGGCATGGCGCCCTCGTCGGTCATGTCGTGCAGGGCCGAATAGATGGCGCTGACGCCGAAGCGGAACAGGTCGTCATCCTCGCTCATGACGCCGATCATGGCGGCGTAAAGGGCGCGGCGGTAGAAATGGTTGTTGCAGCAGCTGGGGTGCTCGCCGGGAATGACCGAGTGCTTTTTCGCCAGGCGCCGCATCCATTCGTCGACCCGCTCGGTTTGCTCGTGCATGTCCTCGACTTCGTTGCGCACGATGGAATAGGCCAGCGCGGCGGCAAAGATCATGGATTCCGTGGAATACCACGCCTGCGGCTCGGCAATGGTGTAGTGGAAGTCCATCAGCGCGTCGGCCTGGGCCCACTTGTCCAGGAACGTCACCAGGCATTCGGCATAGTAGGGATCGCCGCTGGCGACGTAGGAGCCGGCGAGTTCGGTCACGCTGTCCTCGAACTGGAACAGCGGCTGCGCCGCCACACGCCAGGCATCCGGCTGCGGATAAAAGGCGGGAATGCGGATACGGTGGTCCAGCGGCGGCAGCGCCAGAAGCTGGGCACAGCTGGGGCCGGTCTTCAGGTCCTCGGCGATCTGCAGGAGCATGGGATTGCGCGTGCGATCCAGCAGGGCACGGCGCTCCGCCACGTCGAAGTAGGAGGCGCCGGGATCGGTCACCGTGTACTCCGACAGGTCCAGCGCCCGGCGTTCCTCAAGCGTCAGCGCGTCCGCCGGGCCGGCTGCCAGCGGCATGGCGGCGGCGGCGCAGAGGCCCAAGGCTCCGGCGGTCAGTCGGCGCAGGATGGTCGGGATGGTCGGCATTCGATACGGGCTCCCGGTGCGGAAAAAGGGGGGCGGGGGGCATCAACCCCGGCTGTCGGCGGCTTCCGTGCCGGACGGTGCGTAGAGGCGGAAGTCGCCGAAATCCGCGTGCTGGTCGCGGGGCGTGCGCCATTCCTTGCCGCTGCCGCCGAAGAACGTGGAGAACATCAGGCCGCTGATGGCGTCATCCTTCTCGGTGCGGTAGGCGATGTCGTCCTGCTCCAGGATCGGCTTGCCGTCGATCCAGATGCGGGCGATGCCGTCGGCGCGGTCGGGGTCGTTGAGGATCACCTCCTGCTCCACCGTCACCCAGCGGCCGGTGGGGAAGGTCCACAGGCCGCGGCCGACGGACAGGCCGTAATCGGTGTCCTTGCCCTTGTTGGCGATGTACTCGTACACCTCGCCCTGGCCGTCCTCGCGCCACATCAGGCGCATGGAAAAGCCTTCCTCGCCCGAAACGTCTTCGCCGCCGGACGGTGCCTTGCCGCCATAGAGGCCGGGCAGCTTGCCGCCCTTGACGAAATTGAAGCCTTCCGGGAAGCGCACCTTGTAGCGCAGGCAGGCGCGGTCCGTGCCCGGCGGAATTTCCATGGCGCTGTAGAAGCCGGCGCCGCCCTTGCCGTTGTCGCTGGGGCTGGAGGTGCCTTCCGGATAGGTCACCCGCAAGGCGTGCTCGCCAATGCCGCTGTCGCGCGGGCGCAGGACGCGCACGTTCTTCTTCGTGCCCCACTGCTTGCGGCTGTCGAAGCCTTCGCGGATGGCCTTCTTGCCGTTGCGCGCGGCCAGGGCCGGCGTCAGGTCGGCGACCAGCGGATAACGGACCGAACAGGCGACCACGGCCGGCGTCCTGGTGATGGCGTCGGGGTCGGTCGCCTTCAGGTCCGCGGCCGCGCCCGCGGGTGCGGGCAGGGCGGTGGCGGTGGAAACCACCAGGGCGGCGAGGGCGAAAGCCCCCGCCACCCGCGTGGCCGCGTTCCGCCGTGGGGTCGGAACGGCGTGTCGCATGATAGGCATCCCTTGCTGTGTCACTCCGCCGCGCGGCGCAGGGGCGCGGCCTGTTCCTGGGCGGCGAAGCGCGGCGCGCGGCCGATGCAGTGGTAGTCGAAGCCGTTGGCGATGGCCTCGTCGCCGTCCCAGATATTGCGCATGTCGATGACCACCTTGCCGCGCACGGTGGCGGCCAGACGCTTGAGGTCCAGCTCCTTGAAGTGCGCCCAGTCGGTGACCACGGCGACGGCGTCCGCACCGGTGGCGCAGGCGTAAGGCTCGTCGCAGATTTCCGCCGCTTCCTTGCCGAAGACGGCCTGGGCATGCTCGGCGCCCATGGGGTCGTGCGCCTTGACCCGCGCGCCCATCTCGTGAAGCTTGCTGACGATGGTCAGGGCCGGGCTGTCGCGGACGTCGTCGGTGTCGGGCTTGAAGGTCAGACCCAGCACGGCGATGGTCTTGCCCTCGACCGAGCCGCCGCAGGCTTCCACGATGCGCTCGCACATGCGGCGCTTGCGGTCCTCGTTGGCGGTGATGACGGCTTCCACCAGGTGCTGCGGGCTGCCGTTGCGCTGGCCGATGACGGCGAAGGCGTTGGTGTCCTTGGGGAAACAGCTGCCGCCATAGCCCGGCCCGGCCTTCAGGAACATGGGACCGATGCGCTTGTCCAGGCCCATGGAGCGGGCCACGTCCTCGACGTCGGCGCCGGACTTCTCGCACAGGTCGGCGACCTGGTTGATGAAGGTGATCTTGGCGGCCAGGAAGCTGTTGGAGGCGTACTTGGCCATCTCCGCCGTTTCCGGGTTGCACTCTTCCACCGGAACGCCGGTCAGGGCGAGCGGACGGTAGATGCGGCGCAGGACGGTCATGGCACGCTCGGTGTCGGCGCCCAGGACCACGCGGTCGGGGCGCATGAAGTCGCCCACGGCCGAGCCCTCGCGCAAGAACTCCGGGTTGGACGCCACGTCGAAGTCGGCGTTCGGGTTTTCGGCGCGGATGATCTCGGCGACCCTGCGGGCGGTGCCGACGGGCACGGTGGACTTGTCGATGATAACCGTATAGCCGTTCAGGTGCGGCGCGATGCCCTTGGCGGCGCCGTAGACGTAGCTCATGTCCGCTTCCGCCTGTCCGTCGGCCTGCGGAGTGCCGACGGCGATGAAGACCGCGTCGCTCTGGGCGACGGCCGCGCCGGTGTCGGTGGTGAAGTCCAGCTTGCCGGCTTCGTGATTGGTGACCACGATGTCCTCCAGGCCCGGCTCATAGATAGGCATGATGCCCTGTTTCAGGCGCTCCACCTTGCCCTCGTCCAGGTCGACGCAGGTTACGTGCGCGCCGAGTTCGGAAAGACAAGCGCCGGAAACGAGGCCGACGTAACCGGTGCCGATGACGGTAATGTTCATAGGTAACGCCTCTTTTGATTTGATCCCGTAGTCGCCGGCATGGAGCCGACTGTATTTTGTCTCGCCAATACTACGGCTGTTCCCGGAAAAGGTTTCCCGGGTACGCCGCAGGGCGTAGCGGTTTTACTTGCTACCTTCGCCTTGGCCTTCGCCTTCGGGCTTGGGTTTGGGCATGGTGACGCCCTCCGCCTCCTCGGAGGCGTCCGGCACGGCGGCCGTCTGTTCCGGCACCTGACCGCCAGCGCCCGTGCCGCCGGCATCGGTGCCGCCCGCCTCGCTGCCGGAACCCTGGGGCGTCGCCGGCTGATCGCTTCCGCCGGCCGGGGCCCGCTCGCGCGGTTCCGCCGGCGGGTCGGTGCGGTCGATGGGAATGCCGGTTTCCTCGGCCGCCTCGTCGACGGCACCGCTGATTTCGCGCCACGCGGCGCCGGCGGCGCGGCCGGCAGTCTGGATCGCGGCCCGGCCGCCCTGCCACACCCACTCGGCGGCCTCGTCCAGCACCGGGGCTTCCGAGAAGCGGACGTCCACGGGCACGCCGACGGCGCTGGCAGGCAGGGGCTGCTCGGGCACCAGCAGGACGCTGGCGATGTTCTGTTGCTGGCGCACCCACTTGGGGAAGCCGGCGCGCGGCTGGCGCTCCACGTCCAGCGACACCGCATGCACGCGGGCTTCGATGGGTTCGCTGGCGTTGGGCAGGGCCACGAAGGCGCGCTGGTGCGGCTCGATGCGATCGATCTGGCTCATGTGGACCAGCGCCTCGACCAGCAGGTCGTCGTCGCCGGTCTCGATCAGCGTGATGATGCGTTCCGACTGGCCGATGTAGCTGCCGCCAGCGGCGCTGCGGGCCCAGGCCACAAGGCAGTTGCAGGGACTGTAGACGTCGTTGGCCGCCATGCGGGCTTCCAGCGCGGCGATCTTCGAGACCTCGAAGTCGCGCGCGGTCTGGAACTCGTCGATGCGGGCGCGGGCGATCTCGGCGTCCACCAGGCTGTATTTGACCGGGCCGTCTTCCGGCGGCGCGGCGGTTTCGGCCATGGACACCTTTTCCACCTGCGGCTGGTTCAGGCGCTCCTGCACGTTCTCGATCAGCCGCTCGTTGTAGCGGTAGGCGGCGCGGGCAAGCATGAGGTCCGTGCGCAGGTCGCTGTTGACCACGCGCACCAGCAGATCGTCGCGGTTCACGCGGTCCCCGGCCTCAAGGTTGTGCTCGGCCAGGACGCCGGAACCCGGCGCGCGAATGTCCACCCGGGGCGCAGTGACGGCGGCGAAGTCGGGCTCGATCAGCATGAAGTTGCGGTAGGCGGTGGCGCCGACCACCGCCAGCAGCACCGCCGCCGCCGCGCCCAGGGCCAGATAGCGGCCCCAGGGCTTGGGGCGCCTGTCGTGCTTTTCGCCCGCCTGTGCCGCCGCCGCCGCCGCGGCGGCGGACCGCTTGCGCGGGGTCTGCGGGTCCTCGTCATCGACCATGTCCTCAAGCGCCGCATAGCGGCCGCTCAGGTAGGTGCGGATGACGCGGCGCAGGACCTCGCGGTGGCGCTGGTCGATCTCGGTGATCTCGAAGGCGGTTTCCTGACCTCCGTTGCGTGACCGCGAGCGGATGGCGCGCGCCGTCGCCGGCACGATGAGTTGTGCCGGACCCGCCGCGATCAGCAGCGACACCTCGGCCACCGCGCCGGCCTTCGGCGCATTCTCGCCGCGCACGGAGAAGCCGCCCAGCGAGAGGTCGCCGCCGCGCAGCACGCGGTTGTCCTTCGTGAACTCCACGCTGAAGGGCACGGGCACGCGGATGAAGTGGCGCTCGTCGCGGCGCTCGTGGCCGATGCGCGTCTCGTCGGCCTCCTCCTCGGCGCGCTGGGTGCGCGCGGCGTCGTCGTGGGAGTGCAGGTCGGCATCACCCGGGCGCTCCGCACCGCCCGCCGGGGCGGCGGTTCCAGTTCGCCGGCCCAGGTGGGGATCGCCATCGCCGCCGCCGGGGCGGTCAGCCGGCGCGGCAACGGGGGCCGGACCGGTCAAAGAGATCAGGCGGGGATCAGGCATGTGTTCGCGTCTCCTCGCGTGGTTGGTCGCAAGCCCCGAAGCGCGGGGCAATCATTGGAAGTCGGTTCATCGCGTGATGCGGATATCAAAGCTCCGGCGCATCGCCTCCGGGCTTGGCGTCGGCGGCCGCCGTGCGCGTCGGCTCGGAGCGCAGGGCAACGGTCAGGTCCGTCAGCCGCACCGGGCGGTCGAGCCGCAGCGTGCAGGGCGCGGCACTGGTGCAGGCGAGCCGCCCGCCCGGCTCGAGTTGCCGCCCGTCGGCGCCGCTGATGGCCGGAGCGAGGCCGGCAGAGACAAGCAGCGTCGTTCCGCCGCGCTCGTCCGAACCCTCCAGGCGCGCGGCCCGCAGCTTGCCCAGCGCCCCCAGGTGCTCGGGAAGGGTGCGGTCCAGGATCAGGCGGCCGGGCGGCAGGCGGACCTCGCCGCCCTGCGGGGCGTCGGCCATGGCGCGCGCGACCCAGTAGCTGTCGCCCCGAGGCTCGTCCGCGGCGCCCTCGGCAGGTGTCGCGCGAAGGTTGGCAAAGGACTCGTCCATGGTGGACAGCGACATCCGGTCGGGCGGCAGCATCACGCCGGTGGCGACCGCCAGGATCATGAGCAGGCTGCCCAGGGTGACGCCGTGCATCACGTGCCCCATGCGGCGCTGGCGGCGGGCCTTCCTCAGGTCGTTCGGCTCGCCGGCGGAAATGCCCTGGCGCGACCACTTCTGGCGGTTGAAGCGGAAGCTGACGTAGGTCTTCAACCCGGCGCCCACGATCTGGTTGTAGTAGAGCAGCGGCACCCACAGCAGGCTCAGCCGTCCGCGCTGCGCGGCCAGGATCAGCGTCGCAACGCTGCGGGTGAACAGGATCCACAGCAGGTAGGCGAAGATGAACGACGGCCGCACGAACAGGGTCAGCATGATGGCGACGGTGGGCCCGATCATGGTGGTCCACATGGACAGCCGCTGGTCGATCAGGCTCCACCAGGTGAACAGGCCCATGGGGCGCGGGCCGAGTGCGATGGCCCGCCCACTGGTGCGCAGCATGTTGCCGTACCAGCGGCGCATCAGGTCCATGGTGGACTTGAAGAAGCGGTCACGCTCGGGCAGTTCCTCGAATCCGGAGACGTAGACGTCCGGCACATAGAGCATCCGCCAGCCGTTCTTCAGCAGCCAGTACCAGGTGGACTTGTCGTCGCCCGACAGGAATTTGAACTTGCCGAAGCGCCAGTGCTCGATGTGGTCGTTGGCGACCAGGTCGATGAAGCCTGGGGCGGCGGCCAGCTCGGCGCGGAAGAGGCTGTAGCGGCCGGTCAGCACCAGCAGGCGCTCCGACACGGACATGGACGACATGACCAGATGCCGCTGCGCATAGCGCAGGTCGTACCATTCCTTGGTCAGGTCGTCGCCGTCGACGATGGCGCTGTTGTTGGTGGTCAGCGCACCCAGTCCGTCGTCGTTGAGGAAGAAGGGCATGGTGCGGGCGAAGGTGCCTTCCTCGATCCGCACGTCGCCGTCCATCAGCACCGCCAGGCTGCGGTGGCTGGGCATGCGGCGCGAGATGGCCCGCAGAACCTCCGCCATGGCCGAGCGTTTGCCGTCGCCCTTCTGGAACATGTACGACATCTCGATGTTGGCGGGGTAGCCGTGCTCCTCCATCACGTGGTCGAGCACATCGATGTCGCTGCGGTCGGAGATCGCGGCGAAGATGACGGTGGGCACGCCGTAGTCCCTGGCTTCGCGCACCAGGGCGTCATACACCGCGAAGCTCACCTCCGGCTCGATGCGGAACGAGGTGCACAGCACGTAGATGGCGTCGGGCTTCTCCACCGCGCCGACGGCGTCGGCCTGGGCGCGCAGGCGGGGAAAGATCCGGCGATTGAACCAGGCCGACCGGATGGCCTGGACGAACCACCACGAATACCGCCACACGCCGATGACGCCGATGGCGAGGATGAAGCTCTGGCTGGCGGGCGAGAACACTTCCGGCGGCAGGTTGGTGACCAGCAGGATCACCAGGGCCGCCATCAGCAGGAAGGTCGTCAACTCCGTCGTCCAGGATGCCCGTGTCACACGGGCATCAGGGCTCGGTCGGTCCGACATGCGGTTCTGATCCCTCGTCGCACGGGGTGGGCCGTACCAGTCCGGTCGCCCCTGCGCGTCCGGGAAAATCCGGGGCAGGATAGAGGCGACGGCGGCGGCGTTTCCTCGTGCGGTTGACGTTGTGCGCGGGCGGCGCGAAAGGCGGCCTTCTGCCGCATGCGGCTGGTGCCCGCTTCGTTACCGGACCCAATGCGGGGATCGAACGGAGGGTTTCGTCTCCACCTGTGACAATAATTGGACAGATCGACTTGATGTGTGCGCTGCACAACACCGGTGCGTGCGGTCGAATGATGTATCCGCTACTCAAAGTTATTTCTGCGAAAGGGGAAGCGCTGGGGATTGCGCCGCCTTGGGCCGCATATCGGTCGAGCCAGAACTGTCGCAGCAAGCGTCGGGACTTGTTTTGGACTTCCCGAAACATTCCAGGTATGCAAAGAGAACAACCCTTTGCGACCTAAGGTCTATGACTTAGGACCCATTAAATTATTCCTTAAGATATAGGTGGTAGGTCGAAGGTGCTGTCCAAACGCAGGGGAAAGAAGGGCGCATCATGACCGCACTGATTGATTACATCATCACTAGCGAGTGGAATGGCGGCTACGTCATCGAGGTGTCCGTCGCCAACACGGGAAACACCACGATCCAAGACTACAAGGTCGGCTTCACCCTGCCCGCCGAGGTGGACACGGTGTGGAATGGTGTCGTCACCGATCACAGCGGCGATGCCTGGGTCGTCATGGACGACGACGAGAAGAACGACCTGCGCCCCGGCGAGACCATCACCTTCAAGATGAAGGTGCTGACCACGCGCGATGGCATCGAGCCGGCCAACTTCACCGTCAACGGCGAACTGGCAGAGATGGCCCCGCGCCCCGACGAGACGCCGGATGCTTTCGTCGACGGTGTCGCGGTGGTGGCGGCCGGGACTTCGGCGGCCGAGATCCAGGCGCTGCTCGACAAGGCGCCCGAGGGCGGCGTGGTGCGGCTTGAGGCCGGAACCTTCACCCTGGACGCCCAGTTGACCATCACGCGCAGCGACGTGACGCTTGAAGGCGCGGGCAGCGGCAGGACCACCATCGTCTTCACCGACGCGGCCCTGGACGACGGCCCCGGCATCCACGTCGCCGGCACCAAGACCGTACATGCGGGCGGCCTGCACGCGGATGTCGTCAAGGGCCAGACCACCATCACCTTGACCGAGGACTACGGCCTGTGGGTCGGCGATACGGTACGCCTGTGGCAGGACAACGACACCGAGTTCCTCAATCAGATCGAGGACTGGGACTGGCGCATGAACGACGTGCCGCTGCGCACCAGCATGGCGAAGGTGGTTGCCATCGACGGCGGCACCGTCACCCTGGACCGCGGCGTGCATTTCGCCATGGAGGCATCGCTCGGCAAGGTGGAGCGCATGGACACCCTGTCCGGCGTGGCGCTGCAGGGCTTCGACGTCCGCTTCCAGTTGGGCACGCCCGACTACACCCTGTTCGAGAACGTCCACACCCACCTCGACCGCTACCGCGCCATCGAGTTAGAGGGCACCGTGGGCGCCCGGGTGGCCGACGTCGGGGTCTACGACGGCCCCTCGGTCGCCTTCGAGTTCACCCGCAGCATGGACATGGTCGCCGACCGGCTTACGGCGCGCGGCGCCTTCAACAAGGGCGACAACGGCAACGGCTACGCCTACGAACTGCGCGAGAGCTATGATGGCGTCTTCACCAAGCTGCAGGACGGCGACATGCGCCATGGCGTCGTGTTCGCCAGTTGGGCGTCATCGGTGAACAACAAGATCCACGTCGACTACACCGACCGCGACGTCAATTTCCACGGCGGCCGCGACACCGGCAACGTGGTGCATGTGGAGAAGTCCCTGCGCGAAGCCGCGGCCGACGACATCTCCACCACCGTCTGGTGGAATGACGGCGAAACCTTCGGTGCGCCCACCGACAGGACCGCCAACCAGGTGCTGTTCGACTATGTCATCGGTTCGCGCCGGGACGACGACATCCAGGGCGTCGACACGGGCGTCTACCTCAACGGCCGCCACGGCCATGACACCCTGCGCGGCGGAGCCGGCGACGACATCCTGGAGGGCGGGCGCGGCGATGACCTGCTGCTGGGCGGCGACGGTGTCGACACCGCGCGCTATGAACGGGCCTTTTCGGACTACGTGGTGTCCTACGACGGGCAGGGCCGGGTGCTGATCGACGGCTATGCCAGCGACGACATCCTGGTGGACGTGGAAAAGGCCGTCTTCGCCGACGGCACGACGCTCGACCTGAAGACCCTCCAGGCGACGCCCGGCGTGCCCACCGCGCGGCCGACGCCGGACGAGATCGTGCCGCAGGAAGACGTCTACTTTCCCGGCAGCACGCCCGCGACCCAGCCGCAGCTGACGGCCACCACCCTGACGGAAAGCCGCTGGTCGGCGGGTTACGTCATGGCGGTGGAGATCACCAACCACGGTGACGAGCCCCTGGCCGATCCGCAGGTGAGCTTCCGCCTGCCGGTCGCCATCGACACGCTCTACGGTGCGCGGCTGGTGTCCCGGTCGGGCGACACCTACACCATCGCCGGAGAGCTGGTCGAGCCCCTGGAGCCGGGCGCGACCATGCGCTTCTGCTTCAAGGCTTATGACGACGTCAGCCACGAGCCCGCGGCCCTGACGGTGAACGGCATGGCCGTGGAGGCCGGCGCCGCGCTGCCCGACCCCGGCACGCCGGCCGTCGCGGACGAGACCGGCGGTCTGGACCCCAACACCTTGACCCAGGTCACCAGCGAGATCACCAGTTCATGGTCGACCGGATACGTGACCGAAGTGACCATCACCAACACGTCCGACGTGCCGGTGGACGACGCCGCGGTCACCTTCGACCTGCCGGCGGTGATCGACACCATCTACAGCGCCGTGCTGACCGATCACGGCAACGGCCGCTACACCATCCATGACGACAGCGGCCCCATCAACCTGGGGCCGGGCGAGAGCTGGAGCGTCAAGTACAAGGTCTACGACGACGCCCGGCCGCTGCCCAAGGTTGTCTCGGTGGATGGCCATGCGGACCTGGGCCTGGCCGGCATCGGCCTTCCCGACCCGACCATGAAGGGCACCTCGGCCGACGAGACGCTGAACGGCACAAGCGGGGACGACGTCATTGACGGGCGCGGCGGCGCGGACACCTTCGCCGGCGGCCTGGGCGACGACATCTACCGCGTCGACAGCAGCGCCGACCGGGTGGTCGAGTGGGCCGGGCAGGGCCGCGACATCATCGACACCACCGTCTCTCGCGGTCTGGAAGCGGGCGTGGAGGTGCTGCGCGCCATCGGCTCGGGATCGCTGTCGCTGACCGGCAACATGCAGGCCAACGTATTGGTCGGCAATGCGGCCGACAACGTGCTGTCGGGAGGCCTGGGCCGTGATGCCATGGAGGGCGGCGCCGGGGCGGATGTCTTCCACTTCGGCGGTCTGCTCGACAGCCGCGCCGACGCGCCCGACGTGATCGTCGATTTCCGCAAGAGCGACGGCGATCGCATCGATTTGTCGACCGTCGACGCCGATGCGCTGACCGAGGGCGACCAAGCCTTCACCTGGACCGGCGACGGCGGGTTCAGCGGCGTCGCGGGCGAATTGCGCCGCGAGGGCGACCTTGTGCAGGCCGACGTCGACGGCGACGGCGTCGTCGACATGGCGATCGAGGTGCGCAACGCCTCACTGGACGGCGGCGACTTCCTCCTCTAGCAGCCAGCCGTCTCTCCCAAGGCCTCCCCGCCGTGGACCGCCGGCCGGCGGGGAAGCCTTTCTTCCAACCCCTCCGATCGGGTGACCGCCACGTGATGACGACCAAAGACACCCTTCTCGGCAAGGCCCTGGCCTCGTTGCGCGGCGGGTTCGTCGCGGCGGCGGGCTTCAGCATCTTCGCCAACGTGCTCCTGTTGGTGCCCAGCCTCTACATGCTGCAGGTCTACGACCGGGTGCTGGCGAGCCGCTCGCTGCCCACCCTGTCCGCCATCACGCTGATCGCAATCGGCGCGCTGGTGGTGCTGGCGGCGATGGACGCGGTGCGCTCGCGCATTCTGGTGCGGCTGGGCACGCGGCTGGAACTGGCCCTGCGCCGGCCCCTGTTCGACGCCGCTTGGCGCGGCGGGCAGGGCGCCGAGCCGCTGCGCGACCTGGCGTCCTTCCGCGAGGCCGTCACCGGGCCGGGCATGATCGCCCTGTTCGACGCACCGTGGGTGCCGGTCTTCCTGGCGCTCGCCTACCTCATGCACCCGTGGATCGGTCTGGTCGCCACCGGTGGAGCGGTTGTGATCGTGGCGCTGGCGCTGCTGAACGCACGGCTCTCCCGCAATGCGTCCGCCCAGGCGGCGGAGGCCTCGGCGGAGGCGTGGAAGATTGCCGGCGAGGCCCGCCGCCATGCCGAGGCCGTGCAAGCGCTGGGCATGGGGGCGGCGCTGCGGGAGCGGTGGCAGGCTTCGGGCCGGCGGGCGCTGGCGGGGCAGGCGGCGGCGTCGGGCCGGTCCGGCCTGATCCTGGCGGCGTCCAAGTCGGCCCGGTTCGCGACGCAGGTGGTGCTGCTGGGCACCGGCGCCGTCCTGGTCATCGACGGCCAGATTTCCGCAGGCATGATGATCGCCGCGTCCGTCCTCATGGGTCGCGCGCTCGCGCCGGTGGAGGGCGTGGTGGCGCATTGGCGCACCCTGGCCGGCGGCCGCACTGCGCTCGGCCGGCTGAAGAATGCGCTGGCCGGCGTCGGCGTCGGCGCGGGCGACCGCCTGGTGCCGCCCGCGCCGGAGGGCCGGCTGGAGGTGTCCGGCCTGACCGTCGCCGCGCCCGGTGCCGACCGTCCGACGCTGCGGCGCATTGCCTTCCGTGTCGAGCCGGGGGAAATCCTGGGTGTCGTCGGCGGCTCGGGCGCCGGCAAGACCAGCCTGGTCCGCGTGCTGCTGGGCCTGTGGCCGGCGGCGGCGGGTACCGTGCGGCTGGATGGTTTCGATGTCGCGGCCTGGCCGCGCGACGACCTGGGCCGTCACATCGGATACCTGCCGCAGGAGGTGGCGCTTTTCGAGGGTACGGTGGCGCAGAACATCGCCCGCATGGGTGCGGTGGACCGCGACGCCGTGATTGCCGCCGCCAAGAAGGCCGGCGCGCACGACATGATCCAGCGCCTGCCCGCCGGCTATGACACGCCGGTCGGTGAAAGCGGACGCGCCCTTTCCGGCGGTCAGCGCCAGCGCATCGGCCTCGCCCGCGCCCTGTTCGGAGACCCGGCCCTGATTGTGCTGGACGAGCCCAACGCCGGGCTGGATGCCGAGGGCGAGTCGTCGCTGATCGGCGCCCTGGAAATCCTGCGGGCCGAGGGCCGCACCGTGATCGTCGTCGCCCATCGCGCTGCGCTGCTGTCGGCCTGCGACCGCATCGCCGTCCTGCGCGAGGGCCTGCTGGAGGTGGTCGGCGCCCGCGACGAAGTACTCGGTCGCCTGACCGGCCGTCCCCGCGCGCCCGCCGGTGTTGCACAGTTCCCCCGGAGTGCCTGACATGACGCACCATCCCGAGATGCCAGAGATGCAGGACCCCGTCGCCTCCATCCGCGGTCCGGTGATCGCCGGGCTGGTGATCGTCGGCCTGTCCTTCGGTGGCTTCGGCGGATGGGCCGCCACGGCGCCGCTTGCCGGGGCCGTGGCGGCGCCGGGCGTGATCGCCGTGGAGGGCGGTCGCAAGGCCGTCCAGCACATGGAGGGCGGCGTGGTTGCCGCCGTGCTGGTGGCCGAGGGCGACCGGGTGGCCGAAGGCCAGGTGCTCGCCCGCATCGATCCGGTCCAGGCGTCGGCGTCGGTCCGGCGCCTGACCGACCGCCACAACGCCGCCCGCGCCCGCGTCGCGCGGCTCGAGGCCCAGCGCGAGGCGGCGGCGGCAGTGACCTTTCCGCCAGACCTGATCGCCCAGGCCGAGGCCGACCCGGTGCTGACCGGCGTGCTGGAGGCCGAGCGCCGCGCCTTCGCCGAGGCGCGCGAGGCGCTGGCGGGAGAGACGGAGATGACCGCCGGCCGCCTCGCCCAGGTGCGCGGCGAGATCGCCGCGCTGGACGCGACCGCGGTGGCGCGCGCCAAGGAAAAGCGGCTGCTGGAAGAAGAGCTGGCCGGCATCCGCGACCTGCACGGCAAAGGCCTCGTGACGGCCACCCGCGTGCGGTCCCTGGAACGCGGCCTGGCGCACCTGGAAGGGCAGGAGGCCCAGGCCGAGGCCGACCGTGCCCGCGCCGAGGCCTCGGCGACTGAGGCGGAACTCAAGCTCGCGCAGGTCCATCGCGCGGCTCGGGAGGTAGCCGCCGCCGCCCTGCGCGACGCCCGGCTGGAAGTAGCCGACGCCGCCGCCCAGTTGCAGGCGGCGGAGGACGTGCTCGCCCGCACCGACGTGCGCGCGCCGCGCGCCGGCGTGGTGCAGGGGCTGGCGGCGCAGACGGTCGGCGGAGTGGTCAAGCCGGGGCAGACGCTCATGGAGATCGTGCCCGACGACCAGACCCTCCAGATTGCCGCCCGCGTCCCGCCGACGGACATCGAGCGCGTGCACGTGGGGCAGGAGACGGAAATCCGCTTCCCCGGCCTGCACGACCGCAACCTGCCGCTACTGACCGGCGCGGTGGACGTGGTTCCGGCCGACAGCCAGCAGGACGAGCGCACGGGCATGGCCTTCTACAACGTGACCGTCAGCGTGCCGTCCGGCCGCGTGGAGGGTGCGACGAACCACGCGCTCAAGCCCGGCATGCCGGCCGAGGTGATGATCCTGACCGGCGAGCGCACCCTGCTGGACTACCTGATGAAGCCCCTGCGGTCGGCCCTCGACAAGGCCCTGATCGAGGAGTAACCGGCTACCCGCGGTGGCGGGCGCGGCGTGCGTTGCGCGCGCCCGCTGAAACGGGCAACCGGGCGGGCGGGAGGCCGTTCTCCGAATTCACTATCAACGGAAACGGAGCCCACGAACATGCCTGTCATCTACGACATGCTCCACCAGGACCACGAGAAGGTGAAGCACGCGCTGACGCAGATCCTCGACACCACCGACGGGGCCGAGAAGACGCGCGAGAAGCTGTTCAGCCAGGTCAAGCACGACCTGGAGCTTCACACGAAGTTCGAGGAAGAGGTGTTCTATCCCAACTTCCGCGAGGCCAAGCACGACCAGGAGGCCAAGGAGGAGGTCAAGGACGCCCTGAACGAGCACGACGAGGCCAAGTCCATGCTCTCCGAGATGGAGAAGATGGACAAGACCTCCGACGATTTCGTGGAGAAGGTCCAGAAATTGAAGAGCGCGCTGGAACACCACATCTCCGACGAGGAAGACGAGATGTTCCCCCAGGCGCGCAAGACCATGAGCGACGAGGACGCCCAGGCCATGGGCGACCGCTACCAGCAGTTCAAGCAGCAGCATTGATCGCCGGGTCACGCCGGCACGCGCTCAAGGGGGCCGTCATGGGACGGCCCCCTTTTTGTGGTCAGAATGCATCCGCCAGCCGGTAGAGATCCCGCCGCACGGCGTGCGCCAGGGCTGGCAGGGCGGCGGCGACCGCGTCGCTCAGGGGCTCGCCCAGGTCCCAGCGGGCGCCCTCCACCGCGTGCACGATCAGACGGTCGGGCAGCTTTTCCAACGCGCGCGCCGTCTCGATCGCCTCCCGCACGCCGAAGGCATGGGAGGAGCAGCGGAAACCGGCCCCTTCCAGCGCCGCGGAGTCATCCACCTCCAGCCGGTGGAGCGTCCCCGCCGCGGCGCCGGACTGGGCGGCGTCGATGACGAGGACCAGCGGCCGGTCCTCCCACAGCGCGATCAGGCCCAGGCCCTCGCCGTGGTGGGGGCGGCAGTCCCACGGGCCGCCGCCGTCCAGCAGCGCCAGCGCGTCAAGCCCCGCCGCGTCGTCGCCGCGCCAGGGCTGGCCCACGCCGATGATGAGCGGCGGCAGCCCGTCCTTGCTGCCCGCGCCCTCAACCACGATCCACCTTCAGCCGCAGGAAGTGGGTGGCGCAGGAGATGCAGGGATCGTAGTTGCGGATGGCCTGCTCGCAGCGCCATTGCAGGGCGTCGTCGGGCAGGTTGAGGCCGCGGGTGACGACCTCCCGCAGGTCCTCCTCTATGGTCGGCTGGTTCTGCGACGTCGGCGGCACGATGCGGGCTTCCGCGATGGTGCCGTCGTCATTGAGGCGGTAGCGGTGCCAGCAGATGCCGCGCGGCGCTTCCGTGCAGCCCACGCCCTCGCCGGCGCGCACGCGGACGACGGCGGATGCGTTCTCCGGCGGCTGATAGGCGGCGATCAGGTCGCGGGCGTCCAGCAAGGCCTGCAAGACCTCCAGGCTGCGGACGATGATGGACTTGAACGGGTTGCGCACCACCGGTCCCAGACCCGTCGCGCGCGCCTCGTCCTGCACATCGGGCCGCAGGGCGTCAAAGTTCACGGCATAGCGCGCCAGCGGGCCGACGTGATACGGCCGGCCGTCGCTCGTCAGCCCGTGCAGGGCGTTGGAGTGCTTGACGTGGTGTTCGCCGAAGTGCTGCTCGAAGGCCGGGAGCGCAACGTCAACGCCTTCGCTGGTGCGCAATGTCCCGCGCGCGATGGCGTATTCGTCCGGGTGGTGCAGGGCGACGAACAGATAGTCGCGTTCAAGGTCGGGAAAGTCGAAGGTGGCGACGGTGCGGGCGAGCGTGCGCGCCGCCTCGATGCCCCACTCGATTTCCGGCAGCAGGTCGGTCAGCGCCTGGCGGGAGGGGACGGAGTAGAAGCCGCCCACCTTCAGGTTCACCGGATGCACGGCCCGCCCGCCGATGACCTCCAGCAGTGCATTGCCCAGCTTCTTCAGCCGCAGCGCCGTGGTGACCACGTCGGGATGGGTGCGCGCCATCTGGAGGCTGTCGTCCAGGCCCAGGAAATCCGGTGCGTGCAGCATGGCGACGTGCAGGACGTGGCTTTCGATCCATTCACCGGTGTAGATGAGGCGGCGGAGCGCGGTGATCTCGGGCGGGACGTCGACACCCAGCGCGTCCTCCATGGCCTGCGCCGCGCCCAGCAGGTAGGCGACGGGGCAGATGCCGCAGATGCGGGCGGTGATGTCGGGCGCGTCGCTGTACTGGCGCCCGCGCAACAGGGCCTCGAAGAAGCGCGGCGGTTCGTAGATGCGGAACTTCAGGTCCGTCACGGTGCCGTTGCGAACCTTGACGTCGAGCGCCCCTTCACCCTCCACGCGGGCCAGGGCCTCGACCTTGATGCGTTTAGTCGTCATGGCGCTGGGACTCCTCGCGGAAGGGCGCGGCGTTGGCGTTGAACAGCCGCAGGCTGTCGCGGATGCCCTTTTCCGACCGGCCCAGCGCGGCGAACTCGGCCATTAGGTTCGCCATGTTCGGCGTCTCCTTGGGTCCGAAGCAGCCATAGCAGCCGCGTCCGCAGCCGGGGCACAGCGCGCCGCAGCCGGCCTGCGTCACAGGGCCGAGGCAGGGGGTGCCGCTCGCGACGGTGATGCAGGGAATGCCGCGCCGCTTGCATTCGGTGCAGACGGCGGTGCGCGGGATGTTGGGCTTGCGGCCGGCGAGATAGGCCGACACCACCTCCAGCAGCTGGTGGCGGTCCACCGGGCAGCCGCGCAACTCGAAGTCCACCGGCACGTGGTCGGCGATGCCGGTCGAGGTTGCCAGCGTGTCGATGTATTCCGGCCGGGCGTAGACGGCGCGGACGAATTCCTTGTGGTCGGCGAAGTTCTTCAGCGCCTGGATGCCGCCGGAATTGGCGCAGGCGCCGATGGCGACAAGCACCTTGCTCTGGCGGCGGACCTTCTGGATGCGCTCTGCATCATGGCGGGTGGTGATGGAGCCTTCCACCAGCGACAGGTCGTAGGGACCGCGGGCGGTGGCGCGGGTGGCTTCCAGGAAGTAGGCGATCTCCACCGCGTCGGCGATGTCCAGCAGGTGGTCCTCCAGGTCCAGAAGCTGGAGCTGGCAGCCGTCGCAGCTGGAGAACTTCCAGACGGCGAGCTTCGGGCGTCTGCGGGTGCTCGTGGCCATGGCTCAGTACTCCGCGACGGGCAGCCGGTCGGCGACGGCGGCATAGTTGAAGATGGGGCCGTCCATGCAGACGAAGGCCCCGCCCCACTGGCAATGGCCGCAGAAGCCCAGCGCGCACTTCATGTTGCGCTCCATGGAGAGCCACAGCTTGTCGCGCGCCACGCCCTTGCGGGTCAGCGCATCGCAGGCCGCGCGCATCATCACCTCGGGCCCGCAGACGAAGGCGGTGGTCGAGGGCGCGTCGAAGCCGCCGGCGTTGATGAGCCGCGTCACGACGCCAACGGGGCCCGACCAGCCGCCCGTGGCGCGGTCGACGGTGACCTGCGCGCTGATGTCGAAGCGCCCGCGCCAGGCGCGCACCTCGGTCGTGTAGAGGATGTCCTCGGGCGTGCGGGCGCCGTAGAGGATCATGACGCGGTTGAAGCTCTCGCGCTCGTTCAACAGCGCGTGGATCAGCGGCCGCAGGGGCGCGAGCCCGATGCCGCCCGCCACCACCACCACGTCCCCGCCGCGCGCGGCCTCCACCGGCCAGGAGGAGCCGAAGGGGCCGCGGATGCCGAGCGTCGCGCCGGCCTTCATGGTCCACATGCCGCGGGTGACGGTGCCGACGGCGCGGGTGGTATGCACCAGAACCTCGGGCACGGCGGGGTCGCCGCTGATGGAGATGGGCACTTCGCCGACGCCAAAGACGTACAGCATGTTGAACTGCCCGGGTCGGAAGGCGAGCGGCGAGCCGTCCTGCGCCACCAGATCGAAGGTGAAGGTGTCCGACAGTTCCTTCTTCACGCGCACGATGCGGAAGGGACGCGGCACCATGGGATCGGTCGCCGGGTCGGGCGCGGTGGCCGGATGAGGCGCCTCGGGCGGCGGCGCGTGGCCTTTCAGCGGTGTGGCCAGCGTGCTCATGACAGTCCCCTTTCACCGGACCCGGCGGGTGGGCCGTAGAGGTCGAGCATCTGGAGCCGGGCGCTGTGCAGGCGCTCCGACATGACGGCGACGAAACGCGGCATCAGGTGGTAGGCCAGTTCATGGTCGGCCTCCAGCGCGCGGCGCAGGCAGGGCGCGTCGAAGACGAGGGCGTCGGTGTCCTCGCGCGCGGTGGCCGAGAAGGTCCAGCGGTAGGGCGCCACCAGCCAGGACCAACCAAGGATGTCGCCGACGTGCAGGGTCTGCAGCGGCTTCATGCCGTGTTCGGGCGTCGCAACCTCCACCGCGACGCAGCCGCTCAAAAGGACGGTGAAGTGGTCGGCGCAGGCCCCTTCCTTCAGCACGCGGTGGCCGGCCTTGTAGGTGCGTGTCGTGGCGCAGGCGGCCAGCTTCTCCAGCATGGGTTCCTCCATGCCGGCGAAGAAGGGGTGGTTGTGCAGAAGCCGCTTGATGGGTTCCTTGACGGTGTCGGTCATGGCCCGTCCTCCTCCGGTCGGGGCGCGGTTCAATCAGGCGTGCGCCGCCGCCGCCGCGTCCTCCAGCGCCGCGAGGGCCGCGGCTTCCTCGGTGATGTCGATGCCGACGGGGCACCAGGTGATGCAGCGCCCGCACCCGATGCATCCGCTCTCGCCGAACTGGTCATGCCAGGTGGACAGCTTGTGCGTGATCCATTGGCGGTACCGGCTTTCGGCGCTTTGGCGAAGCGGGCGGCCCGTGGCGTAGGTGAAATCCAGCGAAAAGCAGCTGTCCCACACCCGCCGGCGCTCCGCCGTGGTGCCGTCCAGGCTGGTCACGTCCTCGGTGTTGGAGCAGAAGCAGGTGGGGCACTGGTTCGTGCAGTTGCCGCACGACAGGCACCGGTCCGCCACCGCCTGCCAGTGGGGGGGGTCCAGGTGGCGGTGCAGCAGGCCCGGCGTGTCCGTCGGCAGGGTGCGGATCTGCGTCGCCGCCGTGGTCTCGGCCATCGCATCGCGCTGCTTGAACGCCGCGTCCGGTGCGGGCGAAAGCGGCAGGTCGGCGAGGATGTCGGCGCCCTTGCCGGAGCGCGCCTCCAGCAGCCAGCCTGCGTCGCCGTCCAACTCGGTCAGCGCGATATCGCACGGGCTGCGGACATCGGGGCCTGTCTCCATGGTCGCGCAGAAGCATGTGTCCCCCGCTTGCGCGCAGGTTGCGGCGATGAGCAGGGCGTTCTCGCGCCGGCCGGTGTAGACGGGGTCGGCGAAGGTGCCGTTGTCGAACACCTTGTCCTGCCGCGCGATGGCCGCCAAGTCGCAGGGCAAGAGGCCCAGCAGCGCCTGCCTCGGCGGCGGCTCGGGGCCGGAGATCATCTCGAAGCCGTTGCCGGTGTCGCGTGCCGCCCATAGATGGGATTCCGGCGGATGCAGGACGCGCTTCCACGGCAGTGCGGCGGGGGTTGTGGCGAAGCGGCGCCCGTCATCGCGGCGGCGCAGGCGATAGGTGCCGGCCGTCTGGTCCGCAGTCCACCCGCATGCCACCTGATCGAGGGCTGCGACCGGAGCGACCGTCAGGGCGTCGCCCTGGCGCACGGGGGCCAGGACCGTGTAGCCTCGGGCCGTCAGCGCGTTGATGAGCGCCGACAGGTCGGCGGGGCGCAGGAGACCGGATACATCATCCATGGCGCATTCCCCCGATGGAGCAAGCGCGTCAAGTCTAACGGAATATTAGAGGGAAGTGAACGATGGCGCGGGATAACCGACATGCGGCGACCGCAGGCCTGGCGGGGTCGGCATGAGCGGCCCCCGTACCGTCGGCAATCCCGACCGTGCCCCTTCCGCCGTGTATCGCGGCTTTGCTCAGGCGGCCCTCGATGCGGAGTACCGGGCGCGCGATCAGGTTCCGGATTTCATCGTCTATACCAGGCGCTACGCCGAAATGACGGCCGCCGCCCGCGCCAGCCTTGCCGTGCACGAGGGGCTTTCGACTGCACCGGCGAGGCCGAGACGCTCGATCTCTATCCGGCGGGGGAGGGGGCGCCGCTGTTCGTCTACATCCACGGCGGCTATTGGCGCCTGCTGGGGCGGGAGGACTCGGGCTTCATGGCGCCGGCCTTCGTGCAGGCCGGCTGCGCAGTCGCGGCGCTGAACTACGGCCTGGCGCCGGCGGTGACGCTGGACGAGATCGTGCGCCAGTGCCGCGCGGCGGTGGCATGGCTGTGGCGGGAGGCGGAGCGCTTCGGCATCGACCACCGGCGCATTCTTGTCGGCGGGTCCTCGGCCGGCGGGCATCTGACGGGAATGCTGCTGGCGCGCGGCTGGCAGGCGGATTTCGGCCTGCCCGAGGACGCGGTCGCCGGCGGAATGGCGGCCAGCGGGCTCTTCGACCTGGAGCCCATCCGCCTGTCGGAGATCAACGGCTGGATGAACCTTGATGCCGAGGCCGCCCGCCGCAACAGTCCCCTCTTCCATGTGCCGGAGGACGCGGGAACGCCGCTGGTGCTGACCGTCGGCGGGCATGAGCAGGGGGAGTTCAAGCGCCAGACGGCCGAGTATGCGGGGGCGTGGCGCGCGGCGGGCAACCCGGTGCATGAGGTGCCTGCGCCCGACCGCCACCACTTCGACGTGGTGCTGGATCTGGCCGATCCCTCAAGCGCCCTGTTCGAGGCAACGATGCGGATGACGGGTCGCTGACCTATCCCGCTTCTTCCGGGCGCTGGGCCGTCTGCGTCATGGCCGGATCGGCAGGCGTGGCAGGCTTGAACGCCGGCAGCGGAACCGCCGCCGACCGGACGCCGTGCTTGCGCGTGGGCAGGGGCGCGCTCGCCACGTGCGGGGTGCTGGCGCGGCAGCCCTTCAGTACGATGTCGTAGACCGGGTGCTCCATCGCCGAGACCGAGGGCGAGGCCGAGAACATCCAGCCGCTGAACAGATGGGGCGGTGCCTCGGTCTTGTCGCCTGTCGACACGGTGTCCGCGGCGGGAACGTCGCCGGAGGCCGATGTGCCGCCGGTCGTGGGGAGGCCACGCTCCACGACGCTTTCATCGCTGATTTGCAGAAAGGCGGCGCTCTGTGGCGTGGTGGAGACGGTCGTGCGCTGGCAGGTGCGGACCATCACCACCAGCCCCTGAAAGCGGTCGCTGGTTCCGACCGGGATGGTCAATTCCCGCTCGCGCGCGGTGATCTTGTCCAGCGCGCCCAGAACGGCCACCTGCTGGGGAACAAAGTCGTCGGGCGTCACCGCAGATTGCGCCGAGGCCGTTCCGGCCGAAATGGCATTTGCGGCCAGGGCCGTTGCCAGCGCGGCGGCGACCCTCGTGATCGAGGCTCGAGGGATGGGGCGCATGAAAAATCCTCCATTTTTCGGTCAACGCCCGGGCGCCGCCGGCGGTCGCGAGTGACTACGCGCCGCAACATTTTCGCCGCCGCCTTGCGGTATATCCTTTGACCGCGCGGGCGCAACCGTTAAGAATGCGCCAAAACTTGTCCGTTAGGCCGAGACCAAAGACCATGCGCATCATCCTCGCTGACGACCACAGTATCATCCGCGCCGCCCTGCGTGCCGTGGTCAGCGGTATCGAGCCGACCGCGGAGATCATCGAGGCCCGCTCGTTCCCGGAACTGGAAGCCGTCGTCGCCGACACGCCCGAGGGCACGCCGGCGGCCGACCTTCTGGTCATGGATTTGCGCATGCCCGGCTATACCGGCCAGGACCAGGTGGGCGATCTGGTGCGGCGCCTGGCGCCGTGTCCGGTGGCGATCTTTTCCATGACGGAGGATCCCGCCGCCATGCGGGCGACGCTCGCGCAGGGCGTGCGGGCCTTCATCCCCAAGTCCACCGAGCATGCCGTGCTGGGCGGCGTGCTGCGGATCGTGCTGGCAGGCGGTGCCTATGTGCCTCCCGAACTGGGCATGGCGCCGGCTGATGCGTCCGCCGGCGCCGGCGGCCCTGCCGGGGCACCGGGTTTCTCCGCTGAACCCGCGGGCCGCGGCGCCACCCGACCCCATGCAGTCGTCGAGCATCCGGTGGTCGCCTCGCTGACGCGGCGCCAGCGGCAGGTGATGGAGCTTCTGGGCGAGGGCCTGTCCAACGCCGAGATCTGCGAGCGGCTGGGCCTGAACCTGTCCACCGTCAAGGCGCACGTCTCGGGCGTGCTGCGGGCGCTGAACGTGGACAGCCGCACGCAGGCCGCCCTGCGCATCCGCGAGATCATGGGCTGGCAGTAGGCCGCAGTATTATTATTCCAGCATCACCGTGTCGCCGGTGGTGACGGTGCCGCCGTCCACCACCTCGCACAGCACGCCGAAATGATCGTGGCCCAGGCCCTGCTTCATGGCCTTGTCCAGGTTGAGGTCGACTTCGCCGGTCTCCGGGTTCACTTCTGCCGCGGGATGGACGGGCATGGCCTCGCGCACCCGCAGAGTCACCGGGCGCGGCCCGCCCGAGATGCTGGGCGGCTGTCCACCGGCGGCGGTGATGCGGATCGTGTGGCCAACCCAGTCCAGTTCCTGCCAGGGCTGCGGACCGTCGATCAGCACGTTGGCGCGGAAGCGGGTGGGGTCCACCGGCTTGCCGGTCACACGTTCGATGTCGGCGACGCTCGCCCGGTTGATCAGCACCACGCCCGGCGTTTCGTGGTTGGCGAAGGTTTCGCCCGGCTTGGCGATGACGATGCGCGGGCCGCCGCGGGCCGTTTCCTTCAGGAAGGCGCCGAAGAAATCCTCCAGCATGGCCCGGCCGACCGGCTGGGTCAGGTCCCCGCGCGCCACCTGCCGGCCACCGCGCTCCACCGTTATGACGTTCAACTGGTCGATGAAGCGGGTGCGCAGTGTCGCCAGCTTGGGACAGTCGGACAGCGTGATCAGGCTGGTGCGCGGCAGGCGCCCGATCACCGCGTCGCCGCCGCCCGCCGCGCGTGAGGCCGCCCCGTGGGCCAGGGCAAAGACGTGATCGCCCCGCATGCCACCGCCGGTTTCCAGAACGGCGTGTTCCAGCGGCTGGGGGCTCAGGGCCTTGACGGGAAAGCGGCAGAGGGCGGCGATATGCAATGTCATGGAAACTCCATTGAACAACTGGCCGGGCTTGTCAATGGGCGCGTGTTCCGAAGTCGCGGAAAACCTCATCATGGGCCTGCGGCGTTAAAGCCAACGCTTGTCGATGGGCGGCTGCTGCCGTCTCTTGCGGCGGATGCGCGCCGTCCCTATGTCCCTTTCAACCGTGAGGGGTTGTCGGTCGCCGGTTACCGGGACCTGCAACCTCGTCGCTGAGACGGGAGAGATAAGACTATGGATTTCGAGAAGTTCACCGACCGCTCAAAAGGCTTCATCCAGGCGGCGCAGACCATCGCACTGCGCCAGAACCACCAGCAGGTGACGCCCGAGCACCTGTTGAAGGCACTGCTCGACGACAAGGAGGGCCTGGCCGCCAACCTTCTGCGCACCGCCGGGGCCGATCCGGTGAAGGCGCTGGAGGCCGTCACCGCCGCCGTCGACAAGATGCCCAAGGTGGAAGGCGCCCAGATGTACGTGGCGCAGGAACTTGGCCGCGTGCTCGATCAGGCCACCCAGGCCGCCGAGAAGGCCGGCGACAGTTACGTCACCGCCGAATACATGCTGCTGGCACTCGCCGCCTCGGGCACCAAGGCTGGGCGGGTGCTGAAGGATGCGGGGCTGAAGGCCGATGCGCTGAACCGCGCCATCAAGGAGATGCGCCAGGGCCGCACCGCCCAGTCCGCCAGCGCCGAGGACCAGTACGACGCCCTGAAGAAGTACGCGCGCGACCTGACTGAAGCGGCGCGCGACGGCAAGCTGGACCCGGTCGTCGGCCGTGACGAGGAAATCCGCCGCACCATCCAGGTTCTCAGCCGCCGCACCAAGAACAACCCGGTGCTGATCGGCGAGCCGGGCGTCGGCAAGACCGCCATCGTGGAAGGCCTGGCCCTGCGCATGGTCAACGGCGACGTGCCCGAAAGCCTCCAGAACAAGCGGCTGCTGGCGCTCGACCTGGGCTCCATGGTGGCGGGTGCCAAGTTCCGCGGCGAGTTCGAGGAACGGTTGAAGGCGGTGCTGGAGGAAATCACCGCCGCCGAGGGCCGCATCGTGCTGTTCATCGACGAGATGCACACGCTGGTCGGCGCCGGCAAGGCGGAAGGCGCCATGGACGCCTCCAACATGATCAAGCCGGCGCTTGCGCGCGGCGAACTGCACTGCGTCGGAGCGACGACGCTGGACGAATACCGCAAGCACGTGGAGAAGGACGCGGCACTCGCCCGCCGTTTCCAGCCGGTGTTCGTGCAGGAGCCGACGGTGGAGGACACCATCTCCATCCTGCGCGGCATCAAGGAAAAGTACGAGCTGCACCACGGCGTGCGCATCGCCGATGCCGCGCTGGTTTCCGCCGCGACCCTGTCGAACCGCTACATCACAGACCGCTTCCTGCCCGACAAGGCCATCGACCTCATGGACGAGGCCTCCAGCCGCCTGCGCATGGAAGTGGACAGCAAGCCCGAGGAACTCGACGAACTGGACCGCCGCGTCATCCAGCTCAAGATCGAGCGCGAGGCCCTGAAGAAGGAGACCGACCAGGCTTCCCGCGACCGGCTGGAAAAGCTGGAGAAGGAGCTTCAGGAGCTTGAGGGCGAAAGTGCCGCCCTGACCGCCCGCTGGCAGGCGGAGAAGGAGAAGGTCGCCTCGGCCTCCAAGCTCAAGGAACAGCTGGACCAGGCCCGGTCGGAGCTGGAGCGCGCCCTGCGCGACAGCCAGTACGAAAAGGCCGGCGAGCTTCAGTACGCCACCATCCCGCAGCTTGAGGCCAAGCTGAAGGAGGCCGAGCACCGTGAAGGCGAGGGCGACGGCGCGGCCGCCGGCGGCAATATGGTCAACGAGACGGTGGCGCCCGAGCAGATTGCCTCTGTCGTAAGCCGCTGGACCGGCATTCCGGTGGACAAGATGCTGACCGGCGAGCGCGAGAAGCTCTTGCACATGGAGGACAACCTCCAGCGCCGGGTGGTCGGCCAGCGCGAGGCCGTGGTGGCGGTATCCAACGCCATCCGCCGCTCCCGCGCCGGTATCAGCGACCCCAACCGGCCCATGGGCAGCTTCCTGTTCCTCGGCCCCACGGGTGTGGGCAAGACGGAGCTGACCAAGGCGCTGGCGGAATTCCTGTTCGACGACGAGACGGCCATGGTCCGCATCGACATGTCGGAGTTCATGGAAAAGCACGCCGTCGCCCGTCTGATCGGCGCGCCGCCGGGCTATGTGGGCTATGAGGAAGGCGGATCGCTGACGGAAGCCGTGCGCCGCCGGCCCTATCAGGTGGTGCTGTTCGACGAGGTGGAGAAGGCGCACCCGGATGTCTTCAACGTGCTGCTGCAAGTGCTGGACGACGGCCGCCTGACCGACGGCCAGGGTCGCACGGTGGACTTCCGCAACACGCTGATCGTCATGACCTCGAACCTGGGCAGCGACGTGCTCGCCAACCAGCCGGAGGGCGAGGATTCCAGCGTGGTCCGCCCGATGGTGATGGAGGTGGTGCGCGAGGCCTTCCGGCCGGAGTTCCTCAACCGCCTGGACGAGGTGCTGCTGTTCCACCGACTGTTCCGCGAGAACATGGCCGGCATCGTCGACATCCAGATCCGCCGTCTCGCCAAGCGGCTGGAGGACCGCAAGGTTACCCTCAGCCTGGACGAGGGCGGCCGTCAGTGGTTGGCCGACCAGGGGTATGATCCGGTTTACGGCGCGCGTCCGCTCAAGCGCGTGATCCAGAAGAGCCTGGAGAACCCATTGGCGATGATGATGCTGGAAGGCCGCATCGACGACGGCGAGACGGTCACCGTCTCGGCCGAGGGCGGCAATCTGGTCATCAACGGCGAGGCCGTGGAGGCGGAAGCGGCCTGATCCGGGCGGATTGGTCAAGCAGAAAGGGGGAGTGGCCCGGCGGCCGCTCCCCCTTTTCGTGCGCGATCAGGTTGCCCGGGCGGTGTCGGCCGTCTGCTCCATCGCCCGCCAGGCCTGAACCCAGCCCGGCACCTCGGGCGAGGGTGCGTCATGCCCCGCCGCCGCCACCGTTTCGGCCGGGTCGACGCGCTTGCCGCCTGCGGTGAAGACGGCCTTCACCATGGCCGAACACGCCACGGCGCCGTCGGGGGTGGTGATGATCTGCTCCAGATAGATCCAGCGGTCGTCCCAGTACAGCAGGCGGGTGGACAGGTGAAAGCGCTGGAACGGCCTGAGAGGCCGGCGGTAGCGCACCGTGGCGCCGCCGATCACGGCCTGCCACTTGTGCCGGAGCATCAGCTTGTGCAGGCCGGTGCGGATGATGAGGTCTGTCCGCCCCAGGTCCATGACCGACAGATAGCGGGCATTGTTCATGTGGACGTTGAGGTCCAGATCCGTCGGCCAGACCCGGAAGGTCAGGGCCGAGGCCTTGAACAGCCCGATCCGCCGGCCGAGCAGGGCCCCGACAATGACCCGGAGCAGGCGAAGCCACAGGTTCATGGGTTTACGGGAGCCTCCATGCATCGGGAACCGGCCACGGCCGGCGGATCGGGGTCGGGGAGGAACGGCGGCCCAGGCGCCGCCGTCCGGTCTCAGAACGCCGCTTCGTCCATCTCCATCATGGTCTTCGACCCGGACATGATGGCGGCGAACAGCGCCCCCGTCTGGGGCAGCAGGCGCTCGAAGTAGAACTTTGCCGTGGTGATCTTGGCCTTGTAGAAATCGGCTTCGTCACCATCCAGGTTCTGCTTCGCCACTTCGACGGCGCGCACCCACAGGTAGCCCATGGCGACCAGCCCGAACAGGCGCATGTAGTCGGTGGCCGCCGCGCCTGCCTCGTCCGGGTTGCTCAGGCCCTTCTGGGCGATGAAGCCGGTGGCCTGCTGCAGGCGGACGAACTGTTTCGCCAGCGGCAGGGCGAAGTCCTCCAGCTCCTCGTCATCCATGATGCGGTCGATGTATTCCGACATCGGATGGAAGAACCGGCGCAGGTATCGGCCCGTGTGGGCACCCAGCTTGCGGCCGACCAGGTCCAGCGCCTGGATGCCGTTGGTGCCCTCGTAGATCTGGGCGATGCGGGCGTCGCGGACGTACTGCTCCATCCCCCATTCCCGGATGTAGCCGTGGCCGCCGTAGACCTGCACGCCCAGGTTCGCGACCTCGCTGCCCAGGTCCGTCAGCACGCCCTTGACGATGGGGGTCATCAGGGCGACGAAATCCTCCGCCTCCTGCTGGCGCTTGGGGTCCTGGCACTTTTCGGCGTAGTCCAGCTCCTGGCTGATCCAGGCCGCCAGCATCCGGCCGCCTTCCGTGTACGCCTTCATGGTCAGCAGCATGCGGCGCACGTCGGGGTGGACGATGATGGGGTCCGCCTTCTGGTCCGGCGCCTTGGCCCCGGTCAGGGCGCGGCCCTGGGTGCGCTCGCGGGCGTAGTCCACCGCGCCCTGGTAAGACGCTTCCATGATGCCCAGGCCCTGGACGCCAACACCAAGGCGGGCGGCATTCATCATGGTGAACATGGCGCGCATGCCCTTGTGGGGCTCGCCCACCAGCCAGCCGGTGGCCTCGTCGAAGTTCATGACGCAGGTGGCGGAGGCCTTGATGCCCATCTTGTGCTCGATGGAGCCGCAGGCCACGCCGTTGCGCGCGCCGACCGAACCGTCTTCCTTCGGCATGAACTTGGGCACGACGAACAGCGAGATGCCCTTGATGCCCGGCGGCGCGTCGGGCAAACGGGCCAGCACCAGATGGATGATGTTCTCCGTCAGGTCATGCTCGCCGGCGGAAATGAAGATCTTGGTGCCGGTGATCTTCCACTCGCCCTCGGCCGCGCCGGGTTCCGCCTTGGTGCGGATGAGGCCGAGATCGGTGCCGCAGTGGGGCTCGGTCAGGCACATGGTGCCCGACCAGATGCCGTCCGTCAGCTTGGGCAGGTAGGTCTGCTTCTGCGCGGTTGTGCCGAAGCGCTTGATCGCCTTGTAGGCGCCGTGCGACAGGCCGGGATACATGCCGAAGCTCATGTTGGCGGAGCAGATCATTTCCTCCACCAGGGTGTTGACGCAGTTGGGCAGGCCCTGTCCGCCGTACTCGGGGTCGCAGGCCATGCCGACCCAGCCGCCCTCGCGGAAGGTCTCATACGCCTCCTTGAAGCCCTTGGGCGTGCGGACCACGCCGTTCTCGAAGGTGCAGCCTTCCTCGTCGCCGCTGCGGTTGAGCGGGAACAGGACGCTTTCGCAGACCTTGCCCGCTTCCTCCAGCACCGCGTCCACGAGGTCGGGGGTCGCTTCCTCGCAGCCGGGCAGTTCCGTCACCTTGTCCGAGCCCAGAAGCTCGCGGTAGGTGAAGCGCATGTCGCGCAGGGGAGCCTGGTAAACAGCCATTGCTCTTCTGTCCTTGTGTCTCGCGCCGACGCGGGGCGTCTTAATTCCTCAGCGGCTTGCCGGTCTCGAGCATGTGCTCGACCCGCGCCAGCGTGTCCGGGTGGCGCAGCAGCGTGTTGAACGCCTCGCGCTCCAGCTCCAGCACGTCGTCCTCGCTCAGCTCGACGGTCATGTCGGCGCCTTCGCCGCCGGTCAGAACGGTCGCCAGTGCGGCGGACACCACCTCGTCGTGCGGCGTCGCCTTCCCCAGCTTGCGGAAGCCCTTCACCGCCATTTCCAGCGCCACCCGGCCGGTCTCGCCCGGCAGGCGGAAGACGGGCTCCTCCGGCGGCGTATAGCCCTCGGCCAGCGCAAGCGCGCGGGCCTTGGCGTCGGCCAGCAGGCGGTAGCGGTTCATGGTCACGCCGTCGGTCGGGCGCAGGAACAGGTTGCTCTGCGCTTCCGCAGCGGACTTGGCGACGGTGGCGACGGAAATGGTCTCGAACGCCTTGGCGACCGGCGGCATGGGGCCCTTGGGCGCCTTGTTGGCCTTGCCGGCCTCCGTCCAGCGAGCCAGCATTTCCTTGCAGCCGCCCCAGCCGGGGATCAGGCCCACGCCCACTTCCACCAGACCGATGTAGGTCTCGGCATGGGCCTGGACGGCATCGGAATGCAGGACGATCTCGCAGCCGCCGCCGAGCGCCATGCCGGACGGCGCGGCCACGACCGGGAAGGGTGCGTACTTCAGCGCCTTGTAGACCTGCTGGCCCTTCTCCACCAGCTCCTCGATCTGGCTCCACGCGGCCATGTTGGCGGCGAACAGGGCCAGGCCAAGGTTGGCGCCGACGGAGAAGTTGCTGCCCTCGTTGTAGATGACCAGCGCCTTGAAGCCGGACTCCACCACGGGGATGGACTTGTGGATGCACTTCAGCACATCCGGGTCCAGGCTGTTCATCTTGCCCGTGAATTCCAGGCAGGCGACGCCATCCCCGATGTCCCACAGCGCGGCGGAGGACGTCTTGACCAGCGGCTTGGCTGTCAGCTTGATGTCGGCCAGCATGACCACGCCGTCGGGGCGGACCATGTCGCGGTACTGGCCGTCGGTGCCCAGTTGCAGGCGGGTGCCGCCGTCGATCTTGTAGAAGGTCTTGCCGGAGGCCGTCTCCAGCAGGGTGGGGACCTCCATGCCCTCGGACTTCAGCACCTGGATGAGGGTGTCGGCGCCGATCTTGTCGATCAGTTCGAACGGGCCCTGCTTCCAGTTGTAGCCAAGGCGCATGGCCTCGTCGACGGCGTACACCTCGTCCGCCGCTTCCGGCACCAGCGCGGCGGCGTAGGCCAGCGTGCGGGCCATGACGGCGCGGGCATACCGGCCGCCCTTGTCGGGGTGCCGGAGCAGCGCGGCGGCACCGCCCGACTTGCCGGCATCGATGCTTTCCAGCACCGGCTTGACGGTGGGGCGGTATTCGCCGGTCTGGAGGTCGATGGCCTCCTTCACCTTGCCGCAGCCGGCGCGGTTGATGCGGTAGAAGCCGCCCTTGCCCTTGCGGCCGGTGTAGCCCTCCGCGATCATCTTCTCCACCAGCGACAGGTCGCGGTCGAGCTGGAAGAAGGCGTCGGTTTCCGGCAGGGCGCCGACCATGCTCTTCAGCACGTGCGGCATCAGGTCCAGGCCAACCAGGTCGATGAGCGCGAAGACGCCGGTCTTGGGGATGCCGAAGGGCCGGCCGATGATGGCGTCGGCCTCTTCGACCGTCAGGCCCAGGCGGCGGGCTTCCGTCACGCCGGCCAGCAGCCACAGGATGCCCAGCCGATTGGCGATGAAGCCCGGCCGGTCCTTGCACACCACCACCGACTTGCCGAGCTTGTGGTCGCAGAACTCGGTGATGGCGGTGGCGGCGTCGGCGCGGGTCTCGGGCGCCGTCACCAGCTCCAACAGGCGCATGTAGCGCGGCGGGTTGAAGAAATGGGTGATGCAGAAATCGGCCTTGAAGCCGTCGGGCATCCCGTCGGTCAGCGTCGCCAGCGGAATGGTGGAGGTGTTGGACGACACCACGCTGCCGGCCTTCCGCACGCCGTCGACCTTGGCGTAGAGGGCCTGCTTGATGTCCAGGCGCTCGATGACGGCCTCGACGATCCAGTCGCAGTCGGCCAGCAGCTCCAGGTGATCCTCGATGTTGCCGGTCTGGATCAGCTTGGCGTTGCGCTTGTGCATGAAGGGCGCGGGGTCGGCCTTCAGCATCTTGGCGACGGCGCCTTCCGCGATGGCGTTGCGGTTGGCGGCACCCTCGGGAACGATGTCGAGAAGGACCACGGGGACGCCGGCGTTGGCGACATGGGCGGCGATGCCGGCACCCATGACGCCGGCGCCGATCACCGCGACCTTTTTGATGGGGGTCTCGGTCTTGGACGTCATGGTCACACGGCCTCCAGGATGGTGGCGATGCCCTGGCCGCCGCCGATGCACTGGGTGGCGAGCGCGAACTGCTTGCCCTCGCGCTTCAGCAGCGCCGCAGCCTTGCCGGTGATGCGCGCACCCGTGGCCCCCAGCGGGTGGCCGAGCGCGATGGCGCCGCCGTCCAGGTTGGTCTTGCCGAAGTCCAGGTCCAGGTCGCGCAGGCAGGCGATGGCCTGGCTGGCGAAGGCCTCGTTCAGCTCCACGATGTCGATGTCCGACGCCGACAGGCCGGCGCGGGCGAGCGCCTTCTTGGTGGCGACGATGGGGCCGAGGCCCATGACCTCGGGCTTGCAGCCGCCGACGGCGACGGAGCGGATGCGCGCCAGGATGGGCAGGCCGTTGGCCTTGGCGTAGTCCTCGCTGCACACCAGCGTCGCCGCAGCACCATCGGTGAGGGGGCTGGAGGTGCCGGCGGTCACCGATCCCTCGGCGTCGAAGGCGGGCTTGAGGCCCGACAGGCTCTCGGGCGTGGTTTCGGCGCGGATGCAACCGTCGGCATCCACCGTGCCGCCACCGGGGGTGGAGATCGCCACCATCTCGTCGGCGAAGCGGCCCTGCTCTTGCGCGCTCGCGGCACGCTTGTGGCTTTCCACCGCGATGGCTTCCTGCTCGGCGCGCGGGATCTGGTAAACCTTTGCGACGTTCTCGGCCGTTTCGCCCATGCTCATGTAGGCCTGGGGCATCTGCTTGTAGAGGCCCGGGTTCGGCATGGGATTGAAGCCCATGATGGGCACGCGGGTCATGCTTTCCACGCCGGCGCAGATGAAGGCATCGCCCGCGTTCATCTGGATGGCGCCGGCGGCCTGGTGGATTGCCTGCATGGACGAGCCGCAGAAGCGGTTGACGGTGACTCCGGCGACGTTCAGGCCGAGCCCGGCGGTGAAGCCGATCAGGCGGGCGACGTTCAGCCCCTGCTCGCCCTCGGGGAAGGCGCAGCCGACGATCAGGTCTTCCACGTCATCGGTGTTGACCCCGGTGCGCTCCACCAGGGCGCGGACCACCTGGGCGGCCATGTCGTCGGGGCGGACCTTGGTCAGCGCGCCCTTGTTCGCCAGGTGGAAGGGAGACCGGGCAAAACCCGCGATCACCACGTTTTTCATCTGCGTCACTCCGTCCTCGTCCGTCTTTGCAGGGGAAGCGGCGCGGGCTGCGATCAGCCGGCGTCCGCCGCCGTCAGTCCTCGTTGGCCGCCGCCTTGGCGCGGCGCGGGCGGCGCCCCTTGGTGGGCACCTCGTCGAAGATCGCGTCGGGATCGATGCCCTTGTTGTTCAGGGTGTCGACCACGACACGCTCGATGTCCTTCAACTCCTCCACGCTGGCTTCCAGGTCGCGGCGCTGCACCTCCAGCGCTTCCAGGCGCTCGTGCACCTTCTTGCGCAGCAGGCGAAGCTGTTCCGTCTGGCTGGTGTCGACCACGTAGAGGTCCAGGAACTCCTTGATCTCGGCCAGGCTGAAGCCCAGCCGCTTGCCGCGCAGGATCAGCAGCAGGCGCGCACGGTCGCGGTGCGTGTAGACGCGGGTGGCACCGGCGCGCTCGGGCGTCAGCAGGCCCTTGGCCTCGTAGAAGCGGATGGCCCGCGGCGTGACCTCCAGTTCCTCCGCCAGTTCCGTGACCGTATAGAACCGCTGCTGATCGGGCATGGTGAAAACTCCCCTTGTCGTCGGGGACGCGAAGTGACTTCCGCGTCTCTCTGGTGACGTATACGTCATCTGATGGGTCATGGGGAGTCCTTGATTACGCTACGTCACACAAAAAAAGGGAGCGGGGCGGGCGCGCGGCAGGCGAGGGGCCTCTTGCCGCGCGCTCCGCGTCAGGTGGCGGAGGCCTCGCCGTGTTTGGCTTCTTCCTCGGCCACCAGTTCCTTGCGCGAGAGCTTGCCGACCATGGTCTTGGGAAGCTCGTCGCGGATCTCGATTTCCTTGGGCATTTCGATCCGGCTGACCTTGTCGGTCAGGAACTCTCGCAGGCCCTCGGGCGAGACATCGTCGCCGGCATCGTCGCGCAGGGTCACGAAGCACTTGGGCGCCTGGCCGCGGTAGGCGTCGGGAATGCCGATGCAGATGCATTCCGCGATGGCCGGATGCAGGTACAGGGCTTCCTCGATGGCGCGGGGATAGACGTTGTAGCCGCCGGCCAGGATCACGTCCTTGATGCGGTCCACCAGGAAGATGTAGCCATCGCTGTCCACGTAGCCCACGTCGCCGGTGTGCAGAAGGCCGTCGATGATGGTCTTGTCCGTGTCCTCGGGGCGGTTGTAGTAGCCCTTCATGACCTGGGGGCCGCGCACGCACAGTTCGCCCTTCTTCCCCTGGGCGACTTCCTCCCGCCGGCCGTCCAGGTCGCGGATCTGAACCTCGGTGCCGTCCAGCGGCACGCCGATGGAGCCCGCCTTGACCAGCCCGCCGATGGGATTGCAGGTGACCACCGGAGAGGCCTCGGACAGGCCGTAGCCTTCCACCAGCGCGCAGCCGGTCAGGTCCTCGAAGCGGTTCTTGACTTCCACCGGCAGCGGCGCGCCGCCGCTGATGCAGATCTTCAGGGACGACAGGTCGTGCTTCTTGATGTCGCCGCTGTTGTTGATGGCGGTGTAGATGGTCGGCACGCCCGGAAACATGGTGGGGCGCTTCTTGTCGATGCACTTCATCACCTGCGCCAGGTCGAAGCGCGGCAGCATGATGATCTCCGCCCCGATCACCGTCGCCACGTTCTGCGCCACCGTCATGGCGAAGACGTGGAAGAACGGCAGCACGGCCAGCATCTTCTCCTGCCCCTCGCGCACGTCGGGGATGACCCGGCGCAGCTGCTCGGTGTTGGCGGTGATGTTGGCGTGGGTGAGCATGGCGCCCTTGGGCACGCCGGTGGTGCCGCCGGTGTACTGCAGCACGGCGATGTCGGTCTTGGGCGAGATCGAGGGCTTCTTGGGCGCACCTTCGGCGGCGATCACCTTCTCGAACGGCACATGGCGCAGGTCGTCGGGAATTTCCGCGCATTCGCTGCGCTTGAGCACGGCGAACAGGATGCTCTTCACGCCCGGCAGCGCGCCGGTCATGGAACAGGTGACGATGCGCTCAAGGCAGGTGTGCTCCAGGCACGCCGCGACCTTCGGGTAGATCTGCTTGAGGTCCAGCGTCACCATCAGCCTGGTGCCGCTGTCATTGATCTGGTAGGCCAGTTCCCGCTCCACATAGAGCGGGTTGTAGTTCACCACCGTCCCGCCGGCGCGCAGGATGGCGAAATAGCAGATGGTGTAGTAGGGCGTGTTGGGCAGGCACAGGCCGACGCGCACGCCGGGACCGACTCCCAGCTGCTGGAAGCCCTTGGCGGCGCGCTCCACCAGCGTCCACGTCTCGCCGTAGGTGTACTTCTTGCCCAGGAAATCCAGGTAAGGCGCGTCTGGGGCGCGGGCGGCCGTTTCCTCCAGAAGGGCGTGCACCGGCTTGGGCACGATGGGGGCGCCGCGCACGTGCTCGCTCGCGGGACCGGGATCTGAGCCGGCGCCGGAGGGCTGCGGCGTGGCCTGGTTGTCGCGGGTGATGGTGTCGCTCATCGGGTCACCTGTGGGCTACCGGTTGGCATTCCAGGACCTCCGGGCGCTCCACCCGAACCTGGGGGGAGGGGAGGCCGGGCGGTTGACGCCCGGAGGCCTGGAAACACGGTGGTCAGACTGAAGTGGGGCGTGCGCCCTAGAACTTCACCCTCACCTGAGCGCTGATGATGTCGATGGCGCTTTCGTACTTGCCGCTGACGCGGTGCTCGTGGGGCGGGTTTGTGCCCTCGTTGTCGAGGTCGATGCGTGCCTCGTCCACCCAGATGTGGGTGTAGGCCAGATTCGCTTCCCAGCCCGGCATGAATTCATAGCCCGCGCCCAGGGCGACCCAGGTGCGGTCGGCATCGGGCACGCGCGGCGTGCGGGTGGCGTCCGGCACCGGGCTCTGGTCATGGGCGACGCCAAGCTGCAGCTTCAGCTTGTCGGTCGGCTCGTAGGTGGCGCCGGCCGAGAAGAACCACGTGTCGTCCCAGTTCTCCACCGTGCGGCTGAGCGGCGTCGCCGCGCCCTGGCGGAACACGCTCAGTTCCTTGAACACCGACCACTCGGTCCAGGCGACCTCGCCCATCAGCGCGAGCTGGTCGTTGACCTCGTGGTAGAGGCCCAACGAGGCCGTGGCCGGCAGGTTCAGCTCGGCGCGGCCGCCGCTGTTGGGGAACAGGTTCGCGAGCGGACCGGGCACGCCCGTGAATTCCACGTCGCCGTCCAGTTCGTGCGTGATGCCCGAACGGTAGCTGAGGCCGACGCGGGTCGTTTCCAGCGGCTGAAGCATGATGCCCAGGGTGTAACCGACGGAGAAGTCCTCGCCGGTGACCTTGGTCTTGCCGTCGTTCAGGCCCGGTGTCAGTCCGGGAATGCCAAAGCCGGCGCCGATGGTGCCGAAGTCGACCGCCTTGGTCAGTTCGGCCTCGGCATGCTGCACCACAAGGCCGCCGCCCACGGACAGCCAGTCGTTGACCTTGTGGGCCACGCTGGGCTGGATCGCGATGGTCCGCAGGTCGGACTTCAGCGCGTGGTAACGGCCGACCCAGTTGTCCGAGTAATCGGTGACCAGGCCGAACGGCACGTTCACGGCCAGGCCGATCTTCCAGTCGTCGCTGACGTCGTACATGGCGTAGGCGGCCGGGATCATCGCATCGTCGATGGCGTCATCCTGCGACCGCGCCCCGGGCAGGGCGGTGCCGTCCAGGCCCGTGCCGGTGCCGGCGAAGGTGGCGCTGTCAGCCTCGAACTCCGCGCGCGGGATGATGTAGCTGGTCGTCGCCTGGCCCTGGTGGCCCGACAGGGCCGTCATGCCGGCGGGATTGAAGAAGATGGTCGACAGGTCCTGCGCCTTGGCGGTGGAACCGGCAAAGGCATTGCCCAGTCCCTCGGCGCTCTGCTCCTTCAGCTGGAAGCCAGAAGCCTGGGCCTCCATGGCCAGGCCGACGGCGGTGGCGGCGGCCAGGCCGATGACGGGGGCAAGACGCGCGCCTCCCACGAACTTACGCATTCCGTGATCCTCCCTGCGATCGTTGTCTCTGCGCGCCGCCTATGGTGCGGCGTCTTCATTGGCCTCTACAGTATACGGGATGCGAGTTACGTCAAGGGGTTTTGAATGACGTATACGTCACCCTACCGCGAGGGCTCTTCGCCGTTGATAATGGCGCATTTGAAGAGGGCTACAAATCGAACTTTAAGGTGCGGTGCGGCATGACGTTTTCGTCATGTAAAGGACGCAAGGGAAACCAGGAGGTGCGCAGCGGCGCTTGACCATGCCGACGGTCGACGGCGTGCGGCAGGCAATGCGCAGGTGCGCGCGTTGGGGGTTGCGAATCGGCGCGCGGCGCGTTTGCATCAGGTCCATCACCCTATGGAGGACCCATGACCGACGACGTTTCGCCCCGGCCGCCAGCCCCGCCCGTCCTCACGCCCGAGGAGGCGGCGGCCCATCCGTTCTGGCGCTTTTCGCTGTCGGTCTATGGCCGTGCCGGTGTGGCCGAGGCGGCGCTGGCCCTGCAGAACCGCCGCGGCGCGGACGTCAACCTGCTGCTGTTCCTGCTGTGGCGGACGGCAACGGGGCACGATGTGTCGGACGCCCTGTTGTCCCGGGCGGCAACGGTGTCGCGCGACTGGCAGGCGGCCGTCGTTGGCCCGGTGCGGCGGGCCCGCAAGGCGGTGAAGGGCATGGGGGGCCTCTACCCGCGCCTGAAGGAGACGGAACTGGCGTGCGAGCAGGCCGAGCAGATGGCGCTGGCCGGGCTGGTGGATGACGCGGCGCCCGACGCCACGGCGCCGGCGGAAACCCGGCGCCTGGCGGCCGAGACGGGGCTGCGGGCCTATCTGTCGACGCTGCCGGGCGCGCCCATGGCCGGCGAGGAAGAGGCGCTGGAGGCCCTGGTGCGCGCCGCCCTGGCGGAGCGCTGAGGCGGACGGGGCCCGTCCGTCAGTCCAGACGCGGACGCGCCTCTTCCACCAGCTTCACATAGATCAGGGCGGTCATGAGGGCGTCGTTGAAGGCGTCGTGCGCCCCGCGCTCTGGCAGGCCCAGGTCCTTCATGATGCTGGCAAAGCGCAGGTCAACGGTGCCGGTGTAATCGTGCGAGCCCGCGCGTTTGATCTTGCGGTCGTAGTACATGGCCGAAACGTCCGTCTGCCGGTTGGGCAGGCCGACGCCCAGCCATGGCCGCAGATATTTGTTGACCATGGCCACGTCGAATTCCAGGTAGTAGCCCACCAGCGGGCGTCCGCCGACGAAGCGCAGGAAGGTATCCAGCGCGTCACGCACCGGCAGGCCCCCGGCGACGTCCATCTCGCGCAGGTGGTTGACCTTGATGGCGTCGGCGGGCACCGCGCGCTCGGGCTTGATGGTCAGTTCCAGCCGGTCGCTGGTGAGGATGCGGTTGCCCTTGATCTTCACCGCGCCGATGGACAGCAGTTCCGCCGTCGCCGGGTCCAGGCCCGAGGTCTCGCAATCGAAGCACACCGCCTCGCCGCTGTCGTCGGGTTCAAACAGGAAGGCGTAGTCCGGGTCCTTCAGCCGCCGGCGGCTCAGGGCGCGCTTCATGCCGTGCAGGATGACGTTCATGAGAAGGCCGCCAGCTTGTAGCGGTGCGAGACCTTGGCCTTGAACTCCTTGACGATCAGCAGGCTGTCCTTCAACACGTCGCGCTGGAGTTTATGCAGGCCGCGGGTCTGGATGAAATTATCGCCGTCTTCGGCCCCCACGGCCTGACGCTCCAGCCGGCCCTTGAGGCGCAGGTCCAGCAGGAAGGCGAGGGCGTCCGAGAGGTTTTGGGCGAACTCGCGCTCCAGCTCGCCGATCCGCGCCAGTTCCTCGATGCGCTGGAAGGTGTTGGTGTCCTGAACGTGCTTCTCCAGCGCCATGGTGCGGATGCCGTGGACGATGGGGAAGATGCCGCCCTTCTTGATGTCCAACTCGCCGGCCTGGGCGTGGCGATCGGTGAGCAGCTGGTGGAACATGCCGATGGGAGTGTCGAACATGGTGACGGGCCGCGCGAAAAAGCTGAAGAACGCCTGGTTGTCGGTCAGGCGCCGGAACAGGCTGTCGCGGATTTGCGCCAGCAGGGCCGGCTCGCCGGCCACATAGGCGCTGTCGGTGAAGGCGGCCAGGTTCAGGTGGCCGAACTCGCTGGGGACGTTGATCCAGCGGTGCAGGGCGTCTTCGTACTCGCTGACGGTGCGCACCCACTCGGGGTTGGTGACCATCATGTTGCCCTTGCAGGGCGGGTAGTCGAAGGCCAGCAGCGCGCGGTTGAAGTTGCCGCAGAAACCGGCGATCAGCTCCGGCCGGATGCCGTGGCCGTCGCGCAGGATCAGGGCATTGTCCTGGTCGGTGCGCAGGATCTGCTCGCCGCGCCCTTCCGACCCCATGACGATCAGGCAGGCGTGGTCGCGGATCGGCGGTGGGGCCAGGAACTCGAACAGCTTGGCGAAGATCTTGCGGTTGAGCGCCGTCACCAGTTCAGTGACGTGGCGGATCTTCACGCCCGATCCGTGCAGGGCGGTGACCAGCGGCACCATGCCATCGGCGGCCCGGCGCAGGTCCTCGATGGTCTGGGCGCGGTCGACCTGGGTGGTCACCAGATGGCTGTGGCTCGACATGAACGACAAGAGGTCGATCAACTCCAGCACGCCGTGAACGCGGCCGTCCTTCATCACCGGCAGGCGCTTGACGCCGTGCCGGGTCATGAGGATCTGAGCGTTGAACAGGAAGTCCTCGGCGTCGATGGTGTGGATGTCGAAGGTGGCCACGTCGCCGATGCGCATGTCCAGCGGCTGCTCGTCGATGAGCACCGCCTCGCGGATGTCGGTGCCCGACAGCACACCGAGCCGGCCGTCGAAGCCGGTGACCAGCAGGCTGGTCGCCCGCTTCTGCTTCATCAGGCGGGCGGCCTCGCGCAGGGTCAGGGTGGCCGGCGCGGTGATGGGCGGGTGCAGGTATGCCTCGTCGACCCGCGCGATCATGAACGACGCCATGCCGCGGTTGGACGCCAGTTGCGCCTGGGCCTCCAGCCGCTCCGTCAGAGACTGGAAATAGAAGCGCTCGAAGTCCGCGTTGTCGCCCACCAGCGTCAGGAAAACCTTGCGCGGCAGCATGTAGGCGATGACTTCCTCCGCCGCTTCGAACCGGTTGGCGGGCGCCTCGTCCTTGATGAGCGCCATGGTGTCGAAGGCATCCTTGGCGGAGAAGGTGTTGACGATCTCTTCGTCGGGGTCGCGCTCGACCGCATGGCCCTTGATGACGACGTAAAGATGGTCCGGCTTCTGGTCGGCGGGAATGATGACGTCGCCGCTGCGGAAGTAGGCGATGTCCAGAGCGTCGATCACGGCCTCGCGCTCGGGCGGGCGCAGGCGGTCGAAAGGCGGCACGGTGAAGTCGAACATCTTGGGCATGGGTGGGGCGTGTCCCTCGTCACTGGCCTGTGGCGCCGCGATTATGCGCGAGCCGCTGAGATTTCACCACGAACGCGGCGGCAAAAAAATGCCCCGGACGGCATAGGGCCGTCCGGGGCGGAAGGGATATGCGGTTGGTCCGGGGCGGGAAGGCGCATGACCGCTGACCGCCCGGACCACCCGATCAGTGGGACGAAGCGCCCTCGGCACCGATGCCCGTCTGCGACCGGACGTACTGGTCCTCGAACAGGATCGCCTCGTTCTTGCCGCCCTCGGACTGGTCCATCTTGGAGATGAGGAACGTCGAAAGGAAGGCGGCCGAGATCGACCACAGGGCCGGGTACTTGGAGGGATAGATGGCCTCTTCGAAGCCGAAGATGGCAACCCACACCGTCGGACCCAGGATCACCAGCGACACGGCCACGACCAGGCCGATGAAACCGCCGTACAGGGCGCCCTTGGTGGTCAGGCCCTTCCAGAACATGGACAGGAACAGGATCGGGAAGTTCACGGACGCCGCAATGGCGAAGGCGAGACCGACCATGAAGGCGATGTTCTGCTTCTCGAACGCGATGCCCAGGATGATCGCGACGACGCCAAGGCACACGGTGGTGATCTTGGAGACGCGGATCTCCTGCTGCTCGGTGCAGCGGCCCTTGCGGAACACGCTGGCGTACAGGTCGTGCGACACCGCCGAGGCGCCGGCCAGCGTCAGGCCCGCGACCACCGCCAGGATGGTGGCGAAGGCCACGGCCGAGATGAAGCCCAGGAAGAGGTCGCCGCCCACGGCTTCGGCCAGGTGGATGGCCGCCATGTTGTCGCCGCCGATCAGGCCGCCGACGCCGTCCATGAACTCCGGCTTGCCCAGCACCAGGACGATGGCGCCGAAACCGATGACGAAGGTCAGGATGTAGAAGTAGCCGATGAAGCCGGTGGCGTAGAAGACCGACTTGCGGGCCTCCTTGGCGTCGCCGACCGTGAAGAAGCGCATCAAAATGTGCGGCAGGCCCGCGGTGCCGAACATGAGCGCCAGGCCCAGCGAGATGGCGTCGATGGGGTTCGAGACCAGTCCGCCCGGCGCCATGATGGCCATGCCCTTGTCATGGACCTCGGTGGCGGCGGTGAACAGGTTCTCGAAGCTGAAGCCGTAGTTCCACATGACCATGACGGCCATGAAGGTCGCGCCCGACAGCAGCAGGATCGCCTTGATGATCTGCACCCAGGTGGTGGCGAGCATGCCGCCGAACATCACGTAGGTGATCATCAGCGCACCGACGATGAACACGGCGATCATGTAGTCTAGGCCGAACAGGATCTGGATCAGCTTGCCGGCGCCGACCATCTGCGCGATCAGGTAGAGCGCGACGACGGTGAGCGTGCCGGAGGCGGCCAGGATGCGGATCGGCTTCTGCTCAAGGCGGAAGCTGGCGACGTCGGCGAAGGTGAACTTGCCGAGGTTGCGCAGGCGTTCGGCGACCAGGAAGAGGATGACCGGCCAGCCCACCAGGAAGCCGATGGAATAGATCAGCCCGTCGAAACCCGACGCGAAGACCAGCGCCGAAATGCCCAGGAACGAGGCGGCGGACATATAGTCGCCGGCGATCGCCATGCCGTTCTGGAAGCCGGTGATGCCGCCGCCGGCGGCGTAAAAGTCCTTGGCGCTTTTCGTCTGCCGGGCGGCCCAGTAGGTGATGCCCATGGTCGCCACGACGAAAATGAAGAACATGATGATGGCGGTGACGTTCGTCTCGCGCTGGATGACCTCGCCCTCCAGCGCCCCGGCGGCATGCGCCAGCGCGGGCAGGGCGAGGGCCGACACGCCGGCCGCCGCCGCAAGAACGCGGGTGGTGATCGGCTGCATTTACTTCGACTCCTCGATGATCTGGCGGGTCAACTCGTCAAACTCGCCGTTGGCGCGCTTGACGTAGATGCCGGTCAGCAGGAAGGCGGAGACGATGATGGCGATCCCGATGGGAAAGCCGACCGTCGTCGTGGCACCTTCCCACAGCGGTGCGCCCAGCGAGGCCGGCGCGAACGCGATCACGAGGATGAAACCGTAGTAGATGGCAAGCATGACAGCGGCGAGAGTCCAGGCAAACGTGCTGCGCTTGCGGCACAACTCCTGGAACTTCGGGTTCCGCCTTACCTTTTCATGGATGCTAGCGCTCATATGGAGGCCCCCTTGTCTCGGTGAAGACAAACGCGGTTGTCATGTGCCCTGCGCATGGCTGAGCATCCTCGCCATGCCATTGCGTCATGGCCCACGGTTTTTGTTGCGGCGCAAGATACCGATCAGGCCGCAGCCGTTCCAGGAATTTTCAAGGGGTTCAGCCAAAAAATCACGTAGGGGGCGGTTTGATTTCGCGCTGCGGAACGGCAAGCCTCTGATATTCCCGAACTTCAAAGCGGATTTTACGACCAACCCCTCCGGGTAGCTACCACCTTGGCTTAATGGGTAAAAGCCCGAGTCGGCCGCTAGGGGATTTCACAAAATTTTTGCGTAGAACAACCGGAGATGCTAAGAAGCCCTAAAGCCGTTCTGGAATTGATGAAACGCAAAGCGGCTTATCGTTCAAGGTTGGGAGAGGGAACCATGTCCCAGGGGCTGGAGACGTTCTACGACGTCATCCGACGCCGCGGCGTCTCGCGTCGCAGCTTTCTGAAGTTCTGCAGCCTCACGGCGGCCAGCCTGGGCCTGGGGCCGGCGGCGGCGTCGCAGATGGCGCACGCCATGGAGACCAAGCCGCGCATCCCGGTCATCTGGCTGCACGGCCTGGAGTGCACCTGCTGCACGGAGAGCTTCATTCGCTCGGCCCATCCGCTGGTGTCCGACGTGCTGCTGTCCATGATCTCGCTGGACTACGACGACACGATCATGGCGGCGGCGGGCCACCAGGCGGAAGCGATCCTGGAAGAGACGCTGGAGGCCCACCGGGGCAACTACATCCTGGCGGTGGAGGGCAACCCGCCGCTGGCCGAAGACGGCATGTTCTGCATTCCCGGCGGCGAGCCCTTCGTCAACAAGCTCAAGCGCATGGCGTCGGGTGCCAGCGCCGTCATCGCCTGGGGCTCCTGCGCCTCGTGGGGGTGCGTGCAGGCGGCCAAGCCGAACCCGACGCAGGCGACGCCCATCCACAAGGTCATCACCGACAAGCCGGTCATCAAGGTGCCGGGTTGCCCGCCCATCGCCGAGGTGATGACGGGCGTGCTGACCTACATGCTCACCTTCGACCAGATGCCGGCGCTCGACCGACAGGGCCGGCCGAAGATGTTCTACAGCCAGCGCATCCACGACAAATGCTACCGCCGGCCGCACTTCGACGCCGGCCAGTTCGTGGAAAGCTGGGACGACGACAACGCCCGCAAGGGCTACTGCCTCTACAAGATGGGCTGCAAGGGACCGACCACCTACAACGCGTGTTCGTCGGTGCAGTGGAACGACGGTGTGTCCTGGCCGATCCGCTCCGGCCACGGCTGCCTGGGCTGCTCGGAAGAGGATTTCTGGGATCGCGGCAGCTTTTATTCGCGGCTTGAGGATATCGACGGCTTCGGCGTGGAGGCCAACGCCGACGAGATCGGCATGGCCGCCGCCGGTGCCGTGGGTGTCGGCATCGCCGCCCATGCCGCCGCCAGCGCGGTCAAGCGCGTGATCCAGAAGCCCGACAGCCACACCCGCCGGCCGCATGACGGCAGCGACCAGGCCTGACGTCCAGGCGCCGAGGAGTAGAGACAGATGACGACCATGGTGACGCCCAACGCCGCCAACCTGGACGCCTCCGGCCGCCGCGTGGTGGTGGACCCGGTGACCCGCATCGAGGGCCACCTGCGCCTGGAAGTGAACGTCGACGACGACAACGTGATCCGCAATGCCGTGTCCACCGGCACCATGTGGCGCGGGATCGAGCTGATCCTCCAGGGCCGCGACCCGCGCGACGCCTGGGCCTTCGTCCAGCGCATCTGCGGGGTCTGCACCGGCACCCACGCCCTGACCAGCGTGCGCGCGGTCGAAGACGCGCTCGGCATCGAGGTGCCCGAGAACGCCAACACCATCCGCAACATGATGCAGCTGGCGCTGTACGTGCACGACCACCTGGTGCACTTCTACCACCTGCACGCCCTGGACTGGGTGGACGTGGTCTCGGCGCTGTCGGCCGACCCCAAGGCCACCAGCGAACTGGCGCAGAGCCTGTCCGACTGGCCGCTCTCCAGCCCCGGCTATTTCCGCGACCTGCAAGGCCGCCTGAAGAAGTTCGTCGACAGCGGGCAGCTCGGTCCGTTCAAGAACGGCTACTGGGGCCACCCGGCCTACAAGCTGCCGCCGGAAGCCAACCTCATGGCGGTGGCGCACTACATCGAGGCGCTCGATTTCCAGAAGGAGATCGTGAAGATCCACGCCATCTTCGGCGGCAAGAACCCGCACCCCAACTGGCTGGTGGGCGGCGTTCCCGCGCCCATCAACCTGAACGGCACGGGCGCCGGAACAGGCGGCATCACCATGGACCGCCTGAACATCGTCAGCGACATCGTCGAGCGCTGCATCCAGTTCACCGAACAGGTCTACCTGCCCGACCTCAAGGCCATTGCGTCCTTCTACAAGGACTGGGGTGCGATCGGCGGCGGCCTGGCCTCGCTGAACGTGATGAGCTACGGCGACATGCCCTCGCGCGCCAACGACTATTCCGCCGACAGCCTGGATCTGCCGCGCGGCGCCATCGTCGGCGGCGACCTGTCCAAGATCCACGAGGTCGATCTGCGCGACCCGTCGGAAATCCAGGAGTTCGTCACCCACTCCTGGTATTCGTACGAGGACGAGGACAGGGGCCTGCACCCCTGGGACGGCGTGACCGAGGTCAACTTCGATCCGGGTCCGGGCTTCAAGGGCACGCGCGAGAAGATCGAGAGCTTCGACGAGTCCGCCAAGTACAGCTTCCTGAAGGCGCCGCGCTGGAAGGGCCACGCCATGGAGGTGGGGCCGCTGGCGCGCTACATCATCGGCTACGCGCAGGGAAATCCCGAGTTCAAGGAGCCGGTGGACAAGCTGCTTACGGACCTGAACGTGCCGCTTCAGGCCATTTTCTCCACCCTCGGCCGCACGGCGGCGCGGGGTCTGGAGTGCCAGTGGGCCGCCCACAAGCTGAAAGACTATCACCAGAAGCTTCTGGCCACCATCAAGGCCGGGGACACCTCGACCGCAAACACCCAGAAGTGGAAGCCCGAAACCTGGGCGAAGGACGTCAAGGGTGTGGGCTTCACCGAGGCGCCGCGCGGCGCGCTGGGCCATTGGATCCATATCCAGAACGGCAAGATCGCCAACTATCAGGCGGTGGTGCCGACCACCTGGAACGGCAGCCCGCGCGACCCGCAGGGCAACATCGGGGCCTACGAGGCGTCGCTGCTCGACACCAAGATGCACGACCCGCACCTGCCGCTGGAAATCCTGCGGACCATCCACAGCTTCGACCCGTGCCTGGCGTGCTCCACCCACGTCATGAGCCCGGACGGGCAGGAAACCAAGGTCACCGTGCGCTGACGCGCCGCCGGTCCGGGAGGGACGCGCCATGAGCAGCCAGTACACCAGCCGGGAGGCGTTGAAGGAAGTCGACGCCCTGGCCGCCAAGCAGCAGAGCATCTACGTCTACGAGGCGCCGGTGCGTCTGTGGCACTGGATCAATGCGCTCGCCATGACCGTTCTGGCGGTCACGGGCTACTTCATCGCCGAGCCCCTGCCGTCCACGGCGGGTGAGGCGACCGAGAACTACCTGATGGGCTGGATGCGCTACATCCACTTCAGCGCGGGCTACGTGCTGGCCTTCGGGTTCCTGGGCCGCATCTACTGGGCTTTCGTGGGCAACAAGCACGCCCGTCAGCTTTTCGTCCTGCCGGTCTGGGACAAGGACTGGTGGAAGGAAATCGTGTTCGAGGCCAAGTGGTACCTGTTCCTCGAACGCGACCCGAAGAAGTACGTCGGCCACAACCCGCTGGCCCACCTGGCCATGTTCGGCGTCTTCGTCACCGGCACCATCCTGATGATCCTGACCGGCTTCGCGCTCTATGCGGAAGGGGCGGGGCAGGACAGCATCCATTACGCCCTGTTCGGCTGGGTCATCACCCTGTTCGGGGACACCATGCAGATGCACACCTGGCACCATGTGGGGATGTGGGTGCTCATCATCTTCGCCATGGTCCACATCTATGCCGCCATCCGCGAGGATATCATGTCGCGCCAGACCATGATCTCCACCATCGTCAACGGCCTGCGCAGCTACAAGGACGACCGGCCGTGAGCGGGCTCGGCGATATCCTGGTGGACGAGGACCGCTTCGACACGCTGGTGCTCGGCATCGGCAACCTGCTGTGGGCGGACGAAGGCTTCGGCGTGCGCGTGGTGGAGGAAATCCACCGCACGCACACCCTGCCGCCCGAGGTGCTGCTCATGGACGGCGGCACCCAGGGGCTCTACCTGGAGCCCTACGTCCGCCGCGCCCGCAACCTGCTGGTCTTCGACGCCATCGACTGGGGCGACGCGCCGGGCACGCTGCGGGTGGTGCGGGGCGAGGAGGTTCCCGCCTTCATGGGCTGCCGCAAGATGAGCCTGCACCAGACCGGCTTTCAGGACGTGCTGGCGGCCGCCAGCCTCATGGGCGGCGGGCCGGAGGACATCGTGCTGATAGGTGTCCAGGCGGTGGAGCTGGAGGACTGGGGCGGTTCCCTGCGCCCGCTCATCCGCGACCGCATGGGCCCGGCCATCGACCTCGGCCTGAAGGAACTTGCCCGCTGGGGCCGCGCCGCCGAGAAGCGCGCCGTGCCGCTGGACGTGGCCACGGGCCTGGTCGGCAACGGCTTCGATATCGAGAGCTACGAGGCCGGCGGTGCCTCGGTCGGTGCCAAGGGCTGACGTTTATACGCGTCGATGATTGAAATCATCCATGCTGCGTTCAGCCGCCACGCAGGCTCACGCGCCAAAAGGCGCGGTGGCCAGTCGGCCTTGCCGGACGACAAGTATACGACTTAGAGTGTCGGCCGGTATTATTCCAGAAATTCAAGGACCCGCGCCATGTGCATGGGAACGCCCATGAAAATCGTCTCCCTCAGCGCCGACGGTGCCTGGGCGGAGTGCGTCAGCCGCGACGGGTCGGTGGTGGAAACCCTCGACCTGCGGCTTGTCGGCGCGCAGCCTGTGGGAGGCTGGGTTCTCGGCTTCCTGGGCGCAGCCCATTCCGTGCTGACGGCGGAGGACGCCGCCCGGGTGGCCGACGCACTGGAGGCCGTGACGCTGGTGCAGCAGGGTCATTCCGTCGACCACCTGTTTGCCGACCTGGTGGACCGCGAGCCCGAACTGCCGGATTTCCTGAAGGACCGGCAGGACTGACGGACGTCCGGCCTTTCTGTCGACCGCCGACCCGGTATCGCCTTAACATCATTGAAACCCCGGCCGTGCGAGCGTCGCCCGCGCCGCCGATGGGGCCAGAGGAGACGCCATACATGATCGGACCGTCCATGGGCGACGCGCTGCTGTCGCTGCGATCCTCCGACGCGACGGAGGCACATCGCCGCCGTTCCTTCACCGACGAGGACATCGCCGGCATGACCGGTGCGCGGGCGGTGTTCGACGCCCTGACGGCAGCCGTAGCGTCGCACCGCATCGGCCATGACGTCCCCGTGCGTGTTGCCCTGGATGGCCTGTCCGCCGACGAGCATCGCCTGGTCGAGGAGGTGCTGGGCGAGGGCGAGGTGCTGGTCAAGCTTCCCGGCGAGGTCCGCGTGCAGGAAAGCGTCATGGCGGGCATCTGGCGCGTCGCCGACCCGGCCACTGGCGCCCGCTGGCTGGAGGTGGCCGACATTCCCTCCGTCGTGCGCGGAGCCGTGTGCGACCTGCCGTCCGAGATCAAGGTGCCGGCGGAGGACCGCATTCCGCGCGGCGCCATAAACGTGCGCCCCGTGCTGGGCGAACTGCGCGACCACGCCGCCGATCGGGCCGACGACCCGGCGGCGCACCAGCCGCACGAGGTCAACCTGACCCTCCTGCCCATGACATCCATCGACCTCATGGTGCTGGAAACGGCGCTGAACGGCGACGGGCCGGTGGACATCCTGTCGCGCGGCTACGGCAACTGCCGCGTCGTGTCGACAGGCATCCGCAACGTCTGGCGCCTTATGTATTTCAACGCCGACGACAAGATGATCCTGCATGTCCTTCAGGTGGGCGATGTTCCCGCCGCCGCGCTCGCCGCGCAGGAGGACCTGGCCGACACCGCCGAGCGCCTGTCGGAAATCCTGGGAGCCTACTACACGTGACCGAGCCGACGCCCGAACTGACCGCCGCCCGCGCCACGGCGCTGGAAGACGCTTTCGCCGCCATCGACCGGGGCTCCATGGCCGACATGCCCCTGCGCAACGATGCCCTGGCCGTGGAGGCCATCAGCTTCCGTCCCTGGGGGCTGGAGCGCGGGCCGGCGCTGCTGGGCATTCTGGTCACGCCCTGGTGCATGAACGTGATGCTGGTGCCGCCGACGGCCGATGATCCCGCCTGGGCGACGCTAAGCGGCGGCGAAAAGGAGTCTCACGGGCTGCCGTGCGGCGTGGTGGAGTTCACGGCCGGCGCGGTGGACGGCTTCGGGCCCTACCTCATGTGCTCTCTGTTCTCGCCCGTGAAGGAGTTCGCCGACCAGCCTGCGGCGCGCCTGACCGCGCAACTGGCCCTGGAAGACCTGTTGACGCCGCCGGCCGAGGAAATCCCGCCCCCAGCGCCTACCGCCCGGCGTCGCGGTGACGGGCCGGCGCCGTCGTCCGCCGGTGGTGCGGACGGGTTGAGCCGGCGCTCGGCGCTCGGCATGGCGCGTGCGCCGCGCGGACGGGACGGCGGCCGATGATCCCCGGCGGGGACCGCATCGATATCGTTCTGGCGCTCGACCCCGGCGGTGCCGTGGCGGCGGCAGAGGTGGCCTCCAGCCGTGCCGTCACCGCCTCGCGCGTGCTGGAGGGCAAGGCGCCCGAGGACGCGCTGCGTCTGGTGCCGTTGCTGTTCGCGCTCTGCGGTTCGGCTCAGCAGATGGCCGGCCTGCGGGCGGTGGAGGCGGCTCTGGCAATCAGGGTATCGCCGCGCGAGGCTGCGGCGCGGCACATGACGGTGCTGGCGGAAACGGTGGCCGAACATGCGACGCGCATCCTTGTGGACTGGCCCAAGCTGACCGGTGCCGCCCCCGACATGGCCCGCGCGCGGGCCGTGCGGACGGCGGCGGCGGCCGTGCAGGCGGCGCTCTATCCGTCCGGCGGCCGCGAGCGGATCGGCGGCGGCGCGGCGATCGGTTCGGCCGCGCTCGCCCGTGCCGCCGAGGGCCTGGAGGCGATTGTGGCGGAGGCTCTGCCGCTGGCCGAGGCGACGGCGGCCTGCGCCCCGGACCTTGCCGTGCCCGCCCTGCCGCCATTGCCGGTGGGCCTGGACCCGGCGTGGCTGGGTGCGCGCATGGACGATCCGGCGTTCCTCGGGGCGCCGGAAGGGCCGGACGGAACAGTGTTCGAGACCGGCCCGGCGGCCCGCTCGTCCGGGGCGGCGGACCTGGCCGGCCGCTTCGGCGCAAGGCTGGCGGAAGCCCGGCTCCTGGCGCGGGAAATCGTCGAACTGGCTTGCGAGTCCGGCTATACTGACGCCCTCGGGGAAAGCGCATCGGCCAGCCTGGGCGGCGGCCGCGGACTGGGCGCCGTGGAAGCGGCGCGGGGGCGCCTCGTGCACACGGTGGACATCGTTGAAGGCCGCATCGCGCGCTACCGCATCCTGGCGCCGACGGAATGGAACTTCCACCCGCGCGGCGCACTGGGTGTTGCGCTGGACGGCCTGCTCGGCCGGCCGGCCGGGGAGGCGGAAGAGGCGGCGCAGTGGATCGTCGCCGCGCTGGACCCGTGCGTGGCCTGCGAAGTGTCGACGCGGGAGGCGAGCCATGCATGAAATGTCGCTGGTGGCCGGCGTCATGCGCATCCTGGAGGAGCAAGCGATGGCGCAGGACTTCCGCGTGGTCAAGGCGGTGTTCCTGGAGGTGGGCGCCCTGTCCCACGCGGACCCGGAAGCCATGCGCTTTGCATTCGAGGCGCAGAAGCCGGGCACCATCGCCGCCGACGCCCGGCTGGAGATCATCGAGAGCCCGGGGCAGGCGTGGTGCCTGGACTGCTCGGACCCCGTCACCATTTCCCGGCGCGGTGACCCGTGCCCGGGGTGCGGCGGCTACAAGTTGACGGTGACCGCGGGCGACGACCTGCGGGTGCGGGAACTGGAGGTGGAGTGATGTGCACCGTTTGCGGCTGCGGACAGGCGTTCGTCGAAGGGCAGGGCAGCGCCCACGCCCATCATCATCACCACGACCACGGGCATGATGCGGCGCACGCCGCGATGCATGCACGCGGCATCCCTCACGACCATGACGACCACGGCCACATCCACTACGGCGAAGGCGAAGCCGGCGTCTCGGTGCCCGGCCTCGATCAGGCGCGCATCGTGAAGATCGAGCAGGACGTGCTGAGCCACAACGACCGCTTGGCGGCCGTCAACCGCGCCCGCTTCGCCGCCGGGGGAATCGTGGCGCTGAACCTGGTTTCCAGCCCGGGGTCCGGCAAGACGACGCTGCTGTGCGAGACGATCAACATGCTTTCGGGCCGGGTGCCCGTGGCGGTTATCGAGGGCGACCAGCAGACCAGCTTCGACGCCGACCGCATCCGCGAGACCGGCGCCCCGGCCATCCAGGTCAACACCGGCAAGGGCTGCCACCTGGACGCCGCCATGGTCGCCGACGCCACCGACCGCCTCCGGCCCGGCGAAGGCTCGGTGCTGTTCATCGAGAACGTCGGCAACCTTGTCTGCCCGGCCGGCTTCGACCTGGGGGAGGCGGCCAAGGTGGTGATCCTGTCGGTGACGGAAGGCGAAGACAAACCCCTGAAATATCCCGACATGTTCGCCGCCGCAGACCTGATGATTCTCAACAAGATCGACCTTCTGCCGCATGTCCGCTTCGACGTCGACCGCTGCCTGGACCTGGCGCGCCGCGTCAAGCCGGACCTGCCGGTCATCCAACTGTCGGCCACCACCGGCCAGGGCATGCACAAATGGCTCGGCTGGATCGACGACCGGCGCGACGCCATGATTGCGGCGCGGGCGGCGCAATGACCGCCGTCGTCGAAGCCCGCAGCCTGGTGGCGGCGGAGATCCCGTTGCCGCGCCCCATGCCGCCCGTGATCGGCATGGGGGCCTTTCTCAAGAACACGGTGACGCTCATCGACGGGCGCCGCGCCCTGGTCTCGCGCAATGTCGGCCACACCGACACGCCGGCGGCCGTAGCGGCCATGGAGGACACGGCGCGCCGGCTGGTTGACCTCGCCGGTGTCCGGCCTGTCGCCGTGGCCCACGACCTGCATCCGGATTTCCCGTCGACCCGCTTTGCCTCCGTGCTGGCGGCGGACCTGGGAGCGGCGGCGGTGCCCGTGCAGCACCATCACGCCCACGTTGCGGCCGTGGCGCTGGAGAACGGCCACGACGATCCGCTTCTTGGTCTGGCGCTCGACGGCTTCGGCCTGGGGCCCGGCAACCAGGCCTGGGGTGGCGAGTGCCTGTATGTCGACGGTGGTGGCTATGAGCGCCTTGGCCACCTGGCGCCGCTGCTCCAGCCCGGCGGCGACGTGGCAGCGCGGGAGCCCTGGCGGATGGGAGCGGCCGCGCTGCATGCGCTCGACCGCGGCGGTGAAACGGCCTCGCGCTGGCCCGGGCAACCGGCAGCCGCCCTGTTGGCGCGGGTGATGGATCGCGGCGTCAACTGCCCGGCGACGTCCTCTGCCGGACGCCTGTTCGATGCCGCCTGCGGGCTGCTCAACGTGCATCCGGTGGCGGAATTCGAGGGCCAGGCGCCCATGGCGCTGGAAAGGCTGGCGACGGCGCCGGAGGTGCTGGCGGATGGCTGGCGCACCGCCGCCGACGGGGTTCTGGACCTGCGGCCGCTGCTGTCCGAGCTTGCCGATTGCACCGATGCAGCGCGGGGTGCGAACCTGTTCCACGGCACCCTGGCGGCGGCCCTGGCCGACTGGGTGGCGGCGGCGGTGGAGCGCGCGCCTGGGCCGGTGTCGACCATCGGCTTTTCCGGCGGATGCTTCTATAACAAGGTGATGTCGGCCGATCTTGAGGCACGGCTTGAGGGGCAGGGCCTGACGGTCCTGCGCCCCGGCCGCCTCGGACCCGGCGACCCGGCGGTGAGCCTCGGGCAGGCGTGGGTCGCCAGCCAGCTGCAGACAGGAGGATAAAGCGATGTGCCTGGCGATCCCGGCGAAGGTGGTCGAGCTGCTGCCCGACGACATGGGCCGCGTCAACATCGAGGGGGTGGAGAAGGTGGTCAGCCTGGCGCTCGTCGACGGCGTGGCGGAGGGCGATTACGTGTTGCTGCATGTCGGCTACGCCCTCAGCCGCATCGACCCGGAGGAAGCCGCCCGCACCCTCGCCCTGCTCAAGGAAATGGGCGAGCTGGCGGAGCTTGAGGCCGGGGAGGCGGGGGCATGAAGTACGCCAGCGAATTCCGCGACGGCGCGCTCGCCCGCAAGGTCTGCACCGCCATCGCCGCCGAGTGCCAGCCCGGCCGGTCGTATACCTTCATGGAGTTCTGCGGCGGCCATACCCACACCATCGCCCGCTACGGCCTGGAGCAGATGCTGCCCGAGGCCATTCGGCTCGTGCATGGCCCTGGCTGCCCGGTGTGCGTGCTGCCCGTCGGGCGCATCGACAGCGCGTTGGAGCTGGCCCGCGACCACGGCGTGATCCTGTGCACCTACGGCGACATGGTGCGCGTTCCCGGCTCCCACCGCGACAGTCTGCTCAAGGCCAGGGCGGCGGGGGCGGATGTGCGCATGGTCTGGTCGACGCTGGATGCTTTGAAGATCGCGCGCGAGACGCCGGAGCGGCAGGTGGTGTTCTTCGGCATCGGGTTCGAGACCACGACGCCGCCCACGGCCATGGCGCTGAAGATGGCGAAGGCCGAACATCTGACGAATTTCAGCGTCTTCTGCAATCACGTGATGACGCCGCCCGCCATGCGCGCGGTGCTGGACGGCGAGGGGCTGCCGCTTCAGGGGATCATCGCGCCGGGGCACGTCTCCACCGTCATCGGCACCGGCCCCTACCAGGAGTTCGCAGACCGCGGACAGGCCATCGTGGTCTCGGGATTCGAGCCGCTGGACCTGCTGCAATCCGTCCACCGGCTGGTTCGGCAGGTGAACGAGTGCAGTCCGTGCGTCGAGAACGCATATGGCCGCGCCTTGCCGGACGGCGGCAACCCCAAGGCACGCGCCGTCATTGCCGAGACGATGACCGTGCGCGAAGGCTTCGAGTGGCGCGGCCTGGGCCGCCTGCCCGACAGCGCCCTGCGCATTGCCGACGCCTACGGCGCGTTCGACGCGGAACTTCGCTTCGCGCTTCCCTATCGCGCGGTGCCGGACCCCAAATCCTGCGAATGCGCCGACATCGTGCGCGGGCTCAAGCGGCCGGAGGAGTGCAAGCTGTTCGGCACGGCCTGCACGCCGGACACGCCCATCGGCTCGTGTATGGTGTCGGGCGAGGGCGCGTGTGCGGCGCACTGGCTCTACGGGCGGCACCGTCAGACGGCCGCCGCCGAATAGTCCCGAGGACCAAGACGAGAAGGATGCACCCCGCATGAGCGGCATGGAAAAGCCCCGCAACCGGCGCCTCTTCCCCCACGCCCTGGACGTGGCAAACGGCCGGGTGGACATGAGCCACGGCGCCGGCGGACGCGCCATGGCGCAACTGGTATCGGACCTGTTCGCGGCAGCCTTCGAGAACGAATACCTGGCCCAGGGCAACGACATGGCCGTGATGGCCCCGCCGCCGGGCCGGCTTGTGATGTCCACCGACGGCTACGTCATTTCGCCGCTGTTCTTCCCCGGCGGCGACATCGGGTCGCTGGCCGTCCACGGCACCATCAACGACGTCGCCATGAGCGGCGCGCGGCCGCTGTATCTGTCGGCGGGCTTCATTATCGAGGAAGGCTTCCCGCTGGCCGACCTGAAGCGCATCATCGAATTCATGGCCGGCGCCTCGCGCGCCACCGGCGTGCCCATCGTCACCGGCGACACCAAGGTGGTGGAGCGCGGCAAGGGCGACGGGGTGTTCATCGTCACCACCGGCGTCGGCGTGCTGCCGGAGGGGCTGCACATCTCCGGCGACAACATCCGGCCGGGCGACGCCATCCTGGTGTCGGGCTCCATCGGGGACCACGGCATCGCCATCCTGTCCAAGCGCGAGAACCTGGAGTTCGAGACGGCCCTGGAAAGCGACAGCGCGCCGCTGCACGACCTGGTGGCGCACATGGTCGCCGCCGTGCCCGAAATCCATTGCCTGCGCGACCCGACGCGCGGCGGCGTGGCGGCGACGCTGAACGAACTGGCGAACCAGTCCGACGTCGGCATGGCGCTGGACGAGGACGCCCTGCCGATCAAGCCCGCCGTGCGCGGCGCCTGCGAGCTTCTGGGCATCGACCCGCTGGGCGTCGCCAACGAGGGCAAGTTGCTGGCCTTCTGCCCCGCCGGCCGCGCCGACCGGCTGCTGGAGGTCATGCGGTCCCACCCGCTGGGAGCGGAGGCCGCCATCATCGGCCATGCAGAGGAGGGGCAGGGGCGCAACCTGGTCCGCCTGCGCACAAGCTTTGGCGGTGACCGCGTGGTGGAGTGGCTGAACGGCGAGCAGTTGCCCCGCATCTGCTGAGTTTCATGCATTGCGCATATACCGGAAAGCCCGGCCTTGCCCCGGCGCCGGTCGCCTGTCATAAAAGCGCAACGCTAGTGTAACGCAAGGCTCCGCCGGTCGTTGATCGCGGAGCCTTGCGTACATGCACGCGCGATCATTGGCGACAGGCGGTTCCCGTGGCGAAGAGCACCCTCGACAAGGACCTGAAGAAGATCAGCCGGCTGGAGTCGGCGACGGCGGCCACCGGTCGCACCTCCGGCGCCATCGGGCTGGCGCTTCTGTTCCTTATGGCGGTCTTTGCCTTCACCGTCGTGGTGGCGGAGGGGCAGTACGCTTCCTTCGTCATCGCCGCCGGCGTCATCGGCGGCTACATGGCGCTGAACATCGGCGCCAACGACGTCGCAAACAACGTCGGCCCGGCGGTCGGTTCGAAGGCGCTGACCATGGTGGGCGCGCTGGTGGTCGCTGCCATCTTCGAGGCCGGCGGCGCCATAATCGCGGGCGGCGAGGTGGTCTCCACCGTGTCCAAGGGCATCGTCGACCCGACGCAACTGCCCAGCACCGACGTTTTCGTGCGCGCCATGATGTCGGCCCTGCTCGCCGGCGCCCTGTGGATCAACCTGGCCACCATCATCGGCGCCCCGGTTTCCACCACCCATTCCATCGTCGGCGGCGTCCTGGGCGCGGGCGTGGCGGCGGCTGGTTTCGGCGCCGTGGACTGGGCGACCATGGGCGCCATAGCCGCAAGCTGGGTGATTTCTCCCGCGCTGGGCGGCGGCATCGCCGCACTGATTCTCGCCTTCGTCACGAGCCGCGTGCTGGAGGTCGAGGACAAGATCGCCGCCGCGCGGCGCTGGGTGCCGGCGCTGGTCGGCCTCATGACCTTTGCCTTCTCGCTCTACCTTGTGATGAAGGGGCTGAAAAAGGTTTGGGTGCCGCCGGCCGGCGTGCCGTGGCTGATTGCGCTGGCCACCGCACTGGGGGTCTGGGCGTTGACCCGGCCGCTGGTCCACCGGCGCTCGGTGGGGCTTGAGAACCGGCGCAAGTCGGTGGGCGAGCTGTTCCGCTGGCCGTTGATCTTCTCGGCTGCGCTGCTGTCTTTTGCCCACGGCGCCAACGACGTCGCCAACGCCGTCGGCCCCCTGGCCGCCGTGGTCGCCGCCGTGCAGGGCGCGGCGCTGGAGGCCAAGGTGGCGGTGCCCGGCTGGGTGCTGCTGGTCGGTGCGCTAGGCATCGTGACGGGCCTGCTGCTGTTCGGGCCCAAGCTCATCCGCACCGTCGGCGAGAAGATCACCCGCCTGGACCCGGCGCGCGCCTTCTGCGTCGCGCTGGCGGCCGCCATCACCGTGATCGTGGCGTCGGAATTCGGGCTGCCCGTCAGTTCCACCCACATCGCGGTCGGCGGCATCTTCGGCGTCGGCTTCTACCGTGAGTTCCGCGCCAACCGCTACACCTGGCATTGGCATGAACTGGATCCGGACGCTGCGCTCACCGCCGGTGGTCTGCCCACGGCGGCCGAGGGCGGCGAGTCCGCAGCCGCCGAGACCGGCGTCGAGCCACAGATTCTGGAAAAGCGCCGCCGCAAGGCCGAGAAGGCCCGCAAGCGCCGGCTGGTCCGCCGCCGCCACCTGCTGACCATCGTCGCCGCCTGGCTTGTGACGGTTCCCCTTGCAGCCCTTCTGTCAGCCGCTATCTTCGGGGTCTGGTCGGTGTTCCTGTAGAGCGGGCGCCGACCCCTCTCGAACGACCAGGGACAAGCGGGACATGATCGCGAAGGTGTTGACGGCGGCGGCTGTGGTGGCCGCCGCCTGGGCGGCCGTGCCGTCGGACGGGCTGGCGCAGCAGCCGGCGCGGGACACGGTGCGGGTGACGGGCTCGTCGACGCTCTACGGCTTCGCCACGCGGGTGGCGGAGCGCTTCGGCCGGGCCACGCCACACCGCACGCCGGTGGTGGAGTCGTCGGGCACCGGCGGCGGCATGGCGCGGTTCTGCGCCGGCATCGGCATGAACACGCCCGACATCACGCTTGCCTCCCGCCGCATCCTCGACAGCGAGATCGCCGCCTGCCACGACAACTCGGTGGACCAGATCACCGAGTTCAAGATCGGCTATGGCGGTCTGGTGGTGGTGCAGCCGACCGATGCGGAAAAGCTGGAGCTGTCGCGCCGCGACCTCTGGCTGGCATTGGCCGCGGAGGTGCCGGTGGACGGGCACATGGTGCCCAATCCCAACACCCTCTGGACCCACGTGGACAAGGACTTGCCGTCGACCCCCATCCGCGTCTACGGCCCGCCGCCTACGTCCGGTACGCGCGACAGCCTCATGCAACTGGCTCTGGAACCGGCCTGCCGCGCCGACAGCTACGTTTCCGGCCTGCCCGAAGCGGACCAGCGGCGCGTCTGCGGGCAACTGCGCGAGGACGGCGCCTACATCAACGTCAAGGAGGACGACGCCGAACTGATCAAGCGCGTCGCCAACGACGGCGAGTCGGCCGGGGTTCTGGGGCTGCAGTCGGCCCTGCACGCGGGCGGGCGGCTGCAGTACGCCAGCATGAGCGGCGCGCTGCCCTCGGGCGAGACCATCCGCACCGGCGAGTACCCCCTGATCCGCGCCTTGTACTTCTATGTGAAGGACGACCACCTGGGCCGCGTCTCCGGCCTCAAGGACTATGTCCAGTCCTTCGTCTCCACGGCGGCCATCGGCCCTGAGGGGTATCTGGTGGAGGAGGGCCTGATTCCGCTCGCCCCCACCGAGCTGGAGGACATGCAGGCCCGCGCCCTGAACCTTCCGGAGGGCTGATGACCGGCGCCGGGACGCCTCCACCGGTCTGCCTGCGCGCAGTGGAGGATGTTGGCCGGGCGGCGCTTCTTGCAGTGCGGGTGGCGCCGCATCAGGCGCGGTTCGTGCCCGACGTTGCGGCGACGCTCGACGAGGCTGCCGCCATGCCCGAGGTCCACCTGCGCGCCGTCTGCCTTGCCGATCGCGAGCCGCCGGCGGTGGTGGGCCTGTTGATGTACGCCCTGGACCGCGACGACAGGGCGCCATGGATCTACCGCCTGCTCATCGACCACGACAGCCAGGGCCGGGGTCTCGGCGGTGCTGCGCTTGAGGCCGCCGTGGCGGAACTGGCCCGGGCCTATCCGCTGCGCCCGGCGGTCTACATCGGCGTGCGGCCGGAGAATACCGACGCCCGCACGCTCTACGCCCGTCACGGCTTCCAGCCCGACGGCCGGGAAATCGGCGGCGAGATCGTGCTCAGGCGCGTGATGCGGGGGCGGTGAGGCGGGTGCGCCAGTCCGGGCACAAGAAAAAGGGGCGCCATGAGGCGCCCCTTTCCGTTTTTCAGGCCATTGGGCCGATGCTCAGTTCTTGGGGAGCTGCGCGTCGATGCCCTCGATGTACCAGTCCATGGACAGCAGGTCCTCGTCGGAGGCGGCCTCGCCCTCGGCGATGCGGACCTCGCCCTGGTTGTCCTTGATGGGGCCTTCGAAGATGACCAGGTCGCCGGACTCGATGTCCTTGACGATCTGGGTGGCTTCCTCGGCGACGTCCTCGGGGACCTTCGGGCCGAAGTCCGACAGCTGCACCATGCCGCTGTTCAGGCCGCCCCAGGTGTCCTGGCTCTCCCAGGTGCCGTCCATGACGGCCTGGACGCGGTCGATGTAGTAGTCCGACCAGTCGTCGACGATGGCGGTCGCCTGGGCGTTGGGGCCGAACTGCGACATGTCCGAGGCCTGGCCGAAGGCGATCAGGCCCTTTTCCTCGGCCAGCTGCATGGGCGCGGCGGAGTCGGTGTGCTGCACCAGGATGTCGGCGCCCTGCGCCACCAGCGTCTCGGCGGCCTCGCGCTCCTTGCCCGGATCGTACCAGGAGTTGACGTAGATAATCTTGACCTGCGCGTCCGGGTTGACCGAGTGCAGGCCCTTGGTGAAGGCGTTGATGCCGCGCACGACTTCCGGAATGGGGAAGGGTGCGATGTAACCGATGGTGTCGGACTCGGTCAGGCGGCCGGCCATGACGCCGATGGGATAGCGCCCTTCGTAGAAGCGGCCGGCGTAGGTGGAGACGTTGTCGGCGCGCTTGTAGCCCGTGGCGTGCTCGAACTTCACGTCGGGGTAGCGCTTGGCGACCTTCACCGTCGGGTTCATGAAGCCGAAGCTGGTGGTGAAGATCAGGTCATGGCCGGACTGGGCCAGTTGGTTGATGACGCGCTCGGCATCCGCGCCTTCCGGCACGCTTTCCACATAGGTGGTCTTCACCGCGTCGCCGAACTTCTCCACCACGGCCTGACGGCCCTTGTCGTGCTGGTAGGTCCAGCCGTGGTCGCCCACCGGCCCGACATAAACGAACCCGACTTTCAGCGGGTCGTCCTGCGCGACGGCGGCGCCGCCGGGCACGGTGGCGGCGGCGGACAGCGCCAGGGCGCCGGCCGCGAGGCTGAGCGCCGCACGGCGCGTCAGGGTCCAGGTCTTGGTCTTCATCCCACACTCACTCCCTGAAAGGACAGGACACGGAAGGCAAAGGCCGGCAAGGACGGTCAGCGCTCCGGGTGGAACACCTTGCCGATGGAGGCCGGCGCGTTCATGCGGATGCGCGTGGCATCGCGCGAGATCAGCACCAGCACGACGATAGTCGCGATATAGGGCAGCATGCTCATCAATTGCGAGGGCACGGCGATGCCCGCCCCTTGCGCATGAAGCTGCATGATGGTCACGCCGCCGAACAGCCAGGCGCCCAGCAGCACGCGAAACGGCCGCCATGTGGCGAAGACCACCAGCGCCAGCGCGATCCAGCCGCGGCCGGCGGTCATGTTCTCCACCCACATGGGCGTGTAGGCAAGGCTGAGGTAGGCGCCGCCCAGGCCCGCCATGGCGCCGCCGAAGGCGACCGCCATGTAGCGGATGCGGATGACCGGATAGCCGATGGCATGGGCCGCATGGTGGCTTTCGCCCACCGCGCGCAGCACCAGGCCGGCGCGCGTGTGGTAGAGGAACCAGGCGACCGCGCCGACAACGGCAATGGCGGCATAGACCATCAGGTCCTGGCTGAACAGCACGGGGCCGAGGACGGGAATGTCCGACAGCCAACCCAGGTCGACGGACGGCAGGGCGTCGAGCGGCTTGCCCACGTAGTCCTTGCCGACGAAGCTGGACAGGCCGATGCCGAAGATCGTCAGCGCCAGGCCGCAGGCCACCTGGTTTGCCAGAAGCGTGAGTGTCAGCAGCCCGAACAGCAGCGCCATGAGCACGCCCGCGCCCATGGCCGCCAGAAGGCCCAGCGTGGTCGAGCCCGTGGAGATGGATACCGCAAAGGCCGAGACCGCGCCCATGAGCATCATGCCCTCGACGCCCAGGTTCAGCACGCCGGACTTCTCCGTCACCAGTTCGCCGATGGCCGCGAAGATCAGCGGCGTTGCGGCACCCAGCATGATGACGATGAAGGGAACGAAGGATTCCATCAGGCGGCCTCCTCACGGGCCTCGGCGGGACGCGCGGCCCCGGCGGCCGTGCCGGCGGCGGGCGTGCGGTGCCAGCGCAGGCGGTAGCGGGTGAACAGGTCGGCGCCCAGCAGGAAGAACAGCAGCATGCCCTGGAAGACGCCGGTGATGGCAAGCGGCAGGCCCAGTTCGATCTGCACCACCTCACCGCCCAGGTACGACAGCGCCATCAGCAGCCCGGCCAGCAGGATGCCGACGGGGTGCAGGCGGCCCAGGAAGGCAACGATGATCGCCGTGAAGCCGTAGCCGGGCGAGACGCTGGGCGAAAGCTGGCCGATGGGGCCCGCCACCTCGAACAGGCCGGCCATGCCGGCCAGCCCGCCGGAGGTGAGGAAGGCTATCCACACCACCTTCTTCTGGCTGAACCCGGCATAGCCGCCGGCGGCCGGGGTCAGGCCGATGACCTTGACCTGGAAGCCGATCAGTGTGCGCGCCATGACGAACCAGCCGGCCACCACGATGAACAGGGCGATGGCCGCCCCGAGGTGCAGGCGGGTGAAGGGGATCAGCGTCGGCAGCAGGGCGCTGTCGTGGAACAGGCGGCTCTGCGGGAAGTTGAAGCCCTCCGGGTCCATGAGCGGCCCGTGGACGAGATAGCTGAGGAACAGCGTCGCCACGTAGGTCAGCATCAGGCTGACCAGGATTTCCGATGCGTTGAACCTGGTCTTCAGCAGTGCGGGAATGGCGCCCCATGCCATGCCGCCCAGCGTGCCGGCGATCACCATCAGCGGCAGCAGCCAGAAGCCCTCCACCTCGTAGAAGGCCAGGGCGACGGCGCCGCCGCAGACGGCGCCCAGGGTCAACTGGCCCTCGGCGCCGATGTTCCAGACGTTGCCCCGGAACCCGATGGACAGGCCGATGCCGATGAGCACCAGCGGCGTGGCCTTCACGCCGATCTCCGCCAAGCCGTTGAGGCTGGTCAGCGGCTGAATGAAGAAGGCGTACAGAGCCTCCAGCGGCGGGTATCCCAGTGCCGCAAACAACACGCCGCCGGCAAAGGCCGTCAGCAGCGCCGCGATGACGGGCGTCAGGTAGATTACGGAGCGCGGCGTGTGGCTGCGCAGTTCCAGGCTAGGACGCATGGGCGTCACCCTCCCAGGCGTCGGTCGTATCGAACACGCCGCCCATGAGCAGGCCGATCTGCTCCACTGTCGCCTCGTGGGCGGGGCGGCTTTGCGACAGGCGGCCGTGATACATGACGGCGATGCGGTCGGACAGCACGAACAGCTCGTCCAGGTCCTGGCTGACGATCAGGACCGCCGTCCCCTCGTCCCGCAGGTCCATGAGCGCCTGATGAATGGCCGCCGCCGCGCCCGCGTCCACGCCCCAGGTGGGGTGCGCGGCGATCAGGATGCGGGGTTTCCGCATGATCTCGCGGCCGATGATGAACTTCTGGAGGTTGCCGCCCGACAGGCTCTTGGCCGTGGCGTGTGCGCCCTTGCCGGCCACGACGTTGTAGGCGTCGATGATCTTTTCCGCCAGCCCATGGGCGCGGCTGAAGCGGATCATGCCGCGCGAGACCATGTCGTCGCCGGTGCCGCGCGACAGAAGGGCGTTCTCCGCCAGGCTCATGTCGGGCACGGCACCCCGGCCGAGCCGTTCCTCGGGCACGAAGCCCAGGCCCATGGCGCGGCGCTGGCGCGGGCCCAGATGTCCGCTGGGTACGCCCTCCAGCCGCACGGAGCCCGGGTCCTGCACCAGAAGCTCGCCGGACAGGGCCGACAGAAGCTCCGCCTGCCCGTTGCCCGCGACGCCCGCGATTCCCAGGATCTCGCCGCCGCGCACCTCCAGGTCCACGTCCACCAGCGTCGTGCCGAAGGGGCCCGAGGCGGCAAGGTTGAGGTTGTGGACCGTCAGCCGTGCTTCCCCGGTCTTGCGGCCTTCCGCCGCACCGGCGGGCGTGGCGTAGTCGGACCCGATCATCATCTGCGCCAGCTCGCGCGCCGTCTTTTCCGTCGGGTCGCAGGCATCCACCACCTTGCCGGCCCGCAGGATGGTCGCCCGGCCGCACAGCGCGCGAATTTCGTCCAGCTTGTGGGAGATGTAGAGGATCGTCCGCCCCTCGTCGCGCAGGGCGCGCAGGGTGGTGAACAGCTGCTCGGCCTCCTGCGGGGTGAGCACGCTGGTCGGCTCGTCCATGATGAGCAGCTTGGGGTCCTGCAGCAGGCACCGCACGATCTCGACGCGCTGGCGCTCGCCCACCGACAGGGCATGGACGGGGCGGCGCGGGTCCAGCGGCAGGCCGTAGCGTTCCGAGACCTCGCGGATGCGGTCTTCCAGGACGCGGATCGGCGTCCTATCCCCAATTCCCAGCGCCACGTTCTCGGCCACGGTCAGCGAGTCGAACAGCGAGAAGTGCTGGAAGACCATGCCGATGCCAAGCTTGCGCGCCTCGGCGGGGGAGGGGATGACGACAGGCCGTCCTTCCCACAGGACATCGCCCGAATCGGCCTGGAGCAGTCCGTAGACGATTTTCACCAGCGTCGACTTGCCGGCGCCGTTCTCGCCCAGCAGCGCGTGGATTTCGCCGGCGCGCAAGGCGAGGCTCACATCGTCGTTGGCGACGGTGCCGGGAAAGGCCTTGGTGATGCCGCGCAAGACAAGGCGCGGCACGGCGCCCGCGGAAACGTTTGCGCTGGCGGAACCTGAATGGATGTCGGGGGACATGCCTCTTCCATCGATGGAGCCGGCGCCGCCGTGGCCCGTCGCCGGCCGACCCGAAAACGCCGCACGTTTAAAGGCGTAAGCGGGGCGGGTGATCCAAGTCGTCCTTTTAGCGGAATGCACCGATTGTGCCAATTCCATTACACCCGAAAATCGCACTTTTTTGCACGCCCTTTTGGTCCCAGGCGGCCACCTGCCCATTTCGTCACCAACGGACGCCGCAGCCGCGAGCATGTTGACAGAATGTTCTCATTGCCGCCATCATCGGCCGCACGGAACAGAAACGGAACTCGCGACAGGTGCCATGGTGCCCGACAGCCTCAGCCTTCCCTTGCCCGAGCCATCCCCGCCCCCCGGCGGTCCGGTCAGGCCGCCGGAGCGTCCGGCGGCGGCCAAGCGCGGCAGCCGGACGCGGCGGCGCGCGTCGGGGCGGACGCAGGGCGACCTGTTCAGCTTTCCGCGGCGCCCTCTGGCGCAGCCCGCGCCCGCCGCGCCGGGGCCGTGTCCCGAGCCTGAAGAGGCGCCGCAGGTGGTGCTCGAAGACCTGGAGTCGGCCGCGACAGCGGATCTGATCGCGCGGCTGGATGCGCTGCTCGACGACGGGCGCCCCGCCATGGCGGCCTTCGTCGCGCTGGCCGATGCCCTGGGCGGCCGGGGCGACCGGGCGGCGACGGCGCCGCTGCTGCGGCTCGCGCATCGTTTCGCCGGCTTCGACCGCGACGTCGGGGCGCCGGAGATGCGGGCTGCGCTGGCGGCGCTGGCGCGGCTTAACGATCCCGCCTGCGCCAGCGTGGTCACGGACCTGGCGACGCTCGACGCGCTGTCGTCCGAGTCGCTGGCCCTGGCGCTCGGCTGCCTGGCGACCCTGCGCCATCGCCCGGCGGCTCCGCTGGCCCGCCGGCACCTGACGCATGAGGCGCCGGCCGTGCGGGTTGCGGCCTGCGACCTGGCGGCGCGCCTGCGGCTGCGGCCGAGCGGGCCGGCGCTGGAGGCCCTGCTCACCGATCCGGCGCCGGGCGTGGCGGCGGCTGCGGCGCTGGCGCTTGGGTCTCTGGGCCTTCCGGCGGGGCGGGCGCCGCTGGAGACGTGGCTGTCGACGGCGGCCCCGGTGGACCTGCCGCGCGTGGTCCGGGCGCTCGCCCCGGTGGCGGATGCGGACACGGCGGTGCTGCTTGGCCGGGCGGCGGAGCGGGCGGACCTGGACGGCCGTCTGGCGGTGGTCGCCGCGCTGGGCGACCTGGGCGGCCGGGCGGCGGTCACCTGGCTCTGTCGTCTGGCCCGGGACCGCAAGCCGGCGGTGCGGGGCGCGGTGGCCGAGGCCCTGGAGAAATGCGCCGACACGACGGCGGCGCCGGTCCTCCAGGAACTGGCGGCCGACGACGACCCGGCGGTCGCCGATGCGGCGGAGCAGACGTTGCAGGCCCTGGCGGAACAGGCGACGGAATGGTGAGGGAAGAACACGAACGAAATTCGAGGGAGCCGGCAGCCCCCGCGCACTCCCCGCGCTAGTGCCTTTTTTTTCAATCGAACGTGATCGAAAAGGGCGACATAGAGTCGCGACTGCGACCCCGCGCCCGTAAGGGGCGTGAGCCTCAGTGGCGCTTGAACGCCCCTCAGGCGCGACCGCGCCGGAGGGGAAGGCGTTCTAGTGGTTCATGGCCGAGGCGTCAGGGCGCGGGGTCGGGGCACTGGTGGGGCGTTTGCAGGCTCGGGCAGGTCTCGACGTCGCCCTTGTCCTCGTCGGTCAGGCCGATCCAGTCGCGCACGGCCGCCGGATCGAAGCCCACGCGGCGCTCGTGGCCCACGCGCATGAGCGGGCGGCGGATGAGCAGCGGGTCGGCCAGCATGAGCGCCAGCGCCGCCTCGGCCGTCACGGACGCCGGGTCCACGGTGCCGGCCTTCACCGCCGGCGCCGCCGTGTTGAACCACTCGGTCACCGGCCGGTCGCCGAAGTAGGCGGCCAAGTCCCCGGCCGTCCACGGTTCAGTGAGCAGGTTGCGTGCTTCGACCGTGTGGCCCGAGGTGGACAGCCACGCCTTCTGCTTCGTGTTGTTGCGGCAACCGGGCTTTTCATAGAACACCACGTCGGCCATGGGAGGGTCCTTCTTCCGCGTTACGTCTCGATGCCGGAAAGCGTCAGCAAGGCGTTGGTCTGCTTGAATATTTCGCCCTTGGCCGTGCCGTCGAGGCGGGTGAGCCAGGGACGGGGGATGGCGTCCACGCCATAGGTCGCGCCAGCCAGCATGCCGGCGATGGCGCCCGTGGTGTCGGCGTCGCCGCCCTGGTTGACGGTTTCGATGATGCACTGCTTGAAGCTGTCCGTCCGGAAGTAGAAGTGCAGCACGGTCTGGATGGTATCGACCACATAGGCGCTGCTCTGGCCCTTGTAGGGCTCGAAGCGGAAGGTCTTGTGGCGCTCCACCAGGTCCGTCGCCAGTTCGCGGCAGTCGCGCATGGTGCCGCCCAGGATCAGACGCCGGACCATCTCGCCCACCGTCACCGTGGCATCGTCCGAAAGCGGGTGGTTGTGGGTGATGTGGGCCTGCTGCCGGCACCACTCGGCGCAGCGCGCGGCGTCGGGCAGGGTGGCCAGCACGGCTGGCAGGGTGCGCATGACGGCGCCGTTGCCGGCGTCGCCCTCGTGGTACTCGGTCTGCAGCGTGCCCTTGGTGATGTAGCGCCGGATGCCGCGTCGGCAGGTGTTTCCCACGTCCTTGGGCTTGGTGCGCAGCCACTCGGCAAAGGACTGGTTGACGTCGCCCAGGTCGAAGCCGCCGGAGCGCACCAGCGACCGGCCCAGCGCCAGCGACATTTCCGTGTCGTCGGTCACTTGGCCGGGCTTCAACCGCAGCCAGCCGCCGCCGATCATCTTGGCGTGTACGCCGTATTGCGCCTGGATTTCGCTGCGCGTCATGAACTCGACGGTGGCGCCCAGGGCATCGCCCACGGCCAGGCCCAGGTAGGCGCCGAGCGCCCGGGCGTGCAGGTCGGGACTCTCCATGGTCAGGCGGTGTCCTTGTGTCTCGATGCGTGAAGCCTCGGCACCCTCTGCGGGGTGCTTGACGAACATTTCCCGCCGTTTCTCCCTTCGTGACCGCGTTCCGCTGCGGCCTCTTGATTAGAAGTATGACACGTTGACGGCATAATCGCCGCCGATAACGAGGAACTCGTCCTCGCCTTTCAGCGGATGCACCGGCAGAAGGCGCGAGAAGAAGACCACCTTGGCCGCCGGCACGCGCGCTTCCAGGATGTTGTCGCCGAAACAGTCCGCGATCTCCCGCTCCGACGTGAAGGAGACGAGGTTGTTCATGCGGATGACCACGCGGCGCTTGTCCAGCCGCTCCACCATCTGGTGCTCGTCGTAGTCGTTCACACCGCGCCAGAGCGTCAGGTGGCTTTCCCCCGGTGCGATGAACCGCTCCAGCGCCCATTGGCAGAAGCCGTACATGATGTCCAGCTGCACGTAAATGCTGTTGTTGTGGAAGCGGCTCGACATCTTTTCGCTGATGTAATCCGCCCACGCCTTGCATCCCATGGCCGGGATAGGCCCCTTGTGGAAGGTTGGGAACAGGCCGAAGCGGCTTTCCACCCAGCCCTTCAGCACCGCCCCCTCGGGGCTGTTGTTGTCGTAGCCCCACCCCTTGAACAGGCGCAGGTAGCTGGACCGGAACCGCCGCACGCCACCGTCGCTGCGCCGCGCCTTTTCGTGCTGCTCCGGCTCCAGGTCGAAGACGGCGGCCATGTATTTATGGAAGGCCTCCGCCGCGTCGGCCAGCGTCGGGCTGTCGTCCAGCATGGTGAAGAACGATCGGTTCATTTCGCGCACGCCGGCGATGGGCAGCGGCACGGGATGCTCGTTGTAGGCGCGGCTTGCCAGCAGCGGCGTCGGCACCCCCACCAGGTTGGTGGAGTGCCCGACGGCGGGCGGCGGAGGCGCCGTGCTGGCGCGGGCGGCGATGGTCACGGCCGCGATCTCCCGGAACACTTCTGAAGCCTGGATGTGCCGCGTAGTATGCCCGCTACAAAAATGTGGGGAAACCCTTATTCGGATACCTCTGGCGCCGGGCTCCCGCTGTGGGGGTCGCGACACTGTGTCGGCGGATTGTCGGGTTCGCAACAGGCCCGCATCGGCCCTTCCGAGACCCGGAGTGCCGGTGTAGTCGCATGATAAAAAAGGATTTTTCCTTTCGCAAGCGATGAGCTGCGGAACTGGCACGGCCGCTGCAAGGAAGGGCCTGCGAGGCGGGAGCGACCCCGCCGCAGAGTTTCGCACACAGCACACACTCAGGAAGGAGAATTCCATGTCGCTGCGTCAGATCGCCTTCTACGGCAAGGGTGGCATCGGTAAGAGCACCACCTCGCAGAACACCCTGGCCGCCCTGCGGGAACTGGATCAGAAAATCCTCATCGTGGGCTGCGACCCCAAGGCGGACTCCACCCGCCTGATCCTGAACGCCAAGGCCCAGGACACCGTGCTGCACCTGGCCGCCGAGGCCGGGTCCGTCGAGGACCTGGAACTCGAGGACGTGCTGAAGATCGGCTACATGGACATCAAGTGCGTCGAGTCCGGCGGTCCGGAGCCGGGCGTCGGCTGCGCCGGCCGCGGCGTCATCACCGCCATCAACTTCCTGGAAGAGAACGGCGCGTATGAAGGCGTCGATTACGTGTCCTACGACGTGCTGGGCGACGTGGTGTGCGGCGGTTTCGCCATGCCGATCCGTGAGAACAAGGCCCAGGAAATCTACATCGTCATGTCCGGTGAGATGATGGCGCTGTATGCCGCCAACAACATTTCCAAGGGCATCCTGAAGTACGCCAACTCCGGCGGCGTCCGCCTGGGCGGCCTGATCTGCAACGAGCGCCAGACCGACAAGGAACTGGAACTGGCCGAGGCCCTGGCGGCCAAGCTGGGCTCCAAGCTGATCCACTTCGTGCCGCGCGACAACATCGTCCAGCACGCCGAACTGCGCCGCCAGACGGTCATCCAGTACAACCCGGACTGCCAGCAGGCTGAGGAATACCGCCAGCTCGCCAAGAAGATCCACGCCAACGGCGGCCAGGGCGTCATTCCGACCCCGATCTCCATGGAAGAGCTGGAAGAGATGCTGATGGACTTCGGCATCATGAAGACCGAGGAACAGGCCCTCGCGGAGCTGGCCGCCAAGGAAGCCGCGGCCGCCAACTAAGGCGCGACCAAGCATCCAACCTGGCGGGTCCGGCCGCGCCGCATCCATGCGCTGAAGGGGGCGCGCGGTGCCGCCGGACCCCGCTCCGGGCCCTTCCGGGCCGGTACTTGAAGGAGGGAAGGCGATGAGCCTTGACTACACCAACGACGCCGAGCTTTCGAAGAAGCTGATCGAGGAAGTCCTCGAGGCGTATCCCGAGAAGGGCGCCAAGAAGCGCAAGAAGCACCTGAACGTGGCCGACGGCAAGTCGGACTGCGGCGTCAAGTCCAACGTGAAGTCCGTTCCGGGCATGATGACGGTGCGCGGCTGCGCCTACGCCGGTTCCAAGGGCGTGGTCTGGGGCCCGATCAAGGACATGGTGCACATCAGCCATGGTCCGGTCGGCTGCGGTCACTATTCCTGGTCCCAGCGCCGCAACTACTACATCGGCACCACGGGCGTGAACGCCTTCGGCACCATGCAGTTCACGACCGATTTCCAGGAACGCGACATCGTCTTCGGCGGCGACAAGAAGCTGGAAAAGACGATCGACGAGATCAACGAGCTGTTCCCGCTGAACAACGGCATCTCGGTGCAGTCGGAATGCCCGATCGGCCTGATCGGTGACGACATCGAGGCCGTCGCCCGCAAGAAGGCCAAGGAAACCGGCAAGACCATCGTGCCGGTCCGCTGCGAGGGCTTCCGCGGCGTGTCCCAGTCGCTGGGCCACCACATCGCCAACGACGCCGTGCGCGACTGGGTGCTGGAAAAGGCCGACGTGCAGTGGGAAGGCACCGACTACGACGTCGTCATCATCGGTGACTACAACATCGGCGGCGACGCCTGGGCCTCGCGCATCCTGCTGGAAGAGATGGGCCTGCGGGTCATCGGGTCGTGGTCGGGCGACGCCACCCTGGCGGAGCTGGAGCGCGCGCCCAAGGGCAAGCTGAACCTCATCCACTGCTACCGTTCCATGAACTACATCTGCCGCTTCATGGAAGAAAAGTATGGTGTGCCCTGGATGGAGTACAACTTCTTCGGTCCGTCTCAGATCGAGGCCAGCTTGCGCAACATCGCCAAGCAGTTCGACGAGACGATCCAGCAGAACGCCGAGAAGGTCATCGCCAAGTACCGTCCGCTGGTCGACGCGGTTACGGAAAAGTACCGTCCGCGCCTGGAGGGCAAGACCGTGATGCTGTACGTCGGCGGCCTGCGCCCGCGTCACGTCGTCACCGCCTACGAGGACCTGGGCATGGAGATCGTCGGCACGGGCTACGAGTTCGCCCACAACGACGACTACCAGCGCACCGGCGACTACGTGAAGGAAGGCACGCTCATCTACGACGATGCGTCGGCCTTCGAGCTTGAGAAGTTCATCGAGGGCCTGCGCCCCGACCTGGTGGGCTCCGGCGTCAAGGAAAAGTACCCGACCCAGAAGCTGGGCGTGCCCTTCCGCCAGATGCACTCGTGGGACTACTCGGGCCCGTACCACGGCTATGACGGTTTCGCCATCTTCGCCCGCGACATGGACATGGCGATCAACAACCCGGTGTGGGGTCTGTTCCAGGCTCCGTGGAAGGCCGCGTAAGCGGCCTCCGACCTCCGGCTCCACACTGTTCAGGAGTATCCGATATGCCTCAGAGCGTTGAAAAGGTCCTCGACCATCAGCCGCTGTTCCGCCAGCCCGAATACACCGAAATGTTCAAGGCGAAGAAGGAACAGTTCGAGTGCGGCCACCCGGACGAAAAGGTCCAGGAGATCGCGGACTGGACCAAGTCCTGGGACTACCGTGAGAAGAACCTGGCCCGCGAGGCCCTGGTCGTGAACCCCGCCAAGGCCTGCCAGCCGCTGGGTGCCGTGTTCGCCGCCGCCGGTTTCGCCGATACCCTGTCGTTCGTGCACGGCTCGCAGGGCTGCGTCGCCTACTACCGCTCGCACCTGTCGCGCCACTTCAAGGAGCCGTCCTCGGCCGTCTCCTCGTCCATGACGGAAGACGCGGCCGTGTTCGGCGGCCTGACCAACATGGTCGACGGCCTGGGCACCGCCCACAAGCTGTACAAGCCGAAGATGATCGCCGTCTCCACCACCTGCATGGCGGAAGTCATCGGCGACGACCTGCACGCCTTCACCTCCGCGGCGAAGGAAAAGGGCTCCATCCCCGAGGACCTGGACGTGCCGTTCGCGCACACTCCGGCCTTCGTCGGCAGCCACACCACCGGCTACGACAACATGATGAAGGGCATCCTGCAGTACTTCTGGAAGAAGCAGGAGCGAACGGCCGGCGAGAGCCTCAACATCATCCCCGGCTTCGACGGTTTCGCGGTCGCCAACAACCGCGAAATCAAGCGCATGCTGGACATGATGGGCGTCGAGTACACCCTGCTGTCCGATGTTTCCGACGTCTACGACATGCCGGCCGACGGCACCTTCAACATGTATGCCGGCGGCACCAGCATCGAGGACACCAAGGCGGCCATGAACGCCAAGGCGACCCTGTCGATGCAGCAGGCCTGCACCGCCAAGACCCTGGAATACGCCGAAAGCGTGGGCCAGCAGGTCAAGGCGCTCAACTACCCGCTGGGCGTGCAGGGCACCGATGCCTTCCTGATGGCCGTCAAGGAACTGACGGGCAAGGACATCCCGGAAGAGCTGCTGGTGGAGCGCGGCCGCCTGGTCGACGCCATCGCCGACAGCATGAGCCACCTGCACGGCAAGAAGTTCGCCATCTACGGCGACCCGGACTTCTGCCTGGGCATGGCGCAGTTCGTCATGGAACTGGGCGCCGAGCCGACCCACGTGCTGGCCACCAACGGCACCAAGTCCTGGGGCAAGCAGATGGAAGCGCTTCTGGCCTCCTCGCCCTATGGTGAAGGCTGCCAGGTGTGGGCCGGCAAGGACCTGTGGCACCTGCGCTCCCTGCTGGCGACGGAGCCGGCCGACTTCCTGATCGGCAACTCCTACGGCAAGTACCTGGAGCGTGACCTGAAGATCCCGCTGATCCGCCTGACGTTCCCGATCTTCGACCGTCACCACCACCACCGTTTCCCCACCTGGGGCTACCAGGGTGGCCTGCGCGTGCTGGTGACGCTGCTGGACAAGGTGTTCGACACGATCGATGCCGCCACCAACGAGACCGGCGTGACGGACTACTCGTTCGACCTCACCCGGTAGCGCCGGAACCGCTTCTCTCGCGGAAGCCGGCCGGAAGGGAAACCTTCCGGCCGGTTTTCTTTTGTGGGGGGCGAGAAGCCATGTCACACATCCGACAATTGGCACGGACGCGACAAAGCGACACTCCCCCAACCCCTTGAAAATCCGCCGTTTTCCCTCTGGCACAGGGGTTGCAACCACGCAGGCATCACCCCCTCGGGACCACTCCCCCGTTCCGCCGAGGAGACCGCGATGCTGAAGCAGAAAGTCCAGGAGCTGTTCAACGAGCCCGGCTGCGCCACCAACCAGGCGAAGTCGGACTCCGAGCGCAAGAGAGGCTGTTCCACCAAGGGCCTGATGCCCGGTGCCGCCGCCGGCGGCTGTGCCTATGACGGGGCGCTCATCGCCCTGCAGCCGATCACCGATGTGGTCCATCTGGTGCACGGCCCCATCGCCTGCGCCGGCAATGCCTGGGACAACCGCCATGCGGCGTCGTCCGGGTCGAAGCTGTACCGCATGGGCTTCACCACCGACATGAGCGAGCTGGATGTCATCCACGGCGGCGAGAAGAAGCTGTGGAAGGCCATCAAGGACGTGATCGCCGACCGCAACCCGCCGGCCGTCTTCGTCTACCAGACCTGCGTTCCGGCGCTGATCGGCGACGACGTGGAAAAGGTCTGCGAGGTGGCGACGGAAAAGCTGGGCGTACCGGTCATTCCGGTCAACGCGCCGGGCTTCGTGGGATCAAAGAACCTGGGCAACAAGCTGGGCGGGGAGGCGCTGCTCGACCACGTCATCGGCACCATGGAACCCGACGACGCCGGCCCGACGGACGTCAACATCATCGGCGAATACAACCTCTCCGGCGAGTTGTGGCAGGTCAGGCCCCTGTTCGAGAAGCTGGGCATCCGGCTGCGCGCCTGCATCACCGGTGATGCCCGCTATCGCGACGTCGCCACCGCCCACCGGGCGCGGGTGAACATGATGGTCTGTTCCCAGGCGATGATAAACGTCGGCCGCAAGATGCAGGAGCGGTGGGGCATTCCGTACTTCGAGGGCAGCTTCTACGGCATCGAGGACACCTCCGACGTCCTGCGCACCATGAGCCGTCTACTGGTACAGCAGGGCGCGGACGCCTCGCTCATCGACCGCGCGGAAGCGCTGATCGCGAAGGAAGAGGAAAACGCCTGGGCCGCGATCCGTGCCTACAAGCCGCGGCTGGATGGCAAGAAGGTGCTGCTCTACACCGGCGGCCACAAGAGCTGGTCGGTGGTCTCCGCGCTGCAAGAGGTGGGGATGGAGGTGGTGCGCACCTCCGTCCGCAAGGCCACCAGCAACGACAAGGCGCGCGCGCTCGACCTCATGGACGGCGAGGAAAGCGCGCTGGTGGGCGCCATTCCCGCGCCCGAGATGTACCGGATGCTGGAGGAGGGCGAGGCCGACATCATGCTGTCGGGCGGTCGCACCCAGTTCGTGGCGCTGAAGGCCCGCCGGCCGTGGCTGGATATCAACCAGGAGCGGCACTACGCCTACGCCGGCTACGTCGGCATGGTGGAACTGGTGCGCCAGCTCGACAAGGCCGTGAACAATCCCATGTGGGCGACCGTCCAGAAGGACGCGCCCTGGGACGCCGACGGAAACATCCTGACGGGCGGGGAGGGCTGAAGCCATGCACAAGCCGAGCGACACGTTCGTCATCGCGCGCAAGTCCGCCTCCACCAACCCGCTGAAGATGAGCCCGCCCCTGGGTGCGGCCATGGCGTATCTCGGCCTGGACGGCTGCCTGCCGCTGTTCCACGGAAGCCAGGGCTGCACGGCGTTCGCGCTGGTGCTGCTGGTGCGCCACTTCAAGGAAGCGATCCCGTTCCAGACCACCGCCATGAACGAGGTGACCACCATCCTCGGCGGCATGGACAACGTGGAACAGGCGGTGCTGAACATCCATGCGCGCGCCAGGCCGAAGATCATCGGCATCTGCTCCACCGGGCTGACGGAAACCCGCGGCGAGGACACCTTCGCCGACGTCCGCACCATCCAGGCGAGGCACGCCGAAACACTGGGCGACACGCAGCTGGTCTTCGCCGCGACGCCGGACTTCGCCGGCGGGGTGCAGGAAGGGTGGGGCAAGGCGGTCTCGGCCATGATCGACCGCTTCGTGCCCCAGGGCGACGGCACGCGCACGCTCCGGCAGATCAACGTGCTGGCCGGCGCACACATGAGCCCCGGCGATGTGGACGAACTGCGCGAGATCATCGAGGCCTTCGGACTGGAGCCCATCAACCTGCCCGACCTGTCGGGATCGCTCGACGGGCACGTGCCGGGCCGCCACATCGGCACCACCTACGGCGGCACGACGCTTGAGGACATGGGCCGCATGCACCGCTCCGCCTGCACGCTGGCGATCGGGGAGCACATGCGCATCAGCGGAGAGCGGCTGGAGGCCCGCACGGGCGTGCCGACCCGCTTCATCGACGGGCTGACGGGGCTGGAGGCGGTGGACCGGCTGGTGGTGACGCTGGCCGAGATCAGCGGCCAGCCGGTGCCCAAACGCCTGCGCCGCCAGCGCAGCCAACTGGTGGACGCCATGCTGGACGGCCACTTTCACTTCGGAGGCAAGCGCATCGCCATCGCCGCCGAGCCCGACCTTCTGTGGGCGCTGGGGCCGATCTTCACCGGCATGGGCGCGGAGCTTTCCACGGTGGTCACCACCATGCCCGCCCCGCACCTGGAGGCGCTGGACTGCGGCAAGGTGATCGTCGGCGACCTGGGCGACCTGGAAACCGGCGCGGCGGAAACCGGCGCCGACCTGCTCGTCACCCACAGCCACGGCCGACAGGCGAGCGAACGCCTGGGCCTGCCGCTGTTCCGCGTCGGCTTCCCGCAGTTCGACCGCATCGGCGCGGCGCATCAGACGCTTGTGGGCTATCGCGGCACGCGGGCGCTGGTCTGCGACCTCGCCAACACCTTCATCGACCACGCCCACCACGCCAGCCCGGCCGACTGGGCCGGACTCGGGTCAGGGGAGGGGAGCCATGGCGGTTCGCAAGCTGCGGCTGGTTGAGGATGCCGACGGAGACACCACGCTCGCCGCACGGCCGGAACGCAAGAGGGGCACCATGAAGATCGCCTTCACCACCCAGGATATGAAAACCGTCGACGCGCACTTCGCCTCGGCCCGCAACATCGCCGTCTACGAGGTTGATGATGCTGGATACCGCTTCCTCGAAGCCATGCAGTTCGACAACACGAGCAACGAGGAAGGCAAGCACACCGACGACGGCGAAGACCGCATCGCGGCCAAGATCGGCGCGCTGGACGGCTGCGCCATCCTGTTCGTGAAGGCCATCGGCGGCCCGGCGGCGGCCAAGGTGGTGGCGGCGCGGGTCCACCCCATCAAGGTGCCCGAGCCCGAGCCCATCACACAGGTTCTGGACCGCACCGTGGCGATGCTCAAGGGCACGCCGCCGCCCTGGCTGCGCAAGGCCCTGGGCAAGACCGACGAACGCGACCTGTCGTTCCTGGACGAGGAGGACTGACCCGATGACCGACGCGCCCGTGCTGGAGCTGACGCCCGAGGAGGCGGCAGCCATGAAAGGCCCCTTCGTGAAGGAGCTTGTCAGCCAGATCCGCGCCCAGGACAGCTACGGCGCCTGGGAAAAGAAATCCGACCGCGAGCTGCTGGACGACTTCATCGTCACCAGGGAACAGCGCCGCGAGATCCCCATCATCGGCGACCCGGACCCCGACATCCTGTGGCGGGTGGAACTGTTCTACGCTGCTGTCGGCCTCGCTGTGGAACGCCGCACGGGCAAGATGTGCAGCCCCATGATGAAGATGAGCCACGAGGGTTTCGGCCGCGTCATCATGACGACGGGCCGTCTGGTGGTGGTCGCCAAGTCCCTGCGCGACGTCCACCGCTTCGGCTTCGAGACCGTCGCCAAGCTGGAGGAGGCGGGCGAGAAGATGGTCGCCGACGCGGTCAAGTGGATCGAAACCTTTCCGGCTGTCGCGGACGCATGAGGGGCCGGCCATGAGCGACATCGAGGAGCTGAAGGCGCGCGTGAAAAAGCTCAGCGCGCGGGCCACCAACGCCAAGATGAACCTCCACGACCTGTCGGAGGAACTGCCGGTGGACTGGGAGAAGATCATGGACGTGGCACAGGCCACTCACGACGCCTATGCCGAACTGACGGCCGCCCGCGCGGAGTTGAAGCAGGCGGAGAAGGCCGCCGCCGCGTCTTGATATGGTGCGGCGGGGCCGGAGCCTTGCCCGCTCGCTGTGCGAGCGGGCAAGGCGAATAGGATCGCGGAGCCGGAGGCGTGTGCGGGGCACACACTGCGACCCCGCGCCGGTCAGGCGCGTGACCCTGCGTGGCGCATGAACGCACGTCCCGACGCGGAGCGTCGGGCGGCAGAGTTCAATCGATTTAAGAGGGGATTGTCATGGCTTCCATCACCTTTGCCCGGCGCGACGGCTCGCCGTGGGTGCCGCAGTACCTGGAAAGCATCGACAGCGACAGCTGCATCGGCTGCGGCCGCTGCTACAAGGTCTGCGACCAGGGCGTGCTGGAACTGAAGGGCGTCAACGACGAGGGCGAGCTTGTCGACCCCTTCGACGATGACGAGGACATCGAGCGCAAGGTCATGACGGTCGCCAATCCGGGCAACTGTGTCGGCTGCAACTCGTGCAGCAAGGTCTGCGGCAACAGCTGCCAGACCCACGCTCCGGCCGAAGCGGCGGCGTGAGGGAAGGCGCGGCCGGCATCGGGTGTGGGCCTCAGCCTTCGCTGGTGTGACGGGAATTTTAGCTGCCGGTCATTCCTGCGAAAGCCGGAATCCACATCCACCGCCAGCCGCCCCGCAACCGCTGAAGGGAGAAGTACAATGCAGACGGTCTACCAGCGTCTCATGTCCGCCGATGGCTTGGGGGAGTCCGTCGACCGGCATGTGTTCGCCTGCGTGGTCGCCGTCTGTCGGGCCGATCCGGCGCGAACCCTGTGCGATGGCACGGGGCTCGCGCCGGACGCCCTGCTTGCCCTGTTCGCCACCTACTTCCCCGGCTGCCGCGACATCCGTGTCGATCCGCCGTCCGCCGTGCCTGGTGCGGACGAGGCGCTGGAGGAAGATGACCTCAAGCGCCTTCTGCTCGACCACCGCACCACCGGCACCCGGCCGGAGGAAGCCTGGCTCGCCGCCATGGTCGCCCGACGCTCGCTGGGCGCCAACCACCTGTGGCAGGACCTGGGCCTGTCGGACCGGTCGGAGCTGTCGGGCCTGCTGACGCGCCACTTCGCGCCCTTGGCGGCGCGCAACGGTGACAACATGAAATGGAAGAAGTTCTTCTACCGCCAGCTCTGCCAGATGGAGGGCATCGTCATCTGCAAGGCGCCCAATTGCGCGGCGTGCCATGACTACGCGGTGTGCTTCGGAGAAGAGGCCGGCGACCCGCTGTTGCCGCTGGCAAACGCAGCGCGGGTGGCGGCGGAGTAGGGGTGTTGCTTTCGGTTTCTGGACAGTCGCGGGAACGGCGGGTGCGGGGCGCCTAAGCCCCGCGCGCCGTCAGACGCTCAAGTCGCCTGCCCCGGCTCATGCCCCTTGCGCGCGATCTCCAGGGCATCCCGCAGGACATCCATGTCGCCGATGTGATTGGCGAGCAGCAGCACCAGCTTGCAGTTGACGTCCCGGCTCTGGTCGTCCGACAACCCCCGATGGGCGTCGATCAGCGCTTCGTAGAAGTCGTCCGGCCGCGACAGGTTCGGGTCGGTGTTCAGGTGCATGAGGCCGTCCTCGCGCGCGGTCTTGTCCTTGTCGATGAACATGGGCATTTCCTCCCTCTAATCGGGCCTCAGCCCTTGCCGAGCGCGGTGTCCAGCGCCACCCGCAGGCGGCGCGCGTCGAAGGTGCGGAAGCGGGCCGCCACGTACTGGTCCGGGCGGATCAGGTAGACGGTGCCCGCCGTGGCGTCGTAGCGCTCCGCCGCCAGGCCCTTGACGTCCGTGAGCCCACCGGGGCCGACCGTCACCACTTTCACGCCGGCTGGGTCGTCCTCGAAGGCCTTCAGTTCGTCCGGCACGCCGCCGTCCAGCGTGAAGTAGAGCACCGTGAAATCCCCGCCCAGGCGGTTGAGCAGCCACGCCGACTGGCCGTCGGCCGTCACCGGCGCGTCTGCGGCGGGCGTGCCCGGCGTCATCCTGCCCTTGAAGGCGTCCGTGTCCGGCGTGTTGAGCGGCGAGGAGCCATAGGGCGTCGGCATGCTCAGGCGGCCGGAGTTCACCAGGGCGCGGGCGAAGGGGTGCTCGCGGGCCAGATCCAGCGTCGCGTCGCGGAAAGCGCGGCTGATGGGGCTTTTCGGCGTGATGAAGTCCGTCGATCGGGTGGAGTTCATCAGGTTGTCGTCGGCGGCGAAGACCCGCTCGGTGTCGTAGGTGTCGAGCAGGCTTTCCGGCGCCGTGCCGTCCATCACCCGTTTCAGCTTCCACGACAGGTTGTCGATGTCCTGCACGCCGGTGTTCGCCCCGCGCGCGCCGAAGGGGCTGACCTGGTGGGCGGCGTCGCCGGCGAACAGCAGGCGGCCGTGGCGGAAGTGCTCCATGCGGCGGCAGGCGAACTGGTAGACGCTCACCCACTCCAGTTCGAACTCCGTGTCCTCGCCCAGCATGGCCTTCAGGCGCGGAATGACGTTTTCCGGCTTCTTCTCTTCCTCCGGGTCGGCATCCCAGCCCAGTTGGAAGTCGATGCGCCAGACGTTGTCGCATTGCTTGTGCAGCAGCACGCTCTGGTTCCGGTGGAAGGGCGGGTTGAACCAGAACCAGCGCTCCGTCGGGAAGTCGGCCTTCATCACCACGTCGGCGATGAGGAAGCGGTCCTGGAAGGCCTGCCCCTCGAAGCTGGCACCGATCATGCCGCGGATGTCGGACTTCGCACCGTCGCAGGCGATGACCCAGTCGGCATCCAGGCGATAGTCGCCGTCGGGCGTGGCTATGGTGAGCGCGACGTGGTCGGGCGTGTTCTCCAGGCCCGTGACCTTATTCTTCCAGCGCAGGTCCACCAGGTCGCCATAGGCCTTGCAGCGCTCCACCAGGTATTCCTCCAGGTAGTACTGCTGGAGGTTGATGAAGGCCGGCATCTTGTGGTCGGCCTCGGGCAGCAGGTCGAACTGGTAGACCATTTCCTCGTCGCGAAAGACCTTGCCGATCTTCCAGCCGATGCCCTTGTCCACCATCGGCGCGGCGACGCCCAGGCGGTCCCACACCTCCAGCGCGCGCTTGGCGTAGCACACCGCGCGGGAGCCGATGGAGACCGTGTTGTTATCGTCCAGAACCGCCACCGGCACGCCCTGCGCGGCAAGGTCGAGTGCGGCTGTCAGGCCGATGGGGCCGGCGCCGACCACCACGGCGGGCCTGCGCGCCACGGTGTCCGACGAAAGCTCCCTGGGCGGGACGTACTGGAACTCCGGGTACTGATAGGTTTGCAGCATTGGACGCTTCCCCGTTCGCCTGCGGATGTTCGTTTCATCCGTTACAGTTTCATTTGATACTATCTGTCGAGGGAGCCCCGTTCAAGGTCCATCGCCGCCGTCCGAGGCTGGGGCCGGACGGCGGCGATGGCGGGAAGGGGCCGGCGGGGCGGGAAGGGGTGGTTCGTCCCCCGTCAGCCCCCTTCCTTGCGCAGGTCGACGACGCGCTTGGCCTTGCCCTGGCTGCGCTCGATGGCGCCGTGGGGCTCCACGTCAACGACCGAAGAGACGCCGATGAAGGACTTGATGTGGTGCTGCAACTCCTTGGCGGCGGTGTCGCAGGCCGAGCCGTCGACGCCGGCGCGCATCTCGACGCGCACCTTCAGCGTGTCCAGGTGGCCCTGGCGACCGACGATGAGCTGATAGTGCGGCGACAGGCGTTCGTCCTTGAGGATCAGTTCCTCGATCTGTGTCGGAAACACGTTCACGCCGCGGATGATGAGCATGTCGTCGGACCGCCCGGTGATCTTCTCCATCCGCCGCATCGAGCGCGCGCTGCCCGGCAGCAGGCGGGTCAGGTCGCGTGTACGGTAGCGGATGACCGGCATGGCCTCCTTGGTGAGGCTGGTGAAGACCAGTTCGCCGATCTCGCCGTCCGCCACCGGCTCGCCGGTCTGCGGGTTGATGATCTCGGGATAGAAGTGATCCTCCCAGAGGGTCAGGCCGTCCTTGGTCTCGATGCACTCGATACCCACACCGGGCCCGATCACCTCCGACAGGCCGTAGATGTCGATGGCGTCCAGGCCCAGGCGGCCCTCAAGCTCGGTGCGCATGTCGTTGGTCCAGGGCTCGGCGCCGAAGATGCCGATCTTGAGGCTGCTGTCGCGCGGGTCCATGCCCTGGCGCTCCATCTCGTCGGCCAGGACCAGCATGTAGGACGGCGTCACCATGATGACGTCCGGCTCGAAGTCGCGGATGAGCTGCACCTGCTTTTCCGTCTGCCCGCCGGACATGGGGATGACGGTGCAGCCCAGCGCTTCCGCCCCGTAATGCGCGCCCAGGCCGCCGGTGAACAGGCCATAGCCGTAGGAGACATGGACCTTCATGTTGCGACGGCCGCCGGCGGCGCGGATGGAGCGCGCCATCACCCGCGACCACATGGCGATGTCCTGCTGCGTGTAGCCCACAACCGTCGGCCGGCCCGTGGTGCCGGATGACGCGTGGAGGCGGACCACCTCGCTCATGGGCACGGCGAACATGCCGTAGGGATAGGTTTCGCGCAGGTCGTCCTTGGTGGTGAAGGGCAGGTGCCTGAGGTCCGACAGTTCCTTGATGTCGCGGGGATGGATGCCCTTCTCGTCGCACTTGTTGCGGAAGTGCGGAACGTTCTCGTAGGCATGGCGCACCGACCACTTCAGCCGGCGGGTCTGGATGGCCGTGATCTCGTCGCGCGAGGCGATCTCGATGGGGTCCAGTTCGTGCTCCAGCGGACGCTTCGTCAGGTCCATGGCAACGTTGGGCGCGGACATGTTCATGGCCCGGTTTCCTTCCTGTCTCGGACGTTCCAGTCTCTGTTCCCGGCGGCCGGCCTCTTTGCGGGCCGGCTCTTTCATTCTTTACAATATGCCACGGCTAAGCGCCGGGCGGGTGTGAGGACTTCAGACCCGCTCGATCACCATGGCGATGCCCTGGCCGACGCCGATGCACATGGTGCACAGCGCATAGCGGCCCTGGCGGCGTTCCAGTTCGTTCAGCGCGGTGGTGACAAGGCGGGCGCCGCTCATGCCCAGCGGATGGCCCAGCGCGATGGCGCCGCCGTTGGGATTCACATGCTCGGCGTCGTCGGGCAGGCCGAGATCCCGCAGCACGGCCAGCGCCTGCGCCGCGAAGGCCTCGTTCAACTCGATGACATCCATCTGGTCGAGCGTCAGTCCGGTCCGGGCGAGCACCTTGCGGGTCGCCGGCGCGGGGCCGATGCCCATGATGCGCGGCGGCACGCCGGCGGTCGCCATGCCGACCACGCGGGCGCGCGGGGTCAGGCCGTGGCGCTTCGCGCCGTCATCGGACGCCAGCAGAAGGGCGGCGGCGCCGTCGTTGACGCCGGATGCATTGCCGGCCGTCACCGAGCCGCCTTCCTTGCGGAACGGCGTCTTCAGCTTCGCCAGCGCCTCCAGCGTCGTTTCCGGGCGCGGGTGCTCGTCGGTGTCGACCGCCACCGGGTCGCCCTTGCGGCGCGGGATGGCCACCGGCGTGATCTCGGCGGCCAGTCGTCCGGCCTCCATGGCGGCGGCGGTGCGTTGCTGGCTGCGGAGCGCGAAGGCGTCCTGGTCCTCGCGGGCGATCTTGAAGTCGGCGGCGACGTTCTCGGCCGTCTCCGGCATGCTGTCGATGCCGAACTGCTCCTGCATCAGCTTGTTGACGAAGCGCCAGCCGATGGTGGTGTCGTAGACCGCATTGGCGCGGGAGAAGGCCGTTTCCGCCTTGGGCATGACGAAGGGCGCGCGCGACATGCTTTCCACCCCCCCGGCGATCCACAGGTCGCCGTCGCCGGCCTTGATGGAGCGCGCGGCCAGCCCGGTCGCGTCCATGCCCGAGCCGCACAGGCGGTTGACTGTGGTGCCCGGCACGTCCGTTGGCAGGCCGGCCAGAAGGGCGGCCATGCGGGCGACGTTGCGGTTGTCCTCGCCGGCCTGGTTGGCGCAGCCGAGGATCACGTCGTCCACCCGGTCCCACTCGACGGACTTGTTGCGCTCCATCAGCGCCTTGAGCGGCACGGTCGCCAGATCGTCGGCGCGGACGCCCGCCAGCGCGCCGCCGTAGCGGCCGACAGGGGTGCGGATGGCGTCGCAAATGAAAGCGTCGCGGGTCATTGCGCGGCCTCCTCTCCGGGCAGATCGGCGACCTGGCCCTTGATGGTGCGGGAATTGCCCCGGAACATGGCGAGCACCACGCCGTCCTGGTTGGTGACGGTGACGTCGGTGACGCCGCCACGGCCCTGCTGCCAGGTTTCCGTGCCCTCGGCCGTCAGCACGTCCCCCAGCTTGCCCGGCGCGCAGAAGGTGACGCTCGCGGACTGGGCGACTGTGACGCGGTTGTGGCTGTTGCAGGCGTAGGCGAAGCAGGTGTCGGCCAGGGTGAAGCAAAGGCCGCCGTGCAGGATGTCGTGCCCGTTCACCATGTCCTGGCGCACCGTCATGGTGCACCTGGCGAAGCCGGGCGCGACCTCGGTCACCTGGATGCCGAGCGCTCTCGCGGCGTGGTCGCGGGCGTACATGGCCTCGCGGGCGGCCTCGGCCACCTGCTGCTTGCGGGCGGGGTCCATGATCGGATCACCTTCAGGCATGGAAACGGGTTCCTCCCAGGACCTTGCGCCGCAGCAGAGGCGACGGGCGGTAGCGGTCCTCGTGATAGGTTTCATAGAGGTTGGTGAGCGTGGCGTGGAGGCGCTCCAGGCCCAGGTCCTCGGCCCAGGCAAGCGGCCCGCGCGGGTAATTCACGCCCTTGGTCATGGCGGTGTCCACGTCGCCCGCGCCGGCCACGCCCTGGAAGACGGCATCGGCGGCCTCGTTGGCGAGCATGGCGACGGTGCGGGTGACAATCAGCCCCGGCACGTCGTCGATCACCGACACCGTGAAGCCGGCGGCCTGAAGCAGGCCCACGGCCTTTTCCAGCGTGCCGGGCACGGCCTGATCGGCGACCGCGACGGCCATGCGGGTCGCCTGCATGTAATCCAATGCCAGGTCGTAGACCACCACGTCCGTCAGCCCCTCGGCCTCTGCCACTTCCGTCGCGGTGCCGCCGTCCGAGGGCAGCAGGACCACGCCGTCGACGGTAATGGAGAAATCGTCGGCTTCCTCGACCTCCACCTCGATGCCGTTGGCGCGCAGGCGGTCGAGCAGCGGCGCGCCGGCGTCGCAGACCACCGGACCTTCCGGTGTGGACGCCAGCGCCGCGGTGGCGGGCTCGGGCGTCTCGGCGCCCTCGGCATAGTCGTAGAAGCCGCGCCCGGTCTTGCGGCCGAGCCAGCCGGCGTCCACCAGGTCCTTCTGCACCAGCGACGGCAGGAAGCGCTTGTCATTGTAGTAGGCGGCGAAGACCGACGAGGTGACGGCGTAGTTCACGTCATGCCCGATCAGGTCCATGAGTTGGAACGGCCCCATGCGGAAGCCGCCGCACTCGCGCATCACGGCGTCGATGGTCGCGACGTCCGCAGCCTGTTCCTCCAGCACCCTTAAGGACTCGGCATAGAAGGGCCGGGCGACGCGGTTGACGATGAAGCCGGGAGTGGAGCGCGCATGCACCGGGCTCTTGCCCCAGGCCGCCGCCGTGGCGTGGACGGTGGCGGCGACGCCGGGGTCGGTGGCGACGCCGGAGATCACCTCCACCAGTTGCATCACCGGCGCGGGGTTGAAGAAGTGCATCCCCACCAGCCGCTCCGGCCGCTTGAGCCCCGCGCCGATGGCGGTCAGCGACAGGCTGGAGGTGTTGGACGCCAGGATGACGCTTTCGCCGCACAGGTCCTCCAGCGTGCCGAAGACCTCCTGCTTGACGTCCAGGCGCTCCACGATGGCTTCCACCACAAGGGCTGCGTCCGACAGGCCCTCCAGCGCATCCACGACGGTGATGCGCTCCAGCAGGGCGTCGCGGTCGGCCTCGGTCATGCGGCCCTTTTCGACCCGCTTGCCGAGTTGTTTGGCGACAGCCTCCTTGCCTTTGGCAGCGGCGCCGGGGGCGGCGTCAAGCAGCACGACGGGGTGCCCGGCGGCGGCGGCCACCTGGGCGATGCCGGCCCCCATGGTGCCAGCGCCGATGACGCCGACGACGGCGGAGGCGGGCAGGGCGGTGGCGGTGGTGTGGTCGGTCATGCCCGGCCTCACTTGCCCACGAACGCCGGCTGGCGCTTGTTCATGAAGGCGTCCACGCCCTCCTGATAGTCGCGCGTGCGGCCGGCGAGGCTTTGCAGGTCGCGCTCCAGGTCCAATTGCTGGTCCAGGGTGTTGGTCCAGGTGGCCTTGAGCGCGCGCTTGATGAGGGCAAGGCCCGCGGTCGGCTGCGTGGCGAGGTGCTTTGCCAGGGCCTCGGCCTCTTCCGCCAGGGTCTCGTCGTCGACGGCCTTCCAGATCATGCCCCAGTCGGCGGCCTTGTCGGCGGGAACCTTCTCGCCGGTCATCATCAGTGCGGCGGCGCGGGCCGGGCCGACGAGGCGGGGCAGGGACCACGTGCCGCCGGAATCGGGCACCAGGCCGATCTTACAGAAGGCCTGGATGAACGACGCCGAACGGGCGGCCAGCACGATGTCGCAGGCGAAGGCCAGATTGGCGCCGGCGCCGGCGGCCACACCGTTCACCGCGCAGACCACCGGCATCTCCAGGTCGGCGATGGAGCGGATGAGCGGGTTGTACCGCTTCTCCAGGCTTTCCCCCAGGTCCGGCGCTTCCCCGCCCGGTGACACGGCGCGGTCGCCCAGATCCTGGCCGGCGCAGAAGCCGCGCCCGGCGCCGGTGATGAGCAGGCAGCGCACGCTTTCGTCCTTGCGGACGGCCTTGACGGCCTCGGCCAGCTCGCCGTGCATCTGGACGGTGAAGCTGTTCAGCTTGTCCGGGCGGTTCAGCGTGATCTTGGCCACGCCGTCGGCGACCTCGTACAGGATCGTCTCGGTGTTCATGCCTCTGCGTCGTCCTTTGTGGCTTGTCTCAGCGGCCCTTGAAGGCCGGGCGGCGCTTTTCCAGGAAGGCGCTTACGCCCTCGTGCTTGTCCTCGGTGGCGAACAGCTGGCAGAAGGCGCGGCGCTCGGCATGCAGGCCCTGCTCCAGCCCCACCTCGTGCGCCTTCAGAACCGCCTCCTTCGCCATGCGCGCGGCAAGCGGCGGCTTGGCGGCGATGGTCTTGGCGATGGCGATGGCCCGGTCTTCCGTCAGTTCCGCCTGGGTCACCTCGCTCACCAGCCCCTGGGCGAGGGCGGTCCGTGCGTCGATGAAGGCGCCCGTCAGTGCCATGAGCATGGCGTTGGACTTGCCGACCGCGTGGGTCAGGCGCTGGGTGCCGCCCGCGCCGGGAATGATGCCCAGGTTGACCTCCGGCTGGCCGAAGACGGCGGTGGTGCCGGCGATGAGGATGTCGGCGTGCATGGCGAGTTCATTGCCGCCGCCCAGGCAGTAGCCGTTGATGGCCGCCACGATGGGCTTGGGGAAGGCGCGGATGGCCTTCCAGTGGCCGGGGCGGGCATCGTCCAGGATCGACGTCGCGTCATGGGCCGCAAGCTCGCCGATATCTGCCCCGGCGGCGAATACCCTGGGGCCGCCAGTCAGCACGACACAGCGCACGTCGGCATCCCGCGCGGCACCCTCCAGCGCCTCGGCGATCTCGCGCAGGGTCTGGGTCCGCAGGGCGTTGCGGGCCTTGGGTCGGTCGATGGTCAGACGCAGGACGCCCGGACGCACCATGTCGATGCGGATGTCGGCCGGCGTTTCCGCCCCGGCCTCCGGCCGCCCCGCCCGAGTGATCTCGGCCGTGGTCATCGTGTCTCGTGTCCTCCCTGTCCGCCCCCGGTTCATCCAGGGTGCGGAGGCCCGTCGTGTGAGGTGTTGGTGGCGAATGCACCAGCGCCCCGGCGGGCTGCAATTTTTAATGATACAAAATCCTGTCACCGGCGTCGGAAAATGTAAACCTTTTTGAGCCCGCAATGCCGGTGCCGAAAGGGGTAGGTGCCCGCGCTCAGGCCGTCGGCACGGGCGGCTGCGTCAGGCCCAGACCCTTGAGGCGCGGTCCGATATCGGCCAGCCAGCGGTTCAGAAGCTCGCCGCTGGTGGCCTGGCGCAGGCCGTATTTCAGGTATTGCTGACTCTGGTCCGTCACGCCGTGGCGGCCGAAGGTGGCGGCGACGCGCGGGAACCAGTAGTCGACGTTGACCTGCGGCGTGGCGTGATCGCGCAGGCGGTCGATCTCCTGCCGCAGGCCTTCCTGGCCCCATTCCGCGTGGGTCTTTTCACGGGCCGCGATGGCGCCCATCACCTCGGCCATGGGGCGGTAGGAGGAGCGGGACAACTCATCGATCTGAACGGCCGAGGCGGTGCCCATGAGCAGGTTCAGGACGACGGCGTCCGTCCACCCCTCCAGCGGGTAGTGAAACACGTTCAGCCGCTTGTCCGATCCCACGCGCCGCGCGCCCAGATCCAGAGAGCGGTCCAGGCGGGACCACCAGCAGTGGCTGCGCACGTAAAGCTCGGAGTTGATGCCGAACGGCTCCATCAGGCTCAGGCCCTGTTCGGCGTGGCGGAACTTCTCGCTGACGATTCGCGCCGCGATGCTGCGCTGCTTCAGGCCCGGCGCGCTGTTGATGAACGGCACGAAGCCCGCCGCGCCCGCCAGCTCGCTGTCGACGAACACCGCCATCAGCCGCATCAGTTCGCCTTTGTAGCCCGGCGACAGCGTGTCGTCGGGCCCTAGCGTCCCGCCGCCCGCGACGTGCTCGATGACTTCGGAATCCGCTCGTGCCATGGATCTGCGCCCTCCCTTGCGTGTTCTGTGTTCTGCGCGTGATACAAAAATAGACACTTAGCCTGCGATTTGGTATCACAAAATTCCGACGGGGGCGAGTGGGTTCCGTTAACGGAAACCGCAGCGCTCCGGGAGGCCGGGTAAACAGGCAGCAAGAACGCAGGAACGGGGACGGACATCCATGAGCAGCATCCTGATTCTCGTCGGCACCGAATCGGGCAACGCGCAGATGGTGGGCGAGACCCTCATGGACGAGTTCAGCGCCAAGGGCCACGATGTGGACATGGCCATGGACGACGCCACGCTCGACGGACTGGACCTGCCTGCGCGCGACGTGCTGCTGGTGGTGACCTCCACCCACGGCCTGGGTGAACTGCCCGACAACATCATTCCCGTTCACGACGCGCTGGCCGACGAAAAGCCGGACCTCTCGGGCCTGAAGTACGGTGTGATCGCGCTGGGCGACCAGACGTATTCCGACACCTTCTGCAAGGCCGGCAAGATCATGGATGCGCTGCTCGGCCAACTGGGCGCCCACAAGGTCGGGGAACGCCTGGAGATCGACGCCTGCACCCAGCCGCTGCCCGACGAGGACGCGCTGGCATGGGGCGAGGAATGGCTGGCGCAGCTGGGCTGACCGCCCGTCCCCCGCGCCGCTCAACAAACAAAGACAACAGGGAACAACGTCGCCGCCGGAAGGTTCATGCAGGGCCGGTGGCGCACCGTCCAAGGAAACGGAGACCCCGATGAACGTCATCAGCACCCGCGCGATGGAGCTTGTGTCCAAGCACAAGCCGACGCTTGAAAAGGCGGTCCAGGCCGCCAAGACGCGCGGCTACTGGTCGCTCTACCCCGAGCACCTGAAGCCCTACGGCGAGAACGCCAAGGACGAGGGCATGGAAGCCTTCAAGGCGCACCTGGGCAAGCCCTTCGAGATCGACGTGCCCGGCGCCTCCGGCACCGTCGGCGCCGAGGAAAGCCCCTTCGGCATCGAAATGGGCATCACCTATCCGAAGCCCGACATCAACGAGGTGCTGAAGGCCGCCCAGGCCGCCATGCCGGACTGGCGCCGCGCCGCGCCGGAAGTCCGTGCCAGCGTGTGCGCCGAAATCCTGGAGCGCCTCAATGCGCGAACGCCGGAAATGATCTTCGCGGTGATGCACACCACCGGCCAGGCCTTCATGATGGCCTTCCAGGCCGGCGGCCCGCACGCCCAGGACCGCGGGCTGGAGGCCGTCACCTACGGCTACATGGCCATGACCCAGGTGCCGGAAGGCGAGGTGATCTGGGAAAAGCCCCAGGGCAAGAACCCGCCCCTGGTTATGAAAAAGCACTGGCGCATCGCCCCGCGCGGCGTCGCGGTGATGATCGGCTGCTCCACCTTCCCCACCTGGAACGGCTATCCCGGCCTGTTCGCCAGCCTCGTGACCGGCAACCCGGTGGTGGTGAAGCCGCATCCGGGCGCGGTGCTGCCGCTGGCGACCACGGTCAAGATCGCGCGCGAGGTGCTGGCGGAGGCGGGCTTCGACCCCAACCTGGTGACGCTGGCGGCCGACGACCACGACGCCCCCATCGCCAAGGAGCTTTGCACCCGCCCCGAGGTGAAGGTGATCGACTTCACCGGCTCCACCGCCTTCGGCACCTGGCTGGAAGACAACTGCCGGCAGGCGCAGGTGTATACGGAAAAGGCGGGCGTGAACTTCGTCGTCATTGAATCGACAGACGACTTCAAGGGCATGATCCGCAACATGTCCTTCACCCTGTCCCTCTACACGGGCCAGATGTGCACCACCACACAGAACATCTTCGTGCCCAAGGGCGGCATCGAGACCGACCAGGGCCACAAGAGCTTCGACGAGGTGGCCGAGGCACTGGCGAAGGGCGTAGAGAAGTTCCTGTCCGACGACGCCCGCGCGGTCGAAGTGCTGGGCGCCATCCAGAACCCCGCCACGGCCGAGCGCATCAAGGAGGCCGAAAAGATGGGCCGGGTCATCCTGGAAAGCCGCCCCATCGACCATCCGTACCTGAAGGGCGCGCGCGTCCACACGCCGGCCATGCTGGTGCTGGAGAAGGATCGCGCGGCCGATTATTGCAAGGAGTGCTTCGGCCCCGTGTCCTTCGTCATCCCCTGCGACGATGGCACGGACTGCATCGAGACCGCCAAGCGCACGGTGCAGGAGCACGGCGCCATCACCGCGGGCCTGTATTCCACCAGCCGCGACGTGATCGAGCAGGCGGAGGAAGCCTGCCTGGACGCCCAGGTGGCGCTGTCGGTCAACCTGACGGGCGGCGTGTTCGTGAACCAGACGGCGGCCTTCAGCGACTTCCACGCCACCGGCGGCAACCCCGCCGCCAACGCGGCGCTTGTTGACCTGGCCTTTGTCGCCAATCGCTTCCGCTTCGTCGGCGTGCGCGAGCCCGCATAACGCCGAAGAAGGAGGCCCCTGCCTCTGCTTGCCCCGCCGGCTTCGGTCGGCGGGGCTTCTTGTGCCTGCCGCTGGCGGGTGCGGCGAGGCCACGAAGACACGAAGAACACGAAGCCGATGTGCTGATGGCTCGGCTGCGGCTTCGGCGGCTGACGGTTGAGGTGAAACACCAAGACACCAAGACACCAGGACTGCGCGCGAAGGCGCGCAAACATCCTTCTTCCGGCCGTCTTGGCCCAGTCGGTCGGGGATGATGATTAAGTAATCGAGGGAGCGCGAGGGAGCCCGAGGCTCCCTCGCACACCATACCGGCGCAGCCGGAAAGCCTGGGTGTTCTCCGTGTCTTCGTGGCCATCCACGCAAAACGGCCGGAGCCTCAAGGAAGGCCCCGGCCGCTCGCGGGTTCCGATCCGTGCGGGAGGATCAGAACCAGTTGTCTTCAATGTCCAGGATGGCGCCGGTGATGGGGTCGATTTCCAGCTCGACATCGTCGTCTCCGCCCGGCGGAATCGCCTCGACCTCGTAATAGCCCCACTCGACATCGAAATCATCGATGTCGGTGTAGCCGCGGTTCCTCAGGTTGGCGATGATCTCGCTGGGGGTCTTGTAGGGCGTCGTGTCGTAGACGTAGACCTCGGTCATCATGGTTTCGGCGGCGCGGTCGGCTTCGGCCATGTCCGCGTCGTCCTGCGCGAGCGCCGGGGCGGCCGTCATGGCGGCGGCGGTCATGGACGCGGCGGCGGTAATGGCGGCGAAACGGTTCATGTCTTGGCCTCCGTCGGATAGTTTTCAAGGATCAAGCCACCGTGCCGGCGGCTCTTTCAACCTTTCCAACGCGAGGATTGCCTTAGAGTTCACGGACAAGACCCCTGACAAATGTCAGGCGTCGAAGTCCACCGTGAGGTTTTTCGTCTTCGGACGCGCCTGGCAGGACAGCACATAACCTGCCGCCACTTCCGCTTCTTCCAGGCCGTAATTGACGTCCATCGCCACCTCGCCGTCGACCACCTTGCAGCGGCAGGTGGCGCAGACGCCGCCCTTGCAGGCGAACGGCAGGTCCAGCCCGGCGGTGCGGCCGGCGTCCAGCACCGTTTCGGCGCGGTCCATGGCGAACTCGGTGTTCAGCCCGTCCATGGAGATGCGGACCGTGGTCTGCTCGCCGGTCGGCTCGGGTGCTGGCTTGGCGGCGGCCTTGGCCTGGCCGGGGGCGCCGAACAGCTCGAAGTGGACGTGCTCCGACGGGAAGGCGCGGTCCTTCAGGGCATCACGCACCGCTTCCGTCATGCCTTCCGGGCCGCAGACGAAGACGTGGTCGGTGGTGTCCAGGTCCACGAAGGCGTCCAGCAGGGCGGCCACCTTTTCACGGTCCAGGCGGCCGCGCAGAAGGTCGGTCTGCTGCACGTCGCGGGACAGCACATGGAAGACGCGCAGGCGGTCCATGTATGTGTTCTTCAGGTCCTCCAGGTCTTCCCGGAAGATGATGGAGCCGCCGCGCCGGTTGCCGTAGAACAGCGTCACGTCGCTGTCCGGCTCCAGCGCCAGCACGGTCTTGACGATGGACATGACCGGCGTGATGCCGCTGCCGGCGGCGAACAGGACGTAGCTCTTGGCCTTTTCCGGCTCGATCGGCGTGGTGAAGCGGCCGGCCGGGGGCATGACCTCCAGCACGTCGCCGGGGTGAAGCTGAGAGTTGGCGTAGGTGGAGAACACCCCGCCCGGCACGGTCTTCACCGCCACCCGCAGGCGGCCTTCGGGCACGCCGGCGCAGATGGAATAGCTGCGGCGGACTTCCTCGCCGTCGATGACGGTCTTCAGCGTCAGGTACTGGCCCTGGCGGAAGTCGTAGGCGTCGCGCAGGTCTTCCGGCACGTCGAAGCCGATGGAGACGCAGTCGTCGGTCTCGCGCTTGATGTCGCTGACGGTCAGGGTGTTGAAGCGGGCCATGGTCGATGGTCCTCAGATGCACTTGAAGTAGTCGAAGGGCTCAAGGCAGTCGCGGCAGCGGTGGAGCGCCTTGCAGGCCGTGGAGCCGAACTCGGACACCTGTTCCGTGTTCTCCGACCCGCAGTGCGGGCAGGTGACGGTGGTGAATTCCGGGTCCAGCAGCGCCATCTTGGAGGCTTCCCCGGCCGGCGGCGCGATGCCGGCCTCAAGCAGCTTTTCCCGGCCCCGATCGGTGATCCAGTCGGTGGTCCAGGCGGGCGAGAGCACGCGCTTGATGGTCACCGCCTGGAAGCCGGCGGCGCGGAGCGCAACCTCGGCGTCCAGCTCGATCACCGAAACCGCCGGGCAGCCGGAGTAGGTGGGCGACAGGTCCGCCCGCACCGATCCGTCGGCGCCCGCCTCCACGTCCCGGACGATGCCCAGGTCGACGATGGAAAGCTGCGGGATTTCCGGGTCGAAGACGGCTTCCAGGGCCTCCCACGCCCGCTGTTCGGCGGCGGTGTCGCGCATGGCGGTCACCACTGGCTGTCGGGATAGGCGCGCTGCATCCACTGCATTTCCGCCAGCAGGAAGCCCAGCGCCTCGGAATGCTCGCCGCGCCGGCCGCCGGTCGGCCGCCAGTCGGTGCCGGGCAGGGTGAGCGTGGCGTCCTTGAGAATGGCCGCAAGCCGCTCGTCGAACCGCGGGCGCAGTGCGGCGCGGTCAACGGCGACGCCGGCCGCGATCAGGCGGTCTTCCAGCGCGTCGGTCTCGAACAGCTCATGAGCGTAAGGAGCAAGCGCGTCCAGGGCGGCCTGGGCGCGGCGGTGGCTTTCGTCGGTCCCGTCGCCCAGGCGGATCAGCCAGTTGGCGGAAAAGCGCATGTGATAGGCGCTTTCCTTCACGGCCTTGGCGGCGACGGCGGCCAGCGTCTCGTCGGCGGAGGCGGCGAGGGCCTCCTGAAAGGGCAGGTCGAAGCAGTCGAACAGCACCTGGCGGACGATGGTCTCCGCGAAGTCGCCGTTGGGCTGTTCGGCCAGCAGCACGTTGCGGAAATCGCCGATGTCGCGCAGGAAGGCGATGCTGTCCTCGTCGCGGCCCCGGTCTTCCAGCGCTGCGGCGTGCGACAGCAGCGTGCGCGCGCGGCCGAACAGGTCCAGCGACAGGTTCATCAGCGCGATGTCCAGCTCCATCTCCGGGCTTTTCGCGCACCATTCGGACAGGCGCTGGCCCAGGATCAGGCTGTCGTCGCCGAGCCGCAGGGCATAGGCGGCCACGTCGGCGGCATCGACGCCGGGTGCGGTCGTGCCGATGGTGCCCAGTGCCACGGCGGGGTCGACGGCGGCGCCAGCCGGTGCGGGGGAGGCATGGGGATCAGTCATGGTCCGGCGCCCTCCTTACATATGCCCGACGTCGTCGGGAATCTCGTAGAAGGTGGGGTGGCGGTAGACCTTGTCGTCGGCCGGGTCGAACAGCTCGCCCTTGTCTTCGGGCGCGCTGGCGATGATGGCCTCGGCCGGCACCACCCACAGCGATGCACCCTCGCCGCGACGGGTGTAGAGGTCGCGCGCGTTCTCCAGCGCCATGCGGCCGTCGGCGGCGCGAATGCTGCCCGCGTGCTTGTGCGCCAGACCGTTCTTGCCGCGCACGAAGACCTCCCAGAGCGGCCAATGCTGCTTGCTCATGATCCTGTCCGTTCCCTGTTTCTTTTCGTTGTGCTGCTGTCAGAGGACCGCCCGTCAGGCCGCCTGCGATGCCGCCTCGGCGCGCGCCCGACGCTTCTCGGCATGGGCGAGGGCGGACTCGCGGACCCAGGCGCCGTCGTCGTGCGCCTTGCGGCGGGCATTCATGCGCTGGCGGTTGCAGGGGCCGTTGCCCTTGACGACCTCCATGAACTCGTCCCACGGCGGCGTGCCGAAGTCGTAGTGCCCGCGCTCCTCGTTCCATTTCAGGTCCGGGTCGGGGATGGTCAGGCCCAGGAACTCCGCCTGCGGGACGGTCTGGTCGACGAAGCGCTGGCGCAACTCGTCGTTGGAATGGCGCTTGATCTTCCAGGCCATGGAGCGCGCGGAGTTGGGGCTGTCGTGGTCGGGCGGGCCGAACATCATCAGGCACGGCCACCACCAGCGGTTCAGCGCTTCCTGCGCCATCTTCTTCTGGGCGTCCGTGCCGCGCGCGAGCTGAAGCATGATCTCGTAGCCCTGGCGCTGGTGGAAGCTTTCCTCCTTGCACACGCGCACCATGGCGCGCGCATAGGGGCCGTAGGACGTGCGGCACAGCGGCACCTGGTTGGTGATCGCGGCCCCGTCCACCAGCCAGCCGATGGCGCCGATGTCGGCCCAGGTCGGCGTCGGATAGTTGAAGATGCTGGAATACTTGGCCTTCCCCTCCAGCAGCGCGTCGACCATGTCGTCGCGCGAGGCGCCGAGCGTCTCGGCGGCGCTGTAGAGGTAGAGACCGTGCCCCGCCTCGTCCTGCACCTTGGCGATCAGGGCGACCTTGCGGCGCAGGCTGGGTGCGCGCGTGATCCAGTTGCCCTCCGGCTGCATGCCGATGATTTCCGAATGCGCGTGCTGGCTGATCTGGCGCACCAGCGTCTTGCGGTAGGCCTCGGGCATCCAGTCCTTGGGCTCGACCTGGCCGTCGGCGCGGACGTGTTCCTCGAACGCGGTTTCGCGCGGGTCGGTGGCGGTCAGGGCATCCTTCATCGCAGCGTGTCCTCCCACAGGGACGCGGCCGTTCGGGCCGCCTGTTTTCCATGGTCGGGAATATAGTACAGAAATCCGGATGATGCCAAGAAAAGTGTAACGCTTTTAAGGATGGCTTGCGCCCGGCCGTATCGGTCAACAGGCGGAAAACGGCGACAAATGCCGATTTTCAGCGCGTAACGGCGCAGAAGAACGACTCCCCCGATATGATACGCTTAAATTTTACGTGGTAATTCATGGCGGGACGGTTAGCACAACTACGGGGGCGGCCGCTTGCCGGAAAGGCCCCGCCGTGGCACTTCTGCCGGGGCTTGATCAGGGACAGGAGGCAGGGCATGACGATCGCGGACTTCCGGCTGCACGGGCGCGTGGCGCTGGTGACGGGCGCCGGGCGGGGCCTGGGTGCCGTCATGGCGCGGGCGCTGGCCGAGGCCGGGGCGCTGGTGCTGGTCAACGGCCGTGCCGCCGAGCGGCTGTCGCCGGTGGTCGAGGCCATCCGCGCCGAGGGTGGCAGGGCCGAAGCCCTGGCCTTCGACGTGACCGACGAGTCCGCCGTCGCCGGGGCGTTCGCCAGGATCGACGCGGAACATGGCGGCCTCGACATTCTCGTGAACAACGCTGGCACCCGTGACCGTCGGGGCCTCGCCGACCTGCCGGGCGATGCCGCCCGCGCCGTGGTGGAGGGCAACCTGATGGGGCCCTTCCTGCTCTGCCGGCGGGCGGCGGCGGGAATGGTCGCGAAGGGGGGCGGGCGGATCATCAACATCACCTCCATCGCCGGTCCGGTGGCGCGGGCGGGGGACCCCGCCTACACCATGAGCAAGGGCGGACTGGAGGCGCTGACGCGCGCGCTGGCCGCCGAACTGGGCGCGGCCGGGGTGACCGTGAACGCCGTGGCGCCGGGCTTCTTCGCCACCGAAGCGAACGCGGAAATGGCCGCCGACGAAGGCATCGCCGCCTGGCTCGCGGGCCGCACGTCGCTCGGCCGCTGGGGACAGCCGGAGGAGGTCGCGGGGGCGGTCGTGTTCCTGGCCTCGCCGGCCGCGTCCTACGTCACGGGACATACGCTTTTCGTCGACGGCGGCCACGTCACCCACTTTTGACGCGGCGCGCGTTGTATCGGCAAGTCCAACGAGTATCCAGGAGGTTCATCCATGGCCCGCCGTCCCAAGGTCGTCGCCTTTGACGTGATCGAGACCACCTTTTCCCTCCATCCGCTGCGCGACCGGCTGGAGGAGATCGGGGTGCGGAGCGACGCCCTGCCGACGTGGTTCGCCCGGTCCCTGCGGGACGCCTTCGCCCTGGCGGCGACGGACTGCTTCGAGCCCTTCCGCAGCGTTCTGGAGGCGAATCTGATCGCCGTCGCCCGCGACCACGGCGCCGATCCGGACGCGGCCCAGCGCGACCGCGTGCTGTCCACCTTCGCCAAGCTGCCGCCCCACGACGACGCCCGCCCGGCGCTGGATGCGCTGCGGCAGGCGGGAATCATGGCCGTTGCCCTGTCCAACGGCAGCGTGTCGGCCACGGAAGCCCTGTTCGAGGGTGCCGGACTGCGCGATTTGATCACCCATGTGCTGAGTGTCGAGGATGTGGGTCTCGCCAAGCCCCGGCGCGAGGTCTACCGGACGGCGGCATCGACCTGCGGCGTCACGCCCGAGGACTGTGTCCTGGTGGCGGCCCATCCCTGGGACATCCACGGCGCCGCGGCGGCCGGGCTGTCCACCGGGTACGTCGCCCGCCACGAAGCGTTTCCCGCCATCTTTCGCAAGCCGATGGTGACGGGCGCAACGCTGACCGAGGTTGTGGACGCCTTGCTGGCGCTGCCCGAGTAGGGCGAACGCGCACACGAAACGGGCCGAAACCCTGCGGCTCCGGCCCGTCCGTCGTTCATGCCCGGCGCATCTTAGCGCTCTGCAAGTTCCTCGGGCTGAATGCCGGGAACGTGCGGCATGGCGTCGATGATCACGCGGCCGTCCGGCAGGACGTAGGCGAGATCGGGGTCAATGACGGTGCCCGTCTGCGGGTCGTAGAAGTGCAACTCCGAGCCCCGCATGCCCATCTGCTGGCCCTGGTCACGGCCCTGCATCTGGCCCTGCATCTGCCCCTGGTCGCGGCCCTGCATCTGGCCCATCATCTGGCCGCGCTGCTGCTGGCGACGCTGGTCCATGTAGGCCTGGTCCAGGCGGCGCTGGAAGTTCTCGCGCCATTGCTCATAGCTGCGGTCCATTTCCGACAGCTGTTCGGCGCGCCAGCGGCCGTAATCCTCGTCCAGCTGCGACAGGCGATCCTCCCGGAATTCGCGATAGCGGTCCAGCCGGCTGTCGCGCTGCGCCTGCTGCTGGGGCATCTGGCGCATCTGCTGGTTCCGGTTCATCTCCATCTGGCCCATCTGCTGGCCCATCTGGCCCATCCGGCCCGTCTGCTGACCGTCGTCCTGGCGCATCTGGCCCATCCGGCCCGTCTGCTGACCGTCGTCCTGGCCCATCTGCTGGCCGTTCTCCTGGCGCATGCGGCGCCGGAATTCGTCGCTGTCGATGGCCTCCTGCTGCTCCAGCATGCGCTGGTAGCGCTGCATCATGCGGTCCTCGCGGCGCTGGGCCCAGTTCTGATCCTGCTGGTCCTGCCCCTGCTGCGCCATCTGTTGGCCCTGGCCGCCCGGCATGTTCTGCATGCGCTGGAGCTGATCGCGGCTCATGGGGATGACCACCAGGTTGCCCGGCGTCTCGGCGGAGAAGCTCTCGCGGTCCATGCTCATGCGGCTCTGCGGGTCGTGGAAGCCCGCGTCGAAGGCGTCCTGCGGCACGACCATCACCATGGTGCCGGGCGGCAGGTCACGGCCCTCGCTCAGGGCCTCCAGGAGGCGCTTGGCCCGCTGCTGCTCGGTCTGCGGCTGATCGGCGGCCGCGGTTTCTTCCTGCATGCCGGCGCCGGTGCCGGTGTCGGTGCGGGCCTGGCCGGTTTGGGTTTCGGTGCCGGTGCCGGTGCCGGTGCCGGTCTGGCCGGTTTGGATTTCGGTGTCGGTGCCTGTGCCGGTCTGGCCGGTTTGGATTTCGGTGCCGGTGCCTGTGCCGGTCTGGCCGGTTTGAATTTCGGTTTGGGTTTCGGTGTCGGTGCCGGTTGCGGCGGTTTCGCCGGTCATGCCCTCGCCGAAGGACGGAGGGGGCTCGGAATCCCCGTCATAGAACTCGGTGGCCGCGTCGGCCTCGGGCTCCGTCGCGGCGCCGGAGGGCGCGGCCGCCTGCTCCTGACCGGTCTCGGCGTCCGTCGTGGCCTCGCCGGTGGTGGCGGCCTGCTCGCCGTTGGTTTCGGCCGAGGTGCCGAGGTTGGTTGGCGTCTGGATCTCGCCGCTCTGCTCGGCCTTCTTGGCTGCGTCATCCTGCGCCAGCGCGCCGCCGGCGGTCAGGGCCACCGTGGCGATGCCGGTCATGAGGGCGGAGGCGAGCGTCGTGGATCGGGTGCGCTTGCACATGAGAGTCATGGGCGTTGTCCTCTCTGCTTTGTTGCAGGAAAGTCCTGGGAATACTGGACGACGCCTTCTCGTCTTCTTCCTCTTTTTCTTCCGGTCGCTGGCGCCGCCCGACCGTCTACTGTCGCAACGAACAGTGACGGGCGGGGTTGCCACGTCCCGGATCGTCGAGGCATCCACAGAGTCTTTATGGGAATGAATCCAATTCGCACCCTTGCCAGGGCCGGGCGTTCGTCGGGTATGCTGACCGCTTGAACCCGTGCGAGGCGCCGCCATGAACCATCGCCCCGACAATACGCCGCGATCCGAATACCGCCTGACGGAATGGGAGCGCGAGTGGGAAATCCACAAGCACCAGCGGGCGGCCGAGCGGGCCCGCAAGGGCCCCATCCTGCGGGCCATGCGGCGGGGCTTCATGCTTCGGTGCCCCAATTGCGACAAGGGCCGGCTGCTGACGGGCTTTCTGACGCCGAGCAAGTCGTGTGGTCACTGCGGCGAGGCCTACGACCACATCCGCACCGACGATTTCGCACCGTGGCTGGGCATCTTCGTGATCGGTCACACGCTGGTGCCGCTCGCGATCCTGGTGGAAACGCTGTTTGCGCCGTCGCTGCTGGTCCACCTGCTGCTGTGGGTACCGATCGGGCTGGAGATGGTGCTGCTGTTCCTGCCCCGCGCCAAGGGCATGGGGCTGGGCTTCATGTGGGCCTTGGGGCTGCGGGGGGACGAGCATCAGTATTAGCGGCAACCCGGTCAAGCGCCCGCCCGGCGGTGGGTCAGCCCGTCCTGCTGGTCTGGAAGGTCAGGACGCAGGTCAGGCCCTCGGGCTCGAAGCGCATGTCGGCATCGCCGCCGGCTTCCGACTTGATGGCACCGGTGATGACGCGCGTTCCAAAGCCCGTGCGGGCCGGCGGCGTCACCGGAGGGCCGCCGCGCTCCCGCCACTCCAGCCGGCCGAGACCGCCGGCATCGCGTGACCAGGTCACGCGGACGGTGCCGGTCTGGTTTGAGAGGGCGCCATACTTGGCGGCGTTGGTAGCCAGTTCGTGCATGGCGAGGGCCAGCGTCGTCGCCGTGGCGGGCGGTACGGAGATGACCGGCCCGTCCAGCAGCACCCGGCCGCGCGGCCCGTCGTCCTCCGCCAGAGGCAGGACCACGTGCTCGGCCAGGTCGCCCACCGTGGCCGCCTGCCAGTCGTTGCGGGTCAGCGCCGAATAAGCCTCGGCCAGCGTGTGGACGCGGCCCTCGAAGGTCTTCATGAAGGCCTCCGGCGCTTGGATGGTCTGGCGCATGGTCTGCCGCGCGAGGGCCAGCACCATTGAGAACATGTTCTTGGTGCGGTGACTGAGTTCGTTCAGCAGAAAGCGCGCCCATTGCTCGGAACGCTCCCGTTCCTCCAGCACATCGCGCATGCGAAGCTGCATGGCCCGGACCCGCCGCGCGCTGCGCACGGCTGTCAGCAGGTCAGCTTCGGTGGCCGGGCGGCGCAGGACCGTCAGCGGCGTGTCCGGCCGTCGGGAGAGGAGGGGCGCTGTCCGCGCGCGCAGGTCCGTTCCGCTGCTGCATAGCAGAATGATCGGCGGCGCCGACCACCGTGGCTCCGCTGCCTGAAATCCTGCCAGGGCTGCCACGACGGCGGCACCGAGCGCTTCCTCCGTCAGCAGCAGGATGCCCGGGTGCAGGGCCTTGATGGCCTTGGGCGAGGTGGGAAGGGCGCCGTTCGCGTCACCCCGCCGCACCGGTATGCCGGCAGCCTCCAGCGTTTCCATCAGCACGGCGGCGTCGCCGCCGAGCGGCGCGAGCACCACGGCGGTGCCACCGTCCGGCGGGTCGTTTGCGGCCGGCCGGCCGGGCACGCCGCCGGTCAATGCGCCACACCAAGCTCGAAGTGGCGGCGCATGTCCACATCATCGCGGATCGGGCGGACGCTGATGCCGTCGGACGTGATTGTGAACTCCCGCAGGACCGTTTCGTGCGGGCCGTAGCGCTTCTTGACCACCGCCACGGTGCGGCGGATTTCGCTTGTCGCCTCGTACTGGCGCAGCAGCAGGATGGTATCGGCCATCAGGCTCATGTCGACATCGGGGCGTGTGCCAGTGCCGACCATGCCCTGGATGTTCATGGTCAGGATGGTCAGCACCTTGTGCCGGCCCAGGAAGCTGAGGAGGCTGTGGATCTGGGTCAACGCCTCGCGCTCGCCGGGCATGGCCGCGACAAGTCCCTGAAGGCTGTCGATGCCGATGATGTCGGCGCCGGCATGGACTTCCGCCTGAATGCGCTGGAACAACTGCCCCGGCGAAACTTCCATGGGATCGATGCGGGCCAGTTCTACCTCACCGGGCTGGCCCTCCAGGTCCAGGCTCAACTGGGCGGCGCGCTGGCGGAAAATGTCCGGGCGTTCCTCGAACAGAAACAGGGCTGCGCGCCGGCCTTCGCTGGCGGCATTGCGGGCATAGGCGGTCAGCAGGGTGGACTTGCCCGTGCCGGCATATCCGGCCAGCATGAGCGTTCCGCCGCCGGCAAGCTGTCCGCCGTACAGGGCGTCGAGCGCACCGATCCCGCTGCCGAGACTGGGCACCGGCTTGTCGGTTTCGTGCTGGCGCGGCAGGATGCGCGGGTAGACCTCCACCCCGCCGCGGCGGATCGTCATGTCGTGGTAGCCTTCCACGAAGGCATGGCCGCGCAGCTTGGTGACGGCGATGCGGCGGCGGGCGGTGCCGTGCGGCGGCAGGGTCCAGGTCATGCGGATGACGCCGTGGGCAAGGGCGTCGATGTCACCGGACAGGATGTTGGAGCTTTCCGCCGTGTCCAGGATCACCCCCGTGACGCCGTGGCGGCCCAGCATGTCCTTGATTTCCACGAACTGCCGGCGGAAGCGGAGCGGCGAACTGCTGAGCAGCCGGATATCGGCCACGGTGTCCAGCACAAGGCGGCTGGGCGCGGTTTCCGTGATGATGGCTTCGATCGCGTCCATCGTGGCGGCGAATTCGACGTCGGAGGTCTGCAGCACCGTCTGGTCGCGCGTGGCCGCCCGGGCGAGACGGTCGGGTGAAAGCTCGCGCACGATGACGTCCCCGATGTCCATGTCGTGGGACCGTGCGATGCCGAGCAGTTCGTCCGCGGTCTGGGACAGCGTCAGGAACAGGACACGTTCGCCTTTCTTCAGCCCTTCCAGCACGAAATGGAGGCCGAACGTGGTTTTGCCGGTGCCGGGCTCGCCGACGACCACATAGGCTCGCCCGGGCGGAAGACCGCCGTTCAGGATGTGGTCGAGGCCCCCTATGCCGGTTCCAATGAGCGTCTTTTCAACTGCTTGACCCACGGAATGGCTCCTGTCCTCAATACTCTGCCGAAACGGCCATATGGCCGGGCGCCCGTCCTTAAGAGCTTGTTCCTGGTGCGGAAGCATATCCGACCGGATAGGAGGCGGCAAACGAAAGCGCGGCTTCGGGGTGACGGCGCCGTCTGTGACGGTGGCCGTTGCCGGGCGCGCAAGGGGCCGATAGAGTGTTGCCGTTCCTGCCGTCTACGCGCCCGCGTCGGCGGCTGCATAACCCGCACCGTGTCTGGACATCCTTCCATGGCCGACCCCTCATCCGCCGCCGAGGCCTCCGGCCGCTCCCTCGCCGCCATCGATCTTCTGCGCGCCATCCCGGCCGAGCGCCTGCGCGCCGTGGAGGCCCGTTGCCAGTGGCGGCAGACGCGGCCCGGCGACGTGGTGTTCGAACTCGACGATCCGAGCGCGGCGGTGTTCTTCATCGTGCGCGGCAAGCTGCGCATCGTCATCCGCCGCGACGGGCCGGAAGAGGCCGACCCGGCAGTGCCCGCCGGCGGCGCCGACGCCGTTCCTGAAAGCTCCCTCAGTGAACTGGTGACACTGGCAGAATTCACGAGCGGCGACACCTTCGGCGAACTGGCGGCGGTGGACGGCCGGCCCCGCTCGGCGCGGGCGGTGGCGCTGGACAACGGCCTCCTCGCCATCCTGCCGCGCGAGGACTTCCTCGATCTGGTGGAGGCCCACCCGCCACTCGCCATGGCGCTGCTGCGGCGGTTCGCCGGCTTCATCCGCTCGCTCAACCGGCGCGTCCACAGCCTGTCGACCCTGACCCCGCGCCAGCGCGTGTTCATGGAACTGGTGCGCCTGGCAGAGCCCCGCGCCGTCGGCGACGGCACCTGGGCGGTCGATCCCCTGCCGCCCCACGGCGACATCGCCGGCTGGGTCGGAGCCGACCGCGAAACCGTGGCCGCCGCCGTCGGGCAACTGGCCCGCGAGGGGCTGGTGGAGCGCCGGCACAAGACCCTCATCATCCGCGACCTTGCCCGCCTGCGCCTGCTGGCGCACCTTACCTGACCGCCGACACGCGCGCATTCAGCCGGAGTTCCGACGTCTCCATGACCCGCCGCCGCACCGCTGTCCCCACCACGTTTCGATCCGCGACGCTCGGCGCCGCGGTCACCCTTGTTCTCGGCCTGGCCCTGACCGGTTGCGCCGGCGAGGCGGGGCAGGGCGACCGTGCGGAACGGCCGGCGCGCGACGGCGCGGCGGTGACCTCGGCGCTTCGCTCCATGGCCGAGCGGGCGGAGCAGGAGGCCCAGTTCGACAAGGCCGCGGCCCACTACGGCCGACTGGCGGAACGGTCCGACAACCCGCTGCCGGCCCGGCTCGACCAGGCGCGGCTCCTGCGCTACGCCGGACAGCCGCAGGAGGCCATGCTGGTCCTGCAACGGCTGCTGGACGACCTGCCCGAGCGCAGCGCCGAGGCGCGGGCGGTGAAGCTGGAACTGGCGAAGGCGCAGCTTGCCGGTGGCCTGGTGCCCGATGCGGCGGCGCTGCTGGAGGACATGCGCGCCCAGGACCCGGGTGATGCGCCCATGCAGAAGCTTCTCGGCATCGCCTACGACCGCCTGGACCGCCCGCAGGACGCGCGCACCGCCTACCAGACGGCGCTCGCGCTGGCGCCGGACGACGTGGAGGCGGCCAACAACTACGCCCTGTCGCTGGCGATGACGGGCGACATCGACCAGGGCATCGCGCTTCTGGAAAAGCAGGCCAAGCGTCCGGGCGCGCCGCTCCAGGTGCGGCAGAACCTCGCACTTCTTTATGCCATGAAGGGCGACGTGCCGCGGGCCGAGCGCATGGTCCGCCGGCACCTGCCCGCCGACCTGGCCGAGCGCGCGGTGGCCGACTTGCGCCGCCTTGCGGGGGCGGAGGCGGCGAAGCGGGAGGCCGATTAGGCGGAGCGGCTGCGACCGCCGCGTCAGAACGTCTTGAACACCTGGATGATCGCGGGGCCGATGATGACCACCAGCAGCACCGGCAGGAAAAAGATGATCATCGGCACGGTCAACTGCGCCGGCAGGGCGGCGGCCTTGCGTTCGGCGCGCGACAGCCGTTCCTCGCGGTTTTCCTGAGACAGCACCTTGAGCGCTTGGCTGACAGGCGTGCCGTACTTTTCCGCCTGGGCGAGAGAGGTCGCCAGCGCGCGCGCCGCCGGCACTCCGGTGCGTTCCGCCAGATTCATGTAGGCCTTGCGGCGATCGCCCAGGAAGGCCTGCTCGGCGGCCGTGATGCTGAGCTCCTGCGCCAGCACGGGCGAGGTTTCGGCCAGTTCCTCGGTCACGCGGGCGAAGGCTGCGTCCACCGAAAGGCCGGCCTCGGTGCAGATGACCAGCAGGTCCAGGGCGTCGGGGAAAAAGAGCGTGATCTCGGCCCGGCGCTTGTCGGCGGCGTTCTTGAGCAAAATCCACGGCAGCAGCAGGCCCGCTGCCGTCAGGCCGCCGACGATGAGGATCTGCATGCCCGTCGACGGCGCCTCGCGCGCCAGGCCGATCAGCAGCAGCGCCACGCCGGCGAAGACGAAGGGTGCGACCACCTGCACGAAGACATAGACCACCGGCGCCTGCGGCTGGCGGTATCCGGCCGCCGACAGCCGCTGCTGCAAGGACCGGCTGGACACCAGGTGGCCCAGGCGCAGGCGATCGAGCACCTTGCGCATGAGCGTGACGTGCTTTTTCGGCCCGCGGGCCTCGGCCTTGCGGCGCTCCAACTGGCGCTGCGTTTCCTGGCGGAGCTGCTCGCGCCGCTGCTTGAGCGCCTTCAGGCGCCGGCTGCGCTCGTCGCGGCGGAGCAGGGGGAGCAGCAGCGCCAGCAGGGTGGCCGCCGCGCCGACAAAGGTCAGCGCGGTGATCCAGGCCTGCATGTCGATGGTCTTGAGCAGCTCCACGGCGGTCTCCGGCCCGCTACATGCGGAAGTTGATCATCTTCGCCATGATGGCGATGCCCAGCAGCATCCACGCGACCCCGCCGCCGACGATGACGTTGCCGGCGAACTCGGTGAAAAGCAGCATGATGTAGTCGGCGTTCACCAGATAGACGATGCCGCCGACGATGAACGGCAGCGATCCGATGATGGCGGCCGAGGCCTTGGCTTCCGACGACATGGCCTTGACCTTGTCGCGCAGCTTCTTGCGGTCGCGCAGAACGGTGGACAGGTTGGACAGCGTCTCCGCCAGATTGCCGCCCGTCTGCTGCTGGATCTGCAGGACGATGGCGAAGAAGCGGTATTCCGGCACGGGCAGGCGTTCGGTGGCCCTGTGCATGACCTCTTCCATGGACATGCCGAGGCGCATGCCGTCCACCAGGTGCTTGAACTCGCCCGACAGGGGCTCGGGGCTTTCGCGGGCGACGATGCCCATGCACTCGCCCACCGGCAGGCCCGATCGCATGCCGCGCACCAGTACGTCGATGGCATTCGGGAACTCGCGCACGAAGGCCTTGCGCCGGCGCGCCGCCTTCCAGCGCAGGATCAGGCGCGGCACGCCGAAGGCGCCCACGACGCCGGCTGCCAGCGCCAGCAGCACGTTGCCCAGCACCAGCATGAACGCCATGGTGATGGCGACGCCACTGCCCATCATGACGCCGGTATACTTGCGCACGTCCCAGTCCAGGCCTGCCTGAACCAAGTCGGCGCGCAACTGGTTGCGGCGCTGGGCCTTGCCGGTGCTCTTGCCTTCCAGTTCCTGAAGCTTTTCCTGGATGCGCTTCTGCCGGGCGGCCTGCGACCCTCCGCGCGCCCCGGCCCTTGCGAGGCGGGCGCCGCCACCGGCTCCGGCGGGTGGGCCGTCCACCAGGCCGATGGCGGTCATGCGCCGGCGCAGGCGGCGGCGCGGCCCGTCGGCCACCAGCACCACCAGAAGTGCGGCCAGGGCCACAAGCATGAGAATCAGCGCGCCCACCAGCGACAGCACCATGCCTGACACCGCGCCCTCGGCCTCCACCGCGGAGCCGGCAGCGTTGGCGGCCGCCGCCGCCGGCGCGATGAGGCCCAGCGCGTCAGGCATTGGGAATCTCCAGCGCTTCCGCCAGCCGGCCGGCCAGGCCGAAGTACCGCGCCTTGTCCCACACCGCCGGGCGCAGGCCGGTGCCGCGGTGACGGCCGATGACCTTGCCGTCGGCGGTCTCGCCCTCGAACTCGTAGACGAACAGATCCTGCAGCGTCACCACGTCGCCCTCCATGCCGACGACTTCGGTGATGTGGGTGATCTTGCGGCTGCCGTCGCGCATGCGCGAGGCCTGGACGATCACGTCCACGGCGGCGGCGATCTGCTCGCGCGTGGCCTTGGGCGGCAGATTGTAGCCGCCCATGGCGATCATGTTCTCCAGGCGCGAGATGGCTTCGCGCGGGCTGTTGGCGTGGACCGTGCCCATGGAGCCGTCATGGCCGGTGTTCATGGCCTGCAGCAGGTCGAAGGCTTCCGGCCCGCGCACCTCGCCGACGACGATGCGTTCGGGGCGCATGCGCAGGCAGTTCTTGACCAAGTCGCGCATTGTGATCTCGCCGGCGCCCTCCAGATTGGGCGGGCGGGTTTCCAGGCGCACCACGTGCGGGTTCTTGAGCTGAAGCTCGGCCGAGTCCTCGCAGGTGACGACGCGCTCGGTGTGCTCGATGTAGTTGGTCAGGATGTTCAGCAGCGTCGTCTTGCCCGAACCCGTGCCGCCGGAGACCAGGATGTTGCACCGGCTGGCCGCCATGACCTCCAGCACCACCGCGCCGGCCGGAGAGATGGTGCCGAACTGGATCAGTTCCTCCAGCGCCAGCTTGTCCTTGCGAAATTTTCGGATGGTCAGGGACGGGCCGTCGATGGACAGCGGCGGGGCGATGACGTTGACGCGCGAGCCGTCGGCAAGGCGGGCGTCGCAGATGGGGCTCGCCTCGTCCACGCGGCGGCCCACCGCCGAAACGATGCGCTGGCAGATGTTCATCAGCTGCGCGTTGTCGCGGAACTTGATGTCGGTCAGCTGGATGCGGCCGCCGACCTCGATGTAGACCTTGTCGGCGCCGTTGACCATGATGTCGGCGATATCGTCGCGTGCCAGCAGCGGCTCCAGCGGTCCCAGGCCCAGCACGTCGTTGCAGATGTCGTCGACCACCTGCTTCTGCTCGGCCGCCGACAGGCTGAAGCCGCGCATGGAGATGATCTCGGAGATGACGTCGGTCAGCTCCTCGCGCACGGCCTCGGGCGACAGGGCCGAGAGCTGCGCCAGGTCCATGGCCGAGATCAGCGCGTTGAACACCTCCACCTTCACGTCGTGCAGGCGGTCCGCCGCCGCCGACGCGCCGGCGGTTGCGCTTTTCGGCTCGGACTTGGCGGCGGGCGCGGGGCTCGGCGTCGGCTCGGCGCGTGGGGCGGTGCCGGCCGGTGCCGGCTTGGCGGCGCCACCGACGGCTTGATCCGGCGTGGTCTCCGCCGCGGCGGGCGCGGCCGGCCGGGTCGGCGCGGGCCGGGCGGGAGAAGGCGGCGGAACGGGACCTTGTCGGCGGCCGAACATGGGCGGTGGCTCGGGCTTTCGCGGAGGGTTGCGGACGTGGGACGGAACGATGCCGGGGCAGGGCGTGCCGAGACGTCAGTCTAGCGTCCGTGGGTGAACAAAGTCTTGAGGCTGAGCCGGGGGCGTCCTTTTCCCGCGCCCTTTCCGGCCGGCGGATCGACGGTGTCGGCAAGGGTGCCGATGGCGCGCGTCAGGGCGTTGGTCCGACCGGCCTGGCGCAGCGTCTGGCCCTGGTTCATGGCGGACGCGCACAAGGCCGGCTCGAAGGGCAGAACAGCGTCAGGGGCGCGGCCCAGCGCTTCGGAATAGTCGCCGGCCGTCAGTTCGTTCTTGCGGCTGAGGCCCGCGCGGTTGAAGACGATGCGCGGTGCGCCGCCGGCGCGGGCCGGGCCGACGACGTCGACGATGGAGCGGGTGTTGCGCAGGTTGGCGAGGTCCGGGTAGGTCACCAGCACCGTCTCCCGCGCCTCGATCAGCGCGGTCTTGACCCACGGCGTCCACAGGCGCGGCAGGTCGAGCACGACAACGTCCATCTTCCGCCGCAGCACCGCCAGCAGCTTTTCCAGCGCCTCCTCGGTCGGCGGGGCGGCCACTTCGGGCGACGCGGGGGCGGCCAGCACCTGAACTCCGTCGCCGTGCTTTTCCAGCACGCGGTCCAGCAGCATGTCGTCGATGCGATTGGGGTCGCTCAGCGCATCGGCGGCGCCCTGGCGGGGCGTGAGGTTGAGCGCCAGGGCATCGACCCCGAACCACAGGTCCAGGTCCACCAGTACGACGCTTTCGTCGCCGCGCGCCGCAATGGCGTCGGCCACGTTCACCGCAACCGTGCTGGTGCCGACGCCGCCGGCAGTGCCGAAGACGGCGATGACCCGGCCGCCGCCGGCCTGTTCTCCGTCGGTGGAGGCGATGCGCTGGACGGCGTCGAGCAGTTCGTCCGGAGTGACGCTGCCATAAAGGTATTCCGATACACCCATGGACAGCAGGCGGCGATAGAGCGCGATGTCGTTGCTGTCGCCCAGCAGGATCACCTTTGTGCCCGGCCGCACCACGTCGGCCAGCCTGTCCAGGCTCTCGACCAGGGCCTCGGGGTCCTCTGCGGTTTCCAGGATCAGGACGTCGGGGCTGTCGTGGCGCGACAGGTGGGCGTGCGCCTCGGCCATCCCGCCGGCCTCCGCCGTCATGGCGGCGCGGTGCAGGCGCGGCAGTCCGGCCGCGTCGCGCACCGTGCGCGCGCGGTCTTCGGACGTCACGAAGGCCAGGATGGAAATGCGAATGGGACGGGTCCTCCTGCGGGCGGCTGCGGGCCTATTCGGTGATGTCGCTGGCCGGTCGGCCTTCCTCTGCCGGTGGCATGGTGGCCGTGGGCTCCCCGCGGCGGTAGGTCTCCACGATGTCCACCTGGCGGGGCGCCCGAGGCCGGCCCATGGGCTCGGCCTGCTGCAAATCGCCCGGATCGGCGAGCATCAGCCCGATGTTGCGCTGATAGGCGCAGCCGAAGTTCAGCGGTTTCATGCGGTTGGGATTGTAGGTGTCGCCATCCGACCAGTTGCCGCACTCTGGCACGGCGGCGACGGCCGCGGGAAACGACGCCTGCACCGCGGCTTCGGGGCGGTAGCCGGTGATGATGTCGGCCTTTATGGCCTGGTCCGCGAGCCAGCGCTTGAGGCGGCGCGCGGTGCGCTCGCCCTCGGGCGTCGGCGGGGCGGTGAGCAGCATGGCGCCGCGACCGCGCCGCCGGTACTCGGTTACGAAGTCGGCCGGCAGTTCCGCCCGCGCGCCCACGTGGACGGAGGCCTGGAAGGTGCGGATATCCACCTCGATCCCATAGCGGTCCGCCACGGGCGGAGACGGCGGCGTTTCGCAGGCCGCCAGGCCCAGGGCCAGGACGGCGGTCGCGACGGCGCCGGCCAGCGGGCAGCGGGAAGCGGCGGTGCGGCGGTGGGCGGTCATGGCCGGGGCGTCTCCTCGCCTGGGGCTGCACGCAAGCGTCATCGCATCATGTATCCGCTGGGACCGGCGATCACATAGGGCTCGCCGGCCGGTTCGCCGTCCTTGGGGCCATAGGTGGACCGCAGGCGGCCGTAGAGGTAGATGTCCAGGTCGTTGGCCGGCACGAAGCCGTCGGTGGGATAGGCCATGCGCGGGCCGAACTCGATGGGGCGCACCAGGAAGGCCTTCACGGCCACCACCAGTTCGGTGCGGTTGGTCTGGAACTGGTTGCTGCGGAACAGCGCGCCCAGAATAGGCATGTCCATGAGGCCCGGAATGCCCTCCACCCGGTTGAACTCGTCGTTCTGGATGAGGCCGGCGATCATCAGGCTTCCGCCCGAGGGCAGCATGACCGTACTGTCCGCCCGCCGCACCGACAGCCCCCGGATGCGCACGCCCGCCAGGTCGATGGCGTTTTCCTCGGTGATGTTACTCACCTCGGTGGCGATGCGCAGGTTGATCTGGTTGTTGGCCAGAACCACCGGCGTGAAGCTGAGCGACACGCCGAATTCGCGCAGTTCGACGGTGACTTCCACGTTGCCTTCGTCGTCGCGGTCGGCACCGGTGGGCAGGGGGAACTCGCCGCCCACCAGGAAGTTGGCGGTCTCGCCGGAAATGGCCGTCAGCGCCGGCTCGGCCAGGATCTTGGCCAGGCCCTCGCGCTCCAGCGCCGAGAAGGCGATGCTGTCGATGCCAGCGTCAACGGCCAACTGGCCGAACACGCCGCCGGTGACGTCGCGGGCGAAGCTGGTCACGGTCTGGAGCGTCTGGTTGCCCACGTCCAACGATGTCTCCACGCCCAGGGTCTTGAGCGTGGTGCGGCTGATCTCGGCGACGGTCACCTGCAGCAGCACCTGTTGATCGCCGGCGATGCGAAGGGCGTTGATGACGCTGGTGTCGGGGCCCATGAAGGCCTGCACCACGGCCTGGGCGTCGGCGGCATCGGCGGCGGACTGCACGACGCCCGACATCAGGATGCTTTCGTTGACCGTCTTGATGTCGATGGCGCTGGCGGGCTGAAGGTCGCGCAGCGCCTCGCGCACGGCGGCCACGTCGGGCGCCACCAGCACGCGGGCGTTGAGGATCACCTCGCCGCTGTCGTCGACGAAGAACATGTTGGTGGCACCGGGCTCGCGGCCCAGGACGAAGACCTTGGTGGGCTGCTGGACCACCACGTCGGCGGTTTCCGGATCGGCCACCACCACATCGCTGATGGGGCGCGGCAGTTCCAGGGCAACCGACTGGCCGACCTTCACGGCATAGGTGCGGGCGGTGTCGACCGGCGTGGCCGGCGCGTCGGGACGGCGGGTGACGGGAACGGGCGAGGCGGTGGGATCGGCCGCCGCCCCGGCGGGAGCCGGAGCGGCAGGCGTCGTATCATCGTCCTGCCCGGCGGCCGGCGTCGCGGCCAGAAAGACCATGGCGGTTAGAACGGCACCCAGGTGCCGCATGCGGTGGGTCATTCCGTCGGTCCTTCCCCTCGTCCGAACCCGGACCAGCCTCTTTGTCCTGATGGGCCTTACGGTATCACGTCAGAGTCGGGCGATTAAGCATTGAATTCCTTATCCGCCGCCGATGATGCGTGCGGGGCCGCCACCGAACGCCCCGCCGCGCATGGCCGAGAACCCGCGGTTGAGGCGGTCGGCGTTGACGGCGGGGGCGGGGCTGCCGCGATAGACCTCGTCGAAGCCCTGATCCGCGGCGTCCGCGGCCTCGTCGTCGTCGCGGCCGCGCACGACCTCAGCCGGCGCCCGGCCGCGATGGATCGTAACCCGCCAGGGCTCCGGTTCGGGGACCGGTTCGGCCTCGGCCGCGGGGGCGGCAGGGGCGGCGGGCAGAGCGGACGACAGCGGGTTGCCGTTGCGGTCGAAGCCGGCGACGGCGGCAAGGCTCGGGCTGACTTCCACGTCACCCACCCATGTGCCGGCCGCCTGGCGGCCCACGGCGAGCGCCACGCCGCTGGCCTGCACGATGCCGCCGGCGTCGTCCGTGGCGGAGGTGGTGTCGCCCGCCACCATCATGGCCGGTTCCTCCAGGCTGCGCAGCGTCAGACTGATGGCGCCCATGTGACGGGCGACGGCCAGCGCCTCGGCCTGGTCGGGCGTGACCTCGAGCGTCGCGGTCTCGACCACATCGGCCGCGTCCTCGCCAGCGGCCATGGACTGGTCGACGGCCAGCACGCGCACGTTCTCAACCACCGTTTCGGCGGCGTAGCGCACCAGGGCGATGTCGCGCGCCTGGGCGGCGACGGCCTCGCCGACGTGGCGGCGCACGTCCTGCGACAGGATCACGTCGACGCGGTCGCCGGGCAGGATGAAGCCGGCGGCGGCGCTGTCGGCGGCCACCGGCACGGCAACGGCACGGAACCCCTTCTCCAGCGTGCCGGCCAGGAAGCCGGCGTCGCCGCGGGTGAACACCAACTCGTCGGTCAGGGGCTGGCCGGCGGCGATGGGGCGGCGCGCCACCTTGCCGGCGAAGCGCGGCAGGGCATTGGCCTTCACGGCCTCGGGCTGGGCGGCATTGGCCGGCACCAGCGCGTATTCCGGGCGCAGGGCGTCGGCCGGCCACGGCTGCCAGCGCACCGCCTTGTCCGTCAGCGTGGCACCGGGAGCGATGTCGGAGGCGGCGACGGCGACCATGGGCGGCGTCGGTACCTCGGCCTCCAGCGGCGTCGCCGGTTTGTCGCGCACTTCGTCAATCAGGCGGTTGGTGAAGAAGCTGACGCCGCCGGCGGCGGCCAGCGCGACAATCACCAGGACGATCATGAGCCCACGCATGGCGGCCTCCTCACTTGCAGCATTACGCGCCGGCCACCGAGGCGGGCACGAAGAACAGGGTCAGGGTGCCGGCGGCGATGGCGATGCCGTAGGGCACCCGCGTCTCGCCGCTCAGCAACGGTTCCAGCAACGGCGGCACGCTGTCTGCCCGGCGTGCGGCGGCCCGCGCCATCAGCAGCGCCAGGCACAGGAAGCCGCCGTAAAGCGCGGTGAACAGCAGCAGCAGGCCCACCCATTGCGGGCCGGCCCACAGCGCCACGGCGGCGAGCATCTTGGCATCGCCGCCGCCGAAGGCTCCGGCCGCAAACAGCAGGATGCCGCCGATCAGCACGGCGCCGCCGGTCAGCAGATGACCGGTCAGGCGCTCCAGCGCCAGCTCGGAGCTGGGCGCGCCGGTCAGCAGCCAGACGGCGAAGGCGCCGACGATGACCAGCGAGACGGTGTTGGATATCTCGAATGTCAGGGCGTCGACCACCGCGGCATAGGTGACCACCCCGCACAGCACCAGCACGCTGAGCGTGCGCAGCAGGTCGGCGATGGTGTTCATGTCGGACAGACCGTAGGACAACATGGCGGACCTGCTCCCTGACGGAAGGGGATCGGGCGGAAACGAGGAAAGCCGGCCGCCGGTGGATCGGCGGCCGGCTCCCTGTGGGGTCGCGCGGGCCTGTGGGGGTTCCGTGGGGGGAGCGGCCCGCGCGGCCGTGGTGATGGCGTCAGGCGCCGGTGCCGACGCCGGTCAGGCTGTTCTGGATGGTGGTGAACAGAGCCTGGATCTCGGTGCCCGCCAGGGTCACGCCGCCGATGATGACGACGGAGATCAGGCCGGCGATCAGGCCGTATTCGATGGCGGTGGCGCCGGATTCGTCCTTGCGGAAACGAGCGATGATGGTGCGCATGATCTTATCCTCCGCGTTAAGTCCATGGCCGCAATCGCGGCGCGTCTGAAACCTGTATCCGCGAGGGAGGCGGCGGTCCGGTGGGCGAGGCGTTTGCCGCGGTGTCGCGGCGGGGCTGGTCCGTTGGGAGGGGCCCCTATGCCTCTGGCCGATCGGCCTATGTCCCCCTCTGTCTTTTGGAGTATAGCCAGATGATGTGAAAAAGGTTTGTGAAAGAGGTGACGCACTTGTAGAAAAAATGCTAGAAAATGTAAAACACGGTAAGGGTGGATTAACCGCCGCGCGCGCGGGAGTGAAATACGGACGAGGACCATGGCGCAGGAACCGCGAAAACAGGGTGCCCGGCGGTGCATCATCGTCGTCGATGGCGACGAAGCGGCGCGCGAACGTGCGGTGTCCGCCCTGCGGGACGGCGGCATGGACGCCCTGGGCGCCACGGATGCTGCTTCCGTTCGGGGGCTGATGGACGTGCGGCCCTGCGATCTGGTGGCGACCGAGCTTGACCTGCCCGACGGCAACGGCCTCATGCTGATCCGCGACCTGCGGGCGGCTTCCGCCATCGGGCTCATCGCGCTGACGGCGCGGACCGAGGTGGTCGACCGCATCGTGGCGCTGGAGATGGGTGCCGACGACTACGTCACCAAACCCTTCGAGCCGCGCGAGCTGGCCGTCCGCTGCCGCAATCTGATGTGGCGAGTGTCCACCGCCGGTACCGCCGCCGTGTTCAGGGGGGCGGACCGGGTACGCTTCGCCGACTGGGTGTTCGACCACGGCAAGCGGCTGCTGATCGGCGCCGACGAGCAGCCGGTGATGTTGACCCGGCAGGAGGCGGCGGTCCTCAAGGCGCTGGTGGACAATCCCGGCCGCGTGATGAGCCGCGACGCGCTCATGGACGCCGTCGGCCGCGGCTGGAACCCGACGGACCGCACCGTCGACGTGCTGATCGGGCGCCTGCGCAAGAAGATCGAGCCCAACCCCGCGCACCCGGAACTGATCGTCACCGTCTACGGCGAAGGATACATGTTCGGCGAATTGCCGTACTGACCGCCGCCGGCGTTCCCCTTGGGACGGTTTTCCTGGGAGAGTTGGCCATGCGCCTGTTCGAGTGCGACACCTGCGGCAGCCTGCTGTACTTCGAGAACACCCGCTGCGAGACCTGCGGCGCCGCGCTGGCCTTCGAGCCGGATGCCCTGCGCCTGCGCTCGCCGGAGAACGGTGACGCCCTGTGCGCCAATGCGGCGCACGGCGCCTGCAATTGGCTGGCGGAGCCGGGGCAGGCCTTCTGCCGCGCCTGTCGGCTCAACCGCACCATTCCCGACCTTGCCGCCGACGATCACGTCGTCCTCTGGCGCCGGCTGGAGGCCGCCAAGCACCGGGCGGTCTACAGTCTCATGCGGCTGGGCCTGCCGCTGACGCCCAAGACCGAGTCGCCGGAGGCCGGACTTGCCTTCGACTTCCTGGCCGACCCCGATCCGCAGTTCCGCGAGGTGATGACCGGCCATGCCGGCGGCGTCGTCACCATCAACATTGCCGAGGCCGACCCGGTGGAGCGTGAACGCCAGCGCGACACCATGGCCGAACCCTTCCGCACCCTGCTCGGCCATTTCCGGCACGAGGTGGGTCATTGGGTGTGGGACCTGCGCGTGAAGGACGGGCCGGCGCTGGCGGACTTCCGCGCCCTGTTCGGGGACGAGACGGTGGACTACGCGCAGGCGCTTCAGGCGCATTACGACGCGCCCGACGACGGCGCCTGGCGCGGCAAATTCATCAGCCGCTACGCCGCCTCCCATCCCTGGGAGGACTGGGCGGAGTGCTTCGCGCACTATCTTCACATCGTTGACGCGCTGGAGACCGCCTACGCCTTCGGCCTGCGCAGCCGGCCCCGCGCCGGCGGCGACGACGCAAGGCTGGCCGCCGATTTCGACCCCTACGCCGAACCCGAGCTGGACCGCATCCTGGAGGCCTGGGTGCCCCTGACGGTGGCCGTCAACAGCCTGAACCGCAGCATGGGACAGCCCGACCTTTATCCTTTTGTGCTGTCGGATGTGGTGGTGGCGAAACTGGCCTTCGTTCACCGGGTCGTGCGGGACGGGACTCTATAACAGAGAGCAACAGAGAGCCCTACGGGCGCGGCACGCCCGGCAGCCCGCGCAGCGGCCGGTGCAGGGCGGCGACGTGCTCGGGCGGCGGCTGGTGCCCGTTGCGCAGTCGGCTGTCGGTGGCAAAGCCTGCCAGCGTGCGCCCTGTGCGCCATGTGCGGCCCATGGCCGGCAACGTGGTGGGACGCTGCCACCATGTCTCGGGCGCGGCGTCGGCGATGCGCCCGCCCAGCGCTTCGTGCTGGCGGATGGCGACGAGCACGGCGGCGCGCGAGCGGGGAGGCAGGGCGGACAGCCCCGACTCCGCGCTGCGGAAATGGACGGCGGCGCGCTTCAACAGTTTTTGCGCGGCTCCGTGCGCGGCCGCAACGGCGGCCGGCGCCCCTTCGGCCAGGCGTTCCGGCGTGACGGAGCGGGGCAGAAGGGCGGCGGGCAGGTAGACGCGCCCGCATTCGGCGTCATGGCGCACGTCACGGGCGATGTCCACCAGGCGCACGGCAATGCCCAGGTCGATGGCGAACGGCAGCACGTCCTCGGCCTCGGCCGCAGCTCCCAGGACGGGCCCGAGCATGACGGCCACCGTTCCGCCCGAGCCGTGGCAGTAGCGGATAAGCCCGTTCCACGTCTCGATCACGGGGTCTTCCGTGTCCCGCAGCAGCGTCGTGACGAACAGCTCCGCCATGTCGAGCCGCAGGCCGCACCGCGCGTGCAGGTCGAGAAAGGGCGCGGCCAGATCGTCGGCGGCCTCCTTGGCGCGCAGGGCGGCCCGCAGGCGGCGGAGGCGGATGCGCGCCGCATGACGGCCGGTGCGCTGGGCGGCCAGGGCGCCGGCGGCGAGGCACGCATCGCCCAGCGCCAGCACATCCCGCCGCCGCTCGCCCGGCAGCAGTCGCGCCGCCCCTTTCAGGAGCGTGATGCTGGTGCCGGCCTGGACAGCCGGTGCGGCGGGGGCGGTCATGGCGGACGGGTTCTCGGCCTCGGGGAGCGGTCGGGGCGGGCAGTCCATCCAAGATGGGGACCGCCAGCCGCGCCGTCATCCCCGGACCGGGATCAGACGGTGCCCGTGATCTCCGCCATGATGGCGTTGAGCGTCTTCACGGCGGCTTCGGGTCCTTCGGCATGGTTCCACACGCCGCCGCAGACGGCCAGGAAGTCCGCGCCGGCCTCGACGACCGGTCGGGCGTTGTCCGGCGTGATGCCGCCGATGGCGACGCAGGGGACCTGCATCATCACCTGCCACCACCTCAGGATATCCAGTTCGGCCGCGGCCTTGGGGTCTTTGGTCAGCGTCGGATAGAAGGCGCCGAAGGCCACGTAGTCGGCCCCGTCCTCGGCGGCGACCATGGCCAGGTGGCGGCTGTCGTGGCAGGTGACGCCGACGATCGCATCCTCGCCCAGAACGCGCCGCGCCTCGCTGTAGGGAGTGTCCTCCTGCCCGATGTGGGCGCCGTCGCAGCCGGTCTGCTTCGCCAGGTCCGGCCGGTCGTTGAGCAGCACGGCGACGTCGCGATCCTGGGCGATGGGGCGCAGGCGGTCGACGGCGCGCCTGACCGTGTCGTCGTCGACGTCCTTCAGGCGGATTTGCAGCGCCGCGCAGTCGCCCGCATCCAGCGTGCGCGCCAGCGTGTCGGCGAAGCTGTCCAGGTCGTCGAGGCGCGGGGGCGTAATGAGGTACAGCCGGCAGGGCTCGCGCTCGACCATGCCGACCATGGTTTCCAGGTTGGGCACCTCGGTGCCGTTCAGCCCCTCGTCGTCCTCGTCCTCGTCGTCGAAGGCCTCCAGGTCGTCGAGGTCGTCCAGGTCGTCCAGGTCTTCGGGATTGTCGTCGTCGCGCTCGGCCATGTCGGCGGGTCCAGTCGGAATGCAGGGAGTGTTTGGCCCCTACATACCCGAGGCCGCGCTACACCTCCAGCCCGCTTGAGAAAAATCGGCGGCAGGCCTCTGCCGGATCGCGGGCGTCCAGAAGATCGAGTACCGGCGCCGCAGGCCCTTCGTCGAGCCGGACTCCCAACTGGTCCGCGATATCGGCGACGGCGGCGCGGGCGGGATCGGCCGCCTCCAGCCGCACCGCCTCGGCCCCGTCGCGCAACGCGGTGAGCGCCAGGCCCGGCGCGTCGCCGCAGTCCAGGACCGCCAGGGCATCCGCATCCGGGACCTGCGCACGGGCCGCCTCGATCAGCGTGCGGAACCAGGCGGCCCCCTGGATCAGGGCGCAGCGCGGCGGGCTTTGCAGGATGACGGAGCGGTCAGCGGCCCGCGCGGCAGCCAGGGCCGCCTGCGCATGGGCGGGAGTGTGGACGATGATGCGCGGTGGCGCGTTGGGATCAGACGTCACGGCTTCCTCACGCCTGTGCGGTTGACGCAGGCGTTCAATCGCGAATAATCTTAGATCAAACTCAAGCATAAAGCGATAGAGCCTTGGAAAATATCGCGATCTATAAGCTCAAGCGGATTGACGGTGCGGTGGAGGGCCTGGTCGAGGCCCTGCAACGCCTGGAGGACGCCGCCGCCGCCAACGCGACGGGCTTCGAGGAGGAGCGCGCGGCCCTGATCGCCGAGCGCGACCGCGCCGCCGAGGATCGCGACCAGGCCGTCGCGGCGCTGGAACAGGCGCGCTCGGGCGATGCCGCGCTGGCCGAGGAGAACGGGCGGCTCAAGACCGAGATCGAGACTCTGCGCAACCAGCTCGCCCGTGCCCAGGCGGAAAACGCCCGCATGGCCGACGCCCAGCGCGGCCAGGCCGCCGAGGATCGCGAGGAATTGCTGGGCGAGTTGCGCGCCGTTCAGGCCGAGGCCGAGCGCCTGGACACGGAACTGGGCGACACCCAGGCCGAGCGCGACCGCCTGTCGGCCGAGGTGGAGCGCCTGCGCACCATGGCCGAGACCAGCGCCGAGGCCGATCTGGCGGCGGCGCGGGAGCAGGTGGAGGTCGTGACGGCCGAGCGCGACCGCCTGTCCGAACAGCTTTCCGAGGCCACCGCCCGCGCCGCGGACCTGGAGGCGCAGACCGGCGCGTCGGACGGCCTGGATGCCGCAAAGGCGGAGGTCGAGCGTCTGACCACCGAACTGGCGGAGGTGCGCGCCGAGCGGACCCGCCTGTCCGAGCGTCTCCAGGCGCTGGAGGCCGACCACGCGCGCCTCAAGGAGGCCTCGGGACGCATCAGCGGCCGGCTGGACACCACCATCGGCCGCCTGAAGGCGGTCCTGGAGCGCTGAGGGCCGCGGCCGGCGCGTCATCGTCGACACCACGCAGGGGGACATCTTGGGGCAGGTTACCGTCACCATCAACGAGCGCGCCTACACCGTCGCCTGCGACGACGGGCAGGAGGAGCACATCCTCCAACTCGGCCGCATGCTCGACGACAAGGCGCGCGGCATCACCCGCGACGTGGGCACCGTCAGCGACAGCCTGCTGCTGGTCATGACGGCCCTCATGGTCGCCGACGAACTGACTGACGCGCAGGGCGAGCTTGAACACCTAAGGGGCGACGGCGAGGCCCGCGAGCAGGCCGAGTCCGAGGTGGTGGAAAAGCTGGAGAATGTCTCCGAGCGCATCAACACCGTTGCGCAGCGCCTCGAACAGTCCTAGGTATGATCCTGCGAGGCTGCCCGGTACGTTAGGCCGCACAACTCCCGGGGGCTATAATCATAGATAGGGAGCTGTCCCTGGTAGGGCCCTGGCCTTACTACACGGCACCCACGTAGTTGCTCGTGGCCCATGTGGAGGTCGCGTAGAGCCGACGGCCAGGGTGGCTTCGCATCCCTTTCTTCCCCACCGTCCACCAGCCGGTAATCCCGACCCATGACCGCCGACCTTGCCGAGACCAAGAAGCGCCTGCGCGCCGAGTGTCTGGCAAGGCGTCCTGCCGTGGCCGAACAGGCCGGACGGGGGCGCGCGGGGCTGGGCCTGCGGGACGTGGTGACCAAACACTGGCACATCGGGCCGCAAAGCGTCGTCGCCGGATTCTGGCCCATGCGCGAGGAGATCGACGTCCTGCCGCTGCTCACCGCCGTGGTGGAGGCGGGCGCGACGGCCGCCCTGCCCGTGGTCGGGGCCCGCGACGCGGCGCTGACCTTCCGCCGCTGGCATCCCGGCATGGCGCTGGAGGACGGCGTCTTCGGCACCCGCCATCCCCGGTCCGACGCAGGCGAGGTGACGCCTTCGGTCGTGCTGGTGCCGCTGGTCGCCTTCGACCGCGCCGGCGGCCGGCTCGGCTATGGGGGTGGATTTTACGACCGCACCCTGGCAGCTTTGCGCGTCGATACCGACATTCTCTCCATCGGCGTCGCCTATGCGGGGCAGGAGCTGCCCCAGGTGCCCGAAGAAGCGCACGACGAACCGCTCGACTGGATCGCCACGGAACGCGGGATCATCGTGGTGAACAGGCGAAAGGAAAAGGCATGAGACTTCTGTATCTGGGAGACGTGGTCGGACGGTCCGGCCGCGACGCGGTGCAGGAGTACGTGCCGAAGCTGCGCCAGGACCTGAAGCTGGACGCGGTGATCGTCAACGGCGAGAACGCCGCCCACGGCTTCGGCCTGAACGTGCGCATCACCCAGGACCTGCTTGAGGCCGGCGTCGACGTCATCACGCTGGGCAATCACGCCTGGGACCAGCGCGAGATGCTGTCCTACATCGACAAGCAGCCGCGCCTGGTGCGCCCCGCCAATTATCCGCAGGGTACGCCGGGCCGGGGCGCCTGCATCCACACCACCGGGCGCGGCAAGAAGGTGCTTGTGGTGCAGGTCATGGGGCGGCTGTTCATGGACCCGCTGGACGATCCTTTCGCCGCCCTGCAACAGGAATTCGCCCGCTTTCGCCTGGGCGCGACGGTGGACGCCATCGTGGTCGACGTCCATGCCGAGGCCACCAGCGAGAAGGGCGCCCTCGGCCACTTCTGCGACGGCCGGGCGAGCCTTGTCGTCGGCAGCCACACCCATATCCCCACGGCGGACCACGCCATCCTGCCCGGCGGCACCGCCTTCCAGACCGACGCCGGCATGTGCGGCGACTACGACAGCGTCATCGGCATGAAGAAGGACGGCGCCGTCAGCAAGCTGGTCCGCAAGATTCCCGGCGAGCGGCTGGCCCCGGCGGAAGGTCCGGCCACCGTCTGCGGCGTGTTCGTGGAGACCGACGATCGCTCCGGCCTCGCGCGCCGCGTCGAGCCGCTTCGCCTGGGCGGCCGCCTCAGCCAGATGGTCCCCGAGGTCTGAGGACGCTCGCCACCCCGGCCAGGGCCCTCAGAACAGCGCCGGCAGCAGCACCGTCGCGGCCGCCTGGGCGGCGATGCCCTCCCGGCGGCCGGTGAAGCCCAGCTTTTCCGTCGTCGTGCCCTTCACGTTGACCCGCTCCGTCGAAAGGCCCAGCACCTCGGCCGTGCGGGCGCGCATGGCGCTGCGGAAGGGGCCGATCTTGGGGCGTTCGCAGATGACGGTCACGTCCACATGGGCGATGCGCCCGCCGCGCGCCTCCACAAGCCGGGCGGCGTGGGCCAGGAAGACCGCCGAATCCGCACCTTTCCATTTCGCGTCCGTCGGCGGAAAGTGGCGGCCGATGTCGGCCGCACCGATGGCGCCCAGGATGGCATCGGTGACGGCGTGCCACGCCACGTCGGCGTCGGAATGGCCGGCCAGGCGGGCGGAGTAGGGCACCAGCACGCCGCACAACTGCACCCCGTCGCCGTCGGCGGCGAAGGCGTGAACGTCGAAGCCCGTACCGGTGCGCGGCTCCAGCGGGCGGTCGAACAGGCGCTCGGCGCGGGCCAGGTCCTCGCCCGTGGTGATCTTGACGTTGGACTCCGCCCCCGGCACCAGCACCACCGTTCCGCCGGCGGCTTCCAGCACGGCGGCGTCGTCGGTCAGCACCTCGCCCTCGGCGGCGCGGTGGGCCTGGCGGATGGCCTCGAAGCGGAAGCCCTGCGGCGTCTGGGCACGCCACAGGCCGTCGCGGGGCACGGTGTCCGTGATCGTGCCCGAGGCGTCACCGCGCTTGAGCGTGTCGGCGACGGGCAGGGCCGGGATGGCGCCGTCATGGTCCGTCAGGGCCGCCACGACCCGGTCGATGACGCCCGCGTCGACGAAGGGGCGCGCGCCGTCGTGGATCAGCACCACGTCGGCGCCCAGGCCGGCGGCGGCTTCCAGCCCCAGGCGCACGCTGTCCTGCCGCTCCGCCCCGCCGGGAACGGGATCGGCCAGGTTCAGGCCGGCGGCGGCCTCTTCGTACAGCGGGCGGTCGTCGGGATGGATGACGGTCAGGACATGGTCGACCGAGGGGTGGGCGGCCAGCGTTCCAAGGCTGTGACGCAGCACCGGGCGCCCGCCCAGCAGGCGGTACTGCTTGGGCAGGCCGCCGCCCATGCGCGCGCCCCGTCCCGCCGCCACGACCAGAGCCACCACCGTCGTCATCGCCGTTCTTCTCCGTTGTTGCGCAAGGATTTCCTCTTGCAGCGGACGGTAGCAGCCGCGCCCCCTCGGCGCGATTGTTTTTCGCGCGGGCCTGTGTCTATAGTCCCCGCATGATTCCGGGATTTCTCCTCGATCTGGGCGCCGTCCTGTCGCTTGTTCCGCTGGCCGTGGTCAACGGGCGGCCGAAGGCGGGACGCGACGGGCCCTTCTGGGTCGCCGCGGCGCTGGCCGTGGCGGGTCCGGCCGTGCATGCCGCCAGCCAGGTGGTGGGGCCGTGGAACACGGGCTTCGCCATGGCGATCTGGGTGGCCGTCGCTGTCTCGATGGCCCTCTTCCTGCTGCTGACCATCGCCAGTCGCCGCGCCTGGCGCCTGGCGCCGCTGCTCGCGCCCTACATGATCGGCCTGTCTCTGCTGGCCGTGGTGTGGCGCTGGGCGGCCGGGCCGCAACTGGCCGCGCCCGTGCCCGACGCATGGGTGGAACTGCACATCGGTGTCTCCGTCGTCACCTACGGCCTGCTGACGCTGTCCGCCGTGGCGGCGCTGGCGGCCTTCCTGCAGGAGCGGGCGCTCAAGCGCAAGAAGCGCAACGCCCTGACCGCCATCCTGCCCCCGGTCATGGACAGCGAGGGGCTGCAGGTCCGCCTGCTGGCGGCCACCGAGGTGGTTCTCGGCCTGGGCCTTGCGACGGGCATGGCGGTGCAGTATCTGGAGACCGCCCAACTGATCCAGGTCTCGCACAAGACCACGCTGTCCATCCTGGCCTTCGTGGTGATCGGCGGCCTGCTTCTGGGGCAGCGTCTGTGGGGCCTGCGGGGGCGCGCGGCGGCGCGGGTGGTGCTGGTGGCCTACCTGCTGCTGACGCTGGCCTATCCGGGCGTGAAATTCGTCACCGACGTGTTGCTGGCCTGAGCCCTTCGCACGCCATCCGGTATGATGCGGCATGATATTGTGCACTCGACCGCCTCTTTGCTGTTGCGATGGGCGGTGTGCCTAATTATTATGCAGCTCTGTTTCGTCCGGCCATGGCTCCCCCGAGCCCGAGAGTTCGCATGACCGCAGTTGCCTTCCCCTTGCGCATCGGTCCGCTGACCGTCGCCAACCCCGTGCTGCTGGCGCCCATGTCGGGCGTGACGGATCAGCCGTTCCGCCGGCTGGTCAAGCGGTTCGGCGCCGGGCTGGTATTCTCGGAGATGATCGCCAGCGCCCAGATGATCCGCGCCCATGCCGATACGCTCCGCATGTCCACGGCCTGCGGTGACGAGCATCCCGTGGCCGTGCAACTTGCCGGCAACGAGCCCGAGGTGATGGCCGAGGCCGCCCGCATGAACGTCGACCGCGGCGCGGCGCTGATCGACATCAACATGGGCTGCCCGGTCAAGAAGGTGGTCAAGGGCTACGCGGGCTCGGCGCTCATGCGCGACGAGGCACTGGCCGGGCGCATCATGGCGGCCGTGCGCAAGGCCGTGGACCCGGCCGTGCCGGTGACGGTGAAGATGCGCCTGGGCTGGGATCACGACGCCCTGAACGCACCCCGCCTTGCGCGCATCGCGCAGGAAGAGGGGCTGGCGATGGTCACCGTTCATGGCCGCACCCGCAACCAGATGTACAAGGGCTCGGCCGACTGGGGCGCCATCCATGCCACCGTGGAGGCGGTGTCCATCCCCGTCATCGGCAACGGCGACGTGGAAAGCCTGGACGATGCCGCCGGGCTGATCGCGGCCTCGGGGGCGGCCGGCGTGATGATCGGGCGCGGCTGCCACGGGCGGCCCTGGTTCCTGGGGCAGGTGGCGCATTTCCTGGCGACCGGACAGCGCCGCCCCGACCCGCCGCTGGCCGAGCAGCAGGCGGTGCTGCTGGAGCACCTGGACGCCCTGCTGGAACACTATGGCGCCTACAAGGGCATCCGCGTGGCGCGCAAGCACATTGCCTGGTATACGACCGGTCTTCCCGGCGGCAACGCCTTCCGCGAGCGCGTCAACGTGCTGGAGGAGGCGGACGCCGTGCGGGCTGAGATCGACGCCCTTTACGACACCGCGGCCCGCGAGAAGGCGGCCGCCTGATGGTCAGACTGAACGTGCTGAAGAACGCCACCAAGGGCGGCCGCAATGCGCAGCCGCTCGACCCCTCATCGGTTCTGAACACCCTGCCCACCGCCGTCATGGTGCTGGACGACAAGGGCATCATCCGCCAGGTGAACACCGCCACCGAGCAGCTGTTCCACCTGGGCTCCAACAGCCTGTGCGGCCAGCCGCTGACCGAGTTCCTGCCCGGCGACAGCCCCATCGTGGGCCTGGTGCAGGTGGTCAGCGAGGACAATTACGGCGTCTCGGAACACGGCGTTACGCTCGACAGCCCGCGCACGGGCCTGCGCACCGTCACCGTGCAGGCGACGCCTGTGGCCGAGCGCGTGGGCTGGGTTGTGCTGGCGCTGGTGGAGCAGACGCTTGCCATCCGTATCGGCCAGCAGATGGGGCACCGCAATGCCGCGCGGTCGGTTTCGGCCATGTCAGCGCTGCTGGCACACGAGATCAAGAACCCGCTGTCGGGCATCCGCGGCGCCGCCCAGTTGCTGGAGCAGAGCGGGTCCGAGGACGACCGCGTGCTCACCCGCCTCATCACCGACGAGGCCGACCGCATCGTCAAGCTGGTGGAGCGCATGGAGGTGTTCTCCGACACCCGTCCGCCCCAGCGCGAGCCGGTGAATATCCACCAGGTGATGGAGCACGTCCGCCGCGTGGCCGAGAACGGCTTCGGCAAGAGCGTGCGCTTCATCGAGCACTACGATCCCTCGCTGCCGCCGGTGCCGGGCGACCGCGACCAGCTGGTGCAGGTGTTCCTCAACCTGGTGAAGAACGCCGTGGAGGCCGCGCCCGAGCAGGGTGGCGAGGTGATCCTGTCCACCGGCTACCAGCATGGCGTGCGCGTCGCCGTGCCGGGCTCGCGCACCCGCATGAACCTGCCGCTTGTCGTGTCCATCCAGGACAATGGCGAAGGTATCCCGGAAGATCTGCGGCCGCACCTGTTCGACCCGTTCGTCTCCACCAAGCCCAAGGGCTCGGGCCTGGGTCTCGCGCTTGTGGCAAAGATCGTCAACGACCACGGCGGCATCATCGAATTCGACAGCCAGCCCCGGCGCACCGTCTTCAAGGTGATGCTGCCCATCATGACCACCGGCCGCCGCGACGGCCGCAAGAAGAGCACGCCGACCCCATGACACCCTCGACCATCCTCGTCGCCGACGACGACCACGGAATCCGCACCGTTCTGAGCCAGGCGCTGGGCCGCGCGGGCTATGACGTGCGCACCACGGGCAACGCCGCCACCCTGTGGCGCTGGGTGTCGGACGGCGAGGGCGACCTGGTCATCACCGACGTGGTCATGCCCGACGAGAACGGCCTGGACCTGATCCCGCGCATCAAGAAGATCCGCCCGGACATGCGCATCATCGTCATGTCGGCGCAGAACACCCTTCTGACGGCGGTGAAGGCCACCGAGCGCGGGGCCTTCGAGTACCTGCCCAAGCCCTTCGATTTGACCGAGCTGGTGAACGTGGTCAACCGCGCCATCAGCCTGCCCAAGCCCAGCACCACCGGCGCGGCGGTCGCGGCCGACGACGAGGAAAGCCTGCCCCTCATCGGCCGCTCCACGGCCATGCAGGAAATCTACCGCACGCTCGCGCGCCTCATGACCACCGACCTGACGGTGATGATCAACGGCGAGTCGGGCACCGGCAAGGAACTGGTGGCGCGGGCCCTGCACGACTACGGCAAGCGCCGCAACGGCCCCTTCGTCGCCGTCAACATGGCCGCCATCCCGCGCGAGCTGATCGAGAGCGAGCTGTTCGGCCACGAGAAGGGCTCCTTCACCGGCGCCACGGCCCGCGCGCAGGGCCGCTTCGAGCAGGCCGAGGGCGGCACGCTGTTCCTGGACGAGATCGGTGACATGCCGCCGGAAGCGCAGACGCGGCTTCTGCGCGTGTTGCAGGAAGGCGAGTACACCACGGTCGGCGGGCGCACCAGCATCCGCGCCAACGTGCGCATCGTCGCCGCCACCCACCGCGACCTGCAGCAGCTCATCCGCCAGGGCCTGTTCCGTGAGGACCTGTTCTACCGCCTGAACGTGGTGCCCATCCGCCTGCCGCCCCTGCGCGAGCGGAGCGAGGACATCCCGGAACTCGCCAGCCACTTCCTGACGCAGGTCACCGGCGAGGGTCTGCCGCCCAAGACGCTGGAGCCTGCCGCCGTGGAGCGCCTGAAGCGACATCGCTGGCCGGGCAACGTGCGCGAACTGGAAAACCTCATGCGCCGCCTGGCCGCCCTGTACTCGCAGGAGATCATCGGGGTGGAGGTGATCGAGCAGGAACTGGCCGCCGCCTCCACGGCGCCCGCCGCCAGCAGCGGCAACGGCCATGATGCGGAGGGCCTGTCCGACATGGTGGAGCGGCATCTGCGCGAGTACTTCGGCGCCCACTCCGACGGCCTGCCGCCGCCGGGCCTCTACGACCGCGTGCTGCGCGAGATCGAGCGGCCGCTGCTGGCGCTGACGCTGGAGAGCACGCGCGGCAACCAGATCCGCGCGGCCCAGGTGCTGGGGCTGAACCGCAACACCCTGCGCAAGAAGATCCGCGACCTCGACATTTCCGTCGTGCGCGGCATGAAGTGAGGCGTCGCCGCCCCGCCGGTGCCGCTTCGGGAGCCAGACAGTGACCAGTGATCCGACCTCCGCCCCGTCCACGTCCTCGGCTTCGCGGGTGACGCTCAAGCGCACCTTCCTGCGCCTGGGCCTGTGGGCGCGGCATGTCAATCTGGGCCGACGGCTGGCGATCCTGCTGACGCTGGCCGCCATCGCCTCGGGCGCCGGCACCTACGTGGTGATGACCGACCAGGGCACTTCGGCTGCGGAGAGCAACACGCTCTATCTGTTGCTGATGGCTGACCTGGTGCTGTTGCTGGTACTGACGGTCATCGTCGTGCGCCGCATCGTCCGGGTGTGGCTGGAGCATCGCTCGGGCACGGCGGGCTCGCGCCTGCATGTGCGGCTGGTGCTGCTGTTTTCGGCCGTGGCGGTGACGCCGACGGTGCTGGTCGCCATATTCTCCGCCCTGTTCTTCAATCTGGGCGTCCAGACCTGGTTCGGCGAGCGGGTGCGGACGGCGCTGGACGAAAGCCAGGCCGTGGCGCGGGCCTACATGGAGGAGCACCGCCAGGCCGTGGCCGGCGAGGTGCTGTCGGTGGCATCCGACATCAACCGCCAGTGGACGCAGCTTGCGCGGTCGACGCAGCAGCTTGAGCGGTTCCTGGAGGCGCAGGCCTCCATCCGCGGCCTGTCGGAAGCCATCATGTTCTCGTCCGACGGCAAGGTCTTCGCCCGCGCCGGTTTCACCTTCGCCCTGCAGTTCGAGGACGTACCCTTCTGGGCGCTGGAGCGGGCCAACAACGGCGAGGTGGCCGTGCTGACCGGCGAGACCGACGACCGCGTCCGCGCGCTCGTGCGGCTGGACACGACGCCGGCTTCCTACCTGTATGTCGGGCGGTTCGTCGATCCCCAGGTCATCAATCACATGGAGGCGACGGAAAAGGCCGTCTCGGAGTACAAGACCCTTCAGGGCCAGCAGTCGGGGCTGGAGATCACCTTTGCGCTGATCTTCATGATCGTCGCCATGCTGCTGCTGTTGGCCGCCGTGTGGGTCGGCCTGACGCTGGCGACCCGGCTGGCGAGCCCCATCGTGGCGCTCATCAACGCCGCCGAGCGGGTCCGGGGCGGCGACCTTTCGGTGCGCGTGCCCGAGATCGCCGCGAGCGACGAGGTGGCCTCGCTGGGGCGTGCGTTCAACCGCATGACCAGCCAGATCGCCAACCAGCACCACCGCCTGACGCTCACCAACCGCGAACTGGACGAGCGCCGCCGCTTCACGGAAACGGTGCTGGAAGGCGTTTCAGCCGGCGTCATCGGCACCGATGCGGAAGGGCGCATCACCCTGCCGAACCGCGGCGCCGGCCTGCTGCTCCACACCGACCTGCACGCCTGGTCCGGCTGGCCGGTGGGCGAGGCCATTGCCGAATTCGCCGAGTTGATGGAAGAGGTCTCCCAGCGGCCCGACCGCACGCTCCAGCGCGAGATCGTGGTGCGCCGTGGCAACCGGCCGCTCACGCTTCTTGTGCGGGTGACCGCCGAGGAACTGGACGGGCAGGTGGTCGGCCACGTGCTGACCTTCGACGACATCACGGAACTGCAGAGCGCCCAGCGCAAGGCCGCCTGGGCCGACGTGGCCCGCCGCATCGCGCACGAGATCAAGAACCCCCTGACCCCGATCCAGCTGTCGGCGGAGCGGCTCAAGCGCAAGTACCTGAAGCAGGTGACCGAGGACGGCGAGACGTTCTCCAAGCTGACCGACACCATCGTCCGTCACGTCGGCGACATCGGCCAGATGGTCGACGAGTTCTCGGCCTTCGCCCGCATGCCCCAGCCGGTGATGAAGGCCGAGAACGTGGTGGAACTGGTGCGCCACGCGGTGTTCTCGCAGCGCACGGCGCATCCGGGCATCGACTTCACCCTGGACCTGCCGAGCCACCGCGTGCCGCTGGAGTGCGACTCGCGGCAGATGGGGCAGGCGCTGACAAACCTTCTGAAGAATGCGGCGGAAGCCGTTGAGGGGCGTGACAAATCGGCGGAAGGCGAGGCGCTTCCCAAGGGCTGGGTCCGCCTGTCCGTGGACGCCCCGGAAGATCCGGGCAGCGGCCCCCTGACCATCACCGTTGAAGACAACGGCAAGGGCCTGCCGACGGGCGAGGACCGGGCCCGGCTGACCGAGCCCTACGTCACCACCCGCACCAAGGGCACCGGCCTCGGGCTCGCCATCGTCAAGAAAATCCTGGAAGACCACGGGGGCGACTTGGTATTGGAAGACGGCGAGCACGGCGGGGCTCGCATCAGCATGGTCTTTCCCGCCGCGCGCGCCGCCGCAGCTGCGGGCGGTGCGCCTGACACGACCGCTACCCCGCCCGACGGGCCTTCCGTTTCTGCTTCTGCCTCACCGGACGTTCGAACACATAGCCATGGCGCGTGACATCCTCATCGTCGACGACGAGTCAGACATCCGCATGCTGCTGGCCGGCATCCTGGAGGATGAAGGCTATGAGCCGCGCGAGGCCGGCGACGGCGACGAGGCGCTGGAGGAGATCCGCCGCCGCGCGCCGTCCATGATCATTCTCGACATCTGGCTGGAGGGCAGCCGCATCGACGGCCTTCAGGTGCTGGAGACGGTCAAGGCCGAGCATCCGACGGTCCCTGTCGTCATGATCTCGGGTCACGGCACCATCGAGACGGCGGTTTCCGCCATCAAGCTGGGCGCCTACGACTTCATCGAGAAGCCCTTCAAGTCCGATCGCCTGCTGCTGCTCGTCGAACGCGCCATGGAAGCCGCCAGCCTGAAGCGCGAGAACGAGGAACTGCGCCTGCGCGCCGGCGGCCCGCCCGAACTGGTCGGCGGCTCGCCGGGCATCGCCCAGGTGCGCCAGGCCATCGACCGCGTGGCGCCGACGGGCTCGCGCGTGCTGCTGACCGGCGCGCCGGGCTCGGGCAAGGAGGTGGGCGCCCGCCTGATCCACGCCAAGTCCAAGCGTGCCGACATGCCCTTCGTGGTGGTCAACTGCGCGGCCATGCATCCCGACCGCATGGAGCCGGAACTGTTCGGCGTGGAAGCGGGCGTGGACGGCCTGACCGGGCGCAAGATCGGCCTGTTCGAGCAGGCCCACGGCGGCACGCTGCTGCTGGACGAGGTCGCCGACATGCCCATGGAGACGCAGGGCAAGATCGTCCGCGCCCTGCAGGAGCAGACCTTCGAGCGGGTCGGCGGCTCTAAGCGGGTGGAGGTGGACGTGCGGGTCATCGCCGCATCAAACCGCGACCTGCAGCAGGCCATCACCGAGGGCGCCTTCCGCGAAGACCTGTACTACCGCCTGAACGTGGTTCCCATCCGCATGCCGGACCTGCGCGACCGCCGCGAGGACATCCCGCTGCTGGCCCGCCACTTCATGGAGCAGGCCGCCCGCGCCGCCGGCATGGCCCCGCGTGAAATAGGCGAGGACGCCATGGCGGCGCTGCAAAGCTACGGCTGGCCGGGCAATGTGCGGCAGTTGCGCAACGTGGTGGACTGGCTGCTCATCATGGCGCCCGGCGACCCCGCCCAGCCCATCACCGCCGAACATCTGCCGGCCGAGATCGGCTCCATCACGCCGGAAGTCCTGCGGCTGGAGAACTCGGGCCAGATCATGGCCCTGCCGCTGCGCGAGGCGCGCGAAATGTTCGAGCGCGAGTACCTGATAAGCCAGGTCACGCGGTTCAACGGGAACATCTCGCGCACCGCGGAGTTCGTCGGCATGGAGCGCAGCGCCCTGCACCGCAAGCTGAAGGCGCTGGGGGTCACCGGCGGCCCGGCGGCCGGCGGCGAGGAGCCCAAGCGCTAGGCGCGCCGGCGCGTTTCGACACTGCTGCGGCTCAGCTCCGCGCGTTTTGCGCAAGGTTCGGGCCGGCTGGAGGACTACCATGAAGGTCATTATCTGCGGCGCCGGTCAGGTCGGGTACAACATCGCCCGCTACCTCGCCGTCGAGAACAACGACATCACCGTCATCGACCAGCGGCCGGACCTGATCCGCAAGATCTCCGACGGCCTGGACGTGAAGGCGGTGCTTGGGTACGCCAGCCACCCCAACGTGCTGGAGCAGGCGGGCGTGTCGGACGCCGACATGGTCATCGCGGTCACGGCCGCCGACGAGGTGAACATGGTCGCCTGCCAAGTGGCGCACAGCCTGTTCGCCGTGCCGACCAAGATCGCGCGCGTGCGCAACCAAAGCTATCTGCAACCCATCTGGGCCAACTTGTTCTCGCGCGAGAACATGCCCATCGACGTCATCATCAGCCCCGAGATCGAGGTGGCCCGCGCCGTCACCCGCCGTCTGCGCGTGCCCGGCGCCATCGACATCATTCCCCTGGTGGAAGGCAAGGTGCAGGTTCTGGGCGTGCGCTGCTCCGAGGATACTCCGGTCGTTCACACGCCGCTGCGCCAGCTCACCCAGCTGTTTCCCGACCTTCAGATCGTCATTGTCGGCATAGTGCGCGACGACAAGCCCATGGTGCCGTCGCCCGACGACCAGATGCTGCCGGGCGACGAAATCTACTTCGTGTGCTCGCGCGACCACATGGACCGCGCGCTCTCGGCCTTCGGGCATGAAGAGCAGGAGACCCGCCGCGTGCTGATCTTCGGCGGCGGCAACATCGGCCTGTTCCTGGCCCAGCAGCTTGAGAACGAGCACCCCGAGATCAGCGCCAAGGTTATCGAGCAGGACAAGGAGCGCGCCGAGTTCGTCGCCAAGACGCTCAACCGCACCATCGTGCTCAACGGCGACGTGCTGGACCCGGAAATCCTCGACGAGGCGAGCATCGGCAACGTGGAAACGGTGGTCGCCATCACCGACGACGACGAGGTCAACATCCTGTCCTCGCTGCTGGCCAAGCGTGCCGGCGCCTCGCGCGCCATCGCGCTGCTGAACAAGACCACCTACAACGCGCTGGTCAGCCCGCTGGGGGTGGACGTGGTGGTCAACCCGCGCGCCATCACGGTCTCAAACATCCTCCAGCACGTGCGCCGCGGCCGCATTCACGCCGTACATTCCCTGCATGAAGGCTTCGGCGAGATGATCGAGGCCGACGCGCTGGAAACGTCGTCCATCGTCGGCAAGCCGCTGCGCGACGTGAAGCTGCCCCACGGCGTCATCATCGGCGCCGTGGTGCGCGGGGAGGAGGTCATCAGCCCGCGCGGCGGCACGGTGGTGAAGGGCGGCGACCGCGTCGTGCTGTTCGCCGCCAAGGAGGCCGTCAAGAAAGTGGAGAAGATGTTCTCCGTCCGCCTGGAATACTTCTGATCGCCGGTCCACCGGCACAGGAAAGTTGCAGTCGTCAGATCTAGAAGGAACCGTTCCGCATGTCCCGCATCGCCTACGTCAACGGCCGGTACCTGCCGCACCGCGCGGCCTCGGTGCATATCGAGGACCGCGGCCATCAGTTCGCCGACGGCATCTACGAGGTGATCGCGGTGTGGAAGGGGCGCCCCGTGGACTTGGCGGGGCACTTCGATCGGCTTGAAACGGGCCTGCGCGAGTTGAAGATCCCCATGCCCGCCAACCGGCCCGTGCTCGCCCACGTCCTGCGGGAAGTGGTGCGCCGCAACAAGGTGACCGACGGCATCGTCTACCTCCAGGTCAACCGCGGCACCGCGCCGCGCGTCCACACTTGGTCGCAGGGCATCAAGCCTTCGGTCGTGGCGACGGCGCGGCCCATGCCGGCCATCCGAAAGCAGGTGATCGAGGACGGCGTGAAGGTGATCTCGGTGGAGGATATCCGCTGGAAGCGCCGCGACATCAAGACCGTCGGCCTGCTGCCCAACGCCATGGCCAAGCAGAAGGCCGCCGAAGCCGGCTGCTACGAGGTCTTCCAGGTGGACGCCGACGGCATGGTGACCGAGGCCGGCGCGTCGAATGCCTGGATCGTCGACCAGCAGGGGCGCCTCGTCACCCGTCCCCTGGGGCACGAGATCCTGCCCGGCATCACCCGCGCCACCCTCATCGACCTCGCCCGCGCCAACGGCATCGAGGTGGAGGAACGCGCCTTTTCGCTGGAGGAGGCCAAGCAGGCGCGCGAGGCTTTCGTCTCCGGCACCACGGCCTTCGTCATGCCGGTGGTGCAGATCGACGACGCGGTGCTGGGCAACGGCAAGCCGGGCAGCGTGGCGACCCGGCTGCGGGCGCTGTACTACGACCACCTGAATGCGATTCCGGCGGATGCGTGGACCCATGTCGCGTCCTGACGCCATCCTGTTCGACTGGGACAATACGCTGGTGGACACCTGGCCCTGCATCATCAAGGCCATGAACACCACGCTGGAGGCGATGGGCCAAGACCCCTGGACCGAGGAAGAGGCCCAGCGGCGCATCGCCCGGTCGCTGCGGGAAGCCTTCCCCGACTTGTTCGGCGATGCCTGGGAGGAAGCGGCGGAAATCTTCTACCGCACCTTCGGCGAGGTCCACATCGACATGCTGCGCCCGCTGCCCGGTGCGGCCGACCTGCTGAAGGGGCTTGCCGAGGAGGGGGTTCTGCTGGCCGTAGTTTCCAACAAGACCGGCCGCTATCTGCGGCAGGAGGCCGACCATCTGGGCTGGACGCCTTACTTCCACCGGCTGGTGGGGGCGGGTGACGCGCCGCGCGACAAGCCGGCGACCGACGTTGTGCACCTGGCGCTGAAGGGCTCCGGCATCGACCCGGCGGAGCATGTGGTGTGGTTCGTCGGCGACATGCCGGTGGACGTCCAGTGCGCCCGCGACTCGGGGTGCCGGTCGGTGCTTCTGCGACCGGCGGCTCCCGATGCGCAGGAGTTTGCGAAATGCGCGCCGGATATCCATATCAGCGAAACGGGCGCGCTTCTGGAACACCTGCGTGAACAGACGGTTTCCAACGCCCGTGTTTGATGGTAACCAGGGCTGGTGTACGCAATTCAAGCGGGCTGATCATCTGCCCGTGCGGGGACAAAAAAACGAAAAAGGGCCGACATATGTCTGCTGAAAAATCTCAGAACGTTCAGGACGTTTTCCTGAACCACATCCGCAAGAACAAGTCTCCCGTCACCGTGTTTCTGGTTAACGGCGTGAAGCTCCAGGGGATTGTCACCTGGTTCGACAACTTCTCGCTGCTTCTGCGCCGCGACGGGCATACCCAGCTCGTCTACAAGCACGCCATCTCCACCGTGATGCCGACCACGCCCATCTCGCTGTTCGAGCAGACGCGGGAAGAGGGCGAAGCGGCGGCCCAACAGTCCTGATTCTGACTGGACCCAATTGACCGAACCCACATCCACGAAAAGGGACCCCGCGCGGTGCCTGGTCGTCCATCCTGCTGTCAAGCAGCGGGGGACGAACGATGACGCGCGCGACCCCACCGAGCGTCTTGAAGAGGCCAAGGGCCTGGCGCTCGCCATCGACCTGAACATCGTCCACGGCGAGGTGGTGACGCTGAACAAGCCGCGCCCCGCCACCTTCCTCGGGGAAGGGCAGGTGGAGCGCCTTCAGTCCATCATCGAGGACAACGAGGTGGAGGTGGTCGTCATGGACTGCCACCTGAGCCCCGTGCAGCAGCGCAACCTGGAGCGCAACTGGAAGACCAAGGTCATCGACCGCACGGGTCTGATCCTGGAAATCTTCGGCGAGCGCGCCCGCACCCGCGAAGGCCAGTTGCAGGTGGAGCTTGCCCACCTCAGCTACCAGCGCTCGCGCCTGGTGCGGTCCTGGACCCACCTTGAGCGCCAGCGGGGCGGTGCCGGCTTCATGGGCGGCCCCGGTGAAACCCAGATCGAGATCGACCGCCGGCTCATCTCCGAGCGCATCACGCGCCTGAAGAAGGAGCTGGAGGAGGTCAAGCGCACCCGCAACCTGCACCGCGAGGCGCGGCGGCGCGTGCCGTATCCCATCGTCGCGCTGGTGGGCTACACAAACGCCGGCAAGTCGACCCTGTTCAACCGCCTGACAAAGTCCGAGGTCTACGCCCAGGACCAGTTGTTCGCCACGCTGGATCCGACCATGCGCGGGCTCGTGCTGCCGTCGGGCAAGCAGGTGATCCTGTCGGACACGGTGGGATTCGTCTCCGACCTGCCGCACGAACTCGTTGCCGCCTTCCACGCGACGCTGGAAGAGGTTCTGGAAGCCGACGTCATCGTCCACGTCCGTGACGCCCACAGCCCCGATACGGCCGCCCAGAAGGCGGACGTGGAGCATGTGCTGCGCGTCGAACTGAACCTGGGCGAGGAGGTGGACGCCGGCCTTCTGGAGGCGATGAACAAGATCGACCTCCTGGACCGGGAAGCCCACGACGAACTGGTGCAGCAGGCGGCGCGCGACGACAACATGATCGCCCTGTCGGCGATCACCGGCGAGGGCGTCGACCGCCTTCTGGCCACCGTCGACGAAGTGCTGTCCCGCAACCGGGAAACCATCGAAACCGACGTGCCGCTGACCGACGGTGCGACGATCTCGTGGCTCTACCGCAAGGGCGACGTGGTCTCGCGCGAGGATAACGAGGAGACGGCGCACATGATCGTCCGCCTCGATCCGGCCGACGCCGAGCGGTTCCGCATGGGGAAGTAAGACCAGGGGCGGTGGCTGGAGCGCTGTGTGCGCGGGGCTGCCGCCCCGATCCCTGGTTGGAGGGCCCAGCCCTCCAAACCTCCCAGCATTCCGGACGGGCCTGCGGCGCACTGTTCTGAACAACTGGAGTGTTCGAGGGGCTTGGGTCTCTCGATCGGGCAGTCCGCGGGCGGACGCCCCGGACGGGTTGCCGTGAACACGACCGCGCGCCCGAAACCTGCGCGGCGGCCGCCTTGATGGCGCAGCGTCCCAGGCCTCTCATCCTCCGACGGCCCTGCGGCCCATCACTCATAAACACCGAGTGTTCGGATGGCGTGGCCTCTCGGCGGCGCTACCCCAAAACGACGACGGCGCGCCGGGCATGAAGCCGGGCGCGCCGAAGATCGGTCGGAGATGACTTGTCGTCACTCACCCCCTTTCGCGGACGCCGCATGGCGGCGTTCTACGCGGGGAGGGCAAGGAAAAAGCAGGTGGGTGCTCAGAAGCCCTCACGCTCCAGACGCTTGCGCTCCAGCTTACGGGCGCGGCGCACGGCTTCGGCCTTTTCGCGGGCCTTCTTCTCCGAGGGCTTCTCGAAGGAACGACGGAGCTTCATTTCGCGGAAGATGCCCTCACGCTGCATCTTCTTCTTGAGGGCCTTGAGAGCCTGATCGACGTTGTTGTCGCGAACGAGAACCTGCACGGAACCTCATCTCCTTTCGATGTACTGAACCATTGAAACCGGTCGCCGCCGTCGCGAGCCATCTCGCGTTCGGGGCAGGCCGGATCGAAGGGTGCGAATACTATCACCGTCGCCCCGATCTGTGAAGGGGGCGCAGGCATTAATGTGGATGGACGCTTGCGCCGTCGTGGCTTGTTGTCCAACCATCACTTGGGGATCATATTACACATCATGTCGATTTTGAAAATCGCGAAGATGGGCCATCCGGTTCTCCGCCGCGTGGCCGATCCCGTCCCGGACCCGACCGCGCCGGAAATCGGGCGCCTGGTGCGGGACATGGAGGAGACGCTGGCGGATGCCGGCGGCGTCGGTCTGGCTGCGCCGCAGGTGCATGTGCCGCTGCGCGTCGTGATCTTCCATGTTCCCGGCGGCCGTACCGAGGACGGAACGCCGGTGCCGCTGACGGCCCTGGTCAACCCCGAGATCGAGGCGCTGACCGAGGAAACCGCCGAGGGGTGGGAAGGCTGCCTGTCCATCCCTGGCATGACGGGCATGGTTCCGCGCGCGAAAAGGATACGCTACAAGGGGATAACCCCGGCCGGCGGGGTGATCGAGCGCGAAGCCTCGGGCTTTCATGCGCGGGTCGTGCAGCACGAATGCGACCACCTGGACGCACTGCTGTACCCCATGCGCATGACCGACCTGTCCACTTTCGGATTCGTCGACGAGATGCGCCGCGCCATGGCCGCCGCCGACCGCCCGGACCCTGACGAGCCGGTGCCCGGCTGAACTGACTTGAGGAGCCGTTTGATGGACCTGATCGCTTCCCGTGACGCCGTCGTTCAGCGGGCACTGTTTCATGTGCCCTTCGACGGCTGGAGCATGAAGACCCTGCGCCACGCCTGCGACGACGAGGACCTGGGCCCAGGCGCGGCGGAGCGGCTGTTCCCCGGCGGCGTGGCCGAGGCGATCACCCACTTCGCCGACCTAGCCGACCGCATGATGATGGAGGACATGGCCGCCGACGACCTGACCGGCCTGAACACGCCGGCCCGGATCAAGCGCGCCATCCAGCTCCGCCTGACCCGCTGGGCCGGCGACCGCGAGGCCATCCGCCGCGCGGTGGCGACCCTGTCACTGCCCCAGTACGCCGGCCAGAGCATCCGCTCCACGGCGAAGACGGTCGACGCCATCTGGAAGGCCGCCGGCGACCAGAGCGCTGATTTCTCGTGGTACACCAAGCGTCTGACGCTGGCGCCCATCTACACGGCAACGCTGCTGTACTGGTTCGAGGACACCTCGGAAGACTTTGAGGACACTTGGGACTTCCTCGACCGCCAGTTCCGGGCCGTCGGCGTCATTCCCAGCGTCGAGAAGCGTCTGAAGAACGCCTTCGGAAAGCTGCCCGACCCGCGCAAGATGATGCCCAAGCCGCCGCGGTTTGGAGCGCAGCGGTCGCCGTTTCGCCGGTGATGCCCGACGCCGGACCGCCGCTTTTTGCATTCTTCTCAACAGCTTGTCCGGCCGTGTGACGAGAATGCATTAAGAATGTCGGGAGGCCGGAAGGGCTGAGGCCGCCATGCAGGGGGATCGGGCGGCCGCCGTCCCCCGTATGCAATGATAAATCCATTGCAAGGAGGCCCCGCCATGTTCTCCACCGCCTGGATCACGGGCGCCAGTTCAGGCATCGGCCGCGCCACTGCGCTGCGGCTGGCCGGGCAGGGCGTTAAGGTTGCGGTCAGCGGCCGCACCGAAGAGTCGCTCGAGTCGCTCGCCCGCGAGGCCGAGGCCCTGCCGGGCTCCTGCGAGCCCTTTCCCATGGACGTCACGGAGGTCGAGGCCTGCCGCGCCACGGTCCGCGAGATCGAGGCGCAGATGGGCGGGATCGACCTCGCCCTGTTCGCCGCCGGCACCCACGAGGACATGAGTGGCGCCGACTTCTCCGCCGAGCGCGCCGCCAAAGTGATGACCGTCAATTACCTGGGCGTGGTCAACGCCCTGGACGCCGTTCTGCCGGCCATGCGCGGCCGGGCGCGCGGACGCATCGGCGTCGTCGGCTCGGTGGCCGGGTATCGGGGCTTCCCCGGACTGGCAGCCTATGGCCCCAGCAAGGCGGCGCTCATCAACCTGTGCGAATCCATCCACGGCGACCTGAAGCGCGACGGCATCCGCCTGACGCTGTTCAGCCCCGGCTTCGTGAAGACCCGCCTGACCGAGCGCGCCATGCCCACGCCCTTCGCCATCACGCCGGAGCGCGCCGCGAAGGAGATCGTGCGCGGGCTGTCGTCGGACTGCTTCGAGGTGATCTTCCCGAAGGAACTTGCACCGCAGTTCATTGCCGGCCGCGTGATGCCCAACCGTGTGTACCTGCGGCTGGCGGGCCTGCTGGGGGCGCTGCGATAGGCCCGTCCGGCCCTCCTACCCGTGGTGGCCGTCCTCGGACAGCGGGTAGAGGTAGTTGATGTGCCCCATCTTGCGGCCGGCCCGCACCTCTGCCTTGCCGTAGAGGTGGACGTGCGCCGTCGTCTCCGACAGCGCGCCCTGCCACTGGTGAACGTCCTCGCCGATCAGGTTCTTCATGCGGCAGTCGCAGCGGCGCAAGGGGCTGCCAAGCGGCAGGCCGCAGATGGCCCGCACCAGCTGCTCGAACTGGCTGGTGAGGCAGGCGTCCATGGTCCAGTGCCCCGAGTTGTGGGGGCGCGGCGCCATTTCGTTGACCAGCACATGGCCGGAGCGGTCGACGAACATTTCCACCGCCAAAAGGCCCACCAGTTCCAGCGCGTCGGCCGCCTTCTTCGCGACGGAAACGGCGTCCTCCAGCGTCTGCCGCCCGCGCGGTCCGTCCACCGGTGCCGGCGCGATGGTGGTGTCGAGGATATGGTGGACGTGAATGTTCTCCACCGGATCGTAGCAGGCGATGGCGCCGTCGGTGCCGCGCGCGACGATCACGCTGATCTCGCGGTCGAAGTCGATGAAGCCTTCCAGCACGGCGGCATCGGTCTTCAGCGAGTCCCACGCCTCGGCCAGATCGGTGCCGTGGTCGATGCGCACCTGCCCCTTGCCGTCATAACCCAGCCGCGCCGTCTTCAGCACGGACGGGCGGCCAAGCGCCTCCACCGCCGCCTCCAGGTCGGCCAGCGAGTGCACGGGCTTCCAGGGGGCCGTCGCGACGTCCAGGCCGTTGAAGAAGGCCTTTTCCTTGATGCGGTCCTGGCCGGTTTCCAGCACGGCGGCACCGGGACGCACGGCGACGCGCTCCTCCAGGAAGCGCACGGGGGCGGTCGGAATGTTCTCGAACTCGTAGGTGACCACGTTCACGGCCTCGGCGAAGCGAGCCAGCGCCGCCTCGTCGTCGAAGGAGGCCGTGGTCACGAAGCGCGCGACCTGGGCCGCCGGCTCGTCCTCGCTGCCGCAGTAGACGTGCACGTCGTAGCCCAATTGCGCCGCCGCCAGCGCCGTCATGCGGCCCAGCTGGCCGCCGCCCAGGATGCCGATCACGGACCCGGGCGGCAGGAAAGCGGCAGGGGCGGTGGTGTGGTCGGTCATGGAAGGCTCGTCGGCTGTCGGGTTTCTAAACGGAATCAGGCGTCGTCGCGCGGTTCGTCGGCGACGGCCTCGGTCTGCTCGGCGCGAAAGGCGTCCAGTTTGGCCGCCACGGCGTCATCCATCAAGGCGATCACGGAGGCGGCCATCAGCCCGGCGTTCACGGCCCCGGCGCGGCCGATGGCAAGGGTACCCACGGGAACGCCGGCGGGCATCTGGACGATGGACAGCAGGCTGTCCATGCCGTTCAGCGCCTTGGACTGCACAGGCACGCCGAAGACGGGCAGGGGCGTCATGCTGGCGCACATCCCGGGCAGGTGGGCCGCGCCGCCGGCCCCGGCGATCACGCACTTCAGCCCGCGCTCCCTGGCCGAGGTGGCATAGTCCACCAGGCGCTGCGGCGTGCGGTGGGCGGAGACGATCTTGACCTCGTGGGCGACCCCCAGCTGCTCCAGGACATCGACGGCGTGGCGCATGGTTTCCCAGTCCGACTGGCTGCCCATGATGATGCCGACGTCCATGGTGGTCTCCCGCAGTGAGTTGGGTTTCGGAAAGACCGGGATTATAGGGCCCGGAAAGCCCGCTGCAAGGGGCGCGGCGACTTCCTGTTCGTTTCCCCGCCCGAAGGTGGTAGCCTGTGGTTCGCAGGCCATGGCAGAAGGACATGACCGATGCCGGACATCAACCCGCCGCCGCCGGCGCAAGGCGTGGGATGGCGCAGGGAAGGGCAGAACGACGGCGGCGGCCGCAAGGGCCGCGGCAGCGCCTTTTCCCGAGCCGCGCAGGCTTACGGTGCCGCCAGCGTGGCACCGCCTCATGACATCACCTCGCTGCACGGTATTCCGACCGCCGAACTGACGCCCTCGGTCCGCCATGCGCTGGAGGACCTGATGGGTGATGTCGACCGGTTTCGCTGGGCGCTGGAGCAGGCGGAAGGGCGGCAGGCCTACCTGGAAGGCCTGGCCGACCGGGATGCCCTGCTGCCGGTGCTCAACCGCCGCGCCTTCGACCGCGAACTGAATCTTGTGCTGCAGTCGGCCGGATCGGACCGTGACGCCGGCACGCCGCCCGTGCTGGGCCTGTTCTACCTGGCCAATTTCGAGGCCCTGCACGCCGAGCAGGGCATCGCGGCGGCCGAGACGGCCTTGCGGCACATGGCGGATGTGCTGGTGGGCGGAGTCGGTCGGGCCGACGTGGTGGGCGCCACGGGCGGGGCCGGCATCGGCGTGGTGCTGACCATGCTCGACCCGATCACGGCCGGCGGCCGCGTGGCGGCGCTGCGGGATGCCGTCACGGCCTATCCGCCGCGTCACGAGGACGGCGACCTCGTGCTGGACGTGCGGGCGGCCTCGATGATCCTGGAGCCCGGCATGACACCGGAAAGCGCGGTGGAGGCCGCAGACGCCAGCATGCGTGCGGCGTCCGAACCGGCCTGACGGGCCCGGGCTCAGGCGATGATGTCGGGGTGCAGCTGCGCCTCGATGTACGAAATCTCGTCCTTCAGCATCAGTTTGCGCTTTTTCAGGCGTTGCAACTGGAGCTGATCGAAGGGAGCCTTCTCCACCAGACGGGCAATCACGTCGTCCAGGTCCCGGTGCTCTTCCTTCAACATGGCAAGCTGGGACCGCAGCCGTTGAGTCTCGTCGTCGATCATGGGAGGGGGACGTCCTGGGGATGACTTAATATTTTGGACACTATCAGATACGCCCTCAAAAGGGTATGGAGAACGCGCCGAACACGAGAGGGAGAGGACCTGTTATGGCGAAACCGATCAAGCGCATTGGTGTGTTGACGAGCGGCGGCGACTGCGCCGGCCTGAATGCCGTGATCCGCGCCGTCGCCTATCGCGCCATCCGCACCTACGGATGGGAGGTGTTCGGCATCGTCGACGGCACCATGGGCCTGATGAACCGCCCGCTTCAGTACCGCACGCTGGACCTGCACTTCTTCACGGGCAATCACCTGCGGGAAGGCGGTACCATGCTCGGCACCACCAACAAGGGCGACCCGTTCAACTTCCCCATGCCCGACGGCAGCAAGAAGGACCGCAGCCAGGACTTTGTGGAGGGCGTGAAGCTGCTGGGCCTGGACGCCCTGGTGGTCATCGGCGGCGACGGCAGCATGAAGATTGTCAGCCAGCTTTGCGCCGCCGGCAACATCGGCATGGTGGGCGTGCCCAAGACCATCGACAACGACGTCCATTGCACCGACACATCGGTTGGCTTCTCCACCGCCGCCAACGTGGTGACCGAGGCGCTGGACCGCCTCCAGCCCACCGCCGCCAGCCATCACCGCGTGATGATCCTGGAGGTCATGGGCCGCGACGCCGGCCACATTGCCCTCAACGCCGGCATTTCCGGCGGGGCGGATGTCGTGCTGGTGCCTGAGGTGCCGTACTCGCTGGAGGGCGTGGCCGACAAGATCAAGGAGGTCCTGCACGGCGAGGGCCGCAGCCACGCGCTGGTGGTCGTCGCCGAAGGCTGCAAGACTGCCGACGGCGAGACTCCGACCATTTCCTATGCCGGCGGCCAAAAGCGCTACGGCGGCATCGGCCACTACCTGACCGAACACATCGCCGAGCTGACGGGCGCCGAAACGCGCGTGACGATCCTGGGTCACGTCCAGCGCGGCGGCACGCCCTCCATGCACGACCGCCTGCTGGCGTCGGCTTTCGGCGTGCATGCGGTCGACCTGGTCGCCCAGCGCAAGTTCGGCAAAATGGTGGCCTGGCGCGACCGTGGCGTGGTGGAGGTGCCGCTGGACGCCGTAACCATCGGGCCGCGGTCGCTGGACCCCAACGGCACCCTCATGCACACGGCGCGGGGACTGGGCATCTACTGCGGCGATTTCGACCGCCTGGACGAGGACGCAGCGTCGCCGGAGGAGTGCGGCAGCGCGATGCCGGTCGACCCGAACCTGGCCGGCCCCGAAAAGATCTGATCCGAAACGTGGGGTGGCCGGCGGGTCAGCCGCCGCCCCACCGCTTCACCACACCGGCGTCCAGCCCGAACAGGTCCAGTGCCCGGCCGACCGAATGGTCGACGATGTCGTCGAGGCTTTGCGGGCGGGTGTAGAAGGCGGGCAGAGGCGGCGCGACGATGGCGCCCATCTCCGTCACCGCGGTCATGGCGCGCAGGTGACCCAGGTGGAAGGGCGTCTCGCGCACCATCAGCACCAGCCGGCGGCGCTCCTTGAGCGTCACGTCGGCGGCGCGGGTCAGCAGGTTTGACGCCATGCCGCCGGCGATTTCCGACAGCGACCGCACGGAACACGGCGCCACCAGCATACCCATGGTACGGAACGACCCGGACGAAGGCGGCGCGGCCAAGTCGTGGTGGCGGTGGACCACGTCCGCCAGTGCCTTGATGTCGGCGACCTTCACGTCGCACTCGTGCGCCAGGGTCACCTCGGCGGCGGGTGACAGGATCAGGTGCGTCTCGATGTCCAGGTCGCGCAGTATTTCCAGCGTCCTGAGGCCGTAGACAATACCGGAGGCGCCGGTAATTCCGACAATGATGCGGGGTTTCTCTGAGGTGTACATGAAGCGCGTGTCGCCCGTCTGGCAAGGGTAATAAACGGAAAGTTATACGGCCACAATAGCTTAACGGATTGCCTGGAATCGGCATTCAGAATGGCGTACCATGCTTGGCGTACCATACCCCGATAACGGAGGTTTGCCATGGGCTACGATGCTCGGATCGACTCGCTGACCACCAAGCACCAGACGCTTGAACATCAGCTGGAGCAGGAGAGTCGCCGACCGATCCCCGATACAGCCATGGTAGCCACGCTGAAGCGGCAGAAGCTCAAGATCAAGGACGAACTGGCCCGCATGTCGCGTCACTGACACGGGCACAGGACGCCACGAGGGAAGAGACCATACTTCCGCTTTGACATGACCTGACAGTCTGCAACGGGACGCTTCCGTTCCCGTATCACGGCGCCGCCGGCGCCCGCGCCGCTCGATCAGCGGCTTGCAACGACCAAGGCCTCGGCCGCAAATGATGCCGGCGAGGCCTTTTCGTTTGCGCTTCCTTGTTTGCGCGTTATCCGGCTGCACCCACCCCTTCGGGCCGGTTGTCGGACAATCCCGCCGTCGGAGCAATTTGGCGGCGACTGGAGAATTTTCGCTGCGTTACCGCCACGGCGCGCGAACAATTCCACGTCTGCGGCCTTTCCTTTGCGCAACAATTATTGCACACTGCCCCCACCCATCGGAGGGGCTTCCGGTGATGCCGTGGCCGCGCCGACCGCAGCGGCGGCCCCGTGAAAGGCAGACGAACTCAAAAGAGGGAACGCAGACAGGCCATGACCAGTCCGTACCAAGCCGCGCACGACCGCTCGCTCAACGACCCCGAGGGCTTCTGGGGCGACGCGGCCAAGGACATCGTGTGGACCAAGCCGTGGGACAAGGTGCTGGACGACAGCAACGCGCCCTTGTACCGCTGGTTCACCGGGGGCGAACTGAACACCTGCTACAACGCCGTCGACCGCCATGTTGAAGGCGGCCGCGCGGAGCAGGCGGCCATCATCTACGACAGCCCGATCACCGGGTCCAAGCGCACCATCACCTATGCAGAGTTGCAGGATCAGGTGTCCCGCTTCGCCGGCGTGCTGAAGGCGCAGGGCGTGGAGAAGGGCGACCGCGTCATCATCTACATGCCGATGATCCCCGAGAGCCTGGTCGCGATGCTGGCCTGCGCCCGCCTGGGCGCGGTGCATTCGGTTGTGTTCGGCGGCTTCGCGGCGCACGAGCTGGCGACCCGCGTCAACGACGCCCAGCCCAAGGTCATCGTCGCCGCCTCCTGCGGCATCGAGCCGGGCCGCGTCGTGGCATACAAGCCCATGGTGGACGAAGCCATCAAGCAGGCCGCCCACAAGCCGGGCAACGTGGTCATCTTCCAGCGCGAGCAGTGCAAGGCCGACATGCAGGACGGCCGGGACATCGACTGGGACGAGGCCATGAAAACCGCCGAGCCCGCCGACTGCGTGCCGGTGGCCGCGACGGACCCGCTCTACATCCTCTACACCTCCGGCACCACCGGCCAGCCCAAGGGCGTCGTGCGCGACACCGGCGGCCATGCGGTGGCGCTGAAGTGGACCATGTCGACGCTCTATGACGTGCAGCCGGGTGACGTCTACTGGGCGGCCTCGGACGTCGGCTGGGTGGTCGGCCACTCCTACATCGTTTACGGCCCGCTGCTGCACGGCTGCACGACCATCGTCTTCGAGGGCAAGCCCGTGGGCACGCCGGACGCCGGCACCTTCTGGCGCGTCATCGAGGAGCACAACGTCAAGGTGCTGTTCACCGCGCCGACGGCCTTCCGCGCCATCCGCCGCGACGACCCCGAGGGCGAGTTCCTCAAGAAGTACTCGACCAAGTCGCTGGAGGCCCTGTACCTGGCCGGCGAGCGCTCGGACCCCGAGACGCTGAAGTGGGCGGAGAAGCACCTGCAGGTGCCGGTGATCGACCACTGGTGGCAGACGGAAACCGGCTGGGCCATCTGCGGCAACCCCAAGGGGCTGGAGCTGTTCCCGGTCAAGCACGGCTCGCCGACCAAGCCCATGCCGGGCTGGAACGTGCAGGTGCTGGACGAGAACCACAAGCCCGTCCCGCCGACCCAGATCGGCGCGCTTGTCTGCAAGCTGCCGCTGCCTCCGGGAACGTTGCCGACGCTGTGGAACGCCGAGCAGCGCTTCCGCGACGCCTATCTGGCCGACTATCCGGGCTACTACAAGACCGGCGACGCGGGCTTCATTGACGATGACGGCTACGTCTACGTCATGACCCGCACCGACGACGTCATCAACGTCGCCGGCCACCGCCTTTCCACCGGCGCCATGGAAGAGGTGCTGGCCATGCACCCCGACGTGGCGGAATGCGCCGTCATCGGCGTCGCCGACGAACTGAAGGGCCAGGCGCCGCTGGGCTTCGTCTGCCTGAAGTCGGGTGTCGACCGGCCGGACGAGGAGATCGTCAAGGAACTGGTCAAGCTGGTCCGCGAAGAGATCGGCCCCGTCGCCGCCTTCAAGCAGGCGGTCGTGGTCAAGCGGCTGCCCAAGACCCGCTCGGGCAAGATCCTCCGCGGCACCATGCAGAAGATGGCCGACAACACCGAGGTGAAGGTGCCGCCCACCATCGACGATCCGGACATCCTGCCGGAGATCGAGGAGGCGCTGGAAGGCATCGGCCTCGGCAAGAAGCGCGGCGGCTGACGCCGCGCCCTGCCACGCGACAGCCGACAGAGGAGGGCCCGGCCATGTGCCGGGCCCTTTTCCTTGCGTGACCACACGATCCTGTTGATTGCTGGTGGCAGCGGCGCTAGAGTCCGATTATCGCAAAACGCGAAGTATGGCGCGTCATCTTCCCGGCTCCAGAAGGGGGATCATCATGGCATCCATCGGCGGGCCCGCTTCGGGCATGACGGTGTCCACCGTCCAGCAACTGTTCAAGGCCGGCGGGAAGGGCGAGTCCGACAGGGCGGCGGCACTCGCCGATCCGGTCCAGAAAATCCGCGACATGGCGGCGGACTCCAAGGACGGCACGCGGCGCGTCGTGACCTACAAGATGCTTGATGCCCTCTACAAGCTGCCCGAGGAAGACCGCCGCGCGTTGGCCGAGGCCGTCGGGCCGGCGCTGCTGGGGGTCTACGAGCGGATCGAGGCACTGGACCCTCTGGTGCGGTCGTCCGTCATCATACAGATCCGGAAGAACGCCGAGCAAAATCGTGCATTTACTGGAGAAATCCGCACCGACAACGGGTTCCTCGTGAAGCTCGACAGCGGCATGACGGCCAAGCAGGCCGACAAGGCGGCGGAGGAGGCAGCCGTTGCCTCGGGCGCCACCGTCAAGGGCAAGGTCGATCGGCTGGAGGAGTGGGTGACGGCCGAATACGATTCGGAGGACACGCCCCTCAGCCGCGAGGAATGGAGTGCCTTGCGCGACGACGCGGTCGCCAAGGCCCGCGAGGACCTGGAGACCTATGGCTTCAAGGGCGGTGAGCTGGAGGTGCTGGAGGACGGCACGCGGCGCCTGGGCGCCTACTCGGTCTTCTATGCCGTCGACCGCAAGGACTTCAATTTCGGCCTGCACCGCTACCTTGTGAACGTGCAGGGCGGCGGCGGGTGTATGAATAGAATATTTCGTCTATCCGAGAATAGTTAGCTTATTTCTAAGATTATAATTAATTGTCTTTCGGTGCGAGGCGACGTTGAACAATCCGCGCACCCGGCTGTGGCTTCCCGCTCTCTCCCAAGCAAGATAACCGCCTCTCCTGGCGTTGCCTTCTACAGCCCGGGCGGCCGGAGGCAACTCCACCTCCGCCATCCGGTCCGTGAACCCGAGCCCGTTCCCGCAGCGGATGCGGTTCGTCGCCCCGCCGCGCCGGAACGGATTGGCTAGTCCACCAGGTCGAAAACGGATACATCATCGGCTGCGAAGATCCCCGAATTCGACACCGCTTCGACGGCGCGGTCGACGTCGCGAGCGAACAGCGCCACCACCAGGTCGCGGCCGGCCCGCGAGCAGCAGACATAGAAAAGCCGACGCGTCCGGTCGATCGACGTGTCGCGCCCCTCCAGCGCGCTCTTCGCGTCGGCGTTCGTGGGCGGAGCGAGACCCCAGTAGCGGTCGTACGAGAAATGGCTGTGCCGTCCTTCTTCTTCGTCGATGACGACGAGAACGCGATCGAATTCGGCGCCCTTCACGCCCTGTTGCGTCGCGAAAGGAGATTGATTCTGGACATAGGACCGGTAGCCTATGAACTCGCGGGCGCGGCAATCGAGAAAGGCCGCCATCGCGGCATCGAGAGCCGGATCCTCCCCGGGAGCGTCGCCCGTCAGATACGGCTCGAAGCGGTCGTCGAAATCGGCGAGTTCGGCGTCCCTGACGAAGCGGAGGACGTCCCCGACCGAAGCGTCTCCGGACGAAGCCAGGAGGCGCTCGAGGGTCACCACGTCGTTCGCGAGCGTCTCGAGGCTCGCCGCCACGTCGGCGCCCTCGAGCCGCTCGCGTGACAGTCGCGGGCAGTTCGCCTTGAGCAGAGCGATCGTTCTGCGGCCGCCGCGTGGTCCAGCCTCGGCCAACGGCAGGAGGTAGTCGAGGAACGGCCGGACCGGCCAGGCGGTCCCCTCGAGCAGTCCGTCCTTGAGCGAGGCCGGGGCGCCGTCGTGGAGCGCGGCGTAAAGCGCCGCGAAGCCCAACCGCGCAGCCGCCATCCGATGTACGATCACGAGAAGGCGGACGTCCCCGCCCTGCTCCGCGTCGCACCAGCCGCCATCTTGGGTCAGCGTCGCGACGTGGGTCCGCAGCGCCCGCAGCCGCTCGTCCCGCCGTCCGTCGGCGGGCATCACGAACAGACGCGCCGAACCCTCGACGGCACCGTCGCGCCCTTCGACGGTCCGGCGCCGCCCGCCGGTCTGCCGCAGACCGTCGCCGGTCTCGCGGATGCGGTTGATAACGTCGAGCACTTGGCTCGGGCAGCGGAAGTTCTCCGGCTTCTCGATGCGGCGCCATCCCGCCTCGGCGACCACGTCGCCGGCGCCGGCCGCGTAGATCTTCTGCATCGGGTCGCCGAAGAAGCCCAGGCAGAAGCGCCCGCTCTCCTGACGATCGATGCTCTTGAACGCCTCTACGACGTCCGGGTCGGTATCCTGGCTCTCGTCGACGAAGACGAAGGGGTGCCGGAGCGCCACGAGCGTCCTGAGCAGCGCGTGCTCGAGAATCAGGTTCGGCACCATGTCGAGCACGTCCGAATGACCGAGAACGCCGGCGGCGTAGTCGCTTCCGGTTCCGTAGGTGAAGCGGTCGACGGAGGCGATCCTGCGGGCCACGCTCCGCAGGCCGTCGGCCTCGCGACGACGGCGTTCGGCGGTCGCGGGCTTGGCGCGGGGATTGTCCGCCTTCGCCTCGAGGTCGGCGATCTTGTCCGCGATCCGGCCCGAGACCCAGCGCCGGATGTCGCTTTGGAAGGGCCTGATCGCGCTCCAGAGGAAGCTGTGGATGGTGGAGACGTGAAAGAGCGGATCCTCGCCGACGTCGTCGCGGATTTCCCGTACCGCCACCTCGGTGTAGGTGATGCACGCCACCTTCTGGCCGTTCCGCCGCAGCCGCGCGCCGCGGGTCCGACCGAGGTGGTCGAGGGCCTTGACGAGCGACGTCGTCTTTCCCGATCCCGCGCCCGCGACCATGACGAAGCTCGCGGGCGCGTCGCCGTCCAGGCATTCGCGCAGCAGCACGTCGGCTTCGGTGTCCGGTTTGCCGGCGCGCGTCGTCATGACGGCGGACCGGCCGGCGCGAGATCGTGCGCCGAATCCGACGCCCGCTCGCCCGCCACCTCCTCGGAGAGCCACGACAGGCCTTCGGCGATGTAGTGCGGGACCGTCCAGCCACCGGCGTCCGCCGCCATCACGCCGAGCGCGAACGCCGTCTTGTCGAAGGACGCTCCCTTGACCCGGTCGTGGATCCGGCCGGCGAGGTCGGAGAGCTGCAGGGCATGCGCCCCCCGGATGCGCAGCTTGAGCGCCTTCTGCTCGGAATCCTGGCACCATGCCAGGTTTTCGAGGGCGAAGGCCTCCTCGAGGGTGCGCCCGGTGCGCTCGGAGGTCTCGACGCCCCAGGAGGCGGGACGCGGAGTCTGGTGCACCACGCGGACCGCGCCGGGGCCGTCGGCCGAGCGCCACGTCCGGTCCGCGTCCGAAGACGCCAGAAGGTCGGCGACCGGCCGCTTCGCGGGAAGCCAGCCGATCAGGGTCGGATTCGACGTGACGGCACCGGGGCGGTCGGCCGGACAGGCCTTCAGGCGGCGCCGGCCGTCGCGGCTTTCGTCGTCATCGTCGTCACCGTCGTCATCGTCGTCACCGTCGTCACCGTCTTCATCGGCTTCGACGTCGTCCGCTTCGCGTTCGGGTTCCGCGACGCTGTCGAGGTCGGTGATCACGAGGGTCGTGATTCCGAGGAATTCGACGAGGCTGCGGAAGCGGTGCGCGAAGGCGCCGCCGACCTCGAGGATACTGAGACAGACCGAGGAGAGACGTCGCCGCGGCGGCTGCCGCCTGTCGCCCGCTTCGATCATCAGCGGAAGCAGCAGGCGCTCGACGTTCCCCTCGACGAGAACGGCGGCGTCGGCGAAGAAGAGGTCGCAATGGGTGAGCTTCATGTAGCGTACGAGGAAGTCACGCTCCTCCGGTCGTTCGGCCTCGTAGAAGGCGGACAGGTTCAGGACGCGCGACGAGTCGCCCTCGCGCCGGAAGTAGCGGATCGGCCGGAATCCTCGCTCGTAGACGATGTGCGGAGAATGGGTCGTGACGACGAGCTGGCTGACGAACGAATCGTGCTCTTCGTCGTCGAGCGCCAGGAGATGGAGGATCTCGCGAATGAAGACCTGCTGAAGCTGCGCGTGCAGGTGAGCCTCCGGCTCCTCGATGAACACCAGATGCAGGGCCGGGACGACCGCGTCCCCGTCGAGCCATTGACGATGCAGGCTCAGGAGTTCGATCACCATGTAGACGAGGTTCTTGTAGCCCAGGCCGTTGTATGCCTCGGGCAGGGAGAAGGTCGTCGCCTCGTCCAGCACGTAGTGGACCTGGGCCTCCTGCGTCAGGAGATGCTTCGGATCGACGTTCGCCCGGATGCGGATCTGCGGGCTGGCGGGATAGCCGAGCCGGCTCAGCCGTTGCAGCGTGTCGTGGAAGACCGCCGCGAAATGCCGGTCGAGTTCGTCCTGCGATCGTGCCAGGGCCCGCAGCGCATCCCGATCGTCGGGGTGACGCTCCAGATGGCGGGAATAGTACCGGCTGAGGCTTTTCGAAAGGCCGTCGGCGCGGGCACCGTCGTCGCTCTGGTTGCGCTGCGCGTTCAGGCAGTCGACGCGGAGGATGGACCGGAGGGCGCCGGAATCGCTTCGCCCGCCGTCGGCCGACAGAAAGGGCTGCGGAGCGTAGTCCTCCGCGGCGACGAGCCGGTCGTCGAACATCCGGCGATCGAGGACGAAATGCCGGAGGCCGTATTCCTTGTGCAGCGTCTGCTCGAGGTAGTCGGCCAGGGAGCCCGGCCACGCTTCGTAACCCTCGTCGCGCGCCGGAGCGGCCGCCGCGCGCGCTTGCCGGAAGCGCTCCATGAGCCCGACGGGATCGTTCGGTGCGAACTCGATGCGCAGTCCGACAGGCCCGTCGCGCCATGCGAGGTCGGGCAGAAGGTCGACGACGCGGTGGAGGTCGGGCTCGTCGACGTGGAACCAGAGGTCGATGCCGATCACGGGCAGGTCGGGTGCCTCGTCCGACGCCGCGTCGGCCGCCGCCAACGCGGTCCAGCAGGCCGCGTTGAAGTCGTGGATGGTGAACGCCTTCGGCCCGGCGACGAACATCTGGATCGCGCGCGTCGCGGACGTCTTGCCGCTGTTGTTCGCGCCGACGAAGATCGATATCTCGCGGTCGAAGTCGATCCGGACGTCCCGCAGACGCCGGAAGTTCCTGAGGCGGACGGACGCCAGATGCATGAAGGGGATGATCCTCGGTGCTGCCGTGGCCGCTGCCGCGGCGGTAGCCTGAAATTGCAGTGAGGGCCCCTCACTACCACAGCGAATGCCGAAAGGATAGCCCTGGGTGGTTTCTGCGGGCCCGGCCTTTGCGGGGGCTCGTCGCCCCGGCGCCTCCCCCGCATGATCGCCGCACGCGTTCTTCCGGACACTTCCGAAAGCGAGCCTGCACGTCCATGCTGGACGACGAAACGAAACCATCGGACCGGACGACGATCGTGCGGCCGCCCGAGGGCGGCACCGCGTGTTTCGACGAAGACGTGGACCCTGAGGCGATGCTGGGCGTATTCCCGCCGCTGTTCGACGACGAACTCCTCTACGGCGCCCTCGCGCGGTTGCACCGCTGGATGGGGCGGCCGCCGGTGCCGCTGTTCCAGGACGCGGCCTTCGGTTCCGCCTGCCAACCGTCGCTCGAGTTGCCGCGTCGCGTCAGCGCGCTCGCGGAGCGCATGCCGCAACCGGGTTTCGATGCGGTTCGGCTGGTCGCCCGCCACACGTTGTTCCCGTATTTCGCGGCGCTCTACCCGCGCGCGCGCCGGCGCCGTCTCCTGACGGCCATGTTGGGGAACGACGAGCGCGCGTGGAGCGTCGTCGGGATCACCGCCGGTCGTACCGGGGGGCGCCGCTTGCTCGCATGCCGCCGGTGCGCCGACGACGACCGGGCGCGCTACGGCGTCGCGTACTGGCGCCGCCATCACCAGGCGCCCGGCGTCTTCGTCTGTCCCGACCACGGCGATCCGCTCGTCGTCGCTGCCGCCGCCGAGACCGGCACCCTTCCCGAGAAGGGGTACGTCGACCTCGACGGTCTCGACCTGACGGTCGCACCGGCCGCACATCCCGATGCCGGCCATCCGATCGACCGGCGCGTGGCGACGGCCGTCGCAACCGTGATGCGGGGCGCGCGGTCGACCGATCGGCATCGCGCCGCCGCGCGTCTCCGGCGGATTCTGGCGGCAGGGGACTGGGCGACGGAGCGCGTCCTGCGCACGCGGGAACTGCACGCCGCGCTCGCGGACTGGGCGGGAGACGCGCTCATCCGCTACGGGGTGGGCGCCGGCGAAGGCGGCGTCTCCGCGAGCTGGCTGCCCACCCTTCTGGCGCCGGGACGCACCGGTCCGGCCCTCGTGCGCTACGCGGTGGTTCTGGCGTTTCTCGACCGGCCGGTGAGCCTCCTGTTCGAGGATCCGTCACCCGGCGCGGAGGCCGATCGTCCCCTGACGTCGCGACGGCGGAGCACCGCGGCCGCGGCGCAGCCGCCCCGCCGGCGACAACGCTTCTCGAACGATCCGTCCGCCCTCGAAACCCGCATCGCCGCCGCCGAGGCCGAGTTGCTGGCCGTGCGCGCCGCGGCGCCGGAACTCACCCGCAAGAACATCGCGCGGCGCGCGCCGACGAGTTACCACCTTCTTCGGGAGCGTCGCCGCGAGCGATTCGAGGCGATCATGCCCGCGCCGGGCCCACGGGGGCGGCCGGTGGCCGACTGGGCCGCGCGTGACGCCGCCCTGGTGCGCAGGGCGCAGACCGCCGTGGCGGCGGCGGCGCTTCCCGGTGGTCCGGGCGCCCTGTCCGAGGAACAACTGCTGCTTCGCCTGGACGTTCGGGGCGCGTACCGAAACGCCCGGGCGCGGCTGCCGCATCTCGCGGCATTCATCGAGGAGAACTGCACGAAGCGGAAACGAAAGACGGACGGGTAGAACTTCTTGTCGAATCGCGGCACGTCCCGCGTCGGCGCATACTGGCTCGATCGGCTGTATGCGGGAGGGCTTCTTGATGCCGAGATTCCACACGGCGGCGACGGAAGCGCGGCGGCTCGAGGCGGGCTTCGGGCGGGGAAAGGGGGCGGCGTATCGGCCGTGGGTCTCGGTGCGCGACGTGAAGGGAGGGATCTGCAGCCGTGCCAGCGGTTGGCGGAGCGGACGGCTGCATCACCTCATGAGCCGTCTCGAATACGACGTCCTTTTGTTTCTCCAGTGGCCCGAGACGGTCGAGGACATCCGGGAGCAGGTTCCTCTCGCCACCGCCGATACGGCGGTGATCGCCGACGCCGTGGGCGTGCGCCACCCTGTGAGCGGCGGCGACCTCATCGTCCAGACCACCGACTTCCTCGTGCTCCGGCGCGCCGGCGGCATTGATGCCGCGGAGGCGATCGCCGTCAAACCGGCCGACCGTCTCGCCAATCGCCGAACCCTGGAGAAGCTCGAGATCGAACGGCGCTACTGGACTGTCCGGGGCGTGCGGTGGTCTCTCGTCACCGACCGGGAACTGCCGGAGGACGCCGTCCGGATGCTGCGGTGGATCGAATCCGACCGCCGCCCCCCCGCCGACACTGCTAGTCGGGACGAGCTGCTCCGGCGCGAGGCGGCGGTCCACGAAGCGGTCTCCGCACCCGGCGCGGCGCCGGTCGCCGCCCGCTGCGCCGCCGCCGACGCCGCCCGGAGATGGCCGGCGGGGACGGCGCTGGCGCTCGTCCGCGTCGCGTTGGCGCGAAAGTGGTGGCTGGTCGGCCTGCGCCGTCCGCTTCTTCCCGACCGTCCCCCGCCGGCGGTGCCGCGGGATGTGGCGCGCATCGAAGCCGACGGGGTGGAATGGCGCCCGGACCCGGCGGCCGGGGAGGCGGCGGAATGACGGAATGGCGCGTGAACGATGTCGTCATGACCGCCGAGCGGGGCATGCGGGGGCCGGTGTTCCGCATTCTGAGGCTGGGGCCGGCGGCCCCCGCCGTCGTCATCGACGTCGTCGACCGGCTGGCGTGGCCGGAACTCCGGGGGCGCGAGGTCTTCGCGGCAGCCCTGGCCGACGGGGATCTGGTGGCCTGCGGCCGCGACCCGGCGCAGCCTGCGGCGCGGCGCGACGAGGATCTCACCGAGGCGGAACGGGCGGGCGTCGAAGAGCGCTGGACCGCGATCGGACCTCTGGTCGACGATCCGACGCAACCGCTCTTCGATCCGGACCGGAGCCCGGCCCTCGTCCGGGCCGCCGCGGAGGCGGTTGGCGTGTCACCGCACACGTTGCGGACGTGGCTCCGCGCGTACTGGCAGGGGGGACAGATCAGGGCGGCGCTCGTCCCGCGCTTCGCCCTCCGGGGCGGGCCGGGGCGAAGGCGGGAGCCGGGGCCGGCCAAGCGGGGCAGGCCGCGCCAGGGGGACCCCCAGGGCGGAATGAACGTCGGCGCGGCGGAAGCCCATCTTCTCCGGGCCGGGCGCCGCCGGTTTCTGATCCCCGGCCGCACGCTGCGCGATGCCTACCATCTGACTCTCGACCAGTACTTCACGGTCGCCTCGGTCGACGCGGTCGGCCGGCGCATCGTCAGGCTGCCGGAGGACGGCCGCTTTCCGAGCCTCGCGCAGTTCCGCTACCACACGGCAGAACCTGCGGTCGTTCGTCTGCGGCACCGCGTCGGCCGGCAGCGGTTCGACCTCGAGCACAGGGACGTCAGCGGGCGCGTTCCGGACGATGCGGGCGGGCCCGGCGCGGTCTACGAGATCGACGCCACGATCATCGACGAATACGTCCTCAGTCGGGCCACGCCGGGACGCTGCATCGGGAAGCCGGTCGTGGAAGCCGTCATCGACCGCTTTTCGCACTGCATCCTCGGCCTGCACGTCGGCCTCCAGGGTCCGTCGTACGCGAGCGCGGCCGACACGCTCGCGCGGGCGCTGTCCGATCAGACCGCCTTCTTCCGGTCGTTCGGGCTGGACGTCGACGACGACGAGTGCCCGCGTCCGGCCGTTCCGAAGGAGATCGTCTGCGATCGCGGGGCGGAGTTCACCGGGACCGCCATCGAAACTCCGGCCCGGGAACTCGGGATCACCGTCACGAACCTTCCGCCGCTGCGGGGCGACCTCAAGGGGCTGGTCGAGAGTCGGTTCCGGATCGTCCGCAACGACGCCGTCAAGGACAGGCCGGGCGGCTACGCGGCAAGCGAAGCCGGAACCGCGGATCCGGCGACGGCGACGTTGACCCTGCCGGACGTGGCGCGCGTGCTCGTCGGATTCGTCCTGAAGCACAACCGGACGGCGCGGCTCGCGACGCCGCCGGCCGGCTGGCTCGCGCCCGACGGACGGATGCCGAGTCCGATCGAGGCGTGGCGGTTCGGCGTCGAGCGCTACGGCGCGCCCCGCGCAGCCGATCCCGCCCGCGTCGCGCTCGCGTTCGGGCGACGCGGCCGCGCCAGCGTGACCGCCGAGGGCATCCGCTTCCGGAGGCTCCTCTACGACTGTCCGGCGGGTCGCGACGAGGGGTGGTTCCTGCGGTGGAACGGCCGGCGCGCGCGCCACGTCGACGTGCAGTACGATCCGGACGACGTGACGACGCTGACGGTACTCCTCGATCCGGACGGTCGAACCGCTCCAGCGCGTCTGATGCCGAAGTTCGCGCGGTTCGAAAGCCTCACCTGGGAAGAGGCCGCCGATCTGCTGGCGTTCGAGAGGGGCGGGAGAAACGCGGTCGCCGCCGGCGACATGGAGGAAGAGCTGCGATTCCGGCGGGACGCCCACGCCGTCGACGCGACGGCGCGGGCGGCGCGGGCCGAGGCCCTGGCGGCGAGCGGCCGGCGGGCGCCGGACGTGTCCGATGTCCGTGCCGCCCGTCGGGACGAGATCGCCGCGGCACGCGCGCCGCGCGCGCCGACCGAAATCGCGGACGGCTCCGCGCCCTGCGAGGCCGCAGAGGTTGCGCCGCCGTCCCGGGCCGGTCTTCTGTGGTCGGCGCGGACGCGGTCGCTTCGCGGGGATGATCCGTGAGCGCCGGCGGGGAGGGGCCGCGCGCCGCGGCCGGGGTGCCGGCGATCTACCGCACGCCCGACGCCCCCGACCTCGAGGGCAACCCGTTCGCCGAAGCGCTGCCGCCCCCGGTTCCGGACGTGGACCTTCCGAAGCGGCTTCGGCGCCGCGTCGCGCGCCGGCCCGGCGACGTCGCGCTCGACCCGTCGCGGCGGGCCGAACTGGTGCTGCAGATCCTCGAGGTGGTTCAGCCGCTGTCGATCCACTTCGTCCTGCACCGGAGGCTCGCCGCGATGCTGCGGGCGGGGTACGCGGGCCGCAATCCGGTCGCGCGGGAGGCGCTCCGCTTTCTCGCGGAGGAGGATTACCGCGGCCACCGGACCTCTGCCCCGGCGCCCATCGCACCGCCCCGGCAGGCCTTGGGGCTCACGGCGATCGGCTACTCCGGTGTCGGCAAGACGCGCTCGGTCCAGGCGGCCCTGGCGCCGTTCCCGCAGGTGATCTCGCACCGCCGGTATCGCGGCCGGCCCTTTCTTCAGGAGCAACTGGTGTGGCTCCACCTCGACGTGCCGCACGACGCATCGCTGAAGAGCCTCTGCTTCGCCTTCTTTCACGCCGTGGACGAGCTTCTGGACACGCGGTACTACGATCTCTACGCCCGATCCACGCCGAACACCGACGCGATGGTTCCCCACATGGGCCGGGTAGCCCGCCTCCAGGGTCTCGGCCTGCTGGTGATCGACGAGGTGCAGCACCTGTGGCGGGCGCCGGGAGATGGCCGTCTCAAGGTTCTCAACTTCCTCGTCGGTCTGATGAACCGGGTCGGCGTCCCCGTCCTGTTCGTCGGGAACGAGGAGGCGCGCGGTCTCCTCGCCGAGGATCCCCGGCACGCCCGCCGCGCGACCACCCTCGGCGAAGTTCGGTTCGAGCCCCTGCCCAACGACGACGAGTTCGCGCTGCTGTGCGACGCGCTGCTCGAGCATCAGTATCTCAAAGATCCCGTTCCCTTCGGCACCTGGCCGCCCGCGCCCGACACCGCCGAACTCGTCGCGGCACTTCACGAGCGCAGCCGCGGTCTCCCCGGTGCCGCGGCAAGCCTGCTGGTCATCGCCCAGTTCCGGGCGCTGGAGCGCGGACTCGAGCGGCTCACGCCCGAAATCGTGCGCCGCGCGGCGCTCGTCGAGCAGAGCGAACTTCGCAAACATCTCGACGAGCTGCAGAAACGTCTGGCGCTGCGGCATCTCCGTCCGGTCGTCCGCTCAGGCGCGTCCGACGGCGCGCCGGCCGTCGCGGCGGGCGGGCCCAGCGCCGAGCCGCCCGCGCCGGCCGCGGCGCCGGCGGTGCCGGAGCGGCGGTCGCGGAGGCCGGCCGCCTCGGTCGTCAACGAGCTCGTCGAGGCGGCCGAGGCCGGCGACCGCGAGGGCCTGAGCGCCCACGACGCGCTGGAGGCGGCGGGCTTCATCCGCACCATGGTCGACGGGGAATGAGACGATGCTGGGCTTCCTGCCGACGCCGCGGCCCGACGAGACCCTGTACGGCCTGATCGCGCGGTGTGCCATGGCGCTGGGCTTTCCTCCGCGGGCGCCGCTCATGCGGACGCTGTTCGGCCGGGAGTGGCCGCCCGGGCTGGTCGACGGCGCGCCGCCGCTGGCGGCGCTGGCGGCGGCGCTGCCGGCGGCTCCGGAAACGACGGCCGGGCGGCTTCTTCTCGATCACACCCTGTGGCCCTACGCGACGCGGTTCGCCCCGAACGCCGCCGTCGCGACGGCGGTCGCCGCGGGATGGGACCGGCCGGCGCTGCGCGGCGCGCTCGCCGCGGCGGCGCGGCCGCCCGCGCTCCTGCGCCACTGCCCCGCCTGTTCCGCCGCCGACCGCGCCCACTTCGGGGCCGCGACGTGGCGGCGCCTGCCGCAGATCGCCGGCGTCGCCGTCTGCCCGCGCCATGCGGCGCGCCTGCGCGCCACGACGCTCTCCGCGGGCGAGGCGCGGCGCCGCCGCCGCGTCGTCCCGCTCGACGCCGTGATCGGGACGGGCGATCTCGCGCCCGCCGGACCGCCGCCGACGCCGGCCGAACGCGCCGTCGCGCGGGACGCCTGGGTCCTCCTCCGGGCGCCGCCGGGACCGCCGGCCGCGACGGTGCGGGCGCGCCTGCGGCGCGGCCTGCGCGCTGCGGGGTTCCGGCCCCGCGGCGGCGGCGCCGTCGCCACCGGCCGTCTGGCGGCGGCCCTGCTGGCGCCCGACGGCCGCCTCGCCGCGGCCGGCGCGGCGCCGCCGCCGGCGACCTTCCGCTTCGTGCTGATCCGGGCGCTGCACGACCCCTCGGCGACGTTGCACCCGCTTCTCGTCGCCGCGCTCGCCGATCTGGCGGGGCTGCCCCTGGCCGACCTCCTGCGGCCGCCCGGCGACGCCGACGGAGACGGCGGATCCGCCGACTTCGGGCCGATCGACCGATCCGCCGCCGCCGCCGCCGCCGGACGGAACGCGACGGCGGCCGCGCCGTGCGGCAACCCCCTCTGCCGCCGCTACCGCGGCCCGCCGGCGGCGGCCCTCGCCGCGACGCGGCGGGCGCCCGCGACGATCGCCTGCGGCGCCTGCGGCTTCGTCTACCGGTGGCGGCCGGCGCGGCCGCGCCAGACCGCCCTCGTCGCGCCCGGCGCCGCGTGGGAACGCGCCCTCGTGCGGCTGGTCGGCGCCGGCGGCCTCGGCCTGCGCGCGCTGGCGCGCCGTCTCGGCGTCGCGCCGCAGACGGTGCGCCGCCACGCCGACCGCCTCGGCGTCGAACGGCCGGACTGGCGGCCGCGGCCGCGCTGCGCCGACCGCCGCGGCCGCCGCCGTGCCGCGGCGCGGGCGGCGGCGCGGGCGGCGTGGCGGGCCGAACGCGCCCGCCGGCCCGACGGCCGCGCCGCCGATCTGCCGGCGCCGGCGCGCGCCGCCTACCGGTTCCTTCTGCGCCACGACCGCGCCTGGTACGCGGCGCACGCGCCGCTGCGGCGGCCGCCGCGGCGGTCCGGCGACCGCGGCGTCGACTGGGACGCGCGCGACGCCGCCTGGACGGCGGCGGCGGCGGCGCATCTCGCCGCCGCTCCGGGGTCGACGACGGCGTCGGCGGTGGCGGCGGCGCTCGAAGCGCACGACACGGTGATGGCGAACCGGGCGCGGCTGCCGCGCCTGTGGGCGTTGATCGCGCGCGCCACGGGCCGGCGCTACGCCGGCGTGCCGTCTTCGCACGGCTGTCCGTTAACGCAAAGTTATCGGACGGACGCGGAGGCGCCGCCGTGACCCCCGACGCCGCCGCCCTGATCGCCGCCGCCCTCGCCCCGGCGACGCGGCGCGCCTACCGCGCCGCCTGGGCCGACTTCGCCGCCTGGTGCGCCGCCGAGGGCCGCGCCCTGCCGGCCGACGCCGCCGCCCGCCGGGCGGGCGCGCCAAGACGCCGATGACGGCGGCGCGCCTGCGGCGGCTGGTCGACGACCTGCCGGCGACGCCCGAAGGCCGCCGCGACCGGCTGCTGCTGCTGCTCGGCTACGGCGGCGCCCTGCGCCGCGGCGAACTCGCCGCCCTGCGCCTGGCCGACGTCGACCGGCTGCCGCGCGGCCTCGTGCTGCGCGTCGCGACCGCCAAGACCGGCCCCGACCAGGCGGTGTTCCTGCCCGCTCATCCCGACCCGGCGCTGTGTCCCGCGGCGGCCCTCGCCGCATGGCTGACGGTGCGCGGGACCGCCCCGGGGCCGCTCCTGCGCACCGTGCGGGCGGGGCGGATCGGCGGCGGCCTGTGCGGCCGCACCGTCGCCCGCATCGTGCAGCGCCGGGCGGCCGCCGCCGCACTGGCCGGCGACTTCGGCGGCCACAGCCTGCGCGCCGGCTGGGCGACGAGCGCCGCCCTCGCCGGCGCCGCCACGTGGCAGATCATGCGCCAGACGCGCCACCGCAGCGTCGCCGCCGCCCTGCGCTACGTCCGCCTCGAGCGCCCCTGGGAGGGGCACGTCGAGACGCTGCCGACGCCGGAGTAGCGGACTTCGGGTCCGAGGTTCTTCACGGACGCCGCGCACGACGAAAAACTAGCGGTTGCGGGTTCGTCCCTTGGGCGGCGCCTTCGTGCTTCGGCGCCGGTTCTTCCCGCGGCGTGGGCGCATCGGAAGATCGTTATTCCCAGTAGGAAAATCGAAACTCTTAGCGGGAAGAGGCCGGCTTCCGAGCTTCAAGGACAGAGCCTTGCCGATGATGACGCTGCCGCCGTCGTCCGTCCGGGGCGCACTGAGCGCTCCTGCCGCGTGTCGGTCCTCGAGTACTGCGGCCGCGGTCGCGCCCCGGTGGTAGTGGTACGGGGCCTGACCGATACACTCCCGCGCCCGCCCGAGATGGAACAGGAAGTCCTCTTCCAGACCCGCAGAGCTCATGGCTTCGGCGAGAAGGAGATGCGCGTCGGCGAGGCGATGCTGGAGGCCCATGGCCGCGGCCATCCGTGCGGCATGCATCGCCTGACGTCGGCAGTTACCCCACGCGCCTCCGCGCGCGTGGGCTCCGGCGAGCAGAACGAGCGCCTGCACCTCGAGTTCGAGCTGAAGGCCCGCCCGGCAAGTCGCCACGGCCTCTTCCGCCCGCCGGACGAAGGTCTGGTGGTCGCAGGGGTCGGAAGAGTCGCACAGCACCGCAGTCACCGTCGTCCGGGCCCTTTCCCGCCACGACCCGGTATTCGCGGCGTGCTCGAGCGCCTTTTCGGCGAGCGCCCGCGCTGTTTCGGCTCGCCCCAGGTAGTGGTTCGTCTCGGCCTCGTAGCAGAGAGCCACGCAGAGTTTCTGGTGACCTCCGGGCGTTCCGTCCAGTTCGGCGCGATGGAAACGGGTAGCCTCCGCCGCAAGCGGAGCTCCCTCTTTCCGGTTCATCAGCGACAGGAGCTTTCCCCTGAACATGTCGTGGCGCGACACGATCCGTCCGTCGACGCTGTTCGCGTTCAGGGCCCGCGAGAGCATGTTCTCTGCCTCCTCGAGACGACCCAGCGCGATGAGGATCTCGCCGCTGTTGAGGCAGGTCATGCCCTCATTGAACCCGTTGCCGGCCTCCACGTCGATTCGCAGCGTTTCCCCGAAAACCCGCAACGCCTGCTCGAGATCGCCGAGGCGACGTATGCAGTGCGCCCGAGCCGTCATGACGAAGGTGGCGTAGTCCGGCGGTAGCGAGCCGAGGGGAATGTCGCTCGAGCCGTCGAAGAACCCTTCAGCGGCAGACAAGATTTCCTCGTAGTACAGGCCGCTGTAGAACAAATCCCCAAAAATATTGTAGAACAGCTTTGCCGCTTCAAAGTAATGTTCAGCTCTCGACTGATGGTATACTAGCTTCAGCGCCTTCACGGGAGGCGGTAAGCTCGCCAAATACAAACCGTGGGCCAGAGCGGCGTGGTCGCTCGGCTTCGCGGGCAGAACCTTCGCCGCATGGGCGCGGACGACCGGATGAAGCGTCACCGCTTCCGCCTCGAACTGCACGAGGGCCCGTCGCTGCAGAGATTCAAGGGCCGCATCGATCTCGTCGATGCCCGGGAAGACGATCGTCACCATGCTGCGGTCAACGTCGTCGGGCTCCGCTGCCAGCACCCGCATGATCTCCGCTTCATGCTCGGACAAGCCTGCGAAGGACACCTCTAGAACGTGCGACGATCTGGCCCGTAGGCCGTCCGTGACGTCCCATCGCTTGGCAAGATCGATATGCGGCTTCTGTTCCATTCCGAGGCGTCCGACGAGCAGTCTCAAGGCCAGAGGATGATGCCCGTAGAGTGCGCTCACCTGAACGATATTCCGGTCGTCGCCCTCGATTCCATTGGTGCGGAAGAAATCGACGACCTCGCCGTCGGTCAACCCCGTCAACGGGTGCACGCGCACACATTCGGAGGAGCCGGCCAGGACCGTCGGCACGATCCGCGACGTCATCAGGACGCGCCCCGCCGTTTTGCAGCGCGTCAGGTGCCGGAGGAGTTCGTCGGCGAGCGGATCAATGGCGTCGCCGCCCCTGCCCGAACGGCGACGGCCACCCGCTTCCCGAAGATATTCCTTCAGTTCGCGCTCGAACCCGTCCAGGACCAGAAGCACCCTTCGATCTTCGAGAACCTGGCACAGATGATCGAAGTGCGCCTCCGGATCATCGGAATCACGCTTCGCGTCGCCGCCGGTTTCCCTGAAGAACGCCGCCAGGAACTTACGAAATGACGAGGCGGGTCGATAAAAGCTCCACCAGTACACGAGCGACGGCTGTAGACGGCCGCAGGCCTCCGTCTCGGCACCGCCGCCCGCCCTTTCAGACAGGTCGTACTGGATCCAGATTCCGGCGAGGACCGACTTGCCCATGCCACCGATCGCGTGCAGAAGAAAGATCGGACTGCCGTCCCGCCACCAGTCCGAGAGCATGCGGCGGACGTCGGCCCGGCCCGTGAAGTCCTCGGGCAACGTGGGAAACCCGTGGCGAATGCATGTCACCGTATATCTCCAACAAGATCGGCAGTCTTCACCACATCACGGCGACGTCACGACGTCGATGTGTTCTTCGACTACGGCGTACAAGACGGCTGCATCCAACCGCCCGCCATCGTAACCCGTGGCCGCCTCGACGACGCGGTAGTAGAGGCGGTGGCAACTCGATGCCACCATACCGGGACTTGCCTGCCATTCGTCGCACCGCTGCCGAAGTTTTCCGACGATGGCCGTCGCGAGGTCTTCGGCGCTCGGACATTCGGTGCTCCAAATAAAATTAGCGATCACTTCCTCGTGGAACTCGCGAGAAGTACGGTTATCGAGAAAGCCCGCCGCATACGTCAGCGCGTCACGTTCTACCGCCTGAATGGACGCCCCCCGTCCGAGGCCCCGCTGGACCGGCCTGCGAACAAGGTTGGGCAGCACCTCGAGATCATGCTTCTGGTCGTCGGACAGGCCGTCATAGTCCCGGTTCATGCACGCTCGCCATACTTCGATACCCCGCGAGTCCGTCCGGAGCTTCGAGCCCGGTTCCTTGCCCGGCGGCGCGTTGGTGACGTAGGCGTACCTGATGTCCCGGTCGCCGTTCTTTGCGCGATGATAAAGGTAGTGCCCGATCGACACCGCCGCCGGTCGTCGCGTCAGAGTGATGCTGTCGCCGGAATGCTTCACTTGGTTGGTGACCGCGCAGGTCTTCCCGATCTGGTCGTAGTCTTCGGCTCCTTCGACGATGAGGCATTCGTCGGGGCCGAGATCGAGCCACGCATGCAGGATCAACCAGTTCTGATAGTTAAACCCGGCCTGGGGCGCGCGCGCCTGGCGGCGCGGGTCGCAGGCAAGAGGTAACAACGCCATATGTTTTCCTTCGTACAACTCGTGGCGATGTACCCGATAGCGACCAGAACCGCAATCCTTAGTTATAGACCGAAACGACCTGCAACTGGAGTATCGACGGCTGACGACGGCGGTCGCCGGTCCGCTGCGGCATCCGGCATGGCCGAAGCCGGGTGAGGACTGCTTCAGGGCTCGGTACGCATTGCCGCCGGCATGCATTGCAATTTCCTACCGGCTAGTATTATCTGGCGCGATCGTTTTGATTATCTACGATCGGTCGGTGCAGCCCATGCAGGTGACGTACGCCAACGCACAAGGAATCCACGCTCGCGAAATCAAGGGCGTACAGGCACTCAAGGAGAAGTTACCGGGCGACTGGTACGCCTTCGCAAACCTCGAGGTGATCCAGCCGGGCCAGAAGGGGCGGCAAGTCGACATCGCCATCGTCATGGACGACCGCATCATGCTGGCGGACATCAAGGACTGGAACGGGACGATCGGCAGCGACGGCGCCTATTGGTCCCAGAACGGCCGCTCGCCCGAGGCATCCCCGGTGCACAAGATCGCCGATAACGCGCGGCTCGTCGCCGGGCTTCTGAGGGGACATCTCAAGAAGCTGACACGGTCGAAGGGCGATCGGATCGACCTGCCCTTCATCGATAGTTGCGTCATCCTGACGGGGCGGAGCCGGTTCGAAGACGAGTTCGACGAGGGACAGCGGTCTCGAGTCTTCCACATCGACGAGTTCTGCCGCGTCACTTCTGACCCCAGAGAGCGGTACAAGCGGTTCCTACAACCCAAGTGGATCGACAAGACGAACCCGCTGTTGGCGAAGGACAGCCCGTGGCGACAGCGGCTGCAGTCGTTCTTCGTCGGGCGGAACGGACAGTTCCGCGCCCAAGAGATGACCTTCGGGGGCCATCGGGTCACCTCCGACGTCGTCTACGCCCACCCCGACCGCGTCTATGTTGAACACGAATGCGTCGAAATCAATTCCGACCGGTCCTCGGGCCTCCTCAGGCTGTGGGACTTCGGGAAGGCTCCGGTCAAGTTCGTCAGCGAAGAGTATCGTCATGACATCGCGGGGAGGGAGCAGCGGGTCCTGGCCCATCTCGCGGACCGGAACCCGGAGTTGGAACGCTTCTCCCTGCGCCCCAAAACGGCCGAGCCCGACACCGGAGTCCGCTACTGGGAAATTTTCGAAAAGCGGAAGCAGTTGCGCCGCCTGGGCGATTTCGTTTCCGCGGATCTCGGCCGTCATCGCCGTGAGGAGCGGATCGACGTTCTGCGGATTCTGCTAAGCCACGCCGCCGACCTGCATCGTATGGGTGCCGCCCACCTGGATCTCGGAGAGCACAGCGTCTGGGTCGAGATGCCGGCGACGATCCGGCTGTCGCATTTCCTCTGCGCGCACTATGGCGAGAACCGGTCGATCGCCGAAGACCGCTATGCGTTCCTGGGCAACAGAACCGTCCTCCCCGAGGATGTTCTCGGCAGCCGCACCGATCATTTCCGCCGCGACGTGTTCCTGTTGGGCAAGATCGCGCACCTGCTCCTGTTCGGGACCGCGGCGAAAGGCTCCGACGGCGAGCCGCCCGAATGGGAGCCAGGGGCCGATGCCGGCGGGGAGTACGAAGAGCTTCACGATTGGTTCGCGCGTGCGCTCGACACCGACCCGGAAAGCCGGTTCACCGATGCCGAGGCGATGCTCGCAGCCTTCAACGCGAGCCTCGGCGATCGGCCCGATGTCGGCGCTCTGATCGAGCGGCTGCAACGGTACCGAACCTGGAAAAGTATCCTGCAGGTTTACCAAGCCTATCCCCCCGCCGGGGAGGCCCTGAAGGACGACGACCGTGTCCTCGTCTACGTGTCGGGGACCGAAGGTAACCGCGTCCTGGTGAAGTTCTGGAAGTCCTTCAATTGGCAGGACGAGCGGACGGACGCGGCGAGACTGCTGGAATTCTGCGAGAGGGCCGAACTTCTCTCCCTGCAATCGGGCCGGGCGGTCGCGCAGGTGCGGAGCGTCGCCTATCTCGGGGACCATCTCCTCGTGGTGTCGGATCATGTCGGCGACGAGACCCTCGCGCAGACGGTTCCTGAAAGCGTTCCTTCCGTCGACGGTGCCCTGACGTTCGTGGATGAGTTGATCGACGCGGTCGACGACCTCCACGCCCTCGGCTTCGCCCACGGGGACCTGAGCCCGTCGAACATCGTCGTGAAAAGAGACGAGAAGGGGGAGTTCCACCCGATTCTCATCGACGTCCTCGAGTTCGGCGCCGACAGGAGCAATCCGGCCTACGCGCCGTCGCGGTCGTGCGGCAGCCTGGAGCGCGACCGGTTTGCCGTCCTGAAGATCGCGGAGGAACTGCTGGCCGCGGCGCCTTCTACCCGTGCGGCGGCTCCGGCCGTGGCGGAGGCGATCGAAGTGTGCCGCTCAAGCCATCCGCCGCTGTCGACGCTTCAACCGCTGAAGGATGCGATCGCAGTCGCGTTGCATCCGGCCGCCGAGGAGGCCGCTCCCCATGTCAGGGTCGGCCTGATGAGCGCGGATGCCGCCGGCCTTATGCTCGCCGACGAGGGCCGGTACTACGTCCGCGTCCACGGTGGCGCCGAACCGAAGGTCAGCGTCTTCGGCGCCGACTCCGAACTCCTCGTGTTCCTCGATCGCGACGGCCGGCCGCGACGAGCAGTGCTGAGGAGGGTCGACCAATCGAAAGTGGCAACCGCGGCGCGCAGGCACGACGCGACTGTACGCTGCACGATCGATATCGAAAACGTCCCTCAGTGGAATTTCCGAGACTTCGACCGGATCCTGTCCAACGAGGCCGTTCGCATCGCCCTGGGTGCCGCCGCGCCGGAGGACGTCGACGAGTCGGACGAGGAGGAGTTGGACGCCCCGCCTGCAGCCGACGGCACCGTCGAGGAGGATCAGGGGATCGGTGAGGGCGAAGGGTCGGTGGCGGACGAGGAACTCGACGTGCCGCTGCTGTGGCGGACCCTGATCGACATCGAAACTGAATTCTATACCGAAGTGGAAGTCGATGCGGACAGCCACTACGCCCGTGAAGCGGACCGTCACCTCGTCTCCTACTCGCCCGCCCGTGGCACCCTGGACTTCGACAGGAACGACAAAGTCGAAGTCCGGATGCCGCATCCGCGGAGAGACGAATGGATCAGACTGGGCCGGCTCGACGTCGACCGGACCAACGGCAGGCAGCTCGCGATCGACGATTCGTTCTCGGACTCGAGGCGGCGCGGCCCGCTCTGCCGGGCCGGCACCCGGTTGCGCTTCGACAGCCTGTTCGAACTCGAAGGCCGCAACCGACGGGATCGCGCAACGAGCCGGATTCTCGGCCACCGCTCGGTAATCCGCGATCTCGTGGATTACTTCGATCCAGCGGCGGAACCCGAGGTGCGCTCGTTCGGCCCGGCGCCCGACGTCGACCACCTGATGGGGTTCTACGGCCTCAATCGTTCGCAGGCCGAGAGCTTCGTCGAACTTTGGACGACGGGCCCGGTCGGTCTCCTGCAAGGTCCGCCGGGCACCGGCAAGACGACGTTCATCGCGGCCTTCATCCACTACGCGCTCACCGAAGGACGCATGCGGAACGTGCTGCTCGCGAGCCAGTCCCACGAGGCCGTGAACAATGCCGCCGAAGACATCATGCGGCTCTTCGGCGCACACGGCGGCATGCCCAGCCTGGTCCGGGTGGGGCAGCAGGGCGTGGTGTCGGACCCGCTGATGCCCTTCCACTCCGCCCACGTCGAAACGCTTTACCGCGAGCGATTCAAGGCGAGGCTGAGGGAAAACGTCACCTTCGCCGGCGAGCGCCTGTCGCTGCCGGAGGCCTTCATCGAAAAGTTCTTCCGGGCCGCTACGGCGCTCAGACCGGTGATTCGACAAATCCACAACCTGACGGTGGAGACCGCCGACCGGCGCGACACCGTCGACGGGAACGCCGCCCGTCTGGCGTCGTTGGCGGCCACGGCGGAGCAGATGATCGAAACGATCGGGCTTCCCGAGATCGACGTTCGGTCCGGGCTGGAAGAGGAGGAGCTGTTCGCGGCTCTGGTGGAGCGCCTGGCCGACGACTTCGGCGTCACCAATCGCGAGAACGTAAGACGGCTGCTGATGATCATGCGGCTGAGCGACGATTGGCTCGGTCACGTCGGGACCCGCCGACGAAATTTCGAGCAGTTCCTGGTCGGAACCCGGCAGATCGTGTGCGGCACCTGCGTCGGCCTCGGCCGATCCTCCCTTGGCCTGTCGGACGCGGTTTTCGATCTCGTGGTGATAGACGAGGCCGCCCGGTGCGCGCCCGGCGAACTCGCCGTCCCTCTGCAGTCGGCGAAGCGGGCGCTTCTCGTCGGCGATCACCTGCAACTCGAGCCGTTCCATGACCGGAACGTGATCGCCGCCTCGGCAAAACGTCTCGGCGTCAACGACGAGACGATCAGGGAAAGTGACTTCAAGCGGGCCTTCGCCTCCGGTCACGGGCGATCCAACGGCCGAACGCTCGAGGTGCAGTACCGCATGCTCGAACCGATCGGGGCGATGGTTTCGAAGGTGTTCTACGAGCCCGCGGTCCGGCTCGAACACGGCCGCGAGACTCCGAAACTCCCCGTCGGCATCGCGCCGGGGCCTTTGGACCTCCCCGTCACCTGGTACGATACCTCCGGGCTCGGCCGCACCGGCCACCAATCCCCCCTCGGCGCGAGGCGGAAGACGCTCTGCAACCGCGTCGAGGCCGACGTGATCGTGCAACTGCTGACGGACCTCGAGGCGGACCAGGCGTTCGAGGAGTGGCTTTCGCACCATGCCGCCGACGGCGAGCCGCCGATCGGCGTGATCTGCGGGTATTCCGGCCAGAAGGAACTGCTTTCCCGCAAGATCGCGGCCTCCGGCCTCACTCCCCGGTTTCTCGAACGCGTCAAGATCGACACCGTCGACAGTTACCAGGGCAAGCAGAACCTCATCGTCATCCTGTCGCTGGTCCGCAACAACGCCGACGGCTCGCACGGCACGATCCGGCAGGGCTTCATGAGCCGGCCCAACCGGATCAATGTCGCGCTTTCGCGTGCGATGGACCGGCTCGTCATCGTCGGGGCACGGACGGGATGGCCGGAGGACGGGCCGATGGCGGCCGTATCCGCCGCCGTCGCTTCGCTGGCGGCCGAGGGAAATGCAAGAATAGTGACGGTCGGTTCGACGACGGGAGAAGGGAAATGAGGGGAACGCTGAGACTGAATCCCCGCTCGGCGGACGACCGGGCGGAGCGGGACGAGGACCAGAATCATGCGCTGGAGGTTGATCATCTGGACTTGAAGTTACCCCTAAGAACATATGAAATAAGCTACAAGGTCGCGGAGGAGGGCGAGTTCTCCCTGACCACGGAGTTCCTGATGCGGCTGCTGAAGTCGCTCGGGCCGATAACCGAGGCGGAGATCGGGGAGTTCTTCAGCTTTACGGCCGACGAGACCTCGCACGTGATCAGCGTCGCGGAGCGCAAGGACCTCGTCTGCCGACAGTTCGGGCGGGTTCGTCTGACAGCGGCGGGAGAAGACAAGTTCGAGGGACCTGCCGAGACGCCGTCGCTCTACGAGGTTCGGCGCAAGATGCATAGGATACCGTTCGATCTGATCTCCTACTGTCCCCATCGGACGTCCCGCCTGAACGCGTTCGCGCGGACGCTGCCGGAGATCCCGGTGACGGACGCACGGACGGCGGCGGACGCCGCACCCCGCGTCCGCGAAGCGTTCCATCAGCATTTTCGCGAGATTCAGCACCTGTTCGGGGGCCGCGACGACGAGCGGACGGTGCTCTATTCCATCGACGAAGTCGCGGGGCTGGACCGCGGGGCGACGACCGTGCCGATGACCGTCACCGCCAGGAAGGATGCCCCAAGTCAGGTCGAGCCCGACCTTCTGGGGTGGAAGTCGGGCATCGACCTCGACAACCGAATGGCCGTGCTGACAGCCTGCGGAACGCTGCTGAAGAACCACACCGTGCCGTCCTCCTTCTGGGATCCGCGGGCCGCCGACTACCTGCAGGAGTGCGCCCCCGACCAGGTCGGAGGGTTCTTCCAGAACGGAAACCTCGACGGCCCGCGGTTCCTCCGCCGCGCGGCGGACCTGGTAGGAGAGTTCAGGAAGGACCGGAAAACCGTCCGGATATTCGGGACCCTGTGGGTGGAACGGAACTCCCGAAAGGTGCTGACGGCGGCGCTGGAACATGCGGTCGCCACGGATGAACCACCGCACGAGCCGCTGATCTGGCTTCGGCCCGCCACTCCCTACTGGGGGTGTTCGACCAAGTTCGACGGTCTGGTCGACGGCCTGTGCAAGCATCTGGTCGGCGAAGACGGCCCCGACCGGCTGAAATCAATCCTGCTGACTCACGACGAGAAGGAGTCCGCTTGGCGGTTCAGATCGGTGTTCGATTCGATAGGCACGTTGCGGCCAGGCCGCGTGCCACGGAACTTTGAACTGCTCCTCGTCCCCGGACGGTTCTTCGCGGCGCTCGTTCACGCGCCGATGGGTGCCGGCGACGGTTTCCCCATGCCGCTGGGCGTCGTCTCCTTCGACCGCGCGCTCCTGCCGACCGTTCACGAGCTTCTGAAGGAGGTGGTTGCGGCGGGAAGGCCGTCGGCCGTATCCGGAGAGTCCGCCGGGGATCTCACGGATGTCCTGCTTGAAGCCCTTCGGCTTCCCGCCGGTTTTCCAGGCCTTACCGACGACGGGCGGGAAAAGTAGCGCGTTTCCCGTTCCTGACCGCCGGGCCGGCCGAACGCGCATCCGAAGCACGTCGCCCGGTTCGCCGGAGATTGATCCTGGCGAATTAGCCGCCCTCGCGGCGTGGCACCCGTGTCGGTGCTCGTTTCGGCCTACCGAGCTTCGCCTTCGTGTGCGGCGACTCGTTCTGGTCTTTCGCGTCAGACGATCCGCCGTCCCTCGGTGCGGCAGGCGTAGGTGACCGACGCTGGATGCAGGTCGGCGAGCGGCCAGAAGAAGGCGCGGCGGGAGACCGCTACCACGGTGACGTCTGCCGCCATGCGGGCCGCCACCCTATGGGCCGCGGCCTGAAGGCGGGCATCGACGACCTGCAGATCAGCGTCGTCGGGGACAACGGCCATCAAATCGTAGTCGCTGTCCGGCCGGTGTTCACCCCGCGCTCGCGATCCGAACAGCCACACCTCGACGCCATCTCCGGCGGCGTCGCGGAGCGCGTGGGCGAGACGAAGAGTGAACGGCGCGTCAAGCATGAGGTCCTCGCGCGCTACAGAACTCGGAGCAAGTTCCGTCAGGCCGTTGTTTCGGAAGGTGCTGATCCTCCGCATCGATCATACGAGCTCGTGAGGGTCAAACGGCTCATGGACAATGGCTTCCATATAACTGTCAGTGCCTTCTAGCGTCGATCATCCGTTCCGCAGGCGGAACGCGCGGGGGGCGAACGGAGACTTGGGCGGGCTCTCAAGTATCAGACCTGGGTACTTCAACGAGGCCGTCCTGCGGCCGTACGCGCGCTTCCAGGCGTTTGCCGACCACATCGGGGCACGTGGCGGGCGTCACTCCGGCCACGCGCGCGGCGACTGCGGCGACCGGGCAGGATTGAGCGCGGCGGCGCCCGTCGCGCCAAGCCTTCTCGATCAGCGTCTCGAAGCGGGCGGGAGCCGCAAGCGCCGGAATTCCCTGCGCCCGTATCGCCACATCGTTCTCGAGGCCCGCGACGGCCGCGCGCCAAAGCCGCCGACGCGACTGCGTCACCGGCACATCGACCGCTTCGGCGTTCAGGTCGACGGCGGCGCCGTCGGAGGCAGCCAGAAGTATCTCCATTTCGAAGAGCACGACGAGACGATCGTACACCTCGCGCGCGGCCTGCCGACCGAGACCCTTCAACTCCTCGACGACCGTCGGCACGTCGATCTCGGCGAAGACCGTGGGGTGCGAGGCGGCAGCACGTCTGAGGGCGGACGACTGCTCCCGGGTCCAAGCCTCGAAGTCAAGATCGTGGAGCCGATCCGACGCCCGAATCAGGCGGCCCGCTTCATCCAGGCCGACCCCGACGCCGCGCCGTCGCCGCTCGGCGAAGTAGGCCTCCTCCTCCGGCGTCGGCTCCGACATCTTCTTGCTGAAGGCCTCAAGCCACGCAGCATGCTCTTCGGGCGTCAGTTCGTCGGGGGATGCCCGGCCCGCCAGGGCGGCTCGGAGGCGGCCACCGACGATCGCCCGCGCCGGCTCCGGACTCGCGCCATTGTGCCGGCCCGTCGCAAGGAGCACGGCGTGGATCGGCGCCCGATCGTCGGGCAGGCGGCGCAAGTACTCGGCCGCGTACAAGACGGATGCTATCGCGACGCGATAGAGGGAAGCATCGATGCGCATGGCGGCCTCCGTGCAGTACCCGAACCGAAAATACGCCACGCCGCGGCGCCGGCATAGCGGGAACGCGACGCCGCACCGGCACCGGACATGTAACCTTCCCGCATTTCAAATACGCGAAAGTTACATTTCAGAGATACCGCCGGGTTTCTGCTGAGCAGAGGCCGTGGCGGACCTCGTCGCCGCCGGGATGGCGCGGACGAGCTCCGGCGGGAGGTAGAGCGGTCGGTGGGAAAGCGGGCGTGGCGCGCATGGTCAAAGCATGTCCCTCGTCGTGTGTTCGTAGGCTGGAGCGGACCGCCGTGCCGGCCCCGTCTCAATCCTCTTCGACCCTCAACCCGCACCGGTTCCCCGTGGGTCCCTCTCTTCGGCTGCGTCAACAGCGAAAAACGCGTGGCGGCTCCAGCCAGTCCCGGCCTTCCCACTCCGCTGGGCGGTTCCGGGGGGAGCCCCCTCTACATGCCGCTCACGAGAACGACCGTTCGAGGGCCTTGCACCTGTTCCGGTCGTTTCGACGGCACCGCTGGCTTCCGTGGTTCGTCTGACGGAAATTGGGCGGGCTGACGGCGAAAGCGGTGACCGTGGAGGCTCCGCAATGCCGGCCTCGTCGATTTCCTGCAGCCGCGACGACCTATACCTCCGTTCAGCCTGTATCGTATGCTTTACTGCGTCTTTCACGGGAAAGGGGACTAGCGTGAGGGATAAACTTCTTCTGGACTTCCTCCACAGGTCGTCAGCGGCCTCGGAGTTGGCGGACCTCGAGCGCATGTTTCGCGGCGTGATGCACGACCTCGGCTTTCCGCATCTCGTATGCGGCGTGCTCAGGCAGCCGGAACGTTACGGAAAGGACGGACCTCTCCTGATCGCGGGGTTTCCGGAGCACTGGCTCGAACACTACTACAAGAGCGGCTACGACAAGATCGATCCCATGATCCGGTTCGCCGGATGCAGCGCCATGCCGTTCCGGTGGAGCGACTTCACCGTGCCGAAGGCGGAACGCCGGGTGCTGGACGATGCGGCTGCTGCGGGCCTGCACCACGGCCTCGTCGTCCCGATCCACGGCCCGGCCGGCGACCTGTTCTGCGCCAGTCTCGCAACCGACCTGGGCGATGCCGCGCGCGAGGCGCCGACGCAGCTCATCCGCCTGCTCACCGTCCAGTTCCAGTCCGCCGTCCTCGGACTGCAGCCCTCCCAGGCCATGCCGGACCCGCCGCGCCTATCGCCGCGGGAGGCGGAGTGCCTGACGTACTGCGCGATAGGCAAGACGAACTGGGAAATCGGACGGATTCTGAACATCTCGGAGAAGACGGTCGAGTTTCACCTCACCAACGCGATGGCGAAGCTCGAAGCCGGGACGCGTGTACTCGCAGTGGTCAAGGCGATTCGCTTCGGCATGATTGCGCCGTAAAATCAACTAGGAGGCGCCCTAGTTAACTGAAGAAGAGGTTTGTGTTCATTCTTCCGCCGCCAAACAAACCGGCAGGAAAGAGAAATGATACACGCCATCAACTGGGCGAACGCCCACCTGCATGACGGGGCGCTCTACGACTCCCACAGGCTCCGCCACGCGATCTTCGTCCGCCGCACCGGCTATGACGTCCCGACGTACGAAGACGCCGAATACGACCAGTTCGACACGCCGGCCGCCGTATACCTGGTACACCGCGGGGGCTCGGGCCGCGTGGACGGGGTGGCCCGGCTCGTCCCGACGACGCGGCCGTACATGCTGCGCGAGCTCTGGCCGGACCTCGTCGAGGGGCCGCTGCCGGAAAGCCCTTCTGTCTGGGAGGGTACGCGGTTCGGCATTGACGCCGGACTGGCCGTAGACGAGCGGCGCAACGTCAGCCGCCGGCTCGTCGCCGCCTGCCAGGAATTCGGCTTGGACCGCGGCCTGGAGGCGATGCTCGTTCTCATGCCTCCGCTGATCCTCAGAAGCGTCATCCGGTCCGCCGGATGCGAAATCGAGCCACTCGGGCCCGTCAAGAGGAAGGGTGGAATCCCCGTGCAGGCGGCGCGGGTGCCGATCTCCGAGGCTGCCTTGCGCGCGGTGCGCGCGGTCGGCGGCATCCGGGGCGACGTCCTGGCGCCGCCACCGGCGGCCCGTGCCGCGTGAGGAGGCGAACATGAAGGACAAGGTCACCGTCCGCGGGCGTGAGCCGCACGCCGCCCACCGCGAGATCGCGGAGGCCCTGCACTGGCTCCACCGCCAAGCCGTCGAGGCGCGCCTGCCGGCCGGCAGCGTCACCGCCATTCGCGAGGCGGCCGAACTTTGCACGCATGCTCCCGCTGTGGCCGACGAGGAAGCGAAGGGTCGGCTCATGTGCCTCATATGAGCGCGAACGAGGCGCCGGCGACTCCCGGTGCCGCATCGTGACCGTCCGCGTCCGGCACAAACGCGCGCAGCAGTTCGAGAAGCGCCTGCGCCGCCTCCGGCGGCAGCGCCCCCGCGAGCCTCACGAGTTCCGCAATTTCCTCATCCGTCACGGCCGACCTCCTCTCAGTGGTCCGCCGATCATCGCGAAGCGCCGCCGCCCCGGAAACCCCGGAGAATCCCCAGCCTAGGGAATTCCCGAGGGTGCGGCGGACGCACCATCCCATCCGAACAGTCAGGAGACCATCATGATCCGTCCCGAACTCGTCCGTCTTCCCGCCGCCGCAGCGGAGCCGGGCCGCATCGCCGAAGCCCTGGACCGCGACGGCGCCGTCATCATCGAGAACCGCTGCGATGCCGCTCTTCTCGGCGCCGTCCGCCAGGACCTCGCGCCCTGGTTCGATCGAACCCCGCCGGGCGACGGCCTGTTTTTCGGCCGCCGAACGGTGCGGTTCGGGGGCGTCATCGTCAAATCGACCGCCAGCCAAGATCTGTGCCTCGACGATGCGGTCCTGCGGGCGGCGGAACACGTCCTTCTGCCGCGCTGCTCGGCCATCCAGCTCAACCTCTCGCAGGCGATCTCCATCGGCCCCGGCGAACCGGAGCAGGTTCTGCACGGAGACGACGAGATGTGGCCCGTGCCGCGCGGGAGCGGCGAAAACATGATCAACGCCATGTGGGCCCTGTCCGAGTTCACCGTCGAGAACGGGGCCACCCGGATCGTCCCCGGCAGCCACCGGGAGCCCATTCGGCGCGTCGCCGACCCCTCCGAGATCGCCTACGCCGAAATGTCACCGGGTTCCGTGGTTCTTTGGCGGGGATCTGCGCTGCACGGCGGGGGCGCGAACTGGACCGACGGCCATCGGAGGGGCGTGGTCATGAGCTACGCGCTGGGATGGCTGCGCCAGGCGGAGAACCAGTACTTGGTCGCCCCGCCGGAGGTCGCCCGGAGCATGCCGTCCCGGCTCCGGGATCTGCTCGGCTACCGCGTCCACGTGCCTAGCCTAGGCCATTTCGAGGGGCAGGATCCGTCCATCGTCTTCGAGAATCCGGCTGGAGAGCCGCAGCCGTTCCGCGACCACCTGCCGAGCGAGGCCCGCTCCGAACTCGAGGCTTATTACGGCGTCGCCGCGGAATAGGCTCCGGTCCTGCGAGCCGATGCCTCCCCCACCGGCAAGACGCCGAAGGGGAGGCATCGGGCTGGTGCCGTCGCACGGGCTGGAGATTCGTGTTTGACTCTTTCCGAACGAGGTTGACGCCGGCACGTTATGGCTGTATCGCAGCTCGATGAAATCTTCATGCGGAGCGTCGGCCATGGCGAGCGGGGACCAGGCGGAAAGGCCTCTACTTTCGGCGAAGGAGTTCGGAGCGGATCCCGTCGATGTTCACATCGGGCAGCGTCTCCGCTTGCGGCGATCGCTGCTAGGACTGACGCAGGACGAACTGGCGCAGCGGCTCGGCGTAACGTTTCAGCAGATCCAGAAGTACGAGCGCGGGGTCAACCGCATCAGCGGTAGCCGTCTCTTCGACGCCGCCTGCGCGCTTCGTGTCGCCGTGGGCTGGTTCTTCGAGGGCATCGGGCGCGACGTCGTCGAGCAGCGCCTGCGTCGGGCCGAACGGCAGTCCACCGAGGCGCTCGAACTGGTTTCCGTCTTCAACAGGCTCTCGCCGGACCAGCGCCAGTCCGTTCTGGCCTTTCTCCGCGCGATGAGTCGGCGCACGTGAGGCTCGTCGGAACACCGTTCCTGTGGCAGGCGAACACGCGGCCGTTCCAGGAGCCCGTGCGGCCCCGCCGGCTTATCTAAAGCGGCCCCTCCCCCCTGTCAGGGCAGGCTTTCGCAGGCGCGACCGTCGCCGTCGCGGTCCAGGCGGTGAGGGTCGCCGGGACCCGCGTCTCGAACGAATGCCTGAGCTTCAGCCTGCGTGCGGAAGTCGCCGCAATCCCTGTCCTTCGCGGTGCTGCCGCCGCGGCCGCGCGAAGCTGCGGCATCCCCCGCCGACGCCCCCGGGATGGCGAAACGAGAGCGTTCTCCGCGCCGCCAATCCCACGGCGCGTCGAACGCCATGGCCCAGAGGCCGCGCCGCTCGCGCCTGGCGATCCGTTCCTCCCCGACGTAGTCGCGGCTATACTTGCGATAGGCCAGCGCCAGTCCGGAGCGGACCATCCAGGCGTTGATGTCAGAACTCCCGACGTAACAGACGGCGATGAGGCGCCCGTAGCGGTCGGTTTCGTCGCCCTCGCACCGGACCAGGCGTCGGTCGACGGTTTCGTGGAGCTGATTGGCGGCATGCTGGCCGCAGCGCCGGACGGTCTGTCCGTCCAGGCACGTCTGGGCGCTCTCCGGCGCGTCGATACCGTGAAGGCGGATTCGCTGTCCGCGGACTTCGAGGGTGTCACCGTCTATTACGGAAGCCCTCCCAACGAGGTCGGCATTCGCGGGAGCGGGCAGCGCGACCGCCGCGCCAACCAGTGCAGCCAGAATCGCGGATCTCATGCGGTCTCCAGTCGGAACGGTATGGGCGGAGGTGGGCGGCCCTGGCGTTGCCGCAGATTACGGAACGGATTTCGTCCGGGCCAGTACTTTCCCAAAAGAGGAACTTACGCTGCGCCACTAGGCGATCCCGACGGGTGAGCCGGCTCCGACGGTCGCCGACGCGAAGCCCAATTCCGCCCTTGCGCCGCAGGAACATTTACGGAACAATATGTGACGAGCGCACCTGAGAAGGCGCGATGCTGCTCGATAGATCGGCATCCGTCCCAGAGGCCGGAAGCGTGAGCTGGGGAAGCCGCTCGGGACTACTGGCGTGGCGCCGGCTTCCACCGGAGTGCTGGACATGAACAGGATCAAGACGATCGGCAGCGTCCTCATCCTCGTCGGCGATGACGGCGACGGCATGCTGTTCGCGCGTCCGCCGTCCAGAGCGTACACGACGCGACTGATGATCCACAGGCGGTGCTGCTGACACTACCCGGCCGCGAGAGCGTGCGCGTCGAGGTCGCGATGGAGTTTTTTCTCGAATGCTGGCTGATGGCGTTGATGCCGGGGCGAACGCAAAGCGATCGGCCTTGGCCCCCGGAAGGCCATGAAAGGCCGTCGCCGTAACAAGGCAGGGGGCGATGGAGGAGCGGATCCGCAGAGGGAGGCAGTTTCATGCGCATGAATCTCTCGCCTACGAAGACGGCGGACGTCGCCCGGCCCGTGGGGCCCGAGGCCGTCCGGCTGCATCCGTCGGAGGACCAGGGGGCGGACGGCGAAGACGGCGATCAGCGCTGCTGCCGATCGAGCGCATTGAGGCTCGTGAGAGGCCGCCGCCATCGTCGCCCGCCGAGGCGTCGCAAACGGTGCGCGCGGCACCGGTGCGAGATCGCGACGGGACGTCCTGCCGACGGGCTCGCTGCGGAAAGAGAATGTCATGGCTAGGGCTCTTCCACGGCCGCTCGACCCGGTGCGCCGGATGGAGGCCCACGCCATTCTCGATCGGCTTCTCGACGACGCCTCCGACGTCTTCGACCGCGCCGATGCCGCTCGCTTGGTAGGTCTCATTCCTGCGGAGCGGCGGTCCCGGTGGTGGCCGACCTTTGAGTTCCTCGGGCGCTGGTCGGGAGGAGCCACACGAGGTGCCGCGGCAGGCGTGGGCGACGTGTCCCTCGAGGACGGCGAGCAGGCGGTGGAATTCACCGCCGGAGGCGACGTCCTATGGCGCATCGGCGGCTACAAAGTCACGCATCGCCACGGCATCCTGACGATCACGCAAATGATGCGAGAGGATGACGGTCCCGAATGTCATCTCCGGTATCGGGGGCAAGCGGACCCGCACGTCCTCGAGATCGTGGTGGACAGAGCCGTACGGTTTGGCCCCGTCACCTTCACCGTAGGGCTTCCCCAGGTTTGGAAGAGGCCCGCGACCGCCCGCTGAGCCGCGGCGATTGCGAAGGTGCCGAGCGACCGAGGCAGGCTTCGCGCCATTCCGCGTTCGAGCCGGACGACGTGCGCCTTGGCGTCCCCGTTGTCGCAACAGCCGCAGTGCACCTCCGCCCTTCGACCCCCTTTGGATCGGAAGCAGGTGATCGGCTTACGACGGCTTCCGGCGTGCGGCTACTCGGTGACATCCGGTCCACCTTTGACTGCGCCCGCCGAATCGAAGAATACCGGAGCCGTCGGATTCGTCGGAATCCTCCGCGACCTTGTCCGCGATGGCGCACCCGCCGGTCGGATCGACGAGAAGCCTCGACATGCTCGGCGGCCTTCAGCGACTTGAGGACGGTTGCGGTGTCGGCTGGCACAGCAGAGGCGCAGGCGTGATCTCGCCGGGGTACATCCGGACGCCCTGACCGCCAACGCTCCGCGGCCAGTTCGTTACCCCCGGTCGTCAGCCGGCTCCCGTTGCCGCCGCGACGAGGGCGTCGTACGCCGCCTGGTCCTCAGGAACGATTGGCCTGTTGACCGGCGGCATTTCCGAGAAGGACGAGTGGAGCAGCAGGCGGGCGTCCGCATACAGTAGCATCGCGTGTCTGACAGGATAAACCAGCTTTCCGCCCTTCATGCCGTAATCCATCTCGACCGCTCGCCTCTTGCCGTCGGGAAAGGCGGGATTCGGCACCAGCGCCAAATGCTCAATTTCGAACCACGCCGTGTCCCCGTCGGGGTCCGCGTGAGACGGCCCGGCGTCCGTCGCCCCGGCCATGCGGCCGAGCACGAAGTCGGCGAACCGCTGCCGGTCGTGGTCGTAGGCGCGCGCATGGAAGCGCATCCCGTCCGTCGCCAGGGCATGCGGAGAGAGAACCTTGTCCCTGCGGCCCGACGACAGCGAGTAGTATGTTACCGCGAGCGACCGCCGGCCGATGATCGCGCGGACGACGCTTCGAGCGATCGCCAGGTCGACGCGCCGCGACACCGGCGTGAGAAACCCGAGGTCCATGACGTCGTCCGCCGTCATAGGATCGCTCCTCATGAGGTTCATCAGCCCGTCCATGTCGGGCCGCGTCAGGACCGCCTTCATTCCTTCGGGCGCCACGAACGCACGCTCCTTCGGGTCGTAGAGGACTGGAGCGGACTGCATCCCCCTGTAGCGGGCAAGGTCGGCCGACGCCTGACCCTTGGAGATGCCGAAGCGGACCATGAGGTCGGCCCCGTTGACGCGCCCGGTCCAGAACAGGCGCTCCTCTACGTAGACGAGTCGCTCCGTGCGGCGGACGTTGAGATCGGAAGGTTGAGTGTCGGACAACGAAAACTCCGGGTGACTGGGCCCCCTGGGCGACATCGGGCGGATCGCGAGAGTAGAACCGTTCGCGGAGCTTGACAACGTTGCGTTCGAAAAGTCATATGGGTTCAGTTTTCGAACGGAGAGCGCTTATGGACGGCGGAGCCGGACCCGGCTACGGAGGGGGACCCACGCTGCATCAGCAGCTCAGTTCGCGCGTCGTCTCGGACTTGATGGAGCGTCCCTCCCTTGTTCAGATCGGAGACGCGGAGGGGCTGCGATCGCTTGATCACGGTACCCTGATCCTCGATGCGGTCCTCTACGTGATATCGCGGATCGGCTTGGCGTCGGCATCGGCGGGATACGCCCTCGAAGGGGCCACCCGGGAGGAGGTGCAGACCTACATGGTCGGGCGCATCGAGGCCCAGGCCTCCTGGTTCGGCCTCGCCGTCGGCCGTCCGGCGGCGGACGCCTACGCGCAGCGCACCTTGGACCGCCTCCTGAACCATGGGGGGCAGCGCATCGACCGGACCTACCGCCCGTTCGGCGGGACGAGCGTGTTTACCTACCGCCTCCTCGAGGAGCGCTTCGGCGCCGACGGCCGCACCGCCATCGTCCGCGCCACCGAGGTCGCGGCGAACGCGCTTCTCAATTCGCTCTCCTTCGACGTCACGGACGTCAATGCGGCGGTCCGACTGATGATCCAGCACCACCTCGGCCACGGCAACTACGACCGCATGTCGACCTACCTCGGCGGCCAGTACAACGTCGCCATGGCCTTCGATGCGCAGCTCAGCGCCGCCCTGAGCCGCGTCTTCTACCAGATCCGGCGGACTTCGTGGTCCGACCTGGAGTCGACGGTCGAGGACGTCAGGCGGGAGTCGCGCGAGGCCATCGAGCAGGACGAGAAGCTCCGCAAAGGCCTCATCGACGCGCTTCACGAGGCCGCCGAAGATGATCGCGAGCGGATCAGGGACCTCGACAGGCTGGGATCCCGCGCCTTCCGCAAGCACGCCGAAATCAGCGGCAAGGCGGTGACGCTCCACGAGGAGTTCATCCGCCGCAAGTCCACCGTGGGGTTGCGGCCGCCGCCCCGAACGAACATGCGCGACTTCGAGAGCGACATTCTTCTGCCGCTGCTCGGGGCGCCCGCCGACGTCTTCGGCGACCGGAGCTTCGACCTTCTCGAGATGCTCGGCACCATGAGCGCGCCGTCATCCGCCGATCCCGTCCACTGGATCGGCAGGCTGCTCTCGATCCGCAAGGCCGAGCCGGATCCGTCATCCGCCGATCCCGACTCCGACTACGCCGAGGAAATCCAGTCGGACGAGGACAACCTCTTCGACGCCGATGACGAACTGCGCGTCGACGACCTGCTTCTGACTTACGGCAAGGAGGCCGATGGACCGTTCTGTCTGTCGGAGTTCCTCCTCCGTCTCGAGGAGGCCGGCGAAACGGAACGCATCCTCTACCTCGCGTGCCTCTTCGCGACCCGCATCTTTCTCGAGAAGTCCCGTCGCTGGTCCGTCTCGGCCGACGAGGACGCGGACCCGCCGGACCGGCCGATCGTCGATGACGACGGGCTCCTGCGCGGCCCCGACGGAGAACCGCTCCTGTTCCGCTCGCACCGCGACGCCGCCCGCTTCGTCGCAGACCTGAGCCTGGGTCACGCCGTCGAACCGGAGGCGGATGCGACCCGCGAGGACGTTCTTCTTCTGCGCGCCAACGGGAAGTATCCGACCGTCAGGCCGCTCGGAGGCGGACGCGTGGCGACCACCTCCGTCATCTGCACCGACTTCCGTCTTGAGCTGCTCGACCCGGAGGCTCCCAACTACGAAGACTCGGAGGAGGACCAGGATGACATCGATGACCGATAGCGTGTTCGCCGCCCTGGACCCCGACGAGTGCAGGGCGCTCGGGAGGGACATGGCCGAACTTCTCCTCGCGGGCCTCAAGGGCGGCGACTGCCGCGAGGTCCGACCACACTTGGCACGGTACGACGCCGACGCCGGATTCCGCAACGCTTTTCGGGGGCTCGTCGAGGCGCTCGGAGGCGACGTCCTCGACAACGACCCCACCCTGGGCATCGTGATCGGGGTCTCGACGTCGACCTCGCCGCTGCTCGACAGGGTGGAAATGAATCTCTCCGCGAAGGACCGACGACTGATGGGTGTCGCCATCGCCGCAATCCTGGCCCTCTACTACACAGAGGACGTAGAGACGGATCCGACCGCGGTGCCGCGGCCGCTGTCCGTCGAGGACGTGTTCTCCGCCGTCGCCGAGATCGTCGACACCATGAGGGCGGCCGCCCGCAACGGCGGTTCCGACGACGAGATCGAGATGTGGCGGGTCGTGGAGGAGAACTTGTCCCTCGAGCCGACCCCCAAGGGCCGCTACACGGCGGGTTCGGTGGCCTACGCGATCGACAAGGCCTTCAGGACCCTCGAGAAGCGAAGACTGGTGAAGGAACGCCAGTGCCGCGAAGGACGCACGGAATACCAGGCAACGCTGCTTCTAGGGGTCTTCGTGCGCGAGCGCCTCAATCACCACCTGTTCATCGAAATCCGCGCGGCCCTCTCCGGCCGTTCGGTGAAAGGAGACCGTCCATGCCCGCAATGACCGCGATCGCCATGAACGGCGTGGGCGTCCCCAAGGCCCGCTTCGCGGGCTTCCGGATAGACGTCATGCGAGGCCTAGTCCCCGCCGATGCCGTCCTTCTGCGCCTTCAGAACGGCGGCGGCAAGACCACCATGATCACGTGTCTCACGGCGATCTACGAGCCCGACGTCAACCGCCTCGAGAAGGACGGCCGCAAGGTCTCCGACCTCTTCGCAGACGGCAGGATCGGGATCGTCGCCATGGAGGTGACCATGCCGGGCCCCGCACAGGCGGACCTCGTCGACGGACCCCGACGTCGCGTCGTCGGATTCGCCGGACGCGCGCGACGCACCGAGAGCGGCGGCATGGACTTCGAGCGCGTTTACTTCTCCTTCATCGTCACGCCGACGACCCGCATGGACGCCCTCCCCGTCGAGCGCGGCCGCATCAGGCCAGCCAGCGTGAAGAAGTTCACGGACCTCCTGGAGGAGATGAAACGCGCGGACCCGGCCTGCGACCTCTTGCACACCCGGGTGCAGGGCGAGTGGCGCGACTTCGTCGAGCGGGAGGTGCGGATCGACCTCGCCTCCTCCATCCACTTCATGCTGAACCTGAACAAGCGGGAATCCGGCGCGACGTCGGAGATCCTCAAGCGGTTCCGCACCGACGAGGACTTCCTCGACTTCATCCTCACGCCCATCGTCGGCTCCGCCAACGACCCGGGTCTCGTCGAGACGGTCCGGGGTACGCTCCGCGGGCACGCCGAATACCATGCGAACCGGTCGCTGCGCGAATTCCTCGGGGGGTCGGTCTCCCACATGGAGCGGATCGCGAGAGCCCATGCCGACCGCGAGGCGGCGGAGGCTGCACGCAGCGAAGCTCTGCGCCTTTACGCCGATATCGCCGCCGCGATCGCGGCGCGCACCGCCGCGTTGCGGAACGAAAAGACCGCCGCCGAGGCTGAACGGACGTCCGTTCGCGACCACATCGCAGCGCTCACCGAGCGGCTGGGCCGCGAGAGGAAGGAAAGGAACTGGATCGAGCATCGCGGCCTCGAACTCGCGGCCGAGAAGACGCGAGCCGCCGCGAAGGAGGCGGAGGATTGCCTGACCGCCGCCGACCTGGCGGAGAAGCGCCGCGCCGCCGAGATCAAGGCCGCCGCCATCATCACCCTCGACGACAGCATCGCCAAGCTCGACGACGAGATCGAGCGCGAGGCCGCGCCGCTGGCTAAGGAAAGGCGGGCGCTCGCCGATATCGGAGGCCGCGCCGCAATCCTCCTCAAGGGGGTCCTGGCGGAGGCCGTCGCCGAACGGGTCGCCGCGGAATCCGAGAGGGACGCGGCACGGGACCTCGAGACGGCCGCCCGGGAAAGGCTCGCCGCGAACGCGCAGAGCCTGAAGTCCGCCGAGGGGCGTCTGGCCGACATCTCGGCGGATGAGCAACGAGCCGCCGACGCCTACGCCCGCCTCGTGGCCGCCGGACATCTCGCCGAAGGCGACGACGCGCGGACGGCGCGCGACGAGGCCGACAGCCACAGGAAGGCCACCGACGGGCGGCGGTGGAACGCGGAGGGCGCGCTCCACGAGGCGCAGCGCGTCGAAGCCGCCGCCGGCCGCGAGCGCGACGACGCCGATACGGGCCTGGCCGGCGCGGATGCGGCACTACGGGAGGCGGACGACCGCCTCGCGCGCTTCGAGGCGTTCCGGGGGACCGTCTCCGAGCGCCGATTCGTCCAGTTCATCGGCGGCGACGCCCCCGATCTCTACGATCCCGCGCTCCGCGACGCGGTGGACGCGGCCCGCCGACGAAACGAGACGGAGGCGGGGCGACTGGCCGACGCGGTACAGGAGAACCTGCGGATCGTCGACGTCATCGACGACGACGGCCTTCTGCCGCCGACGGAGGAGGTCGACCGGACAATCTCCCGCCTCAACGAAAAGGGGATCAACGCCCAATGGATGCCGCGCTATCTCGTCGAGCATGAGCGCTCTCCCGACGAGATCAGGGCGGCGCTGGCCGCCGACCCGGCCAAGTTCAGCGGCGTCCGCGTTCTCGCGGCCGACCCCGACGCGGTCGAGGTCGCCCTCCGGAACCTGTCGGGCGACCCCTCCATCCGGGTTCCCGTCTTCGTCTCCGCCGACGGACGCGTGGGCGACGCGCGGGCCGACGCCGTCGCCGTGGTCACCCCCACCCCGGCGACCTACGACCGCGAGGCGGCCGACGCCGAACGCTCCCGCATCATCGGCCGCATTGAGGAGGACGGGAGGGCGATCGCGCGGCTGGAGGAGGACGCCCGCGAGGCGGCCGGCGATCTCGCCGAACTGGACGCGTTCGTGCGCGATCATCCGCGGGGCAGCGACGCGCGGCTCGCGGCCGAGGCGGACGAGGCCGAAACGGCGCGCGAAAGGGCAGTCGAGCGACTTCACGCCGCCGAAGCCGCGCTCAGCCGGCGCACGGAGGCCACTGCCCTCGCGGCCGACGCGCTCGAGAAGGCAGAAGAGGCCGCCGCCGCCGCCGTCCGCCGCCTCGACGCGCTCTCCGCCTACGTGACCCGCTGGAGCGAGGTGCTCGATGAGCTCGCGGCGGAGAGGGAGAGGATCGCGGCGGCGACCTCGCACCTGCGCGAGGAATCCGAGGACCTCAAGGCCGAGGCCGCCGCCGACGCCGCCCGTGCCCGCGACGCCGACACCCGCGCTCGCTCGGCGGACCGCCGGCGCGAGGACGCCGATACGCGTCTGCGGGCCGTCCCCGAACGGGACCCGGAGGCGTCCCTGCGGCCGGACGACACGGTCGACGCCCTGATCGAGGCCTACCGCATCAAGGCCGATCACGTGCGCCGCATGGAGGTCGGCGGAGACGCCGTCCTCGCGCGCGATCGCGAGGCGGCGGCGCGCCAGGAAAAGGCCGATGAGTACCGCGCCGTCCACGCGCCCCTGAACGACCTCGACGAGGTCATCGCCGACCTCAGGTCCGACGGGCGCAGGCCCCGGGAGAGGGATATTGAGCCGCTAAGCGAGGCCGTGCGCCGCGCCACGGGGGAGCACGAGGTGGCGAAGCGCGACGCCGACGCCGCGGCACGGGAGGCCCGGGAATTCGCGGTCGAGAAGGAGCTGTCGCGACCCGACGACGCCCAAGGGTACGACGACCCGGAGACCTGCAACTCCGCAGTGGCGCTCCGCAACGACGTGGTCTGCGGCCTGGAGCGGGACGGGAAGGCGTTAGAGGGGACCCTGTCGGGCACTGAGGTCGCGATCGAGCGCATTTCGGGAGAACTCGCGGCCTGCGAGCAGCAGTCCCGCGGGATCGCGAACACCTGTCGCCACTACGACCTGGTCGTCGCGGACGGGCCCGACAGGCCGGAGACATCGGTCAGGGACCTTATCGAGGGGGAGGAGGACCTGAAGGACCGCATTCGGGTTGCGGCGAGCCGCCTACAGGAGGCGGACAGGGCCGTCCAGCGTGCGATCCGGAACCACGCCGACTTCGTGACCACCTACGCCGGCAACCGCCTGGTCGCCGAGACGGTGGCGGCGCTCGACCTGCGTGCCGACGAGTCCCTCGGCGGCCGCGCCGCCGGTCTCGTGGACACGGAGCGCGACCTCGTCAAGTCCGTAGAGCAACGCCTGTCGGACGCCGAGCAGGACATGGAGAACTGCCGCAACGTCATCTGGGGCTACGTCGACCGCATCCACGACCGCATCCGGTCCATCGAGAAGCTCAGCGTAGTTCCGGCGGGGATGGGCGAATGGTCCGGCAGGGCGTTTGTCAAGGTCGACCTCGCAAGGGAACTCCGCGACGGGCACGCCGACGTCCTAAAGACCCGCATAAGGGCCTGGCTCGAAGAGACCATCCGGGATCAGGAGGCCGGGAAGCCGCCGCCGGGCGACTACGTGACCCTGATTAAGAAGATCGCGAAGCGCGTCTTCGGCGCCCGGAGCGAGCGCGCAGGCGTCGCCGAAGAGGAGAGCAGGCGCCTCGTGTCGTTCCGCACCCTGCGGCCCGCCACCGACTGGAAGGTCGAGTACAACCCGGTGTCTGACCTCCAGAAGTTCTCCGGCGGTGAGAAGCTCCTCGCCACCCTGATCCTGTTTTTCGTGCACATGCGCGTCGGCATGGAGGCGCGCGGCCGCGCCGGTGGCGACGGCATGTTCCTCCTGCTGGACAACCCAGTCGGCGAGATGAACCACTCCAAGCTGGTGCGGCCGGCGCTGGACATGGGCGCGAAGATGGGCATCCAGATGATCGGTCTCACGGGCATCAACGACAACTCGGTGATCGGGATGTTCCCCTTGCAGATCGCCATCCGCCAGCGCCGCACCGCCACGGCCTCCTACGCCGAGGTGACCGACGTCGAACGGCCGGATGGCGCGACGAACCAGAACTCCCACGAATTCGGAAGACTTCAATTGAGATGATCGACGACGATGCCGAACTTCCCGATTCCCTCGTCGACATGTTCTGGAGCGAGGTCAGGGCGGCCTTCCCGGAGCGGCGGCGCATTCCGTCGACGGACGCCGTCCCCGTCGCCGCCCGTGTGATACGGGAGACGGGCCGCAATGACTGGACTCCGCGCCGCTTCCTCGCCTGCGCGGCCGAAAGTCTCAGCCGGCGCGGCCTGACGGAACTCCCTGCGAGCCGGAACCTCTGGGACCCGTCGGTGCACCCGCCTCTGCCCGCCTTCTTCAGAAACACGGCCGCCGGTCCGCGCCTCGACCGCCCCGCCCACCGGGTTGAGCACCCGTGGCACGAGGCGCTGGAGTTCCTCGCGGGCGAAAAGGCGCTCCGGAACGCCGACGACTGGCTCGCGATCGACCGCTGGCTGAAGCGGCACGGGCGCGGAGCGGATATGGCCTCCATGCGGGAACGTTCGTATCAGATATTCGGCGACGACAAGCGCCTCGAGAAGGTGATCGCCCGGAAGGCTTTCACGGATGGGCGCTTTCCGATCGGCCTCCTGCGGATCGAGATCGTTCCGGAGCCGCTCGTCGCCCGGTTCCGACCCGACGCTCCGGGCCGGCGGGCCCTTCTCGTCGAGAACAAGGACACCTTCCGGAGCGCCTGCGTCGTCAACGCGGATACGCGGACCTTCTCGTGCGTGATCTTTGGCGGTGGTGGCGCGGCATCGGCGAGGATGAGGGGCGTTCGCGACCTTCTCGAGCAGGCTCCCTTCGACATCCTTTTTTACTTCGGAGACGTCGACGCCGAGGGGCTTCGCATCGCGGCACGGACCGAAGCAGCGCTGGCCGATGCGGCTCCGGAGGTCGCCTTCATGCTCGCCGACCCGCTTTACGAGGCCCTGAGCGGCCGCAGGGGCATCGGGTCGTTCGGTCGCACGGGCGGCACCGTGATGGAGTTCCTCGAACGGCACGGCATGGCGCGCCTCGTGGACCCGGAGCGCGGCCGCATCCCGCAGGAGGCCCTTACGCGCGCCGATCTGGAGCGGCTCTTCCTCCAGATTTGCGAGCGCGAATGTCCTGACGGCACTTGTCGCTCCCTCGCACGCCATGACTGAAGCGGCGGCCGGCCGATGCGTCTCCCGCGTCACGGCCGCCACTGTCAAACGGAGGCCGGATAATCTCGAAAGCGATCTTTCCTCCAGCGGCCACGTTCGCACGGAGAAACTCGACCGGCGCCGCGCCATGCAGCGATTCAAATTGAGCGATACGTGAAACCGTAGCCTCGTCGATCGGCAAGACCGGCCGACCACCGTCCATGACGGCTTGTGAACCTGCATGGTGTGACCGAGACCATCCCTCCGAAGCAGACAAGGCAGTGATATCGCTATCGGAGAAGATAACTATTTCTACTTCTTAGGCGCATCCAATAATGGATATTCCATAATATCAGTGACTTCCAGCGCCCTCTTTATGAAGACAACTATTATTTTCTTACAGCGGGTCTGCCTTCGCCTACGAGGTGCGAAATGTGGACCAGGAGGTGGTCATGAGCCTGCGCGGCGCCAACGGCGTACCGGCCGACAGCCCGTTGTTCGACATGCTGGCCTGAGCCGGTCGTCCGATTTTATCGTGATCCGCCGCGGCGGGCCCTCCCGTAGCCCCGGGCAGAAAGCGGCCGGCACCCCGGTGCCGGTTGTCCTGTCGAACCGAGCCGCGAGGAGGCATTATGCCCGACGACACGCCGCTGACCCCCTCCGCCGAACGCATGGACGTGCGCATCGGCGTTCCCGAGGAACACCGCAAGCGCCTGGCCGACGGCCTCGCCAAGGTTTTGGCCAATTCCTACGTGCTGCTGGGCAAGACCCACGGCTTCCACTGGAACGTCACGGGCCTCCAGTTTCACAGTCTGCACGAAATGTTCGAGGAGCAGTACCAGGACCTTCAGGATGCCGTCGACGAGGTCGCCGAGCGCATCCGGGCCCTGGGCTTTGTCGCGCCGGGTTCGTTGTCGGATTTCCTGCGCATGTCCGACATCGTGGACACGCGCAAGGCGCCCGATGCCATGGACATGGTCCGCCAGTTGGCCGAGGACAACGAGGCCCTCAGCCGCGCCTGCAAGGATGTCGTCTCCCTCTGCCATCAGGCGGAAGACACGGTGACCGAGGACCTCATGAACGGGCGCATGGCGGCTCATGACAAGACCGCCTGGATGCTCCGGGCCACCGCGGCCTGATCGCCGCGCGACCATGTGGATGTCCGTGGCGCCGCCTTGAACGCTGGGCGGCGCCACAATCTTTTTCATGAAACAGAAAATTCTGATGGTCCTGATCCACGGGCGCGACGCAGCACGTAAACTCAGCATCCGTGTGGAGACATCGATCATGATCGACGACCCGTTGATCGATCTTGCAGCGAAGCTGGAGCAGGCCCTCGTGCTTCTGGACGAGGAGGTGGAGGACACCGACCGGCGCGTGAGCATGCACCCGCTTGTCAGCCGCGCCCTGGACGCGGCGCGTCGACGCTATCCTGGCGTCGCGGCCTTCTACATCTATCAGAGCCTGGGCGAGGCTTTGTCCTGGCGAGACGTGCCCAGGTCGGCGCTGCGCGACGCGCTGATGGAGATGGCGGTCTCGGCGCGGGGGCTGACGCGCTGGACCGGGGCGGACGTACCGCACGACAGCCGGGAGGCCGAGAAGGCCCTGGACGACGACGGCACGGGTTTTCAAGCAGCCCCGCCGGCGTCGCTGGACCTTGCCGGGCTGGAGACGGCGTTGCGCCGCCTGGGCGAGGATGTTCTGCGCGAGCCCGTGCCGCCGCGCCTGCTGAAAACCATCGTCCCGCCGGAACCCGACGGGGCATGACGCAGGAATAAGAAAAGCCGCCCCGATCGCGGGGCGGCTTTTTCCACGGTCGGTCGGCGCTGTCGGCGCCGGGCCTTATTCCTCGCCGGGGGAGCGGGACTCGAACACGTCCTCGGGGTTGATCTCCTCGGGCTCGGGCGCCTGATCGCCGTGCTGCGCGTCCCGGCCGAACACCTGCTCGATGCTGGGCTCGTCCATCTGCACGGGCTGCACCTCGGGCTCGGGCGCGTGTTCGGCTTCAAGCTGCTTGCGGCGCGGGGCGGCGATGATGAGCGCCTTTTCCAGGTCTGGCTCGCTGCACAGGCCCAGCGTCACCGGGTTGCGCGGCTTGATTGCCGCCGAGTTCCAGTGGGTGCGGTCGCGCACCGCGTTGATGGTCGGCTTGGTAGTGCCGATCAGCTTGGACAGCTGCGCGTCCGACAGCTCCGGGTGGTGCTTGAGCAGCCAGGCGATGGCGTCCGGGCGGTCGTGGCGCTTGGAGACGGGCGTGTAGCGCGCGCCCTTCGACCGCTGCTGCGGCGTCGGAATGTCGCTGACGCGCAGCTTCAGGCGGGCGTCGGGATTCTTCTCGCAGCGCTCGATCTCCTCGCGCGAGAGCTGCCCATTGGCGATGGGATCGGCGCCCACGATGCCGGTCGCGACCTCGCCGTCGGCAATGGCCTGCACCTCAAGCTCGTGCATGCCGCAGAACTCGGCAATCTGATCGAACGTGAGGGCCGTGTTCTCCACCAGCCAGACGGCCGTTGCCTTCGGCATGAGCGGCAGCGCCATGGGACTTCCTTCCAAACAAACGGGTTGGGGTATGAATGCGAAATGAGACTGTTCGTTTACGGTATTCCGCCGCCAGACTCAACCGCCATGCGCGCTGGGCAAGGGCTCAGTCGCCGGTGGTCAGCATGATCTTGCCGATGTGCGCGCTGCTTTCCATCAAGTGGTGAGCCTCGGCCGCCTGGGCAAGGGGAAAGACCTTGTGGATCATCGGCTTGACCCTGCCCTGGTCGAGCAGCGGCCAGACCTTCGCGCGCAGGTCCTTGGCGATGGCCGCCTTGTCCTCGGTGGGGCGCGAGCGCAGGACGGAGCCCGTGAAGGTCAGGCGCTTGAGCATCATGGGCATCAGGTCCACCTCCACCTTCGATCCTTTCAGAAAGGCGATGGAGACGTGGCGCGCTTCCGGCGCCATGGCCTTCATGTCGCGGCCGATGTAGTCGCCGCCGACCATGTCCAGGATGACGTCGACGCCCTTGCCGGTCTTTTCGCGCACCACCGAGACGTAATCCTCTTCCCGGTAGTTGATGGCGTGGTCGGCGCCTAGGTCGCGGCAGGCCTGGCATTTTTCATCGGAGCCGGCCGTGGCGAAGACGGTGGCGCCGAAGGCCTTGGCAAGCTGGATGGCGGTGGTGCCGATGCCGCTGGTGCCGCCGTGAATGAGGAACGCCTCGCCGGCCTTCAGCCCTCCGCGCTGGAACACGTTGTGCCACACGGTGAAAAAGGTTTCCGGCAGGGCCGCCGCCGACAGCATGTCATACCCCTTGGGCAGCGGCAGGCAGAGGTCGTCGGGCGTGGTGGCGTATTCGGCATAGCCGCCGCCCGAAAGCAGCGCGCAGACCTTGTCGCCGGGGCTGACAGAGGTGACGCCCTCGCCGATGCGGTCCACGGTGCCGGCCACTTCCAGGCCGGGAATGTCGGAGGCGCCCTTGGGCGGCGGGTAGAGGCCCTGGCGCTGCATCACGTCGGGCCGGTTGACGCCGGCGGCGGCGACGCGGATCAGCACCTCGCCGGGGCCCGCCTCGGGCAGGGGGCGCGTGGCGGGTTTGAGCACGTCGGGTCCGCCGGGCTCGGCGATCTCGATGCATGACATGGTGGGCGCCATGATGGGGTCCTCCTGCTTGTGTTCCGGGGCCTGTTGTCTGGTAGTGTGTCCGACACCAGTTCGGCAAGCGCCGACTTCACTCGCGGAGACAACGCCATGGTCATCAATCCCGACGATCTGGAACCCAAACGCCCGGTGCCCAAGGCCCTGGACCTGGAGGGCATGTCGATCGAGGGGCTGGAAGAGCACATCCAGGACCTGGAGGCGGAAATCGCCCGCACGCGCGAGGTCATCGGACGCAAGAAGGCGGCCCGCGAAGGCGCCGAAAGTTTCTTCAAGAAGTAAACACGTCACCCCAACGCTTTGACAGGAAAGGAGGACGCACAGGTGCTGAAAGGCAAATCGGCGGTCGTGACCGGATCGACCAGCGGCATCGGGCTTGCCATTGCCCGGGCGCTGGCCAAGGAAGGCGCCAACGTCATGCTCAACGGATTCGGCGACGCCGCCGAGATCGAGGCGGCGCGCAAGGGCATCGAGGACGAGTTCGGCGTCCGTGCCCTCTACCGCCATGCCGACCTGTCGGACGGGCAGGCGGCGCACGACCTGGTGGCGGCGGCGGAGGCGGACCTGGGCGCCGTCGACATCCTGGTCAACAACGCCGGCATCCAGCACACCGCGCCCATCCAGGATTTCCCGGTGGAGAAGTGGGACGCCATCATCGCCGTGAACCTGTCGTCGTGCTTCCACACCATGCGCGCGGCCATCCCCGGCATGCAGACGCGCAACTGGGGCCGCATTATCAACACGGCCTCGGTCCACGGGCTGGTCGCCAGCAAGGACAAGGCGGCCTACGTGGCGGCCAAGCACGGGCTGGTGGGCATGACCAAGGTGGTCGCGCTGGAAAACGCTCAGCACCACATCACCTGCAACGCCATCTGTCCCGGCTGGACGCGCACACCGCTGATTCAGGCCCAGATCGATGCGCGGGCGGAGAAATTTGGCGGCGACGAGGACGCGGGCATCCGCGACCTGCTGAGCGAAAAGCAGCCGTCCCAGCGCTTCGTCATGCCCGAGAACCTGGCCGCCATGTGCGTCTTTCTGTGCTCGGAAGCCGCCGACGGCATCACCGGCGTTTCCCTGCCCATGGACGGCGGCTGGACGGCGCAGTAGCCCCTGCTTTGGCGCGTCCGGGGCAGGGCGGCGGGCACGTATGTTGACCGCAGCCTTCACTGGGGTGACGGGTTTCTTGCAATGACAACAAGCGGATACCCGTCATTCCTGCGAAGCAGAAATCCACATATGGTCCTAACCATCCTGCGGTGCCCTCGTCGGGAAAACGTCGGCGGATTTCTCTACAGCCTCGAAAGCTGGCATCCACTCCTGCCGCCAGCCACCCGCACACGCAAAAAGGCGCGCCATCAAGGGGATGGCGCGCCGTCTTCACGTTCCAGAAAAGGCGTCAGTTGCGGCTTTCGTAGACCGTCGTGTCGCCATCCGCCTCGAATGTGACGATGTCATAGGGCTCGGTATAGCCGCCCTGCTCCATTCCGGGGCTGCCGACGGGCATGCCGGGCACGGCGAGGCCCTTCGCGCCCTCCGGCGCGTCCTCCAGGTAACGCGCCAGCGTGTCGGCGGGCACATGGCCCTCGACCACATGGCCGTCGATGGTGGCCGTGTGGCAGGATGCCAGCTCATCGGGCACGCCGAACATGCCCTTCACGAGGTGCATGTCCTGGGTCTCGCGGACCTCCACGTCAAAGCCGGCGGCGCGGGCGTGGTCGACCCAGGCGCCGCAGCAGCCGCAGTTGGGGTCCTTGTAGACGGTCATGGTGCCGTGCTGTGCCGGCTCGGCATGCAAGGCGGAAATGCCCAGGCCGAGCGCCAGGCCGGCGGCGGACAGGATGGCGGCGGGTTTGCGCATCGTCAGAATCTCCCATGCGGGCCGGGTTGGCCCCGGCGTCTTCCGGCAACATAGGTAGCCGTTCCAGTCGGTGGAAGGTCAAGACGGTCTGGTCCGAGTCGCGGCGTGGTTTTCCTTGCGCGCAAACGGCGCAGCCGACGACACTGTCGCCCCGTTGCAAGAACCGGAGAGCCGCCCATGACCGCCCGCGACCCGAAGCAGACCGAGCCCACGGCGGCGCCGCCCGCCGAATACGGGCCGCCGCCCTTCCTGAAGGCGGTGGTCATCGCGCTGGTGGGGGCGGCGCTGGCCTTGACGCTGGAGTTGATCTTCGGCGGTGTGGAGCCCCGGTGGTGGCGGTCGCTGGGGATCGGCGTCGGGCTGGGACTTGGTTTCCTCGCCTATGAGGTCTGGATTCGGCGCCGCCGCAACATGATCTCGGAGGGGCGGGACCCGGACGCGCCGAAAGGCTGACAAGCCCGGAAATGATCCTTCGGGAGGGTCGCGCGTAGGTTTCCAAACGCATCGCCGAGGATGAGCCTCATGCCTCAGAACCTGCCTCCCGCCCCCGAACCGGATCTCGGTCCGCCGGCCTGGCTGAAAAGCCTGGTCATCGGCCTGCTTGTCGCATCGGTCGAATTGACGGCGGAGCTGATGGTCCTTGGCCCCGCCGCCACGCCTTGGCTGTCGCTCACGCTGCTGTGCACCACCATGCTGCTGGCCCGCACGGTGTTCTCGGTGCTCGAACACAAGCGCCGCGAAGCTTGGAACGCCCGCCGGGACGGCGCCGGGCAGGCGGCGGAAAGCCGCTAGTCGGGTCCGCCGCCCCGTCGTCAGATCGCGCTCAACTCGCCTTCGGGAACTGGTGGTGGCCGTGGTCGCAGCGGCCCTGCGCGTGCTTCTCGTCGCACGACGGGCCCTGGGCCTTGGGCCGCAGACCGATCCACTCATCCACCGCCACCGGATCGAAGCCGAATCGCATCTCGCCCTTGGCTGCCATGAGCGGGCGGCGGATCAGCGTCGGGTCGGCGATCATGTGGGCCAGCGCCTTTTCCGGCGTCTGCGCGTCCGGGTCGATGGCGTTCGTGCGCACCTTGGGGTGCAGCTTGTTCAGCCAGGTGTTCACCGGGCGGCTGGCGAAAAAGGGCCGCAGGGTGTCGGCCGTCCAGGGCTCGGCCGTCAGGTCGCGGACCTCCAGCGTGTGGCCCGCGGCCTCCAGTTGCTTGCGCTGGCGCGCGTTGGCCGGGCAGTCCGGCTTGCCGTAGAAGACGATGTGCGTCATCGATCAGGTCTCTTTCATCATGAGGCGCGCGGCGCCGTCGCCGGTCGAGCCTGGGGGCACGCTCGGCACCGTCGACGCGTCCGCATGACGGCATCCTTGATAACCCGAAAAATGATGAGATAATAGGCCCTGCCGCGCCTGCGCCCAAAAAATATGCAAATCCTTGGCGACTCCCCTCAGGACCGGCGAGACGTCCATATTCCCGGACCCCTGGAGCGCATGAGGTTTTCCATGGCGAACGTCACTTTTTCCAGCCCTGCCATGCCGCGAGACGCCACCGTCTACGCGGTTGCCGGCGACACCTCCACCATCCTGGCGCTCGCCAAGCGCCACGAGATTCCGATTCCCCTCCAGTGCCAGGACGGCGCGTGCGGCGCGTGCCTCGTCAAGATCACGACGCTGGGCGACAAGAAGCCCATGGCGATCACGCTGACCGACAAGGAAAAGCTGACGCTCTCCGTCAACGGCAAGCTGACCAAGGACCAGTTGTACGAGGCCGAGACCAACGACGTCCCGCCGCCCTACCGCCTGGCCTGCCAGTATATCGTCCGTGACGAGGACATCCTGGTGGAGTTCAGCGGCGAGCCGGGCGTGGAGATCGAACTGCGGCGCTGACGGCGCGGGCTTGCGTTCAGACTCGGCAACCCGCGAACACGGTGGGGCCTCCGGCCGTTACTATGCCGACTTGCAAACGCACGGAATCACGGAGGTTCCCATGGCCGACGGACGCCACAACACCGGCACCGGCGATAGTACCGGTGGCGACATCATCCGCATCATCCTGGCAATCATCCTGCCGCCGCTCGGCGTGTTTTTCGAGGTCGGGCTCGGCAAGCACTTCTGGATCAACGTGATCCTGACGATCCTGGGCTACATTCCGGGCATCATCCACGCGCTGTGGGTGATCATCAAGAAGTAGCCCGGCTCGCCGATGAAGAAAAAGGGGCGCCGGTTTCATGCCGTCGCCCCTTTTTTTGTGCGGCCCACCGAAAGCCGGGATCCGCCTCCGGTGTGACCCAGCCTGCCGCAGTCCTGTCAGCGGTGCCTCGCGGGCTTCAGGCCCCCGTCATCCCCGCCGGCTTCGGTCCGCCGTGGGCCCAATCCAGAAGCTCCACCGTGTGGACGATGGGGATGTGGGTGCCCTGGCCGATCTGGGTCATGCAGCCGATGTTGCCGGCGGCGATGACGTCGGGCTTTACCGATTCGATGTTGGCGCATTTGCGCGCCAGCAGCTTGCCCGCGATTTCCGGCTGGGTGAGGTTGTAGGTGCCCGCCGAGCCGCAGCACAAATGCGCCTCCGGCACGTCCTTCACCTTGAAGCCCGCCCCGCTGAGCAGTTGCTTGGGCGGCAGCTTGACCTGCTGGCCGTGCTGGAGAGAGCAGGCGGAGTGATAGGCGACCGTCAGGCCGCTGACGTCGATCTTGGGCTCCGGCAGGTCCAGGCTCGTCAGGAATTCGCTGATGTCCATGGTCAGGCCGGACACCTTCGCCGCCTTCTCCGCCCATGCCGGGTCGCGCGACAGCATGTGGCCGTAGTCCTTGACCGTCGTGCCGCAGCCCGAGGCATTGATGACGATGGCATCCAGGCCGTCGCCCTCGATCTCCTTCATCCAGGCGCGCACGTTGTTCCGCGCGTAGTCCTGGCCTTCGGCTTCGCGGCCCATGTGGTGGACCAGGGCGCCGCAGCAGCCGGCCTCCGGCGGCGCGACCACTTCGATCCCCAGGCGGTTGAGCAGCCGCACGGTGGCGTCGTTGATGCGCGGGTCCAGCGCCGGCTGCACGCAGCCCAGCAACAGCGCGACGCGCTTGCGGCGCGGTCCGGCGGCCTTGAAGGTGCCCGGCTTGTTGGTCTTCGTCATGGGCGGCAGCTTGCCCGGCGCCAGCTCCAGCATTGTGCGCAGCTGCTTGGGCATGATGCCGGCGAAGGGACGGCCCAGGCGCGCGGCGGTCATGGCAGCGCGGAAGCGGCTGGTGTTGGGCATGACGAAGGCCAGCATGGCGCGCGTCAGGCGGTCCATGGGCGGGCGAGTGTAGGTCTCCTCGATCCGCGCGCGGGCCTGGTCGACCAGGTGCATGTAGTCGACGCCCGACGGACAGGTGCTCAGGCACGACAGGCAGGACAGGCAGCGGTCGATGTGCTTGACCACCTTTTCACTGGCCGGCTTGTCGTTCTCCAGCATGTCCTTGATGAGGTAGATGCGCCCGCGCGGGCTGTCCAACTCGTCTCCCAGCAGCACGTAGGTGGGGCAGGTGGCCGTGCAGAAGCCGCAGTGGACGCATTTCCGCAGGATGGAGTCGGCCTCCTGGATTGCGGGGTCCTGGAGCTGTTCAGGCGTGAACTTCGTCTGCATGAAATCAGAGTCCCTCGGCCATGCGGCCCGGATTGAGCACCCGCGCCGGGTCGAAGTTGTCCTTCAGGCGGCGCGACAGGGCGGCCAGTGGCTCGGGCTGGGGGTGGAAGACGGGCACGGCGGCGCGCACGTCCGCCGCGGCGCGTATCAGCGTCGCATGACCGCCGCCGGCGTGGGCGACGGCGTTGCGTACCCGTTCGGCCTGCCCGGCCACATCGCCGTTCTCCAGGCTGAGCCACACGAGGCCACCGCCCCAGTCGTAGAGGCAGTCCACGGTGCCGCCCTGGCGGCGCAGGGCGTCGACCACGCCCGGCCCTTCGGTTGGCGCGACGGAGATCCGCCACACCGGGCGGTCCAGCGGCTCGGTCAGCGGTTGGACATCGCGCACGGCGGCCCAGGCCAGGCGGCTCTCGCCGGGGCCGACTTCCACCGTCTCGCCGAAGTCCGCCAACTCCTTGCACAGCGCCTTGGCGCGATACTCCACCGATGGGCCGGGGCCTTCCACGCGGATCAGGGTGACCGACGTCCCGCGCGAGGACACGGCCCCGGCGTCGCAGGCGCTGGCAGCGGAGGCGGGCAGGTGGGCGGCGCCCGAAACCTCATGGCTGGAGGTGAGCGCCCGGCTCATGCATTTGGCCGCGTCGGCGTCGGAGGCGCCCAGGACCAACACGGTCCGCGTATCCTCGGGCGCAGGCAGGACCTTGAGCGTCAGCTCCGTCATCACCGCCAGCGTGCCGTAGGAGCCCGCCAGCAGCTTGCACAGGTCGAAGCCGGTGACGTTCTTCACCACCTTGCCGCCGGCCTTGAAGATTTCCCCACGCGCGCCGACCGCCTGGCAGCCCAGGAAATGGTCGCGCGCCGCGCCCACCTGCACCCGGCGCGGCCCGGCCAGGTTTGTGGCGACCAGCCCGCCCAGGGTTCCCCGGCCGGGGTCGCCGCCCAGCAAGCCGGTCAGGTCCGGCGGCTCGAACGCAAGGTGCTGCCCCGCCTCGGTCAGCGCGGCGTAGACGTCGGTCATGGGGGTGCCGGCCTTGGCGGTCAGCACCAGTTCCGGCGCGCTGTACTCGGTGATGCCCGACAGGCGCGAGAGGTCCAGCGTCGTGCCGATGTTGACGGCGCGGCCCAGCCTGGCCTTGGAGCCGTGTCCCTGGACGTTGAGCGGTGTCTGGCTGTCCACCGCCCAGGCGACCATGTCGCGCACCTGGTCGGCGGTTTCGGGGGTGACGATGTCGGTGGTCATCGGGCCTCAGAAACGCGGGATGTCCGGGAACGGCAGGCGGCCGCCGGTGACGTGCAGCTTGCCCAATTCGGCACAGCGGTGGAGCGTGGGGTAGACCTTGCCCGGGTTCACCAGGTGGTCGGGGTCGAAGGCGCACTTGATGCGCTGCTGCTGCTTGATGTCGTCCTCGCCAAACATCACCGGCATCAGGTCGCGCTTCTCGATGCCGACGCCATGCTCGCCGGTCAGCACGCCACCGACCTCCACGCACATGGTCAGGATCTCGGCACCGAAGGCTTCGGCCTTTTCAAGCTCGTCGGGCTGGTTGGCGTCGAACAGGATCAGCGGATGCAGGTTGCCGTCGCCGGCGTGGAAGACGTTGGCGACGCGCAGGCCGTACTTGTCGGACATCTCGCGCATGCGCCGCAGCACCTCGGGCAGCGCCTTGCGGGGGATGGTGCCGTCCATGCACAGGTAGTCGGGGCTGATGCGTCCGACGGCAGGGAAGGCGGCCTTGCGCCCGGCCCAGAAGGTGGCGCGCTCGGCATCATCGCGGGAGACGCGAAGTTCCGTCGCGCCGTTATCCTTGGCGATCTGCTCCACCCGCTCGATCAGGTGCCCGACCTCCGCCGCCGGCCCGTCCAGCTCGCAGATGAGCAGCGCCTCAACGTCCAGCGGATAGTTGGCGTGGACGAAGTCTTCCGCCGCTCGGATGGCGGGCTTGTCCATCATCTCCAGCCCGGCGGGGATGATGCCGTTGCCGATGATGTCGGCCACGCAGTCGCCGGCCTGCTCGTTGGACGGAAAGCCCATGAGGACTGCCTTTGCGGTCTCGGGGCTTTTCAGGATGCGGACCGTCAACTCGGTGATGACGCCCAACATTCCCTCGGACCCCGTGACGATGCCCATGAGGTCGTAGCCGCCGGCGTCCAGGTGCTTGCCGCCCAGGCGCACGACCTCGCCGTCGGGCAGGACCATTTCCAGGCCCAGCAGGTTGTTGGTGGTCAGGCCGTATTTCAGGCAGTGCACGCCGCCGGCGTTCTCCGCCACGTTGCCGCCGATGGAACAGGCGATCTGGCTGGAGGGGTCGGGCGCGTAATAGAAGCCCTCGTGCGCCACCGCGCTGGTGATGGCCAGGTTGGTCACGCCCGGCTGTGCCACCACGGTGCGGTTGTCGAAGTCGACGTCCAGAATCTTGTTGAACTTGCCGAGCCCGATGGTCACCGCGTCGGCCAGCGGGAACGAGCCGCCCGACAGCGACGTCCCGGCGCCCCGCGGAACGATCTTCACGTTGTTTTCGTGGCACCAGCGCATGATGCGGCTGACCTGTTCCGTCGTTTCGGGCAGGACGACCAGCAGCGGCAGTTGCTTGTAGGCGGTCAGGCCGTCGCACTCGTAGGCCTGAAGCTCGTCTTCGTCGACGATGACACCTTCGCCGGGCACGATGCGGCGCAGGGCCTCGACGATTTCCGACCGGCGGGCGATGGTGCCCTGGTCCGGCGCGGGCATTTTCATGCCGGCTCCTCCCTGGTTGATGCGGCCGCGTCGTTTCGGCGGTCCTTGTGGACATCATATGGGGGAAGGGGGTGCCGAAACAATGCCGAGCAATGCGTTAAGGCTTTATGCTCACCATACAAACGAAAAAGCCGCGCTTTCGCGCGGCTTTTTCGTGTCCTGTCGACGAAGAAGACCGATCCCGGACCGGGGCCGGCCCCGCCGGCGGCCATGGCGGCCGCCGTTGTCCTCAGCCCTGGCGGGCCTTGAAACGCGGGTTCTTCTTGTTGATGACGTAGACACGGCCTTTACGACGCACGACGCGGCAGTTCTTGTCGCGGGTCTTGGCCGACTTAAGAGAGTTGCGCACCTTCATAACCAGTTCCTCGAAGCCCTGGGTTCCGATCAAAAGAGAGCGCGCACCATACGGTCGCGCCCCCGGTGTGTCAACGCCGGAATGGGGCTTTTCCGCCCGCTTCCGGCAGGAAAATCATGAAACGTCCGGCTGTTTCTTCTTCTTGCGTTTGCTGGCCGGGGCGATGGCGTGAAAGCGCACGATTTTCAGCACCCCGGAATCCATCAGCGCCAGGCGCCGCATCCAGATTTCCGCCTCGCGCATCAGGGCGACGCCCAGTTCCCGGTCTTCCTGCAGGTGCCTCTTCTTGATGCCCGCCATGAGCGTGGCGAAACCCTGCATCACCATCTTCCGGTAGTCGGGGCTGACGTCCTGAACCACGCGCAGGTCCATGTCCTCGGCCCGGATCAGTTCGGCCAGGCGCGGACCGGGAATGAGATGGGGGCGGGAGGGCTCGTTTTCCGCCCAGTGCTCCAGCGCGCCCGCATCCGGCTTGTCGCCGGGCATGAACTCGATCAGCAGCAGGTGACCGGTCGGCTTTACGCCGGCGCACATCTGCTCGATGGTCTTTTCCTTGTCCGGCAGCCGGTGCAGCCCGAGGCGCGAGAACACGACGTCGAAGCCGTTGGGCCGGACCTTCATGCGCTCTGGATTGAAGGATATGACCGGCGCCTTTTTCTCCAGCCCGTGCTTGTAGCTTTCCTTCATGCCGCTCTCGACCAGCGGCTCGGACACCTCGATGCTGGTCACCCAGGTGCCGAAGTTCAGCGCCAGCGAGCGCCCGTCACCGCCCATGCCGGCGTTGACCTGCAGCATGGACATGGCACTCGACGGCGAGAAGACGCGGAACTGTTCCAGGATGTACTCGTCGCCCCCTGGCAGGCTGTGGCCCATGCCCCACAGGCGGTCCATCAGACGCACCCGGTGGGGCGGCCAGGCCGGGTCGATGGGCTTTTCCGGAGGCCGCTCGGGCTTGTACAGGCTTTTCTTGCGCGCTTGCGCGGCGGCAGTGGCCCGCGCGGCGGAGGCCTCGGCCTGCGCGCGTTCCTTCTTGCCCCGCCGCAGACGCCCCAGAAGGCCCCTGGCCGGTTTCGTATCGCTCTCCGAGCGGGCCAAGACCCCTCCTTCTCTTCGCGCCTACGCCAAACGGTAAAGCTACTACTAGCGCAGCGAAGCAAAAAAATCACCCCCGCTTTCATGCCGTTGAAAGCGGGGGCTGCGAAGGGGCTTTATACGGACGGTCGAAGGGCTACAGGCGGGCAAGCCACGCGCGCATGGCCTCGTTCACCTTTTCCGGCGCTTCCAGGGTGGAGAGGTGGCCGCAGCCCTCGATCTCCACGTATTGGGCGTCGGGCAGCTTGTCGAACATTTCCTGGTGGACCTTGGGCGGGGTCATCTGGTCCTCGGCGCCGCACAGCACCAGCGCGGGCACCGTCACGTTCGACAGGTCGCCGCGCCCGTCGGGACGGTTGATGATGGCTTCCTGCTGCTTGAGGAACCCGACCACGCCGACGCGGGCCGCCATGGCCGCGACACGGGCCTTCAGCGCCTCGTCGCCGGTCCGGCCGGGGGCGACAAGCATGGGCCACATCTCGTCGCACACGATGTCGAAGTCGCCGCTTTCGGCGCGCTCCATGTACTTGCGGCGGGCCTCCTGCTGCTCGGGCCGGTCGGCGCGCGCGTTGGTGTCGAGAAGGCCGAGGCCCGTGATCCGCTCCGGCGCCTGGCGCATCACCTCCTGCGCGATGTAGCCGCCCATGGACAGCCCGGCGATGGCGAAGCGCTGGGGCGCGTCCTTCAGCAGGCGCGCCGCGAAGCCCTCCATGCTGTCGTCGTTGGCGACGTCGGCGATGGTGATGTCGGCCACGTCGGCCAGTGCATCCACCTGCGGCGCGAACAGCTCGTCGTCGGTCAGCAGGCCCGGCACCAGCACGAGCGGAGTCTTGGACATGCGGTAATCTCCCGTTTCTTATTTGGGGTATGGGTATCGAAAATGTAGTCGGGCGGTGTTACTTGATGAGCGTCTGGCTTATCTCGCGGAACGCCTCGTGCCGGGCATCGCCGAGCCACTCGAACAGCACGCTTTCCGTCGGCACGACGCGCACGCCGCTGGCCTGCATACGTTCGAGACCGGCCTCGCGGTCCCGCGGATGGCGGGAGGAGCAGGCGTCGGCCACAACGAAGACCTCGTATCCGCTCTGCAGCAGGCCCAGCGCGGTCTGGCAGACGCACACATGGGTTTCGATGCCTGCAACGATCACCTTGGGGCGGTCCAGGCCTTGCAGCCGTTCCATGATGTTGGCCGCGCCGGCGCAGGAGAACGTGGTCTTTTCCAGAAAATTCTCCGGCGTCGTCAGGTCGCGCAAGTCCACCATGGTCGGCCCCAGGCCCTTGGGGTACTGTTCCGAGACCGTGACCGGGACGTCCAGCCGGGCCGCGCCCTTCATCAGGCGGCCGCAGTTGTGGATGACGGCGCGCGGGTCGTCCATGACGGGACATAATTTTTCCTGCACGTCGACGATGAGCAGGGACGACTGGTCGGCAGTCATCAACATGGCGGTCCTCCAGGCTTTTCGCGTCGTTTCCAGCCCTTGGGGCCGCGTGCGATTCTCCGAACGGTAGACGAATTCACGGGCCCCGCCAAGGCGCGCCGCCTCAGGTTTTTCTTGCGATCGTTGACAGCGGGCCGTGGCGCTCTATTATCCGGGCACAAACCAATTTGGCCCTGGGGCCGCGCGTCGCCTTTTGCACGGGCCGAACAGCCGCCCCCGCCAAATCCTAAAAGGCCAGACTTTATTCGCATGACCTTTTCCGATCTCGGACTGACTCCGGAAACCCTTCGCGCCATTGAAGACGTCGGCTACAACGAGCCGACGCCGATTCAGGAGCAGGCGATCCCCTATGTGCTGATGTGCCGCGACGTCCTGGGCATCGCCCAGACCGGCACCGGCAAGACGGCGGGATTCACGCTGCCCATGATCGACATCCTCGCGCACGGCCGGGCCAAGGCGCGCATGCCGCGCTCGCTGATCCTGGCGCCGACGCGCGAGCTGGCATCCCAGGTGGCGGAGAACTTCAAGCTTTATGGCAAGTACCATAAGCTGGCCATGGCGCTGCTGATCGGCGGCGAGAGCTTCCGCGAACAGGAAGCCGCGCTCGACAAGGGCGTGGACGTGCTGATCGCCACGCCGGGCCGCCTGATGGACCTGTTCGACCGCGGCCGCATCCTGCTGCAGGACGTGAAGATCCTGGTGATCGACGAGGCCGACCGCATGCTCGACATGGGGTTCATCCCCGATGTGGAGCGAATCGTGTCGTTCCTGCCGAAGATCCGCCAGACGCTGTTCTTCTCGGCCACCATGGACGCCCAGATTCGCAAGCTGGCCGACGCCTTCCTGATGAATCCGAAGGAAATCCGCGTCAGCCCCAAGACGTCCACGGCGGCCACCGTCAAGCAGGCGCTGGTCATCGTCGACCAGCACGACAAGCGCCGCGCCCTGCGCGAACTGCTGGACAAGGAAGACGTCCGCAACGCCTTCATCTTCTGCAACCGCAAGCGCGACGTCGGCGTGCTGTTCCGCTCGCTGACCAAGCACGGCTACGACGCGGTGCAGCTGCACGGCGACATGCCGCAGAACGAGCGGACGATCATGCTCGACCGCTTCAAGAAGGGTGACGCCAAGCTGATGGTGTGCTCCGACGTGGCGGCGCGCGGCATCGACATTTCCGACGTCAGCCACGTGTTCAACTTCGACGTCCCCAGCCACTCGGAAGACTACGTCCACCGCATCGGCCGCACCGGCCGCGCGGGCAAGGAGGGCCACGCCTACACCCTGGCGACGCCCGAGGATGCCAAGTACGTCGAGGGCATCGAGAAGCTGATCGGCAACACGATCCCGCGCTTCGAGGTCGACAGCGTCGAAAAGGCTGATCTGGATGCCGACGATGGCCGCGGCCGTCGTCGTGCCGGTGGCAAGCGCGGCGGGCGCAAGAGCGAGCGTTCCGAAAAGCCGCGCCGGGGTGAGGACAAGCAGGCCCCTGAGGCACCCGTCGCAGCCGAGGAGCCGCGGAAGGAAGAGGAAAAGGCCGCCGCCGCCCCGGTGCCTCAGGACGTGCCTCAGGAAAAGCCCGAGCGCGGCTCCGAGACCCGGGGCGGCGACCGGCGCCGCACGGAGCGGGCCAGCGGGCGCCGCAACGGCCGCCGCCGCGACGATCACCCGGCCTGGGAGGTCGAGGAGATCGCGATGCCGCGTGACGCCGTCGCCTTCGGCGGCCATACACCGGCGTTCATGCTCGTCGACCCCGAGGCCGAGGGCCTGCGCATCCGCGCCGAGAAGGACCGCAGGGAGGCCGAGGCCGAGAAGCGCCGCGCCGCCGCCGAGGCCCGCCGCGCCGATAAGGAAGCCGCCCAGGCGGAAGCCGAGGAAAAGGCTGCCAGAACGGCCGAGGCCGAAGCGCCGGCCGGCGAGGAAGCGCCCGCCGTCTCCACGGACGTGACGGAGGCCACCGCCGAGGAGCCGAAGAAGCGCCGCCGCACGCGCCGCCCGCGCAAATCTGAAAAGCCCTCCCAGCCGCCGGCTGCCGCAGTCGATGCGGCCGTGCAGGCGGTGGACGAGGTCCTGAACGGCGAGGCGGAGGGCCCCAAACCGCCGGAAACCACGGTAGAACCGGCCGGCGAGCCCGTCTCAATGGAGACGGCGCCCGACCAGGGCACGCAGGCCGAGGTGGCCTCGGACGCGGCGGAGGAGCCCGTCACCGAACCGGCCGGCGAGCCCGTCTCGACGGAGCCGCCGGCGGAGGAGGGCGCCGAGCCCAAGGGCAAGACCCGCCGCACGCGGACCACCAGGGCCAAGTCCACCCCGGCCAAGCCCCGCCGCACGGCCGCCAAGAAGGATGCGCCGGCGGACGCCGAGACCAGCGAGGCCGCTGCGTCGGCCGAAGAGGCCGCTGAAGCAGAGGCCGAGGCGCCGAAGAAAAAGGCGCCGGCGCGCCGGACCGCGGCAAAGAAGGCGACCACGGCGCGCAAGCCCGCCGCCGCGCGGACCCGGAAGAAGGCGGCGCCGGCAGAGGATGCGGCGGAAACGCCCGCCGCGCCGGTGGAAGGCGAGGCCGCCACCACGGCGACGCCTGAGCCCGCCGCCGAAGCTGAAGCGGAGGCGCCGGCCAAGCCCAAGCGCACGCGCGCCAAGGCGTCGACCACGGCGAAGAAGACCGCGACGCGCAAGGCGCCGGCCAAAAAGGCGACGACCACGACCCGCTCCCGCAAGAAGCCGGCAGCGGACGAGGCGACGGCTTCGGAAGCGGAAAACGCCGAGGCCTCATCGGCCAACGACTGACCGCCTAAATGGCGACACGGAAAGGCCGGATGCCCACCGCATCCGGCCTTTTTTCTTTCCGTGGCGGTACGGCTGCGCGGGCGGCACGCGGGGTCAGCCTTCGTTTTCCGCGGCCTGTTTCCGGCGGGCGCGGACCGCGCGGTCCAGCCAGTCCATGACCGGCGTCGACAGCAACCCGTGCAGCACGACGGAAATCGCCACGGTACAGGACACAATCGCCCAGGTGCGCGCCTCGTCGGCGAAACCGGCGTGGTTGATGCCAAAAGCGAGGTAGAAGAAGGATCCCACGCCCCGGACGCCGAAGAACGACGTCACAAGGACCTCGCGCCAGCCCTGGCCGGAAAGCGCCAGGCCGGCGAGCCCGCAGGCCGGGCGCACCACGACGACCAGCACCAGGCAGACAAGCATGTCGCTCCAGGTCAGCGGGGCCAGGAGACCGCCCGTCAGGTTGAAGCCGAAGATGATGAGCAGGCCCATCATCATCAGGTGCTCGATCTGGTCGGTGAACTGGTGAAGGTCGTGGGCGAAGGTGTGTTCGTAGCGCTGCTCGGTCCGCCGCACCGTGAGGGCGGCCAGGAACACGGCGAGGAAGCCGTAGCCGTGGATCAGTTCCGCCACGCCGTAGGACAGGAAGGTGATCCCAAGGGAGACGAACCCGCGCCGGCTGGCGGCCAGGTGGAACTTGCGCGGACGGCGGAACGTCAGCCAGCCGAGCAGCCAGCCCACCGCCCAGCCGGCGGCGCACCCGGCGGCGATGCGCCAGCCGACGTCGTAGACGAGCCATGTCAGCGTCCAGTCGCCGCCCAGGCCCCCGTTGGTCGCCGCCCCGATGGCGAACCAGACGAAAGGGAAGGCGAGGCCGTCGTTCAGCCCGGCTTCCGTGGTCAGGGTGAAGCGGGCGTGACCGCCGGGGCCGGACCGTGGCGGTCCGACCTGCACGTCGCCCGCCAGCACGGGATCGGTGGGCGCGAGCACGGCCCCCAGCAGCAGCGCCGTCGCCAGCGACAGGCCGAGCATGGAGCCGCCGATCAGGGCACCCGCCACGATGGACAGCGGCATGGTCACGCCCAGCAGCAGGAAGGTGGCGCGCCACTGGCGCAGCGACAGGCGCTCGTCGATGCGCAGGCCCGCGCTGGTGAGCGAGATCAGAACCAGCAGCTCCGTCAGGCGCTCGGTCAGGGCCGGGTGCGCCCGGAAGTCCAGCGTCACGCCCGGGCTGAGGGCGAGGTCCAGCAGGACGCCCAGGCCCATGCAGATCATGGGCAGCGACAGCGGCATGCGGCGGATGACGAGCGGAACCCAGGCGACGAGCAGGATCAGGAAGCCGATGCCGGCAATCGCCGCTGCATAGGTGTCGATGCTCATGCGCCCCTCGCGTCTGCCAATCCAGCAACGCGGGAGAGCCGGGCGCCGCTCGCGTCCGGTGCGGGGGCGAGCGGCGCGGGCTGTGGACCTATTCGGTGCGCGGCGGGGCGTTGCTGCCCTTAATGGCCGCCACGAAGCGCGACAGTGTGTCGGAAATGGCGCCGCGCTCCAGCATCACCTCGATCAGGTGGAACCGCCCGTCATCGGCCACGGCGGCATCGAGCGCCTTCTTCAGCTCCGCCCGCGTCGACGCCCGATGGCCCCGCCCGTTCAGCGCCTGGGCCAGGTCGGCGAAGCGCCATTCGGCCAGGTTGTTGTAGCTGCCCTCCGGCTGGAAGGTGCGAAGCATTTCCCAACTGGCGTTGTTGAAGACGATGACGATGGGCGCCCAGCCGTTGGCGTTGCAGTTGCCCAGTTCCCACCCCGTCATCTGGAAGGCGCCGTCGCCCACCAGGATCAGTGGACGTTCGCCTGTCGCCGCCGCTACGCCCAGGCCGGCGGGCACGCCGAAGCCCATGGTGGCGTAGTAGCCGGGCGCGACGAGGGCGGTGTTGTGCATGTCCATGGCCGTGAACAGGCAGTCGCCCATGTCGGCGGCGATGGGCATGGGGCCATGGGCCTTGAACAGGTCGTTGACGGCCCGTGCGATGTCCATGGGGCCGACGGGCGTGTCGTCGGCCTCCAGCCCTTCGGGGCAGATCTGCGGCGAGGGCTTGCGGGCGGCCGCGGCCGCGCCGGGCTCCTCGGCCTGGCGCAGCAGTTCCTCCACCAGGTCGGCAAGAGGGATGCCCGGATACTTGTGATAGCCGAGCCCGACTTCGCCATCGGCGGCGATGACCGCGCGGCGCAGGTCGATGTTGCGGCCCGAGACGCCGAAGTTGGTGTCCGACAGGATGACGCCCAGCGCCAGCAGCGCGTCGGCGTCCTCAATGATGTCGCGCACGTCGGGCTTGCCGGCCAGTCCCATGTAGACGCCCACCAGCGGCGCGTCGGTGCCCGCCAGCAGGCCGCGGCCCATGAAGGTGGTGGCGACCGGAATGTTGAGGCGCCGGGCAAGACGCGCCACCTCGTCCTCGATGTTGTGGCGGCGCACCTCCACGCCGATCAGCAGTGCCGGCGCCGAGGCGGTCTCCAGCTTTTCCAGGATTTCGGCGGCGCAGGCGGCCACTGCGTCGGGCTCGGCGCGGCGGCGGGGCAGCGGGTCCACCGGCTCGCAGGGCTCGGCGACCATGTCGCGGGGGATCTCTATGTAGACGGGGCGGCTTTCATCGATGCAGGCGCGCAGCACGCGGGCGATCTCGCGCGGGGCCGTGCGGGCGTCGTCCAGCACGGCCTGGGCGCAGGTGATTTCCTGGTAGACCTTGAACTGGCTCTCGATGGTCTTGGCCTGGTGGTGCAGCAGCAGGCCGCGCCCTTTCTCGCCCTTGCCCGGCGCGCCCGAGATGACCACAAGCGGCGTCTTTTCCGAGTACGCCCCAGCCACCGGGTTGACCATGTTCAGCGCGCCGGCGCCGTAGGTGACGCAGGCCACCCCGATGCCCTTGTGGATGCGCGCCGCAGCGTCCGCCGCGAAGCCGACGCCGGGCTCGTGGCTCAGACAGTACAGCGGCAGGATGCCGGTGGACTCGATGTAGCGGAAGAAGGGGAGGGCGAAATCGCCCGGAATGCCGAAAATTTCCCGCGCGCCGTGATCCTTCAGGGCGCTGAGCAGGACCTCGCTGATGCTCGCCATGGACGGTCGGTCTCCCAAATCTGGTGTGCCGGCCTCGGGGGCCGGTGTTGCCTGGGAGAGTAACGGTTGGGCACAGCGGGGGCGAGCGTTGTTTTCCTGGTGTTAAAGAAGGTTTCCGGAAATGGAAGCGGGGGAGGGCCGATCCGGACCCTCCCCCGCAAGCCGATCGTCAACGGCCGCGGCGCATGGCACGGCGGACCATCTTGAAGATGGCGATGTTGCGGAAAAGCTTCATCATGGGACGTCTCCTCGTCCGTTGTGATTGGCGAGGCAACGATCCCGATGGGCGGGACGATCCCCAAACCCTTGATGCGCCCCCATTTTGCCCGCAGCGGGGCCCGGAGGCGCGAAGCCGCTCAACTGCCGGTCAGCGCGGCGGGCTGTTCCGGCTCGGCCGTTTCGAGGAGCCAGGCGGTGAAGGCGTCGGCGGGCAGGGGGCGGGAAATCCAGTAGCCTTGCAGCATGTGGCAGCCCTTCTCATACAGGAACCGCGCCTGGTCGGCGGTTTCCACGCCCTCGGCCACGACCGTGAAGCCCAGGTTGTTGCCCAGCGCCACGACGGTGGCGCAGATGGCGGCATCCTTGCCTTTGGTGTCCATGAGGTCGCGGACGAACGACTGGTCGATCTTCAGCGTGTCGATGGGAAAGCGCTTCAGGTAGTTCAGCGACGAATAGCCGGTGCCGAAATCGTCGACGGACAAGGTTATGCCCATGGCCTTGAGCGCCGCCATGGTGGAAATCACCCGTTCCACGTCGCCGCTGGTGACGCTTTCCGTGATCTCGATGTCAAGGCATTCGGGCGGCAGGCCGGTTTCCTCGAGCGTGCGCGCGATGGTTTCGGTCAACGAGGGATCGGCAAACTGGCGGGGGCTGACGTTGACCGACAGGCTGGGCGGCGCGATGCCCTGCGCCCGCCACGCCACCATGCGCCGGCAGGCATCGCGCAGAATCCAGCGGCCCAGCGGCATGATGAGGCCGCTTTCCTCGGCCAGCGGGATGAAGTCCATGGGGCTGATCATGCCGCGCTCTGGGTGCGGCCAACGGATCAGGGCCTCGGCGCCCATCACGTCGCCGGTCTCGGCGCTCACCTTGGGCTGGAAGTGAAGTTCGAAGGCGCCGGCGGCCAGGGCGAGGCGCAGGTCGTTCTCCATGTTCAGGACCGCCAGCGACTGTTCCTCCATGCTGGGGAGGTAGGTGGCATAGCGCCGCTCGTCGCCGCGCTTGGCGTGGTACATTGCCAGGTCGGCGCGGCGGATCAGGTCGTGCGCCGTCTCGCCGTGGTCGGGCCAGTAGGAAATGCCGATGGACGGGACCGAGAACAGTTCCGTACCCGCGATGGAGAAAGGCTCCGACAGGCTGTAAAGCACTTTCTCGGCGATATAAGCCCCGGTGTTGCCGGACCCGCACTCGGGCAGAACGATCATGAACTCGTCGCCGCCCAGCCGCCCCACGCCGTCGGACATGCGCACGCAATGGCGCAGGCGGCGGGCGGCCAGCTTCAGCAATTCGTCGCCGGCGGAATGGCCGTAGCTGTCGTTGATGTACTTGAAGCGGTCCAGGTCCAGGAACAGCACGCCGACGCGCCCGCCGACACGCTCCGCCCGCAGGATTGCCTGTTCCAGCCGGTCGGTGATGAGGTGGCGGTTGGGCAGGCGGGTCAGCGTGTCGTAGTTGGCCTGGAAGCGGATGCGCTCCTCGTCCTCTTTCCGGCGGGTGATGTCGGTGACGGCCGCCACATAGCGCAGCACGGCCCCGTCCTCGTCGCGCACCGTGGTGACCGAGAGGTCGCTGAGGAAGGGCCGGTCACCGGCCCGCTCCGACCACACCTCGCCGCGCCAGTGGCCGGTATCGCGGGCGGTGGTCCAGATGTCGTGCTCGGTGGCTTTCTCGTGAAAGCCCGGCGCCAGCAGATGGGCAGGCCGCCCGATCAGGTCCTCGGCCGCCGTGGCGGTGATGCGGGCGTAGGCCGGGTTGACCTCGCGCACCATCAGGTCGGCGTCGACCAGCAGGATGCCTTCGGCCACGCTTTCGAACACCTTGGCAAGCATGCGGATTTCCGCTTCGGCGTGCTTTCGGGCGGTGATGTCCTCCACCGTGCCCTCGTAGTAGAGCAGGCGTCCGGCCTCGTCGCGGACGCAGCGGGCGTTTTCCGTGATCCAGATGACGCGGCCGTCCTTGCGGCGGATCTGCGCCTCGAACTCGGTGACGACGCCGTGGCGCTCCATCACGTCCTTGAAGTGCTGGCGGGCGGCGGGGTCGACGTAGAGCTGCCCGGCGATGTCCGTCAGTTCCCGCTTCAGGGTCTCGGCGTCGGCGTAGCCGTAGATGCGGGCCAGCGCGGGGTTGACGTCCACGTAGTCGCCGCGCGCGGTGGACTGATAGATGCCTTCCACCGCGTTCTCGAAGATGCCGCGATAACGCCGCTCCGCCTCCCGCAGCGCGCGGTCGGTGTCGGCCTGCGTGGTGACGTCGCGCAGCAGCGCCAGGGCGTGACCCGTCTCCAGCGGCTTGACCGTCAGCGTCAGCGTGCGCCGCCCCAGGCAGAGGGAGATGCTGGTGGTGTCGTCGTCGGCGAGCGCATCCGGCCCGCAGTCCTCCAGCGCATCGCCGAACACCTCGGCCAGGCCGCCGCCCAGAAGGCGGGTCGCGGGGCGGTCGGTGAAGGTGGCGAAGGCCGTGTTGGCGAAGACGATGCGCCCGCCCGACAGCACGGCGATGCCGTCGGGCAGCCGGTCCATGAGGGCGCGGTTGACCCGGGCGGGAAGCGCCTGAACGTCGGAAGCGGTCATCGCCATGCACAAAATCCTGTCACTGTCCGCCGAGGGTGTGCGGTTGCTTAAAGAATATGCATGACAATGCTGCTATGCAACAAAAGGCTTAAGTCATTGGGTTCACACGCTCCTGTTTTCTCCTTTTGCGGGAACGGCGGTGTCGAGAGGGCGTTCGCAGGAGACGGGCGCCCACGCGGTCCGCGAGGAGATCAGGTGCGCCGCAAATCCCTTTTGTCGAGGAGGACGGTCATGCGTGTATTGGTGTCTGCTATCGTGGCGGCGGCCGTGTCTGCCGTGGCGCCGGCCGTGGCTCAGGAGCAATCGCAGCAGCAGGGCGGGAACGGCGGTCCGGAAGTGGCCCAGAACTGTTTGCAGGATCTGGAGAAGGCGAACCGGGCCCTTCTTGCGGCGAACTTCGGTACGGCCCGGCCCGGCGGCTATGGCACGGCCTCCGGCTACGGCACGACAACCAGCACGGGAATGGGCCCCCGGACCACGGGAGCCCTGACAACGCCGCGGGGGCAGATGCGGGCCCTCATGCAGGCGGGCTATGTTACGGCGATCAACGGAGACAAGGAAACCTGCCAGGCCATCCTCAGCGGGATCGAAAGGATCTATCAGCGCCATCAGGATGCGATAGAGAGTCCGGCGACAGCGCCGGCTGATCTGGAAGCTTGGCGACAGGAATGGATGCAGGCCGCGGTTCCGGTCACCGAAATCGAGGCGAGCCTGAGCACCGACATGCTGCTGGGCCTCGACGTCCGCAACATGCAGGACGAGGACCTGGGCGATATTGATGAAATCGCGTTCGACCGGCAGGGGAACGCGCGCTATGCCCTGATTTCCCGGGGCGGGTTCCTCGGCATGGGAGAGGACCTCATCCCGGTTCCGTGGGAGGAACTGCGGATCACGCCGTCGCCCTACCGTGACACGATCGTGCTGGATGTGTCCGAGGAGACCATCGCCAACGCACCGACGGTTCCGGATGACGACACGCAGCAGCTGGCCGAGGCGGCGCCCGAGCGCGTCGACCAGTACTGGCAGGAACACCTCGGCGATTGAGCCGGCGCGGCCGGACCCTTCAACGGAAAAATCCGGAGGGCCATCCGCTCTCCGGGTTTTCTTGTGACCTTTGGCGCGGAAGGGGGCGTCAGTAGCCGACGGCGCTGAGGTAGAGGTCGAGCAGTTCTTCCTGCTCGGCGCGCTCGTGCGGCTCCATCTTCCGGATGCGGATGAGCTGGCGCATGATCTTGGTGTCGAAGCCGGCGGACTTGGCCTCGGCGTAGACGTCCTTGATGTCGGACGCGATGTTGGCCTTTTCCTCCTCCAGGCGCTCGATGCGCTCGATGAAGGAGCGGAGCTGGTCGGCGGCGATACCGCCAACGTCGTTGCTGGCCTGGGCGGCGCTTTCGTCGGCCATGGCGGACGGTCCTCGTGATCGCTAAGGGGGTAGGGCGGGCCCGATCGGACGCCGCCGTGACAGGCGGGGGAAGATAGCCGAGCCGGGGCCGGTCATCAAGCGCGGTGGACGGCACTTGCCTCGGCCCGCCCATCGGCCCGACCTTACGCCGGAACGTCCACCCCTGCCACCGTCTCGGCTATCAGGAAATCCACCACCTGGCGCAGCGCGTCCTCCTGGCTCGCCCCGGCCGACGTGGCGGCGCGGAAGGCGGCGAGTTGCCGGTGGGCGCTGGTGCCGCGCGTCAGGATGTGGCGGCAGTGCGCGACCTCCTTCTCGCAGTCCAGCGCGACGGCGTCCTCGGCCGTCAGGTCCAGAAGCTCGTCCAGCAGTTCGGCGTAGGGGACGGTGCAGCCCTTGCCGAAATCCACCAGCCCTTCGTCGAAGCCGTAGCGCTGGGCGCGCCAGCGGTTCTCCATCACCAGCATGTGGGCGTAGAGCCGCCAGCGCTGGTTGGTCCGCCGCAGTCGCCACAGCATCCGCAGCACGCAGGCATAAAGCGCGGCGATGGCGGCGGCGTCATCGACATTGGTGCAGACGTCGGTGATGCGCATTTCCAGCGTGTCGAATCGGGCAGAGGGGCGGACATCCCACCACAGCTTGCTGCCGTCCTCGATCAACCCGGCGGAGACCAGCACGTTTACGTGGCGCTGGTACTCGCCCCAGCTCTGGAAGTGCTCGGGCAGGCCGGTGCGCGGCAGCTCGTTGAAGACGGAAATGCGGTAGGACTTCAGCCCCGTATCCACCCCGCGCCAGAAGGGGGAACTGGTGGAGAGCGCCAGCAGGTGCGGCAGGAAATAGGCCACCTGCGCCATCAGGTCGATGCGCAGGTCGGGGTCCTCGATGCCCACATGCACATGGGTGCCGCAGATCAGCAGCCGGCGTGCCACGCCCTGAAGGTCGCGGGCGAGGATGGTGTAGCGCTCTTTCTCCGTATGGCGCTGCTCGCTCCACTGGGCGAAGGGATGGGTGGAGGCGGCGATGGGGGCCAGGCCGTGGCGGCCGGCGGCCTGGGAAACGACTCCGCGCATTTCCGCCAGACTGTCGCGGGCGTCGCGGACGCTCTTGCAGACGCGGGTGCCGACCTCGATCTGGCTGCGCAGGAATTCGGGGCTGACCGACCCAGCCGGACTGCCGGCGCAGTCGTCCAGCAGGTCCGCCGGCGGGTCGACCACCAGGTCGCGGGTCTCGCGCGAGACCAGCAGGTATTCCTCCTCGATGCCGATGGAGAAAGCGGGTTCCTTGGCGGCGATGGGCGTGCTCATGTCAGTACAGCACCACCTTGTGGATGTCTTCCCGTGCCAGGGCGTGGCGCAGCGCGTCGGCCAGGATGCCGGCCCAGCGCGCGGCCCCGGCGTCATCGCCGATCAGGTCCTGACGCACCTCCACCGCCGCATGGGCGAGGCCCGCCGCCGCCGCGTGGGTGTCGGTGGTGTAGGCGATCTCGCGCCCGTCGTAGGGCTCGTTGTCGCCCACCGTCAGCTCTGGATGCGCCTTGCGCAGGTGGTTGAGCAGGGCGTCGGGCAGGCGCGGGTCCCGGTCCCAGAGAATGCCGCATTCCCAGGGTCTTGGCTCACCACTCTTCATGCAGGGCGTGAAGCTGTGGACGGCGAAGACCACCGGCGCGTGCTCGGGGTTGCGCTGCCACATGTGCGCCAGCGTGTTGGTGATGGCGCGGTGGTAGGGGTGGAAGACCTCGTCGAGCCGGCGGTCGAAGTGCGCCTGGTCCATGTTCTGGTTGGCCGTGACCTCCCAGGTGTCGGACACGGCCGGCACGCTGGTCGGGTCGCCCGGCTGGCGGTTGCAGTCGATCACCAACCGCGAATAGCCGCACAAAATGGCCGGGGCGTTGAGCATCTCCGCCAGGTGTTGGGTGACGGCGGCCGCCCCGATGTCCCAGGCGATGTGGTCCGCCAGGGCCTCGTCCGGCAGGCCCATGGTGCCCAGGCTTTCGGGAATGGTGTTGCTGGCGTGGTCGCACACCAGCAGGAGCGGCGTCGTGCCCTCGCCGTTGACAAGGTGCGCCGCCGGCGGGTCGTTCGGCCCCAGCAACGGCGGCAGTTCGCGGTTCAGTCGGTGAATCTGCGGATCGGTCATGGTCCCTGCATCATACAGTGTCGCGCGCCGCTGAATAGGGGGTGCATGCGAGCCATTCGCAAGCTGCGGCCGGTGGGCGAGGGTGGAAGAATGGCCCTTTGCGCCCGCAACGTGAACGGCTTACCGTGCCTGCCCATGAGCACCAGCCTGTCCGCCGCCTCGCCCGTCGTCCGCCTTGCCCTGCCGGCCCTGCTGGCCGGCGCGGTCGGCATTGCGTTTGCGCCCATCTTCGTGCGGCTGTCGGAAGTCGGCCCCATTGCAACGGCCTTCTACCGCACCCTGTTCGCGCTGCCCCTGCTGTTTGCGTGGATGAGCCTGGAAGGCCGCCGCTCCGGCCGGGACGAGGCCGCGCCGGTGCAGGATCGCCCGCGCTCCCTTCGCGATCACATGCTGCTGGCGATTCCGGGCCTCAGCTTCATGGGCGACCTGGCATTCTGGCATATCTCCATCACCATGACGACGGTCGCCAACGCCACGCTTCTGGCCAACTTCGCGCCGGTGTTCGTGACGCTGGGCGGCTGGATGCTGTGGCGGGTGACACCGACGCGCACCTTCCTAGCCGGCATGGCGATCGCCATGATGGGCGCCATCGTCCTCATGGGCGAGAGCCTGACCATATCCGCCGAGCAGATCATGGGCGATGCCCTGGGCGTGGTGACGGCGGTGTTCTATGCCGCCTATATCCTGTCCATCGGGCGGTTGAGGGCGCGGTTCTCCACATCGGTCCTGATGACCTGGAGCACCGTCTACACCTGCGCCGGCTTGGCTGTCTGCACGCTTGCGGCCGGCGAGAGCATGGTGATCGAGAGCCTCTATGCGCTGGGCATCCTGGTGGCGCTGGCGGCGGTGTCGCACTTCGGCGGGCAGAGCCTGATCGCCTACGCGCTGGCCCACCTGCCGGCCAACTTCGGCTCGGTGTCTCTGCTGCTTCAGCCGGCGGTGGCGGCGGTGCTGGCCTGGCTGATCCTGTCCGAGCCGCTGAGCGCATGGCAGGGTGTCGGCGGCGTGATTATCCTGGTCGGCATCTTCCTCGCCCGGCGCGGCAGCCGCCCGCCCAGGCCGGCGGCCGAGGCGGCGGGAGAGCCCGTCGTCGCAGCGCAAGCGAAAGAGAAGTCGTGAGCCAGGACATCCGCACCCCAGCCAACGCCGCCGCCGGGACGTCGCACAGGGCCTTGCGCCCCTGGCTGATGTGGGGCGCCGGGGCCCTGTTCTTCTGCTACGCCTTCTTCCAGCGCGTCGCTCCCTCGGTGATGGTCGAGGAACTGATGCGCGACTTCGCCGTCGGCGCCGCCATCGCCGGGACGCTGTCGTCGCTCTACTTCTACCCCTACGCCGCCCTGCAAATCCCCGCCGGCCTGCTGGTCGACCGCTTCGGGCCGAGACGGGTCCTGACGCTGGCCGCCCTGGTGGCGGCGGTGGGCAGCGCGGCCTTCGCCATGGCCGACGTGATCGGCCTCGCCTATGTGGGCCGAGGACTGGTCGGGGCCGGCGCGGCGGTGTCGTGGGTGGCGGTACTGGCGCTGGCGTCGGCGTGGTTCCCGTCCAACCGCTTCGCCCTGCTGACGGGCCTGACCATGGCGATCGGCGTGGCGGGCGGCGTCGGCGGGCAGGCGCCGCTGTCGCTGCTGGTGGACGGCGTGGGGTGGCGCGGGGCACTGTTCATCGCCGCCGCGCTCGCCCTGGTGTTCGCCGTCTTCGCCTGGACGGTGGTGCGCGACCGCCCGCCGCGCGCCGACGGCCACCCGCAGACCGGGGCCCATGCCGGCGCCGGTTATGGCCTGCTCGACCGCCTGAGGATGACCATGCGCGAGCCGCAGGTGTGGCTCATCGCCCTGTTCGCCGGCGCCATCGTCTCGCCCATGCTGTCCTTCGCCGGGCTCTGGGGCGTGCCGTTCATGGTCGGCGTCCACGGCATGACGAAGCCGGAAGCCGCGGTGGTGACGTCCCTCATGCTGGTCGGCTGGGGTGTCGGCTCGCCGCTGCTGGGCTGGATGACCGACGCCATCGGCCGGCGCAAGCTGCCGGCGCTCATCGCCGCCGGCGGCGCGCTGGTGTGCACGCTCGGCTGGCTCTACGCCGCGCCTCCGGTGTGGCTGATGTATCCGTTGATGATCCTGACCGGCACGTTCTCCGGCGGCATCGTGGTCGCTTTCGCCACGGCGCGGGAGAATGCGCCCTCGGCCTCGGGCGGGGCGGTGATCGGGCTGGTGAACACGGCCGTCATGGGATCGGCGGCGGTGTTTCAGCCCTTGATCGGCTGGCTGCTGGACCTGACGTGGAGCGGGCAGACGGCCAACGGCGTTCGCATCTACGATCCGGCGGGGTACGTGGATGCCATGATCGTCCTGCCGCTCTGCCAGGCGACGGCCCTTCTGGCCGCGCTGCTGCTCCGCGAGACATACTGCACGCCCCGCCACGCCTGAAGGAGTCGCCCGCCGCATGGATGACGTTCCCACCTTCCTCCGCCGCCTGTTCGACGCCGCCGTGGCCGCTGCCGACCCGGCGAAGATCGTGCCGCCGGCGCTGCCGGAGCCGCCGAAGGGCCGCACCATCGTCGTCGGCGCCGGCAAGGCCTCGGCCGCCATGGCGCGCGCGGTGGATCGGGCGTGGCCCAAGGACGCGGACCTGTCGGGCTGCGTCGTCACCCGCTACGGCCACGGCTGCGAGGCCGGGCGGATCGAGATCGTGGAGGCCGCCCATCCCGTCCCCGACGAGGCCGGATGGCAGGCGGCGCAGCGCATCCTCGACCTGGTGCGCGAGGCCGGGCCGGACGACCTGATCCTCTGCTTGATCTCCGGCGGCGGCTCGGCATTGTTGTCGCTGCCGGCCGGCGATATCACGCGCGAGGACAAGCAAGAGCTGACCAAGGCGCTGCTCAAGTCGGGTGCCGCCATCGACGAGATCAACTGCGTCCGCAAGCACATTTCCGCGGTCAAGGGCGGCCGTCTCGCCCAGGCGGCGGGCGAGACGCGGATGCTGTCGCTGGCGATTTCCGACGTGGCGGGCGACGATCCCTCCGTCATCGGCTCGGGCCCGACGGTGCCGGACCCCTCGACCCGTGACGAGGCGAGGGCGGTGCTGGAGCGCTACGGCATCGATCCACCCGACAGCATCGCCGAATGGCTGGACAGCGCGGAGTCGGAGACGCCCAAGCCCGGCGACGACAGCTTCGCCAACGTGGAAACCCGCGTCATCGGCAGGCCTCTCGCCTCTTTGAAAGCGGCCGCCGAAGTGGCGGAACGCGAGGGTGTGATGCCGCTCATCCTGGGCGACATCATCGAGGGCGAGGCCCAGGACGTCGCCAAGGTCATGGCCGCCATGGCCGTGTCCTGCCGCGACCACGGGCTGCCGGCCGGGGCGCCATGCGTGCTGCTCTCGGGCGGCGAACTGACGGTGACCCACGGCGGCGGCGGCCGGGGAGGCCCCAATGCCGAATTCGTGCTGGGCATGGCGCGGGAACTGGCGGGGCAGGCGGGGCTGTGGGCGCTGGCATGCGACACCGACGGCATCGACGGCAGCGAAGACAACGCCGGCGCCTGGTGCGGCCCCGACACCGCCGCGCGGGCTGAGAAGGCCCATGTCGACATCGGCAAGGCGCTGGACGAGCACGACTCCTACGGCTTCTTCAAGGCGGTGGACGGGCTGGTGATGAGCGGCCCGACACTCACGAACGTCAACGATTTCCGCGCCGTGTTCATTGAATCCGGCGGTTGAGCCGCCGATCACGAAATCTTCAAGCATCGGCCCTGCGATCCCTCTTCCGTGGATGCCGGGCTTAGGTCTATGGTTGGACGCATGAGACGCTATCGCAACGCCAAGATCCTCGCCACCCTCGGCCCCGCCAGTTCCACGCCCGCCACGATCGAGGCACTGTGCCGCGCCGGGGCGGACGTGTTCCGGTTCAACTTCAGCCACGGCAGCCACGACGACCACCGCGAGCGCTATCAGATGGTGCGCCAGGTGGAGGAAAAGCTCGGTCGGCCCATCGCCGTGCTGATGGACCTTCAGGGGCCCAAGCTGCGCGTCGACCGGTTCGAGGGCGGCAAGGCGCTGCTCAAGGCGGGCCAGCAGTTCCGCCTGGACATGGACCGGACGCCGGGCACCGAAGAACGGGCGCCTCTGCTGCACCCGGAGGTCTATTCGGCGCTGCGCCAAGGCACCGAGCTTCTGCTGGATGACGGAAAGATCCGCCTGCGCGTGGAGAGCCACGGGCCTGACTATGCCGAGACGGTGGTGGTCACCGGCGGCGTGCTGTCGGACCGCAAGGGCCTGAACGTCCCCGAGGTGATGCTGCCCATCTCCGCCCTGACGGAGAAGGACCGCAAGGACCTGGAGTTCGGCCTGGAACTGGGCGTGGACTGGGTGGCGCTGTCGTTCGTGCAACGGCCCGAGGACGTGGCCGAGGCGCGCAAGCTGGTGCAGGGCAAGGCGGCGATCATCTCCAAGCTTGAAAAGCCGGCCGCCATCGACAAACTGAACGAAATCATTGAGCTTTCGGACGCCATCATGGTCGCGCGCGGGGACCTGGGCGTGGAGGCCCCGCCGGAAACGGTGCCCATCCTGCAAAAGCGCATCATCGGCGCCTGCCGGCATGTGGGAAAGCCGGTGGTCGTCGCGACCCAGATGCTGGAAAGCATGATCCAGCACCCGGCCCCGACTCGGGCGGAAGCGTCTGACGTGGCGACGGCGGTCTACGACGGCACCGACGCGGTCATGCTTTCGGCCGAAACGGCGGCGGGCGCCTACCCGGTGGAAGCGGTCTCAATCATGGACAAGATCATCCAGCGGGTGGAGAACGACGACACCTATCGCATCATCATGCAGGCGGGGCGCGAGGCGCCGGAGAACACCGCCGCCGACGCCATTTCCGCCGCCGCCCGCCAGGTCGCCCAGACGCTGAAGGCCGCCGCCGTGGTGACCTTCACCTCGTCGGGCTCCACCACCCTGCGCGCGGCGCGGGAGCGGCCCATGGTGCCGGTGGTGTGCCTGACGGCGGACCGGCGCGTGGCGCGGCGCCTCATGCTCGCCTGGGGTACCCACTGCACCGTCACCAGCGAACTGACGAGTTTCGGCGAGATGGTGGAAAAGGCTTGCCGCATTTCGCTGGACGAGGAAATCGCCAAGGTGGGCGAGCGGCTGGTCATCACCGCCGGCGTCCCCTTTGGCACACCGGGCACCACCAACATCCTGCGAATCGCGTGGGTGGAAGAATTCTGCTGAACCGTTACTGCCGGTATGGCGGAGCGGCCGGCCCCTTGCGGGGCCGGCCGTTTTTCATGGTCGGCGCGCTACAGAATTTTCACCACGTCGAAGATGAACAGCGCGGTCAGCGCCAGAACGCCGCCGATCAGCACGATGGCCGCGAACCACTGCCAGATGCGGCCCGGCCGCGCCGGCTCCCACCGCCCGTCCGGCGGCAGGCCGCTGCGGCGGGCGGCCAGGATGAACAGGACGGCGAAAAAGAGTCCCACCAGGGCGACGAGCGAGACGAGAATGATCGGTGCCATGGCGCGTGGCCCTTCGACAGCGGTTGCGGTGCAAAGGGCAACGCCGCCGGGCGGCGGGCGGCTCGAAGTCTCCCCGAGTGGAGGAAGAGGCGTGCGTCAGATCGCCAACTGGTTGACGGTCGACAGAAGGATGCGCACGGAGATCGGTTTGGGCAGGAAGGCGTTGAACCCCGCGCCCAGGAAGCGGTCGCGCTCGCTTGCGCCGGCAAAGGCCGTCACCGCCACGACCGGCGTGTTGCGCACGGCATCGTGCGCCCGGATCTCACGGATCAGGTCGAAGCCGGAAACCTGCGGAAGCTGAATGTCCATCAGGATGCACGACGGCTTGTTCGCCGCGATCAGGTCCAGCAGGTTCAATCCGTCCAGGCTGCATACCGGCTCAAAGCCGCCCTGCAGCAGGATCTGCTCGAACAGCTTCATGTTCAGGGCATTGTCTTCAACGACCAGAACTGTCTTGTTGTCCGTCGTCATTTTATCGGCGGCCCCTTCCCGATTTATGTCTTTCCCTTACGACACCTTAAGCCGCAACCGCGAATTTAAAAGGGTTATAAGGAATAGAGGTTGTATCCCTTGGTGCATGAAAAGCTTTTACGCTCTGCGGCGGTCCGGGACAGGCCGCGTCAGCAGGACCGCTGAGGCCGGGCAGAGCCCGGAAAACTGCGGCGTCGCCCGAATCGGCTCCGGCGCGTCGGCCCGCTCGGCGCGCTGCCAGTCCTGCGCGAGGAACCACCGCTCGGCCGTCTGCGTGAGGGCCCAGAGCACTCCGGCACCGGCATCGGCGGCGGCCGTACAGGCGTGCTCGACCAACTGCGCCGCGCGGCCCTGGCTACGCAGGGGCGGCGCAACCACCAGCGACCGCAGGAGGATGTGCGGGCCCGTGCCCTCCAGGCCGACGCAGGCGACGGGCGTCCCATCGGTGTCCTCCATCAGCCACAGGCGCACGTCGGCCCGCTCCAGATCGTCGACAGGCAGCGCGGCGTCCGAGAGCAGCGGGCGCAGGCGCGGCAGGTCATCCGGTCCGGCGGCGCGAATCGGAGAAGCGTTTGGCAAATGATCGGATGCGCGGCGCACGGCGGCGACGTCCCTTCACGGCAGGGTGCGGAAGGGAAAGCTTGCCGCCGCTTTGCGGCGCCGGCAAGGGCCGTTGGTGCGGCTCGGCGTCAGGCCACGCCGCGCGCGGCTGACGAGACGTGGTCGCCGGCGTGGCGGCCGATGGCGGCGAGGCGGCGCTGCAGGCTGACGGCGTCCAGCGAGCGCAGGGGCAGGGCGGTCAGCGTGCCGACCCGGTCCACCAGCGACGCAAGGACCGAGTCGTAGACGGCGGCGATCTCCACCTCCGTACCCACCACTCCCAGCGGATCGGCCGTCGGCCAATGGCCCTGGACGGGCTGGCCGGGCAGGGCGGCGGTGTTCAGGCCGCCGGCGTCCTCGCTGACGGTGATGACGATGTTGAGGACGGCGGCGGCATCGGGCGCGGTGAACACTTCAAGCGGCTTGGACCGTGCGGCGTCGGCGGGGAAGCCGGCGCGGCGCAGGATATCCAGAGCCATGCCGCTGACCTTGCCCGTGTGGCGCACGCCGGCACTGAAGGCCCGGAAGCGGCCCCGTCCCAGGTGGTTGAGCACCGACTCGGCCATGATGCTGCGGCCGCTGTTGCCGGCGCCGACAAACAGGACGTTGATTACATCTTCACTCGTGTCATCGGCATTCCCGGCCAAGGACGCCGCCGGCCGCAGCGTGTCCCCCAGGTAGGCGATCAGCGCGTCCACCAGCTCGGCATTGGCGCTGTAGATGAGCGACCGGCCCGCCCGGCGGTTGGTGACCAGCCCGGCCGCCTTCAACTGGTTGAGGTGGAACGACAGGGTCGAGGCGGACAGGCCGCACCCCTCGGCAATCCGGCCGGCCGGCAGTCCGTCCTTCCCGGCGCGGATCAGCAGCCGGAAAATGTCCATCCTGGCGCCATAGGCGAGCGCGGACAGGGCGAGAACGGCATCATCGGAGTTCATCGGATCGATCCTCGGCGCGCCGGTGATGGAAGGCGGACGGGTCCCGCGGCGGGACCCGGAACAGACCGGACGGCTCGATCATCAGGCGCTGGACCCGGCCGGCACGAAAAAGCCGGAGCGCGATGTCCTGAAGCCGCCGCGGGCGGAGCGTCCCCGAAACAACCGCCATCGTGGCACAGCCGTTCCCCGTGGAAGCCCGTATTTTGCACTGCCGTTCTATTTTGGCCCTCTCGTGTTGCAGTGCAACAACACATTCGGGTGGGACCTCCGCATTTTTTCATGAAATATGCGTAATGTGACAGGGTTTCCGCGCATTGGTGGGCGGTCGCGGCGCCAGATGAAAGTTTATGGGGTGGGCCGTGGCGGGCGGCGATGCGGCGGTGCGGCAACGGGCCCGCAGCAATGAAACCAACAAAAACGCCCGCCCCCGGATCGGGGACGGGCGCTGGCCGTCGCAGCCGGAACGGTCGCGTCAGGCCTTGTCCTTGTAGATGTCCATGATGGTGCCCAGCAGCTTCACGGCGTCGTCCTTGTCGCGCTGGAAGCTGTTGCGGCCGATGATGGAGCCGTTGCCGCCGCCGTCGCGGATGGCGCGGGCGTCGTCAAAGATGCCTTCGTCGCCCTTCTTGCCGCCGCCGGAGAACACCACCAGCCGCCGCCCATTGAAGCAGGCCTGGACGATGTGCGCCACACGGTCCGACATGGTGCCGATGGGCACGTTCTCGCTCTCGTAGACCTTCTTTGCCGCGTCCTGCTCCAGGTGGTCGGTGGGCAGCTTGACCTTCACGATGTGCGCGCCGGCCAGACAGGCCATGTGGGCGGCATAGGCGTCCACGTCCATGGCGGTCTCGCCGTCCTTGGAGATGTCGCCGCCGCGCGGATAGGACCACACCACGGCCGGCAGGCCGACGCTCTTGGCCTCGCGGATCAGTTCGCGCAGTTCCTCCAGCATGTCGTAGAAATAGGCGCTGCCCGGATACAGCGTGTAGCCGATGGCGTTGGCGCCGATGCGCAGGGCATCGTCGACGCTGGCGGTGATGGCCTGGGTCGGCTCCTCGTCCGCGGGATGAAGGCTGTTGGCGCTGTTCATCTTCAGGATCAGCGGCAGCGCCCCGGCATAGGCGTCGGCGCCCGCCTCCAGCGCGCCCAGCGGCGCGGCATAGGCGTTGCAGCCGGCGTCCAGGCCCAACTGGAACAGGTAGTGCGGATCATAGGCCGGCGGATTGGCGGCGAAGCTGCGCGCCGGGCCGTGCTCGAAACCCTGGTCGACGGGCAGGATGACCATTTTCCCGGTGCCGCCCAGCTTCCCCTCCATCAGGATGCGGGCCAGGTTCGCCTTGGTGCCCGGATTGTCGCTCTCGTAATTGGCGAGAATTTTCTTCACTTTCTGGGTAATGCGCATGGAGTCGATCCTTTGAGAAATGAACGGTCCGGTCCCGGCGAGGGCGTCTTCCGCCGCATGAGCGGGAAGATCCCTTTCGGCCTTGGGAACGCTTGGTTCCCTCAGCCGTTGCCCAGCGCCGCCCCCATCTCGCGCACCTTTTCCACCTTGGCGAGAAGCGGCGCCCAGTCGTCGGCCGCGTCGACGGGGCCCCACAGGGCCTCCACCTCGTCGATCAGCATGGTCTGCGGCTCCCGTTCGGCGAAGTAGGGGTGGGACAGGTCCACCTCCGGCCGCGGCGGGCGGTGCGTGAGGATCTCCCGGGCCGACGCGAAGGCCTCGCTGTCGTAAAGGCGCGCGTGCGGGCTGCCCTTGGCGCGCTCCTGCGACGCGCCGCCGCCGTACCAGTCGAAGAACGGCCGCTCGAAGGGTATCTGTGCTTGCCCCATGGCGGTGAACAGGGCGGAAATCAATGCATCGTCTTCCTCCGCCGTGCCGCGCTGGATGCCCAGGCGCCGCGTGACGGCCTCGGCCATTTGCGCCTGGAATGCGCCGGGGAAGGTGCGCAGGGCCTCGGTCAGGCGATCCTTGTTGGACAGGCCGAGCAGGCTTTCGGCCAGGCGGGTGAGGTTCCACATCAGGGTGTCGGGCTGGCGGCCATAGGCATAGAGCCCGGTCTGGTCGAAGTAGGCGGCGGTAAAGCCCGGATCGTGCACCGGCATGAAGCGCCAGGGGCCGTAGTCGAAGCTCTGCCCCGTGACCAGGATGTTGTCTGTGTTCAGGACGCCGTGGACGAAGCCCGCCGCCATCCACTGCGCACCGGTGCGGGCGATGTTGTGGCCGACGGCCTCCACGAAGGCGGCCGCGCGCTCCAGCCGGTCATCGACGGCCGCGACCTCGGGCATGTGCAGGGTGGCCGCGTGGTCCAGCAGTGCGGCCAGGGCGTCGGTGTCGCCCAGGTAGGCCTGGCGCTGGAAGCTGCCGATACGGATGTGGCTGTGGTTCAGGCGCACCATGACGCACGATCGGGTGGGCGAGGGCTCGTCGTTGCGCCATAACTCCTCGCCCGTCTCGATCAGGCTGAAGGTCTGCGAGGTATTAACCCCGAGCGCCTCCAGCATCTCGGTCGCCAGAAGCTCGCGCACGCCGCCCTTGAGCGTCAGCCGCCCGTCGCCCGAGCGCGACCACGGCGTCTGGCCGCTTCCCTTGGTGCCAAGGTCGAGAAGCCGCCCGTCCGGCTCGCCGTTCTCCCGTACTTGCGCGAACAGGAAGCCTCGGCCGTCGCCCAGATCCGGGTTGTAGACCTGGAACTGGTGGCCGTGATAGCGCAGGGCCAGCGGCTGGGGAATGTTGGCGGGCAGGGGCTCGAACCGGCCGAAGTGGGCCACCCATTCCGCGTCGGTCAGGGTGTCCAGACCGACGCGCGCGGCCGCACGGTCGTTTCGGAAGCGGATCGTGTGGCGCGGGAAGCGGGCGGCAGGCACCGGATCGTAGAACCGGTCGCCGAGCGCATGATGGCGGGGGTCGGGGCGGTAGCGGTCTGAAACAGGCATGCCTCGCATGTGGGCCCGCCGGCACCCGGTTTCCAGGGCGAAATGCGTCCTGCGCCGGGCCTCAGTGCCGTGTAAGGAGCAGGTCCTTCAGCAGTTCGCGCAATTCCTTGAGGCCCACCGGCTTGCCCAGCACGGCGGCCACATGACGCCGCCACGGCTCGTCGCGCACCGGGCGGCCGGTCATGACGATCACCGGCAGCCCCGGCGCGCCGGCGCCCAGGCGCTCTATGAAGACCTCGCCGCCGGCGCCGGGCATGGTCAGGTCGGTGATGACGGCATCCGGGTCGTGCTCCACCACGGCGTCGAAGGCCTCTTCGCCGGTGCCGGCGGTGATCACGCTCATGCCGTGACCGCGCAGCGACCGGGCGACGGTCTGCAGCGCCTCCTCCTCGTCGTCGGCCACCACGACCGTGAGGCCCGCCAGCGCCTTGGTCGAGCGCCGGCCGGCCGGACCGCGCGCCAATTTCGGCGCCGAGACGAGTGAGATGGGTGCCGCGGCGTCGTCCTGCCTGAAGGCGGCGGCGGGAATGGCCGGCCCGCCGGCAAGGGCGGGAGTCTCGGGCACGGGAAGGCGGATGGCGATGGCCGCGCCGGTCTCCGGCCGCAACACGTCCAGGCGGCCGTTCATCTCGGCAACGATGGTCAGGCAGATGGCGAGCCCCAGTCCCGAGCCGCGCTCGGCCGACTTGGTGGTGAAGAAGGGCTCGAAGATGCGGTCTCGCACCCCGTCGGGAATCCCAGGACCGTTGTCGCGCACGCAGACCACCGCCGTCTTGTCCTCCAGGCGGATGGACAGTTCGATGCGGCCCTCTCCGCTCTCGCCGTGCGCCTCCACCACTGCGTCCAGGGCATTGCGCAACAGGTTGATCAGAACCTGCTCGAACCGCACCGTATGGCCCAGGATCAGCGGGCCCGTGCGCGGCAGGTCGACGTTCAGCGCCACCTTGGCCTTGCGAGCCTCGTGACGGAAGAATTTGACCACTGTGCGGGTGACGGCGACGGGGTCGAAGGGGCGGGGCTTGTCGTCGTCGCGCCGGCCGAACTGGCGGACGTGGCGGATGATCTCGGCGATGCGCTGGGTCTGGGCGTGGATGGTGGACAAGGCCTTCTCGCCGCGCCGGGCGGACTTGGCGCGGCTGCCCGCCAGGTCCTCCAACGCCGCCTCGGCCACAAGCCGCGCCGTGTTCAGCGGCTGGTTGATCTCGTGCGCCAGGCTTGCGGCCATCTCGCCCAGGGCCGTCAGCTTGGACAGGTGGGCCAACTGGTCCTCCAGTTCGCGCACCTCGGAACTGTCCTCGACCATGAGGATGGAAGCGGCTTCCTCGCCCCGGCCGTCGCTGAAGGCGTGGTGGCCGATGCGCAGCCAGGGCGGGGCGGGGGCGCCGACGGCCCGCCCGCCCACGACCTCGCGCCAGGATCGCCAGGTGCCGGGCTCGGGCACCGGCAGCAGGTCGCCGGCAAGGCGGCCCGCCAGGGCCTCGGCCTCTTCGCCCAGAATGCGGCACAGCGCGCCGTTGGCCGTGACGATGGCGCCGGACTCGTTGAGCAGCGCCAGCCCGACGGTCGCCTTTTCGAACATGGCGCGGAAGCGGGCCTCGGCGCGGCGGCGGTCGGTGATGTCGACGCCCAGGATCAGGACGGGGCCGCCGCTGCCACGGCGCCGGCCGTTGGCGACGCGATCGTCCTCGTCCTCGCCCATGGGCATGATGTGCATTTGCAGGGCGGATTCGCCGACCTCCAGGTCCAGCACCACCTCCTGGCCCCGGTGGGCCCGGTCCAGGGCTTCCAGAACGCGCGGCTGGCCGGCCCACACCTGCGCCGCGGTGCGGCCGACGGTCTCGCCGGACTGGTGGCCGAGCAGGCTGAGGGCGCGGCCCTCCGAGAACACGATGCGGCCGTCGGGCTCCACCGCCGACATCATCACCGGGATCGTGCCGATGATGGACGACAGCAGCTGGTCGCGTTCACGCAGGGCCCGTTCGGCGCGGCGGCGTTCGGTGACGTCCAGGCCGACGCCCAGGTAGCCGCGGCCGCCCGGACGGTCGGGGCCGAAAACCACGTCCAGGGCGCGGTTGCGACGGTCGTCGGTGACCTCGAAGCGCACCGTCCGGCGGCGTGTCAGGGAATCCCGCAGCGCTCCCGCGGCCCCCGGCAGAAGGCGGAAGACGTCCTTGCCCTTGGTGTCGCTGCCGTCGAACACTGTTTCGCCGAAGGCTTCGGTTATGGTGCCGGTATCGTCGGTCTGGAACACCGTGACGGGCAGTTGCAGCAGCGACTGCATGATGCGCGACAGGCGGTCGCGCTCTGCCTCGGTGCGGCGGGCGGCGGTGACATCGCGCGCCACCGAAAGGATACCCGTGATCTGGCCGCTGCGGTCGCGCAGGCAGACGGTGGAGATCATCCACCGCATCCCCCGCCCGTCGGGCCGGTGGACGATGCGGTGAACGTCCAGCAGCGGCGTGCCGGTGGTCATGACGGCCGTGTCGCCGCGGCGGAAGGTTTCCGCCTCGCCGGCCAGCGGCAGCAGGTCGTTGTCCGTGGCGCCGATCACGCCGTTGCGCGAGCCCGACGCGAAGATGTCGGCGAAGTTCTGGCTGCACCCCTGGTAGATCAGGTCACGGTTTTTCCAGGTGACGAAGTAGGGGATGTGGGTCAGCAGCGCATCCAGCAGGCGGGCCTGTTCCATGCCCTGTCGGATCTGCGCGTCCTGCACGGTGACGTCACGGCAGGTGGTGACGATGCCCAGTTGCAGCCCCTCCGGAGACCGCAGGGGCGCCTTGACGATCTCGTATTCGCGCCAGTGGCCCAGCGCCACGTTGCGCGCACGGGTGAAGCGCAGGGGCTGGCCGGTTTCGGCAACGGCGGCGTCGGCCTCGGCCATGGCGGCCGCAAGGTCCCGCGGCAGAAGCGCGGGCACGGGCTGGCCGATGAGGGGGCCGAGCGGCCGGCTGAAGATGTCGCGGCAGGGGTCGTTGCCGAGGATCAGCCGCCCCGACATGTCGGTGACGAAGACGGCGTCCGGCAGGCCTTCCAGCACCGGGCCGAGGCCGGGACGCGGTGGCGTGCCTGCTGTCTCCTTGTCCCGGCCGGACGTGACGGCGGGCGAGGATGGTTCTGCGGCTGGCTGTGGCAGGCTGGCGGGCGGTGCCCCCGCCTCGGCTTCCGCTTGCGTCGGCGCGGCGCGGCGGCGAATGCGGACGAACATGCGCACGCCCGAAGCGCATTGTGCGTTGAGGATGAGGACGTCGCCCTCCGCGCCAGGGCCGCGCAGGCGCAATTCGCCGCTTTCGTGCATCTGGCCGGAGCCTGCGTTCTGGCGCACCGCCGCCAGCCACAGGTCGGCCTCGATGACATCGGGACGGGCCACGGTCGTCTGCAACAGGGCGTCGAAGGCGCGGCCCGTCAGGTGGTCGGACGGCGTGTCGCAGTTGAGAACCGCGGACAGCCCCTCACTGGCGCTGATGACGCGGCCGCGGCCGTCGAGCAGGGCGAAGGCGTCGGTCTCGGGCGGTGCGAACAGCGGGCGCGCAGCATCGGCACCGAAGGCCCTGCGCGTCTCCACCGCCGGCTTGTGTGCGGCCTTGCCGGCCGTGCGGGCCGAGGCTGTTCTGGTGTCCGTCGCGTCTGGCCGGTTGTCGATCGCCATGGGTCTGCCGCTGGGATGTCGGCTACGCCCCAGAGGGCGCAGTCCTCGGCCAGTATAGTGAGCGCCAGCGCTTTTTCAAACGGCGGGACGGCACGCCGGCCGGGGGCCGGCGCATCGGGCGTAATACCCAGGTAGGTAGGCCGGATGCGTGCGACCCTGCCGGCTATCCGCGCGTTCCGTTGAGAGACAAGGGCTTGCAAGGGATAGTGAAGATGAGTTGGATGACACGTTCCGGCCCTGCGGCCCTGAAGCCCCGATACTACTCCCGGCTAGTCAGCGAGAGGGGGGCACGATGAAGATGCAGGATGGAACGAGACCCGAGGCGATGGAAGACCTGGAAATTCGCGAGGCGGCCGACCGCCTGCTCAGCCAGACGCGGCGGTCCACGTTGATGACGCTGGAAGCGGCCATGGCCAGGGCCCGCCCTTACCGGCCCGGCCGACGGAGCGGCGACGATGCGCTCGATGCGGCCCACGACATGATGACCCTGTCACGCCTCGCCCTGCGCTCGGCCGATCGGCTCAATAGCGTCGCCGGCGCCTTGATCGGATGCGACCTGCGCTCGTGGGACCATGGGACCGGTCCCCGTCACTGAAACGGCGGCCAGGCGACGCCGCGGTAGGCCGGCGGGACGCCGGCTGTAGGGCCGCACGGCAGGGCTTGGACGCCGGCGGGCGCACAGAGGGCGCTGCCCGCCGGCTGCGCGAGGAGGATCGCCCAAGCCCGGCTGAGGGGGAGGGGCCGGTGATCCTCCCGCGCCAATCCTACGCGCCACGGTCAGCTAAGGTCAGGGCCCGGCAGTGGCGCACCTGCGCGGATCAGGACCCGTGGCCCGACGTCCTCGGACCGTTGCGCTTTTCGCCTGAGCTTCGACAGGACACTCCCCCGCTTCACGCTGGCAGAGATCGCGGAACGGCCATCGATCGCCGGCGGGTCGGTCATTCGAGATCATCGTGCCGGACGTCAACCTTGGCGATGGCCCGCAAGGTTAGGAGCAACGGCTCCATGTAATAGCGCGCGGCCATCCCGGCGGTTTGCGCGCTCGCCCTCCACCGCCGTTCCGCGTCCCCTGCCTTTTGACGCGCGGGCGGGGTCCTGGCGACGCGGAGGCCGCCACGCCTCCCGGTGGCCGGCGGTGGAGGGCCTTTTACCTTGCCTAGTACTTCGGACCCGGCCTGAAGGCTTGATAACACCTTGAACTGGCACGAAATGGTGATACAACACCGCGCAAGTTGTGGATGAAAATTACGAACCAATTGATATACTATACATATCAGACCGCAGCCTGCCTTGCGTCTAGACTGTCTCGGCAGGTGGGGTGGCGGTCCGTGCGGGAGGGAAACGTATGAGAATTGTTCTGGCCGACGACCATCGCCTAGTTCGCGAGGCATTGGTCCCCTTCATTCAGCGCGTGCGCGCCGACGTCCATGTGGACGAGGCCGACACCCTGCAGGAGGCCCTGGACCTGGGGACGCAAGACCCCGCGCCGGCCATGATTATCCTGGATTTCCGGATGCCCGGCATGAACGGCGTCACTGGCGTGCGCGCCGCCAGGCGCCAGTTCCCCGGCATCCCCCTGGTGGTCCTGTCGGGCACCGCCAGCCGGCATGAGGCACTGTCCACCATGCGGGCGGGCGTCGAGGGATTCGTGCCGAAAAGCCTCAACGGCGACGCCATGGTCAACGCCCTGCGTCTGGTGTTGTCGGGCGAGAGGTACTTTCCGTCTTTCCTCTTCGGCGAGGGAGCCGAGGAAGACGCCACCCGCCCCAGCCTTTCGGGCGTCGGCGGCTCGCTCAGTCCGTTGGAACAGGATGCGCTGAACCTGTTGCTCGAGGGCCTGTCGAACAAGGAAATCGCGCAGCGCCTGTCCGTGCAGGAGGTCACCGTCAAGAAGCGCCTGTCCAGCGCCTACCGCAAGCTGGGCGTGTCCAACCGCGTGCAGGCGGTGCAGGTGGTTTCGATGGCCGGCCAGTCCGTCTAGGCCCGGACGTCGGTTCGGGGATGCGAAGGCGCCGCCCGGCCGGGCGGCGCTTTTCGCATGTCTGGCATGAGAGCTCCCCGCGCACGGCGGGACGGCGACGGGCACATACTCAAGAAACCGAGCAGGGGACTCGGATGATGAAGCCGACCGCCTGACGTCCGCCCAAGGAGGCATGGTGGCATCGCTCGGCCGGCGGTTCCTTTTCTGGGAGTAACCGCCATGACACTGCTGCGCTCAACGCTTCTCGTCCTTTCAGGTACGGCCTTCGCGGCCGGCCTTGGCGCATCCGCCAGTGCTTCCGACGTTGCGGTGCCGCAGGCGCCGCGCATGGTGATCGACGCCCGCGCCTCGTGGAGTCCGGGCTATGTGAACGATGGCGGGCAGTACGTCCGCCTGCGTATCGTCGCAGCCGGTGAGTCGGACATGCGGCCGCGTCTCACGCGGGAAGATCGGACGACCTGGGCACCGGGGTTCCAGCACGACGGCGACGGCCATTACGTGCGCGATACCTTGGCGACCGAGCCCGTGCAGGCGGCCCGCGTCGCCCACTTCGACGACCACTACACCACCGGCGCCATGCGTGACGACAGCCACACCTGGTTGCGCATCAACTGAAGGGCCCTTTTCCGGGCCCGGATCACCGCCGGCGCGCGGCGGCGCGCGCCGGCGGTGATGTCGCCTCAGAACTGGCCGTTGATCTTTTCCAGGTCGTCGAAGTCGACGGTCCTGCCATCCTCGAAGGTCAACGTCCCGCTGCTGTCGTCTTCCAGCACCAGGTCGCCCACGGCATCGACCTCCGCCGCCTTGCCGTCGGTGAAGACGATGTCCAGCGTCTCGTCGCCGCTGGTGGCGGTGACCGAGGCGCCGTCGTCCTGGATGGCGAACGTCCAGTCGCCTGCCGTCTCGCTGTTGGCCATGACGGTCAGGATGTCGAAGCCGCCCAGGCCGCTGACGCCGCTGAAGCTGTCGGCGCTGATGGTCAGGCTGTCATCACCGTCGCTGCCGGCGATGCTTGCCCGGCCGTCGCTGTGGAAGTGAAGGTCGTCGGCCGTGCGGCTGACGGTCTTGTCGCCGTTGATGGTGATCTCCACGTTGGGATCGAGCCCGCCGTCGGTGGCGCCGGTGCTCTCCAGGCCGTTGCCGTCGATGGCGGTGAACGTCACCGTGCGCGACCCGGCCGTCAACGTGCCGTTGTCATTGGTCAGGATGACCGATTCCGCCAGCGTCTGATACTCGGCGTAATCGCCGGCCCCCGAGAAGGTGAGGGTCTGCGAGCCGCCGTCCCACGACAGGCCGAAGGTCTTGCCGTTGACGGTGGTCGCCAGGCCGCCGCTGCTTGTGAACGAGATCGGCAAGCCGCTCAGGCCCAGGCCGTCCGTTCCGTCGGTGGTGGCGAGCGAGACCTTCAGGCCCGACAGTGATGCGGCGGCCGGGTCCAGCGCCGCATCGACGTCGGCGAAGGAAATCAGCGGGTCCGCGGTGCCGGTCAGCACCTTCAGGACGCCCGTGTGGCCGCCGTTGACGCCGTAGTCCCCGGCTGCCGAGACATCGACGGTCGGCGCGTCGCCCGCGGCCGTGATGGTGACTGTCAGCGGGGCCTGCGTCGACTGGGCGTCGCCGTCCTGTTCGGTTGCCGTCGCCGTGACCGCAAGATCCAGCGTGCCGTGCCAGTCGGCGGGCGCCCGCAGTTTCAGTCCCGGAATGTCGGCCTCCGACACGGAGAAAGTGCCGTTCTGGTCCAGGCTGATAACCTGGCCGGAGGCCGTCACCAGCACCGTGTCGGCCGGAATGGCAGCCCCGGCGGCCGGGCCGATCATCAGGTTCAGCGACTCCGAGCCGTCCAGGTCCTGCAGGGCGGCGCTCAGGTTCAGGGCCACGTCGGAGTCCTCGACGCCCGAGGGCGGGACCGCCGGCGTGGTCAGCAGCGGTGCATCGGCATCGCCGGCCAACGAGACCGTGAAGCTTTGCGGCGCGCCCGTGGCGCTGTCGGTGCCGTCGGTGGCCGTGGGGGTGACGGTCATCGTCACGTCGCCCGACAGGTCCTCCGGCCCCACGAAGGACAGCGCCGCGACGCCGCTCACCGGCAGCACAACGGTGCCGCTGGCGCCCACGGTCCAGGTCTGGGTCGACCCATCGTCGAGAGTCGCCTTGAAGGTGGACGTTTCCGGTGCGCCGGTGATGGTGACGCTGACCGTCTCGCTGCCGTCGAAGTCCGCCGACAGGGCACCCAGGTCCAGGGGCACCTCCTGGTGCTCGGTGCCGCTGGCGTACTGCGGGTTGACGAAGGGCGTGTCGGCCACGGGATTGACGACCACAGTGAACGTGTCCGCGCTTTCAACGACGTCGCGGGTGCCGGCCTCGATCTGATAGGCGCGGACCGTCAGGTCCAGGCCGTCGGCGTCGGACCAGTCCGGCGGCGCGACCAGTTGCAGGCCTGACAGCGTGCCGTCGGCCGCCATGGCGCCAAGGACGCTGCTCTTGACGGTCCAGGTGTTCGTCACCCCGCCGTCGTCCGAGCCATTGTTGGAGGCGCCAAGAATGGTCATGCCGGCCGGCACGCCCTCGATCACCACCGACAGAAGCTCGGAGCCATGGGTGTCCACGCCCTTGAGATCCGAGGTGGTGATCTTGATGTCGAGCGGAATGGCTTCGTCTTCATTCCGCGTGATGTCGACGGCGACGGGGGTGGCGCCGTCGGTTTCGGGTGTGACGGTGATGGTCACGGCACCGTTCCATGTCGCCTCCGCCACCGGACCGGTGTCGGCATCGCCGGCAGCGTCCGTGTCCACCACCTGCGCCGAAACGCCCAGCGTGACCTTGCCGTGCCAGTCGGCGGGCGGCTTGACCGAGAGCCCCGTCAGCGTCAGGCCGCCAGCACCCTGGAAGGCGGCGTTGGCCGTGTTCAGGTCGGTGCCGAAGTCCGACAGGTTGACGGAAATGGCGCTGCCGTCGGTGGTCCAGGTGGTGCCGTTCAGCGTGATCTCGGTGCCGTCGGGCACGCCGCTGGTGTCGAGCGTCAGCGTGTCGCCGGCCAGCACCTCGGACCGATCGGCATCCGCCTGGTCGAGGGTCAGCTCGACGCCGATGCCGGCGGTGTCCTCTGTGGTGTCCGCGCCCGCGGCGACGCCGGCGCCGATGCTGCCGTCGGTCTCGGTGACGGGGGCGATCGCGACCGGCACGCTGACCGGGTCGGATTCGCGCGTCCAGTAGCCGTCGCGCGCCGTGGCGGTAAGGGTGAGGGTGAAATCCTCGGCCGAATCCGCCGGCGGATGGACGCGCACGTTGCCCAGCGCTTCGACCGGGATCACGTAGTCGCTGGTGCCGTCGCCGTTGTCCAGCGCGAAGACGTTGAACGCGCCGTTCTCCGACACCACGCGCACGGCATTGGACAGGCCGTGGATGACAACCGAGCCGGCGACATCGTCGCCGGAAGGCGTGACGGTGGCGTTGACGAGGAATGATCCGTCTTCGTCAATGCCGACGTCGTCCATGGCGACCGTCACCGGACCCACGTCGGCGGGCGTGCCCCCGCCCGTGCCGCCGGCGCCGAAGGACACGTCAACCGTCTCCGCCTGGCTCATCCAGACGTCGCGGCCCCCGTCGGGGTCGATATCCGTGACCATCAGCGTCACCGACAGCGATGCGGCCGTGCCCGGCGCACCGTCGACGCGCAGGTCCTGCACGGCGCCCGTGGCATCGGTGGCGGGAACGATCCAGCGACCACCGCCAGCGTCGTGACCGACGGTGGCGCCGGTGGCGTCGACCAGCTTCATGCCGTCGGCCACGCCCGTCACGATCACGTGCGAGACCTCAGACCCGTCGGTGTCGCCCAGCAGGACCGCAAGGTTCAAATCGATGGGCGTGCCGGTGGTGGAGGCCAGCGGGCCGTCGGCGATGTCGAAGGTCTGCGCCGGGTCGGCATCGGCCGCGATGGGCACGGCCCAGTCCTTGGTGGTCGTGGCGGTGGTGCCGCCTTCGGTGGTCTCCACCGTCACCTGGACGGGCACGTCCTTGGACCAGCCGTCGGGCAGGCCGGCAAACGTGACGGTCGCGGTGGGATCGCTGATCGCGATGGGGGCCGACGGGTCATATTCAATCCCGTCGATGACCACCTTGAGGTCCGGCGTGTCGGCCAGAAAGGCTGCGTCGGCCACCGTCAGCGTGATGCCGGTGATGCTTTCGGCGTAATCGTCGGAGTCGGTGCCGGCCCGGTCGTCGGCATCCCGCAGTGCGGCGCCGATGGTGAAGGAGGCGCCGGCGGTCGCGTCCTCGACGTTGTTGCCGCTCAGGGTCACGCGCGGCGCGTCGGCCTCGGGCGTCACGTCGACGGCGAGGGTCATGCCGGTTTCGGTGCCATGGCCGTCGGCCTCGGTCACCGTCACCACCATCGGCACGTCCACCCGGCCCGCCCAGTCGTCGGGAACGCGCAGGCGCACATGCTCCAGGTAGCCGGCCTCCACCGCCCAGACGGGCTGGCCGCCGCTGGTGCCGATGTAGCGCAGGCCGTCCTCGTTGCCGGCGGTCATGCTGATCTCGACGTCGTCCGGCAGGCCCTTGAGCACCACGGCGACGCTCTCGGAGCCGACGGCGTCGGCGCCCAGCATGTCCTTGGTGGTCAGGCTGCTCGCAAGACCCGGATCGAACCAGCCGTCATCTTCGGCCGCGGTGACCGAGATGCCCGCGGCATCGTCCAGGGCATCGGCAACGCCGCGCACGATGATGGGCAGCGCCACGATGGTTTCGGCCTCGTCGTCGGAAGGATCGGTGCTCGCACTCTCGCTGGCGCGGGCGACGACCTGGAGGCTGACCGTGCCGGAATAATCCTCGGCCGGCACGTAGTAGAGGTCGCTGAGGTGGTCGACGTCCACCTGCCATTCGGTGGCCGAAAGCTGCGTGACGCCCGCGCCGGTCAGGCTGCCGCCGGCAAAGTCCCCGGTGATGAACAGCGACAGGGACTCCGAGCCGTCGGTGTCCGTCAGCGCCGGCAGGATGTCGAGCTTGACGGCCTGTTCCTCGGCGGTGACTTCCGGCTGGACCGTCAGCGTCGGGGCGTCGGCGACGGCGTCCACCTCCACCTTGAACGACTTGGAGGTGACGGCGGTGCGCAGGGCCACGCCGTCATCGGCGTCGGTGGCATCGCTGACGTCTGTGCCGTCCTCGCGCGAGGTGACCTTGAGGGTGAGTTCGGGCGCGTCCGCCGGCTGCACGTTCAGGTGAAGGGGCGGGCGCACCACCACGTCGGCCAGGCGATCGTGGTCGAGCACCCAGACGCCGTTGCCGTTGTCGCTGGCGGCGGAGAAAGAGCCGTCCGTATTCAGCACGCCCACGACCCAGCCGTCGGGCACGCCCGACAGTTCGGCGTGCGTCAGGTCCTCGCTGTCCGGGTCCACCGGCGCGGCGGCGATGTTGAGCGCGATGAGGCCGTCCTCGTTGCCCGCGACGACGGTGCCGACGTCGGCAGGGCTGTCGCCGTTCACGGTGACAGCCGGCGCGTCGGCCTCGGCCTTGAGCGTGATGGAACCGTCGCCGACGGTGGTCATCCGCGAGCCGTCGGCGTCCTGCGTGGTGGCGTAGACCTTGTAGGTCACCTCGTCCGCTGAATGGGCCTCGGGCGTGAAGGTCAGGCCGGAAAGCGTATATGCGCCATCGGCGTCGGGGCCGGTGAAGGCCGTGGCGGGAACCTTCACGGCATGGACACCGCTGGGGGCGGTGGCCTGCTGCACCACGCCATCTGCGTCGACCACGGGTGCGCCGGTGCCGTCCAGCTGCACGTCGAAGAAGGTCAGGTCCGTGGCCGCGTCGGTCCAGGTGCCGTTCAGGCTGCCGGCCAGCATATCCGGGTCACTGGTGACCAGGTACACGTAGTCCACCAGCGCTTCCGACCCGTCGGCATCGTCGAGCGTGATGTTCAGCGGCATGGCGACCGTCTGGTCCTCGATCCCGGCGGCTGCCGAGTCGATCGTCACGATGTCCGCGTCGGCATCGATCTTGAGGATGATCTGGCGGGTCGGGCCGTCCGTCCGGGCCAGTGTCGCGTCGGGATGCTCCGGATCGTCGGCATCCGCCTCGACCGCGACAACGGTGACGTCGAAGGGCAGGCCGGCCTCGCTGTGCCAGTCGTCGGCGCCGCCGATCTGGACGCGGCCGCCGGCCAGCTCGTCGTAGGTGACGATCCAGGCGCCGTTCTCCAGGGGCCGTTCATTGCCGTCCACCAGCAGGCGGGAATGATCCTTGTCCACCGGCTCGATGCGGAACTCCAGCGTCTCCGATCCGTCGGCGCTGGTCGGCGCGTCGCCGGTGCCTTCTTCCCCCGTTTCCGCCTGGAGCAGGCCGTTGGGACCGTTCAGCGTCAGCGTGAACAGGCCGTCCTCGGCGATGGTCTCGGTATGGGTGTTCGCCGTGCCGGTGCCGGAGGGCCCTGCGTAAGGCGCCAGGTGGTCGAAGGCGTCGTTCGGCAGGGCGAAGAAGTGGGCCGAGCCTTCGGCCGGGATGCCCGAGGGCATCAGGCTGTCAGCTACGGGATCGTTGGTCCACAGCAGTTCGCCTTCGGCGTTGTGCTGCCAGTCGTGGCTGCCGAAGTTCTGGCCCGCCTTGACGGAAATGGCGACCAGCTTGGCGCCGTTGAAGGTCTGGTCGATAAAGGCGTCCAGCGGCAGGTCGGTGGGATCGTATTGAGCATTCCAGGCCGGCCCGCCTTCCGAGAACTCGTCGATTTTGACCTTGAAGATCGGGTTGGTCCCGTCATCGAGGTAGAGAACGATGTGCGAAATGGCGTGGGGGAAGTCCACGGGGTCCAGGCCGTTCGTCGGCGGCGTTCCGCCATCGCCCGTGTTCAGGGTCAGTTCCGGCGTATCCGCGACGCCCCAGACGTCGAGCGTGAAGTCCTTGCCGCTGACGTGCGTTTCATCTCCGGCATTGACGTCGCCAACCTCGGCGCCGTTCTCGGTCGTGGTCACCTCGACGCGCATGGGGATGCCGCCGTCATAGGTGCTGTCGTCCAAGCCGGCCTTGAACTGAAGGTGGTTCTTCAGGTCGGCCAGGTCGATGCCGGACAGCAGAAGCTCGGCCGTTCCGTCGGGGTTGACGGTCACGTCGGTCACAGTGGTGCCGTCGTCGAAGCGCAACTCCATGTCCCACGGGATGCCCTTGAGCACCACCGACGTCACGTCTTCGGAGCCGTCCTTGGCCGAGATGTTGAGCTTGAGCTGCTGCCAGTCGTCCTCAAGGCCTTCGCCCTCGACCTTGATGTTGGCGTTGTCGGCGCGGGCGAGCACGTTGACGTCCAGCGTCACCAGCGGGCTTTCGGCGCTGTCGCCCCAGGCCGCGGCTCGATCGGTTTCCAACGCGGTGCCGACGTCCACGTCTTCCACCACCGCCTTGGCCTGGAGGGTGAAGTCCTGGTCGCGGTGATCCCGTGTCATGCGGAACTCAACCGTCGACAACCTGTCGGCGGGGATGACCACATAGTCACCGTCCGCGTCGGAACCGGTCTGGACCGCATTCGGACCGGTGCCCGAGTAGCGGATATCCACATAGTCCGGCAAGCCGTAGAGGCGCACCGTCAGGGTTTCGCTGCCGTCGGCCAGCGCCGGATCGATGGAGGCCGAGAGGTCCGCCGTCAGGTCGACCGCCTGCCAGGGATTCGACTCGTAGTTCGTGCCTTCCAGCAGGGTGAACCCGCCATCGCCGGAGAGGGTCAGCGTCGGGTCGTCGGTGCCGATGTCGATGCGCAACGTATCGTTGGTCTGCGCCATGCGCGGATCGCCGTTCGCGTCCGTCTCCACCGTCACCGCGCGCACGTCCAGCACCAGGTCGTCGGAGACACCGGCGGGCGGCTTCAGCACCAGGTTGCCCAGCACCGCCGCCGGGTCGTCGCCGGCCTGGATGGTAAAGGCATAGGTCACGGTGCCCGACAGGTCGGGCCCGTCGGGCAGGGCGGGATGGGCCGTGAAATCGGTCACCGGCGAAAGTGCCGTGCCGTTCTGCTCCAGGACCGTGCCGGCATCGGCGCTGCCGGGCAGGGTCAGGAACACCGTCAGGGTTTCGGACCCGTCGGCATCCACCAGGCCCGTCGTCAGCGACAGCGGGATGCCGTTGGCGGCAGCGTCGGCTTCCTCGGCACCGGTGTCGACGGTGGTCAGCGTCACCGGATCGGCGACCGCGGTGACGTCTATGGTGCCGTCCGTGCGTGTGACCTGGGTGGCGCCGTTGTCGGCCTCTTTGGTGGTGGCATAAAGCTTGTAGGTGACGTCGGCATCGGAGTGTTCTTCCGGCACGAACGTCAGGCCCGACAGCGTGTAGCCGCCGTTGCCGTCATCGGTGAGGGCGCTGACGGGCACCCGGAAGGCGAAGGTGTCGCCCTCGGCCACGCTGGCGGACTCGTCAAGCACCGGATTGGCGGAGTCCGTCCCCGACATGACCACCTTGTAGGCGGTCAGGTCGGAGCCGTTGAGGGTCAGGGCGCCGCGCAGAAGGGCCGCGTCCGACGACTCGAAGATCAGGTAGCCGTCCAGGCTTTCCGACCCGTCTGTGTCGGTGAGCTGGATTTCCGGCGCGATCGCCACGCCGTCACCGGGGGTGCCGGGGGTGCCGTTGTCCTCCAGCATGGTATCGGCGACGGAGGCGGCGGCGAAGCTGACGGCATCGGCCACGGCCGCGGCAGCAAGGTTCAGGTCGCCGATGTGAACGGTGGCGACGCCCTCGCGCGACAGGCCGCCCTCGACCGGGTGGGTGACGCCGTCGAGCGCGCTGTCGTCGGCCGCCGCGTCGGCTTCGGTCGTGACGGCGTAGACCTTGAAGGTCTGGGTCGGGTCGCCGTCGCTGCGGCCCCAGTGCAGCGGGCCGGCGATCTCGATCTTGCCGGTCGAGAGCTGGTCGTAGGTCAGGCTCCAGCCATCGGCGGGCGCGGTGCCCTGGTCGACGCCGTCGATCTTCAGGCGGGCGGCGCCGTCCTCCGGCTTGATGAGGAAGGACAGGGTCTCGGCGTTGGGGTCGGCCAGGGCGGCGTTGACGTCCAGGCCGTCGCCCCACTTGACCTCGTAGAAGACGTCCTCGGCCACCGTCTTCGCGGTTGCATCCGTGGCGCCGGTGGCCTCGTCGGCGTCACCGAAGACCCGCACGGTGAAGCTCTGATCCGTGGTGGTCGAAGCCGCGCTGTTCGAGGCGCCGGGCTCGGCCGTGTCCACCGACAGGGTCAGTTCCACCGTCCCGTCGGCTTCCAGGGCCGTGCTCAGGTGCTGCGGCCACTCGGCGTAGACGTTGGCCTGCTGCGCTCCGGTCAGCTCCTTGGGCAGGACGACGGTGCCGTCGGCCCCCGCCGTCGCTGACAGGTAGCTGCCATCGTTGTTCGGGTCGGGATAGTGGATGGTGGTGTTTTCGGGCAGGCCGGACAGGGTGACGCCGCTCACCTCCTCGGAGCCGTCGTTGACGCTCCACGACAGGTTCAGCGCCGTCCACTGGTCCTCGACGCCGACGCCGCCGCCCGAGATGGTGGCACCATCGGAGACCGGCAGGATGTCCACGCTGACGGAGGTGGAGGCTTCCGCCTCGTCGGCGAACGCGGTGCCCAGCGCATCGAACCAGGTTTCCCCGGCATCGCCGTCGACGACGTGCGCCTTCAAATCGAAGGTGATGGTGCCGGATCGGTCGGGGTCGTTCCACCGCACTTCCAGCCCGCTGATGGCGCCGGTCGCCGCATCCCATGCGGCCAGCGGCACGACGAAGGCGTTGGCCGTGCCCGGCACCGCCTGGAGCGGGTTGCCGTCGCCGTCGCGGATGGTGGCGTCGGCCAAGTCGGGACCGCTGACGGTGATGGTGACCGTTTCTTCCGATGATCCGTCGGTCAGGGCTGGGACCTGGACGTTGAGGCCCGTCAGCGGCGTCCAGCCCGTGCCCTCGGCCCCCGGCGCCTGGGCGTCGGCGGTGACGGTGGGCGCCAGCACGCCCACGTCCACATGCACGTCGGCGGTGTTCCAGTTCTGCTCGACGGCATTGCCGTGTTCGGCGCCGCTGCCTTCGCTGGCGATGGCGGCCAGGCGCAGGTCGAAGTCGGCCGAACTGTCGGCCGGCGGACGCACCTGAAGCGCATCCGCGACCACCTGCGGATCGACGCCGGCGTCGAAGGTGATCTTGTAGACGGTGCCCGTCAGCCCCAGGTCCGGCGTTCCACCGGCAACACCGACGGATGCGACGTCCGCCGCGTCCACGGTGCTGACGGTGGCGCCGGTCGCCGCCGGATCAAGGCGCAGTCCGCCCCCGTCCGGCACGCCGCTGACGTAGAGCGTCAGGCTCTCGGAGCCGTCGGTGTCGGTGAGGTTCAGGGCCGAGACGTCGAGCCCGATCCAGGCGTCGTCCGCCGCGCTTTCGGTTCCGCCGACCGCATCGGCGTCAAGGTCGGGCCGGTCGGCCACGGGACGCACCGCGATGGTGCCGGCGCCGGTGGTCTCTAGCGTCGATCCGTCGTTGTCGGCGCTGGTGGCGCGCACGGTGAAGCTGACGTCGGCATCGGAGTCGTCGGCCGGCGCGAAGGTCAGGCCGGAGATGCTGTACGTGTTGGTCGCGGCGTCGAAGGTGACGTTGGCGGCGTCGGCGGCGACGCTGTAGACCGTGTTGCCGTCGTCATCGGTCGTCCTGGTGACGTTGGGGCCGCTCAGTTCGCCCTGTACGGCGCCGTCGAAGACCAGGTCGATGGTCCCCGACAGGCTCTCGGAGCCGTCGGTGTCGGTCAGCTGGATGCTGACGGGCACGTCGATGGGCGCCGTGTAGGTGCCGCTGACGGTGTCGAAGCTGTCCTCGTTGCCGATGCCCGAGGCGTTGATTGCCACCGGGTCCGCCTCGGCATCGATGGTCAGACGGCCGGTGCCGGTGAATGTGGCCGTTTCCGTGCCGTCGGCAACCGTGATCTCCATGCCGTAGGTGATGTCGGCGTCGTTGTTGTCGAAGTGCTCCACCGGCACGAACTGCAAAGAGCCCTTGGCCGGGTCTATGGTCAGGCGGCCGTTGCCGTCATCGACGAAGACCGACGCATCAAGGCGGTATTCCGTATGATCGCCATTGGCCTCCAGCACATCCGTCGGGCCGCCGGTCGCCGGCACCCAGACGACGGTGCCCGCCGCCGCGTTGGTCGTGTCAAAACTGAGCACCACCTCGCCGGTCAGGCTTTCGCTGGCGTCGCCGGAAAGCTGCACCACCGGGGCCAGCGCAACGCCATCGCCGGCAACCCCGGGCGTGCCGGCGTCCTCGGTGCCGTCGTCGTCGGCGCTGACGGTGGCCGCGTCCACCACGGGCGTGATGTCGACCGTCACCTGCCGGGTGGCAAAGGCCTCGTCGGCATGGGTCGAGCCCGCCGGATCGAAGTCGCCCGACTGGTCGACGTCCACCACATGGGCGGTCAGGTCGAAGGTCAGCTGATCGGTCCGGTCGCCGTCCTTCCACTGCACCTCGACGCCGGTCAGAGCCCCGGTGGCCGCGTCCCAGTTCCCGGCCGGGATGGTGAAGGAGGTTTCCGTGCCGGTCTTGGATACGACCACGGTCCCGTCAGCGTCTACCACCCGGACGTTGGCCTCGGCCAGGGCGTCGCCACTGAGCGTGATGGTTACCGTTTCCTCGCCCAGCCCGGCCGACTGCGCCGGCAGATCCACCTCCAGGCCGTCGAGCGCTGTCCACGCACCCTCCGCCCCGGTGTGGTTCAGGGTGCCCCCGATCTCGGGCGCCAGGACGGCCACGTCGACGTGCACGTCGGTGGCCGACCAGTTGCGCTCCACGGCGTTGCCCTGGTCGGTGCCGTTGGCCTCGTCCGACATCGCGACAAGCCGCAGGTCGAAGTCGGCGGAGCTGTCTGCCGGCGGGCGCACCTGCAACCGATCGGTGGCCGGGTCGAAGCCGGGCAGGGCGTAGACGTCGCCGCTCAGCCCCGGCGCCGGTGCGTTGGCGGTGTCGACGCCGGTGAAGTCGATGCCGGCGGCGTCCACCGCCGTCAGCACGGTGCCGTTGAGCATGAGCGCGCCACCCGCCGGCACGCCGCCGACGTAGAGCGTCAGGCTCTCGTTGGTGTCGTCGGCGAGCGCGAGGTCGGTGATGTCGACATCGATCCAGGCGTCGTCCGCCGCGCTCTCGGTGCCGCCGATTTCGGCGGTGGCGGCGACGGTGGGCGCGTCGGCGACCGCATCAATGGTGATGGTCTGGCCGGCCTGGGTGTCGGTCCGGGTGCTGCCGTCGGAATCCAGCGTGGTGGCACGCACGCTGAAGGTCACGTCGTCGTCGGAGTCCGTTTCAGGCTCGAACACCAGGCCGCCGACGCTGTAGGTGCCGGTTGCGGCGTCGAAGCTCACATTGGCGGCGTCCACGGCGATGCTGTAGACGGTGTTGCCGTCGCCGTCGGTGGAGGTGGTGACGTTCGGCCCGGTCAGAACGCCCTGCTCGGCGCCGTCGAAGATCAGGTCGATGGTGCCTGTCAGCGCCTCCGAGCCGTCCGTGTCGGTCAGGGCGACAGTCACCGGCACGGCGATGGCGCCGCCGAAGCTGTCCTCGTTGCCGCTGCCCGACGCCGACAGCGTCAGCGGATCGGCGACGCCGGTGACGTCGACGGTGACGTCGGTGACGGTCTGGTTGGTGTCGCGCGGGGTTTCGGTGTCCGTGCCCACGTCGGCGTCGCGGACGATGGCGCGCAGATGGAAGGTGATGTCGGCGTCGGAATGAAGATCGGTCGCCGGGTCCCAGCGGACCTCCACCGCATCCAGATTGCCGGAGATATCCACCGGCCCGCTGGTGTCCGTGACAAGCTGGCCGCCAACACGCAGCAGGGCGCCGTCGGGGAGGTTCTCAAGCAGCACCTGCAGGGACTCGTCGCCCAGTTCCGCATTCACGCCGGCCGACAGGTCAAGCTGCACCCAGGTGTCTTCGGCGCCCGTCCCGGTGCCGGAGACCGACGGCGCCACCACCCCGACGTCCACGTTGATCTCGGCGGGACCGGAGACGGCGCGGTCGCCATTGGAATCCTCTTCGGTCTCGGCGAAGACGCGCAGGGTGAAATCCGTGGAATCGTCCTGCGCCGGCATGATGCGGACGGACTCCGCCTGGTCCGCCGTCATGGCCCAGGTGCCGGCTGCCAGGACCGTACCGTTCGCCAGCGTTACCGGCGCATCCAGCCGCGTGCCCTGGTCGAGCGTCGCGCCCTCCGGCACGTCGGTGACGTAGACCGTCAGGCTTTCCGAGCCGTCGGCGTCCACCAACGCGGCCGAGATGGACAGGTCGTGCCACGTATTCTCGGTTCCGGCCGCGTCCTCGGCGGCCAGGGTGGGTGCGTCCGCGACGGCCTCCACGGTGACCGTGAAGTCGGTGGTGACGGTGCTGGTCTCGCCGGTCGTCTCGGTCGCCGTGGCCGTGACGCTGAGCGGCACCTCGCCCGAGAAGTGTTGGGGGCGGACCAGGAACAGGTCGTCAAGCTGGCCGGGAGGCACGCTCCAGGCGCCGCCACCCAGGTTCGAACCCACGGACGCGCCGGTGCCGTCGGACAGCGAGAAGCCGTCCGGCAGGCCGGAGAGCGTCACGGTCAGCGTCTCGGTTCCGTCGATATCGGTCAGCGCCGCCGTCAGGTCCAGGCGGATGGGCTGGTCCTCGATGCCATCCGCGTCGGCGGCGGTGACGGTCGGCGTCTCCGCGACCGGATCGGGGTCGTCCTCATCGTCGTCCGCGACGCCGTCAGCGGGGGTGTCCGCGTCCCCGGCGGGGGGCTCCGTGGCGGCGAAGGCGGGGGCGGTCTGATCGGCGCCGGACGCCACATCGTTGCCGCCACCCGTGTCGTCGCCGTCGCCGGGAACGCGGTCCTCGGGACGCTCGAGGCCCGGGTCGCGCTGCCCCTCCTCCTCCTCGGGCTCGTCCTCATCTTCCTCGTCGCCGTCGGCCGCAGGACCCTGGCCGCGGGCGTTGTCGGGCTGCACGGCGTCGAAATCGGCCGTCACGTTGCCGTTCGGGTCTTCCGGCGCATAGTCGCCGCCGACCACCGGGGATTGGTCGGCGACGGTCTCGCCGGGATCGGGCTGCCCGTCGAGCGTGCCCTCGAAGGTGGAGCGGCGACCGGTCTGGACGTTGGCGTTGCCGAAGAAATCCTCCCGGCCCTGCTCGTCACCCACGTTGGCCGGCTGTTCCGCGCCGTCCTCCAGTGCCTCATGGCCGCGGCCGTGGATGTGCAGGCCCTCGCTGGCATCCTGCTGGCCCTGGGTGTCCTCGGCGTCCTGGTTGCCCGGGTTGCCCGGGTTGATGGTTTCGTCGGCCATTGTCCTGATCCCCTTCGTGGGCGCCGCCGCCCGTGATGGCGGCGCGCCTCTTTCCCCTCGTTATTTGATTCGCGGTCCGGGCCGTTTCAGCGCTCGCGGAAGGCGTGCGCCAGCGACACGTAGATCGGCTTCAAGATGTATTCCAGCAGGGTCTTTTCGCCCGTAATCACGTCCGCCTGCACCGTCATGCCGGGCAGGATGCGGTTCGCTTGCGGGCTCTCGCCCAGGTACGGGCGGTCCAGCGAAACCATGCCCTTGTAGTACGGCTGCCCCGACTGCTCGTCGATGAACGTGGTCGCCGAAATGCTCTCGAGCCGGCCTTCGACCGCACCGTAGCGCACGAAGTCGAAGCTGGAGACCTTGACCGTCACCGGCTGGCCGGGCGCCACGTGGCCGACGTCGCGGGTGGAGATCCGGGCCTCCACCATCAGTTCGTCGTCCACCGGCACCACCTCCATCAGCACGCCGCCGGCCGGGATGACCGTGCCGGGGTTGCGCACCTGGAGGTTCTGCACGAATCCCGTCACCGGCGCGATGACCTCCAGGCGCGTCACCTGGTCAGTGGCGCGGGCCAGGGCCTCGTTGACCTGGGCCAGTTCGGCGGTGACGGTGCCCAGTTCGCCGACGGCGTCCTGGCGTTCCAGGGCGTCCAGGTCGCCGATGCGCTCGCGCAGTTCCACCAGGGCCTTGCCGGCGGTGTCGCGCTGGCCCTCCAGTCGCGACAGCTCGCTTTCGGCGGCGGCCTGCTCGCGGCGGACGGCGAAATAGCGGGTCTTGGAGGCATGACCCTGCTCGTACAGGGTCTTGAGCATCTGCACTTCCTCGCCGATCAGTCCGATCTGGCGCGTCACGGCCTCGATCTGCCGGCTGGCGGCATCCGCCTCCGCCTCCTTCTGGAGGATCTCGCTCTCGATGACCTTGCGCTGGCTCTCCCACCGCGCCAGGGCTGCGGTGTGGATGTCGCGCTGGTCACGGATCAGGTGGGCGTAGCGGGCATCGGTGATGAACGAGAAATCGGGTTCGCGGCCGGTCAGAAAGGCGCGCAGCCGTTCCTCGCGCGCCTGCAACGCGGCCTGGCGGGCGCGGATCTGGTCCTTCTCGGCGGTGGCCTGAATGGGGTCCAGTCGCGCCAGGACCTGGCCGGCCTGCACCATCTGGCGTTCCTCGGCCACCATGTCACGGACGATGCCGCCTTCCAGGTGCTGCACCACGTGGACCTTGGACTTGGGCACGACGGCGCCGTTGACGATGGCGACCTCGTCGATCTTGATCCAGTGGGCCCAGACGATGAAGGCGGTGACGACGGCCGCAACAATGAACACGGCGGCCGCCGCCAGCCAGGACATGCCCTTTTCCTCCAGCAGGACGAACTGGGCCATGTAGCGGATCTGCCGCCGCCCGCGCTTGAGCTTGCGGCTGGTTCCGGTGGGGGAGGCGGGGCCGGCAGGGGCGCCCATCGTGGTCTCGCTCATGGGTCCGAACTCGTCAGAAGATGCCGGGCGGCAGGCGGTCGAGCACCTGCTTGGCGGGGCCGACCGCGCGGATCTGGCCCTGTGTCATGAAGACGACCTTGTCGCACAGCTTCAGATGGCTGGGGCGGTGCGTGACAAGGAAGACGGTGGTATGCCCGCGCACACGGTCCAGCACTTTCATGAACTGCTGGTCGCCGACGAAATCCAGGCCGTTGGCCGGTTCGTCGAACAGCATGACGGGCGCACGCTTGAGGTAGGCGCGGGCCAGCGACAGGCGCTGACGCAGGTTGGACGGCAGCTGCGTGGACTTGCCGTCGCCGATGCGGGTGTCGAAGCCCTGGGGCAGGGCGTCGATGTCCGCCAGGCAGCCGGCCTCGGCACAGGCCCAGCGCAGTTCCCGATCCGACGCCGTGGGCTCGGCCAGGCGCAGGTTCTGGGCGATGGTGCCGAAGAACAGTTCACACTGCTGGGGTACGTAGGCGATCGCGCGGCGCAGGTCGACCGGGTCGATCTGGCGGATGTCGATGTCGTCCAGCCGCACGCCGCCCGCCTGCGGCCGATACATGCCGAGGATCAGCTTCAGCAGGGTCGACTTGCCCGAGCCGTTGGGGCCGATGACGCCGATGATCTCGCCGGGCTCGGCCGTCAGGTTGACGCCGAACAGGGCCGGATCGCTCTCGGCCACGTAGCGCATGGAGACGTTGGAGAAGGTCACCTTGCCCTTGTGGCGGCGCTCGGCGGAGGCCTCGGCGTCGGACCGGGTTTCCGGCGCCAGCTGCATCAGGCGGTTGATCTGGCGCACGGAGTCACGCATGCGCTCGATCTGGGTCAGGGTGGTGAAGCCGGTTTGCAGGGGCCGCAGCACCCACCACACCAGCATCATCGAGGCGATCAGCCCGCCGACGGTCATCGCCCCGTCCAGCACGCGCGTCACGCCCCACGACAGGACCACCAGGCCGGTGGTGACAATGATCGCCTGCGCCAGACCGCCGGCGATGGTGTTCAGGCGGCTGGAGCGATTGCCCTTCAGCGCCGCCTCGGCGGAAATCTCGCGGTAGCGGTCGATCCAGATGTCGGTGGCCCCGGTGTCGCGGATGGCCGACAGGCGCGAGAAGGTCTCCACCAGGAACTCCTGGCGGCGCGAGCCCGCCTTGCCGGCCTCGGCCACGGCGCGGCGCATGCGCGGACGCAACAGCAGGCCGAGCGCCACGAACAGCACCACGCCGGCCACCGGCACCACGGCCAGCGGACCGCCCAGCAGCGCCATCACGAACAGGAACACCAGGGCGAACGGAATTTCAAAGATCACGGTCGCCAGCGGGCCCGTGAAGAATTCCCGCACCACCTCGAAGTCCTTCAGGCGGGCGACCTGCGAGGAAATGTTGGCCATCTCGGTGTACGGCGGCGGCAGGCCCACCAGGCGCTGGAAGACCGCCTTTCCGAGTATGTGGTCCACGCGGGCGCCGATGTAGGCGATCATGTGGGCGCGCAGGCCGCGCAGCATGTAGTCGCCGAGAAGCGCGATGCCGACACCGATCACCATGGCCGTCAACAGCTCCATGGAGCCGGTGGCGACCACCTTGTCGTAGGTGGCCATGATGAACAGCGGCACCGACAGCGCCAGCACGTTGCACACCAGGCTGACCACCAGGGCTCGGACCACCAGCGGGCGGAAGCGGCGGACCACTTCCCCCACGAAATTGGCGCCGGTGCTCTGGGCGATGTTGCCGGCGGCGGCCGCGGCCTCGTCCTGGGCCTCGCGTGTGAAGACATACACCCGGCCCGCGCCGGAAGGGCGGGTCAGGGTGCGGCTTTCGCCGGTTGTCGGATCGAAAAGCGTGACGGCCCCGGCGGCGTCGACGCCGGTCACCACCTGCGCCATGCCCCGGTCGGGCAGGAAAAGGCAGGGCGCCAGGCGCGGGTCCAGATGGCGCAGGCCCAGGCGCAGCGACCGCGACGACCATCCCAGGTTCGCCATGACGTTCAGGAAGTCCGTCAGGTCAAGCTGGTCGGCGAAGTGGGGCAGGGCCTCGGACACGCGGCGGGCGTCGCCGTCCCACTGCAGGGCGTCGAGCAGCGGCAGCAGGCAGCCGGCCAAATCGGTGACGGCGCGGAAACCGCCCAACTCGCCGGATGCGATCTGGTCGGTCGACAGGCGCGCGCGGTCGAGCGGCTTGTCCCACGCGATATCGGCAAAATCGTCGGGGGCGGCCAGGGCGGCGGCGTCGGCGGGGGTGGTCATGATTGCGCTCCTCCGCTCATTCAGCCGCGCCATAGGTGGTGGCGCCCTCGGCGTCCACCGGCTTCACGCCGGCACTGCCGGCCCGCCCCGAAAAGGAGGGATCGACCCGCTCCCTTAGGCCGTTGCCGACAATCTCGAAGCGACGGTCGGCCAGCTTGAGCAGCGACGGGCGCAAGGACACCAGCACCAGCGTCCGGTCGCCCTTGAGGCGCTCCAGGTGGGCGCGCAGAGCCTCGTCGCCGGGACCGTCCATGGCCGTGTTCGCCTCGTCGAACAGGATCACGCGCGGGTCCAACGCCAGCACCCGGGCGATGGCGATGCGCTGGCGGATGCCGCGCGGCATGGCATCGGCGGCGCCGCCGGCCAACGTGGTCAGGTAGCCGTTGGGGAAGGTCGCCACCACATCGTCGAGGCCAAGCTGGCGCGCTGCTTCCAAGGCCGGTTCGCGAAGGTCGCGGCGGAACATGGTCAGGTTGTCCAGCAGCGTGCCGCGGAACAGTTGCGCTTCGCTGGGCAGATAGCCGATGCCGCCGTGTTCCAGGGCCCGTGGCGACCAGTTCTCCACCGGCACGCCGTCCAGCAGGACCTGCCCGTCAGTCGGCGCCAGCGCCCCGCGCATGAGGCGCAGCAGCGTCGACTTGCCGCTGCCGTTGGTGCCGGAGATGCCGATGCATTCGCCCGGCGCGACCTCGAGGTCGACGGTCTTGAACAGCGGCGCCGCGCCGGCCTCGGCGTCGTAGGAGTACGTCACCTTGCGCAGCGTCACGCGCCCCTCGACCGCACGATCGTACGGGCGCGCCGGACGCACGGCCTGGGGCAGGGCGAACAGGTCCCCGGCGCGGGCCTTGTTCAGCGTCACGGTCTGCAGCCGTGTCCACATACCGACAGCCCGCTGTACGGGCTGCGCGGCGCGGCCGGCAAGCAGGGTGCACGCCGCCAGGGCGCCGACGGTCAGCATGTTGTTGACGACATAGACGCTGCCCAGGGCCACGGTGCCCACCATGATCAGTTGCGAGAACAACGTCGCCAGTGTCAGGGCGGAGGCATTGCGCAGAACCACGGCATGGTCGGCCCGCGCGACCGATTCCTGAAGGCGGCTGTAGCGCTGGAGCATCTGGCCTTCCATCGCCAGCGACTTGACGCCGTGCATGCCGCTCAGGACCTCGATGTTGAAGCTCAGGCGGCGGTCGCGCACGGTGTTGTAGTCTTTCACCGCGCCGCGCAGGCGCAGGCCGTGCCACAGCATGACAAGGGCGAACAGCGCAAGGCCGATGGCGGGAACCCAGACAAGGTTGCCGCCCAGCGCCCAGATCAGGCCCAGGAACAGCAGGGCGAACGGCATGTCCAGCAGCAGGGTCAGGCCGCTGTCGGCGTAGTGGTCCTTGAGCTGGAAGATGGCGGACATGCGCTCCAGCAGATCGCCGGCGCCTTGGCGCTCCACCACATGGGTCGGTGCGCGCAGGACGTGCTCGAAGGCGGCAGTGCCGGCGCCATGTTCGAACCGGGCGGCCAGCCACGATGTCAGGCCTCCGCGTGCCAGCCGCAGCGAGACCTCCAGGATCATGGCCGCGCCGACACCCAGCGCCAGCACCGTCAGGGTGCCGACGGAACTGTTGGGTATGATGCGGTCATAGACCTGAAGCAGAGCCAGCGGCAGGGCCAGCGCCAGCAGGTTCATGAAGATCGTCGCGACGGCCAGTGGCAGCGCCGCCGGTCCTGTTCCGGCGAACGTCTTCAGGCCAACACGCCGCGGCCGTATGGATGTGGAGCTACGCAAATCGGTTATCCCATTCCCCAATGCGCACAATTTTATCCAAATTCGGTTGGAGCACCATATGGCGTATAGCTGGTGTCTATTGCGAAAGTCATAATGGCCAATCGCGAAAGGCGCGAGACTCGTCCTACACCCCCGCATCGCTGGCGGTAAGCATGAACTGTGCCGGGTGGCTGGGATGGCCCAAAGGCCCGGTTTCTCCGGATTTTGAGCCGACGACAGCACGATGGCCGCAGCCCAGTGGGGCTGCGTGGCGATCTGCGATGCAGGATGAAGGATACGCGGGTTGCGATGCCCGTCAGGAGGCGGGAACGCCTGCGGGAGTGCCCGACTCGGCGTCCGCGGCTTCCAGGCCCAACCTTCGGTACCACGCCCACAGGGCCGCCAGGGTGGGCGGCAGGCGCTCTCCGGCACTGTCGGTGGCGGCGTCCCAGGCGTCCAGGTAGCGGGCGGACACCAGGACCAGCACCGGAACGCCCTCGCACAGGGCGGCGAACATTTCCTCGGCCAGTCCTTCGCCCTCGGCCTCGGCGCCGGCGAACTTGTTGACCACCAGCAGGTCCACACCCGACTCCCGGACACGGCGCAGGTGCGCGGCGGCATCGGCCAGCCCCGCCGGGTCCAGGCAGCAGGACGACGACCCGCCGCCCAAGGGCTGCGAGATGCGGATGCGCGCCGCGGTCTGGATGTCCACCACGTCCATGACGTTGGGTCCGGAGGCCGTGCGCACCGTCTGCTGGTAAAGGCCGCCGACCCGCACCGGCCGGCCGCGCAACTCGTCGAGGAAGGCGGCGAGCACGTCCTCGGCGTTATCGCCGCGCTGGTGCACGACGACGCCGATGCGCAGGGGCGGGTCCTGGGTCATGGCGCGTATTCCGGCTGACCGTTGTCAATAAGCGCCTACTCTACACCCGGCGGTTCGGAACGGACAACCACTGCGGCCCTCAGATGCTCAGGGCCGACAGCGGCACCGGCGAGCGTTCGCCCTTGATGACCACGAGGCCGCTCTCGGTGACCTGGTAGCGCTTGCGGTCTTCGTCGGCGTCATAGCCGATGACCGTGTCGGGCGGAATCTTCACGTTCTTTTCGATGATCGCCCGGCGGATCTTGCAGCGCCGGCCGATGTCGACATTGTCGAACAGAATGCAATCCTCCACCTGGGCATAGGAGTGGATGAAGACGTGCCGCCCCAGGACGCTCCGCCGCACCACGCCGCCCGACAGGATGCACCCGCCCGAAAGGATTGAATCGATGGCTTCGCCGCGCCGCCCTTCCTCGTCGAACGCGAATTTGGCGGGCGGATCGGAATAGCCCGCCGTGCGCAGCGGCCAGTTGCGGTTGTAGAGGTTCAGCGGCGGGTTGATGGCGCGCATGTCCATGTTGGACTCGTAATAGGCGTCCAGCGTGCCCACGTCCCGCCAGTACGGCGCGCCGCCCGGCGGATCTCCGGCGATGTGGTTGGTCTGGAAGTCGTAGGCGTACATGGGCACGCTGTCCACCAGCTGCGGCAGGATGTTGGTGCCGAAATCATGGGAGCTTTTGGGATCGGCGGCGTCCTTGCCCACCAGTTCGAGCAGCAGGTCGCGCTCGAAGATGTAGTTGCCCATGGACGCCAGCACCATGTCGGGGTTGCCGGGCATGGTCGGGGCGTCGGGCTTCTTTTCGTGGAAGGCGAGGATGCGGCCGTCCTCGTCGATCTCGATGACGCCGAAGTCCTTGGCGAACTTCTTTTCCACCGGCAGGGCGGAGATGGTCACGCCCGCGCCCTTGTGGCGGTGGTAGCGGATCATCTGGCGGACGTCCATGCGGTAGATGTGGTCGGCACCGAACAGCACCACGATGTCGGGGGCCGACTGCTCGATCAGGTTGAAGTTCTGGTACACGGCGTCGGCGGTGCCGCTGTACCACGTTTCGCCGGGCGACCGCATCTGGGCCGGCACGGGGATGATGAACTGGTTCTGCAGCATTCCGCCGAACTGCCAGCCGTCGCGCAGGTGTTGCAGCAGCGACTGGCTGCGGAACTGGATCAGCACGTAGATGGAGTAGATGCCGCTGTTGATCAGGTTGCTCAGCACGAAGTCGATGATGCGGTATTTGCCGCCGAAGGGGACCGCTGGCTTGGCGCGCTCGGCGGTCAGGGGAGCGAGGCGGGTGCCCTTGCCGCCGGCCAGCACCAGCGCGAGAACCTTCAGGTCCATGGTCATCATCCTCCGGGTCATGCGTCCACCGTGCCGCCGGCGGCGACTCGTTACCACCAGCCTGCCATGCCAGCGCGCATCTGCCGAGGGGTCTTGTCGAAAAAGACGAGGACGATCAGGCCCTTCGTTCGGATGAACGGGCATCGGCGAGGGGGTGCGCCAGCGGCACGAGCCAGCGCCGCGGGGTCTCGGTGTCCAGGCAGGCCGCGGCTGCCAGACGGTCGGGGTCCAGCAGGCGCAGGCACCCCGCGTCGTAGGTCAGCAGGTCCTCGGCCCGCAGGCGCCGGAGCGTGCGGTTGACGTGGACCGACGTCAGCCCCAGGGCATCGCCCAGCACCGCCTGGGTGAGCGGAATGCGCAGCGCCCGATCCGGCGGCATGACGGCGCGGCAGCGGGTGTAGAGTTCCACCAGCAGATAAGCGACCCGCTCGCGCGCGGTCCGCCGGCCCAGCGCCGTCAGGTGGCCGTAGGCAAGGGCGGCGTTGCGGCTGGTCACCGCCATGCTCATGGCCGCTGTCTCCGGTGACTCTCCGTGCGCGGATGGCGGCGGAGCATGGCAGACCAGGGATGGCACGACGCTCTGGATACCGTAGGGTACGTCGTCGCCGGGCGAGGGCGGCACCAGCACGTCGCCGGGCACCACGATGTGCAGCACCTGGCGGCGGCCGTCCTCCAGCAGCTCGTAGAACGCCAGCCAGCCATCAATGACCATGCACAGCGATCGCAGGGGAACGCCTTGCGCGGCAAGGTCGGCGCCGGGAGGCAGCCGCCGGACGCTCGGCCGCCGGGGCGCGCCACTGGCGTTCAGCCGGTCAGCACAGATGGTGCCCAGCGCGCAAGCCGTCACGCCCGCCATTTCGGGCGTCGGGCAGGGCGGGTAGCACGGACGACGGAAGGGCATCGGACGCCTCCGTTGACGCAGGTTAGTGCCGCGCTTGCATTTTTCATTAGGGTTCTCTTGTCCAGACAGTGTGCGCCTTTCCAGGCGCCGCCGGAAATTCGGGAGAAGTGGTATGCGCGGCCGGGCGGCGCTCACCGATCGGCGAGGACCCTCCGCGTTTCTGTCGCCCTTTTTCGAAATGGCGCCCTGGGTGGCCATTCTCGAGGCGACGCCGCACGCCCGCGGCATATGGCTGCGCAACCAGGCGCGCGACCGTCATGCGCTGTGCGACATGCTCATCGCCTACCGCATGAGCCTGCTTCTGTGCGGATGGATCGATGCCGCCTCGGCGCGGCGACTGCTGACATCGGGCGTCTCGGTGGCCGTCGGCCCCTGCGACCGGCCGCTGTTCGACGTCCTGCCGCACGTGCCGCGCCGGCCCGCGACGGATCGCTTTGCCACCTTCCAGATCCTGCGGCTCTAGCGCGGAAGAAGGGCCGGGAGCCGCCGTCAGGCGTGCTCCCGGCCCAGTGCGCCCGGCCGACGGGCAGGGGATGGTTTCTGTCAGTCGAGGCGCGGCCTGGTGGAAGGTGCGCATGGCGTTCCTCCCTTCGTTGCGTGCCCTTTCACCATCCCGTCACGCCATCCATGGTCGGCCATGGCGCGGGCGGATCCTTAACCTGTATCAGCCCGCGCGCGACCGTAATTGGTCGGCACCACCTCCGAGAAGCGGAAGTCCAGACGCTCCATGATGGTGTGGAACTTGTCGTGCAGGGCCGCCTCGTCCCCGGCGCCGATGAACAGGTCGGCGATCTCGAAGCTGTAGCTGTCCTGAGCCGGCAGGTCCGACAGCCGCGTTCCTTCCTGGATGTGCATGTGCAGGACCATTTCGGGAAAATCGGCGGCGACGGCGGCGATGTCGTCGGGGCCGGGAACGCGCAGGACCACGGCGTCGCCATAGGTGCGCGGCATGAACTTGCCCGCCATGGGGAACGGCCCGTCGCGGCGCGGAAAGTCCGGCCGGCGCTTGAAGGCCACGTTCACCGCCACCTCGTGGTGCGAGGCGCCCATGACCAGCCGGAACAGGGCGCAGTGGCTCTTGCTGATGCGCGGGTTGATCTCCAGCAGCCACACGCGGTCGCTTTCGCGGTCCCAGAAGAACTCCATGTTGAAGGGGGTGTCGTCGAGCCCGATGTGCCGCAGCACCCGCGCGGCGGCATCGGCCATGCGCGCCTGCACCTCCCCCGGCAGGTGCGAGGGCAATTGATAGCTCAGGAAGCTGACGTTGTTGGAGCCCCGCAGGCTGTCGAGCACGCCATACACCTGAACGTCGCCGTCCAGCACGTATCCCTCCAGCGTGCACAACTCGCCGCCGATGATGCCCTCGGCGATGCAGGCGTCGCCGCCGCCTTCGCCGGGAAGTGCCTCGGGGTGCTCTGCGTGGGCGGCGATCTCCGCGAAGGGCTCGGCGAAGAGGCCGATGTTGTCGCGTACCTGGACGATGGCGTCGCGGTACTGCTCGGCCGTCTCGATGCGAAAACCCAGGTAGGAGGAAAAGGCGACCGTCGGCTTCAGCCAGAAGGGCGGCGACAGGGGCAGCCGCTCGGCGGCGTCGGGCGCGGCGGGATCGACCAGCGCGAAAGGCGGCGTGCACTCGGGTACGGCGGCGGCGTGGGCGAGGCGGCCCCAGTACTTGTTCTCGCAGAGCAGCACGCTCTCCAGCGTCGGGCCGGGCAGGCCGTGTTCGCGCCGCAGAATGGGCAGGAGCGACGTCGTCGGAAAGTCCCAGTGGCCGATGATGGCGTCCACAGAGGGCGCCTCGGCCATCTCCGCCCGGCCCGTGGCAAGCAGGGCCTCGATGGGGTAGGCGGAGGGGTGGACGATGTCGTGGTAGGGGATCAGCCCGTGGAAGACGATGTCCTCCGCGCCCCGGATGGATCGGGCCTCGGCCAGGTGCAGGTCGTCGAGCCCTATGATGAAGACATGGCGGGTCATGGCGCGCCTCCCGAACGAACGCGAGAAGCCAACAGCCCATCAACGCATGAAAAATACGGTCTTCGGCGTGACAACGGCCGACCTGCCACGCAAGGGTGCCGGCTACGCCGTTCAGGTATCGCTCAGTGCCAGGATTCAGGGATCGGGAAGAAGGCCAGGTCGCGGGACATGCGCGCAATGCCCAACGCGAAGTCGTTGCTCCAGTCGGTCAGGGGCGCCACGTCGGAAAGTTCCTTTCGGGTTTCCAGCACCGGGACGACGGCGCGGGTGCGGCGGCCGAACAGCGACACCGGATACTTCTCCAGCGCGATGGCCGGCACCTTCCCCCCGTCGCGGGCCGCCACCATGATGCGGTTGTGGCGGTCGGCGCCCGCCTCGTAGACGGCAACGTCGGTGCCCACCCCCTCGGCCATGGCGGCCATCAGGCGGCGGGTCGGCCGGGCGTCGCGGGGCGGGACGATGGTGTTGGCGACGACCACGCCATCGGGGCTCAGGCATCCCGCGGCCAGGGCGAAGGTCTCGCGCGTGATCAGGTGGTCGGGCACGGACAGGCCGCTGAAGATGTCGAACAGGATGGCGTCATAGCCGCCGCGCCCGCCGTCCTGGCACTGACGCAGGATACGGCGGGCGTCGCCGATGGTGACGGGAATGCGGTCGCGGTCGAAGCCGAACCAGCGCGCCGCGATCTCCGGCGAGTGCGGGTTGATCTCCACGGCCTCCACCTGCCGGCCCCTGTCGGCAAGCGTCGTCGCCAGGGTTCCGCCGGCCAGGCCGAGGACAAGAATGCGGCCGCCCTCGGGCACCATCTCCGTCAGCACCTCTTCGGCCACCGCCTGGTAGAACAGCGGCCCGCCGGGGGCGCCGTCGCGGGCGGCGGCGCTCTGCATCTGGTTTTCCTCCAGGTACAGGCGGATGGTGCCGGGGGTCGTCTCGTGCGCCACGTCCACCACCACGACGGTGGAATGGGCGGAGCGGATGGTCTCCACATGATGCATGGTCATGGTGCCGCCGAGCGCCCGGCTGTCCGGCGGGTTGAACAGCGTCACCCCGACCAGCGCCACGGCGGCGACCGAGGCTGGCAGCAGGCCCAGCACCGTCATCCGGTCGCGCACCACCGCCGCAAGCGCCACCACCGACACGCCCGCGAGCACGGCGGCCAGCACCACCAGCGTCGCCGCCGGCGCCATGAAGGGCAGCAGCAGGAATGCGCCGGCCAGCGCACCGGCCACCGAGCCGACCGTGCTGATGGCGAACACCGCGCCGGCACCCCGGTCGCCGTGTTCCGACGCCGTCAGGGCCACGGCAAGCGGGCCCATGGCGCTCAGCAACACCAGCGTCGGGCCTAGCAGCAGCGTCGCGCCGAAGAACGCGCCGGTCAGCGCGTCCCGATATGCGAGGGTCGGGAGGAACATGGGAAAGAGAAGGGCGGTCAGGCACAGGATCACCGCCGTGCCGGCCGGAAACCGCACGAACAGCCGGTCGCGCGAGGGCAGGCGCGACCATCGTCCGCCCAAGTGATAGCCCGCCGCAAGCGCCAGCAGCGTGATGGACAGGATCGCCGTCCACACGTACAGGCTGCCGCCGACGTAGGGCGTCAGGATGCGCGAGGCGATAAGTTCGAGCGCAATGGTCACCGCGCCCGTGACGAAGAGCAGGGCGCGGATGACGGTGCGGCTGGCGGTCATGAAACTCCCTTCCGGCGCAGGATCGTATCGGTGGCGGCTGCGTGGCCGCACAGCATAACCGATCCGCCCCGGAAAGGGTTCCTCCGCAAGGTCAGTCGGCGCCGGCCGGACCGGCAATGCGCGGGCCGGGGCGGGAGGTGTTCTGATCGGCCGGCGCGCGCTTGGTCGCGATGCGCGGCTTGGGCGCCTCGGCGCCCGGCTGGCCGGCGATGCGCGGCCCCTGTGAGGACGGCTGTCCGGCGATCTTGGGACCGTCCTGCCCGGCGATGCGCGGCGGGGGTGCAGCCTTGGCCGGCGTCGGTGCGGCCACCGGTGCGGCTCCGGCCGAGCACGGCGCGGCGGCACCGGCGGCGCAAGGGGCGGCCGCCGCGGCGCATGGCGCTGCGGCCGCCGCGCAGGGGGCGATGGCGGCGCAGGTGGCGGAGCCGGCGATCACCGGTCCGGCGGCCGGCTTGGCGCCCGACAGACCGCGATGCGCGATGTGGTCGGCGGCGACGGCGGCGGTGCCCGCGAGGAAGACGGAGCCGAACAGCAGGGCGTTGCGCTTGCTCTTTTTCATGGCTGGACTCACTTGCCTCCGTCGAGGCCGAACAGGGGGCGCAGGCGAATGCCGATCAGGCTGCCCGCAAAGGCGGCGGCGAACCACAGCCAGCCGTGCAGGCTGCCCGAGGCGATGCCGGAGAACAGGGCGCCGATGTTGCAGCCGAACGCCAGCCGCGCGCCATAGCCCATCAAGAGGCCCCCGACGATGGCGGCGGCGAGGCTCCGCCACGGCAGGGCGGCCTTGGGCGCGAACTTGCCGGCCAGCGCGGCGGCCAGCGCCGCACCGATAAGAATGCCGAAGTTCATCACCGACGTAGTGTCGAACAGCACGCTGTCACCAAGCGCGGCCTGCGGGCCGGGCCAGTTCCAGAAGGCCCAGGTCTCCACCGGCACGCCCACGGCCTGCGCCGTCTTGGCGCCCCAGAGGCCGAAGGCGAAGGTGATGGACCACGGGTGGCCGGCGACCAGCAGCGTCGCAATGTTCAGCCCAGCCAGAAGCAGCGCCGCTCCCAGCAGCGGCCAGGGGCCGTGCAGCAGGCGGCCCAGGCCGTGGCGCGGCGGCATCGGGGCGGGCTCCAGCGCGCCATGGCGGCGCCTTTCTACCAAGACCGTCGACGCCGCGACCAGCGCCAGGCCGGCCAGCGTGACGGCCAGGCCGCCGGGCACGCCAAGGCTCGCGCCCAGGCTGACGGGCGGCAGGCCGGGCTGCTCCAGCCACCAGGGCAGGTGCCAGCTTCCCAGCACGGCACCGATGACGAAGAAGGCCAGCGTCACCAGCATGCGGCTCGACCCGCCGCCGACGGTGAACAGAGTGCCCGAGCCGCAGCCGCCGCCGAGCTGCATCCCCAGGCCGAACAGGGCGGCGCCGACCAGGACCGAGACGCCCACCGGCGCCACCGAACCGACCAGCGGTGTGCCGAAAACCTCTCCGGCCGCCAGCAGGGGCATGAAGACGAGGGCGGCGAGCCCGATCATGAGCATCTGTGCCCGCATGGCGCGACCGCGCCGCTCCACCACCAGGCGGCGCCAGCCGCCGGTGAAGCCGAAGGCGGCATGGTAGAGGGTCGCGCCCAGGGCTCCACCGATGAGGAACAGGGCGGCCTGGCGCAGGTCCACCGCCTGCCACACGGCGATGGCGCCCAGCACCAGGGCGGCGCCGGCTGCCAGGGCCGGGCCGTTGTCCACCGTCACCCCGGACCGGCCGAAGATGCCCGACCGGGATGCGGTGGTGGCGGAGGCATTGGCGTTGCTCATGATCGGTCTCTCGCTGCGTCGGTCGGCTTAGTTGGTGTTGCCGTAGACGACCATCGGGTTGTCGGCGTCCCTGGTCCATTCGGCCAGCGAGCCGTCATACATGCTGACGTTCTCGGCGCCGGCGACCTCGCTCAGGCCGAACCACGCGACAGAGGCCCAGTGGCCGGTGTTGCAGTAGGCAATCTGCGGCTGGTTCTTCTCGATGCCCACCTGCTCAAGCAGGCTGTCGATTTCGGACGGTTCGGCGAACTGGGCGGTCCTGCCGTCGTAGAACAGGCCGTTGGCGATGTTGGCCGAGCCCGGAATGGTGCCGGAAACCTTGGCCACCGGGCTCTTGGCCTGGCCCAGGTACTGCTCGGTCGGGCGGGCGTCGACCAGGGCGGTCTTGCCGTCCAGGGCCTGGCGCACATCCTCGGCGGTGGCGATCATCTCGGGGCGGAACTCGGCCTCGAAGATGGCGGGCGAGGGCTGCGTCCCCTCGGTCGACAGGGGCTTGCCGGCCGCGACCCACGCCTTGTGCCCGCCTTCCAGGATGGAGACCTCGTCGTGGCCCATCACCTTGAAGGTCCAGTAGACGCGGGTGGCGCTGCCGAAGTCGGACGAATCCTCGCCGGCCGGAATGATGACGACATGGGTGTCCTCGTCGATGCCCAGCGCGCCGATCTTTTCTTCCAGCGTCGGGACGGTCGGCAGCATGCCCGGCGTCCCGTCGGTCTTGGTGCGCCAGGCGTAGCCGACGTAGGGAGCGGCCAACGATCCGGGAATGTGGCCCTGGGTGTAGGGGACCGGGCCCTTGGGCTTGCCGTCCTTGTCATACTCGGGGTCGCGGATGTCGATCACCACCAGGTTCTCGGCATCCAGGTTGCTTTCCAGCCATGCCGGGTCGACCAGCGGGCGGTCGGTCAGGCCCTCGGCCTGGGCGGCGGCGGTGCCGGCGGCGAGCAGCACGGCGGCGGAAGCGGCAATGTACAGCGTGCGCATGGGTTATCCTCCGATTCCAATCGTGGAACCGATTTAAATACGCACCATGGAAATGTCAAATGCCCGCGATATACAAAAATACTATGTTAAACCGGCGAGGTGGCGCACCTCGACCAGTTTCGCTTCCAGGTCAATGGGTTGACGCGAGGTGACCTCCAGCGCCCGGTCGTTCAGCACATCGGCTCCGGCGTCGCCTGATCCATGGCGGGCCAGAGCCTCGTCACGCTGGCGCAGAAGGGCCGCGATCTCCGACCGGTAGAGCGTCATCATGGCCGTTATCCAGCGGTTCAGCGGCCAGGACGGATGGGCGACGTCCATTTCAAACGCTGGCAGGGCTGGGATCAAGACGTCGGCCGGATAGACCGTTTCGTCGGTGACCCACCGGTTGGTGGTGAAAAGCGCCGTCGGCCGGCCATAGCGGTCCATGCTGATGGCGACAAGATGCGCCGTCACCGCCGTCGGGTCCCTGTCCACCGGGTTGCCCGGCAGATCGGCCAGCGCGGCGTCGGCGGGCAGGGCTCCGGGCCGAAGGAAGGTGTGGAAGTGGCCGAAGTCCGCCTCCCGCGTCGGAGAAGCGGGATGGGCATGGAAGTAGAACTGGCTGTGGGTTTGCGGGTCGCGCACGTCGCCCGGCGGGTAGTGCTCCAGTTCCACGAAGTCGTGGCCGCCCAGCGCTTCCAGCACGATGTTGCTGCCGCTCTTGCCCAGGACGCGCATGCAGTCCACCACCTCGGCGGCGGCATCGGCCAGGTCCTCCGGGTCGGGACGGGCGAAGTCGGGGGGCATGGCGGCGTGTCCTTCAGGCGGTGGGTGGGGTGGTCATGGTCTCCCTTAGCATGGGGTCCGCCGCAGCCGCCATCAAACGCCCGCCGGTTCCGGGTCCGGTTGGCCCTGCGGCGCGCCGGCGTCGGCGGCGGGCGGAGGCTCTGCCGCGGCCAGGTCGAAGCGGAAGGTCGATCCCTCGTCCGGCGCCGTCTCGACCGTCAGCCCGCCGCCATGACGCTCCACCACCTTGCGGCAGACGGCAAGGCCGATGCCCGTGCCGCCATAGGTGTCGTGGGTGTGCAGGCGCTGGAAGGGCTGGAAGATGCGCTCCTTGTAGACCGGGTCCATGCCGATGCCGTTGTCGGCGACGAAGAAGGTCCAGCGGGCCGGGTCCCCCGCTCGCGCCTCCGCCCCCAATCGGATGACGGGGCGGCGGTCGGCCGCCCGGTACTTTACCGCATTGCCCAGCAGGTTCTGGAACAGGCTGGTCAACTGTGCGGCGTCGGCCATCACCCAGGGCAGCCGGCCGTCGACGCTCACCTCCGCGGACGCCTCGGCGATGGCGATGGACAGGTTGTCCAGCGCCGCCCGCGCGCAGGCACCGGCATCCACCGGCCGCAGCGTCTCGCCCCGTGTCGAGACGCGGGAGTAGGTCAGCAGGTCGCGGATCATGCCGGTCATGCGGAGCGCGCCGCCCAAGGCTTCCTCCACATAATGCAGGGCGCCCTCGTTCATGTGCGGGCCGTGACGGCGCTTGAGCAGGCTCAGATAGCTGGTGACCCCGCGCAGGGGCTCCTGCAAATCGTGGGAGGCGGCATAGGCGAACTGCTCCAACTCCTCGTTGGAGCGTTGCAGTTCCTTGCGCCAGAGCAGGCGATCGCTGACGTCGCGGAAGCTGACGATGGCGCCGACCAGTTCGCCCTCGTGAACCATGGGGGCGGCCGACAGTTCGACGGGCAGGGCCGAGCCGTCGGCGCGCCAAAGCACCTCTTCCACCAGTTCGTGACGGGTCCGGTCCTGCATGGACTGCACGACCGGGCAATCTTCAAGCGGGTAAGGCGTGCCGTCGGCCCGGCTGTGATGGGTCGTGGCGTGGGCGTCGGCGCCGATCAGATCCTGCTCCTCGAAGCCGAGCAGGCGTCGGCAGGCGCGGTTGACGAAGGTCACCCGACCGTTCGGATCGACGCCGTAGAGTCCTTCGGCCGTGCTGTCGAGGATCAACTGGTTGTGCAGGGTCTGGCGTTCCAGCTTCTCGCGCGTGAGGATTTCCTTCGTCAGGTCGACGTGCGCGCCGATCAGGCGCACGGCGCGCCCCTGGGCGTTGAAGACCGCCTTGGCGCGCGTGCGGATATGGACGGTGGAGCCGTTCTTGTGGCGAAAGCGCTGAACCAGGTCGAACTGCGGGATCAGGCCGCTAACGTAGTTCTTTACCGCTTGCAGGGCGACCTCGGCGTCTTCGGGGTCGATGACGCGACGCCATGCGTCCATCGTGTTCTCGAACTCGTCGGGCAGGTAGCCCAACTGGCGTTTCCAGCCCTCGGAGAACCAGACCTTGTCGGTTTCCAGGTCCAGGTCCCAGACGCCGATGCGGCCCGCCTCCAGCGCCAGGTTGAGCAGCCGCCGGTTCTCTTCCAACTGCTCTTCCAGCGCCTTCTGCCGGGTGATGTCGAGGATGATGCCGTTGAACAGCGTGCCGCCCTCGGCGCTTTTCGTGGGACGGGCAATGCCGCGCCACCAAAGCAGGCGCCCGTCGGGGCGGATCATGCGGCCCTCGAAGGTCCAGTCGGAGCCGAAGGCCAGGGCCTCCAGCACCGACCGCTCCCAGCGCGCCGCGTCCTCGGGATGGATGACGAAGCGGGTCCAGTCTTCTTCCAGGTCCTTGTGCGGGATGCCGAGGATTTCCTTCGAGCGTGGACTGACATAGCGGAAGCCGCGCGCCTCGCCCGGCCCCTCGACCCACTGATAGATCACGCCCGGCACGTTGGCGGTCATCGACCGCAGCATGGTCTCGCTGTCCTCCAGCCGCCGCTCGATGGCGCGGTGGACGGTGATGTCCTCGATGAAGGCGAATGACCCGCGCAGGGCGCCCGATCCGTCCTCGTACAACGATGTCGCATTGAAGCGCGTGAGGATCGTCCCGCCGCCGGCGCGGTGCAGCCGCACCTCGTAAGTGCGGTGGCGGGTGTGGGGGGCGGTGGCGACCCGCTCGCGCAGGAAGGCCTCGTCCTCGGGCGCAACGAAGTCGAACAGCGGGCGCCCCAGCATTTCGTCGCGCGGGTAGCCCAGCATGGCGCACAGGCTGTCGTTGACGTCGATGGTCTCGGCGCTGCCGGGCGCCACGTACCAGAATCCCTGCGTCGTCGCGTCGATGACCATGCGGTGCCGCGCCTGGCTCTCGGCCAGCGCGCCTTCGGCGGCGCGGCGGGCGCTGACGTCGTGGATGATGGACAGCAGAAGGTCGCGCCCGTCCACGCACACCGGGCCGGATAGAACCTCGACATCAACGATCATGCCGTCGGCGCGGCGGTGGCGGAAGTCGAAGCGCCGACGCCGGCCGCTGCGGGCATCCTCCACCGCACGGGCCAGTGCGGCGGCAGGCGTGGCGTTGATTTCGCCGATGGGTTTGCCGCACAGGTCCTCGTGGTTCCAGCCATAAAACTCCAGCGCCGCATGGTTGCCTTCGACGATGAGCCCCTCCGCCGGGTCGATCAGCAGCATGACTGCGGCATTGCCCTCGAAAAGTTCCCGATAGCGCTCGCGCGAGCGGCGCAGTTCCGCAGCCGCAACGCGGGCGCGGATGAACAGCAGCAGGGCCAGAAGGAAACTCAGCCCCCCGAATGCGAGCACGCCCTGCGCCATGGTCCGGAAATGCGCCAGGTTCTCGCCCTGCACGGCAATGGCTCCGGCGGCACGCGCGGCGGCGGCATGGGAGGCCTCCTGCGTCGGGCGCGGTCCGGCGAGAAGCTCCCCGTGGGCGTCATCCAGGGCCGCCCGCGCCGCGCCGTCAAGCGGAGTGCCGGTGCGGGCCGCCTGCTCCACCAGGGGTGCGAGGAGGCCCTCAAGGGCCTCCAAACGGTCCTCCACCGTCTCCAGCGCCGCCTGGTTGAGCACCGGCGTCATCTCTTGGGCGATTCCTCGCACGGTGCCGATGCGCGCGTGGACAAAGTCCGCTTTCAGCGCGGCATCGGTCAGGTGCGCGGGCGCGCCGGTGGCGGCGGCCAGCGCCACCGTGCGCTCCAGGTCGAGGTACTCGCGGTCGAGTTTCGCCATTTCCCGCGCCAGCAGTTCCGTCCGGCGGGGCAGGCCGCGCTCGATGTCGGTCAGGGCGACGGTGGCGTAGGTGACGACGCCCACCAGCAGCGCCGTCACGGACAGGACTGCAAGGACCAGCATCACGATGGGCGTCAGGCGTCGCATGGTCACGGACTGGCGGGCTCCGGCTCGATGGCGTCCACCATCCAAACCCACCGGCTGTCCATCTGCGGCATGGCAAGAACGGTTTCGGGCGTCAGCGGGTAGAGGATGCGCAGCGGTCCCTTGCCGCGCACCAGCATGGGCGCGCCGCCCCGGCGGGTCGCCAGCAGAATCGGCCAGCGGGTCCAGTCGGCACGCGGGATCACGGCGGAGTAGCCGTCCAGGGCGCGTACCCGCACCGCCGGCACGGCGTCGAGGCCGGCATCGGCCAGGACGTCCGACAGCAGGACGCCGTGGTAGACGTCGTCCTCGCCCTGCCAGACGAGTTCCGCCTCCAGGGCGTGGGGACCCAGGGCCTCCAGGTTCGCCAGGTCGTACTCCTGAACGCCGTTGGCGCCCGCCATCGTCAGCACGGTCGGCCCCGGCTCCAGCGGCGGCAGGTCCACCCGCTTGACTGCGAGAACGCTGGACTCCGTGGCCTGGGCGCCGGCCTGCGTGGTCAGCCAGAGGAAAGCGACAAGGGCGCAGGCAAGGACGGAAAGCGCGCGATGAAGCCGCATGCGGCGCATCCTCAGTGCCGCACCGGGCGACGCGGCAGGGCAGCAACGCCGCTCAGCCACAACTGGCAGACCGCTTCCAGCTTTTCGATCAGTTCCTCGACCGTTACCGGCTTGGTCAGGAAGGCGGCGCAGTGCTTGCGGTAGCAGTCCAGAACGTCGCGCTCACTCTCAGATGTCGTCAGGACCACCACGGGAATGTCGCACAGGGCCTCGTCGGTCTTCAGCGCCTCCAGCGTGGCGCGGCCGTCCATGCGCGGCATGTTGAGGTCGAGCAGGATCAGGTCCGGCCGGCGGGCCCCGGCATGGGCGCCGCGCTGGTGGAGGTAATCCAGCGCCGCCAGGCCGTCGGAGACGCTCTGGAACTCCGGCACGACGGGCAACTCCAGCAGGGCCTCGTGGGTCAGTTCCACGTCGGCGCGGTTGTCGTCGACCATCAGGATCAGCGGCGGAAGGTCGTCTTTCGAGGCGGTCATGCCGGGGTGGTCTCCGGGTCGGTCCGGCCGTCGGGCAGCCAGAGATGAACGGACGTGCCGTCGCCGGGCACGGAGTCGAGCCAGATGCGCCCGCCCTGGCGCTCCAGCACCCGGCGGCAATAGGCGAGGCCGACGCCGGAGCCGGCGACCTCGTCGTCGGTGTGCAGCCGGCTGAACAGGGCGAACAGCTTTTCGTGGAAGACGGGATCGATGCCGATGCCGGCGTCGCGGACGGTGACGCGCCAGCCGTCGCCGTCGGCTCGGGCCTCAATGTGGATGTCGGGCGACGCGCCGGGCTTTGCGTAGGCCATGCCGTTGTCGATCAGGTGCTGGAAGACCATGCGCATCTGGCCCGCGTGCCCGCGCACCACCGGCAGTGGCCCGGACACCGATACAGCGCCCCCGGCACGGCAGTTGACGATGGCGGTCGCCGCCGTTTCGTTGAGATCCACCGCTCCGTCCGGCGCCGTCGGTTCGTCGATCAGCGCATAGTCCATCAGGTCGCGGAACAGGCGCGACATTCGGTTCGTGCCCGCCCGCACATGCGCCAGGTATCCGCGTCCGGTCTCGTCCAGCCGGTCGCCGTAGCGGCGCTCCAGCAGTTGAGTGAAACCGCCGATGGCGCGCAGGGGCTCCTGCAATGTGTGTGTGACGGCGTAGGCGATGCGCTCCAACTCGCGCTTGGCGCGGGCGTGCTGGGTCAGGGCGCGCCGCAGGTCGTTTTCCTGCCGCTTGCGCTCGGTAATGTCCTCCTTCGTGGCGACCAGGTGGGAAATGTGCCCGTCCGTCTCGCGCACCGGAGAAATGGTGGCCGCCTCCCACACCGTGCCGCCGTCGCGAGTGCGGTTGAGAAACTCCCCGCGCCACGTTTCGCCGGCCTTCACGGCTCGCCACAGGGCCTCGTATTCCTCGTGCCGGGTGTGACCGGACTTGAGGAACCGGGGGGTCTGTCCGGCAACGTCGCCCAGCGCATAGCCGGTCAGGTCGGTGAAGGCGGGATTGACGTAAACGAGGTGGCCGTCTGGATCGGTGACCATGACGGACGTCGCCGACTGTTCGACCGCATGCGACAGCAGGCGCGTCTGGCGCGCCGCCTCGTCACGCTCGGAGACGGCGGCGGCCGTGATCAGCCCGGTCAGCGCCGTCACCGTCATGAAGCTTTGCAGCAGCACAAGGCTTTCCGTCTGGTCCGGGCGGGCGAACAGGCCGATCCCCTGCGCCGTCGCCACAACGGCCGGCACCGCCACCACAAGTGCGACCGTGGCCGCGCCGCGGACGCCATGCCGCAACGCGCCCCAAATGATGAACGGAAAAACGGCATAGGCGAAGACATGATTGTCCGTGTTCATGATGAGCGCGTCGCTGAAGACCACGGCCGACGCGCCCGCCGCTACGATGCAGGCGAGTGCAAGCTCGGGCAGACCCCGGAGGCGCCGGCCGGCGCGGGTCCACGCGATGATGAAGGGAGCGACCATGAGGATGCCGGCAGAGTCGCCGAGCCAATAGGTCGTCACGATGCTTGGGAAAGCCTCCCACGGAGCCACTCCGCCCAGGCACAGCGAGGCCGTGCCCACCAGCGCCGCGACAGAAGGCGCGAGCACGGCCGCAGCCGTCAGAACAAGGATTTCCGGCACTCGCGCCAGGGTCACGGGCCGACCTGAAAGGGCCGTCCGCAGGACCGCCCATGCCAGGACGTATTCGGCGGTGTTGCCGGTTGCGATGCCAGCGGCGACGGCAACGGAGACGCCGGTGTGAAGGGTTGCGGCGAAGGCTCCGGCCCACATGGCGGGCGCAAACCGCAAACCGCCGATCACCAGCGCCGCGGTGGCCAGTCCGGAGGGAATCCAGACCGCCGACACGTTGCCGCCGACGAATGCCATCGCAAGGCCCAGTTTCGCCGTCGCGAAGTAGAGTCCGGCAAGACCGATGTGCAGGCCGATCCGCTGCGTAAGTCCCACACGTGATGGCTGATCGTCTTCGGCCCTTCCCGTTCCGGCGGACCCCGAAGAGCCCGCGTGGCCCGTCCAGAAAAGTTTTATACCTAAGTTCATTCCCCCTCGCGTCACCCGGCCACCGCCGAGTCCGCCCCCAAAATATTTCACATCTTTTGGATTGCTCCATTCTATCATTGATTTCCGGTGGAGCGCGATACCATCCTTTGCAAGGGGCAACGGGGTCCTCTTGTATGTCTTTTGCCCGCGCGTCATAACCTTTGGTGTATTGATGCCACTGCGCAGTCATGATCTTATGGCGCATATCTGATGTGTCTGCCACCGGGAGTGGCAAGGGGGCGGTTATGCCGTTGGACGTATTACTCATCGAGGACAATCCGACGGACGCGCGCCTGTTCGAGGATCTCGTCAACGACAGCGGCGACTCGGTCGCCATCAAGTGGGCCCGCAGCATCGCGGAAGCGCGCGACAGCGCGGGACTGGCCTTCGACGTCGTCGTCACCGACCTGGGCCTGCCGGACAGCCGCGGCCTCGAAACGGCCGAGCGCGTGCTGGCGGAATATCCCGGTTGCCCGGTGGTGGTGATGACCGGCCTGGATGATCCGCAGGCCGGTGTTCAAGCCGTGCAGGCGGGCTGTCAGGACTATGTGGTCAAAGGCATTACCGATCCGGCCCTGCTGGTCCGCACCCTGCGCCACGCGGTGGAACGTCAAGCCGCCGAACGCCGCATCCGTGAAAGCGAGGAACGGTTCCGCACGCTGATCGAGATGTCGCCCGACGCCATCGTGCTCATTGCGATGGCCGAGGTGCCCGAGGACGCCGAGATCATGTTCGCGAATCCGGTGGCGCGGCGCCTCTTCAAGGTGGGCGCGAACAGCGAATTGGCGGGAGCCGCCGCCAGCCGAGTGTTCAGCGGCATCGACGCTTCGGGCCTCGTCCATGCGCTTTGCCATGTGAGCCGGAAGGGCGACGGACCGCGCGGCCTGGGCGACTTCCGCCTGTCCGACGGCACTGGCGCGCGCATCGCGGTGGAAGTGTCCGCCGCGCCGGTCTTCGTCGACGGACGCCGGGCGGTGCAGGCGGTGGTGCGCGACATCAGCGCCCGGCGCGAGCGCGAGCGCGAGCAGCGTCTGGCGCAGGCCGTGTTCCGAACCACCGCCGAGGCCATGATGATCACCGACGCCGAGCGCCGCATCATCACGGTCAACCCGGCCTTCACGCAGATCACCGGTTATCCGCTCGAGGACGTGCGGGGGCGGTCGCCGAGCCTGCTGGCCTCGGGCCGCCATGACGCCGCGTTCTATGCGGACATGTGGGGAACGCTGGAGGCCGAAGGCCACTGGCGCGGCGATGTCTGGAACCGCCGGTCCGACGGCGAGGTCTATGTCCAGCGTCTCACCATCTCGCGCATTACAGACGCCGACGGCGTGGTGACCAACTACGTCGGCGTCTTCAGCGACGTGACCGAGGAGAAGGAGGCTTCGGCCGCCCTTCAGTACTCTGCCAGCCACGACGCGCTGACGGGGCTGCCCAACCGTGCGCTCATGGTCGACCGGCTGGAACAGGCGCTGGGCGTCCACGCGCGCACCGGGCGGGGGCTGTCGGTGCTGTTCATCGACCTCGACGGCTTCAAGCCGGTCAATGACACTCACGGTCACCTGGCCGGCGACCTGCTGTTGCAGGACGTGGCCGAGCGGTTGCGCGGCTGCGTGCGTGACAGCGACACCGTGGCCCGGCAGGGCGGGGACGAATTCGTGGTGGTCAGTCATGACGCCACCGATCCGGATTCAGCGGCGACCATCGCCGACAAGATCCTCCAGGCCCTGCGTCCGTCCTTCGACGTCGGATCGGCCTCGGTGCGGGTCGGGGCGAGCATCGGCATCGCCCAGGCGCCTCGGGACGGCACGACGGTCGAGGACATCCTGCATGCCGCCGACGGCGCCATGTACGAGGCCAAGCGCGCCGGCAAGGGCGTCTGGCGCTTTGCCGGCAACGCCGAGGAGCCGATCCGGCTGGCCTACGCCTGACCGCCGTCTTCGGGCTCGTCGGCCGCGCGCGCCGGGCCCAGATCGCGGGCGGCGCGGGACAACTTGGCGATCAGGTGGTCGAGAGCCGTGCGTTCCGCCGCCGACAGCGTGCCCAGCAACTCCGCCTCGTAGGCCAGGGCCGCCGGAACGATCTCGCGGTAGACCTTGCGCCCCTTGGCCGTCAATCCCAGCACCTGGCGCCGCCGGTCCGCCTTGTCTGTGGTGCGCGAGACCAGGTCTGCCTGCGTCATGCGGGCGACGGCGCGGCTGACCTGCACCTTGTCCATCTCGGTGCGCTCGGCCACCATGTTGGCGCAAACCTGCCCGCGCTGCGCCTCTTCCAGCCCCAGCACGGCCATCACCCGCCATTCCGGAATCGTCAGGCCGAAGCGTTCCGCATACAGCGCGGCGACCGACCGGCTGATCTGGTTGGACAGCACCGACAGCCGGTAAGGGATGAAATCGTCCAGATAGAGCGGCGCCTCGCCGTCTTCGGCGGGCCGGCGGGTCGTGGCGGTGTCGGCGGTCATGGGCAAGCGGTCCCCAAGATTTTCCTTGGAAGTGGTTTCATTTGAAACTACCGTGTTCCCCACACGGCGGGCAAACCCTAACACACTGCCTGCCGAATGGGAGCGAACGAAACGGTCTGTCCGATATCGCCCGAGCAGGCGGACGGGCAGGAACGGAGAGGCGGCACGATGAAGAACTGGATTTCCTTTCCCCATGTGGAAGGCACGGCCAGCCGGCAGGCCCACTGCGACATGCCGGAAGGAACCTACGAGCAGGAAATGGGGCGCGAGGGCTTTTTCGGCCCGGCCTCGCAGCTGCACCACAAGCACGCGCCCACCGGCTGGGTCAAGTGGGAGGGCCCGCTGCGCCCCCGCGCCTTCGACCTGAACAAGGTGGACGCGCCCAAGGCCAGCCCCTGGGATGCCCAGTTGGTGCTGTTCAACGCCGCGACCAAGGTGCGCATGTGGCGGACGGAAGGAAACATGCCGGCGCTCGCCCGCAACGCCGACGGCGACGACGTGCTGTTCTTCCATGAAGGCGAGGGCCGGTTCTTCAGCGACTACGGCCACATGACCTTCCGCGACGGCGACTACATCGTGGTGCCGCGCGGCGTGCAGTGGCGCCTGGAGTGCGACACCCCGGCGATGGTGCTGATGGTCGAGGCCACCGGCGACAGCTACAAGCTGCCCGAGAAGGGCATCATGGGCAACCACGCCATCTTCGATCCGGCGGTGCTGGAGGTGCCCCGCATCGACGACACGTTCAAGGCGCAGTACTCCGAGGCCGAGACGCCGTGCGAGATCAAGCGGGAGGACACCGTGTCGCGCGTGACCTACGCCTTCAACCCGCTGGATGCTGTCGGCTGGCACGGCGACATGGCGCCGGTGAAGCTGAACTGGCGCGACATCCGCCCGCTGATGAGCGCGCGCTACCATGTGCCGCCGTCGGCGCACACCACCTTCCTGGCCGGGCGGGTCATCATCTGCACCTTCGCGCCGCGCCCCATCGAGAGCGATCCGGGCGCGCTGAAGCTGCCCTATTTCCATGCCAACGTCGATTTCGACGAGTTCATCTTCTACCACAAGGGCCAGTTCTTCAGCCGCGACAACATCCGGCCCGGCATGACCACCTACCACCCCATCGGCTTCCCCCACGGTCCGCACCCCAAGGCCTATGAGACGGCCATGGAGTATTCGCGCAAGGAGACCGACGAGGTGGCGGTGATGATCGACACCCGCGACATGCTCCGCCCGGCCGACCTTCCCGATGGCGTGGAATGGACGGAGTATTATCGCTCCTGGCAGACGAAGGAAGCGGCGGAGTAGGGGACACAATTCGGGGGATTGCCATCCCCCCAACCCTCCAGTTTTTGCGACTTATTGATTCCGGGAAGAACTGATGAAGCTCGCCAGTCTCAGACACGGCCGCGACGGGCGCCTCATGGTCGTTTCGCGTGACTTGAAGACCTGCGTCGCGGTGCCCGACATCGCCACTACCATGCAGGCAGCATTGGATGACTGGGACATCCTCGCGCCCCGTCTCCAGCAGGCGTTTGACCATCTGAACGCCGGCACCGCCGTGGGCGCGGAGCCCTTCGATGAAACGATGTGCGAAAGCCCCCTGCCGCGCGCCTACCAGTGGGCCGATGGGTCGGCCTACGTCAACCATGTGGAGCTGGTGCGCAAGGCGCGCGGGGCCGAGATGCCCGACAGCTTCTGGGAGGACCCGCTCATGTACCAGGGCGGGTCCGACGCCTTCCTCGGCCCGCGCGAGGACATCGCCATGGCCGATGAAGCCTGGGGCATCGACTTCGAGGGCGAGGTGGCCGTCGTCACCGGCGACGTGCCCATGGGCGCATCACCCGAACAGGCCGCCGGCGCCATCCGGCTGGTGATGCTGGTCAACGATGTGTCCTTGCGCGGGCTCATTCCCGGCGAGTTGGCGAAGGGCTTCGGCTTTTTCCAGTCCAAGCCGTCCAGCGCCTTCTCGCCGGTCGCCGTGACGCCCGACGAACTGGGCGACGCCTGGCACGACGGCAAGGCCCATCGGCCGCTGATGTCTCATTTGAACGGCGAGCCCTTCGGCAAGCCCGACGCCGGCACGGACATGACCTTCAACTTCCCGCGCCTTGTCGCCCATGCTGCCAGGACCCGGCCATTGGGGGCCGGCGCCATCGTCGGTTCGGGCACGGTGTCCAACAAGCAGGGGACCGAGCACGGGACGAGCATTGCCGAGGGCGGCGTCGGCTATTCCTGCATCGCGGAAGTCCGCATGATCGAGACCATCCGCGACGGCAAGCCGACCACATCCTTCATGCGCTTCGGAGACCGCATCCGCATCGAGATGCTGGACGAGGCCGGCGCCTCCATCTTCGGCGCCATCGACCAGCAGGTCGTGAAGTATCAGGGAGCGTGACGCCATGCGGCTCTACACCTACTGGCGGTCGTCCACCAGCTACCGGGTGCGCATCGCGCTCAACCTCAAGGGCCTGAGCGCCGAGCAGGTGCCTGTTCATTTGGTGCGCGACGGCGGCGAGCATAAGCAGCCCGCCTACACCGCGCTCAACCCCCAGGCCGGCGTGCCGACCCTGGTGGAGGATGATGGCCGCGCGCTGACCCAGTCGCTGGCCATCTGCGAGTACCTGGACGAGGTCCACCCCCACCCGCCGCTCCTGCCGACGGATGCCGCCGGCCGGGCGCGGGTGCGGGCGTTCGCGCTGGCGATCTCCTGCGAAATCCATCCGCTGACGAACCTGCGGGTCCTCAAGCACCTCACCGGCCATCTGGGGCTGTCGGAGGACACCAAGCTTGAGTGGTACCGCCATTGGACGGTGCAGGGGCTGACGGCGCTGGAGGCCATGGTGGCAGGACATCCCGACACAGGCGATTGTGTCCACGGCTTCACGCCGACGCTGGCCGACCTGTGCCTGGTGCCGCAGATGTACAACGCCCGGCGCTTCAACGTGGGCCTGGAGCTCTTCCCGACGCTGGTGCGCATCGACGCGCACTGCCGTGATCTGGAGGCCTTCAAGGCCGCCGCGCCAGAAGCGCAGCCCGACGCGGACACGTGATCGCGGCACTGGCGAAGGGCGCCGTGTCGTGATACGGTCTTTACATCAAACGACAAAAAACTGACACGCATGGCGCCGTCGTCGCCGCCGTGCGGGAGGAAGGGGTCATGAGTGAAGCGCTTCGGATCATCAAGCAGGAACACCGCAACCTGTTCCGGGTCGTCCACCTGATGGAGCAGATGGTGCGTGACCAGAAGGAGCCGGACAGGGCCTTCCTGCGCCACATCATCGAATACATCGAGACCTTCACCGACCGCTACCACCACCCCAAGGAGGACTTGTTCCTCTTCAAGGCCCTGCGCGCCCGCGACCCGGCCGCCGAGGCGATCCTCGAGGAACTCGAGGCCGAGCACGACAACTGCCCGGTCAGCCTGACGACCTTGAAGACCGCGCTCGACCGCTGGGATACCGAAGGCACCGCCGAGGCCAAGGCGGCGTTCGAGGATCAGGTGCAGCAATACCTGCGCTTCCAGATGAAGCACATGCAAAAGGAAGAGGGCATCGTCATGCCCATGGCTCAGCGCTGCCTGACGCCCGAGGACTGGGCGCCCATCGACGCCGCCTTCCGCGACAACGACGACCCCATCTTCGGCCCAGGCGCGCGGGCGGAAGTGCGGGGGATGTACAGCAAATTGGTCAGCGAGGCCCCGGCGCCGTATGGGATAGGGGACTGAGGTCGATCATGGCGGCGCGCTGACGGCTGCGGTGAATGCGGGAGGGGCCCGACATGGGCCCCTCCCGCTTCACGCGTCTAGTTGGTGTCCCAGTAGTTGTAGTAGCGTGTCAGTTCTTCCTCGCGCGCGGCCATGTTCAGGGTGTCGCCCTCGAAAGCCTTTCCGCGGTAATAGATGCGGCCGCCCCAGGCGATGAAGATGGCGCCGTCGCTGATTTCGGCGATCTCCAGGCACCAGCCGCCCTGGTGGAAAGTGCGCGGGGTGCCGCCTTCAAGTTTCTTGAGGTGGACCATGTAACGGTCGCGAATGCACAGGTCATTGTCCGCGTTCACGTACCATTGTTCGGCTGCTCCCATCTGTTTCCAGTCACGACCCTCGGCTACCACGCCCGCGCGGCCGTCGGGCGAAAGGAAGAGGGTTTCGGTGGAAGAGCCGCTGCGCAGAACAAGGGTCGTGCCGGTCAGCGCTTCCATGAGTGTCCGGTTAAGGGAGGCGTTACCCCGATCCTCCGGATATGACGCCTGAAGCTGAGCCCGGTGTGCCGTGGCAGGGTCGGCCTTATTCTGGAAAGTGGCCGCATGACCGGGCCGGAATTCGGCCGCTAGCGGCTGGTGCCCGGTTTCCAGAGCGGAAGAAATCGAAAGGTCTGGAACTGACGGTGCATCGCCCGCCCGTTGGGCGCAGGCCGCTGCCGTCACCGTGCACAGGCACGCGATCAATATTCTACTGACACTCCGAGCCATTGTCTCCTCCATCGGACTTGAACCGTTGAGGGTTCCTAGCCCGATGGCATTGATCTGGCAAAAGAAAACGGGAGTGTGACGGCCCGCCGCCCCTCACGGAAAAGCGGTGTCGCGCGGCGCGCGGCGGAACGACCGGCGCCAGCCGAAGCCCTCATCCAGCGTCCAGCGCCGCCAACATCTCGTCCACCCGGATGAACTTCTCCCTTGGCCGCCCCTCCGCCGCCCGCGCCACCTCGGCGGCGTCGATGCGTTTCCAGTCGTCGTAGCACACCGGCCGCGCCCCGCGCTCCGCCAGCAGGGCGTCCAGGGCCGCTGGTCCGGGTTTCTCCGACGTCAGACCCTCCAGGTCCGCCAGTACGTGGCCGGCGACGGCCATGGCGTCGGTGCGGTTGGTGGGGATGACGCCCGACGGCCCTCGGCGCGCCCAACCGGTCACATAAATCCCCGGCTCAACCCGGCCGTCGTCGTTGGCGACGATGCCCCGGTTTTCATCCATGGGCAGGCCGGGGACGGCGGCGCAGCGGTAGCCGATGGCTGTCACGACCGTGGCCGCGGGCAGGTCGAAGGTCTCGCCGGTGCCGACGGCACGCCCCAGCTCCACCCGCGTGCGCTCCAGCCGCAGGCCGCCGGCGGCGCCGGTGCCGTCGTCCAGCACCGCGAGCGGGGCGGCGTGGAAGTGGAGGTGGATGCGCACCGGCTCGCCCTCGTCGGGTCGGGCGGAGAAGTCGCGCAGGATCTCCAGGTTCCTTTCCTTTACCTTGCGGGCGCGCGGGTCGCCTTCCGAGTCTGCCGTCAGGCCGTCCAGCACCGCCGCGTCCACCACCGGACGGGCGCGGGAGAGGTGACCCAGTTCGCCCAGTTCTGCGGAGGTGAAGGAGGCCTCAACCGGGCCGCGCCGGCCGATGACGTGGATGTCGGTGACGGGGGCGGCCTCGATGACCTCGGCGGCATGGGCGCAGATGTCGGATTCGGCCATTTCCCCGGGTGTCTTCGCCAGGATGCGGGCGATGTCCAGCGCCACGTTGCCGTTGCCCACCACCGCCACGGACGGGCCGGGCAGGCGGGGGGAGAGGGCGGCGTGGTCGGGATGGCCGTTGTACCAGCCGACGAAGGCGCCCGAGCCGTAGACGGCCGCCAGGTCCTCGCCCGGCACGCCAAGCGGGCGGTCGACGGGGGCGCCGACGGCCAGGATAATGGCGTCGTAGGCGGCCTTCAACTCGTCCAGCGAGACATCGCGGCCGACGGTCACGTTGCCCAGGAACCGCACGCCGGGGCGGGAGAGGGCGCGGTCGAACTGGCGGACGATGTTCTTGGTGCCCAGGTGATCGGGCGCGACGCCTGCCCGCACCAGGCCGAAGGGCGTGGGCAGGCGGTCGATGACGTCGACGGCGGCGTCGGGGCGCTTCCGTGCGATCGCGTCGACGACATACAGGCCCGACGGCCCGCTGCCGACGACGCAGACACTCGCCGCCGGACGCACGTCGGGCGTGGGGGATGCGGACATGGCACGTCTCCCTGTTCCTCGCGGCGCTTTTTGCTGCGCCGTCGATCATGTGTTTCAGCCGCTCCGGTCCCCGCAGGCCAGGGCGGTATCAGGTCATGACGGCCGAGAAGGCGCGGCTGTCCGTGCCGTCCATCAGGCCGCCGAAGCGGTCGTAGAAATAGGGCAGGGCGCCGGGCAGCGGGCCATCGGCCGTCTCCAGCGTCTGCATCAGGTGCTTCTCCGCCGGCCCCTGCACCGCGCGATAGATGTTGCGGCACAGAAGGCGCGCCGCCGCACCCGGCCAGTTGGGCGGCAGCACTTCTTCCGGCAACATGGGGTCGCGCAGCAGGATGCGGCGGTAGTCGTGGATGAGCAGCGTGCGGATGATGAAGCTTGCGGTACCGTCGGGCACGCCGTTGTCATCCATGGCTCGCCAGACGGGGCGGAAGCGTTCCAGGAAACCTTCGTAGTCCGTCTGAAGCTGGTCCAGGTCCCAGCAGGCCCGCACCAGCATCTTCAGGCTGCCGGGCGTGGTCAGGCGGTCGGCGCCGGCGCGCAGGATGACGACCTTCTCCATGGCATTGTGCTCGCGCAGGGAAAGGTGCAGCGCCTCCTCGTCCGGAGACGGGTGGGCCAGGATGTGGGGCGCGAGCTGTCCGAAGCCCTGCCAGGCGAGGTCGCGGCGCAGGCTTTCGCGCGGCTCGGGCTCAAGGCCGCAGCAGTTGGTGTGGACCAGGACCCACTCGCCGTTCCACGGCATGTTGGGGGCCGCGTAGATGCGGCGGTGCGCCGCGTCGAAGCGCACGCGGCCGGAATCGGTGACGGCGTAATAGCTGCGCCGGCCGATCTGGGTGGCCTCCAGCCAGTCGTCCTTGGTCAGCCGGAAGACGGCGGTGCGCACCATGCGCTCCGACTGGCCGAACGGCTCCAGCAGGTTGATCAGGCTGCCGAGCCACACGCTGCCGCCGTGCGGCAGGACGGCATCGCCGTAGACGGTGACGATGAGCGATTTCGCGCGGATCGGTATGGCGTCCAGCAACCCGGCGATCAGGTCATCGATGCGCTTTTGCCTCTGCATTCCCTCGGGGCCCCTTTTCTTGTCTTTCCCGGCGGAGAGGGTCGGCATCGCCGGCCGCTCCGTCAAGCGCGGCCGCCGCGTCCCCGGCGGCCGCTGACCCGGATATAGCACGAATTGCCGCACTTCGCGGCGGGAGATGTAATGCTCCCGTCATGTCCCGGCGCGACCGCCGGCGGCTTCGGGAAGGCCCGGAAGTTCGGGCGTGACGCTGGTTATGGCCGCCGTTCGCCTATCGCACATCCTGTCGCGAATTCCGTTTGACAAGCTGAAAAGCGTTACACTACGATCATGGGCACAGAGAAATTCTGTGTCACTTTGAACGCCGGGTCAAGCGCGCAACAAAACACAAGACGCGCAAATGGCCAGCAGGGGCGGCACGTCCAGGAGGAGACGAACGACATGCCGAAGTGGAAGACCTTCGACAAGGGCGACAAGCTACCCGAAGAGTATAAGAGCCTGCTGCTCAACCTGATGTCCTTCCAGGCCGACAGCGAGTACGCCGGCGCCCAGCGCGTGGCGGAAAACATGCGCTTCGCGCCGCGGCCGGAAGAGGCCTATCGCCTGTCCAAGAAGGTCATGGAGGAGATGGGCCACGGCTATTATGTCTGGAACCTGATGCAGGACCTGGGCGTGGACGTCGACTCCCGCCTGCAGGAGCTGGTGACCAACCCGGACAACCCTGACCCGGCCAAGGTCAACGTCATCAACGGTTTCCGCAAGGAGAACTGGTCCACCTGGTTCGAGGACTGGTACGACGTCGGCCTGTTCTCCACCGTGGTCACGCCGGCCGCCGTCGCCTTTCTGGGCCAGTACCGCGAATGCTCGTACCTGCCGTGGGCGCGCGTGAACGTGCGCATCCACAAGGAAGAGCACGGCCACCTGGCCTTCGGCGTCTGGGCGACAAAGCGCAACATCGAGTTCGGCGGCGAAAAGGCCCGCGAGATCTGCCAGTCCAAGATCGAGAAGTTCATGAAGGTGGGCCTCGGGTTTTACGGCCGCCCGTCCAGCGGCGCGAAGGCCTCCGCCATGTTCCAGAAGTACTACGACTGGGGCATCAAGGTGCGCACGCCCGAGGAGCTTCAGGCCGAATACCTGGAACTGCTGGAAGGCCGGCTGAAGGAGTGCGGGCTGGAGATGCCACAGGGCGTCGAGCCCGACTACGACATGCGCATGGGCTACGAGGCCGGCGAGGCGCCCGCCGACAAGGCCGTCCCCGCCTGACGCACGGATACGCGATGAAGGCCGCGCAGTCATGCGGCCGATCACGCGGCACGGCTCCGCGACCCTGGCCGGGTCCGGGGCCGTGCGCCGTCAGGGGCAAAAGAAACCGCAAGCAAAATGGGGCGAAGAAATGCCCCGGAAGACGGAGACGCCACGTCATGTCGACCACCATCACCGAGCTTCCCAACCCGCTGTTTTCCAATGGCCGCAGTGTCCTCGCCAAGTTCGGGTACCGCCATCTCGAGGACGGCGAACTGCGTGAGGACTGGGCGGAAATGTGGGAGCTTCTGCGGCCCGATTTCGCCGGGCGCGCCGACCGCCATGTGCCGGCCTATGGCGATCTTTCGCCGGTGCAGGCTGCCGCGGCGCGCGAATACATGGCCGTGCGCCTGATCGCGGACCGCAACCTGGAAATCTGCGAGCGCCGGCACGTGCAACTGTTCTCGGGCGGCATCCAGACCGATGCGGTGGAACGCTATGCCGAGGCCCGTGACGCATACGAGGAAGCGGTTGAAACCTTCGGCCACGCCCGCGAGGCGCTGGACGTGCTGCTGTCGCGCGCTGCCGCATAAGCCGGACGCGCGGTATCCGACTTAAGAAAAGGGTTTTATCCTCGTCTGTGACGTGTTCATGGTTGCAGATGAAACGGTCTCGGGTTCCGATACAGATCAAGGCGCCGAAGAGCGTTTGGCGGAACCATAAGAAAACGACACAAGGCGGGCGCCTGCTCCGTGTGGGGAGACAAAGCCCGACGATCCAGGGAGGTAACTTCAGAATGACCCTCAAGCATACCCGTCGCACGTTCATGGCTGCCGTCGCCGCGCTGGGCATGGCCGCCGCGGCCTCGCTGCCGGGCGCCGCCCAGGCGCAGGACGAGCCCATCAAGATCGGCACTTTCCTGTCGGTGACCGGCCCGGCGTCCTTCCTCGGCGATCCCGAGCTGAAGACGCTGCAGATGTACGTCGACAAGATCAACGCCGAGGGCGGTGTCAACGGCCGTGAGCTGGAACTGGTGCACTACGACACCGGCGGTGATCCCAACAAGGCGGTGACCTTCGTCAAGCGCCTGATCGCGCAGGACGAGGTGGACGCCATTGTCGGAGGCTCAACCTCGGGCGAAAGCCTGGCGGTGATGCCGCTGATGGAGCGCTTCGAGGTGCCGTTCATCTCGTTCGCCGGCTCCAAGAAGATCGTCGACCCGGTGCAGCCTTGGACGTTCAAGACGCCGCACACCGACACCATGGCCTGCGAAAAGATCTTCGAGGACATGAAGAAGCGCGGCTTCACCCAGATCGCCATGATCTCGGGCACGGGCGGCTTCGGCCAGTCCATGCAGGCGGAGTGTCAGGGCGTGGCGCCGGACTACGGGATCAGGATCCTGGCCGACGAGACCTATGGGCCCAAGGACACAGACATGACGGCCCAGCTGACCAGCATCAAGAACACGCCCAACGTGCAGGCGGTGCTGAATCCCGGTTTCGGCCAGGGCCCGGCCATCGTGACCAAGAACTACCGCCAGCTTCAGATCGACGCGCCGCTGTACCAGTCGCACGGTGTCGCCTCGAAGAAGTACATCGAACTGGCCGGTGATGCCGCCGAGGGCGTGCGCCTGCCCGCCGCGGCGCTGCTGGTGGCCGAGCAACTGCCCGACGACGACCCGCAGAAGCCCGTCGTCGTCGGTTACAAGAACGCCTACGAGGAAAAGCACGGCGAGGGCTCCGTCTCCACCTTCGGCGGCCATGCCTACGACGGCCTCATGCTGATCGTCGACGCCATGAAGTCCGCTGGTTCGTCCGAACCGCAGGCCGTGCGCGACGCCCTGGAGAACACCAAGGGCTACATGGGCACCGCCGGCGAAGTGACCTTCTCGGAGGACGACCACCTGGGCCTGACGCCGGATGCCTTCCGCATGCTGGAAATCCGCAACGGCGACTGGACCCTGGTGGAAGAGACCGCCGGCTGATCCCGGCCCGCTGACGGTCGGGAGTCCGTCCGCCGCCACGAGTCCGTCTTCCGACGAGGACGACGCGGCGGCGGCGGGCGGACCGTGACCGCCCCGGCCCTGATCCGGCCACGCGCTCCCCTCGAAGCTCGGCAGGACGACATGCTCGGCGAGTTCATCCAATACCTGTTTTCCGGCCTGACCAGCGGCGCCATCTACGCGCTGGTGGGTCTCGGCTTCGCGCTGATCTACAACGCCAGCCACGTGATCAACTTCGCCCAGGGCGAGTTCGTCATGCTGGGCGGCATGGGCACCGTCTTCCTGGCGGCGGCCGGCGTACCGCTGCCACTGGCGGTGGTCGTCGCCATCATCGGCACGGCCTGCGTCGGCTTCGCGCTGGAGAAACTGGCGGTGGAGCAGACGAAGAACGCCTCGGTCGTGACGCTCATCATCATCACCATCGGTGCCTCTATCGTGCTGCGCGGGGCCGCACAGGTGCTGTTCGACAAGCAGTTCCACACCCTGCCGGCCTTCTCGGGCGACGAGCCAATCAACGTGCTGGGCGCCACCATCACCTCGCAGACCCTGTGGGTGCTGGGCATCACGGCGCTGATCGTGGTCGTCCTTCAGTGGTTCTTCAACCGGACGCTTCTGGGCAAGGCGATCCTGGCGACCAGCGTCAATCCGCTGGCGGCCAAACTGGTGGGCATCAACGTCAGCTTCGTGCTGCTGCTGTCCTTCGGCATGTCGGCCGCCCTTGGCGCCATTGCCGGCGTGCTGATCACGCCCATCACGTCCACCAACTTCGAGGTCGGCATCATGCTGGGCCTGAAGGGCTTCTCCGCCGCCATCCTGGGCGGGCTGGGCAACCCCTTCGGCGCCGTGATCGGCGGGCTGATCCTTGGCATCGTGGAGGCCTTCGGCGCCGGCTACATCAGTTCGGAGTACAAGGACGCCATGGCCTTCGTCATCATCCTGCTGGCGCTCTTCTTCATGCCGAGCGGCCTGTTCGGGAAGAAGGGGACGGAACGTGTCTGAGGTGCGAACGATGAACGAGGCGACGCCCATGTCCCCCCGCCCGTCCTCGGCGGCCACGACCAACATCTCGCGGCCCGGTGACACCACGCCGTCGTCGGCGCCAGAGCGTCCCGCGCCCCAGGCGCCCGGCACGCCGCGCACCGGCGCCGGGTCGGCCACCCGCCCGCGCGAGGGGTTGAAGGCGAAGCTGATGAGGCCGCGCACCGGCGGCCTGCTGGTGTTGGCCGTGGTGGTGGCGGTGCTGCCGGCCTTTTTGCAGAATGCCTTCCACTACGACGTCGCCATTCAGATCGGCTTCAACGCCATCGTCGCCATCGGCCTGAACCTGTTGATCGGCTACTGCGGCCAGATCTCGCTGGGTCATGCCGGGTTCCTGGGCATCGGCGCCTATTTCTCGGCGATCACGGTGACCAACTTCGGCTGGCCGCCGCTGCTGTCGCTGGTGGTGGCCGCCGTGGTGGTGGGGCTGCTGGCCTTCGTCATCGCCCGGCCGATCCTGCGCCTGAAGGGCCACTACCTGGCCATGGCGACGCTCGGCATCGGGCTCATCATCTCCATCATCCTGAACCAGGAGGCCCAGTTGACGGGCGGCCCCGACGGGATGATCGTCGATCCCTTCACCGTGTTCGGGTTCGAGTTCAAGAAGCCCTGGCAGTGGTATGCGCTGGTGGGCGGCCTGCTGATGATCGCCGCATGGCTGTCGCTCAACATCATCGACAGCCCAGTCGGCCGGGCGTTGCGCGCCGTCCACGGGTCGGAGGTCGCGGCCGAGGTCGTGGGCGTGGACACCACCAAGTACAAGGTGATGATCTTCGTCGTCTCGGCGGTCTTCGCCTCCGTCGTCGGCTCACTGGGTGCCCACTACATCATGTTCCTGAGCCCCCAGGAGGCGAGCTTCTTCCACTCGGTCGAGCTGGTCATCATGGTGGTGCTGGGCGGCATGGCGTCCACCTTCGGCGCCGTCGTGGGCGCGGCCACCCTGACGGCGCTGCCGCAGTTCCTCACCTTCCTGGAGGACTACGAGCACCTGATCTTCGGCCTGATCCTCATGCTGGTGATGATCTTCCTGCCCAAGGGCGTGGTCCCCAGCCTGGCGGCGCTGTTCAAGCGCGGGGGTGAGAAATGAGCCTTCTGACTGTCGATACCCTGGTCAAGGAATTCGGCGGCGTGCGCGCCATCGACGACCTGTCGTTCACCATCGATCCGGGCACCATCCATTCCATCATCGGGCCTAACGGCGCGGGCAAGACCACGCTGTTCAACCTGGTGACGGGCGTCTACACGCCCACTTTCGGCACTGTGCAGTTCAACGGCGAGCCGGTGACCGGCAGGAAGCCTTATGAACTGGCGGCGCGTGGCATGTCGCGCACCTTCCAGAACCTGCAGATCTGCATGAACATGACGGCGCTGGAGAATGTGCTGGTGGGCCGTCACCTGCACCTGGACGGCCGGCTGCTGCCGTCGCTGTTCCGCCTGCCGCGCATCGTCCGCGGCGACCGGGCGGCCGAAGAGATGGGCCGCGAGCTGATGGCCTTCGTCGGCCTGGAGAAGTACTTCGACTGGGACGCCGACGCCATGCCCTATGGCGCGCTCAAGCGCCTGGAAATCGCCCGCGCGCTGGCCGCCGAGCCCAAGCTTCTGCTGCTGGACGAGCCTGCGGCCGGCCTCAATGACGTGGAAAGCCGCGAGATAGACCAGGTCATCAAGAAAGTGGCGGAGAGCGGCGTGACGGTGGTGCTGGTGGAGCATGACATGAAGATGGTCATGGAAATCTCAGACCACATCCTGGTGCTGGACTACGGCCGCAAGCTGACCGAAGGCACGCCGCAGGAAGTGCGCCAGAACCCCGACGTCATCGCCGCCTACCTGGGCCAGGTCGCCTGAGGGCACGGGAGAATTTCATGCTTCTCGAAGTGAACGGAATGAAAAGCGGTTACGGCCGCATCGAGGCCCTGCACGGCATCGATGTTCAGGTGGGCGAGGGCGAACTGGTGGCGCTGGTCGGCGCCAACGGCGCCGGCAAGACCACCTTCCTGCGGGCGCTGTCGGGCGTGCAGCCGCTGACCAACGGCGAAATCCGCTTCGACGGCGCCGACATCACCAAGTCCAAGCCGCAGGCCCGCGTAAAGCAGGGCATCAGCCAGGTGCCGGAGGGTCGCCAGGTCTTCGGCCCGCTGTCGGTGGAGGACAACCTGCGCCTGGGCGCCTACCGTCGGCGCGGCGCCGACACCGGCGCGGACCTGGAGCGGGTGTACGAGACCTTCCCCATCCTCAAGAGAAAGCGCAAGGAATCCGCCGGCACACTCTCGGGCGGGCAGCAGCAGATGCTCGCCATGGGCCGGGCGCTCATGAGCAACCCGCGCCTTTTGCTGTTGGACGAGCCGTCCATGGGTCTCGCGCCGTTGCTGGTCGGCGAGATCTTCAACATCGTCCAGATGCTGCGGGAGCAGGGCACGACCATCCTGTTGGTGGAGCAGAACGCCTTCCAGGCGCTCGCCATCGCCGACCGGGGATACGTGATCGAGACCGGGCGCATCGTGCTCACCGACACGGGCGATAACCTCATCAACGACGAAAAGGTGAAAGCCGCCTATCTGGGGCTTTGAGTCATGCACTTTGGTTTCATTTGAAACCGTATGCTGATACGATGCGGGAACCGAGGCGCCCGTCGCCTCCAACGACACATCAGAGAAAATGGAGACGCTCCACAATGGCGACGAAGACGTTTGCCTCCACCGGTGACCTGGGCGAGAAGACCATCACCTTCGCCGAGTTGGGCCGGGGCGCCTATGCCTTCACGGCCGAGGGCGACCCCAACACCGGCGTCATCGTCGGCGACGACGCCGTGATGGTGCTCGACACCCAGGCGACGCCCAAGATGGCGCAGAAGGTCATCGCCGAAATCCGCAAGGTGACCGACAAGCCCATCAAGTTCATTCTGCTCACCCACTATCACGCCGTGCGCGTGCTGGGCGCGGCGGCTTATGGGGCGGAAAACATCATCGCCAGCCAGCGCACCTATGAACTGATCGTGGAGCGCGGCCAGCAGGACTGGGAGAGCGAGTTCGGCCGCTTCCCCCGCCTGTTCGAGGGCCATGAGAGCATCAAGAGCCTGACCTGGCCCAACATCGTGGTCGACGGCAAGCTGACGGTGGACCTGGGCAACCAGCGCGTCGAAATCTGGAACCCCGGCCGGGGCCACACCCAGGGCGACACCATTGCCTGGCTGCCCGACCAGAAGGTGCTGTACTCCGGTGATCTGGTGGAGTTCGGCGCCACGCCCTATACCGGCGACGCGCACCTGCGCGACTGGCCGGAAACCCTCCAGCGCCTGCGTGAGCTGAAGCCGGAAAAGCTGGTGCCCGGCCGCGGCGATGCGCTGATGAATGCCGCGGACTGCGAAACCGCCATGGCGGAAACTCAGGCCTTCCTGACGGACCTGTACCAGACCGCGCGCGAAGGCGTGGAGAAGGACATGGCGCTGAAGGACATCTACGCGCTCTGCAAGCAGCGCATGGACCCGAAGTACGGCCACTGGGTCATTTACGAACACTGCATGCCGTTCGACGTCGCCCGCGCGGTGGACGAGGCGAAGGGCCTGGACCGTCCCAACATCTGGACGGCCGAGCGCGACCAGGAGATGTGGTCGGCGCTGAACGACTGAACGCCGGCAACCAGTGACGATGCTTGCAGGACGGGCCCGCCGGCGACGGCGGGCCCGTTTCTTTATGTCGCCCGCCATCTTTTTTGCCACGAATGCCGAGGCTAACCGTTGATCGTGTGTTGTTTAAGCAATTGCAAAGGAGTCGACCCATGCGCGCATTGATGATCGCGGCCGTCGCGACCTCCACCCTGGCCCTTGGCGCGTGCGCCAACAATGTCGAGAACCCGGACCAGCCCGGCATGAATGCGATCGGGACGGTGCACCAGCAGACCATGGAAGGCCGTGACATGACCATGACGGCCGCCGAGCGCGCCGCCGCGGCCGCCGAGCGCGCCGAGGCCGCCGCCCGCCGCGCCGAGCAGGTGGTCAACCGCATGGAGCAGGCCTACCAGGAAGGCCTGCGCAAGTAAGCGGTGCTGCCCTGTCATTCGGGGGGACGCCCCCGGCCAGCAGCTTGGAAAACCCCGCCGGAGCGCACCGGCGGGGTTTTTCCATTCCAGACTGATGGGCCGTCACAGCGCTGCGGCATCGACAGGCACAATGGCGTTGGCGCGGTCGAGTAATGAAAACGCCCGCGAAAACAACGCTTTATCGGCCTTCTCTTACATCGTGGGGAAGTTGAATGCCGCGCCCTCCTTGATGCCAGTCGGCCAGCGCGACGTGACGGTCTTCAGCTTGGTGTAGAAGTGCACGCCCTCGGGCCCGTAGATGCCGTGGCTGCCGAAGATGGAGCGCTTCCAGCCGCCGAAGCTGTGGTAGGCCACGGGCACCGGGATCGGCACGTTCACGCCCACCATGCCGACCTCGATGCGGTCGGTGAAGGTGCGCGCGGCGTCGCCGTCGCGGGTGAAGATGGCCGTGCCGTTGCCGTACTCGTGCTTGTTGATGAGCGTCACGGCCTCCTCGAACGACGCGGCGCGCAGCACGCTCAGCACGGGGCCGAAGATTTCCTCCTTGTAGATGGTCATTTCCGGCGTCACGCGGTCGAACAGGGTGCCGCCTATGAAGTAGCCGTTTTCGTATCCCTGGAGCGAAAAGCCCCGGCCGTCCACAACCAGGTCCGCGCCCTCGGACACGCCCTTGTCGATGTAGCCCGAGACCTTGTCCAGGTGCTGCCTGGTCACCAGCGGACCCATCTCGGCATCGCTGTCCGTCGACGGTCCGATCTTGAGGCTGCGCACGCGCGGGGCCAGCTTTTCCACCAGCTTGTCGGCCGTGTCCTCGCCCACGGGCACGGCGACGGAGACCGCCATGCAGCGCTCGCCGGCCGACCCGTATCCCGCGCCCATAAGCGCGTCGGCGGCTTGGTCCATGTCGGCATCGGGCATAACCACCATGTGGTTCTTCGCCCCGCCCAGCGCCTGCACGCGCTTTCCATGCGCGGTGCCGGTGGAATAGACGTATTCGGCAATCGGCGTGGAGCCGACGAAGGACACCGCCTGCACGTCGGGGTGCGTCAGCAGGGCATCCACGGCATCCTTGCCGCCGTGCACCACCGTCAGCACACCCTCGGGCACGCCCGCCTCGATGGCGAGTTCCGCCACGTACAGGGCGGCGGAGGGATCACGCTCCGACGGTTTCAGCACGAAGGTGTTGCCGCAGGCCAGCGCAACGGGGAACATCCACAGCGGCACCATGGCCGGGAAATTGAACGGCGTGATGCCGGCACACACCCCCAGCGGCGCGCGCTGGTTGAAGCTGTCGATGCCGGGGCCGACATCGCGGGTGAAGTCGCCCTTGAGGTGGCTGGCGATGCCGGTGGCGAACTCCACCACCTCCAGGCCGCGCTGCACCTCGCCAAGGGCATCGTCATGCGTCTTGCCGTGCTCGGCGGAAATGCGCCTCGCGATCTCTGCGGCGTTGTCCTGGAGCAGCTGAACGTATTTCATCATGACGCGCGCGCGCTTTTGCGGCGGCGCCGCAGCCCAGTCGGGGAAGGCCTTCAATGCGGCGGCGACGGCGGCGTCCACCTCCGCCTTGCCGCCACTGGCAACCGTGCCCGTCTGCTCGCCGGTCGCCGGGTTGTAGACGGGCGTGCCCGAGCCATCGGACCCGGCGCCGTGGCCGGGGATCATGTGGTTGATGAAGGTCATCTTTTATGTCCCTGTTCTTGCGGCGGTATCAGCCGGCGATGGCCTTGTCGGCCGGCGTGTAGTCCGCGCCCAGCGCCTCTGCGACGGCCTCGTGCGTGATCTTGCCGTGGGCGACGTTCAGGCCGTTGCGCAGGTGGGCGTCGTCGGACAGCGCCTCGCGCCAGCCCTTGTCCGCCAGCGCCACCGTGAACGGCAGGGTGACGTTGTTCAGCGCGAAGGTGGACGTGCGCGCCACACCGCCGGGCATGTTGGCGACGCAGTAGTGCACCACGTCGTCGACGATGTAGATGGGGTCGGCGTGGGTGGTCGGCTTGGACGTCTCGAAGCAGCCGCCCTGGTCGATGGCGACGTCGACCACCACCGAGCCCTTCTGCATCTTCGACAGCATGGGGCGGTTGACCAGCTTGGGCGCGTTGGCGCCCGGCACCAGCACGGCCCCGACCACCAGATCCGCCTGTGTCACGTACTCTTCCACGGCGTCATTCGTGGAATAGATGGTCTGCATGCGGCCGCCGTAGTGCATGTCCAGTTCCTTGAGGCGGGCGTGGGACTTGTCGAGCACCACCACCTCGGCCTCCAGGCCCATGGCCATCTTGGCGGCGTTGAGGCCGACGACACCGCCGCCCAGCACCACCACCTTGCCCGAGGGCACGCCCGGCACGCCGCCCAGCAGCGTGCCGCGCCCGCCGGCGGACTTTTCCAGCGCCCGCGCGCCGGCCTGGATCGCCATGCGGCCGGCAACCTCGGACATGGGTGCGAGCAGCGGCAGGCCGCCCCGCATGTCTGTGACGGTTTCATAGGCGATGGCGATGCAGCCGGACTCCTGAAGCAGCTTGGCCTGCTGCGGGTCCGGTGCCAGGTGCAGGTAGGTGAACAGCACCTGGCCCTCGCGCAGCATCTTGCACTCGCCCGGCTGGGGCTCCTTGACCTTCACCACCATGTCGGCCTTGGCGAAGACCTCCTCGGCGGCATCGACGATGGTCGCCCCGGCGGCGCGGTAGGCGTCGTCGGTCAGGTCGATGGCGCCGCCGGCGTTGGTCTCGACGATCACCTGGTGGCCGTGAGCGATCACCTCGCGCACGGCGGCCGGCGTCATGCCGACGCGGTACTCGTGGTTCTTGATCTCCTTGGGAACGCCGATCAGCATTTCTGTCTCCTGGGGGACGGAATGAAACTCTGTTTATATAACGTTTGCAGCCGCTTATTCGATCGTCTTCAGGACGTCTGCGATGGTCTCGAAGATCTGGTCGATGTGGCTCTTTTCGATGATGAGCGGCGGCGACAGGGCGATGATGTCGCCGGTGGTGCGGGTCATCACGCCCTTCTCGTAACACTTGAGGAACGCGTCGAAGGCGCGCTTGGTCGGCTGGCCGGGGATGCTCTCCAACTCGATGCCGGCGATCAGGCCCATGTTGCGCAGGTCGATGACGTGCGGCAGGCCCTTGAGGCTGTGCACCGCCTCTTCCCAGTAGGGCGCCATCTCGGCGCAGCGCTCGAACAGTTGGTCGTCGCGGTAGACGTCCAGCGTCGCCAGAGCGGCGTTGCAGGCCAGCGGATGCGCGGAATAGGTGTAGCCGTGGAACAGCTCGATGGCGGTCTCGGGGCCGTGCATGAAGGCGTCGTAGATGTGCTTGCGCACCATCACCGCGCCCATGGGCACCGTTCCGCTGGTCAGGCCCTTGGCGGTGGTCACGATGTCGGGCTGCACGCCGAAGTGCTCGCAGGCGAACGACGAGCCGAGGCGGCCGAAGCCGGTGATGACCTCGTCGAAGATCAGCAGGATGCCGTGTTTGTCACAAATGGCCCGCAGACGCTCCAGATAGCCCTTGGGGGGCATCAGCACGCCGGTGGAGCCGGCCATGGGCTCGACGATGACGGCGGCGATGGTCTCCGCCCCGTGCAGGGCCACCAGACGCTCCAGGTCGTCGGCCAGCTCTGCGCCGTGCTCGGGCTGCCCGCGCGAAAATGCGTTCTGCTCGGGCAGGTGGGTGTGGCGCATGTGGTCGACACCCGCCAGCAGGCTGCCGAAGAAGCGGCGGTTGTTGACGATGCCGCCGACGGAAATGCCACCGAAGCCCACCCCATGGTAGCCGCGCTCGCGCCCGATCAGGCGGGTGCGGCTGGCTTCGCCGTTGGCGCGGTGGTAGGCCAACGCGATCTTGAGCGCGGTGTCCACGCTTTCAGAGCCGGAGTTGGTGAAGAACACATGGTCCAGGTCGCCCGGCATCATGGTGGCCAGCCGGCTGGCCAGTTCGAACGCCTTGGGGTGGCCCATCTGGAAGGCGGGCGCATAATCCAGTTCCGCCGCCTGGTCCTGGATGGCCTTGACGATGCGCGGGTCGCCGTGGCCGGCGTTGCAGCACCACAGGCCGGCAGTGCCGTCGATGATCTCCCGCCCGTCCTGGCTGGTGTACATCATGCCCTTGGCGCCGGTCAGCATGCGCGGGGCGGACTTGAACTGGCGGTTCGCCGTGAACGGCATCCAGAACGGAGCAAGATCGTTGGGGGACGGCGCGTCCAACATGAAGACCTCCTGAAGGGCTTGGTTTTCCGCCGGTTTCGGTCCGGCTTTACCCTACGGTCCCACTGCGCGCGCGGCTTAACAAGCCGTTTTCTTCCCATTGGTTAAGTGGTTGATATTCCTGATGACGCAGCGCACAGTGTTCAGGATCGTGAACGCGCTTAACGAAGGGTGCCGGCCATGACCCTCAACATCGGTCCGCGCTTGCGGGCGGTACGCAAGCAGAATGGTCTGTCTCAGCGCGAACTGGCGCGCCGCGCCGGCGTGACCAACGCCACCGTCTCGCTGATCGAAAGCAACAACATCAACCCCTCGGTCGGCAGCCTGAAACGGGTGCTGGACGGCATCCCCATGGGGCTCTCGGAGTTCTTTGCCTTCGAGATGCCCGAGGACGCCGAGCAGAAGGTGTTCTTTCCCGCCAACGAGTTGGTGGAAATCGGCCGCGGCGGCATCAGCTACCGGCAGGTGGGCGTCGACCTGACCGGCCGGGCGCTGCAGATCCTGGACGAGCGCTACGCGCCGGGCGCCGACACCGGCAAGATCCTGCTCCGCCACGAGGGCGAGGAGGCGGCCGTGGTCATCTCCGGAAAGCTGGAGGTGACGGTGGGGGACCAGGTGCGCACGCTGGGACCGGGCGACGCCTACCAGTTCGACAGCCGCCAGCCGCACCGCTTCCGCAACGTGGGCGACGAACCGTGCCGTGTGATTTCCGCCTGCACCCCGCCCAGTTTTTGATCTGAAAAGGTGCTTGAATGTCTTCCGATAACGCCTTGATCGACCTCATCCTGTCCCGCTCCTCCGTCGCCCCGCGCCGGTTGGGCGCGCCGGGTCCGTCGGCGGCGCAGATCGACACGCTGATCGCTTGCGCCCTGACCGCGCCCGACCACGGGGCCATCCGCCCCTGGCGCTTCCTGCGCGTGCCGGCGGAGCATCGGGACGTGCTGGCCGAGGCTTTCGTGGCCGCCAAGCTGGAGGTGGAGCCCGATGCGTCGGACGTCGCCGTCGAGCGCGCCCGCAAGAAGGCGCACAAGGAGCCGGAGACCATCGTGGTCATCTTCCGCCCCGATCCCGCGCACCCGGTGGTGCCGGTGCAGGAACAGGCCATGAGCGTCGGTGCAGCCTGCGAGAACATCCTGTTGGCGGCCGAGGCCATGGGGTTCGGCGGAATGCTGTTGTCGGGCGCCGAAGTCACGACGCAGGCCCTCCGCCGCACCTTCCATCTGGAAGAGGGCGAGGAACTGGTCGGCTTCATCGGGATCGGCACCGTGGTCAACCCGCCCGGCCCCAAGGACCGCCCGGCCGTCGCCGGCCACCTGGCAACCTGGACGCCTTGATCGACGCTCAGGCCGCTGCCCGCGCCGGGGCCAGGGCAGCGCCGGGCGGTCCGGGCGCGCGTTACAGCGCCTGTTCCAGAACCTGGACAAAGCGGTCGGCCTGTGTCAGGTGCGGCAGGTGACCCTCCATGTCCATGACCACGAGGCGGCTGTCGGGCCACTGGCTGTGCAGGTACTCACCCACCTTTACCGGAACGGCGGGATCGTTGGTGGACTGCACGATGGTCGTCGGGACTCCAAAGCCGGCCAACCGGTCGCGGTAGTCGCTGCGGAAGATGGTGATGGCCATGGAGAGAGCCACGTCCGGCCGCATGGCGACGAGGCCGCGGGCGAACTCCGCCACGTCTGGGTGGCCCGGTTCGGCTCCGACCACGACGGGCGCAAAATTCTCGACCCACTGCATGTAGTTGTCGTCCAGGCCCTTGATCAGGCCGGCGACCTCGTCTTCACTGAAGCCGCCCGTGTACCGGCCGTCGTCGATGTAGCGCGGAGACGGGTTGATCATGATGATCCGGTCGAAGGAATGCGGGATCAGCTTGCCCGCCAGCATGCCGATCATGCCGCTCATCGAATGGGCGATCAGGGTGCAGGGCGCCGCATCCACGGCGCCGATCACCTGCATCAGGTCGTCGGCATAGCCGTCCAGGCGGCTGTAGCGCAGGTGGTCGTAGTGCTCGGGCTCGATCGGCCAGTCGAAGCGGACGACGCGGAAACGCTGCTCCAGCCACGGCAGGATTCGTCTCCACACCGCCTTGGTCGTGCCAAAGCCGTTGGCAAGAACGACGGTGTGGGAGCCCGTGCCCGACACGGACACTTGCATTCTCTCGATGACGGTTGGCTCCATCGGCACGGTTTCTCCGCTTTTTTCAGTGGCTAAGCCTTATCCGTCTCTCCTACCATATTTCGATCATAAAAGGTTTAGCACAAAAGGGGTGGCGCGGACCGGCGCGCGCCTACAGCCGGCCTGTCTCCCGCATCCATCGCACGGCGTCGGCCAGGGCGTCGCGCAGGGGGGCGGGCTGCCAGCCCAGGTCGCGGCGGGCCTTGCCGCTGTCGAACCACATGGGCAGCCCCGCCAGCTTCACCCCCGCCACCGGCGCCTGGGGCGGGCGATGGGTGACGGTATCGGCCCACCACTCCTGCACATTCGCCGCCGCCAGGGCGAGCGGGTAGGGCACCCGCCGGCGCGGCATGGCACGGCCCGAGATCGCCTCCAGGTGGGCCAGAAGGTCGCTCATCCACAGGTTTTCGCCGCCCAGGATGTAGCTCTCGCCGTCGGCGCCGTGGCGGGCGGCCATGATGTGTCCGCGCGCCATGTCGGCGGCGCCGCCGATATTCATGCGGCATTGCAGGTAGGCGGGCGTCCGGCCGTTCAGGAAATCCATGAGCATGCGCGTCGGCGGCGTTTCGGACTCGTCGCCGGCCCCAATGGGGACGGTGGGGTAGGTCAGGACCACCGGCAGGCCCGTCGCCGCCGCCGCTCGCGCCTCGCGCTCCGCCGAGCATTTGGAGCGCGCGTAGTCCCCCACCATGGCGTCCAGGGGCGGGCGCGGCGTGTCCTCGGTGATGGGGCTGCCGGTCCAGGCGGTGTCGTGGCCCACCAGCACCACTGCCGAGGAGGTCACGACCACCCGCTTCACCTGCGCCTCTTTGCAGGCCGCGAGCACAGTGCGCGTGCCGTCCAGGTTCACCTGCTCGAACACGCGGGGGTCGTCGGCCCACAGGTGCGGCACGGCCGCCAGATGGTAGACCGTCTGCACGCCCTTCATGGCGGCGGACAGCCGGTCGGGATCGAGGACGGAGCCGTCCACCGGCTCCACCCCCTGCGGCCAGGCGACACGGCCGCAGGCGGGATCGAGCACGCGCACCGGCTCTCCGGCCTCGGCCAGTTGCCGCACGATGTGGCGGCCGAGAAAGCCGGCGCCGCCGGTAACAAGGTTCAGAGGGCGTACCATGGTTCAACCCGGAGCGTTGGTGTGGTCAAATGCGCAGGTCCGCCGATGATGCCCGGCGGCAGCGCCCTTCGTCCACCACGGCAACGGAGCGATCCTCTCCCATGCACCCTTTGAGTGGCAGCAACCTGGGTACCCTGATGACGGTCCTTGCGCGAAACGGCGGGGCCTCGCCGCGGCATTGGGGGCAGGTGGCCGGGATTCTGGGTTCGGTTCTGGGGCGGATGCCCTTCACCCTGGCCGAGCGGATGGTGACGGCGCGGCGGCTGAGGGACCTGCCGGCCGACCTGCCGCCGCCCGTGTTCATCCTGGGGCACTGGCGCAGCGGCACGACGCACCTTTACAACGTGCTCAGCCGCGACCCGCAGTTCGGATACCTGGCGCCCCTGCCGACGGGCATGCCGTGGGAGATGCTGACCCTGGTGCCCCTGATCCGTCCCCTGCTGGAGCGCCAGCTTCCGCAGGGGCGCTATATCGACAACGTGGCCGTGACGCCGGACAGCCCGCAGGAGGACGAGATCGCGCTGGCGAACATGCAGCCGCTGTCCTACTACCACGCGCTGTACTTCCCCGGCCGCTTTCAGGAACAATTCGACAAGGCGGTGTTCCTCGACGGCGTGTCGGAGCGAGAGCTTTCGGTATGGAAGGAGCGCTTCCTGCTGCTGTGCCGCAAGCTGACCGTCGAGTCGGGCGGCAAGCCTCTGCTCATCAAGAACCCGGTCTATACGGCGCGGGTGGCGCTGCTGCGCGAGATGTTCCCCGAGGCCCGCTTCATCCACGTTCACCGCGACCCGGTGCGCATTTTTGAAAGCATGCGCAACTTCTATCACAAGCTGTTCCCGCCCATGGCGTTGCAGCCCTACGATCATGTGGACGTGGACGCGGTGGTGCTGAACACCTACGGCCGCATGATGGAGCGGATGCTGGCCGACGTCGCCGACCTGCCGGCCGACCGCTACGCCGAGATCGGCTTCGAGACCTTCGAGCAGCAGCCCGTGGCAGAGCTTGAGCGCGTCTACGGGCAGCTCGGCCTGGACGGGTGGGAGGCCGCCGCGCCCCTGTTTTCCGCGTACCTGGAGGGCGTCTCGGGCTACCGCAAGAACACCTATCGCGAGGACCCGGAGACGGCCTCGCTGGTGGCGCGGCACTGGGGACCGTATGTACAGCGCTGGGGACGGCAGGTTCAGGGCGCCTGAGACCCGCGCCCGCCCTGTACCCGGCCCTTCCACGCCCCGCCCTGGCCGCGCCAGTGGCGGCGGGCCGAGTCCAGCGTCATCAGCGTGTACAGTACGCCCGCCACGGGAAGCAGCAGGCCGCGCCAGGCGCCCAGGCCGTAGAGCCGCAGCGTCGGGGCCAGCGTGGCCGCCATCAGCATCCACGCCGCGCCGCCTGCGGCCGCCGTCGCCGCGTCAACCGTCGCCAGCCCGAGCGCAAAGGCCAGCGGCGGCAGCAGGTAGAGCAGCGCCATGCCGGCCACCGTGCCCCCCAGCAGCAGGACCGAGTGGTGCAACTGCTCGAAGGCGGTGCGGGTGACCATGTGCCAGATGTCGCCAAGCCCCGCCGCCGGCCGCAGCGATACCACATCGGCCGAGGTACCGAGCCACACCGGCCCCTGCCGCTTCAGGGCCCGGCCCAGTGCGCAATCGTCAATGATCTCGCCCCGGATGGCGCGGGGCAGGTCGGCGGACTCCAGGGCCTCGCGGCGGGCGAGGACGCAGCCGCCGGCCGCCGCCGCCATGGAATCCGCGGGGTCGTTGACGCGCGGAAACGGGTAGAGCTTCTGGAAAAAGTAGATGAACGCCGGGATCAGCAGGCGCGCCCAGCGTCCGCCCGTATCCAGCCGCGCCATGACGGAGGCCATCACGCGACCGTCCTGCGTCAGCCGGTCGTGCAGCCGGCAGAGGACCGTCGGCCCGTGGGCGATGTCGGCGTCCGTCAGCCATACCACCGCCGCCTCCGGAGCGACCTCCTTCGCCTGCGCCAGCCCTGCCGCCTGGGCCCACAGCTTGCCCGTCCAGCCCGGCTCCAGCGGCGGCGCGGCGATGACATGCAGGCGCTCCGACCCGCCGGGAACCCGCGCGGCGCCGGCGCGGGCGGCCTCGGCCGTGCCGTCGGTGGAGTGATCGTCAATGACGATCACCGGAAAGGACTCCGGCCAGTCCTGGCGCAGAAGGCTCTCGACCGACCGGCCGATCACTTCTGCCTCGTCGCGCGCCGGTACCACCGCGACCACGCCCGGCGGCGGCGCGGGTGGTTGCGGCGCGGAAGAGGGCAGGCGGTCCCGATCGCGCCAGAAGCCGCGGCCGTGGATCAGCGTCAGCCACAGCCATGCTGCGAGGGACAAGAGGGTGAGGGCGGTCAGCCAGAGCGGCATGGACGGGTCCCGAAATTCTGCCATGGTTGCACGATAACCCGGACAGGGGTCCAGGCGTTCGTTCGAAAATGCCGGATCGGATAAGAGCTATCGGAGGTTACCATGCGCGCACGTCCCGTCCCGCCCCTGTTGTCCGCCGCCGTTCTCGGCCTGGGCGTGGCGCTTGCCGCGCCCGCCGCGCTGACGCCGGCGCCCGCCGCCGCCCAGGAGCAGCAGCAGGAAGCCGCCACCGGGCCGAGTGCCGTTGTGCGGGAATTCCAGGACACGCTGCTCCAGGCCATGAAGACCGATGGCTTCCATGCCCGCTACGACATGCTGGAACAGCCGGTCGAGGACGCCTTTTGGCTGGACGTGATGATCCGCACCGCGGTCGGCCGCGGCTGGCGCGAGGCCAGCGACGCGCAGCGGCAGGCGCTGGTCGACGTCTTCGGCGACATGACGACGGCCCAGTACGCCGCCCGCTTCCATGACTACAACGGGCAGGAGTTCCGCGTGCTGGGCACAGACGAAGGGCCGCGCGGCACAACCATCGTCCGCACCGAAATCACCCGCAAGGCCAAGGAGCCGGTGCAGATTTCCTACGTCCTGGCAGAGCGCCAGGGGCGCTGGGGCGTGGTCGACATCCTGGCCGGCAAGGGCGTGAGCGAACTGGCGACCAAGCGCAGCGAGTACGCTTCCATCCTGGCGCGGCAGGGCGTCGACGGCTTGATCGAGACCCTGCGCATCAAGAGCCGCGAACTGACCGGCGGCTGAGGCCGGCCATTGCCGCTACGCAAAAGGGGCTCCCTGTCGGGAGCCCCTTTGTCATGTCGTCACGGGACGGGGATCAGCCGAAGATCAGGTTCGGCAGCCACGTCGCCAGTTCCGGGAACAGGGCCAGCACGCCCAGCGCCAGGATCTGGATGATGACGAAGGGTATGACACCCTTGTAGATGGCGCCCGTCGTCACGCTCGCCGGGGCCACGCCGCGCAGGTAGAACAGCGCGAAGCCGAACGGCGGGGTCAGGAAGCTGGTCTGCAGGTTCATGGCCATCATCACGCCCAGCCACACCGGGTCGATGTCCATCCGCAGCAGGATGGGCCCGACGATCGGCACGACGACGAAGACGATCTCGATGAAGTCCAGGAAGAAGCCCAGGACGAACATCACCAGCATGACAACGATCACCGCCGTCACCGTGCCGCCCGGCAGGTTGGTGAGGAAGTGGTGCACCATCTCCTCGCCGCCGAAGCCGCGGAAGACCAGCGAGAACAGGCCGGCGCCGACAATGATGATGAACACCATGGAGGTGACCATCATGGTCGAGCGCATGACGTCCTTCAGCGTCCCGGCGTTCCACACCTTGGTCACGCTCGCCATCAGACCCCAGGCGATGACGGCGCAGCAGGCGGCGGCGAGCACGATGCCCGCCATGTCGCCGGCTGGGATCACGTCTCGGGCGACGCGCAGGTCGACGAAGCTGGTCAGCAGCAGCAGCAGGATCAAAGCGGCCACGGCGGCGTAGATGCTCCACGCAGGGCCCGTCGTCATGCGCTGGCCGGCCAGCAGGATGGCGCCCACCGCACCCACGGCGGCGGCTTCCGTCGGGGTCGCCACACCGGCCAGGATCGAGCCCAGCACGGCGACGATCAGCACCACCGGCGGGATCAGGGCGTGCAGCAGCGTGGCGATGCTGGTGCCGTCGGCGCCTCCCAGCCGCTCGTCCGCCGGCAGAGCAGGGCAGGACTTGGGGCGAACCACTGCCATCAGAAGCTGATAGAGGATGTACAGGCCCACCAGAAGCAGGCCGGGGATCAGCGCGCCGGCAAACAGGTCGCCCACCGAAACGGGCTCCGGCGCCCAGTTGCCAAGCGCCCGCTGGGCGTCCTGGTAGGCGTTGGAGATCTGGTCGCCCAGCAGCACCAGCACGATGGACGGCGGGATGATCTGGCCGAGCGTGCCCGAGGCGCAAATGGTGCCGCAGGCCAGCTTGGGGTCGTAGCCGCGGCGCAGCATGGTGGGCAGCGACAGCAGGCCCATGGTGACCACCGTGGCGCCGACGATGCCGGTCGATGCCGCCAGCAGCGCGCCCACGATGGCGACCGAGATGCCAAGACCGCCGCGCATGGGGCCGAACAGCTTGCCCATGCTCTCCAGCAGTTCTTCCGCCACCTTGGAGCGTTCGAGCATGATGCCCATGAAAACGAACAGCGGCACGGCAATCAGGACCTCGTTGGTCATGCTGCCGTAAATGCGCTGGGGCATGGCCGAGACGAAGGCCATGTCGAACGCGCCGAACAACCAGCCGATGCCGCCGAACAGCAGGGCCGATCCGCCCAGGGTGAAGGCGACGGGGAAACCGGCCAGCAGGACGATGATGGTGCCCAGGAACATCAGGCCGGCGAAGACTTCGGTGGTAACGAGGTCGCTCATATCAGTGCGCTCCCCCGCGTTCGGTGCCGGTGGTGTCGCCGTTGTCCTCCAGCACCCCATTCAACACCAGGATGGACTTCAGCGCGATCGCCAGGCCCTGCAGGCCGACCAGAACCGTGAATGCCAGGATGGAGGTCTTCAGCAGGTAGACGCCCTGGATGCCGCTGGTCTCCTTGGAGCCTTCCAGAACGGCCCAGGAATTCATCACGTAGGGCAGGGCGACCGTCCACACCAGCGCGCAGAACGGCACCAGCAGGAAGATGACGCCCAGCAGGTCCACCAGCGCCTTACGGGCCGGCCGCGCCTCGCGGTAGAAGATGTCCACGCGCACGTGGCCCTCCTTCAGCAGCGTATAGCCGGCGCCGACCAGGAACACGATGCCGTGCATGTACAGGATGCTTTCCTGCATCCAGATGAAGCCGAGGCCGAAGACGTAGCGAAGGACGACGACGACGAACTGGATGATGACCATGGCGAGCGTCAGCCACGCCACGGCGCGGCCGATCAGGTCGTTGGTGCGGTCGATACCCCGCGCCAGTGAGTGTAGTGCCTGCACGATTGCGTCTCTCGGAGGGCTGGAGGGCCGGGAGCGTCCGGCGGTGGAATGTCGGGAGCGGGAGCGTGGGCAGTATGCGCGGCTCGGGCCGCCGACGCCAAGGCGGTCATGATGCGTTGGGCGCCCGTGCCGCGAAAAAGGCGGGGCCTGCGCCTCCTTCTGGAAGCGCAGGCCCTGGCGGCGAGAGGCCTATGCCTCCGCCGCGTGCGCCTTATTCGCCGTAGGGGTAGTCCAGCGCACGGGCTTCCCAGTAGGCCTGGTCGGAGACGCTGGCCCACTCCATCGCGTTCTTACGGAATTTGATGAAGCTGTCGTAGACCTTCTTGACGTCCTCGTTCTTGGCAGCAAGGTCGGCGATGACCTCGCCCGAAGCCTGGCCGATGGCCTTCAGCACGTCGTCCGGGAACTTCTTGAGCTGCACGTTGTGCTCGTTCACCAGCGTGTTCAGGGCGTTGCCGTTCTGCGCGTTGAACTCGGCCAGCATGTAGGTGTTCTCGGCCTTGGCGGCGGCCTCGACGATGGCCTTCTGGCTCTCGGTCAGCTCATTCCAGGTGTCCAGGTTGATGCCGGTGGACAGGGTCGCGCCCGGCTCATGGAAGCCCGGATAGTAGTAGAACTTGGCGATGCGGTAGAAGCCGAAGGCCAGGTCGTTCCAGGGGCCGACCCATTCGGTGGCGTCGATGGCGCCCGACTGCAGGGCCGGGAAGATTTCGCCGCCCGGCAGCGCCACGGCCGTCGCGCCGATCTTGCGCAGCACCTCGCCGCCCAGGCCCGGCATGCGCATCGTCAGGCCCTTGAAGTCGTCCAGGCTGTTGATTTCCTTGTTGAACCAGCCCCCCATCTGCACGCCCGTGTTGCCGCAGGGCATGGCCTTGATGTTGAACTTGGCCGACAGCTCGTCCCAAACCTCCTGGCCGCCGCTGTGGTAGATCCAGGCGTTCATTTCCGTCGCCGTCAGGCCGAAGGGCACTGCCGCGAAGAAGTTGAAGGCCGGGCTCTTGCCTTGCCAGTAGTACTCGGCGCCGTGATACATGTCGGCGGTGCCGGTGGAGACGGCATCGAAGGACTCGAACGGCGGCACCAGTTCGCCGGCCGCAAGCAGCTTCACTTCAAGGGTGCCGTCGGTCATGGCGGTGATCCGGTCGGCATAACGCTGCGCGCCGGTGCCCAGACCGGGGAAGTTCTTCGGCCAGGTGGTCACCAGCTTCAACTGGCGCTTGCCCTGGGCGTAGGCAGGCGCGGACAGCGAGGAGGCGGCGGCGAGGCCGGCAGCGGCCGGAACGGCACCCTTGATGAAATCGCGACGCTTCATGGACATTTCCTCTCGTCGAATAGACGGAACCAATTGTTGCAACTATCCGGTTAATCCCGGTTCAGCCCACATGGTTTTCATATGCACGTTGTTCAAGACACGCGGGGGCTGCTCCGCAATCAAGTTGCGGAAGTATAAGCGATTTCGGTGAATGTGCAACGTCGTGAGTCGGGTTTGGCTAACGGCTGATCGGGCGCTCTGGCTCGAACGTTTCATCGATGCGCCGCCAGCCTTGGCTGGTAAAGCCTTCCAGCGGCTGGAAGCGGATCTTGTAGGCCATCTTGCGGCTCTCGCGGATCCAGTAGCCCAGGTAGACGTAGGGCAGGCCGCGCCGCTGAGCCTCTTCCACCAGCCACAGGATCATGTGTGTGCCCAAGGACTTCTTGTGCAGCCGCGGGTCGAAGAAGCTGTAGACGGCGGACAGGCCGTCGCTCATCCGGTCGGTCAGGCACACGGCCTTCAACTCGCCCGAGTCGTCGCGGAATTCCAGCAGCGCCGTGTCGATGGGGCTTTCGTCGACCATGGAACGGTAGTCGTAAAAGCCCATCAGCGCCATGTCGCTGCCCGTGTGCCGTTCCGCCTGATAGCGCGAGAACAGGGCGTACTGCTCGGCTGTCGCGCGCGGCGGCGCGGGATTGACCGTCAGGTGGCAGTTGGCGTTCCACACCTTGCGCTGATTGCGCGTCATGCGGAATTCCGCCGCCACGATTCGCACCGGCACGCAGGCGTTGCAGCCCGAACAGGCCGGAGCGTAGGCGATCGAATGGCTGCGGCGGAAGCCGGCGCGGGACAGGACATCGTGCAGAGCGTCGGCGCCGGGCTGGTTCAGCTCGGTGACAATCTTGCGTTCCATGCGGCCCGGCAGGTAGGGGCAGGGCATGGGCGCCGTCGTGAAGAAGAATTGCGGCCTTTTGACCGTCTGATGTTCCATCACCATGGAGACCTGCCGCTCCTTTCATCACCGGACGGGACGTGCGGCCGCTGCCCGGGACGATCCCGGCGCCGCCGTCACAGCCACCGCGGGGCGCTGTTTCCTCCAACTATGGGGCAAAGGGCGGCGTCTCGCCACCCCTTCGCGGAGGGAATGCGCGTCGGCGCATCCTGTGATGAAAAACGACGGATGCCCGCCGGACGATCCATGCGCGCCGCCCTTGGAATCCGGGGTTGGCAGACGGCGCGTCAGGGGGTGCCGCGGATGATGCTGGGCAGGCGGCGGGGGCCTTCCTGTTCTTCGGCCTCGTCCTCGATCGGCTTGTCGCGCAGAAGCGTGATGCTGATGCGGCGATTGCGGGGGCTGGTCGCGTCCCCCTCCACCAGCAGTTCCGACGACGCCTTGCCGGTCACGCGGTTGATCTGCTGGTCGGAGATGCCGGCCTCCTGCAGCACGCGGCGGGCGGCCAGCGCGCGGTCGGCCGACAATTCCCAGTTGCCGTACCCGGTATCATCGGCGAACGGCGTGCCGTCGGTGTGGCCGTCGATGGCGATCTGCTGCGGCACCTCCCGGATGAGTCCCGCGACAAGCGTCAGCAGCTGCCGCGTCTGCGGGAACATGGCGGCGCTACCGGCCGGGTACATGCTGTTGCCCTCGTTGTCGACGATTTGGATGCGCAGGCCCTCGGGCGTCTGGTCGACCATGAGGTTGGGCGCCAGCTTCGCCAGGCTGGGCACCGACTGCATGGCGGCGCGCAGTTCGTCGGCGACCCGATCGGCCTGGGCCTCCAGCCGCTCGGCCTCGCGCTCGGCCTCGGCGTCCATGTCGGTGCCGCGGCGGCCCGAGGCGGTGTCGTCCACGTCCTGCTCGGTCAGCCCTTCCTCGGGGTCGGTGAAGTCCTCGCCGCCCTGTCCGATGGTCGGCGGCGGCAGGGTGAGTTCGATGGGCGAGCCGGTGTTGCTCTGGCTCGCACCCTCGCCGATGACCTGGCCGCCCAGCATGCCGCCGGCGCCCGACGGGTTCTGCGACACGGTTGCCGGATTGAAATAGTTGGAAATGCCCTGAAGCTGCTCCTCGGTCACCGCGTTGAGCAGCCACAGCAGCAGGAAGAACGCCATCATGGCGGTCACGAAGTCGGCGTAGGCCACCTTCCAGGCGCCGCCGTGGTGCGCGGCGCCGCCCTTCTTGACCCGTTTGATGATCGTGACGTTCTGTTCCGCCATGGCGGCCTCTCAACCTTTCACCGGCCGGGCGGCCGGTTGCTGGATTACTCGCTGGGCAGGTTGGTGACGGTCTCTTCCAGCTCCTGGAAGCTGGGACGCAGGTGGTCGGGCAGGATCTTTCGGGCGAACTCGATGGAGACCTGCGGCGCGTAGCCCTGCATGTGGGCCAGCAGGCCCGCCTTCATGCAGTTCAGGTACAGCGTCTCGTTCTCGAACACCGCTTCCATGGCGCGGCCATAGGGCGCGAAGAAGCCGTAGGAGAACAGCACGCCCGAGAAGGTGCCCACCAGCGCCGCGCCGATGAGCTTGCCAAGCACCTCCGGCGGCTCGGTGATCGAGCCCATGGTGTTGATGACGCCGAGAACGGCGGCGACGATACCCAGGGCCGGCATGCCGTCGGCCATGGTGATGACGCTCGACGAGATGGAGTGGTTGTGGTGGTGGTGCGCCTCGATCTCGGCGTCGATAATGGCCTCCACCTCGTGCGCGTTGTTGGTGCCCAGCGTCAACAGTCGCAGGTAGTCGCACAGGAAGGCCAGGTTGTGATGGTCGGACGCAAATTTGGGAAAGCGCTGGAACAGCGGGCTGTCGCCGGGCTTTTCCACGTGGCTTTCCAGCGCCAGGTCGCCCTTGGTCTTCGCCAGCTTGAAGACCGAATACTGCATGGACAACAACTCGAGGAAGTCATCCTTCTTGTACTTCGGCCCCTTCATCATCGGCCCGATGGCCTTGATCGAACCCTTCAGGATAGGCTTGGGCGCGCCGATGATGAAGGCGCCGAAGGCCGCGCCGAAGATAATAACGAACTCGAACGGCTGCCACAGAACGCCCAGGTCGCCGCCGTGCATGGCATAGCCGCCAAGCACGCTGACGGTGACGATGATCGTGCCGATGATGATAAGCATTCTGGTGTCCTGGCGACGTTCACATCTTCAAGGCTTCTGCCCGCATCGCGACCGCGACGAAAAAGCTTTTTCTTACAGTCTTTTGACCGAAGGACCCGATGCGCGGCGGGGATTATAGCGACGGGGGGTATCGAAAGGGAAGCGTCATCCGCCAAAGGTGTAGGGAAATCTCACCTTTGCGCGGGTTGCGCAATCATGCTAGGTCCATCCCGCCGGCGGGCCGCCGGGCCCTGGGCCGGCCGCCGTAGACAGGTCTCAAGGGAAGGCGCTTCATGAGCATCGACGAACGTTCCTTTCGCAAGGCGCTTGGCTGCTTTCCCAGCGGCGTGGCCGTCGTGACGACAACCGACGCAGCGGGGCGACCGGTCGGCGTGACCGTCAGTTCGTTCACGTCGCTGTCGCTGCATCCGCCGCTTGTGCTGTTCTGCCTGGACCGCAACACGCGCAACATTGACGCCTTCCGCGAGGGCGGATTCAGCGTCAACGTGCTGCGCGAGGACCAGCGCGAGGTCTCCATCCGCTTCGCCAGCCGCCGCGACGACAAGTTCGAAGGCCTGGCCGCCACGTCGGGCGCCACGGGCGCGCCGGTGCTGCCCGACTCCCTGGCCGTGCTGGACTGCGTGGTTGAAAGTGTGGCCGAGGGTGGCGACCATTTGATTTTCATCGGCAAGGTTGAGCGTGTGGACTGTCAGGCGGGCGGGCAGCCGTTGGTGTACTTCCGCGGCGCCTACGCGACCGTCGATTCCTGACGCCTTCCCACCTAAGGTTCCGTTAAGGTCGCAAAGAAATCGGCCGGCGCCCGCTTCCGCGGGGCCGGCCGTTCACCTGTCGGAGCAGGACGGCGCTCTGTGGGCGCCTCAGCTTTCCTGGCCCATGGTGCTGAGCAGCCGGGTGCGGAAGCCGGCGGCGTTCAGCGCCTCGATGATGCGGTGGACATGGGGGGCGTCAGTGGCCTCGATGACGGCGTCGACGTCGGTGCGCTTGAGCGGCACGTCCAGGAACAAGCGGTGGTGGTAGATCTCGATAATGTTGCCGCCGCCCTGGCCGATGATTGCGGCCACCTTTGACAGCACGCTCGGCCGGTCGGGAATTTCCACCCGCAGCTTGACCATGCGACCCGCCCGCGCCATGCCGCGCAGCAGGATCGACGCCAGCAACTGGCTGTCGATATTGCCGCCGCAGATGGTCAGCGCGGCCCGCCGGCCCTCGAACATGTCGGGGCGGGAGATGACCGCGGCCAGCGGCGCGGCGCCGGCCCCCTCGGCCACCACGTGCTGCTCCTCCATGAGCAACTGGACCGCCCGTTCCAGGGCCGGCTCGTCGACCACCACCAACTCGTCCACCAGACGGTCGAGGATGGGCGTGGTGAAACCGCCTGGGCTCTTCACGGCGATGCCTTCGGCCAGCGTCTGCCCTCCTGCCGGCGGCATGCCGCCCATGCGATGCATGGCATAGCCCGCATAGGCCGCCACCTGCACGCCGATGATGCGGACGCTTGGGTTGAGCGCCTTGACCGCCGTCGCCACGCCGGACATGAGCCCGCCGCCGCCGATGGGCACGATGATGTCGTCGACCTCCGGCCGGTCCTCCATCATCTCCAGCCCGACCGTGCCCTGTCCGGCGACGATGGCGGGATCGTCGTAGGGGTGGACGAAGGCCAGGCCGTGTTCGGCGGCCAAGCGGTCGGCGTGCTCGCGCGAAGCCTCCAGGGTCTCCCCCACCAGTTCAACCTTCGCGCCCCACTGCTCGGTCAGGCGCACCTTGGTGAAGGGCGTGCCCTCGGGCATGACGATGGTTGCCGGAATGCCAAGGCGGCCGGCGTGGTAGGACACACCCTGGGCGTGATTGCCCGCCGACATGGCGACGACGCCACGCCGGCGCTGCTCCTCGGGCAGGGTCAGAATCTTGATGAGCGCGCCGCGCGCCTTGAAAGAACCGGTGACCTGGGTGTTCTCGAGCTTGAGCACCAGGTCGCTCTTGAACAGGCGCGACAACGACATACAGTCGACCATGGGCGTCCGTACGACGGTGCCGGCCAATTGCCGGGCAGCGGCGCGGATGTCGTCGAGAGTCACGTCTGCGGCGGCGACGGGCACGCGAACGGCGTCGGGAAGCTCCGAGGGGTCGGGAGCCTGAGCGGGGTCTGGGGTCTTTTTCGCGGTCATGGCTCCAAGCGAAGCACGGAAGCCGGCTCGCCGTCCAGCCTCAGTGTCGCACCCCGCGACCAAAGCGGCATCTGGTCGGCATAATGATCGGAAAGCGGGTTTTCCGACTGGCCGGTCGCGATGATGAAGCGCGACGCCCCGGGATCGGCCATGTCGAGCACCATGCGCAGCCCGGCACCGTGCACTGCGTCGAATCGGCCGTTCTCGCCGCCGTTCCAGTAGCCGGCCCGCAGCAGCGTGTGGTTTCCGCCGCCCATTTCGGGGCGGAGGTTGAACCAGCCGCCGATGAGCGGGATGCGTCCGTACAGCCGGTTGTCCAGCGCCGCCTCGTGGACCTCGCCCCACCGCCAGTCATTCATGTTCTCGCCGTGACGGTCGCGAAGGTCAGCCAGGGCGTTGTTAAGCGAGCGGTCGAGGATGTCGCCACAAGACTCTGATACATCAGTGTCTTTCCGGTCGCACCACCAGGTGTCCCGCGACGACAGGACGGCGGCGATGAAGCGCTCGCCGTTCTCCCGCCAGTCCCCGGCGCGGTCGCCCAGTTCATCCGCCGTCAGGGCCTTTTCGATCCGGGGCAGCCATGCCGACAGGATCAGCGGCTCTGGCCGGTCGGGGTCCATGGTGCCGTCCCAGGCTTCGAGAAGCCGCCGCGCCTCCACGGTGTCGGGCGAGGCGGGCAGGGCGCCGAGCAGCACCGGCACCAGCGTTTCCGCCATGGTGGAGCGCATGTCGTGCTGCATGGCGATCATGTCGTCGACCGTGTGCGCATCGCGCCCGGCCAGCAGGGCCTCGCCGCGCAAGGCCCGCCAGGGCGGCGGCCAGTGGGCGGTGATGAGGTGGGGGTAGTCGTCGCCGACCACCCGGTTGTTGGCATTCAGCAGCGTGCCGGAGGCCGGGGCGAAGGCCTGCGGCAGGTCCTCGAAGGTCACAAAGCCCGTCCAGTCATGGGAGCCGTCGGCGCCGGGCACCGGCACCCGGCCGTCGCCCGCCTTGCGCACGGGCACGCGGCCGGCGCTGATGAAGCCCGTGTCGCCGTCGGTGGTGGCGAAGAAGACGTTCTGCATGGGGGCGTGGAACAGGCGCATGGCCTTCAGGAACTCTGCCCGGTTGCCGGCGCGGTTGAGGCGCATGATGGCCTCGGCCGTGCGGTCGCCGTCCATCAGGCCGGTGGCCGCGAGCGCAAGGACTTCTGTCCCGTCGGCGACTCCAGCCATGCCGCGCAGGTCGGTGACGACCGGGCCGTGGCGGGTTTCGCGCACCGTCAGTGTCACCGGCTCCCCACCGCGCACCTCGATCACCTCTTCCCGCGTCTCGAAGGGGCGGGGGCCGTCGGGTGCCAGATAGGTCGTGCCGTCGCCGGTGACCGTTTCGACGAACAGATCCTTGGTGTCGGCGTGGGTGGTGGTGATGCCCCAGCCGATGCGGCCGTTGTGGCCGATCAGGTGGAAGGGCACGCCGGGCACGGTGGCGCCGGAAACCTGCCATTGCGGGGTCTCCAGCCGCGCCAGATACCACAGGATGGGCGTCTGGTAGCCCAGGTGCGGGTCGTTGGCGAGCAGCGCCCCGCCCGTGGCCGAGCGTGCCGGCGCCACGGTCCAGGCATTCGAGGCCAGCGTCGCCGCCAGTTCGGCCGGGGGCGGCGGCGGTAGCGCGGCTTCGCGCACCGGCTGGGGCATGGTGACGGGTTCGGAAACGGCCACGCCCTGGGTCTCGTGCCACAGCTCGGCGACCCGCTCCGGCGGCAGGCCGGCGCCGATCATGCGCGCCCTGGCGGCCTCGTCCTGCCAGTTGCCGGCCAGGCGGAAGGCCATGAGGCGCTGCCAAACGAGGCTGTCGGCCGGCGTCCATGGCTCGGGCCGGACGTCGAGCAGCGTCAGCGGCGGCGGCAGCCACGAGTCGCGGCGCCGCAGCCAAGCGTTCACCCCGGCGGCGTAGGCGTCAAGCGCCGCCCGGGCCTCGTCGCCCAGGGCGCGGTAGCTCTGCTGCGCGCGGCGGTGCAGGCCGAGGGTGCGGCTCCAGCGGTCCGTGCCGACCGCGCCCTCGCCGATCACCTCCGCCAGACGGCCCTCGCCCAGGCGGCGCATGAACTCCATCTGCTGGAAGCGGTCCTGGGCGTGGACAAAGCCCAGCGCCAGATAGGCGTCGCGCGTGTTCTCGGCGCGGATGGTGGGAATGCCGTGGGCATCGCGTGCCACCTCCACCGGCGCGTCCAGGACCGGCAGGTCAAGCCGGCCCGCCGTGCGCGGCAGGTTGCCGTGCAGCAGCAGCCACGCCCCCAGCATCGCCAGGATGACCAGCGACAGAAGCACGAGCAGCAGGGCGGTGATCCAGTGGTGCAGGCGCAGGCGGCGGAGGATGGCCATGTCCTTTCCCGGCAAGCGAAAGGGGCGCCGGTCGATGAACCGGCACCCCTCTATCTTGTATCATCCGGCCTCATGCTCAAGCGGCCGTTGGTATCAGCCCATGTTGAAGATGATGGTCTTCTTGTGGGTGAAGTGTTCCAGCATGGCCTCCAGCGAGGCCTCGCGGCCGATGCCGGACTTCTTGATGCCGCCGTAGGACAGGTTGGGCTGCACCACCAGGTTCTGGTTGACCTGCACGAAGCCGGCCTCCAGGCGCTGCGTGGCGTCCATGGCGGTGTGCAGGTCCTTGGTCCAGACGGTCGCGGCCAGGCCGAACTCGCTGTCGTTGGCGGCCTCGATCACCTGTTCGTAGTCGGTGAACTTGAAGACGCAGGTGACGGGGCCGAAGATTTCCTCGCGGCTCGGCGGGGCGTCCGGCGAGATGTCGGTGAAGATGACGGGCTGCACGTACAGGCCCTTCTTCAGCGCCGGGTCGTCGGGCAGCTGGGAGCACAGGTTGGCCGTGCCGCCGGCGTCGATGCCCTTCTGGATGTAGCCCTTCACGCGCTCCATCTGGTCGGGGCTGACGATGGTGCCGATGTCGGTTTCCTCGTCCAGCGGGTCGCCCATCTTCATGGCGTCGGCCTTGGCCTTGAGCTTCTGCACGAATTCATCGTGGATGCTCTCGTGCACGTAGATGCGGCTCGACGCCGTGCAGCTCTGGCCCTGGCGGGTGAAGCGCACGCCGGCGACCGCGCCGGCCACGGCTTTGTCCAGGTCGGCGTCGGCGAAGACGATCATGGGGCTCTTGCCGCCAAGTTCCAGCGTCACCGGGATCAGCTTCTCGGCGGCGGCCTTGGAGACGATCTTGCCGGTCTCGACGGAGCCGGTGAAGGTCACCTTGCCCACCTTCGGGTGCGCCACCAGCGGGCCGCCGCACTCGGGGCCAAAGCCGGCCAGAATGTTGAAGCAGCCCTTGGGCAGGACCTCGTTCATGATCTGGCAGACGCGGAGGACGGTCAGCGGGGCTTCTTCCGCCGACTTCACCACCACCGTGTTGCCCGCCACCAGCGCCGGAGCGATCTTCAGCGCCATCAGCATCAGCGGCACGTTCCACGGAATGATCGCGCCGACCACGCCGATGGGCTCGCGCTGGGTGACCGTCAGCATGTTGGGATTGAAGGGCACGCTCTCGCCCTTCAGCTCGCTCGCCAGGCCGCCGTAGAACACGAAGGCGTCGGCCAGCACGTTGGCTTCCACGCGGCTTTCCGTGCGCAGGGCCTTGCCGGTCTCCAGCGCGATCAGGCGGGCCAGTTCCTCCGCGTGCTCGGTCAGGCGGCGGCCGCACTCGGCGACCAGCTTGCCGCGCTCGCGGGCCGGCATCTTCTTCCACGCCTTCTGCGCGGCGGCGGCGGACTGCACGGCCCGGTCGACGTCGGCCTCGTCGCCGTCGGCGGCCTGGCCGATGACGTCGCCGGTGGCCGGGTTGACCACGTCGAAGGTCTTGCCGGAGGCGGCCTTGACCATCTCGCCGTCAATCAGGTGGAAGCCCGACAGTTCCTTGGCAAGCGCGAAGGGGTCGGTGTTCTGCTGGATGCTGCTGACCATGTTCATGGCGTTCGGGGGCCTCTTGGACGTATTCTCGTTGTGGATCAGGATGCTGCCCTAAGGGCTTGTCATGCCTTCTTTATTCAGGCCACATAGCCCGTGGGCAGGGTGGAGATGAAGTCGGTGAAGACGTCGCCCTGGACGTTGACGTGCCGGGCCATCAGGCGGCCCGCCTGGTCGGCGTCGTAGGCGAGGATGGCGTCCACCACCTCCTTGTGCTCGGACAGGCTTTCGCTGATGCGGCCCGGCCGGTTGAGCTGGTGACGGCGGTAGGGTGCGGTGCGCCGGTGCAGCGACCGGGTCATGTCCGCCAGCACCTCGTTGTGGCTGCCGTCGTAGATGGCGTCGTGGAAGACCTTGTTGGCGGCGTAGTAGCCTTCCAGGTCAGTCTTCTTCTCGAAGTCCTCGCATTCGTCGACGAATCGCTTGAGGTCGGCGCGTTCCTTGTCGCTCATGCGCCGGGCGGCGAGGCGGGCGCACATGGCTTCAAGCTCGGCCATGACCTCGAACATCTCCACCAGGCGGGGCAGGGTGATGACGGACACCACCGCGCCCTGGCGCGGGCGGACTTCCACGAGCCCCGACGCCGAGAGCTGGCGCAGGGCCTCGCGGACCGGCGTGCGAGACACCTCGAACCGGTGCGCGAGGGACTGTTCGTCGAGCCGGTCACCCGGTTTGAGGGTGCCGGCGAAAATGTCTTCCTCAAGGGCGCGGCGCAACTGGTCCGCGCGCGTTGGTGATCTTCTCGGCATGCGCGCCTGTCTTCCCTTGGTTGCGGCGGGGCCTGATGGCGCCGATCGTGCCCCGGCGTTTCGCACCGGTGGCGGCCTCTGGCGGGCGTTTGTCTGCGATCGTGCGCCGGCGCAACCGCCGGACGTTTCTCCCTGTGACCCAACTTGTATACATCAAGCAGCCTTAAAGTATCCAGCCCCTTTCCCGCACGGGCGGGTCCGGCCACTCTTGTGCCGGGGCGCGAAATTCCCGACCATCGCGTTCCACCACGCCAGCGGAACCGGGAGGAGGCGACCACATGGGCATGATCGAGACGGATGTGCGGGTCCTGCGGCCCGAGGGCTTCAAGCGCATGGCCTACACGTCCTGGGGCGACCCGCGCCGGCGCGACGTGGTTGTCTGCGTTCACGGGCTGACGCGCCAGGGCCGCGACTTCGACGCCCTGGCCGAGCGCCTGGATCACGATCTGCACCGCCGCGTGCTGTGCCCGGACGTGCTCGGCCGTGGCAAAAGCGACTGGCTGGGCGACAAGACCGGCTACACCTATCCGCTCTATCTGGCGGACATGGCGGCGCTGATCGCCCGCAGCGGCGTGGAGTCGGTGGACTGGGTGGGGACGTCCATGGGTGGGCTGATCGGCTTGATGCTGGCGGCCACGCCCAACACGCCCATTCGCCGGCTGGTCATCAACGACATCGGCCCCCTGGTCCCGTGGGACGGGCTGGCGCGCATCGGCACCTATGTGGGCGAGGACCCGCTGTTCCCCGACCGGGCGGCGGCGGAGCGGCGCCTGAGGGAGCGGACGGCCACCTACGGCCCCATGCCGGCGGAGCGCTGGCCCGCCTTTGTCGACCACTCCACGCGCCGCGATCCGCAGGGGCAGGGGCTTCGGCTGGCATATGATCCCGCCATCGCCCAGGCGTTCCAGGCCGTCGAGCCGGGGCAGCCCATCGACCTCTGGGCGCTGTGGGACCGCGTTCAGGTGCCGGTGCTGGTGGTGCGCGGCGCGCAGTCGGACCTTCTGCCGGCCGAGGTGCTGGAGGAAATGAAGCGCCGCGGCCCTGGCTGCCAGGCGGTGGAGGTTCCGGGCGCCGGACATGCACCGTGGCTGATGTCGCCCGACCAGATGGCGCCGGTACTGGATTTCCTGAAGGGCCATGGATGACGGCGTGATGCCGCGTCCCGGCGGGGGCTGGGGCGGGGTCATGGCGGCGCCCGGTAGGGAAGGCGCCGCCCGGACCCTGTCCCGCCGGAACAGGCGGTCGACAGTCGGCAGAAGGGATCAGAAGTTAAAGCCGACGCCGAGCGTGTGGTAGAAGCTGCCGTCGTCGAAGGCGTCGTCGATCTCGTCGCTGTCCTCGAAGGCGAACTGGTACTCGGTGCCCACGTAGATGAACGTGTTGCGGTCGGCGTAGTACTTCACGCCCAGCTGCGGGCCGGCGGTGAAGGTGCTGTTGACGTCCTCGCCGTAGGTGCCGCCGATGGCCGCGCCGACATAGGGCTGCCACTGGCCCAGGTCGAAGACGTACTGGCCGAAGATGCGGGTCGACGCGTTGAGCTGGTTGTCGTCGTCCGTGTCGGCGAAGGCCACGTCCTGCTGAATGCCCACGAGCACGCCGGGATACAGATACTGGCCGACGGTGCCGCTGACGCCGAAGCTGGTGGTCTCGAAGTCCTTATCGCTGGCGCCGGTGCCCGACAGGCGCAGTTCCCAGTCCCCGACGCCACGGGCGTAGCTGCCGGCTTGCATGGTGTCGATGTCCGATTGCGCAAAAGCCACACCCGGAACGATGATCGCGGCGGCCGCGAGCGCGCTGAGCATTTTCATGGGATATCTCCTTGGTTTCGAAGGCCTCAATGCCATGCGAGAAACCAATAAAGAGGGGGCTCTCGTTCCCCTTCCCAAAGTGGTAGTGTGCTTTTGCAGGAGCGAGTGTTGCAAAACGGATACACTGTTCTTGGTGGGTGTTTGCAATGTCAAGAGCGCGCGCTGCGTGTTATTTGTGACAACTCGACGCATTTGGATGAGCCGCTACCCCAATCAATCGAACAGAGCCTGATCCAGGTTATGAACGGCCGTCCCGTAACTCATTGATAATAAACAAGGGCCGCCCATCAGGGCGGCCTGTTCCGGGGCGTTTCGCTCCGTTGGTCGGTTTTTCGGGGATGGGATGGAACGCCGATCCCTCAGAGCCCAGCCGGAAATTCAGCGGCTGAGGCTGACCGAGGGATTCTTTCGCTTCGGACAGACGCCAAACGCAGTCGATGCCGGCGGCATCGGGGAGATTGGCAGCGCAGCCGAGCGGAAAAAACACCGCACAGCCGACCCGTCGGAGTTTCGGGTTGGGCTCTCAGCCGTCGCGCATCAGCCTGGCGGCTTCCTTGGCCGTGTAGGTGAGGATGGCGTCGGCGCCGGCGCGGCGGAAGGCCAGCAGGCTTTCCAGCACGGCGGCATCATTGTTCAGCCAGCCGTTGTGGACTGCGGCCTTCAGCATCGCGTATTCGCCGCTGACCTGATAGGCGAGGGTGGGCACCGCGAAGGTCTCCTTCACGCGGCGGATGATGTCCAGGTACGGCATACCCGGCTTCACCATGATCATGTCCGCACCCTCCTGCAGGTCCAGCGCTACCTCGCGCAGGGCCTCGGCGGAGTTGGCCGGGTCCATCTGGTAGGTCTTCTTGTCGCCCTTGAGCGCCCCGCCCGAGCCCACGGCATCGCGGAAGGGGCCGTAGAAGGCGCTGGCGTACTTGGCGGCGTAGGAGCAGATGCGCACATCCTCGAAGCCGGCAGCGTCAAGGCCGTCGCGGATGGCGCCGATACGGCCGTCCATCATGTCGCTGGGCGCGATGACGTCGCAGCCGGCCTGGGCCTGCACGATCGCCTGCTTGACCAGCACGGCGACGGTCTCGTCGTTCACCACGTAGTTGTTGCGGCAGATGCCGTCGTGGCCGTCGCTGTTGAAGGGGTCCAGTGCGACGTCGCAGACGATGCCGAGGTCCGGGTGGGCCTCCTTGATGGCGCGGACGGCACGGCAGACCAGGTTCTCGGGGTTGGTCGCCTCACGCCCGTCGGGGTGCTTCAGCGCCGGATCGACCGAGGGGAAGAGGGCGACGGCGGGGATGCCAAGTTCCTTGGCCTCCCCGGCCGCCTCGACCAGCAGGTCGATGGACAGGCGTTCGACCCCCGGCATGGAGGCCACCTCCTGGCGCTCCTGCTCGCCGTCGACGACGAAGCAGGGCCAGATGAGGTCGTCGGCCGTCAGGCGGTTCTCGGCCACCAGGCGGCGGGTCCAGTCATCCCGGCGCAGGCGGCGCATGCGCACCCGCGGAAAGGAACCGAAGACGGCGGTCGGGCGGCTGATGCCGGGGTCGCTGCTCACGCTTTCTCCAACGCTTGTTCCAGGTCGGCCAGGATGTCGTCGATGTGCTCGATGCCGATCGACAGACGGACATACCCTTCAGAGACGCCCGTGGCAACCTGGTCCTCCACCGACAACTGCGAATGCGTCGTGGAGGCCGGGTGAATCGCCAGGGACCGGGCATCGCCGATGTTGGCGACATGGTACAGCAGTTCCAGGCTGTCGATGAAGCGCTTGCCGGCTTCCAGGCCGTCCTTCAGCTCGAAGCCGACAAGGCCCGAGTAACCGCCCTTCATCACGGCGTCGGCGCGCTCGCGCTGCTTGCCGGAGGAGAGGCCGGGATAGATCACCTTGCCCACCTTGGGGTGCTTGGACAGGAAGTCGGCGACCTTCTGGGCGTTTTCCGAGTGCGCCTTCATGCGCAGCGGCAGCGTCTCCATGCCCTGCATGATCTGGAAGGCATTGAAGGGCGACAGGGCTGCGCCGACGTCGCGCAGCAGGGTGACGCGCGCGCGGATGATGTAGGCGATGGGGCCCAGCGGCTTGGTGGCTTCCGTCCACACCGCACCGTGATAGCTCTCGTCGGGCTTGTTCAGGGTGGGGAAGCGGTCCCCATGTGCGGCCCAGTCGAAGTTTCCACCGTCCACGATCATGCCGCCGACGGTGGTGCCGTGGCCGGCCATGAACTTGGTCAGGGAATAAACGATGATCGCCGCGCCATGGTCGAACGGGCGCACCAGATGCGGGGCGGCCGTGTTGTCCATGATGAGAGGAATGCCCAGCTCCCGCCCGATGTCGGCCACTTCCTTGATGGGGAAGACGTGCAGCTTGGGGTTCGGCAGGGTCTCGGCGTAGAAGGCGCGGGTGCGCTCGTCAGCGGCCTTGCGGAAGCCTTCCGGGTCCTCGGGGTCGACGAAGCGGACCTCGACGCCGAACTGCTTGAGCTGGTTGGCGAAGAGGTTCCAGGTGCCGCCATAGAGGTCGGTGGAGGAGACGATGTTGTCGCCCGCCGAGGCCAGGTTCATCACCGCGAAGGTCGACGCCGACTGCCCGGACGCCACGCCCAGGGCCGCCACGCCGCCCTCCAGCGCCGCCACCCGCTGTTCCAGCACGTCTACCGTCGGGTTCATGATCCGGCTGTAGATGTTGCCGAATTCCTTCAGCGCGAACAGGTTCGCCGCGTGCTCGGTCGAATCGAACTGGTAGCTGGTCGTCTGGTAGATGGGCACGGCCACCGACTTGGTGGTCTGCTCGGCGCGGTAGCCGGCGTGCAGGACGATGGTTTCGGGGCGGGCGTTCTTCATGTCCATGGTCGCGGGTATCCCCTATGGTGTTGCTGTCTCCCTGGTTGAGCAGGTAAGCCCGCGAACGCACCCCCTGTCAACAGATCATTGCTGTGCGGGGTGTGAAATTGCTTCGTAGTACAGTACTGAAAGTGGGGTTCCGTTATCGGAAGGTTGCGCTTTGACAGGTGGCGTTCGGTGTGTATGATCCTTCCTCAAAATTGTATGCAAACAAGAACATGCCGGGAGGAAGCACGATGGATTTCCTGCTGACCGAGGACCAGACGGCGTTTCAGGACGCCGCGCGCGCCTTTGCCCAGAACGAGATGGCGCCCCACGCCGCCAAATGGGACGCCGAGCACATTTTCCCCGAGGACACCCTGCGCGCCGCCGCCGAACTTGGGTTCGCCGGCATCTATGTGCGCGACGACGTGGGCGGGTCCGGCCTGACGCGCCTGGATGCCGCCGTGATCTTCGAGGAACTGGCCGCGGCGTGCCCGTCGACGGCGGCCTACATCTCCATCCACAACATGGCGTCGTGGATGATCGACCGCTTCGGCAACGACGAACAGCGGCACAAGTTCCTGCCCAAGCTCTGCACCATGGAGCACTTCGCCAGCTACTGCCTGACGGAACCGGGGGCCGGCTCTGACGCCGCCAGCCTGAAGACGAAGGCCGAGCGCGACGGTGACCACTACGTATTGAACGGCGAGAAGGCTTTCATCTCCGGCGGCGGGCGGTCGGACGTCTATGTGGTCATGTGCCGCACCGGCGAGCCGGGGCCCAAGGGAATCTCCACCCTGGTCGTTCCTGCCGGCACGCCGGGTCTGTCCTTCGGCAAGCAGGAGGAGAAGATGGGCTGGCACAGCCAGCCGACCAGCGCCGTGATCTTCGAGAACTGCCGCGTGCCCGTGGAGAACCGCCTGGGCGAGGAAGGCGAGGGCTTCAAGATCGCCATGATGGGCCTGGACGGCGGCCGCCTGAACATCGGCGCCTGCTCGCTGGGCGGGGCCCGCGCGGCCATGGAGGCGGCGCTGGAGTACACCGGCATGCGCAAGCAGTTCAACGCGCCGCTCAACAGCTTCCAGGGCCTGCAGTTCAAGATCGCCGACATGGCGACCGAGTTGGAAGCCGCGCGCCTGCTGCTGCACAAGGCCGCCTGGACGCTCGACCGCAAGGACCCCGACGCCACCCGCCTGTGCGCCATGGCAAAGCGGCTGGCGACCGACACGGGGTTCGCCGTGACCAACGAAGCCTTGCAGCTTCATGGCGGATACGGCTACATCCGCGAGTATCCCATTGAACGGATCCTGCGCGACCTGCGCGTGCACCAGATCCTGGAAGGGACCAACGAAATCATGCGCCTTATCATCTCGCGCAAGATGATCGCCGGCTAAGGGCCGGACGGCGGCAGACCAGACGGAAGAGAGGGCCGGATGTCCGAGGAAGATACCCTGTTCGAGGTCAAGGACGGGATTGGCGCCATCACGCTGAACCGTCCCAAGGCAATGAACGCGCTGACGCTCGCGCAGGTGGAAAAGATCGACCCGCAGCTGCGCGCCTGGGCCGAGGATGACGCCGTGCACTGCGTCGTCATCCAGGGCACGGGCGAAAAGGCCTTCTGCGCCGGCGGCGACGTGGTGGCGCTCTACAAGGCGGGGCAGGCGAAGGACGAGTCCTACCTCGCCACCTTCTATGCCGAGGAATACCGCCTCAACCGCCTGATGAAGATGTATCCCAAGCCCTATGTCGCGCTGATCGACGGCGTGACCATGGGCGGCGGCGTGGGCGTATCGGTGCACGGCTCCCACCGGGTGGCGAGCGAGCGCACCCTGTTCGCCATGCCGGAAACGGGCATCGGCATGTTCCCCGATGTGGGCGGCACCTATTTCCTGCCGCGCCTGCCGGGCAAGCTCGGCATGTACCTGGGGCTGACCGGGGCGCGCCTGCGGGCGGCTGACTGTTACTACACCGGCATCGCGACCCACTACGTGCCGTCCAACCGCCTGGCAGACATGGTCAAGGCCCTGGGCGAGGCGGAAACCGAGGCCAAGACGGCCGACGAGATGCAGCAGGTGGTGACGGCGGTTCTCGACATGTACCACGAGGAACCGGGCACGGCGCCGCTGGAAAAGCACCGCGCCCAGATCGACCACTGCTTCGCCGCGGACTCGGTGGAGGGCATCCTCGACCGTCTGGCCGAGGATGGCTCGGAGTGGGCGACGCAGACGGCCGAAACCATCCGCCAGAAAAGCCCGACGGCCACCAAGGTGGCATTCAAGCAGATGCAGGTGGGCGCCCAGGTGGACTTCGACCGCGCCATGCAGATCGAGTACCGCCTGTCTCAGCGCTTCATGGCGGGTCCCGACTTCTTCGAGGGCGTCCGTGCGCTGCTCGTGGAAAAGGACAACGCGCCCAAATGGATGCCGGCCGACCTTGAAGGTGTGGAGGAAGAGGCCGTCGATGCCTATTTCGCGCCGTTGCAGCAGGGCGACCTGACGTTCGACTAGGCGCCGCAAGTCAATCACAATAAGGAGCCGCCGCAGGCTCCGGGAAACGACCAGGAAAACCAGAGGAGACGACGTCATGGCGAGCATCGGTTTCATCGGCGTGGGCAACATGGGCGGTCCCATGGCCGCCAACCTTGCCAAGGCCGGCCACACCGTGAAGGCTTTCGACCTGAGCAAGGAGTCCGTGGACAAGGCCGTCGCCGCCGGCTGCGAGCCGGCCGAAACGGTCACTGACGCCGCGCGCGACGTGGACGTCATCGTCACCATGCTGCCGGCCGGCAAGCACGTGGCCCACGTCTACGAAGGCACCGACGGCGTCTTCGCCACGGCCGCGCCCGGCACCCTGATGATCGACTGCTCGACCATCGACGTCGACACCGCCCGCGCGGTCATCGCCGCCGCCGAGGACAAGGGCTTCCCCATGGTCGACGCCCCGGTGTCCGGCGGTGTCGGCGGCGCCGAGGCCGGCACGCTGACCTTCATGGTGGGCGGCACCGAAGAAGCGGCGGAGAAGGCCCGGCCGTTCCTGGAAATCATGGGCAAGACCGTGGTTCATGCCGGCGACGCGGGCAATGGCCAGGCCGCCAAGATCTGCAACAACATGATGCTCGGCATCCAGATGCTGTCGGTGGCGGAGGCTTTCATGCTCGCCAAGCGCCTGGGCCTGGACTACCAGAAGCTGTTTGACATTTCCTCCAAGGCGTCGGGCCAGTGCTGGTCGCTGACCACCTATTGCCCGGTGCCGGGTCCGGTGCCGACCTCGCCGGCCAATCGCGACTACCAGCCGGGATTCGCCACCGATATGATGCTGAAGGACCTCAAGCTGGCCCAGGATGCGGCCGGCAAGGCGGGCGCGTCGACGCCGCTCGGCGCGGCGGCCGAAAGCCTGTACCAGATGATGTCTTCCAAGGGGAACGGCGGTCTGGACTTCTCCGCCATCATCAAGATGATTGACGGCGAGATCTGAGGATGGGAAGCGGGGCACGTTCCGGTCATGCAGGACCGGAACGTGCGAATAGGGGCGCGGCTGCGACCCCGCGCCGGTCAGGCGCGTGAGGCTGCGTGCCGCGTGAACGCGGCTCTGTCGCGACAGTGTCAGAGCGCACAGTGCTTCATCGGAGCAGCAATGGCGAAGCGGCGGGAAGGCGACGTCTATCTGGAGATCGTGCAGATGGGGAACGTCTGCCGCTGCTCCGCCATCGACGCGCGCACCAACACCGAGGTCTCCATTGTCGCCCCGGCCACCTACTCACGCTACACGATGGAGCAGAACGCCATCCGCAAGTTGCGCCGGGTGCTCGCACAGGGGGACCGGCGCGGCGGTGGAGCCGGCGGAAGCGGGGGCACGGTGGTCTAGGATCGGAAAGCCCCGCCGCCCTGTCGGTCCCGCGGGACCTACCCGGAAATCGAAACGGCCGCCGCTTCAGATAGCGGCGGCCGTTTTGTTCTCTGAGCGTGGAGCCTGCGGCTATTTCGCCGCTGCCTTGCTCCGCTTCGCTGCCGTATCACCCGGCTTGCGGCCCAGGCCGATCTTTTTGGCGAAGGCCGACCGTTGCTGGGCGTAGTTGGGTGCAACCATCGGATAATCGGCTGGCAGGTTCCACTTCGCGCGGTACTCGTCGGGCGTCATGTTGTAATTGGTCCGGAGGTGGCGCTTGAGCATTTTCAGCTGTTTGCCGTCCTCCAGGCAAATGATGTAATCGGGCGTAACCGACTTCTTGACCGGCACCGCCGGCCGCGCAGCCTCTGCTGCGGCCGCCTCCGGCTTGGACAGAGAGTTGAGCGCGCCGTAGACGGTCTGAATCAATTCCGGAATTTGCGTCCCCGGCATGCTGTTCTTGCTCACATAGGCGGCAACGACGTCGACCGCCATGCGGAGCATGTCGTCACGGTTGTTTTCATCTTGCCGGGCTTCTGTCATTTCATCACCAGTTTGTTTCTTGATCCGCACGTTTTCTCGACGCGGTGACACGGTCCGTCGGCTCCGTTACAATGTGCCGACCCCACGCGCCTACCCGTCGAGTGCCCCTCGCGGTGGCTATTTTTGTTGGTTTTTAACACGCTGTCAATTGGTTGTGTCTGACGTGTCAGTAAAACATTACTTGCCCGGCGTGCAAGAGCAATAAAACCTACTTCGACACGGCAGCCGCGGCGCGATGAATTGGCCCCAGCGAGCCTGCGGTTGTCGACGGCGGCGGGCCGAATTGAGGACGTGAACGGCGTTTTCACGGTCGATACTATGGCGTCATCCTGTACTTTCGGCCAGATGCAACGGCTGGCAAGCGCCATTCCGGTCCCTTGGAACGGGCTGGGCGCGGCGGCATGGGCCGAAAGGCGTTGGGCGTCGCATGACGTGGTGGGCGTGCTGGCGTGCGGCCTCGACATATGGTAACAGTCCCGCAAAATCCCCCTGACGACCCAGCGAGACGAGCCACCATGTCCGACGACACCATCGCCATCGCCTGTGACCACGGCGGTCTGGACCTCAAGGAACTCCTCAAGAATGACCTGGAGGCGCGCGGACTGTCGGTGCTCGACCTCGGCACCAACGGCACGGAGTCGGTGGATTACCCCGACTTCGCCAACGCCATGGCCGAGACGGTCAAGTCCGGCAAGGCAGCCCGCGGCGTACTGATCTGCGGCACCGGCATCGGCATCTCCATCGCCGCCAACCGTCACCCGGAAATCCGCGCGGCGCTGGTCCACGACGCCTTTACCGCCCGTATGTCCCGTGAGCACAATGATGCCAACGTGCTGGTGCTCGGCGGGCGGACCACTGGTCCCGGCGTGGCGCAGGATTGCCTCGCCACCTTCCTCGACACCAGGTTCGAGGGCGGCCGCCATGCCCGCCGCGTCGAAAAGATGAGCCGCCCGGTCTGATCCCGGCCGTCTCATCGGCTATTTGTCTATCGTTCGTTCGCTCTTTCAAGGAACACCCGCAGCGATGTCCACCGCCACTTTCTTTGGTGCCTCCCTGGCCGAGACCGACCCCGACCTCATGAAGGCCGTCACCGACGAACTGGGCCGCCAGAAGGACCAGATCGAGCTGATCGCCTCCGAGAACATCGTCTCCCGCGCCGTTCTGGAGGCTCAGGGGTCGGTGCTGACCAACAAGTACGCCGAGGGCTATCCCGGCCGGCGCTACTACGGCGGCTGCGAGTTCGTGGACGTGGCGGAACAGATCGCCATCGACCGGGCCAAGAAGCTGTTCGGTTGCGAGTACGTCAACGTTCAGCCGCACTCCGGGGCCCAGGCCAACGGCGCCGTGATGCTGGCGCTGACCAAGCCCGGCGACACCATCATGGGCATGAGCCTGGCCGCCGGCGGTCACCTGACCCACGGCGCCGCGCCCGCCCTGTCGGGCAAGTGGTTCAATGCCGTGCAATACGGCGTCCGCCGTCAGGACGCGCTGATCGACTTCGACGAGGTCGAGCGCCTGGCGATGGAGCACAAGCCCAAGCTCATCATCGCCGGCGGCTCGGCCTATCCGCGCGTCATCGACTTCGCCCGCTTCCGCGAGATCGCAGACAAGGTGGGCGCGCTGCTGATGGTCGACATGGCGCACTTCGCGGGGCTGGTGGCCGGCGGCGCGCACCCGAGCCCGCTGCCCTATGCCGACGTGGTGACCACCACGACCCACAAGACCCTGCGCGGCCCGCGCGGCGGCATGATCCTGTCCAACAACCCCGACATCGGCAAGAAGATCAATTCCGCCGTGTTCCCGGGGCTGCAGGGCGGTCCGCTCATGCACGTCATCGCCGCCAAGGCCGTGGCCTTCGGCGAGGCCCTGAAGCCCGACTTCAAGGATTATGCCGCTCAGGTGGTCGCCAATGCCCGCGCGCTGTCCGAAGCCCTCCTGAAGGGTGGCTTGGACATCGTGGCCGGCGGCACCGACACGCACCTGACCCTCGTCGACCTGCGCCCCAAGAAGCTGACCGGCAACGTCGCCGAGCACAGCCTGGAGCGCGCCGGCATGACCTGCAACAAGAACGGCATTCCGTTCGACCCGGAAAAGCCCATGGTCACCTCGGGCGTGCGCCTGGGCACCCCGGCGGGCACCACGCGCGGTTTCGGCACGGCAGAGTTCACCCAGGTCGGCGAGATGATCGTCGAGGTTCTGGACGGTCTGGCCGCATACCCCGACGACAACAGCACCGTCGAGGGCACCGTCCGCGAGCGCGTCCAGGACCTGTGCCGGCGTTTCCCCATCTACCAGGGGATGTAAGGCGCTTCCCAGCCGGCCGCGCCGCCGCCTTCGGGCGGGCAGGGGTGGCCGGCTGGGCGCCACGAGAGGGGGACCGAGACCATGCGCTGCCCGTTCTGCGGACATGACGACACACAGGTGAAGGACTCGCGGCCGACGGAGGACAACAACGCCATCCGTCGGCGGCGGTACTGCCCGTCCTGCCAGTCCCGCTTCACGACGTTCGAGCGCGTGCAGTTGCGCGAGCTGACCGTCATCAAGCGCCACGGCCAGCGCAGCCCCTTCGACCGCGACAAGCTCACCCGGTCCATCCGCATCGCCTGCCGCAAGCGCGGGATCGACGAGGAGCGGATCGAGCAGATCGTCAACGGCATCCAGCGTCAGCTGGAAAGCAGCGGCGAGACGGAAATCCAGTCGGCGCAGATCGGCGAACTGGTGATGAAGGCGCTGCAGTCGCTGGATCAGGTGGCCTATGTCCGGTTTGCGAGCGTTTACAAGAACTTTCGCGAAATCAAGGACTTCGGCGAGTTCGTTGAAAAGCTGGGAGGCGAGTGACGCCGTGTCGTCCGGGTCTTCCAGCCGGGCCTCCGCCGGCGGCGCGGAGGGCCATGGTCTAAACGCCGCTTCGCCGCCCGATGCGCGGACCATGCACCTGCACATGGGCGCGGCCCTTGCGCTCGCGCGGCGCGGGCTCGGGCGCGTGTGGCCCAATCCGACCGTGGGATGCGTGGTGGTCAAGGACGGCCATGTCGTCGGACGCGGCTTCACCCAGCCCGGCGGCCGCCCGCATGCCGAGCCGCTGGCGCTGGAGATGGCCGGGGAGGCGGCGCGGGGGGCCGATGTCTATGTTTCCCTGGAGCCCTGCAGCCACTACGGCAAGACACCGCCCTGCGCCGACGCGCTGGTGAGGGCGGGCGTTGCGCGTGTCATTGCCGCGGCCGTCGATCCGGACCCGCGCGTTTCCGGTCGCGGCCTCGCCCGGCTGCGCGAGGCCGGGGTCGAGGTGGTGGAAGGCGTGCGTCGGGACGAGGCGGAAGCGCTGAACGCCGGATTTTTCAGCCGCGTGCGCACCGGCCGGCCCCTGGTCACCCTGAAATGCGCCACCACGCTGGACGGCCGCATCGCCCTGGCCTCTGGCGAGAGCAAGTGGATCACGGGGCCCGAGGCGCGCCGCCGCGGCCACCTCCTGCGCTGCTCCCACGACGCGATCCTCATCGGGTCCGGCACGGCACTGGCCGACGACCCGACGCTGACCTGCCGCCTGCCGGGACTGGAGGATTGTTCGCCGGTTCGCGTGGTGCTCGACGGCTCGTTGCGCCTGCCGGTAACCAGTGCGCTGGTGCGGTCGGCGAAGGCGGTGCCGCTGTGGATCGTCACCCGGCCGGGCCATGATTCCGAACGGCTGGAGGCCTTCACCGAGCACGGCGCCGAGGTCCTGGAGGCCGCCTGCGACGAGTCCGGCGCCCTGGTGCCCGAAGCCGTGCTGAACGTTCTCGGCGCGCGCGGCATCACCCGCGTTCTGGTCGAAGGCGGCGGCCGCGTGGCGGCTGCCATGCTGCGCGACGGCTGCGTGGATGGACTGGCGTGGTTCCGGGCGGGTAAGGTGATCGGTGGAGACGGCCGCGCGGCCGTCGCCGATCTGGCCCTTGACCGGTTGGCAGCAGCCCCCGATTTTGCACCGGTTTCGTTCACCCGCGTCGGCGACGACGTGCTGGAAGTTCTGGAGAAACGCTGACTCATGTTCACCGGCATCATCACCGACCTGGGGACCGTGCGCGAGCGCAAGCGTGAGCCCGGCGGGGATACCCTGTTCACCTTCGACACGTCCTACGACATGACGACGGTGGATATCGGCGCCTCCATCGCCTGCAACGGCGTCTGCCTGACCGTTATCGAGAAGGGCACCACCGGTGACCGCGGCTGGTTCACGGTGCAGGCCAGCGACGAAACCCTGTCCAAGACCACGCTCGGCGACTGGGACGAAGGCCGCCGCGTCAATTTCGAGCGGGCGCTGAAGATGGGTGACGAGCTGGGCGGCCATGTGGTCTCCGGCCACGTCGACGGTGTTGCGCGGGTGGTGGACATCCGCGGCGAGAACGAAAGCCGCCGCTACGTTTTCGAAGTGCCCGAGAGCCTGAAGAAGTTCGTCGCGCCCAAGGGCTCCGTCACGCTGGACGGCGTCTCGCTGACCGTGAACGAGGTCGAAGGCGCGCGTTTCGGCGTCAACATCATCCCGCATACCCAGGAGGTCACGACCTTCGGCACCTACAAGGTCGGCGACCCCGTCAACATGGAAATCGACATGCTGGCGCGTTACGTCGCGCGCCTTCTCGAAAAGGACTGACCGTGCCCTACAGCGAGTACCTTTCCTCCATCGAGGAAATCCTCGAGGACGCCCGCAACGGCAAGATGTTCATTCTCGTGGACGACGAAGACCGCGAGAATGAAGGCGACCTGGTGATTCCGGCGCAGATGGCCACGCCCGACGCCATCAACTTCATGGCCATGCACGGCCGCGGACTCATCTGCCTGTCGCTGACCGGCGAGCGCTGCGACGAACTGGGCCTGCCCATGATGCAGGCCCACAACCAGTCGCGCCTGGCGACCGCCTTCACGGTGTCCATCGAGGCCAAGGAAGGCGTGACCACCGGCATTTCCGCCTCTGACCGCGCGCGCACGGTGTCGGTCGCCATCGACCCGACCAAGGACAAGACCGACATCGCCATGCCCGGCCACGTCTTCCCCCTGCGGGCCCGCGAGGGCGGCGTGCTGGTCCGGGCCGGCCACACGGAAGCCGCGGTGGACGTGGCGCGGCTGGCGGGCCTGTACCCGGCGGGCGTGATCTGCGAGATCATGAACGACGACGGCACCATGGCGCGCATGCCGGACCTCATCCCCTTCGCGCAGCGCCACGGCCTGAAGGTGGGCACCATCGCCGACCTCATCGCGTATCGCCGCAAGTCGGAAAAGATTGTCCGGCGCGAGGCGGAAATGCCGTTCGCCTCCGAGTGGGGCGGCGACTGGCGAATGCTGGTCTACGTCAACGAGGTGGCCTATGCCGAGCACATCGCGCTGGTGAAGGGTGACATCACCGGCCACGAGCCGGTGATGGTGCGCATGCACGCGCTGAACGTGCTGGAGGACGTGCTGGGCGACAAGGAGAGCGGCAAGGGCCGCCAGCTCCACGTCGCGATGGAGGAAGTCGCCGAGCACGGTGCCGGCGTCGTGGTGCTGATTCGCGAACCGCTGCGCACCAGCCTCTCCGACCGCGTCCGCGAGCGCCTGGCCGGCGAAAAGGCCGACAGCCGCCTGGTGGACTACGGTGTCGGCGCGCAGATCCTGCTGGATATTGGCGTGCGCGACATGATTTTGCTGTCCAACACCCCCAAGCACATCATCGGGCTTGACGGCTACGGCCTTCGGGTGGTGGAACAGCGCCCGATCTCCGCAGACAAGGAACCGAAGTAATGGCCAGCGGTCCCCGCTTTCTCATCGTCGAGTCGCGGTTCTACGACGACATCTCCGACCAGCTCGTGAAGGGTGCCGTGCAGGAACTGACGGCGCAGGGCGCGGGCTACAAGCGCATCATCGTGCCGGGCATCCTGGAGATCCCGGCGGTGATCCGTTTTGCCGTGCGTGCCATGGAACTGCGGGCGACCGACACCCGTTTCGCCGGTTACGTGGTGCTGGGCTGCGCCATCAAGGGCGAGACCGACCATTACGAGCACGTTTGCCACCAGGCCATCGATGGCGTCCAGAAGCTGGCCCTGCAGTATTCGCTGGCCATCGGCAACGGCATCCTGACCTGCCGCACCCGTGAGCAGGCGCTGACCCGGGCGCGCGTCGACGAGAAGAACTTCGGCGGCAAGGCCGCGGCGGCGGCGCTCCGCATGATCCAGGTGAAACGCGAGATGGGCCTGTGAGCCCGGAGTCCATGACCGACACTCAAAGCAACAACGCCGATCCCCGGGCCCCGCGGCCCCGCAAGTCCCGCCTTCCCGGCGGCGGCTCGCGTCGTCGCTCGGCCGCCCGTCTGGCGGCGGTCCAGGCGCTGTACATGATTCACATCGGCGAGCAGTCGGCCGACGATGTCATCCGCGACTTCCTGGAAGGCCGCATGGGCGGCGAGGCGATCGAGGTCGACCCGGATACCGAGGAAGAGCGCGTCGCCACCCTCATCGACTTCGACCAGGAGCTGTTCGTCTCGCTGGTGCGCGGTGTGCTGGCCGAGGAGACCCGCATCGACGAGACGGTCAGCCAGTCGCTGACCTCGGGCTGGCAGTGGGACCGCATGGAAAACACGGTCCGCGAGATGCTGCGCTGTGGATCATACGAGATCATGGAGCGCGTGGACGTGCCGCCGCGTGTCGCGATCAACGAATACGTCGACGTTGCCCACGCCTTCTATGCCGGCCCCGAGACGCGGCTTGTCAACGCCGTGCTGGACCGCCTGGCCCGCGTCGTGCGCCCCAACGAGATGGAGCGGGGTCGGGACGGCGGCCGATGAGCGGCCCCGAGGGTTCCGGTGGCGGCTCCGATGGTAAGGGGCGGGGCGAGTTCGGCCTGATCGCCGAGCTGTTCGCTCCGCTCACCATCGGCCATCCCGGGGCGCTGCACCTGAAGGACGATGCGGCGATCCTGTCGCTGCCCAAGGGGTATCGTATGGTCGTCACCACCGATGCCGTGGTGGCGGGGGTGCACTTCCTGCCCGACGACCCGCCGGACCTTGTCGCGAAGAAGGCCGTGCGCGTCAACCTGTCCGACGTCGCCGCCATGGGCGCCGAGCCCATGGGCATTCTTGTCGCCGCCTGCTTCCCCAAGGATGCTGGCGAGGCCTGGATCGAGGCATTCGCGCGCGGCCTGTCGGAGGACGTCCACGCCTACAACTGCCCGGTCCTGGGGGGCGACACCGTCGCCACTCCCGGCCCCGCCACCATCACCGTCACGGCGCTCGGCTGTGCCCCGGCGGGCGGCGAGTTGCGCCGCGACGGGGCGAAGGAGGGCGATGTGCTCATGGTGACCGGCACGCTGGGCGATGCGGCGTTGGGGCTCAAGGTCTGCCGCGGCGATCCGGCCCTGGCGGGCCTGTCCGAAGCGCACAAGGCCTTCCTCATGGACCGCTACCGCCTGCCGCGCCCGCGGGTCTCGTTCGGTCCGGTGCTTTCGGGAATGGCTCGGTCGTGCCTGGATGTGTCGGACGGATTGATGGGTGATCTCAGACACATATGCGAAAATTCTCACCTGGGAGCGGAAGTCGATCTGGATGTGCTTCCGTTGTCCGACGCCGCCCGTGCGGCGCTGATTGCGGACGCGGCACTGCTCGACAGCGTGCTGTGCGGCGGTGACGACTACGAGCTGCTGTTCACCCTGCCCGATGAGCGGGTGGAGCAGGTGCGTGCTGCCGCCGTGCGCTGCGGACTGACGGCGACACCCATCGGGCGTATGGTCGCGGGGTCCGACATTTTCGTGCGGCGCGGCGCCGGCCCGTGCGAGCCCTTTGCGGGCGGCACGAGTTGGAGCCATTACTGAGCCTATTGCGGACGGCGGGGGAACGCGGGGGACATGATCAAGCTTCTGGTGGTTGTTCTGGTGCTGGTCACACTGGCCGGCGGCACCTTCACGGGCCTGACCGCCTTTGGCGTCATTCCCGACGTTCTGGGTCTGGGCATCAAGCTGGAGGACCCGCCGCCGCCGGAAGAGGTGCGGCCGCCGCCCGTGCGCCCCGAATTCGTGGAAATCGAACCGTTCATCCTGCCCGTCATCCTGGAGGGCGAGGGGCTGCGCCGGTCCATCTATTTCCACTTCCGCCTCAAGGTGCGCAAGGGCACGGCCGAGGACGTAAGGCAACACACGGTGCGCATCCAGGACGCCATGGTGCGCTACCTGCACGAGTGGATTCCCCGCTGGTTGGGCGACCATGGCGAGATAGACCTGGCAGTCATGAAGGAAAACCTCCGCACCGTTACCGGCCGGTTGGTGGGCGAGGGCGTGGTGGAAGAGGTCATGCTGCGCGCGGTGTTCGACAAGTGAGTCCGACGCCCACGATGCGCCCTCGGCTGAATACCCAAGTCCCGTGGGGTCTTGATATTGCGAATGCCTTGCACCACAGTGAGCAGGCGCGGGAAGGTGTCGGGCTCAGGCGCCGGTCCGCGCGACGGCCTCCGACGTTCTGAAGGGCTCCAGGCAGCACCGTGGCGCAAGCAACTCTCAGCGTTCCCGAATATACCGGCAAGCCAGAGGCCGGCCTGGCCGGAATCGCTCGGCGACGGGCGACCGGCAGCCGCTGGTGGGCCATCGCCGTCCTGCTGGTGGCGCTGCTGATCTCGCTGCCGGTGCTGGTCGTGGTCGGCCATGTGGGGGTGGACACCGGAGAGGTCTGGAGCCACCTGTACGACACCGTCCTCTGGCGCTACATCGGCAACTCGCTGGGGCTCATGTTCGGTGTGGGGGGCGGCGTTCTTCTGCTGGGCGTTTCCACGGCCTGGATCGTGACCATCTGCCGCTTTCCGGGCGTGCGGATGTTTGAATGGGCCCTGCTGCTGCCGCTGGCGGTGCCGGCCTACGTCATCGCCTACACCTACACGGGCCTGCTGGACTACGCCGGGCCGGTGCAGGAGGCCCTGCGGGCCGTCTTCGGCTGGCAGAGCCGCCGCGACTACTGGTTCCCCGAGATCCGGTCGCTGGGCGGGGCCATCACCATGATGAGCCTGGTGCTCTACCCCTACGTCTACATGATGGCCAGGGCCGCCTTTCTGGAGCAGTCGGTCTGCGCGCTGGAGGCGAGCAGGGTGCTTGGCTGCGGGCGCTGGCGTAGCTTTTTCCGGGTCGCCCTGCCCATGGCCCGGCCGGCTATCGTCGCCGGCACGGCCCTGGCGCTGATGGAGACGCTCAACGACTTCGGCACGGTCGATTATTTCGCCGTCGACACATTCACCACGGGCATCTACCGCACCTGGTTCGGCCTGGGCGAGCCCGCCGCCGCCGCGCAGCTGGGCGCGGTGCTGATGCTGTTCATCTTCGTCCTGGTGCTCATGGAGCGCTGGTCGCGGGGGCAGGCGGGCTACCAGCACATGAGCACCCGCATCCGCGCCCTGCCGCGCGTCCACCTGACCGGCTGGAAGATGGCCGGCGCCATCGTGGTGTGCGTCCTGCCGCTGGCCCTGGGCTTTCTGATCCCGGTCCTGGTGCTGGCCCAGTGGGCAGTCGACACCTGGTCGAACGTCATGTCCGGCGGCCGCTTCTTCGACCGCGCCGCAAACAGCTTCATCCTGGCCGGCGTGGCGGCGATGATGGCGGCGGCCGTCGGCGTTCTGCTCGCCTACGGCCAGCGCATGCGCAAGAGCCGCCTGACGCTCGCCGCCGCCCGCGTCGCCAGCCTGGGCTATGCCGTGCCGGGTTCGGTGATCGCGGTCGGCGTGCTGGTGCCGCTGACCGCCTTCGACAACGCCCTGGACCGCTGGATGGAGGCCGTGTTCGGTTTCGGCACGGGGCTGTTGCTGACCGGGTCCATCGCCGCGCTGGTCTATGCCTACCTGGTGCGCTTCCTGGCTGTATCCTTCAACGCCATCGAGGCCTCGCTGGGCAAGGTGACGCAGAACCTGGAGGGGGCGGCCCGCACGCTTGGCCTCGGGCCTTGGGCAACGCTCAAGCGCGTCCACCTGCCCATCATTCGGGGCAGCATTCTGACGGCCGCCCTGCTGGTCTTCGTCGATGTGATGAAGGAGCTGCCGGCCACCCTCATCATGCGTCCGTTCAATTTCGATACGCTGGCCGTGCGCGCCTACGAGCTGGCGTCCGACGAACGCCTGCAGGAGGCCGCACCGGCGGCGCTGGCCATCGTGCTGGTGGGCATCGTGCCCGTAGTTTTGCTGTCTGTCGCCATCGCCCGCTCGCGCCCCGGCAGCGCCCGCTGACCCCGAGGACCTCGTCATGAAGATCGCGCCCATCCGCCCCGTGCCCTTCCGCGACAAGGTCGACCCCGACAAGGCGGGGTTGGTGATGACCGAGGTTCGCCATGCCTACGAGGTCGACAAGCCGGTGGTCGACGGCGTGACCCTCGCTGTCGGGCCCGGCGAGTTCCTGTGCCTGCTGGGCCCCTCGGGCTGCGGCAAGACCACGACGCTGCGCATCGCCGCCGGACTGGAGGCGCCGACGGAAGGCGAGGTGAGGGTGGCCGGCACGAAGGTCGCGGACCCGCACACTTTCGTCCCGCCGGAGCGTCGCAATGTCGGGTTCCTGTTCCAAGACTACGCCCTGTTCCCGCACCTTACGGTTGCGGAAAACGTGGCTTTCGGGCTTGAGGGGATGTCCCGACAGAAAAAGCAGGAAAGGGCGCGGGACGTGCTTTCCCAGGTGGGCATGTCTGACTATATGCAGGTTTATCCGCACACGCTGTCCGGCGGACAGCAGCAGCGCGTCGGCCTGGCCCGGGCCCTGGCCCCGGCGCCGAAGCTGATGCTGCTGGACGAGCCGTTCTCCGGCCTCGACCGCCGGCTGCGCGATCAGGTGCGGGACGAGACGCTGCATGTCCTCAAGGATACCGGCGTCGCGACGGTGATGGTCACCCACGACCCGGAGGAAGCCATGTTCATGGCCGACAGCATCGCCCTGATGAACGGCGGCCGGATCGTGCAGATGGGGACGCCGGTGGAACTGTACTGCTATCCGAAGACGGCCTTCGCGGCCCGCTTCTTCGGAGAAGTGAACGAGTTCCGCTGGACGGTCCGGGGCGGGCGGCTGGACACGCCGCTCGGTACGCTGGACGCCGGGAACCTCAAGGACGGCACCGAGGCCGTCGTGATGGTGCGCCCCGAAGCGCTCAGGCTGACCGCCATCGAGGACGGGTCATCGCCGTCCGTCGTGGGACGGGTTCTGGCATCGCGCATGCTGGGCCGGTCCAGCCTCGTGCATCTGTCGGTCGACGTGCCGGACCGAGGCGCGGGACTGCACCTGCACGCCCGGGTGCCGGGCCGCTACCTGCCGCCGCCGGATGAACGGCTCGAGGTGGGGCTCGACGACAGTCTCGTCTTCGTCTACCCGGCGGGCGAGGCTCATTAGCAAAAACAGGCCCGCCCTGTGTGTTGCGGCGGACGGGTCTTTCTGCGATGATCCGCAAGCTTTTTTGCTGCGGCGCAGACAGTCAGCTTCGGAGAAACGTTCATGGGTACTTTCAGCATCTGGCATTGGGTCATCGTCCTTCTGGTGGTCCTGGTCCTGTTCGGCGCCGGCAAGATTCCGCGGCTGATGGGTGACGTCGCCAAGGGCGTCAACGCTTTCAAGAAGGGTCTGAAGGAAGACGACGAAGGGTCTGAGGACAAAGCGAAGTCCGAGCCCAAGACCATCGAGGGCGGTGCCACGAGCAACACCACCTCGGTGAACAAGGAACGCGACGAGGAAGCCGCCAAGGGCTGATGCCCGGGGCTCCCCGCAACCCTATTCGGTGAAGGGGCGGCACGGTCGCTGGAGGCGGCCTTTCAAAGGTCACCTGCAAACCGTGCCGCCGCCGCCGTCTCTCTTCAAAGGTCTGGTTGATGCTCGATTTGGGCTGGCCTGAACTGGGCATGATCGTCGTCCTGGCGGTCCTGATCCTGGGCCCCAAGGAACTTCCCACGGCCATGCGCACCGTCGCCAAGTGGGTCAAGCGGATCCGCGGCATGGCGCGGGAATTCCAGGGACACCTGGACGACGTGGTGCGCGAGGCCGAGTTGCAGGAGGTGCGCGACGGCTTGAACAAGGCCAAGCGCATGGACCTCGGTCGCGAGATCGAAAAGGAGGTCGATCCCACCGGCGACTTCACCAGGGACCTGAACGAAGCCCGCAAGGATCTGGACCTGAAAAGCGTGCCCCGTCAGACCAAGACCGCCACCGAGACCCGCCCCACCGAGGACCCGGCCCGCCCCATCGCGGACGCAGCCGAGCCGGCCGAGGCCGCCAAGGCGTCGTCGGCCTCGTCCTCGGCCGATGCCCGCGAGCCCGAGGCAGCCGCTGCCTCCACGGAGCCGCAGCGGTCGGCCGGCGGCGAGAAGGGCGCCTGATCCATGGGCACCATTCAGGATAATCCCGAAGAGAACAAGATGCCGCTGCTTGAGCATCTGCTCGAGTTGCGCAAACGCCTGCTGTACTGCGTCGTCGCCTTCCTGGTGGCGTTCTTCGGCTGCTATTTCGTCGCGGAATATATCTACGGCTTCCTGGTTGCGCCGCTCGCCGAGATCATGGGCGAGGTCGGCGGCAGCCAGCGCATGATCTACACGGCGCTGACGGAAGCCTTCTTCACCTACATCAAGGTCGGTGCCTTCGGCGGCGTCGTCGTGGCCTTCCCGATCATCGCATGGCAGCTCTGGCGCTTCGTGGCCCCGGGCCTCTACCGCCATGAGAAAAAGGCCTTCCTGCCGTTCCTGGTGATGAGCCCGATCCTCTTCACCATCGGCGCGGCGCTGGTGTACTACCTGATCATCCCCATGGCCTGGCGCTTCCTGCTGGGCTTCCAGACCGGCGCCGGCGAGACCGTGCTGCCCATCGAGCTGGAAGCCAAGGTGGGCGAGTACCTGGGCCTGGTGATGAAGCTGATTCTGGCGTTCGGCATCAGCTTTCAGCTGCCGGTCGTGCTGACCCTGCTGGCCCGCGCCGGGCTGGTCACGGCCGACGGGCTGAAGGCCAAGCGGAAGTACGCCATCGTCGGCGTGTTCGTCATGGCGGCCATTCTGACGCCGCCCGACGTCATCAGCCAGGTGGGCCTTGCCCTGCCTCTCATCGCGCTGTACGAGATCTCCATCGTCACCGTCACGATGATGCAGAAGAAGCGCGAGGAGCAGTTGGGGGATGACGCCTTCGACGAGCTTGACGCCGACGGCGTGGACGAGACCGACTTCAACCAGTCGTGACGCCGGTGCCGCGCCGCCGCCCGCTTGCGGGTTCTGGCGGTGCGGCCGGCTCCGCTTCAGTCCCACCCACCACCAACCGCGCCGCCGACCGTCGACGCGAGGCGCGCGGGCCATGAGGCACCGCCTGCGATGTTCGAGCCCATCACCGATCTGTCCGAAGCCCGCATCCTCATCTCCAATGACGACGGCATCAACGCGCCGGGCATCAAGTTGCTGGAAGAGGTGGCCCTGACGCTCACCGACGACGTCTGGGTGATTGCACCGGAAGGAGAGCAAAGCGGCGCCGGTCATTCGCTGACGCTGCACAGCCCGTTGCGCTACCGCAAGGTGAAGGAACGGCACTACGCCGTCGACGGCACGCCGACCGACGCGGTTCTGCTGGGCGTGAACCGGCTGGTCGAGGACCGCCGGCCGACCCTGCTGCTGTCGGGCGTGAACCGGGGTGCCAACATCGGCGACGACGTGACCTACTCGGGCACCATCGCGGCCGCCATCGAGGGTACGCTGCTCGGCGTGCAGTCCATGGCGTTGTCGCAGGTCTTCCGCCACCCCGACCCGCTGCCGTGGGACACCGCGCGCAGCCACGCCGCCGACGTCATCCGCCGTTGCTGCGCCGCCGGCTGGGCGCGGAACGTCGCCATAAACGTCAACTTTCCCAACTGCGGCCCCGACGAGGTGAAGGGCGTCGAGGTGGTGCGCCAGGGCAAGCGCAAGCTCGGCGACCACCTGATTGAGCGCCACGATCCCCGCGGCCGGCCCTATGTGTGGATCGGCCCGGCGCGCAACGAGGACACCACCGTCGTCGGCACGGACATCGAGGCCGTCCACCGCAATGTCATCGCCGTCACGCCGCTGTGCGTCGACCTGACGCACCAGCCCACCATGTTGTCGCTCAAGCAGGTATTCTCGTGATCGACGAAACCCACAAGGCCCAGCTCATCATGGAACTCCGCCGCCAGGGCGTCGCCGACCAGCGCGTCCTGGAGGTCATGGAGCGCATCCCGCGCGAGCTGTTCGTGGAAGACCTCTACCAGGACCAGTCATACGCCAACCGCGCCCTGCCCATCGGCTGCGGCCAGACGATCAGCCAGCCCCTGGTGGTCGGCCAGATGACCCAGGCGCTGCAGGTGGACAAGCGCATGAAGGTGCTGGAAATCGGCACCGGCTCGGGCTACCAGGCGTCGATCCTGGCCAAGCTGTGCCGCCGGCTCTACACCATCGAGCGCCACCGGCCGCTGCTGCGCGTCGCCGAGGCGCGGTTCCGCCAGCTCGGCCTGCACAACATCCACACCATCATCGGCGACGGCAACAGGGGCTGGCCCGAGCAGGCGCCCTTCGATCGCATCATGGTCACCGCCGCCGCAGCGCGCGAGATCCCCCAGACGCTGCTGGACCAGCTCAAGCCCGGCGGCATCATGATCCTGCCCGTCGGCCCGACCGCCGGGCAGGACCAGGACCTGCTGCGCGTCCTCAAGGACGAGGACGGCCAGGCCCATGTGGAGCGCCTGTTCCCCGTGCGCTTCGTGCCGCTGGTGGAAGGGTTGCCCGTCGGCAACGGCTGAGGCGCTTTGACATCACCGGAGACAACAACGCGTTGAGCGGAGGGCCAAGCCCGTATAGGCTGTCGGCCATGACGACCCGCGTCCCACCATCGCCACCGCGCCGGCCGCACGGGCGGCGCTTCCGCATCCTGGCCTGTGCCGCGCTCGGCCTGGCCCTGAGCGGCTGCGTGCAATGGGATGCAGCGCCTCGCTATCCTGGCTACCAGCCCGCAGGCGGGGCCGTCGTCGACGGCCGGGTGCCGGGGCAGGTGGTGGTGCAGAGGGGAGACAGCGTCTACGCCATCGCACGGCGCTACGGCGTGCCCATGCGCCGGATCATCGAGATCAACCGCCTCAATCCGCCCTACATGCTCTATCCGGGGCAGACTCTGCGCATGCCGGCGCAGGAGGTCTACCGAGTGGCGCGGGGCGATACCCTCTACGGCATCTCCCGCAGCTTCGGCGTCAACATGAACACGCTGGCGCGGGTGAACGAACTGCGGCCGCCCTACACCATCTATCCCGGCCAGCCGCTTGTCCTGCCGGGGCGGGTGGAAACGGCCGTTGCGCAGGCGGGGCCGGTGCCGGCCCCGAGGGCGGCGCAGTCGTCCGGCGACCGCAGGCCCGATCCGCCGCCGCTGCTGGTGGACCGCCAGCGGGCGCCGGAGACGCCCTCCACGCCCTCCACCGGGGCGGCGCCCCGCCCCGCGGAGACGCAGGTGGCCGAAGCCTCGCCGCCGCCGGCTCCCGTGGACACGCGGCCGCCGGCGCGTTCCGGCGGGCGGTTCGGCTGGCCGGTGCAGGGCCAGATCATCAGCAAGTACGGCCCGGCCGGGGCGGGCCTGCACAATGACGGAATCAACATCGCCGTGCCCGAGGGGACGCCCGTGCGGGCGGCCGAGAACGGCGTGGTGGTCTATTCCGGCAACGAACTGCGTGGTTTCGGCAACCTGCTGCTGCTCAAGCACGACGGCGGCTGGATGACGGCCTATGCCCACAACAGCAAGCTTCTGGTGGAGCGTGGCGCGACCGTGCAGCGCGGCGACGTGATCGCGCACTCGGGCCAGACAGGCAATGTCGACCGCCCGCAGGTCCACTTCGAGATCCGCAAGGGCTCCAAGGCGGTCGATCCCATGGCGCACCTGGACGGGCGCGGCGTGGCCATGCTGCGGTAGCGGCGGCCCTGGCGGCCGACAACGGAAAAGGGCGGAGCCGCGAGGCTCCGCCCTTTTTCATGAACCACTCGCCGGTCCGGTCGGCGCTCAGGCGCCGGCCTTTTCCAGCTGCTCGTTCACGTGGTCCCAGTTGACCAGGTGGTCCAGGAACGCCGCGACGAAGTCGGGGCGGCGGTTCTGGTAGTCCAGGTAGTAGGCGTGCTCCCACACATCCACGGTCAGCAGGGCCGTGGCACCGTGAACCATCGGGTTCTCGGCGTTGGGGGTCTTCATGATGTCCAGCTTGCCGTCCTTGGCGACCAGCCACGCCCAGCCGGAGCCGAACTGAGTCTTGGCGGCGTCGGTGAACTTTTCCTTGAAGGCCGCGTACCCGCCAAGATCGCTGTCGATCTTCTCGGCCACCTTGCCGGTCGGCTCACCGCCGCCGCCCTGCTTCATACAGTGCCAGAAGAAGGTGTGGTTCCACACCTGCGCGGCATTGTTGAACACGCCGGTGTTGCCGGACTTCCAGGCCTCGTGGATGACGTCTTCCAGCGGCTGGGTGGCCAGCGGCGTGTCCTTGGTCAGGTTGTTCAGGTTGGTGACGTAGGTGTTGTGGTGCTTGCCGTGGTGGAACTCCAGGGTCTGGGCCGACATGTGCGGTGCCAGGGCATCCTTGGGATACGGCAGCGGGGGCAGTTCGAAAGCCATTACCAACCTCGCAATATTCGGGTTTTGGAAAGAGTCTAAACGAGGCGTTTAGATAAGCCGCGGCGGCGCGATGTTGCAAGCCTCGTGGCGAAGAAATTCCCTCTCACTCCACCGGGCCGTGCAGCGCGGGGATTGTCCTTGCGGTGCGCGCCGCCGTTACGCCGGACCTTACGGCGCCCTCCACGGTGCAGGGATACCCCGTGGCGGTCCAGTCTCCGGCCAGCAGCAGGTTGCCGAGGCCGGTGCGCGGACCGGGGCGCCGGGTATCGATGCCCGGCGTATGGGCAAGCGTCGCCCTTCGCTCCCGCACAACGCGGCTTGGCGGCGGCGGGTTGCCGATGTGGGAGAACGCGGGCACGCGCACCACATCCGACCACAGCCGTGCCGCAACCTCCTCGTCGGCGTGCACCGCCAGCGCATCGGCCGCGCTGACCGTCACCGACAGCACGTCGCCGCGCACGAACAGCCAATGCGCCTGTCCACCGATCAGGCCGAGGAACCCCGGCGGCGGCAGGTCAACGGGCGCCGGCAGGCGGAAATGGGCGTTGAGGATCGCGCGCGTCTCCAGCCCCTCGGGCGCCAACTCCGGCAGCAGCCTGCCGGCCGCAAAGGCGGGCAGGGCGGAGACAACCACATCCCCGGGCGCGACCGGAACGGTGCCGGACCGCGTGCGCAAGGCGGTGACGCGGGCGTCTTCGATCTCCAGGCCCTTCACCGGGTCCGTCAGCCGAACGTCGGCGCCCCGCGCCTCCAGCCATTCGACGGCGGGTGCCACCAGGGCGGCGTCGAGGCCTTCGGGAAAGAGCCACGGCCGGCAGGCCGGCTCCCCGCGCAGCAGGCTGTCGCGGACGACGGCGCGAAAGCTGGCGGCGCAGGCCTCCGCCGGTGCGGTGTTCATCACGGCCTCGGCGATGGGATACCAGACGCGGTCGTAGAGCGGCCCGGTCAGCGCCTCGGCCACGCTGGTGCCCTGTGGAGCCCGGAACAGCCGCCACAGGGCGCTCAGGTGATCCATGGCGGTCGAACCGGGCGCCCGGCGGCCGCCCGCGAAGATCCACCAGGGCAGGGGGCCTGCGTTGGGGCGGACGCTGAAGGCCGTGCCGTCGCGCAGGTCATGGAAGGCGAACACCGCCGGCGTCACCTCCACCACGTGCTTCCAGCCACCGGTGGTCTCCAGAAGCCGTCGGGTCTCGGTGTTGGCGGACAGCATGAGGTGGCTGCCGTTGTCGAGAACCCGGTCCAGCGCCGGGTCGTGGTAGGAGCGGCAGCGCCCACCGGCGCGCGGCGCGCTGTCGTGGACGGTGACGGCCCAGCCCTCGCGAACGGCCTCCACCGCGCAGGCGAGGCCGGCCATGCCGGCACCGACGACATGAAGGTGCCGACCGCTCATGCGGCACCGCGGAGCCGATGCCGCAACACACGGGCTGCCAGGGCCATCCGACCGGGCGGAGGCAGCGGGGGGAAAACCGTGCCGTGGCCCTGCGCCTGCAGCGTCTCCAGCAGGTCTTCGTGAGCCTCCAGCACCGCCCGCAGGAAGGGGCGGGCGGGCAGCGCCACCTCGGGCAGCATGAGGCGTGCGTCGAGGAAGCGTTCGGATGCGGTCGCGGCCACGGGCCCGCAGGCGGCGCCCAGGGCGGGATGCTCCAGCACCTCGGCCGTGCTGGCGGCAACGATTCCTGCTTCCGCCAGGGCTTCTCGCGGCAGGCACAGGCGCCCGGCACGGGCGGCCGATCCCAGGTCGCGCAGCAGCGTGGTCAGGCGCATCGCGTCGCCCAGCGCCAGGCCAAAGCAGCCGGCGGCGTGGCTGGTGTCGCCCAGGACGGCGGTCAACAGGATGATCAGCGCCCCGCCCGAGCGCCGAGCGTAAAGCCGCAGGTCGCACTGCGGCGGCGCCACCATGACGCCGCCTGCGTCCATGTCGGCGGCCAGCACCAGGTTCTCCAGTTCCGCCCTGGGCAGGCGGTGACGATGGAGCGGCTGTTGCAGGGCGATGGTCACCGGCGTGGCCGGAAGCCCTGCTTCCAGCGCATCCAGTTCAAGGCGCCAGGCCGCCAGCCGGCCACGCCGTTCCGGACGCGGCGCCGTTCCGTCGGCGACCGCCTGCACCTCGGACCTGAACGCCAGCACCGCGCGCGCGGCATCGCGCCGGTCGCGCGGCACAAGCGGCAGGGCCCAGTCCAGGGCGTCGATCCGTCCGATGGACGTGAAGGCGCCCGCCCCGGTCGTGCCCGGACGGCCCGCGGTGGTGGCGGCGGCCGTCATGGCCGACCCCCAAGCCCGCTCCAGGCACCGCGCAGGGCGGCGGCGGCCCAGTCAATGCGGCTTGCCTTCGTGTCCTCGGTCTCGGGAGCGTCGGGGCGCAGGCGGGTGGACAGACGCCTCGCCAGTTCCACCACCATGCGGGCCTGCATGGTCAGCCCCCGCTCGCCGATATGGCCGGGCAGACGGTCGGCCTCGGCGATCAGCGCGTCAGTGCGGTCCAGCGCCTCCAGGATCAGCGGCCGGAACAGGTCCGGCGTCGGGATGCGGGCCAGGTCCTCGGCATGGCCGCCGGCGGACTCGATCCACTCCAGCGGCAAATAGAGGCGATGCAGGCGCGTCCAGTCTTCGCGCAGGTCCTGCAGGTGGTTGAGGATCTGTAAGGCCGTGCACAGCGCATCCGACGGCCGGTCCGCGGCATCCGGGGCACCATGCAGGCGCAGCAGGAAGCGCCCCACCGGGTTGGCGGAGTTTTCGCAATAGGCGATCAGGTCGCTCCAGGTGCGGCAGGTCAGCCCGCGGGAGTCGTCGCGAAACGCGATCAACAGGTCGCTTGCCACCCGCAGCGGCACGCACCGCTCGTGCAGCATTGGGCGCAGGGTGGCGGCCTCGGGCGAAAGGGCCGGGTCCTCGCGCCCTTCCAGCACCGCCTGCATGACGTCCAGGGCGGCCACCTTGACGTCGGGCGTCAGCGTCTCGGAGTCCGCCACGTCGTCGGCCGTGCGGGCAAAGCGGTAGTAGGCGGCGACCACCGGCCGGTGCCGCCGCGCCAGCAGGGCCGAGGCGACGGGAAAGTTCTCGTCGCCCATTCCCTTGCCCGACAGCGCCGCGCGCACGGCTTCGGTGATCTCCGTCGCCGGTGCGGCGTCCGGCGCGGAGGCGGTGGAGCCTGACATGGCACGCCTTTTCTCAGCGAAACGAACCCTATATATGGCACAGCACGCCGCGTCGCGCCAAACGATGCCGACAGGCAACCCGCGCAACAGGAAAGGACCCAGATGCCCGACAGCGCCCGACAGCCGCGCACCCCCGACCTGTCCATGATCGGAGAGGAGGTGCGCCGCCAGGATCGCGACCGCTTCATGACGGCCCTTTTTGCGCCTCAGGACCGTCGCGAGGACCTTTTCGCGCTGTACGCCTTCAACGCCGATGTGGCGGGCATCCGGGAAAAGGTGAGCGAGCCCATGATGGGCCTCATGCGCCTGCAGTTCTGGCGTGACCTGCTGGAGGGCGTCTTCGAAAAGGACACGCCGCCGCCGACGCATCCGACGGCCGAAGCGCTGATCGGTGCGATTCGGCGCCGCAACCTGCCGCGCGAGCCCTTCGAGACGTTGCTGGAGGCGCGCGAGCGGGACATGGACGACCAGCCGCCGGAGGACCGCGAAGCCTTCCTGTCCTATGCCTGCGACACCGGCGGAAGCGTCCAGCGCCTTGCCGCCTGCGTTCTGGGCGCCGCGGACGAGGAGACGCTGGCGGCGGCGGACGCGGTTGGCACCGCCTGGGCGATCACCGGCCTGCTGCGCGCGGTGCCGTTCCACGCCGCCCAGAACCGGGTATACCTGCCGGCAGCGGAGTTGACGGGGCGCGGCATCGACGGATACGTGGTGGCAGCCGGCAAGCCGCACGATGCCATCGCTGCGGTCGCCGGGGACCTGGCGGGCGAGGCGCGGGCGCGTCTGGCCGAGGCGCGCGGCCTCCGCGGGCGGGTGAGCCGCGCCGCACTTCCGGCGCTTTTGCCCGCCGTTCTCGCCGATGGGTATCTAAAGCGCTTGCAACGGCTGGGCTGGAACGTGTACCACCCCGACCTGCGCCGCGTCGACGTCCGGCCACTCCGTTTGACCGCGGCGGCATTCCTGAGCCGGTACTAGGGTTTACCGACGGGCCGGCGGAGTTCCGCCACATCATGTCGTGGGGGAGGGTAGGGCGCACCCCTTTATATCGGTCTTATGCCGAGTCCTACGACCACGAGTCGTCCGGTGGTATCTACGCCTACCGGTTAAGCCGCATTTGGCGGTAAATCAGGGACTTGATTCCGATTCGCTGCGGGCGTACTTTAACAGCGTGGGCCTAAACGACGGGACGTGTTCCCGTTCCGGTTGAGACCGATCCCGAGGGACGGAGGGCGAAATGAATCCCAGAAATGCGACTTTCGGCCAGCATCTGGCCGCCGTAGCGTGGGTGATCGCCGTCAGTCTCATGTTCCACGGCCTGATGGGCCTGGGCGGCTGGCAGTCCGGCAGCGCCGAGGCACACACGGCCCTGGAGGGTGAACTGTTCGAGACTGACGACGACGGCTATCGGCTGCGCAGCCTCCACTGACGGTCCCCGACCACGTTTCCCCGACACGACGACGCCCCCGATACTGGTCGGGGGCGTCGTTCGTTTTCGGGGCAGGCCTTGATCGCGATCAGTCAGGCGGCCTGCGTGTCGTCGCCCGGAACGGGCAGGGCGGAGGCCGCCAGCCAGTCCGTGAAGTCCTTCTTGGCGCGCGCCGTATAGGCCGCCTTGCGGTCGCGGCCCTTGATCTTCTTGCCCGTATCCGGATTGCGCAGAATGTCGGGCAAAAGCCCGAAGTTGACGTTCATGGGCTGGAAGGTATCGGCTTCCGCCCCGCCGGTGATGTGGCCCAGAAGCGCGCCCATGCCGGTGGTCGGCGGCGGCGGCGCCTGCTCCAGCCCCAGGCGTTCCGCGGCGGCAAAACGACCGGCGACCAGACCCATGGAGGCGCTTTCCACATAGCCCTCGCAGCCTGAGATCTGGCCGGCGAAGCGCAGGCGCGGCATGGCCTTCAGCCGCTGGCGCTCGTCCAGCAGGCGCGGGCTGTTGAGGAAGGTATTGCGGTGAATTCCGCCCAGCCGCGCAAACTCGGCGTTTTGCAGTCCCGGAATCATGCGGAAGATTTGCTTCTGCTCGCCCCACTTCAGCTTGGTCTGGAAACCGACCATGTTGTAGAGCGTGCCCAGCGCGTTGTCCTGGCGCAGTTGCACCACCGCATAGGGCTTGACCGTCGGATCGTGCGGATTGGTCAGGCCGATCGGCTTCATGGGCCCGTAGGTGAGCGTCTGGCGCCCGCGTTCGGCCATCACCTCGATGGGCAGGCAGCCCTCGAAGTAGGGGGTGCCTTCCCACTCCTTGAACTCGGTTTTCTCGGCAGCCAGCAGGGCGTCCAGGAAGGCGTCGTACTGCTCCCGGCTCATGGGGCAGTTGATGTAGTCGGTGCCGGTGCCCTTGTCGTAGCGCGACTGGAACCACGCGGTGTCGAAGTCGATGCTGTCCTTGTAGACGATGGGCGCGATGGCGTCGAAGAAGGCCAGGCTGTCCTCACCGGTCAGCGCGGCGATGGCCTCGGCCAGCGGAGCACTGGTCAGCGGGCCGGTGGCGATGATGACGCTGTCCCAGTCCTCCGGCGGCAGGCCCGTGACCTCGCCGCGCTCTATGGTGACGAGCGGGTGCGCCTCCAGTTCTGCCTGGACGGCCCGGGAGAACCCCTCGCGGTCGACGGCGAGCGCCCCGCCGGCGGGGACGGCGCAGGCGTCGGCGCAGCGCAGGATCAGCGAACCGGCACGGCGCATCTCCCAGTGCAGCAGGCCGACGGCGTTGTGGTCGTCGTCGTCGGAACGGAAGGAATTGGAGCACACCAGCTCCGCCAGACCATCGGTCTGGTGGGCGTCGGTGCGGCGGACCGGACGCATCTCGTGCAGCACGACGGGAACGCCGGCGCGGGCCAGTTGCCACGCCGCCTCGGACCCGGCGAGACCGCCGCCGATGATATGAACAGGGCGAATATCGGACATGGCGCCTCATGTAGTCGGTGCGCGGGGCGCTGTCCAGCGTTGACTTGCGCGCGCGCGGCCCCATTCTATGTGCGCCTTTCGCGGCCCACCCCAACCGGGCGGCCGCCCACCGCTTCGGAGCCTCCAATGGACCAGTTTCTCGACGGCATCAGCCAATTCTTCGGCAGCGACATCATGGCCGCCATCGCGGCGGGCTTTGCCGCCCTGCTGCTGGTGAAGGTCATCCCGCGGCTGATCGCGGGCGCGCCGTTCGTGCCGCCGCGCGAGGTCAAGAAGCGGCTGGACTCGGGCGAGGACGCGCTGGTCATCGACGTGCGCGAGCCGCACGAGTTCAATGATGCGCTCGGCCACGTGCCCGGCGCGCTGAACCTGCCCATCTCGCAACTGACCAGCCGCGCCAAGACCCTGAGCGAGGACCTCAAGGCCTATGCCGACACGCCCGTCTACCTGGCATGCAAATCGTCAAACCGGGCGGCCTCGGCGGCGCGGACGCTGAAGGGCGCGGGCCTGCGCAACGTGCAGGTGGTGGCGGGCGGCATGATGAAGTGGAACCGCCAGGGCCTGCCTGTCCAGCGCGGCTGATCCGCCGCCCGCGGCGGCCGGCGGCGGTGGCCAAGTTCATGGTTTCAACAAAAGGCCGAAGGGCTTATACAGGGCCCCGTCGTTTCATCGCCAGTCATCGAGGAGACCGGGGCGTCATGAAGAAATCCTACTACGTCATCGGCGGCGAATACGCCGACACCAGCTTCACCAAGCCGGCGCCGGGCACGGAGCTGGAAAAGCACGGTCCCTTCACCGAACTGGAGGCCCACAACTTCTGGCGTTCCATCACCGGCCAGACCGTGGACAACGCCATGGTCCGCTACGTCGTGAAGAACGAGGACGAGCTGCCCGACCAGCAGTTCTATGTCGTCGGCGGCGAGTACAAGGACACCAGCTTCACCGAGATGGCGCCGGGCCGCGAGTTCGAGGTCTACGGCCCATTCCAGAAGCAGCAGGCCCTGGACTTCTGGCGCGGCCTGACCAGCCAGACCATCGACAGCGCCACGCACCGCTATGACATCGTCACCAATCCGGAACGCACCCGCGAGAAGAAGGCGCAGGAAGCTTCCTGACCCGCAAGTCGGCGCGGTCCTGATCGACAGTCCCCCAGTCTCCCGGACCGCCGCGCGCTGCGGACAAAGATAGAGAAGGCCCGGCCGGATGTGCTTCCGGCCGGGCCTTCGCGTGTTCAGGAGGATGAGGCGTCGCGCTCCGTGTCCTGGCCGTGCTCGGCCTCTTCGGCCTCTTGGGCCTCCGCGGCGGCTGCTTCGGCCTGCTGTTCCTCAAAGGCTTCCTCGGCCACCTCCACGGCGGCCACGGTGGCGACGGCGCTGGTGGCGTAGGAGCCGCCCAGGTAGACCGCAGGCGCCTGGTCCTCGGCCGGCACGGCGTCGCGCTGGGCGACGCGCCAGGACGCATAGAGGCCGAGCGCCACATGAACCACGACAAAATAAAGGAAGAATCCGTCCGGCCCCAGCGCCTCCACCGAGAAACCGGCCGCCAGGGTGCCGACGGTGGAGCCCAGCCCCGACATGAGCACCAGCGTCGACGAGGCGCCGACCATCTTCTTGAAGGGGACCCGGTCGTTGGTCTGCGCCACGGCCAGCGAATACATGGAGAAGGACAGCCCGCCCAGACCGGCGGCGGCGATCAGGGCGGGGACGGTGCCGGGCTCCAGGACCAGCGCGACGGCGGCGACGCAGGCCGCCAGCAGGGTGACGGCGGTCATCACCTTGCGGCGGTCGTAGCGGTCCGACAGGCGTCCGACCGGCCACTGGACGATCACGACGCCGATCAACGCCACCGACACGAAGATCGACACCAGCGAGCGCGACAGGCCCGCCTCCTGCGCATAGACGGCGGCGACGCCGACCAGGGCGCCATTGGACATGCCGGCGGCCACCATGCCCGTCATGCCCAGCGGCGCCAGCTTGTACAACTCGCGCAGGCGCATCTTTTCCGGCGCTTCGAAAGGCGGGGCGCCGCCGACCGTCAGCAGGATGGGCACCAGGGCGGCGGACACCAGCACCGACACCACCACGAACAACACGAAGCCGCCGGGGTCGGCGATGTTCAGCAGCAGCGGCCCCGCCCCCATGCCGGCCATGCAGACCACCATGTAGATGGACAGCATCTGGCCGCGCGTCTCGTTCTGGCTCTGGTAGTTGAGCCAGCTTTCCGCCACCACCACTAGGCCGGCGAAGGAGAAGCCGGTCAGGATGCGCATGGCCGTCCAGACGATGGGGTCGACGTAGAGCGTGTGCAGCAGAACGGCGATCGACGCCACGGACGCCAGCGCGGCGAACACCCGCACATGCCCGACCCGCGCCACCAGCCCGGGCGCGAACAGCGATCCCACGGCAAAGCCCGCGAAGTATCCCGACTGAATGATGCCGGTGATGCCCGGCGGGAAACCTTCCAGGATGGAGCGCACGCCGAGCAGGGTGCTCTGCAGGCCCGTGCCCAGCATCACCAGGCCCATGCCGAACAGCAGGGCCCAGCACAGCATGACCGCCTGAAAAAGCGACGCGCCCCCACTGGCCGCCGTGGCGTCGGTGGAGGAGGAGAGCGGGGCGGAAACGGAATCGCTCATGTAGGGCTTCCTGGCGCCGGCGGTCTTTTCAAGCAAGAGCGAAGCATCGCCCGGCAGCCGTGTAAACCATGGATATCGTTGCGAACGCGGAAGATTATTGGGCGTCGGCGCGCTTGCCACAAGGGCTCCGCGCCATCACCTTACACGGTGGCATAACCCCATGAGAGGTAAGAGGATGACCTGTGGCTGTGGCTTGCTGTCCCGGCGCCGCGTGCTAACGCTGGGCGGTGCGGCTCTGGCTGCGCTGCCGCTGACTGGCTGTGACGACGGCGACTGGCCGATCGACCTGGTCAGCGACGAAACAGTGCGCGAAATGGGGCTGGTGAGCTGGCGCCAACTGAAGGAGCAGACGCCGCTGTCCGACCAGGCACGCTTTCATCAGGTGCTGGACACCATCGGTAGCCGCATGCTGCGCGCCATGGGCGAAGACCCGCAGGCGTGGGAGTTGCAGGTGTTCGAGGGCGACGCCGTCAACGCCTTCGCGCTTCCGGGCAACAAGATCGGCGTGTTCGAGGGCATGATGCGCTTCGCCCGGACAGAGGCGCAACTCGCCGCCGTGGTGGGGCACGAAATCGGCCACCATTTGGCGGAACACGCGCAGGAGCGCATGAACGCGGCCGTCGCCAAGGATTTCGGGCTGGAGGCGGTGGAGTTCTTCCTGGACATCGGCGACGTCGCCTATGGGCGGGAAATCGCCGCCGTGCTCGGCCTGGGCGTGGAGGTCGGCCTGACCCTGCCGTACACGCGCGAGCACGAACTGGAGGCCGACCGCCTTGGCCTGCGGCTGATGACGGATGCGGGCTACGATCCGCGCGCCGCCGTGCAGCTTTGGCGCCGCATGGCGGGGCAGGGCGGCGGCCAGCCTGCCTTCCTGTCGACCCACCCGGCACCGGCCGACCGTGCCGAGCGGCTGGAGGAGATCATTCGGGGGGCGTGAGGAGACTGGAGATGGATCCCGGCTTTCGCTGGGGGGGCGGGATATTTTTGTAGACAGAACCGATACTTAAATCGCCGTCATTGCCGCGAAAGCAGGAATCCACATCCGTTATCAACTTCCAACATCACGCCCGCAGCCGGGTCGCCACGTTGGTCAGGTAGGGCTCCAGGTAATGCCCGGTGTGGCTTTCCGGGGCCTTGGCGACCTCTTCCGGCGTGCCCGCCGCCACGATGCGGCCGCCGCCCGAGCCGCCCTCGGGGCCGATGTCGATGATCCAGTCGGCGGTCTTGATGACCTCCAGGTTGTGTTCGATCACCACCACCGTGTTGCCCTGGTCCACCAGGTGATGCAGCACCTCCAGCAGCTTTCGGACGTCCTCGAAGTGGAGGCCGGTGGTGGGCTCGTCCAGGATGTAGAGCGTGCGGCCCGTGGCGCGGCGGGACAGCTCCTTCGCCAGCTTCACGCGCTGAGCCTCGCCGCCCGACAGGGTCGTGGCCTGCTGGCCCAGGTGGATGTAGCCCAGGCCCACCTGCTTGAGCAGTTCCATCTTGTCGCGGATGGCGGGGACGGCCTTGAAGAACTCCGCCGCCTCTTCCACAGTCATATCAAGGACATCGGCGATGGATTTGCCACGATAGGTGACCTCCAGGGTCTCGCGGTTGTAGCGCTTGCCCTTGCAGACGTCGCAGGTGACGTAGACGTCGGGCAGGAAATGCATCTCGATTTTGATGAGGCCGTCGCCCTGGCACGCCTCGCAGCGCCCGCCCTTGACGTTGAAGCTGAAGCGGCCCGGCTTGTAGCCGCGCGCCTTGGCCTCCGGCAGCCCGGCGAACCAGTCACGGATGGGCGTGAAGGCGCCGCAATAGGTCGCGGGGTTTGACCGCGGCGTGCGGCCGATGGGGCTCTGGTCGATGTCGACGATCTTGTCGATGTGCACGATGCCGTCGATGCGGTCGTGCGGCGCAGGATGCTCGCGCGCGCCGTGCAGGGTGCGGGCAAGGCCCTTGTACAGCGTCTCGATCACCAGCGACGACTTGCCACCGCCCGACACACCGGTCACGCAGGTGAAGGTGCCCAGCGGGAAGTCGGCGGTGACGTCCTGAAGGTTGTTGGCCTTGGCGCCGATGACCGACAGGCTTTTGCCGTTGCCCGTGCGGCGCTGCGCCGGAACCGGCACGAACTTCTTGCCCGTCAGGTACTGCCCGGTCAGCGAGGCGTCGTCGTTCATCACATGGTCCGGCGTGCCCTGGGAGACGATGGTCCCCCCGTGCAGACCCGCTCCCGGCCCCATGTCCACCAAATGGTCGGCGGAGCGGATGGCGTCCTCGTCGTGCTCCACCACGATCACCGTGTTGCCGATGTCGCGCAGGCGCTTGAGGGTGGCCAGCAGGCGATCGTTGTCACGCTGGTGCAGGCCGATGGAGGGCTCGTCCAGCACGTACAGCACGCCGGTCAGACCCGAACCGATCTGCGAGGCAAGCCGGATACGCTGGCTCTCGCCGCCCGACAGGGTGCCGGAGGTGCGGGATAGCGTGAGGTATTCCAGGCCGACGTTGTTGAGGAAGGTCAGCCGCTCGTTGATCTCGCGCAGGATGCGGCTGGCGATTTCCTGGTCCTGGGGCTTGAGGTGCGGCGAAAGCGTCTCGAACCAGTGGCGCGCACCACCGATGGACAGGTCGGTGATGCCGGAGATGTCCTCGCCGGCGATCTTAACCGCCAGGGCCTCGGGCTTCAGGCGCTTGCCGTTGCAAGCTTCGCAGGGGGCGGAGGCGCGGTACTTGTCCAGTTCGTCCCGCATGTTCTGGGACTCGGTCTCGCGGTAACGCCGGCCGATGTTGGGGATGACGCCCTCGAACGGGCGTTCGGTGGTGAACGAGCGCGTGCCGTCGCGGTACTGCATGCGGATGGGCTCGCCGCCCGATCCGTGCAGGATGACCTCGCGCACCTTTTCGGGCAGGTCCTTCCACGGCGTCTCCATGTCGCACTCGAAATGCTCGGCGACGCTTTGCAGGGCCTGCTGGTAGTACGGGGAAACCTGTCCGGTCATGGCCCACGGCGCGACGGCGCCCTGGCGCAACGTCCTGCGCTCGTCCGGGACCACCAGCATGGGGTCGAAGTACATTTTCAGGCCCAGGCCGTCGCAGGTGGGGCAGGCGCCGAAGGGATTGTTGAAGGAGAACAGCCGCGGCTCGATTTCATCGATGGTGAAGCCGCTGACCGGGCAGGCGAATTTGGCGGAGAACGTCGTGCGCTCGCCCGACTTTGCGTCCTCGGCAAACGCCAGGCCTTCAGTCAACTCCAGGGCCGTTTCCAGCGAGTCGGCAAGGCGGCTCTCGATGCCCTCCTTCACCACCACGCGGTCGACCACGACCTCGATGTCGTGCTTCAGCTTTTTGTTGAGGGCCGGGACCTCGTCGATCTCGTACATCTCGCCGTCGACCTTCAGGCGCTGGAAGCCCTTGGCCTGAAGCTCGCGCATCTCCTTGCGGTACTCGCCCTTGCGGCCGCGCACGATGGGTGCCAGCAGGTAAAGGCGGGTGCCTTCGCCCATCTCCATGATGCGGTCGACCATCTGGCTGACTGTCTGGCTTTCGATGGGCAGGCCCGTGGCCGGGCTGTGGGGCACGCCGATGCGGGCCCACAGCAGGCGCATGTAGTCGTAGATTTCGGTGACCGTGCCCACCGTGGAGCGCGGATTCTTGGAGGTTGTCTTCTGCTCGATGGAGATCGCCGGCGACAGGCCCTCGATGCTTTCCACGTCGGGCTTCTGCATCAGTTCCAGGAACTGGCGCGCGTAGGCCGACAGGCTTTCGACGTACCTCCGCTGACCTTCCGCATAGATGGTGTCGAACGCCAAAGACGACTTTCCCGAGCCAGAAAGCCCCGTAATCACAATCAGCTTGTCGCGGGGCAGGGTGACGTCGACATTCTGAAGGTTGTGCTCGCGCGCGCCGCGTACGACGATCTCGTGCATGGGTTCGATTCACCGTTTGTCCTGAAGGCCCCCCTATATGGCCCGAACGTGGCCTCCTGCCAAGGGTTGGAACATTCGTTCGCCCCTGGCAACAGTCGGGCATTCGGCATTGTCATGGCGAGTGTCTTCCGCTATGACCGCCCGAATGGCCCCAGAGGGCCGAAAGACGTACAGGGAGCTGTTAAACTTTGATACGGATCGAGAACGTCTCAAAGTCCTTCGGCGGCATTCAGGCGGTTCACGCATGTTCCTTCGACATCGAGAAGGGGTCCGTGACCGGCCTGATCGGCCCGAACGGGGCGGGCAAGACGACGCTGTTCAGCATCGTCGCCGGTTTCGTAGCGCCGACCGAGGGGCGCATCGTCCTGGATGGCGAGGACATCACCCACCTGGCACCGCACGAACGCTTCCACAAGGGACTCGTTCGCACCTTCCAGATTCCGCAGGAGTTCTCGCGCATGACGGTGCGCGAGAACCTGATGCTGGTGCCCGCCGGACAGTCGGGCGAAAGCCTCTTCTCCGCCTGGTTCCGCCGGAGCCGCGTGTCGGCAGAAGACAAGCGCATCGCCGAGAAGGTCGACGAGGTGCTGGACTTCCTGGAGATCACCCACGTCGCCGACGAGGTGGCGGGCAATCTCTCGGGCGGCCAGAAGAAGCTCGTTGAACTGGGCCGCACCATGATGACCGACGCCAAGGTGGTCCTGCTGGACGAGCCGGGCGCGGGCGTGAACCGGACGCTGCTGAAGAAGATCACCGACGCCGTGCAGCGCCTGAACACGGAGCGCGGCTATACCTTCTGCATCATCGAGCACGACATGGACCTCATCGCCAGGCTGTGCGATCCCGTGGTCGTCATGGCCCAGGGCACCGTGCTGACCCAGGGCACCATGGACGAGGTGAAGGCCGACAAGCAGGTGCGCGAGGCATACCTGGGCGGCGGCATGAGCGGCGGGGTGGAAGCATGAGCCTTCTCGACATCAAGCAGATCCATGGCGGCTACGGCGGGATGAACATCCTGAACGGCGTCGACCTGACCGCCGACCGCGACGAGATCGTCGTCATCATCGGCCCCAACGGCGCCGGCAAGTCGACGCTGCTGAAGGCCGCCTTCGGCATGCTGAAGATCAACGAAGGCACCATGACCTTCGACGGCGAGGACATCACCCACCTGCGCCCCGACCAGCTGGTCGGCAAGGGCATCTCCTACGTCCCGCAGGAGCGCAACGTGTTCCCCAGCATGACCGTGCTGGAGAACCTGGAAATGGGGGCCTACCTGCGGAAAGACGACTACTCCAAGCAGATGGAGTGGATTTTCGATCTGTTCCCGCGCTTGGCGGAACGCCGCAAGCAGCAGGCCGGGCTCATGTCCGGCGGCGAGCGCCAGATGGTCGCCATGGGCCGTGCGCTGATGCTGGAGCCCAAGCTGCTGCTGCTGGACGAACCGACCGCCGGCCTGTCGCCGCTGTTCATCGACCAGACGTTCGAGCAGGTCAAGGCCATCAACAAGACCGGCGTCGGCATCCTGATGGTGGAGCAGAACGCCCGCCAGGCCCTGCACATCGCCGACCGGGGCTACGTGCTCACCACCGGCCGCAACCGCATCACCGACACCGGCGCAAACCTCCTCGCCAACGAGGAAGTGTCCGAAGTGTTCCTGGGCGGCTGACGGGGGAATTCATCGTGATCGACTTTCTGCAACTGCTCGTCTACGGCGTGGTGCTAGGCAGCATCCTGACGCTGGGCGCCATCGGCGTGTCGCTGATCTTCGGCATCCTGCGCTTCGCCCACTTCGCCCACGGCGACATCATGACGCTGGGCGCCTTCTCGGCACTGGCCGTCGTCAGCCTTGGGCTGCCCGTGCTGGTGGCCCTGCCCATCGCCATGGCCATCACCGCCGTCATCGCCGTGGTCATCGACCAGACCATCTACCGCAAGCTGCGGCGCACCGCGCCCGTCATCCTGCTGATCTCCAGCTTCGGCATGGCCCTGGGCCTGCGCAGCCTGATCCAGCTGATCTTCGGCCCCAACAACCAGGTGTTCACCAAGGGCATCCAGATGCCCTACCGCTGGGGCGACATCGTGGTGAAGCCCGACCACCTGCTTATCGTCGGCGGCGCCGTCGTGCTGGTGCTGGTGGTTCACCTGTTCCTGTCGCACACCAAGATGGGCAAGGCCATGCGCGCCATGTCCGACAACGTGGACCTGGCGGCGGCCTGCGGCATTCCGGCCGAGCGCGTGGTAATGTGGACCTGGATCCTTGCCGGCTGCCTGGCGACCGCCGCCGGCGTGTTCCTGGGCATGGACGCCCAGCTTCACCCGGTGATGGGCTGGAACATCCTGCTGCCGGTGTTTGCCGCGACCATTCTGGGCGGCATCGGCAAGCCCTATGGCGCCATTGCCGGGGGCATGGTGATCGGCATCGCCATGGAGCTGTCCACCATGGTCATGCCGCCGGTCTACAAGCCGGCCGTGGCCTTCGCGATCATGGTCGCCATGCTGATCTGGCGTCCCCAAGGTATTTTCAAGGGGCAGGCGTGATGGAACTGTCCGGACTGCTTTTCTACGGGATCTCGCTGCTGACGCTGGCGGGCATCTACGGAATTCTGTCGCTGGGCCTCAACCTGCAATGGGGCTTCACCGGTCAGTTCAACATCGGCATCGCCGGGTTCTTCGCCATCGGCGCCTATTCGACGGCCATCCTGACCGCCGCCCCCAGCAACAGCTTCATCGGCGGTTTCGGTCTGCCGACGCCCGTCGGCCTCGTGGTGGCCGTCATCATGTCGGGGCTGCTGTCGGTGTTGATCGGCTGGGTGACCATGCGATTGCGCACCGACTACCTGGCCATCGCCACCATCGGCATCGCGGAAATCATCCGCCTGCTGCTGAAGAACGAGGACTGGCTGACCAACGGCGTGCGCGGCATTCCAGCCGTTCCCAAGCCGCTGGGGCTGGACAGCCCGCTGGCCTTCCTGATCGGCGTCATCGTGGTGCTGGCGGTCGTCTATGTGCTCATGGAAGCCGCCCGCAAGAGCCCCTGGGGCCGCGTGCTGCGCGCCATCCGCGAGAACGAGAACGGCGTCATGGCGGCGGGCAAGAATATCCAGCGCTTCCGCCTGGAGGCCTTCGTGGTCGGCTCCACCGTCATGGGCCTGGCCGGCGGCCTGTACGCCCACTACTTCGGCTTCATCAGCCCCGAGGCGTTCGAGCCGCTGTTTGCCACCTTCCTGGTGTGGGTGATGCTCATCGCAGGTGGCTCGGGCAACAACAAGGGCGCGATCCTGGGCGCGGTGCTGATCTGGTTCGTCTGGTCGGGATCGGAGCTTGCGACCGGCTACCTGCCGGCGGAGAGGCAGGCCCAGGCCGGTGCGGTGCGCGTGCTGCTGGTCGCTGTCCTGCTGCAGGTCATCCTGCTGACACGTCCGCAGGGCCTGCTGCCCGAGGACATGGGCACCGGCCGCACGTCGGACCCGACGCCCAAGGAAGGCCGCCCGCGCAAGGTTCCGGCCGGGGAGTAGGGCAACACGTCCGCATCATCGGGAAAACGGCGGTCCGCACGGGCCGCCGTTTTTTTGACGAGATACACGCTACTCGCCGATGTTCACGTCCCAGCGCCGCCGCAGGGGGGCGACGGCCATGAGCGCGGGCAGCACCACCAGGGTGCACAGCAGCGTCAGGCCGACGGCCACCGTCAGCAGAATGCCCATGCTGGCCGTCCCGGCGTGATCACTGAGCGCCAGGCTGGCGAAGCTGCCGATGGTGGTCAGCGTGGAGTACACCACCGCGCGCGGCGTCGACGTATGCAGCAACTCCGACGCCCGGCCGGTGGCGCGGGCGCGCTGCACGATGTGGATGGCGCTCGCAACCCCCAGGCCGAACAGAAGCGGCAGCACGATCACGTTGGCGAAGTTCAGCGGAAGGCCGATCACCACCGACACGGCCGCCGTCATCAGCGTTGCCAGCCCCAGCGGCGCAAAGACGTAGACGATGCCGCGCACCGAGCGCAGCACCAGCAGCAGCAGGACCACCGTCGCGGCGGCCGATATCGCCATGGCTTCGAACAGCGACCACAGCACCGTGCGGCCGGCTTCCAGAATGGTCACCGGCGGGCCGGTCACCTCCGGCGCCACCGACCGCACCTCGCCCACGAAGTCGGCCAGCGCGGAGCGGTCATGGACGTCGACGGCCGGAACCACCTCCACCCGCGCCCGGCCCGTCTGCGACAGCCAGCGCGTGGTGACGGCGGGCGGCAGGTCCTCCAGCGCCACGGGTTGGGCCTCGAGCGCCATGTTCAGGTCGTCCAGCACCTTGGGCAGGGTCCGCATGAGGGCCGCCTCGGCCTCCTCGGGCGGAAGCTGGCCCAGAACGGCTTGCAGGCGCCGGGCCGCTTCCACCGTCTGCGGCCGATCCACGGCGCCTTCGGCAAGCTGATCGAGCGTCCGGCGCAGGTCGGCAACGGCCTGCTCAAGCGCCGTGCCTTCCGGCTGCGGCCGGCGTTCGGCGGCGAAGGCCGCGCCGAGCACCAGGGCCGCCTCGTCCACCAGATAAAGCTTGTCCTCCTGCTCGGTCGGCACGCTGGCGGCGATGGTGTTCGCCTCCTGCACCGTCTCCAGGGTCCTCAGCCGTTCTGCCAGGTCCTCGGCGGCGGCTTGGTCCTCGGCCAGAATCTGGGCGGCGTAGAAGTTCAGGTCGCCGGCGTCCATCAGGTCGTCCAGCGCCTGCACCGATGGCGCCTCCGGGTCCTTGAGGTTCAGCGGATCGAAGTCGAAGGACACGAAGGGCGCGAGCACCGCTGCGACCAGCGCGAGACCGGCCGCCGCGCCGACGATGGTCTTGGGGTGGTTCTCCAGCGTGCGCACCAGCCGCGCCGAGGGGCCGCGCGGCAGGCGGATGCGCCGCGGGTGCATGATGGAGATCAGCGCGGGCAGCACGGTCAGGTTCGCCAACAGCGCGATGCCCATGCCCATGCCGGAAATGAGCCCCAGCTCCGCCAGCCCGACGTAGGAGGTGGGCAGGAAGGCGAAAAAGCCGATGGCGGCAGCGATGGCGCTGAGCGTCAGGCTGTCGCCCACATCGCCGGCGGCCTCGTCCAGAGCCTGGGCGTGGGTGCGGCCGTGGTCGCGGCCTTCCTTGTAGCGCAGCGAGAAGTGAATGCCGAAATCCACCGACAGGCCGATGAACAGCACAGCGAAGGCGACGGAGATCAGGTTCAGCGCGCCCACCACGAACAGGCCGACGGCGGTGGTCCAGATCAAGCCCATCACCAGCGTCAGCAGCGCCGAGATGACCATGCGCACCGACTTCACGCCGAACCACAGCAGCACCGCCACCAGCACCAGAGAGATGAGGCCGGAAAGGCCCATGCCGGTGCGCACACTCTGCAGTTCATCGTAGGCGAGCGCCACCGGCCCGGTACGGTGGACCTCGACGCCGTATTCCGCCGCCAGGTCCAGGCGGTCGGTCAGGCGTTCCAGGGTGCGGATGGCCGTGGCGCCGGGCGCAAGGCCGGTGTAATCGATCTCCGGCTGGGCAACGATGATGCGGCGGACGGGGGCGGTCGCGACCGGCGGCTGCGCGTCGACCTCGACGCCGGTCGCCGCCTCTCCGGCCGCGGCGCCGCCTCCACCGAGCACGCCGCGCCACGACAGCACTGCGGTGGGATCATCGCCGGCCCGCGCCTCCGCCACCGCCGCCATGCGCGTCAGAATATCGTTGAGCTGCGCCGCCGCATCGTCGGTCAGGCGCTCGGGGTTCCGGGCCATCATGCCCAGCAGGTCCGACAGGCCGCGCAGGGACGGGTCCTGCCACAGCGGGCCAAGGAAGGGCTGCGCCTCCGTCAGGCGATCGACCGTATCCTCCAAGGTTTCAACATCGCGGTACAGCAGACCGTGACGGCGAAAGAAGGGGTCCGCCGCCGGATAGAACACGGTGTCGAACACCGTGTCCCGGCTCATGGCCTCGGCCAGACGGCCGGCGGCCTGCTCCACCAGTTCCGGCGTCTCCCCCTCAACCACCACCAGAAGGGTCCGGCTGAGTTCGGGGAAGGCCGCCCGCAGGTCCTTGGCCTGCTGACGGAAGGGCAGGGCAGGGTCCAGCATGTCCTCGGTTTCGGAGTTCACCGCCAGGTTGGTCGCCACGAACCAGGCTGACACGATGGTGAAGGCGACCGCCGCCGCCACGACGATCCATCGCCCTCGACAGCAGGCGCGCACCAGATGGATCATGAAACGGCGGTACCGGTCGGCGATGTTCACGGACACAAGGCCTCTCCCCTGGCGTTGGAACGCGGTCGGCAGTCTAGGGGAACCGGCCGGACCGCGCCATGACCCGGCCGGGCATGTTAGCTTTTCCTTTCGAAGAACGCCCAGGCGTGCAACAGTATCGTCCTGTCAGGGGATCATCTGTTTCCAAACGCGATAGTCGACCTTTTCGCCGGAGAGCGCACGATGAGCGGTCATGCCGCCTTTTCCATCGAGTCGATCCAGCCTGGGACGCATGTCTGCTACCTCTACGACAGCCGGGACCAACGGATGGACGCCATAGGGCGTATCATGGCCGGCGTCCTGGCGAATGGCGGGTCGACGGATTATTTCGCCTGCGAGACCGAGCTTGACCTGATCCACGACCATCTGGTCCAGCGCGGCATTCCCCGCGACCTGCTGGCCGAGCCGCATTTCCACTTCCGCGACGCCCGATCCACCTACGCGCCCGGCGGGCGGTTCGATCCCGCGGCCATGCTGTCGACGCTGCGCCATGGCTACGCAGAGATGCGCGGCAGGGTAACCGGCACCGTGTTCTTCACCGGCGAAATGGACTGGTCGCTCGATCCTGCCCTGCCGGGGGTGGACAAGCTGGTCGCCTACGAGCGGCAGGTGAACGCGGTGGTGGCCGACAGTCCGTTCAGCGCGATCTGTCAATACGACGCCCGGCTGTTCGACGGCGAGTTGCTCTTCCAGATTCTCAAGGCGCACCCGCTGATGCTGGTGCGCAACCAGATCGTGCCCAACCCGTACTACGACCCGCCGACCGGGTCGGACGCCCTTGCATGCTGTGACGGACACGCGCACGGTCATGCCTGACCCGACGGCGTCGCGTCTGTTGCTTCTGGTCTGCGTGGCGCGGTCCATGCCCGGTCGCCAGCAGTTCGAGGGATTCGTGGGCGCCGGGCTGAAGGAGGTTCCGGGTGTCCGCGGGGCGCAGGTGACGGCGCGCCTGGACCTCGACACCCCCGAGGCACCAGCCGGATGGCAGCGATTCCCGCTGGTCTCGGGCACCGAGACCTTCGGTGTGGTCGACCTGTGGATCGACGATCCGAACCAGTTCGCGCCTTGCGCCGATGACCTGCGGAACGCCATGAACCTGCTGGCCCTGGAGCTTGAACGCCGCGCCATGGCGGCGGCTCTGGAGGACGCCCAGGCGGCCCTCGAACGGGCCTATGACGAAATGGACGGCATGACCGAGGAGCAGTCGGGCCGCTCCACCCGCTCCTGGGGCTGAAACGGGGCGGTTGCCGCCGCATCCGCCCCGTCCCAACTCGCCCAGTACGGCGGTCGTCATGCCTTTTCCAGCCGTGCCGGCAGGGCGTTGCGCGCCGCCGAGCCGACCGCCCAGTCCCCCAGCGTCGCCCGGCCGTCGCGGGTGGGGTCCAGCAGGCCGATCTCGTTGAGGTTCACGCCGGCGGAGAAGCCGCCCAGGTCGGGCTGCATCAGGCCGTCGATCTCGTGCCGGCGGGCGCCCAGTTCGCTGTGACCGTAGCCGTGTTCCACCGCGATGGCCCCTGGCGCGATGCCGTGGCGGACCAGCGCGGTGGCGATGACGCTGCCCTCGGGCGTCGACAGCCGCACCGCGTCGCCCGAGACGATCCCCAGCCGTTCGGCGTCCTCCACGCCGATGGAGATGGGGTTGTTGGGGTGCACCTGGCGCAGGCGCGGCGCCCCGATGGAATAGCTGGACTGCATGTTGGACTTGTACGACGACACCAGGAACGGCCAGTCCTCGGCCTTGTAGTGGTCGCGGATCGCCGTGCCGTCGGCAAAGCGCTGCGGGAACCACGCCGGCGTGCCTTTGAAGCGCTCGCCGGTCATGGTGTTGACCGCCGTGCCGATGGCCTCGTTGTAGACGCAGAACCCGGCCGGCGCGGTGACCCTGTTGGTCAGCGCGTCCCCCTCATAGGCCTCCGCATAGTCCTGGAAGCGGCCGCCGCGGGCATAGACGTGCGCGACCTTGCGCACCTCCTCGGGCTTCAGGGCGCGTTCCAGTTCCGCCATGATGCGGGAGACGCCGGACAGGACGATGTCGTCATCGCTGGCGTCGGGCACGGGCGTGCCGGCATAGGCGACGTTGGCGCCGGCGCGGATGTACCAGTCCTCCGGCCGGTCGAGGGGATGCATGGCGCCCTCGGCGTCCTGTATCACCGCGTCGCCGAAGCCCGGCAGGCCCATGCGCTTGCCGACCGCTATGAAGAACATTTCCATGGTCACGCGGTCGCCCTCGTTCGTCCTGGCTTGGCGCGGCTCGATCACCGGCCAGCGGGCGGTGGACGCCTTGGTGACGGTGCCCGACCACGGCTTGGCCCAGCCCCAGCTTTCATACATCACGCTGTCGGGCACGATGTAGTCGGCGTTGGCATTGGTCTCGTTGATGAAGGCATCCACGGCGACGAACAGCGGCAGCACCTTGGGGTCCTTCAACTGCTCCCCGATGGCGGCCTTCAGCCCGGCGTGGCCGTAGATGGGGTTCGCCATGAAGCTGACGAGCGCCTTCAGGCCGTAAGGGTACTTGTTCACGGCGCTGGTCAGGTACTCTGTCAGCATAGGCGGCGAGAACGGGTACCACGGGGCCTTCGTGGGGTAGGGGCTTTCGCCCGCCGCCGTGCGGCGCTTGAACTCGCTGGTTTTCCGGTAGGGAAAGCGCGACCGCGACAGGAACACGCCGGCCGGCTTCACCATGCCGGGGAATTTCTTCAGGTTGTAGCGCGGCCCCGGCGCGAATTCCGGGAAGCCGCCCATGCTGTCGACCATGCCGCCCTTCTGGTTCCAGTTGCCGATCAGCAGGTTCAGCATCAGGACCGCGTAGGCCGTGTAGAAGCCGTTGGCGTGCATGGAGCCGCCGTGGGTGTCGATGGCGGCCTTCTTGCCGTGGGCGGTGAACTCTCGCGCCAGGCCCTCGATGACCTCGGGCTTCAGGCCGCAGAAGGATGCGTAGTCCTCGATGGTGTGGCGCTGCGCTTCCTCCTTGAGAAGCTGGAGGCTGGTCTTGACCGCGACCGGCCCCTCGGGCGTCTCCACCACGCTGTCATGGAGCAGCGCGGCCGGCGCCGGCTTGCCGTGCGGGCGGACGGTGCCGTCGGCGGCGTCGATGCAGAGGAAGGCGTCGCCCTTCTTGTAGCGCTCCGCGCCCTCCACGTCCGCCAGCGGCAGGCCCAGGTCGGAGGCGCGCAGGAAGCGGCCCTCGCGCGGGTGGCCTTCCTGGGTCACGACAAGGTGGCTGGCGTTGGAGAAGCTGGCCTCGCCCGCGGCCTCGGCGGCGGCAGGGCCGGGCTGCGACAGGTAGCGGGCGTCGAACCGCTCGTTCTCCAGGATCCAGCGGATCATGCCCATGGCGAGGGCTGCGTCGGTGCCCGGCGTGATGGGCAGCCAGCGGTTGCGCTCGTGCGCTGCCATGCTGGATGCATTGGTCAGCACGGGCTCCACCACCACATAATTCAGCACGCCCTCCGACCGCGCCTTGGCGACCATCCGGCCCTGGCGCTTGAACGGCTTGCCGGCGTTGCCGGGGCTGCTGCCTAGGAAGATGGCGAACTCGACATGCTCGAAGTCGGGCTTGCCGTGGGCGTAGCCTTTCAGGTCGTTCAGCACCGCGCCCGAGCCCACGCGCATGGACAGGCCGCAATAGCTGCCGTGGTGGGCATAGTTGCGGGTGCCGTAGCAGTTGAAGGCGAACCGCTTGAGGAAGCCCTCGCGTCCCTCGGACGTGGCGTGGATGACGGCCAACTGGTTGGCCTTGGGGCCGTACTCGGGGTTTTCCGGGTCCAGCGGCGTCTCCAGGTCGCGGATGGCGCGCAGGCCCTCGACGGAGCCCTCGCCGAACAGGTCGCCACCCTCGACGACTTCCTCCACCAGATGTTCGAAGCTGATGGTCTGCCATTTGCCCGAGCCGCGCGGGCCGACGCGTTTGAGGCATTCCGTCACGCGGTAGGGGTTCGTGATCTGCGCCAGCGCGGCGTTGCCGCGCCCGCAGGCGGTGGAGCGGCCGGCAAGCCCGGCCTCGCCCTTGGCGGTCAGCGACAGGAAGGCATCGCGGATGGAGGTCTCGTAGGGCAGGTGCCGTTCCGCCGACAGCGGGTGATAGGGATTGCCGGCGGTCCGCAGGACGGCGCCAGTCTGCTTGTCGGTGCGCACCCGCACGCCGCACATGGTGTTGCAGGCCATGCACATGGTGAACGCGACCTGCTGGTCGGGGTTGGGCACCAGATCGCCGGTCTCGGCGTCGACGGAGAATTCGGGCTTGGGGGCGTTGAAGGTGCGCGGGTCGCGCGGGGCCTCGCCGGCGGTGCCGTGGATCAGGCCCTCGGCGGTCTTGGCGATGGTTTCGCTGTAGCCCGCGCCGAAGGCGGCCAGGCCACCGGCGGCGGCGGCGCCCTTCAGGAGATTGCGGCGGGAAGTCATGGCGGTGCTCCTACTCTCGGAGTCTCAAGACATCATTCGGCGGCGTGGGGAACGGCGCGGCCGGCACGGCTGTCCGATGCGACGGCATCGCTTCGTCCGCGCCACGAGGCCAGCATGGTCAGGATGGCGGTGACGGCGACCCAGAGACCCATGGCGGCCATGATCCCGGCCAGGCCCTCGGACCCCAGCGGCAGGTCGACGTCGTAGAAACCGGCGCCAGTCTTGGGGATGGCCTGCCCGCCCATGAAGACGGTCCAGCGGAACATCCAGGCCGAATGCAGGGCGATAAGCCCGGCCAGCCAGCCCAGGCCGCGCGGCTTGGCGAGGCCGAAGACCAGCAGCACGAAGGCGGTCATGGTCGCCCAGCCGGCCACGCCCATCCAGGTGTTGGAGTCGGCGACGATCTCCAGCGCGCGCGCTTCGGCCGCGCCCCGGCCGGTCCAGCCAAGCGCCAGCCAGACGGCGCCGTTCAGCAGCACCAGGCCCGAAAACAGGGCGAGCATGCGGTAGAAGCGGCGGTCGGTGACGGTGTCGTGGCCGGTGAGAAGGCGGTTGAACAGCAGGCCAAGGCCGGCGGCGCCGGTCAGGGCGGTGAACAGGAACATCACCGGCAGGGTGGCGGTGTGCCAGAGCGGCCGGCTTTCCACCACCATCACCTCCATGCCCGTGTAGACCACGACGGCCAGCGCAGCGAGGGCCGTCAGGCCGGCCATGGGCTTCACGAAGCCCGACAGGTCGCCCGAGCCCAGCGCCAGAAGCCGCGCCGGGGCGGGCCCTTCCTGAAGCGCCGGGCGCATTACCAGCCAGCCGTAGAACACCGCCAGGCCCACATAGGCGGGCAGCAGCAGCGAGCCCCAGCTCATCCACGACCAGGGGGTGAAGTGGGCGTAGAAATGCCAGAAGCGGCCGGGCTGGTGCAGGTCGGCCAGCAGCGCCACGGGAGCGGCAAGGGCCGCCGACAGCATGATGAGCACCGCGATCCGCCCCAGCCGGTCGCAGTCCGCCTTGCCGGCCAGGAAGCGCGGCAGCGAGAGGAAGGCGCCGGCCGTCGACAGGCCGATCAGAAAGAAGTAGGAGACGGCCCAGGGCAGCCAGGCGGCGTGCCGGCTGACGTTGACGGTCTCGATGATGTCGGGCGCGTTCATGACTCAGACCTCCCCGATCCGGTGGCCCTGGTCGTCGCGGACGACCCAAAGCGCGGCCTGACCGTCGACCTTGCCCTGGAAGCGGTCGTCCAGGCCGATGTAGAAGACGTGCGGGCTGGTGCCCTGCTCGGGCCGCAGCACCTTGACCTCGTGCTCGGCCAGCAGGGCGTTGACCGCGCTGTCGGGGTCGAGCAGGTCGCCGAAGACGCGGGCGCCGCCGGTGCAGGTCTCCACGCAGGCGGGCAGCAGCCCGACATCCGTGCGGTGGGTGCAGAAGGTGCACTTGTCGGCGGTCTGGGTTTCGGGATTGATGTAGCGGGCGTCGTAGGGGCAGGCCTGGACGCAATAGGCGCAGCCGACGCAGCGGTCGGCGTCGATCAGCACCTTGCCGTCCTTCTGCTGATAAGTCGCCTGCACCGGACAGACCGGCACGCAGGGCGGGTCCTCGCAGTGGTTGCACAGGCGCGGCAGCGTGTAGGTGGCGGCGGGCTGCGTCGGGTTGTCGGCGTCGCGCACCTCGTACTGCGAGACGATGGTACGGAAATCGCCCAGCGGCACCTGGTTCTCCATGGAACAGGCGACGGTGCACGCCTGGCAGCCGATGCACTTGCGCAGGTCCACCACCATGGCATAGCGCCTGGACGCATCGCCGCCCCGCCGCATGGGCGCGGCGGCGGCGGCCGTCTCGGCGGTGGCGACGCAGACGGCCGCGCCGGCGGTGACCGAGCAGGCGCCCCTCAGAAAGTCGCGGCGGCTCGAATCCATTGGTCTTCCCCTTCGGGTCCTTGGCATGAAGCGGGGCGGAGACGCATGCCTTCCGTCCATGTCTTCACGCTAGGCCCGCGTGGCTCTTGGGGGTATTGGGGATTACCCCAGGAAGCCTGAGGATATTGCTAAGGGATTGCCGTCAGGGAGCGTCGTCCTGGGCCGCATCGCCCAGGGTCATGAGCATCCGCGCCAGGTCGGCGGCGGAGTGGCAGGCCATCTTTTCCAGGCCGTTGTGGCGGTGGACCTCGACGGTTTTCTGGGAAATGTCCAGGTCGTGCGCGATCATCTTGTTCTGAAGGCCCTGCGCCACCTTGCGCAGGGTCTGGCGCTCGCGCGGCGTCAGGATGCGCCAGCGATCCAGCAGGGATTCGCGGTGGGCGCGCTCCGCCAGGCGTTCACGGTGGAGGTCGATGGCGGCCTGGATGCGGGCCAGCACCACACCGTCGTCGAAGGGTTTTTCCACGAAGTCGAAGGCGCCGGCCTTGAGCGCGCGCACGGCCATGGGCACGTCGCCGTGTCCGGTGATGAAGATGATGGGCACCGACGCAGCGCGCAGGCGCAGGGCTTCCTGCAACTCCAGCCCCGACATGCCGGGCATCCGCACGTCCAGCAGCAGGCAGGCCGGGCGGTCGTCGCGAAAGGCGCAGACGCAGGCATCGGCGGCGGCGTAGGACGCGACCTCGTAGTCGGCGGACCGGATGAGCCAAGTCAGCGAATCCCGCAGGGCGTCGTCATCATCGACGACATAGACCACCGGCGGCATGTCCTGGTGCGGTGTCTGAACCATGCCCAGGTGATAGCGCGCGGCGGGACCGGCGTCCAGGTTCAGTGGAGCCGCATGGGGCGCACGCGGTCGGAGATGGGGCCCACCAGACGCTCGATGCGGGCCTTGGTGCTGGGATGGGTGCGCAGGAAGCCGAGGCCCCGGCGCTGTCGCCCCGGTCCGCCGCCGATGAGACGCGCCAAACCGCCGGTGGGCAGCGTCTCCAGCTTCACCAGCGCGCGGGCAAGCCCGACGGCATCCCCGGTCAGCCGCACCGCGTCGGCGTCGGCGGCGAACTCCCGCCGGCGCATGAGCGCCAGGTGCAGCAGCGTCGCCGCCCAGGGCGCCAGGGCGATCAGGCCGACGACCCACGGGATCACGGGCTCCGGTGTCAGCAGGACGATCAGCACGGCGGCAATCAGGCCGAATACGGCAAGCGTGTGGATCACCCGGCCGAGCGCGGCGGCCAGGTTCATGAGCGTCGTGTCCTCGGCGGCGATGTGGGCGATCTCGTGGGCCAGCACGCCGCGCATCTCACGCTCGTCCATCACCACGGTCATTCCGTCGGAGAGGGCGAGGGCCGACCGGCTGGAGTCGCCCACCGCCACGGCCAGGATGCGGCCGCCGCGCACGCGGTAGAGGATGGGTGCCGCCTTCAGGCCGGCGGCCTCCGACAACTCGATCAGGATGGTGTAAAGCCCCGGTGCCTCCTCGGGATGGACCGGACGCGCGCCGATGACGCGCATGGCCAGGTCCACGGGCACCTTGGGCACCAGAACGATGGTCACCGCCATGGCGATCACGGCAACCGCAAGGCCGCTGGGCCCCGAGAGCAGCCAACCCACCAGCCCCAGGACAAGACCCATGGCCGTCAGCGACGCCAGGGCGTCGGGGCGCAGCAGGGCGCCCCGGCGGCCATGGTTAGAACTGACCCGTCTGTTGGACTTGCCGCAGGTAGGCCTCCACCTCGGCATGATCGACGAACAGGCCGGCGATCTGGGAGAGCAGAAGCAGCATGGCGGCGCGGTCCCAGCCGGTCAGCACCGGCGCGCCGGCGATGGGCTCGCGGCGGATGGCGGCGACGACGCCGATACCCAGAGCGCCGAAGAAGCAGATTTCGCTGAACGTGGCGGCGACCAGCGGCGGCGGCATCACGGACGAGACCAGGACCGCAAAGGCGATTGCCAGGGCGACGCTGATGAGCGAGCGGCGATTGAAGTCCGTGCGGCCCCGGTTGCCGGGACCGCCGCCCGGCCCCCGCCCGCCCGAGCCGTTCCCGCCGCCGCCCTGCGAGGGGCCGTCGTCGGGGTCGGGGTCGTTGCGGAAAAAGCCAGGGGCTTTCATGGCGGTGGTCCTTCTGTCAGGCCGGCGTCGATGGTCCATGCTGGAGATAGTGGTTTTTGCCGTTCAATCAACGCGGAAACAAGGTCTTGCGTGGCGAAAACGCGGCGCGGGCCGTTGGGCCCGCGCCTGGATGCATGGCATGTCGGGGGCCGCCCGTCAGGCGGCGGTGGTTTCCGTCTTCTCGCCTTCGGGTGTGGCCGTCGTGCCGGCCTCGATGGTCGCCGCGCCCGAGCCGCCCTTGATGGCGATGCGCTTGGGCTCGGACCGCGCCTCGGCGGGCTTGCGAACCTTCAGCGTCAGCACGCCCTTGTCCACCGTCGCGTCGACGGCGTCGGTGTCGACGCTGTAGGGCAGGCGGATCGACCGGGCGAAGCTGCCGTAGGTCCGCTCGACCACATGACGGCCCTCTTCCTTGCTTTCCTTTTCCTCCTTCTTTTCGCCCTTCACGGTGAGCATGTCGCCGGTCAGGTCGATGGTGAGATCCTTCTCGTCGACGCCCGGCAGTTCCATGGAAACGATGATATCGGTTTCGGTCTCATCGACATCCATGCGCGGCACCATGGTCCCGGCCGCGGTCAGGGCCGGAGCGGCCCAGCGGCCGGTGAAGGCGTCGTCGAACAGGCGATCCATCTCGCGGCGGAACGCGGTGAAAGGATCGGTGTCGCGGGTGGCGGGGCTGGATGCATGGCGCCCGCCCGTCCACGGAACCAGCGTTCTCAGGTCAAGCATCGCATCCTCCCACGACTGTGCGGAAGGCGGGAGCGGCGGCGGTGTTCGCGCGGGCCGCCGGACCCGACGTCCCGGAAGGGATACCTGCATGGCGGTGGAGAAGGCGCGACCGGCGCCCTTCCGCCGTCACAGCCCTATTGTACGACCGCCATTGAAAGGCCGGAAAAGAAAAAGGGGCGCAGATGCGCCCCTTCGGAAGGACGATCCCGCCGGGTCGGGATCGTCCAAATTATCGCTATCAATCCAGATGCTTGCCGGCAGTGATGTAGATGATCCAGCTCATCATCACCACGACCATGAACAGGCCGAAGTACAGGATGCCGTACAGGCCGAAAATGAAGATGGAGGTGTAGCCCAGAAGACCCGCCAGCGCCACCAGGGTGACGCCCAGGCCCTGCAGCGCGGTCTTGGCGCGCGGGTGCAGGCGGGTGCCGCAGTCTGCCGTCCAGTCGAACAAAGGCGCGCGCTTCAGGGCGGCATTGAGCACCAGCACGATGACACCGGCAGCGGCGAAGGCCGCGACCAGTTGGCCGAGGAAAACGGTGGAGCTGGTGGCCTCGGCCACCGCGGGCAAGGCGAAGGAGGCCGCGGCGATCAGCGCGAACACCGCGCTCATCACCCAGTTTCCGGCATAGCGAATGGAGAACATCGGGGATGTGTCCTGGCTGTTGTCGATGAGGATGCGTCAGGGCGGCATGCCATTACCATGTGCGCATGTATTCCGACAACAAGACTCGACTAAGCCATAAAGATAAAAGGGGCACCCCATAGGAGATGCCCCTTTCAAAACAGTAAATAAAGTAAGGGAAAGGGCCCTGGCGCCTTTTGTGCTCTAGTCCAAGTGCTTGCCGGCGGTCAGGTACACAACGAAAACCAGCATGGCGATGGCCAGCAGCACCATGGGTATGATGAAGACCGGCCATTGGAAAATGTAGAGTGCAATGTAGAAGGCAAGGCCTGCCAACCCGACGCCGACGACGCCCAGCGCCTGGAGCCCAGCTTTCACCTGCGGATGAAGGTGCTCGCCCTTGTCGTCGGACCAGTCGAGGCGGGGCTTGCGTCCCATGGCGGCGGCACCCAGGAAAACCAGGATGCCGACGGCGCTGCCGATGGCGAGCAGGGTCAGAAGGGCGTCGACGCCGCCCGGCAGTTCGGCGGTCGATCCGACCACCTGGGCGATGACGATCACCACAAAGAAGAAAAGGGCGACCGCCAGATTACCGGCATAACGGGGTGAGAACATCCTACCTCCACTGTCCGATTTTTGTCGTTCAGGCGAGGCTCAGACCGCGATTCCCTTCGCCGATGCAGGCACCATCGAGAAGGCGTCGACCAGCGGATAGACGATGTACCGCAGGCCAGCCGCCGCCACCAGCAGGAGAACGGCAGTCGTCAGCATCAACCGAAGACGAGCGTACCACGCCGGCGCCAATCCCGACAGTACCGCTCGGCGATCTGCGATGAAGGCCGCCAGAAAGCCCAGCATCAGGACCCCGTGCTGCAACGGTGGTCCGAAGGCCAGCGCGGCCCAGCCGACCAGCGAGGGCATGACGCCCCAGATCAGAAGGGCGCGCGGAGCGCCATAGGGCATCCGCAGCACAAGCCCCCAATGCACCGCACCCAGAAACGACAGGATGACGGCGCCATAGCTCATCTGCGCTTCCAGCGCCATGGAATCGAAGGGGTGGCGGAACATCCAGACGCCGACCGTGCCGATCACGAAGGGGATCAGCCCGGCAATGGCCAACCACCACGCCATGCGCTCCAGCCGGCGTTCTTCGGCGTGCGGATCGCGGGCGTGGGGTTCGCTGGCTGAGGATGATGTGACGGTGCTCATGGGCGCCTCCCGGCGGCGGCTGGATCGGCGGAGGCGGGGCCTCCGTCTTAACCATACGCTCGACATGGGCGCGCGGATCGGAGGCCGCAAGGCAGTCGGAAGATGAAGCTTCAGTGGAGAAGCGAAAAGCCCGCCCCGCGGCTGCGGGGCGGGCTCTCGGTACTGCGCGGTTTCACAGCCGCAATCAGTCGGTCTGCTGCTGCTGACCGCCCTGCTGGCCGCCGGTTTCCCCGCGCATGTCCTGGCCGGCCGGCTCCATGGCGGTCTGCGCCGGGCCCTGCATGCGCCCGTAGTCGAACGGCTCCATCTCGGCCATTTCGTCGGGGGCGTAACGCAGGTCATAGGCCTCGGCGTCGGGGCTCCAGCCATAGCGGTAGCCGTAGAACGGATAGGCATAGGCGCCGCCCATGCCATAGCCGGCGTAGTCCGGCTGCACGACCACCGCGTCAAGCTTGCCGTCCTGGGTGAAAATGGCGTCGTCAATGTAGCCGTAGCCGGCGCCGTTGTTCAGCACCGCGTAGTCGTCGATCAATCCGGTCAGCTTCCACGTGTTGCGGCCGGCGATCAGGTCCTCGTCGACCACGCGCGTGGACTGCAGGTTGCTCTTGTTGACGATGCCGGGCTCGGCGTAGAGGCCGTACTGGTCAAGATTGTCTTCGTCAACCGGGATCTGGAAGCCACCCTGGGTCATCTTCACTTGGTCCCAGGGCACGGCGACGTGGGTGTCGCCGATGTCCAGGAAACCGCCGATTTCGGCGATGATGGCGACGATCTGGTTGTCGCGGTCGAGGATGACGTTCTCGACGTCGCCGATGTCGTCCATGTTGGGGCCGAAGACGTCCGCGCCGAGCATGGTCTCGGCGCGCAGGCCGCCCTCGTACAACTCGTCATAGTTCCACTGGCTGAGAACCTGAATGTCCTGGTTCTGGCCCTGCTGCTGTTGCTGCTGCTGGCCCTGGGCCGCCTGCTGCTGGTCCTGCATCTGCTGGTTCTGATTGGCGCTGTCCTGGGCCAAGGCGGCGCCGCCCAGGGTCATGGCGATGGCGAGGGCGGAGACTCCAATGTGCCTGGTCATGCTGTCGATCCTCCGTTGCCCTGATGAGGTTGGATTGTGCCGGAGAAACGCGGCGCGCTGTCCAGAGTTCGCGCATCGGCATAAAAGCAAAGCCCCGCCCGAACCAATGCGGGCGGGGCTTCTACTATACCCGGAATATCGTACTCTTCTTTCTGAAGTCTTGCCTTACTCTGCCGCGGTTGCCTGGGGCGCCGGACTGCGGAACACTTCCAGAAGATGCTGCTCGCGGGCCTTCTGTTCCTCAACGTTGCGGTCAAGGATATGGCCGAACCCGCGCATCTTCAGCGGCAGTTCCGCGATCTCGACGGCGATGGTGTGGGTGTCGTGGCTCATGCCGCGGCACAGTTCGTCCACCACCTGCTCATACTCCGCGATGAGGCGGCGCTGGAGCTTTCGCTCGGCCGTATAGCCGAAGATGTCCAGCGGCCCGCCGCGCAGGCGTTTGAGCTTCGCGAGCGTGCGGAAGGCGCCCATCATCCAGGGGCCGAAGGTCGTCTTCTTCAGGCGGCCGCTCTCGTCCTTCTTGGCGAGCAGGGGCGGGGCCATGTGGAAGGTGATCTTGATGTTGCCACCCTCGAACTGGTCCTTCAGCGCGGCGTTGAAGCGGCCGTCGGTATAGAGGCGCGCGACCTCGTACTCATCCTTGTAGGCCATCAGCTTGAAGGCCGAGCGGGCGACGGCCTCGGCGAAGCCCGTGCGGCCGGGCGCGCGATCGGCCTCCGCCTTCGCCGCCTTGTCCACCAGCGCCTTGTAGCGCGCGGCGTACGCTTCGTCCTGATAGCCGGTCAGGAAGTCGACGCGGCGGGCCACCAGCTCGTCGAAGGTCTCCGACAGCTTGCGGTGGGAAAGCTGCGCCTGCGTCTCGGCGTCGTCGGCGCTTTCCACCACCGTCTCCACCTTGGCGGGGTCGACGGCATAACGGCGACCCCACAGCATGGCCGTCTTGTTGGCCTTGACGGCCACACCGTTCAGTTCGATGGCCTTCTCGATGCTCTCGAGCGTCAGGGGGATCAGCCCCTTCTGCCAGGCATAGCCCACCATGAACAGGTTGCTGGCGATGCTGTCGCCCATCAGCGCCGTCGCGACACGGGTGGCGTCGACGAAGCTTGCAGCGTCCCGGCCCACGGCATCCTCGACGGCGTGCTTTACCTCCTGGTGAGGGAAGGCGATGTCGGGCTTGGCGGTGAAGTCGGCGGTCATTGTCTCATGCTCGTTCACCACCGCCGCGGTGTGGCCGGTGCGGGCCTTGGCGAGCACGTCGAAGGTGCCGGCCGTCAGCATGTCGCAGCCCAGCACCAGCCGCGCGTTGCCGGCGGCGATGCGGCTGGCGTGCAGGCGCGAGGGTTTCTCGGCGATCTGCACATGCGTCACCACCGCGCCGTTCTTCTGCGCCAGGCCGATCTGGTCAAGGACGGAGACGCCCTTGCCCTCGATGTGGCCGGCCATGCCCAGCAGCGCGCCGATGGTCACCACGCCCGTGCCGCCGATGCCCGTCACCACGATTCCGTAGGGATCGGTCGTGTCGGGCAGGGTGGGACAGGGCAGGGTGCCGAAGCCGTCGTCGCCGCCGGCGTCCTTGCCCGCGCCTTCCGGCGTCTTCTTGCGCACCTTCGCGCCTTCGACGGTCACGAAGCTGGGGCAGAAGCCGTTGACGCAGGAATAGTCCTTGTTGCACGAGGACTGGTCGATCATGCGCTTGCGGCCGTATTCGGTTTCCACCGGCTGCACCGCGACACAGTTGGACTGCACGCCGCAGTCACCGCAGCCTTCGCAGACCAACTCGTTGATGAAGACGCGCTTGTCGGGGTCGTGCATCTTGCCGCGCTTGCGGCGGCGGCGTTTTTCGGCCGCGCAGGTCTGGTCGTAGACCATGATCGTCACGCCCGGCGTTTCGCGCAGTTCGCGCTGGATGGCGTCCAGGTCGTCGCGGTGATGGACCGTGGTGCCCGGCGCGAACTCATAGCCCATGGGGTACTTGTCCGGCTCGTCGGAGACCACGACGATCTTCTGCGCGCCCTCCGCCCGCAATTGCTGCGTCATCTGGGCCACGGTCACCGTGCCGTCGACGGGCTGGCCGCCCGTCATGGCGACGGCATCGTTATAGAGGATCTTGTAGGTGATGTTCGCCTTGGCCGCGATCGACGCCCGGATCGCCAGAATGCCGGAATGGAAGTACGTGCCGTCGCCCAGGTTGGCGAAGATGTGCTTTTCCTCGGTGAACGGAATCTGGCCGATCCACGGCACGCCCTCGCCGCCCATCTGGGTGAAGGTGGACGTGCTGCGGTCCATCCAGGTGACCATGTAGTGGCAGCCGATGCCGGCGACGGCGCGCGAGCCCTCGGGCACCTTGGTCGAGGTGTTGTGCGGGCAGCCGGCGCAGAAGTAGGGCAGGCGCTTGACGGGGCTCACCGGCTTTTCCAGCGAGCGCTCCTTGTTCTCCATCCACTCGAGCCGCTGCTTGATGCGGTCGGAGGTGAAGAACTGGCCCAGCCGCTCGGCGATCACGCGGGCGACGCGGGCGGGGCTGAGTTCTCCGTTCGACGGAAGGATCCAGTTCCCCGCCTCGTCGAACTTGCCGACGACGCGCGGGCGCACGTCCTCCCGCCAGTTGTAGAGCTGTTCCTTCAACTGGTTCTCGATCAGCGCGCGCTTTTCCTCGATGACGAGAATCTCGTCCAGGCCCTTGGCGAACTCGCGCACGCCCTCGCGCTCCAGCGGCCAGGGCATTCCGATCTTGTAGACGCGGATGCCGGCCTCGGCGGCCAGCCGCTCGTCGATGCCCAGGTCTTCCAGGGCCTGGCGAACGTCCAGATAGCTCTTGCCGGTGGTGACGATGCCCAGCCGCGGCTTCGGGCTGTCCATCACCACGCGGTTGATGTTGTTGGCGCGCGCGAAGGACAGCGCGGCGTAAAGCTTGTGCTTCATCAGCCGGTGTTCCTGCTCCAGCGGGCTGTCGGGCCAGCGGATGTGCAGGCCGCCCTCCGGCATCTGGAAATCCGTCGGCATCTGGAAGCGCAGGCGGGTCGGATCGACGGTGATGGAGGCGGAGCTGTCGAGAATTTCGCCCAGCGCCTTGAAGGCGACCCAGCAGCCGGAATAGCGGCTCAGCGCCCAGCCGAACAGGCCGTAGTCGATCATCTCCTGGACGTTCGACGGGTTCAGGACCGGCATCATGAAGTCCATGAAGGCGTATTCGGTCTGGTATGCGACCGTCGACGACTTGGCGGCGTGGTCGTCGCCCGCCACCACCAGCACGCCGCCGTTCTTCATGGAACCTGCCATGTTGCCGTGGCGCAGCACGTCGCCGGAGCGGTCGACGCCCGGACCCTTGCCGTACCACATGGAGAACACGCCGTCGTAGTTCGCCTGCGGGAACAGGTTGGTCTGCTGGCTGCCCCAGACGGCGGTGGCGGCCAGATCCTCGTTCACGCCGGGCTGGAAGTGGACCTCGTGGCGCTTCAGGTGCTCGCGCGCCTTCCACAACTCCTTGTCCAGGCCGCCGAGCGGGCTGCCGCGATAGCCGGAAATGAAGCAGGCCGTGTTGAGGCCCTCGGCCAGGTCGCGCTCGCGCTGCATCATCGGCAGGCGGGCCAGCGCCTGGATGCCGGTGATGAAGATGCGCCCGCTCTCCTGGGTGTACTTGTCGTCGAGCGTGACGTTGGCGAGGAAGGTCATGCCATGTCTCCCGGTTCCCGGGGCGCGGTTCGCCTCAAGCCTTCGGCCGGCGCCGCGACCCTGTTCCTTGTTTGGATCGTCCCTGAGATTTAATCACGGGAAACGCCTGTTACAACGAGGAAATACCCGTTGCAACACTCGGATAATGAACGAACGCGGGGCGGCCCACGGCGCGAAATTGCATTGCCATTCCACAGGCGGCGGCCGCCGTAATATGTCTGGACACGATAACAGTCGGCAGGCGCAACCGAGGGTGCCATGGGGAAATAGACGCGGAGTCGTCCGCCGGCCCTACTTCTCGTACAGGCGCTCCAGCATGTCCTTGTAGCTGTCGCGGATGACGTGCCGACGGATTTTCAGGGTCGGCGTCAGCATGCCGTTCTCCACCGTGAAGCCCTCCGGCGCCACACAGAAGCGGCGGACTTTCTCGACGTTCGCCATGTTGCGGTTCACCCGGCTGACCGCCTGGGACAGCGCCTCGACCAGCGCCGGATCGTTGAAGATCGCGTCGTCCCCGCCTTCGTCGGCGGCTTCGTCCCCGGCCTCGACGTCCTGCGGCCGGGCGGGGGCCTGAACCGCGCCCGCTGCCTCGCGCGCCGTAATCGGCGGTGCCGTGATGCCTTCCGGCTTGTCGGCGGGCCTGGTTTCCAATTCGGTGCCGGCCTTATCGGCATCGGCGGCCTTGGGAGGCGCGGAAGCGCCCGCGGCGGCAGGTTCGGCCCCCGTTTCCGCCGCCCGATCCCGGTTCCGCTTGTTCTTCCAGGCCGCCAGCCAGTCGGGATCGGGGACCAGCAGGGCGACCAGGTGTGGTCGTCGGTCGCCGTACACCATGGCCTGGGCGATCTCGGGTTCCAGCGTCAGGAAGCCCTCGACGCGCGCCGGCGCGATGTTGTCGCCGCCGGAATTGACGATGATGTCCTTCTTGCGGTCGGTGATGACGATGTTGCCGGGTTCGTCGAAGTGCCCGACGTCGCCGGTGTGCAGCCAACCTTCCGCGTCGATGGCCTTGCGGGTCTGCTCCGGTCCCTTCCAGTAGCCGCGCATGATCATGGGCCCGCGCGCAAGGATTTCGCCGTCCTCGGCGATCTTCACCTCGACGCCCTTGAGCGGCGGCCCGACGCTCTCCAGCCGCACCGATCCCGGCCGCTGGACGGAGATGACCGGCGCCGCCTCCGTCTGGCCGTAGCCTTGCAGGATGGGAACGTCGAGCGCCATGAAGAACAGGCCGATGTCGTAGTTGAGCGGCGCGCCGCCGGAGACCAGGGCCTTCAGCCGCCCGCCGAAGCGCTGCGCCACCTTGCGCCGGACCAGCCGGCCCAGCACCCAGTTGACGATTGAATCGACGGGGCCGAGGCCCTTCTCGTACTTCTTCGCTCCCAGTTCCAGCGTCTTGTAGAACAGTTTCACCTTGGTGCCGCTCTGCTTTTCCATGGCGCGCAGGATGCGGTTGCGCATGAACTCGAACAGGCGGGGCACGGCGGTTGTGATGGTGGGGCGGACTTCCTGGAAGTTCTCCGACAGCTTGTCCAGGCCCTCGGAGTAGTAGATCTGCGCGCCGATGGACATGGGAAAGAACTGCCCGGCGGAATGCTCGTAGGAGTGCGACAGCGGCAGGAAGGACAGGAACACCTCGTCCCCCAGGCCCAGGATTTCCAGCACGTCGAAGGCGCCCATGCAGTTCGCCAGCACGTTCTTGTGGCTGAGCATGACGCCCTTTGGCGCCCCGCCGGTGCCCGAGGTGTAGATGATGCAGGCGGTGTCGTCGGCCTCTGCCGATTTCCAGTGCTTCGGGCGCCCCAGCGGCTGGCCGTCGTGGATGAGCTGCATCCACTTGACAGTCTCCACGCCCGGGTTCTGTGCGAGCGCCTGGTCGTCGACGGTGACGACGAACGGCGTCTCCGAGGCCTGGGCGGCAGCCGCATAGACCCTTTTTGCCAGGGCCCGGGTGGAGACGACGACCGCTGCCGCGCCGCTGTCGTTGAGGATGTGAAGGTGGTCTGCAACGGTGTTGGTGGTGTAGGCGGGCACCGTAATGGCGCCGATGGCCATGGCCGCCATGTCGGCGATCAGCCATTCCGGCCGGTTCTCGGAGACGATCATCACCCGGTCGCCGGGCTTGATGCCGCGGAGGGCCAGTCCCTGAGCCAGCGCGTCGACACGCTCCGCCGTTTCCCGCCAACTCATCGGGTGCCACTCACCCTCGGCCTTGCGCCACAGGAACGGCCGGTCATCCAGGGCCGTCACCTGCTCGTAGAACATTCGGGTGAGCGTCGTCGCGGTGTCGAAGTCGATGGCGCGGCCGCCGGTCGATGTCACGTGATCCTCCCGATTTCACCCGGTATTGAAGGGCTGTTATTCATTTAGGGTCGGTTATGGCAATTTTCTTGCCCCTGTCGCAAGCCTTCCCCATATCGCGCGCACCAGAGATGAACGGAGGAGAGAGAGCGCTCATGTCCGAAGCCGCCGCGTCCAGCCTGCCCCGATGGGACCTGACGGACCTTTATCCGGGCCCGCAGTCTGAAGAATTGAAACGCGACCTGGAACGCGCCGGCCGCGATTCCATCGCTTTCGAGGAAAAGCACGCGGGCCGCGTCGCCAACCTCGATGGTGGCTCCTTCGCAAATGCCATCGGCGACTACGAGCGCATCACCGAGATCCTGCACCGCATCTTTTCCTTCGCGCAGTTGCTGCACGCCTCCGACGTCTCCAATCCCGAAATTGGCCGCTTCTATCAGGACATCCAGGAGAGGGGCACCGAGATCAGCGCACACCTGATCTTCTTCACGCTGGAGATCAACCGCATCGACGACTCCAAGCTGGAGGAGATGCTGAAGGTTCCCGATGCCGCCCGCTACGGGCCCTGGATTCGCGACATCCGCGCCTTCCGCGCCCACCAGCTGTCAGACGAGTTGGAAAAGATGCTGCACGAGAAGGAAGTCGCCGGGCGCGGCTCCTTCGTGCGCCTGTTCGACGAAACCATGGCGTCCCTGCGCTTCCCCGTGAACGGCGAGGAACTGACCATCACCCAGGTCACCGATCGCCTGTCCTCGCGCGAGCCGGAAAAACGCAAGGCCGCCGCCAAGGTGATGGGCACGGTGCTGGGCGACAACATGCGGCTGTTCTCGCTGATCACCAACACGCTGGCCAAGGACAAGGAGATCGAGGACCGCTGGCGCGGCTATGCCCGGCCGGTGTCGTCGCGCAACCTGGCCAATCAGGTGGAGGACGAGGTGGTCGACGCCCTCGTCACCGCCGTCAAGGACAGCTACGGCGACCTCAGCCACCGATACTACCGCCTGAAGGCGCGGTGGATGGGCATGGAGAAGCTGGACTACTGGGACCGCAACGCGCCGCTGCCCGAGGACATCGACCGCACCTATTCCTGGGACGAGGCGCGCGAGACGGTGCTGTCGGCGTATTCGCGCTTCTCACCGGAACTGGCGGACATCGGCCAGAAGTTCTTCGACAATCCGTGGATCGACGTGCCGGCCCGCGCCGGCAAGGCCTCGGGCGCCTTCGCGCACCCCACCGTGCCGAGCGTCCATCCCTACCTGCTGCTCAACTTCATGGGCCGGGGCCGCGATGTGATGACGCTCGCGCACGAGCTGGGTCACGGCTGCCATCAGGTGCTGGCGGGCGAGCAGGGACCGCTTCTGTCCGCGACGCCGCTGACGCTGGCCGAAACCGCCAGCGTCTTCGGCGAGATGATGACCTTCCGTTCCATGGTCGACGCCGAAAGCGACCCGACCCGCCGCCGCGTCATGCTGGCCGGCAAGGTGGAGGACATGCTCAACACCGTGGTGCGTCAGATTGCCTTCCACGAGTTCGAGCGTCACGTCCACGACGAGCGCCGGGGCGGCGAACTGTCGGAGGAGCGGCTGGGCGAAATCTGGATGCAGTGCCAGCGCGAAAGCCTGGGCGACGCCTTCCGCTTCGACGACGAATATCGGAACTACTGGGCCTACATCCCGCACTTCATCCACTCGCCGTTCTACGTCTACGCCTATGCCTTCGGCGACTGCTTGGTGAACGCCCTGTACTCGGTCTTCCTGGAAGGGCATGAGGGCTTCCAGAAGAAGTACCTGGACATGCTGCGCTCGGGCGGCACGAAGACCCACAAGGACCTGCTGGCGCCCTTCGGGCTGGACGCCTCCGACCCCGCCTTCTGGAAGCGGGGGCTGACGGTGATTTCCGGCTTCATCGATGAACTGGAAGAGGTTTCCTGATCCCATGGCCGAAACTCCTCGGGACCGCGACGAACGCCGCTTCGGCGGCCGCATCCGCCGGTATGCTCAGGTGGGCGGGGCCGTCAGCGGCCTTGCCGCCCGCTGGGCCGGCGAGCGCTATCTGGGGCTCAAGCTGGACAAGGGCCAGCACGCCGCCGAGCTGAAGGCGGCGCTGGGCGGGCTGAAGGGTCCGCTCATGAAGGTGGCGCAGATCATGTCCACCATCCCCGAAGCGCTGCCCGAGGAGTACACGCTGGAACTGGCCCAGTTGCAGGCCAACGCGCCGCACATGGGCTGGCCCTTCGTCAAGCGTCGCATGACGTCGGAACTGGGCCCGACATGGCAGCGGCGCTTCCAGAGCTTCGATCACGAGGCATCGGCCGCCGCGTCGCTCGGCCAGGTTCACAAGGCCGTCCATCACGACGGGCGCAAGCTGGCCTGCAAGCTCCAGTATCCCGACATGGAGTCGGTGGTGGAGGCGGACCTGCGGCAGTTGAAGATCATCATCTCCATCTATCGCCGCTACGACCGCGCCATCGACCCCAGCGAGATCCACGCAGAGATCGCCGACCGCCTGCGGGAGGAACTGGACTACACCCGCGAGGCCCGCAACATGCGGCTCTACACGCGCATGCTGGCCGACGAGCCCACCGTGCATGTGCCCGAGCCGGTCGAGGACCTGTCCACCCGCCGGCTGTTGACCATGACGTGGCTGGACGGCGCGCCGCTGCTGAAGGTCGCCGACAACGCCGACCTGGAGCAGCGCAACCGCATCGCCTACCACATGTTCCGGGCCTGGTACGTGCCGTTCTACCGCTACGGCGTCATTCACGGCGATCCACACCTGGGCAACTACACGGTCCGCGCCGACGACACCATCAACCTGCTGGACTTCGGCGCCGTGCGCGTCTTCCGGCCGAGCTTCGTCAAGGGCGTCATCGATCTGTACTGGGCGCTCCAGCGCGACGATCGCGCCCTTGCGGTGTCGGCCTACGAGACCTGGGGCTTCAAGAACCTGTCCAACGACATGATCGACGTCCTGAACCAGTGGGCGGCCTTCATCTATGCGCCGCTGCTGGAAGACCGGGAGCGCGGGATTGCCGACACCAACTCGGGCGTCTACGGCCGCGAGGTGGCCGAGAAGGTCCACGCCGATCTGCGGCGCGTGGGCGGCGTGACTCCGCCGCGCGAGTTCGTGCTCATGGACCGGGCGGCCATCGGGCTGGGATCGGTGTTCCTTCACCTCAAGGCCCAGCGTAACTGGTACCAGCTTTTCCACGACCTCATCGGCGACTTCGACGCCGATGCCGTGGCGGAGCGGCAGCGGAAAGCCCTGGACGCGGTGGGCCTCTCCGTGGCAGAGGACAAGGCCACTGTCGCCGATTAAGCCGCAAGGAGTACCGGACATGATCCGCAGCCGCCCCGTCCTCGCACTGATGCCGGGCCTGATGATCGCCGGGGCGGGGGTGCTTGTGGCGCTGCCGGCTGCCTCGCACACCAAAGGCGCGCCGCCCTTGGTGGAAGAGCGTCAGGCGGCCATGAAGGACATGAAGGACGCCATGAAGGTCCTCGTTCCCATGGTGAAGGGGGAGGCCCCCTTCAACGCCGCCCACGCCGCCGAGGCTGCCGCCGTCATTCACGGCGTCTCGACGCGCATTCCGGATTTCTATCCGCCGGAATCCACCTACTACGAACGGGGCCATGCCCTGCCCGCAGTGTGGGAGGAGCCGCAAGCGTTCCGCGACAGCGCGGCGGGAGCGCTGGAGGCGGCCGCCGCGCTGCGGGAGGCGGTCGACGGGGCAGGCGAGGCGGACGCCATTGCGCCGGCGGTCAAGGAGGTGGCGGAGACCTGCCGGACCTGCCACGACGATTTCAAGAAAGACGACGACTGACGCAGGGGATGAAGACCGTGTCGATGAACGTTACCCGGCTCGCGCTGGCCGGCGCCCTGGGCCTGTCCGCAGCCGTGGCTGGTGCCGCCGCGCCCGCCGTCGCCCAGCAGGAAATTCTTGAGAAGGAGCTGCGAGGCCTGGATGTAGTGGCAGTGCTCCACGCCCGGGAAGACACCATGAAGGGCATGAAGCGCGCCATGAGCGAGCTGGCCAAGATGGTCGAAGAGGAAGCGCCCTTCGACGCTGTCAAGGCGGCTCAACTGGCCGAGCTCATCGAGCGCAACACCCGCGAGATTCCGGTGCTCTTTCCCGAGGGGACGCAAATTCGCGGCTCGAACGCGCTGGACGCGGTGTGGGAAGAGCCCGAGGCGTTTGCAGCGCTGGCGGAAGAGGCGACGGGCAAGGCCGTCGCGCTGAAGGCCGCCACCGATCCGGCCAGCACGGCCGACGACATCTCCGCCGCCTTCAAGGAGGTCGCCCTGTCTTGCCGGGCCTGCCACAAGGACTACAAAAAGCCCTTTTAGGCGGCAGAAATTCAGCGGAAAACAACGGCGCGTCGGACAAGTCGTCCGGACGCGCCGTTGTTCGTACGGTCCGCGCCGCCCTCGGGCGAGGGTACCGGTGTCAGCCTTCCACGGCCGCGAGACTTGTGGTGCCCGGCTCGCCCGAGCCGGCGGCCACCTGGTCCAGGACATCGGGGTCCAGGCGGCCCATGGCGGCCAGCAGGCGATAGGTGGCGATCTGTGCCTCGAACAGGGCGGAGGTGTAGTTGATGCGTGCCGTGAACACCTCGTTCTCGGCGTCCAGCACGTTCAGCGCCGTGTCGCGGCCCGACTGGCGAAGGCGCTGACGGGCGTCGTAAACCTCTTGCGCGATGGTCACGGCGTTCCCCAGCAGCGCAACGCGCTCCCGCGCCGTCTGCAGGGCCTCCCACGCCACGCGCACCTGCTCGCCTACCCGGCGCAGGGTCTGCGCCTGGGTGTCACGCGCGGCGGCATGTTCGAAGGCCGTGCGGGCGACGGCGGCCTTGGTCGCAAAACCGTTGAAGATGTTCCAGTTGGCGGTCACCAGCGCCGAGAACTCGCGGTTCATGCCGGGCGCGTCCCGCAGGTGCGGATCCACGTCGTTCTCGTAGGTGCCGGAAAGCTCCAGGTTGAAGCGCGGGTAATAACCCGACTCCGCCAGATCGCGGCGCTCGTCGGCGATGGCGATCTGCTTGGCGCCCGAAGTCACCGCCGGGTTCTCGGTGCGGGCGATCTCGATGGCGGCATCCAGCGTTTCGGGCAGCAGGTCGACGGGCGGGCGCGGCCGCGTCATGGTGTCGATCACGGCGGGGGTTCCGAACACCTGAAGGTAGCGCGCCTGTGCGTCGCGCAGGGCACCCTCAACGGCGACGCGGCGTTCCTTGGCGATCTGCAGCCGCGATTTGGCCTGTAGGACGTCCACGGCGATGCCCGAGCCGCGCTGCACGCGCTCGTTCTCCAGGTTCAGTTGCTCCATGATGTTGCGCTCGTTTTCGCGCGACAGTTCGAGCAGGCGGGTCTGGCGCAGCACCGTCATGTAAGCGGTGGCTGCCTCGAGAACGACTTCCTGCACGGTGGCGTTGACCGCCGCGGCGGCGGCATCGCGCTGAAGCTTGGCGGACTGGTATTCCGCTTCCCGCGCGCCGCCGTCCCAGATTTTCTGCGTCAGCGTCAGGGTCGCGGTTTCGCGTCCTGCCGCATATAGGTCTTGACCCTGCGCCCGGCGTGTCGGGCTGTCTGCGTAGAGGTGCCCCATGTCGGCGCGCAGATCCAGGCGCGGCAGATAGTCGCCGAACGCCTCGTCGATACCCTTCTCCGCCGCCCTGAGGTTGTTGCGCGCCGCCTCGATGCGGGGGTTGCCGGCCAGCAGCGACGTGACCTCTTCCGCGAGAGGTGCAGCCTGCGCTTGAGCGGAGCCCATTGCGGCCAGGACGCAGAAGTATACGGCCGAAGACGTACGAAGCACTTTCCCCATCCCCCAAAAGATACTTGGCATTGGGTCTCTATAGCGCAGCAGCATCCTGACGTAAAGCGGTCAGGCAAGACTTTTCTACCCAGGCGCGAGACCATCCGGTCCCTTCCAGCGCGGCTGGGGTGATCAGCAAGGCGCGCAATGCCGCCCCCGACTTTCATCGCGGTTGAGTCCGAAGGGGGAAGGTGCTACTGCCTTCGGATGGTACACTTCGTTCGACCCCCGGAGGGTGTCGCGGCGGCGTGACTCCGGCAACCGATACGGGAGAGTGGGGAAACATGGCCTTTTCGCTGTCGGCGGCGGTGGTGGGCGCGGTGTTGGGCTCGGTGGTGCTCGCCGTGGCCCTGGCCTATCTCGCGCGTCTGCCGAACGCGGCGGGCGGGCTGAAACTCTGGGCCCTGTCGTTCTTCGTGCACGCGCTGCAGCTTCTTGTCGTTGCGCCGGACCCGCTGACCTACGATCCCGGAATCCTGTTCGTCTCCGAAAGCCTGAACGGACTGACGGCCGTTCTGCTGCTGGCCGGCACGTGGCGGTTCCTCGGCAACCGGGCTCGTCCGGCGGTGTTCGCTGTGCTTTTGGCGACGGCGGTCGGCTGGGCGCTGACGGCGGCCATGCTGGACCTGTCGTTCCTGTGGACCACCTTGCCGCAGTACGTCTTCATGGCGGGGGTCATGCTGATCACCGCCTGGGCCTTCTGGGCACGGCGGGCGGAACAGCGGGACAACTTCACCTACATCGCCGCCCTTTTCGTCGCCTGGGCTGCGCACACGCTGGGCTATCCCTTCCTCGGGCGTGATCCCGAGCTGGCGCCCATCGGCTTCCTGATCGCCCAGGGCCTGACCATGGCCATCGCCGTCGGGTTCATCGTGCTGGTGCAGCGCCGCCAGGCCAAGGAGCTTGCCGCCGCGCGTGAGGCGGCGGTCGAGGCGGAGCGCGTGGCGGCCGCGCGCGAGGATCACATCCGCGCGGTTCTCAACACGGTTGCCGACGGCATCGTCACCGTGGGCGCCGACGGTCGCGTGTCGGATTTCAACGCCGAGGCAGAGCGCATCTTCGGCATGCATGCGGTGACGGTCGTCGGCGGCCCCGCCGCCCGCGTCCTGCCGGCGGAAGAGCGTGGCGCGAATCCCGAAGGGGGCCTCATCGTCGAGACCTCGAGCGGACTGGGCGACGACGGCCGCGCCGTGCGCGTGACCCGCACGCAGGCGCGGCGGGGCGATGGCGGACTCATGACCATCGACCTGCGCGTGGCCTGCATGCGCGATGCCCAAGGCCTGCACCACGTGGCCGTCGTGCGCGACATCTCGGAAGCCCTGGTGACCGAACATCTGGACGACCTGCTCCAGAGGCTCGACCAGCAGGCCTTCCGCGGTGCCTCGCTCGACCAGGTCGCCGGCATGGCCGCCGAGCGCATGGCCGAGGTCAGCAATCTTCCGCTGGTGTGGATCGGCACCAAGGAACTGGACGGCACGGTCAGCCTGCGGGGCACGGCCGGCGAAAGGGCGCCGGAGGTCTCCTTTGAAGGCGAGATCCGCTGGGATGCGGCCATGCCCGAGTTCTGCCCCGCGGCGGAGGCCGTGCGCCTGGGCAAGACGCAGCAGGTGACCGTTTCGGAACTCGTGGGGCCGCCCGGTCCCTGCGTGCGCGCCATCAAGGCCCTGGGACTCGACGGCGTGACGGCGGTGCCCCTGCACGCGCAGAACGAGGTGGTCGGCGTCATCGTGCTCGCCGGCGACACCGCCCACCTGAGCCGGCCCGACATCGCCCGAATCGCGCGGGCCGGCGGCCGTCTGGGATCGGCCTTCCAGATCGTGCGTGACCAGGAGCGCCTGCGCCTGCAGGGCACGGCCATGGCGGCGGCGGCCAATGCGATCTTCATCACCGATCTCAACGGCAGCATCGAGTGGGTCAACGACGCATTTACCCGCCTGTCGGGCTACGACCGCAAGGACGTGCTGGGCAAGACGCCCGCCGTGCTGAAGTCGGGCGTTCAAAGCCCCGAAACCTACGCCAGCCTGTGGCGCACGGTGAAAGGCGGCCGGGTGTGGCGCGGCGAGATGGTGGAGCGCCGCAAGGACGCGACGCTTTACACCGTCGACCAGACGGTGGCGCCGATCACCGACGAACACGGCAAGATCACACACTTCGTCGCCATCCACGAGGACGTGACCGAGCGCAAGCGGGCAGAGGAGCGCATCCGCTATCTCGCCAACTACGACACGCTGACGCGCCTGCCCAACCGCGTGCTGTTCCGCGACCGGCTGCACCAGGCGGTCAGCCACGCGCGGCGCATGCAGAAGGCGCTGGCGGTGATGTTCGTGGACCTGGACCGCTTCAGCCGCATCAACGACACCCTGGGCCACGCGGCGGGCGACCAGCTGCTGTCCACCATGGCCGAGCGAATCCAGCTGGTGGCCGAGGATGCCGACACGGTGGCCCGCATCGGCGGTGACGAGTTCGCCGTCATCCAGAGCGACCTGTCCAACGCCGAGGCCGCCGCCGTGCTGGCGAAGAAGGTGGTGGACGCCGTGGGCACCACGGTCGACATGGACGGCCACGAAATCCACCTGGGCGCCAACGTCGGCATCGCCATCTTCCCGCAGGACGGCGAGGACCCGGACCACCTCATCAAGAACGCCGACATGGCCATGTACCGGGCCATCCGCTCGGAAACGGCGTCGTACTATTTCTTCAGCTCGGAAATGAACGCCGAGGCCCAGGTGCGACTGGGCATCGAAGGCGACCTGCGTCGGGCCGTGGAGCGGGACGAACTGACGCTGTTCTACCAGCCGCAGATCAGCGTCGCCACGGGCCGCGTCATCGGCGTCGAGGCGCTTCTGCGCTGGCAGCACCCGGAACAGGGCATGGTCTCGCCGGCGCGCTTCATTCCCGTCGCCGAGGACAGCGGCCTGATCCTGCCCATCGGCGAGTGGGTGATGTCCGAGGCCATGCGCCAGAGCCGCGCCTGGCTGGACGACGGCCTGCCGCCCATCACCATGGCCATCAACATCTCGGCGGTGCAGTTCCGCCAGGACGGCATCATCGACCGCATCAAGGCGCTGATCGCCGAGCATCAGGTCGACCCGACCAGCATCGAGATGGAGCTGACGGAAAGCATGCTCATGCAGGACGCCCGCCAGGCCATCGAGCTTCTGACGGACCTGTCGGACCTGGGCATCCAGCTTGCCATCGACGATTTCGGCACCGGGTATTCGTCGCTCAGCTACCTGAAGCAGTTCCCGGTGGACAAGCTGAAGGTGGACCAGAGCTTCGTGCGCCACATCACCACCGACGCCAATGACGCCGTCATCGCGCGCGCCACCATCAACCTTGGGCACTCGCTTGGGCTGCGCGTGGTGGCCGAGGGCGTGGAGGACCTGGAGACCTACGCCTACCTTCGCGCCGAGAACTGCGATGTGGCCCAGGGCTACTACTTCGGCCGCCCCATGCCCGCCGATCAGATCGCCGACCTGCTGCGGCGCGAAGCGGCCGGTGAAACCCTGGTGCCCGAGGCAACGGCCGGAACGGCGGCCGGGGCGTGATCCGGCCGCGAAGGCTTTGACACCATTGGCGTTCCCGCGCGTTGGTGTCGTGGAAGACACTGCCGAGCCACCCTCGCAAACACGCAACGGGACCCGACATGCTGCACCGCCCGCCGCGCGGCCGAGCCGTCTCGGCCAGACAGGCGAACTCCCTCAACGACCTGCCGGCCGAGGAGCGTGCGCGCCGGCGCAATCATCCCGCAGCCGCCGCGTCGCCCTCTCCGCCGGATGCCCGGACTGCCCCCGTGCGCCGCTCCGCCGCCGCGGCGCACAACGCCCGGCCGGCAGAGGAGCGCAAACGGGCGCCACGCGCCACGGCTCCCGCCGCGGAAACGGCCGCCGAACCGGCACCGCTACCGGAGGTGACGGGGCAGGGCGGCGAGGTGCTTGAGGTGCGCCGGGTGCGGCCGGACCTGTTGCGCCTCTTCCTCGCCAAGCCCGCCGGGCTCAGCTACACGCCCGGTCAATCGCTGCGCCTTGAACTGGAGGGTACGCGGCGGCGCTATACCCTGGCCTCGGCCCCGCACGAGCCACACCTGGAGTTCTACGTCGAGATCGTCCCCCAGGGCCGCATGACCTCTAGGATCGCGCGCCTCAAGGCAGGGGACCGGGTGGAAATCGCCGGCGCGCCCAAGGGCGGCATTTCCCTGGACGACCGCGCGGCTCGGCACCTCATGCTCGCCACCGTGACCGGCGTGAACCCCTTCGTCAGCATCCTGCGCGACGCGCTGCACCGCGGGCGGCGGGATTTGAACTGCGTTCTGGTCCACGGCGCGAGTCACGGAGACGAGTTCGGCTATGACGCGGAGTTGGCGGACCTGGCGCGTCGCCGCCCCGATCTGCTGACCTACATCCCCACCGTCAGCCGTCCCGATGATCCGCGCAACGCGGGCTGGCAGGGCGCGAAGGGCAGGGCGGAAAGCTTGATTCCCGCCGTGCGCCGGCGCTTCGACCTTCCTGCGGCCGACACGGCGGCCTATGCCTGCGGTCATCCCGGCATGGTCGACAATGCGCGCACCACGCTGACCGAGTTGGGTTATAACGTGCGGACCGAAAAGTACGACTGACGCACGGGCAGGGGAAACATGAGGCTGCGCAAGGGGAGCGTTCTGGCCGGACTGCTGGCGCTGACGGCCTCTGCGGCGCTGGCCCAGCCGCTCGACTGCCTGCGCGTTCCGCTGACCGACATCGAATCCGGCGCGGCCATTGTGGGGCCGGAGGACCTTGCGTTTCATTCCCCTTCCGGCACCCTCTACATTTCCGCCCATGATCGCGCCGGCAAGGCCGGCGGCGGCCTCTATGCCCTTCCGGCCGCGCGTCTGGAGGCGGGCACGGCGGCGCGGGTGGATGCCGGCGCGGCCACCTTTCCCCACGGCATCGCCCTGGACGACGCCGGGGCCGCACTGGCCGTCATCGACCACCGCGACCGGCGCAAGAGGTCGCGGCTGCTAGTCTTCCCCGTCGGTGAAAACGGCAGGCTCGCAGCGCCCGAAATCCGTGAAGACGAGCGCCTGTCGCGGGCCAACGACGTCGCACCGGACGGGCAGGGCGGGTGGCTGGTCACCATTGACCGGGGCTCGGAAAGCGGCCTCGGCCGGCTGCTGGAGGTGGCGGTTCCCCTCGCCCGCGCGAAGATCATCCGTCCAGGCCAGGCCGCGCCCTTCGCGGACGGCCTGGCCTTCGCCAACGGCATCGTCCGACTGGACGACGGGCGGGTGGTGGTGGCGGAAACGCGGGCCGACCGACTGACAGTCCTGACGCCTGAAGGAACAACCGCGGCGCATGTGCCGCTGAACGGGCCGCCGGACAACCTCGCGGTGCTGCCCGACGGCCGCGTTGCCGTGGCGGTGTTGACAGGCGGCCTGCGGCTCATGCTCTCGCGCCAGGACTGGCTGGGATTCGACCCGCCGGGCTCGCGAGTCGTGGCAATGAAACCGCACGGGACGGGGCCGGAGCGTGTCCTGTTCGACGATCCCGACGGCACCATACTGGCCGCTGCCACCAGCGCGGTCGCGGCGGGCGACCGGCTGGTGATCGGATCGGTGGCCGACAGCGCGCTGGCCGTTTGTCCGCTGCCGGCGGCGGTCAGCCGGTAAACGGCTCCTGCTGGGTCGGCGTGTTCTGCAGGTCCAGCGTCACTTCGACGATGTCGATGTCTATGGTGGCGGTGCGCTTGAAGCCCAGGTGCTCCACGAACTTGAGCATGCGCTGGTTCTCCTTGAGCACCTGACCGACCATGTATTTGGTGCCGCGCGCGCGGCAGTACTCGATCATCTTTTCCATCATGCGAATGCCAAGGCCGCCGCCCTTGAGGTTGGAGCGGATGACGATGGAGAACTCGGCCGTGTCGTTGTCCGGGTCTGTGACGGTGCGCACCACGCCCAGCGTTTCGTCATGCCCTTCCTCGTCCTTGCCGACGGCGATGAAGGCCATCTCCCGGTCGTAGTCGATCTGCGTCAGGCGCGCCATCTGGCTGTGCGGCAGTTCCTGCACCAAGCCGAAGAACCGGAAGCGGATGTCCTCGGGCGTCAAGCGGCTGACGAAGACGTGGTGGTTGGGCTCGTCCTCGGGGCGGATCGGCCGCAGCATCACCTTGCGCCCGTTGCGCATGGTGAAAATCTCTTCCAGGTCGCGCGGGTAGGGGCGGATCGCAAGCCGGTCCGCCGCCACCGTCGGGGCCTCCTGCACCCGCATGCGGGCGTCGACGGCCAGCACGCCGTCGGCATCGGCGAACAGCGGGTTGATGTCCAGCTCGACGATCTCGGGGATGTCGGTGATGAGCTGACTGACCTGGATCAGCGCGCGGCTGATGCTTTCAGTGTCCGCCGGCGGCCGGCCGCGATACCCCTCCAGAAGCTTGGAAACGCGGGTGCGGCCGATGACCTCCTTCGCCAGCGTCATGTTCATGGGCGGCAGGGCCACGGCGCGGTCGCCGATCACCTCCACCGCCAGGCCACCCTGGCCGAACAGGATGACGGGACCGAAGATGGGATCGGTGGACACGCCGACGATCAATTCGTGTGCGCCGGTGCGCCGGGCCATGGTCTGTACGGAAAATCCGTCAAGGCGCGCTTCGGGGAAGATGCGGCGCAGGCGGCTTTCCATCTTTTCCGCGGCCTGTCGGGCTTCCTCGGGCGTGTTCAGGTCCAGTACAACGCCGCCGACGTCGGACTTGTGGCCGATGTCGGGCGACATGATCTTGAGCGCCACCGCGTGCCCCATCCGCGCGGTCAGCCGCTCCACCTCGTCAGGCGTCTTGGCGATGTGGGTTTCCACCGTGGGCACGCCATAGGCCAGCAGGACCGCCTTGGCCTCGGGTTCCGACAGCATGGAGTCGCCGCGCGCCAGTACGTCGCGGATGATGGAGCGCGCCGTTTCCGTCGCCGGCTGGAAGTCGGTCGCCAGCGACGCCGGCGTTTCCATCAGCAGTTCCTGGTTGCGCTGGTACTGCACCGTGTGCATGAAGGCGCGCACGGCCTGATCCGGCGTGTCCAGGGTGGGAATGTTCGACTCGGCGAACAGGCGGCGGGCATCGCGGACTCCCTCGTCGCCGACCCAGCAGGTGCCGATGTGGGCGGTGCGCTTTTCCTTGGCAAAGTTTATGACCGACTGGGCCACGGCCGTCGCGTCCACCATGGCGACCGGGACGTGCATGACCAGTATGGCATCCACTTCCTTGGCCGCGTGCAGGATCTTCAGCGTCTCCAGATAACGGTCCGGCGGCGCATCGCCGATGAGGTCGATGGGATTGCCGCCCGACCAGATGCCGGGCAACACCTTGTTCAGTTTCTCGATGGTGTCGTCCGACAGGTCCGCCAGCCGGCCGTCCAGCCCCAGCAGGTCGTCGGCGGCCATGATCCCGATGCCGCCGCCGTTGGTGACGATCGCCAGCCGGTCGCCCTTCAGGCGGCGCGAGCGGCCGAGGGTCTCGACGGCGGCGAACAGTTCCTCGAAATCGTACACCCGCAGCATGCCGGCGCGGCGGAAGGCGGCGTCGTAGACCTGGTCCGAACCCGCCAGGGCACCCGTGTGGCTGTAGACGGCACGGCTCGCCTGTTCGTGCCGGCCCGCCTTGATGGCGAGCACCGGCTTGTTGCGGGCGGCGGCGCGGGCGGCCGACATGAAGTTGCGGCGGTCCTTGACCGACTGGATGTAGAGCAGGATTGCGTTGGTCTGTGGATCGCTGCCCAGGTAGTCCAGCAGGTCGCCGAAGTCGGTGTTCACCGCCTCGCCAATGGACATGAAGTGCGAGAATCCGACGCCGTGCGTATGCGCCCAGTCCAGCACGGAGGCGCACAGGGCGCCCGACTGCGACACGAAGGCCAGCCGCCCCTGACGCGCCGGCAGGTGCAACGAACTGGCGTTCAGCCCCATGTGGGGAACCATCAGGCCCATGCTGTTGGGGCCGAGGATGCGCATTCCGTATTTGCGGGCGATGTCCTGGACCTGGTCCATGGCGGAGCGGCCGTCGGCGCCCTCGGCCCTGCCCATGCCGGCCGAGCCGATCACGGCCGCCCGGGTGCCGCGCGCGCCCAGTTCGTCCACCACCTGCGGCACATCCTCGGGCGGCGTGCAGATGACGGCCAGTTCCGGCGCCAGCGGCAGGCTGGCGATGTCGGGATAGGCGAGCACCCCTTGCACCGCCTTGGCGGAACGGGTGACCGGCATGATGGGACCGCCGAAGTCGCCGCGCAGAAGGTTGCGCATGACGATGCCGCCGATGGCCATCTCGGAATTGGATGCGCCGACGACGGCGACCGACCCCGGCTTGAACAGGCATTTCAGGTTGCGGACGCTCATGACCCCCCTCGTCATCGGTGCCCAGAAGGATGGGGTCAGCCTAACGCCCTGAGTTTGCGGTGCAACAAGAAAGGGGGCGGCACGACTTACGGCCGACCCCTTTGCGCCTTATGCCGTTCGGCGGCCCCCGATCATTCGGGCACGAACAGGTGCCCGCCGACAAGGGCCACCGTCGTGCGGATGAAGACCGTGGCAATGATCACGGTCGCCAGCCCCAGCAGGCCCCAGCCCAGAGCCGTCAGCCCGGCAGGCGCACCGACGCGGGCACCATAATCGAGTACCGCACAGGCCAGGGCAGCGCTTGGAAAGGTGAACGCCCACCAGGACACCGCGAAGGGCACCTTCAGGAAGGTGCGCGTCATGCTCAGCAGCAGCAGGGCGATGAACAGACCGGTGTAGATCAACACCCGCGCGAAGCCGTCCACCACGCCGTCCGTCAGCGCCATGTAGGACAGGTAGCCGACGGCCGGGGGCGCCATGAAGATGAACAGCGTCGGCAGGATTTTTGCCGGCATGGGGTCATGGAAAATGATGCGGTAGATCAGCAGCGTCATCAGCACCAGCCAGAACACCACGCCGATGGAAAAGAAGAACCATGCCACCTCGGTAAAGCCGAAGTGGCTGCCCGTCAGGGGCACGATGATGTTGCCGACGATGGGAATGAACCAGGCCGGGTTGGAGTGCGCGATGTGGATGTCATGCAGGATCCACCGCTTGAGCAGCGTCACCGTCAGGGTGATGTGCAGCACGGCGCCCACCGTCCACATCCACAGCGCCAGGGTCGGGGCGTGCGGGATGGCGCCGATGGAAAGCAGAAGGATGGCGATGGAAAAGGCCGGAAAGAAGTTGGCGCGGATCGGGTGCGCGAACTCCTTCTTCACCGCCTGGGGGAAACGCAGCGCCTTGATAGCGTAGAGCACCGTGATCGCGACGAACAGCACCGCCGCGAGCGCCATGATCGCCTCGCCCACCATCGCCGGCGCCGCAACCGTGTGCGCGGCCTTTCGCCAGGCGATGCCCAGGCCGGTCACGCCCATCACCACCGCAAACAGTGGCACCGGCACATGCATGAGCCACGGCCCGACAGCGCTGGTGGCGGCAGGAATTGCGCCGGCCGGCGCGGTTCCGGTCCCGGCGTCGGCGGGAGCTGAGACAGGATCGGGGCGGTTGGCCTCGGACATGACGTGCGAACTCCGGTCACGAACGAAAAGAGGATGCGACCGCACCATCACATAAGCAGGACCTAATGTAATTGAGGTCCGTCAATCGCGCAAACAAAACCCCGCGACGGCGGCCGGCACGGGGGGGACGGCACTGGGACCGTTGCGTAAATGCCGACTCGGTGCCGCGCCGTCAGTTGGGGCGCGACAGCGGTGTGTAGAGGCCTTCGTCGGACTCGTTGAACCACTCCTCGACCTCGGGGTGGTCGATGGGATCGTCCGTGTCGTCGGCCAGAAGATTGCGTTCGGCGACATAGGTGGACATTTCCGTCTGGTCCACCAGCACGTGGTACCAAGGCTTGTCCTTGGGCGGCTGCCTTTCGGTCTGGTCGGCGTACCAGGCGTCGTCCATGCGAAACGACGGATCGACGTCAACCACGATGCCGCGGTAACGATAGCTCTTGTGGCGGACGGTCTGGCCGATGGAGAACCGGGCGCGTCGCGGCTTGGATTGCGTGGTCAACACGGCTCCCGTGAAGCGCGAAGAATGGCTGGCGGTGCGAAAGGGCGCCCCTTGCGTGGGGCTGTGGCTCCGGCGGTAGGATTCGAACCTACAACCCTGCGATTAACAGTCGCATGCTCTACCGTTGAGCTACGCCGGAACATCGCCAGCAAGATATGGAGGCCCGGACCGGAATCGAACCGATGTACGGGGATTTGCAGTCCCCTGCATAACCACTCTGCCACCGGGCCTTGGCGTCGGGCGTCTTCGTCTCGAAGGCGCCGTCTGCGGTGCTCCCCCGTGGGGGAGGCGCGTTTTATAGGGACTGGAACGGCCGAGGTCAACACCTTATTGGGAAAACAGGTTTCCGTGTCGATGTAGCGCGCCATTGTCTTTCGCGCGAGGCGGGGCTATAAGACCGCCGTCATACCCGCACGGGCGGGACACCTTTTCAGCATCGATCGAGACGACGGGCGCGCGACCGCCGCACTTAATTTTCATTCGACGGGCCGCCCGGCACCGCAGAGGGGTCTTCCATGGACTTTACCATCGCTCGCCGCAACATGGTCGAGGGCCAGATCCGCACCAACCGGGTCACCGACCCCCTGGTGCTCAACGCGATGAAGACGCTCCCGCGCGAGCTGTTCGTGCCCAAGGCGATGCAGTCCATCTGCTACATGGACGAGGAAATCCCGCTGGGCAACGACCGCTGCCTGATGGAGCCGATGATCCTCGCCCGCCTGCTGCAGGAGTGCGCGGTGCAGGAGGATGACGTGGTCCTGGTCATCGGCGCGGGCACGGGCTACTCCGCTGCCGTCATGGCGCACATGGCGTCCACCGTGGTCGCGCTGGAGGCGGACCAGGAACTCGCCGACCGCGCCTCGCGCCTGATGGCCGACCTGAACATCGACAACGTCGCCGTGGTCAGCGGTCCGCTGGACCAGGGCTACCCTCAGCAGTCGCCCTATGACGCCATCTTTTTCGACGGCGCCATCGCCGACGTGCCCAGGGCCATCCTTGACCAGCTGCGGGAAGGCGGCCGCCTGGTGGCGGTGATCGAGGACGACGCCGATGCCGAGGTCGGGCAGGCCACGCTGGTGACCCGCAACGAGGGCGTGGTTGGCCGCCGCACCGCCTTCGACGCCAAGGTGCCGATGCTGCCGGGGTTCGAGCCGGCGCCCAAGTTCGTCTTCTGACCGGGCCTTCAGCCTCGCATTCCTGTTCCGGCCGCCATGCCTGTCCCGCGTGGCGGCCGGAGCTGTATCGGGAGTGGCCCTTGCGCCGCCGGTTGCCGCGCAGGACCATGAACATCACATGGCAGGTCTCCGCACTCTTTCCCGAAAACCATTGCCTCGCGTATGCTTGGCACCGGAACGCCGCGGGGGACGCCGCCAGCAATTTCATTCAAGGTGATTGTCGATGAAAAAGCCTGTTTCCATCGCCGTCGCGGCCGTCATTTTCGGCGCTGCCGCCGCCCTTGCGCCGCTGTCGGCGGCCCACGCGGAAAGCCTCAAGGAAGCCCTGGCGAGCGCCTACCTCAACAATCCGACGCTCAAGGCCCAGCGCGCCGCCGTGCGCGCGGTCGACGAATCGGTGCCGCAGGCCAAGTCCGGCTGGCGCCCGACGGTGGAGGTCACGGGCTCGATCGGGAAGGCCATCGTCGACGACAATACCCGCGCGACCGGCAGTTCCGACCTGACACCCCGCGGCTACGAGATTCAGGTAGCGCAGCCGCTGTTCCGCGGCTTCCGCACGGAAGCGGCGGTGGAGCAGGCCAAGAATTCCGTGCGGTCCGCGCAGGCGGGCCTGCAGGCGACCGAGCAGGAAGTCCTGCTCGCCGCCGCCACGGCCTACATGGACGTGATCCAGGCCCAGGCGGTAGTGGAACTGACGCAGAACAATGTGGATGTCCTGCAGCGCCAGCTGGATGCCACGCGCGACCGCTTCCGGGTCGGGGAAGTGACCCGGACGGACGTCGCGCAGGGCGAGGCCCGCGTGGCCGGCGCCATCTCCGACCGCATCTCGGCCGAAAGCGAACTTCAGTCGGTTCGCGCGACCTACGAGCGGGTCGTCGGAGCCGTTCCCGGCGAGATGGACACGCCGCCGCCGGTCGCCAACCTGCCCGGCAGCCTGCGCGAGGCGGTGGAACTGGCCATCACCAGCCGTCCCAGCGTTGTTTCGCGCCAGTACAGCGCCGACGCGGCCGTCCACAACATCGACCAGGTGCGTGGCGAGTTGCTGCCGACGGTCAACGTCATCGGCTCCTACAGTCAGAACTGGGAAAGCAGCCGCCAGGGCTTCCGCAGCGATAGCGCCAGCGTCGTCGTCCAGGCCACGGTGCCGCTGTACCAGGCCGGCCAGGTCTATTCCCGCCTGCGCGAGTCGAAACACGTCGCAGGCCAGCGCCGGATCGAGGTGGACGAGGCCCAGTTCGACGCCCGCGAGGCCGCCGTGCAGTCGTGGGAGAACCTGGCCGCCGCCCGCGCCGCCATCGAGTCGCTGACGGCCCAGGTGGAAGCCGCTCAGATCGCGCTGGAAGGCGTTCAGCGCGAGGCCCAGGTGGGGGCGCGGACCGTCCTGGACGTGCTCGACCAGGAACAGGAACTGCTGGACGCCCGGGTCAACCTGGTGCGGGCCCAGCGCACGGAGTTCGTCGCGGCCTACCAGCTTCTGGCGTCGGTCGGTCGCATGACCGTCCAGGCTCTGGAGCTGCCCATTGAAGCCTATGATCCCGACGCGCACTATCTGGACGTGCGCGACCAGTGGATCGGCGGCAACAAATGGGCAGAGGACGACGAGGAACTGGCGATCACCGGCAGCGAGCGCGGCGGCCCCATGGGCGTCCAGCTTGGCGAATGACCGGCGCGGATTAGGGATGCTGGCTTTTTCTCGTGGTACGGTGAGGGGTTATCCGTTACTCTTCGCGGCCGGGAATAGGTATTAAGACGGTTTAGGCACATGGACGACAAGGGGCAGCAGGAACCATCGATGGAGGACATCCTCGCCTCCATTCGCAAGATCCTGTCGGAGGACGAGGAGGAGGACGCCCAGCCGGAGCCGAAGAAGGCCGAAGCGCCTCCTCAGCCCGAGCCGGAGCCCGAACCGGAACCCGAGCCGGAGCCGGAACCTGAGCCGGAAGCCGAGCCGGAGCCGGAGCCCGTCGCCGAGGACGAGGACGACGAGGATGTCCTCGAACTCACCGACAGCATGATGGTCGAGGACGAGCCCGAGCCCGAGCCCGAGCCGGAACCGGCGTGGGAGCCCGAGCCCGAGCCCGAGGCGCCGGTCTTCTCGTTCGACGAGATGGACATGGACGAACCGGAGCCCGAGCCTGAACCAGAGCCCGAACCCGAACCGGAGCCCATGCCGGAACCGGAGCCGGCGCCGCAGCCGAACCCGGCTGCCAGTCTGGACGACGATCACCTGATGAGCCAGGCCACCGAGGCCGCCTCGGCTGCTGCCCTGTCGCAGCTGGCCCGCACCATGACCTCGGACCGCCAGCTGACCGTCGGCCACGGCGCCATCACGCTGGAGGAACTGGTTCGCGATGCCCTGCGCCCGCTGCTGCGGGAGTGGATCGACGCCAACCTGCCGGACATTGTCGAGCGCCTGGTCCAGCGGGAAATCGAGAGACTGGTATCCCGGTCCGAAAAGCAATAAAACCGCACCGGACCCATCATTTTCAAACACCGCGCGCGACGCCGGGTCCCTTGGGCCCGGCGTCGGCGTTTTCGCCCCAATCGCCGTCAGAGAAAACGGGAAGACACACGCGATGCTGGACAAGACCTACAACGCCGCCGAGGTCGAGCAGAAACTTTATGCACGGTGGGAAGAGTCCGGCGTATTCGCTTGCAATCCCAAGGCCGACGGCAAGAAGCCCTACACCATCATGATGCCGCCACCCAACGTGACCGGCACCCTGCACATGGGGCACGCGCTGACCTTCACGCTTCAGGATGCGCTGATCCGCTTCTATCGCATGCAGGGCCGCGACGTTCTGTGGCAGCCGGGCACCGACCATGCGGGCATCGCAACGCAGATGGTCGTCGAGCGGAACCTCGAGAAGGAGGGCAAGACCCGCCACGACCTGGGCCGCGAAAAGTTCATTGAAAAGGTCTGGGAGTGGAAGGCGCAGTCCGGCGGGGCCATCATCAACCAGTTGCGCCGCCTGGGCGCCTCTGCTGATTGGCCGCGCGAGCGTTTCACCATGGACGATGGCCTGTCGGTCGCCGTCCGCAAGATCTTCGTCGACCTGCACCGCAAGGGCCTGATCTACCGCGACAAGCGGCTGGTGAACTGGGACCCCAAGCTGCACACCGCCATCTCGGACCTGGAGGTCGACCAGCGCGAGACGGTCGGCAAGATGTGGTACTTCCGCTACCCGGTGGAGGGGCAAGAAGGCGTCACCGTCACGGTCGGCACCACGCGCCCTGAAACCATGCTGGGCGACACCGGCATCGCGGTGCATCCCGATGACGATCGCTACTCGGCCCTGGTCGGCAAGCACGTCGTGCTGCCCATCGTCGGCCGCCGCATTCCCATCGTCGCCGACGAGTACGCCGACCCGGAAAAGGGCTCTGGCGCGGTGAAAATCACTCCGGCCCACGACTTCAACGATTTGGAGGTCGGCCGCCGCAACGGGCTTGAGATGATCAACGTCCTCGACCGCGACGCGCGCATCAACGAGAACGCGCCGGAGGCCTACGTCGGCCTGGACCGCTTCGAGGCCCGCGAGAAGATCGTCGCGGAGTTCGAGGCCCAGGGCCTGCTTGAGAAGGTCGAGGAAAATCCGATGACGGTTCCCTACGGCGACCGCTCGGGCGTGGTCATCGAGCCGTGGCTGACCGACCAGTGGTTCGTCGATGCCAAGACGCTGGCGCAGGAGCCCATCAAGGCCGTCGAGGAAGGCCGCACCCGCTTCGTGCCCAAGCAGTGGGAGAAGACGTTCTTCGAGTGGATGCGCAACATCCAGCCGTGGTGCGTCAGCCGGCAGATCTGGTGGGGCCATCAGGTGCCGGCGTGGTTCGCTCCGGACGGGGAGATCTTTGTCGAGGAAACCGAAGCCGAGGCCGTCGCCGCAGCCGAGAAGCACTACGGCAGGGCCGTCGCGTTGACGCGCGACACCGACGTGCTGGACACCTGGTTCAGTTCCGCCCTGTGGCCGTTCTCCACGCTCGGCTGGCCCGAGGAAACCGATGAGTTGAAGCGCTACTACCCGACCGACGTGCTGGTCACGGGCTTCGACATCATCTTTTTCTGGGTCGCCCGCATGATGATGTTCGGCCACTACGGCATGCAGGAGGTGCCGTTCAAGGACGTCTACATCCACGCCCTGGTGCGCGACGAGCACGGCCAGAAGATGTCCAAGTCCAAGGGCAACGTCATCGACCCGTTGACGCTGATCGACGAATACGGCGCCGATGCCTTGCGCTTCACCCTGGTTGCCATGGCCGCCCAGGGCCGCGACATCAAGATGAGCGAGCAGCGCGTCGCCGGCTACCGCAACTTCTGCACCAAAATCTGGAACGCCGCGCGCTTCTGCGAGATGAACGAATGCCGCCCCGACCCGGCCTTCCAGCCGGCCGGTGTGACGTCGACGCTCAACCGCTGGATCGTCGGCAAGGCCGCCGAGACCGCCTCTGCCGTTGCCAAGGCGGTGGAGGAGTACAAGTTCAACGAGGCGGCCCAGGCGGCCTACGGCTTTACCTGGAACACCTTCTGCGACTGGTTCCTGGAGTTCGCCAAGCCCGTCTTCCACGGCGAGGACGAGACCGCCAAGGCCGAAACCCGCGCCACGGCGGCCTGGGTGCTGGACCAGATCCTGGTCATGCTGCACCCCTTCATGCCCTACCTGACGGAAGAACTGTGGGGCCAGATCGGCGGCGACGCGCGGCAGACCATGCTCGCCCAGCACCACTGGACGGACGCCGGCGACGTGGCCGACGCCGCCGCGGCCGAAGAAATGGACTGGGTGGTGGAACTGATCTCCTCCGTCCGCTCGGTGCGTTCGGAGATGAACGTCCCGCCGGGCGCCCGTCTGGCGCTGCAACTGAAGGACGGCTCGGCCGAGACCGTGGCCCGCATGGAGCGGCACGCCGCCCTCATCAAGACGCTTGCACGGCTCGACAGCCTTGAGGCGGTGTCCGAGGCTCCGGCCAAGGGCGCGGCGCAGACCGTGGTGGGCGAGGCGACCGTCATCCTGCCGCTGGCCGGCGTCATTGACGTGGACCAGGAAAAGGCACGGCTTGAAAAGGAACTGAAGAAGGTCGAGGGCGAGATCTCCAAGCTCTCGGGCAAGCTCGGCAACGAGAAGTTCCTCGCCAAGGCGCCGGCCGAGGTGGTGGCCGAGCAGCGCGAGCGGCTGGCCGATGCAGAAGGCACGCGCGACAAGCTGCGCGACGCCTACGACCGTCTGGCCGCGTTGTAAGGCGGCGGGCGGCTCGCCATGGGCACGGGTGCGAAGGGCAGGGCAGGGGGCAGGGCGGCGGCCGGCGGCAAGGCCGGCGCCGCGGACTCCCGCCCACCCGGCTCGCCCACGCCCGAGGAGCGGGCCGAGGTCGTGGTGACCAAGCTCGAGCGGTTCATCCGCGAGGGCCGCTCCGCGACGGCCGGCGTGTCCTTCAAGTCCTGGCAGGGCATGGCGAAGGCGGAAATCACAGCCGCTCTTCTGGCCGCCGAAAGCCAGGAGGCCCGCGCCAATCGCCTGATCGACCGGCTGGTGCTGCTGGGGGGCGCCGCCCTGTCGACCATCGGTGTCTGGGGCACGGCGCTTGCCATCGGACAGGCGCCCGACCGGGTCCTGGCGGCGGTGCTCATTCTGCTCGCGGGGCTCGCGCTGCTCTGGATCGGCGGCGCATTGGGGTTGAGGGCGCCACTCGGGCGTTTCCGCGATGACCGGCGCCGCGCGGCGCTCCGGCGTGTCGACGACCTGCACCGGCAGGTGCGCCGCCTTGAAGTCGACCTGAAATCACGGGCGAAGAAGCTCCAGGCGGAGCGCGACGCCCAGGACGAGGCCCCCTAAGCCCATGCTCTACACCCCCTTCGAAACCGCCTGGGACATCTATCTGGAGGCGCATCCGCGCATGCCGGCCTTCCCGCCGCCGATGACGCCCGAACGTGTCTCGGGCCTGCTGGAGGTGGTGGACCGCGGGGGCGTGGACCTCGTGCTGTTTGATTCCTACGGCGTGCTGCACGTGGGCGGCGATGCCCTGCCCGAGGGCCTGGCCGCCTTCAAGGGGCTGCGCGAACGTGGGGTGCCGCTGTGCGTGGTCACCAACGACGTCACCCGAGGACCGGACGGTGTCTGCCAGGGTTTGAACGCGAAGGGCTACGACATCGAGCCGGAAGAGGTCGTTTCCGGCCGCTCCCTGCTTCCCGCCATCATGGATGCCCGTCCGGCCGGAACCTGGGGCGTGCTCGCCACCCATGACGAGGACATCGCCGCTCGTTTCGCCGACTGTGTCCCCATGGGGCGGGAGCGGGTGCCGACGGCGGCCGACCTGGATGCCGTGGACGGCTTTCTGTTCGTCGACAACAACTACTGGACCGAGACCACCGCGGCGCTTCTGGATGCGTCGTTGACCATCAATCCACGTCCCATGGTGGTCTGCAATCCGGACGTCGCCTGTCCGTACGGCGAGCGCATTTCCGCCGAGCCGGGCTTCTACGCGCATACCCTGGCGGCGCGGGGCCTGACGGACGTGACCTTTCTCGGCAAGCCGTTCCGCGGTGTCTACGACCTGGTCGGCCAGCGCTTTCCCAACGTGCGGCGCGAGCGCATGCTGATGGTGGGCGACAGCCCGCACACCGACGTGCTGGGCGGCCGCGGCGCCGGCATGAGGGTGATGCTGGTGGAGTACGGGTTCCTGCGCGGCCAGGACAGCCTGGCCCGCTGTCGCGAGGCCGGCCTGCTGCCCAATTTCATCGCCGCAACGCCTTGAGCGCCATACCGGCACCATTCTTTCGGCACCACACGGCGCTTGGGGTTGAAATGAGCCGAGTCGGCGTCTAACCGTAGACGAAGCCTTTCGCGTCCGATAAAAATCCGCAATAAAGCTGCGGCTTTCTGGAGAACGACCATGCCCGACTATCGCTCCCGCACCTCCACCCACGGCCGCAACATGGCGGGCGCCCGCGGCCTGTGGCGCGCGACCGGCATGAAGGACGAGGACTTCGGCAAGCCCATCATCGCCATCGCCAACTCCTTCACGCAGTTCGTGCCCGGTCACGTCCACCTGAAGGACCTGGGCCAGATGGTCGCCCGCGAGATCGAGGCCAACGGCGGCATCGCCAAGGAATTCAACACGATTGCGGTGGATGACGGCATCGCCATGGGGCATTCGGGCATGCTCTACAGCCTGCCGTCGCGCGAGCTGATCGCCGACGCCGTGGAATACATGGTCAATGCCCACTGCGCCGACGCGATCGTGTGCATCTCCAACTGCGACAAAATCACCCCCGGCATGCTGATGGCCGCCATGCGCCTCAACATCCCGGCCGTCTTCGTCTCCGGCGGCCCCATGGAAGCCGGCAAGGTCCTGCGCGAGGGCAAGGAACTGGCCGTCGACCTGGTGGATGCCATGGTGGTCGCCGCCGACCAGAGCATCGACGACGAAACGGTGGCCGAGTACGAGCGCTCCGCCTGCCCGACCTGCGGGTCGTGCTCGGGCATGTTCACCGCCAACTCCATGAACTGCCTCACCGAAGCGCTGGGCCTGTCGCTGCCGGGCAACGGCTCGCTGCTGGCCACCCATGCCGACCGCAAGGAACTGTTCCTGGAAGCCGCGCGCACCGTGGTGGCGATCACCAAGCGCTACTATCTGGAGGACGACGAGTCCGTCCTGCCGCGCAACGTGGGCGGATTTGCGTCGTTCGAGAACGCCATGCGTCTGGACATCGCAATGGGGGGCTCCACCAATACGGTGCTGCACCTGCTCGCGGCGGCGCAGGAAGCCGGCATCGACTTCACCATGGCCGACATCGACCGTCTGTCGCGCGAGGTTCCGGTGCTTTGCAAAGTGGCGCCGTCCGTGCCCGACGTGCACATGGAAGACGTCCACCGCGCCGGTGGCATCATGGGCATCCTCGGCCGCCTGGAGGCCGCGGGCCTGCTGGACGCCAGCGTGCCGACGGTGCACTCGGCCACAATGGCCGACGCCATCGACAAGTGGGACGTCGCCCGCACCGCCGCGCCTGAGGTGGACACCTTCTATCGCGCCGCGCCGGGTGGCGTGCGCACGACGGAAGCCTTCAGCCAGAACCGCCGCTACATCGAGGTGGACAAGGACCGCGAGAAGGGCATCATCCGTTCGGCCGAACATGCCTTCAGCAAGGATGGCGGACTGGCGGTGCTTTATGGCAATATCGCGCCCGAGGGTTGCATCGTAAAGACGGCGGGCGTGGACGAAAGCATTCTCAAGTTCTCCGGCCCCGCGGTCATCTGCGAGAGCCAGGACGAGGCTGTCGCCAAGATCCTGGGTGGCGTGGTGAAGGAAGGGGACGTGGTCGTCATCCGCTACGAAGGGCCGAAGGGCGGGCCGGGCATGCAGGAAATGCTCTATCCCACCAGCTACCTGAAATCCATGGGGCTGGGGAAGGCCTGCGCGCTGATCACCGACGGCCGCTTCTCGGGCGGCACCTCGGGCCTGTCCATCGGCCATGCCTCGCCGGAAGCGGCCTCCGGCGGCGCCATCGCGCTGATCGAGGAGGGGGACATGATCGACATCGACATCCCCAACCGCGGCATCGCCGTGCGGGTCTCCGACGCCGTCCTGGCCGAACGCCGGACAGCCATGGAGGCCAAGGGCGCCAAGGCCTGGAAGCCGGCCAATCGCGAGCGGCCCGTGAGCCAGGCGCTGCGCGCCTACGCCGCGCTGACCACCAGCGCCCACAAGGGTGCGGTGCGCGACGTCTCGCAGGTCGAGAAGCAGTAGACCATCCAGTTTCTAAGAGAGGGGAAGCGCGTGGGCAATCAGGGGGCAAGGAACATCGCATGGAGCAACGACCTTGAGATCGGCATTCCCGTCATAGATGCCGACCACAAGGTCCTTGTCTCCCTGCTGAATCAGGTTTTCGACACGGTCGGGGACAACGAGGAAAAGGCGACGCTCGGCAGCGTCCTCAACTCGCTGGTGGAATACACGGAGTACCATTTCGTCCGGGAAGAGAAGCTTCAGGAGGTCGCCGGTTATTCCGGGCTTGAGGCCCACAAGGCGCGCCATCGCGACTTGGAACGCCAAGTGATGGAAATCCGCAGCCGCTTCGAGGAGGACCCGGATAGTGTCCACGGCGGGGAAGTTCTGGATTTCCTGCGGGACTGGTTGGTGGATCACATCGAAAAACGGGACTTCGACTACCGCGACGCCTGTCTCGCCAGCCCCGATGCAATCGCGGCGGCGGCCCGTATCCGCTTCGGTGAGTCCGATGCCGACCGGGAGGCGCAGGAGCACGACGAGGCCCGGGCGCCGGCGGTGGACTGGGCCTCGCTCAAGGTGCTTGTGGTCGAGGATAACCGGAACTTCCAGGTCATCATCCAGACGATCCTGAAAAGCCTGGGCGTGCGCGACATACACCTTGCCGGCAACGGGCAGGAGGGCCTGGACGACCTGGCAGAGCGGGCGCCCGACCTGGTGCTGTGCGACTGGCGCATGGAAACCATGGACGGGCTGGAGTTCGCCGCTCAGGCGCGGGAGCGCGGGTCGCAGGCGCGCATCATCATGATGTCGGGCTATTCCGACGGCGAAGTGCGCGAAAAGGCCCTGGTTGCGGGGGTTGACGCCTTCCTGGAAAAGCCAATCACCGCCCGCGGTTTCCTCGAGGCTGCGACCAAGGTCCTGTCGGCCGCCTGACGGGGCAGCAGCAACCGGGTAGCGGACTGGCGGGTTTCCTCGCAGGCATAGGGCCGAAACCCGCCAGTCCCGCCGCGGCCCTCATCCGGCGCACACAGGACATGCCCCGATTGCCGGGGTGGCGCTCGACCGGGCAGAGTGGCTTGGCGACAAAGCCTTCCACGCGCAGGTGGGCTAGGCACTGGCAGCCCTGCATGCCGCCATGAACGCCGATAGACTTCCCGCTATTCTGTAACTGAATCGGGATGCCGGCCGCGTCGATCTGCCAGAGGCCGTGCTTTCGGGAATGCGGCGCCGGGACATCCTGCATCGCGATGACGACCGGCGCGCTTGGTGCGGTGTGCGATCGCATCCGCCGCAACCGAGCCCCGGCCGCCGACATGGAAGACGCCGCCGAAGGGGATCGTGCTCATCAAGGCGTGAACGCTGCGCCCGGATTACCCGGTGCCTGCGCGCCGGATAGGGTGGTTGACGATCTACTAGTAGATCGTACCCTGACGTGAAAATGTGAAACGAGCCATGGATTCGACCGCCAGAGGCCCGGAAGTTTCTCGAAACAACAGGGGTTTGGATGGCTTCCTTACAGAAGCCTTGAACCTGGCAGTCAGACTTGGCTGACCGGGTCGATGACCTGTGTTTCAGCTGCCAGGTCGACCATGCGCGCCAGAACCTCCACTTCCTGGGCGCCGGCCAGGCTGTAGGCCTGGTTGAACAGGAAGCACGGCACGCCGTTGATTCCCATGCGATGGCTGCGTGCGTTGGCATTATAGACGCCGTTCACGCCGGCGTCGGACCGCAGGTAGTGCAGGGCGGCGCGGTGCTCCAGGCCGCATTCGGCCGCGATGCCGGCGAGGACCGCAGGCTCTCCGATGTCCATGCCGTCGCTGAAGTAGGAGACGAACAGGGCATCCACAAGATCGGTCCGCAGATGGGACGGCGCCCACTGCACCAGCCGATGACTGTTCAGCGCGTTAGGCGTGCGGCGGATCCTGTCGAAGGAGAAGATGATGCCTTCGTGGTGGCCGGCGGTGGTGAGCGCCTCGTACATGCGGTCGACGCGCTGGCGGCCGCCGAATTTCCGTTCCAGGTAGAGCGACCGGTCCGCGCCCTCGGGCGGCAGTTCCGGGTTCAGAAGAAACGGCTGCCACGAGAAAGTCGCGCGCACCTCCGGACGTGCCCGCAGGGCACGCTCCAGCCGGCGCTTTCCGATGAAGCACCAGGGGCAGACGGTGTCGAACACGATCGTGATGTGCATGCGCTCTCGCAGGGCGCGCCGTTAAGTCCCGGGCCAGCCACCAGACGCCCGGAAGGGCGGCGACCCGTCAGTCCTCCATCTGTGCTTCGGCCCGGTCCAGCAGGCTGTCGGCGGTGTCTTCGGGCCGCGCCTCGGCGCCGCCCACGCGGGGCCAGACCTTGACCACCTCGTAAACGTCCTGAACGGCGAAGTCCGTGTAGCCGATCACACCGGCAATTCTGTGCATGACAACCTGCGCCTCGTCCAGCGGCGTGTCGGGCAGGACCACGGCGAACCGGGCCTCGCCCAGGTGCGCGGCGAGGTCTTCGGCCCGGATGAGGCTGGTGATCCACTGGCCGAGCTGACGCCTCAGGTGGCGCGCCGCCTCGTCGCCGAATTCCGATGCGATGCGGTTTACGCCGCCGAAGCCGAACCGTATGACCGACAGCGCCTTGCCGCTCTTGCGCGCCTCGGTCAGGTGATCGGTCAGGCTGGCGCACAGCATCTCGCGCGTGTAGAGATCGGGCAGGTCCTCGGACAGCAGAGCGGGGGCCCGGCTGCGATCCAGGGCCCGGCGGATGGCCCACCGCGTCTGCTGGCGGCGCACCAGCGTGAAGACCGCCCACCGCAACTCTTCGGCGCCCGGGGCGCGGGACAGTACTTGGCTGGCGCCCATGGCGTGCGCCTGCTGCCCCACGTCCGGCGCCTCGTCGATCATCAGCACCACGGGCAGGTTGAACAGGCGCGGGTTCCGGCGGATCTGAGTGCACAGGTCGAGCGCGGCGTCCGCCGACCCCGTCGCCGCCATGACGAAACAGTCGAAAATGCGGCGGTTCATGAGGCTTTCCGCCTCGAACAGGCTGTCGGTTGCCGTGATCTCGACGCTGTTTCCAACGGCCGACCGCACCCGCGCAACATCGTCCTCCGCGCCGGCCACCAGCACTTGCGGTCGCTCGTCCGCGATCGAAATTCGGTCCGAGACCTCTATGCCGAACCGATTGGCGGCCGCAATCCGCAGGGTCAGCGCCGCGCGCATGGTGGACATGCGCACCAGCGGCCGCAGGCGCGCGGCGAGAACGCCGCCATCCATGGGCGGCGCCACCGCGTCGTCCACCTCGGCATCCAGCAGGTCCGTCAGCCGGGCTGGGTCCCACGCGCGCAGAAGAAGGCAGACCGGCACGTCCCGCGTCTCCGGTCGGGCCTTGAGCGCCGCGACCACCTCCAGCGCAGGACGGCCGGACGGGTCCTCGGCGATGACGATCACGTCCGGGCGCGCCGCGGCGGCCCGCGCCACGGCCGTGTCCGGCTCCGTCAGGTGCTCGCCGGCATGGCCTTCGGCGTTCAGGTCCTGCCACAGCGCGCGTGACGCCGGGTCATCGGGTGCAATGAAAAGACAATTGGCAACGTGAATCATCCCGTGTCCCCCCGGCACGTGAGCCCTGGTAGAGGCGCGGCGGCACACCGCGACGACGCCAGAATAGCCCTCCGGCGCCGTCATGGATAGGGGCGGAAAGCGGAAACGGCGCTCGCGTGCATAGCCGCTTTCGTCGCAATATCAAAACGTGTATCCTTTGGACGGATCTTTGGGGAAAGACCAGTCGCCGGTCACTCGTTACTGTGCCGTATCAGCACCCTCTCGGGCGCGCGGCCGGCGGCAACGCGGGGACATTGCATGAGCGCAACGCCGTTGGTTCAGCGTCCGTTGGCCCGTCTGGCCACGGAAATCAATGAGGCCCACCGCGAGGTGCGGCGTCACGCGCGCGGCATGCTCGTGGAAGCGCGGCGCGCCGGCGACGCTCTTTTGGCGGCAAAGGCGGACGCCGACCGCGACATCCCCTTCAAGGACTGGGTGCGTCAGAACTGCGACTTCAGCTACTCCACCGCCGCCGTCTACATGCGGGTGGCGCGGGAATGGCAGGACGGGTCTAGCATGCTAGACCACCACGGATCTCTTCGGGACTTCATCAATAACAAGCCGAAACGATCTGTCGAGGCCATGACGCGCGAGGATGCGGAATACATTCTGAAGATCAACGCTTTGGCCGAGCGCGGCCATGCCGGCGAGGCGGAGGCGGCGCGCATCAAGCTGGACAAGGTCGCGCGTACCTTCGGCCTGAGCACGGCGGCGGCTGTGCGGCGCGCCGGTGAACTCCTGGCGCCGCCGCAGGCAGCATCGGAACTGGACGAGGCCATCACGCGCTTCATTCGCCCGTTCAGCGCGGTGACCAAGCCGCAGCTTCTGGATTTGCTGGTGATGTGCTGCGCGCGCCACCCCGACCTGGTTGGCCTGCTCGAACGACAGCGCCGCAGTCTGATCGGCGGCGCCGCGCCGGGCGACACCGCACGCGAGGCAGCGCCGCAACGAAAAACCGGCAACCGCTAGACGCGGGTTCAGGCCGGGCAGGATTTACGGATCAGGTCCTGCAGGCGCTCGGGCGGGAAAGGCTTCCGCAACAGCGGATACCGCCGCAGGGATGGCGGCAGGTGCGGGCGCTCGTAACCGGTGACGAAGATGATGGGCACCGATCGGCGCTCAAGCTCTGCCGCGACGGGATAGGCCGCGCGGCCTTCCAGGTCGATGTCCAAAACGGCACAGTCGACCGCTTCGGTCGCGACCAACCGCTTCGCATCGAGAAGGTTGGATGCCGGACCGATCACGATCACGCCGATATCGGTGAGCGTCGACTCAAGTTCCTGTGCAGTCAACCAAATGTCCTCGGCCACCAGCACGCGCGGACCCTTGGTCCGGGCGGCGTCTTGGGCGGTCACGGCCAATGCCATCGCTTGAAATCCTCTCCACCAACCCCCTTAAGCCGGGAACCCGGCACGGACAGAAAACCACGCAGAGTCCCGATGGTTCCGTGCGGCCGCGTCTCAGCAAGGCGCATCGACAGGATGCCGGGGTGCCGGACGCGGCGCAACCCGCGCAGACGAAAAAACCACCAGGACCGGACGGGTCCTGGTGGCAAGGAACAGGGAGGGCCTCCTCGGTTCGAACAGGAGGAGGTAGAGAGGGGCGGCGCCCCCTACAGGTCGCCTTCGGACATCTGCAGCACGGTGCGCAGGTTGGCGCGGCCGCGCGACAGACGCGACTTCATGGTGCCCACCGGCAGGCTGTTCAGTTCGGCGGCGGCTTGGTGCGACAATTCATCGATGCCCAGCATCTGGACGGCGGAGCGTTCCTGCTCGGACAACTCGTCCATCGCCTGGACCGTTTCCTTCAGATACACGCTATGCATCTGGCTGGGGCGGGCGATGGTGCTTTCGTCGTGAACGGCCTGGCTCATGTAGCGCTGCGAAACGGCTTCGCGGCGCTTCTGGCTGATGAAGACGTTGCGCATCATGGTGAAAAGCCAGCTCCGCAGGTTGGTGCCGGGCTTGTAGAGGTGCCACTTCAGAAGCGCGCGCTCCACGCAGTCCTGGACGAGGTCATTGGCGTCGGCCTCGCTACGGGCGAGGGAGCGGGCATAGCGCTTGAGGTCGGGAATCTGGGCCTCGATCTGCTTGCCGGGATCGACATTCGCCATATCAGTATTGGTCATGCCGGTGCGCTCCTTGAGTTTCGTGCGGCGGGAGCCAGGTTGGCGGCTCGCCCTTGCGTCATGGGTCTACCCTGCCCAAAGAGCGCGTAAAGACGCCATGTGACTAAGAGCCGCGGAACATAAAAGTCTTGTGTCCACGGCGCGTGCCAAACGCCGACCGCGAGCTTAGGCAAAGGAAAAACTCACAAGGCGTTGGATTTAAAAGAAAAACAGGCGTTTCCCCATACCGTCGGGCGGCTGCGCACCAGTGATGAACGGCCACTCGGGGCCGTAAAAACCGCATAAAAATGCTGACGCGGAAGTCTTTCACGGCAGAAGGAGAGACCAGAAATTCCCTTGTTTCGGGAAATCCAGAGGTGCCGCAGCGAAAGGAGAGGAAAAGAGAGGAAAGTGGCGGATGGGGTGGGATTCGAACCCACGGTAGGGCGGAACCCTACGCCGGTTTTCAAGACCGGTGCCTTAAACCGCTCGGCCACCCATCCGTCCGCATCGCGCCGGAAAAGTGGCGCGGGCGCGGACTTTATCGCCTCTCACATCCGCCTTGCAAGCCTGGTCCACCTGCGCAATCCTCCGCGCCATGAGCTTCATCCTCTCCAAGCTGGGCTGGATCGTCCTGCAGCCCGCCAATATCCTGCTTGCCGTCGTCGTCCTTCTCGCGCTGTTCGGGCGGATGGGGCGGCGCACTCGATGGGTGGTGCGCGCGCTGGCGATTGCGTTGGCGGTGGTCGCGTTCACGCCCCTGTCCAGCTGGCTGCTGCGTCCCCTGGACGAGCGCTTTCCGCGCCCCTCCGAGGCGCAGGTTGCCGCCGCGCCGGGGGTCATCGTGCTCGGGGGGTCCGTCAGCCTGGGGATGTCACTCAACCGGCCGGGTATTGCTCTGAACAGCACCGCGGAGCGCTACAGCGAGACCATCCGCCTTGCGCACGCACACCCGGAAAAGACAGTGGCTTTCTCGGGCGGTACCGGAAGTCTGTCGAACCAAGCCGTGAAAGAGGGACCATTCGCCCGAGTTCTGTTCTCCGAGTCCGGCATCGCGCCCGACCGCCTGGTGATCGAGTCCGACGCCCGCACCACCTCGGAAAGCCCCGACCTGCTGGCCGCCATGCTGCCCGAGACGGCGCGGCGCGAGGGCTGGCTGCTTGTGACGTCCGCATGGCACATGCCTCGCAGCGTCGGCGTCTTCGAGGCCGCAGGGTGGCGGGTGGTGCCCTATCCCGTGGACTACCGGACGCAACCCGCCGGCGGCTGGAACCCCGGGCTGATGAGCGGGCTGAGCGACCTCACCATGGCCGTGCATGAATGGGTGGGGCTTCTCGCATACCGTGCCATGGGCCGAACGGACGAGTTTTTTCCCGGCCCCTGAGGACCTTGCCGCCGGACGCGAGGGTGTGGCACAACCGCCGGTGCGACCGCTTTTCGGGAACCCATCGCCATGCCGCGCCGCCGCCTGTCCGCCTCTGCCAATGCCTTGACCACTGCCGTCTGCGTCGCGGCCCTGACCGCCGCCACGGCCGCATGCGCCGCCGCGCCCACGCCCGAGGCGACGCCGGTGCCGCAATCAGCCGCGCCCGCCCCGGCCTCGAACCCGGCGGCGCCGCAGGCGGCAACCGTCGCGGAGACCGAACAGGTTGGCCCGGCGGAGCAGAAGGCCTTTGCCGCGTGGCTTGAAGACCTCAAGGCCGAGGCGCGCCGGCGCGGCATCGGCGAGAAGGCGCTGACGGCGCTGGAGGGGATCGAGCCGCTGCCCCGTGTCCTGGAGTTGGACCGCAGCCAGCCCGAATTCACCCAGACCTTCTTCGGCTACGTCGGCCGACTGGTCAATGACCGCCGCATCGAGCAGGGTCGCGAACGCCTGCGCCGCCATGCGGACCTGCTGCGCGAGGTTGAGGCGCGGTACGGCGTTCCGGCACGGTTCATCGTGGCCTTCTGGGGGATGGAAACCAACTACGGCGCCACGTTCGGCGGCTTTCCGGTGCTCGATGCCCTGGCGACACTAGCGTGGGACACGCGGCGCAGTGACTTCTTCCGCCGCGAACTGCTGACGGCGCTGGAGATCATCGACGCCGGCCACATCCCGGCCGACCGCATGATCGGCTCCTGGGCCGGGGCCATGGGGCACATGCAGTTCATGCCCACCACCTTCGCCGCCCACGCCACGGACGCGACCGGCGACGGCCGCATCGACATCTGGGGCAGCCTGCCGGACGCCTTCGCCTCTGCGGCCAATTACCTGTCCAACGCCGGCTGGAACCCCAACGAGACCTGGGGCCGCGAGGTCCGCCTGCCCGAGGGCTTCGACTACGCGCTGGCGGATGGCGAGGTCCGCAAGCCGCTCGCCGCGTGGGCGGGGCTGGGGCTGACGCGGGCCGACGGTCGGCCGCTGCCGGTGGTCGACGGCATGGACGCGGCCCTGATCCTGCCGGGCGGGGCGCGCGGCCCGGCGTTCCTGATCTACGAGAATTTCGGCACCATCCTGGACTGGAACCGCTCCACCCTATACGCCGTCGCCGTGGGGCACTTGGCCGACCGCCTGGTGGGCCTGCCGCCCATCGCCACGGCGCCGCCGCCCGACGACCGCCCCCTCAGCCGGGCCGACGTCATGCGCATGCAGACCCTTCTGAATGATGCCGGTTTTCCCGTCGGGGAGGCCGATGGCGTTGTGGGCTCGCGCACCCGTGCGGCGCTGCGGGCCTTCCAGACGGCGGCCGGCCTGCCGCCCGACGGCTACCCCTCGGCCGAGGCCCTGGCGGCCCTGGAGGCGGCGGCCAGCCGCCGCGCGGCGGAAGTGCCGGCCAACTAGGACATCGCGTGCCGCTTCGGTTGCGGCAGACGGCCGGACGGGGTACTCTCGCCACATCTGGGGAAGGCAGGAAAGCAGGGCCACCACATGCTGGGTGATCGCGTTTCGTTCCAACGGCTTGTGCGCCGGGCCGGTGTTCTGACCGTCGCCGGTTTGACGCTGGCCGCCTGCGCCGAGACGCAGCTTGCCGTTCACACGGCCAAGCGGGTCGGTGGCACCACCGATATCTCGGCCGGCGGCGGCCGCTACAAGGTGGGGCAGCCCTACCAGATCGCCGGACGCTGGTATCACCCCAAGGAAGACTATGCCTATGTGGAGGAGGGCATCGCCTCGTGGTACGGCCCCAACTTCCACGGCAAGGCCACGGCGAATGGCGAAGTCTACAACATGAACGACCTGACGGCGGCGCACCGCACGCTGCCGATGCCGTCCGTGGTGCGTGTCACGAATCTCCAGAACGGCCGGGCGCTCGTCCTGCGGGTCAACGACCGCGGCCCCTTCGCCAAGGAGCGGATCATCGATGTATCGCGGCGCGGGGCCCAGCTTCTTGGGTTCGAGGGGCAGGGCACCACGCGCGTGCGCGTCGAGATCCTGGCGGAGGAAAGCATGGCCATGCGTGACGCGCTGCTGAACGGCGGCGGCGAAGGGCGCATCGTGACGGCGTCGGCGCCCACGCCGGCCGCGCCCGTTCCGCCGCCCGAACCTCAGGTGACCGTGCGCGCCCCGATCCCCGGCGCGGGTGGAGGCGCGGCCAGCATCACCGCCAGTCCCTCGGCCGGCGCTTCCGCCACCGTATCGGCGCCGCTTCCGGGCGCCGGGGCGGCCACCGTCGCCACCCGCCTTCTGCCGCCCCCCGGCGACGAGCCAGCATCGCGCCTGGCGACGCCGGAACCCCAACGGGAGCGGGTCATCGCGCCGGCTCCGTCCACGGCGCGGGCTCCCGCTCCGGCAGCCGGATCGCAGCCCGTGGCGGCGGTTGGCGGCGGCACCTATGTCCAGGCCGGCGCCTTCTCCAGCATCGCCAATGCCCGGGCCATGGAAGCGGAGCTTCGAGATTTCGGACAGACCCATGTAACGCCGGTGGACACCGGCGGCGGGACCATGTATCGCGTGCGGCTTGGCCCGCTGTCCGACGCGGCGGCCCGCAGCCTGCTTGACCGCATGGCGTCGGCCGGGTTCGGAAATGCCATGGTGGTGACCGACTGACCACACCGCGTCCGGGCGTGCCGGGGGGAGCGCCGGATCGCCACGAGAATGCCCCGGTTCGCCGGTAAGAGACGGCCTCAGGGCTCCACGGATGCAATCAAGGTACGATCGATCGATGACGCGCACGACGACGGGTGACTTCTTCAAGATCCTGCGACGGGGCCTCGCTGCTTCCGTGGTGGCGGCTGTAGCGGCCACGGCGGCCGGCGGCACGGCCTGGGCCATCGAAACCAAGGCGCGCGAGGCGCTGCTAATGGATTTCGATACCGAAACGGTTATGTTTGCAAAGGATGCCGACGTTCAGATGCCGCCGTCGTCCATGAGCAAGCTGATGACTACGTATGTAGTTTTCGACATGCTCAAGCAGGGCAAGCTGAAGATGGACGACATTTTCAGTGTCTCGGAGAACGCCTGGCGCAAGGGCGGCGCGGCTTCCGGCGGCTCGACCATGTTCCTGGAGCCCAACAGCCAGGTCACCCTGGAGGAGCTGCTGCACGGCATCATTATTCAATCGGGCAACGATGCCTGCATCGTTGTCGCCGAGAATGTTTCCGGCAGCGAAGCGGCTTTCGCCCAGTTGATGAACCGAGAGGCCGAGAAGATCGGCTTGACCAATTCGAACTTCACCAACGCCACAGGCCTGCCGGACCCGGATCATTACATGACCGCACGCGACCTGGCGACGCTGGCCAAGCGCATCATCCTGGATTTTCCCGAGTACTACGACATCTACTCCAAAACGGAGTACACCTACAACGGCATCACCCAGCACAACCGCAACCCGCTGCTCTACATGCCCATCGACGCCGACGGACTGAAGACGGGCCACACGGAGGTCGCCGGTTATGGCCTGACGGCCTCGGCCAAGCGGGCGGAACGGCGGCTGATTCTGGTGGTCAACGGCCTGGACAGCACCAAGGAGCGCGCGCAGGAAACCCAGCAACTGCTGGACTGGGGCTTCCGCACCTTCGAGAACCGCGACCTGTTCGACAAGGGCGAGGTGGTGGAGCACGCCGAGGTCTGGCTGGGCGAGGCTGATACGGTGCCGCTCGTCATCGACCAGGACCTGCACCTGACAATTCCGCGCCAGCCCAGCGACGAGTTCCGCGTCAGCGTGGTCTACGACGGACCGATTTCGGCGCCGATCCAGCAGGGTCAGCAGCTGGCGACCCTGGTGGTCGAGGGGCCGGAGATGGAGCGCCAGACCGTGCCGCTGATCGCCGGCGAGGACGTTCCCAAGCTGGGCTTCGTCGGCCGCATGGGCGCCGCCGCCAAGCATCTGGTCTTCGGGGCCGCGCGTCAGGCCATGGATGCCGCCGCGCCGCAACCGGCCGAGCAATAAGGCCGGGCGGGCGCGACTGTGACAGACGGCAAGACGGCGACGACGGCGGGACTTCGCCCCCGGGGACGCTTTATCACGCTGGAAGGCGGCGAGGGCGCCGGCAAGTCGACCCAGGCGCGCCTGCTGACCGAGGCCCTGCGGGCGCGCGGGCTCGACGTCGTGCAGACGCGGGAGCCCGGAGGCTCGCAGGGGGCCGAGGACATCCGCGCCCTGCTGGTGACCGGCGAGCCGGGCCGCTGGGACCCCATGACCGAGGCCCTGCTGCACTATGCCGCCCGCCGCGACCATGTCCGCCGCGTCATCGCTCCGGCACTGAAAGCCGGTCGCTGGGTCATCTGCGACCGTTTCGCCGACAGCACCATGGCCTACCAGGGCTACGGCCACCGCATGGGGCGCGAGAGCATCCGGCGGCTGGACACGCTGGTGCTCAACCGCTTCCGCCCCGACCTGACGCTGATCCTTGACCTGCCGGTGGAGGAGGGGCTGGCCCGGGCCGGCCGCCGCGCCGAGGCGCCCGGCGATGCCGGGGAGGACCGGTACGAGCGCATGGACGATGGCTTCCACGCGCGCATGCGCGCCGGCTTCCACACGATCGCGGACCGGGAGCCGGAGCGCTGCGCCCTCATCTCCGCCGCGGAGGATGTCGAGGCGGTCCATGCCGCCGTGCTGGCGGTGGTCGCCAACCGCCTGCCGCTGCCGGAGCTGAAACGGGAGGCCGAGTGATGGCCGCCGCCGACGACGCCCTTCTGGACGATCCTTACGCGCCGTTCCGGACGCTCGACCTGCTCGGTCACGATGCCGCGGAGCGAGAGGTGCTGGACGCCTGGAATTCCGGCCGCATGCACCATGCCTGGCTGATCTCCGGTCAGCGCGGCATCGGCAAGGCGACGCTCGCCTACCGCATCGCCCGCTTCGTGCTGGCCCAGGGCAACGTGGACGCGGGGCAGGGCGGGACGACCGAGGATGCCGGGCCGGGCCTGTTCGGCGATGCCCTTCCGGCGGCCGCGCCTGCGGTGCCCGCGTCGCTGGACCTGCCGGATGATCATCCGGTGGTGCGCCGCGTCTCCGCCGGCGGACACGGTGACCTGCGCGTGGTCAAGCGCGAGGTGCAGGAGAAGACCAGAAAGCTTCAGACGGTCATCAACGTCGAGAGCGTGCGCGGGGTGGGCTCGTTCCTCTCCATGACCTCGGCGGAGGGCGGCTGGCGCATCGTGCTCATCGATGGGGCCGAGGACATGAACGTCTCCGCCGCCAACGCCGTGCTGAAAGTGCTGGAGGAGCCGCCGCGCCGGGCGCTGCTGCTGCTGGTCACCCACAACCCGGCGCGTCTGCTGCCCACCATCCGCTCGCGCTGCCGCCGCCTGCCCCTGCGGCCGCTGGACGCCGCCACGGTCCAGACGCTGCTCGCCCGCCACAAGCCGGGCCTGTCGGACGCCGACCGCGCGGCGCTTGCTGCCATGGGCGAAGGAAGCGTCGGCCGCGCGCTGGAGCTGGAGGAACAGGGTGGCCTGGACCTCTACCGCGACCTTCTCAAGCTGCTCCAGGGCCTGCCGCGGCTGGACGTTGCCGGGCTGCACGCGCTGGCGGAAAAGCTGTCGAAGGGCGACGACGGCTTTCGCATTGCCGCCGATCTGTACACCTGGTGGCTGGGGCGCGTCATCCGTGCCAAGGGTTCGGGCGTTGTGGAGCGCGAGGTGGTGCCCGGCGAGGCTGCCCTGACCCAGCGGCTGGCCGCCGTGGGCGCCCTTGAACAATGGGTGCAGGTGTGGGAAAAGATCAGCCACCTTTTCGACCGCACCCAGGCGGTTCACCTTGACAAGAAACAGGCGCTGATCAGCGCGTTCCTCGCGGTCGAGCGACTGGTGCGCGCCTGAGTTCCCCTTTCCCGGAGGCCCTCGCGATGAGCGGGCAGACGACGCCCTATTACATCACCACGCCCATCTATTACGTGAACGACAAGCCGCACATCGGCCACGCCTACACGACGCTGGCCTGCGACGTGCTGGCGCGCTTCAAGCGGCTGGACGGCTTTGACGTCAAGTTCCTGACGGGCACGGACGAACATGGGCAGAAGGTGGAAAAGTCCGCCGCGGCCAAGGGCATCGACCCGCAGACCTTCACCGACCAGGTGTCGCAGAACTTCCGCGACCTGGCGGCGGCCATGAACTTCTCCAACGACGACTTCATCCGCACGACCGAGGATCGCCACAAGGCCGCCTGCCAGGCCCTGTGGAACCGCCTGGTCGAAAAGGACATGATCTACCTCGACGCCTACAAGGGCTGGTACGCGGTCCGCGACGAGGCGTTCTATGCCGAGGACGAACTGGTCGACGGCCCCGACGGGCAGAAGATGGCTCCGACCGGCGCGCCGGTGGAATGGGTGGAGGAACCCAGCTACTTCTTCCGCCTGTCGGCCTGGGGCGACACGCTGCTGAAGTTCTACCAGGACAATCCGGGCTTCATCGCGCCGGAAAGCCGCCGCAACGAGGTGATGAGCTTCGTGCGCTCCGGCCTGCAGGACCTGTCCATCTCGCGCACAACCTTCAAGTGGGGCGTGCCGGTGCCGGGCGACGATGCGCACATCATGTACGTGTGGCTCGACGCGCTCACCAACTACATCACCGCCGTCGGCTGGCCCGAGGAAGGCGGCGAGTTCGAGAAGTTCTGGCCCGCCGACCTGCACATGGTGGGCAAGGACATCCTGCGTTTCCATGCCGTGTTCTGGCCGGCCTTTCTGATGGCCGCCGGCATTGCGCCGCCCAAGCGCGTGTTTGCCCATGGCTGGTGGACCAACGAGGGCAAGAAGATCTCCAAGAGCGTCGGCAACGTCATCGACCCGCTGGAGCTGATCGACACCTACGGTCTGGACCAGGTGCGCTATTTCCTCATGCGCGAGGTGCCGTTCGGCAACGACGGCGACTTCAGCCATCGTGCCATGGTCGGCCGCATGAACGGCGAGCTTGCCAACGACCTGGGCAACCTGTCCCAGCGCGTGCTGTCCATGACCGCCAAGAACTGCGGCGGTCAGGTGCCCGAGGTGGGCGCCTTCACCGACGAGGACCGCGAGCTGCTGAACGCCGCTTACGGCCTGCTCGGCAAGGTGCGCCCGCTGATGGATCGCCAGGCCTTCCATGAAGCGCTGGAGTCCATCTGGGTTGTCGTGCGCGCCGCAAACGCCTATGTGGATCGCCAGGCGCCGTGGGCGCTGCGCAAGACCGATCCCGACCGTATGGCGACGGTCCTCTACGTGCTGATGGAGACGGTTCGCAACGTCGCCATCCTCATGCAGCCCGTGGTGCCGGAAAGCGCGGCCAAGATGCTCGACCAGCTTTCCATCCCCGAGGACGCCCGCACCTTCGCGGCGCTGGGCGAGGGTGGGGCACTGGCGGCCGGGATGCCGATCCCCAAGCCGCAGGGCGTCTTCCCGCGCTATGTGGAGCCCGAGACGAACGAGGAGACCAAGGGCTGATGCTCGTCGACAGCCACTGTCACCTGGATTTTCCCGACTTTGCCGAGGATTTCGACGGCATGCTTGCGCGCGCCGCCGAGTCCGGCGTCGGCCATATGCTGACCATTTGCACCCACATCACCAAGTTTGAAAAGGTGCTGGCACTCGCCGAAGCGCACGAGCAGATCTCCTGCACGGTCGGCATCCACCCGCACGAGGCCGGCAACGAGCCCGAGACCGAGGCGGCGACGCTGCTGGAGAAGGCCCGGCACCCCAAGGTGGTGGGCTTTGGCGAGACCGGCCTGGATTTCTTCTACGACCACAGCCCGCGCGAGGAACAGAAGCGCAGCTTCCGCAGCCATATCCAGGCGGCACGGGAGATGCAGCTTCCCATCGTCATCCACACCCGCAACGCAGATGACGAGACGGCGGTGATCCTGGAGGAAGAGGTCGGGAAGGGCGCCTTCCCCGGCCTGATACACTGCTTCAGCTCCGGCCCGGAACTAGCTGAAAAAGCTGTGGAATTTGGCCTATATATCAGCCTGTCGGGCATCCTGACCTTCAAGAAGTCCGAACAGCTTCGCGAGATCGCCGCCCGCGTGCCGCTGGACCGTCTACTAGTAGAGACGGATGCGCCGTACCTGGCGCCCGTGCCCAAGCGCGGCAAGCGGAACGAGCCATCCTTCGTCGCGCATACCGCCAAGGTTCTGGCCGAGGTCAAGGGCGTGTCCATGAAGGAGGTGGAGGAAGTGACCACCGCCAACTTCTTCCGGCTGTTCAGCAAGGCGCCCAAGCCCGAGGCCCTGGCCGCGTGACGGAGCAGGGCGGACCGATCCGTATCACTCTTCTTGGCACCGGCCCTGCCGGCGGCGTGCCCATGCTTTCGGCCGGCTGGGGCGACTGCGATCCCAGCGAGCCTCGCAACCGGCGCCTCAGGGCCTCCATCCTGGTGGAACAGTCCGGCCGCCGCCTACTAGTAGACAGCGGCCCGGACGTGCGGGAGCAACTGCTGGCCGTGGGCGTGCCGAAGCTGGACGGCGTCCTCTACACCCACGCCCACGCCGACCACATCCACGGCATCGACGAGTTGCGCGAGGTCAACCGGCTCATCCGTGGGCCGCTTCCCATCTGGGGCGATGAGCCGACGCTTGACGACCTCCGGCAGCGCTTCAGCTATTGCTTCGAAGGCATTGATCTGGCGACGCAACCGATCTTCCGGCCCTGGCTGGTTCCCCACCCGATCCAACCGTGTTTCACGGCCGGCGGCATGGAGGTGCGGGCGTTTGCCCAGGATCACGGATGGGCGACGTCGTGGGGGTTCCGCATCGGCGATTTCGCCTACTCCACCGACGTCCTGGACCTGGACGAGGCCGCCTTCGCCGCGCTCAACGGCGTGAAGACCTGGGTGGTCGGCTGCCTGACGGACACGCCGCATTCCACCCACGCCCACGTCGACAAAGTGATCGGCTGGCACCAGCGGGTACGGCCAGAGCGCACGGTGCTCACCCATATGGGCCCGGGCCTCGACTACGGCACCCTGCGTCGCACCCTGCCCGACGGGCTGGAGCCGGGCTACGACGGCATGGTGCTGGAAACCGCCTGAGGGCGGCTGATTTCCGTCTCCAATCTTTCATTCTTCGACTCTGGACCCCAGGTGGGAAGTGCGCTTTGCTGCGCCGCAGCACGACTTTGTGCTTAAAACCGGGGAGAGAGCCATGACCACGTTTTCACTGGCCGGCAAGAAGGGCCTGGTGATCGGTATCGCGAACGACCAGAGCATCGCCTGGGGGTGTGCGCAGCAGTTCCGCGAGGCGGGTGCGGACCTCGCCGTCAGCTACCTCAATGACAAGGCCAAGCCCTACGTCGCGCCGCTGGCAGAGCGCCTCGACGCCGACCTTCTCGGCCCCTGCGACGTGCGCCAGAGCGGCCAGATGCGGGCTGTCTTCGACGCCGTGAAGGAAAAGTGGGGCAAGCTGGACTTCGTGCTGCACTCAATCGCCTTCGCGCCCAAGGAAGACCTGCACGGCCGCGTCGTGGACTGCTCGCGCGACGGCTTCGCCCAGGCCATGGACGTCAGCTGCCATAGCTTCATCCGCGTCGCCCAGTACGCCGAGCCGCTGATGACCGACGGCGGCAGCCTTCTGACCGTGTCGTTCTACGGTTCGGAAAAGGTGGTGACCGACTACAACATCATGGGCCCCGTCAAGGCTGCGCTGGAAAGCGTCACCCGCTACATGGCCGCCGACCTGGGCGAAAAGGGCATCCGCGTCAACGCTCTGTCGCCGGGGCCGCTCAAGACCCGCGCCGCCAGCGGCATCCAGCGGTTCGACGCCCTGATGGAAAAGGCCGCCGAGCGGGCGCCCCAGCACACGCTGGTGACCATCGAGGAAATCGGCGCCTACGCCAACTTCCTGGTCTCCGACGGCGCGCGCACGGTGACCGGCGGCGTGCATTACGTCGATGCCGGCTACAACATCATCGGCTGATTTCAGAACCTTGTAAGAGACCGCTGAGACGGCGGAGCAGGGAAGGGCGGCAATGGCCCTTTCCTGCCGCTGTCCACGTCGCTACCGTACCGGCCCTTTCGCAGCAGTACTCCGGCCGGACGCATGGACTTCCTCGATATCGCCATCATCGCCGGCGCCGCCTTTTTCGGCGGTGCCTTGAACGCCATCGCCGGCGGAGGCTCGTTCCTCACCCTGCCCGCGCTGGTGTTCATCGGCGTGCCGCCGGTGATGGCGAATGCCACGGGAACCGTGGCGCTGCTGCCCGGCTACATGGCCAGCGCCTGGGGCTTTCGTGATCTGCTGCGGGCGCCGCCGGGCGGCTTGCCGTTGTGGGCCGTGGCAGTGGTGTCGGGAACCGGAGGCGCCATCGGGGCGGCGCTCCTGCTCATGACCACAGACGCGGCCTTCTCGGCCATCGTGCCGTGGCTGCTGCTGGCCGCGACGCTGCTTTTCGCATTCGGGCCGAAGCTGTTGGAAAGGCTTGCGAAAGCCGGACGCGAGATCAGCCACGGGCCGGTGCTGACCGGCGTCGCCATTTTGGCCGTAAGCATTTACGGCGGCTACTTCAACGGCGGTCTCGGCATCGTCCTGCTGGCCGTCCTGCGGCTGCTGGGCGAGGCCGACATCAACGTCGCCAATGGCGTAAAGAACCTCCTGTCGGCGCTGCTGACCATCATCGCCGTGATCCTCTATGCCGGCGGCGGGGTGGTCGCCTGGGCCGAAGTGGTGCCCATGGCGGTGGCGGCGATCGTCGGCGGCTATGTGGCGGCCCGCGTGTCGCGCAAGGTGCCGCCGCAGTGGGTACGCGGCGTGGTGGTTGTCACCGGCGCCGTGATGACGGTGCTGTTTTTCGCGAGAGGCTAGGGCGCCCCGGCCCACAGAACAACGAGCGCCGCCACGGCCAGTCCCATCTGCCACGGCCGCAACCGCGCGAAGTAGATCGGCGCCTCGCCGCGCCGGGCCGCGACAGGGTCAAGGACGGCCATGCTGGCGTATGCGGCGACCAGGATGCCCAGCGCCGGTCCTTGCGGCAGAGCGAAGGCCAGGATGCCGGCGCCGAACAGCCAGAGGAACATGGCGAGTTGCGCCAGGGTCGGGCCGCCGGGGGTGCGGAAGCTCAGGCCCCGCCGGACGCCCGACAGAAACGCGAGAACGACGCCGCCCCAAAGGATAGACGCCTGGACGGCGAGGGCGGCCATCGTCTCGTCCGCCACCATCCACACGGCACCCGCGCCGGCAATCAGCGGCGCCATGGCGCCATAGGCGAAGAACAGGTCCAGGAGCGGAACGCGCGGCGGCTCGGTAATCTCCAGGCGGCGGCCGGAGGTGTCGGCGTCGCGGAGGGACATGGGCGGGCGCTCCTCGTGACGGTGATCGTGATCCAACAGGAGTAACCGCCCGTGCAGGCCGCCCGTTGCCGGAAGACCTCAACGCCTTCCCTGGATATGGACGGGCTCACCGCTGGTACGGGTGATGACGCAGACCCAGTGCGCGGTCCCCCCTGATGGAAACCGTGGAAGGCGGAGGTGAAACAATTTCGAAGAACACCCTTTCCAGAGGCAATACATTTCGCCTATGCTCCCGCAACGCGAGAGATAATGGGCCGGAACAACCTTCAAGACCTTGATGGCAGGAAGACTCCGGCCCGGCTGCTCGAACGGAAGGGCTGCATGGAGGTGGACCGATGGGGGGACCGGATCCTAGAGCACGAGGCGAGCGGGCGTGTCTGGCCGGTCGTGGCTGGCAACTGGCCACATCTCGACTAGGGGAGGGTGCGGCGGTCATGCTGCTGGCCGCGGTGCTGCTAGCGGCAGACCCTTCAGCAGGGGCTGCGGCCAGTTGGCCGATGTCTGACGAACTGCGGTACACACCCAGCGACACTCAGCGCACGCAGTGCCACGCCCGGCACAACGGAAAATGGAGAACCAACACCGAATGGTGCCAACATGTGCGGCGCTGGGAACGGCAGTTCGGCCAAAAACACCCCATCCGTGCCCCATCGGGGTTCAGCAGCCGACAGCCATGCTCTAGCCGGCTAGAAACGCGCTGCCGCCTTGGTCGGCACCACAACGCGGCCGAGTGCCGATTTCTCTACGCCTGGATGAAGCGCTGGCACCCTCAGGGGTGTAACTGAGGGCAGGGCGCTTGCGCCACGGCGGGCCCTGCTCCCAGAGCGGCAGCCCGGTGCAAGCGGAGCCCGGCGGCGAGTGCCGGCTGGCATACTGCCGACAGGTCCTGCGCGGCGGCCGGTTTCAGTGTAATCTCCCAGCCTTGGTCAAGCTGTCGCTGCCAAGGCGGCTTCGACGACAGGCCTCCGGTGCCCGTGCGCGGCGCGGATCCGGGAGCGCCGCGGTGTCTGCTCCTGGACGTCCAGGTTGGCCGCGATGCCGCGAGAATGCCTTGGACGGCCTTTTCTATGCATAATATACATTATGCGACAATTGGGTGTCGCGGAGCATGGCGCACTTTCGCCGTCTCACCTTGCGCCCACACAGCATGGCGGTGTAGTCCGAGAGACGGAACCGCCCGCCAAAATAATCATAGGCAATCGCCCCATGGCCCAGTCCGACGATGATCCGGCCCACGATGATGCCGAGAATGATCCGCCGGCCCTGCCCGACCAGGCGCAACGGTTCGGGAATCACTGGCTGCGCATGAGTGCCGTGCTGCTGTCGGAACTCAAGCGCCGCGACCTCATGGACACGCCCGAGGCCCAGGCGGTTGTCGGCACGCGGCGCCAGATCATCCGCAAGCACCGCGCCCAGAGTGAAGCGGCCGGCGGCGCGCGGCGCAAACGCCGGCCAGAGACGAAGTGGGAGGCTTTCCTGCGCAAGGTCGGCCGCAAGCCGCGTCCCGGCACCGGCTCGCGTGGGTGACGGTCTTGGCGCGCCCTGCCCGGCCGCTTGCCAGCGCAGGCTTCAACCTGCTACTCAAGCGCCGTCCGCACCCTGCCAGGCAAGCCGCCGAGGAACCATGACCGAGCACGCCCGACCCCGTCCCATCGACGATCTGCTGGCCATCATGGCGCGCCTGCGCGACCCCGACGGCGGCTGTCCCTGGGACCTGGAGCAGACCTTCGCGACGATCGTTCCCTACACCATCGAGGAAGCCTACGAAGTTGCCGACGCCATCGAGCGCGGCGACATGCACGAGCTTCAGGACGAACTGGGCGACCTGCTGCTGCAAGTGGTCTTCCACAGCCGCATGGCGGAGGAAGAAGGCCATTTCGCCTTCAACGACGTGGTCGGCTCCATCTGCCACAAAATGATCCGCCGGCATCCCAACGTTTTCGCCGACGCTGTCACCGAGGATGCCGAGGCCCAGCGTGTCGCCTGGGAGGAGCAGAAGGCCCAGGAACGCGCCGCCAAGGCCGCCCGCCGCGCCGAGGGCGCCGAGGCCGGCGAGGGCGCCGGGGCCGCTGCGGAGGCCCGCCACTCGGTGCTGGACGGCCTGCCGGTGGCCCTGCCCGCCCTGACCCGCGCGCTCAAGATCCAGAACCGCGTCGGCCGTGTCGGCTTCGACTGGCCCGAGGCCGTCCAGGTGATCGACAAGATCGAGGAGGAACTGGAGGAAGTTCGCGAGGAACTGGACGCGCCCGTGCGCGACCAGGACCGCGTGGCTGAAGAGATCGGAGACCTGCTGTTTGCCGTCGCCAACCTGGCGCGCAAGGCCGACGTGGACCCGGAGAGCGCCCTGCGCCACGCCAACGCCAAGTTCGATAAGCGCTTCAGGGCTGTCGAGGAACACCTTGAAAAACGCGGGAAATCTCCTGAAACTTCCGACCTGGAAGAGATGGAGGCCCTGTGGGGCCAGGTGAAGAGGGACGCCCGCTCATGACCGCCCTGCCCGCGCCCGCCCGGCTGCCCCGCGCCGGCGTCAAGCGTCTCGGCCGCCGCTTCGCCCGGGCTGCCACGGCTTGCGCCCTGGTGCTGCCGCTTCTGGCGGGCTGCTACCTGCCGGACCGTTTCAAGTCGGAAATCCGGCTCACCCAGACCGGCGAGTACGGGCTTTACTACGAGGGCGACCTGATCTGGCTGCCGCTGGTGCGGGACCTGCGCATGGGCAAGGTCACAGAGGTGGAAATTCCCGAGAAGATGGATGTTCTGAAGGCCGATCTCGCCCGGGACAGCAACTTCAGCAGGGTGGAGCCCATCGGCACCGCCCGCTTCGCGGTCGAGTACAACCGCCTCGGCAAGCTCAACTGGCCGGAACTGGTGACATTCGTGCGACGGAACGCCCGGATCATCAGCATGGAGACGAACCCCGACGCGGGCACCGTCTCCATCCGCGGTAGCCAGGCCATCAAGATGATCGACCCGGAAACCATCGAGCGGATCGGGCTGAACAGCCGCGGGCTGCTGCGGCTGACCACCAATGCTGAAGTCATCGAGCACAACGCCGACTCCGTCCGGTCGGGGCCGCAGGGCTACACGATCTACGACTGGAACATCAACGGCGTCCGGGGCCAGGAGCCCCGCTTGAAGGCTCGCCTCCGCGCGCACTAGACGCCGCCGTCGCAAGCCAGCACGCCAAGCCCCCGGAATTCTACTAGTAGACCGCCGCTCGCACGTCCCTGTGCCGTGGTAGGAATGTCATGCGCGTTTCACGGCAGTCGATCCTAGGACGTAATGCCTAGGCATTTCTTCCTGTTGTCTACTAGTAGACAAGGCGATCACGTTTTGATGCATTATCGCGTGAAACCGTGAAACACGACAGGATACCGCGCCCGAACAACGTTTTAGCCGTTTTATGGCTGCCGGCATATTCGTCCTGCCACCATCCTGAAGGCAGCACGGGGCGCATGAAACGGTGGGAAACACGCTGCATGGCGCCCTCCTCCCTCTTCGTGCATGAGAAAACGGCCCGCCGGAGAGGGCGGGCCGGAATGGACGAGATACAACAGGCAGCGGCGCAGGGCTTACCAGTTGTCGCAGCGGCGTTGAAGGCTGAGGTAGTTGTCGTGGCCGTCAATCGCCTTGTTGCGGCGCCGGTGGTCCGCCTTCAGGTTCGCGACCGCCGGCTCAAGCGCCCGGTGCAGGATCTTGGCCGCCGCTTGCTTGGCGCCCTCCTGCGTCGGAGCCCAAAGCGGATTGATCGTCTGAACCGCTGCGGCCAAAGCTGTCCGCAGGCGCGGGGCATGATCGTCGAGCACCGCCCGCGTAATCGCCACGTGCTCCATCTCATGCTCGCGCACGACCCTGTAGGCGCAGGAGCCGGTCTGGTACTCGCGCGGGATGTAGACGCGCAATTCCGGGTAGCCCACCTTCAGGCGCACGGATTTCAGGTCGGCGCAGTAGCCGCCACCCCGCGCCGAGCGGACGAGCGTGCTGGTGGACGTGACGATCTCAAGGCTGCTTTCGGTCAGGCCCACCGTATCCCAGTCGCCGGTGGTCATGCGCGCGCCGGCGCCCTTGGCGTAACGGCTGGCAAAGCGGGCTGTCAGTTGTGCCTTGTCCAGGCTGAGGTCGCCGACCACCGTGCCCCGCTCCACCTCCATCGTCACCTTGACCGATGCGGCATCCCGCGCGCAGACGGAGGCGTCCCTTGCCTGGGCGGGAACCACCGTCAACACCGCCAAAGCGGCTCCGGCAAGCGCTGCGACGCCGAAGCCGGACCGAGCGGCGGAAGATCGTCCCGACGACGGCATGGCACCCCCTCGCACTCTCTTCTATTGTGTGGCGTCGGAGGGCGGGCGCTCTCTCATCGCCCCTACCGGTGCAGCCTCTTTTGAAGGAGGCTGTACCACGATCCGACGAAACGATGGTCTCATGCCGAGGTTAAGGAAGTCTATGCTCAAGATCGCCGCGTGGAACGTCAACTCCATCAAGGCCCGCCTGCCCAACGTGGTCGAGTGGCTGAACGAGGCGGCGCCCGACGTCGCCCTGCTGCAGGAGATCAAGACCGTCGAGGACACCTTCCCGCTGATGGAAATCCAGGCGGCCGGCTACAGGCACACGGCCATCTGCGGCCAGAAGAGTTACAACGGCGTTGCCATCCTTTCGCGGCACCCGCTGACCGAGGTGGTGCGCGGCCTGCCCGGAGAGCCCGAGGACCAGCAGGCTCGCTATGTGGAGGCTGTGGTGGATGGCCGGGTCCGAGTGGCCAGCGTCTATGTCCCCAACGGCAATCCGGTGGGCACCGAGAAGTACCCGTACAAGCTTCGCTGGATGGAGAACCTGCGTGCCCATGCGGAAGGGCTTTTGCGCACCACCGACCTGCCGCTGTTGATCGGCGGCGACTACAACGTCTGCCCCACCGACGACGACGTCTACGATCCCCAGGGCTGGGCCGGTGACGCGCTGTGCCGCCCGGAGACCCGCGAGGCCTTCAGGGCGCTCCTGTGGCTCGGCCTGACCGACACCTACCGCGCCTTTCACAAGGAACCGCACCGCTACAGCTTTTGGGACTATCAGGGTGGCGCGTGGCAGCGCGACCTGGGCCTGCGCATCGACCATCTGCTGCTGTCCGGCCGGGCGGCTGACGCGGTCACGGCCTGCGAGATCGACAAGGGCCCCCGCGGCAAGGAAAAGGCCAGCGATCATACTCCGGTATGGTGCGAACTCGATCTCTGAGCGTCGCCGCCCAAGTCATTGAAAAGGTCGGAGAAACTTTTCTCCGGCCTTCTACGTCGTGACAGCCTCGGGCGCCGGTCGCCGTCAGCGCGGCTCCAGCCGGACCACGACGCGGCGGTTGACCTCCTGGTTCATGGGCAGCGGCTCGCCGTAGGCGTCGCGGTTGGGCACCTTGGGCCGTGTGTCGGCGTAGCCGATGGCCTCCATGCGCTCGGGCGTCAGGCCCTGGTCGGCAAAAAACCGCACGACCCGCGAGGCGCGACCGCTCGACAGTTCCCAGTTGGAAGGGAACTGCTCGGTGCGGATGGGCGTGTCGTCAGTATGCCCCTGCACTTCCACCTGGAAGCTGCGGTAGCGGTCCGCGCCGATGGTGGCGGCGATGCGCTGGAGTGCCGGGATCGCCTCCTCGCGGATCTCGGCGCTGCCCGGCTCGTAGAAGGCCGACGACGCGAATTCGATGGTCAGGCCGCGGTCGTCGGTGCCAATGGCGACCACGTCCTCAAGTTCCATGGCCTGCACGGCGTCCTGCACGTCGATCTTCAAAAGCTCGATGGGGCGCACCACGTCGCGGTTGCCGATGCCCTTGGCGACACCGGCCTGGACCTGCTCGAACAGCACCACGTCCACCTTGGAGATCGCGACCAGCATGATGAAGAAGACCAGCAGCAGGGTGACCATGTCCGCGAACGTGGTCATCCAGCTTTCGTCTTCCTCGTCCTTGCGCTTGCCGAAGCGGCCGCCGCCGCCGCCGTTGATCCCCATCATGGCGAATTACCTCCGCATCTTGTCGATGCTGAAGTGGATGGCCGGGTCGAGATAGGCGTTCATCCGGTCCTGGATGTAGCGCGGGCTCTTGCGCTCGGCAAGCAGGGCCAAGCCCTCGGCCACCAGATAGTTGCGGAAACGCAGGATCTCCTCGCGCTGCTGGACCTTGGTGGCGGCCGGCAGCAGGATCAGGCGGGCGAACAGGATGCCGTAGAGCGTGGTGATCAGCGCCACCGCCATGCCCGGCCCGATCTTGGAGGGGTCGTCGCCCATGTTGTCCAGCATGATGATCAGGCCGACAAGCGTGCCGATCATACCGAACGCCGGCGCGTTGCCGGCCATGCCGCGCAGGATGTCGGACTGCACCGTGTGCCGCTGAAAGGTGGTCTCCACCGTTGTCGCCAGGATCTCCCGGATTTCCTGGCCGGTGTAGCCGGACACCACGAGGTCGATGCCGAATCCCATGAACCGGTCCTGGTGGCGGATCTTGCCCGCGTCGCTCTCCAGCCCCGGCAGGCCGTTCTTTTGGATGATGTAGCCCCAGCGGATGACGCGGCCGACCTCGTTGGTCAGGATGGCACGCCCGACCTTGCTGACGAAAATGACCGAGCCCAGCCCTTTCAGCGACAGCATCACGTATCGCGCTTCATAGGCCGTGAAGGTCGCCGCGAAGGTCCCTCCGATGACCATGATGAAGCTCGCCAGGTTCAGGAAGACCATGAAATTGTCGGTCGACAGAACGACGGCACCGACAAAGAGCCCGAACCCGAAAAGAACACCGATAATGGTCGCGAAACTCATCTAGCTTCTGCCCCTCTAGGCGCGCCACCCACCATGATCTCCCCCGGCGCGCGTCCGCTTCTTTCGGAGTAGGCACTATAGGGTAAGGGCACGCCAAAAGACAGAATTTTGCGGTACCCGGAGACGCATTCCCGGCTACCGTTCCCGGAAGGCTTCGTGCTTGAGCTTCAAAACCGGACGTATCAGATAGTCGAGAACCGATCGCGTGCCGGTATGGATGTCCACAGTGGCCTGCATGCCGGGCGTAATGGCAAGGTCGCCGGGCATTGCACCCAGGTAATCCTTCTCGGTCTCCACCAGGACCTGGAAATAGGGCGGCGCGTTCTCCGGCTGCGTCGAATCGGGCGCGACCAGCGTCACCTCGCCTTCCAGGCCGCCGTAGCGGGCGTAGTCGTAGGTGGAGACCTTCACGGTGGCCGGCTGCCCCACCCGCACATACCCGCGGTCGACCGGGTCCAGCCGGGCCTCGATGACCAGCGTGTCGCCGGTGGGCACGATGTCCATGATGGGCTCGCCGCCCTTCACCACGCCGCCGAGCGTGCTGTAGCGCATGTTCTTGACCACGCCGTCGATGGGGCTGCGGATCTCGGTGCGCAGCGCCTGGTCGGTGGCCTGGCGCAGAACCTCGCGCGTGCGGGCGATGGCGACTTCTGTTTGGGCCAGTTGGTCGCGCGCTTCGCGGCGGTAGCGCAACGTCGCCTCGCCCATGCGCTGCTCGGCCTCCGCCAGTGCGGCCTCGACGCGGGGGCGCATTTGCTTGAGAACCGACAGCTCGCCCTGAATGTCCTCCAGTTCCGAGCGCAGCTTCAGGTGATCGAGCTTGGGCGTCAGGTTGTCGCGCAGAAGCTCCGCCGACATGGCCAGCTTCTGCCGCGCCAGGTTCTCGGACTTGCGCAGGGTTTCCTGGCGCGCTTCCAGTTCCCGGATTTCGTGGCTGCGCTGTTCGACCTGTTCGGCAAGCACTGCGATCTGGGCCGCCAATTCGGCCCGTCGGGCGCCGAACGCCTCGCGCTCGCCGGCCGCGATGGACGGCCTGCGGGCGGCGACGTCGGCGGGCAGCGAAAGCTCGGCTCCGGTGGCCTCCGCCTCCTGCCGGGCCTTTTCCAGAAGCAGGCCGTCGAGCCGGACCTGCAACTCGTCCTTGTTCATGGCCGTCTGGGCGAGATCGAGTTGCAGAAGCGGATCACCGCTCTTCACCACGGCGCCCTCGGGCACGTAGATGTCGGTGATGATGCCACCTTCCAGGTGCTGGATGACCTTTACCTTGCTGCGCGGCACCACCTCGCCGGAAGCGACGGAGACCTCGTCCAACTCCGCCAGCGCCGACCACCCGACAGCCACCGCCAGCAGTGCCGCGATCAGGCCGGCGACAATGCGCCAGCCGGGGGCCTTGCGCGTGCGGAGCAGGTCGTCAAGAGGCCCGTCGGCCGGCGGGCCGGCAGGTGACGCGGATGCGGTCATGTCACACCTCCGTCGGCCTTGGCCTCCGTCGTTCTAGGCGGGTCCGCCCGGCCCTGCCCCGGCGGCGCGCCGCGGCCCTGCAGCCAGGCCATCACCTGCCCTGCGGGCCCGCCGGCGGCGATGCGGCCGCGCTCCAGCACGATGATGGAGCGCGCCGCGTTCAGCAGCACCGGCGAGTGCGTGACCAGGATGATGTTGCGGTCGGCCGCCAGCGCCGCCAGGGAGCGCGCGAGCGTCTGTTCCGCCTGGGTGTCCAGGTGACTGGAGGGCTCGTCCATGATGATGACCGGCGGGTCCGTGACCAGCGCCCGCGCGATGGCGATGCGCTGGCGCACGCCGCCGGCCAGCAGCGCGCCGGCCTCGCCCACATCGGTGTCGTAGCCGTCGGGCATGTCCATGATGATGTCGTGCACGCAGCCGCGTTTCGCCGCCGTGATGATGGCCTCGTCGTCGGCCTCGCCGGCCACGGTCCCCTGCGCGATGGCGTCGCGGATGGAGCCCGACAGCAGCACCGTTTCCTGCGGCACGTAGCCGATCCAGGTCGCCAGTTCCTCGCGCGAAAACTGGGCCATGTCGGCGCCGTCCAGCAGTACCCTGCCCTCGCCCGGCTGGTAGAGGCCCGTCAGCAGCTTCGCCAGCGTCGTTTTGCCGCTGCCGTTGCGGCCCATCAGGCAGGTGATGCCGCCCGGCGGCACGTCCGCCCGCGCGCCGTCAATCACCGGCTGACCGTCCTTGCGGTAGCGGAAGCACACACCGTCCAGGCCCAGGCGGCCGGCAGGACGGTCGTGGGCGATGCCGGGGGTCATGCGTTCCTCGGCTTCACCGAACAGCTTGCCCAGCCGCGCCGCCGACTGGCGGAACCCGGCGTAGGACCGCCAGGCGCCCACCACTTGGTTCATGGGGCCCATCATGCGGCCCGACAGCATGTTGGCGGCGATGAGGGCGCCGATGGTCATTTCCTGCTCCATGATCGCCAGGGCGCCGACGGTGGTCATGGCGACCGTCGTCGCCATGGTCATGACATGAGCGAGGTTGACGTAGCCGTCGTTGCGCAGACCGCGGTCGATGGATCGGCCGATGGTGTCGGCCTGCAAGTCCTCCCACCGCGGCCGCAGATGGCGGTGCAGAGCCAGCGCCTTGACGGTGGCGCGCCCCTGGATGGTTTCAGCCACCAGCAGGTCGCGGCGGGCGGCCTTGTCCTTCTCGGCCTTCGCCGCCTTGGCCATGGTCGCCGCCGACCACGCCGCCAGCAGCAGGAAGGCCCCGAAGGCGATCAACAGCACCCAGGCCACCGGCGCGGCGATGACGTAGACCAGCCCGACGAACAGCACGACGAACGGCAGGTCCACCAGCAGCACCACCGTGGCCCCGGACAGCGTGTTCCGAACCGTGTCCAGGTCGCGGAAGATGCCCTGCCAGAAGGCGGTGCGGCGGCTTTCCAGGGTGCGCAGCGGCAGGGCCGTGATCTTGTCGAACAGGCGGCGGCCGACCTTGGCGTCGATGGTCAGCGCCACCCGCTGCAGCACGCGAGAGCGGGTCTGGCGCAGCACGAAATCGAAGGCCAGCACCAGCACCATGCCGGCAACCAGGCCCTGCAGCGTCGACAGGCCGTTGTGGAAGACGACCCGGTCGTAGACCTGCAGCGTGAAGATGGGCACCGCCGTCGCCAGAAGGTTGGCGAAGAAGGACAGCGTCAGCACTTCCAGAAAGGCCGGGCGCAACGGCTTCAGCACCGGCCGCAGCCACGAAGCCGCCGTGTCGTCGTCTGCCATGGATGATCGGTCCGCGCACGATCCGGCGTCGGGACGAGGCCCATGTCCGCCGTCTGTTTCCCAAGGAGCCCAGGGAACACCGCGCGGCCGAAGGTGGCAAGTTCTTTTTCTTTTGCGCTACGCCGGAAGTCTTGCGATATGCTGCGGCCCTGAGTTTCGGGGACCAAACGGGGAGAGGCGTCCATGGCGACGGGGGAAAGCCGCCGGGGCAGCAGGATCGGGGGATGGATCAGGCGCGCGGCGCGCGGCACGGTGACCAAGGGGCGCGGCTGGGCCATCCTGCTGCTGATCGCCCTGTCGGTGCTGCGCACGCTGGACCCCACGCCCATCGAGATCCTGCGGGTGAAGACCTTCGACCTCTATCAGCAGGTCGAGCCTCGCGAGGTCACCCAGCGCCCGGTCACCATCGTCGACCTGGACGAAAAGTCCCTCAACCAGGTCGGGCAGTGGCCCTGGCCGCGCACCACCGTGGCCGACATGGTCCAGAGACTGACCGCCATGGGCGCCGTGGTCATCGGCTTCGATATCGTGTTCGCCGAGCCCGACCGCATGTCACCGGCCCTGGTGCAGGCCAGCATGCCCGGACTTGATCCGGAGATGCGCGAGCGGCTGAAATCCATGCCGTCCAACGACGAGGTTCTGGCCCAGGTCATCCGCCAGAGCCGCGTCGTCATGGGACAGTCGGTTCGCGCCGACGCCGTTCCGGCGCCCGAGGACAGCCCCACCACGTCCATCGCGCTGATCGGCTCGGACGTGCGCGACAAGGTGGAGCGGCACGCCGGCATGCTCCGCAACATCCCCATCCTGGACAAGGCCGCCATGGGCCGGGGTGTGTTCAACACCACCGGCGAGATCGACGGCATCGTCCGCCGCGTGCCCATGGTGGTGAACGTGGACGGCACCCTGCACCCCAGCCTGTCGGCGGAGGTGCTGCGCGTGGCGACCGGCAACCAGAGCCTGGCGGTCAAGGCGCGCGGCACGGCGGGCGTGGAGGGCATCGTCATCCGCCCCAACCTGATCCGCACCGACCACAAGGGCCGGGTGTGGGTCTACTTCTCGCACATGGACCCCGAAAAGTATGTCTCCGCCGCCGAGGTGATCAATGGCACCGCGCCGCCGGAGAAGATCGCGGGAAAGCTGGTGCTGATCGGCACCTCCGCCGTCGGACTGCTCGACATCAAGTCGTCGCCGGTGGATGCTTTCCTGCCCGGCGTGGAGGTGCACGCCCAGATCCTAGAGAACATCCTGACCAACACCCAGCTCATCCGCCCGCGCGACGCGCTGGGGCAGGAACTGGTGGCGGCCATCGCCGCCGGTCTGTTGATGATCGTCCTGGTGCCCATGGTCCGCGCCCGCTGGACCGCCCTGCTCGGCTTCGTCTCGGTCGCCGCCATGTTCGGCTTTTCGTGGTGGGCGTTCCAGAGCCAGCGGCTGCTCTACGACCCGGTCTATCCGGCCCTGGTCGCGACGCTTCTCTACATGTACCTGACGTACTCGAACTACGTGCGCGAGGAAAAGCAGAAGGCCCAGGTGCGCCAGGCCTTCGGCCAGTACCTGTCACCGGCCCTGGTGGAAAAGCTGGCATCCGACCCGAGCCACCTGAAGCTGGGTGGCGAAATGCGGCCCATGACGCTGATGTTCTGCGACGTGCGCGGCTTCACCACCATCTCGGAACTGTTCGACGCCGAGGGGCTGACGCGCCTCATCAACCGTTTTCTCACGCCCATGACCGACGTCATCATGGCCCGTCAGGGCACCATCGACAAATACATGGGCGACTGCATCATGGCCTTCTGGAACGCGCCCCTGGACGATCCGGAACACGCCCGCAACGCCTGCGATTCCGCACTCGCCATGATCGGCAACCTGAAGGGGCTGAACGAGGCGCTGGAGCGCGAGGCGAAGGAGGAAAACCGCCGCCACGTGCCGATCAACATCGGCATCGGGCTCAACACCGGCACGGTTTGCGTCGGCAACATGGGCTCGGAGCAGCGCTTCGACTATTCGGTGCTGGGTGACGACGTGAACCTGGCATCCCGCCTGGAGGGCCAGTCCAAGACCTACGGAGTGACCGTGGTGCTGGGCGAGCAGACGGCCCGCCTGACTCCGGAATACGCCCAGATCGAGCTGGACCTGATCCGCGTGAAGGGCAAGACCGTGCCGGTGCGCATTTTCGCCCTGCTGGGCTCGCCGGACATGGCGTCAAGCAGCGAGTGGCAGCTCTTCAAGGCCCGTCACGACCAGTTCCTGGCCCTCTATCGCGGGCAGCGGTGGACCGAGATGACGGAGATGGGCGTCGCCCTGCGCGCCGAGGCCCGGACCCTGGGGCTGGACCTGGACGGTCTCTATGACCTTTACGACGGCCGCGCGAACGAATACCGCGCCACGCCCCCGGGCGCGGACTGGGACGGCGTTTTCGTGGCGACCTCCAAATAAGGCCGCCACGAAAACGCTTTTCATGTCAGCCGGTTGTGCGGAAAGGCTCAAGCGCTGCTTAAGGCGCCGATGTCCACAGTCATGCCCTCGCGCGCGACGAAGGCGCCGGGCCAGCTCTCTGCCGCCTCGGCCTCCACCTTCGTCATGAAGGTATCGTCGTGGTCGGGGTCGTGGTGGAAGATCGCCATGCGCTTTACCTCGGCGGCCCGGCAGAGACGCACGCCCTCCTGCCAGGTGGAATGGCCCCAGCCGACGTGGCGCGGGTATTCATCGTCGGTGTAGGTGCTGTCGTAGATCACCAGGTCGGCGCCGCGGATCAACTCCAGCACGTTGCGGTCGGGCTCGCCGGGACGGTGCTCGGTGTCGGTGACATAGCACATGGCCTTGCCGTCGTATTCGATCCGGTATCCGGTCGACCCGTTGGGATGGTTCAGCGCGGCGGTCCGCACCGTGACGTCATCCCCCAGGAGCAGCGTCTCGCCCGCCTTGAAGTCGTGGAAGGTCAGCTCCGCCTGCAGCGCCTCCAGCGGCACCGGAAAAACCGGGTTGGACATGCTGCTGGCAAGCACGCTCTGGATGCCGCCGGCGTCGTGCAGGTGGCCGGCGTAGATGTCCAGGCTGCGGTGCTTCTGGAAGACCGGCGCGAAGAAGGGGAAGCCGTTGATGTGGTCCCAGTGAGTGTGGGTCAGCAGCAGGGTGGAGGCCTGAATGCCCTGCTCCATCACCTTGTGGCCCAGGCCGCGGATGCCGGTGCCGGCGTCCAGGATGATGTGGCGCCCCCCGGCGACAACCTCCAGGCAGCTGGTATTGCCGCCGTAGATCACGTGGTTCGGCGACGGGCAGGCGATGCTGCCGCGCACTCCCCAGAAGGTCACCGAGAAATCCATCTAAAACCGCGCCCCTGCTCTGTCATGCTCTCCGGCGCCCCCGCTCCGGACTCCATACGCAAACATTCCACTTTTCGCGCACAACGATCAATCCTTTATCGGTTGAACTACTCCGATGGATCACCTGGGGTTTTCGCCCGCGCCCTCGACCAGGACCGGCGTACCCGGCGCGAGGCTCAGAACCGATGCCGCGCGTCCCTGATTGACCGCTATTTCCACAAGGCCGTTGGAGTTCACGTACCACAACGCCTGCCCCACCGGCACGGCGCCGAAGGTGCGGGCGTGGCTGACACGCATGCCGCCAGGAAGCACCAGTTTGGCCTCTGTCGACAGTCGATACCCAAGCCGGCCGGTCATGGCATTGCCGTAGTGGTCGACGTAGACGATGCGGTCCAGGTCGTCGGGCCAGTCGGTGCAGCGTACATCCGACAGGCTCAGCGGCGACAGTCTCCCCTCGCCCGCCAGCGCGTCCGTTCCGGCGGTGGCGACCCCGGCTGCGATGGGGGCGAAAATGTCGCGGCCATGGAAGCTGGCGCTCAAGACATCGGGTTCCCAGGTGATCTCCCATGCCCTTCGAGTGTCGTCGGGAGCGCGCCGCAGGACCGGCTCGAACAGGCCATTACCGGGGCCGACGAAGCGTTTGCCGCCGGCTTCCACCACCACGCCGGGGCGATCGGTCCCGACGCCGGGGTCGACCACGCACAGAAACACCGTGCCGGCGGGGAACCACGCCGCGTAGGCCGCCAGCAGGTAGGCCGACAGCATGGGGTCGAAGGACGGCGCGTCGGCAAACAGGTCGACGACGGGCACCGTCGGGGCCTCCCGCGCCAGCACGGCCTTCATTTGGCCGACATAGGGGCCGGCGAGCCCGAAGTCGGTGAACAGGACGATCATGGCGGGCTTGCCTCCGCTTCCCGTGTGTGAGCGACGCGCGCGGCAAGCCCCGACAACAGGCCGCCGGCCAGCGCCGCCAGTCCGAACAGGGTGAAGGCCGAGGCGTAGTCACCCGGCAGAACCTCGACGGCGATGCCGAACAGGCTCGGCCCGAAGACCACCCCGGCGTAGGTGAAGAAAAGGGCGCCGCCGGTGGCCTCCCCTGCCCGGCCCTTGGGCGCCAGGTGCGCCACCTCCGCCAGGAAGACGCCGTTCCACCCGATCGCGGTGGCGCCGAACAGGGCGACCACGGGCACCAGCAGCGCCACCGGCATGACCGGCGCCAGCCATCCGGTGAGAATGGCGGCGGCGGCCATGACGGCGCCCAGGATCAACAGCATTGCGCGCGGACCGATCCATTTGTCGGCTACCCAGCCCCAGACCACGCGCCCGGCGATCCCCGCGCCCTGCGCCACGGCCAGAATCAAGCCGGCATCCACCAGACTCATGCCGGCACGGCGCACCAGATAGACCACCAGGAAGCTCGACAGGCTGAGCTGGATGGCGGCAAAGGTAAAGGACGCGACCGACAACAGCCGCAACGGCCCATGTCGCCAGATCATGCTCAGAGGGGCCAGTACGGCGGCGACGTTGGCGCGCTTGCGCGGATCGCGGTCGGCATCCAGGGCGGGGCGCGTCGGCTGTACCAGAAGCGCCACCGCCAGCGCCGCCGCGCCCACCACCAGCGCCGCCCAGCGCCAGCCGATGGCATCCGTCAGGCTCGGCACCAGGGCGCCGGCCAGCATGCCGCCGATGGGCACGCCCGTCTGCTTGATGGAGAACACCAGACCCCGCCGCTCCGGTGGAGTGGTGCGGGCGAGGATGTGGCTGGAGGACGGCGTGACCGGGCCGTACCCAAGCCCGATCACCAGCGCTCCGACGACGGCCATCACCACCAGCGGCCCGGCCTGCATGGCTGCGACGCCCGACAGGCCCGCCAGGCACAGCGCAAGGCAGACCTGGCTTGTCCGCATGGCGCCGTAGCGGCCGATGATGCCGCCGGAAATCAGCGTCGTCACCATGGCGCCCAGGTAGACCAGGGAGGTGTAATAGCCGACGAAGCTGCCGGGCAGGCCCACGTCCTCCGTCGCCACGGCGGCGAAGACCGGTGGAGTCAGGGCGGCCATGCTGACCAGCGCCTGCACGGTCGTGGTCGCCCCCAGCACGCCCCACGGGGAGGCGGCGCGGGAGGGGGATGCCGTCCCGCTCATGGGCGTGCGCGCCCCTTGCCTTGTCGCGCCGGTCGGCCGGCCCCATCTGAAGGTCGTTGCATACTCCCTGCTTAGGCCCGATCGTGTCACCTTCGCAAGGGCCACTGACGCCGCCCGTTGCCCCGCCGCAAGGAGAACCGTTCCCATCATGCCCGTGCTCAACCGCATCGCCGATTTCCACGACGACCTGGTGGACTGGCGCCATGACATCCACCGGCACCCGGAACTCGCCTTCGAGGAACACCGTACCGCGGCTCTCGTCGCCGAAAAGCTGCGCGGCTTTGGTTTCGACGAGGTGGTGGAGGATATCGGCGGCACGGGCGTGGTCGGCGTGCTGCGCCAGGGCGACGGCCCGGCGATCGGCCTGCGCGCCGACATGGACGCCCTGCCCATTATGGAAGCCGTGGAGGACCGTCCGCACAGGTCCGTCCACCAGGGCATCATGCACGCCTGCGGCCACGACGGCCACACCACCATGCTGCTGGGCGCCGCCAGGTATCTGGCCGAAACGCGGCGGTTCTCCGGGACGCTGGTCTTCATCTTCCAGCCCGCCGAGGAAGGCCGCGCCGGCGCCCGCGCGATGATCGAGGACGGCCTGTTCGACCGCTTTCCCGTCTCTGCCGTCTGGGGCGTGCACAACATGCCGGGCCTGCCGGCCGGATCGGTGGCGGTGTCTCCCGGCCCCGTGATGGCGGCGGCGGACCGCTTCACCATCACCGTCCAGGGCAAGGGCGCCCACGCCGCCGCGCCGCACCTGGGCCGGGATCCGGTCGTGGCCGGCGCGGCGCTGGTGCAGGCGCTACAGACGCTCGTCAGCCGTCAGTGCCCGCCGCATGAGACGCTTGTGGTCTCGGTCACCGAGTTCCATGCCGGCGACACCTTCAATGTTCTGCCCGACGCCGCCCGACTCGGGGGCACCGTGCGCTACTTCGACAAGCAGATCGGCGAGCAGGCGATCGCCAGCATGAAGCGCGTCGCCGAGGGCATCGGGGCGGCGCACGGTGTCGAGGTCTCGGTGGACTACCAGTACGGCTATCCACCCACCGTCAACACCGCCGAAGAGACGGAGGCCGCCCGCGCGGTGGTCGCCGAAACCTTCGGCGCCGACCGGGTTCTGGACCAGGCGCCGGTGATGTTTGCCGAGGACTTCAGCTTTTTCCTGCAGGAGAAGCCGGGCGCCTACGGCTTCATCGGCAATGGCGAGGGATCGGCGGACCTGGGGTGCGTCGGGCTGCACAATCCCCGCTACGATTTCAACGACGAGATTCTCACCACCGGCGCGACATTCTTCGCCCGGCTGGCCGAGGCGCAATGTCCGCAACGCTGATGCGCCGTCGCGCGTGGGGCTCGCAACTGGACATCGGCTGAAGCATTCTTTATATAACTGGCAACGCTCGAGGGGCGGTCCCGCCGGGTCCGCCCCATTCCCGTTACTTGGTGCGCCGCTTCGGTGCCCTGCGATGCGGGAAGAGATTCATCTATGACGGTCGCCCCCAGCCCGCGCGCCGCGAGGGCCCGAACGGCTTTCGCCGTCACGCGCCGCCGGACGCGGCGACCCAGCAAGGAGACAGGCATGGCGAAGGAAGAAACCCTCGAATTCAACGGCACGGTGGTCGAAAAGCTGCCGAACGCGATGTTCCGCGTGAAGCTGGAAAACGACCACGAAGTGCTGGCCCACACCGCGGGCAAGATGCGCAAGTTCCGCATCCGTGTCTCGGTGGGCGACAAGGTGGACATCGAGATGACCCCCTACGACCTGACCAAGGGCCGGATCATCTTCCGCCACCGTCATTGATCGACGGCTTGCATGAGGGCGGGCGCCGCAAGGCGCCCTCGCCTCCTCCGCCAGAGCATGGCGGTGATGCCCGCGAAAGCGGGCATTTTTGTGCCTCGAAACCGGCCTACAGCGCGAAGAGCAACAGCAGGATGGCCGCCATGGCCACCCAGCCGCCGACGATGAGCAACAGGGCCGCGTTGACGGGGATCTGGCCGTCGCGCGGTGGGGGCGCGGGATCGTCCCAATGGCCGGCGGTGGCAAGCCCGGCAAGCTGCTGATCGTCCTCCAGCGCCTTCAACTGCTCGGACAGGCGGGAGGCGGCGCCGCTCCATGAGAATGGCGCCTCAACGACGGCCGCGTCCGCCCGGAATGTCTTTCCCGAAAAAGGGTCCACCTCCACCGGCGCTGCCGCCGGGCCGGAGGATGACTCGTCGGTGCCGCCGGGGGCCTGGCTGGCGTCGCGGGCGGCGATGGCGACCACCAGCCGGTCGGCGAAGGCCTCGAAGAAGGACTCCGCCGCGCGGTCCGCCACGCCGCGCACCAGCGAGCCGCCGATGGTCATCAGCCGGCCGCCGATGTCGGCCTCGCAATCGTAGATGAACACCGTCTCGTGCGACGCCTCGGGCGCTTCCTCAAGCCGCACCCGCGCGGTGGCCTTGGCGAAGCCCGCCACGCCGCCGTCGCCCTGGCCGATGAGGGTGTAGGCGTGGGGCGCGTCGATGTCAGCCAGCTCGATGGTGCCGCGGAAGCGTGCCTTCATGGGGCCGACACGGGCGCGGATGGTGGTCTTCAGATCGCGCTCGCCGGTCCACTCCAGTTCCTCCACCTGACGGATGGACGCCTTGAGGATGCCGACGTCGTTCAAGGCGCGCCAGACGGCGCCCTTGGGCGCGGGTATGCGGTATTCCCCGGTGAACTTCATGGCCTGATCCCCATCCTGCCGTCAGCGGCGCGGCACCCCTCCCCCAAGGAGCACCAGCGCGGCCGTCAATCCTCGTACAGCTCGTAGATGCCCTGGGTGCCGGACTCCCGCCCACCCTGTTCGACATAGCGCTCGTACTGCTCGATGGCAAGCTTCAACGCGCGCAGGTCGAGGTTGAAGCCTTCGGCTTCGGCGGCGGCGATGTTCATGTCCTTCTGGAAGTGATGGACGTAGAAGCCCGGCGCATAGTCGCCGTGGGCAATGCGCCGGCCCAGCACGTTCAACTGGAAGCCGCCTGCCGCGCCGTTGCCGATCACGTCCAGCACGGCGTCGGTGTCCAGCCCCGCCTTCTTGGCGTAGGCGATGGCCTCCGCGACGCCCAGGATCGTGCCGGAAATGACGATCTGGTTGACCATCTTGGTGTGCTGGCCGGCGCCCGCCGGGCCCAGCAGGGCGATGGACTTGCCCATGGTCTCGAACAGCGGCTTCACCGCGTCGAAATCCGCCTGATTGCCGCCGCACATGATGGCCAGCTTGCCCTCGCGCGCGCCGACATCGCCGCCGGACACCGGCGCGTCCAGGGCGTGCAGGCCGCGCTGGTCGGCGTCGTTGGCGATGCGCTCGGCAATGGTCGGCGAGCTTGTCGTCATGTCGATCAGGTAGCTGCCCGGCTTGGCGTGCGCCAGGATGCCGCCCTCGCCGTAGTACACTTCCTCCACGTCCTGCGGATAGCCGACCATGGTGATGACGACGCCGCAGGCCTCGGCCAGGTCCGCCACCGTGTCGTGCCAGATGACGCCCTCGTCCAGCAGGTCCTGGGCCTTGCTCTTGGTGCGGGTGTAGCCGTGAACCTCGTAGCCGGCCTTCATGACGTTGCGGGCCATGCCCTTCGCCATGATGCCCAGGCCCACGAAGCCGACCTTGTGGGTGTCGATCCCGACCGTCATTGTCAGCTATCCTCCCGTCTGCGCGCGTGGCCGCCCGATTGCCGGGCGTTGGTGTGTATGTCCCACGACTATAAGGGAATTTCCATGGCTCACAAACCGGTTCTCCTGATCTCGCGACGGCTGCCCGACCCGGTGCACGAGCGGGCGGCGCGGGATTATGACGCCCATCTGAACCCCGAAGACCGCCAGTACGGCGGTCTGGAACTGGCCGAGGCGGCGTCGCGCCTTGCAGCCGACGCCGTCATGGTCACGCCCACCGAGAAGGGCACGCGCGAGGTCATCGAGGCGCTGCCCGACAGCGTGCGCGTGCTGGCGACCTTCAGCGTCGGTCACGATCACATCGACATCGACGCCGCCCGCGCGCGCGGGCTGACCGTCACCAACACGCCCGACGTGGTCACCGAGGCCACCGCCGACGTCGCCCTGCTCTGCCTCCTGGGCGCCGCCCGCCGGGCGTGGGAGGCGGAAAGCCTGCTGCGCCGCGGCGACTGGACCGGCTGGGCGCCGACGCAGCTTCTGGGCGTTCATCCCGGCGGCCGGCGGCTCGGGATTCTCGGCATGGGACGCATCGGCGTGGCGCTGGCCCGCCGCGCCCGCGCGCTGGGGATGGACCTGCACTACTGCAAGCGCACCCGCCTGCCCGAGGGCGAGGAGGCGGACCTGGGCCTGACGTGGCACGACACCAGCGAAAGCCTTCTCGAGGTCTCGGATTTCCTGTCGATTCACATTCCCGGATCGGCGGACAACCACCACTACCTGAACGCCGAGCGCATCGGCCTGCTGCCCAAGGGCGCGGTGGTGATCAATACCGCGCGCGGGACGGTCGTGGACGACGCCGCCCTGATCGCCGCCCTGAAGGACGGCCGCGTGCGGGCGGCGGGGCTGGACGTTTTCGAGGGCGAGCCGGCGGTCAATCCCGGCTACCTGGACCTGCCAAACGCCTTTCTGCTGCCCCACCTGGGGACGGCAACGCTGGAGACGCGCACGGCCATGGGATTCCGCGCGCTGGACAACGTGGACGCCGTGGTGCTGCGCGCCGCGGAGCCCGGAGATCGGGTGGTCTGACCGCGTCACGGGAGCCAAAAACGCCCCGAAAGACAATGGCTTCCGGGGCGTTCCCGTGGTCAGTGCTCAGGTGATGAAGAGGCCGGCGATCAGCCGCCCTGCATCTCCTTCTCGGTTTCCTCGATCTCGGCCGTCAGGGCGTCCAGCACCTTCTGGGCGTCCTCGCCGCCGACCTTGATGAAGGTATCGCGCGCGCCCATGGCGGCTTCCTTGAACTTGGCGCGCTCTTCCTCGGTCAGTTCGATCATGGGCATGTCGGGCTTGGCCTGCTTGATCTTCTCCAGGCGCTCATCGGCGTACTGGGTCTTCACGTCGAAGATGAAGTCGGCCAGTTCGCCGGCCACCTCGTCGACCATCTGGCGTCGGTCTTCCGGCAGGTTTTCCCAGAAGGTCTGGTTGGCGACCACGGTGGTCGTGAACTCCTGCTGGCCGGCCCAGATCATGTAGTCGGAGACTTCGTAGAACTTCATCTCCTCGATGGCAAAGACCGGGTTGACTTGGCCGTCAATCTGCTTGAGCTGCAGCGCGCCGTAGACCTCGCCATAGGGCATCGGCGTCGGGTTGGCGCCCATGGCCTTATAGCTTTCGGTCAGGATCGGCGAGGTCATGGTGCGCATCTTGAAGCCCGAGAAGTCCTCGGGGCTGCGGACCTCCTTGTTGGTGGTCCAGACCATGTCGCCCTCGGGATACATGGTGATGAGCTGCAGGCCCTTTTCCTCCAGCTTGGGCGCGAGCATCTCGTAGACGGTCTCGCCCTCGGTCAGGACCTTCTTGTTGACGTCGTCGCTCTGGCTGAGGATGTAGGGCAGGTTGAAGACGTTCACCTCGGGCACCAGCGAGCCCAAGTGGCCCGGCGAGGCATTGGCGAACTGCAGCGTGCCGTTGGCGACCAGTTCCGTCAGTTGCGCCGACGTGCCCAGCGTGCCGTAGGGATAGATCTGGACCGTGACCTCGCCGTTGGTGCGCTCCTCGATCAGTTCCTTGAACCTCTCGGCGTAGGCGTCCTGGACGCTGCCGTCGATTTCCTCCAGCGCGAACTTCCAGGTCTCGGCCTGCGCGGCGGACACGACGGCCGAGCCGGCGAAAACGGCGGCGGCGGCGGTCAGCGCCATACCGAACTTGCGAATGGTCATTGAGGCTCTCCCTTAGGGTGTTTCCCATCGGATGGGCCGCGGCACGCCCCGCCACCGCTAGGCGGACGGTCGGGCGCGCACGGGCCCGCAAAAGCGGCGGCCGCCGGGGCATGATGCACGCGCGGCGGCGCGAGCCGCTGGCGACTCAAGTGTTACAAGGCTAGGAGAGGCTCAAATCATTCGCAAGGATAAAATCCTTTCCAGAGCGCCCTCTCCCGTGTGCAACAGTAATATCGCGCGCGTGTATCGCTGCCGCCGAATATTTTGTCGGCAGCACGACCGAAGTTAAAGGGTTTCATCCGCACCATGGACTTATGTCTCAGGCCTGCGGGCCGGATGAATTATTCCCTTGAACCCACCGGCCTCCAATGGACGGTTGATACTTTGCGATTTCTGTCCTAGCCTTCAGGTACTTCAATGTTCCGATCGGCCGCCAGGATTCCTCTCCGGCCACCGGTCAAGAAGAGGAACGCGGTGACGCGAGGGATGGTTCCGTGTCGCCAGTCGAGGTTGCGCCGGTTCGCGCCGGTGCCGTCGAAGGAGTTCGAGACGCATGGAGCGACGCAATCCGCTTCCTGGCGGCAGGGATGGCAAGCCCCATCCGGTCCTCAACGCCATCAGCATTCTTGATACCGTCCTGGCGAAGGTGGAAACCCTCATCCTGGCCTACGGCATCCTGTTGATGTTCCTGAACACCATCGCGAACGTCATCGGGCGCTTCGTGTTCGGACAGTCCCTGTATTTTTCTGAAGAGTTGAACCAGTTCCTGATCGTGCTGGTGACCTTCGTGGGGTTGGGCTACGCCACCCGTCGGGGCCGTCACATCCGCATGTCGGCCTTCTATGACCAGTTGTCGGATCGCGGCCGGAAGATCCTGATGATCATCATCGCCGCCGTCACGGGGGCCGTGATGTTCTGGCTGTCGTGGATCAGTTACCAGTACGTCCTCAGTGTCGCCAACTCGGGCAAGGTTACGTCGGCGCTGCGGGTGCCGCTGTACCTGACTTACCTGTGGGTGCCCTTCGGCTTCTTTCTCACTGGTATCCAGTACGCGCTGACGGTGCTGCGCAACCTGCGCGACCCGGACGTCTGGATATCGTGGGAGGCTGTCGACAGCTATGACGAAATCGACGGCACCACCGCCGGCAGCGGCGAGGACCGCGAGTAGGACCCGGACAAGGAGACCAGACCCATGACAGCCGTGATGCTGGGAACCATGATCGGGCTTCTGCTGCTCGGGTTCCCCATGATGATTCCGCTGCTTGCCGCGACCATCATCGCCTTCGTCGGTTTCTTTCCCGGCATGCCGGAGACCAACATCATCCAGCAGATGATCGGCGGGGTGAAGCCCACCGCGCTGATCGCCGTGCCGATGTTCATCCTGGCCGCCGACATCGTCACCAAGGGTCACACGGCCGACCGCCTGCTGGACTTGGTGATGACCTTCGTCGGCCACATCAAGGGCGGGCTGGCCGTCACCGCGGCCACCACCTGCACCCTGTTCGGCGCCGTCTCGGGCTCGACCCAGGCCACCGTGGTCGCCATCGGCGGGCCGCTGCGGCCGAAGATGGTGGAGGCCGGCTACAAGGACAGCTTCGTCATGGCGCTGACCATCAACGCCAGCGACATCGCCTTCCTGATCCCGCCGTCCATCGGCATGATCATCTACGGCGTCATTTCGGGCACGTCCATCGCCGAGTTGTTCATCGCCGGCATCGGGCCGGGCCTGATGATCCTGGCCATGTTCTCGGCCTATTCCATCTTCTTCGCGGTGAAGGAGGGCATACCGACGCAGCCGAAAGCCACCTGGGGCGAGCGCCTGAAGGCCATGAAGGGCGCCATCTGGCCGCTGGGCTTTCCGGTCATCATCATCGGCGGCATCTACGGCGGCATCTTCAGCCCGACCGAGGCCGCGGCGGTGTCGGTGGCCTACGCGCTGATCCTGGAGGTGCTGATCTTCCGCTCGGTCAGCCTCAAAGAAATTCCCGACATCGCGCTGTCCACCGGGCTGATCACGGCCGTCGTGTTCATTCTGGTCGGGGCCGGAGCGGCGTTCTCGTGGGTCATCAGCTTTGCCATGATCCCGCAGGCCATCATCGGCAGCCTGGGGCTGGAGACCGCAGGACCGACGGTCATCCTGATCGCAATCTCCATTGCCTTCTTCGTCGGCTGCATGTTCGTGGACCCGATCGTGGTGATCCTGGTGCTGGTGCCGATCTTTGCGCCGCTGGTGCAGCAGTCGGGACTGGATCCGGTGCTGGTGGGCACCATCGTCACCTTGCAGGTGGCCATCGGCTCGGCCACGCCACCGTTCGGCTGCGACATCTTCACGGCCATCGCTATCTTCCGGCGGCCATATTTCGACGTCATCCGGGGCACGCCGCCGTTCATCATCATCCTGCTGTCGGCCGCGGTTCTGCTGATCGCGTTCCCGCAGATCGCGCTGTTCCTGCGCGACCTCGCCTTCCGCTAGGGCGGAGTGTCGGCGACCGACCAACACACCCACGGCCCGGCCTTGCCCGGGCCGTGCGGCACTGGGGGACCAAGGAGGGAAACATCATGTATTTCAAGAACCTGCTCGTCGCGGTGGATGGCTCGGACCATGCCATGAAGGCACTGGAACTGGCCGTGCAACTGGAGGACAAGTTCGACTCCAACCTGCACATCCTGTCGGTCTACCGCCACTACGGCATGTTCGAAAGCTCGCACTCGCTGGTGCGTCCGCGCCAGGAACTGGCCGGTCCCGACGAAGCCCTGCGCCAGATCGCACAGGAGATCGTCGACATGGCCGCCAAGCGGGCGGAGGAACTGGGCGCGACCGGCATCAAGAAAATCGTCAAGCGCGGAAAGGCCGCGCGCACCATCCTTGAGTATTCCAAGGACAAGGGCATCGACTGCATCGTCATGGGCAAGCGCGGCATCGGCGATGGCGGCGGCGGGTTGCTGGGCTCGACATCCAACCGCGTTGCAACGCTCGCCTCCTGCACCTGCATCACTGTGAAGTGACGGCCGCACCCTCGACGCCGCGTTCGGGCGCCGCGACGGCGGTGCGCGCGCCCTTTTCCGGACGCCACCCGAAGGCGCGGTCGAAGTGCGCGAACATGAGGTCCAGGCCTTTCTGCGTCGCCTCGGCGTCCATCTTGATGAGGTAGCCGCGCGGACTGGTGCCGGCGCCGATGGCGATGGTGCGGGAGGCCTTGCCGCGCACCTCTATGCCGGTGATCTCGTCGCGGATGGTGTTGTCGCGCTTGACCCGCATCTTCACGTTCCTGATGGACCAGCGGACGAAGCGCGGCGTTGCATCGTCGCTGTCCCACTGGTGATAGGTGCCGGGCAGCACCACCTCTTCCACCGGTGATCCGCCGCGCCGCAGATCATCGGCGATCCGGCTGGTGCGCTTGAGCGAGACATTGGCGTCCAGCGCCCCGTTGAGGATCAGCACCGGCGCCCCTGTCGCCGCGGGGTCGTCCAGGCGCGGCACCGACGAGCCGTAGAAGGACACATGCGCTGCGAATCGCAGATCCGCGTCCGGCGTGCCGCCCAGGAACAGGCGGCGCATCTGCTCATAGGCCGTCAGCACCGTGATCATGCCGCCGTAGGAGAAGCCGACGATGCCGATTAAATCCGGGTCTACGTCGGGCCGGTGTGCCAGCGCGCGCAGCGCGGCGAAGGCATCGGCCAGCATGGTGCTTTCCGTCGCCGCCAGGGCGCGCTTGCTGTGGCTGTCGTGGTCCTTGCCGCGGATGGCGAAGCTGTCCACCACGAGCGCCACATAGCCGTGCTCGGCCAGACGGCGGCCGTAGGTGTGCTCGCGGGCCTGCTTGAGGCCGCCGAGCCCTTGCGACACCACCACCGCCGGGCGCTTCGGGCACGGGTCGGCCTCGCCCTCGGCCACCTGGGGGCGGTACAGGTATCCCCGCCCCCGGATCGGGTGCCGCCTGGCCTCGGGCACATCCTTCAAGATGAAGGGCGTGGAGGTTTCAAAGGCGGCCTCTTCGGAACGCAGCGTGATCGTCATGCTGTTTGAACCCCTGTCGAAGGATCAGGGTTGCGCCTTTGATCCTTCGACCTCGCGGGCGCCCAGGTCGCGGGCGAACTCGCACAACTGGCGGAAGAGGCCCCGGTCGGCGATCACACGCGGCACCTTGTTCTGCCCGCCGGCCCGGCCGCGCGCCTTCATCCAGGCGGCGAAGGTGCCGGGCGCGGCCACCAGCAGGCGCGGCGGGTCCATTCCGACGGTGCCGGTGCGGTGGACGCGGTAGTCGTCGTTGGAGTCCTGAAGCCGCGCGTCCACGTCTGCGATGAAGCGGCGCGCCTGCGCGTTGTCGGGCGGCGGCTCCCCGGCGAACTCCACCACATAGAGGTGCCCGCCCTGGTGGCCGGCCCGTTCCGGGTAGAGCGCCCCGACCGACCAGTCCGAAACGGCCCGCCCGCGGTGCCGGGCGGCGGTGGTGACGGCGGCCTCGATCTCCTCGCCCTCCAGGTGCTCGCCGAAGGCCGACAGGGTGTAGGCGGTGCGGCCGGCGACGATGACGCGCGGCGGATCAAGGTCCACGAAACGCACCGCGTCGCCCAACACATAGGACCACACGCCGGCATTGCTGGAGACGATGACGGCATAGGTCACACCAGCCTCGACGTTGCCCACCCAGAACCGGCGCGGGTGGGCCGAGTCCAGTTCCTCCACCGGCACGAACTCCAGGAAAAGGCCGTTGTCGAGGAACAGCCTCAGGCCCTCGCCAACGCCCCGGTCGGCGCACGCGATGAAGCCCTCGCTGGCGGGGTAGACCTCGCGCAGGTCCACGGGCCGCGTGCCCCAGTCGGCCCGCGCCATGGCCTGATAGCGCTCGCGGTAGGGCTCGAAATTCACCCCGCCGTAGACGACCATCTCCAGACCCGGATACAGCGACCGCAGATCAATGTCCTCGGCCGGACGGCCGGCGGTGCGTTCCAGGAACAGGAGCAGCCAGCTCGCCGTGCCGCCGATCAGGCGGATGTCGCGCTCCACGGAATCCGCGCCCAGTGCGGCCATCTTCTCGTCCCAGTCCGCGATTCGCGCAAGATCACCCGGCGGATAATACCGCGAGCGCGCCCAGGCGGGCACCTCGCGCGCGGCGATGCCCGTCAGGTCACCCGAGAGCACGCCGTCGCCCTCGTCCTCCATGATCGTGGTGCCGCCCAGCATGAAGCTGCGTCCGCCCAGGATGCGCGTGTTCGGCCGCGCCGCGACGTGGAAGCTCAACAGGTCCAGGACCGCCCGCTGGTTCGCCTTCGCCATGGGCTTGGTGACGGGAATAAACTTGGTCCGTCCAGCCGTGGTGCCGCTGCTGACGGCCAGATACGGCGTGCGGCCGGGCCAGGTGGCGTTCTCCATGGCCGGAAAGGCTGGCTTCCACCACTCCGTCCAGAAGTCCTCGTAGCGGCGCAGCGGCACGGCCTTCTGGAAGTCCTCCACCGTGCGCAGACGACCGAAGTCATGCGCCTGTCCGAATCGGGTGCCGGCGGCCGTCTTCAGAAGCTGGCGAAGCTGATTTTCCTGGGCCGCGCGCGGGTCCATGCGGCGGAGCTGGCGAAGGCGCCAGCGCGCGCGCAGGCGCAGCAGCGGCGTCGCATCGATCATCGGTCAGCCTCCTCCCGCTGGCGGACGCAGGGTGGTGCGGTAGGGGAAATCACGGCGCACGCTTTCCAGCCGCAGGGGTACGTGCATCATCTCCCCCTCTCGCCACAGGTCCCACTGGTCGAGAAAGCAGACGCTGCCCGGCCGGGCGTCCTGTCCTCCCATGAGAACGAACCAGTTGGCGTCCATGTCCGCGAGATCGGACACGTGCCGTGCGTTGGCGCCCAGCCGCACCGCATGGGGGCCGCCGGAAAAGCCGTGGGCCGTTTTCATCACGGTTTCGTTGGAACCCGCGACGGGCGCGTCGACGAACCGCCACCGCCGTCCGATGCCGGGCAGGGCGCCGAGCACATGGGACAGCCGCAGGCGATGGACGGCGCCCCAGGTGCGGTGGCGCCGCACGCCCTCCCCGGCCCTGTCCAGCCCCGCCAGCGCGGCGGTGCCGAGGCGCTCGGGGTCCAGGCGCTCCAGGTCGTCACGCAGCAGGGCCCAGGGGTCCCATGTCGCGGTGTAGATCGCCAGATCTTCTTCGCCGTGAAGGGCTTCGGCGAAGGCGTTCACGAACAACTCGAAGGCGAGCGCACCGGCGCTGTCGGCGTCATAGGTTCCGGTCCAGTCCATGAGGTGGCGGCGGATGTCCTCATGCTCGGGCTTCGCCGGCGCCAGGCCGAGCAGCGCGTCGCGCAGAACCAGAGCGCCCGGCATGGTGACGTCGGACTGGAGAGCCTTCAGCCGATCGACCGTCAGCGGCGGCCCCTCAGCCAGCAACTGGCGCAGGCGCGTGACGCGATCATCAGGGGAAAAGAACCAGCTTACCGCCACCGCCGGGGTTTCCTCCGGCCGGTTGTTGGCCGAGGCAACGAAGCCCTCCGCCGGCTCCACCAACGCCGGCAGGTCGGTGCCAGTCACCCGTTGGCTCCACCACTGGTCCAGGTCGGTGCGCGGAGCCAGCATGTCCTCGGGCGCCGTCAGGGGGCGCCCGGGAAGGTGCGCGGCAATGACCTGGGCGATCTTGCCGCGTTCGTCGGCATAGACCATGTTCTGCGCCGGGACGGCAAAGCCGTCCAGCGCGGCCCGGAACTCACCCAGGTCGCGGGCGCGGTTGACGCGAAGCAGGGCCGTAATCTCGTCGGACGGATCATGCCCCACCCAGCGCAACGCGAACCGCGGGCGCGGCGCATCCCCATCGGCCTGCTTCGGTCCGATCAGCGGCGCGTCTGAAAGCACAGGGCCCCAGTCCGTCTCGCCAATGGAGACCTCGCGGTCGGCGCCCCAGCGCACGCGGATGGTCTCGCGCCGCTCTCTCACCGCACCGTCCGGCAGGTCGGACAGGTCGAAAAGCTCGCTCGACGCCGCGTGGAGCGACGTGCCGCCCCAGGCGATCCAGGGGTTGCGGCCCATGGCGACGGCGGGCACGCCCGGCACCATGTAGCCGACGCAGTGCAGGGTCGGGCAGTGCATCCCGACCAGCAGCCACAGGTTGGGCAGGGTGATGGGCAGGTGCGGGTCGCTGGCGATCTTGGCCGCGCCGTCGGCTCCGCCCGAGGCATCCACGGCGACGGAATTGCTGCCGCCGGGCCGCCCGAAGGTGTCGCACAGCCAGTCCAGCGCCTCGACTGCGCCGCCGTCCGCCCCGCCGGAGCCCGACAGGGCCGGCACGGGGGGCTCGCCGCCCACGTCCATGAGGCGGCTCCACAGCTTCAGCCAGTCGGGCCGGCCGCGCAGCTTGAGGAGCCGTATCCAGACTTTCCAGGTAAAATCCGTCGCCGCCAGCCGGCCGAGCGTCAGCAGGTCCGCCACCGTCCAGGGCTGCGGCGCGATGCCCAGCAGGCGCAACTCCTCCGGCCGGTAGCGTTTGGCGCGGTTGACGTGGGCGATGACGTGGTTGAGGCCGTCCGCGAAGCCCTGGAGCCAGGCGCGCGTGTCGCCGGGCAGCATCGCCTCCATCGCCGGGGTCGCCCGGCCGAGGTCCAGCACCCGAAGCACATGATCGGCCTCCACCGCCGCCGGACCCAGGACTTCCGCCACCCGCCCCTGCGAGATGCGCCGCATCGCCTCCAACTGGGCAAGGCGCAGGTGGCCGTGCACCACACCCAACGCGACGGCCAGATCGGGCTCGTCGGCGGCCTCGATGAAGGGCACCATGTGCTGGTTCCAGTGGATGGCGGCGGGCGCGGCCAGCGGCGCGTCGTCGATCGGCACGTTGTGCAAGCGCTCGCGCAGGGTGAGGCGGCGGCGCGGCACGAGGCTTCCGCCCGCAAGCCGCGCCGCCAGAATGGAAATACCAGCCACTGCCGATAAACGGCTCATCTCACCTCCCCCTGCAAAACAGCATCAGCGCGCTTTACGGCCCTTCACCATGCGATAGATGACGAGCAGCAGGATCGCGCCCAGGACGGCGATGATGAAGCTGCCGAAGTTGAAGCCGGTCACCCCGGCGCCGATCCCGATCGCTCGGGCGATGAAGCCGCCCACCAGCGCGCCGGCGATGCCCAGCAGGATGGTGATAATGAAGCCGCCGGGGTCCCTCCCCGGCATGAGCAGCTTGGCGACGATCCCGGCGATCAGGCCGAAGACGATCCAGGCGATGATTCCCATGGTAGCGGTCCTCCTGCATGTGGCGCGCGAGGCGCCGGTGGTTCCTGCACCTTCAACGCTCGCGGCACCGCTTTCGTGCGCCGCGCGTTGACCGCGAGGCCGAAGCCTCGTAGATACCGGGGAAGCGTCAGCGCAACACCATCGCGCCATCTCGCGGGAAGGAGAGCCGGATGTCCGAACAGCAGCGGGTGATTATCGTCGACTGGGGCGCCAAGTCCTTCCGGGCCTGGCTGGTCGACCTGGAAACCGACGCCGTCCTGGACGAAATTCCCGAAGGCCGCGGCATGCGGGACCTGGCGCGGTCCGAGTTTCCGGGCTACTGCCGCGCGGTGCTGTCGCGCTGGCGGGATGATCCCTCGCAAACCCGCCCGCCGGTGTACATGGCGGGCATGGTGGGTTCTGTCCTGGGCTGGCTGACGGCGCCCCAGCCGCCCCTGCCCCAGGGCCCCGACGACCTGGCCGAGCATGTGGTGCCGGTGGAGGAAATGCGCGACACCTGGATCGTCCCCGGCGTCCGGCTGGAGGGCGAGCAGGACCGCGTCGACGTCATGCGCGGCGAGGAAGTGCAGATTTTCGGCGCGATCGACGCGGCCGGCTGCAAGGACGCCACGCTCTGCCTGCCGGGCAACCACTCCAAATGGGCGGAGGTGAAGGACGGCAAGCTGATCCGCTTCACCACCTCCATGACCGGCGAGATCTTCCAGACCTGCCTGGACCATACCATCCTGGGGCAGCCCGCCGACCGCAAGGCGCCGTGGTCGGACAGCGCGTTTGAGCGCGGCTTGCTGCAATCCGACCGTCCGGACGGCCTGCTGCATCACATCTTCACTGCCCGCTCCCGCCACCTCTACGGCGACTTGGGCGGCGGAGAGATCGCGCCGTTCCTGTCGGGCCTGCTGATCGGCCACGAGGTCCGCGCCATGGAGGACAGCTACCATCCGGGGCAGGAAATCCTGCTGGTCTCCGCCGATGCCCTGCGCGGGCCCTATGAGGCCGCGCTGCGCGCCTGCGGCCACACGCCCCGCTGGATTTCCGCCAAGGAGGCGACGCAGCGCGGCGTTCGGGCCGTCGTCGCCAGGCACCAGAAGCACCGCGCCGAAGACGCCGCCGGCCGCTGAGGCTCATTGCGCGGTGCGGGCCTGCTCACCGGTCGGCAGGGTCTTCTCGATAGCGGCCAGCACCTTCTCCGAATCGGGGCGGGTGACGGTGGAAAACCAGTCCACCAAGCGCCCGTCCGGGGCGACAAGGTACTTGTGGAAGTTCCACTTGGGTGCCGCCAGATCGCCCAGTTCATCGCGCGCCCAGCGGTAGAAGGGATGGGCGTCGTCGCCCTTCACCACTTCCTTTTCCGCCAGCGGAAAGTCGACGGAGAAAGTGGTCTCGCAGAAGTCCTTGATTTCGGCCGCCGACCCCGGCTCCTGCCCGCCGAAGTCGTTGGAGGGCACGCCGAGGACCACAAGTCCCCGGTCGCGATACTTGTCCCACACCGCCTGAAGCTGCTCGTACTGCGGCGTGAAGCCGCATTTGCTGGCGGTATTGACTACCAGCACGGCCTTGCCCGCGAAGTCCTTCATGGGCAGGGGCGCGCCCTCGATGGTGCGGAATTCGAAGTCGTGGGCGCTGCCCTGCCCCGCCGCCTGCGCGTTGGCCGCGAACAGGCCGCCGGCCAGCATGGCCGCCGCCGCAAGGACGAATTTAGCCGCCGTCATAGCGTTGTTCCTTCCAGGGGTCGCCGTCGTTGTGATAGCCGCGCGCCTCCCAGTAGCCGGGCGCGTCCTGCTCCAAAAACTCGATGCGCCGCAACCACTTGGCGCTCTTCCAGAAGTACAGGCGCGGGATGACCGCCCGCACCGGCCCGCCGTGGGCGGGGTCCAGAGGCGCGCCGTTCAGCGTGTGGGCGAGGAGAACGTCCTCGCCTGCGAACACCGTCAGCGGCACGTTGGCGGAATAGCCGTCGTGGGACTTCAGCATGACCGCCCTGGCCTCTGGCTTCGGGCGAACCACGTCCAGCAGATCGCGCGCCTGAACACCCGTCCATTCCTGATCGTAGACCGACCAGTTGGTGACGCAGTGGATGTCGTGCGTGAGCGTCGCCTGCGGCCGCGCCATGAAGGTATCCCAGTCCCACCGCACGGGCGCGTCCACCGCGCCCGCAACGGACAACCGCCAGTCGCCCGGACGGATGCTCGGCTGAACGCCCAGGTCCAGGACCGGAAGCTGCCCCACCAGCCGCTGCCCCTGCGGCAGCCGGCGCTCCTCCGGCGTGGCCGGACGCTCTCCGCTCAGGCCCACTCGGTGCTCGGCCCGTCGCAGCTTGCTACGGATGCTGCCGGGGGTCGGATCAGGATGATCGGTCACGGGGGAGAGGCTCCCTGTTGAAGCGGACATTCGCCATATGAGGGCCACGCCCGGCGGCTGAAAGCCCCTCACCCACTACGCAGCGTCCGCACGCCCTCGTCGCGCTCGAACAGGTACAGCAGCACGCGCAGGGCCTTGCCGCGCTCGCTGTCCAGGTTGGGGTCGCGGCCGACGATGAGGCGGGCGTCGTCGCGGGCCATGGCGAGCAGTTCGCCGTGGATCGCCAGGTCGGCCACCCGGAACTCCGGCATCCCCGCCTGCCGCGTGCCGAGAACCTCGCCGCCGCCGCGCAGGCGCAGGTCCTCCTCGGCGATGCGGAAGCCGTCCTCGGTTTCCTTCATGATTGAAAGCCGGGCCCGCGCCGTCTCGCTGACAGGCTCTCCGAACAGCAGCAGGCATGTGGACGCCTTGTCGCCGCGCCCGATGCGCCCGCGCAGCTGGTGAAGCTGGGCGAGGCCGAAGCGGTCGGCGTGCTCGATGACCATCACGGTGGCCTCGGGCACGTTGACGCCCACCTCGATCACCGTCGTCGCCACCAGAACGTCGAGCCCCTCGCCGGCGAAGGCTTCCATGACGGCATCCTTGTCCGCGCCCTTCATCTTGCCGTGCACGAGCCCCACGCGGTCGCCGAACGTCTCGCGCAGGTGGGCATGGCGGGCCTCGGCGGCGGCGAGGTCGGACACCTCGCTCTCCTCCACCAGCGGGCAGACCCAGTAGACCTTGGCCCCGCTGTCGACCTTGCGGCGGACCGCGCCCACGATCTCGTCCAGCCGCTGGATGGAGGCCGTGCGCGTGTCCACCGGCTTGCGGCCGGGCGGCTTCTCGTCGAGCTTGCTGCTGTCCATGTCGCCATACAGCGTCAGCGACAGCGTGCGCGGGATGGGCGTGGCCGTCATCACCAGGATGTCCGGATGCCGCCCCTTGGCCGCCAGTTGCAGGCGCTGGTGGACGCCGAAGCGGTGCTGTTCGTCGATGACCGCCATGGCAAGATCGCGGAACACCACGTCCTCGCTGAACAGGGCGTGCGTGCCGACGATGATGTCGATGAAGCCGGCCTGGAGCTCCCCCAGCAGGGCCTCGCGCGCCTTGCCCTTGTCGCGCCCCGTCAGCAGTGCCATGCGCACGCCGGCGGCCTCTGCCAGCGGCTCCAGCGTCGCCAGGTGCTGGCGGGCGAGGATTTCCGTGGGCGCCATGAGGGCCGCCTGGGCGCCCGTCTCCACGGCATTCAGCATCGCCAGCAGCGCCACCACGGTCTTGCCCGAGCCCACGTCGCCCTGAAGCAGGCGCAGCATTCGGCTTTCCGCAGCCATGTCCTCGCCGATCTCCTTCAGGCTGCGCTCCTGCGCACCCGTCAGGGAAAAAGGCAACGCCTCCAGCACATTAGCGCGAAGTCTTCCATCGCCCTGCAAGCTGCGGCCGGCCAGTTTCTTCTGGCTGGCGCGCACCAGAAGCAGGGCGAGCTGGTTGGCCAGCAGCTCGTCATAGGCCAGCCGCTGGCGAATGGGCGAGAGCGGTGACAGGTCTTCCTCGTCCTCCGGCGCGTGCGCGGCCCGGATGGTGCTCGACCAGTCGGACCAGTGCCGGCGGTCCTTGACGCTCGGGTCCAGCCACTCGGGCATTTCCGCCGGCACGCGGGCCAGCGCCCCGGCCATGGCCTTGCCCAGCGTCCGGGGTTGAACGCCCGCCGTCATGGGATAGACGGGCTCCACCCGTTGCAGGCTGTCCAGGTCCTCCGGCGGGCCCACATGGTCGGGGTGGGTCATCTGCGGTTCGTCGCGATACATCTCCACCTTGCCGGAAACCACGCGGGTGGACCCGATGGGCAGCAGGGTTTCCAGGAACTTTCGCTTGAGGTGGAAGTAGACAAGATGCAGCCGCGCCCCCGACCCGTCGGCGCAGACGATGCGCGTCGGGCTGCGCGGCGTGGGGCCTGAATGGTGCTCCAGCACGCGCACCAGGACGGTGATGACCTGCCCGTCGCGGACCTCGTTCAGCGGCGGCGCGCTGCGGCGGTCGATCATGCCGCTCGGCAGGTGCCACAGCATGTCCACCACATGCGGCCCGCCCACAAGCTTCTCCACCAGCGGCGCCAGCTTGGGGCCGATGCCGGGGAGCGTGCGGATGTCGGTGAACAGGTCGTTGAGGACGTAGGGACGCATGAGGCCGCGAGACCGTTGATCGGCAGAGGGAAACGCACGAGGCGCGGGCGATGGGCTGACAGCAGCCGTTGAAGCCTATATATCTCAGGCCAACCGTCGTCGCACGCTTTGATGGAATGGATGGACCCGTGGACGAAATTCGCCGCAAGCGCCTGCTCTACCGCGCCAACCACCGGGGCATGAAGGAGGCCGACGTGCTGATCGGCCGCTTCGCCGAAACCCACCTGGACGAGCTTACGCCCGAGCAGGTGGACCGGCTGGAGACCCTGATGGACGAGTTGGACATGGACATCATGGACTGGATCATGGGCAAGGAACCCGTGCCGGCCCGCCATGACCACGACGTTTTCCACATGCTGCGCGCCTTCCGCCCCAACGCCGAGCGTGAAGCGTACCGGTGACGGCCGCGCCTGTGATCGACCCCGAAACGCTGTTCGCCCAGCCCGGCCGCCGCAAGCTTGCGGGGCTGCCGGAAGGCTATGACGCCCTGGTGCTGGCTGACCTCGCCCGCTCCGGCTCCGCCCCGGAAATCCTGCACCTGGCCCGCGACGACGTGCGCCTCGCCACCCTGCGCGAGGCCCTGGCGACCTTCGCGCCGGACGTGGAGGTCCTGGAGTTCCCGGCGTGGGACTGCGTGCCCTACGACCGCGTCAGCCCCCACGGCGACATCGTGGCGCGGCGCGTCGACACGCTCTCGCGCCTCGCCCAGCCGCGCACGGGGACCGAAGGCCCGCGCATCCTGCTGGCGACCATCGGCGCCACCGTCCAGCGGGTGCCCCGGCGGGAGACGTTCCTGGAGGCCGTCTTCGCCATCCGGCTGGGCGAGGACCTGGACCTCGACAGCCTGTCCGAGTACCTGATCCGCAACGGCTATACCCGCGCCGAGCAGGTCATGGAGGCGGGCGAGTACGCCATTCGCGGCGGCATCGTCGACCTGTTCCCGCCGGGCAGCGAGGACCCCTTCCGTCTCGACCTGTTCGGCGACGAGGTGGACGGCATCCGCACGTTCGACCCCATGACCCAGCGCACCACCGGCAAGGCCGAGCAGGTGCTGCTGAAGCCCATGTCCGAAGTGTCGCTGGACGAGGAGGCCATCGCCCGCTTCCGCACCGGCTACCGCGAGTTGTTCGGCGCCGCCGGCAAGGACGACCCTCTGTACGAGAGCGTGTCCGAGGGCCGTAAGTTCCAGGGCATGGAGCACTGGCTGCCGCTGTTCCATGACGGCCTGGACACCCTGTTCGCCTATGTGCCCGACGCCGTGGTGACGATCGACCACCAGGGGCTTGAGGCCCGCGCCTCGCGCCTGGAGATGGTGCAGGAATACTACGACGCGCGCCGCACGCTGTCGGACCAGAACATGGCCGAGGGCGGCTTTGTCTATCACCCGGTGCCCATCGAGCGCATGTACCTGGGCGCGGACGAATACGACCGCCTGCTGAACGCGCGGCCCTGCGCCCTGTTTTCCCCCTTCCCGGCCCCGGACGTGGGGTCGGATGCCGTGGATGCCGGCGGTCTGCCGGGACGCGACTTTGCCGACGTGCGCGCGCGTCCGGACGAGAACGTTTACGACGCCCTGCGCACTCATGTGCTGGGCAAGCAGCGGGACGGGCAGACGGTGGTCGTCTGCTGCTACTCCCCCGGCTCCCGCGACCGCATCGGCGGCGTCATGCGGGAACACGGGCTGGAGAAGCTGGAGTACGTCGACACCTGGGAAGACGCCCGCAAGACGGGCGCCAAGGCCGTCGCCATGCTGGTGCTGGGGCTGGAGCGCGGCTTCGTCGCGCCGGGCCTGGCGCTGATTTCCGAACAGGACATCCTCGGCGACCGCCTCGCCCGCCCGGCCAAGAAGAAGCGGCGGGGCGACAAGTTCATCCAGGACGTCAGCGCGCTGGCCGAGGGCGACCTTGTGGTGCACGTCGAGCACGGCATCGGCCGCTACGACGGGCTGGAGACGCTCCAGGTCGGCGGCGCGCCGCACGACTGCCTGCGGCTGATCTACGACGGCGGCGACAAGTTGTTCCTGCCGGTGGAGAACATCGACGTCCTCAGCCGCTATGGCTCCGAGACCGCCGGCGTGCAGCTCGACCGCCTGGGCAGCCCGGCGTGGCAGGCGCGCAAGTCCAAGCTGAAGGAGCGCATCCGCGACATGGCGGAGCAGCTCATCCGCATCGCGGCCGTGCGCCAGCTGAAAAGCGCGGAGAGCATGACGCCGTCGGAAGGGCTGTGGGACGAGTTCTGCGCCCGCTTCCCCTACGCGGAGACCGAGGACCAGCTGAAAGCCATCGACGCCATCACCGACGACCTGGGCAAGGGCCGCCCCATGGACCGGCTGGTCTGCGGCGACGTCGGCTTCGGCAAGACGGAAGTGGCCCTGCGCGCCGCCTTCATCGCCGCCATGTCGGGGATGCAGGTGGCCGTGGTGGTGCCGACCACCCTGCTCGCCCGCCAGCACTACATGACCTTCCAGGAGCGCTTCCAGGGCATGCCGGTGCGCATCGAGCAGCTGTCGCGGCTGGTCGCGCCCAAGCAGGCGACCGCCACCAAGAAGGGCCTGACCGACGGCACGGTGGATATTGTCGTCGGTACCCACGCGCTGCTGGCAAAATCCATCAATTTCAAGCGCCTGGGCCTGCTGATTGTCGATGAGGAACAGCATTTCGGCGTCGCCCACAAGGAGCGCCTGAAGGCCATGCGCGCCGACGTCCACGTGCTGACGCTGACCGCCACGCCCATCCCGCGCACGCTGCAACTGGCGCTGACGGGCGTGCGGGAGCTGTCGATCATCGCCACGCCGCCGGTGGACCGCCTGGCCGTGCGCACCTTCGTGTTGCCCTTCGACGGCGTGGTGGTGCGCGAGGCGATCCTGCGCGAGCGCTATCGCGGCGGCCAGTGCTTCTACGTCTGCCCACGCCTGGCCGACATAGACCGCGTCGCCGACCGCCTCAACCGGCTGGTGCCCGAGGTGAAGGTCGCCGTCGCCCACGGACAGATGACGCCGACGCAACTGGAAGACGTCATGACCGCCTTCGCGGAAGGGCAGTACGACATCCTGCTGGCGACCAACATCATCGAGTCGGGCCTCGACATGCCCTCGGTCAACACGATCTTCGTGCACCGGGCGGACATGTTCGGCCTGGCGCAGCTCTACCAGCTGCGCGGGCGCGTCGGGCGCGGCAAGGTGCGCGGCTATGCCTACCTGACCCTGCCGCCCTCCAAGCCGTTGACGGCCACGGCGGAGAAGCGGCTTCAAGTGATGCAGACGCTTGACAGCCTGGGCGCGGGCTTCACGCTCGCCAGCCACGACCTCGACATTCGCGGCGCCGGCAACCTGCTGGGCGACGAACAGTCGGGCCACATCAAGGAAGTGGGCATCGAACTCTATCAGCACCTGCTGGAAGAGGCCGTTTCCGCCGCCAAGTCCGGCGAGGGCCTGGGCGACGAGGTGGGCACCGAATGGTCGCCCAACATCAACATCGGCATGCCGGTGCTGATCCCCGAGAGCTACGTCAAGGACCTGGGTCTGCGCCTGTCGCTCTACCGCCGCATCGGCGACGTGAAGGACACCGAGGAGATCGAGGCTCTGGCCGTGGAAATGATCGACCGCTTCGGCCCGCTGCCCGACGAGGTGAAGAACCTGCTGGAAGTGGTTACGATCAAAGCCTTCTGCCGACTGGCGAACGTGGAAAAGCTGGATGCCGGCCCAAAGGGCGCGGTGGTCGGCCTGCGCGACAACACCTTCCCCAATCCCGGCGGGCTGGTGCGCTTCATCAGTCAGCAGGTCGGCACGGTGAAGGTCCGTCCCGACCACAAGCTGGTCGTGCAACGCCGCTGGGACACGCCGAAGGAACGGCTGGAAGGTGCCAAGCACCTGCTCAGGCAGCTGGCCGATCTGGCGCGGGAGGAAGAGGGCGCGGGAGCGCGTTGAGCGCTTGGGGTGCCGCCGTCCGGTGAGCGCTTCGCGCTTGGGGCTGCCGCCCCAAAAAAAAACGCCCGCTCCCACGAAAGGAAACTCCAGGGCCGGGCGGCCCCGGAAGCCGCCAAGCCTCGTCTACTGGTAGCTCACCAGGGCTGCCGTTCTTCCGGCACCGGCGGCGGCGGGTTGGACTCGGTGGAAGCCAGCAACGGCACCTTCTTTTCCTCTGCCGGGCGCGGATCGACAGGCGTCACGATGCCGCCCGAGACGACCATCTTGATGCCCTCCTCCACGCTCATGTTCAGCACCACCAGGTCGCGCCGGGGCACGAACAGCAGAAAGCCGCTGGTGGGGTTGGGCGTGGTGGGCAGGAAGACGTTGATCAGTTCGTCCTCCGTCAGGTTCTGGACCTCGCCCTCGGTGATGCCCGAGACGAAGCCCATGGCCCAGATGCCCCGGCGCGGATACTCCACCAGCACCACCTGGCGGAAGGCGGTGGATTTGGTGGCCAGCACCGTCTCGAAGATCTGCTTCACCGCGCCATAGACCGACCGGATGACCGGCATGCGGGCCAGCAGGTTCTCGCTCGTGCGCACTGCCATGCGGCCCAGGAATCCGGCGGCGAAGGCGCCCACCATCACCAGGAAGATGATCAGGATGATCAGCCCGAGTCCCGGAATGGAGAACGGCAGGATTTCGTTCGGGTTGTAGCGGCCCGGCAGCAGGCTGGTGACCTGCTTGTCGATAAAGCCGATGATGAGCCACGCCACATAGAACGTGATCGCCGCGGGCGCGGTAACCAGGATGCCGGCGAAGAAGTACGCCCGCAGCCGCCCCAGCATGGTAATGCGCGGCGCGACCAGGGGAATGTCGACATGATCCTGCGACGGCCCCGAAGGGTCCGACGGGTCGTGGTAGTCCTGGCTCATGGATGTCCGTTGAATTCAAAGGCCGTGGGATCAGACTGTGGTGGAAAGCGTGCCGGAGTTCAACGGCCTTCTTCCGGCGCCGGTTGGGCCGCCGGGTCACGGCTGTCTCAGGTCCGCGACGCCATCTGCCGGATATTGCGGACGAAGATGTTCAAAAGCCCGCGGATGAAAGGATCGGCATCCTTCAGCTTCTTCTCGAACTGCTCGTGCGTGACCACCACCAGCGTCGTCTGCTCAGCGGCGCGGGCCGAGGCCATGCGCGGCTGGTTGTCGATCAGCGCCATTTCGCCGAAGATCCCTCCCCGGCCAACGTCGCCGAGAAGCTTCTCGCCGTTCGGTGTGCGCTTGATGATCTCGACCTTGCCCTCCTGCACCAGGTAGGCACGGTCGCCCGGTTCGCCCTCGCGGAAGACGTACTGCCCTGGGTTCACGACCCGGCGTTCGATGATCCGCGTCTGCTTTTCCACATTCGTGCTGCGCACCTGGCCGCCCCCCCTGACCTGCAGTTCCCGTTCGTTATAGCTCAGGCGGCCGGCTGCTCCAAGCGGGCGCTTGCTACAGGTCCGCGACAGGCCGGCCACTGCGCGCACGCATGTAGGCAAACAGGTGGCGGTCATTCGTCGATATCTCGTGCAAAAGCCATCGGCCGATGACGCGCACGAAGGTGGGCAGCGCCTCGGACGAGCGCCTGTCGTCGCACAGCGTCACGCCATCGCCGAGCAGGCGCAGCAGGTGGGCGTGCTCCCGCCGATGGGACGCCGTCGCCTGCGCCCCCAGGTTGCCCAGCAGCGCTTCCTCGTACTCGAAGTGCGCGCGCACGGTGCGGTCGAGGTCGCGCATGGCACCGGGCACACCCGCGGGGTCCTCGACCCCGGCGGCGTCAAGAGTGGTGAGGAGGTCAATGATGAGGCGGTGCATGGCATCCACCTCCTGCACCCCGCTGGAGAATTCCGGGCGCCACTCGATGCGCATGGGCCGACTCCCCGCCCTCGCCATGAGGGGATTTCCGATACCGGTCATGAGGGTGAAGTGTCCCATCGTGCTCCTCCCGGCGCAAAGGTACTGGAGGATACCGTCTCTGCCGGTATATCCGATGGTCATACTCGGCTTTGGGCGGTATGCAGCTTAAATGGACACGGAGGGCGGAAATCCAAGGAAATTAGTGCCCGCTCGCGCCGCACTGAAAGGAGTTGTCATGCCCGCCGTCAGCACCAGCCGGTGCCGTGTCCTCGTCTGCACGAACCAGCGGTTCGGCACCTCCGCCGACTCCTGTGGCCGTCGCGGCGCCGCCGACGTTTTGGCAGCCCTGGACGCGGCCGTGGCCGACGGCCGGCTGCCGGCGGACATCGCCGTCACACCAGGCCCTTGCTTCGGGCACTGCACCAAGGGGCCCAACGTCCGCGTCGTCGGCGGAAACCTGCTGCACGGCGTCGCTGCGGCCGATCGCGAGTGGGCCGTGGCGCGGGTCGCAAACGCCATTGCCGCCAAATGCGGGGGCGGAAAATTCAGTTCCTCCGACTAAGCCTTTGGAACTTTAGGATTGAATCCGCCCGAATATCCTTCCAAAGTCGTATCTGGCACCCACATTCGGGAAGAGGTGCGACATTGGATACGGGGATCGTCATGCCGCTGTACAACGTTGTCTGGAAATCGGCGTTTTCGGGCGCAACGGGTGTTCTCTCCGCCCCTGTCGGACGGTACCTTGCGGAGTTCCGCGCCGCGCATGAGCGCCGCGCCCAGCCGCACATGATCTGGTGGGTGGAGCCGGCGACCGTCCGCTGAGGACGTCCGGCGCCGCCGGTCATTGCGGCGCTGCCGAAAATTTGTAGCCGTTGGCCGCGTTCCCGCGTTTGACCGCCAAGGGCTCGGCTTGTTAGCCTGCGCCTGTATACACGGTATTTCGAAAACATAGGGGAAAGCCCAATGGCCACCATTGCCAACGTCGCCGGCGACATGCTCCGCGGCGCCGCCAATTTCTTCCGCGCCGTCGGTCAGGACAATCCGAACCTGGCCGAGCAGATGGAGCAGAACGCGTCGGCTTACGAGGAAGTGGCGAAGCTCGTCGAGGCCGATCCCACCGCCGAGATCAACCTGCCGGAACAGCCTCCGCAGGGCTGATCCCAGAATTCGCGCGGGGGCTGGCCCGACCGCCTTGCCGAATGGTAAGGCGGCTTTGACGGTTCTGGCCTCTGACCCGCGCTTCCACGAGAAAGGGGACGCCCATGCGGCGTCCCCTTTTTCCGTTGAGAAAGGGCGAACGGCATGCCGGGCGGCGAGGGCACAGGCGGCGTCAAGAAACCGACTTCTTTTCCCCAAACTCTGTGGATAAGTCTGTGCACGGAGGCCGCTACCCAAGGCATCCCCGAGGCTGTGACCCCTCTGCCCAAGAAGCAGGCAGAGCCTTCGCCCACGAAAGAGGCAGGCCCGAACTACACCAGACGGCTCGACTCGCGCGTCCTTTGAATGAGGCCCCAGACCCTCGGGGACACCTGGATTCCCGCCGTTTCGCGATGATGGAAGCGGCGGTGGTATCGGGCTGAGAGTCAAGCCGGTCCTCGCCGCCATCTGTCATTCGAAATGCACAAAACATCGGCACCGACGAATGTCGGTCCGATGGAAGCTGCGACGATGGTCTTGTGGAAAAGTCGGACGCGCAGGGCGCGACCCGCCGAAGAGGAGCGGAACATACAGCAGCCCGAGGTCAAACGGCAAGCGCTTTCTCCATCCGTTTCGGACCGTTCCGCCGGCGCACGAAAAGACCCGGCCGCCACAGGGGCTGACCGGGTCGGAAAGCAGAAATTGTTTCGCGGGCGGTACGGATCAGCCGACCCACCAGTAGAAGACGACGAACAGGAACAGCCACACGACGTCGACGAAGTGCCAGTACCACTCCGACGCCTCGTAGCCGATGCTGTGGCGCTCGCGCACGAAATGACCGTTCCAGGCCCGCGCGAACATGACCGCCAGGAAGCACACGCCAACGAAGACGTGGAAGCCGTGGAAGCCCGTCGCCATGTAGAACACCGACGGATAGATGCCTTCGGTGAAGCCGAAGGCCGCTTCGCCGTATTCCACCATCTGCAGGATGAGGAAAATCACGCCCAGCCCGATGGTCGCCCCCAGCCAGAACAGCTGGCCGCCCTGGCTGCCGCGCTTCATGGCCTTTGCCGAGAACATGAGCGTCACGCCGGACGTCAGCAGGATGGCCGTGTTGATGGCCGGCAGGCCCCATGCGTGCAGGGTCTCGATGCCCTCCGGCGGCCAGGCGGTGACGCCGGGGCTGACCAGAAAGGCATTGTTGAAGTAGGCCCAGAAGAAGGCGACGAAGAACATCACCTCGGATGCGATGAACATGCCCATGCCCATGCGCAGGCCGAGCCGCACCTTGGCGGTGTGGGCCTTGTCCTCCATACCTTCCTTCACCACGTCGCGCCACCAGCCGAACATGGTGACCAGCACCAGCGCGAAGCCGGCCAGCATCACCCACGGCGGGGCATCGTGGAAGTATTGCACCGCCCCGACCGCCAGCACCAACACACCCAGAGAGCCGAGGAACGGCCAGGGGCTGGGGTCGACGATGTGATAGGGGTGCTTGCGGGCCGAATTGGCCTGAACCTCGCTCATGGTGTGGCGCTCCCTTGTTCTGTCGCGGCGTTGTCTCGCGCGCGGGCGGGCGGCGTATGCGGCTTATGAGGCGCCGTCGCCCTTTTTCTTCTCGAAGAACGTGTAGGACAGCGTGATGGTCGAGACGTCGCGGGCGTGCTCGTCCTCCAGAATCGCGGGGTCGACGTAGAACGTCACCGGCATGTCCACGGATTCGCCCGGCTCCAGCCGCTGTTCGGTGAAGCAGAAGCACTCGATCTTGCTGAAGTACTGAGCGGCCTTCGACGGTGTGACGTTGAAGGTCGCCGTGCCGACGATGGGCTCATCCGACGTGTTGCGCGCCTGGTAGGCGACAAGCGTGTCCTGACCCAGCGGTACCGTCACGGCCGTCTGCAACGGGCGGAACCGCCACGGCAGGTCGCGGTTGACCGAGCCGTCGAACCGAATCGTGATCTCGCGCCCTGCGGCGGCGGCGGCCATGGCGTCGCTTTCGTTCTGGGCGACGATCTTGGGCGTCCCGCCGTAGCCCGTGACCTGACAGAACACCTCGTACAGCGGCACGGAAGCAAAAGCCAAGCCTACCATGCCGACGGCGACGCCGGCCAGCGTCAGGCCCAGGCGGGCGTTGCCCTTGTTGGTCGTTGGATGCGTCTGCTGGCTCATGGCGAGCCCTCCCTTCAGCATCGGCTGCGGGCGGCGGCGGCGCCCCCCGGGACGCGCCGCCGCCCCGCCCTTCCCGGCCTCACTCGGCCGGTGCGTGACGTCCGCCGCCCGGAATGACCGGCGGTTCCTCGAAAGCGTGCACCGGCGGCGGCGACGTCAGCGTCCACTCCAGTGTCGTCGCGCCCTCGCCCCAGGGGTTGGCCGGCGCGCGCTTGCCGGCCCACAGCGTGTGGACGACCACGTAGATGAAGAACACCGCCGCGACACCCGCGATGTAGGCGCCCACGGTGGAGATCTGGTTCCAGGCGGTAAAGGCGTCCGGGTAGTCGGGAATGCGGCGCGGCATTCCGGCGGCCCCGGCGAAGTGCTGCGGGAAGAACGTCAGGTTGACGCCGACAAACGTCAGCCAGAAGTGGATCTTGCCCAGCATCTCCGGGTACTGGCGGCCGCTCATCTTGCCGATCCAGTAGTAGAACCCCGCGAACATGGCGAACAGCGCACCCAGGGACAGCACATAATGGAAGTGCGCCACCACGTAGTAGGTGTCGTGCAGGGCGATGTCGACGCCGGCGTTGGCCAGCACCACGCCCGTCACGCCGCCGACCGTGAACAGGAAAATGAAGCCTACCGCGAACAGCATGGGCGTCTTGAACTCGATGGAACCGCCCCACATGGTCGCGATCCACGAGAACACCTTGATGCCCGTCGGCACGGCGATCAGCATGGTCGCCATGATGAAGTAGGCACGGGTGTCCACGTCCATGCCCACGGTGTACATGTGGTGGGCCCAGACAGCGAAGCCGATCAGGCCGATGGCGACCATTGCCCAGACCATGCCCAGGTAGCCGAAGATGGGCTTCCTCGAGAACGTCGAGATCACATGGCTGATGATGCCGAAGGCCGGCAAAATCATGATGTAGACCTCGGGGTGGCCGAAGAACCAGAACAGGTGCTGGTACAGCAGCGGGTCGCCGCCGGCCGACGGGTCGAAGAAGGCCGTGCCGAAGTTGCGGTCCGTCAGCACCATGGTCAGCGCCCCGGCCAGCACCGGCACCGCCATCAGCAGCAGGAAGGCCGTGACGAACATGGACCAGCCGAACAGCGGCATGCGGAACATGTTCATGCCCGGCGCCCGCATGTTCAGGATGGTGACCAGGAAGTTGATGGCGCCCAGGATGGACGAGATGCCGGCGATGTGCAGCGCCAGGATCGCCAGGTCCACGGCGGCGTCCGGGTGACTGACAATGCCCGACAGCGGGGGGTAGAGCGTCCAGCCCGTGCCCGGCCCGGTGCCGGTCACCAGCGCCAGCAGCAGCAGGATGAAGGCCGGCGGCAGCAGCCAGAAGCTGATGTTGTTCATGCGCGGGAAGGCCATGTCCGGCGCGCCGATCATCAGCGGCACGAACCAGTTGCCGAACCCGCCGATCAGCGCCGGCATGACCACGAAAAAGACCATGATCAGGCCGTGCGCGGTGACGAAGACGTTGTAGAGCTGGTTGTCGCCGCCCAGCACCTGCAGGCCGGGTTCGTACAGCTCTGCGCGGATGACCATGGACATCAGGCCGCCGATCAGCCCCGCGACGATCGCGAAGACGATGTACATCGTCCCGATGTCCTTGTGATTGGTCGACAGCACCCAGCGCTTCCAGCCGCTGGGCGCATGGTCATGATGATCGTGGGCGACCGTCCCGCCGGTCGCGGTCCCTTCGTACATGATGCAGTCCCCTCTCGGCCTCTGGTTACCGGCTGGCGAGTTCGGTCGCCGGCGTCTGCGCCGGGGCGATGCCCTGGGCGGCCTGGGTCTCGCTCATCCAGGCCTCGAATTCCTCCCTGGGCACGATTTTCAAGGCGGCCGGCATGAAGGCGTGGTTGACGCCGCACAGCTCCGAGCACTGACCGTAATACATGCCGGGTTCTTCCACCCGCACCCAGGTCTCGTTCAGGCGGCCGGGAATGGCGTCGGTCTTCAGGCCGAGCGCCGGGATGGCGAAGCTGTGAATCACGTCGCTCGCAGTTGTGATGATGCGGATATTGGTGTCCTCGGGCAGCACCACGGGCGTGTCCACGGCCAGCAGGCGCGGCTCGCCCTCTTCCAGGTCTTCCGGATACTTCATGAAGCTGTCCAGGGCGACGTTGCCGTGGTCCGGATACTCGAAGGACCAGTACCACTGGTGCCCGATGACCTTGAGCGTCATCTCGGCATCCTGGGCGCGGTCCATGAAGTACAGCAGCCGGAAAGACGGCACTGCGATGGCGACGAGGATCAGCACGGGGATGGCCGTCCAGGCGATTTCCAGCAGCGTGTTGTGGCTGGTCTTGGACGGCGTCGGGTTCTTCTTCGCGTTGAAGCGGAAGATGCAGTAGCCCAGCAGGCCCATGACCAGCAGAACGATGCCGATCATGATGATGGTGATGTAGTTGTGCAGGTCGTAGATCTGCGTCATGACCGGAGACGCGGGGTCCTGCATGTTCATCTGCCACGGTTCCGGCTGACCGGCCGCGGCGGGCCCCGCCACAATCGCGAGACCGATGAACGCCAGGACGGCGGCGCGAAAACCGCGCAGCCGCGAAAGCCCAAATGCCATGTCCTAGCCTCCCTTGGCTGGACCGTGCCGCCCTCTTGGTTCGGCGCCCCCTTGACGGGTCTGGATGCGTCTGGTGAACGCCGAGAGTCCGGCAACAAGTCCCTGCGAACGCTTATTACTTTTGTTGCATGTGACGACAGTATGAGGATTCGTCTCCGCTGCCGCAACACCTTCCTGAGCGGTTTGAAGGGTTTTTTGAACACATGCAAACCTATTTTTAACGTAGGCATTCCTGATGTTGCGGCGCGCAAAGCCCCTTGTTTTTCTTCTTTACCCGAGTTGCATACATGGTTTCCGCGCCGCATCAACTCCGCAGGCATAACGCTTTGCGGTTGAGACGGGACACGAAAAAGCGGCCCGGAGCGGGTCCGGGCCGCACATGTTGGGCGGCAATGTCGCTGCGCGCGGCGCCGGCGGAGGGTCAGCGGGGCGTCACGCAGTCAAAGCGGACATACCACTCGTCGCCCACCTCGAAGCGGCTGTCGAGGGCCGCGACGCGGCCGTATTGCGCGCAGTAGAGGGCAGCGTCCCCCTTCACCGCTTCAAAGCCGCGACGGCTGAAGAAGCCCACGTCCTCGGCATAGGTGACGGTAAGGGCGCTTGGCGGAAGCGGCGGAGCGGCCTCGGGCACGGTAGGAACCGGGAGCAGGTCTTCCGGCCTGCCCAGGGGGCGGGATATGGACGGCTCCGGCGCAGGCGCGGGGGCCGTCGGCTCGGCCGAGCGGGCCGGCGGCTGATCGGCGTACTCCGGCGGCATGGCCCCCGCCAGCGCCACTGCGGCGGGAGTTGTCGCCGCCAAAAGCGTCGCCACGCCAAGGCGCGTGAAAACTGTCGTGAGTCGCATGATCCCCCTCCTCCCGAAGATACGGGACGGAGTGTGCCATACGAGGGCAGCCCCGCAAAAGGCGGAAAAACCGGCGTTTTTCAGTACTCGCGGTCAGGATGGTCGCGGTGGTCGCCCAGCCGCATGATCCCGACTGCCATGGCGACGCTGCCAAAGGTGCCGCAGATCGACCCCACCAGCAGATAGAGCCCCACGGTCATCCCGAATCCGTCACCGCTGAACAGCAGCGTCCGCATGTTGCCGACATCGGTCGCGATGATGGCGCCGCAGAAGACAAGCCCCGCGATCACGCCGGCGGCGCAATGCTGGACAAGGAACCAGATCAGCGTGTGCCGCCGCTCGTGGTGATGGGAATGGTGATGGTGTCGGTGGTCGAAGCTCATGGCGGAGACCCCACGCCGTGCCGTGCCTGATGAATACGTCTTACGCACCCACATGGGTGCCGGATCGGCGATGGCGCAAGGTGTTCGGACGGAGGATGCGCGGCGCCGTGGGGGGTCATGCCACGGCGGCCGGACAGGCGCATTGCGGATGCGCAAGCGGCACGCTTACGCCGTTATGGCAAGCACCTGCTATTGACCCTTCACGCCGGCATCCTCTAGGTTCACATCTTTTAGAAGCGTAACCCATAATCGACAACCTAAAGGACGCAGCCGCATGAACACGGACGGGCGCCTCGCCGATGCCGGGGCGCGTGATGCCACCGCCCCGGTGGATCATGATGCTGTCGGCGTTGCTGACGTGGCTGTCGTGCTCCTGTCGCTAATTTCCGTCGCCACCATCCTGGCACTGACTGCCGCCGAGATTTCGCCAGAAATGCGACGCCTGTTCGCATTCATCGACTACGGTGTCTGCACACTGTTCGCAGGGAAGTTCCTCCACGACTTTTCAAAGGCACCGAACAAACGGGCGTACATGAGGTGGGGGTGGCTGGACCTGCTCGCGGCGGTCCCGACCGTGGAGCCTCTGCGCTCCCTTCGCCTTGCCGGACTGCTGCGCATCATCCGCGTGCTCCGCGGAGCCCACGGGACGCTAAACGTTGTCCGAAATATCAAAAAGCGGCGCCGCGGCAACGCAGTCTCCGGCGCGTTCTATCTCTCCGCGATCACCATCATTCTAAGCTCGGCGGGGATCATGTGGGCCGAACAGGGCGTGCCCGGGGCCAATATTAAGACGGCGGAGGATGCGCTCTGGTGGACGGTCACGACCATCACGACGGTCGGGTACGGCGACCACTACCCTGTCACCGGCCCCGGCAGACTGATCGCGGTCGCGCTCATGATCCTCGGGATAGGCCTATTCGGCGTGATGACCGGCATCGTCGCGTCCTTCTTCACCGGCGCGAACGATACGGCCGAACATGAGAAGGCGCCGCGAACCCCTTGAATTGCCTCAAGGGGCCGCGAGCCCGCCTCCGAGACTACGCTTCCGCCGCCGCGACCTCTTCAAGCCGCTCCCGGTCGACCTCGATCCGACGCGCGTCCACCTTGCACAGAAGGCCGCTGCGCCGGAAATCGGAGATGAGGCGGCTGGCGGTTTCCTTCGTGATTCCAAGGATCGCTCCCACGTCATCGCGCGACGGAACCTCGAAGCACGGCCGCGGGCAAGCCTCGCTGACGCATTCGTCGTGCAGGTCGGCTAGAAACCGGGCCATGCGCTGTCGGGCGCCTCCGGTGGCGTAGCGGGTCAACCAGCCGTGCGCCGTCTGGACCGCGAGGTGCCAGTGGTGGATCATCCGCGTCGACAGCCAGGCCTGCCGCTCCATCACCATTCGGACGACGCCGATCGGAACGCGGCAGACCTCCACCTCGGTCAGCGCTTCGGCGGTATGGTCGCAGGGCTCCCCGAGCAGGGTCTCAAGCGCCAGGACATCGGTGCGCCGCGCCAGCCGGACGATCCGGTAAGACCCGTCGGGCAGGTAGTTGACCAGCTTGACGACGCCGCGCCGGATGATGAAAAGCGAATCGGCGCGGCTCTCGGCGTCATAGAGGGTCTCTCCCGCCGGAACGACGATATCGGGCACGGCCGGCGCGATCTCGTCGAGTTCCGTGGGGGAAAGTCCTACGAACAGCGCATTTTTCCGGACGGTACAGGATCGGCACCTTTGCGCCCGACGGCCGGCCTCGGAACTGGACTGGCCGGCGCACTGCATCGTCGCCCCTGCCAAATGGCCGATCTGGTTCATGATACCCTCGCCAAACGACGCCACGGGCCGAACCGGCTGGGCGCGGCCTTGCCCCCTGTGTATCGTGCCGGGCGCTCCACGGCAAGGCGTCCGCCGCACCCCCGGCCGTCAAACAAGAAAACCCCGCCAAGCCATTGACTTGACGGGGTTTAACTGGTGAGCCCGACAGGATTCGAACCTGTGACCCGCTGATTAAAAGTCAGCTGCTCTACCAACTGAGCTACGGGCCCTCACCGGGGAGGCGGCAATCTAGGAAACCGGGGGCGGCGGGTCAAGCCCTTAAAATCGCTGTCCCGCCGGCCCCTTACGCCGCAGCACCCCGGCCCAAATCACTCCTTGACGTCGGCCGCGACGCGCATTTCCAGAATGCGGTCGGGATAGGGCACCATGCCGTTCTGCGAGCCCAGGCCCTTTTTGATCTGGTCCACGTGCTCCATGCCCTCGGTCACCTGACCCCAGATGGTGTACTGGCCGTTCAGGTGCGGGGCTTCCTCGAAGACGATGAAGAACTGGCTGTCGGCGCTGTTGGGGTTCGCCGCGCGCGCCATGGAGACCGTGCCGCGCACGTGCTTCTCGTTGGAGAACTCGGCCGGCAGGTTCTGGCCCGAGCCGCCCGTGCCGGTGCCCGTCGGATCGCCACCCTGGGCCATGAAACCCGGGATCACGCGGTGGAAGGGCGTGCCGTCGTAGAAACCCTCGCGCACCAGTTCCTTGATGCGGGCCACATGCTTGGGCGCCAGGTCCGGGCGCATCTCGATGACCACGCGGCCGTGCTCGAGGTCCATGTACAGGGTGTTCTCGGGATCGGCGGCGGAGGCCGTCTGGGACGCGGTCATGATGAGGAAAACTCCGATCAGTGCGCTCAGAATGCGGTTCAGCATGGATACATCCTTTTCCCGCAGGCGCGGGTGCGTGAGCTGATAATCGGCGGCGAGGGCTCGGCACCCTCGCCGCCTGAACGGGTCAGGTGGCATTGCCGCCGGCGGCCGCCTTCTCCTCGGCGAAGCGGCTTTCCAGCGCCTTGCGCACCGTTTCGGGCACGAAGGTGGATATGTCGCCGCCCAGCCGCCCGATCTCCTTGACGAAGCGGGAGGAGATGAACTGGCAGCGTTCCGATGCCATAAGGAACACCGTGTCGATGCGCGGGTTCACGCGGGCATTCATGCCGGCCATCTGGAACTCGTATTCGAAGTCCGAGACGGCGCGCAGGCCCCGGATGATGGTTTGCGCACCGCACTCGGCCGCAAAATGCATCAACAGGTTGTCGAAGGGCCGGACCTCGATGGTGCAGCCGTTCTTGTTCGGAAGGGCGTCGACGGCGGCGCGGGTCAGGTCCGCCCGCTCCTCCAGCGTGAACAGCGGGCCCTTGCCGGCGTTCACCGCCACCCCGATGATCAGCCGGTCCACCAGCTTGGTCGCCCGGTTGATGATGTCCAGGTGGCCGTTGGTGATGGGGTCGAACGTGCCGGGATAAACGCCGACGCGATCAGCCATTGCCCTCGCCTCCTTCCTCGGCGCCGCCCTCGGCCTCCGGGTTCTCGCCGGCGTCCGGCCCCTCGCCGTCCTCGCCCTCTTCCAACCCGGCCTCTTCGGCCTCGGTGCCGTCCAGCGACAGGTGGGCGACGGAGACCACCGATTCATCGGGCGCGGTGCGGAAGAGCGTCACGCCCTGGGTGTTGCGGCCGGCGATGCGGATGTCGTGCACGCCCATGCGGATGATCTGCCCGGCGTTGGAAATCAGCATCACCTGATCGGTGTCGGAGACGGGGAAGCTGGTCACCACCAGGCCATTGCGGGCGCCGGTGTCGATGTTGGTGATGCCCTGCCCGCCGCGGCCGGTGATGCGGTACTCGAAGGCCGACGTGCGCTTGCCGTAGCCGTTCTCCGTGACCGTCAGGATGAATTCCTCGGCCTCGGCGAAGGTGTCGAACTGCTCGCGCGTCAGGCTGTGCTCGGCCAGCACGGCGTCCAGGTCCACCTCGTGAGCCTCGCCGCCTTCCTCGGCGCCGTTGCCGTTGGCACGGCGGAGGGCGCTGGCGACGCGCAGGTAGGCGTCGCGCTGCTCGATGTCGAACTCCACATGCCGCAGAATGGACAGCGACACCACATGGTCGCCCTCGGCCAGCCGGATGCCGCGCACGCCCATGGACGTGCGGCCGGCGAACAGGCGCACGCCGCCGATGGGGAAGCGTATGCACTTGCCGTTCCGCGTCGCCAGCAGAACGTCATGGGCGTCGGAGCATGTGGCGACGCCGATCAGGCTGTCGCCCTCCTCCAGCTTCATGGCGATCTTGCCGTTGGACTTGATGTTGGTGAAGTCCGACAGGCTGTTGCGCCGCACCGTGCCGGCGCTGGTGGCGAACATGACGTGCAGGTCGCCCCAGGTCTCCTGGTCCTCGGGCAGGGCCATGACGGTGGAGACCGTCTCGCCCTCGTTCAGCGGCAGCAGGTTCACCATGGCCTTGCCGCGCGACTGCGGGTTGCCCAGCGGCAGGCGCCAGACCTTCATCTGGTAGACCATGCCTGTGGAGCTGAAGAACAGCACCGGCTGGTGCGTGTTGGCGACGAACACGCGGGTCACCACGTCCTCGTCGCGCGTCTGCATTCCTGCCCTGCCCTTGCCGCCGCGCCGCTGGGCGCGGTAGGTGGTCAGCGGCACGCGCTTGATGTAGCCCGACGAGGTGACCGTGACGACCATGTCCTCGCGCTGGATCAGGTCCTCGATGTCGGCCTCGAACTCGCTCTCCTCGATGGTGGTGCGGCGGGGAGTGGCGTACTCCTCCTTCATTTCCACCAGTTCGGTTCGCATGATCTCGAACATCCGCTCGCGCGAGCGCAGGATGGCAAGATATTCCTCGATTTCGCCGCCGATCTCGCGCAGTTCGCCGTGGATCTTCTCGCGCTCCAGGCCGGTCAGGCGCTGCAGGCGCAGTTCCAGAATGGCCTTGGCCTGAGCCTCGGACAGCTTGTACTTGCCGTCGATGACCTGGTGGCTGGGGTCGGCGATGAGTTCCACAAGCGGCTCGACGTCGCCGGCCGGCCAGGACTTCGCCATCAGCTGGTCCTTGGCGGTGTTGACGTCGGGCGCGGCGCGGATCAGTTCGATGACGGGGTCGATGTTCTCCACCGCGATCGCCAGGCCCACCAGGGTATGGGCGCGCTCGCGGGCCTTGCGCAGCAGGTAGATGGTGCGCCGGCGGATGACCTCTTCCCGGAACTGGATGAAGGCGCGCAGCACGTCGACCAGGCGCAGCATCTCGGGCTTGCCGCCGTTGATGGCCAGCATGTTGACGCCGAAGCTGGTCTGCAGCGGCGTGTAGCGGTAGAGCTGGTTGAGCACCACCTCGGCCACGTGGTCGCGCTTGACCTCGATGACGACGCGCACGCCGTGGCGGTCGGACTCGTCGCGGATGTCGGAGATGCCCTCGATGCGCTTGTCGCGCACCAGTTCGGCCATCTTCTCCTGCATCGTCGCCTTGTTCACCTGGTACGGAACCTCGGTGACGATGATGGCCTCGCGCCCCTTGGACGGTTCCTCGATGTGGCAGCGCGCCCGCATGACCACCGACCCGCGGCCCGTGGTGTAGGCGGACCGGATGCCCGAGCGCCCCAGGATCGTGCCGCCGGTCGGGAAGTCCGGGCCGGGGATGATGGACAGAATATCCTCTTCCGAGATCGACGGATCGTCGATCATGGCGCACAGGGCGTCGATCACCTCCCCCAGGTTATGGGGCGGGATGTTCGTCGCCATGCCCACGGCGATGCCGCCCGCGCCGTTGACCAGCAGGTTCGGAAAGCGTGCCGGGAGGACGATGGGCTCCCAGGAGCTTTCGTCGTAGTTGGCCTGGAAGTCGACCGTTTCCTTGTCGATGTCGTCCAGCAGCGAATGCGCGGCCTTGGCCAGGCGCGCCTCGGTGTAACGCATGGCCGCCGGGGCGTCGCCGTCCATGGAGCCGAAGTTGCCCTGCCCGTCGATCAGCGGCAGCCGCATGGACCACGGCTGCGCCATGCGGACCATGGCGTCGTAGATCGCGCTGTCGCCGTGCGGGTGGTACTTACCCATCACGTCACCGACGATGCGCGCCGACTTCTTGTAGGGCTTGTTGTACTCGTACCCGTTTTCCTTCATGGCGTAGAGAATGCGCCGGTGCACGGGCTTGAGGCCGTCGCGCACGTCGGGAAGGGCACGGCTGACGATCACGCTCATGGCGTAATCGAGGTACGAGCGTTTCATCTCGTCCTCGATGGCGACCTGCGTGACGTCGTACTCGGGCGGAGTGGACGGGGGGTTCGTCAATGCTGTGGCCTGAAATGGATGACTGGGCGAATGTGCGGCGCCGGCGCGGTCCCGGCGCGAAGTGTCCCCGGAGCGGCACCATCCGGTCGCGGTGCCGTAACCGGGGCGGAAAAACTAGCAAATGAGGGCAGATACGGCAACGTTTCTTACCCCTTCGGCGCCCGCCCGGCAGCCTTTACGACGCCAGCGCCCGCACAGGCGTCTCGTCCGCGTCATCGGTCGCGGGGGCTTCGGCGGCGCGCGGCAGGGCGGCATGGAACGTGCTGCCCTCGCCGGGTACCGACTCCACCCACAGGCGGCCGCCGTGACGCTCCACGATACGGCGGCAGACGGCCAGCCCGATGCCCGTGCCGTCGTACTCGTCGCGGGCGTGCAGGCGCTGGAAAATCTGGAACAGGCGGTCGAAGTCCGCGGGATCGATTCCGATGCCGTTGTCCGTCACCGACAGAATGACCCTTCCGCCCCCTGCTTCCTCGTCCTCACCCTCCTCCAGGCGCCAGTCGACGGAGATGACGGGCGCACGGTGGGGGGCGCGGTACTTCAGGGCGTTGCCCACCAGATTCTGCACCAGCCGCACCAGCTGCGAGCGGTCCCCCAGCACCGGCGGCGCATCGGGCGCCACGGTGACGGCGGCCCCGGACTCGGCCACGGCGATGCCCAGGTTGTCCACCGCCTCGGCCAGGATGCCGGCCGTGTCCTGCGGGGTCGGGTCCTCGCCCCGGGTGCCGACACGGGAATACTCCAGCAGGTCGCGGATCAGCTGTCCCATGCGCTTCGCGCCGTCGGCCGCTGTTTCAGCATAGCCACGCCCCTTGTCCGAGAGCCGGTCGCCTTCCCGCCGCAGCAGCAGCGACAGGTAGGACGACACCATGCGCAGCGGTTCCTGCAAGTCGTGCGAGGCGATGTAGGCGAACTGCTCCAGGTCGCGGTTGCTGTCCTCCAGCGCCCGGGACTTTTCACGCAGCGCGGTCTCCGCCTGCTTGCGTCGGGTAATGTCGGCATGAACGCCGATGACGCGCACCGCCCGTCCCTGCGCGTCGACCTCCACCGCCCGCCCGCGGTCGGCGATCCAGGTCCAGCCGCCGTCCTTGCGGCGCAGGCGGTGCTCGGCCGCAAAGACTCCGTTCGCCGGAGCCTCCACATGCGCCATGAGTGCCGCCATCGCGCGCGGTTTGTCCTCAGGATGCATGAGCGCCTGAAAACCCTGCACCGACAGGTCCACCTCGCCGGGCCGGTATCCCAGCATGGCCGGCAGGCGCGGGCCGAAGACGACGCTGTTGGTCACCACGTTCCAGTCCCAGAGGCTGAGGTTGCCGTTCGCGAGCGCGGCACCGAGGCGTTCCTCGCTCAGGCGAAGCCCTTTCTCGGCGCGCGCCCGCCGGCGCTCTCCGCGGACGAACAGGGCGAGCGCCAGGGCCACGGCCAGCACCATCACGACGCCGCCGGCCGCGGCGATGTCGCGGCGGCGGCTCCAGTCCGCCAGCACGCCCTCGCGCGCAATCTCGACGAGGCCGATCAGCGGAAAGTCCCTGGCCAGTCCCATCCCGACCACGGCGCCGGCGGCTTCGAGCGCCCTCTCCGGGTCGGCGTCTTCGCCGTTGCGGAGGCTCTTAAGCGCCGCGGAGAGCCGCCGGCGCAGCGCTGCGGTGTCGTCGACCGGCGTCGGCCCGCCGTTCGCGAGCGGCGCCAGAACGGTTCCGTCGGCAAGCATGAGCATGACCGTCGCACCTGACATGCGGGCCTGCTCCGCCGCCCATTCTTCCAGGCGGCTCAGGTCCACCAGCGAGACGGCGTAGCCCTCGAAGGACCGGGCGTCATTCCACCGCGCACGGCTGATCGCAATGGTATCCGGGACGCCCGTTTCCCGCGCCGACGAGATGATCATGTCCTCCCAGCCGTCGCGGTGCCGTTCCAGAACCTGCTGCCGCCAGGATCGGGAGACCTCGGGGAAGCGCACGCTTGCGGCGATGCGCTGACCGCGCGAGCCGAAGACGGCACCCGAGTGCATGCCCGGCAGCAACGCCGCCTGGCTGTCCAGGTCGAAGTCGATGCGGGCGGGCTGGTGAGGGTTGCGGTAGGCGACCCGGTTGGCGTCAACCGCCGCCTTGTCACCGAACAGCGCCAGCATGGCGGCGTCCGAGGCCACCTGCCGCGCCAGATGCGTGGCGTCGATCTGCGCCAGCCGCAGCGTCGCGGCGCGCTCCTGCAACAGGACCGAGGTGCCGGCGAAAAGGCCGAGCGCGCAGAGGCCGACCGCCCCGAGAACGGCGGCAAGCGTGACGCGGCGGGACCGGGCCGCGCTGTCGGTGGCGGCGGGCATCACCGCTCCAGCGCGGTGCGCACCGCTTCGACCAACGCCGGATCGAGCCCCAGCGCGCGGACGATCCCGGGCTGATGGGTCATGAGGTCCGCCCGCGTCTCGGCCAGCACCGCGGACGACGGCCGGACGATGCGCACCCCCTCCGCCTCCAGCCGCGCCACGGCGTCTTTCTGCGCGGCAGCGGCCAGGGCGCGCCCGTCCTCCACCACCGCATCCCAGGTTTCGGTCATGGCGGTGCGCACGTCGTCGGGCAGGCGGGCCCACAGCCGCGGCGAAACGATGGGTACGTACTGGGCGAAGTACTGGCTGTCCAGGTAGGCGCCGTCGATGCCGCGTGTCCACAGGCTGGCGCTGACCACCGTACCGGCACTCGTCAGCGTTCCGTCGACGGAGCCCGCTTCCAGGGCGGGCGGCAGGTCCGGCCAGGGGATCAGTACCGCTTCGGCACCCAGCGCCCGGATGCGGGCGGCGTTGCCCTCTCCGCCCGCGACTCGCAGGCGCAGGCCCTTGATGTCGGCGGGGCCTTCGATGGTCGCGCTGCGTGTGAAGAGGTGCGTCCTGCCAAGGTCGATCCAGCGGCCGAGAACGTGAACGCCCGTCGCCGCCTCCAACCGGGTGTTCAGGCTCCGTCCCGCCGCCCCGTCGCGGATGGCATGGTTCATGGCGTCCTCGCGGCCGTAGAACATGGGCAGCAGGAAGACCGCGAAGTCGGGCTCGTACCGGTCCAGGTGCCACATGCCCGGCGCCGCCACATCGACGCGGCCGGCGGCGACGGCCTCGACCACGTCGCGCCCGCGAAAGAGCGCTGCGCTGTCGTGGACCTCCACCGTCACCCGGCCGTCGAGCCGGTCCTGCAGGCGCTCCGCGAACAGGCGCAGCACCCGCGTCTGAACGTGATCGGCCGTGTTTTCCGTTGAAATGCGGATGGTTGGTGTGGCTGCGCGTGCATCCACCGCGCGTCCGCCGATCCCCACCGCCAGGATCGCCAGAAGCCCCGCCATGAGCATGGCGGTTGCCGCCGGCCGCGAAGCTTGGCGGAACAGGCCATTGCACCCCACGCGCATGGCCACCCCCTCAGAACGTTTATACCACTTCTAATCAGAAGGTATGCCAACCGCCAAACGACGGCAAGCGAACTCGGACGGGCGGTGGCGATATATGGCCAAGACGAAGGCGGCCCCGCTGGAGCGGTGGCCGCCTTGCTGTCGGGATCGCCAAAGGGGCGATCAGAAGGGGATTTCGTCGTCCAGGTCGGACGGCGGGGGCTCCCAGCCGCCGCCACCACCGCCGCCGCCGGGTCCGCGGCCGCCGCCGCCCTGGCCGCCGCCAAAGCCGCCCTGGTCGTAACCGCCCTGGTCGTAGCCACCGCCGCCGTAGCCGCCGCCGCCACCACCGTAGCCGCCACCCTGGCCACCGCCGCCGCCTTCCCCGCCGCGGCCGCCCAGCAGGGTCAGTTCGCCCTTGAAGGGCTGCAGCACGACCTCGGTGGAGTAGCGGTCCTGGCCGTTCTGGTCCTGCCACTTGCGGGTCTGAAGCTGGCCCTCGATGTAGACGGACGAGCCCTTGCGCAGATAGCGCTCGGCAATGTCGGCCAGCGGCGGCGAGAAGATCACGACGCGGTGCCACTCGGTGCGCTCGCGCTTTTCGCCGGTCTGGCGGTCCTTCCACGTCTCGGACGTGGCGATGGACAGGTTCACCAGCTTGTTGCCGTTCTGCATGGTGCGGACTTCCGGGTCGCGGCCCAGGTTGCCGACCAGGATGACCTTGTTGACGCTGCCTGCCATGAAAGGGGTCTCGTTTGTCTGGAGTCGTCGTTCAATCGCGAATGGCCGCACACTCTAACCGGTCGCGTCGGCGCCGCAAAGCCCCGTGTTCGACGGCTGTTCGGTATCCGACCGCCGGGCTGTGTTTCAAGAGGTTGCCAACGGCTTACCGCCTGATATTCTTACCGTTCGCGCGCCAGCGGCGATCGTTTGGCGCAGACAAACAAGCGGAGGCTTTGCAAATATGATCAAGCGTGCAGCCATCGGCGCCGTTTCGGCGCTTGCGCTCACCCTGGGGGCCGGCCAGGCCATGGCCGAGATGAAGATCGGCGCCCTGGTGCCGCTGACCGGCGACCTGCAGGCCTATGGCGAAACCTCGCTCAACGGCATCAAGCTTGCCGCCAAGCACATCAACGAGCAGGGCGGCGTGCTGGGCGGTGACGCCGAGATCGCGGTCGGCGACACCCAGACCACTCCGCAGGTCGGCGTCGACGCCGCGCAGAAGCTGGTCAACGTCGAGGGCGTGGCGGGCATCGTCGGCGCCCTGTCGTCGGGCGTGACCATCCCGGCCGCCTCCAGCGTCACCTCGCAGGCGGGCGTGCCGCAGATTTCGGGCGCGTCCACCAGCCCCGAGATCACTACGCTGAACGACAACGACTTCCTGTTCCGCACGGTGCCGACCGACGCGGTGCAGGGCATCGCCCTGTCGGAAATCACCAACACCCAGGGCCACAAGAGCGTCGGCGTGGTCTACATCAACAACGACTACGGCGCCGGCCTGGCCCAGGCCTTCAGCGAGGCCTACAAGGCGTCGGGCGGCAAGATCGCCGGCTCCGTGGCCTACGAGAAGGGCCAGGCGTCCTATCGCGGTGAACTGCAGCGCGCCGCCGAGGGCGGTGCCGACGCGCTGGTGCTGATCGGCTACCCCGAGAACGGCATCACGATCATCCGCCAGGCCCTGGAAGGCGGCTACTTCAGCAAGTTCGTGCTGTCCGACGGCATGAAGGCGCCCGAGATCATCGACTCAATCGGCGCCGACTACATGAACGGCTCGGTGGGCACCGCCCCGGCCGCCGCCGGCAAGGGCGCGGAGATGTTCAAGGAGGCCTATGAGGCCGAGTTCGGCGAACTGCCGCCGAAGCCCTACATCGACAGCGCCTATGACGCCACCTTCCTGCTGGCGCTGGCCGCCGAGAAGGCCGGCTCCGACGACCCGAAGGCCGTGCGCGACGCCCTGCGCGACGTCTCGTCGCCCCCAGGCATCGAGGTTCTTCCGGGCGAGTGGGAGAAGGCCAAGAAGCTGATCGCCAACGGCCAGGACATCGACTACCAGGGCGCCGCCGGCCCGGTGAACTTCGACGTCAACGGCGACGTGCTGGGCACCTACGAGGAGTGGACCGTCGAGGACGGCAAGATCGTTTCCAAGCGCATCTTCCTGCCCGAGAGCTGATCGGCCCCGCCGATACCCTCACGGAAAAGGCCCGCGGAGCGATCCGCGGGCCTTTTTCATGGTCGAAAGCCCCAAGGGCGCTACCCCGAGAAGCGTCCCGAGCGCGGGAAGCCCGACGGCGGCAGCTTGCCGGTCCCTGCCCGCTTGCCGCGCCAGGGCGTCAGGTCGGTTTCGGTGCGGGTCTTCTCGCCCCACTTCCACGACAGACCAGCCTCGGCGCGGAAGACGGTCAGGTCGCGCATGCCGCCGTCCTTGTACTTCTGCAGGATCACGCCCCGACCGCGCTGCATTTCCGGCACTTCCTCCAGGTCGAAGACCAGGAGCTTGCGGTTGTCGCCGACCACCGCGACGCTGTCCTGCCCCTCGGTCAGCGCGACGCAGTGGGTCGCCGTGTCGTCCTTGCCCGGGTTGAGCACCTGCTTGCCGCCGCGCGTCTGCGCCACGACCTCGTCTTCCGACACCACGAAGCCCCGGCCCGAGCGCGACGCGAGCAACAGCTTGCTTTCCGGCCGGTAGACCAGCATGGCCGTGATATCGCTGTCGTTGGGCAGGTCGACCATCAGGCGCACGGGCTCGCCGAAGCCACGCCCGCGCGGCAGGCGGTCGCCGGTGATGGTGTAGAAGCGGCCGTTGGTGCCGAACACCAGGATCTTGTCGGTCGTCTGGGCGTGCAGGGCCAGCTTGAGGCTGTCGCCTTCCTTGAAACGCTGGCTGTTTTCCGCACCCACGTCCACATGGCCCTTCACCGCCCTGATCCAGCCCTTTTCTGACAGGATCACAGTGATGGGCTCGCGCTCCACCAGCGCCTCCAGCGGCACCACGACGGCCGAGGGCGCCTCTCCGATTTCGGTGCGGCGGCGGCCCAGTTCGGTGGATTGGCCGAACTTCTTCTTTGTTTCCCGGATCTGTCCGGCGATCGTCTTCCAGCGCAAGCCCTCGTCGCCCAGCAGGGCCTCGATGCCCTCCTTCTCCTCGGACAATTGGTCGTGCTCGCGCTTCAGCTCCATTTCCTCGAGCTTGCGCAACGACCGCAGGCGCATATTGAGGATCGCCTCGGCCTGGACGTCGGTCAGCTCGAAGGCCTTCATCAGTTCGGCCTTGGGCTCGTCCTCCTCGCGGATGATGCGGATCACCTCGTCCAGGTTCAGGAAGGCGATGATGTAGCCCTGCAGCACCTCCAGCCGGTGGTTGATCTTGCCCAGCCGGTGTTCCGAGCGGCGCTTGAGCACCACCTCACGGTGATGGAGGAACTCGAGCAACACCTCTTTCAGAGACAGAACACGCGGGACGCCGGCGGCGTCGAGCACGTTCATGTTCAGCCCGAAGCGGATTTCCAGGTCGGTCTGCTTGAACAGGTGCTCCATGAGCACGTCGGGATCGACGGTGCGCGAGCGCGGCTCCAGCACGACGCGCACGTCTTCGGCCGACTCGTCGCGCACATCGCCCAGAATGGGCAGCTTCTTGGCGTTGAGCAGGTCGGCGATGCGCTCGATCAGCTTGGACTTCTGAACCTGGTAGGGAATTTCCGTGATGACGATGTGCCACAGGCCGTGGGACAGCTTCTCCACCTCCCACTTCGCCCGCACGCGGAAGCCGCCGCGCCCGGTGGCGTAGGCTTCCCGAACGGCGTCGGCGGTCTCTACCAGCACGCCACCGGTCGGGAAGTCGGGGCCCTGCACGAATTGCAGCAGGTCCTCGCTCTTGACGCCCGCGCCAAGATCGTACTCCAGCAAGGACACTTCAGCCAAAGCACCCTCGTCGGCAGGAGCGCCGGACTCTTCCCTTCTCTTGGCCTTCTTGATGAGGTGCAGCAGCGCATCGCACAGTTCGCCGGCGTTGTGCGGCGGGATGTTGGTCGCCATGCCCACCGCGATGCCCGACGACCCGTTGGCCAGCAGGTTGGGGAAGGCCGCCGGCAGGACGATGGGCTCCTGCTCCTCGCCGTCGTAGGTGCCGCGGAAGTCCACCGCATCCTCGTCCAGGCCCTCCATGAGGGCCATGGCCACTTCCGTCAGGCGGGCTTCCGTGTATCGCATGGCGGCGGCATTGTCGCCGTCGATGTTGCCGAAGTTGCCCTGCCCCTCCACCAGCGGATAGCGCACGGCGAATTCCTGCGCCAGCCGCACCATGGCATCGTAGACGGCCGTGTCGCCGTGCGGGTGGTACTTACCGATGACGTCGCCGACCACGCGGGCGCACTTCTTGAAGCCCTGCCCCGGGTCCAGCCGCAACAGGCGCATGGCGTACAGAAGCCGGCGGTGCACCGGCTTCAAGCCGTCGCGTACGTCGGGCAGCGACCGCGACACGATGGTCGACAGCGCGTAAGCCAGGTAACGCTCGCTCAGCGCATCGGCCAGCGGCGCGGGGCGGATGTCCTCGGGTTTGGCGGGTTTCGTCGTCATCGTGTGGGTGCGCTTCTCTGCCTTCTGCGTGCATGGGGCGGCGGGAGCCTGAGGCTACGCCCTTCGGTGGATCGAAATATAGGGGATCAACCGGTCATCCGGTCAAGAAATCGTGCCCGCTGCGGCGGAACCGGCCGCCCGAGCGCGGGGAACAGCCGCCGCTCCAGGAAGAAGCCGGTCAGCCGCAGCCCCGCCACCACCGCCGGTCTATCCGTCGGCGCCTCGGCATCGATGAGGAACCCCGGCAGCGGCAGCAGGCGGTCGGCATATGGAACCCCCGCCTCGGCCGAGACCGCCCGCCCGGTGCGCGGGCTGACCCACGCCAGCCCCTCCGTCGCGCCCGTGGCGGCGCATTCGGACAGGTCCAGGCCGTACCCCAGTTCGGCAATCAGCGCGGCTTCCCACCGCACGGTCAGCGGCGCCCAGCCGTCGTCGCGGGCGAGCGCGTCGATGAGCAGGCGCAGGCCCTCGAACAGCAGGGGATGGGGCTCGCGCTCCGGCAGGGCGTTCTCCGCCAGGGCACAGACCGAGGCCAGGCAGGCCAAGCGATCGCGGTCGGCCATCAGACCGGCCACGCGGGCATCCAGAAGCTCGCCGGTGAACTGGCCGAGGTGCTCCTCCAGCCGGCCGCGCCAGGTGACGTCCAGCAGGTTGCCCGGCTGCCAGAGGCCACGCGCCGCCTTGCCCGAGGCGCCGCGCACGAGCCCGCCGTGGCGCCCGTGTTCCCGCGTAAGGACATGAACGACGGCGCTGGTTTCGCCATGGCGGCGGGCCGCCAGCACGATGCCTTCGTCCCGCCAGTCCATGCGCCTCCTCCCCGGGGCCTACAGCACGCCGATGGCAACCGCGCCCAGGCCCAGCACCATGGCCGATATGCCGAAGCCGAGCATGAGCGCATCGGCATTGACCTGGGCGGCCGTGCGCGCCTCGCCCCGCCGGGCGCGGCGGTCACGCAGGGAAATCATGGTGCCTAGAAGCACCACACCCAGTCCCAGAACCATCATGCCCAGCGCCAGAGACATGGCGTGTCGCCTCCCCTGCCCGCTCAGGCGTCGAAGTCCAGGCCCCAGGCCGTGTAATGGTCGCGGCGTTCGTGCCAGTCCTCGGCGACCTTCACGTGCAGGAACAGGTGGACGCGGCGCTCCAGCAGCGCTTCCAGTTCCGTTCGCGCGGCGGCGCCGATGCGCTTGATCTGTGCGCCCTGCTTGCCGAGCACGATGGAGCGCTGGCTGTCGCGCATGACGTAGATGATCTGGTCGATGCGCACGCTGCCGTCCTTGCGCTCCTCCCACGATTCGGTCTCGATGGAGACGCTGTAGGGCAGCTCCTGATGCAGGTTGAGGAACAGCTTCTCGCGGGTGATCTCGGCCGCCAGCAGGCGCTGCGGCAGGTCCGACACCTCGTCCTCGGGGAACAGCCAGGGGCCTTCGGGCATCCGCGCGGCCAGGTAGTCCACCAGGTCGCGCACGCCGTCGCCCTTCAGCGCCGAGATCATGAACACATCCGAGAACGCGCCGGTGTCGAACAACTCCGCCGACAGGCTGAGCAGCGACGGGCGGGGCACGGCGTCGATCTTGTTGATGACCAGAACGGCCTTGCGCTTGGCCTCCAGCAGGCCGTCGATGATGGCGCGCACGTCCTCGGAGAAGCCGCGGCGCGCGTCCACCAGCAGCATGACCATGTCGGCATCTGCAGCGCCTGTCCAGGCGGCGGAAACCATGGCGCGTTCCATGCGGCGGTTCGGCTTGAAGATGCCCGGCGTGTCCACGAAGATCAGCTGCGACTGGCCCTCCATGGCGATGCCGCGCACGATGGAGCGCGTCGTCTGCACCTTGGGCGAGACGATGCTGACCTTGGTGCCGATAATCGTGTTGACCAGCGTCGACTTGCCGGCGTTGGGGGCGCCCAGGACGGCAATGAAGCCGGCGCGGGTGGGCTCCGGCCCCTCTGCGGCGCGCGCGGGCAGAGGCTCGTTGTCGTTGGTCTCGGGCGTGTCGGAGGGGGTCATGGTCACTGGCCTGTCACCTTGGCGAGCAGCGTCTCGGCGGCCATCTGCTCCGCCTTTCGCTTGGAAGTCCCGGTGCCGGTGGCGGGCGCGATGCCCTGGACCGTGACGGCAACGACGAAACGGGGATCATGGGCCGGCCCGGTGGTCTCCACCGTCTCATAGGCCGGTAACGGCTTGCCCTGCCCCTGGGCCCATTCCTGCAGCGCGGTCTTGGCGTCCTTGGGCGGGCGGACATCGGCTTCCATCAGGTCGGTCAGCGCCCTGAGCAGGAAGCGGCGCGCCGCCTCCAGCCCGCCGTCCAGGTACAGCGCGCCGATGACGGCCTCGCAGACGTCGGCCTTGAGACTGGCGGAGTTGCGCGAGCCCGCTTCCTCCTCGCCGCGCGACAACTGGACGTGGGCGCCCAGGTCGAGGCGGTCGGCGACGATCACCAGCGCCTCCTTCCGCACCAGCGCGGCATGGCGGCGGGCGAGCGGACCCTCGGCCTCCTCGGGATAGCGGGCCAGCAGCATGTCGGCCACCACCAGTCCGAGCACCCGGTCGCCCAGGAACTCCAGGCGCTCGTACCCCACGGGAAACGGGCCGCCGGCGCTGCGATGGGCCAGGGCCTCGGCCAGCAGGCGGGGATTCTTGAAATGGTGGCCCAGGCCATTCTCAAGGCGGGCGCGATCGGCGGGAACTGTGGCGGTCATGCCGGCTACGTGGAACCTCAGTCAACAGAATCGAAGAAACGCGACCAGCGGATCGCGGACGGCCACTTCCAGACCTCCCACAGGCGGGCGGTGCCGTCGTTGGAGAAGAACAGGAATTCGGCGCGCCCCACGAAGTTCTCCAGCGGCACGAAGCCCACGTCGGCGCGGCTGTCGGCGGAGTTGTCGCGGTTGTCGCCCATCATGAAATAGTGCCCCTCGGGCACCGTGTACAGCCGCGTGTCATCGGACATGCTGGTTTCGCTGGCCTCGATGATGCGGTGCTGCGTGCCGCCGGGCAACGTCTCGATGTACTGCTTGAAGCGGTGCGTGTTGCCGTGGGCGTCGCGGAAGACATAGTCCTCGACCTGCTCGCGGGGCACCTCCTCACCATTGAGGTACAGGCGGCCGGCCTTCATCTGCACCGTGTCGCCGGGCAGGCCGATGACGCGCTTGATGTAGTCGGTGCGGTCGTCGCGCGGATACTTGAATACCGCCACATCGCCCCGCTCCGGCGGGTCCTCCAGCATCCTGCCCTCGAACGGCGGCAGGCCGAAGGGGAAGCTGTGGCGCGAGTAGCCGTAGGAATACTTGGAGACGAACAGGTAGTCGCCGATCAGCAGCGACGGGATCATGGACCCGGACGGAATGTTGAAGGGCTCGAACGCCACCGTGCGCACCACCACGGCGATGAGCACGGCGTAGATGATCGTGCGGACCGTCTCGCCGAAGCCGCCCGACTTCTTTTTGTCGTTAAACAAGCGCTCTCACCCTGTTGATAAACAAGAAAATCCCGCCGAACGACGCGCGGCAGGCCGCAAGGATCAAGCCAGCCCGCGCGTCACAAGTCAAGGCGGCGGTTCATCCGGCTCGGGCCGCACTTTCGTCAGGCACTGCCGGCGGGCACGGCGGTGATGATGACCATGGCCTCGGCGATAGGGTATTCATCGGTCAAGGTCAAGTTGATCCGCGCCTCCATGCCCGGCGGCGTCATCTCCTTCAGGCGCTCCAGTGCGCCGCCGGTCATGACGATGGTGGGCTGGCCGCTGGGCAGGTTCGCCACCCCCAGGTCGCGCCAGTAGACCCCGCGCCGGAAGCCGGTGCCCAACGCCTTGGAGGCCGCCTCCTTGGCCGCGTAGCGTTTGGCGTAGGTGCCGGGATACTGGCGGCCCGCCTCGCGCCGGCGCTCGGCCTTGGCGATCTCCGTCTCCGTGAAGATGCGGTTGATGAAGCGCTCTCCGAAGCGCTCCAGCGTCTTCTCGATGCGGCGAATGTCGATCAGGTCGTTGCCCAGGCCCAGGATCATCACGACGACGGGTCTCCTCTGTGTTCGGAGGCGTTGAACGGTCTACAGCACGCCGGCGCGCGCCTCGTCCATCAACGCCCGCATTCCGCGGATCGCCTCGGGCAGGCCGCCGAAGATGGCCTCGCCCACCAGGAAGTGGCCGATGTTCAACTCGGCGATGGTGGGAATGGCCGCGATGGGCTTGACGGTGGCGTAGCTCAGTCCGTGGCCTGCGTGGCACTCCAGGCCCAGGCTTTCCGCCTCGGCGGCGGCCGTGACGATGCGCTCCAGCTCGCGGGCGCGCCCGGTCTCGCTCTCGGCGTCGCAGTAGGAGCCCGTGTGCAGCTCCACCACCGGCGCGCCCAGGTCGGCGGCCGCCTTGATCTGGCGCGCATCCGGCTCGATGAACAGCGACACGCGGATGCCCGCCGCCCCCAGGTCATGGACGATGGGCTTGAGGTGTTCGAACCCGCCGACGGCGTCCAGGCCGCCTTCGGTGGTGCGTTCCTCGCGCTTTTCCGGCACAAGACAGCAGGCGTGCGGCTTGTGGCGCCGCGCGATGCCGACCATTTCCGCCGTCGCAGCCATCTCGAAGTTGAGCGGCAGGGTGAGCGTGTCCATCAGCCGCGCGATGTCATCGTCGCGGATGTGGCGGCGGTCCTCGCGCAGATGTGCAGTGATGCCGTCGGCGCCGGCCTCGGTCGCCACCTGGGCGGCCCGCACCGGATCGGGATGCCGGCCGCCGCGCGCGTTGCGCACGGTCGCGACGTGGTCGATGTTGACGCCGAGACGAATGCCGTTGCTCACTTCTTGCCCTCCGAGGCTTGCGCGTTTGCGGTTTTATCGGGGTCACCGGCGCCGACACCCTCGCCGCCTGTCTCGGCGGTTTGCGTCAGCGCGGCCAGGCGCTCCAGGCGCCGCATGGTGCGGATGCGGTCATAGGATGTCAGGAGCCGTTTCAGCGGGAAATAACAGGCCGCCCAGGCCAGCAGCGCCCAGGGCAGCGACCCGACGAGCATGGGCCACCACACCGGCCACACGTTCTCGACCAGCATCTTGGCGTCGGTGGTGATGACGCCTTCCCACAACGCGGCGAACACGGCACCGAAGTCCAGAGCCTGGGCTGACTGGGTTTCCTGCCCCAGCAGAAAGGTGCCGGTGTGCCAGCTCAGAATCCAGATGAAGGGGAAGGTCCACGGGTTGCCCACGATCGTGCCGATGGCGGAGGCCAGAACATTGGCCCGAAGCGCCCAGGCCAGCGCCGCCCCGACCAGAAAGTGAAAGCCCACCAGCGGCAGAAAGGACACCGCCGCGCCGCAGCCAAATCCCGCCGCGATGGTCCCCGCCGTGCCCTGCAGGCGGTAGAGCTTCAGCGCATACAGCCGCCCCAGCCGGCGCCAGCCCGGGCGCGGCCATACGAAGTCCCGTACCTTGACGGAAAACGTCTTTGGGACACGGCGCTTGAACATCGCGGGGTGAGAGGTCCTGAACGGAGGCGCGCCGGACAGGCCCGCCGGGTGAGGTTTCCATGCTTCCGATATTGTGCGGAGACCGGCACCGGTCCAGCCCGCGGGCCGACCCTAATCCCCCCGCAGCGCATCGGCAACGGCCTTACTGGCGCGCCCGCTCCACCGTGTTCACCGCCGCGTTGGCGCGCAGGGCAGCGATGATGTTGGTGAGGTGTTTCACGTCGCGCACCTCGATGTCCATGAGCATGTCGAAGAAATCGGTGGTGCGGTTGAGGATTTTCAGGTTCGTGATGTTGCCCAGGTTCTTGGCGATCACCGTCGACAGGGTGCCCAGCGTCCCCGGTTCGTTGGCGACGACCATTTTCACCCGGCCGATGTGCGTGCGGGCTCCGCTGTCGCCCTCCCACGCCAGGTCCAGCCAGCGTTCCGGCTCGTCCGAGAACTGTTCCAGCTGGTCGCAGTCTATGGTGTGGATGGTCACGCCCCGCCCGGTGGTGACGATGCCGACGATGCGATCGCCGGGCAGCGGATGGCAGCAGCGGGCATAGTGCACCGCCATGCCGGGAATAAGCCCCTTGATCTCCACCGCGCCGGGGCCCATTGCCGTGCGCTGGCCGTCCACCTTGCGGTCACCGGCCGCGCCGCCGCCCCGCTTGCGCCGGAAGAACTGCACCACGTTCTCGATGCGCGAGGTCTTCACGCCGGGGTAGACGGCGCCCAGCACCTCCTGCGCGGTGTGGGTGCCCTCGCCCACGATGGCATAAAGGTCCTCGACCGAATCGGCCTTGAAGCGCTTGAGCACGCCGTCGAGGCCCTTTTCGGTCAGGTCGTAGCCTTCATGCTTGAAGGTCCGCTGCAGCAGCTGCCGGCCCAGTTCCACATACTGCGCCCGCGCGGCGCTGCGGATGAAGCGGCGAATGCGGGCACGCGCCTTGCCGGTGGCGACGAAGCGCTCCCACTCCGGCGACGGCGTCTGCGCCTTCGAGGTGATGATCTCCACCTGGTCGCCGTTGTGCAGCACGGTCCGCAGCGGCACCATGCGGCCGTTGACCTTCGACCCCACGCAGGTGTCGCCCACCTGGGTATGAACGGCATAGGCGAAGTCCACCGGGCACGCCCCCGACGGCAGCGCGATCAAATCGCCCTTGGGCGTGAAGCAGAAGACCTGATCCTGGAACATCTCCAGCTTGGTATGTTCCAGGAATTCCTCGGGGCCGCTGGCGTGCTCCAGGATTTCCAGCAATTCGCGCAGCCAGCGGTACTGCCGCCCTTCCACGTTGGGCGCGCCCTGCTTGTAGGACCAGTGCGCCGCGACGCCCAGCTCGGCGATCTCGTGCATGGCCTTGGTGCGGATCTGCACCTCAATGCGGTGTTTTTCCGGACCGATGATGCCCGTGTGCAGGGACTGGTAGCCGTTGGGCTTGGGCGTGGAGATATAGTCCTTGAACCGCCCCGGCACCATCGGATACGCGCCGTGGATGACGCCCAGCGCGCGGTAGCAGTCCTCGACGCTCGGCACGATGATGCGAAACGCCATGATGTCGGACAGTTGCTCGAAGGCGACGTCCTTCATCTGCATCTTCTTGTAGATGCTGAAGGGCGACTTCTCGCGGCCCGACAGTTCCACCTCGACACCGGACTCGGCCAGCACCCGCTTCAGCTCGGCGAGAATGCTGTCGACAAGCCCGCCGCCCTGCTCCCGCAGGTACTGGAGGCGGGTCATGATGGACTCGCGCGCATCCGGGTGGAGTTCCGCAAAGGCGCGGTCCTCCAGTTCCATCTTCCAGGCGTCCATGCCGATGCGCTCGGCGAGCGGCGCATAGATCTCCATGGTCTCGGCCGCGATGCGCTGGCGCTTCTCCGGCTTCTTGATGAAGTGGAGCGTGCGCATGTTGTGCATGCGGTCGGCCAGTTTGACCAGCAGGACCCGGATATCCTCGGACATGGCCAGCAGCAGCTTGCGGAAATTTTCCGCCTGCTTGGCGCTGTCGGAGGTGAGTTCGATGCGGGTCAGCTTGGTGACGCCATCCACCAGCCGCGCGACCTGTTTGCCGAAGAGCTTCTCGATCTCTTCCAGCGTCGCCGGCGTGTCTTCGATGGTGTCGTGCAGAAGTGCTGTGATGATCGACGCGCAGTCCAGACGGTAGTCCGTCAGGATGCCGGCGACCTCCACGGGATGGGAAAAATAGGGGTCGCCGGAGGCCCGCAGCTGCGAGCCGTGCATCTTCATGGCGAAGACGTAGGCGCGGTTCAGCGCGTCCTCGTCCGCCTGCGGGTCGTAGGACGAAACCCGCTCCACCAGTTCGAACTGGCGCATCATGGCGCAAGGCCCTCCGCCCGGCGGGCGGCGGCCGCCGCCCCCTGGAAGAAATCGGCCGCGCGCGCCATGACGTCCTCCGGAACCCTCTTAGAGTTCCTCCTGGCCCTCGTCGGTGGCGGTGCCTTCGGTGTCGTCGGTGGCCTGGGCCACGCCCATGTCCTCCGCCGACATGGCATCGGCTTCCTCGTCGAGGGTGGAGCTTTCCTCCTGGGTGGTCAGCGCGTCGGCGTCGACTTCCTCGACCGGGCTCGCATCGCCCAGTTCACTGGAAAGCTGGCGGCCCTCCAACTGCTCGAACGCCTCTTCCTCCAGTTCGTCCTCGTCGACGTGGCGCTGAAGGCCGTTGATGACGCCTTCCCTCAACTCGGGGACGGCGACGGTTTCCTCGGCAATCTCGCGCAGGGCGACGACGGGGTTCTTGTCGTTATCCCGGTCGACGGTCAGCGGCGCGCCGGCGGACACGTCCCGCGACCGCTGGGCGGCGACCAGCACCAGTTCGAAGCGGTTGGAGACCTTATCGACACAATCTTCGACGGTAACGCGGGCCATCGAGCACTCCAGAAAAACGAGACGAAACAACGAAACGGAAGCAGACTATATATGAGTCCGCCCCGGAGAAAGCAAGGCCATTCCGGGTGTTCAGGCCTGCTCGATCACCTCGCAGGCAGCGACGTCATCGGCCGGCAATGCGGCGACCAGATCGTCCACCGGCCGGCCCGAGCGCGGGTCCACCCAACCGGGCGCCACATCGCGCAAGGGCAGCAGAACGAAGGCCCGCTCCTGCAGGCGCGGATGCGGCACGGTGATGTTGCCCTCCATCACATGCGTTCCATGTGCGATCAGGTCCAGGTCCACCGGACGGGCTGCGTTCGGCACCGTGCGGGCGCGTCCCAGGTCATGCTCGACGGCGTGCAGCACGGCCAGGAGCGCTGCCGGGTCAAGGTCCGTCGCCACGCATGCGACGGCATTGACGTACCATGGCTGGTCCGACGGCGGCCACGGCGGCGTGCGGTACCAGCGCGAGCGCGCAACGGTCCGCACCCCGCGCGCCGCAAGGTCGTCCAGCGCAGCCGCCAGCGTCTCGCGCGGGCCGCCGAGGCGGCTTGGAAGGTTGGCCCCGAGGGCGATCAGAACCGGGCCGTCTGGCTTCAACGGGACGCCTCCTTCATGCGTAGTGTGTCCACGCCAGGGCTCGCTTGCGCGCGCGCGCCCGGGCCCTTACCCTTAACTCAGGGTATCGCCGAAGGCGAGGCCCGAGGTCCGCGCCCGCATTATCGTCGGACCCCATTTCAAAGCCGCCGATATTTCGCGGACCCCGTCGCACGGGTCACCGGGCAGACACATTTTTTGGACAAGGATAATGACCAATGATCTTTTATCCGTCGGAACGCATATCGCTCTTCATTGACGGCTCGAACCTCTATGCCGCCGCCCGGTCGCTGGGCTTCGACATTGATTACAAGCGCCTGCTGGAGTTGTTCGCAGCCAAAGGCCGCCTGATCCGCGCGTTCTATTACACCGCGCTGGTGGAAGACCAGGAGTATTCTCCCATCCGCCCGCTGGTGGACTGGCTGGACTATAACGGCTACACCATGGTCACCAAGCCGACCAAGGAGTTCACCGACGCCACCGGCCGGCGCAAGATCAAGGGCAACATGGACATCGAACTCGCCATCGACGTCATGGAGATGGCCGAGCACGTTGACCACATCGTCCTGTTTTCCGGCGACGGTGATTTCCGCCGTCTGGTGGAGGCCGTGCAGCGCAAGGGCGTGCGCGTGACGGTCGTCTCCACGGTGCGGTCCCAGCCGCCCATGGTGGCCGACGAGTTGCGCCGCCAGGCCGACAACTTCGTGGAACTGCTGGACCTCGAGCCCTCCATCAGCCGCGTGGTGCCGCACCGCCAGCCGCCGCAGGCGCCACAGGCGCCGCAGCAAGGCGACGAGTAGCCCTTCCTTCGCCGCCGCTCGGTCCCGCAGGAAAAAAATGAGGCCGACCGGAGCGCTCCGGTCGGCCTTCATGCATCGGACGGGATGCGGTCTTTGGTCCGGCGTCAGCCCTTCACGAACAGGCCGCGCTTGACGTTGGCCACGGGCGAGCCGCCCTGGGGCGTGACCACCAAGGTCTCGCTGATCTCGATCCCCCAGTCGTCCATCCAGATGCCGGGGATCATGTGGAACACCATGTTGGGCTGAAGGACGGTGGTGTCGCCCGGCCGCAGGCTCATGGTGTGCTCGCCCCAGTCCGGCGGATAGGCGCAGCCGGTGGAGTAGCCGATGCGGCTTTCCTTCACTAGGCCATAGCGCTGGGTGGTCTTGCGCCAGGCTTCCTCCACTTCCTCGCAGGTGGCACCGGGGCGGGCGGCTTCCAGCGCCGCTTCCAGGCCCTCGACCACGATGGCGGCGGTGTCCACCAGCTTCTGCGGCGGGTCGCCCAGGAACAGGGTGCGCGCCATGGGGCTGTGATAGCGGCGGTGCGCGCCGGCGATCTCGATGATCGTGGCCTCGCCCTCGCGGTAGGGCGCCTCGCTCCAGGTCAGGTGCGGCGTCGCCGTGCCGGGGCCCGACGGCAGCATGGGCACGATGGAGGTGTAGTCGCCGCCGAATTCGTGCGTGCCCGAGGTCTGGGCGTGGACGATGTCGGCCACGGCGTCGCACTGGCGGCGGCCCGGCACGATGGCCTGCATGGCGACGTCCATCACCTTTTCCACGATGCGGCCGGCGCGGCGGATCAACTCGATCTCGGTCTCGGACTTGACCGCCCGGACCCAGTTGACCATGCGCGCCGCATCCTTGAAGCGGGCATTGGGCAGGCTGGCCTTCAGGCTCTCCCACGCCATGGCGGAGAAGAAGTAGGCGTCCATCTCCACGCCGATGGTCAGCGTTCCCCAGCCCCGGCCGGAGATGATCTCGGCGACGTAGTTCATGGGGTGGATGTGGCGCTGCTGCACGTAGTGGTCCGGGTAGCCGATGATGTCGTCGTCGGCCAGGAACGTGGTCATGCGCGCCGCCGAGGCATCCATGCCGCGCCCGATCCAGATGGGCGTCGGGTGCTCCAGCGACACCAGCACCACCTGGGGCACGTAGAACGACCAGCCGTCATAGCCGGTCAGGTAGTTCATGTTGGCCGGATCGGCGCACAGCAGAACGTCGACACCCTCCGTCGCCATGCGGTACTTCACGGCGGAGACGCGGCGGTCGTACTCCTCCTGGGAGAACGGCCGCGCGAGAGGCGGTGCACGATCGTGCAGAATAACCGGATTCATGCGTGAAACTCCCGTCCGAGGCCGGCCTTTTGGGCGGCGGCATATGCATGGTTGGCGATAACAGTGTCCTGGACCCCGGTCCCCGTCAGGTCGCAAACGGTGACCGCTTCCTCGGATGGTCGGGCCTCGCCTTCTTCGCGGACGAGAACCCCAAGCTCCACGGCTGGTACGTCCAGGCCGGCGGAGATCGCGTGGTGCAGTTCACCCAAAAGGGCGCACTGCGCGGTCCGGTCGGTGACGAACAGATCGGCGCGCTTGAGCACGGCCGGCTCCAGTTCGTTCTTTTCCGACGCATCGGACCCCATGGCGGTGATATGCAGCCCCGGATGCAGCCATTCGGCGCGGATCAGGGGCTCTCGGGACGGTGTGGTGGTCACGACGACGTCACTGTCTCGTACCACATGCTCGGGCGTGGCCGTCGTGCGAAACCGCACGCCGAGCTTGCCCGACATCTCCTTGGCATAGGCCTCCGCCTTGGCCGTGTCGCGCGCCCAGACGGACACCTCCGTCAGGTCGCGCACCAGGGCCAGCGCCTGCATCTGAAGGCGCGCCTGCTCGCCGGCGCCCAGCACGCCCGCCTTCAGCGGTCCCTTGCGGGCCAGCGCGCGAGCGGCGACGGCGCCTGCGGCGGCGGTGCGCACGGCGGTGAGGTAGCCGTTGTCCAGCATCAGCGCCTCCACCAGCCCGGTGCGGGCGCTCAGCAGCACCATCAGGCCGTTGAGGCTGGGCAGCCCGATCTTCGGATTGTCGAAGAAGCCTGGGCTGACCTTCATGGCGAAAGCGTCGAAGCCCGGCACGAAGGCCGTCTTGACGTCCACCTCGCCGTTGTTCCGCGGGATCGCCATGGAGAGGATCGGCGGCATCTGAACGCCCTCTCCGGCCAGGGCCCTGAAGCCTTCGGCGACCATGTCCACGGCGGTCAGGTCCAGCGGCACGCACTGGCGCAGATCGGCTTCCGTCAGGATGGTCATGGTGGTCGGCATCACGCGGCCTCCATGATCCGGGCGCCCTGCACCGCTGCCTCGGCGGACGGGGCGGAGACGATGCGGGTGAAGGTATCCATGTCGACGTTGCGGCCGGTGACCAGGGCCGCCGTGCGGCCGGGCAGGCGGCCGGTCCTGCCGGCCAGGATTGCCGCCGCGCCGACGGCGGCCGCGCCTTCAGTCACCAGTTGTTCGTGCCGGTAGAGCCAGCGCATGCCGGCGGCGATCTCAGCTTCCGTCAGCAGGATCACATCGTCGATCAGCTCGCGGGTCAGCGCGAAGGTGTGGCGGTTCTTCAGGCCAACGCCGCCGCCGAGGGAGTCGGCGAGCGTCGGCAGTTCCTCCACCGCGACCGGACGGCCGGCGGCAAGACTGGCGTGCATGGCCGCACCCCGCTCCATGGAGATGCCGATCAGCTTGACGTCCGGGCGCTGCGCCTTGATCGCCAGCGCCACACCCGCGAACAGACCGCCGCCCGACAACGGAACCAGCACGGCGGCCAGGTCCGGCGCATCCTCCAGCAGTTCCAGGCCGATGGTGCCCTGGCCCGCGATGATGGCCGGGTCGTCGAAAGGCGCGGCATAGGCCATGCCCTCTTCGGCCACCAGCCGGCGGGCTTCCTCGTCCGCTTCGTCCTGGCTGCGACCGACGATGCGGGCTTCGGCGCCCAGCGCGCGGATGGCGTCAACCTTGTTGGACGGCACCAGCGCCGACATGCAGACGACGGCGCGCACGCCCATGCGGCGCGCGGCCAGGGCCACGGCGCGGCCGTGGTTGCCAGTGGACACCGCAACGACGCCCCTTGCCAGCGATTCGCGCGGCAGCGTGGCGAGCAGGTTCGACGCGCCTCGCAGCTTGAATGCACCGCTGTCCTGGAGTTGCTCCAGCTTCAGGTCGACGGGCACGCCGGCAACGTCCCCCAGGCCCTGCGACGGAACCTGCGGCGTGCGGCGCACCAGCGGCGCGATCCGCGCCCGTGCGGCACCGATCGCGGCGGCGTCCAGAGTGTTGAGGGTGTCGGCGGTACCAGCCATGCCTGCTCCTGTGGGCATCCGGGTGGCATCAAAGCTCTCCCGGAACCATCACTGACAGGTCCTGATCATGTCAATCGCGGAATTGATACCGTGCAATGATTCGGTCACACACTGGGCATTCGCGCCACACTGCGACCGCGCACCCATCGCCCGCGACGCCAAGGCGTCGGCGGTGCGCCGTCAGACGTCCATGAACGCCGGTTCCGGGCGCTGGGACAGGTCTTCCCGCAGGATTTCCAGCGCCTGCTCCAGGTCGGCGCGTGTCTCCACCGACCCCACCGACAGCCGCACCGCATGGGGCGCGGCGGATCGTCCGACGATGAAAGGCTCGGGCGGTGTGATGACCACGCCGCGTTGAAAGGCGTGCCGCACGAAGCCTTCCGCCCGCCATTCGCCCGGCAGTGACAGCCAGACATTGGGACCCGCCGGATGGCTTTTGGTTTCGAAGTCCTCTAGGTACGACGCGGCGATCGCCTGTCGCGCTGCCAATTCACGACGTTGACCTGCGACGATCTCGTCAATGGTCCCGTCGTCGATCCAGCGCGAGGCCAGTTCGGCCACCAGCGGCGTCGCCATCCACGACGTCGTCCGCACCCGCGCGACCAGGCGCTGGGTGTTGCGGCTGGGCCCCACCAGATAGCCCACCCGCAGGCCCGGCACGGTGCACTTGGTCAGGCTGGTGACATAATAGCTGTTGTCGGGATTGAACGACGACAGCGGCGGCGGGCTGTCCTCCACCAGCGGACTGAACACGTCGTCCTCGATGATCGCGATGTCGTGTTCGGCGGCAATGGCGGCGATCTGCTCGCGCCGTTCGGCCGACATGATGGTGCAGGACGGGTTGTTGAGCGTCGGCGTGGTTACCAGCGCCTTGATGCTGCCCTTGGTGGCCGCCGCCGCGAAAGCCTCGGGCATGATGCCCTCGTCGTCGGTCGCCAGGGGCTTGAGGTTGAATTTCAACAGGCTGGACAGGGCGATGATGCCATGGTCCGTCAGGCTGTCGGTGACCACCGTATCCTCGGGCTCCACCACCGCCGAGAGTGCCACGAACATGCCGTGCGAACAGCCGTTGGTGATGACGATGTCGTTGGGGTCGGCCGGCATCCCCAGCCGGTAGAGCCAGCGCGAGGCGGAAATGCGGTGCTCCGTCAGCCCGATGATGGGGCGACACGCCAGCATGGACGCCAGGTCCGGCTCCTCTGCCGCGCCCCGGATGACGTCGCGGATGGCCGTCATCTGATCCGGGATGACGGCGGGGCGGCAGATGGACAGGTCGATCAAGCCCGCCGGATGGCCGTACGTGAAGGTTTCCTCCGTCCGGCGCCGCACGAAGGTGCCCCGCCCCACCTCTCCCTGCACATAGCCGCGGCGCTCGGCCTCCTGGTAGGCGCTGGAGACCGTGTTGACCGAGACCTTCAGCGCGTGGGCGAGATCCCGGCGCGCCGGCAGGCGTTCCCCCGGTGTCAGGTCCCCGCTCTCCACCGCGTCGGCAATGGCGTTCGCCAGGGCCACGTAGGTGGGACCGCTCCGGCCTTTCAGGGAGGGCGTCCAGCTTGTCATGGCAATTTACACTCTGTTCTTGTCGGGAATCGGATGGGCGCGCTAGCCTGCCGGCAGGTGGAGCGCCTACTTTAAAGACATCTGCATCAAATGTCATGGTTCAATGAGCCGCACGCTCAGGCCATGCAAGAAGGGAGCCCGTTCATGTCGCACACCGATCGTCCGGCCGCCGGTTCCGCCACGGACGCCGAGAAGCCGTCCCGCGTGTCCTGCGACGTGGACCTGTCCGCGCCGGGGAAACAGCATGGCGCGCTGACCGTTCCCCACAGCCGCGACGACAGCGCCTGGGGCTCCATCATGGTCCCCATCACCGTCATCAACGGCGGCGACGGTCCGACCATCGTGTTCACCGGCGGCAACCACGGCGACGAGTATGAAGGCCCCATCAGCCTGCTCAAGCTCGCGAACCGTCTGACGGCCGAAGAGATTTCGGGGCGCGTCATCATCCTGCCGGTGATGAACCTGCCGGCGGTGCGCGCGGCCAAGCGGGTCTCTCCCATCGACGGCGTGAACATGAACCGGGCCTTTCCCGGCCGGCGCGACGGCTCCATCACGCAGATGATCTGCCATTTCATCGCCACCTGCATCCTGCCTGAGGCCGACGTTGTGGTGGACATCCATGCCGGCGGCAAGACGCTGGATTTCGTGCCGTCGGCCGTCATCCACGACCTGCCCGACCCGGCCATGATGGAAAAGTCCCTGGCCGCCCTGAAGGCCTTCGGCGCGCCGCTCGGCCTGGTGCTCAAGGAACTGGACAGCGAGGGCATGCTGGACACGGTGGTGGAGGACATGGGCAAGGTATTCATCTCCACGGAACTGGGCGGCAAGGGCACGGCCACGGCCTCGACCGTCGGCATCGCCGACCGCGGCGTTCGCAACATGCTCCGGCATTTCGGCCTGATGGAGCCGACGGCGGAGCCCGACGATCCGCCGGCGGGGGTCACCGAGACCCGCATCATGGGCACGCCCGACGGCGACTGCTTCGTGGTCGGCCGCCACACCGGCCTTTATGAGCCGCTGGTGGACCTTGGCGAACCCGTTAAGGCGGGCCAGCCCATTGGCGCCATTCATGAATTCGAGGTCACGGGCGCGGAACCGGCCGTCTACCACGCCCGACGCGACGGCATCCTCTACTGCCGCCATGTGCCGGGATTGATCCAGCGCGGCGACTGTCTGGCGGTGATCGCCGTCGACCGGTAGGCTTGCCGCATGAAGCTGGATTCGCTTGACCTGAAAATCCTATGCGCCCTCCAGGCGGACGGCCGCATCACCAAACTGAAGCTGGCGGAAGCGGTGAACCTGTCTCCGTCCGCCTGCTTCGAGCGCATGCGCCGGCTGGAGCAGCAGGGGCTCATCACCGGCTATCACGCCGACGTGGACCTGCGGAAGCTGCTGCGGGCGAGCTTCATCTTCGTCGAGGTGACGCTCAAGACCCACCGCCGCGTCGACTTCGACCGCTTCGAAGACCACATCACTGCCGTGCCGGAAGTGCTTGAATGCTATGCCATCGGCGGCGGCGTGGACTACATCCTGAAAATGGTCGCCGTCGATATCGCCCATTACCAGGAGGAGATCGACGCCCTTCTGGAGGCCGATATCGGCATCGACCGCTACTTCACCTACATTGTGACCAAGCCGGTCAAGCGCAGCCTGGAATACCCGGTGCGCGATCTGCTGGCGTGGGACTGACGACGCCGAGGTTTTTTCGGTGTGAGGTGCGGCGGCCGGCGGTTTTTTCCGCTGGTGGCTGGCGCTGTGCGTGGGTCCCAGCTTTCGCTGGGCCGACGATTATTCCGAATTTTCAGCACGTTACCGAAATCCCAGCGGAAGCCGGGGTCCACCACCGGCGTCAACCGTCTCGCACCGCCACAGCCACGAACAGTCACTGCCTCGTTCCGAGGCACATCCTAACCCGCTGACATGCCTGGAAAAACCGCACACACCGCCCAATCTGCGCACACGCCGTAGGCACAATCCTGACATTGACCCCGAAAATCTCTCGGCATGATCCCGTCAGGGCCGCATTTCCGTCGGCATCACCGGCAAACTTCGAAGACACCCACGGCGCCGCCCCTGGCAGAGTGTGACCATACAGTTCAGCCCAGGCCCAGGAGGTTCGGCCCATGACGTACTCGGCTCTGCACACCGGCACGCACGACCTGCCCATTCGCGACGCCGCCCTGCTGCGCCAGCAGGCGTGGCTTGAAGGCCGCTGGCAGGATGCCGACGACGCCCACGCGGTCGAGGTCACCAACCCGGCTGACGGCTCCGTCATCGGCACCGTCCCCGACATGACCGGTCGCGAGACCGCCCGCGCCATCGCCGCCGCGGCCGCCGCCTACCCCGCCTGGCGTGCCATGCTCGCCAAGGAGCGCGCCGCCATCCTGCGCGAGTGGGCCCGCCTGATGCGCGAGCACAAGGAAGACCTCGCCATCATCATGACCTGCGAGCAGGGCAAGCCGCTGTCGGAGGCGCGCGGCGAGATCGACTACGCCATGTCCTTCTTCGACTGGTATGCCGAAGAAGCCGTGCGCATGAACGGCGAGACCATGCCGTCGCACAAGCCCAACAGCCGCGTCTTCGTTACCCGCGAGCCCGTGGGCGTCACCGCCGCCATCACGCCGTGGAACTTCCCCTCGGCCATGATTACCCGCAAGGCCGGCGCGGCGCTGGCCGCCGGCTGCCCGATGATCGTGCGCCCGGCGACGGAAACCCCCTACTCCGCCCTGGCGCTGGCCGAGCTTGGCCGCCGCGCCGGCGTGCCCGGCGGCGTGTTCCAGGTCGTCACCGGCGAGCCGCGCGCCATCGCGACCGCCCTGACCGACAGCCCCGTCGTCCGCAAGGTCAGCTTCACCGGCTCCACCGAGGTCGGCCGCAAGCTGATCGCCCAGTCGGCCGCGACGGTCAAGAAGGTCTCCATGGAGCTGGGCGGCCACGCCCCCTTCATCGCCTTTGACGACGTCAACGTCATGGCCGCCGCCAAGGGCGCGCTCGGGGCCAAGTTCGCCACCACCGGCCAGGACTGCCTGGCGGCCAACCGCATCTACGTGCACGAGCGCATCCACGACGCCTTCGCCCACCACTTCACGGAAATGACCAAGGCCATGAAGATGGGCCCCGGCATGGAAGAGGGCGTGGAGCTTGGCCCGCTGATGTCGGAAAGCGCGGTCCGCAAGTGCGAGGAGCACGTCGAGGACGCAGTCGCCAAGGGTGCCAAGGTCCTCTGCGGCGGCAAACGCAGCGAGCTTGGCGGCACCTTCTACGAGCCCACCGTGCTGATCGGCGTGACCCCGGACATGAAGATCTACCGCGAGGAAACCTTCGGCCCCGTCGCGCCCATCCTCTCCTTCTCCCGCGAGGCGGAGGTGATCGCCAAGGCCAACGACAGCGAATTCGGCCTGGCCGCCTACCTGTATACCCGCGACATCGGCCGCGCCATGCGGGTGTCGGAAGCGCTGGAGTACGGCATGGTCGGCCTGAACACGCCCAGCTTCACCGGTGCGTCCATCCCGTTCGGCGGCTACAAGCAGTCGGGCCTGGGCCGCGAGGGCTCGACCCACGGTCTCGAGGACTACACCGAACTGAAATACACCTGCATCGGATCGATCGACGACGACCTGGAGCCGGAAGCGATCGCGGCCGAATAAGCCGCTGATCAACCACCCTATTTCCAAACTCGAGCATTAACAGGTGACCCTATGACCCACACGGCCGTGCCCAACCTCGACCTGGAGGCGATCGACCGCAACTCCGTCATCCATCCGTTCACCCACCTGAAGGACTACGCGGCGGGCAAGGCCCCGTCGCGGGTGGTGACCGGCGGCTCCGGCATCACCATTACCGACAGCAAGGGCAACGAGATCATCGACGGCTTCGCGGGCCTCTACTGCGTCAACGTCGGGTACGGCCGCGAGGAGATCGCCAAGGCCATCTACGAGCAGGCTAGCCGGCTGGCCTACTACCACGCCTATGCCGGCAACACCAACGAGCCGACCGTGCTGCTGTCCCAGCGCATCCTGGAGATGGCGCCCAACAACATGCAGCGCATCTACTACGGCATGAGCGGGTCCGATGCCAACGAGACCCAGGCGAAGCTCGTGTGGTACTTCAACAACGTGCAGGGACGCCCTGAAAAGAAAAAGATCATCGCCCGCCAGCGCGGCTATCACGGCGGTTCGGTGGTGTCGGGCAGCATGACCGGCCTGCCGGTCTTCCACCACGCCTTCGACCTGCCCGTCAGCCCCATCCGCCACACCACCACGCCGCACTACTACTGGGGCGCGGAAGCCGGCGAGAGCGAGGAAGATTTCGCCACCCGCTGCGCCGACGACCTGGAGCGGATGATCCTGGACGAGGGGCCGGAGACGGTGGCCGCCTTCATCGGCGAGCCGGTGCTGGGCACGGGCGGCATCGTCCCGCCGCCGGCCACCTACTGGGAAAAGATCCAGGCGGTGCTGGAGAAGTACGACGTCCTGCTCATCGCCGACGAGGTGGTGTGCGGCTTCGGCCGGGTCGGCACGCCCTTCGGCAGCCACCTGTACGGTATGAAGCCGGACCTCATCACCGTCGCCAAGGGTCTGACCAGCGCCTATCAGCCGCTGTCCGGCGCCATCGTCGGCGAGAAGGTCTGGAAGGTACTGGAAGGCGCGTCGGACACGCACGGCCCCTTCGCCCACGGCTACACCTACTCCGCCCATCCCTGCGGGGCGGCGGCGGCGCTGGCGAACCTGGACATCATCGAGCGCGAGGACCTGACCGGCAACGCCCGCGACACCGGCGCCTATTTCAACGAGCGCATGAAGGCGGTTTTCCAGGATCATCCGCTGGTGGGCGAGGTGCGCGGCGTGGGGATGCTGGGCGCGCTTGAGTTCGTCGCCCACAAGGGCCGGAAGGAGCGCCTTGACCCCAACCTCAAGGTCGGCGCCCGCATGTCGGCGGCCTGCATGGAGCGCAAGCTGGTGGCCCGCGCCATGCCTCACGGCGACATCCTGGGCTTCGCCCCGCCGCTGTCCATCACGCGGGACGAGGTGGACGAGGTGGTGGCCCGCGCCAAGGGTGCCGTGGACGCCGTCACCGACGAGCTGGTGCGCGAGAACGTGCTGACGGTCGCCTGATCCCGACGCTCCCGTCCGAGCGGGACCAGGCACCAAGAAACCCCGGCGAGGCAGGTCGCAGCGCCTCGGCGGGGTCTTTCTTGTCTAGCAATCAGGCGGGGCTTTAGTCGCCCTGCCTGGGGTGGACGGCCATGCGGTCCATGTCCATCTGGGTCTTCATCTTCTCGTCCTCGGCCGAAAGCGCCTCCACGGCGGCGCGGACGCCCTTGGCGTATTCCGGACTGACCGCCTCGAAGACCTTCATCTGGCGTCCGAGGATTTCTTCGGGCACGCCGTGGATGGCTTCCGCGATGTTGTTGAAAAGACGCTGTTTTTGCCCGTCGTCGAACATCTCGAACAGGGCGCGCGGCTGGCTGAAATCATCCTCCAGCTCATGCTGAACGTAGCGCTGCGCATCACCCGAAACCCGCAGTGGCGGTTCCAGGTACTTGGGGTCCTCCACCGGCCCGCCGAAGGAGTTGGGCTCGTAATAGGCATCCGGCGGGTTGTTGTCGGCGAAGAAGCGCAGCAGGCCGTCCTTGTGGTAGTGGGCGACCGGGCATTTGGGCTGGTTGACCGGCAGCGCCTCGTAATGGCCGCCCAGGCGGTAGCGGTGGGCGTCGGCGTAGGAGAAAATGCGCGCCTGCAGCATCTTGTCCGGCGAAAAGCTGATGCCGCGCACCACGTTCGACGGGCTGAAGGCCGCCTGCTCGACCTGGGCGAAATAGTTGTCGGGGTTGCGATTCAACTCCATCTCGCCGACCTCGATCAGCGGGAAGTCCTTGTGCGGCCACACCTTGGTCAGGTCGAAGGGATTGAAGGGCATCTTTTCCGCCTCTTCCTCCGGCATGACCTGGACGTAGAGCGTCCACTTGGGATAGTCGCCGCGTTCGACCGCACCATACAGCTCTTCCTGATAGCTTTCGCGCGTCTTGCCGATCAGCTCCTTCGCCTCGGCGTTGGTGTAGTGCTTGTGGCCCTGGCGGGTCTTGAAGTGGAACTTCACCCAGTACCGTTCGCCGGCATCGTTCCAGAAGCTGAATGTGTGGCTGCCGTAGCCGTTCATGTACTGCGGGCCCTGCGGCAGGCCGCGGTCGGACATCAGAATCGTGACCTGGTGGATGCTCTCGGGGCACAGCGACCAGAAATCCCACTGCGCCGTCGGGCTGCGCAGGTTGGTGCGCGGGTGGCGCTTCTGAGTGCGGATGAAGTCCGGGAACTTGTAGGGATCGCGCACGAAGAAGATGGGCGTATTGTTGCCCACCAGGTCCCAGTTGCCCTCTTCCGTGTAGAACTTCACGGAAAAGCCGCGCACGTCGCGCTCGGCGTCGGCCGCGCCCTGCTCGCCGGCCACCGTGGAGAAGCGCGCCAAAAGGTCGGTCTTCTTGCCGGCTTCCGCGAATATCTTGGCGTTGGTGTACTTGCTGATGTCGTTGGTCACCGTGAAGGTGCCGAAGGCGCCCCAGCCCTTGGCGTGGACCACGCGCTCGGGGATGCGTTCGCGGTTCTGGTGGGCCAGCTTTTCGACCAGTTGGTAGTCCTGCAGAAGCAGCGGGCCGCGCGGCCCGGCGGTCAAGGCGTGCTGATTGTCGCCGACTGGCGCGCCTGCCGTGGTGGTAAGTTTCGGACGATCGGCCATTTGGTTTCCCTTTCGCCGGAAGGAGACGGAAAGCGGATGCCGAAGCGCCCGCTTGTTTCGCGAAAGGTCAACGATGATCCGCCGCTTGCAGGTTCATTGAAAGGAGGCGGCCTTTTGATCGGCTCAGCCGCTTGATCCGGTCTCCACCGGCGCCCACAGCACGTCGGCGATGTCGTCCACCCCGGCCGCCAGCATCACCAGGCGGTCCAGGCCCAGTGCGATGCCGGCGCAGTCCGGCAGGCCGTGCTCCAGGGCCGCCAGGAAATCCTCGTCGAGCGGGTAACGCTCGCCGTAGAGATGTTCCTTCACGGCCATGTCGTGCTCGAACCGCCGGCGCTGCTCTGCCGGGTCTGTCAGTTCAGCGAAGGCGTTCGCCAGTTCCAGTCCGTCGACGTACAGCTCGAACCGCTCCGCTACGCGCGGATCATCGGGGCTGCGCCGCGACAGGGCCGCCATGCAGGCGGGATAGCTGTGCAGGATCACCGGCCTTCCCTCGGTTCCCAGGTGCGGCTCGATGTGCTCCAGCAGCAGGCGGAAGAACACATCGTCCCAGCGGTCCCCCTCCCTCGCGTCATGGCCGCGCCGCGCCGCTTGCGCCTTGATGCCGGCCGGGTCGGGATCAAGCGCCTCGGGGTCGGGGATGGTGTTCAGCACGCTGAAGCCGCACCAGCGGATGAATGCGTCCTCCACCGACAGGCGCTCGGCCGGCAGCGGCGAAACGCCCGTTTCCGAGAGAATGCGGTCGCAGTCGTCCATCAGCGCCTCCAGTCCCTCCCCGGCCCGGTACCACTCCAGCATGGTGAATTCGGGGCTGTGGGTGGGGGACCGGTTCTCGTTCCGCCACACCTTCGCCATCTGGTAGATGCGCGGCAGCCCGCCCGCCAGCAGCTTCTTCATGGCGAACTCGGGGCTGGTGTGCAGGTAGAGCCGCGCATCCGGGCCGCCCAGCGCATCGTGAAGCGTGGTCTCGAACGCCTTCAGGTGCGGCTCCAGCCCCGGCGACACCTGAAGCGCCGGCGTCTCCACCTCCAGGAAGCCCTGGCTGTCGAAGAAGCGGCGCAGGGTGGCGACGACGCGGGCGCGGGTGCGCAAGGCCGGCAGACGATCCGCCAGGGCGTCGGGATGCCACCAGCGGCGGCCGGAAGGGGAGCGGGTCATGGGCGGCGTCCTTCAAGGGCTTTCAAAGGCGCCGCGCGGCGCCATGGGCCGTGGTTGCCAAGGGTCGGGCAACCTGATAGAACCCGGCAACCCCACAAATCAACCATTCTCATCCGTTGGGTGACTTCCCATGAAGATCCAGGCCAATACGATTCGCCCCGGGAACGTTCTCGAGCACCAGGGCAAGCAGTGGGCCGTTACCAAGATCCAGCTCATCCAGCCGGGCAAGGGTAACGCCTTCATCGCCGTCGAGATGCGTGACGTCGAGACCGGCACCAAGACCAACGAGCGCTGGCGCACCGCCGACAGCGTCGAAAAGCTGGACGTCCGGCAGATCGACTGCACCTACCTGTTCAAGGACGACGCGGGTTTCCATTTCATGGACAAGGAAACCTTCGACCAGTTCAACATGCCCGAGGACGCGCTTGGCGAAAAGGGCGCCTTCCTGCAGGACGGCATGGACGTCACCGTCGACACCATCGAGGGCAAGCCGGTGTCGGTGAACCTGCCGCAGACCGTGGTGCTGGAGGTCGTTGAGGCCGACGCCGTGGTGAAGGGCCAGACCCAGTCCAGCTCCTACAAGCCGGGCATCCTGGAGAACGGCCTCAAGGTCATGATCCCGCCGTTCATCGAGGCCGGCACCAAGATCGTGGTCAACACCGAGGACACCTCCTACGTCGAACGCTACAAGGGCTGAGGCGTAGACACGGCATGGCTCTTCGCAGCGCAAATCTCAACGTCATGGTCAACGCCGCCAAGAAGGCCGGCCGCGCCATGGCTCGCGACTTCGGCGAGGTCGAACAGTTGCAGGTGTCCGTCAAGGGCCCCAGCGACTTCGTGACCGCCGCCGACGTCAAGGCCGAAAAACTGCTCAAGGCGGAACTCACCAAGGCACGCCCCGGCTGGGGCTTCCTGGGCGAGGAAACCGGCGAGCAGAAGCCCGACGAGTTCAGCGACCACCGCTGGATCGTCGATCCCATCGACGGCACCACCAACTTCGTCCACGGCATCCCCCACTTCGCCATCTCCATCGGGCTGGAGCGGGCGGGCGAGGTCATCGCCGGCGTCATCTACAACCCGGTGACCGACGATCTGTTCTGGGGCGAGAAAGGCGCGGGCGCCTTCCACAACGACCGCCGCCTGCGCGTTGCCGGCCGCCAGCGGCTGGACCAGGCCGTCATCGGCACCGGCATCCCGCACCTGGGCCGGGGCGAGCACGGGCCCTACCTGCGGGAACTGGCGCATGTCATGACCTCGACGGCCGGCGTGCGGCGCTTCGGTGCGGCCTCGCTGGACCTGGCCTTCGTCGCCGCCGGGCGCTACGACGGTTTCTGGGAACACGGCCTGAAGCCCTGGGACGTGGCGGCGGGCATCCTGCTCATCAAGGAGGCCGGCGGCTTCGTCGAGGACCTGGGCGGCAAGGGAAATCCGTTGTTCAGCGGCAATATCGTGGCCGCCAACGAAAAGCTGCTCACGCCGCTGCGCGACATGCTGCGCAAGGCAAACGCTTGATCGTTCTCGGGAAATCGGCGCTCTCCCGTTGCCCCTGAACGGTGCGGTGATATATACACATACTGGAACACCCTGAAGGTGTAGCGCCTTCAGGGTGTGCCTGTGTCACAGCGCGGAGGCTCCCGCCCGTCCCATGACCCGATCGCCTCGCCGTTGCCTTCTGGCCGCCGGACTGGCCGCGATGGTGTTGCCCGTGGCGCCCGTCGCCGCCGGGGCAGCGGACAGCCCCTACGTGGATCGCCCGGTCATCGGGGGCGGCGCTGTCTTTCCCGACCCTACCGCGCCGCGCTCCCGGCTGCTGGTCGAGCCGCCGCGGCAGGGTCCGCAAGGCGTGACCCCGCGCCGGACGCCCGCCCGTCCCGCTCCAGCTTTGCAGCCGGCTCCGCAGCCCGCTCCGCAGCCAGAGGCCGCACCCGAGCCGGCTGCGCCCAAGACGCCGCTGGCGCCGAAACCCGAACGCAAGGCGAAACGCACCGCGGCGCCGCCGCAGGAAAAGCCGGTGCCGCCTGCCGCCGCCGTGCCTGCCCCCGCTCCCGCCAAGCCGACCACGCCCGCCGTGGCCGAGGCACCGCCGGCGCGGCCCGACGTCAAGCCGGACGCACCCGCCGCCGCACCGACGCCGTCGCCCGCACCGACCAAGCCCGAGGCGCCCGAGACAGCCGAACAGACGGACACCGCAGCCGCCGCCGTGCCGGCGCCGCCGCCCCTGCCCGACCTGCCGCCTGCCCGCCCGGCCGAGGCCGCCGATGCGGCACCTCGGCCGACGGCCAAGCCGGCGCAGGACGAAGCCGCGGTGCAGCAGGCCTCCACGCCGTCGCAGCCCGAGGCCGAGGCCGCCATGGCATCCGAACAGCAGGCCGCCCTGCCCGGCGACGCCGACGGCGACCGGCTTACCGTCGCCTTCGCGCCCAATGTCGCCGAACCGCCCGAGGATGCCGTGGGCTCGCTGGAGGCGCTGGCGGCCCGGCTGGACCGAAACCCGTCGCTGCGCCTGCGCCTGAACGCCTACGCGCCCGGCTCCGAGGCCGAGGAGAGCCGCAGCCGCCGCCTCTCGCTGTCGCGCGCCCTTGCCGTGCGGTCGCGCCTGGTCGACGCCGGCATCAGCTCCACCCGCATCGAGGTGCGGGCGCTGGGCAACACCGCCACCGACGGGTCGCTGGACCGCGTCGACGTCATCGTGCTGGAGCGCTGACGGTGCCCCGGCCCACCCCACCCCGCCGCCTCAAAGCGGGCGCCGCCCGACCGGCCCGCCGAAGGAAGGTTGTTTCATGATCCGACCCAGACGCTTCCTGGTCCGCATCGCCGTATTCCTCATTGCCGTGCTGATCGTCGCGGGGCTCCTGTTCCAGCCGCTGCTTGACGCCTTCATGGCGAATCCGGCGCTCAATGGCCTGATTCTGGGCGTGCTGTTGATCGGCATCGGCCTGAACATCCGCCAGGTCGCCATGCTCGGCCCCGAGGCCCAGTGGATCGACGACTTCCGCCAGCACCCGGACCGCGCGTCCGTCAGCACCGACACGGCACCGCGTCTGCTGGCGCCCATGGCCACCATGCTGGGGCAGAGCAAGCAGCGCGGCGGCCGGTTCACGCTGTCGGCACCGGCCATGCGCTCGCTGCTGGACGGCATTGCTTCGCGCCTGGACGAAAGCCGCGAGATCAGCCGCTATTTCATCGGCCTGTCCATCTTCCTCGGCCTGCTGGGCACCTTCTGGGGCCTGATGCAGACCATTGGCAGCGTCGGCGACGTCATCGGCCAGCTCTCGCTGGGCGCGGGCGCCGACATGCAGACGGTGTTCGACAACCTCAAGCAGGGCCTGGAACAGCCGCTGGAGGGCATGGGCACCTCGTTCAGCTCCTCGCTGTTCGGCCTGGGGGGGTCGCTCATCCTGGGCTTTGTCGACCTTCAGGCCAACCAGGCCCAGAACGCCTTCTACAACGAGCTGGAAGACTGGCTGTCGGGCGTCACCCGCGTCTCAGCGGGCGGCGGCACGGCCGTCGAGGCCGAAACCTCGGTGCCGGCCTACATCCAGGCGCTGCTGGAGCAGACGGCCGACAGCCTGCAGGAGCTTCAGCACACGGTCTCGCGGACGGAAGAGGCGCGTGTCGGCGCCAACACCCAGTTGCGCGACCTGACCGACCGCCTGACCACGCTCACCGACCAGATGCGCGCGGAGCAGACGCTCATGCTGCGCATGGCCGAAAGCCAGCAGGAACTCAAACCCCTGCTTCAGAAGATCGCGGAGGCGACGGCCTCGGGCGGCTTCGGACTGGACGATGCCAGCCGCGGCCACCTGCGCAACGTGGACGTCGCCGTCCAGCGCCTGAGCGAGGAGCTGGCGCGCGGGCGCGAGTACACGGTCAAGGAAGTCCGCAGCGAAATCAAGCTGCTGGCGCGCACCATCGCCGCCCTTGCCGAGGAGCCCGCCCCCTCGTCCGGCGGATCGTCGGAGCACGAACGCCTTTCCGGCCCCGGAGGCGGAACCCCGCCCTACGGCCGCTGATTGCGAGAGCACGGCGGCGACCGGGCATGACGGCCGCCGCTTCCCGTTTCCTGGTCCCGAGGACGCCGCATGGCCCTTTCCTCCCGCCGCAGAACGCGCCGCACGACCGATCACTGGCCGGGCTTCGTCGACGCCCTGGCGCAGTTGCTCATCATCATCATCTTCGTGTTGATGGTGTTTTCGCTGGCACAGTTCTTCCTCGGCCAGATGCTGTCCGGCCGCGAGGCGGCCCTTGAGCGCCTGACGCGCCGGGTCTCTGAACTGACGGACCTACTCGCCATCGAACGCGCCGCCAACGAGGACATGCGCCTGAACGTGGATCAGTTGACGGCGCAGTTGACCGACGCCAACGCGCAGATCGAAAACCTTCAGGCCACGCTGCGCCAGACCGCCGAGGAAACCGCCCGGCTGGACCGCCAGTTGACGAGCGCCCAGGCCGACATCGCCGCCGCCGAGCAGGAGGCCGCCGCCCTGCGCGAGCGTCTGGACATGACGGAGGAAGAGCGCGCCCAGGCCCTGGAGCAGGCCGCCGCCGCCCGCCAGCGGGCCGAGCTTTCCGAACAGGAAAAGGCCGAGGCGGAGCAGCGCATCCAGGACCAGTTGCGGCAGATCGCGCTGCTGCAACAGGACATCAAGGCCCTCCAGGCGCTCAAGGAAGACCTGACCCGACAGGCGCAGGAGATGGCCGCCAGGCTCGAGGAGACCGAGCAGAAGCTGGTGGGCGAGGAGGAACTGTCCCTGGAGGCACGCGCCCACGCCGCCCTTCTGGAACAGCAGATCGAGCGCCTGCAGCAGGAACTGGCGCGAATCAACGATCTTCTGGAGGCCGCCGAGGCGCGCAACGAGGAACAGCAGGTGCAGATCGCCGACCTGGGACGGCGCCTCAACCAGGCGCTGGCGTCGAAGGTGCAGGAATTGCAGCGCTACCGGTCCGAATTCTTCGGCCGCCTGCGGGAAATCCTCGGCGACCGCGAGGGCATCCGCATTGAGGGCGACCGCTTCGTCTTCCAGTCGGAAATTCTGTTCGGCAGCGGCTCCTCCACCCTGGGCCTGGCCGGCGAGGACGAGTTGAACAAGCTGGCCGACGCCATCTCGCAGATCGCCGACGAAATCCCCGAGGACATCGACTGGATCCTGCGCGTGGACGGCCACACCGACCGCCGGCCCATCCGCACCGCCCGGTTCGACAACAACTGGGAGCTTTCCACCGCGCGGGCCACCACCGTCGTCGAATACCTGATCGACCGGGGCGTGCCGCCGCAGCGGCTGGCCGCGGCGGGTTTCGGCGAGCACCAGCCGATCACCGACGGCGAGACGCCCGAGGCCATGGCGCGCAATCGACGCATTGAATTGAAGCTCGATCAGCGCTAGGTTTCGCGCACGAATTCCCCGCGCGTTTTCATTGACGCGCGCCCTTGAAAAGGCGCGCCGTCTCGGCTATACAACGCGCTCTTTTCAGGACGAGGCGGACGATGAAGAAGGACATTCACCCCGAGTACCACGAGATCACGGTCACCATGACCGATGGCACCGAGTTCAAGACCCGGTCGACCATGAAGGGCGACAGCATTCGCCTGGATATCGACCCGAAGTCGCACCCGGCCTGGACCGGCGTGCATCGCCTGATGGACACCGGCGGCCAGCTCGCCAAGTTCAACAAGCGGTTTGCGAGCTTCGGTCTGAAGCGCGGCGAATAAGGTCCTGCCGGGCGCCTCTGCGCGCCCCCAAGGCCCGGTCCTCGTGGACTGTTCGGAAAAGACCCGCCCTCCGTTACGGAGGCGGGTCTTTTCGTGTCCGGAACACGCTGAGCCGCCGGTTTCGCGCGCTTCAGTGGCGATTTGTTAAGAATGTGACCCTCATCATTGCAGATGGGGATGCACTCACCGCATCTATGGGGTAGACCTAAGCCATGTGGTTGGTCGCCGTCAGCGTGCGGCGACCGTGTCGAGGATGGGCCAGGGCAAGATGCCGGCGATCGTCAACTACGAGCTTTACGTGCTGGAAGGGGCGGAATGGTCCCTCCACGCGCGTTTCCCCGGCGACGAGCGCAGCAAGGCCATCGCCGAGGCCCAAAGTGTCGAAAGCCAGACCAACAAGCCCACCAAGGTCACGCGCGAGACCTGGTATCCCGACAGCAACACCAGCGACGAGGCGCTGGCCTACATCAGCCCGCGCGCCAAGCAGGCCATGGCCGAGGCCAAGGCCGCCCGCGCCAGCCGACAGCAGCAGACCGCGCCCTTCGCCGCCGCCTACGGCCGGCCCGACTTCGCCTTCGCCGGCGCGCCCGCCACCGATGCCCCGCCGCCGCGCACCGCCGCCAAGGACTTCGTGCTGCGGCTGTCCATGGTCATGGTCTCGGCGCTGATCATCGCCATCCTGGGCACCGGCATGGCGTCGTTGTTCATGGGGCAGCTGGCGGGCATGGGCGTGGCGCTGGGCGGGAACCTGACGGGTATCCTGTTCCTGGTCTTCATCTCGTTGTTCCTGCTGAGCGCGGTGCCGTTGGTTCTGGCCTACGTGCCGCTGGAAGGCCTGAGCGCGGACCGCAGCAAAGGTGCGTCCGACGATCCGGAAGCCGCCCGCCGCGCCGCCGAGGCGGCCGAGAAGGAACGCAACGACAAACGCAAGACCGCCGCCGACGAGAAGGCTGCCGCCGCCAAGGAAGCCGCCGACAAGGCCTCGAGGAAGACGGCGGAAGGCGAGGATGCGGGCCACCTGAACCGTGAGGCCGAGGCCCGCCAGCGCGCCGAGGCCGAAGCCGCCGCAAAGGCCGCCGCCGCCGCGCAGGAGGCGCTCAAGAAGGCCACCACCGAAGGCGGCAAGGACGGCGCGAAGGAAAAGAAGGAGGACGCCGCGGAGAAGGCCGAGGAGCCGCCCGCCCCGCCCCGGCGCGCCGAACCCGAACCCGACGCCGAGACGCTCAAGTTCGAGCAGGACCGCGCCCGGATGATGAAGTTCCTGGGCGCTGCGGTGCGCGTGCTGCGCACGTCGCACCCCCAATTGGACGCCTTCAACAAGTTCGGCGCCAATCTGTTCCTGTCGGGCGCCGCCCAGGCCCTGTCCGAACGCGCCAAGCAGCCGCGCCGCACCGAGCTTCTGCGGGAAACCATCGAAGTCATCGGCACCAAGCCCAAGCTGGCGGAAAGCTTTGTATCCAAGCTTGACGAGTACATGGCCGAGCCGCGCTATGTCGCCATGGCCGAGGCCGGCCGCAAGGCCATGGAGCAGTGGCTTGCGAAGAAGCCCGGCGCGCTGGACGCCCTGCCGCGCATCATGAACGACTGGAACACGCCGGCCACCAAGGCGCCGCCGCCCAGCATGATCACCATCGTGTTCACCGACATGGTGGGCTCCACCGATCTGACGGACGAGATCGGGGATGCCGCCGCGCAGGAATCCGTGCGCGCCCACAACGCCGTCGTGCGCAGCGCCCTGGCGCAGATGGACGGCCGCGAGGTCAAGCACACCGGCGACGGCATCATGGCCACCTTCTCGGTGGCCGCCAACGCCGTGGCGGCGTCCATCGAAATCCAGCGCGCCATGCAGGAGCACAACAAGGCCAACCCCGACCGCGTCATCCGCCTGCGGGTCGGGCTCAATGCCGGCGAACCCATCGCCGAGGACAACGACTACTTCGGCGCCACCGTGCAGTTGGCCTCGCGCCTGTGCAACGCGGCGGAAACCGACCAGATCGTCTGTTCATCGGTTGTGCGGGACCTGTGTGCCGGAAAGCCGTTTTCGTTCAACCCATTGGGCGCCCTGTCGCTCAAGGGCGTGCGCGAGCCCGTGGAGGCCTACGCCATCCCGTGGGAGGATGCCGCCCCGGCCGTCCAGTCCGCCGCCGAGCCGCCGACTGCGGAAGCCGCCGAGGCCGCCGACGAGGCCGCCGCCGCGGCTCGCGCCCTGGCCGAGTCCCGGCCCGAAGCCGTGCGGGTGAAGGATGATCGCGTGGCGGCCGGACCACGTCCCGTTCGCCCATAACCGGTGATCCGGGTGGCCTTCTCCGTCGTCTCCTCTGCACGGGCCGGCGAAGGAGGAGACGCATGCCATGGCATCCAGGGCGAAACGCACCGATCCCAGTCTTTGGGAAAGGGTGAAGAAGGACATCACCGACAGCGACAAGGGCGGCGAGCCGGGCCAATGGTCGGCGCGCAAGGCCCAATTGGCGGTGCAGGAATACAAGCGCCGTGGCGGCGGCTACGAGGGCCGCAAGCCGAAAACCCACCTGGACAAGTGGACGGAAGAGGAGTGGGGCACCCGCTCGGGCGAGCGCTCCCGCGATACCGGCGAACGCTACCTGCCGAAAAAGGCGCGCGAACGCATGACCGACGAGCAGTACCGACACACCACCGAGAAGAAGCGCCGGGACATGCACCGCGGCCGGCAGTATTCCAGGCAGCCGCCCGACGCCGAGCGCATCGGCGCCCACGCCCGCGGCCAGGGCGAGCCCACCAAGGCGGAACTCTACCGCGAGGCGCAGCGCCGCGACATTCCCAACCGCTCGCGCATGAACAAGGACGAGTTGGCCCGCGCCTTGAGCGAATAGCCCCTTGAAGTCCTAAGGTATCGGGCCGATCCTTATAGGCCGAACCTTAGAATGCTTCAGGGAGGAGCACCCCGCCGTGACCGACCGGATCGATGTCGGACGCCTGCGCGTCGCCAAGCCGCTGTACGACTTCATCACCACCGAGGCCCTGCCCGGCACCGGCATCGAGCCGGACGTCTTCTGGCAAGGGTTGGACGCCCTGGCCCACGACCTGGCGCCGCGCAACCGCGCCCTGCTGGCCGAGCGCGACCGTATGCAAAGGGAGATCGACGCCTGGCACCAGGGCCGGCGCGGCAAGCCCATCGACCACGCGGAATACACCCGGTTCCTCAAGGATCTGGGCTACCTGCTGCCCGAAGGCGAGGATTTCGAGGTCGGCACCGCCAACGTCGACAGCGAGATCGCGCTCATCGCCGGGCCGCAACTTGTGGTCCCGGTGAACAACGCCAGGTATGCCCTGAACGCGGCCAACGCGCGCTGGGGTAGCCTGTACGACGCGCTGTACGGCACGGACGTGATTCCCGAAACCGATGGCGCGGAGATCGGCACGGGCGGGTACAACCCCACGCGCGGCGCCCGCGTGATCGCCTTCGTCCGTGACCTGCTCGACGACGTGGCACCGCTGGAGGGCGGCTCCCACAAGGACGCCGCCGGCTATGCGGTAGAGGACGGCGCGCTGGTGGTGGCCCAGACGAGCGGCGCCCCGACCCGCCTGGTGACGGCCGGCCAGTTCGCCGGCTACACCGGGGATGCGTCCGCGCCCCGCACGGTGCTTTTGAAGCACAACGGCCTGCACCTGGAAATCGTCATCGACGGCAGCCATCCGATCGGCAAGGACGACGCCGCGCACGTCGCCGACGTGGTCGCCGAGTCGGCGGTGACCACCATCATGGACTGCGAGGATTCGGTGGCCGCCGTGGACGCCGAGGACAAGGTGGGCGTCTACCGCAACTGGCTCGGCCTCATGAAGGGCGACCTGACGGCGACCTTCGAGAAGGGCGGCAAGACACTCAAGCGCAGCATGCAGGCCGACCGCACCTACACCGCGCCAGACGGCCACGCCACCGTCGCGCTGCCCGGCCGGTCGCTCATGCTGGTGCGCAACGTCGGCCACCTGATGACCAACGACGCCGTGCTGCTGGACGACGGCAGCGAGATACCCGAAGGCTTCCTGGACGCCATGTGCACCAGCGCCATCGCCGTTCACGACCTGAAGGGCTATGGCAAGCATTCCAACAGCCGCATGGGCTCCATCTACATCGTCAAGCCCAAGATGCACGGGCCCGAGGAAGTGGCCTTCGCCGTCGAGCTGTTCGGCTGCGTCGAAGACATCCTTGGCCTGCCGCGCAACACCATCAAGATGGGCATCATGGACGAGGAGCGGCGCACCTCGGCCAACCTCAAGGAGTGCATCCGGGCCGCCAAGGATCGGGTCGTGTTCATCAACACCGGCTTCCTGGACCGCACAGGCGATGAAATCCACACCTCCATGGAAGCCGGTCCCATGATCCGCAAGGGCGCCATGAAGGAGACACCCTGGATCAAGGCCTATGAGGACCGCAACGTCGACATCGGCCTGGCCTGCGGCCTGCGCGGCAAGGCGCAGATCGGCAAGGGCATGTGGCCCATGCCCGACCGGATGGCCGACATGCTGAAGACAAAGGTGGGTCACCCGCAGGCGGGCGCCAATACGGCCTGGGTCCCCTCGCCCACCGCCGCGACGTTGCACGCCCTGCACTATCATGCCGTCGACGTGGCGGCGCGCCAGGACGAGTTGAAGGACCGCCCGGCGGCCTCTCTGGACGACCTGCTGACCATCCCGCTGGCCGACCGCCCCAACTGGGCGCCCGACGAGATCAAGGCGGAATTGGACAACAACGCGCAAGGCATTCTCGGCTATGTGGTGCGCTGGGTGGACCATGGCGTCGGGTGCTCCAAGGTGCCCGACATTAACGACGTGGGCCTGATGGAGGACCGCGCGACGCTGCGCATCTCCAGCCAGCACATCGCCAACTGGCTGCGCCATGGCGTGGTGTCCGAGGACCAGGTTATGGAGACCATGAAGCGGATGGCTGCCGTGGTGGACCGGCAGAACCAGGGCGATCCGGCTTACCGTCCCATGGCGCCGGACTTCGAAGGCAGCGTCGCCTTCAAGGCCGCCTGCGATCTGGTGTTCAAGGGCTGCGAGAGCCCCAGCGGCTATACCGAGCCGGTCCTGCACGCCCGCCGGCGCGAGGCCAAGAAGGTCTACGGCAAGTAGGCCCTGAAACGCGAAAGGCCCGGGCGGAACCGCCCGGGCCTGTTTCATACGCGCCGACGATTGAAATCGTCGGCCCAGCGTTCAAGCGCCACGCCGGCTCACGCGCCATAAGGCGCGGCGGCCGGTCGGCCTTGCCGTCTCAGCAGCTTGCGCTGATCAGCCGGTACGCTGGATGAGGTGGTAGCCGAACGACGTCTCCACCACGTCCGAAGTCTGGCCCGGCTCCAGCGCGAAGGCGGCCTGCTCGAACTCGGGCACCATCGCGCCCTTGGGGAACTGGCCCAAGTCGCCGCCCTCGCGGCCCGACGGGCAGTCGGAGTGCTTCTTGGCCAGCTCGGCGAAGTCGGCGCCGTTTTCGACCTGCTGCTTCAGGTCGGCGATCTGCGTCTGCGCCTCTTCCTTGGAGCGGTCGGCGGTGGAGCGCATGGAGCCCTTGTACATGAGCAGGATGTGGCTGGCGCGAACCTGGTTGGGGGACATGGAGGCACTCCCTCGTCGTCGTGTCTGTCAGTCGAACGGCCGTTGTGGCCCATGCCCGACCAACGCGCAAGACAATTCGGGCGTCAGGACCGGACCGACAGCACCTCGATCTCCTCAAGGCCGACGAAGGCCTTGCCGTGGGCGTCCTTGAACACCTTGAAGACCTTTTCCGTCACCGCGTCGGACTGCACGAAGTCGGCATGGGCGATGGCGAGCTTTTCGCGGTAGAGCGCGCGCAGGGCGTCGTCGTCCAGGCCGCCCATGTCAGTGCGCTTCAGGTAGTCGGAAAAGCGCTTGAGGATGTGCAGGCGGTTGACGCGCACCACCTGCGGGTCGAAAGGCACGTCGAGCGCCTCGAAGAAGTCCTCGGCGGCGGACAGGCTGTTCATTTCGGTCAGGAATGGGCTGGTGGTCATGGGGGAACTCCCGTGAGTGGGGGAAGAAACCGTGGCCCCGCGCGGGCCATGGCCGATGCAGGCGCCGTCGCAGGGCCCGCCGCACAGGTGGCAGGCGTCGGCCGGCGTTCGCGGCGGCGCGACTTCCGCCAGCCGGGCCTCAAGCTCGGTGATGCGGTCCACCAGGCAGGCGAGCGCCCGGCCGACCGGGTCGGGCATCAGGTGGTGGTCCAGGTCGACGTCGCCCGCCACGCGCCGTCGGCGGTCCTCGGGCAGGACGACGCGGCCGGGGATGCCGACCACCGTCATGCCCGGCGGCACGTCGCCGATGACGACCGAATTGGCGCCGATGCGGGCGTTCTCGCCGATGGTGTGGGCGCCCAGAACCTTGGCCCCCGCCCCCACCAGCACGCCGTCCTTCAGCGTCGGGTGGCGCTTGCCCTTCGCGAGCGTGGTGCCGCCCAGCGTCACCCCCTGATAGAGCGTCACGTCGTCGCCGATCTCAGCCGTCTCGCCGATGACGACGCCGGCGCCGTGATCGACGAAGAACCGCCGGCCGATGGTGGCGCCGGGATGGATATCCACATTCGTCACCAGCCGCCCCAGGAAGGCCAGGAAGCGGGCGGAAAAGCGGAACCGGCGCCGCCACAGCCGGTGCGCCAGCCGGTGCAGCAGGATCGCGTGCAGGCCGGGATAGGTGACCAGCACCTCCAGCCGTCCGCGCGCCGCCGGGTCGCGGTCGAGCACGCTGTCCACGTCCTCCTTCAGCAGGGCGAGGAGGCCGGGCTTGCGGTCGAGCGTGGTCATGGCGGCGGCGTCCAGCGGCATCAGTTGGTCAGCCCGGACCCGGCGGGCGCCTCGGGCAGCACCAGCGCCGCCTCTGCCACCGCCAGGGTCTCAACGAAGAACCGCCGCAGGTCGTCGGCCGAGGGTGCGCGCTTGGTCTCGGCGGCGTGCAGGCGGACGCGGGCCAGCATGGCGCGGCCCTGGGGCGGCCCGACCTCCAGCCCGATCTCGCGGCAGGCGTTCAGCACGCCCGACAGCCCCGAGTGCTTGCCCAGCACCAGCCGGTGCGCGCGGCCAAGCTCGCGCGGGTCGAGCGTCTGGTAGTTGGCCGGATCGCGCAGGATGCCCGAGACATGGATGCCGCTTTCATGGGTGAAGATGCCCTCCCCCACGATGGACTTGTTCACCGGCACCGGCCGCCCCGAGGCCAGCGCCACCATCTCCGACACCAGCGGCAGCGCGCGGGGGGAAACGCCCGTGTCGCGGCCGTGGAGGTGATGGAGCGCCATGACGACCTCCTCCAGCGGCGCGTTGCCGGCGCGCTCCCCCAGGCCGTTGACGGTGGTCGACACATGCGTCGCCCCGCCCTGAACGGCCGCCAGGGAATTGGCGGTGGCAAGGCCCAGGTCGTCGTGGGCGTGGATTTCCAGCTCCATGTCCGTCACCGCCCGCAGGCGCTCGAAGGCGCGGCGGGTGGCGAAGGGGTCCATGACGCCCAGCGTGTCGGCGAAGCGGAACCGCCGCGCGCCGGCGGCCTCGGCGGTTTCCACCACGCGGGCCAGGAAGTCGGGGTCGGCGCGGCTGGAATCTTCGCCGCCGACCGAGACCATCAGCCCCATGTCCACCGCCCGGCGCACGGTCGCCGCGATGCTCGACAGCACCCAGGCGCGGTCTCGGCCCAGCTTGCTGCGGATCTGCTGGTCGGAGACGCTGACCGACAGGTTGACCATGGGCACCCCGCAGGAGGCCGCCGCCGCGAGGTCTCCCGGCAGCATCCGGCACCAGGCAATGGGCGTCGCCGCCAGCCCGAGGCCGGCGATGGTGCGGATGTCTTCGCATTCCTCGGCGCCCATGGCGGGAATGCCCACTTCCAGTTCCGGCACCCCGGCCTCGGAGAGCGCGCGGGCGATGGCGATGCGCTCGGCGGTGGTGAAGGCGACGCCGGCGGTCTGTTCGCCGTCGCGCAGGGTGGTGTCGTTCATGACGATGGGGGTCGTCCTGCTGCTCATGAAGCCGCCCTCCGGTGCGGGTGCTTGGGCTTGCGCGGGGTCAGGCGTAGGCCGGGTCGAAGGCCTCTGCCTTGGGTGTGTCCTTGTCCCAGAAGGGCGACAGGGCGCGCAGCTTCTCGATGATCGCCGGCACGGCGTCGATCACCGCGTCGATCTCCGCTTCCGTCGTCTCCCGCGACAGGGAGAACCGCGTGGCGCCGTGGGCCGCCGTGAAGGGCACGTTCATGGCGCGCATCACGTGGCTCGGCTCCAGCGAGCCCGAGGTGCAGGCCGAGCCCGACGAGGCCGCGATGCCCAGGCGGTTGAGGAACAGCAGGATCGCCTCGCCCTCGATGTACTCGAAGGCGATGTTGCAGGTGTTGGGCAGGCGGTCGGCGGGGTCGCCGGTGACGAAGCAGTGGGAGACCTTCGCCAGAATGCCTTGCTCCAGCTTATCGCGCAGGGCCTTCACGGCGATGTTCTCGTGTTCCATGTACTCCATGGCGAGTTCGCACGCCTTGCCCAGGCCGACGATGCCGGTGACGTTCTCCGTGCCGGCACGGCGGTCGCGCTCCTGATGGCCGCCCCGGATGATCGGCCGGAGGCGGGTGCCGCGGCGGACATACAGCGCGCCGATGCCCTTGGGACCGTGCAGCTTGTGGCCGGACAGCGACAGGAAGTCGATCTCCGTCGCCGCCACGTTCAGCGGCATTTTGCCGACGATCTGCACCGCATCGGTGTGGAACAGGGCGCCGACCTTCTTCGCCATGGCCGCCAGCCTGGAAATGGGAAAGATGGTGCCCGTCTCGTTGTTGGCCCACATGAAGGAGACAATGGCCGTGTTTTCCGACAGCGCCTTGTCGTAGGCGTTGACGTCCAGCCGGCCCAGGCTGTCCACCGGGATCACGTGCAGGGTGTATCCTTCGTGCTTCGCCAGGTACTCGCACAGCGCCAGCACGGCGGGATGCTCCACGGCCGAGGTGATGATCTCGTCCCGGCCCTTCTGCGTCGTCAGCGCCGAGAGGATGGCGGCGTTGTCGCTTTCCGTGCCGCCCGAGGTGAACACGATCTCGCTGTCGTGCTCCGCGCCCAGCAGGGTCTTCACCTGGTCGCGCGCCCAGCGCACCGTTTTGCCCACGTCGGCGCCGAAGCTGTGGATGGACGACGGGTTGCCGAACTGCTCGGTGAAGAAGGGCAGCATGGCCTCCACCACGCGGGGGTCGACGCGGGTGGTGGCGTTGTTGTCGAGGTAGATGCCCTGAGGCTTGACGTCGGTCATCGTGCTCACTCCAGGGTTGGGGCTCAGGCGCTGGCCATGGCGGTGTGGGGGATGACCCGCAGCGGGCGGCCGACTTTTTCCATCAGCGCGGCCTGCACGCCCTGGATCGTCACCGCGCTCATCTGGCAGCCGACGCAGGTGCCCGAGAGCTGCACGACCACCGTGTCGCCGTCCACGTCCACCAGCGAGATGTCGCCGCCGTCGCGCTGAAGCTGCGGGCGGATGTCCTCGATGGCCTGCTGGATGAGCGTGATCTTCTGAAGGTTGGTCAGGCCCGCGGGCTTGGCCTTGGTGGCCTGCTCCGCCAGCGGGCTGATCTGCACGGGGCCGGAGATGGTGGCCGGCTTGGGCGCGGGCTTGGGTACATCGCCCAGAGTGAAGGCTTCCGCCGCCGACAGTGTGCCCTCCTCCACCATCTGCGCGTTGAACGTGGCGAGCGCCTCCTCGATCTTCTCGTGGCAGGTCTTGCAACTGCCGCCAGCCTTGGTGTAGGCGGTCACCTGCTCCAGCGTCGTCAGCTTGTTGCCCTTGACGGCGCGCTCGACCATGCCTTCATCGATGCCGAAGCACTTGCAGAGCAGCGCGCCCTCTTCGTGGTCGTCCTCGGCCAGTTCCTCGCCCTTGTAGTTGGCGATGGCGGCGATCAGCGCCTCGTGGCCCATGACGGAGCAGTGCATCTTCTCCGGCGGCAGGCCGCCCAGGAAGTCGGCGATGTCCTGATTGGTCACCGCGCGGGCCTCGTCCACCGTCTTGCCGATGATGAGTTCGGTCAGCGCCGAAGACGATGCGATGGCCGACCCGCAACCGAAGGTCTGGAACTTGGCGTCGGTGATGAGGCCGGTGGAGTCGTCCACCTTGATCATCAGGCGCAGCGCGTCGCCGCAGGAGATGGAGCCCACCTCGCCCACGCCGTTGGCGTCTTCCAGCACGCCGGCGTTCCTGGGATCGAAGAAGTATTCCTTGACCTTGTCGGTGTAGTTCCACATGGCTGGGGACCTTCCTTGGGAAATGCGTCTTGGTGGAGCCGGCGGCCTGCGGCGTTCGGCGCCTCAGCCTGAGAAGGACTTGCCGCACGAGCACTTGTCGCCGGCGTTGGGGTTGTCGAACACGAAGCCCGAGCCCGAGATGTCGTCCACGAAGTCCAGGCGGGCGCCGGAGAGCAGCGGGATGCTCTCGGCATCGACGAAGACCTTCACGTCCTCGAAGTCGATGACCGTGTCGCCGGTCTCGGCATCGGCCACCAGCCCCATGCGGTACTGGTAGCCCGAGCAGCCGCCGGCCGAGACCATGATGCGCAGGCCTGCGGGCGGGGCCTCGGTCGCGCCCTTGCCGATCACGCGGCGGATGGCGTCGACGGCAGTGTCAGTCACGTTGAGCATTGGGGGAATCCTCCTGAGACAACGACAGCCTTTCGCTGACACGCCTCTAAGCAAGGACAATGCCAAACGATAACATCTTGAAATGATTGATTTGCTTGGCCGACGGGGCGTGTGGCGGTCCCGACAATCCTCGATCCGTGTCGGAAGTGCGACAAAGCCGCCGCCGCCCCGTCCGGCAGACCGGGCCGAGAGTTGACCAAGCAGACAACTCAATGGTTCAACGCAAAGCTCTTTTCGGAGAATGAGAACCGGCAATATCGGACTACCGTTCGCACCGCACATCCAAAACAAACAAAGGATGAAGCCGATGACACAGCGGAAGAACGGGTTGCTGACGCTGGCAGTGCTTCTGGGAGGTGCCTCGGCGGCAGGCGCGGCCGGGACGGCTGAGAAGGCGGAAGACCTCGCCGTGGTCGACCTGCCGCGACTGCTGCAGGAACACGGACAGGGCCACCAATTGCCCTTCGTGGAGCAGACGGCGCGATACGCCTATGAACCGCCCGAGGACATGGTCCTCAACCCGCCCGCCAAGGCCACGGAAACCACCTACGACCTGTGGGGCGAGACGCTCACCCAGGCCGACGCGGCGCGCGATCCCGCCAGGGCGGACCCGGCCAACGGCGCGGTGCCCATCACGCAGGATCTGCTGGACCTGGGGCAGGCCATGTTCTACCGCGAGCCGTTCGGGTCGGAACGTTTCTTTTCCGACATCGTGGGCGTGGGCGCGGGGGCGATCACGGCCTCAGGCATCGTGAACGCCACCCTGGCGCTGGACGGCGGCCACACCGACAACCTGCGCGTCCCGCTGGCGTCCGACGTCACCGTCGGCGGGCGCACCTTCCGGAAGGGCGAATTGATCGACACCGGCTTCGACGTGCCCACGGGCGCCGTCTGGCCGATCGGGCTGGCGATCTCGGTGGACGAGGCGGGCCGCGAGAGGGTCGGCATCACCTGCGCGTTGTGCCACTCGGCGATCGACCCCGAGAACGGCAAAGTCATCCACGGGGCGACCAACGTCGACGTGAACCCGTCCAGGCTCATCGCCTTTGCTCCCAACAGCACCGCTTTCATGACCCACACCGACATCGACCTGGCCGACGTGCCGAAGGGCGATGACACGGTGACGCTGGCGGACGGCACCACCCACGCCCTGCCCGACGCCAAGGCGCTGGAGGAGCGGGTGGACGCCCTGTTCCTGGATGCCTTCCCCGGCAGCACGGACACCAGCGTGGACCTGACGGCCAACCCGACGCAGATCCCCGATTCCTTCACCAAGGGAGAGCGTCCCTACAGTTGGAACGGCATTTTCATGGCCGGGCCGTTTGGCGGCCTGAGCGGGCTGACGAACAACGTCCATGCCTTCGGCGCCGACCCCACCGGGCAGGCCGACGACGCGCAGCGTCTCTTCGATCTGCCGCCCGAGGTCTACCAGGCGATCCTGCTGCGCAACGCGGCCAACCCGGCCTTCCGCTGGGACCCCGACGGCGACCGCTCGCCGGGCGAGGTGTTCCGCCAGGCGGACCCGACGCCCGGGCGTCCAGGCCTCGCGGACGTCATCCGCATGCCGACCTGGCCGCAGCCGAGCCTGTTGTCCCTGGACGGCTCCATGATCGCCCAGGAGGGCTCCACCGCCTGGCGCGAGGTCAACGCCATGTCCGCCTGGCAGAACACGCTGACGCCGCCGCCGGCCGAAAAGGTGTCGGAGGAGCGCGCCACTAGCGGTCGCAAGGTGTTCGAGGCCGCCGGCTGCGCCGACTGCCATTCGGGCCCCTTCCTCACCAACAACCGCATCATTCCGCTGGAGGAAATCGGCACCAACCCGTCGCGCGCCACCATCCAACTGGTGCAGGGGCGCGTGCCGCCGCGCATGTGGGCGTTCGACGAACCCGTTCCGGTGCGCGAGGATGCCAAGGTGCTCGACGTGCCGACGGACATGCTCGACGAGGGTCAGGTGGCGCTGGCGTTCGGGATGGGAGACATGCGCGGCGGCTATGCCGTGCCCGGCCTGCTCGGCGTCGGCTGGAGCCCGCCCTACCTGCACGACGGCAGCATCGCGGTGGGTCCCGACGCCCGGACCGATCTCGGCCCGGCGGGCACCGTCTACCGCCATGTCCGCCCCGACGCGCGGGAAAGCCTGCGGGCACTGGTCGACCGAGGCCTTCGCGACAAGGTGATCGCGGCGAACAAGGCCGACGACGTGCTTCGCCGCGCCCATTCCGACGGCACCGGCCACGAATACTGGGTGGACGCGGACGCCGGCGTCTCCGCCGACGAGCAGGAGGCCCTGCTGGACTACCTCATGAGCCTGTCCGAGCCGGTCCGGGAGGCCCGCGCCGACTGACGTTTCTGACCGTGCCCACCAGAACGACGACGGCCCCTTCCGCGTCTGCCGGAAGGGGCCGATGCATTGCGACGGGATGGAAAAACCTCAGACGGCGAAGGACGTTCCGCAGCCGCAGGTGGCGGTGGCGTTGGGGTTCTTGACCGTGAAGGCCGCGCCCATCAGATCCTCCACGTAGTCGACTTGCGACCCATTGAGAACTTCAAGGCTCGCCTCGTCGATCACCAACTTGACGCCGTGGAACTCGGACACGCGGTCGTCCTCGTTGACCGTCGCGTCGAGGTCGAAACCGTACTGAAAGCCCGAGCAGCCGCCGCCGGAAACCATGACGCGCAGCATCAGGTCGGGATTGCTCTCGCCCTCGATCAGCGTCTGCACCCGCTTGGCGGCGGACTCGGTCATGGAGATGCCCTCGGCCGGGGTCAGGGTCTCGGTGTCGCTCATGGTCTGGTCCTGTTCAACCTTGGGTGAATACGCGGGGGAGCGCGCGGTCTTCGCCTGTGCGGAATCTAGGCCGCCCGCAGCGCTGCCGCAAGTTGGAATGCGTCCAGAACGCCTCTGCCCCGCCTGTCGAGGCAGTTGCCAGTCCCGCGCGGCGGCTGTACTGTCCCGGCCATGACAAGCGCCCTCGCCTCGTTCGCCTGCGACCCGGCACAGACACGCGGACGGCTCCACCCGGAGCCGTCGACGCCGACGCGCTCGGAGTTCCAGCGCGACCGGGACCGCATCATCCACTGCAACGCCTTCCGCCGCCTCAAGTACAAGACGCAGGTGTTCGTCTACCACGAGGGCGAGCACTTCCGCACGCGCCTGACCCACAGCCTGGAAGTCAGCCAGGTGGCCCGCGCCATCTGCCGCATGATCGGGTTGAACGAGGATTTGGCGGAGGCGCTCGCGCTTGCCCATGACCTGGGGCACACGCCCTTCGGCCACGCCGGCGAGTTCGCGCTTCAGGATTGCATGAAGGACTACGACGGCTTCGACCACAACGCCCAGTCGCTTCGCATCGTCACCAAGCTGGAGCGCCGGTATGCCGAGTTCGACGGCCTGAACCTGACGTGGGAAACGCTGGAGGGGCTGGTCAAGCACAACGGGCCGCTCACGGGGCAGGCGGACAGCAAGCCCCTGCCGCGGGCCATCATCGAGTATTCGGAAAAGCAGGATCTGGAGCTGGGCACCTATGCCTCGGCCGAGGCGCAGGTCGCCGCCCTGTCAGACGACATCGCCTACAACGCCCACGACATCGACGACGGCCTGCGCGCCGGCCTGTTCGCGGTCGACGACCTGCTGGAGCTGCCGCTGGTGGGGCCTGTGTTCCGAGAGGTCATGGACCGCTACCCCGGCCTTGACGAGCATCGGCTGATTTACGAAAGCTTCCGGCGCGTCATCACCCGCATGGTGGACGACCTGGTGGCGACCACCACGGCCAACATCGCCGCGTACAAGCCCGAAACGGCCGCCGACGTCCGCCACCTGGGCAAGCCGCTGGTGGCCTTCTCCGATGAAATGGTCGCGCACGACAAGGCATTGAAAGCCTTCCTGTTTCCGAATATGTACCGGCACTTCCGCGTCAACCGCATGACCAGCAAGGTCAAGCGGGTGGTCAAGGACCTGTTCAACCTGTTCGTCGCCGAGCCCAACCTGCTGCCACCCGAGTGGCAGCGCCCGTGCGACGGCCCCCACGGCCGCAAGACCGCGCGCCAGGTGGCCGACTACATCGCCGGCATGACCGACCGCTTCGCCATCGACGAACATATCCGCCTTTTCGACGTCTCGGTAAAACCATGAACCTTTTCAACGCCTTCAAGGACACCATCCTGACCGCCCTTTCCGCGCTGGCCGCGGAGGGCAAGCTGCCGGCGGGGCTCGACACCTCCAAGGTGACGGCGGAGCCGCCGCGCGATCCCTCCCACGGCGACATCGCCACCAACGCGGCCATGGTGCTGTGCAAGGCCGCCGGCATGAAGCCGCGCGACCTGGCCGGCCTGCTGGTGGAGAAGCTGGCGCTGGTGCCGGGCGTGACGAACGCCGAGATCGCCGGGCCGGGCTTCATCAACCTGCGCCTGGACGAAAGCGCTTGGCGCGACGTGCTGCGCGACATCCTGATGACCGGCACCCTGTTCGGCGACAGCGACATGGGCAGGGGCGAGCTGGTGAACGTGGAATACGTCTCCGCCAACCCCACCGGCCCCATGCATGTGGGCCATGGCCGCGGCGCGGTGGTGGGCGATGCTCTGGCAGCCCTGCTGTCCAAGGCCGGTTACGCGGTGACGAAGGAATACTACGTCAACGACGCCGGCGCCCAGGTGGACAAGCTGGCCGACGCCCTTTTCGCCCGCTATCTGGTGGCGCTGGAGGACATGAGCCAGGCCGATTTCGACGCCAAGCTGGCGGCGAAGGAGATCGAATACGGCGGCGACTATCTGGTGCCGGCGGCGGAAAAGCTGGTGGCCGTCGACGGCCGCAAGTGGGTGGACGCCGACGCCGAGGAGCGCCGCGTGGCGCTGCGCGAATTCGCCATCGCCCAGATGATGGATCTCATCCGCGAGGACCTTGCGGTGCTGGGCGTCCACCACGACCGTTTCACCTCGGAAAAGGGCCTCGTCGACGCCGGCAAGGTGGCCGAGGTTCTGGAAGACCTGGAGGCGCGCGGGCTGATCTACGTCGGCGTGCTGGAGCCGCCCAAGGGCAAGACCCCCGACGACTGGGAGGCCCGCCCGCAGACCCTCTTCAAGGCGACGGAATTCGGCGACGACACCGACCGGGCGCTCAAGAAGTCCGACGGCAGCTTCACCTACTTCGCCTCCGACATCGCCTACCACCGCGACAAGTACCTGCGCGGCTTCAAGCAGCAGATCGACGTCTGGGGCGCCGACCATGGCGGCTACGTCAAGCGCGTGGCGGCGGCGGTGAAGGCCGTGTCCGGCGGTGAAGCCACCTTCGACGCCAAGCTGTGCCAGCTGGTCAAGCTTCTGGACAATGGCGAACCCGTCAAAATGTCCAAGCGGGCCGGGACCTTCCTGACGCTTCGTGAAGTGGTGGATGAACTGAACGACCGGTCCCAGGGCAAGGGCAAGGACCTGTTCCGCTTCATCATGCTGACGCGCAAGAACGACGCGCCGCTGGAGTTCGACTATTCCAAGGTCCTGGAGCAATCCAAGGACAACCTGGCCTTCTACGTCCAGTACGCCCACGCCCGCGCCCGCTCGGTCCACCGCCACGGCATCGAGATGTTCGGTCCCGAGGCGGGCGACCCGGAGATCCTGGCCGGAGCGGATCTGGCACTGCTGGAGGACCCCGACGAAATGGCGCTGATCCGCCTGCTGGCCTCCTGGCCGCGCATGGTGGAAGGCGCTGCGGAAGCGCATGAGCCGCACCGCCTTGCCTATTACATGAACGACGTGGCGGCCGGCTTCCACGGTCTGTGGAACAAGGGCAAGGACAACGCCCACCTCCGCTTCCTGCACGAAGACAACAAGCCCCTGAGTCTGGCCCGTCTTGCGCTTGTGCATGGCGTGTCGACGGTGATAGCGTCTGGCTTGGCGGTATTCGGTGTCGAGCCGGTGGAGGAGATGCGGTAATGGCAGGGGATCGCAAGGAACCGGGACTGGGCAAACCCGATCCCGACAAGGATGCTGACAAGACGAACGCGCAGGATGACTTTCTGGACCTGATCCCGGAACGTCTGTCGCCGCGCGGCCGGCCGGCGGAGCCCGATGACGCGCCGCCGCTGTCGGCCGAACCCGCGGGCGCCGAGCATGAGCCGCGCGCCGAGGACCTGCGCGGTCCCTACGCCGAAGACGACATGGACGACATCCAGGACGACGAGGACGAAGGCCGCTCCGGCGGGTCCAAGGGCGTCATGGCGGCCGTCGTGATCGGTGCCGTGGCCGCCGGCATCGCCGGCTGGTACCTGTTCCTGCGCGAGGAGCCGCAGCAGGTGGCGGCGACCACGCCGGTCATCACCGCCGACGAACAGCCCTACAAGGTCAAACCCGCCGATCCGGGCGGCATGGACGTGCCCGACACGGACAAGATGGTCTACGACCGCCTGGGTCAGAACAGCGACGGCGGGCAGGTGGAAAACCTGCTGCCCGAGCCGGAAAGCCCGACGGCTCCGCCCGCGCCGGCCGATGCCGGTGGCTCGCTGGAGCCGCTGCCCGAGGCCGAGGTGGCCGCGACGCCGGAACCCGAGCCGGCCGACCCCGCCCCGGCGGAAACCGCCGCGCCGCCGGAACCGGCCGCCGAGCCCGAGCCTGCTCCGACGCAGGCGGCCGAGGCACCCGCCGCCGCGCCGTCGCAGCCGACGCCGACGACCAAGCCCGCCGCGCCGGACCAGCCGACCCGGCAGGCCGCCGCCGAGGCGACGCCGTCGGAACCCGAACCTCAGCAGCAGGCCGCGACACCGACGCCCGTTGCGCCCCGCTCCGCAGCCTCCGCGCCGTCGGGCGGCGGCGACCGGATGGTGCAGTTGGCCGCCCTGCGGGACCAGGCCGGCGCGGAAGCCGCCTGGAACAAAATCCAGGCCGCCAACCCGGACCTGCTCGGCAACCTGTCGCTGGACGTCGAGCGCACCGACCAGGGCGAACGCGGCATCTTCTTCCGCGTCCGCGCCAAGGGGCTGGCCTCGGCGGACGAGGCGAAGGCGCTGTGCGAGAAGCTCAAGGCACGGGACCAGGCTTGCCTTGTTGTCCGTTAAGCACCCCCTGGCCGCCATTTTCGGGCTCGCCGGCCCGCGCCTGACGGACGAGGAGCGGGCCTTTTTCGCCGACGCGGACCCCTATGGGTTCATCCTGTTCGGCCGCAACATCGGGACGCCGGACCAAGTCCGCGCGCTGGTGGCGGACCTGCGGGACTGTGTCGGACGCGAGGCGCCGGTGCTCATCGACCAGGAGGGCGGCCGCGTCCGGCGCCTGAAGCCGCCGCACTGGCGCGACGCCCCCTCCATGGCGCCCTTCGTCGCCCTGCACGACCGCGACCCGGCCGCCGCCGGGCGCGCCGTCAGCCTGAACGCCAGCCTGCTGGCCACCGAGCTGGCGGATCTGGGCATCGACGTGGACTGTTACCCGCTGGCCGACGTGCCGGTGGCCGGGGCGCACGACATCATCGGCGACCGCGCCTTCGGCCATGATCCGGCGGTCGTCTCGACGCTGTGCGGCCATGCGATCTCCGGCCTTCTGGCCGGCGGCGTTCTGCCGGTGGTGAAGCACATTCCCGGCCACGGCCGCGCCTTCGCCGACAGCCACCTCGACCTGCCGACGGTGGACGCCGACCACGCGACGCTCGCGGCAACGGACTTCGTGCCCTTCAAGGCGCTCGCCCAGGCGCCCTACGGCATGACGGCCCACATCGTCTACACCGCGCTGGACCCCGACCGCCCGGCCACCACCTCCCCCACCGTGATCCGCGACGTGGTGCGCGGAGAACTGGGGTTCGAGGGGCTGTTGATGACCGACGACCTGTCCATGAAGGCGCTGACCGGCGACTTCGCGGTGCGCACGGCCGAAAGCCTGGCCGCCGGCTGCGACCTCGTGCTCCACTGCAACGGCGACATGGACGAGATGACCGCCGTCGCGCGCGGTTGCCGTCCGCTGGACGTGGATGCGCAGGCGCGGGTGAAGCGGCTGGACGTCTTCAAGGCACAGCGGCTGAAAAGCCTGAACGTCCGCGCCATCCAGGCCGAGCTTGACGACCTTCTGGCGACGGTGTGATGGACGGCATTTCCGAAATTCTCTACGTCGCCAGCACCTGGGTCATTCCGGTGCTGCTGGCGGTGACCCTGCACGAAGCCGCCCACGGGTACGTCGCCGACAAGCTGGGCGACCCGACAGCCCGCCTGGCCGGGCGCATCACCGCCAACCCGGTGCGCCATGTCGACCCCTTCGGCACGGTGGTGCTGCCGGGGCTGCTGCTGGTGCTGTCCGCGCCGGTCCTGTTCGGCTGGGCCAAGCCCGTGCCGGTGGACTTCCGCCGCCTGCACAGGCCGCGGCGCGACATGGTGCTGGTGGCCGGGGCCGGACCGGGCAGCAACCTGCTCATGGCCTGCATCGCGGCCATCCTGATCCACGTCGCCTTCCTGCTGCCGCCAGACGCCGGCAACTGGGTCGGCCACAACCTGCTGAACGCCATCCGCATCAATCTGGTGTTGATGATCTTCAACCTGATCCCCCTGCCGCCGCTTGACGGCGGACGCATCGCCACCGGGCTGCTGCCCTACCCGCTGGCCGTGCGGTTCGCCCGGCTGGAGCGATTCGGCCTGCTGATCCTCATCGGCGCGCTGTTCCTTCTGCCGCTCATCGGAGGGCAGATCGGATACGACCTGAACATCCTGTATTGGGTCGTGGCAACGCCTGTGGTGTATCTTGAGCAGGTGCTCTTAGGCCTCTTCGGCGTCATCTGACGAGTCAGGCATGACCGACAGCGATTCCTCCGAGGACCCGCCCGTCCCCGCCAACGACGACGTGCCCTTCGTCGACGACGCCGAGGCCGCCGCGAACGACGGCGAGGCGCCGGCGGCGCCGCTGCTGCTGGACCTGGACGGCTTCGAGGGCCCCATCGACGTCCTGCTGAACCTGGCGCGCGACCAGAAGGTGGACCTGGTCCACATCTCCATCCTTGCGCTGGCCGACCAGTACCTGAACTTCGTCCAGCAGGCCCGTGAACGGCATCTGGAACTGGCGGCCGACTACCTGGTCATGGCGGCCTGGCTCGCCTACCTGAAAAGCCGCCTTCTGCTGCCGCCGGAGGAAACGGACGAAGAGCCCTCGGGCGAGGAACTGGCCGCCGCGCTGCAATTCCAGCTACGCCGCCTGGAAGCCATGCAGGAAGCCGGCGAACGGTTCCTGGAGATGCCGCGCCTGGGGACGAAGCGCCTGGCCCGCGGCGCGCCGGAGGATCTGGCAGGCGTCACGCGCTCGGTCTACGACGTCACGCTGTACGACCTTTTGCGCGCCTACGCCGACCACAAGAAGCGCACCAGCCGCGTCGACTTCCAGATCGAGCCGCTGACGCTGTATTCCGTCGACGACGCCATCAAGCGCATCGAGCGCATGTTCGGCGCCATCCCCGACTGGAGCGCGCTCGACGACCTGCTGCCCACCGGCATCACCGAGCCGCTCATGCGGCGCAGCGCCATGTGCGCCCACTTTATCGCGAGCCTTGAGCTGGTGAAGCAGGGCAAGCTGGACGTGCGTCAGGAGGGCGGCCACTATTCCCCCATCCACATCCGCACCGCTCGCGACCCCCGCCCCGAGGAGATCTGACCCGTGGACGACGCCACCGACATGCCCCATGCCGAGGCGGCGGTTGAGGCCGTCGCAGCCGACGCCGACGGTGAACCGCCGCGCGACCCCGAGGCCCAGGGCACGCTCGACCTCGACTTCGACCATGCCTGCCGCATCGCCGAGGCCGTCCTGTTCGCCTCCGCCGAGCCCGTGTCCATCGAGGCGCTGAAGGAAAAGATGCCCCAGCGGACCGACGCGCGGAAGGTGCTGAAGACGCTGATGGAGCACTACAAGGGCCGGGGCGTGCAGCTCACCCGCGCCGGCGACCACTACGCCTTCCGCACCGCGCCCGACCTGGCCGAGCGCCTGGGCGAGGAAACAGTGGCGACGCGGCGGCTGTCGCGCGCAGCGATCGAGACGCTGGCGATCATCGCCTATCACCAGCCGGTGACGCGGGCGGAGATTGAGGAAGTGCGCGGCGTGGCGCTGTCCAAGGGCACGCTGGACACGCTGCTGGAGGCCGGCTGGATCCGCCCGCGCGGCCGCCGCCCGACGCCTGGCCGCCCGCTGACCTGGGGCACGACAGACCGCTTCCTGGACCATTTCGGCCTGGAATCTCTCAAGGACCTGCCGGGGGTGGAGGAACTGAAGGCCGCCGGACTGCTTGACGCCCGTCCCGCCATCACCGCCTACGGCGCCCGGGCGCACGACAGCGGCGAGCTTGTCGACACCGACGAAGCCGACGACGATGGCGGTCAGTACGGCCTGCTGGGGGATGAGGACGGGGAGTAGGGCTGATTGGCCGACAGGGCCGGCCCGGAGCGCTTGCAAGACGTGTGGCGGCGGCAGTGAGTTCCAGCTTTCGCAGGAATGACAGGTATTTTATGAATTAAAACAATCATTTAGAACCCGTCGCCCCTGCGAAAGCAGCGGCCCTCGCACTCATTCGGCCGCTCTTGCAGGCGGCCTCTACCCCTTGTCGCGCATGATGCGCGCCTTCTGGCGCTCCCAGTCGCGCTTCTTCACGGTCTGGCGCTTGTCGACCACGTTTTTGCCCTTGGCGAGGCCAAGCTGCACCTTCGCGTAGCCGCGATTGTTGAAGTACAGCGACAGCGGCACGATGGTTGCCCCCTGCTTGCCGACGGCGGCGATCAGGCGGTCCAGTTCGCGGCGGTGGAGGAGCAGCTTGCGCTTGCGCCGCTCCTCGTGCCGGAAGTGCCTGGCCGGGGCATAGTCGGCGATGTAGGCGTTGACCAGATACAACTCGCCCCCCTGCGCCTGGGCGAAGGCCTCGGCGATGTTGGCGCGGCCGTGGCGCAGGCTCTTGACCTCGGTGCCCATGAGCGCGATGCCCGCCTCGACCGTGTCCTCGATCGTGTAGTTGTGGCGGGCCTTGCGGTTCTGGGCGACCGTGCCGTGGCTGATGAGCTGGTTTTTGGGGTCGGCTTTCTTCTTCGACATGACGTCAGGACAGAATGCCCACGGTCTCCAGGGCGTTGCGAACCTTTTGCTTGCTGGCGTCGGAAATCTCCACCAGCGGCAGCTTCACTGATCCGTCGCACTTGCCCAGCAGCTTGGCCGCGTACTTCGCCGGGCCGGGGCTGGTCTCGCAGAACATGGCCTCGTGCAGCGGCAGCAGGCGGTCGCGGATTTCATAGGCCGTGGCGATGTCGCCCTTCTGCCAGGCCTCGTGCATCTGCGAGCACAGCTTGGGTGCGATGTTCGACGTCACCGAGATGCAGCCGTGGCCGCCCTGACCCATGAAGGCCATGATGGTCGCGTCCTCGCCCGACAGCTGGCAGAAGTCCGGCCCCAGCGCGACACGGGTCTTCAGCGGGCGGGTCAGGTCGTTGGTGGCGTCCTTCACCCCGATGATGTTGGGCAGCATCGCCAGCCGGCCCATGGTCTCGACGGTCATGTCGATGACGCTGCGGCCGGGGATGTTGTAGATGATGATGGGAATGTCGACGGCGTCGTGGATGGCCTTGTAGTGCTGGTACATCCCCTCCTGCGTCGGCTTGTTGTAGTAGGGGGTTACCACCAGGGCGGCATCCGCGCCGGCCTCTTTCGCGCGCTTGGTCAGCCAGATCGCTTCGTCGGTGGAGTTCGAGCCCGTACCGGCGATCACCGGCACCCGGCCCGCCGCCGTCTCGACGCAGAGTTTGATGACATGGGCGTGGCTCTCATGCAGGACCGTCGGCGATTCGCCGGTGGTCCCCATGGGCACGACGCCGTGAATGCCCTCCTCGATCTGCCAGGCGACGAACTCCTGGAAGGCCTTTTCGTCCACCTCTCCACCGTCGCGGAAAGGCGTGATGAGCGCGGTGATGCACCCCTTGAACATGGTCTGCTCCGTCGGCACGCGAAATGACATATAGAAGTAAAGGACCGAGACAGTAGACGGGCCGGAAGCGCGCCGCAAGCGTGCTTTCATCACCGCTTCGTCATGGTTCCGTCACCGCGTCTCTGTTGCCGGTGCGCGGGGTTTCGTGCGACACTCCCGGCGTGGGTCCGAAGCGGGTCGCGCAGCGCAGGGGGCGCACCCAAACGGCGGGCGTTTCGGAACCCGACGACACGGCTCCAACAACCTTTTTTCGCGTCGAGGATATGGTGACGTCACGCACCGCTCCGCTGCGCGCCGGCGCCCTTGCGCTGGCGCTGGCCTTCATGGCGCCCGCCGCGCCCGCTTTCGCGCAGACCACAGCGCCCGTCGCCGCCGACATTCTGTCGGCCGCCGACGAGAGCGCCTTTTCCGCCGCCTTCTCTGCCGCCGAAAAGGGTCAGTGGGACGAAGCCTTCGCCCAGGCGCGGGCCGCCGAGAATCCCATCGTGCTCAAGGTGCTGACCTGGCGGCGCATGCTGGAGTCCGGCACGGGCATGAGTTTCCAGCAGATTTCCCGCTTCGCCTCGGACAATCCGGACTGGCCGTGGCGCTCGGCCCTGCTGCGCCGGGCGGAGGAAGCCATCACGCTGACCGACGATCCGACGCAGGTCTTCGCCTGGTTTCAGGACAAGGACCCCGTCACCGCCGATGGCTGGATCGCCAAGGCGCGGGCCATGGAACTGCTCAACCTGAAGGACAACCTGACGGAAACCGTCCGCCGCGCCTGGCGGAAGGAACGCTTCGGCAGCATCCAGGAAAAGGCCTTTGTCGCCCAGTTCGGCGGCCATCTGCGCGAAGAGGACCACCTGGCGCGGCTCGACCACCTGCTGTGGGAGCGCGAGACCGAGGCCGCCCGCCGGATGCTGCGGGTGGTGGACGCCGGGCACCGCGCGCTGGCCCAGGCCCGCATCGCGCTTATGGAGAACAAGGGCGGGGTGGATGCGGCCATCGATCGCGTGCCGGCGGCGCTGAATGACGATCCGGGCCTGGTCTACGACCGCCTGCGCTGGCGCCGCACCCACGGCTTGGAAGACCGGGCGGTCGAGCTGTTCGACCACCCCAACGCCGACAAGGTCCGCCCGGACCTGTGGTGGCGGGAGCGCGCCATCCTCGCCCGCGATACGCTGGAGGCCGGGCGTCCGCAGGCCGCCTACGACATCATCTCGAACCACGGCGCCACCGAAGGCTATCCGCTGGCCGACGCCGAATTCATGTCGGGCTGGATCGCGCTGCGGTTCCTGAACGAACCGGCACGCGCCCTGCCCCATTTCGAACGCCTGTTCACCAACGTGTCGACGCCCATCAGCCTGGGCCGCGGCGCCTACTGGGCCGGCCGCGCCGAGGAGGCCGCCGGCAACATCGGCGGCGCCCGCACCTGGTATGAGAAGGCCGCCGAGCACGGCACCACCTATTACGGCCAGCTTGCCGCCGTTAAGCTGGACGACGAGGCGCCGGGCCTGCCCGACGACCCGAAGCCCACGGCCGAGGACATCGCCTTCCTGGCCGGGAGCGACCTGACGGCCGCCGCCCGCGCGCTGGCCGAAATCGGCCGTTACGACGACGTCTCGCCCTTCATTCACCAGCTTCAGGCCGAGAGCCGCACGCCGGGGCAGAAGCATCTGGCGACACACCTGGCCGTAACGCTCGGCCAGCCGCACATCGGCGTCGCCGCCGCCCGTCGCGCCGCGCTGGACGGCGTGACGCTGGTGGAGACCGGCTATCCGGTCACCCGCTTCAACACCGCCGAGGGCATCGAGGAAGCCCTGGTGCTGTCCATCATCCGCCAGGAAAGCAACTTCAATCCCGAGGCCGTAAGCCGCGTCGGCGCCCGCGGGCTCATGCAGTTGATGCCCGGAACGGCGGAGGGAGAGGCGCGCAAGCTGTCGCTCGGCTACGACAAGGGCAGGCTGACGAACGATCCCGCCTACAACGTGATCCTGGGCTCCACCTACCTGCGCGGCCTGATCGACAGCTTTGACGGCAGCTACATCATGGCGATTGCCGGCTACAACGCAGGGCCGGCGCGCTCGCGTCAGTGGGCGGAACGGTTCGGCGATCCGCGCTCGGGCGGGGTGGACCCGGTGGACTGGGTCGAAATGATCCCCTTCTCGGAAACCCGCAACTACGTTCAGCGGGTGCTGGAGGGTCTTCAGGTCTACCGCGCCCGCCTGGGCGAAACCGACCGGCTGGCGATGAAGATGAAGTCCGACCTCATGAGGTAGCTTTTCCGGCGGGCGGTTTGTCGGCTAGGCTTCGGAAAACACTACGGAGGACCGCCCCGCCATGCCGCAATCCCCGACTGCCGATCTCGTCGTACGTGCACCCGCCGGCGGCGCCATTCCCGCCGGCGCCTGCGTCTTCGACGCCTATGGCACCCTGTTCGACGTCAGCGCCGCCGCGCGCCACCTGCACGACCGCCTGGGCGAGCAGATGGCGCCCCTGTCGGACCTGTGGCGCCGCAAGCAGCTGGAGTACACCTGGCTGCGCAGCCTCATGGGGCGCTACGCCGATTTCTGGCAGGTGACCGGCGAGGCGCTGCGGTTTTCCATGGACAGCCTGGGGCTGGAGGGCGACGACCTCTACGCCGCGCTCATGGACCTCTACCGCCGCCTGGACGCTTTCGCCGAGGTGCCGGGCGTGCTGCAGGCCCTGAACGACCGAGGCATCCGCTGCGCCATCCTGTCCAACGGCTCGCCGGCCATGTTGCAGTCGGCGGTGCACAACGCGCGGCTCGAAAACCTTCTGGAAGTGGCCCTGTCGGTGGATGAACTGGCGATCTACAAACCCGATCCCAGGGTTTATCAGCTCGCCTGCGACCGGCTCGATCTGGCGCCGGAAAAGATCGTCTTCCTGTCGTCCAACGCCTGGGACGTGGCAGGGGCGGCGTCCTTCGGCTTCCGGGTGGTGTGGATCAACCGCTACGCCCAGGCGGCCGAGCGCCTGCCCGCCGGCCCGGAGGGCGAGCTTCGAACCCTGTCCCCCCTTCCCGACCTGGTGACTCCCGCCCCATGACCGATGCCCTGTCGCTTCCCACCTTCACCGACGTCGAGGCCGCCGCCGCGCGGCTGGCGGGCGTTGCCGTGCGCACGCCGCTTCTGGAGAGCCCGTTGCTCAACGAGCGGCTGGGCGGCCGGGTGCTCATCAAGGCCGAACCGCTCCAGCGCACCGGCAGTTTCAAGTTCCGGGGCGCCTACAATGCACTCGCCAGCCTGCCCGAGCACCAGCGTCGGCGCGGCGTGGTGGCGTTTTCCTCGGGCAACCACGGCCAAGGCGTGGCAGCGGCCGCGCGGCTGTTCGACGTGCCGGCAGTGATCGTCATGCCCTCGGACGCGCCGGCCATCAAGATTGCCGCGACCCGGGCGCAGAAGGCCGAGGTGGTCACCTACGACCGCTGGACCGAAAGCCGCGAGGACATTGGCGCGCGGCTGTGCGAGGACATGGGCGCGACGCTGATCAAGCCCTTCGACGAACCTGCGGTCATCGCCGGCCAGGGCACCATGGGCCTGGAAATCGCCGTGCAGGCCGCCGAGGCGGGCGCTCACCGCATCGACCGGTTGGTCGCGCCGTTCTCCGGTGGCGGCATGCTGGCGGGCCTGTCGCTGGCACTGGAGCAGTTGAGTCCGCACACGGTCATTTCTTCGGCCGAACCCGAGGGCTTCGACGACATGGCGCGCTCCCTCGCCGCCGGGGAGCGCCTGCGCAACCAAAACCCCGCCGCCCGCAGCCTCTGCGACGCCCTGATGGCGCCCATGCCGGGCGCGTTGACCTTCCCCATCATCCGCCCGCGAGCCGACCGCGGCTACGCCGTGTCCGACGCCGAGGCCAAGGCCGCCATGGCGTTCGCCTTTCACGCCCTCAAGCTGGTGGTGGAGCCGGGCGGCGCGGTCGCACTGGCCGCCGTGCTGAGCGGCAAGGTGAACTGCCGGAACCGGACCACCGTCGTCGTGTGCTCGGGCGGCAACGTGGACCCCGCCGTCTATGCCAAGGCGCTGGCCGAGGGTCCGCTGCCCTTCTGACCGGTCGTCAACGGCCCTTTTGCACGACGCTTCGACCTGATAAGGCTGCCCGTCCTTCGCATTAGAATACCGGCGGGAGCCTCTTCCTTGATGCGCATGACCGGCCGCGACTGGGTCCTTCTTCTGGCGTTGTCGCTTTTGTGGGGCGGCGCGTTCTTCTTTTCCAAGATCGCGGTGGCGGAGATCGGGCCGCTGACCACGGCGGCCGGCCGCGTGTCGCTGGCGGCCGTGGTGCTGCTGGCGGCGGTCCGCCTGGGCGGCCACCGAATGCCGGTCGGATGGTCGGCGGCCGGCGCGTTCCTGCTGATGGGGCTGATCAACAACGCGGTGCCGTTTTCGCTCATCTTCTGGGGGCAGACGCGCATCGACAGCTCGCTGGCAGCCATCCTGAACGCCACCACGCCCGTCTGGGCGGTGCTGGCCGCCCACCTGCTGACCTCGGACGACCGGCTGACGCCCGCGCGCATTCTCGGCATTCTGGTGTCGCTGGCCGGCGTGGTGGTGCTGATCGGCCCGGCGGCGCTGGACGGCATCACCGAGGCCGGATGGGGCATGCTGGCGGTGCTGATGGCCGGGCTTTCCTACGCCCTGGCGGGGCTGTACGGCCGGCGCTTCAAGGCGCTGCCGGTGCAAGTGGCGGCGGCGGGAATGCTGACGGGCTCCACCGTCCTCATGATCCCGGCGGCGCTCGTGGTGGAGCAGCCGTGGACCTACACGCCCGGCCTGATCCACCTTGCCGCCGTCGGCGGGCTGGCGCTGTTGTCCACGGCGCTGGCCTATCTGCTGTACTTCCGGCTCTTGCGTTCTGCCGGGCCGACCAACACCCAATTGGTGACGTTCCTTATTCCGGTCAGCGCGTTATGCCTTGGTGTTCTTGTTCTGGGTGAACGGCCGGAGCCCCAAGCGTTCTTGGGGATGGCGTTGATCTTCGCCGGTCTGGCAGTGATCGACGGGCGGCTGGCCGCCCGCCTGCGTCAGCGTCGCGCCGGTTCCTCGCGCGCAGGTGGATAATCGCCGACGGTGCCGGTCAGCCAGCCGTAGGTAAAGCCCAGCACCCATCCGTAAATGACGTGCAGGACCAGGGTCACCGCCCAGACGGCCCAACCCAGCTGGTTGGCGAACAGGCCGGCGCCGATCAGCGGCATGAAGATCACCATCATGGCGACCCAGGCCAGTCCGCCGAACAGAACGCCCCGCATGGCGCAGCCGCCGGGCAGCTTCCGCTCGATCAGCACGAAAGCGATGCCCCAGGGCACCGTTCCAAGGACGAAGTGCGCGATCCACCCGACCGCGCGGCTCTCGGAACCGAGCAAGCCCGAAAGCGCCCCGATGACGTCTAGCTGCGGCATGAGGCCGATCGCCCCCTTGCCAAGCATGATCAGCGACAAGACGAGGGTGGCGATGAAGCCGGCGAGCATTCCCTTGGCATAGGTCATGGCAAACCTCCCTTTGCCTTTCCTGGTGAGGGGGCAGGCGGCGCCGTTCCGGCGTTCTTTCATGCCCAACCTACGCATGGGCGCCGGCATGGTGGCGTAACGTCCGCGTGAGACGTGTTGAAACGGGCCGCTGCCGTCGGTCGTTGAACCCGCATTGGATTAGGCGATTTCTGGAAGGACAACCCAATGCTGAACCGTCGCATCTCTTCCGTGGCTGTGCTCGCCGGTTCCCTCGCGCTTGCCGCCTGCGCCCAGGACGGCCAGGGCGGACTCGGCAAGACCGGCGGCGGCGCCCTGATCGGCGCCCTCGGCGGGGCCGCGGTCGGCGCCGCCACGGGCGAAGACGGCAAGGATCGCGCCCAGCGCGCCGCCGTCGGAGCGGCCATCGGTGGCCTGGCCGGAACCGCCGTCGGCGCCTACATGGATCGCCAGGAGCGCGAGCTGCGCCAGGACCTTCAGGGCACCGGCGCCGAATTGGAGCGGCAGGGCGACGCCATCCTCGTGAACATTCCAAGCGGCGTCACCTTCGCCTTCGACAGCGCCGAATTGCGCCCCGATGCCCGCCAATCCCTGCGCGACGTGGCCCGCACCCTGGCGAACAACCCCAAGACCACCATCGACGTGACCGGCTACACCGATTCCACGGGTCCCGAGGAATACAACATCGACCTGTCCCTGCGTCGGGCAGAGGCGGTGATGAACTACCTCGTTCAGAACGGCGTCGACCGCCGCCGCATCGAGGCGTTCGGCGCCGGCGAGGCCAACCCGATTGCCTCCAATGAGACCGAATACGGCCGCCAGCAGAACCGCCGCGTGGAACTGCGCATCGAGCCCATCCGCGCGAACGCTTGACGGCGTCGCCGCGACAACGGCGCACGCGAAAAGGGCCAGCCCCACGGGGCCGGCCCTTTTTTCATCGGCTGAATGCGCGAAAGCCCTCTCAGACGGCGATCAGAGCCGCCGCCACGCGCCGTTCCTCGGACAGCAGCACGTTGTAGGTGCGGCAGGCCGCGCCCGTGTCCATGGGGTCAATGGTCGCACCGGCGCACTCCTTGATGTGGCGCCGCAGGCTGTCGGGGATCGGCGCCATGTAGCGGCCGCAGCCGACCAGCAGGATCTCCACGCTGGCCGCCTCTTCCACCACGGCCTCCAGGCTTTCCGCCGTCATCTGGCCGGCTTCGTCGACCGGCCACGGCACCACCTTGTGCGGGAAGACGATGATGCTGCCCTCATAGGACTCGCCCGTGATCTGGAACCGCCCGTCGCCATACTTCTGAATCAGCTTGCGGTCGCGGGGAATGAGCGGCGTGACGTCCATGGAACCTCCGGTAGGCGCGGGCGCGGGCGAGGCCAAGCGGCGCGCGCTCAGCCCTTGCTCTCGGGCTGCTCGCCGCCGGGCTGGGCCTGTTCCGCGTTGACGCCGGGAATGTCCTCCTCCTCGGTGTCGCGGCGCACGCCCGTGTACAGCAGGATCGGCATGCCGACGTAGATGGACGACCACGTGCCGATAACAATGCCCCACGTAAGGGCGAAGGCGAAACCGCGCAACACGGGACCGCCGAAAACCAGGATCGCCAGCACCGCCAGCAGCGTCGTGCCGCTGGTCAGGATGGTGCGGCTGAGCACCTGGTTCAGCGACTTGTTGATGAGGTCCGGCAGCCGCAGCAGCTTGTACTTGCGCAGGTTCTCGCGAACACGGTCGTAGTTCACCACCGTGTCGTTGATGGAATAACCCGCGATGGTCAGAAGCGCCGCCACCGTCGTCAGGTCGAAGTCCAGTTGCAGGATCGAGAAGATGCCGATGGTCGCGATGATGTCGTGCATCAGCGCGACCAGGGCGCCGACGGCGAACTGCCACTCGAACCGGAACCAGATGTAGGCGGCGATGACCAGCAGCGCGATCCCGACCGCCATGGCGCCGTCGGCCATCAACTCGTCACCCACCTTGGGGCCGACCAGTTCGGTGCGCCGGTACTCCACATTCTCGCCCAGCGCATCCTTGACGGCGTTGAGGGCGGCCATCTGGGCCTCTTCCTCGCCCGGCTGCTTGGGCACGCGGATCATGACGTCGCGCCCGCTGTCGCCCAGCCTGGTGATGGACACCTCGCCCAGGCCCAGATTGTTCAGAGTGCCGCGCATCTCCGCCAGGTCGGCCTGCTGCTCGGTACGCACTTCCACCAGGATGCCGCCGGCGAAGTCGATGCCGAAGTTGAGGCCCTGTACCGCCAGCGATCCCAGGGAAACCAGGATCAGCAGGGCCGACAGCGCAATGGCGATGGCGCGCTTGCCGATGAAGTCGATTTTGGTGTCCGTCGGGACGAACCGAATACCGCGAAACATGCTAGCCACCTTCAGATCGGCAGGGTCTTGGGACGGGTGCGGCGGATGTAGGTGACGACCATCAGGCGGTTCACCATGATCGCGGTGAACATGGACGTCACGATGCCGATCCCCAGCGTGACCGCGAAGCCCTTGACGGGGCCCGAGCCGAAGGCGAACAGCAGCACCGCCGCCACCAGCGTGGTGACGTTGGAGTCCAGAATGGTCACCATGGCCGAGCGGTAGCCCGTCTCGATGGCGTTCTGCACCGTGCGGCCGTTGCGGATCTCCTCGCGGATGCGCTCGTAGATCAGCACGTTGGCGTCCACCGCCATGCCGACGGTGAGCACGATGCCGGCGATGCCCGGCAGGGTGAGCGTCGCGCCCAGGCCCGACAGCGCGCCCAGCAGCAGGGTCAGGTTGGCCAGCAGCGCAATGTTGGCGAACACGCCGAACAGCCCGTAGGCAACCACCATGAACACCACCACCAGCGCAAGACCCAGCAGGGATGCGAGCGCACCGGCCTCGATGGAATCAGCGCCCAGCCCCGGCCCGACGGTCCGCTCCTCCAGCACCGTCAACGGCGCCGGCAACGCGCCGGCGCGCAGCAGCAGCGCCAGGTCCTGCGCTTCCTGCACCGAAAACTGGCCTGTAATGACGCCCGAGCCGCCGATGATCGGCTCGTTGATGCGGGGTGCGCTGATGACCTTGTTGTCGAGCACGATGGCGAGCTGGCGGCCGACGTTATCCGTCGTCACGTTGCCGAACTGGCGCGCGCCGGCGGCGTCGAAGCGGAACGACACCACGGGCTGGCCGTTCTGGAAGCTGGGCTGCGCGTCGGTCAGGCGGTCGCCGGAGACGTTCACGCGCCGCTGCACCACGTAGGGGATGGGCTGCCCCCCCTGGGTCGTCGTCTCGTCCTGCGCGTCCAGCAGCATGGAGCCGGGCGGCACGCGGCCGCGCATGGCGTCCTGGACGTCGGCGTCGTGGTCGACCATGTGGAAGGTCAGCTTGGCGGTGCGGCCGATCAGTTCCTTCACGCGCTCCGGGTTGTCGATGCCCGGCAGCTCGACGATGATCCGCTCCTCGCCCTGGCGCTGGATGGAGGCCTCGCGGGTGCCGGTCTCGTCGACGCGGCGGCGGACGATCTCGATGGACTGGGTGACGGCGTTGATGCGCCGTTCCGTCAGCGCCTCCTCGGTGTAGGAGACGATGAAGCGGCCTTCCTCGCGGTCCACCGTCGTGGCGTCGGGCTCCAGGTCGCGCAGGATGCTCCCCGCCTCGTCGCGGTCCTCGGCCTCGGGAACGCGCACGGTCACCGAACCGCCTTCCACCCCCAGGTCGCGGTACCGGATGCGCGCCTCGCGGAAGCGGGCGCGCACGGTCTCGACCAGGTTGGTCAGTTGTTCCTCGATGACGGCGTCGGTCTCCACCTCCAGCAGCAGGTGAGAGCCGCCCTGCAGGTCGAGGCCCAGGTTGACGGGCGTCAGCCACTCGGGCAGGTCGTCGGTCGCCGACGACGACAGGACGTTGGGGAAGGCGAAGACGAGGCCGGCCAGGATCACGCTAAGGATCAGGCCGATCTTCCACTTGGAGAAGTAGAGCATGGGAAGGCGTCGGTCCGGTCAGGGGAGGCGGTTGGACGACAGACGGCGGCACGGCACACCCGTGACAGGCGCGGCCGGCCGCCCTTGCACATAGGGGCGCGGAGCATCCTCCGCCACCCCTGCGCCGTCGCTTACTTGCGGCCCGAGAGCAGGCTTTTCAGGCCGCCGGCCTTGCCCTTCTCGGCCTCGGCAGAGGCGCCGCCGGCAGTGGCCGTGGTCTCGCCCTCGGCGGTCTCCTCGTCGGCGGCCTCGGTCTTCTTGCCCTTGTCGCCGCCCTTGCCGGAGACCGGCTCGGTCTTATCGAGGACGGTGGCGACCATGTCGCGCATGACCTTCACCTTGGTGTCGGGCGCGATTTCCAGGTCCAGTTCGGTGTCCTGAACGCGAGCGACCTTGCCGATGATGCCGCCGTTGGTAACGATGCGGTCGCCGCGCCGAATGTTGCGCAGCATTTCCTTGTGCTGCTTCTGGCGCTTCTGCTGCGGACGGATCAGCAGGAAGTAGAAGACCACGAAAATCAGGATCAGCGGCAGGAACGCCTCGATGCCGCCCATGGCTCCGCCGGGGGCCTGCGCGTAGGCGGGGGAAATCAACATGCGGACAAACTCCTAGGTCTAAACCGGTTGGGCGGACTATAACGGGCCGGGCCGGAGTTGCAAATGCAATCCGCCCGACCACCCGTCCCGTGTTCACCGCCGACCGACGACCGCCATGACCGACACCGATCTGCTGCCCGTCCTGACCCGCATCGCCGACGCTCTGGAGCGCCTTGCGCCGCCGGCCAACCCGGTGCCCGACATGGCCGCCGCCGACGCTTTCGTCTGGCATGCCGACGGCCGCCGGCTAGAGCCGGTGCCGCAGGTCAACCGGGTGGACATCGGCCTCTTGAAGGGCATCGAGCACCAGCGCACGACCCTGCTGGAGAACACCCGCCGCTTCGCCCGCCGCCTGCCCGCCAACAACGCGCTGCTGTGGGGCGCGCGCGGCACGGGCAAGAGCAGTCTGGTCAAGGCGGTCCATGCCCAGGTCAACACCGACGACCCCGGCAGCCTGGCGCTGGTGGAGATCCACCGCGAGGACATCCCCACCCTGCCCGACCTGCTGCACATCCTGCGCGACGGCGGCCGGCGCTGCGTGCTGTTCTGCGACGATCTGTCCTTTGACGGCGACGACACCAGCTACAAGTCGCTGAAGGCGGTGCTGGAAGGCGGCGTGGAAGGCCGGCCGGATTCGGTGATCTTCTATGCCACGTCCAACCGCCGCCACCTGTTGTCGCGCGACATGATCGAGAACGAGCGGTCCACCGCCATCCACGCCAGCGAGGCCACGGAGGAAAAGGTCTCCCTGTCCGATCGCTTCGGCCTGTGGCTGGGCTTCCACAACATGGACCAGCCGACGTATCTCGCCATCATCGACGGCTACGTCGAGGCATTCGGGCTGGAGATCGACACCGACACCCTGAAGGCCCGCGCCCTGGAATGGTCCGTCACCCGCGGCAGCCGCTCGGGCCGCGTGGCGTGGCAGTTCATCCAGGAACTGGCGGGCGAGCTGGGCAAGCCGCTGAAGTAAAGTCCCCTACCCCTTGTCCCCGCGCACGTGCGGCAGCAGGATGTCGCGGATGCGGGACCAGGTGTCCTCGTCCGGGGCCAGGATGAGGTGGTCGCCCTCGCGATCACCGGGACGATAGCTGGCGCCGTCCACGGTGCGTCCGAATCCGCCGGCCTCGTCATGGATCAGGGCGCCGGCGGCGTGGTCCCACGGGTTCAGCCGGCGACGGAAGACGGCGAAATCCACCCGCCCGTCGCTCGCCTGCATGTAGTCATGCGCCGCGCTGCCGCTTTGGCGGGTGCGGATGCCGTGGGGCTTGAACAGCTTGGCGTGGCGGTAGCCCGTCGCCCCCACCAGCGCCTCCGGCCTGCGCGCCGGTGACACGCGGATGCGCTTGCCCTCGCGCCAGCTTCCCGCGCCCTGCTCGGCGACGTAGAGCACATCGGCGATGGGATCGAGAATCCAGCCGCAGACCGTGTCGCCGCCGCGCACCAAGGCCACCATGACGGCGAACCGGGGCACACCATGGGCGAAGTTGCGGGTGCCGTCGACCGGGTCCAGCACCCAGACGGGCGCGTCCTCTTTCAGGCGGTCGAGCAGGCGGGGGTCGGCCGCCGTCCCTTCCTCGCCGACCACGACCGACCCCGGCAGCAGCGCGCGGAGACGGGTGGCGAGCGCCGCCTCGGCAGCCTCGTCGGCGGCCGTCACCAGATCGCCCGGATGGCTTTTGGAGCGCACCTCGTGGGCTTCCAGCGTGTTGTAGCGCGGCAGAATCTCGTCGCGCGCAACGTCGCGGATGATGGCGGCGACGGAATCAGGATTGACAGTCATGCTGACCTTCTTACGGCATTCCCGTGTCGCCGACAACGCCCGACGCGCGGCCACGGCGTCCCGAAACCCACGGCCGGCGCCCCTCAGGGGCTGTAGAGATCGCGGTCGCGGTGATAAGCGTCGGCGAGCATTTCAAGCAGGCGGGCGAATTCAGCGGTGGTTCCAGACTGCTGGATCAGCCAGCGCACGACGAATGCGTTGAAGGCCACCGCCTCTCCCTTGCCCCGCAGGCCGAAGCGGTCCGCGCTTTCTTCCAGCCAGCGATGGACCTCGCCGCGCGCCATGACGTTGAGCTGCTTTTTCACAAGGCGGTTCTTGCGCCGCCAACGCATCTGGGATTCGGGACTCGCCACCGGCCGATCCTCCACCGCCGCCGTCTACTAGTAGAGCGGCAGGATAACACGCGCGCCGCCGCGTGTCAGACGTGATCAAGCCCCGACTGCGCCCGCTCGACCTGGCACGGCGTGGGCGCGTCATCGGTCAGGAGTTCGATGACGAGGCCGCGTGCACTGCCGCCCTCGCCCCAAGGCACCCGGGCACTTTCGTGCAGGCGGACGCGCCCGTCCTCCATGTCGTCGCCGAGCGCCACGCGACAGGTGCGCCGCACCGCATCCTCGGACGGCAGAGGCTGGCGCGACAGCACGCTCAGAAGGCCGTAGCGCACGGTGCCGCCGGCGTCCGGGCCGCAGGCGCGGGTGAAGGCGTCCAGCCGGGCGAGCGCGGCCGTCACGGCGCTGTCCTCCCATCCCGGCAGCATCTCAAGCGCGCCCCGCGGCAGTTCCCGATGGTTCCAGACGACCAGCGCCGCCCGCGCCCGCAGCGCCGGTGCGGCGACGGCCGCGGCGGCCTCGTCGGGCACGCCCGAGGCGACGATGGCAGCGGCATAGCGGGTGTCGAGGGTAACGAAGGCGCGGCTGTCGGTCTGCCGGAAGACCTGCGTCAGCCCCCGCGCCACAGAGGCAAGCACCGGCGCCACCGGAGGATGGTCGCCGCCGTGACCGCCCCGCGACCAGAGGCCGTAGTCCGCCAGTCCCGCCGTCACCGCATCGGCCACGGCCGCACCCATGTTGATCCGCATGTCGGTCTTCCCGTCTGTCTTCGCCCCAACACAATGGGGGACTTTGTCATCCTAGCGGACGATGCCTGTGCCTCATACCGGCACTGTCGGATAGGCGGGCACATCCGGCCGTTTCCGCCACGCTCCGGCATGGCAGTGCGTTTCCTGCCCATGCACCCGGACGGATCATCAAAGGACGCGCCATGGCCGACCGAGACCCGACACGCCAAAACACCATGCTCGCCTCGCGCGAGGTGCTGGAGCGCACCAAGGGCAAGGTCCTTCTGGTGGGCGTGGCGGCGGTGATTCTGGGAGTGCTGTCGGTCGGCCTGCCCCGCGCCGCGGCCATCGGCACCGGCTACGCCCTGGGCGCGGCGGCCCTGATCGCCGGCATCGTCCAGGCGCTGCGGGCGATTCCCGCACGCGGAACGCCGGCCATGGTGAAGCGGCTGGCCGCCGGGATCGGCATCATGATTGCCGGCGGGCTGCTGCTGGCCTGGCCGCGCCCGGCGGTGGCGGTACTGACGCTCGGCCTGGGAGTGCTGGCCGTGGGGCTTCTGGCGATGCGGACGGTGGGGAACTGGCGCGAGCGCCAGCCCAAGTGGTGGCTGCCGGCCATCCCGCTGATAGCACTGCTGGCTGGCTTCGCCGCCGTCATGTGGGCCGGCTGGCCCGGTTCGGTCCTGTGGGCGGCGGGCACCGTGGGCGGGCTCGTGCTGGCCGGCATCGGCTGGTGGCTGGTGATGATCGGCACCGCCCACGACAGCCACAAGGAGCGCGGCCTGGCCGGCAAGTGGCCGCCACGATAGGCAGAGGCCCTTGCGCCGGGCCGCCGGCCGGGGCACCTTGCGGCCTCAGCCCCCGCCACAGAGAGCCGCACCCGTGCCTGATATCTATGTCGACGCCGATGCCTGCCCCGTGAAGGCGGAAGTGATGCGCGTCGCCGAACGCCACAAAATGCCCGTCCACATGGTGGGCAACACCTGGATGCGCATGGACCAAAGCCCCCTGCTCAACCGGGTCGTGGTGGCCGAGGGCGCCGATGCCGCCGACGACTGGATCGCCGAGCACATCACCGCCGCCGACATCTGCATCACCGCCGACATCCCGCTGGCCGCCCGCTGCCTGGAGAAGGGCGCCCAGGTCATCGGGTCCACCGGCAGGCCCTTCACCACCGCCAGCATCGGCAATGCGCTCGCCATGCGCGACCTGATGGCGACCCTGCGGGAGACCGGCGAGATCACCGGCGGCCCGTCCGGCTTCACCAAGGCCGACCGCTCGCGCTTCCTGCAAGCGCTGGAGGAGGCGGCGCGCAAGGCCGGGCGCGGATCATGAGCCACAGCCACGACGCCATCATCCTGGGTGCCGGCGCCGCCGGGCTCATGTGCGCGCTGACGGCCGCGCAGCGGGGGCGGCGGGTGGCGCTGGTGGACCATGCCGAGGCCGTGGGCAAGAAGATCCTCATTTCCGGCGGCGGGCGGTGCAACTTCACCAATCTGGAGACGGTGCCGGAGCGGTTCCTGTCGGCCAACCGGCATTTCCACAAGTCGGCCCTGTCGCGCTACACACAAGCCGATTTCATCGCGATGGTGGAGCGGCACCGCATTTCCTACCACGAGAAAACGCTGGGGCAGTTGTTCTGCGACGACAGCGCCAAACGGATCGTGCGGATGCTGCTGGACGAGTGCCAGGGCGGACCGGGCAGCGTCGACATCCGCCTCGCCCACCGCGTCACCGACGTCGCCCACGCCGACGCCGCGTTTCGGGTGACCACCGAGAAAGGCTCCCTGAGCGCGCCGGCCCTGGTGGTGGCGACCGGCGGGCCGTCCATCCCCAAGATGGGCGCCACCGGTTTCGCCTACGACGTGGCCCGCCGGTTCGGCCTGAAGATCGTGGAGCCGCGCCCGGCGCTGGTGCCGCTGACTGCCGGGCCCGAAGACCTCGCCCTGATGCGGCCGCTGTCGGGCGTGTCGCTGGACGCGGTGGCCGCCTGCGGCAAGACGGCGTTCCGCGAAAACATCCTGTTCACCCACAGGGGCCTGTCGGGACCGGCCATCCTGCAGATCTCCAGCTACTGGGCGCCCGGCGGCGCGATCACGCTGGACCTGCTGCCGGGGACCGACGCGACTGCCTTCCTGCTAGACCGCAAGGCCTCCCGCCCCAAGGCCGGCATGAAAAGCGTGCTGTCGGAAGTCCTGCCCTCGCGACTCGCCCAGGCGCTGGCCGAGGGTTCCTTCCCCGGCGACGCCATGGCGAGCATGCCCGACAAGGCCCTGCGCAAGGCCGGCGAGGCCCTCAACCGCTGGCGATTCGTGCCGGCGGGGACGGAGGGATTCGCCAAGGCCGAGGTCACCGCTGGCGGCGTCGACACCCGCGCGCTGTCCTCCCAGACCATGGAGGCGCGTGCCGTGCCCGGCCTGTTTTTCATCGGCGAGGCGGTGGACGTGACCGGATGGCTGGGGGGCTACAACTTCCAATGGGCCTGGTCCAGCGGATGGAGTGCGGGGCAGGCCCTGTGACGCCTTTGACGGAAGATATTTGGCATAGACGCCATCACGCCGCTTGACGTCGGTCGCCACTTGCCCCACTTCTGGGCGGTCGAATGTTTCCAAGGGTGGTTGCCTGGTGGTCTCGATGGCCGCGGTTTTCTCCCGTTAAGAACGTTTCGATGCCCGATGGCGCGTTGCTGTCGGGCAACGCCGAAGACAGGAGAACACCGTCATGGCGACTGGTACCGTCAAGTGGTTCGATTCCACCAAGGGCTATGGCTTCATCACCCCCGACGAGGGCGGACAGGACGCCTTCGTCCACATTTCCGCCGTCGAGCGCGCCGGCCTGGACACGCTGAAGGACGGTCAGCGCGTGTCCTATGACCTGGAGCGCGGCCGCAACGGCAAGATGGCTGCGTCGAACCTGCAGGCCGAGTAAACAGGCCGCGCTTCGGCGCACCTGACCCTCGCTTGAACGAAACGGGCGGTCCCTCGCGGGCCGCCCGTTTTGCTTGAAGGGGCCGGATCATCCGGCTGAGGCTGTAATACCCTTTCATTACACTCGGTAATTTCTGCGGCCATCTTTGACAGCAGGCGTTAGTCTTATACGGAGAAACGTGACGAGGCGCCCCATGACAGCACCCGGCCAACAGTGGCTCCGCGACCACGTCAAGCCCTCCACTCCCGGCGGTTGGGCTGATCTCTTCCCCAGCTACAGCCGTGCCGAGCGGATAGCCGACGCGGTGGTGCACGTGACCGGCATCACCGCCGGCATCATCGCCAGCGCATGGCTTCTGGCGGTCGCCGCCTTCCAGGCGGGCGGCATTGAACTGGCGAGCCTTGCGGTCTATAGCCTGGGCCTTGTGGGCATGCTGACCGCCTCTGCCCTGTACAACCTGTGGCCGCCGGGGCGGGTGAAGGAAATCCTTCAGCGCTGCGACCACGCCATGATCTACGTGATGATCGGCGGCAGCTACACGCCCTTCGTCGTCAACGTGCTGGACGGCGGCCTGGGCATGGTGCTGGCCGGCATCGTGTGGACGGGCGTGACCGCCGGCATCGTGCTCAAGGTGGGCTTCCCGCGCCGGATGGAGCGCCTGGGTCTGGCGCTTTACCTGGGCCTCGGGTGGTGCATCGTCGTCGCCATCGAGCCGCTGGCCGGCGCGCTGTCTCCCACGGGCCTGACGCTGCTGGTGCTGGGCGGGGTGCTCTACACCGTGGGCACGGGCCTGCACCTGCTGGAGCGCCTGCCCTACCACAATGTGGGCTGGCACCTGATGGTGCTGGCCGCCGCCGCCTGCCACTTCGCCGCCGTGGTGGTCGAGGTGGTGCCGGGGGTTGCGCTGGCGGGCTGACCTACTCCCCGATGTCCTCGTTCCAGACCTCCGGCCGCTCGGCAATGAAGCGGCGCATGAGGTCGGCACAGCCTGGATCATCCACCACCGTCACCTCCACCCCGCGCGAGCGCAGCAGGTCCTCCTCTCCCATGAAGGTGCGGTTCTCGCCCACCACCACGCGCGGAATCCCATAGAGCAGGATCGCGCCCGAGCACATGGGGCACGGGCTGAGGGTGGTGTAGAGCGTACTCTCGCGATAGATGCTGGCCGGCAGCCGCCCGGCGTTCTCCAGCGCGTCCATCTCGCCGTGCAGGGTGGCGGAGCCCTCCTGGACCCGGCGATTGTGGCCGCGCCCGATGATTTTTCCGTCGCGCACGAGGACCGAGCCGATGGGAATGCCGCCCTCGTCGTATCCAACATGCGCTTCGTCCAGGGCGGCTTGCAGGAAGGGGTCCATGGGCGGCGGCCTTTTGATTGAGGGTCCGCCAAGCTTCGCCTGGAACACCGGCCCGACTCAAGCAAAAGCCGCCGGGCCGGGGCCGCCGAGCCGTGTTACTGGCTGCCGATCACGACCTCGCAATTGCTGATCTGGTTTTCCACCCACACCACAGCGTTGGCGTGGCCGGGGTCCACCGGACTGAAGCAGGCGTTGACGGAGATGCGCTTGGACAGGCAGTTCTCCAGCGCGCCCAGGATCGCCTGGTTGTCCGACTTGTCATTGCTGGCGCTGCACACCTGGTCCATGTCGTGACAGTAGAAGTCGACGTCGCTCTGGCGCGTCTGGCACTCCTGCACCGTGCAGTTCTTCATGTCCGGGTTGGCCGAACAGCCCCCGGCCGCCTGGGCACCTGAAAGCGGTGCCGCGACGACCATGCCCAGGGCCACCACAGCGGCCGCACACACCTTTTCAAAAGTCATGCGAATGCCCTTCCCCAACAGTGGTGAACGCGCCAAGCGAGAGCGCTGGCGCCGATACATCTTATTAGATATTCTCGCGGACCAGTAATTCTAAAAGTTGCATCTGCCGGACAAATGCCCCGTCCGACCTGTCGCGGACCGGACAGCGCACCCGGCCCTAGCCCCCGGGCATCACTTTCGGCTATAACCCTCTGCACCCCGCCGGCTCCGGTCATCGTCGAGCGGCGGGTCGTTCCGATTGGAGATGTGGAATTTCATGAAGGTCAGCATCGACATGGGGCTGACGCGGGAGAACAAGCCCGCGACGCTCGATCTCGAGGAGCTGCTTGCCACCCGCCTGCTGGTCCAGGGCAATTCCGGCTCCGGCAAATCCCACCTGCTGCGGCGCCTGGTGGAACAGAGCGCGCAATGGGTGCAGCAGTGCCTGGTCGACCCCGAGGGCGATTACGTCACCCTGGCCGAAGAGTTCGGCCACGTGGTGGTGGACGCCGCCGAGCACAACGATGTGCAGATCGCCCAGATCGCCGCCCGCGTGCGCAAGCACCGGGTGTCCGTCGTGCTGAACCTGGAAAACCTGGAGGCCGAGTTTCAGCTGCGTCGCGCCGCCGCCTTCCTGAACGGCATGTTCGAGGCCGACCGCGACCACTGGTATCCCTGTCTTGTAGTCGTCGACGAGGCCCAGCTTTTTGCTCCGGTCGCCGGCGGCGAGGTGACCGACGAGGCCCGCAAGCAGTCGCTGGGCGCCATGACGAACCTCATGTGCCGCGGCCGCAAGCGCGGGCTGGCGGGCGTCATCGCCACCCAGCGCCTGGCGAAACTGGCCAAGAACGTGGCGGCGGAGGCGTCCAACTTCCTCATGGGCCGCACGTTCCTGGACATCGACATGGTGCGCGCCGCCGACCTGCTGGGCATGGACCGGCGGCAGGCGGAGATGTTCCGCGACCTGGAGCGCGGCAACTTCATCGCGCTCGGCCCCGCCATGGCGCGCCGCCCCCTGCCCGTGCGCATCGGCGACGTGAAGACCGGCGGACGCGGCGGCAGCCCCAAGCTCATGCCGCTGCCGGAAACGCCGCCCGAGGACGCGCTGGACCTCATCATGACGCCCGGCGAGAACGAGCCGCCGCCGCAGCCCGCCCGCAAGATCCGCCCGCTGCCGCCGCAGACGGCGACCAACGACGTGCTCACCCAGCTTGCCGCCGCCCGGCCGCCAGAGCCGGAGCCGGAGGAAGAGGACGGCCAGCCGGTGGACCCGGCGGTCACGATCGAGCGCATCATGCGCGAGGTGATCGCCGACCCGGACGCGGCTTTCCGTTCCACGGCAGTGCTTTACCAGGATTTCCTCGTGCGGTGCCGCATGAAGCGGATCAACGGCCGGCAGCTCGACCTTGCGGCGTTCAAGCGCAAGCTGGCGACGGCGCGGGCCGGTGTCTCCATCGAGGCCGAGCAGTCCGAGGACTGGGACAAGGCGCAATCCGTCGCCGACCGCCTGCCGGAGGACCTTCAGCCCCTGTTCCTTCTGCTCGCCCGCGCGGCCATGGACCAGACGCCCTGCCCGTCCGACACGGAAATCGCCCGCGCCCGCAACAGCCGCAGCCCGCGCCGTGCCCGCGGCCTGCTGGAATACCTGGAAAGCCGGGGCGTCATCACCCAGCGCGAGGATGCCGGCGGCCTGCGCGTCATCGCCCTGCCCGACCTGGAGTGGGAGACCGCCCCCGGCGACCCCCGCGCCGGAGAAGACGCGGGCGGCGGCGGGCAGGCGGATCTGTTTGGTACCTAGAGCCCTTGTCGATCGGACGCGGTTGAGAAGGGCGAATAGGGTCGCGGAGCCGAAGGCGTGTGCGGAGCCCACAGTGCGACCCCGCGCCGGCCAGGCGCGTGAGCCTTAATGGCGCCTGAACGTGCTCTGACGCAGTCAGAGCAACGAAAACCTCTCACGCAGGTGTGAGTCGCGGCAGAGGCCTCGGGCGTACCATATGGACGGCAGAGCCCCTCGAACCCGAGACGAGAGAGGAATCCGGCCCATGCGACGCCTGCTCACCGCGACCCTGCTTGCCGGCACCACCCTGGCCGCTCCCGCCCTCGCCCAGGACGACACCGCGACCGCCGTCTTCGCCGGCGGCTGCTTCTGGTGCATGGAACCGCCCTACGACGACATGAAGGGGGTCCAGACCACCGTATCCGGCTATGCCGGCGGCTCGACGCCCAACCCCACCTATGAAGAGGTCACCGCCGGCGGCACCGGCCATGCCGAGGCCGTGAAGGTGGTCTATGATCCCTCTGAAGTCAGCTATGAGGAACTTCTGCGAACCTATTGGCGCAACGTCGATCCCTTCGACGGCGACGGCCAGTTCTGCGATCGCGGCGCCTCCTACCGGCCGGCCATCTTCCCGCAGACGCAAGAGCAGCGCGAGGCCGCCGAGGCGTCGAAGAAGGCGGTCGCCGAACAGCTTGGCCGCGAGGTGGCGGTGACGATCGAGACGGCCCCGGCCTTCTACCGCGCCGAGGATTACCACCAGAACTACTACGAAAAGAACCCGATCCAGTACAAGTTCTACCGCTGGACCTGCGGCCGCGACGACAGGCTGGACGAAGTTTGGGAAGACGTGCCCCGCCTCGCCCTGGCAGAATAGCTGCCCCTTCGCATGCGGGAGTGCGCCATGCCGCCGGTCGAGATCACGTTTGTCTCCGATTATGTCTGCCCCTGGTGCTGGCTGGGGCGCGCTCGGCTCAACCGGGCGCTGGAGCGCCTCAAGGGTGATGGCGCCCTGCCCGCCGGGGGCGTCGTGATCCGCCATTGGCCTTTCGAGCTGAACCCCGACATGCCGGCCGAGGGCATGGACCGCCGCGCCTACCGCACCGCCAAGTTCGGCTCGTGGGAGGCCTCGGAGGCGCTGGACGCGCGCATCCTGGAGCAGGCGGAAGCCGACGGGGTGCCCTTCGCCTTCGACCGCATCACCCGCACCCCGAGCACCAAGGCCGCCCACCGCCTGACCCTGCTGGTCCAACACTACCACCCGCAGGCCGTGGAAAGCTTCGTCGACGGCGTCTTCAAGGCCTACTTCGTGCACGGCCGTGACATCGGTGACGTCGGTGTGCTGGGACAGTTGCTGCTGGACGCCCGGCTGGACCAGGGCGCGCTCCTCGACCGCCTTCGGGCCGGACAGGCGACGCAGCCGGTGGAGGAGCTTGAGGCGCGTGTGCGGACCGCCGGCGTCGCGGGCGTGCCCGTCTTCGCCATCGGCGACCGCCGCCTTGACGGGGCCCAGCCCGTGGACGTTCTGGTCGAGGCCCTGACGACGGCGATCCCGGCGGATACAACCGTTCCCTGAAAGCTCACCGAAGACCCCTACTCGGCCCTGCCCGAAAGGCGTATGATATCTAGACGGAGACCTAGCGGCGGAGGGGGAGCGCACCATGTTCGGTTTCGGCAAGCGGGGACCCGCCTCCGACGCGGATGCGCGGAAACAGGCCATCGAGCGAGCCAAGGAGGCCTGCCTCAAGGAACTGCGCGAAATGCACGAGGCCACGCCCGATGCGGCGGAGCGCCTGCACAAGCGCCTGAAGGACCGCTGCGCCGCCGACAAGTCCCTGCCCTTCGACTTCAAGCGCGCTCTGCTGGAAAAGGCCCGCACCTACGAGTGCGACGCCAACATGCGCGAAACCGACCGCCTGCTGCACGAGGCCACCAGGCTGGCCGCCGAGGAGCACATGACGGAACGCGCCAAGAAGCTGGGGGCGGCGCGGCGGCATTTCTCCAAGGCCTGCACGCTCGGCGCCGACGAGAATTTCCGCAAGGCCGCGCAACGGGCCATGGAAACCATCATGCTGACCGGCGGCGTGCACCAGAAAGGGCCGACGAAGGCCAAGCCGGCCGACTTCGCGCCCAAGACGCCCAATCGGGCGAAGGCCTGAGCGCCTGACGCCGCTTGGGCTGCCGCCCAAGCCCGCCCGAGGCGGAAGCCCCTGAACGTCCACTTCTTTTGGGACGCGATTATTCCGCCGAGAGGCCGTAGCGGTCGATGATGGCCGGGTGGCAGACGTTGGCCTTGAGGGTGAGAAGCACCAGCTGCGCGTCCAGGCTGTCACCGGACTCGATCGCCTCGGCGACGCGGGCGTCGGCGTGGCGCGCGCTTACGGTGCCGTTGTTCTCCGTAAACTCGTCTTCGCCCAGCATGCACCACGCCAGAAGCTCGCCGGCGCGACAGGTGCTTTCCGGCGTGACCCCCTCGGGCGTTTCCTTCAGCAGGCGGACGACGGTGAACTTCACCGCATCGGGCACCAGCGCCTTGTGCAGGCCGTGGGCGCGCACGCCATCCTCGATGAGCCGCACCTCGCGCGAGCGCCCGAACAGGCCGAACAGACTGATCATGATGGCGGCTCCCTCAGTAGTGCGGCGGCGGCTTGTCATCCTGCGGCGACCGCGCCCACCCGGTCTCCAGGTCCCCCATGCGCTCCGCCACCTGGCGCAGTTGCAGCGTCAGGCGGTCGATGGTGCGCTGCTGCTCGGCCAGCACATCCGACAACTCCTCTGCCATGCGCTCATGATGGGCAAGGCGGATTTCCAGGTCGACGATGCGATCCTCGGGGGTGTCGGCGGGCATGGGTGGGCTCCTCGGCATCAGAGCGCGGCAGTCTGATAGGTGGCGCCGACGCGGTCAAGATGCATGCGTCAACGGCCGGCAAGCGGATATTGCCGGCTTCGTCGCAGCAAAAAATGTCGGAAGAGAAATGGCGTCCCCTAGGGGATTCGAACCCCTGTTGCCGCCGTGAGAGGGCGGTGTCCTAGGCCTCTAGACGAAGGGGACGCAGGCGCGTGCGCGGTCTGCATCGCGTGTTCCCGAGGGCGCGCCGGAGAAGCGCCGAAGTGGCGTCCCCTAGGGGATTCGAACCCCTGTTGCCGCCGTGAGAGGGCGGTGTCCTAGGCCTCTAGACGAAGGGGACGTGGCCTCGGGAGGACCCGTATGTAAGGGATCACCCGACTCCGTGCAAGCAAAAAATTCACCCTCCCGTCACATCTTCCACCACCAACGGAACCGGCGCGAAGGCCCCCGCCTCGGGCACCATTTTCCAGGCCGACAGCGCCGCCTCACCGGCCCCGGAAACGCCGCAGATCAGCCACAGCAGCGCCGGCTCGTGCGCCTGGGCCAGATCGGTGGCCGAGGGTGCGGCCGGCGCGTCGGGATGGCTGTGCCAGTGGCCCAGAAGGCGCTCGGGCGTGCCGCGCAGCGCCTTCATGAGGTCCAGGCGCACGCGGGGGTCAACCTCGAAACGGTCGCGGCCGCGCGGCGCCACGTTGGGGCTCGGCACCACGCGCGTCACCCGCTCCCCCTGCCCCACCAGCAGGCCGCAGCCCTCGTCGGGGTAGGCGCTGCGGGCGGCGGCGCGAATGGTCTCCGCCAGCGCGCCGGGCAGCACGAGGCGCGGCGGCACGGGTTCTCCGCCGCCGAACAGCCGATCCCAGTCGCCGCCGCCCATGGCGCTTACTGCCCCGTGGCGGTGTCCGCGGCGCCGCCCCCGTCGGCGCCGCCCAGGGTGATGCTGCCCAGCCGGGCGCCATCGGCGGCGCGCAGGACCACGACGCGGTCGGGTCGGCCGCCGCCGCTCAGGCGCAGCAGGATGCGGTTTTCTCCGACCGTGGCGCCGGTGATCTCGGTGGCCGCCGGCTCGTCCAGCGTGATGTCGCCGATGGGTTCCGCCGGCATCGCCCCCGCCACGCCGCCGCCGGGCGCGGCCGGCGCGGGCGTTTCCAGCGGCGGGGCGACGGCGGGCGCCGTGGCTGGGCCGGCGACCGTCTCGCCCTCCTCCGCGCCGGGGCCGAACTGGGTCAACACGCCATAGATGACCAGGCCGACGCCGGCGACGATGAGGATGCCCATGACGACGACGAGCGCCTTCAATGCTTTCATGACGGAAGTACCCTTGTGTCCTTGCGCGCGGACCGACGGCCGGTCCGCTTCGTTTGCGTTTGCGCCCGGCGCGGGCTATACGCGCGGGGCGAGTTTGATGAGTGGGCCGCGATGATACAGCAACCGACCGATCCCGCCACCGTCGAGGACGACGACGACGCCCTGCCCCCGGACCTTGAAGCCGAACCAGGCCCCGGCGCCCTGCACACGGCCGAGGCCGGGCCCGAGGCGGCCGGCCTGCGCCTGGACAAGTGGCTGGCCGAGGCGCTGGGCGACCCCGGCCTGACGCGCTCGCGCCTGAAGCAGCTCATCGACGAGGGCCGCGTCACCCTGGACGGCCGCACGCTCACCGCCGCCGATGCCTCGCGCAAAATCAAGGCCGGACAGACCGCCGCCGTCGCCGTGCCGCCGCCCGATCCCGCCGTGCCGGAACCGCAGGACATTCCCCTTGCCGTGGTGTTCGAGGACGCCCACCTGATCGTCGTGGACAAGCCCGCCGGCATGGTCGTCCACCCCGCCGCCGGCAACGCCGACGGCACCCTGGTCAACGCCCTGCTTCACCACTGCGGTGCCAGCCTGTCGGGGATCGGCGGCGTGCGGCGGCCGGGGATCGTCCATCGCATCGACAAGGACACGAGCGGCCTGCTGGTCGCGGCGAAGTCCGATGCCGCCCACCAGGGCCTCGCCGCCCTGTTCGCCCGCCACGACATCGAGCGGGTCTATACCGCCGTCGTCTGGGGCGTGCCCGTGCCGCGCAAGGGCACCATCACCGGCAACATCGCCCGCTCCACCGCCAACCGTCAGAAGATGGCGGTGGTGAAGAGCGGCGGGAAGCCGGCGGTGACCCACTATCAGGTGACGGCGCCGCTGGCGGGCGGCACGGCCCTGGTCACCTGCCGGCTGGAAACGGGGCGCACGCACCAGATCCGCGTCCACATGGCGACGCAGGGGCACCCGCTGGTCGGCGATCCGGTCTACGGCCGGTCGCGCAACGTGGGCCGCCGGGGCTTGAGCGAGGCGCAGGCGGCGGCGCTGAAGGGTTTCGGGCGGCAGGCGCTGCACGCCGGCGTCCTGGGCTTCGTTCATCCCGTAACCGGCGAGGCGCTGCGGTTCGAAAGCGCCCTGCCCGAGGACATGGCGGATCTGGTGGATGCCCTGCGACCTTGAAGGCGCGGCCCCGCCTTACGCCTTGGCGTTGGCGCCGGCGGGTTCCGGCGCACCGGGAGCGGACGGCTCTTCGGTCTCGGCTGCCGAGCCGAACTCGTCGTCAGCGGCCTCCGTCACCTCGGGCCCCCATTGCTCCACCAGCCTGCGCTGATCGGCGCGCAGCTTGGCGATGCGGCGGCTTGAGGTCAGGCTCAGGAACGAGCCCACGAGCGTCGGCGTCACCGCGTACAGCAGCCAGCCGAAGCCGGCCGCGCCGTAGATCAGCATCAGGGCGAACACGTTCGACAGCGTGTCCAGCGCCATGGTGATGTCGTGGCGCTCGAACCACATGTTCAGAAGGTAGGGCGAGACGCCCGCGAAGTTGAACCCGCCGACACAGATGAAACCGTAGCGGTAGCTGCCGCGCTCCACCACATAGGCCACCACCGTCGGCAGCATGGCGAAGGCCAGCAGCACCACGGTCGGCAGGAACAGGATGACCAGCGGCACGCCCATGACCAGCATGCCGATGCCGTTCGCCACGCCGCCCTTGCGCTTGCCCGCGCGCTTCTTCTTCGCCATACCGCGGCCCCTTCCCTAAAACAGCCGCACCAGCAGCAGCAGCAGGATCGTCAGAAGCCCGACGATCACCGCGCCCACCGCTGCCGCCTGATGGCCCATTCGCGTGGCGTTTTCGTCCCGCGCCGCCTGTCCGGTTTCCAGCGCCGTGATCTGGCGCTTGGCCTGGGCGTACTCGGCCTTGGCGGTCTCGAACCCCTCGTGGTCGGCGCCGCGCTCCTCGGCATTGTCCAGAAGGTTGTAAAGCTCCGGCAGGCTGCCCTTGCGCACCACCCGCGGGATTTCCTTTTCCATGCGCTTGCGCCGCTCGCGGCTGTGGTAGCTGTTGACGACGGGCGTGACCAGTCCGCCCAGCCAACTGGTCAGGCCGAACAGCGCCTCCGGGCCCAGACGCCATTGCAGCACCGCCAGCAGGCTCAGCATGCCCAGCGCCTGGCGCTCGGGCTCGGGGTCCTCCATGGCCTTCAGCTGCGGCGTCAGGTCGCGCTCGTAGCGCGAGGCGGTGAAGGCGGCGATGTGGCGGTCCACCGGCCAGGTCTTGGTGTCCGCGCTCTTGCTGGCGTTCTCCAGGGCCGGCAGCAACTCGCGGATTTCGCTGACGTGCTCGGTCTCCACGAAGGGGCTGAGGCACGGCATGTTCTCGTTCTGCTCGTAGGCGATGCGCTCGATGCCGTAGCCCTTGTTCTTGTTGGCCAGGAAGATGCGCATGTCGCGGAAGTTCTGCTCGGCCTGGGTGTGTTCCGGATTGTAGACCGACTGGGCCTGCACCCAGTACTTCACCACGTCCCACGTCACCATGTCGGCAAAGGGCTTGACGTCGCCCTTGCGCATCATGGTCGACGCCAGCGCCGGGCCGAAGCCGTCCAGCGTGCAGCGGACGTTGCGGAAGCTCAGCGGCGCCTCGGGGAAGAGCACCATGATGCACCGCGCGACCATCAGGTCGCCCTGACCCCGCTTGTCGCCGGGCAGGGCCTCCACCACCTTGATTACGGTGCTCAGCTGGTCGGCGCGCTCGTTGTCTTCCAGCCCGCGCCGCAGCCAGACCTCCAGCCGGCCCTCCTTGATGATGCCGAGCGCCTTGTCCCAATTCTTCATGAGGCCGTAGGCGGCGCCGCGCGCGGTGGCGAACTCGTTGTTGCCTATCTTGAAGCTGCGCTGCGCGCGCTTTTCCATGCGCGGCTGCAGCGGCGTCAGGCGGCGGCCGTTCAGCCACAGGTCCAGCTGCTCCAGCGTCCAGCGTTCGCGGCTGTCGTCATGCAGCAGGCCGCGCAGGGGCTCGATCATGGACAGGGGCACGCGGTTCTCGCCCGCCAGCGTGGCGTAGGAGCCCTGCTCCAGCCGCTGGCGCATGACCTCCTCCGGGTCGCGGCCGCGCACCGGATTGGTCCCCAGCATGAGGAACAGGAGCGTCACGCCCAGGCTGAACATGTCGTCGGAATAGTGCCCGCTGCCCCGCCCCTCCGGCCTGCAGAGCGCCGTTTCGATGGGCTCGAACAGGGCCGGGTTGTCGTAGCCGGGCGGCGTGGTCAAACAGTCGCCCAGAACCAGCCGGTCGCCCTTGGCATCAAAGAAATAGACGTTGTCCGGCCGGATGGCCCGGTGCGTGACCGAGCGCGACCGCAGCTCGGCCAGCGCATCGTGCAGCGGCTTGATGACCTTCTTGGCGAAGAACTGGTCGGAAATGACGTCGATGGTGGCGTTGAGGTCCGCCATCACCTTGCCGCCGGCCGGCCGCTCGTAGATGGACGCGATGACCTTGCGTCCCTCCGGCGGCCAGTCGATCGTGCCGCCCTCGATGAACTGCAGCATGCCGGGGTTCTGCATGCCGCGCAGGGCCCGCATGACCGTGGTCCGCTGCAGCGTGTCGGCGCGCCCGATCAGGGCATAGAGTGCCCGCCCCGCGCCGCGCCGGTCCTGCACCTCGAAGGCCTTGGCGCTGGGGGTGTCCAGGTCGGGGATCGGCTTGTCGGGATGAATCTCGAACCGGTCGCGCAGCTTGACCGGTTCGGCGGACGCACCACTGCCGCCGCCGCCCGTCTGGGGCGAACCCTTGCCCGCCTTGTCGGCCGCCTTGCCCTTGTCGGCGGCCTTCTTGCCGCTGTCCGGGTCGGCGGCCTTGGCGGTGGCCTTGGCCGTTGCCGTGGCCGCCATGCCTCTCCCTCACCTCATCCGTTCCGGCCGGGTACAACCGGCGATCGGAAGGGTAGCCCCGAAACCGTTCGTTGGCAACGAGACGGATGAGGCCCCTCAGCCGAATGTCGCGAAAAACCGCGACACTCTTAAGCCGAAGGACCTATGCCTTCCGATCCTCAGCCGCGGAACGGATCGGTGACAAGGATGGTGTCCTCGCGCTCAGGGCTGGTGGAGAGCAGCGAAACCGGCGCCTCGATCAGTTCCTCGATGCGGCGCACGTACTTGACGGCCGTGGCCGGCAGTTCACCCCACGAGCGGGCGCCCTCGGTGCTCTCGCTCCAGCCTTCCATGCTTTCGTAGACGGGCTTGCAGCGCTCCTGCTGGGCGACGGCGGCCGGCAGGTACGTCAGGCGCTTGCCGTCCAGTTCATAGCCGACGCAGACCTTCAGTTCCTCAAGGCCGTCCAGCACGTCCAGCTTGGTCAGCGCGATGCCGTCGATGCCGCCGGTCTTCACCGCCTGGCGCACCAGCACGGCGTCGAACCAGCCGCAGCGGCGCTTGCGGCCGGTGACGGTGCCGAACTCGCGGCCGCGCTCGCCGATCTGGTTGCCGATGTCGTCGAACAGTTCAGTCGGGAACGGCCCCGCGCCGACTCGGGTGGTGTAGGCCTTGGTGATGCCCAGCACATAGCCGACGCGCCCCGGCCCCATGCCCGAGCCCGCCGCCGCCATGCCGGCCACCGTGTTGGACGAGGTGACGAAGGGATAAGTGCCGTGATCGACGTCCAGCATGGAGCCCTGCGCGCCCTCGAACAGGATGCGCTTGCCTTCCTTGTAGCGGTCGGCGAGCGTCAGCCACACAGGTTCGGCGTAGGGCAGCAGCTTGGGCGCCAGGTCCTTGAGTTCCTTGAGGATCGCGTCGCCGCCCAGCGGCTCCGAGCCCAGGCCCCTGAGAAGGGCGTTGTGGTGGGCCAGCAGGCGGTCGACCTTCATCTCCAGGGTCGCGTCGTCGGCCAGGTCGCAGACGCGGATGGCGCGGCGGCCGACCTTGTCCTCGTAGGCCGGACCGATGCCGCGGCCGGTGGTGCCGATCTTGCCCTTGCCGGCCGCCTGCTCGCGTGCCTGGTCGAGGGTAGAATGCAGCGGCAGGATCAGGCAGGCGTTTTCGGCGATGCGCAGGACGTCAGGCGTGATGGTCACGCCCTGGGCGCCCAGGCGCTCGATCTCTTCCATCAGCGCCCAGGGGTTGATGACGACGCCGTTGCCGATGATCGACAGCGTGCCGCGCACCACGCCCGAAGGCAGCAGGCTCAGCTTGTAGGAGACGCCGTCGACGACCAGCGTGTGGCCGGCGTTGTGACCGCCCTGGAAGCGCACCACCACATCGGCGCGGGCCGCCAGCCAGTCAACCACCTTACCCTTGCCCTCGTCGCCCCACTGCGACCCGACGACAACCACGTTCGTCATGTCTCTGATCCCGGTCGTTGATTGGTTAATGATACGAATTCAAGGCCTTGGAAGCCGGCCTTCATGCTCGTTCGGATGATGTCAGCGCACGGCGCGCGGTGCGTCCCCGACCATCGCGTGGTCGCAGTCCAGACGCCTGGCCTCGGCCAGGGCATCCTCCACGGGCTCGAGCCCCGCGACGACGGTCCAGCCTTCGTCCCGCAGGCGGATGCGGTCGGCCAACGGCGTCCCGGCAGGAACGAAGAGGCGCAGCCGCGCCTCCGGCTGCGGCGCCACGTCCAGCACCTTGTCGACGAACAGCGTCACGCCCACGGCGGGCTCCTGGGCCGACCCCGCCTCCTGACCGGCCAGATAGCGTCCGCCGCGCCCCAGTTCGCCGGGCGCGCCCTTGGCGAACAGCGAGAATGCGACGCCGGTGTGATATTCAAAGCCGCGGTTTTCCACCGCATCGACCGTCAGGCCCACGTCCGGCAGGTCGGCACGCACACGGTCGAGCACCTGCGCCAGCCGGTCGCGCTCGGCCGCCGCGACCGGCGGCAGGTCCAGCGCGCGCAGGGCGTCCAGCGCGGTGTCGGCGGAGCCGCAGGCCTTGAGCAGCGCCCCCAGGATGTCGGAGGCCGGACCGCCAAGCGCGGCGACGGCGGCGGCGTCCTTCTGGTCCAGCGCCGTGCGCGCCTCGGCCCGCTGCTCGGCCGTGAGGTCGAGCGCGTCGCAGACGGCGGGCACCAGCGTCGGCAGGTTGAGGTCCACCGACAGGCCCGTGATGCCGAGCGCCGCCAGGGCGGACGCGACCGTCACCACGACCTCGGCGTCGGCGGCGGGGCTGTCGACGCCGATCAACTCGATGCCGCACTGGCTGAACTGGCGCTCCGGGTGGAGTTGGCTGCCGCGCACGCGCAGGATCTGGCCGGCATAGGACAGGCGCAGCGGACGGGCGGCGTTCTTCAGGCGGGTGGTGGCGATGCGGGCGACCTGGATGGTGATGTCGGCGCGCAGGCCCAGCATGCGCTGGGACATGGGGTCCATCACCCGGAAGGTCTGCATGGCGGTCGCCGCGCCGGTTCCGGCGAGCAGGTTTTCCTCGAACTCGATCAGCGGCGGCTTGACGCGCTCGAACCCGAAGCCGGCGAAATGCGACACCAGACGATCCACCACCGACGCCTCGAAAGCGGCCGCGGGCGGCAGAAGATCGCGCAGGCCCGCCGGAAGCAGGGCCTTGGTGTCGGTATCGGTCATCGCGCGTGAACGTCCCGTATTCGCCTGAGAAGAAGAAACCGGCCCTGAAAACAGGAACCGCCGGCCCGCAAAGGCGGGTCCGGCGTTCCGCTGTGTAGCGCGTTTGGCCCGGACGGGCAACGGCCAATCGTATTTTACAACTTTATCAACGGCTTTACCGCGCCAGCACCTCGTCCAGCAGGTGCAGCACGTCCACCGAGGCATCGGCGACCTTGTTCAGCTCCTCCAGGGCGCCGTCCAGGTCGCCGTCCTCGTACAGTTCCGCGCAGTGGATGCCGTGGCGGTGGACTTCGGCATGCGGAATGGCAAGCCGGCGGAAGGCGTCGTTTTCGGTGATGCTGCGGTCGGTCTGGGCGTCGTACCACTTGCCCAGACGGCAGGTGTGGTGATCGGCCAGTTCCTTCGAGTGCAGCGTCGCGCGCCCCACCACCATCTGCGCCAGCTTCTTGCGCCAGATGACGTGGTCGGACTTGGCGGCGTGGATGGTGAAGTCCTTGATCTCCAGCTTTGAAAGGTCGCCGACGGCCGCCTGCACCTGCCCTTCCACGCCGTCCATGACGTCCAGAACCCGGTTGATGGACGTGACGTTGTTGGTGGCCGTTCCGGCGATGGCGCCGATGCCGTCGGAGACCTCGCGCGAGGCATCGCTCTGCTGGCCCAGGATGCCGGCGATCTCGTTCATGCGCTCGGTCACGCCGTCGATCCGCGCGAGGACGTCGCCGATGCCGTCGCCGGTGTGACTGATGATGCCGCGCCCCTTCTCGACCGCTTCCGCGCCCGTCTGCATGGCGCCGACGATGGCGGCCATGTCCTCGCGCAGGGCGCCGATGCGGTTGCGGATGTCCTCAGTGGCCTTGGCGGTCTGGGTCGCCAGGTTCTTGACCTCGCCGGCCACGACCGCGAAGCCCTTGCCCGCCTCGCCGGCGCGGGCGGCCTCGATGGTAGCGTTGAGCGCCAGCAGGTTGGTCTGCTTGGCGATGGCCTCGATCTGCATGGTGATCTCGCCGATGCGGTCGGAGGCATCAGCCAGCCCCTCCGCCTTGGCGGTGGCGTCGACCACGGCCGACGCGATGGCCTCCATGGCCTCGATCGCGTCGCGCGAGGTGCCGGCGGCGGCCTCGGCGGCAGCGTGGGCCTCCTGCGTGTGCTCGGCAACGCTGTCGGAGGACCGGGCGATCTCGTCGACGCTGGCCACCATTTCCTCGGCGGCGGCGGCAATGGCGTGGGTGCGGTTTTCCACATCGCGGACGTCGCGGCTCATCTCGGCGGTGGCGGTGACGGCCTCGTTGGCGGTCATCGACAGCGCCACGATGCGCCTGATCTCGCCTTCGGCGCGATCGTGCAGCACGTCGGCAAGCTGCTTGAGCTTGGCCGTCAGCTGGTCCGTCCCCTCGGGCACGGAGCGGTAGCGACCCTCGATCAGCAGGTCGACGATGTGCTCGACCGAGCTGGCGGGCTCGGCCTCGACAGGCGCATTCATGCTGGCAATCCCCCTCTGAAGGGTCCGCCACCGGGAACGGCGGACACGATCAAGACACGCGCGTGCCGCCGCCCGCATTCCCCAATGCACGACGGCGCAGCGTCGCAATACTAGGACAGCAGATGTGCCTTTTCAGCCATAAAGTGCGGCAATCAACTCAGCCATGCTTTTCCGCAAGTCGGCCGTAGGCCCACTCCACCCAGGGCAGCAGGGCCTCGATGTCGGCGGTCTCCACCGTGGCCCCGCCCCAGATTCGGATGCCGGCCGGAGCATCGCGGTAGCTGCCGATGTCGTAGGCAACGCCTTCGGCCTCCAGCATTTTGGCAAGCTCCTTGGCGGCGGCGGCGCGGGCGTCGTCGTCCAGGGCACGGAACCATGGCGCGGTGATCTTCAGGCAGATGGCCGTGCAGGACCGGTTTTCCGGGTCGGTCGCAAGAAAGTCGATCCAGTCGGTGCGCGAGACCCAGTCGGCGACGGCCTTCAGGTTGGCCTCCGACCGGGCGACCAGCCCCGGCAGTCCGCCGATGCCTTCCGCCCACTTGAGGCCGTCCAGGGCGTCCTCCACGCACAGCATGGAGGGCGTGTTGATGGTCGCGCCCTCGAAGATGCCCTCGATCAGCTTGCCGTTCTTGGTCAGGCGGAAGATCTTGGGCAGCGGCCGGCCGGGGTCGAAGGCTTCCAGCCGCTCCACCGCGCGCGGCGACAGCACCAGCATGCCGTGCTGCGCCTCGCCGCCCAGCACCTTCTGCCAGGACCAGGTAACCACGTCCAGCTTGCGCCACGGCAGGTCCATGGCGAACGCCGCCGAGGTGGCGTCGCAGATGGCGAGGCCCTCGCGGTCGTCGGCGATCCAGCCGGCGTCGGGCACGCGCACGCCCGAGGTGGTGCCGTTCCAGGTGAAGACCACGTCACGGGCGGAATCCACCTGGTACATGTCCGGCAGGCGGCCGTAGTCCGCCTTCAGCACGCGCACGTCGGCCAGCTGGAGCTGCTTGCGGACATCGTTCACCCATTCCATGCCGAAGCTTTCCCACGCCGTCATGTCGACGCCGCGCGCGCCCAGCAGGGACCACAGCGCCATCTCCACGGCTCCGGTGTCCGAGGCCGGGACGATGCCGATGCGGTAGTCTTCGGGGATGCCCAGAACCGCGCGGGTGCGGTCGATGACCTCCTGAAGCCGGGCCTTGCCTTCCTTGGAGCGGTGGGAGCGGCCCAGCAGCGCGCCCGACAGCACGTCGACGGTCCACCCCGGCCGCTTGGCGCAGGGGCCAGACGAGAAGTTGGGGTTGGCCGGGCGGAGGCTCGGCTTGGGCGCGGCGGTGGTGGCGGTCATGCGACGGAGGCTCCCTGTGGGGCTGGCGATGAGAGCCGCACTCTATGCGCCGCCCGGAAGCCCGTCAACGCGGCCGGCTACAGGCTCCAGTAGACCGGCGCGAAAAGGGTGAAGACGATCCACAGCAGGATCACCAGCGGCAGGCCCGCCTTCACGAAATCGGCGAAGTGGTACTGGCCGGGCCCCATGATGAGAAGGTTGGTCTTATAGCCGATGGGCGACGCGAAGGAGCAATTTCCGGCCAGGACCACGGTGATGGCGAAAATGCGCGGGTCGGTCCCCATCTGCTCGGCCAGGCTGATGCCGATGGGCGTGAACAGGACGGCTGTGGCGTTATTGGTGAGAATGTTGGTGAACATCGCGACCAGCAGGAAGAAGGCTGACAACACGCCGACCGGTCCCATGTCTCCCGCCACGGCCAGCGCGCCCTCGGCGATCCACCGCGCGCCACCGGTCGCCTGCAACGCATCGCCCAGCGCCAGGGCGGCGACGACGACCAGAATGATCTTGCGGTCCAGGGCGCGGGCGGCCTGCCGCAAATTGATGGCTCCGACGCCGATGAGCGCCGTGGCGGCGATGATGGCGGCGGCCAGAATCGGAATCAGCCCCAGGGCCGCCAGCCCCACGGTCGCTGCGAAGATGGCGCCGGCCGTCTTCGCCAGGTGGCGGCGCGGCAGGGCGCCGCGGGTGCCCGACATGATGACAAGGTCGCGCTCGCCGCGCAGACCGTCGATGTCGCGCGAGCGGCCGAGCAGCAGGATCACGTCGCCCGCCTCCAGCCGGATTTCGGTCATGCGGGCGCGGATCATGCGCGCCCGGCGCAGGATGCCGACCGCCAGGCAGCGGTGCCGCTGGCGGATGCCGTACTGCTCCAGCGTCAGGCCGATGAGGCGCGAGGCCGGGCTGACCATGGCCTCCACCAGCACCATTTCCGTCAGTTCGGGCGGCGGCGCGGCCTCACCGTCCTCGCCCTCGTCCTCGCGGGCGCCGTCTTCGCCGGCCTCCGCGCCGTTGACGGCCGCGCCCTCCTGCACGGCCTTCTGCCCCTTGATGCGCTCCCCCTGGCTGTCGCGGCCGGGGACCGGGGGGAACAGCAGGCCAGGCTGGCGCGACGCGACTTCGGTCAGGGCGCTACGGGTGGCGGCGATGACCAGCACGTCGCCGGCCCGGATGGGAAAATCGTCGAACGGCGGCAACTCCGCATGCTCGCCGCGCTGGATGAGGCGGACGGTGATGTCGGGCAGCGCCTTGAACTTGCCGGCGGCCGCCTTCTGGCCGACAAGCGGGCTGTCCTCGGGCACCACGATCTGGCTGACGAACTGCTTGCCACCCCCGGCCATGCGGCTGGACATGGGCTGCCGGCTGGGCAGCAGGCGCGGCGCCACGACAAACGTGTAAACCATGCCGATACTGGCCAGCACCAGGGCGATGGGCAGGAACTCGAAGAACCCCAGTTCCTCGCGCCCCAGCTCGATGAGCGCCGACGACACCAGCAGGTTGGTGGACGAGCCGATGAGCGTCGTCATGCCGCCCAGTATGGCGGCGAAGGACAGCGGCATCATCAGGCGGCTTGGCGACCAGTTCCGACTGCGGGCCAGCGCCTGCATGATGGGAATGAAGATCACCACCACCGGCGTGTTGTTGAGGAACGCCGACAACACCGCCACGCCCAGCAGCACCATGACGATGCCGCGATGCACGCCCATGCGCGGGCTGCCCACTTTCTCGGCCACTGAATCCAGGGCGCCGGTCCGGATCATGGCCTCGCCCACCACCAGCAACGCCAGAACCGTCAGCAGCGCCGGATTGGCGAAACCACGCACCAGGTCGGCGGCTTCCAGCACGACCTCGCCGTCCCGGGTCACGGGCGCGACGTGGAACAGCAGCAACAGCGCCGACAGCAGCAGCAGCGACGTCAACTCCAGGCTCAGCCATTCGGTGACGTAAAGCACGATCACGCCCGCCATGAGAGCGAGCGTGATCCACATCTGAATGTCGGCGATACCCGGTCCGAGGATGGCCTTAATCCCTTAGCGCGGTTAGCGGATTCAGCCTGACATTAACGCTACGCTGATGCGACGGTTCATGCGTCCCTTCTTCTCGATTTTCGCCACCTGAACGGGACCGATCTCGCCGGTGCGCGCGACGTGGGTTCCGCCGCAGGGCTGGGTGTCGACACCCGCCACGGCGATGATGCGCACCCGCCCCTGCCCCATGGGCGGCTTGACCGACATGGTGCGGACCATGTCCGGGTTCGCCGCAAGCTCTTCGTCCGTGATCCAGGAATGCCCGACCGGCGCGTCCGCAGCGATGAGCGCGTTCAGCTTTTCGGTCAGCGCTTCCTTGTCGGGGCTTTCCTCAAGGTCGAAGTCAAGCCGCCCCTTGCCGTCACTGACGTTGCCGCCGGTCACCGCGCCCGGTACCAGCGCGCACAGCAGATGCAGGCACGAATGCATCCGCATGAGCCGGTGGCGGCGGTCCCAGTCGATAACGGCGGTCACCGCCGCGCCTTCCGCCGGCGCGGTCTCGCCTTCGGCCGGGATGTGGAGGATGTCGCCCGTGTCCTTGTCCTTGCGGGTGTCGACAACGCGCACCTCCGACCCGTCATCCAGCCGCAGCACGCCGGAATCACCCGGCTGTCCGCCGCCCATCGGGTAGAACACCGTGCGGTCGAGACAGATGGCGCCGTCGGCGGCACGGGTGACGGTGGCGGCGCACTCCTTGAGGTAGGAGTCCTCGCGGAACAGTTCCTCGGTCATGGGCTCGGCGGTCCTTCGGGAGAATTCGTTAAAGGCGCTCGAACGGGCGCACGGTGTGGGCGTGGTCCAGGGGGCCGTGCCCTTGGCCGTAGCCCGGCGCGGTGCGGATGGCGCCCAGCACGTACTCCCGCGCGCGGGACACCGCACTGGTCAGGTCGCGGCCCTGGGCAAGCCCTGTCGCCACGGCCGAGGCCAGCGTACAGCCGGTGCCGTGGGTCGACGTGGTGGCGACGCGGCCGCTCTCAAAGCGGGTCACGCCGTCGGCCGTGATCAGCAGGTCGACCAGCTTTTCTTCCGCCGCCAGGTGCCCGCCCTTCAGCAGCACCGCCTTGGGGCCGAGCGCCAGCAGGTCGTCGGCCGCGGCCTCCATGTCGGCGAGCGTGCGGACGTCGCGCCCCAGAAGCGTCTCGGCCTCGGGCAGGTTGGGCGTGATGACGGCCGCGCGCTTGATGAGCCGCCCCTTGAGCGCCGTCACCGCCTCGCGCGCCAGCAGCGGGTGGCCGCCCTTGGCGACCATGACCGGGTCCACCACAAGCGGCACGTCGGGCGCGAAGTCCTCCAGCGCCTGGGCGACCGTCTCGATGGTGGGCGCGTCGCCCAACATGCCGGTCTTGACCACGTCGGCGCCGATGTCGGTCATGCAGACCTGGATCTGCTGGCGGATGAAGTCGCCCGGCACCGGGTGGACGCCGTGGACGCCGCAGGTGTTCTGCGCCGTCAGGGCCGTGATGGCCGTCATGGCAAAGCCTTGCAGCGCTGTGACGGTCTTGGTGTCGGCCTGGATGCCGGCGCCGCCGCCGGAGTCACTGCCGGCGACGATGAGGACGCGGCCCTGCATCACGCGGCCTCCTTCGCCGCCTCGCCCTGGATGGTGGCGCACAGGCCGTCCACCAGGTCCTCCACCAGCGCCTTGTCGTCGCCTTCCGCCATGACGCGGATCTTGGGTTCGGTGCCCGACTGGCGGATGAGCAGGCGCCCGCCCGAAGCCTCCAGCCGCGCCTCGGCGGCGCCGATGGCATCGGTCACCACCTTGCTGTCCATGACTGCTTTGGCCGCGTCGCGGTGGGCCAGGCGCACGTTCTTGAGCACCTGCGGCACCCGGTCGAAGACGTGGCAGACCTCGCTCGCCCGGCGCCCCTGCTGGATCAGTTCCGACAGGACCTCCAGCCCCGCCGTGAGGCCGTCGCCGGTGGTCGCCTGGCCACCCAGCACGATGTGGCCGGACTGCTCGCCGCCAAGGTTGTAGCCGTCGCGGCGCATGCACTCCACCACATAGCGGTCACCCACCTTGGTGCGGACCATCTTGAGGCCCTGGCTCTCGATAAAGCGCTCCAGCCCCAGGTTGGACATGACCGTGGCGACAAGGGCATCGCCCTGCAGCTTGCCGTCGCGCTTCCAGGCGCGCGCGATCAGGCCCATGAGCTGGTCGCCGTCCACCATGGCGCCGTGTTCGTCGCAGACCTGGATGCGGTCGGCGTCGCCGTCCAGGGAAATGCCGATATCGGCGCCGTGACTGACCACCGCCTGCTGCATCCGCTCGGGATACAGCGAGCCGCAGCCCTTGTTGATGTTGAAGCCGTCGGGCTCGACGCCGATGGAAATGACCTCGGCGCCCAGTTCCCAGATCACCTGCGGCGCGACCTTGTAGGCCGCCCCGTTGGCGCAATCGACGACGACCTTCAGACCGTCCAGTCGCCGGTCGCGCGGGAGCGTCGCCTTGACGCTTTCAATGTAGCGGCCGGTGGCGTCCTCCATGCGGCGCGCCTTGCCCAGCTTCGCCGGCGCCACGCGCAGTGCATCCAGCCCGTTGTGCAGCAGATGCTCGATCTCGTCCTCGGTGGCGTCGGACAGCTTGAACCCGTCGGGGCCGAACAGCTTGATGCCGTTGTCCTCATAGGGGTTGTGCGACGCCGAGATGACGACGCCCATGTCCGCGCGCAGGGACCGTGTCAACATGGCGACCGCGGGGGTGGGCATGGGCCCGACCAGGATCACGTCCATGCCGACCGAGATGAAGCCGGCCGTCAGGGCCGGCTCCAGCATGTAGCCCGACAGGCGCGTGTCCTTGCCGATGACCACCGTGTGCCGGTGATCGCCGTTGGTGAAGTGGGAGCCCGCGGCCATGCCGATCTTCATGGCGATGTCGGCGGTCATGGGATAGGCATTGGCGGTGCCACGCACACCGTCGGTGCCGAACAGCTTGGATGTCATGGGCAAGGGTCCGTGCTCTAAGGTCGGAACAGTTACCCTAAGGACTATCCTAGCGCACGGCCGCTTGGCAACCTGTCGTCAGACTGAGCCGATGCCCCGCCATGTGGCGACCGCCTGCACCGCCTCCGACACATCATGGACCCGGAGTATCTGCAGGCCCCGATCCAGCCCCGTCTGATCGGCGGCGATGGTGCCCGGCAGGCGCTCCTTCGGCGCCTCGCCCCGACTGAGGCGGCCGATGAAGGATTTGCGCGACAGGCCCAGCAGCACCGGGTGCCCCAGGCCGTGCAGCACGCCCGACCACGCCAGGATTTCCAGGTTGTGGGCCAGCGTCTTGCCGAAGCCGATGCCGGGGTCGAGGCAGATATTCTCCGCCCGCACGCCCGCCGCCCGCGCCTCCTCCGCCCGGCCGCGCAACCAGTCCGCCACGTCCAGCGGTGCGCAGTCGTAGACGGGGTCCTTCTGCATGGTCTGGGGCGTGCCCTGGATGTGCATGAGCACCACCAGCACATCCAGCCGCGCCACCGTCGGCAGGGCGTCGGGGTCCCAGGTCAGGGCGGTGACGTCGTTGACGATGCGCGCGCCGGCGGCCACGGCAGCCTCCATGGTGGCGGCGTTGCGGGTGTCGATGGAGACGACGGCGCCCTTCTCCGCAAGCCCGCGCACCACAGGCACCACGCGGCGGATTTCCTCCTCCGGGGACACAGGGTCGGACCCGGGCCGGGTGCTTTCGCCGCCCACGTCCAGGATGTCGGCGCCCGCCTCCAGCATCGCCAAGCCGTCGGCGACGGCGACGGCGGGATCGTAGCGGTCGCCACCGTCGGAGAAGCTGTCGGGGGTGATGTTCAGGATACCCATGACGCGCGGCCGGTCCATGGACAGGCCGGCAAAGGCGGGGCGCGGCGCGGTCAGGCGTTCCAGCGTCGCCGCCACGTGCGCCGCCACGTGCTCGGCGCAGCCCTCGGCCCAGGCGGTGACGGCTTCCTCGGGCGCGACCACGGCATCGGCGCCGCCGCCGGGCTTGCGGAGAAGCACGGCCACCAAAGAGAAGGCCATGTCATCCCGCCCGGCCAGCGGCAGCGCGTGACCGCCCTCGATGGCGGCGCGGGCGGCGGCGCCGGTCAAGACGGCGGCCGGCGCCAGGTGAACCATGGACGCCGGTTCGGCGCCCTCGGGCAGAGAAAAGCCCCGCGCGAGCGCGGGGCTTTCCGTGATGGAAGGGGTGAAGGCAGCACTCACGGCATCAGGTTCCCGGCTGAGGCTCCGGACCCGGGCCGATGCCGGCCTCGCCCTCGGAGCCCTTGCCCTTGCCGGCGACGGGAACCGAGGACCGGCGACCGCCGGACGGCTGCGGCGTGCCGCCGCCGGTGTCGTCGTCGCGGCGGATCTGGCCGCCGGCCATGAGGGTCTTCAGCTCCTCGCCCGACAGGGTCTCGTACTCCAGCAGCCCCTGAGCGATGGCCTCCAGCTTGTCACGGTTTTCCGTGATGTACTTGTAGGCCCGCTGGTAGCCCGCATCGACGATGCGCTTTACTTCCTCGTCGACCATCTGGGCAGTCTGCTCGGACATGTTCTTGTGCTGGGTCACCGAGTGGCCGAGGAACACCTCGCCGTCGGGCTCGCCGTAGGTCAGCGGGCCGAGCTTTTCGGAGAAGCCCCACTCGGTAACCATGCGGCGCGCGCGGTCGGTGGCCATCTTGATGTCCTGACTGGCGCCGGTGGTGACCTTCTCCCTGCCGAAGATCACTTCCTCGGCCACGCGGCCACCCATGGCAATCGCCAGGAACGCCTCCAGGTACTCGCGGGAGTGCGACATGCGGTCGCGCTCCGGAAGGCTCTGCACCAGGCCCAGCGCACGGCCGCGCGGGATGATGGTCGCCTTGTGGACCGGGTCGTATTCCGGGCACATCAGGGTCACCAGGGCGTGGCCGCCCTCGTGGTAGGCCGTCAGCTTCTTCTCGTCCTCGGACATGACCATGGAGCGGCGCTCCGCACCCATGATGACCTTGTCCTTGGCTTCCTCGAAGTCGGACATGGTGACCACGCGCTTGCCCTTGCGGGCGGCCATCAGCGCGGCCTCGTTCACGAGGTTCGCAAGGTCGGCGCCCGAGAAGCCCGGCGTGCCGCGCGCGACGATGCGCACGTCGACGTCCGGCGACAGCGGCACCTTGCGCATGTGGACCTTGAGGATCTTCTCGCGGCCCAGCACGTCGGGGTTGGGCACCACCACCTGGCGGTCGAACCGGCCGGGGCGCAGCAGCGCCGGGTCCAGCACGTCGGGACGGTTGGTGGCGGCGATCAGGATGACGCCCTCGTTGGCCTCGAAGCCGTCCATCTCCACCAGCAGCTGGTTCAGGGTCTGCTCGCGCTCGTCGTTGCCGCCGCCCAGGCCGGCGCCACGATGGCGGCCCACGGCGTCGATTTCGTCGATGAAGATGATGCACGGGGCGTTCTTCTTGCCCTGCTCGAACATGTCGCGGACACGGCTGGCGCCGACGCCGACGAACATCTCGACGAAGTCGGAGCCCGAAATGGTGAAGAACGGCACGTTGGCCTCGCCGGCGATGGAGCGCGCCAGCAGCGTCTTGCCGGTGCCCGGCGGGCCCACCAGAAGCACGCCCTTGGGGATCTTGCCGCCCAGGCGCTGGAACTTCTGCGGGTCGCGCAGGTACTCGACGATTTCCTCAAGCTCCTGCTTGGCTTCGTCGATGCCCGCGACGTCGTCGAAGGTGACGCGGCCCGCCTTCTCGGTCAGCATCTTGGCCTTGGACTTGCCGAAGCCCATGGCCTTGCCGCCGCCACCCTGCATCTGACGCATGAAGAAGATCCACACGGCGATCAGCAGCAGCATGGGGAACCAGGAAATCAGGATGCCCCAGAAGGTCGGCACGTTGTCTTCCGCCGGCATGGCGCTCACGCGCACGCCGGATTCGCGCAAGGCCGGGACAAGGTCACTGCTCTGCGGCGGCGCGTAAGTGGAGAACTTGCGGCCATCGGTGTAGTGCCCGGTGATTTGCTCGCCCTGGATGGTGACGTCGCGAACCTGGTTCGATTCGACCTGCTCCATGAACTCGGAATACGCCACCGGCGCCTCCGTCCCGCGCGGGGAAGACGTCTGAAACAGGTTGAACAGCGCCACCAAGAGAACGGCGATGATCACCCACAGAAGCACGTTTTTGCTGAAGTTCAATTCCAGACCCTTCCACTCATGTCGCGCGACGGGGGCGATGTCCCGTACCTGCCTTCATTCGCCCTTCCGCCACGCGGGAAATATCTACCTGCCTACATAGGTGACGACGCCCCCGGCGCAAGCCGCCACATCCAACATACGTCATGGCAACGCGCGGGGCAAACCGCAGGCTTCCCGGTTGCAGCAGGGGCGCCGAACCCGCGTCACTCCACCAGCCGAGCCCGGGCAGGCCGATCACGTCGCCACTCTTCCATACGGCAGGTAGCGCCTGAACGACCACCGACGGCAAGAGCCCGCGCACATCCTTCGGAACAACCGACAGGCCGGTCTCGCCCAGGGCTCCCACCGCCGTGTCCGACCGGTCGGCCGGCGGCGTCCAGCGCCAGCGGCCGTCCCATGCGCCGGCGGCCAGCGGCGCGGGCGGCGCGGTGCGGCCGGCTTCACGACAAACGATCCAGCGATTCCGGCGGTGGGCGAGCCGGCATCCGGCCACCGTGACCTCCGTCGTCCCCAGCCGCGCGAGCGCCTGCTCCAGTCCGTCGAGCCGGGGCGTATGCGCCGCCCCGCCAATGCAGGCGAGCACCCGCGAAAAGGCCCGCAGCGCGATTTCTTCGGGCGCGTCGGCAAACGGATCGGGGTCCACTTCCGCGTGCCCCAGCGGATGCACGGTCACCGCCTTGGCCAACAGGGCCGCCACGGCCTCGTTCTCCGCCGCCCGCGCGCGGCCAAGCCGCGCTGCCGTCTCCGCCAGCCGGGCGGGCGTGAGGCCGATGCCCGCCGTCTCCAGCGCCGGCAGCACAGCCCGGACGCGCACCCGGGCATGGCGGCGATCGCGGTTGCTGGGGTCGTCGACCCAATCCATGCCGGCGGCGGCGCAGGTGGCGGACAGGCTGGCGCGCGGAACATCCAGCAGCGGCCGCAGGAGCCGCGCCTCCGTCGCCTCGGTCACCGGCGCCATGGCCGACAGCCCGCGCAGGCCCGAGCCCCGGCCGAGGCGCAGCAACAGCGTTTCCGCCTGGTCCTCTCGGTGATGGCCGGTCAGCAGGTGCAGGATGCCCTCGGCCCGGCAGCGCTCCAGCAGCAGGCGATAGCGCAGGCCGCGTGCCTCGGCCTGGATGTTGGCGCTTGGGGCTGGACGTTCGTTCGTGAGGATGGCGTGAGCGATGCCGCGCGCCGCAAGCCAGCGACCGACGGTGCGGGCCTCCTCCGCCGCCGCTGGCCGCAGGCCATGGTCGACGGTCAGCGCCAGGACCGAGCCGCCGCGCCGCGCCGCCCACTCATGGGCCAGCAGCGTCAGCGCCAGGCTGTCCGCCCCGCCGGAAACCGCCACGGCCAGGCGCGGCGGGCGCTCGAAGGGGCCGAGCGGCGCCATCAGCGCGGCGAAGCACTCCGCCGAGACGGGACGGGCGGCGCCGCCCTCCGGCACCGCCCCGTCGTCCTGATCGTCCGGACCGCCCATGGCACCGGTCAGAGGTTGCCGCAGCCCAGGCGCTCGGCCTCGGAGCGGGCGCGGCGCTGGATGGGATCGGGCGCCTGCGGATACTCGCCGGAGATGCGCGTGAAGGCGGCGCAGGCCTCGCGGGTCTTGTCCAACTGCGCCATGGTCAGCCCCAGCTTGAGCAGGTTGTCCGGCGCCTTCGGACTTTCGGGATAGCTGCGGTATCCGTCCAGGAAAGTCACCGCCGCCCGCTCGTAATCGCCCTGCACGTAATGGGTCTCGCCCAGCCAGTACTGGGCGTTGCCGGCCAGTGCGTGTTCCGGGTGACGCTCTACGAAGGCCTCGAACGACCGCGCCGCGCGATCATAGGCGCCTTCGCGCAGCAGACCGAAGGCGTAGGAGTATTGCTCTTCCGGCGTGCCCTCGGGCAGCACCGGGCCGCCCTGCGCCGCCGGAGCCTCGGCCTGGCCTTCGGCCGGCGGCTCGGCCGGAATGGTGCCGAGGGTGCCCTCGCCGGGCGCCAGTCCCTGCGAGCCGGCGCCCTGCCCGCCCGTCGGCGCGGCCTCGGACGGCGTGGCCGGACGGAAGCCGCCCTGCGTGGCGGACGTCCCCTGCCCCGGCGCGGGCGCTTCTGCGCTCGTACCCTGGTTCTGGTTCTGGTCCCCCGCCGGCGCAGCGGCGCTGCCGCCCGTGCCTTCAAGCTGTTGCAGGCGGAAATCCACGTCGTCCATGAAACGCTGGAGGCGCTGGTCCGTCTGCTGGACCTGGTACTGCGTCTCCTCCACGCGGCCGGTCAGGCGCGTCACCAGTTGCTCCAGTTCGGTGATGCGGTCCTGAAGCCGGGTTGCCACGTCGCCGGACACGCCTGCCCCCGCCGTGCTCGGCGGCGGCGTCTGGCCGGCGGCGAAATCACCCCGGTAGACCTGGCGCTGGAGAAGCTGCAGGTCGCGCTCCAGTCGGTCCAGCCGTTCCTGGGCGGACTGCGCGGCGGCCGGCGCGGGCGCCGACACCGTGACGGCGGCGGCCGCCAGCCCGACGGCCAGCATGGAGGTGGCGAGCAGTCGCCGGCCCAGCGGGACCGGACGGCGGCGGATGCGTCGCAAGCCAAGGATCGACACGGTGGAACTCCCTTTGCCTCTGCGCCCAGAACACCAGCGGCGGACGCACCGGACCAGTCAGGCCGGCCCGGCGCGTCCGCCGTGGTCTCAGCGGATGACGGTCACGGCGCGACGGTTCTGCTGCCAGCAGTCCGGCGTGCTCTCGACGCAGACCGGGCGCTCCTTGCCGTAGGAGACCGTCTGGATGTTGTTGGCGGGCACGCCCTGCAGCACCAGGAAGTCCTTGGCGGAATTGGCGCGACGCTCACCGAGCGCCAGGTTGTACTCGCGGGTGCCGCGCTCGTCGGCGTGACCCTCCACCAGAACGGTCTTGCCCGGATACTGCTGCAGCCAGGCGGCCTGACGACGCAGGGCGGCCTGGGCCTCGGGGCTGAGCGTGTAGGCGTCGGTGGCGAAGAAGACGCGGTCGCCCACGACCTCGCGGAACTCCTGAACGGAGCCCGCCGCCGGGCCGGCCTGGCCCATGCCGTCGGCGCCGACGCCCTCGCCGGCCGCGCCCGCGCCCATGCCGGCGGTGCCCATGGCCCCCGCGCCGCCCGTGCCCGCGCCTTCCTCGGGCGGGGTGGTACAGGCGGCCAGCAGCGCGACGGCGGCAAAAACACTCAAAGAACGGAACTTCATCGCAATGTCACTCCCATGAACCAATCTGTCGGTCCGGCTGCCGTCGACCGCCCTATGCGCGGCCGTCCTCCGACGCCGAAAGCCGTGTCGCGACGCCGGGCCGATACCTGCCCGGACGCCGAAAGTCTTAGCCGAATTCGCCCCGCGCCGCCACCCCATGCCGGTGGCGACGCGGGAACATCGGCGTGAACATTTCCTACTGCAGCAGCGGCGACCATGCCGGGTCGGACGCATCCTGCGGCGTCACCACAAGGCGCTCGTTCTGCCCGGTCAGGTCCACCGTCACCAGCTTCGGCGCGGCGTTGGGGCCGCCCCGGCTCTGGCGGAAGAACATGATCACGCGGCCGTTGGGGGCCCAGGTCGGACCCTCCACCAGGTAATCCGTCGCCAGCATGCGCTCGCCCGAACCGTCCGGGCGCATGACACCGATGTAGAACTGGCCGGACTTCATCTTGGTGAACGCGATCAGGTCGCCGCGCGGGCTCCAGACCGGCGTGGCGTACCGCCCGTCGCCGAAGCTGATGCGGCGCACGTTACCGCCGTCGGCGTCCATGACGTAGATCTGCTGCGCCCCGCCGCGGTCGGAGTTGAAGGTGATCTGCTGACCGTCCGGCGAGTAGCTGGGGCTGGTGTCGATGGCCGGGTGGTTGGTCAGGCGGGTGATGCGGCGCGTGCGCAGGTCCATCTCGTAGATTTCAGAGTTGCCGTCGCGCGCCATGGACAGGATCACCTTGTTGCCGTCCGGCGAGAACCGGGGCGCAAACGTCATGCCCGGGAACTCGCCCAGCAGTTCCTGCCGCCCCGTGTCGATGTTGTAGAGGAACACCCGCGGCACGCCGTTGGAATACGACATGAAGGTGATTTCCTGGCTGGTCGGCGAGAAGCGCGGCGTCAGCACCAGCGAGGAGCCGTCGGTCAGGTAGCGGTGGTTGGCGCCGTCCTGGTCCATGATGGCGAGGCGCTTGGTGCGGTCCACGGCCGGGCCGCTTTCCGCCACATAGACGATGCGGGTGTCGAAATAGCCCTGTTCGCCGGTGATGCGCTCGTAGATGTCGTCGGCGATGATGTGGGCGATGCGCCGCCAGTTGTCGGCCTGGGTGGTGTAGGCCTGGCCGGCCATCTGGTTCTCGGCGAAGATGTCCCACAGACGATAGGCGATGCGCACCCGCCCGTCCGGCTGCGGCTGCACCGCCCCGTGCACCAGGGCCTGGGCGGCGATGGAGCGCCAGTCCATGAAGCGCGGCGGGGCGTTCATGGGCACGTCGCGCTGGATGAAGGCCGCCTGATCGATGGGCGCGAACAGGCCCGAACGCTCCAGGTCGGCGGCGATGACGCCCGAGATGTCGCGGGCGAGCTGGGCCGCCTGGGGGCTGTCGGCATTGAAGGGCACGACGGCGATGGGCAGCGGCTCCACCTTGCCGCGGGTGATGTCGATGCGCACCTCGGCGGCGGCGGGAGCCGGCTGAAGCGCCACGGCGGCCACCGTCGCCACCACGGCGACGACGGCAAGCAGGCCGCGCTTCAGGGCATTGCGGACGTCATTCAAGCGCATGGTCGGGCGGGTCCTCCTGACTGGGCAGCGGCGATGGACGGCGATCACAGGGCGTCCTCCGGGCGGAATTGCAGCACCATGTCGCGGAACTGCTGGTACTTGCCCGGCGGAATGGGCAGCGGACTGGACTTGAGAACGGCTCGGCGCGCGCTCTCGGCGAATTGCTGGAACTGGCGGGCCGCCCCTTGCGGCGCATCGCTTACGACGCGCGCACCCTGGACGGTGCCGTCCGGCGCCACCTGGACGCGGATCTCCACATAAAGGTCCGTCAGCCCCTTCATGCCGGGATCGAGGAACCAGTTCGGCTGGATGTGCGCGCGAATGGCCTCCTTCTCCGTCGCCGTGGCGACGTCGGACAGGTTGGGCGCGCGCTGCACCTGGTTGCTGGTCGCCTCCTGGCTGTCGCGGCTGCCGCGTGCCTCTGCCACCTGCGTTTCCGGCGGCGGACGGCTGGTCTTCTTTTCCAGTTCCTCAACCGTCTTCAGCAGGCTGTCGAAGGGGTCCGGCTCCTTCTTGGGCTCGGCCTTCTTGGGCGGCTCCGGCTTGGGCTCCGGCTCCTTTTTCGGCTCGGCCTTGGCGACCTCCTTGGGCGGCTCCTCCTTTTTCGGAGGCTCCGGCTTCTTCGGCGGCTCGGGCTTGGCCTGAGGCGTCGGCGACGGCATGGGCGGCGGCGCGGGCTCCGGCTTTGGTTCGGGCGGAGGTTCGGCCTTGGCCACCTCCTTGGGGGGCTCCGGCGCGGGCGCGGGTTCCGGTTCCGGCGGCGGGGCGGCCGGTTCCGGTTCCGGCGCGGGCGGCGGCTCCGGCTCCGGCTCAGGCTCCGGTTTGGGCGGCTCGGGTTCCGGCTCCGGCTCGGGCTGCGGAGGCTCCGGCGGCGGTTCCGGCTGGGGTTCGGGCTCGGGCTTTGGCTCGTCCTCGGGCGCCGGCGGCGGCTTGACCTCTTCCGCCAGCTTGGGCGCGGGCGGCGGCGCGGCCGTCATCTCGTCGATGACGGGGTTGACCACCATGACGAACTCTTCAGCTTCCTCGGGCTCGCTGGTCAGGAACGGCAGCCCCACCAGCGCCGCAACCACGACGGCACCGTGGAAGACCACGGACAGAATGACACCCTTGCCCATGCCCTTCGGCTGTTCGGAAAGCTGTTCCTCGTCGCGCGCCATGATCGCTTACGCCGTCCTTACTGGCCGCCGCTCGGCCGCTGGGTGACGAGGTTCACCTCGCGATAGCCGGCGTCGTAGAGAATGCCCATCACGTCCATCACCCGGCCGTAGTTGGCCGCGCCATCGCCGCGCACGAAAATGGCGCCCTCCGGGTTCGACTGACGCACGGCCGCCATCTGGGCCAGCAGGGCCTCCTTGGTCGACGTGCGGCTCATTTCCTCGCCGGCGTCGTTGATGGCGACCTGGCCGTCGGCCAGCACCTGGATCGTGATGCTCGTCGGGTCCTCCTGCGGCAGGGCCGGAGACGACGCCTCGGGCAGGTCGACTTCGATGCCCGTCGCCAGCATGGGTGCGGTGACCATGAAGATGATCAGCAACACCAGCATCACGTCCACCATGGGCGTGACGTTGATGTCGCTCATGGCGCGGCGGCCGCGGCGGTAGCCCGTGCTGGACTTGTTGTTGACGAACATCGCCATGGGTTCAGCGCTCCAACTGGCGCGACAGGATGGCGCCGAACTCGCCGGCGAAATTCTCCAGCCGCTTGGCGTAACGGTCGAGGTCGCCACTGATCTTGTTGTAGGCGATGACCGCCGGAATGGCCGCCACCAGCCCCAGCGCCGTGGCGAACAGGGCCTCGGCGATGCCGGGCGCCACGGTCGCGAGGCTCGTGTCCTTGCTCATGCCGATGGAGTGGAAGCTGTTCATGATGCCCCACACCGTGCCGAACAGGCCGATGAAGGGCGCGGTCGCGCCGGTGGACGCCAGGAAGCCGAGCCGGCTTTCCAGGTTGTCCATCTCGCGCGCCAGCGTGATCTGCATGACCCGGTCGATGCGCTGGGCGAGGCCCGCGCGCACGTCGTTCTCGCGTCCCAACGACCCCGAGGACCGGCGCCATTCGCGCATGGCGGCAATGAAGATGGCGCTCATGGGGTCCTTGGGGCGGTTGCCCATGCGGTCATACAGGTCTTCCAGCGATCCGCCGGACCAGAACTTTTCCTCGAACGCCTCGGCCTTGGCCCGCAGCTTTCGCAGGCGCATGACCTTTTCGAAGATGATCGCCCAGCACCAGATGCTTGCCAGCACCATGCCGATCATCACCGCCTTGACCACGATGTCGGCCTGAAGGAACAGGCCCCACATGGACAGATCTGCGGGCTCCATCGGTGTCTTTCCCCTATCCCCGGATCACGAGTTCATCCAGCCGCGCCCGCAGGCCGGCGGGCAGGCGGCAGACGCCACCGCCCATGGCCATGCTGGCGAGCGTGATGTCGATGGTCACAAGCGTCTCGCCGCCGCGCTCCACGCGCTGCTCGGCCTGGAGCGAGGCCCCGCCGACCCTGGTGACGCGCGTGCGCACCTCCAGAAGATCGTCGAGCATGGCCGGCTTGCGGAAATCCATGGTGGCCCGGCGCACGGCGAAGGCGAGGCCGGGGTCGTCCATGAGCTGCGGATTGGTCCACCCCAGCAGGCGCATCATTTCCGACCGCGCGCGCTCGGCGAAGTGCAGGTAGCGGGCATGGTAGACGATGCGGCCGGCGTCGGTGTCCTCGAAGTAGACGCGCACGGGAAATACGTGCACGCCGTCGCGGACGACCCCCGAGGCGGCGTTTTCCAGGGCACGCGAAACGGTGTCCATCACGCGCCCTCCGACCGGTTCAGCAGGTCGAACTGCCCGCCCGCGGCGTCGCGGCGCGGCGGCATGAGCCCCAGGTGGGAGAAACCGGCCTCCGACAGCACGCGGCCGCGCGGGGTGCGCTGGATCAGGCCCTTCTGGATGACGAAGGGCTCGATCACCTCTTCCAGCGTGTCACGCTCCTCCGACAGCGCGGCGGCCAGCGTCTCCACGCCCACGGGCCCGCCGCCGTAGTGCTTCGCGATGCACTCCAGGTACTTGCGGTCCATGGCGTCGAGGCCCATGGCGTCGACGTCCAGGCGCCTGAGCGCCGCGTCGGCGATATGCCGGTCCACCGGGCTGCGCTTGGCGACGAGGGCGAAGTCGGACACCCGCCGCAGCAGCCGGCCGGCCACGCGCGGAGTGCCGCGCGAGCGCCGCGCGATTTCCATCGCGCCGTCGGCGGTGATCTCCAGTCCCATGACGCTCGCGCCGCGCCTCACGATGGCCTCAAGCTCCTCGGGCTCGTAGAACTTCATCTGCAGCGGAATGCCGAACCGGTCGCGCAACGGGCGGGTCAGGAGGCCCTGCCGCGTCGTCGCCCCCACCAGGGTGAAGGGTTGCAGGTCGATGCGCACGCTGCGCGCCGCCGGCCCCTCGCCGATGATGAGGTCCAGTTGGAAATCCTCCATGGCCGGATACAGCACTTCCTCTATGGCAGGATTAAGGCGATGAATTTCATCGATGAACAGGACATCGTGGGCTTCAAGATTGGTCAAAATGGCGGCCAGATCGCCCGCCCGCGCGATCATCGGGCCGGACGTGGCGCGGAAGCCGACCCCCATCTCCTTGGCCACGATCTGGGCAAGCGTCGTCTTGCCCAGGCCCGGCGGCCCGTGGAACAGAACATGGTCCAGCGCCTTGCCGCGCGCCTTGGCCGCCTGAATGTAGACGCCCAGATTTTCGCGCAGAAGCTTCTGCCCGATGAAGTCGTCAAGCGCCTGCGGACGCATGGAGGCGTCGGCGTCATCCTCGCGCCGGCGGGCGGAAATCAGTCGGTCCTGGTCGTCGGCGGCCATGGGACTCCTGTTACACCTGGGCAAGGTCGCGCAGGGCAGCGGTGATCAGGCTTTGCGTTGTGGCGCCGTCGCCCTGGTCGCGGGCGGCGCGGGCCACGGCGGAATAGGCGTCCATGCGCTTGTAGCCCAGGTTGACCAGCGCCGACGTGGCATCCTCGGTGACGCTGGCGGCCAGCGTCGCCGCCCCGCCCTCGCCCGGCTCGGCTCCCACCGGCGCGGCCGTCGGCGCGACGTTGCCCTGGGGCGCCAGGGACGCCGCCGTCGCGCTCGGCTGGAACGAGGCGGCGACGCCCGCCGCCTTGTCCTTGAGTTCGGACACGATGCGCCCGGCCAGCTTCGGTCCGACGCCGGCGGCGCGGGTGAGCGGCGCCTTGTCCTGGGCGGCGATGGCCTGGCCCACGGTTTCCGGCGGCACCACGGAAAGAATGGCAAGGCCGACGCGCGCACCCACGCCCTGCACGGTGGTCAGCAGCTTGAACCACTCGCGCTCCAGCTTGTCGGAAAAGCCGTAGAGGTGGATGTGGTCCTCGCGGACGTGGGTCTCGATCTCCAACGCCACCGCCGCGCCGACCTCCAGCCGTTGCAGGGTGCGGCCGGAGCAGAAGACGAGGTAGCCGACGCCGTTGACGTCGATGACGGCGCCGTCGTCGCCCACGCTGTCGACGATGCCCTTGAGCTTGGCGATCATGCCGCGCCTCCCGCCACGGCCATGGCGATGCGCGACGCCCGGAAATGGGCGTGGCAGATGGCGACGGCCAGCGCATCGGCGGAGTCCGCGCTGTCGCAGGTGGCGCCGGGAAGGATCGCCTTGACCATCATGCCCATCTGCTGCTTGGCGGCGCGCCCGGTGCCGACGACGGCCTTCTTGACCAGCGACGGCTGATATTCGCACACCGGCAGTCCCGCCCGCGCCGGAGCCAGGAGCACCACGCCGCGCGCCTGCCCCAGCTTCAGCGTCGAGGCCGGGTTCTTGTTGACGAAGGTTTCCTCCACCGCCGCCTCGTGCGGGTTCAGGTCGGCGATCACCCGCTCCAGCCCCTCGTAGAGCTGGCCCAGGCGTTCGGCCAGGGAGCACCTCTCGTCGGAGCGCACGGTGCCGTCGGCGACGGCACGCATGCGGTTGCCGTCCACCTCGATCACGCCCCAGCCGGTGTTGCGCAGGCCGGGGTCGAGGCCCAGAACACGGATGACCATCGGCCCCTCCCCTCGTCGTCGCGGTGGCGGAACGCCGGCTGGGCGCGCCTCATGCGGAGGCCGGCGCCGTCAGCCGCCGACCTTCTCCATGATGTCCTCGGACACGTTGAAGTTGGCGGCGACGCGCTGCACGTCGTCGTTGTCGTCCAGCACGTCCAGGAACTTGAACAGGCTCTTGGCCTGATCCTCGTCGGTGATGTCCACCACCGTCAGCGGCTTCCAGTCCAGGCGCGCGGCTTCGGGCTCGCCCAGCTCGTCCTCCAGCGCGTCGCGCACGGCCTGCAGGTCGTCGGGTTGGCAGTAGATGGTGTGCGAGGTTTCGTCGCTTTCCACGTCCTGCGCGCCGGCCATGATGGCGTGCTCCAGCATGGCTTCGGCGTCGGCCTTGTCCGCGGGATACTGGATCAGGCCCACGCGCTCGAAGTTGAAGGCCACCGTCGACAGACCGCCGCCCGCCTTGGTGAAGGCCGAGCGAACTTCCGCGGCCGTGCGGTTGCGGTTGTCGGTCAGCGCCTCGACGATGACGGACACGTTGCCGGGGCCCATGCCCTCGTAGCGGACCTCTTCGTAGTCGGCCGAATCGCCGCCGGGAAGCGCGCGCTTCATGGCGCGCTCGATGTTGTCCTTGGGCATGGACTGGGCGCGCGCCGCGGCGATCGCCGCGCGCAGGCGCGGGTTCTTGTCCGGCTCGGGCAGGCCCTGCTTGGCGGCCACGGTAATTTCCTTGGCCAGCTTGGTGAACATTTTGGCGCGCTTCGCATCCTGCGCGCCCTTGCGGTACATGATGTTCTTAAATTGAGAATGACCAGCCATAACTCTCGTCCGACCGTATCTACGGGCTCAGTTAGCGTTCTTATACCAGATGTCGTGGTAATTGCCAGAGGGCGAGAACGCCTCGGCAACGCATTGATGGCCCGCACTATGGCAGGAAGCCGGCGCGGTTGAAAGGCCCAAGGCGCGGCGGGGCGGGGCGACGAAGCGTCACCTGATTTTGTGCGTGGCAGTGTGCGGTGATCCAGTCCTGAAATATGCACATATCTGCACTGCAGCTAACGCCCCCGTTAATTCTTTAGGCGTATATGCGGCGTAGCGGGCAGAATGAAAATGCAAGTCTAAAGAGGGGGATCGCCGCCATGTCTCTTTTCGGAAGGATGCGGATTGCCGTGAAGCTGCCGGCGCTGATTGTCGGCACTGCGATCATTGCCGTGGTCGCCACGGCTGTTATTTCTTACGACAGGGCCGAAGACGCCCTGCAGACCGCCGCCGAGCGCAAGCTGGTGGCCGTGCGTGACGCGCGCGCCGACACCATCATGCAATACCTGGAAAGCATCCGTCAGGATCTGCAGGTCACCGCGGCCAGTCCTGCGGTGGCCGACGCGCTGGCCAACTTCACCGCCGCCTACGACGCCCTTCCGCAAGGCGGCGAGACGCTGCGCGACGTCTATGTCCGCGACCAGGCGCCCCAGGCCGCGCTGGGCGACTACGCCATCGTGCATGAGCGCCGTCATCCCTGGCTCAAGCGCCTTCAGGAAGAACGCGGCTATTACGACGTGTTCCTGATCGACGCCGAGGGCCGCGTGGTCTACACGGTGTTCAAGGAGCCGGACCTGGGCACGGACCTCGTCTCCGGCCAGTACGCCGACACCGGCCTTGCCGAAGCGTTCTCGGAGACCCGCCAGGCGGCCAATGGCGGCGCGCCGAACCCGGTGACGTTCATGGATTTCGAGCCCTACGCGCCCTCCAATGGCGCGCCGGCCAGCTTCATCGCCACCCCGGTGCGCGACGCCGAAGGCGGCTTTCTGGGCGTCCTGGCCTTCCAGATGCCCGTCGACCGCATCAACGACGTGATGCAGAAGGCCGACGGCCTGGGCCGCACCGGCGAGACCTATCTCGTCGGTCCCGACAACCTGATGCGCACCGACAGCCGCCTGTCCAGCGAGCCGAACCTGCTGAAGACCCGCGTCGAGACGCCGACCGTCGCGGCCGCCCTGAACGGTGAAAGCCTTGTCCAGACCGTCACCGACTACCGCGGCGAGCAGGTGGTCTCCGCCGCCGAACCCCTGACCTTCGAGGGCGTCACCTGGGCCATCCTGGCCGAAGCCGACGAGGCGGAGGTCTTCGAGCCCATCTACGAGTTGCGCAACACGCTGCTGGTCGCCGGCCTGATCGTGCTGGCGATCGTCGGGGCCTTCGGCTTCTGGTTCTCGCGCAGCCTGTCGGTGCCGCTGGCGCGCATGACCAAGGCCATGAACACGCTGGCCAAGGGCGACCTGTCCGTCGAGGTTCCGGCCCGCGACCGCGGCGACGAGATCGGCGACATGGCGCAGGCCATGGGCGTCTTCGTCGAGAACGGCCGCCGCATGGAAGAGATGAAGCAGGAGCAGGAGGCCGCCGCCGAGCGCGCCGCCGAGGAACGCCGCCAGTCCATGCTGGACCTGGCCGACCGCTTCGAAAAGTCCGTCGGCAAGGTGGTCAAGGACGTCGGCACCGCCGCCGAGGACATGCAGGAGGCCAGCCAGGCCGTCTCAGCCGCGGCCGAGCAGACCACCCAGCAGGCCGGCGCCGTCGCCGCCGCCGCCGAGCAGACGTCGGCCAACGTGCAGACCGTCGCCAGCGCCACCGAGGAGCTGACAGCCTCCACGGCCGAAATCGGCCGCCAGGTCGTCCAGGCCAAGGACGTCGCCTCCTCCGCCGTGACCGAGGCCGAGGAAACCACCGACGTCGTCCGCGATCTGGCCGAGGCCGTGGAACACATCGGCACCGTGGTCTCGCTGATCGGCGACATTGCCGACCAGACCAACCTGCTGGCGCTCAACGCCACCATCGAGGCCGCCCGCGCGGGCGATGCCGGCAAGGGCTTCGCGGTGGTCGCCAACGAGGTGAAGAGTCTCGCCGGCCAGACCAGCAAGGCCACCGAGGACATCACCCACCGGATCACCGAGGTGCAGGAGGCCACCCGCAAGTCGGTCTCGGCCATCGAGCACTTCAGCACCACCGTGCGGCGGATCGACGACATCTCCACCGCCATCGCCGCGGCGACCGAGGAACAGGACGCCGCCATGCAGGAGATCGCCCGCAACATCCAGGAGGCCGCGGGCGGCACCCAGGAGGTGACGTCGAACATCGAGGGTGTCTCGGGCGCGGCGCGTGAATCCGGCGAAATGGCCGGCACGGTTCTCAGTCGGTCGGAGTCCCTGGCAAAGGAGGCCCACCTGCTGCGCGACCAGGTCTCCGACTTCCTGAAGCAGGTGCGCGCCGGCTGATCCGGCTTATGCCCTGACAGAGAAAGGCGGCGGAACCCATTGGCTCCGCCGCCTTTTTTACGTCTGCGCCGTGGCCGGCACGAGGATCAGAGAAGACCCTGCTTCTTGGCCTCGGTGACCAGATCGTCGCGGAACTGCGGCGCGGCCAGGCCGATCAGCAACTCGGCACGCTCCTGCATGGACTTGCCCTTCAGGTTCACGATGCCGTGCTCGGTGACGACGTGATGGGTGTCCATGCGCGGATCGGTGACCGGGCCCGACAGCTTGGGCACGATGCGCGACAGGCTGCCGCCCTTGGCCGTGGAATGCAGGGCGATGAAGCTCTTGCCGCCCTTGGCCGCGTAGGCGCCGCGCACGAAGTCCAGTTGACCGCCGGTGCCCGAGAACTGGTGGCCGGCCAGGAACTCCGACCCGATCTGGCCGGTCAGGTCCACCTCGATGGCGCCGTTGACGGAGATCATGTCGTTGTTCTTGGAAATCACCGCCGGGTTGTTCACCCAGGCCACCGGATAACCCACGATGGACGGGTTGTCGTGCATGAAGTCGAACATGTCACGATCGCCCAGCGCCAGCGTGTAGACGTGCTTGAACGGGAACAGCTTCTTGCGCTTGCCGTTCAGCACGCCCTTCTTGATCAGGTCCACCATGGCGGGGCTGAACAGCTCGGAATGCAGGCCCAGGTCCTTGTGATTGGACAGGAAGCTCATGACCGAGTTCGGCACGCCGCCGATGCCCATCTGCAGCGTGGCGCCGTCGGGGATCAACTCGGCGATGTAGCCGGCGATCTTCTCGTCCTCGGCACTGGCGTCCTTGTGATGGGCTTCCATGAGCGGCGTGTCGCCCTCGACCACCGCGTCGACCTCGGAGACGTGCAGAAGGCACTCGCCGAAGGTGCGCGGCATGTTGGGATTGACCTCGACGATCAGACGCTTGCAGTTGCGCACCACGGTGGCGCCGTAGTCCGGGCTGGTGCCCAGGCTGAAGTAGCCGGCGCGGTCCATGGGGGAGACCTGCACGATGAAGCAGTCGGCGCCGATTTCCTCGGTCAGCAGCTTGCCAGCCTGGTGGAAGGCGCAGGGCACGAAGTGGATGTATTCCTTGCCGACCTCGTAGCCCTTCTTGGCCAGCGCGCGGTCGAAGCCCGACATGAACAGCGGGTGCGGCTTGACCACATCCATCAGCTCGGGCACCAGCAGCGTCTTCACGGCGGCGTCGCTGGCATGCATGTAGTAAACCGGCAGGCGAGTGAACTCACCAGCCTTGACGCGCTCTGCGATGGCGCCCATGAGCACGGGCGGCATGGCGGCGCCCATGCCCATGACGAGGTTGTTGCCGTCTTCGACAAGCTTGGCCGCGTCGGCCGGTTTGCAAAGCTTGTCCTGGTACATGTTGGCGTAAAAGGACACGGAAGCCCTCCTGCTGAAAGTCCCCTCGGCGCGGCCGACTCCCCCTCACCGGAGCGGCAGCCGCGCGCTTGCGGTGGCGCGGTGCGCGCCGATGCTGCAATGCGAAAAACTTTTAACAAGTCTAGGTGCCGGTGACCAGAGCACAACCCCTGAATGGGTGCGGATTTCACCATTTCGTCGCGGAACTTCGGGCGAAGGCGACGCACGCGCCCATACAGCCGGAAGCCCGCCCCTGAAATGGGACGGGCTTCCGGCTGCATTGATATGGTCGAAGCGGTCGGGGCCGTTATTGCGCACGCAGAACGGTGGTCATGCGGCGCGTTTCCTCGATCAGGCGGTCCATCTGGCGGCTGAGCGTGGCGGCCAGGCGGGACAGCTCCGCCGCACGGCGTTCGTCGGCGGCGGATTCTGCGGTCACGTCGTGCAGCCCGTCTTCCACGGCATGAAAGGCATTGGCGGCGTTGGCGTTGGCGAGCCGCATGCGCTGCACCGGGCCGGCCTGCGCCGGATCGATGGAAAAGGCGGCGGGACGAATGATTTCGGCGACCATGGCACTACCCCCCTTGATCAGAGCGTTTGGGCGGGATGTCGCGCGGTGCCATGCCGGGAAGCATGGTCTTGCGTGTGCCGACGGCATCCATTCAACGTCTGGAAGTGTACGCACATTGTGCGGAAATTTCAAGGAAAAGCCGCACGTTGTGCGTTGCGAAAAAGGCGCGGGAGGCCTATGATGCAAGGACTGGATGAATATCGATCTTGTCGACGCACGGGGGAGGCCCGCATGACCCCGAAGGCATTCAAGCACTGGCGCAAATCGCTGAAACTGTCGCAGAAGGAAGCGGCCACGGCGCTCGGCCTCAAGCACCGCATCGTGCAGTACTACGAGAAGGGCGAGCGCGACGGAAAGCCCATCCAGATCCCGAAATCCGTGCGGCTGGCGTGCTGGGCCATCAGCCAGGGTGTCACCGACTTCAACGGACCGGAGGAGGCGCATTCCTGATGCGCCTCCTCCGCAATGCTCATCCGGTTCTGACCTGATTGGCGACGGTCAGGCGTAGGCCCGTTCGTCTTCGTCCGAGTTGTCGCCGGCGACCGTCTCCGGCACCTCCAGCGCGGCCACGGACGGGGCGCCCGTGGGCGGGATGGGCGTGTGATCGCGCGCGTCCAAGCCGTCCATTTCCTCGCCCGGCAGGATCGCGAGGTGGACGGCGTGCAGGCGGTCGAACAGGTGGTTGGCGTTCTCGCACAGTTCCAGCAGGCGCGGCGGCAGCAGGGTGCCGTGGCGGTCCACCGGCACCGGCGCCAAGCCGATGCGCGGCGGCCGGCCGGCCTCCAGATCGCCCGCCAGCCGGGCCCGGTGCGCCTGGATGAGCTGCAGGGCGTGGCACAGCCGCACGGTCATCAGGCGGTTGACCTGGATGATGGCCGCCCGGTCCTCCCACGGCAGGGCCTCGCGGTCGCGACGGGCGTCCTCGCGGACGTAGTCGCGCATCTCTTCCATGAGCGTCAGCGCGTCATGGTAGATGTTCTCGAGCATGGTCTTGGTCACGGCGGTCTCTCCGTCGACGGGATGTCGCTGGGGAATGGGATCGGATTGTTCGGGTCGGAGGTGGTCGTCATGCGGCGCGGACGCCGCTGAGGAAGTGGTCCAGTTCCTTGCGCAGCAGGCCCGAGTGGTGGGCCAGCGTCGACGCCGACATCTGCACCTGCGCGGCGGCGGCGCCGGTTTCGCCGGCGGCGTCCTTCACGCCCCCGATGTTGTGGGTCACGTCGCCGGCACCCGCCGCGGCGGCCTGCACGTTGCGGGAAATCTCCTGCGTCGCCGCCCCCTGCTGCTCCACGGCGGCGGCGATGGAGTGCGCGGTGTCGGAAATGCGCCCGATCGTCCGCCCGATGCCCTGAATGGCATCGACCGTGCCCTTGGTCGCGGTCTGGATGGAGGCGATCTGCTGGCTGATCTCCTCCGTCGCCCGCGCCGTCTGGTTGGCGAGCGTCTTGACCTCGCTCGCCACCACCGCGAAGCCCTTGCCCGCCTCGCCGGCGCGCGCGGCCTCAATGGTGGCGTTGAGCGCCAGCAGGTTGGTCTGGCTGGCGATGTCGGAAATCAGTGTCACCACCTCGCCGATGCGCTCGGCGGCGTGGGCCAGTTCCAGGACCATCCGGTTGGACTGCTCGGCCTGGCCCACGGCCTCCTTCGCCTCGGCGGAGGCACCGCCGACGTTGCGGCTGATCTCGCCGATGGAGGCCGACAGTTCCTCGGTGGCCGCCGCAACCGTCTCGACGTTGCTGGTGGCCTCCTCCGCCGCCGCGGCGACGGCCGTGGACTGGCGGGACGTTTCCTCGGCCGTCGAGGTCATGGCCGTGGCCGTGGCCTCCATCTCGGCGGCGGCGTCGGAGACGGACTTGACCACCTCGCCCACCGCGCGCTCGAAGTCGTCGGCCAGGCGGTTCATCAGTTCCTTGCGCTCCCGCGCGGCGCGGATCTCGGCCTCTTTCTGCTCGGCCTCCAGGCGGGCGCGCTCGGCGGCGTTCTGCTTGAAGATCTCCATCGCGCGCGCCATCTCGCCGATCTCGTCGCCGCGATGGGTGCCGACCACCTCCACGTCCAGCCGGCCGTCGGCCAGGTCGTGCATGCGGTGCGCGAGGTCTACGGTGGGGCGCGAGATGTCGCGCACGATCAGCCACGCCAGGCCGCCGACCCCACCCAGGAGCACGATGGCGATGGCGGCGAACGTCATGGCGCGGTTCCAGAACACCGCCGCCACGTCGTCCAGATAGATGCCGGTGCCGATGAACAGGCCCCAAGGCTCGAACGCCTGCACGTAGGAGAGCTTGTCCACCGGTTGTTCGTGCCCGGCCTTGGGCCAGTGGTAGTGGACAAAGCCCGCGCTGTCGGTCTTCACGACCTCGGCCATCTCCGCCACGAAGGGCACGCCCTCGGGGTCCGTCGCCTGGAGCATGGAGGTGCCTTCCAGCTCGGGCTTGGGCGGAACCACGACGGCCTGGCCGTCCATGTCGAAGACGAAGACGTATTCCTCGCCGTCGTAGCGCATGGCGCGGATGGCTTCCTTGGCCGCCGCGCGGGCTTGCGCGTCCGACGCCTCGCCGGTGGCCGCGCGCTCGGCGTGGCGGGCGAAGATGGCGTGGGCCGTTTCCGTGATGGCCCGCGCCTTGGCGCGGCGGTCATCCATCAGCGTGTCCTGCACGAAGGCCAGCGACACGCCGCAGATGGCGATGAAACCGAGTGCCAGAAGGCCGATGGGCAGCCAGATTTTGGCGCCGAGTCCTAAATTTCCAAGCCGCATGTGTCGTCCCCTCACCCTGGAAAACTCCTTGGCAAGGGCAAGATCATGTCCTTGCCCGCGAAAAGGAAAATGAAGTTTTTTCTAAAGAGACCAAGAGTTTACGAGGGGTTGACCGTTCCATGACCGGTGCGTTACCGGGCACCGTCAAGCCGTGGTAATCCCTCAATATTTCGCGGTTATAGGCGATAGGATATAGGCTGTAGACCTATACGACATTCATCCGCACCGGTTCGGGTCTCCGGCGCCCCTGCAGGGCCCTGGCACGGAGGCGACGCGACTCCGGCGGGGTGGCCCGAGTCTTGACAGATGCCCCGCGGGACGCTTTTTGAACCCCCTCGAAACACCTCGGCCCGCACAAGCCACAGGAGATGCCCGTGTCCGGAAAGGTTCTCGTCGCGCAAGGAGGCGGCCCGACCGCCGTCATCAACCAGTCCGTCGTCGGCGCGGTGCTGGAGAGCCGCAAGTTCCGGTCGGTCGATCAGGTCTACGGCGCCCTGCACGGCGTGCGGGGCATCATCGACGAGGACATGGTCGACCTGACCCAGGAGACCACGCACAACCTGGAGCTGGTGGCTGAAACGCCCTCCTCCGCGCTCGGCTCGACCCGCGACAAGCCCGATGCCGCGTACTGCAAGGAGATCTTCAAGGTCCTGAAGGCGCATGGCATCGACAATTTCTTCTATGTCGGCGGCAACGACAGCTCCGACACCGTGCGCATCGTCGCCGAGGAAGCGCGCAAGGCCGCCTACGACCTGCGCTGCATCCACATCCCCAAGACCATCGACAACGACCTTGTGGTCACCGACCACTGCCCCGGCTACCCCAGCGCCGCGCGGTTCGTGGCGCAGTCCTTCATGGGCGTGAACCTCGACAATGCGGCGCTGAAAGGGGTCTATATCGGCGTCGTCATGGGCCGGCACGCGGGCTTCCTGACGGCCGCCTCGGCGCTGGGCAAGAAGTTCCCCGACGACGGGCCGCACCTGATCTACATGCCCGAGCGCGCCTTCGACGAGGACCGCTTCCTGGCCGACGTCAAGGCGGCCTATGAAAAGCACGGCCGCTGCATCGTCGCGGTGTCGGAAGGCATCGCCGACGCCGACGGCGTGCCCATCGCCACCAAGCTGGCCGAGGAGATCGAGCACGACGCCCACGGCAACGTGCAGCTGGGCGGCGGCGCCCTGGCCGACCTGCTGGTGGACCTGGTCAAGCGCAGGCTGGGGCTCAAGCGCGTGCGCGGCGACACCTTCGGCTATCTGCAACGGTCCTTCGTCGGCTGCGTGTCCGACGTCGACCAGCGCGAGGCGCGCGAGGTGGGCGAGAAGGCCGTGCAGTTCGCCATGTTCGGCGACCAGGACGGGTCGGTGACCATCCACCGCACCGGCTGGTACTCGGTGGACTACCGGCTGACGCCGCTTATCGACATCGCGGGGAAGACTCGCCATATGCCCGACGAGTTCATCGCCGACAGCGGGACGGACGTCACCGACGCCTTCCGCCTGTACCTGCGCCCGCTGCTGGGCCGGGGGATGCCCGATGCCTACCGCCTGCGGACCGTGCCCGTCCCCAAGATCCTCAAGAAGGACTGATGCCGCTACACCTCATCAAGCTGTCCGTCGGCACCGAGAGCCCGGAGACGCTGGCCCAATGGCAGGCCGGCGTCTCCCGGCGCCTGGGCCGCGTCGTCCACACCACCCGCATGACGCCCCGCCGCACGGAGGAGGTGCTGGACGGCGGCTCCATCTACTGGGTCATCAAGCGGCTGGTGCGCGTGCGCCAGCGCATCCTCGGCCTGCACGAAGGCACGGACGAGGACGGCCGCGGCTTCTGCGCCATCGAACTGGACCCGGAGCTGGTGCCGGTGGAACCGCGGTCGCAGCGGCCCTTCCAGGGCTGGCGCTACCTCAAGGACGAAGACGCCCCGCGCGACCTGCCCCAGGGCGCGAGGGGCGAGGAGCCTCCGCCGCCGGAAATGGCGGCGGAGTTGAGGAAGCTGGGGTTGCTCTGACCCGACAATGGCCCTGCCCCGCCGCCGCATCGCGTGCTAGGCACGGGCCATGACCACCCACCACCGCCGCGTCTGGGCGCTTGCGCTGCCCATCATCCTGTCCAACCTGTCCGTGCCGCTGCTCGGCGCGGTGGACACGGCCGTCATGGGGCATCTGGACAGCCCGGTGTACATCGGCGCCGTGGCGGTGGGGGCACTGGTGTTCAGCTACATCTACTGGGGCTTCGGCTTCCTGAGGATGGGCACCACCGGCCCCACCGCCCAGGCGATCGGCGCGGGCGACGGAGCCGAGGCACGGGCCGTGCTGGGCCGGGCGATGCTCATCGGCCTGAGCGTCGGCGCCGTCCTGTGGCTGCTCCAGGCGCCCATCCTGGCGCTCGCCATGGGGCTGCTGGATGCCTCCGACGAGGTGGAAACGCTGGCGGCGGAATACGTGCGCATCCGCATCTGGTCCGCCCCCGCCGCGCTGGTGCAGTACGCCCAGATCGGCTGGCTCTTGGGCCTGGGTCGGGCGCGGGCCGTCATGATCCAGCAGATCGGCGCCAACGCGCTGAACATCGTCCTCAACCTGCTGTTCGTCTTCGGCCTGGGCATGACGGTGGAGGGCGTGGCGCTGGCGACCGTCATCGCCGAATACGCCGGCGTCGGCATCGGGTTCCTGCTCATGGCGCCGGCGCTTCGCACCCTCGGCGGGCGGTGGGACATGGCCCGGCTGCGCGACCGCGCGCGGCTCAAACGGCTGATCGCGGTCAACGGCGACATCTTCATCCGCACGCTGTGCCTGCTGTCGGCCTTCGCCTGGTTCACGGCGCGGGGCGCGGCCTCGGGCGACGTGGTGCTGGCGGCCAACGCGGTGCTGCTCAACTTCCTGACCTTCGCCGCCTTCGGCCTGGACGGCTTCGCCCATGCCGCCGAGACCCTGGTGGGCGGTGCCGTCGGCGCGCGCGACCGCGCCACATTGCGCGCGGCGGTGCGCACCTCCACCATCTGGGCGCTGGGGACGGCGGTGGTAATGGCGGGCGCCTACGTACTGCTGGGCGACGTTCTGGTCGCCGTGTTGACGGGTCTGCCGGAGGTGCGCGAGGCCGCCGCCGGCTACATGCTGTGGGCGGCCCTCATGCCGCTGGTGAGCGTCTGGGGGTTCCAGTTCGACGGCATATACCTGGGCGCGACGGAAAGCCGGCCGCTGCGCAACATGATGATCCTGTGCCTGGGCGCCTATCTGCTGATGACCTGGGCGCTGGTGCCGCTGTGGGGCAACCACGGCCTGTGGGCGGCCTTCATGGCCTTCATGGGGCTGCGCGGACTGACGCTGGCGGTGCTCTATCCGGCGCTGGAGCGGCGGGTGACGGGCCGGGCCGACACCTCTTTTTCCACAAACAGCTAAAGCCCGGCCGAAACCACCCGCTATCGGTCCGCCGGCCGGCGGCCACGGCGGGCGGCTGCAGCACCGGCCAGCGCCAGACCCGCGACCATTAGCGCTGCTGTTCCCGGCTCCGGAACCGGCACCGGAGAGAAAGCCATGCGCATGGTCACGTTCTGCTGCTCCAGCAGGGCCAGCAGTGTCGTTCCCAAGTCATAGGACAGCACGAAGGTCGTCAGACTGCAGGGCCCGCCGCACGTGGCCAGGAACGGAGCAAACCTGTCAGCCGTGATGCCGTCGTTAAAGATCAGGGCTCCGACAGCGCCAGCCGCCGCCGCATTGTCGACCTTTGTGTCAAAAAGGCAGGCGCCGCGGGCCATCAAGGCGATGTTCCCTGGCGTGAATCCCGCGAAGTCCGAAGCCTCGCACCCGCTGCTCCCCGAGATGGCGTCGGCCGTTCCCGCGTCGACGGCTTGCAACGATGCGGTCAGGTCGGCCGGAGGAATCTCGGCGAATGCGAGGAAGTCGGTGCCCGGCACATAGCTCTCTGCCGTTGGCGCCACCTGCTGCAGAATCGCCGCGCCGCGAGCCTCCGACGTGCCCAGTCCTATTCCGGCGAGCGGGGCGAGCAGGAGAGCGGCGGCGATGGTCGTACCGATGCGGCTCATGGGCATGGCCTCCCTGTAACGATTGAACCATGCTCGATTGCTGCAGCAGTGACTGTAAAGAACGCTCTTGCGTTACGCCCAAATCTTCCGCCGCCCATCGGGACACAGCGGGTCACGATCGGGACAGCGCGCGCGCCGTCGGCGTCCTGGACCGCCCTCCGACCCCTCGCACAGCGGCCGAAATGCTGTAGAGGGGCAAAGGCGAGGCCAATGGGAGCAATGCGGGCTTGGGACCCGTTCTGCGGGCTACAGGACAGGCGGCATGCCCTCCGGCAACTGCCCCCGCAACGCCAGCACCTCCAGCCGCAGCAGGGCGGCGACGGAGATGGCGTCGGTGATGCGGCCGTCGTGGGCCATCTCTATGGCCTCGGCAACCGGCAGCCGGCGCAGTCTCAGGTCTTCGGTTTCGTCGGGCGCGGCCTCTCCCGCCGTCAGGTCCCAGACGAGGAACACCACCGCCCCCTCGTCGCTGATGGCATTGGACAGGTCCAGGCGCAGTAGCTCCTGAAAGCGGGCCGCCGTCAGGCCTGTTTCCTCGCGCAACTCGCGCAGGGCCTCCTCGTGCGGCGGAACCTCCTTCGAGGCGCCGCCCTCCGGTATTTCCCAGGAATAGCGGTCGAGCGGATAGCGCCACTGCCCGACCAGCCAGGTCTGCCCCTCGGCGTCCACCGGCAGGCAGCCGACCGCCACCGAATTCGGCGACATGATGCCGTATATGCCCGGGCGACCGCCGGGGGTCAGCACCTCGTCCTCGGTGACCGTGATCCAGGGGTTCCGGTATGCGGTCCGGCGGGAAAGACGGGTCCAGGGGTTGCGGGCCGTTTCGTCCATGCGGAAGGGTCTCAGTCCTTGTGCGGGAGGATCACGCTTGTGGTACGACATCTACGGGAAGGGCGAAATGCCCGTTGCCCCTTTCGCACCGGCCCCTGCGGCCCCCACATGAGAGCACCCGACGTTTCAACCCTCACCGGAGGTTCCGCGTGAAGACCGACACCCCGCGCGTCATCCGCCTCAGCGAGTATGCCCCCTACCCCTTCACCGTCGAGTCCCTGGACCTGGCGTTCGACCTGGACCCCAAGGCGACCCGCGTGGAAAGCACGCTGAAGCTGGCGCGGACGGGCGACGGCGATCCCGGCGCGGCGCTGGAGCTGGACGGCGAAGATCTGAAGCTGGTGTCGGTCGCCCTCGACGGCGAGGCCCTGCCCGCCGACCGCTTCGAGCAGACCGAGGGCGGGCTGCGCATCGCCAAAGTGCCGGATGCCTTCACGCTGACCGTCGTCACCGAGATCGCGCCCGAGGACAACACCAAGCTGGAGGGGCTGTACCTCTCCAACGGCATGTACTGCACCCAGTGCGAGGCCGAGGGCTTCCGCCGCATCACCTACTTCCCCGACCGGCCGGACGTGATGACCGCCTACCGCGTCACCATCCGCGCCGACAAGGGATCGAACCCGGTGCTGCTGTCCAACGGCAACCGCGTGGACGAAGGCACGCTGGACGACGGCCGCCACTACGTTGTGTGGGAGGACCCGTTCAAGAAGCCCTCCTACCTGTTCGCGCTCGTGGCCGGCGACCTGGCGCGCGTGCAGGACAGCTTCCGCACCCGATCCGGCCGCGACGTGGAGTTGAACATCTGGGTGGAGCACGGCAACGAAAGCCGCTGTCCCTTCGCGATGGAAAGCCTCAAGAAGGCCATGAAATGGGACGAGGACGTCTATGGTCTGGAATACGACCTGAACCTGTTCAACATCGTCGCCGTCAGCCACTTCAACATGGGGGCGATGGAGAACAAAAGCCTGAACGTCTTCAACGCCAAGGCCGTCCTCGCCGACCCGGAAACCGCCACGGACGCCGATTATGCCTATATCGAGGCCGTGGTGGCGCACGAGTACTTCCACAACTGGACCGGCAACCGCATCACCTGCCGCGACTGGTTCCAGCTGTCTCTGAAGGAGGGGCTGACGGTCTTCCGCGATCAGCAGTTCTCCAGCGACATGCGCTCGGCGCCGGTTGAGCGCATCGACCAGGTGCGCTCCCTGCGCGCCCGCCAGTTCCCCGAGGATGCCGGCCCGCTGGCACACCCGGTGCGGCCGGACAGCTACATCGAGATCAACAACTTCTATACCGCCACCGTCTACCAGAAGGGGGCGGAGGTGATCCGCATGATGCACCGCCTGCTGGGCGAAGACGGCTTCCGCAAGGGCATGGACCTCTACATCCAGCGCCACGACGGCACGGCGACCACCTGCGACAACTTCGCCAAGGCCATGGAAGACGCTTCCGGCCGCGATCTCTCGCAGTTCAAACGCTGGTACTCGCAGGCGGGCACGCCCAAGGTCGAGGCGGAAGGCCGGTTCGAGAACGGCGTCTATGCCCTGACCATCCACCAGCACACCGACGCGACGCCCGGCCAGGAGACCAAGCAGCCTCAGCACATCCCCTTCGAGATCGGCTTGATCTCGCGCGAGGGTGCCGCCCTGCCCCTGCGGCTGGAGGGCGAGGACACGGCCGGCGAGGCGCCGCTCACGCGCGTCCTGGACGTGACGGAGACCGAGCAGACCTTCCGCTTCACGGGCCTTGAGGCCGAGCCGGTGCCGTCGCTCAACCGCGGCTTCACCGCCCCCATCCGCCTGTCCGCGCCGTGGTCGGACGAGGACCGGGCGCTGCTCATGGGCTATGATCCCGACAGCTTCGCCAAGTGGGAGGCCGGGCAGCAGTACGCGACCCAGCTTCTGCTGAACGCCGTCAACGAGCGCGCCGCCGGCCGCAACGTCGCCCCCGACGCCACCCGCTTCGTCGAAGCCCTGGGCACCACGCTCTCCGACGAGACGCTCGACCCGGCATACCGCGCCCAGATGATGGCCCTGCCGACGGAGGACTACCTGGCCGAACAGATGCCGGTGATGGACGTGGACGGCATCCACGCCGCCCGCGAGGCGCTCAAGCGCGACATCGCCGTCAGCCACGCGGGCCTCTTCACCAAGCTGCGCGAGCAGCACCGCGCCGCCGCCGGCCCCTTCGCCCCCACGGCCGAGGGTGCGGGGCATCGGGCACTGGCGAACGGGGCGTTGGCCTACCTGGCGACCGACCCGGCCAACGCGCATCTCGCGGCGGAGCAGTACGACGCCGCCGACAACATGACCGACCGCATGGCGGCCCTGCGGGTGCTGGTGGAGCTGGACGTGCCGGAGCGCGACCGCTGCCTGTCGGACTTCCACGACCGCTACCAGCACAACGAGCTGGCGCTCGACAAGTGGTTCTCGGCCCAGGCCGTCGCCGCCCGACCGGATACGCTGGCGCGCGTCAAGGACCTGATGAGCCACGAGAAGTTCACCATGCGCAACCCCAACCGGGTGCGCGCGCTGGTGGGCGCCTTCGCCATGGGCAATCCCACCGTCTTCCACGCCAAGGACGGCTCGGGCTATGCCTTCCTGGCCGACCGTGTGCTGGAGCTGAACACGCTCAACCCGCAGATCGGCGCCCGCCTGCTGCAACCGCTCGGCCGCTGGAAACGCATGGACGAGGATCGCCGCAAGCTGATGACGGCGGAACTGGACCGTATTCTGGCCGCCCCCGACCTGGCGCGCGACATCTACGAGATCGCGTCCAAGTCCCGGCAGGCATAAGGGAGGCGCCGGACCGTGGCCCGCGCCCCCAGAACACAGACCCCCGACCGCCCGGCGACGCGGAACCTCAAGGTTCTGCGCCGCACATGGGCGTTCATGTGGCCCTACAAGGGGCACATCATCGGCGCCTCGCTCGCCCTGATCGTCACCGCCGCCGCGACGCTGTCCATCGGCGTCGGCCTGCGCACGCTCATCGACCAGGGCCTGAGCGCCGGAGATCCCGCGCTGCTGGACAAGGCCCTGCTGGCCCTGCTGGGCGTCATCGGGCTCATCGCCGCCGGCACCTTTGCCCGCTACTACCTGGTGACGTGGCTGGGCGAGCGCGTGGTCGCGGACATCCGCAAGGCCGTGTTCGACCGCGTGCTGACGCTCAACCCCGGCTTTTTCGAGGTGACCAAGACCGGCGAGATCCTCTCGCGCCTGACCACCGACACGACGCTGATCCAGACCGTCATCGGATCATCCGCCTCCGTCGCGCTCCGCAACATCCTCACGCTGACCGGCGGGCTCGTGATGCTCGCCGTCACGAACCTGGAGCTGACCGGGCTGGTGGTGCTGGTGGTGCCCCTCGTCGTGGTGCCCATCGTCTTCTTCGGGCGGAAGGTGCGGCGGCTGTCGCGCGAAAGCCAGGACCGCGTTTCCGACATCTCCGCCCATGCCGAGGAAAGCCTGTTCGGCATCCGCACCGTCCAGGCCTTCAGCCACGAGGACGTGGACCGCGCCACCTTCGGCCGGGCGGCGGAAGGTGCCTTCGACGCCGCCATCAAGCGGACCCGCGCCCGCGCCGCCCTGACCGCCTGCGTCATCCTTCTGGCCTTCGGGGCCATCGGGACGGTGCTGTGGGCCGGCGGGCATGGTGTCCTGCGCGGCGACATCTCGCCGGGCGAGCTGACGGCCTTCGTCTTCTATGCCGTCGTCGTCGCCAGCGCCACGGGCGCGCTTTCAGAGATCATGGGCGATCTGCAACGGGCCGCCGGGGCCACGGAACGGCTGGTGGAACTGCTCCAGACCGAGCCCGACGTCGCCATTCCCGACAACCCCAAGCCGCTGCCCGAGCCGGCAGAGGGTCGCGTGACGCTGAAGGAGGTGGCCTTCCACTATCCCTCCCGTCCCGACCGCGCCGCCCTGCACGGCTTTTCGCTGGACGTCGCGCCCGGCGAGCGGGTGGCGCTGGTGGGGCCGTCCGGGGCCGGCAAGTCCACCGTCATGCAGTTGATCCTGCGCTTCTACGACCCCCACGCCGGCCGGGTGCTGGTGGACGGCGTGGACCTGCGCGATGCCGACCCGCGCGACGTCCGCCGGCGGCTGGGCCTCGTGCCGCAGGAGCCGGTGATCTTTTCCGCCAACGCGCTGGAGAACATCCGCTACGGCCGTCCCGATGCCGCCGACGGAGAAGTCCGCGCCGCCGCCGAGGCCGCGCAGGCCCTGGAGTTCATCGACCGCCTGCCGGAGGGCTTCAACACCTTCCTCGGCGAGAAGGGCGTGCGGCTTTCCGGCGGCCAGCGCCAGCGCATCGCCATTGCCCGCGCGCTGCTCCGCGACCCCTCCATCCTGCTGCTGGACGAGGCCACCAGCGCGCTGGACGCGGAAAGCGAGCGGCTGGTGCAGCAGGCGCTGGAGCGCCTCATGCACGGCCGCACCAGCATCGTCATCGCCCACCGGCTGGCGACGGTGGTGGGCGCCGACCGCATCGCCGTCATCGACGAGGGCCGCCTTATCGCCACCGGCACCCACGGGCAGCTTCTGGACACCAGCCCGCTGTATGCCCGGCTGGCGGCGCTCCAGTTCGGGCGTCAGGAGGCGGCGGCGTAGGGCTTCTGCCCGTAGAGGTCCAAGTCTCCGTCGCGCCCGCGCACCGGGTGCGGCGGCACAGTGACCCAGCCGCGCGGAGCCTCCCCCGCCGCCGCCAGGGCCTCGCGGCTGGCGATCAACGACAGGCCGTGCACCTTGCATTCGTCCTGGAGGCGGGCGGCGACATTGACCGTGTCGCCCAGCACCGTGAACTCCAGCCGGTCGGCGGTGCCGACCGCACCGACGAAGACGTCACCGTGGTGCAGGCCGATGCCCACCGCCACCGGTGCGTCGCCGGCCGCCGTCATTTCCTCCGACCAGCCGTCCACTTCCGCCAGGATGGCGCGGGCGCAGGAAAGCGCGCGTCGGGCGGCATCGGCGCTTCGGTTGGGAATGCCGAAGACAATCAGGGCCGCGTCGCCGATGAACTTGTCCACGACGCCGTCGTGCGCCTCGGCCTCTGCCGTGACGCGGGCGCGGAAGGCGCTGACGAAGGTGCTCACGCCCTCGGGCGGCATGCCGCGGGTGCGGGCGGTGAAGCCACGAATGTCGACGAACATCACCGCCGCCGGTTGCTGGGCGCCGCGCTTCAGGGCCTCGACGCCCTCGTCCGCCAGGCGCCCCGCCAACTGGCGCGGCAGGTAGCGGGTCAGGTTGATGCGGTGCTCGGTCTCCTCGGCCATGCGCTTGAGCAGCTTGCGGGCGCGGATGCTCGCCACCACCAGAACCAGCCCCAGCAGCACCAGCATGACCAGCCGCATGGCATTGGGCGGCGGCTCCACCAGGCCCGGAGGCCCGGCCGGCAGCGGATCGCCCGCGCCCATCAAGCCCAGCAGGCCGATCACGCCGCACAGCAGAAGCGTCAGGTAGCCCTGAAGCCACGGATTGTAGCGCAGCGTCCCGAAGGCCAGGATCACAGGCGACGCCCACAAGGCCGGCATGATGACCAGCCACGGACCCGGCAACTCCGTCACCCGCAACGCCAGCGCCAGGCTTCCCGTCAGCAGGATGACGTCAAGCGTGGAGAATACCCAGCCCATCCAGGGCCGGTAGGTGCCCCGTCGCACCACGAGCCAGGTTGCGACGCCAAGCACCAGGAAAGCGACCGAACTGCCGACCGCGACGGCGATCTGCGGCAGGAGGGCCTCGTCGTGGGCCTCGATCGCCGGCGGCACGACCAGCCCCAGCACGCCGGTCACCAGCACGGCGCCGACCAGGAGTCGCAGCTTGGCGACGGTGCGCTCGGCCTTGATTTCGGCTTCCAGGAGAATACGTCGGGCGGCGCGGATCACGGCGGGTCCCTCCCATGCTGCCGTGCAACATGGTAGGCCCGCGCAGGCCCTGGCGCCAGTTGACCGAAAGGCTCAGACGAGAGCGGCGACGCCCACCGCGAGCCAGTACAGCACTGCCGCTCCGCCGCCCAGCGTCAGGGCGACGGTGCGCATGGGGCGGGTGCCGGAGCCCATGCCCATGCGCGCGAGGCGGGGCGTGAGCACCAGCCAGCCCCACAGCCACAGCGAACTGATGAAGCCCGACCAGATGTAGATGGCGCTCAGGTTGCCGAAGGTCGCCCCGTCCAGCAGCACATGCGGCAGGGACTGGAACACCGCCCACTGCTGCCGCCCGACCGGCCCGTTCTGCCCGGCGATGCCGGAGAAGACGAAGACCATGGCGATGAGCATGACCAGCGCCTTCACGCCCAGATCCAGCGCCAACGTCCGGGCCAGCGCCCGGCGGCTCCACCGCCGCGCCAGCCGACCGACCACGTCGCGGCAATAGACCAGGCAGATGTAGTCCACCGCCAGGTTCACCACGATGATGACCTTGAGGAACTGCCCGAAGACGGCCCCGCGCTGATAGCTGTCACTCAGGACGCTGGTCAGGAACACCGGGTTGACCACCAGGAACGTCGCCAGCAGCACCGCGCCCGTCAGCAGCGACAGCAGGATTGCCTTGAAGATGAACCCCAGCCGCCCCGGCGACGGCCCGAACAGGCGGTCGAAGGCGCGGGTAAAGGCAGCCGGCGCCTCCGCCGTGGTCAGGGTCGTCAGGTCGCCGCGCCCGGCCAGCGAGGCGGCCAGGCGCTTGCGGTCCTCCGTGTCCTGGGCGGCGTCGCCCACCCACAGCGGGCCGCCCACCAGCAGCGCCAGCAGCACCCCGGCCCCGGCAGCAAGGGCGAGCGGCTCCCAGCTCATGCGCCGCCCCCGCCCGACCGGGCGCCGAAGGTGAAGCGGCGCTCCAGGCGCTCGAAAGCCAGGTCGGTGACGATGGCCAGCAGCCCGACGACGACGGCGCCCTGAATGACGTAGGCGATGTTGTCGCCCACCAGCCCCGCGATGATGGGCGTGCCCAGGCTTTTCGCGCCCACCGTGGAGCCGATGGTGGCCGTGCCGATGTTGATGATGACCGATACCCGCACGCCGGCGATGATGACCCGCATCGCCAGCGGCAGTTCGACGCGGAACAGGATCTGCCAGCGGCTCATGCCGGTGCCGCGCGCCGCCTCCAGCGCCGCCGGCGGCACGGTGCCGAGCCCGGCGATGGTGTTCTGCACCACCGGCAGCAGGCCGTAGAGGGTCAGCGCCACGATGGTGGGCGTGAAGCCGAAGCCCGCCAGCGGCACCACGATCGCGAGCACGGCGGCGGGCGGAAACGTCTGGCCGATGGCCGAAAGGGCGGAAACCAGCGGCTCGAACTCGCGCCCCATCCGGCGGGTGACGAACACCGCCGCGGCCACGCCCACACTGACCGAGATGGCCGATGACACAAGCACCAGCACGATATGGTCCAGCGTCAGTTGCAGGAAGGTCTCGCGCACGTAGACCGGCGTGTCCAGTTCCGGAAAAGCGCCACGGAACAGGGGTTCCAGGTCGCGCATGAACAGAACCAGCGCCGCCAGCAGCAGCGACAGCGCGCCCAGCAGCATCCAGCGGCGGGAGTCGTAGCCGGTGACCAGGACGGTCGGCGTCGTCATGGCTGCCGTCCCATGATGCCGTCCATGGTGACCTCTCCGGCCAGGTGCCCGGCCTCGTCCACCACCGGCAGGGCGGTGACGCGGCGCCAGACCATGCGCGACAGGGCTTCCTTCATGGTCATGTCCGGGGTGGCGGTCCAGTCCGTCTCCACCTGGGTCAGCCGGCCGAGCCCCTGCTGCGCCTCCCGCGCGACGCCGAGGCGGGCGCCGAACAGCCCTTCCGGCCGCCCCTGATCGTCGACCAGCCAGACGTGGCCATAGGAGCGCATGGTCTCGATGATCTCGCCCTGCGACGCCCGCACGCCGGCATAGGGCGCATCGGCCGTGTACTGGTGGACCCAGCGGCGCGACAAAAGCTTGAGACCCAGGTCGGACTTGCCCAGGAAGTCCTGCACGAAGTCATCGGCGGGCTCGAACATCAACTCGATGGGGCGGTCGTACTGCACCAGCCGGCCCTGGTTGAGAATCGCGACGCGGCTGGCCAGCTTCAGGGCTTCGTCCATGTCGTGGGTCACGAAGACGACCGTCTTGCCGGTTTCCTGGTGGACGCGCTGCATCTCGGCCTGGAGCGCCTCGCGCGTGATTGGGTCGAGCGCCCCGAAGGGCTCGTCCATCAGCAGCACCTCCGGGTCGGCCGCCAGCGCCCGCGCGACGCCGACGCGCTGCGCCTGCCCGCCGGACAGCTGGTGGGGATGCTTGGCGCGGAAGTCCGGGTCCAGGTGGAACAGGTGCATCAGCTCCTCCACCCGGTCGTCGATGCGGCTCTTCTGCCAGCCCAGCAGCTTGGGCACCACGGCGATGTTCTGGGCGACCGTCCAGTGCGGGAACAGGCCGATGGACTGAATGGCATACCCCATGCGCCGGCGCAGCTGTTCCTCGGGCAGGGTGGTGACGTCCTCGCCGTTGAGGATCACGCGGCCGGCCGACAGCGGGATCAGACGGTTGATCATCTTCAGCGTGGTCGACTTGCCGCAGCCCGACGGCCCGATCAGCACGCAGAACTCGCCGCTGTTCACCGTCATGGACACATCGGAGACGACATTCTTGCCGCCGTAGGTCTTGGTCAGCCCCTGCAATTCGATCATGCGCTTCCCTCGGGCTTGCTCAGCGTCACCAGGATCTGGAGGAAGAAGTCCGCCGCCACGGCGAGGACGATGGTCGGAATGGCGCCCAGCAGCACCAGGTCGATGGCGTACTGGCCGAGGCCCTGGAAGATGAAGGTCCCAAGCCCCCCGGCGCCGATCAGCGCGGCGACCACCGTCAGGCCGATGGCCTGGACGGTGACGATGCGCAGGCCCGACAGGATCACCGGCAGGGCGAGCGGCACCTCCACCTGCCACAGCACCTGGCGCCGCGTCAGGCCCATGCCGCGCGCGGCCTCGATGGTGGACGCAGGCACCCCGGTGAACCCGGCATAGGTGTTCCGCACCACCGGCAGCAGGGAATAAAGGATCAGCGCGATGATGGCGGGTGCGGCGCCGATGCCGCTCACGCCCATGGCGCCGAGGACCGGCACGGCCTCGCCCAGCGCCGAAAGGGGGGCAACCAGCAAGCCGAACAGGGCGATGGAGGGAATCGTCTGGAAGAAGTTCAGCAGCCCGAACAGCGGCCCGCGCGCCCGCGCCTTGCGCCGCGCCAGCAGGCCGAGCGGCAGGCCGACCAGCAGCGTCGGCACCAGCGCCGCGCCCACCAGCCCCAGATGGGCGACCAGTTGCGCGGCGAAGACGTCGCGCTGGTTCAGGTATTCCCGCATGATGGACAGGTCGTGGAACACGCCCGCCCAGAACAGCGCCGCCACGCAGCCGGCCATCAGCAGCGTATAGCCGATCTTCGCCGGCATCCCGGCCTTCAGCCGCAGGAAGGCGTCCAGCGCCACCAGGACCGGCGCGAACACGAGAATCCAGAACGCCGCCCCCAGCGACACGCGGGCGGCCGGCGATCCGGCCTCGGCCACGGCGCGGGTGGCGTAGTCGCCGCCGCCGTACATGACCAGCAGCAGGAAAGGCAGCGCCGCCGCCAGCACCAGCAGGCGCGCCGGCTTACGCGCCAGCGGCCGGCGCAGGGCGGCGAGCGCCATCAGCCCGGCCAGGGCCGCCAGCGTGCCCCACTGCCAGGGCGGCAGCGCCTCCAGCAGCCCAACGGGCTGACCGGAGACCAGGCGGTTCGGCGCCATCGAGGCGAACGGCAGCAGGACCACGCCCAGCAGCCCCGCCACCAGCAATGTCATGAGAACGCGGTTGGCGACGACCCTGCCGCCGCCAACCGCGTCGTCTTCCGGGGATGTGTCAGGCACGAGCCGCGCAGCCCCTTACTTCAGGAATCCTTCGCTTTCCAGGTAGTCGCGGGCCACCTGCCGGGCCGGCAGGCCCTCCACCTGGATCTTGCCGTTGAGCGTCTGCAGCTTCTCGCGGTTCAGCGAGGTGAAGACCGGCTCGATCAGGTCCTTGATGCCCGGATTGGCATCCAGCACCGGCTTGCGCACCACGGCCGAGGGTTCGTAGACCATCTGGACGCCCTTGGTGTCGTCCATGACCTTCAGGCCGGCCGGCGCGATGGCGCCGTCGGTGCCGTAGACCATGGCGGCGTTTGTGCCGCTGGTGCGGTCGGCGGCGGCGCGGATGGTGGCGGCGGTGTTGCCGCCCGACAGGACCAGCAGGTGGTCCTCGGTCATCTGGAAGCCGTAGGCATCCTGGAAGCTGGGCAGGGCCGCCGGGCTTTCCACGAACTCGGCCGAGGCGGCCAGCCGGACGTCGCCGCCCTCGTTCACCCAGCGGGCGAAGTCCTCCATGGTGGACAGGTCGTTCTCGTCGGCGACATCGTTGCGCACGGCGATGGCCCAGGTGTTGTTGGCGGGCGCGGGCTCCAGCCACACCAGGTCATGGTCTTCCATGTCCATCTCGCGAATCTTTTCGTAGCCCTGCTCGGCGTTCTTCCAGGCCGGATCGTCGGCGGTCTTGGTGAAGAACGCGCCGTTGCCCGTGTATTCCGGATAGATGTCGATCTCGTCGGAAAGAAGCGCGGTGCGCACGATGTTGGTGGGGCCGAGCTGCGTCTTGTTGTCGACCGTGTAGCCGCCGTTCTCCAGCACCTCCACGATCATGTTGCCGAGCAGCGTGCCCTCGGTGTCGATCTTGGACGCCACCGTGATGGTGCCGTCCTGGGCCAGCGCCGGCGTGGCGGCCATGGCGGCGAGAGCGGCGCCCGCCAGGGCCCGCTTGATCCGGGTCGTGAACATCGTCGTCATGTACTGCCTAGCCTCCCGATACGTCTGCCTTGGCTGGTCGTCGTCGACTCGGAGTCTAGTCACCGCGTCGCGCTGAAACCAGTTAAAGAAGGGGATGTAAGTCCCTCTCACATAAGATGCGTCAGCCGATGCGCCACCCTTACGGGGCGCTGGACGCCGGCCGGCGGGCCCCTTACCCTGCCGGCACCCAAGAACGCCCGGAGACGACAGGATGATGCAGAAGACGCGCCGCTCGGCCCTCATCGGCCTGATGGCCGCCGCCCTGGGACTGTCCGCCGCCCTGCCGGCCACGGCCCGGACGGAACCGGAGGTGACCCTGCGCGTCGCCCACTTCCTGCCGCCCTCCTCCACAGCCCAGACGCAGCTTATCGAGCCCTGGGCCGAGGCCGTGGAGGCGGACTCGGACGGGCGCATCGCCGTGGAAATCTATCCGGCCATGCAGTTGGGCGGCCGGCCGCCGCAGCTCATCGACCAGGTGCGAACGGGCGTGGCGGACGTGGTGTGGACCCTGCCCGGCTACACCCCCGGCCGGTTCCCGAAGACGGAGGTCTTCGAGCTGCCCTTCATGGTGCCCGGCGCCGAGGCCGGAAGCCGGGCGCTGTGGGCGTTCTACGAGCTACACCTGCGCGACGAATACGCCGACGTTCATCCGCTGGTCCTGCACGTCCACGCGCCGGGCACGCTGCACATGCGCGAGGACCCGGTGACGGCCATGGAGGACCTGGAGGGCATGAAGGTCCGCCTGCCCTCCCAGCCCATCGGCCGGGCGCTGGAGGCGCTGGGCGCCGTGCCCGTCGGGATGCCCGTGCCCGCCACCTACGAGGCACTGGAGCGCGGCGTGGTGGACGGCGCCCTGCTGCCGTGGGAGGTGGTCGCCCCGCTGCGCATCAACGAACTGACGCGCCATCACCTGGAATCCAACCTCTACACTGCGACCTTTCTGTTCGCCATGAACAACGCCACCTACGCCAACTTGCCCGACGACCTGAAGGCCGTCATCGACGCCAACTCGGGCGCAGCCCTGGCGGAGGCCGTCGGCAGGGCCTGGGATGCGGCGGAGGCTCCGGCGCGGCAGGCGGCGAAGGAGGCCGGCCATTCCTTCCACACGCTCACGCCCGACCAGCGTGACCGGTGGGCGCAGGCGACCCGGCCGGTCATCGCCGACTGGATCGACCGCACGGAAAACGGCCAGGTTCTTTACGCCGACGCCAAGGCGCTGGTGGGGCGGTTCGCCGCCAAAACCGAGTAGCGCCGGGCCAGCGGGCCCAGGTTCAGCCGGTCCGCGGCCTCCCAGATACGTTCGTGAAAGAAGTAGGCGACCGTGTTGACCATGGGCTCCACCAGGGCGAGCGCGCCGGAGATGGCAAGGCTGCCGGTCAGCGCGTAGGCGACCGAGAACGCCACGGCGAAGTGAACGGCGGCGAAGGTGGCGGTCTTGATCAGGCTGCGCATGGCGGCTGGTTCCCGTGGATGCGGTGGTTCAGACAGGGACCACTGTGCTGCGAATCGTTCTCAGTTGCGAGACGGAATTCGCGGTATTTTTGATCGGTTTTCTCTATCGCTCGAACTTGGTGGTCATGAGGATGGACGTCGTGGTCCGCTCCACCCCCGGCAGCGCGCCGATGGTGTCCACCAGGGCGTCCATGGCCTCCATGGTCTCGGCGGCGACCACGGCGATCATGTCGTGCAGGCCGCTGATGGTGTGCAGGGCGCGGACCTCCGTCATGCGTTTCAGCGCCGTCACCACCGCGGCCGCCTGCTTGGGATCGACGCTCAGCAGCACATGGGCGCGGATCATGCGCCGCGCCGTCTCCTCCCCCAGCCGCACGGTATAGCCGGCGATGACGCCGGTCTCCTCCAAGCGCCTGAGCCGGCCCTGAATGGTGGAGCGCGAGGTGTTCAGGTCCCGCGCCAGGGCGGCGGTGCTCGCGCGGGCGTTGCGGCGCAGGCACTCCAGAAGGCGGCGGTCGAGGGGGTCCAGGGTCATTTTGCCGGTGGCTCCGTCGGATTGACGCATCATTGCCGACATTCTGTCAGGTTGGCGGCTTCAAATCGACACTCCTGCCGCCGACAATAGGCCTACATGCGTGGTCGGCGATGCACCGGCCTCGACATCACGGACCGGATCAGGAGAGGTTTCATGCGCGACATCCTCGTGCTCGGCGGCGGCAAGATCGGCGAGACCATCTGCGACTTCCTCAGCAACAGCGGCGACTACCGCGTCACCGTCGGCGATCGCCACCAGAGCATCCTCGACCGCCTGCCGCAGCGCGAGGCCGTGCGGAAGCAGGTGGTTGACGCCACCGACCCGGCGGGGCTGCGGGCCGCCATGAAAGGCCACTACGCCGTCATCTCCGCCCTGCCCTACGACCTGACCGTGGCAGTGGCGGAATCGGCGCGGGATACGGGCGTGCATTACCTGGATCTGACGGAGGACGTCGCCAGCACCCGCGCGGTGAAGAAGCTGGCCGAGGGCGCCGGGACCGCCTTCATCCCCCAGAGCGGCCTGGCGCCCGGCTTCATCTCCATCGTCACCCACGACCTGTGCCGGCGCTTCAACGAGCTGGACACGGTGGGGATGCGCGTCGGCGCCCTGCCCAAGTACCCGACGAACGCGCTGAACTACAACCTTACCTGGTCCACCGAGGGCGTCATCAATGAATACCTGGAGCCCTGCGACGCCATCGTGAACGGCCGCGCCGTCCAGGTCCCGCCGCTGGAGGAACGCGAGGAATTCTCCCTCGACGGCATGAAGTACGAGGCCTTCAACACCTCCGGCGGGCTCGGCACCCTGTGCGAGACCCTGGCCGGCAAGGTGCGCGCCATGAACTACAAGTCCGTGCGCTACCCCGGCCACCGCGACATCATGAAGGCGCTGCTCCACGACCTGCGCCTGGGCGACCGGCGCGACGTGCTGAAGGACATCCTGGAGCACGCCATCCCCGGCACCATGCAGGACGTGATCCTGGTGTTCGTCACCGTCAGCGGACGCAAGAACGGGCGGCTGATGCAGGAATGCTACGCCAACAAGATCTACGGCCGCGAGATCGCCGGCGTCACCTACTCCGGCATCCAGACGGCGACGGCTTCGGGCGTCTGCGCGGTGCTGGACCTGCTGGCGGCCGGCCGCATCGCGCAAAAGGGTTTCGTGAAGCAGGAGGACATCGCCCTGCCCGACTTCCTCGCCAACCGCTTCGGCATGACCTTCGCGCGGGAAGAGGATTTGGCGGCCGAGGTGCGCGTGGCGGCGGAGTGAATGCGCAGTGCCGCGCCATGGTGCGGTGAAGCCACCAAGACACGAAGGACACCAAGAGATTGTGCCAACGGCGCCGCTGTCGGATCAGCGGCGCCGCGGGCATTCGTAATGAGGCGGCCCTGACGGCCCGCATGATCGAGCCACCGTCGCGGCAGACGGGCGCGGTTTCTTGGTGTTCTTCGTGTCTTGGTGGCTATACCCGCAACCCGTCAGCCACAGGGCGCCTCACCCGCCCGTCGCATTCATGGCGCGGCCGGGCGTCGCGCCGTCGTGGAAGCGGTGGCCGTCGGGCTTGAGGCCGATGGCGCGGGCGATGGCGCCCTTCAGCGCATCGGGCTCGGCCGAGCGCAGCGGCACGCGCAGGTCAACGGCGTGATCCTGGCCGAGACAGGGGTAGAGCATTCCGTCCGACGCGACCCGCACGCGGTTGCAGCCGGCGCAGAAGCAGGCGCTGGTGGCGGCAATGAAGCCGATGCGCCCGCCGGTCTCCACACACCGCCAGTAACGCGACGGGCCGGGTGTGCGGTGGGCGTCGGGAAGCAGCGTCCAACGGCGCGCAAGCTCTGCCTTCAGGTCATCCATGGGGCGGTAGTGGCGGTGGAAATCGAAGGCCGCCGGGCCGATGGGCATGACCTCGATGAAGGTCAGGTCGTGGCCACGCGCGGCGGCGAATTCAATAAGCCTGTCAATGTGATGCGGGCTGTCATTTACACCCTTCTGCACCACGCAGTTCAGCTTCACGCCCATCCCGGCCGCCTTCGCCGCGCTGATTCCGGACATCACGGCCGACAGGTCGCCGCGCCGGGTGATACGCGAGAACAGGGCGTCGTCGACGGTATCCAGCGACACGTTGACACGCCCGACACCGGACTGCGCCAGCAGGGGCACGAAGCCTTCCAGCATGCTGCCGTTGGTGGTCAGCGTCAGCGCCTTGAGGCGGCCTTCCGCGCGCCGTCGGCCCAGGTGATCGAGCAGCGCCGGCAGGCCCTTGCGGGTCAGCGGCTCGCCGCCCGTCAGGCGGATGTCGGTGACGCCCAGGTCCAGGAAGGCGTCGGCCACCTGTCCCAGTTCCTCGATCGACAGCACGCGGGACTTGGGCGCGAAGGCCTGGTCCTCGGCAATGCAGTAGTGGCAACGGAAGTCGCAGCGCTCCGTCACCGACAGGCGCAGGTAGGTGATGCGGCGGCCAAGAAGATCGGTCAGCGACGGCGCCATGGCGGCGAACTCCGGTTGAGTCTCAGGTCCGCCGGGCCCAGGAGGGACAGGCCCGGCGGCGGTTGGACGGACGATCACCCCTCCGGCTTGGCGTCCGGCTTCGGGTTGGCGTGGCGGTAGACCAACTCCGGGTTGATGCCGTAGGCGCCCTTGGGCAGCTCGTGCGCGATGCCCTTGTGGCAGTCGATGCAGGTCAGGCCCTCGTCGGTGGCGCGCAAGTGGTTCTCACGGGCGCGCTTGGACTGAAGGGTGACGTCCATGGCGTCGAAATCGTGACAGTTGCGGCATTCGCGGCTGTCGGTTTCCTTCATGGCCCGCCACACGTTCTGCGCCAGTTCCAGGCGCTTGGACTCGAACTTCTCGGGCGTGTCGATGGTGCCGAGCGCGGTGTGCCACAGCTCGCGCGTCGCCTGGATCTTGCGCACCACCTTGTGCTGCCACTCGTGCGGCACGTGGCAGTCCGGGCAGGTCGCCCGCACGCCCGAGGCGTTCTGGTCGTGCACCGTGCCCGCGTACTCGACATAGACGTTGTCGCCCATCTCGTGGCAGGAGATGCAGAACTCCTCGTTGTTGGTCATCTCCATGGCGGTGTGGAAACCGCCCCAGAAGACGATGCCGGCGATGAAGCCGCCCACCAGCAGCACGCCCAGCGAGATGGCGCCGGCCGGGCCCCAGAACCAGCCCCAGAGCCGCTTGATGAAGGTCGGCTTGCGATCCTGATCATTGGACATTTCTCGTCCCTCCTTACAACAAAATCAGAGCCTTGCGGGGATCAGTCGCGAGCCGGCTCGAAGGTGTTCTCCACCAGCTCCGGCGCGTCCATCTGGGGCACGTGGCACTGGGTGCAGAACCAGCGGGTGCGCGCCACGTCGTCCAGGCGGTTGCCCTGACGGTCGACGTAGTGGGTCTCGGAAACCTTGGGCGCGCCGAAGTCGGTGTTGAACGGCCAGTCATGGCAGCTCATGCACTGGTTGGTCTTCAGGTCGACCTCGTACTTGTCGATGCGGTGCGGGATCAGCGGCGGCTGCTGGCGGTAGGCGCGGCCGAAGCTCTTGCCCTCCTCCACGCCGTGGATGTCCGGCTTGGCATCCTGGGCGTCGACGGCGACCGGGCCGCGCAGGCTTTGCACGCTGGCATCCGGGCCGGCGGCGGTGGCGGCGAAGGCGAGGCCCAGCGCCACGAGACCGGCGCCGGCGGTGGTGAGGATCTTCTGGAAGCGGTTCATCTCGGGTTCTCCCCTGTCGAAGAAGTCATTCGGCGGCGGCCGGCGCGGCCGGGCGGGACTTGGGTTCGGTGTCGTTGGCGGGTTCGGCCCTGCGGTGGTCGAACCGATGGGTGAAGGCGAAGACGTTGCGGTGGCAGATGTCTATGCAGCGCCCGCAGTTGGTGCAGTCGCGCGACAGGATGACGGGCGTCTCGCCCTGCCCTCCCTTCAGCGCGGGGTTGATGACGTGCGGCTCCGGGCAGACGTGGTAGCAGGCCATGCACTTATCGCAGGCGTTCCGCGCCTTGGCGGAGACCCGCGTCAGGCTGGCGGTGCCGATCAGGCCATAGGCCGCGCCCACCGGGCACAGGTGCCCGCACCAGCCGCGGTTGGCAGCGAAGATGTCGAACAGCACCACACCGCCGATCAGCATCCAGGCGAGCGAGCCGGTGAACACCACTCCGAACACCAGCTCGCGGTGCAGCAGGGTGACGGGGTTCACCACCTCCCACGCCATGGAGCCGGCGAGCGCGGAGACGGCCACCACGGCGGCCAGCGCCCACAGGCGGGCGGAACGCGAGATCTGCAGACCCTGCTTGATGCCGAGCCGCACGCGCAGCCGATGGGCGCCGTCGGTCAGCACGTTCACCGGGCAGACCCACGAGCAGAAGGCCCGGCCGCCAACCACGACGTACAGCGCCACCAGAAGCGCCGCGCCAATCCAGGCGGTGGCGATCAGTCCATGTCCCGCCGCCAGCGACTGGAGGAACACCAGCGGGTCGGTGAAGGGCACGACGCCCAGCATCTCGCTGGAGGCCAGCGTGCCGCGCATGATCCACACGCCAAGCAGCGGGCCCGTCAGGAACAGCACCAGGGCGAGCGCCTGGCTCACCCGGCGCAGCAGAAGCCACTTGCTGGCGCGCAGGCGTCCCTTGGCGGCGACGGCCAGGCGGGCCGGGTCCTGCGGCGTGACGATGTCGCGGGCGGCGGCATTTTTCGGCGTCTTGCTCATGGCTTGAAGCCTTTCAGCCCGCCCGAGGGCGTGCTCTCAACATGGTCCTGTGAATAGCCCCGGTCCGGCAGGTCGATGGTGTCCGGGATGAGCGCCTCGCCCTTCTTGCGCTTTTCCTCCCAGCCCAGCCGGTAGTGCTCGGCCGAGGAGCCCAGGGCCACCTCGCGCGGCAGCACCTTGATGGCGGCGGCCTCGGGCAGCACGCAGGCCTTCTCGCACTTGCCGCAGCCGGTGCAGGCGTCGGGGTGGACGGTGGGTTCGAAGATGGCATGGACGCCGGTGCGGGTGTTGGGCCGCATCTCCAGCGTAATCGCCTCGTCGATCATGGGGCAGACGCGGTAGCAGACGTCGCACCGCAGGCCCAGCATGTTGAGGCAGGTGGTGCGGTCGATGAGCACCGCGACGCCCATGTCCGCATTGGTGATGTCGGTCAGGCCGTGGTCCAGGGCGCCCGTCGGGCAGGCGACGACGCAGGGGATGTCCTCGCACATCTCGCAAGGCACGTCGCGTGCCGTGAAGAAGGGCGTGCCGATGGGCGCCTCGTCGGCCACCCCGGCCAGCTTGAGCGTGTCGTACGGGCAGGCGCGGACGCACAGGCCGCAGCGGGTGCAGGCGGCCAGAAAGTCCCGCTCGTCGGCCAGGGCGCCCGGCGGCCGCAGGGCCTGGGCGGCCTTCACCGTGGCCTGTCCGGCGACGATGGTGTGCAGGCCCAGCCCGAAGACCGCCGCCACACCGGCCGCCTTGGCGGTGCCGGTGAGCATGGCGCGGCGGCTGGGGCCGCCCTGTCCTGTTCCCTTGCGTGTCGTCATCTCTTGCATCCCCTCTCGGGAGGGGGCGGGCGGCGGTTCAGGGTTTTCCCGGGCCGCCGCCCGTCACTCTCCGCGCACCTGCGCTCAGGCCTTCACCACACGGCAGGCGGCCTTCTTGAAGTCCGTCTCCTTGGAGATCGGGCAGGTCGCGTCGAGGGTGAGCTTGTTCACCAGCTGGCTCTCGTCGAACCAGGGGATGTACACCACGCCCTTGGGCGGCTTGTTGCGCCCGCGGGTTTCCACCGTGGTGGTCACCTTGCCGCGGCGGGTTTGAAGCTCGACCGGCTGGCCGCGCCGCAGGCCGCGTTCCTTGGCGTCAAGCGGATGCATGTACACCACCGCGTTGGGGAAGGAGCGGTGCAGCTCGGGCACCCGCCGGGTCATGGAACCGGAGTGCCAGTGCTCCAGCACGCGCCCGGTCACCAGCCACAGGTCGTACTCGTCGTCGGGCACCTCGGCAGGCGGCTCGTAGGGCAGCGCGAAGATCACCGCGCGGCCGTCGGGCTTGCCGTAGAACTCCACCTTTTTGTCGCCGTTGACATAGGGGTCGTAGCCCTTGCGGAAGCGCCAGAGGGTCTCCTGGTCGTCCACCACCGGCCAGCGCAGGCCGCGCGACTGGTGGTATATGTCGAAGGGTGCCAGGTCGTGGGCCTTGCCGCGGCCGAAGATGGCATATTCCTCGAACAGGCCCTTCTGGATGTAGAAGCCGAAGTCGCGGGCCTCGTCGTTGAGCTGGTCGTCGGCCAGTTCCGTCAGCGGATAGGCGTCCACCTGGCCGTTGGCGTACAGCACGTCATAGAGCGTCTTGCCGCGGTATTCGGGGTTGGCGTCCAGCATTTCGGCCGGCCACACCTCGTCGGTGGTGAAGCGCTTGGAGAACTCCACCAGCTGCCACAGGTCGGACTTTGCGCCGTTCGGCGGGCTGACCTGCTGGCGCCAGAACTGGGTGCGGCGCTCGGCGTTGCCGTAGGCGCCTTCCTTCTCCGCCCACATCGCGGTGGGCAGGATCAGGTCGGCGGACAGGGCGGTGACCGTCGGGTACGGGTCCGAGACCACGATGAAGTTCTCGGGATTGCGGTAGCCCGGATAGGTCTCCTCGTTCAGGTTGGGCGCCGCCTGCATGTTGTTGTTGCACTGGACCCAGTAGACGTTGAGCTTGCCGTCCTTGAGCATGCGGTTCTGCAGCACGGCGTGGTAGCCGGGCTTTTCCGGGATCAGGCCCGTCGGCAGCTTCCAGATCTTTTCGGCATAGGCGCGGTGGTCGGGGTTCATGACCACCATATCGGCCGGCAGACGGTGGGCGAAGGTGCCCACCTCGCGGGCGGTGCCGCAGGCCGACGGCTGGCCGGTCAGGGAGAACGGGCCGTTGCCAGGCTCGCTGATCTTACCGGTCAGAAGGTGAATGTTGTAGACGAGGTTGTTGGCCCAGGTGCCGCGAGTGTGCTGGTTGAAGCCCATGGTCCAGTAGGAGACGACCTTCTTGGACGGATCGGCGTACAGCTTCGCCAGCGCGATCAGGTCCTTCTCCGGCACGCCCGAGATCTCGGAGGTCTTCTCCACCGTGTAGTCGGCGACGAAGGCCGCAAAGGTCTCGAAGTCGATGGCCTCGGACGCGCCGGCCTTGTCGGCGTTGGCGGCGGCCTGTTCCAGCGGGTGTTCGGGACGCAGGCCATAGCCGATGTCCGTCGCGCCCTTGCGGAAGTTCGTGTGGGCGTTGACGAAGTCCCAGTTCACCGCGTCGTTCTGGATGATGTAGTTGGCGACGAAGTTCAGGATCGCCAGGTCCGACTGGGGCGTGAACAGGATCGGCAGGTCCGCCAGCTCGAAGCTGCGGTGCTCGAAGGTCGACAGCACGGCGACCTTGCAGCCCGAGTGCGTCAGGCGGCGGTCGGTGAGGCGCGACCACAGGATGGGGTGCATCTCCGCCATGTTGGAGCCCCACAGCACGAAGGCGTCGGCGTGCTCCAGGTCGTCATAGCAGCCCATGGGCTCGTCGATGCCGAACGTGCGCATGAAGCCGGCGACGGCCGACGCCATGCAGTGGCGCGCGTTGGGGTCGATGTTGTTGGAGCGGAACCCGGCCTTGAACAGCTTGGCAGCGGCGTAGCCTTCCCACACCGTCCACTGGCCGGACCCGAACATGCCGATGGCCGTCGGGCCCTTTTCCTTCAGGGTCTGCTTCCACTTCTCGGCCATGATGTCGAAGGCTTCGTCCCACGACACCGGCTCGAAATCGCCCTCCTTGTCGTACACGCCGCCCGACTTGCGCAGCATGGGCTGGGTCAGGCGGTCCTTGCCGTACATGATCTTGGACAGGAAGTAGCCCTTGATGCAGTTCAGGCCCTTGTTGACGGGCGCATCCGGGTCGCCCTGCGTGGCGACGATGCGGTCGTCCTTGGTGCCGATCAGCACGCCGCAGCCGGTGCCGCAGAAGCGGCACACGCCCTTGTCCCACTTGATGTCGTTGCTGCCGGTGGCGGCCTTGGCGGCGCCGGCGGGAAGGCTGACGCCCGCCACGGCGGCGGTGGCGGCGGCGGCGTTGGCCTTGATGAACGTGCGGCGGGTGGTCTTCATGCCTCGATCTCCCCTTCCAGGGCCTTGGCGTCCTCGAAGTGATGGAAGACGAGGGAGGACGCCGCCACCCCGTCCCAGTCGTTGATCTGACGGATGCGGTCCAGCGCGCTGGCCTCCTCCGTGTCCTCCACCACGACGACCAGACGGCCGTCGCCGGTGGCGGCGTGGACCTCGCAGCCCGTCGTCGCGCCCAGGCGCTCGGACAGGGCCGCGCTGCGGTCCGGGCGGGCGTGCACCAGCAGCCCGCAAATGTTGACGAGCGCCGCGTTCAGCGGCGGCGCCTCGGGTTCGGTGCGTTCAAAGCGTCCCGTGCGCATGGGTCGCGTCCCCTCCTCAGGCGGCGAAGGTCACGGCGACGGCCCCCGCCGGGCACGGCCCGACGCAGGCACCGCAGCCGGTGCAAAGGTCGGTGACCAGCTCGGGCGAGGAGCGGCCGCCGACGGAAAGACCAAAACGGATGGCGCCGGCCTCGCACTGCTCGCCGCAGACCCGGCAGACCACGCCCGCCGCCGATAGGCAGCCGGCGCCGATCTCGATGCCGTGCGTCCAGGCCGGGCCGGGCGCGGCCTCGGTGGCCGGGCGGATGGCGCCGGGGCGGCAGGCATCGGCGCAGGCGCCGCAGAACTCGCAACCGGCCTTGGAAAAATTGACTTCCGGCACGCCAGAGGCCATGACAATGACGCCGGTCGGGCAGGCATCGGCGCAGTCGCCGCAGCCGCTGCAGGCGTCCAGGAACCGCCGCTCAGGCAGGGCGCCCGGCGGCCGCACGGCCTCGACGGTGCGCGCCCCGGCCAAGCGGCGGAACAGGCCCCGGCGGGTCACCTTCTGATCCGATACTGCGGTATTGGTTACGGCCATGACGGCCTCCGGCACGAAGCGTTTCTAGCACCTTTGTACTGCCGAAAAGACCGCATATCAACTGAGGGGATTGCTCGGATTTTAGTCCTACTGCGCCGCTCGGGATTGGAGTTTTCAACACCTTAGCTGCCATTTCCGCCGAAACCGGCGGATTGCCGCGGTTTCACCTCGATCAAGAGAGCACCATGACCTCCCAGCCCCGCCGAGAAACCATTCGCCCCAATACAGTACCTTCGGACCGACCATCGGCCTGGATGACGCGCCGCTATGTGCTGGCCCTGGCGGCGGTGGCCCTGCTGGCGGTTTCGGGTCTGGCGGCCTTCCAGGCCATGGCGGCGGCCTATGACAGAACGCTGGCGGTGGTGAACATCTCGGGCCGGCAGCGCATGCTCAGCCAGCGGATCGCGCTGTACGCCGATTCGCTGGCCGACGGCGAATGCCTCCGTGCCCGCGCCCAATGCGTGGCGGAGCTGGCCGAGACGGTGAACACGTTCCGCCGCGCCCATCACGGCCTGGCCTATGGTAGCGAGGTCCTGGACGTGCCCGGCCCCACCAGCCCGGCAATCTCGGCCCTGTACTTTTCCGGCGAGCCGTCCCTGCACCAGCGCGTGCTGCGCTACATACATGCCGCCGAACAGGTGGTCGAAGCCGCGCCCGACGACCTGACGCCGGAGCATCCGGCGGTCGCCTACATCCTGACCCAAGGTCCCGGCCCCTTGCTCGAGTCCCTGGATCAGGTCGTGCTTCAGTATCAGTTGGACGGCGAGGAAGCCTACGAGACCCTGCGGCGGCTGGAGATCGCGGTGGTCACGCTGACGCTGCTGACGATCCTGCTGGAGGCGCTGCTGATCTTCCGTCCCATGGTCCGGCGCACGCAAACCCAGTTCGACCACATCGAGCGCATGGCCGAGCATCTGCGCCGCGCGAACGAGACACTGGAACAGCGGGTCGCCGCCCGCACACGCGACCTGGCAGACGCCAAGGCCGAGGCCGACAAGGCCAACCTGGCCAAGTCGAAGTTCCTGGCCGCCGCCGGTCACGACATGCTCCAGCCCTTGCAGGCAGCCGAGATGTTCGCCGGCCTGTTGGCGGCGGAACCGCTGTCCACCCGTGGCGAGTCGCTGCTTGCGGAGTTGCGGCGCACCCAGGACTCACTGCGCCACCTGGTGCGGTCGGTGCTGGACGTTTCCAAGCTGGAGGCCGGCACGGTGACGCCCAGTTTCCAGCCGGTGCCGGTGCGGGCCCTGCTCGACGGGCTGGCGGCCGAGTTCGGACCGCAGGCGCTCGACCGGGACCTTCGGCTCAACGTGGTGGCGCCGGACGTGGCCGTGGAGAGCGACCCGATCCTGTTGGAGCGCGTGCTGCGCAACCTGATCGGCAACGCGCTCCGCTACACCGACGCCGGCGGCGTGGTGCTGGGCGCCCGGCTGCGCGGCGACCGGGTGTGGCTGCAGGTGGTGGACAGCGGCGTCGGCATGGAGTCCGACGACCTCGACCGCATCTGGCAGGAGTTCGTGCAGGTCGGCACCAAGGCCCACGACCGCAGCGAAGGCCTGGGCCTCGGCCTCGCAATCGTGGAGCGCCTGTGCCGCCTGCTCGGCCACCGGGTGTTCGTCAGTTCGCGGGTCGACCACGGCAGTTGCTTCACCGTGGACTGCCGGCGCACCGACCTGCCGCACGACGTCTGAGGCCGGCTCAGCGCCCAGTTGTCGAGTGACCGGGAAACTGCGACGTCATTTCCTGAATCCACTGCAGGAAGTCGGCATTGCCGTCGTCGATGGAAACGGAGACGACGCAGGGGCAGTCGTAGGAATGGACTTCCTTCACCCGGGCAATGACATCGTCGACCATGCCCTGGCGGGTCTTGGCGATGAAGGCCACCTCGTCGTCCTCCTGCACCGCGCCGTCCCACCAGTAAAGGGACGTCATGCCGCCCAGGATGTTGACGCACGCCGCCAGGCGTTCCTCCACGAGCACTCGGCCGACCTTCTTGGCCTCCTCGGTGGAACCGGCTGTCATGTAGATGAGTACGGGCCTCGACATGGACTCCTCTCCCTCCTGCCCATAGACTCCGGCGTGATGCCCGGCTTGAGGGGGACGCACGCCGATGGGGTCTGGGAAAATGGTGAGTGATCAGGGTGTTAAGGTCAACGCTTCAGCCAATGAAGACGCTCCGACTCCGGTCGCCTTGACACCGGCACAACATCGCTGGCTGGCACGCGGTTTGGCGCAGCCGGGCGGCAAGCTTCCGTTGTTCGACCGCAACGGACGCAAGGTCAACGCCGCCATGATCCGCCGCTGCATCGACAAGGGCCTGGCGGAGCCGTGGTTCGCCAACCCGCTCAAGCCCGACTGGCTGGTCTGCAAGCTGACCCCGCTCGGCCGCGCCTCGGTTCGCGCCGCCGGAACCCCGCCAGAAGCCGCGCCCGACGACTTCTACGACAGGTAGGGACGCAGCAACTCCACGGACTCGGCAACACCGGTGGGAGACGCCGGCGCAGGCCGCGGTGCCTGCAACACCGCCTGTAGTTTTTTGTGGAATTGCCCGGACCTGAAGGCGGCGTCGTCGATTTCCTCCACCGCCACATGGCGGGCGGCCCAGCTCATCATGTGCGGCGTTTCCGGCCAATCATTGCGGGATCGGTACAGAAGGGGCGTGCCGGCGCAGGCACATTCCGTGACCGTACCGTATCCCGGCTTGGTCACGACGGCGTCGACGGACGCCACGAGTTCGGGAAACGTGAACGGCAGGTTGTCCCCCTGCACCATGTCGGGATGCCCGGCGCAGGTGTCCGGCCCGCGGTGGATCAGCCGCCAACCCGGGAAGCGCGGCCACGCATCCACGGGCAACGGGCCGCCGACGCGGCCCATGGTGATCAGCGCCAGGCGGCTTCCCTCCGCAACGCCCAGCGTCGCTTCGAGCGCCGCCCGCCGAGGCGCCGCCCTGGCGCAGATCGGCCCCACGGCGCGCGCCGGAATGCCCTCCGCCATGGGCACGAAGGGCGTGGTGGCGAGAAGCAGGTCGCAGGCGGAATAGATGGCCTCCAGGCGCTCCAGGATGCTCCGGCCGCCGGGCATGGCGCCACAGTATGCGCCGAAGATCTGCCCCCAGTGGAACGGGGCCAGCGCGACGGCCGGAAGACCCAGCCGCCGTGCCGCCTCCAGCGGCACGAAGCCGACGTTGGACACCACCAAGTCCGGCGCGAAGGCGCGCTGGCGGTCCATTTCCTCGGCGACCACGGCCTCGAACCGCTGGAACAGCTCCTGGTAGCGGGCCAGGCTGGCCTCTGGATCGACCGTGTTCGGGTCGCTGTTGACCATGCCTGGGTCGGCGATGGCCCTGTCGTGCAGGACGGGCCGCACCGGCAGCCGAGCACGCACCCATGGCTCGGGCGGTCCGCCGACCACCCCGAGGCGCAGGCCGGGAACGGCTTCGGCCAGCGCCGAAAGGACTTGCACGGTGATGGCCCCATGGCCGTACCCGTGGGGCGTAATGGCGGCGTAGAGGGCGGGCATGACGGGCTCCGGAAGGCGCAGACGGCGGTTGCGTCCGTTCTACCCTCGGCGCCGTCGGGCGGACCAATGAAAAAAGGGCGCCCCGGCGGGACGCCCTTTTCCATCGTCTTTCGACCGCTGGCGGGACATCAGCCGCGCAGGCGGCTCCGCACGGTCATGGCGAGGAAGGCCAGGATACCGGCGGCGGCGACTGCGGTCAGCATGTGGCCCCACCACAGGCCATAGTCGGCGGCCGCGACCTGCCCGCCCAGGAAGGCGACGAAGGCGGACGCCCCAAGGGCGGACGCCGCCGTCGGCGCCACCAGGCGCGCGATGGCGAAGACACCGGCCCATACGGCCGCGAGCAGAAGCAGCAGTACCATCATAAGCACACCCAATTCATCCCAAGGCACCAACGACGACGAAGGGCGCCCTGTGCGGACGCCCTTCGGGTCGAGTGCGGAAACACTCAGCTGTCGTCGAGAAATGGTCGGAGCGGCGGGATTCGAACCCACGACCCCTTGACCCCCAGTCAAGTGCGCTACCAGGCTGCGCTACGCTCCGGGACCAAGTCTCGCTTCAGGGAGCCCCCTGAAGAGGCGCGCACTATAGCGGCACCCCCGCCGCTTGGCAACGCCTTGTTTGAAGAAATTTAGGGGGCTTCGCCGTTTTGCGAAACCCCCTGTGTTTCAATATCTTCAGGCCGCTTCCTGACGCCGCAGTTCAGCCTGCAGCTCATCCCGCAGACCCACCAGTTCGGCCAGCGCCGCTTCCAGCTCGCGGCGGTCTTCGGCACTGAGCGCCGGACGCGCCGACGTCGTCTCCGGCTCGGGCGCCGGCCCGGCCTCGGCGGCGGGGGCCGGACGCTCGCCCTCTGGCTCGGGCGCGGCGGCGAATGGCAGGCGGGGCGAGCGGTCGTCGGCCTGCGTGGCGGTGTCGGGCGCCTGCTCCTCCTTCGGCGCCTCGCCAGCCTGCTGGCGGGCCTCGGCGGCGGCTTCCACCTTCTCCAGCGTCGCGGGCAGGGGCTGCTCGTCGGCCATGAGCGCCTTGACGCCCTTTTCCCGCAGCAACTTCTGCACGCCCTTGATGGTCAGGCCGTCATCGTAGAGCAGCGCCCGGATGCGGCGCAGCAGGACCACGTCCTCGGGCCGGTAGTAGCGCCGGCCGCCACCGCGCTTCATGGGGCGGATCTGGGTGAACTTGGTTTCCCAGAAGCGCAGGACGTGTTGCGGAACGTCCAGCTCGGAAGCCACCTCGCTGATGGTGCGAAAGGCCGCTTCGGACTTCGCCCCGTTACGGCGCGCGTCCGTCGACTCGGTCATCTAATCGGTCCTTTTCGTGACGCGCCGGCGCCGGCTCCGTCGCCCGCTCAATGATGCTGGCCGGACCCGTTCTTGGCGCTGTCGTTGATCTGGCTCTTCAGAAGCTGCGACGGCCGGAAGACCAGGACCTTGCGCGGCAGGATGGGCACCTCCTCGCCGGTCTTGGGATTGCGGCCGATGCGCTCGCCCTTCTGGCGGACGGAAAAGCTGCCGAAGGACGAGATCTTCACGGCCTCGCCCTCGGACAGGGCGGTCGAGATCTCGTCGAGCACCATTTCCAGAAGCTCGGCGGACTCGTTTCGCGACAGACCCACTTCCTCGTAGACCCGTTCGCTCAGCTGCGCGCGGGTAATGGTTCTTCCGGACATGGCTTCGCCCCACTTCCCTGTGTCTCCCCTAAACGGAAGCACGCTTTGGGAAATGCGTCAATATCAACATCTTGCGGGTTGATCCTTATCCACCCGAACACTGGCGCAAAAGGGGTGGATGCTACCGAAAAAGGGGCGGAAACCATATGGTTCCGCCCCTTCGTTTCACATCCGGACCAGCGCCGAGCCCCAGGTGAACCCGCCGCCCATGGCCTCCAGCAGGACCAGGTGGCCGGGCCGGATTCGCCCGTCCTTCACCGCCTCGTCGAAGGCCAGCGGAATGGAGGCGGCCGAGGTGTTGGCGTGGTGGTCGACGGTCACCACGACCCGGTCGGGGTCCATGCGCAGCTTGCGCGCCGTGCCGTCGATGATGCGCTTGTTGGCCTGGTGGGGCACCAGCCAGTCGATGTCGTGGGCCTCGATGCCGTTGGCCTCGATGGCCTCCTGCACCACCTGCGCCAGATTGACGACGGCGTGGCGGAAAACCTCCTTGCCGGTCATGCGCAGGTGGCCGACGGTCTGCGTGGAGGACGGACCGCCGTCGACGTACAGCAGATCATGCTGCGTGCCGTCGCAGTGCAGGTGGGTGGACAGGATGCCGCGGTCGGTGTTGGCGCCCTCGCTTTCCTCCGCCCGCAGGACCACGGCGCCGGCACCGTCGCCGAACAGCACGCAGGTGCCGCGATCGTTCCAGTCCAGGATGCGGCTGAAGGTTTCCGCGCCGATGACCAGCGCGCACTTCGCCTGCCCCGCCTTGATGAAATTGTCGGCGGTGGTCAGCGCATAGACGAAGCCCGAGCACACCGCCTGGATGTCGAAGGCCGGCGACCCCAGGCAGCCGAGGCGTGCCTGCACCTTGCTGGCGGTGGCGGGAAACGTGTTGTCGGGCGTCGCGGTGGCCAGGATGATCAGGTCCACGTCCTTGGCGTCGATCCCAGCGTGCGCCAGGGCCGCCCGGGCGGCATGCGTCGCCAGGTCCGCCGTGGTCTCGCCATCGGCGGCGATGTGTCGCGAACGGATGCCGGTGCGCTCGACGATCCACGCATCGGTGGTGTCGACCTTTTGCGCCAGTTCCTCGTTCGTGACGACCCTCTGCGGCAGGTAGGAGCCGCAGCCGGCGATGACGGAGCGAATGATCATGCTTAACCCGAAGCGGCTGAGGGTGAGGATGACTCCGCCGGACCCGGCAGGGTCGGCGACTGCGCCAGGTGCGCGCACTCCTCGCGGATGCGCTCGTTCAGGCGGTTCTTGATCAGATCGACGGCCACACCGATGGCGTTGGCGAAGCCCAGCGCGTCGGTGCCGCCGTGACTCTTGACGCAGATGCCGTTGAGCCCGATCAGCATGGCGCCGTTGTAGCGCCGCGGATCGGTCCGCTGGCGTACCTTCGCCAGCGCCCCCTTGGCGAGCAGATAGCCGATCTGCGCCAGGACGGAACTGCCGAAGGCATCCTTGAGGAACTTGGTGTACAGCTTGGCGGTGCCCTCGGCCGTCTTCAGCGCGACGTTGCCGGTGAACCCGTCGGTAACCACCACGTCCACGGTGCCGGCCCCGATGTCGTCGCCTTCCACGAAGCCGTGGAACCGCATGTTCAGCGGATGCTCGCGCAGAATCTGGTGGGCCTCGCGCAGCGCGTCGGTCCCCTTCAGGTCCTCGGACCCGATGTTCAGGAGGCCGATGGACGGCTGCACGTGCCCCAGCAGGCACCGCGAGAACACCTCGCCCATGATGGCGAACTCGACCAGGTTGTTGGCCTGGACCTCGGTGTTGGCGCCCAGGTCCAGCATCACGCTCTCGCCCCGTATCGTGGGGATGAGGGTCGCGATGGCCGGCCGGTCGATCCCCGGCAGGGTCCGCAGGGCAAGCTTTGCCATGGCCATCAGGGCTCCGGTGTTGCCGGCCGAGACGACACCGGCCGCCTCGCCCTCTTTCACCGCCTTGATGGCAAGCCCCATGCTCGACTGCCGACCGGTGCGCACCGCCTGCGAGGGTTTTTCCTCGTTGGAGATGACGCGATCGGTATGCCGGATGGACACCCGGTCGCGCATGTCCTGCGGCACGAGGGGCGCAATGCGGCCCTCGTCGCCGAACAGGACATACTCGACATCCGGGTAGCGCTTCCGCGCGATCTTCATGCCCTCAACAACCATATGAGGGGCGTGATCGCCCCCCATGGCATCCAGGGACAAGGTGAGCCGCTCGCTCACTGGCCTAGCACCTTCCGTGGCTCTACCAAATGCCTCGATCGGCGCCTCAGGCCTCCGCGCCCGCGACGACCTCGCGACCGTCGTAGTGGCCGCAGGCAGTGCAGACGTGGTGCGGACGAACCTGCTCGCCGCAGTTCGAGCACTCGTTCACGTTGGCGGCGCTCAGCGCGTGGTGGCTGCGGCGCATGTCACGGCGGGACTGGGACGTCTTCTTCTTGGGAACGGCCATTTTCTGTCAACTCCAGCTTGGGGCCACGGGAAAGCCTGCCTATTTAGCGGAAAAGCGTTCGCCGGGCAAGCCGTGGGCACGAATGTTTCAACGCAATTTGTCCTTCAGGCCCTGAAGGGCCGCGAAGGGGGTGTTCGGCAGGGCGTCGGGGCCGTCCTTCTCGATCCCTTCCGGGACCTCGACGGCCGCATCGGCCTTGCGCGGGAACGGGTCGAGCGCCAGGGAGAGGTGCTCGGCCACGATTTCGCCGACATCGACCACTCCGCCCGGCCCGAAGGGCTCCGGCGGATCGACGGCTTCGGCATCCAGGTGGATCTCCTGGCCGGGCTTGTAGTCGGCTTCCGGCCCGAAGAGCATCTCGAAGTCTTCCTCGACCCGTGCCGGCAGCGGCTCCAGCGTCACGACGCAGGTCTGCACCACATCGGCGCGGAACCGTCCGGCGAGGCGCACCATGGGACCACCGGCGACAAGTTTCAAATGAATTTCCGCTTCAAGCGCCTCGATCGCCTCGAGTTCGAAGCGTTCGGCCAGGGCGCCGCGCTCCTCGGGCGTGGCCGACAGCGTCTCGACCACGCCTTCGGGCGGGATGCGGTCGGAGTGGACGGGACGCGAAAATTCCGGAGTGGGCTCGCCGGTAATCATGCAGGACTCTCGCAGGTCTGGGTGGTCGGGCACATCACGCCGCGGCATCCTCGCGCGGCGGAAACGGCCCGGTCTCGGCGGTCAGGGCATCCATTGGCGCGTCGGCCAGGGCGGCGGCCGTCTGCTCCATATAGGCCGCGAGGCGCTCCACCGCATCGTCCGACGGGGTGCTGTTGCGATAGATATTGTCGCGCAGCGCCTGCCTGAGGCCCTCGCGCCCGGCGATGAAGCCTTCCTCGTAGAGCTGGGTCCGGCCGTAGAAGGCCTTCGCCATGCCCTTGACGTGCTTGCCCACCGACAGGTCGCCCACGCCCATTTCGCGCAAGGATCGGTCCATGTCCTTGAACATGACGTCGAACACCGCCTGGGACAGCAACTCGCCCTCTTCGCCCAGCGCCGCCAGGCGGCGGAACAGCAGATGCGCGTGGATGACGATCATGTCGAAGCGGCCGTCGACCGTGTCGGGCACGTCGCAGGCGTCGTAGAACCACGGATCGCGCGACCGGTTGACCAGGCGCACGTACAGGTCCTCGGCACGGCGGCGGCGGCGGCGGGTCGTGGCGGAGAAGCGGTCGAAGATCATGCGGGCGGCTCGGGTTCGACAGGGACGGGGCTTGCGGACGGATGGATCTGCAGCGATGCCACGGCGGCGGCGGGACACACCGTATTCCGGTCGGTCGCCGTTCTGTGTTACATGCTGCAACCAGGACTACGACGCAAGGCCGCGGGCGGATGCTTATCGCAGAACCGCCGCGGCGACAAGCTTCTGGATGACCGAGCCTGGATGACCCGCCGATGACCAGCCGCCCCCGCCTCCCCCTCCGTGCCGCCGGCCGTCTGGCGACCGCCGCGGTACTTGCCGTGGCCCTCGCCGCCTGCGCCGCCGACGTGAACCCGCGCGGCAACGAACCGGCCGCCGAAGTGCTGTCGCAGATCGAGCCCGGAACCCATACGCAGGCGCAGGTGCGCTCCATGCTTGGATCGCCGTCCACCACGTCCAGCTTCGGCGACGAAACCTGGTACTATATCAGTGCCAAGACCACACAGTGGGCCTATCGCTCCACGCAGGAGCTCGACCGACAGGTGATCGCCATCTCCTTTGCGCCCAATGGCGTGGTGAAGGACATCCAGACCATGGACAAGTCCGCCGGCCGCGAGGTCAACATCGTCGACCGCGAGACCCCGACGCCCGGCAAGGACGAGACCATCCTGCAGCAGATGCTGGGCAACCTGGGTCGCTTCAAGAAGGAATAGGCCGCGGCCCGCGCCGCCGCCACTCAGGCGAAAGGCCCCGGAGCACATGCTCCGGGGCCTTTTCCTTGGTCTCTCGCCGCCGCCTCACAGGCCGGCGACGACCGCCAGCAGCAGGATGGCGACGATGTTGGTGATCTTGATCATGGGGTTCACGGCCGGGCCGGCGGTGTCCTTGTAGGGGTCGCCGACGGTGTCGCCCGTCACGGCCGCCTTATGGGCCTCGGACCCCTTGCCGCCGTGGTTGCCGTCCTCGATGTACTTCTTGGCGTTGTCCCAGGCGCCGCCGCCGCTGGTCATGGAGATGGCGACGAACAGGCCCGTGACGATGGTCCCCAGCAGCATCGCGCCGAGCGCCGTGAAGGCCTCTCCCTGACCGGCAAAGGCCCAGACCAGCAGGTAGAGCGCGATGGGCGACAGCACCGGCAGCATGGACGGCACCACCATTTCCTTGATGGCGGCCTTGGTCAGCATATCGACGCAGCGGCCGTATTCCGGCTTGCCCGTTCCTTCCATGATGCCCGGAATCTCGCGGAACTGGCGGCGCACCTCGTTGACCACCTCGGACGCCGCCCGCCCGACCGCCTGCATGCCCAGCGCACCGAACAGGTAGGGCATGAGGCCGCCGATGAACAGGCCGATGACCACATAGGGGTTGGACAGGCCGAAATTTACGGGGATGTCGGGGAAGTAGTGCTTCAGGTCTTCCACATAGGCCGCGAACAGCACCAGCGCCGCGAGGCCCGCCGAGCCGATGGCATAGCCCTTGGTGACGGCCTTGGTGGTGTTGCCGACCGCATCCAGGGCATCGGTGATCTTGCGCACGTCCTCGGGCAGGTCGGCCATTTCAGCGATGCCGCCGGCGTTGTCGGTGACGGGGCCGTAGGCGTCCAGCGCCACCACCATGCCCGCCAGCGCCAGCATGGTCGTCGCCGCCACGCCGATGCCGTAGAGGCCCGCCAGGGCATAGGCGAGGATGATGCCGATGCTGATGACGATCACCGGCAGGGCCGTCGCCTCCATGGAGACCGCGAGCCCCTGGATGACGTTGGTCCCGTGCCCCGTCTCGGACGCTCTGGCGATGCTGCGCACGGGCTTGTAATCGGTGCCGGTGTAGTACTCCGTGATCCAGACGATCAGGCCGGTGACCACCAGCCCGACCACGGCGCAGCCGATCAGGTCCAGGTCGGAGACGAAGCGGCCGTTGATGTCCTCGATAGGGCCGGAAACCCCGAACAGGAAGCCAGTCGCCAGCACGATCAGCACGAAGGACATGAGCGCGCAGGCCAGGAAGCCCTTGTAGAGCGCCTTCATGATGTTGGTGTCGTCGCCCTTGAGCTTGACGAAGTAGGTGCCGAAAACCGAGCCCACGATGCACACGCCGCCGATCAGCAGCGGGTAGACCATGGTCGCCATCTGCGCCTCGCCGACGAAGAAGATGGAGCCCAGCAGCATCGTCGCGACGATCGTGACGGCGTAGGTCTCGAACAGGTCGGCGGCCATGCCGGCGCAGTCGCCCACGTTGTCGCCCACGTTGTCGGCAATGACGGCGGGGTTGCGGGGGTCGTCCTCGGGAATGCCGGCTTCCACCTTGCCCACCAGGTCGGCGCCGACGTCGGCGCCCTTGGTGAAGATGCCGCCGCCAAGCCGCGCGAAAATGGAGATGAGCGACGCGCCGAAGGACAGCGCCACCAGCGCCTCGATGACGCCGCGCACCTCAAGCCCCGCCCACAGCAGGATGCCGAAGTAGACGGCGACGCCCAGCAGGCCCAGGCCCACCACCAGCATCCCGGTGACCGCGCCCGACTTGAAGGCCACGCCCAGCGCATCGTTCAGGCCGCCGGAACGGGCGGCCTCGGTAGTGCGGACGTTGGCGCGCACGCTCACCAGCATGCCGACGAAGCCGGCCACGCCCGAGAGGATCGCCCCCAGGAAGTAGCCGACCGCCACATGGAAGCCGAGCCGCAGGCCCAGCAGGATGCCGATGATGACACCGACGATGGCGATGGTGCGGTACTGGCGGTTGAGGTAGGCCTGAGCGCCCTCCTGCACCGCCGTGGCGATCTCCGTCATACGCTCGGTGCCGGTGGGCAGCGCGATGATGGCGCGGATGGAATAGCCGCCGTAGGCGACGGCGAGAATGCCGCAAAGAATGACAAAAACAATGACGCCGGCCATATGGATGCCTCCCCGTTTCGCGATGGGCGAAAACGTTGGCCCGCTCCGGCCGGCGGGCGCGTTGCGTCGGTTGAGCGAATCACCCCACCGACCGCGCGGGACTTCGAAAGCCTGCCAGAGCCTCCAAACACTTGCAATGAAGGAATAATTTTCGCCATACGTTCGTATGGGCCATACTTGGGACAGAAAAACTGACCGGTAACGCGCTGTCGCATTACGACTTGTGGATTACTTCGCGCCGATTTCCCGGATGCCCGACGCAACAGCGGCAGCGGCCCTGCCCCAGCGGTGTCAGGCCACCATGCCCGCAATGCCGTCCCAGGTCAGCTTGGCGCCCGTCAGCGCGAGAAAGAGGTAGACGGCGCGATAGAACAGGTCCTCCCGCACCCTGTCGTGCGCCCACACCCCCAGCCAGATTCCCAGCGGCGCCAGCGGCATGAGCACCAGCGCCGTCCCCAGGTTGCCCGTGTTCAACTGGCCGAGCCAGGCGTAGGGCACCAGCTTGACGTAGTTGACGGCGGTGAAGAAGATCACCGTCGTGGCCTGGTAAACCGTCTTGTCCAGCTTGAGCGGCAGCAGATAGACGTTGAGCGGCGGTCCGCCGGCGTGGGCGACAAAGCTGGTGAAGCCCGCCACCGCGCCCCAGAACCCGCCCTTGGCGACGCTGTGCCCGGCGGCCGGCGGATCGTGCCGACGCACCCGCTTCCAGGCCCAGTTGCCGGTGAAGCCCAGCGCCACCGCGCCGATGATCAGGCGGATGGCATCGGCACTGAGCAGGTGGAAGGTGGCGGTACCAAGCGCGATGCCCACCATCGCGGCGGCGATGAGGAGGCGCATGGCGCGGTGGTCCCACCGGCGGCGGTAGGTCCAGACATTGACGATATCCATGACGCAAAGGATCGGCAGCATGATAGCCGCCGCCTGCACCGGGCTGATCGTCAGCGCCATCAGGGGGACCGCCAGGACGCCCAGGCCGCCGCCGAATCCCCCCTTGGAGACGCCGGCGACCAGCACGGCCGGTACGGCGGCAACATAGAACCAGGGGTCGGTGATCAAAGCGGCGCGGGCCTCGGTTGAAGGTTGCGGTGCGTTGTCCTGCCTTAGCGCCGCCCGCCGCGCGGCTCAAGAGCCGTTTGGCCGCCGACGCCTCAGGCCGGCTCGAGCATGCCGTCCGCCGGTTGCGCCGTCCCTGGCCCGCTCTCGGCGGCACGCAGCGTGAAGTGGACAGTGGTGCCCTCTCCCGGCTCTGACTCAAGCCAGATCCGGCCGCCGTGGCGTTCCACGATCTTCTTGCAGATGGCCAGGCCGATACCCGTGCCGGAATACTCGTCGCGGGCGTGCAGGCGCTGGAAGATCATGAACACGCGGTCGAAATGCTTGGGTTCGATGCCGATGCCGTTGTCCGCGACGCTGAAGCGCCACATGCGGGCCTCCTGTCGCGCGGCGGAAACGGTGACGTGCGGCGCGACGCCCACCTTGTGGTACTTCAGCGCGTTGCCGATCAGGTTCTGGAACAGCCTTACCAACTGTCCTTCGTCGGCCATGACACGCGGCAGCGGCCCCACGGAAACCTCTGCCTCTGCCTCGGCCACGGCGATGCTCAGATTATCGAGCGCGGCCCGGGCGGCCGCCGTGGCATCGCGCGGCTCCAGCGGCTTGCCCTGGGTGCCCACGCGGGAATACTGCAGCAGATCGTTGATCAGCCCCTGCATGCGGTGCGCCCCGTCCACCGCGAACCCGATGTACTCCTTGGCATCCTCCGACAGGTCGCCGCCGTGGCGCCTTTCCAGCAGGCCCATGTAGCTGGAGACCATGCGCAGCGGCTCCTGCAAGTCGTGGCTGGCGACGTAGGCGAACTGCTGAAGCTCGGCGTTGGAGCGTTCCAGGTCGCCCAGCAGTTCCCCCAGCCGCCGGTCGGCCTCGCGCCGCTCGGTGATGTCCTCCACCAGCCAGATCGTGCCGCCGCGGGTGCTGCGGTGCTCCAGCGTCGCGCCGTTGGTGCGGCACCAGAACAAGGTGCCGTCCTTGCGCCGCATGCGGTGCTCGCCGGTGTAGCGCCCGTTCGTCTCCAGCGCCGCGCGCACCGCGGTCAGGAACTGCTTTTGGCCGGCGGCGTCGGGGAACATGTCCGCCGCCGCGCACTCCGTCAGTTCGGCGGCGCTGTAGCCGAACAGCTCGCTGAAGACGCGGTTGGCGCGCACGAAGCGATCGCCGCGCAGGAACGCGATGCCCTCGCCGGCCGAGTTAAACATGGCATCCTGTTCGTCCAGCGCCCGCCGCAGGCGCTCCTCCAGGCGCTTGCGTTCGGATATGTCGCGATAGAACCATACCCGCCGCGCCGGCTCTTCCTCCGTCGGCGGCACCATGCGCGAAAAGGCCTCGAAGACCCGCCCGTCGGCCATGGTGATCTCGTCCCAGGTCGCCGCGCCCACGGCACCGTCGGCGTCGCCGGGCAGCCGGTCGGCCCCGCCGTCGGGATCGGTGGCCGCCGACGTCAGCGCCCGCATGCGGGCCTCGAACGCCGCCGGCGCCTCCACCGCCGACCGCATGCTGAACAGCAGGGCCTGGCCATCGCCGCCCGACAGCAGGTCGGGAGCGAGGTTCCACATCTCGGCGAAGCGGCGGTTGAACCCGGCGATGCGCCAGGCGCCGTCCAGGATCACCACCCCGTCGGGCGTGGTCTCCAGGTGCGTCGCGAGCAGCCGGTGGCGGTAGGCCAGTTCGCGCTCCGCCCGGACCCGCTCGGTGATGTCCTCGGCCATGAGGATCACCTCGTCGACCGCACCCGTGGCGTCGCGAACAGGATAGAGGAACGCCCGCACCCACTGCGCGGCGACGCCGCCGCCGGCCTCCAGCAGGACCGCGGGAACCTCCACCGACTCGCCGGCGCCTGCACGCCCCAGCAGATCCCCGAAGCCGTGGGCCGCGAACTGCGGGTCGTCGAGAAGGTTCGTCGGCGCCGACGCGGCACCACGCAGGGCCCGCCACGCCGTGTTCGCGCGGCGGATCACGCCGTCGGGCCGCAGCACGAGGGTCGCCCAGGGGCTTTGCTCGAACAGCGAGCGGAAGCGGATCTCGGAATCGCGCAGCGCCCGTTCCGCCTCGCGCCGCTGGGTGATGTCGTGAACGATGGAGTACAGCAGCCGCCGCCCCTGCACCACGATCGGGCCGGAACACACCTCCACGTCCCGCACGGCGCCCGAGGCGGTGCGGTGGCGGAAGATGAAGTCGGTGCGGCTTTCCTCCTCGGCCCGGCGCATTTCGGCCGCCACCTCGGCGGGCGTGAGGGTGTTGATCTCGCCGATCACCATGCGGGTCAATTGCTCGGCCGGCCAGCCGTAGAAGCGCTCGGCAGCGGCGTTGGCCTCCACGATGCGGCCGTCGGTCGGGTCGATGACCAGTTCCACCGCCTTGTTCCCGGCAAACAGCATGCGGTAGCGTTCTTCGCTTTCCTTAAGCGCCTCGGTCATCTCCGCGGCCAGCTTCTCCGCCCGCATGCGGCGCGTCACCAGAAGCCAGGCGGCAAACGTCATGACCAGCGTGAAGGCAAGCCCCGCCACCAGTTCCACGCGCCCGTGCATGGCGAGGCGCGCAGCCGTCAGCGTCTCACCCCGGGCCACCGCGAGGCGCCACACCCGTCCGCCGACGACGACCGCCGACGACTGACGCAGTGCCGCGTCGTCCCCGGCGTCTTCCACCGCCAGCATATCCAGGACCTGCGGCGCCCCGGCCCTGTAGAACGGCTCGGCACCGGCGGTCGCATCGCTGACGGCGACGGCGTAGCCGTCCGTGCCGGTGCGGCCGAACACGCTGTCGAGCAGAAGGGTCGACGACAGCCCCAGGGCGACGACGCCGCGATAGGCGCCGGAGCCCGGATCATGCACCGGCGCGACCATGACCATGTCGGCCGCCACCGGCGCCCCGGCCCTCTGCAGCGGCCCCTCGAACCGGCCGCTCAGCACAAACTCGCCCGATGCCCGCGCCTCGCGTATGGCCTGAAGGACCGCCGGCGCACCGATAAGGGGGCGGCCGATCAGCGACGACAGCCGCTGGTTCGGCGCGGCCAGGGCCACCAGATAGGCGTCACCATCGCGGGCGGCACCTTTCTCCAGCCGATAGAAGGCCAGGCCGACGACGCCATTGGCGCCACTGCCCAAGTCCAGGCGCCGCGCAAACGACTCCCATGCTTCCTCGTCCGGTACGTCGAGGTTCTCGACAAATCCCTGGGCGGCGCGGACCGTGGTCTCCAGATGGTGCATCCGCTCCATCAGACCGCGCTCGATGCGGCGGGCGCCGCGCTCAAACTCGAGATTGATGACCCGGGCGCCGGTGATCGCGTCATAGCGCCAGGCAAGGGCAGTCAGGACGAGGCAGAACATCGCCACGCCCGCCACCGCCAAAGGCTGCCATATGCGCCCGTTCATGATCGCCCGTCGTTTTCGTCGATCCATCTCCGCCGCGGGGCGGATGCCACGATCAAGCGTATCAGACTGTGCCCGTTTTAGGTATATGCAGACGCTGCGGCCCCGGCACAAGGCAGCAACGCCCCGGCTGCATGGGACGCCGCGGAAGAAAACGACAGGCTGTTGGCCGTGCGGGCGGCCGTTCCTGGGACCGGGCGCCCGGCTTCGATGTCGCGGCGACCTGCCGGTCGGTGGCGTGGCACCGCGCCCGTCGCAATCCGTTCAAAGATGCCCGCCGGCTCGCGCGCCGGTCGTCGAATCGAACGGGAGTGCCTCGCGCGGCGTTATCTTGGCGTTTCGACCGATGCGGCAAGGAGGCCCGCCCGCCATGGCAGCCCGTCCCTATTGGAAAGGCCACATCCGGCTGGCGCTGGTGTCGTTCCCGGTGCGGCTGTATGCCGCCGTGACCGGCACCAACAAGGTCAGCCTGCACCGCTACCACCGTGAGACCGGCGAGCGCGTGCGCAACCAGCTCTACGTGCCCGACCACGGCCCCATCGAGCGCGATGAGGTCGTCATGGGCGCCGACGCCGACGGCTCCTTCGTGCCCATCGAGAAGGAGGACCTGGACGAGCTGAAGGTGGAAAGCCGGCACACCATCGACCTGTCGCACTTCGTCGACGCCTCGGACGTGGACGCGATCTACTACGACAAGCCGTATTTCGTCACCCCCGACGGCGACATCGCCAACGAGGCCTATGTCACCATCCGCGACGCCCTGCGCGGGGCCAAGAAGATGGCTCTGGGACAGATCGTGCTGGGCGGCAAGGAGCACATCGTCGCCATCCGCCCCTGCGGCAAGGGCCTGCTGCTGGAAACGCTGCGCTATGCCGAGGAACTGCGCGAGGCCGAGGAATACTTCGCCGAGGTCGAGGATGTGAAGCCCGACAAGGACCAGGTGAAGATGGCCCAGCAGCTTATCGAAAGCCGTGCCGGCGAGTTCAAGCCGGAGACCTTCCACGACCACTATCAGGACGCCCTGCGCGACCTGATCGAGGAACGCATGCAGGGCCACGAAGGTCCGGTGGAAAAGGACGCCGGCAAGCCGAAGAAGGGCCAGGTCATCAACCTGATGGACGCGCTGAAGAACAGCCTGAAGGAAGAGGACAAGGGCGGCTCCGGCGGCGGCAAGAAGGCGCCGGCAAAGAAGAAGCCCGCCTCGGGCTCCGGGTCGTCCTCCAAGTCCGGCACGCAGAAGAAGCGCGCCACGGGGTAACCGCCAATGGCCCGCACCGAAAGCGCCAGCCCCGACGTTCGCGCCGCCGATGCCCTGGCGGCCTATGTCGCCAAGCGCGATTTCTCCAAGACGCGCGAGCCGCCCGCCCACAAGCCGAAGCGCCGCCGCAAGACCGAGCCGCCCGTCTTCGTGGTGCAGAAGCACGCGGCGACACGCCTGCACTACGATTTCCGGCTGGAGATCGGCGGGGTTCTGGTGTCCTGGGCCGTCACCAAGGGGCCGTCGCTCGACCCGGCGGACAAGCGCCTGGCGGTCCACACCGAAGACCACCCCATGGACTATGCCGGCTTCGAAGGGACCATACCCAAGGGCGAGTACGGCGGCGGCACGGTGATGATCTGGGACGGCGGCACCTGGGAGCCGATCAAGGACCAAGACCCGGCCGAGCAGGTCAGGAAAGGCCGGCTGGAGTTCCGCCTGCACGGCCAGCGCATGTGCGGCGACTGGGCGCTGGTGCGCATGGGCGGCCGCAAGCCCGCCGACAAGGGCAAGGACAACTGGCTGCTCATCAAGATGAAGGACGACTTCGCCCGTCCCGGCGACGGCGCCGCACTGGTGGAGGAATACACCACCAGCGCCGTCACAGACCGCCCCATGGACGTCATTGCCGAAGAAGAAGGCGAGAACCCGGAGCCCGCCTCCACAAAGCGCGCCACGGCTTCCCCGAAGAAAAAGGCGCCGGTTCGGGCCAAGCCGCAGAAGACCGATCAGCCGGCAGGTAAGATGCCCGATTTCGTCAAGCCGCAGTTGGCAACACGCGAGGCGAAGGCGCCCGCCGCCGACGGCTGGCTGCACGAAATCAAGTATGACGGCTACCGCCTGATCGCGCGGATGGAGGACGGCCGGGCGCGCATCTACACCCGCAACGGCAAGGACTGGACGGACCGCTTCAAGACTCTGGCCGCCACGCTGGCGGACCTGCCGTGCGCCTCGGTCATGCTGGACGGCGAGGCGGTGGTGCTGGACGAGCATGGGGCATCGGACTTCGGCCTGTTGCAGGAGGCCCTGTCCGAGAAGAAGACGGAGGATGTGGTGTTCGAGGTCTTCGACTGCCTGTTCCTGGACGGCGAGGACCTGCGCGAGATGCCGCTCATCCAGCGCAAGGACCGCCTCAAGGCCCTGTTGGACGAGGCCGACACCGCCGGCGGGGCGACCGTGCGCTATTCCGATCACGTCGACGGCGGCGGACCGCGCGTGTGGGAAAAGGCCTGCTCGATGCGGCTGGAGGGGGTGATTTCCAAGCGCCGCGACCGGCCCTACCGCTCCGGGCGCGGAACGGACTGGATCAAGTCAAAGTGCGTGGAGCGCCAGGAGTTCGTCATCGGCGGCTACACCCTGCCGTCGAAGGGCGGCCCGGGCATCGGCGCGCTGGCGCTGGGATACTACGACGCCCACGGCGCGCTCACCTACGCCGGCAAGGTGGGCACGGGCTACACCGCCGCGACATCGAAAAAGCTCCGCACCCTGCTGGAGCCCAGGGAACGCAAGACCAGCCCCTTCACGGGCGGCACGGCGGGAGAAAAGGACATCCGGTTCGTCCGCCCCGACGCGGTCTGCGAGATCGAATACGCCGCCTGGACGCGCGAGGGCATCCTGCGCCACGCCGCCTTCAAGGGGCTGCGCGAGGACAAGGAGGCCAGGGACGTGGTTCTGGAACAGCCCGCCGAAAGCCCCGGCGAGGCCGGCTTTGTCGACGCCGTGGAGGCGGAAGCGGAGCCGGAGCCGTTACCGAAAGCGGCGCCACGAAAGGGCAAAGGCAAGGCCGGGCCGGGCAAGGGCACGCGCGACGATGACGCACCGACCTTCCACGGCGTAAAGATCTCCAACCCCGACCGCGTCATCTATCCGCAACAGGGCCTCACCAAACGGCAACTGGCGGAGTATATGGAACTCGTCGCCCCCCGCATGCTGCCTTTCATCAAGGACCGGCCGCTCGGCCTGCTGCGCTGCCCCGAGGGGCGTGGCGAGCAGTGCTTCTTCCAGCGTCACCCGGGCATGGGCCTGGCGAAAAGCGTCTCGGGCACGCCGGTCACGGAAAAGGGCCAGACCAGGACGCACGTCATGGTGACCGACGAAGCCGGCCTCATCGGGCTGGTGCAGTCGGGCGTCATGGAGATCCACCCCTGGGGATCGCGCGCCGACGACCTGGACCACCCCGACGTCATGGTCATCGACCTGGACCCGCACGAAAGCGTCCCCTTCAAGGACGTCCGCGCCGCCGCCCGCGACATACGCGACCGTCTGTCCGAGCTGGGGCTTGAGAGCTTCGTCAAGACCACCGGCGGCAAGGGCCTGCATGTGGTGGTCCCCCTGCCCCGGCGGCGCAACGACTGGGCGGAGGTCAAGGGCTTCGCGCAGGCCCTGGCGAAGACGCTGGCGCACGACGAGCCGGATCGGTTCGTGGCCGTCATGACCAAGGCCAAGCGCACGGGGCGCATCTTCATCGACTACCTGCGCAACGGCCACGGCGCCACCGCCGTCGCCCCCTACAGCAGCCGGGCGCGCGAGGGCGCGCCGGTGGCCGTGCCGGTGACGTGGGAGGAATTGTCCCGCGTGCCGTCGGGCGACAAGTGGACCGTGGAAACCCTGCCCTCCCGCCTCACGCGCCAGAAGGCCGACCCGTGGGAGGGGTTCTTCGACGTGCGCCAGTCCCTGACGAAAAAAGCCATGCGCACGCTTGGCATGAAGGTGTGACCGCAAGTCTTCACAAGGACTTGGTTTCCCGGCATGATCCTCTGAAAGACGTGCGCCGAGCGGCTTAGGCGCGCGCGAGGGACGGAAACGGGACGGCCATGCAGCACAACGGACCCAAATACCTGCGCGAGATCTCCGGTCAGGTCCTCGACGCCTTGGTCGCCAGCGTCCAGGCCAAGGCCAGCGACGGCCACGTCTCGGTGGAAACCCTGCGGGGCATCGCCCAGGCGCTGAAGACCAGTCCCGAGTTCGACGCCTTCTATCAGCAGGCCTACAACACCGTATACGAGGCCATGGAGCGCCAGACCCGCATCGAGCAGCGGCGCAATGCGCTCGGCCGCCTCATGGTGCATCCGCTGGCCGGCCTGCTGAACGACGAGACCTTGTCGCGCGAGCACCTGCCCAACCTGTTCCACTTCTTCCAGCTGTCGCTGGGCGACCAGCTCGCCCACTACGCCGAAACCTGCAACGAGGTGCTGGACCTGGTGATTGCCGAACAGGGCGAGGCCTTCGCCTGGGACGACTTTTACGCCCACCCCGACGCCCGCATCGTCCAGGCGAAGGTGCTGTGGACCATCGTCAAGACGTTCCGGAACTTCGAGGGCCGCCGCGACTGGTTCATCAAGCTGATGCAATACCACCCCTCGTCCATCAGCCTGGGGCAGCACATGTTCATCAACACGCCCCGGCCGCCCGAAGGACACACCGCACCGCCCTTCGGCCACGGAGAATTCCAGGTACTTCTGAGCGCTCTGGTCTCCCCGCTGGCCAACCTGTCGACGGCGGACAAGGCCATGCTGCACAGCGCGCTGGACGATTTCGACGAAGACCAGCTCAACGCATTCCTGGACAAGCTGCAGGGCTGAGGCCGGCGCCGCACCGGCCCGCCCTTCCCGCTTCGCCCCGGCGGCTCAGGCCACCTGGATATCGCCCAGGAAGCTTTCCACCTCGCCCCGCAGCGAAGCCGATTCCCGCGTCAGCATCTCGGAAGCGTCCGTCACGCGGCCGGCCGCGCTGCCGGCCGCCGCGGCGCTGGAGCGCACGCCGCTGACGTTCTCCGCCACCGTCGCCGAGTCGGCCGTGGCGCGCTGCACGTTCTCCACGATCCCCTTCATGGCCAGTCCCTGGCCCTCCACACGGTCCGCGACGCGGTGGGCGATGGTGTCGGCCTCGCCGTTGACGCGGACGATGGCGGCGATGGCCTTTTCCGCCTGGCGGGTCTCGGCCTGCACGGCGGCGATCTGCTCGGCGATCTCGTCGGTGGCGCGGCCGGTCTGTGTGGCGAGGCTCTTGACCTCGTTGGCGACCACCGCGAAGCCCTTGCCGGCATCGCCCGCCCGCGCGGCTTCTATGGTGGCGTTCAGCGCCAGAAGGTTGGTCTGCTCGGCGACGGTGTTGATGAATTCCAGCACCTCGCCGATGCGGTTCGCCGCCGTACCCAGCCTGACCATGATGGCGTCCGCCTCCTCGGCGCGTGTCACCGCCTCGCGGGCGATGCGGGCGCTTTGGGTGACGTCGTCGTGGATTTCCGACAGGGCCGCCGCCAAATCCTCCGCGGCCTCGGCCACAAGGCGCACATTGCGGTCTGCGTCCTGCGCGGCGGCGACGGTGGCCTGGACCTGCCGGTCCGTGGAGGTGGAGGCGCTGCGCATGTCCCTGGCCGTCGCCATCATCTCGTCGCAGGCCATGGAGAGCGTGTTGAGCACGTCGCGCACCGATCCCTCGAACCGGCCGATGGCGTCCTCGATGCTCTGGCGGCGGCGGTCGCGCAGTTCCTGCTCGTGGGCGCGCTCGGCGGCCAGCTTGTCGGCCTCCAGCAGCCCGTCCTTGAAGACGTTCATGGCGCGCGCCATGCCGCCGATCTCGTCGCCCCGGTCGACGCCGGGAATGGGAATGGCGCGGTCGCCCGCGGCCATGCGGCGCATGGCACCGTCCAGCGCGCCGATGGGGCGGGTGATGCTGCGCACCAGGAACACCGCCACGATGGCATAGAGCACGACGATAACGCCGCCGGTGCCGACCATCATGAGCGTCGTTTCCTGCCGCACGCGCTTTTGCGCCGCCAGCGCCTCGGCGATGCCATGGCGGGTGAAGGCGAACAGGGCCTCGAAGTCCGGGCGCAGGCCGTCGAAGCGCGCGTCCAGCACGGCGGAGGCCTCCGACAGCTCCAGGCGCTTGTCGGCGTAGGCCGTGGTGTCCTTGCGGTAGCCCTGCCCCATGTCGGTGAGGCGGGCGCGGGTGTCGTCGTCGAGCGTGGCGCCCATCAAGCCGAAGTCGAACTCGTTGAAGGCCTTCCGGTGCTTTCCCAGCTCGGCGGCCTCCTCCGTCAGCATGAAGGACAACTCGTGCCGGCGCATGCGTTGAAGGCGGGCCTCCAGCAGATCGGCATTCGGCCACTGCGCAAGCTCGTCCTCCACCGCACGGGTGGAGGCGGTGAGCCGGCCCCACAGACCTTCCTCCGGCGACAGGCCCAGTTCACGGCGCAGGGACTCCACCGTGTCGAATTCCGCACGCGCCTCGGCCAGCCCCTCGCGCAGGTGGTCGACGGTATCGGCCACGCCGGCGGCCTGCGGTCGGGCGGCGACGGCCTCCAGGGCCTCGCGCACCTCGGCCAGGCGGGTGCGGAAGGCTTCCGCCGCCGCGGCGTCCAGCGCGCTCAGAAAGTCGCGCTCATCGAGGCGCAGGCGGGCCAGGGCGGTTTCCATGCGGGCGGTCTCGCTGGAGAGCTGGCGGTAGGACTCCATGCGCTCCAGCGCCGAGTCGAGCCGCGCCTGCCCCACCAGGTAGGCCCCGGCGGCAACCGCCGAGGCCAGCAGCGCCAGGCCCGCCAGAAGGGCGATGCGGATACCGATGGGCAGGCGCGCCGCCATGTCCTGAAGCGACGGGACCCCGCCGCCAAGAATATGTCGACCGCCGACAGCTACTGATCCCGCCATGCCCGTATCTCCCCAATCCGATCGGGTGTACTCCCTTGGATCGAACGCTAGGGTGCGGGCGGCATGCGATCAACGGCGCTTGCGTGAAGAGTTGATGGCGTGGGGATGACAGATGGAAACGTATGCACCGAAAAGAAAAGCGGGGACGGGATGACCGCTTCCCGTCCCCGCACGATCAGGCACCCTCCCCCAAGGCTGTCCTGACCGCGTTCCGTTTCGTATCAGCCTTTTAGGCCGGTTCCTTCGCGTCCTCTGTCAGGACCGAAACCGCGTCTGCCAGCGGCATCCGCAGGACGGTGATGCCCTGTTCGTCAAAGAACTTGTCCTCGTTCTTCGTCGTCTCCGCCGGCACCACGCAGATGTGCGGGCCGCGCGAGCGCTTCATGATCTGGCGGGCGTACGTGCGCAGCATCTGATCGTAGAAGCGACACCCCAGGAACACGAAGCCCCGGTCGGTGCGCAGGTCCTTCACCACGTCGGGGATGGGCGTCTGGATGTCGATTTCCGTCAGCACTTCCACGTAATCGCTGTCGGAAATGAGGTAGTTGGCGGCCGGCGCGACCGAGCCATGCGGCTTGTAGAGAACCGTGTTCCAGCCGGCGATCGCGTCCTCATCCACCTCCGCGCCCTTCGCGTCAAACGTCTTGCGCCAGATGTCGCGCCATTCGCCGTTGCGGGTGACACCCTGGACCTGTCCCCAGTCGTCGGCGGCGCGCTCCGCCGCAAGGGCCGCCGCCATGGCACCGTCGTACCAGGTGTCGATGATAAGCGGCAGGCGGTCCTGCACCGCCAGCCACCGGTGCAGCGGCGTCGGCGCCACCGGCGGGCCGAAAATGTCGGCCAGCAGCTTCATGAGCGTGACCCGGTGGCGGCGGCTTTCGATGTACTGGGCCACCGACCACATGTTGCCGCGGATGCGCCCCGGCACCGCCACCCTGGCGTTCAGCCGGTCGGCCAGGCCGCGGGTGGAAACCGGCACCGGGGGCTCCGCCCCGTCGGCCGTCAGCACGTCGGGGCCGAGCACCGGGACCAGGGTCCCGGCGGTCAGGCGGGCCCGCACGTCCTCCAGAACGGCGCGGGGATCGGTCTCGGGCAGCGTGGTGGCGGACATGGAGCGCCTCCGGCGGTCTATCGGTTGAGGGAAAGCGGGGTCAGTCTTCCACTTCCGCCAGCTTGCGGGCCTCGACGGTGATGGGCATGCGCGTATCGTCCGCCATGTCGGGCATCTGGAAGCGCCAGCCGTTGGACAGGGTGATGATCCCGCCCCAGATGCGGCCGTTGTCCATCTCGACGACCTTTTCCTCCATGTCCTTCTTGGGCACGTAGGCCTCGTAGGTGTCGCCGACCTTGCGAATGGTCACCTTCATTGCGCAGCCTCCTCTTTCACTTCGTCCAGTTCGTGCACGCGCATGCCGACGACGTAACCGCGGTCGATCCAGTCGACGCCGTAGATGTAGTAGCGCTGCAGGAAGGTGCCGATGGAGTGGACGTAGCCGACGTCCCCCTTCTTCACCAGAACCTCGCCGATTTCCTTGCCGGGGAAGGTGCCGTCATTGCGCACGTTCTTGCGCGAGACGACCTTCACGCCGTACTCGAAGACCGGGTCCTTATAGATTTCTATCTCGTCGGGATCACGCATCGGGCGAACCTCCATTGCCGGGGCGGGATGCGTCCGCGGCCAGCACGATGCCGGCTGCGGGATGGGTCGTCACGTCAGGGGCGCCGCCGCCGGCGCCGACCTCGCGGTCCAGGCGGTCACGCGCCATTTCGACCACCAGGGCGTCGGGGTCGGCCGCCAGCGCGGGCAGGTGGCGCGGGTCGATGCGTTCCGCCACCGCGTGGCGCACGCGCATGTCAGGGTCTTCGATCAGCACCGCCAGTTGCTGGGCCGACAGCCGCCGCGCCACGTCCAGGCGAACCAGCGGGTTCAGGTCCCAGGCCATGGCCATGAGCCATTCCTCGCCAATGCGGCGGGCGACGGCGCGGCGGACCTCGGGCTCGGGGTCGTGCATCAGCAGCGGCAGCATGTCGTGCGGCAGGCGCCGGGCCGTGACGACGCGGACGTAATAGTCGTCGTCGGTGGTCATCGGCACCAGGTCCGGCCCCGTCAGGCGGGCCGCCACGGCCACGCGGACCTTGCGGTCAGGGTCGGTGCGCAGCCGCATGCCCTGGCGCGCCGGAAGTCGCATCACCGCGCCCGCCCGCACCTCGGGGTCGGGATCGTTCAGCAGGGCCGGCAGGCGGAAGATGCTGGCGTGCCTGGTGGCGATGGCGCGCACCTCGAAATAGGGATGGGCTAGAACGGCGTCGGAGGCTTCGGGATTGGTGTCCAGGAAGCGCTCGATGCGCTTGGCGTAGCGGTCGTGGACACAGGCCACCAGCGGCTTGCAGAGGCCGTGCGCGCGGATGCTTTCGCGCCATACACACGCCGCGCAGTCCACCGGATTGCCCAGCCAGTCCAACGCCTCGACGGGTTCGCCGGGCCGCAGGCGGGCGCGGGCTTCCGGCGCCGAGTGCTTGTTTCCGTGGTCCGTGGCCGACATGGTTTCAGGCCCTTTACGCCCGTGTCTCGTGTCTCCGGGTTCGGAGAAGACCGGGCAGCGGCGGCGGCACAAGGCCCCCAGAGGCCGCCGCCGCGCCCGTCGCCCGTTACGCCGGCACGCAGGTGCCGTCGACCGGGCAAACCGAGGCACACTGCGGGGACCCCTGGTCCTCGCACTCGGTGCACTTGGCTGCGTCGATGATGTAGGTGTCACCCTTCATCTTGATCGCCCCGTTGGGACATTCGAACTCGCACGCCCCGCACACGGAGCATTGCGACTGAATGATCTGGTAAGCCATTGAGGAAACTCCCTTATCGTTCCACGGACGGGGTAGTGCGGGGGCGGACCGGCGCGCCGGTCAGGCGCTGGCCCGCCCGGTGTCCACCGACCCCACCGAAGCGGTGTAGTAGGCGCCGATGGAGGATTCGATGTACTCGTAGGCGTAGGCGTCGGAGACGATGATCCCGGCCTCCTCCAGCCGCTCCCGCGGGCAGTCGCCGATCCTGGCCGTGAGCACCGCCGTCACGCCGTCCAGCGCGCCGATGATGGTGTCCAGCCGGTCTTCCTCGCCGTAACCACCCAGGCAGTAGTTGTCCGCCCGGCGATGGCCGACGAAGCGCACGCCGTCGCGGTCCACTTCGTAAACCTGGAACTCGGTGGCGTGGCCGAAGTGCTGGTTGAGCCGCCCGCCGCCCTTGGTGGTGACCGCCACCAGCATGGGCACGGCGTTGGCGCCCGCGTCGGCGGTGAGGGCCAGGGCGTCCTCGGCAGCGGCGCGGGCCTTCTGGTGGTCGGCGCGCTCGGCCTCCACCACCTCGCGGTAGAGGCGGCGCTTTTCGGGGTCGTATGTGACCTCCTCGCCGATCTTGTCCAGCGTGAACTCCTGGCCGCGATCCTCGCCCAGCAGGCCGACCGCGTCGGCGCGGCACTGGCGGCAGTGGCGCATGAGGTTGGCGCCGTCGGCCAGGTCGTCCTGCAGGCTCTTCAACTCGGCCGCCGTCGGGCCGCGCTGGCCGGTCAGGCCGAAGTGGGTGCCGTGCTCTGGCGCGGAAATCAGCGGCATGATGTTGTGCAGGAAGGCGCCGCGCTTCTTGACCTCGGCGTTGACGACCTTCAGGTGCTCGTCGTTGATGCCGGGGATCATGACCGAGTTGACCTTCACCAGGATGCCGCGCTCGGTCAGCATCTCCAGGCCCCGCATCTGGCGTTCGTGCAGGATGCGGGCGGCCTCCACCCCATGGATGCGGCGCTTGTCGAAGAAGATCCACGGATAGATCTTCGCGCCGATCTCAGGGTCCACCATGTTGATGGTGATGGTTACGTGGTCGATGTTGTGGCGCGCGATCTCCTCCACATGGTCCGGCAGGGCCAGGCCGTTGGTGGAGATGCAGAACTTGATGTCGGGAAGGTGCTTCTCGACCAGTTCGAAGGTCTCGAAGGTCTTCTTCCAGTCATAGAGGCTGTCGCCCGGCCCGGCGATCCCCAGCACGGACAGCTGCGGCACCTCGTTGGCGACCGCGATGACCTTGCGCGCCGCCTGCTCGGGCGTCAGGCGCTCGGACACAACGCCGGGACGGCTTTCGTTGGCGCAGTCGTACTTGCGGTTGCAGTAGTTGCACTGGATGTTGCACGCCGGCGCGACGGCCACATGCATCCGCGCGAAGTAGTGGTGGGCTTCCTCGCTGTAGCAGGGGTGGTCCTTGATCTTGTCCCAGATCTCGGCCGGCATGTCCGCCGGGCCGTCGGACGAGCCACAGGAAGACGACGTGCAGCCGCCCTTGGCAAGGTCCTGGCGCATGGTCTCGGCGCTTCCGGGCGCCTTGGCGATGCTGTCCAACGAGATAACCTGGCTCACGGGCGGCCTCCTCGGAGTGGGTTGGCGTTCGCCCATCTCCTCAGCAAGCTCCGCGCCAGTCGTTAAACTGTTGTTTTCGCTGTATTGTTGGAACGGTGTCTTGTGTCGCACCCGTGACACGGCTGTCGCAACCCCGACAAGCACGACATGCGTCCGCCCCTTCCAACGCGAACGGCCGGACACATGGCCCGGCCGTCGGAAATCGCACGGGGCTGTCGGTCAGAGCCGCTTGACCTCGATATTGTACTTTTTCAGGGCGTAGCCGATCTGGCGCGGTGTCAGGCCCAGCATACGGGCCGCCTTCGCCTGCACCCAGCCCGACTTCTCCATGGCCGCCACAAGGCGCTCGCGCGGGGTGAGCCCGCCGCCGTCTTCATAGTCGTCGTCCAGCAGGTGGTCGTCGGGCGAGGGCTCCGCCGGCACGACCGGCGGCACGGCGGCGGCTGGGGAGGAACGGCGCATCGGCGCCTCCCCCGCTGACGTCGGACGGCCGCCGGAAACCGCGCTCAGGGGAACGCGCTGCCGGCGGGTTTCCATGGGCGCCATGCCGCCCACAGGCATGCCGGCGGCGTCCGCCCGCTCCTGCCAGAGGACCGACGACAGGCACTGGTCGCGCTGGCACGGCAGGTCCACGTCCTCGATCACGTCGCCGCGGGTCATGGTGGCGACGCGGTTCACGCAGTTTTCAAGCTCCCGGACATTGCCGGGGAAATGGCAGTGCTGAAAGACGCCCATGGCCTCGGGCGCGATGTCGAGGCTGCGGCCGTTTTCCTCGTTGAAGCGGGCGAGGAAGTGGTCCACCAGCGCCGGGATGTCCTCTTTCCGGTCGCGCAGGGGCGGCAGGAAGACGGGCACCACGTTGATGCGGTAATAGAGGTCCGCCCGGAACTCGCCCGCCGCCACGGCGGCCTCCAGGTTCTTGTTGGTGGCGCAGACCAGGCGGAAGTCCACGTGCAGGGTCTTGTTGCCGCCGACCCTCTCGAACTCCCCTTCCTGCAGCACACGCAGCAGCTTGGCCTGGAACGAGGCGCTGATCTCGCCAATCTCGTCGAGGAACAGCGTGCCGCCGGCGGCCTGCTCGAACCGGCCCTTGCGGTCCTGCGTCGCACCGGTGAAAGCGCCCTTTTCGTGCCCGAACAGCTCGCTTTCCAGCAGCGTCTCCGGCAGCGCCGCGCAGTTGACCTTGATGAACGGCTTGTCGACGCGCGGGCTGAGGGTGTGAACCGCGCGGGCGATCAGTTCCTTGCCGGTGCCGCTCTCGCCGCGCAGGAGGACGGTGGACTTCGTGGGCGCGACCTGCGCGATTTCGGCGAAGACGCGGCGCATGGCCTTGCTGTCACCGATGGCGAGGTCCTCGCCGTCCACCCCCTGAAGGTCCTCGCGCAGGCGCTTTTCCAGCGCCACCTTCTCGCGCATCAGGCGGTCGCGGTCGTTGGCGACGGAATGGTGCAGGCGCACGGTCTGGCCGATCAGGTTCGCGACCATGGTCAGGAAACGCACGTCCGTCTCGAACTTGAACTGGAGGTCGGATTCCCATTCCCGCTCGATGGACAGCAGGCCGGCCGACTCGCCGTTAATCTTGATGGGCACCGCAATCACGGAGATCACGTCGCCGGCCTCGGCATCCGCATGGGACAGGTAGTCCTCGAAGGCCGGGTCGGTGACGGCGTTGCCCACCACCATGGGGACGCCCGATCCGATGACGCGGTCGATGACTGCCGGCGGGAAACCGCACTGGCCGTCCATTACCGCCCGCCGCGACAGGCCGGACGCCGCCAGGATGCGGATGTCCTTGCCGCCCTCGCCCCCCAAGGCCACCACGCCGCGCCGCATCTGAAGGTACGACGACAGCAGGTTCAGCACATCGTGCAGCGTTTTCTCGAGGTCCAGGGACGAGCCGAGGATCTTGCTGATCTCGTAGATGCTGATCAGCGATAGGGCGTCGCCGCCGGTCGCGCTGTGCTTCATTAGTTCACCCTCCATCCGGTGAACCCAACCCCACTCCGACGGAAGTATAGGGGACGACGCTGCATCGCAGCAACCAGACAGTGAAGGCGGTTGCGCTGAAAATAATTTCACAACCATACGATTATGAATGGGACGTCCCTTGCCATCCCGCCAAGACGCCGGCGGAACAACCCCCGGTTCCCGGTCAGCGCCATAACCCGCTTAAGCATTTTTGTTTGCGATGAAGGGCTTGCCGTTTGTCTGGTCGAAGGTCCTATGCCTGCGCCAAATGGGCGTCGGGCTTGCCTTTTGGCCGGAAACCCAACACAGTTTCATTAATAAGCGCAGCAAAACGGGATGTCGGGGGGACCAATGTGGGTCCGGCAGACCAGGGGGACTTTGGATGACGACCAATGAAGAGATCGAACGGCTCAAGGCCCAGCGGTCTCGGTTTATCGCCTTCGCCTTCGCCGGCAATGACGTCCTGGTGGAGTTGGATGCCGACGGGGTCATCTGCTATTGCGCCGGCACCGTCGACTCCGTCATCGGATGCGATGCGAAGACCCTGCGCAGAACCCCGATCCACGACCTGATCGGCGACCGCGACATCCTGACGTTCGACGAGATGATGGTCCGCCTGCGCCGCACCGGGCGGCTGGATCGGATTCCCCTGCGCTTCAAGCCGCCCGAGGGCGAGGAGCGCAGGCTGACGGTTTCGGCCATCATTCTGCCCGAGACACCCAACGCCACCTATCTGGCCCTGTCGCCCCTGCGCGGCCGCGACGCGCTGGAGCCCGAGGAGGACGTGAGCGCGGCGGTTTCGGTTGAGGACTTCGCGAACCGCCTGTCTGAAAAGATTCGCGGCGGCTCGGCCGACGACAGCCAGCTCACGCTGCTGGACCTGACCCCCGACAAGCTTGCCGACAGCCTGCCGGCGGAACGGGCTGAACAGTTCATGGGCTCGGTCATGGACTACCTGCGCGCCTGGTCGGTGGACGGCGACGGCGTCGGGCGACTGGAGGACGGGTCGGTCGGCGTGCTGCACGACGGTGCGCTGAACGGCGACGAGATCAGCCAGAAGCTCAACGACATGCTGTCGGTTTTCGACCCTGCCGCCAAGCCGCTGGAGATCAACGCGGCCACGGTGGCCATCGACGCCGACGAGCTGTCCGAGGACGACCTGTCCAAGGCGCTGGTCTACACCATGAACTCCTTCGCCAAGCAGGGCGCGGACCTGGAGCTGGACTCGCTGTCGGCGGGCTACAAGCAGGCGATGGAGGAAACTCTGGGCAAGGTCGCCACCTTCCGGCGCGCGGTGGGCGGCGAGAACCTGGCGCTGGTGTTCCAGCCCATCGTCGACATCGCCAGTTGGCAGGTGCACCACTACGAGGCGCTCGCCCGCATCAACAACGGCGAGAAGCTCATCCCCCCCGCCCGCCTGATCGGCTTCGCCGAGGAATTCGGCGTGGTGGAGGAAATGGACATGGCCGTCATGAAGAAGGCCTTTTCCATCCTCACCACCAACCGGGGCATCCGCTCGGGCGCCCGGCTGGCGGTGAACCTGTCGGGCCGGTCGATGCAGAGCAACGCCTTCGTCTCCGACCTGTTCAAGATGATGAAGCAACACGAGCACCTGCTGCCCCGGCTGCTGTTCGAGGTCACCGAAAGCCACGAGATGACCGACCTGCCGCGCGCCAACCAGGTGATCCGCAAGTTCCGCTCCATGGGTTGCGGGGTGTGCATCGACGACTTTGGTGCCGGCGCGGCCGCCTTTCCCTACCTGAAGGCGCTGGAGGTGGATTACGTCAAGATCGACGGCAGCTACATCCGCGATGCCTTCCACACCCGCCACGGGCGGCCCTTCCTGCGGGCCATCTCGGGCCTGTGCCGCGACCTGGGCATGCAATGCATCGGCGAAATGGTGGAAGACGCAGACACCATGTGGCTGCTGCGCGAGCTGGGCATCGGCTACGGCCAGGGATGGTTCTTCGGCAAACCGGCGCAGGACGTGTCCAAGTTCAGCCTGAGCGGCCAGCCCGGACGCTCCAGCCAGCGCGTCGTCACCGCCGGTTGAGCGCATCCGGGCGCGGCGCTCGCGCGTCTTTCTTCGCATGATGCCGCCTATTCGCGCGCTTGCCGCGCTCGCCCTGTCCGCCGTCCTCGCCTGCCCTGCCCTTGCGGCGGACGCCGACCTGCGCGCCCTGGCGCTGGACCAGGTTAACCAGAGCCGCGCCGAGCACGACCTCCCCGCGCTGACCCTGACCGAGCCGCTGAACGAGGCGGCCCGCGCCCACGCCACCGACATGGCCGACCAGGGGTATTTCGCCCACCGCGCCCCCGGCGGCGGCACGGCCCTGGAGCGCTATCTGGAGGCGGGCGGCACCGAGGCCAAGATGGTGGCGGAGAACATCGGCCGCTGTGCCGGCTGCGGGCCCGAGCCGACGGCGGAACACGTCCGCTCCTTCCACAGGGACTGGATGGACAGCCCGAGCCACCGGCGGAACATCCTGCATCCGGGCGTCCGCCGCTTCGGCTACGTCCTGGTCCCCGACGACGACCGCGACGGCCTGGTGGCGGTGCAGACCTTTGCCGGGCCGGGCGTTGCAGTGCCCGCCGATGCCGATGCGGCGGCCCCCGTAACGCCCGAGGAAGCCGCCCGTTTGGCGCTGGAGCGGATCAACACGGCACGACGGGAGAAAGGCGTGGAGCCCCTGACGCTGGCCTCCGACCTCTCGGCCGCCGTGGCGGACCAGGTGCCCGACGACCTGTCCGGCTTCAAGCCGAGCAGCCTGGAGGCGCCCCGGGTCGGCAGCTCGATGGGCGGTGGCCGCGTGTTCCTTGCCGTCGGCCGCTGCGGCGGCTGCGGCACGCAGGTGACGGCGGCGGACATCGACCGCTTCGTCGGCCACTGGCTGGACGCCCCGGAGTACGGCGGCCCGCTGCTGGACGAACAGTACGAGACGCTCGGCTTTACGCTGAAGGCCGACGGCAGCGGGCGCAAGGTCGCCGTGGCGGCGGTGGCGGGCGGCTAGCAGGTAAAAGGACGCGAGGGAGGCCGACGCCTCCCTCGCAGTACCATTCCGGCGCAGCCGGAAAGCCGGCCGGTTAGTTACGCGCCGGCCTGTCCGCCCTTGGCCATGCTGCGCAGGACGAACTTCTGGATCTTGCCGGTCGAGGTCTTCGGCAGTTCCACGAAGCGGACCTCGCGCGGGCACTTGAAGTGCGCCAGGTGCTCGCGGCAGAACGCGATCAGGTCCTCGGCCGAGACCACCTGGCCCTCGCACAGCTCCACATAGGCCAGCGGGGTCTCGCCCCACTTGTCGTCAGGCTTGGCGACGACGGCGGCGGCGTTGACGGCGGGGTGCTTGTGCAGCACGCCCTCCACCTCGATGGACGAAATGTTCTCGCCGCCCGAGATGATGATGTCCTTGGAGCGGTCCTTCAGCTGGATGTAGCCGTCATCGTGCATGACGCCCAGGTCGCCCGTGTGGAACCAGCCGCCGGCGAAGGCTTCCTGGCTGGCCTTGGGGTTCTTCAGGTAGCCCTTCATGGTGATGTTGCCGCGCATCATCACCTCGCCGATGGTTTCGCCGTCGGCCGGGGTTTCCTGCATGGTCTCGGGATCCATGACCGTCAGGCCTTCCTGCACCACGTAGCGCACGCCCTGGCGGGACTTGCGGGCGGCCTGCTCCTCGATGGACAGGTCGTTCCACTCCTCCTTCCAGGCGCAGACGGTGGCGGGGCCGTAGGTTTCCGTCAGTCCATAGACGTGGGTGACGTTGAAGCCCTCGCGCTGCATGCGCTCCAGCACGCTGGCCGGCGGCGGCGCGGCGGCGGTCATGACGTTGACCTTCTGGTCGAACTGGCGCTTGTCGCTGTCCTTGGCATTGACGATGAAGCCCATGACGATGGGCGCGCCGCAGAAGTGGGTCACCTTCTCGTCGGCAATGGCGTCGAAGATGTTCTTGGCCGTCACCTTGCGCAGGCACACCGAGGTGCCGCCGATGATCGCCAGGGTCCAGGGGAAGCACCAGCCGTTGCAGTGGAACATGGGCAGCGTCCACAAGTACGTGGCGTGGGGCGGCATGCTCCAGGTCACCACGTTGGACATGGCGTTCAGGTAGGCCCCGCGGTGATGGTAGACGACGCCCTTGGGGTTGCCGGTGGTGCCGGACGTGTAGTTGAGCGCGATAGCCTCCCACTCGTCCTGCGGCCAGCGCCAGGCGTAGTCCGGCTCGCCCTCTTCCAGCAGGGCCTCGTAGGTCTTCTCGCCGATCAGCTCACCGACGTCGTCCGCCTCGCTGTCATCGATGTCGATGACGGGGATGTCGCGGCCCAGCTTTTCCAGCGCTTCCTTCATGGTGCGGCTGAACTCGCGGTCGGTGATGACGAATTTCGCCTCGCCATGGTCCAGGATGAAGGCGATGGCCTCGGCGTCCAGGCGGATGTTGAGCGCGTTGATGACCGCACCCGTCATGGGGATGCCGAAGTGGGCCTCGTACAGTTCCGGCGTGTTGGCCGCCATGACGGCGACCGTGTCGCCGGGCCCGATGCCGCGCTTGGACAGGGCCGAGCCCAGACGCTTGGCGCGCTCCATGGTCTGCTTCCAGGTGTAGCGGCGCGCGCCGTGGACCACCGCCGGGCGGTCCGGCCACACGAGGGCGGCGCGTTCCAGGAACTGGATCGGCGTCAGGGCGACGAAGTTGGCGTCGTTCTTGTCCAGGTCGTGGGAATAAGGGCTGGAACCAGACATCGGGGGAATTTCCTTGCGCTGGTGACTGGGAAAGCGGTGCGGATGCTATCGCCAAGCCGCCGTCTTCACAACAGAAACACGGTCTTGCGCATATGGGTCCCCCGCGCCAGGATGCGCTCTTTCCGCCGGATGCCTTTCCGCGAGCCGAAACAGCCCCATGACGGCCCCACCTCCTCCGCCAGAAACCAACGCGCAAGCCCCGCGTCTGCGCTCACGCCTGCCGGCGGCGCTGCGGCTGTCGATGCTCTACGGCGCCCTGTTCTCGGTGATCGGCTTCCACATGCCCTACTGGCCGGTGTGGCTGGAATCGCGCGGCATGGGGCCGGGCGAAATCGGCATCCTGCTGGGCGCCATGACGTGGGCCAAGGTGCTGGGCAATCCGCTGGCCGGCCGCGTGGTCGACGCCACGGGGCAGCGGCGCGGCCTGATGATCGGACTGGCCGCCGTAAGCGTCGTGGCGTTCCTGCTGTTCGTCCCGGCGGAAGGCTTCTGGCCGCTGCTGGGCCTGAGCCTGCTCACCGGCGCCAGCCTGTGGGCGCTGATGCCGCTTTCGGAAAACCTCACCCTGCTCACGGTCTACGAGCGCAAGGGCCTGGATTACGGCCGCATCCGCCTGTGGGGATCGCTGACCTTCATCGCCGCCTCCATGCTGGGCGGGCGACTGCTCGGCATCTACGCCGCCGACGCCATCCTCTGGGCGATCATCGGCTGCGTCGTCCTGACGTGGGCCGCTACGCTGATGCTGCCCGACGTACGCACCCGCGCCGGCGACGATACGGGGCCGCCGCCGCCCGTCTGGCCGCTGTTGCGGCATCCGGCGTTCATCACCTTCCTCGTCTCGGCGTCGATCATCCAGGCGAGCCATGCCGTCTACTACGGCTTCGCGACCCTGCACTGGCGCGGGGCGGGACTGGACGACGGGTTGATCGGCATCCTGTGGGCCGTCGGGGTGATCGCCGAGGTCTGCCTGTTCGCCTTCGGCAACCGCGTCGTCGCCGCCCTGGGGCCGGGCGTGCTGATCCTGCTGGGCGCAGTCGGCGGCCTGGTGCGGTGGAGCGTTCTGGCCGTCACCACCGATCCCTGGATCCTGGTGCCGGCGCAGACCCTGCACGCCCTCACCTTCGCCGCCACGCACCTGGGCGCCATGCACGTCATCGCCCGCGCCGTGCCCGGAGTCTACTCGGGCCGGGCACAGGGGATCTACGCCTCGCTGGGGCTGGGCGTGGCGATGGCGATTGCCATGGCGGCCTCCGGCTCGCTGTACGAACGCTTCGGCGGCGGCGCCTTCCTGGCGATGACGGGAATGGCGCTGGTGGGGCTGGTCGCCGCCCAGATGTTCCGGGCGCGGTGGAGCGGCGGAGAACTGGACGTGCGGCCCTGAGCCGGCGTCCGCAGCCTGCGGTCCACAGCACCGACCAGAAAAGCCGGCCCCGTCACCGGAACCGGCTTGTCTTTCTTGCCGATGGCTCTTTCCTGCCGATAACCACCGGTCGGGCGAAGGCACCCCTCGCCCCCGGACACGAAAAAGCCGCCTTTCCCACCAACGGCGGGATGTCAGGCGGCGGTCTCCTCGGCCTTGCTCTTGCTGGAATTGACGTAGGCGACGGCGGCGTGCTCGCTGCAATAGGGCTTGCCGGGGATCGCCCGGGCACCGCAGAAGTGGAAGCCAGGCTCCCGCGGGTCACCGAAGGGCCAGCGGCAGGTCGGCCCCTGCAATTCCATGATGGCGGGCGTCGGCTGCGCCGGTTTTTCGGGCTTTTCAGGCTTGGCGGCCTTGCGCGTGCGCTTGATGGGCGACGGACGCCCCTTCAAGCCAAGCCGGTGGGCCTTGCCGACCACCGCGTTCTTGGAAACACCGAGACGCTTGCCAATTTCCCCCGTGGTCAGCCCCTCGCCCCACAGGGTCTTGAGAAGCTCGATCCGCTCGTCGGTCCAGACCATTGATCCCCAACCTCGCAGAAATCCGTTTAACGCATGCCGTCAGCCCCGAGGGATGGTAGCGGGAAAGTTCGCCCTGCGCAACGAGTGGTAACGACCCTTCTTCGCACTTTCTCGTAATATGTTGACCACGCTCAAGTTTTTGCTGCTCCACAAGGCGCCTAGCGAGCCCGAAACGGCATCGGGCCGGCCCCTTAAGGACCGGCCCGGCTTAACCGCCGCTTCAAAAGAATCGTCGAGAGCGCTGATAATGAAGGATCATCCCGGCGTCATCCCGCGCAGACGCTCGGAGCGGCGGCGCAGCAGCTCCACCAGCGTCAGCAGCGTGATGGACAGCAGCACCAAGAGCGTCGCCACGGCCAGGATGGTCGGACTGATCTGCTCGCGAATGCCTGACCACATCTGGATGGGAATGGTCTTCTGCTCCGGCCCCGCCAGGAACAGCACCACCACCACCTCGTCGAAGCTGGTGATGAAGGCGAACAGGGCGCCGGAGATCACGCCCGGCGTCACCAGCGGCAGGATCACGCGGAAGAACGTGCGCGTGGGGTTCGCTCCCAGCGAGGCCGAGGCCCGCGTCAGCGTATGGTCGAAGCCCGTCAGGGTCGCCGTGACGGTGATGACCACGAAGGGGATGCCGAGCGCCGTGTGCGCCAGGATCACGCCGACGAAGGTCTGCGCCAGTTCGATCTTCGAGTAGAAAAAGAACATGGCGGCGGCCGAAATGATGAGCGGCACGATCATCGGCGAGATCAGGATCGCCATTACCAGGCTGCGATAGGGCATGAACCGGCTGGACAGCCCCAGCGCGGCAATCGTGCCCAGCACGGTCGCCAGGATGGTGGCGAAGATCGCGACAATGAAACTGTTGCGGATAGACCGCAGCCACTCGTCGGAGGTGAAGAAGTCCTCGTACCACCGCAGGCTATACCCCGCCGCGTCGAAACTCAGCATCGCGTCGGTGAAAGTGAAGTACGGCTCGGCGTTGAAGCTGAGTGGAATGATGACGAGGATCGGCCCGATCAGGAACAGGAAGATCAGGGCACACAGGACCCGGAAGATGTAGTACCAGGCCTTTTCGGGTGTTGTTGCGTTTGCGGGTACGGCCATGGTTCTACCCCAGCTTCATGTTGTCGACGCCGACAAGGCGGTTATACAGCAGGTACAGGATGACCACCGCCCCCAGCAGAATGGACGCGATCGCCGCTGCCAGACCCCAGTTGAGGGACTGCTGCATGTGGTAGGCGATGAAGTTGGTGATGAACCGGCCGGACTGGCCGCCGACCAGGGCCGGCGTGATGTAGTAGCCGATGGACAGGATGAAGACCAGAATGCCGCCCGCACCGATGCCGGCCAGCGTCTGCGGGAAGTAGACGCGGCGGAAGGCGTACAACTGCGACGCACCCATGGACCGCGCCGCGCGGATGTAGCTTGGCGGGATGGTCTTCATGACCGAATACAGCGGCAGGATCATGAACGGCAGCAGGATGTGCGTCATGGCGATGATCGTGCCGGTCTGGTTGTGGATCAACTGCAACCGGCCGTCGTCGGATATGAGCCCGACCGCGACCATCATGTCGTTGAGCACGCCTTGGCTCTGCAGGATGGCGATCCAGGTGGTGGTGCGCACCAGCAGGCTGGTCCAGAACGGCAGCAGCACCATGATCATCAGCAGGTTGGAGATGCGCATGGGCAGGTTCGCCAGCAGGAATGCGACGGGGTAACCCAGCAGCAGCGTCAGGAACGTGATGAGCAGACTCATCCACAGGGTCCGGATGAACAGATCCACGTAAAGCTGCATGTACTCCGGCTTCTCGACGATCTCCCCGGCCTCGTTGTATTCGAGGTCGAGCGCGGCCAGGTAGTACGACAGCGTGTAAGGGTCGGACTCGCGCTGGATGACGTGCCAGATGGCGGGGTCGCCCCAGTCGTCGTCCACGTCGATGAGGAACGCCTTGGGGTCCGCCGGCATCTCGGCGTTCCGGGCGTTGCGCGCCGTCTTCATGATGAGCGAGCGGGCGCCGGACTCCTCGTAGTTCAGGCGGGTCGCGACGCGGCCGATGGACCGGTTCTGCGCGCCTTCCTTGATGTCCTGGAAGACGGCGGCGTACACGGCATCGGGCGGCAGCCCCTGCCCGTCCCACGCCTGAATGGCCTCCACCGTGCGCGACAATTCCGTCGGCACCTCGGGATTGGAAACCGACCGCGTGAGCATGTCGAAAATGGGCATCACGAAGGACACCACAAGGAACACGAACAAGGGCGCCACCAGAAGCATCGCCTTGATCTTGCTCCGCCGCAACTTGCGGCTCAGGCTGACCTTGAGCGGCGTGCCGTCGGCGGTGGTCATCACCGCCGGTTCGGCGACCGCTTCCTCCGGTCGGCGGTTTGGGTAGTCGGCGGGCCTCGGCCCGCTGGAGATCGTCGACACCGAATGCCTCCCAGGATCTCAAGCAAACACGTAAGACGGCGGGCTCGCGCCGCCCCGTCCCGCCCGCCGCGCACCCCCGAAACGGGCGGCACGGGACGGACGGACAGGCGGGCGGACGGCGGAGCGGCGCGGGCCCCGAAAGCCGCCTTACTGCGCCAGCCAGGCGTTGAAGCGCTCGGTCAGCTCATCGATGTTGTCGGCCCAGAACGCGTCGTTCTTCGGCAGCGCGTTCTCGAAGTTGGGCCCGTAGGTCGGCATGTGCGGCTTCATGTCGATGCCGGTTTCGGCGTGGGTCGACACCAGCTTGGCCGAGGAGTTGCGGGCCGGACCGTAGGAGATGTACTTGGCCTGGTCGGCCAGGCGCTGGGTGTCGGTGGCGAAGTGCAGGTAGTCCTTCACCTTGTCCAGCTTGCCGGTCGGCACGACCCAGCCGTCCAGCTCGAACACCTGGCCGTCCCAGATGATCTCGAAGGGCTGGCCCTCGTTCACCGCGGCGTTGAAGATGCGGCCGTTGTAGGCGGAGCCGAAGGCCACTTCCTTGTCAGCCAGCAGCTGCGGCGGCTGGGCGCCCTCTTCCCACCAGATCACCTGGTCCTTGATGGTGTCCAGCTTGGCAAAGGCGCGCGCGACGCCCTCCTCGGTCTCCAGCATGTCGTAGACCTCGTCGGCCGGCACGCCGTCGGCCATCAGCGCCCATTCCATGTTGTTGATGGGCTTCTTCATGAGCGTGCGCTTGCCCGGATAGTCTTCCAGGTTGAACACGTCGTCGATGCTGTCCGGCTGCTTGTCCTTCGGGAACATCTCGGTGTTGAAGGCGACGATGTTCGAGTAGACGATCTGCGGAATGAAGCATTCGGTCAGCGAGCCCTCGATGAAGTCCTCGCTCGGCGGGGTGCCGTCCGGCGCGTCGGCCAGCAGTTCGTCGTGGGGGATCGGCTCGATCATGCCCTCGGCGCAAGCCACCAGGGCGTCGGCCGGCAGCATGTCGACCAGGTCCCAGGTCACGTTGCCGGCCATGGTCTGGGCGCGCAGGCCCGACAGGGCGTTGCCCGACTTGTCGATGTTGATGATCTCGTCGCCGGTCTTTTCCATCCAGGGCTCGTGATAAGCCTTCTGCTGGCTCATCGTGTAGGCACCGCCCCAGGAAACGATGTTCAGGGTTTCGGCGTTGGCAGCGGTGGTCGCGCCGAAAGCGACGGCGGTGACGGCACCGGCGGCAACGGTCTTGAGAAGAGTGCTCTTCTTCATGAGATGAAGGTCTCCCTGTCCTTCTTGAATCGCCAGGCGGAATCCGCACGGGTGCGGGACCACCCTGGCCTCGTAAAGGGGGAGCGACGCGACTGACCGCGCCGCGCCCCCGTTCCGGTCCGCGCGGGTTCCCTTGTTGACAGCTTTTCGGGTGGGAACCCGCGCGCGAACGCTTGAACGGATGCGCGCGCCTCAGGCGTCGAGGGCGCGGCAGTCCTCAAGCCCCCAGCCCACCGTGATCCGCTCGCCGCGGCGGTGCGGGCGAACGTTGGCGGCGTTGGGCGTCTTGACGACGAATTCGCGGTTGCCGAGCACGTTGACGCGCGTGCGGTGGTGGTCACCCAGGTAGATGACCTCCTCCACGTCCGCCTCGAAGATGTTGGGCAGCGATCCCGGCTCGGGGTCGATGACCACGCGCTCGGGGCGCAGGGACAGCGTGGAGCGTTCGCCCGTCTTGCTGACGTTGACCGCCAGCGCCTTGATCTCGGCCCCGCCGTCGACCTTGACGACGCACTTGCCGGCGGCGCCGTCCATCTCGATCACGTCACCCACAAGGGTGTTGTTCTCGCCGATGAAGCGGGCGACGAAGGCGTTGGAGGGGCGCTCGTAAAGCTCCTCCGGCGTCGCCAGCTGCTGCACCACGCCGTCGTTGAACACCGCGATGCGGTCCGACATGGTCAGCGCTTCCGACTGGTCGTGCGTGACGTAGATCATGGTCACACCCAGGTTTTCATGGATGTGCTTGATCTCGAACTGCATTTCCTCGCGCAGGTTCTTGTCCAGCGCGCCCAGCGGTTCGTCCATCAGGACCACGTCGGGCTCGAACACCAGGGCGCGGGCCAGCGCCACGCGCTGCTGCTGGCCGCCGGAAAGCTGAGCCGGGCGGCGGTCGCCGAAGGAGCCCAGGCGCACCATCTCCAGCGCCCGCTGCACCTTGGCGGCGCGCTCGGCCTTGGGAAGGCTGCGGACCTCCAGCGGGAATGCCAGGTTTTCGGCCACCGTCATGTGCGGGAACAGCGCGTAATTCTGGAAAACGATGCCCAGGCCGCGCTTGTGCGGCGGCATCGAGTTGATGGGCGTGCCCTTGAGCAGGATGTCCCCGTGGGTGGGGACCTCGAAGCCCGCCGTCATCATCAGGCAGGTAGTCTTGCCCGACCCGGACGGCCCGAGGAGCGTGATGAACTCCCCCTTCGCGATGTCCAGGTTGAAGCCTTTCACGACGAGCGTTTCGCCGTCGTAGCTTTTCTGCACGTCGCGGAACGATACGAACGCGGCGTCCGTCGACCCTGCCGCACCGTCGCGCGCCGGTTCGAGAACGTCCGTCTGTTCAGATGGCGGCATAAGGCGCCCTCCTCCTTACCTCTCCTACTGTGAACCGCCTCCCTGGCGGGCGCCGGCGGCGTGCCAGCGCGACTTGTTATTGTTCACCACGGTGCCGTTCAGGATCATGTCCGACGGCACGCTTGTGGCATCGGCGACACGACTGGGCCGCAGCTTCTTCGTATACAACTAAGCCCATTTTCCAAGAAATGGAAGCCTTTCGGTGCCATTTTGCCCCTCCGGGAAGGGTAAGAAAGCCCGAAATGGCGCCGGAACGCAGGGGTTTCGGGGCTTCTCGTCCTTGTACGGCAGTCGGTTATTTGGCGTACCCCAGGGTCGCGCCGCGGGGAGAAAATCACGACTGCTCCTCTTTCTGCAACGCCGTTGGCAGCGGAGCGTCTTTTTAGAGAATCGATCCGTGCGAACTGGCGCGTGTTGAAGCGCCGGCAGCGGGCATGGAAATCCTCACCTTCCGAATTTCGCTCATCCAGGCGCCGCCGCCTTTCGGAGTCCCACAGCATGCGCGTTTTCTCCAACCCCGTCGGTTCCGGCTCGCTCTGGTTCAACAACCTCGCCACGGCCGAGGGCATCCCGGTTGCCTATGACCCCCAAGCACGGGCTTTTCTGGCGACGCCGCCTTTCTGCGCGAACCGGGAGGTCATCGGCTGCAACTGGATTGCTCCGAAACAGGGGGCCTTCTGCCGATCCTGCGCCATGACCGCGCTGGCTCCGGACACCTCCATCCCCAATGCCATCCCCAACTGGGCCGAGACGGAGGCTGCGAAACGGTGGGTGCTCGACAATCTCGGCCGGTGGCACTGGTTCCGTCCCGAGGACCCGGGGGCGCCTCCCGTCTTCCACATGCTTGCCGAAGGCGCGACCCCCGTGCCCATGGGGCACGTCGCGGGCACGGTGACCATCAGCGTCGCCGAAGTCGATCCGGTTTTGCGCGTCACCCGCCGCGAGGCGCTGGAAGAGCCCTACCGCACCATGATCGGCCACATGCGCCACGAGATCTCGCACATGCTCTGGTGGCGGCTCAGCCTGCGCGAAGACTTCATCGCCGCTTTTCGATCCATGTTCGGAGACGAGCGGGCGGATTATGGCGCGGCACTTCAGCGCCACTACCACGAAGGTCCCCCGCCCGCCTGGAAGTCGAGCTACCTGACAAGCTACGCCTCGGCGCATCCGCATGAGGACTGGGCCGAGACCGCCGCGCACCTGCTGCACCTGACCGACATAACCGACAGCTTCACGGCGGCGGGCCTGTCTTCCCCGGACCTTCCGGGACGGGGCTGGGACCCCTATTCGGAACCGGACGCCATGCGCCTGATCGGCGTGGCGGCAAACCTTGTGGCCGGGGTCAATCACGTCAACCGCTCCATGGGGCTGTCGGACCTCTACCCCTTCGTGCTTTCAGATGTCGCACTCCGCAAGCTGACCTTCGTGCATGATTGGCTGCGCCGTGGAGCGCTGGGTTTTTGACCCGGTGCACCGCCGCCAATCGCGCCCATCCGCAGCCTACACGACGCGCTTGGGCTCTCGCGCGAAGGGGCTCAGGCCGAGCCATGCAGCCATGGACTCGGCAAGCCGCGGGTCGCCCGACACGTCCATGGTGCCGTCGTCCATCGCCGATCGGACACTACTCAGCCCCATCCAGATGCGTGTCATGGTCCGGAGATCGGTGACGACGTAGAGGTCGACGTCGAGGCCCGGATCGATGGAACACAGGTCCACCTCGCCGTCATTGACGATAAGCCACCAATGCCTTCGCGTTTGCCGCAACTCGGGATACAGGAATTCTATCACGCAACGCTGCCTTGGCATCGGCGAGCAGTCGAGGTTGCGCCGCATGTCCCACATCAGAAGACCGGGTTCGATGTTGTGCAGGCTGGGCTCCGTCTGGACCCAGCGCTGGCCCCACAGGCCCATGGCCTCCACCACCGGCCGCAGGTCGCGTCCCGCCTCCGTCAGGTGATAGTGATGCACCTCGGGCCGGCCGAGCGTAACGCGCTCGATCAGCCCCGCCTCCTCCAGTTCCTTCAGGCGCGTCGACAGGAGCGCCGGCGACATGCGCGACAGGCCCCGGCGCAACTCGTTGAAGCGCGTGCTGCCGGCGATAAGTTCGCGCAGGACGACCATTGTCCAACGCCGGCACAGGATTTCCGCCGCCATGGCAACGGGGCAGAACTGTCCGTAGGACTGGGCTGTCACGACAAGGCCCTCCCTGGTCCGCTTTGAGAAAGTCCCGATGCGGTACAGTTCCAGAACTTGAGCGCTTTTGTCGGGTATGTCCATTGTGCATGCGGACGACCTTTCAACCGTCCCGCGGAGATGCACGATGAAACCCGATAGGATCGCAACCCTCGACGGCCCCGCTTTCGTCCTGGACGCCCCGGCACTGGCGGCCTTGGAAACCGGCCTGCGCGGCCCGGTGCTCACACCGCAGAGCGCGGGCTACGACGATGTCCGGCAAATCTGGAACGGCATGATCGACCGCCGCCCCGCCGTCATCGCCCGCTGCCTGGGCACCGCCGACGTCATGGCGTGCGTGCGCTTCGCCGCCGAGCACCGGCTGCTGACCGCCGTGCGCGGCGGCGGCCACAACATTGCGGGGTCCGCCATGTGCGACGGCGGTCTGGTGATCGACCTGTCGCTCATGCGCTCAGTGCAGGTCGACCCGGAGGCGCGGACCGCGCGCGTTGAACCGGGCGCACTGCTTTCCGACCTGGACCGCGAGGCCCAGGCGCATGGCCTTGCCGTTCCGCTCGGCATCAACTCGACCACCGGTGTCGCGGGGCTGACCCTCGGCGGCGGGTTCGGCTGGCTCAGCCGGTCGCTCGGCATGACCGTGGACTCCCTGGCGGGTGCCGAGATGGTCACCGCCGACGGCGGTCGCCTGCGGGTCGACGCGGATCACCACCCGGAGCTGTTCTGGGGCCTGTGCGGCGGCGGCGGCAACCTCGGCATCGTCACGGCCTTTGACTTCAGGCTGCATCCGGTGGGCCCGGAGGTCCTGGCAGGCCTGGTCGTGCACCCCCTTTCACAGGCGCCGGACCTGCTGCGCCGGTACCGCGATCTGGCGGCGGCGGCGCCCGACGAGTTGACGGTGTGGGTGGTCATGCGGAGCGCGCCGCCCCTGCCCTTCCTGCCGCCGGAGGTTCACGGCACGCCGGTGCTCGTGTTCGCCCTGTGCCACAGCGGTCCGACGGAGCAGGCCGAGCGGGACGTGGCACCGCTGCTTGGCTTGGGCACGCCGGTGGGGACGCATGTCGGCGCCATGCCTTTCACGGCCTGGCAGGCGGCGTTCGACCCCCTGCTGGCGCCGGGCGCCCGCAACTACTGGAAGTCGCACAACTTCACCGCCCTCGAAGACGGCCTGATCGACCTGCTGGTGGACAACGCGGGGCAGTTGCCGTCGCCGCAAAGCGAGATCTTCATCGCGCAATTGGGCGGCGCGGCCTCGCGGCCCGCCAGTGATGCCACCGCCTATCCGCACCGGGACGCGGCCTATGTGATGAACGTCCACACGCGCTGGGACGAGCCGGCCGACGACGCCGGCTGCGTCGCCTGGGCCCGCGCCTTCTTCGACGCGACCGCGCGATTTTCCACCGGCGGCGTCTACGTCAACTTCATCCCCGCCGACGAGGACCGGGTTCGCGGCGCCTACGGTGCGAACTACCAGCGGCTGGCCGCCCTCAAGGCCGCGTGGGACCCGGGCAATCTGTTCCGCCAGAACCAGAACGTGGCGCCGGCGACACCGCGCTCCGATCCGCCGACGGTGGCGGTAGAGGCATGAGCCGCACGATGCTGGAACCAACACCCACCCCGCCAATGGAGAGATCCGACATGAGCACCGCCATAGAAACGAGACGGTTTGAAGATCCCGACGAGTTCCTCGACATGAAGTAAGCGTCTTCCAGCGGCTGCGGCGGCCGCCTGTTGACGGTCAGGCAGCCTTCTGGTCGTCCTGCGGCTGCCCGATGTTCCATGGCAGCAGGTCGTCGATGCGGTTGATTGGGTGGTCGGCGATGCGGGTCAGCACCTGGGTGAGATAGATCTGCGGGTCGAGGCCGTTGAGCCTCGCGGTCTCGATCAGCGTGTAGACGGCCGCTGCCCGGTGGCCGCCGGCGTCGGAGCCAGCGAAGAGGTAGTTCTTCCGGCCCAGGGCCAGCGGGCGGATAGCGCGTTCGGCGGCGTTGTTGCTGATCTCGCAGCGGCCATCGCCCGCGTAGCGGGTCAGCGCCGGCCAGCGCGTCAGGGCGTATCGCAAGGCGGCCGCCAGATCGCTCTTGCCCGGCAGCTTGCGGAGGCTGGTGTCGAAGAAGGTCTTCACCGCCTCCAGCCGGGGCAGGCTCTGTGCCTGGCGCACGCGCAGGCGCTCGTCGGCCGGGCGGCCGGTGATCCGACGCTCGGCGTCGAACAACGCGCCGATCAGCTCCAGGGCCCGGGCGGCGATGGGTGATCCGGTCGCCGCATGGACGTCGTGGATCTTGCGCCGCACATGGGCCCAGCATGCCACCTCCTGCACGGACGCGACGCCGTCCTCTCCCGGCTCGTACAGCTTGTTGAAACCGGCATAGCCGTCGGCGTGCAGAAGGCCGCGAAAGCCCTGCAACTCGGTCTGCGGATGGATGCCCTTGCGGTCGGGCGTGTAGCGGTAAAGCACGGCCGGCGGCGCCGGGCCGGCATGGGGACGTTCGTCGCGCAGATAGACCCATTGTCGCGCCTGCCGGGTCTTGCCGGCGCCCGGGCTGAGCACCGGCACCGGCGTGTCGTCGGCGTGCAAGGCGTCGCCGGCGCGCACGTGGCGGCCAATCGCCTCGACCAGCGGCGCCACCAGGGCGGCCGTCCTGCCGACCCAGCCCGCCAGCAGCGCCCGGGGCAGCGTCACGCCCTCGCGGGCGTAGATCTGGCATCAGGCGGACCAAGGCGCCATTCCGGCGTTCGGTCACGCCCTCGCGGGCGTAGATCTGGCTCTGGCGGTACAGCGGCAGGTGGTCGCAGTATTTCGACACCAGGACATGCGACAGCAGGGCCGGCGACGGCAGGCCGCGCGCCACCGGCAGGGACGGCATCGGCGTCTGCACCATGCTCTCGCACGTCCGGCACGACAGCGCCGGACGGACATGGCGGATCACCCGGAAACGGCCGGGCACGTAGTCGAGGATCTCGGTCACGTCCTCGCCCACCGTGCGCATGGCGCCGCCGCAGGCCGGGCAGTCGTCGGCGGGATCATGACGGACCTCGTCGCGCGGCAGATGCTCCGGTAGGGCGCGGCGACGGCGCGCGGCAGGCTGGTCCGGGGCGTCGGCCTCGGTCGGCTCCGGCGGCGCTTCATCCTCTGCTTCGGCCGCTTCGGCCGCTTCGGCCTCCAGGTCCTCCAGGGCCAGTTCGAGCTGTTCGATCTCGCGGGACAGCTTCTCCGACGATCGCCCGAACGTCATCCGCCGCAGGCGGGCGAGTTGCACCTTCAGCTTCTCGACTTCCAGCGCCTTGGCGGTCAGGCCGGCCCTGGCCGCGGCCAGTTCCTCGGCCTGCGCGGCGATGATCGCCCGCAGGGCCTCGACGTCGTCGGGAAGCTGGGAAGACGGTGCGGAAGGCATGGCCGGATTCTAGCCGCAGAAGCCCTAAAAACCAAGGATTTCGGCGCCTTCCGGGGCTCGTCAGCCGGCTGTCTCCGGCCGCCATGTCCGCGTCGGCATGCGCCAGTCGATGCCCTCGATCAGCATGCTCAACTGGGCCGGCGTCAGCGCCGCCACGCCGCCCTCCGCCGAGGGCCAGACGAAGCGTCCCTTCTCCAGCCGCTTGGTGAACAGGCAGAAGCCCTGGCCGTCCCAGGCGAGGATCTTGACCAGGTCGCCACGCCGCCCGCGGAAGACGAACAGGTGCCCCGAGAACGGGTCCTTCTTCAGGACCTCCTGCACCAGCATGGCGAGGCCGGGCATGCCCTTTCGCATGTCGGTCCGGCCGAGCGCCAGGTAGACACGCACGCCCGGCGGAACGGCGATCATGCCCCCTCCAGGGCCGCGACCAGCGTCCGCAACCGGGGTGGCGCGATGGTGGCCGGCACGATCAGGCGGCGCCCGTTGGTGAGCACGATCTCGACCGAAGACGGGTCTTCGGGCGCGGGAGCCGCCACTTCTTCCGGTTCCGTCACCTGGACGGGCAGAAAGCCGGGTGCAGTCGGAGCCGCCTTCCGGCACCAGCGTCCGAGGACGCTGGGATGAACGCCGTTCCGCCGCGCCACCTCGGCCACCGGGAGGCCGCTCTCCGCAACCTCTCTGACCATCCGCTCCTTGTCCGCCCGCGGCCATGACCGCCGCCGCGCCGGAGGCTGACTACCATCGTAGGCCATAAGCAACTCGCTCCTTCGGTCGATCCACTCCAAGATCGACGAAGTCAGCACTATCGGGACGCCGACGCCAAGGCAGCCGTCAAAAGACGGTTACGACATGAAGGAGCACGGCGGCATTGCCATCGTCAGAATGGCCGGTGGCAACATGGGGATGCGCGCCGTGTTCGAGCCCGGCTGGACATGGGAGGCCGACGAAAAGCCGCTGCTCGGCTCACCGTAAGCGGGGCTCCTCCCCCACCTGTTGACGAAGCGAGCTCTGCCGCATCGTGATCGCTTTCCGAGGCGAGCGAGGTGCGGCCACGATGGATGACGACAGACTTGATGCCTGGCTTGGAGACAGAGATGAAGCCAGGCCTTATCAGCGGGTGGAGGTCATCACTGGCCGCCGGCAGCGCCGACGGTGGACGGCGGATGAGAAAGCGGAGATCGTGGCAGCGAGCGCGAAACCGGGCGCCTGCATCTCGGACGTGGCGAGGCGGTACGGGGTGAACCGCGGCCTGCTGACGGTGTGGCGACGGGATGCCGGCATCGCCAAGGGAACCGCGGTCGCAGCCGGCGATCCGTTCGCCGAGATGGTGGTCGAAGCTCCGAAACTGGAGGCGCGTCCGCCGCAGCCCGATGCACGGCGGCCGGGTCGCATCGACGTCGTGGTCGATGGCGGGCATGCCGTGCTGTCGGGCGACGTCGATCCCGCCCTGGCGGTCGCCGTCATCGGCGCCCTGCGGAGGCCGCGGTGATCGCGCCGCCGACGGGCGTGAAGGTGGTGCTCTGCACGCAGCCGGTGGATTTCCGCAAAGGACACGACGGTCTGGCGGCGGTCGTGCAGGAAGCCCTGCGGCGCGATCCCTTCTGCGGCGACCTCTTCGTTTTCCGCTCGAAGCGGCTGGACAGGGTCAAGATCCTGGCGTGGGACGGCAGCGGCCTGTGCCTGTTCTACAAGCGGCTGGAGACCGGCCGCTTCACGTGGCCGCCGGTGCGTAACGGCGTCGTCACGGTGTCGCCGGCACAGATGGCGATGCTGCTCGAAGGGCTCGACTGGTCGCGCGTGCGGCGGCGGCCCGTGGAAACGCCGGAAGCCGCCTGTTGAGCCGGTTTCCGGCTGGCCCGGCGCCTCCGGAGCGGGTAAAATCCGGCCATGCCGCTCGACCTCGACACCCTGCCGACCGATGCCGCCGACCTGCGTCGGCTGGTTCTGGCTTTGGCCGAGGAGCGGGACGCGGCGACGGCTGAACGCGACGTCGAAAAGGACCGCGCCGACCGACTCGAACACCTTCTGGCGCAGTTGAAGCGGCTGATGTTCGGCCGGCGCTCCGAGAAGCTCGACCCCGACCAGTTGGCGCTCTCCTTCGAGGACCTGGAGCAGAGCATCGCCGCCGTCCATGCCGAGATGGATGCGGCCGCGCCGGTGGAGCGGCGCCGCCGGCGGACGGGTGACGAGCGGGCATCGCTGCCCAAGACCCTGCCCGAGATCGAGCGCGTCATCGACGTCGCGCCCGAGGACAAGGTCTGCCCCTGCTGCAACGGCGAGCGGCACGTGATCGGCGAGGACGTCAGCCGGCGGCTCGACGTCGTGCCGGTGCAGTACCGCATCCTCGTCACCCGGCGTCCGCGCTACGGCTGCCGGGCTTGCGAGACCGGCGTGGTGCAGGCGCCGGCGCCCGAGCATGTCGTGGCCTGCGGCCTGCCGACGGAGGCCCTGGTCGCCCAGGTGCTGATCGGCAAGTACGCCGACGGCCTGCCGCTCTATCGCCAGGCCCGTATCCTGGCCCGCCAGGGCATCGAGATCGACCGCTCGGTGCTGGCCGGCTGGGTCGGCCACGCATGCTGGTGGCTGAAGCCGCTGTACGACCGGCTGCGGCTGCACCTGCTGTCGTCGGCCAAGCTCTACGCCGACGAGACGCGCCTGCCGGTGCTCGACCCGGGGCGCGGCAGGACCAAGACGGCGCAGCTCTGGGCCTACGCCCGGGACGACCGGCCCTGGGGCGGCGGCGATCCGCCGGCGGTCGCCTATGTCTATGCCGTCGGCCGGGGCGCGGACCACGCGCGCGATCACCTCGGCGGTTTCGCCGGCATCCTCCAGGTGGACGGCTATGGTGCCTACAAGAGCCTCGTCACGGCGAAGGCCGGCGCCGCCTTGCCGCTGCCGATCACGCTCGCCTTCTGTTGGAGCCACCTGCGGCGCAAGTTCTACGAGCTTCATGTGAAGCAGGGCTCGCCGGTGGCCGAGGAAGCCCTGCGCCGGATCGCCGAACTGTACCGCATCGAGAGCGAGATCCGCGGTCAGGCGGCGGAGGAGCGCCAAGCCAAACGGGCCGCTCGGACCCGCCCCCTGGTGGAGAGCATGCGGACCTGGATCGACGCCCAGCTCGCCCGCGTGTCCGGCAAGGCGCCGCTCGCCGAGATCCTGCGCTACGCCGTCAACCACTGGGACGGCCTCTGCGTCTTCCTCGACGACGGCCGTGTCGAGATGGACACCAATGCCGTCGAACGTTGCATCAGGCCAGTGACTCTGGTCAGGAAAAATTCGCTATTCGCCGGTTCCGACGGCGGCGGCGACCACTGGGCCATCGTCGCGTCCCTCATCGAGACGGCGAAGCTGAACGACGTCGAGCCCTTCGCCTATCTGAAGAGCGTCATCGAGACGATCGTCACGGACTTCCCCGCATGCCGGCTGGACGAGCTCCTCCCCTGGAATTGGGAGGCCGCCGTCAACGGCTGATCAGTGTGGGCAACAAGCCCCGCTTACGGCTCACCGGCGACATGCCCGATGCACCACACGGGTTACTGCATTGGCGGACGGCTCGTGGTCCGCATGGTCGGCAGCGGTGTGGAGACGCGCATCGTTCCGGGCGACTTTTTCGAGATACCTCCGGGCCACGACGCCTACGTTGACGGTAACGATCGGGTGGAACTGATTCTTCTGGCGCCGCCCGAACACCAGCACTGACGAGACCATCGCCACCAGAGGTGGTTCCAGGACTCCGGACAGGATGCAAAGCTGGTCTCGCCACGCCGCCACTCCCCTATAAATAAACAAAAAAAAGGCCGTGCACGAGGCACGGCCCAAGTCTAGGGAGGAAACGTCCAAGAAGCAGCCGGGGGCGGAGCGCAGGGCGCGTCACCCCCTTGCTGCGATGCAAAATATGACTCCCCGGCACCCCGCTGTAAAGCCTTTTTTGCACCGCACCATTCTCGATTAGTCGAAATGACCCGGGAGTCTTGCGCTCCATCGGCAACGCCCCCGCCTCAGAGCTGCCAGCCGTTCTCCAGGGCGATGCGCACCGCCTGCGTGCGGTTGGCGGCACCCATCTTGCGATAGATGTTGCGAAGGTGCACCTTCACGGTGATTTCTTGCAGCGTAAGGCTTTTGGCGATGGCCTTGTTCGTCTCGCCCTCGATCATGTGCTCCAGGATTTCGCGCTCGCGCGCCGACAGCAGCCCCAGGGGATTGGGCTTCCGCGCCGGAGCCTCCCTGAGCAGGATGCTGTCGCCGGAGCCGCCGGCCGCCTCGAAGGCGCTCGCGGGGAAGTACCGCTCGCCCAGAAGCACCAGGCGCAGTGCGGCCACCATGGCTGGTCCGGGCATGGTCTTGGGCAGGTAGGCCGCAAGGCCCGCCCGCGCCACGGCCAGGATGTCGTCCACCGCCTGGGAGGCCGAGAGAACCACCACCGGCGCAGGAGCGAAGGCCTTCGTGACGCGGGTCAGGCAGGCCGCGCCTTCGACGCCCGGCATGCGCAGATCCATGATGACCAGATCCGCCGCCGCCGCGCCGGCCAGAAGGCCGTCAAGGTCGCCGTGCTCCTCGACCTCCACCGAGTCGGCAAGTTCCTCAAGGAAAGGTCTCAGCCCGGATCGGACCAACTCGTGGTCATCGGCCAGAACGACACGCATGGAATCCCCTTATCTTTTCAACCACCTTGATCGGCGATTCTGTCTCGCCAAATGTTTTACGGTTGAATTAGTCGGCTGTCACGCCTCACGTCTCGCAGCGCACCCTGGGTGCCGCCAACTGTGCGCGAAGGTTCTTTTCCCAGGGGCGCTCGGAGTGCTATGAAGACCCGATCGAAAAGGGGGATGGGCATACGCATGGTGCAGTCGCTGCTGACCTGGACGGACAAGATGAGCGTCGGCGTGGAGACGCTGGACGCCGACCACAAAAAGCTCATGGGTTTCGTCAACGAGCTTCACGCCGCGGTGAAGACCCGCGCCGGGGCCGAAACCGTGGGCCGCATCCTGGACGAGCTGATTGCCTACACCGAGTACCATTTCGAAGTTGAGGAACAGTTGCAAAAGCTGGCCCGCTTCCCCGACCGTGCCGCCCATCACGAGAAGCACGAGGCCCTCAAGGCCAAGGTCTACCAGTTGCGCGATACCTTCCGTGCCAATCCCGAGTCGCTGAACAACGTTAAGGTGTTTGATTTCCTGTCGGACTGGCTGGTGCGCCATATCCTGGGCGATGACATGAAATACGCCCCTTACCTCGCGAAGGCCGCAAACAGGGCGACGTCGGCCTGACGGTCCGGCGCGCTACAGGGCCAGGATGTCGTCCTCAAGCGGGTGCCAGCCGTCGCGGCTTTCGATCTCTACCACCCACAGGTCCTCGTCATAGCGTGCCTGGCGCTCGATGTAGGCGTCGGCCGTCGGTTCGTCGACGGGCTGCGGCCCGGTACCCCGCATCCAGCCGCGCCGCCCGCCGGCGTCGGTGACCGGCGTCAGCACGGTACAGCCGGCGTCGAAGGCGTTCACCTTCACCAGCAGCGCTCCTGCATCGGGATCGCCCTTGCGCACCACCATCGCCGGCACCGCGCGCGTTTCGCACTGGCGAATGATGGCCTGCACGCGCAGGCGGGTCTTCAATCGGCTGTCCATGCGTTCTCTCCGGGCTCGGGCGGCCCTTGTAACCGCCCCGAGACACGCGCCGCAACGGCCCTTTTCGAAAGCCCTCGCAGCGCGTTACGGTTTTGCGCAGTCATTGGCATCCTATCTCCGAACGCAGGAGGAATGCGTCGTGATCCTCGTCGGCCGCAACCTGTCGCCCTACACCCGCCGGGTCGCCGTGAGCCTGGATTTGCTGGAAATGCCCTTTGAACGCCGCGAACTGGCGACGGCCACCGATGTGGAAGCAATCAAGGGCTACAATCCCCTCGGCCGCGTTCCGGCGCTGGAGTTGCCGGACGGCGAGGTGCTGATCGAGTCGGCCGCGATCCTCGACCACCTGGACGAGATGGCCGGCCCCGGCCTGCGCCTCACCCCCGCCGCCGGCCCGGCCCGCCGCGCTGTCATGCGGCTGTGCGCCTTTGCGACCGGAGCCATGGACAAGGCGGTCCAGGCCTACTACGAGGAAACCCGCCGGCCGGAGGAGGTGCGCTGGCCTGCCTATGCCGCACGCGGCGACGAGCAGGTGCGCGCCGGCCTCTCGGAACTGGAAAAGGCCGCCCGCGTGGCCGCCGACGGCGGCAGCGGCTGGCTGGTCGGCGATCGCCTCACGCAGGCCGACGTCACGGCAACGGTGACTCTGGATTTCGTCAACACCGTCCGCCCCGGCCTTGTGGCGGACGGCGACTTGCCCGTCCTTCACGCCCTGGCGAACCGCTGCAACGCCCTGCCGGCGTTTGCCAGGACCCGCCCATAATCCCCTGCCACACAACAAGAAAAAGCGAGCACGCTTCTCATGTCCGCAGCCAACACTCCCCGGTCCGGTGGCCGCATCCTGGTTGACGAACTGGTGCGCCACGGCGTCGATACCGCCTATTGCGTTCCCGGCGAAAGCTATCTTGCCGTGCTGGACGCCCTGCACGACGCCACCGTGCGGGTGATCACCGCGCGCCAGGAGGGCGGCGCCGCCTTCATGGCCGAGGCCCACGGGAAGATGACCGGCCGGCCGGGCATCTGCTTCGTCACGCGCGGACCGGGCGCCACCAACGCCTCCATCGGCGTGCACACGGCCTTCCAGGATTCGACGCCCATGATCCTGTTCGTCGGCCAGGTGGCACGCGACCAGATGGAGCGCGAGGCGTTCCAGGAAATCGACTACCGCCGCATGTATGGCGAGATGACCAAGTGGGTGGCGCAGATCGACGACGCGCGCCGCATCCCCGAATTCGTCAGCCGCGCCTTCCACACGGCGACGGCCGGCCGTCCCGGCCCCGTGGTGCTCGCCCTGCCCGAGGACATGCTGCGCGATGTGGTGGAGGCGCCCGAGGTGGCTCCCTTCCGCACGCCGGTTCAGCCGCATATCTCGTCGGCCGACCTCATGGACCTGCGCGACGAGTTGTCCCACGCCAAGCGCCCCTTCATGATCCTGGGCGGCGGCGGCTGGACGCCGAAGGCGGTGAAGGACATCCAGCAGTTCGCCGAGCGCCAGAACCTGCCGGTCGGCTGCTCCTTCCGCACGCAGCACCTGTTCGACAACGACCACCCGCTGTACGCCGGCGACGTCGGCATCGGCATCAATCCGGCACTGGCCGAGCGCATCAAGGCCAGCGACCTGCTCATCGTGGTGGGCGCGCGGCTCGGCGAGATGACCACCGGCGGCTACGAAATGCTCAAGCCGCCAAAGCTGCCGCAGCACCTGGTGCACGTGCATCCGGGCGCCGAGGAACTGGGCCGCGTCTTCCAGCCGGACCTCGCGATCAACTGCGGCATGGAAAGCTTCGCCCACGCCGCCAGCAGTGTGAAGCCGGTGAATTACGCCGCCCGCGAGGATTGGGCCAAGGCTGCCCGCGCTGATTATGAGGCATGGAACGACCCCGCTCCCGTAACGACGCCGGGCGCCGTTCAGATGGGCACGATCATGGCATGGCTGCGCGGCCACCTGCCCAAGGACGCCGTGATGTGCAACGGCGCCGGCAACTATTCCGTCTGGGTCCACCGGTTCCACCGCTACCGCGGCTTCCGCACGCAGGCCGCACCGACCAACGGCACCATGGGCTATGGCGTGCCGGCGGCGGTCGCGGTGAAGGCCGCGAACCCCGAGCGCACCGTGGTCGCCTTCGCCGGCGACGGCTGCTTCCAGATGAACGGGCAGGAACTGGGCACGGCGGTGCAGTTCGGGCTGCCGTTCATCACCATCGTGGTGAACAACGGCATGTACGGCACCATCCGCATGCACCAGGAGCGCGCCTATCCCGGCCGCATCTCGGCCACCGATCTGGTGAACCCGGACTTCGTCATGCTTGCGAAGGCCTACGGCTGCCATGCCGAGTTGGTGGAAAAGACCGAGGACTTCGCCCCGGCATTCGAGCGCGCCGAGGCCAGCGGCAAGCCGGCGCTGATCGAGGTGCGGATCGACCCCGAAGCCATCACGCCGCGCGAAACGCTGAGCGGCATCCGCGAAAAGGCATCGGCGAAAGCGTAAGGGCTATCGCCCAGGCCCGGGCGCACCGGCGCTCGGGCCTTTTCGGTTCGTGCCTTGCGGCTAGTGATGTGGCCACTCCAGGCGCACCGGTCCTTCATCAAGCACGAGGCGCCCCTGCACCTGCCGCATGAGACTTTCCGAAATGCGCAGGCCGATGCCGTCCTTGCGCAGATTGGCGGCCGGTACCCCCGTGCCGCCGTCCTGCACCACCAGTCTCGTCCACCCTGCCTCGGGTCCCGGCCCCAGGACCACCGCGATCGGCGGCCCGCCGTGTTCCACCGCGTTGACCAGGACCTCCATGGCGGCGATGGCGAGCGGGATGGCGTCCTCCAGCGACACCTCGACAGGCTCGAGCCGCATCTCCAGAGACGGGGCCATGTCCGGCTCCACCTGGCGGTGCGCTTCCTCGGCCATGTCCGCTATCAGCGCATGGAAGTCCACCACCACGCGCCCGCCCTCGGCATCGTCCGGCACCACGCGGGCCAGCGCATAGGCGGCGGCCGCCGCCGACATGCGCACCTCCAGGCGCTGCAGCGTCTGCGGCGACGCATCGTCGCCGCCCTGGCGGATTTGCAGGCGCAACAGGCTGAGCAGCATCTGCATGGTGTTCCCGATGCGGTGCCGCGTTTCGCGGTACAGCCGTTCCCAGTCGACGTCCTGTGCCATGGTACCTCCCCGAGACCGGCGCTCGCATAGTGCGGGCGCCGGAATTCACAAGCGTTTCCCCTGGAACGCGAAAGGGGCGGGCCAGGTGGCCCGCCCCAATCGGATACTGTCATGAAAAGGGTCACAAGGACCCGACGATCTCCTCGGTCATCTTCTTGGCGTCGCCGAAGAGCATCATGGTGTTGTCGCGGAAGAACAGCTCGTTGTCGACGCCGGCGTAGCCGGCCGACATGGAGCGCTTGACGAACAGCACCGTCTTGGCCTTCTCCACATCCAGAATGGGCATGCCGTAGATGGGGCTCTGCGGATCCGTCTTCGCCACAGGGTTCGTCACGTCGTTGGCGCCGATGACATAGGCGACGTCGGCCGTGGTGAACTCGTGGTTGATCTCCTCCAGCTCGAAGACCTCGTCATAGGGCACGTTGGCCTCGGCCAGCAGCACGTTCATGTGGCCCGGCATGCGGCCGGCGACGGGGTGGATGGCGTATTTCACGTCCACGCCCTCTTCCTTGAGCATGTCGGCCATTTCACGCACCGCGTGCTGCGCCTGCGCCACGGCCATGCCGTAGCCCGGCACGATGATCACCTTGCTAGCGTTCTTCATGATGAAGGCCGCGTCGTCGGCGGAACCCGCCTTCACCGCGCGGTCGCCGCCGGCGCCACCGGCCGCCGCCGCCGCGTCGCTGTCACCGCCGAAGCCGCCCAGCACCACGTTGAAGATGGAGCGGTTCATGCCCTTGCACATGATGTAGGACAGGATCGCGCCCGAGGAGCCGACCAGCGCGCCGGTGATGACCAGCGTCGAGTTGCCCAGCGTGAAGCCGATGCCGGCCGCCGCCCAGCCCGAGTAGCTGTTCAGCATGGAGACGATCACGGGCATGTCCGCGCCGCCGATGGGCAGGATCAGCAGGAAGCCCAACGCCAGCGCCAGGATGATGATGAGGAAGAACGCCGCCTCGCTGCCCGAGGCCGCGAAGAAGGCCACCAGCACCACCAGCAGGATGCCGAGCGCGCCGTTCAGCGGGTGCTGCATGGCGAACACCAGCGGCTTGCCGGAGACCAGCCCCTGAAGCTTGGCAAACGCCACAAGCGAGCCAGTGAAGGTGATCGCACCCACCGCCGTGCCGATGGACATCTCGATCAGCGAGCCGGCGCCGATTTCGCCCGGCGTGCCGATGCCATAGGCCTCGGGGTTGAACAGCGCCGCCGCGGCCACCAGCACGGCGGCAAGGCCGACCAGCGAGTGGAACGCCGCCACCAGCTGCGGCAGGGCCGTCATCTGGATGCGCAGGGCGATGACGGTGCCGATGGCGCCGCCGATGATGATGCCGAGAATGATCCACACATAGGACGTCACCACCGGCGACATCAGCGTGGTGATGATGGCGATGGCCATGCCGACCATGCCGTAGAGGTTGCCCCGGCGGGCGGTTTCGGGACCCGAGAGCCCCCGCAGCGCCAGGATGAACAGGACCGACGCCACCAGATAGGCGAGGATCGTGAAGCTTTCGACTGCCATAGTGCGCGGTCCCCCTTACTTCTGCTTCTTCTTGAACATGGACAGCATCCGCTGGGTGACCATGAAGCCGCCGAAGATGTTCACGCTCGCCAGAATCACGGCGATGAAGCCGAGAACCTTGGAGCCGGAGAACAAGTCGGGGCCGGCCGCCAGAATGGCACCGACGATGATGACCGAGGAAATGGCGTTGGTCACCGCCATCAGCGGCGAGTGCAACGCCGGGGTCACGCGCCAGACCACGTAGTAGCCGACGAAGACGGCCAGCACGAAGACAGTCAGAAGCCAATAGAATTCGCTGGGGCCGCTCGCCGCCTGCGTGGCGGCGTCGGCGGTAACTCGCGACGCCGCCTCGGCCAGGGCGCGCGCGGTGGCGGCCATGGTTTCGGCCTGGTCGGCCAGGGCGTTGGCGCCCTGTTCAATCACGTCCTGGTTTGCCATCACGCGCCTCCCTCGCTCTTGTCCTTGTCCTCGGCGGGCGTTTCATCCGCCTTCGGTTCGGGCTTGGGCTCGGGTGTCGCCGCGGCCTGATCCTTCAGCATGGGGTGGACGATCTCGCCGTCGCGGGTCACGCAGGTGCCCTTGATAAGCTCGTCGTCCCAGTTGATCTTCAGCGCCTTCGACTCCTTGTCGACATGCGGCGTCACGAAGTTGAACAGGTTCTTGGCGAACATCATGCTGGCGTCGGAGGCGACGCGCGAGGCCATGTTGGTGTGGCCGATGATGATGACGCCGTGCTTGGTGACGACCTTGTCGGGCTCGGTCGCTTCGCAGTTGCCGCCCGTCTCGGCCGCCAGGTCGACGATGACCGACCCCGGCTTCATGGTCTTCACCTGCTCCTCGGTGATCAGCGTGGGCGCCTTCTTGCCCGGGATCAGCGCGGTGGTGATGACCATGTCGGCCTTGGTCAAGTGCTCACCGATAATCTTCTTCTGCTTCTCGAAGTATTCCGGCGGCATTTCCTTGGCGTAGCCGGTGGCCGTCTCGGCTTCCTTCTCCATCTCCTCGTCGACCACGACGAACTTGCCGCCGAGCGACTGCACCTGCTCCTTGGTGGCCGGGCGCACGTCGGTGGCGAAGACGACCGCGCCCAGGCGCTTGGCGGTGGCGACGGCCTGCAGGCCGGCGACGCCGGCGCCGAAGATCAGCACGCGGGCCGGCGGGACGGTGCCGGCGGCCGTCATCATCATGGGCATGGCGCGGTTGAAGGTGGACGCGCCGTCGATCACGGCCTTGTAGCCCGCCAGGTTGTTCTGCGAGCTGAGAATGTCCATGGACTGGGCGCGCGTGATCCGCGGCATCAGTTCCATGGCAAACGCGGTGATCTTCTTCTTGGCGAGCGCCTCGACGCACTTGCGCTGGGTCAGCGCATGCATCTGGCAGACCAGGACCGCGCCTTCCTTGTAGTTGGCAAGTTCGTCGCCACCCTCGCCGCGCACCAGCGGGCGCTGCACCTTCAGGATGACGTCGGCGTCCTTCACCGTGTCGGCGGCGGAACCGCCGATGGTCGCGCCGGCGTCCTTGAACGCGTCATCGGTGAAGGCCGCGCCCTCACCGGCGCCGGTTTCGACCACCACGTCGAAGCCCAGGCCAACCAGCTTTTTCACCGTGTCCGGCGAAGCGCCCACGCGAAGTTCCCCTTCGCGCCGCTCCTTCGGTATGGCGATTTTCATCCGGTTTATCCCCTCTATTGTCTGTGCCACGCCTGCTCCGGTATGACCCCACCATGGCGTTTCGCAGCGCACAACGCAAGCGGGGTTGCCGAAGCGGATGCCTCCCACATCCGCGCGGCGCCTAGAGTATTAGGTTTTCCTCATGGACATAACCCACCCGTTCGGGGCGGATTTGCCGCAGCCGAAACGCTGATGAAAATTCCCCCCGGTCGACTCGGGTACCTGAACGAATTGTCTTTGACGAAGGGGCCAACGCGCAAGACACTAAGCGAAAACATGCCCTAAAGTACCACTCGGGAGGTTTTATCCATGTCCGCGACGCACGCGATGCCGTCCAACCAAGAGACGATCTTCACCGTCGACCCCGTGCCGCTGAAGTACGGCCATGGGGCGCTGGCCGAGATTGGCGACGACGCCAAGGCCATGGGCATGACGCGCGTCGCCCTGTTCACGGATCGAACGGTCGGCGCCCTGGAATGCGTCGCAACGGCGCGCAAGGCGCTGCAGGACGCAGGAATGGAGGTGCTGCTCTACGACACGGTTCGGGTGGAGCCCACCGACCGTTCTTTTGCCGAAGCCGCCGCCTGGGCGCAGGAAGCGGGCGTCGACGGATTCGTCTCTGTCGGTGGCGGGTCCGTCATGGACACGGCCAAGGCCGCCAACCTGCTGAGCACCTGGCCCGACGAGCTGCTGGCCTATGTCAACGCGCCCGTTGGCGCGGCCAAGCCGGTGCCGGGGCCGCTGAAGCCCCACATCGCCTGCCCCACCACCAGCGGCACGGGCAGCGAAACCACGGGCGTTGCGATCTTCGACCTGCCGGAGCGCCAGCTGAAAACCGGTATCTCCAATAAGCTATTGAAGCCGCGGCTGGCCGTGGTGGACCCGACCGCGACCTATTCCCTACCCGCCGGAGTGGTGGCGGCGACGGGCTTCGACGTCCTCACGCACGCTATCGAAAGCTACACTGCACGACCATTCAACTCCCGTGAAAAACCCGCGACTCCGCTCGCCCGTCCGCCATACCAGGGCGCGAATCCGTGGAGCGACGGCGGAGCGCTGGAAGCCATCCGCCTCGGCGGCACCTATCTGGAGCGCGCCGCCCTGGACCCCAACGACACCGAGGCACACGACTTCCTCACCTTCGCCGCCACCCTGGCGGGCATGAGCTTCGGCAACGCCGGCGTGCACATTCCCCACGCCATGAGCTACGCCGTCGCCGGCCTGAACCACGAGTTCCGCGCCAAGGGCTATGAGCGCGAGGGCGGCATGGTGCCGCACGGCATTTCCGTGGTGGTCAACGCCCCCGCGGCCTTCCGCTTCACCGCCGACGCCTGCCCCGATCGCCACCTGACCGCCGCCGCGGCGCTCGGCGCCGACGTCACCGACGCCGCCCCGGACGAAGCCGGCGACGTCCTGGCGACACGGCTCGCCGACATGATGCGCAGGACGGGCCTGCCCAACGGCCTGACCGAAATCGGCTACACCGACAACGACATCCCGGCTCTTGTGAACAGTGCATGGCCGCAGCAGCGCCTGCTCGCCCAGGCCCCAAAGCCGGTGACAGAGGACGATCTGGCGGACCTGTTCCGCGACGCGATGCGATACTGGTGAGGCGGGTTCTGGTGTCGGGCGGCGCCGCTTCATTGGCTGACGGTCGTTCTTGACCCACCAGGTCACCAAGACACCAAGCAACCGGGAGAACGCGGATCATCGGGGGCCGCTTTGCGCCGTCTGCTTCGCGCTGCCCGTGATGGGTTCTTGCGAGGAGCGCGGCTCCTCGCGCTCCTGGTTCGTTTAAGGGGCGGGTTCGGTGGCTGCCGCCGGGCCCTCGTCCCCACGCGACGCGGGAGCGCGAGGGAGGCCGTGCCTCCCTCGCATTTCATTCCGGCTCAGCCGGAAGGCATTGGTACCTTGGTGGAACAACAACAGAATCAGCCCACTGGCGCCGCCGCACCGCCGCACCGCCGTCAGCGCGTCTGCTTCGTGTACTTCGTGTCTTCGCGGCCTCGCAGCACCACCGCCAGCCAAAGCACAAAAAAAGCGAGAGCGGTCAACGCCCTCGCTTCTTTCATTCCGAACCCGCCGCGAGCGATCATGCGATCTTGGCAGGCTCCTTGTCCTCGTCCTTCTTCTCCTTGCCGTCATCAGCCAGCCGCAGGTTGGCGGTGGTGGTGCTGACGTCCTGGAGGCGGCGGCAGTGGCCTTCCATGAAGGCGCCCGGCTCGATGGCGAGGCTTTCGTGGATGATGTCGCCCACCATGTGCGAGGTCGACGCCAGGTAGACCGACTTGGCGCGAACCTGCCCCGAAACGGAACCGTGGATGCGCACGTCGTCGGCGGTGACCTCTCCGGTCACGCTGCCGTTGATGCCGATGACCAGCGAGCGGCACTCGATGTCGCCCTCGATGGTTCCGTCGACCTGGATCTCGCCCTGGCTGACAAGGTCGCCGGTGATCGACAGGTCGGCGCTGATGATGGAGGGCACCGACTTCGTCGGGGCCGTATCGATCCGCCCGTAGTGGGCGGGCGGGGTCTTAGCCTTTGAAAACATCGCTGCCGGCCTTGATGAACAACATGGGATCGTGGGGCTCGCCGTTGACAAGCACCTCGTAGTGAAGGTGGGCGCCGGTGGACCGGCCGCTGTTGCCCAGCAGGCCGATTTCCGTGCCCGTCTCGACCATCTGGCCCTTCTTGACCAGGACCTTGGCCATGTGGCCGTAGCGGGTGCGCAGGCCGTTGCCATGGTCAATCTCGACCAAACGACCATAACGACCGCGCCAGCCGGCGTAAACAACCTTTCCGGGGCCCGGCGCGACAATGGGAGACTTGTAGTGACTCACCATGTCCAGCCCCTCGTGCATGGCGGCCCGCCCGTTGATGGGGTCCGAGCGGCGCCCGAAGGTGGAGCTGATGCGGTAGCCCGGCTTCATGGGCTCGGCCAGCGGCATGGTCGAGGTCAACCTGCGCAGAACGTCAAGGCGATCCAGCTTCAGGTGGGCGTCGTTCATGCTCTGCTTGAGCGGATCGGCCTCTTCGCCATCGGGAACACTGGGCACGAAGGGACCGCCGGTGCCGAAGCGTTTCTGGGTCTTGGTGATCAGCGCGTCCAGGTCGATGCCGGTGGACGACAGCGCGGTCTCCACTTCAGCAATCTTGTCGCCGGCGAGATCGGTGAAGCGCGTGAACAGTTCGATCTGCGATCGCTCCATGCCCGCGATGGTCTTCTCCAGCGCGTCGACGCGCTTGCGCATGGCTTCGCGCTGGGCCGTCGCAAGGTCGCGCTGCAGGACGACGCGGCGCAGTTCCACCTCGATGCTGTCGAGGTCCGTCTCGATGATGTCGCCGCCGCGCTCGGCTTGGCCCAGATCGGCTTCCAGGCGCTCCAGTTCCTCGCGCAGGGCATCGCGCTCGCGGGACGCGCGGGCGCGGCGGATTTCCACCGCTCCCATCTCCTCGACAAGGTCCGAGGCGTCCATGGCGGCCAAAGCGACGGGCGGCGCACCCTCGCCGTCCCCGCCCACCGAGGCGGCGGTGACGATCTCGCTCTTCAGCTTCTTGATCTGGCCCGCAAGGTCGGCGCTCTTGCGCTCGATGGCGTCGCGCTCCTGCGCCGTGGACGCCAGTTCGCGCTCCATGCTCTCAAGGCGGGTGTCGAGAGTGAGGTTCTGGTCCACCAGCGAGAGGATGTGCGCGTGGTTGCGCTCCAGGCTGTCGGTGATGCCGGCGATTCGCTCCTTGTAGACCGAGACCTGCGCCAGCAGGCCCTTGTAGGCCGAACGCACGCGGTCCACTTCCTCGTTCTTCGCGGAAATGATCTGCTCGTGCCCGACGAACATGGCCGACGAAAACGCCATCCAGCCGCCCACGGCCAGTCCGGCGGCGAAAACGGCCACCTGACTGGCGGAAGACAGCTTGAGGGATCGAACCCGTTCGCCCGAGCGAACGATGATCTGGCGTTCTGGGAACCAGCGACGCAGCGTGAGGCGCGCTTTGGAGACATTGCGCTCTTGCGGATCGAATTGCGACATGGGCTTCCTGTTGCGACTCTCTCACCGGCCTTGAAGGGGTGTGCCGCACCACGACATTGTCACGCCGTGCCGGGCCTGTCCGTGACGGTGGTCATCACCGGCACCGACGGGTCACGAACAGAAACGCTTCCCCGGTACCCCCTCGCCCTGTTCATTCTTTCAGCGACGCACCGGGCAGTCCCCGCAAACATCCGGCCAGACCCTCGACCTGACCGTCCGGATGCGGCATGGTAGCGCCGCCTTTTCTCAAGGCGCGGGTACTTTATCCGTCGTTTCAGGAACGGTGCAAGAAAAACCGCCCCGCGCTCAGTCCGAAGGAAGCGATGTCCACCACGTTCGATCCCTTGCACGCGCGGGACCCGACCCGGCATCGCCGGCCGCCCCAGCCGCTGTGGCTGACCCTCGTGGTCACCTGGTTCGGCGCCGGTCTGTCGCCGGTGATGCCGGGCACGGCCGGCTCGCTGGCCGCCCTGCCCTTCGCCGCCGCCATCGCATGGTTCGGCGCGCCCTGGATGCTTGTGCCCGCCGCGCTGCTGGTCTTCGCCATCGGTGTCTGGGCATCGGACGTGTATTGCAAGCGAGCGGGCGTGAAGGACCCGGGGCTCATCGTCATCGACGAGGTGGCGGCGCAATGGCTGACCCTTTCCGTCGCGCCGGTCGCCTTCTGGCCCTATGTGATCGGCTTTGTGCTGTTCCGCATCTTCGACATGACCAAGCCGTGGCCCGTCAGCTGGGCGGACCGTCACGTCGGCGGCGGATTCGGCGTCATGGTCGACGACCTGCTGGCCGGCGCCTACAGCACGGCAGCCCTCTATCTTGTTCTCACGTTCCTACTCTAAAGCCTTGCCCTGACAGGATTCCCCCATGAGTCATCCCGGCGAACTGCTTGACAAATCCCTCATGGACCTGGCGACAGCGGTGCTGGATGCCTGCGTCGTCGCCCGCACGCACCTGGCGACGGCCGAAAGCTGCACCGGCGGCCTGATCGCCGGCTGTCTGACCGCCATCGCCGGGTCGTCGGGTGTTATGGACCGGGGCTTCATCACCTATTCCAACGAAGCCAAGACCGAGATGCTCGGCGTTCCCGCCGGCATGATCGAGGCGCACGGCGCCGTCAGCGAGCCGGTCGCGGAAGCCATGGCCGCCGGGGCGCGGGAGCGGGCGCACGTGGGCGTCGCTGTATCGGTGACCGGAGTCGCCGGGCCCGGCGGCGGGTCTGAGGACAAGCCGGTCGGGACGGTCTGGATCGGCCTCGCGCGCGAAGGCAAGGAAGCCTATGCGAAGCGCCACCACTTCGACGGCGACCGCACGGCGGTCCGCAAGCAGAGCATCAAGGCGGCGCTGCGCATGGTGCTGGAGGAATTGCGGACGGATCGGCCCCACGGCGGAGACTGAGCCGCTTGAGTGTTGCGCGCCTGGGCTGCCGCCTGGGGCCCGACGCACACCATGCGCCGCCCCCCACGCCACCCCCGCTCATCGGGAGCGTGGGAGCACTGCGCTCTCAGCGGATCGTGCCGCCCTTTTCGAGAATCCTACTCTTGCCCTCGCGCGGGCCGTAGAGCTGCTGGGCGCGCTTTTCGAACGCCGCGACCATGCGGGCCACAGCTTCCGAGAACAGGGCGCCGATGATTTTCTGCAGGAAGGCAGAGCGGAACTCGAAGTCGACGTAGAAGTCGATGGTGCAGCCGCCGTCGCTTTCCAGGAACGCCCAATGGTTGTTCAGGTACTTGAACGGGCCTTCCGTGTAGGTCACGTCGATGCGGCACTGCTCCGGCGACAGGGCGACGCGGCTGGTGAAGCGTTCGCGCACCATCTTGAAGCCGATGACCAGGTCCGCCCAGAAAACGTGGCCCTCGCGGCGTTTGATGCGCGCCGCCAGGCACCACGGCAGGAATTCCGGATACTTCTCGACGTCCGCCACAAGGGCGTAAAGCTCTTGGGGCGTGTACGGCAGGAAGCGTTTCTCGGCGTGTGTCGGCATGGGCGCCCTACTCCGCCGCCGGGGCGGCCTGGCCAAGCGCCTTCATGCGCGCGGCCTTCAGCTGCTCGTAGTCGCGGTCGGCGTGGTAGGAGGAGCGCGTCAGCGGCGTCGCCGAGACCATCAGGAAGCCCTTGGCGCGGGCCATGCGGGCGTAGTCCTCGAACTCCGCCGGCGTGACGAAACGGTCCACCGGCGCATGCTTGGGCGTCGGCTGCAGGTACTGGCCGATGGTGATGAAGTCCACCTTGGCCGAGCGCAGGTCGTCCATCACCTGGAAGACCTCTTCCTTCGTCTCGCCCAGGCCCACCATGATGCCCGACTTGGTGAAGATGTCGGGCGCGGTGTCCTTCGCCATCTCCAGCAGACGCAGGGAGCCGAAGTAGCGCGCGCCCGGCCGGATGGACGGGTAGAGGCGCGGCACGGTCTCCAGGTTGTGGTTGAAAACGTCGGGCCGGGCCTCCGCCACGCGCTTGATGGCGCCTTCCTTGTTGCGGAAGTCGGGCGTGAGGATTTCGATGGTGGTGCCCGGCGCGTGCTCCCGCACGGCCTCGATCACCTTCACGAAATGCGCCGCCCCGCCGTCTTCCAGGTCGTCGCGGTCGACCGACGTGATAACCACATGCCGCAGGTGCATCTCGCCCACGGCCTCTGCCACGTTGCGCGGCTCGTCGGGGTCCAGGCGGTTCGGCATGCCGGTCTTGATGTTGCAGAACCGGCAGGCCCGCGTGCAGGTGTCGCCCATGATCATCACCGTCGCGTGCCGGTTCTTCCAGCACTCGCCGATGTTGGGGCAGGCCGCTTCCTCGCACACCGTGTTGAGCGACAGCCGCCGCATGAGCTGGCGGGTCTCGCCATACTCCTTGGAGGTCGGCGCCTTGACGCGAATCCAGTCCGGCTTGCGCTGATATCCCGAGGTCCGGTTGGCCGGAGTCGAGGTCTCGGCGCCGCCGTCGGACGACGTCGGGGAAGCGGGGGCGGTGGTGGTCGGCTCGTCGGTCATGATGCCCTTAGAAATGGATCGCCTTGCCATAGGCGTCAAGCACGGACTCGTGCATCATCTCGGACAACGTCGGATGCGGGAAGATGGTGTGCATCAACTCCTCCTCCGTCGTTTCCAGCGTCTTGGCGATGGAGTAGCCCTGGATCAGCTCCGTCACCTCGGCGCCCACCATGTGCGCGCCCAGCAGTTCGCCGGTCTTGGCGTCGAAGACGGTCTTCACAAGGCCGTCCGGCTCGCCCAGGGCGATGGCCTTGCCGTTGCCGACGAAGGGGAAGCGGCCAACCTTGACGTCGTGGCCCTTCTCCTTCGCTTTCGCTTCGGTCAGGCCGACGGACGCCACCTGCGGGTGGCAGTAGGTGCAGGCGGGGATGTGCTCGCGGTTGATGGGGTGCACGCCCTCCATCCCCGCGATCTTCTCCACGCAGACGATGGCCTCGTGGCTGGCCTTGTGGGCGAGCCACGGCCCCTGCACCAAGTCGCCGATGGCGTAGACGCCCGGCGTGCCGGTGCGGCAATAGCCGTCCACCTGCAGGAAGCCGGCCTTGTCCTGCTCCACCTTCACCTTGTCGAGGCCGATGTTTTCCACGTTGGGCTGGATGCCGACGGCCATGATGACGCGGTCGACGGTGATTTCGGATTTCTTGCCGTTCTCGTCCAGGACGGCGGTGACCTCGCCCTTGCCCTTCTTCAGCTCGGCTACCTTGGTTTTGGTCTTAATCTTGAGCCCGTCCTTCTTCAGCGCCTTTTCCAGGAACGCCGAGATTTCCGGGTCTTCCGCCGGGGTGATGCGGTCCAGCAGCTCCACCACGGTCACCTCGGCGCCCATGGTGGAGAAGAAGCTCGCGAACTCGATGCCGATGGCACCCGAGCCGACGACCAGCAGCTTTTTCGGCATGGTGTTGGGCACGAGCGCGTGCCTGTAGGTCCACACCAACTCGCCGTCAGCCTCCAGGCCGGGGAAGGTCTTGGCGCGCGCGCCGGTCGCCAGGATGATGTGCTTGGCGGAGATGTCGGCGACGGCCTTGCCGTCCTTCTCCACCTTCACCTTGCCCTCGCCGGCCAACTGGCCGTGGCCGTCGAAGACCTGCACCTTGTTCTTCTTCAGAAGGTGCTTCACGCCGCTGGACAGTTGGTTCGCCACGCCGCGCGAGCGCTTCACCACGGCATCCAGGTCAAAGCCGATATCGCCCGCCTTCAGGCCGAAGTCCTTGGCGTGCTTGAAGGTGCGGTAGATGTCGGCGGTGCGCAGCAGCGCCTTGGTCGGGATGCAGCCCCAGTTGAGGCAGATGCCCCCCAGGTGCTCGCGCTCCACGATGGCCGTCTTCATGCCCAGCTGGGCGGCCCGGATGGCGGCGACGTAGCCGCCGGGGCCCGCCCCGACGACCACGAGATCGAACGTGTTCTCAGCCATGTCGATGGTCTCCTTCGTCGCGTGGTCGCGGTTACAGCATGATGGACAGCGGGTCCTGGACGATCGCCTTGAAGGCGGCCAGGAATTCCGCGCCCACCGCGCCGTCGACCACGCGATGGTCGACCGACAGCGTGCAGGTCATCATGGTGGCGATGGTCAGCGCGCCGTCCTTGACGATGGGGCGCTGCTCGCCGGTGCCCACGGCCAGGATGCAGCCCTGCGGCGGGTTGATGATGGCCGAGAACTCGCGGATGCCGAACATGCCCAGGTTCGAGATGGAGAACCCGCCGCCCTGGTATTCCTCGGGCTTGAGCTTGCCGTCGCGGGCGCGCTTGGCGAGGTCCTTCATGTCGTTGGAGATGGTCGCCAGGCCCTTCTGGTCGGCCTTCTTGATGATGGGCGTGATCAGCCCGCCCTCGGTCGCCACAGCCACCGAGACGTCGATGTCCTCCCAGTAGAGGATGCCCTCGTCGGTCCAGGTGGCGTTGGCGGCCGGCACCTTCTTCAGGGCGGCGGCGACGGCCTTGATGATAAGGTCGTTGACCGACAGCTTGTAGTCGCCGTCCGCCTTGGCGTTCAGGCGCTTGCGCAGGTCCAGCAGCTCGTCGATCTCCAGGTCCACCGTCAGGTAGAAGTGGGGGACGGTCTGCTTGGATTCGCTCAGGCGCTTGGCGATGGTCTTGCGCATGCCCGAGTTGGGCTCCAGCCGGTACGGCCGGCCCATGGCGACCTGCTCCGGCGTCGCCGAGGCGGCGGCCTTGGCGGCACCCGGCGCCTGCGGCGCGGCCGCGACGGCCCCCTCCTTCTTGGCGGCGGGAGCGGCGGCCTTGCCGACACCCTCGGCCTTGGCCTTTTCGATGTCGGCCTTCACGATGCGGCCCTTGGGGCCGGTGCCCTTGATCTGGCCCAGGTCAAGCCCGGCGTCCTTGGCCATGCGCTTGGCGAGCGGGCTTGCGAAGATGCGGCCGCCGCCCTTGCCCGTGCTCGCCTGCCCCGACGGAGCGGACGGCGTGGCGGCCTCGGCGGGGGCCGGGGTCGCCGCGGCACCCTCCATGGCGGGCTTGGGCGGGCTTTCGGGCTGCGGGGCCTCCAGCCTGGCCTCGCCGCCACCGGCGCCGGCCGGGGCCTCGGCGCTTTCGATCGCGCTTTCGTCCTCGCCTTCCTCCAGCAGGATGGCGATGGGCTGATTGACCTGGACGCCCTCGGTGCCTTCGTCGACGAGGATCTTGCCGATGGTGCCCTCGTCGACCGCCTCGAACTCCATGGTGGCCTTGTCGGTCTCGATCTCGGCGATGATGTCGCCGCTCTCGACCGTGTCACCTTCCTTCTTCAACCATTTCGCCAGCTTGCCCTCCGTCATGGTGGGCGACAGCGCCGGCATCAGGATCTGGGTCGCCATGTGCCTTGTCTCCTTCCGCCGGATTTACTTGTAGAGCACGGCCTTCGCGGCATCCCGAACGTTTTCGGGCTGCGGCAGGGCCAGCTTTTCCAGGTTCGCGGCGTAGGGCATGGGCACGTCGGTGCCGGCCACGCGCTTCACGGGCGCATCCAGCCAGTCGAAGCACTGTTCCATCATGACCGCACTGATCTCCGAGCCGATGCCGGCGACGGGCCAGCCTTCCTCCACCGTCACGATGCGGTTGGTCTTCCGCACGCTGGCGATGATGGTGTTGATGTCCATGGGGCGAATGGTGCGGAGGTTGATGACCTCGGCGTCGATGCCCTCGTCGGCCAGCAGCGCCGCCGCATCCAGCGAGACACCGACCATGCGCGAGTACGAGACGATGGTGACGTCCTTGCCCTCGCGCTCCACCTTTGCCTTGCCGATGGGCAGCACGAAGTCCTCGACGTCGGGCACGTCGAAGCTCTGGCCGTACATCATCTCGTGTTCCAGGAACACCACCGGGTTGGGGTCCCGGATGGCGGCCTTGAGCAGGCCCTTGGCGTCCGCCGCCGACCACGGCGCCAGCACCTTCAGGCCGGGGCAGTGGGCGTACCACGAGGCGTAGTCCTGGCTGTGCTGCGCAGCGACGCGGGAAGCCGCGCCGTTGGGGCCGCGGAAGACCATGGGGCAGCCCATCTGGCCGCCAGCCATGTAAAGGGTCTTGGCCGCCGAGTTGATGATCTGGTCGATCGCCTGCATGGCGAAGTTGAAGGTCATGAACTCGACGATGGGCCGCAGGCCGCCGAAGGCAGCACCCACGCCCAGCCCGGCGAAGCCCTGCTCGGTGATCGGCGTATCGATCACGCGCTTGTCGCCGAACTCGTCCAGCAGCCCCTGGGTGACCTTGTAGGCGCCCTGGTACTCGGCCACTTCCTCGCCCATGAGGAAGACCTTCTCGTCCTTGCGCATTTCCTCGGCCATGGCGTCGCGCAGGGCCTCGCGCACCGTCTGGCGCTTGAATTTGTCGTAGGTCGGCTCGGCCTCCATGTAGGGGGCGTAGGCCGTGGTGGTGTTGATGACAGGCTCCACCAGCTCGCCGGTCTGCGGCTGCTCGGCCGGCGGTTCGTTGCGGCCGGAGGGGAGCTGCTGGCTGTCGTCGGCCGGCTGCGGCGTGGTGGCGCCGACCTCGGCCTGGGGCTCGTGCTTTTCCGCGGGAGCCTCGGCGGCCTTGGCGGCCAGATCCTCGGCGGCGGAGGCGTCGTCGCCCTCCTCAAGCAGGATGGCGATGGGCTGGTTGACCTGCACGCCTTCGGTGCCCTCGTCGACCAGGATCTTGCCCATGGTGCCTTCGTCGACCGCCTCGAACTCCATGGTGGCCTTGTCGGTCTCGATCTCGGCGATAATGTCGCCGGCGGCGACCTCGTCGCCCTCCTTCTTGAGCCACTTGGCCAGCTTGCCCTCCGTCATGGTCGGCGAGAGGGCGGGCATCAGGATTTCAGTAGCCATTGGTCTTCGCTCGCTCCTATCGCCTCAGAGGTCAACCAGCACTTCGGTGTACAGCTCGGCCGGATCGGGTTCCGGGCTGTTCTGCGCGAACTCGGCCGCCTCGGCGACGATGCCCTTGATCTCCTTGTCGATCTGCTTGAGGTCGTCCTCGCTCATGCCGGCCTCGTCCATGAGGCGCTTGCGGAGGTTGTCGATGGGGTCGCGTTCCGACCGCATCTTCGACACCTCTTCCTTGGTGCGGTACTTGGCCGGGTCGGACATGGAGTGGCCGCGGTAGCGGTAGGTTTCCATCTCCAGGATGTAGGGGCCGTTGCCCTCGCGCACCCAGTCGACCACGCCCTGCGTCTCCTTGCGGACGTTGACCACGTCCATGCCGTCCACCGCCTTGCCGGGAATGCCGTAGGCGTGGCCGCGCTCGTGCAGATCGGGGTTGGCGGAGTGGCGGGCGACCGACGTGCCCATGCCGTACTTGTTGTTCTCGATGACGTAAATCACCGGCAGCTTCCACAGGGCGGCCATGTTGAAGCTTTCGTAGACCTGGCCCTGGTTCACCGCGCCGTCACCCAGGTAGCAGTAGGTGACGCCGTTGTCCTCGTTGTACTTGTGGGCGAAGGCCAGGCCCGTACCCAGCGGCACCTGAGCACCGACGATGCCGTGACCGCCGAAGAAGCCCTTCTCGCGGCTGAACATGTGCATGGAGCCGCCCTTGCCCTTGGAATAGCCCCCGCGCCGGCCCGTCAGTTCGGCCATCACGCCCTTGGGGTCCATCTGGGTCGCCAGCATGTGGCCGTGGTCGCGGTAGCTGGTGATGATGGTGTCACCCGGATTGGCGCAGGCCTGCACGCCGACGACGACGGCTTCCTGTCCGATGTAGAGGTGACAGAACCCGCCGATCAGGCCCATGCCGTACAGCTGACCCGCCTTCTCCTCGAAGCGGCGGATCAGGAGCATGTCGCGGTAGTAGGCCTTGAGATCGTCGGGGGTGATGGAAACGTCGCTCTGGGGGGCAGAGGACTTGGGCTTGCGGCGTTGGGTGGCCATGGTTCCTCCCCGAAATGACGGTCGGTCCGCGCGATGCGGCCGGTTGGTCCCTCTGAAACTACGCATCGCGGCGCGTTTTTCAAGGGCGCGCTGTGTGTAAGCCCTTGTTTTGCAACGCACAAAGAGAACTTAACTGCTTTTCGGTTAAGCTACTGTTCAAGAACGGGAATGAGTCATTCCGCACGACGACGCGGGACATTCGCGGTCGCAAAAGAGCGGCCGGACATGCTGAAAACTTCACGAAACGTGTAAGTCAACGCACACTTATGACCGTCCGTTGCGGCAGCCGATCTACCCGCACGGGTAGGGCGGGGCGGACACAAAGGCATTGCGCGTGTACGGCGCGGCGCGGCCCGGCCGCAATGATGCACGAATCAGAAGCGGTCGAGGGGAATGATGCGCTCGTCGGGGCGGCCCATGTTGAGCATGATGCGCGCCCGTTCCTCGAGCATGTCGGGGTCCATGCTGTCGGGCCGCAGCAGGCTGACCCGGCTTTCCAGGCGTTCCTTGCGGGCCCGGATTTCGGACAGCGTGTCCTCGGCCTTGACGATTTCGTTCTTCAGGTGAACCCAGGCGATGAGCCCGCGGTCGCCCTGGACGATATGGTAGCTGAAATAGACCACTGCGCCCATCCCCACCAGGGGAGCGACGGCATAGCGCAGGCGGCGGCGTATTTCATTCATCAGGACCATGGTCATAGAGAATCACGCCGCGACTCGGGCGTCAACTGCCGTAACGCAAGCAATATCAACGAGTCGGAAGGTGTTGCCGAGGGAACTCACCCGAAGAGGTGATATACCATCCGTCGAAGATCGCAACCGCCGCGCCAGGAGGCGCCCATGCCCGCCGACCCTGCCATGATCCTGCCGGACCCCATGACGCCCTACCCGCTGCCGGGTATCCGTCGCGTGGGCTTCCTGAAGCCGCTTGTCGACAACCCGCTGATCGAGGCGGGCGAGTACACCTACTACGATGATCCCGAGGGACCCGAGACGTTCGAGAAGAACGTGCTTTACCACTTCGACTTCATCGGCGACCGGCTGGTGATCGGCCGGTTCTGCGCGATTGCGTGGAAGGCGACCTTCGTCATGAACGGCGGCAACCACCGCACGGACGGCATCAGCACCTTTCCCTTCCCCATCTTCGGGGGCGGCTGGAGCGGCCGACACGATGGCGAGACGAACTTCCCCCACAAGGGAGACACCATCATCGGCCATGACGTGTGGCTCGGCCATGACTGCCTTGTGATGCCCGGGGTCGCCATCGGCCACGGCGCCGTCATCGCCGCCCGCGCCGTGGTGACCGAGGATGTCCCGCCCTACGCCGTGGCCGCCGGCAACCCCGCCCGCATCATCCGCCGCCGGTTCTCCGATGCCGACGTGGAGACACTGCTGCAGGCGGCATGGTGGGACTGGCCGGTGGCGAAGATCACCGAACACCTGCCGCTCATCGTCGGCGGAGACGTGGCGTCTTTGGCGGCGGTGGCTTGAAGGGAGCGCATTTTTGCCCCATAATTTGTCTCGAAAAGGGTACAAGTTTCGAGGCAGACAGATGGCGCCCGCCGAAGCGTTCCTGAACGAGGTTGTCACGCCGGATGGCGCGATCTCCACAGATCGCCTCATCTCGGCCCTGCACGTCTCCAAGACGGAAATGGCCGTGGCTTTTGGCCTTTCGCGTGATGCCGTCTCCAAGCGCGCCCGCCTCTCCTCTCGTGCGACACAGGCGCGGCTGCGAGACGTGGTGGAGATCATCAATCGTGTGCTGCCCTGGACGGGTTCGGTCCCGCAGGCCTTCGCGTGGTATCGAGCGCAACCCCTGCCCTCCTTCGGTGACCGCACGGCCGAGGACCTTGTCAAGGAAGGCCGGGCAGAAGACGTGAAGGCGTACCTCAGCCGCATTGCCGTCGGCGGCTACGCCTGATGCGGCTGAAGGGGCTGGTGTACCGCGCGCACAACCCGCGCTGGTCTTTCGCCCCAACCTCCGGAGACGGCGCCGCCTTGCATGGCGGCCGCTTCAATCCCAAGGGTACGCCAGCGCTCTACACCTCGCTCAGACCAGAAACCGCGTGGCTTGAGGCTCAGCAGGCTTTTCCCTTCAAGCCTCAGCCTCTGACCCTCTGCGCCTATGACGTGGACTGCGCGGATGTCGCCAACCTGACGGATGCCGAGGAGCGCGCGCGCCTGAACGTCACCCTCGGCGACCTCGCCTGCCCTTGGGAACTCCTTGCAAGCCAGGGCGAGGAGCCGCCGTCGTGGCATTTGGCGCGAAGGCTGATGGCCGAAGGCATCGCCGGGATCATTGTCGAGAGCTTCGCGCCAGGTGCTGGGCAAGCCGCAGGGTTCCCCCACCGTAACGCGATCTTCTGGCGCTGGAGCGGCCGGCCGCCGCACCGGGTAACGATCATCGACGACTTCGGACGGTTGCCGCGCGACGGCATGTCCTGGCGCCAATAAAAGAAAGGGCGGCACCCGCAGGCGCCGCCCCTTCCCGTCATCGGTAATTCAACACGCCTCAGGTGCGCAGGACGCCCCGGCCCATGAACACCGCGGCGGTGTCCAGTTCTTCCTCGATGCGGATGAGCTGGTTGTACTTGGCCATGCGGTCGGTGCGCGACAGCGAGCCGGTCTTGATCTGGCCGCAGTTGGTGGCGACCGCGATGTCGGCGATGGTCGCGTCCTCGGTCTCGCCCGAACGGTGCGACAGGACGGCCGTGTAGTTGGCCTTGTGCGCCATCTCCACGGCTTCCAGCGTCTCGGACAGGGTGCCGATCTGGTTGACCTTCACCAGGATGGAGTTGCCCACGCCCTTGGCGATGCCGTCGGCCAGACGCTCGGGGTTGGTGACGAACAGGTCGTCGCCCACCAGCTGCACGCGATTGCCGATGGTGTCGGTCAGCATCTTCCAGCCCTCCCAGTCGTCCTCGGACATGCCGTCCTCGATGGACAGGATGGGGAAGCGGTTGCACAGGTCTTCCAGGTACTTGACCATGCCTTCGCGGTCGAGGCTCTTGCCCTCGCCCTTCATCTCGTACTTGCCGTCCTTGAAGAACTCGGACGACGCGGCGTCCAGCGCCAGCATGATGTCGTCGCCCGGCTTGTAGCCGGCGGCCTCGATGGCCTGCATGATGAAGGTCAGCGCCTCTTCCGAGGACTTCAGGTTGGGCGCGAAGCCGCCCTCGTCGCCGACGTTGGTGTTCAGGCCGGCGGCCGACAGCTTCTTCTTCAGGTGATGGAAGATCTCGGCGCCCATGCGGACGGCCTCGGCGATGCTGCCGGCCGACACGGGCATGATCATGAATTCCTGGATGTCGATGGGATTATCGGCGTGCTCGCCGCCGTTGACGATGTTCATCATCGGCACCGGCAGGGTGTGCGCGAAGGCACCGCCGATGTAGCGGTAGAGCGGCAGGCCGGCCTCTTCCGCCGCCGCCTTGGCGACGGCCAGCGACGTGCCCAGAATGGCGTTGGCGCCCAGGCGGGCCTTGTTGGGCGTGCCGTCCAGGTCAATCATAGTCTGATCGATCACCAGCTGCTCTTCGGCTTCCATGCCAGACAGCGCCTGGAAGATTTCGCCGTTGACGCTGTCCACGGCCTGCAGCACGCCCTTGCCCAGGTAGCGGCCCTGGTCCTTGTCGCGCAGCTCCACGGCCTCGTGAACGCCGGTGGAGGCGCCCGACGGAACCGCGGCGCGGCCGAAGGCGCCGCTTTCCAGGATCACGTCGACCTCGACGGTGGGATTGCCGCGGCTGTCGAGAATTTCGCGGCCGTGGATGTCGATAATGGCAGTCATGGTGAGTCCAGCCCCTGAAATAGAATTGGGTGGGTCTTGAAACCGTGTCCGTCATAGCCCCGCGAAGGGCGCTTGGCAAGGCAACGTCCCGTTACGAACCGGAGCGGCCGGGAACGGATGCGAAAAGGACGGCCCCGCATCACGCGAAGCCGCCCTTGAAACGTCAATCCAGCACCACCGGATGCCTCTTGGCGATGCCGTCGATCTCCTTCAGCAGCGCCAGGATGGGCTCCAGGCCCGACAGCGGGATCATGTTCGGGCCGTCGGACGGCGCATGGTCCGGGTCGGGGTGCGTCTCCATGAAGACGCCCGCGATGCCCACCGCCACGGCCGCGCGCGCCAGCACCGGCGCGAACCGGCGGTCGCCGCCCGAGCTGCCGCCCTGCCCGCCCGGCTGCTGGACGCTGTGGGTGGCGTCGAAGACCACCGGCGCGCCCGTGTCGTGCGCCATCTGCGGAAGGCCGCGCATGTCGGTCACCAGGGTGTTGTAGCCAAACGACGCGCCGCGCTCGGTCACGATCACACGCTCGTTGCCGCTGCCGTCCAGCTTGGCGACCACGTTCTTCATGTCCCACGGCGCCAGGAACTGGCCCTTCTTCACGTTGATCACCGCGCCCGTCTCGGCGGCGGCGACCAGAAGGTCCGTCTGGCGGCACAGGAAGGCCGGGATTTGCAGAATGTCCACCACTTCGGCCACGGGCAGGCACTGCTCGCGCTCGTGGATGTCCGTCAGCACCGGCAGGCTTAAGGACTCCCGGATTTCGGCGAAGACCGGCAGCGCCTTCCCCAGACCCAGGCCGCGACGGCCGCCCAGGCTGGTGCGGTTGGCCTTGTCGAAGCTGGACTTGTAGACCAGCGGCATGCCGACCCGCGCCGCGATTTCCTTCAGCGCCGACGCCGTCTCCAGCGCGTGGTCGCGGCTTTCCATCTGGCAGGGGCCGGCGATCAGCGCCAGCGGCAGGTCGTTGCCGAAGGTCACCGACCCGGCGGAAACATGACGAATGGGGGCAGCGGTCATGTCGTGCATCCTCTGATACAGATACGGGGGCTTCCGCCCCCGATCCCCGATTGGAAGGCACGGCCTCCCAAACCCTCCAGTCTTCTATCAGGAAAAATGGAGGTCCGGAGGCTTCCGCCTCCGGCGGGGTGCGGGGCTGGCCCCGCGCGCGCAGCGCTTTTAAACCAGCCGCGAGCGATCCACCGCCGCCTTCACGAACGCGGTGAACAGCGGGTGCGGATCGAAGGGCTTGGACTTGAGTTCGGGGTGGAACTGCACGCCAATGAACCACGGATGGTCCGGATTCTCGACGATTTCCGGCAGCACGCCGTCCGGCGACATGCCCGAGAACGTCAGCCCCGCCTCTTCCAGCTTTTCGCGGTAGTTGATGTTGACCTCGTAGCGGTGGCGGTGGCGCTCAAAGATGCGTTCGGTGCCATAGACCTCGCGCACCAGCGAGCCTTCCTTCAGGTGGCACTCGTAGGCGCCAAGGCGCATGGTGCCGCCCAGGTCGTCGTTGACGTTGCGGCGCACCAGCGTGTTGCCCTGCAGCCATTCCGTCATGATGCCCACCAGCGGCTCGTCGGTGGGGCCGAACTCGCTGGAGCTGGCGTTTTCCAGGCCTGCCATGTTCCGCGCGGCCTCGATGACGGCCATCTGCATGCCGAAGCAGATGCCCAGGAACGGCACCTTGCGTTCGCGGGCGAACTGAACCGCCTTGATCTTGCCCTCGGCCCCACGCTCGCCGAAGCCGCCGGGAATGAGGATGCCGGAGACGTTCTCCAGGTGGTAGGCCGCGTCTTCCTTCTCGAAGATGGTCGCGTCCATCCACTCCAGCTTGACCTTGACGTTGTTGGCGATGCCGCCGTGGGTCATGGCCTCGGCCAGGGACTTGTAGCTGTCCAGCAGCGAGGTGTACTTGCCGACGACGGCGATGGTCACCTCGCCCTCGGGCTTTGCGACACGCTCGGTCACGCGCTCCCAACGCGACAGGTCCACCACCGGCGCGGCCTCGATGCCGAAGTGCTTGAGCACCTGGATGTCGAGCTTTTCCTGGTGGTAGGAAATCGGCACCTCGTAGATGGAGCCGACATCCAGCGCCGGGATCACGTTTTCGTAGGGTACATTGCAGAACAGCGCGATCTTGCGGCGCTCGCCGTCGGGAATCGGCCGGTCGGCCCGGCACATGAGGATGTCGGGCTGGATGCCGACGCTCAGGAGTTCCTTCACGGAGTGCTGGGTCGGCTTGGTCTTCAACTCGCCGGCCGTCGGGATGTAGGGCAGCAGGGTCAGATGCACGAACAGGGTTCGCTGCGGCCCCAGCTCGTTGCCCAGCTGGCGGATGGCCTCCAGGAACGGCAGGCCCTCGATGTCGCCCACGGTGCCGCCGATCTCGATCAGCATGAAGTCCTCGTCCTCCACGTCGGAGAGGACGAAGGTCTTGATGGCGTCGGTGACGTGGGGAATGACCTGCACCGTGCCGCCCAGGTAGTCGCCGCGGCGCTCCTTGGCGAGCACGTTGGAATAGATCTTGCCCGTGGTCACGTTATCCGACCGGCGCGACGGAACGCCCGTGAAACGCTCGTAGTGGCCGAGGTCCAGGTCGGTTTCCGCACCGTCATCGGTGACGTAGACCTCGCCGTGCTGGGTCGGGCTCATGGTGCCGGGGTCGACGTTCAGGTACGGGTCCAGCTTGCGCAGGCGCACCTTGTAGCCGCGCGCCTGCAGAACGGCGCCCAGCGCCGCCGAGGCCAGGCCCTTGCCCAGCGAGGAGACCACACCACCGGTGATGAAGATGAAGCGCGTCATGGGAACGTACCCTAACCTCGAATCGGAACGCGCCGCCGCGCGTGTCCGCCGGCGGGCGTGGTTCTTCTTGACGGGCCGCCACGGAACGGGCGGCTTGAAACGGCGGGAGGCGGCCCCAGGGCCGCCTCCGTCAGCGGATGATCAGTCGCCGGCGATGGGCGCCTGCGGCTCGGCCGGCACCGCCGGAGCCTCGCCCTCGCCCGGCACGGCCGGAACCGGAGTCGGATCGACGGGCGCGTCCTCCAGGATGGCGTCGGCGCGCGAGCTGCCCTCGTTGGCGAGCAGCGCAAGCGTCATGCTGGTGGCGAAAAAGGCGGCCGCCAGGATGCCGGTGGTGCGGGTCAGCGCGTTGCCGGCGGCACGGCCGCTCATCAGGCCGGCGCCACCGGCGCCGCCGCCGCCACCGCCGCCGCCCATGCCGAGCCCGCCGCCTTCGGACCGCTGCAGGAGGATCAGCCCGACCAGCGCGATGCAGATCAGCAGGTGGATGACGAGGACTACTGTGATCATCGGTCTCTTCTAAACCCAAATGCGGACGCGGGCCGTGCCAGAAAAGGGAGGACGGCCCCGTCCGCGGTGTCTCGTGGTGCGTTGGACGCTGTTTTAGTGCGCCGCGCCGCTCAAGGCCAGATGAAATGTCATCGAAAGGCCATTCAGCCGGCCCGGCGCCCCATTTCGCGGGGTCAGCCCACCGCCTTGGCGATGGCCCAGAAATCTTCGGCCTTCAGGCTGGCACCGCCGACAAGGGCGCCATCCACGTCGGTCAGGGCCAGCAGTTCCTCGGCGTTGGCCGGCTTGACGGAGCCGCCGTAGAGGATGCGCAGGCGGTTGGCCTCGCTGCCCAGCTTCTCGTGCGCCTTCCTGCGGATCTCGCCGTGCATTTCGGCCACGTCGTCCGGCGTGGCGGTCTTGCCGGTGCCGATGGCCCAGACGGGCTCGTAGGCGATGACCGTGTTGTCGGGCGTCGCGCCGTCCGGCAGGCTGTCCAGAAGCTGCCCGGAAACGACGGCCAGCGCCTCGCCGCGGCCGCGCTCGTCCTCGGTCTCGCCGATGCAGATGATGGCGGTCAGCCCCGCCGCGTGGGCGGCGCCGGCCTTGGCCTTGACCATTTCGGACGACTCGGCGTGATCGGCGCGGCGCTCGGAGTGACCGACGATGACGTGGCTGGCGCCGACGTCCTTGAGCATCCAGGCCGAGGTGTCGCCGGTGTGGGCGCCCTTCTCGTTCTGGTGGCAGTCCTGGCCGCCCACCAGAAGGGTGGATGCGGTGGACGCGGCGGCGACGTCGGCAACCAGCGTCATCGGCGGGCACACCAGCATGTCGAAGGGCTGCTCGCCCTCGCGGAGGTGGGCAATCAGGCCCTCCACCAGCTTGAGCCCGTCGGCGCGAAGGCCGTTCATCTTCCAGTTGCCGGCAATCAGGGGACGGCGCGCGGTCATGTCAGGTCGATCCCTCCTAGATACGGGTGGTGTTTGCTCTACCACAGGCGGCAACGCTTGACCACAGGGCGCGGAGGCGCCGGGCGCCCCATTTTCTCCGGTTGCCGGGGCCGGACCCGACCCTTAAGATGCCCGCCAAACCTGATTTTCCACAAGGACGGATACTCCCCCGCACCATGCTCGACGCGCTTCGCAGGGGTGCCAGCAAAGGCCCCGCCAAGGTTCTCTTCATTCTCCTGATCTTCAGCTTCGGCATCTGGGGCATCGGCGACGTCGTGCGCGGTGTCGGTGGCGACGTGCCGGCCATCGAGGTGGGCGATGTGGAGGTTTCTCCGCAGACCGTGCGGGCCGCCTTCCAGCGCGAGGTGGAGCGCCTGCGCGGCGTCCTCGGCCCCGAGATCACCGCCGAGCGCGCCCGCGACCTGGGCGTGGTGGATCAGGTGATCGCCCAACTGGCGCGGCAGGCGGTGGTCGACGCCGCCGCCGCCGACCTGGGCGTGCAGCCCGCACCCCAGGACCTGCGCCAGCGCATCACCGAGATCCCCGCCTTCCAGAACCAGCAGGGCCAGTTCGACCGCGACCTGTTCCGCCGCGTGCTGGCGCAGAACAACCTGACGGAAGAGCAGTTCCTGCGCGGCCTGAGCCAGGACCTGACTCGCGAGGCGCTGCTGAACACGGCCTCCGCCGGCGCGGTGGCGCCCCAGCCGCTGGTGGTGCCCCTGTTCGAGCGCGTGGCCGAGGAACGCCGGGCCGCCGTGCTGCGCGTGCCTGATGCGGCGCAGGAGCTGCCGCCGGTCCCCGCCGACCCGGAGCTGCGCACTGTCTACGACGAGAACATCGAGGCCTTCACCGCCCCGGAATACCGCGCCCTGACGGCGCTGGTCATGCGCCCGTCGGACCTCACCGACGAGGTCAACGTGACGGAAGAGGAACTGCGCGCCGAGTACGAGGCCATGCTGCCCCAGCTGGAAGAGGCCGAGCAGCGCGTGATCTCTCAGGTGCTGGTGGGCGACGAACAGACCGCCCGCGCCGTGGCTGAAGCCGCCCAGGGCGGTGCGACGCTGGCGGACGCCGCCGAGCAGGCCGGCGCGCCGCCGCCGCTGGACCTGGGTGCGATGACCGCCGACACCCTGCCCCCCAGCGCCGCCGACGTGGTCTTCGGCATGGAGGAAGGGGCCGTCAGCGACGCGGTGCAGACGCCCATCGGCTGGCACGTCTTCCACGTCGCCGAGATCCTGGCCGGCGAGACGCCGTCGCTGGAGGACGTGCGCGACCAGGTGCGCGAGCGGATCGCCGCCGACAAGGCCGTCGACGTGCTCTACGACCTGACCGCCGACGTCGAGGACGCCCTCGGCGGTGGCGCGACGCTGGAGGAAGCGGCGCGGCAGTCGAACCTGGAGCTTCTGACCATCCCCGCCGTCGACCCGCAGGGCCTTGGCCCCGAGGGCGCGCCGGTTTCCGCCCTGCCCGAGGAAGAGGTTTTCCTCAACACGGCCTTCTCGCTTGAGGCCGGCCGCGAGTCTCTGCTGGAAGAGATCGGCCGGGGCTTCTTCATCGTGCGGGTGGACGAGATCACCCCGCCGCAGCCGCGGCCGTTCGAGGACGTGCGCGAGGACGTGGTCGCCCTGTGGCAGGCCGAGACGCGCCAGACCCTGTCAGAGGAAACGGCGCGCGGCTTCGCCGACCGCATCCGCGAAGGCGCCCGCCTGCCGGCGCTGGCCGAGGAAGCCGGGCTGCCCCACGGCACGACCCCGCCCTTCCGCCGCGATGCGCAGGGCCTGCAGACGCCCGCCGGCCCGCTGCCCGCCGCCGCCGTGGCAGAGCTGTTCCAGGCCGATGCGCCGGGAGCCGTGGCCGTCGCACGGGGCCGGGACGGTTGGGTCGTCGCCAAGCTGACGGACATCCTGCCCGTCGAGCAGCCGACCCAGGCCCAGGGCTTCGAGCAGGTGCGGACGGAAATCCGCCGCGGCCTGGCCGACGACCTGTCGACCCAGCTCCTGGAGGCCTTCGCGGACCGCTACGGCGTGACGGTCGACCGCGCGCTGATCGAGCGCACCCTCTAAGCACCCTGTCTGCGGGGCCGCCCCCGGGGTGGCCCCGCTCCTTCCTCAACACACCGCTTCATCATCCCACCGCAGGACCGCTCCATGACCGCGCATCCCGACTTCGCCACCTTCTCCCGCCTCTACGAGCAGGGCGCGGCGCAGGTGGTCTGGCGCACCCTGGTGGCGGACCTGGAAACGCCTGTCTCGGCCTACCTCAAGCTTGCCGACGGGCAGGCCATGAGCTTCCTGCTGGAAAGCGTAGAGGGCGGCGCGGTGCGCGGGCGCTATTCCATAATCGGGCTGAAGCCGGACCTGATCTGGCGCTGCCGGGGCGACGCGGCCGAGATCAACCGATCAGCCCGCACCGACGCCGACGTCTTCCAGCCCGACGGCACCGCATTCGACAGTCTGCGGCGCTTGATCGCCGAAAGCCGCATCGATCTGCCCGAGACCCTGCCACCCATGGCCGCGGGTCTGGTGGGCTACATGGGCTATGACATGGTGCGTCTGGTGGAGACCCTGCCGGACAGCAACCCGGACCCGCTGGGCATCCCGGACGGCGTCTTCATCCGGCCGACGCTGATGGCGATCTTCGACACCATCAAGGACTCGGTGACCCTGGTCACGCCTGTCCGCCCGCGCCAGGGCGTGGACGCCGCCGCGGCCTGGGAGCAGGCACAGGAACGCCTTGCCGACGCGGTGGCGGATTTCGAGCGCTCCCTGCCCTATCGGCGCGAACCCCTGCATCCGGGGGCGGAGCGGCCGGAGCCGACCTCCAGCGTCACGCGCGCGCAGTTCCACGACATGGTCGCCAAGGCCAAGGAGTATATCGTAGACGGCGACATCTTCCAGGTGGTGCTGTCGCAGCGCTACGGCCTCGAATTCAAGCTTCCGCCGTTCCAGCTCTACCGCGCGCTGCGGCGGACCAATCCCTCGCCGTTCCTGTTCCACCTCGACATGGGCGGTTTCACCATCGTCGGCTCCAGCCCGGAAATCCTGGTGCGGCTGCGCGACGACACGGTGACCATCCGCCCCATCGCCGGCACCCGCAAGCGCGGCGCCACGGCCGCGGAAGACAAGGAACTCGCCGCCGACCTGCTGGCCGACCCCAAGGAGCTGTCGGAGCACCTGATGCTTCTGGACCTGGGCCGCAATGACGTCGGCCGGGTGACCAAGGTGGGCACCATCAAGGTGACCGAGAAGATGGTCATCGAGAACTACAGCCACGTCATGCACATCGTTTCCAACGTCGAAGGCACCATCCGGCCTGGGCTGGACGCCATGGACGCGCTGATGGCGGGCTTTCCCGCCGGCACGGTCTCGGGCGCGCCCAAGGTGCGCGCCATGGAGATCATCGACGAACTGGAAGGTCTGCGCCGAAGCTTCTATGCCGGGGCCATCGGCTATATCGCGGCCAATGGCGGCATGGACACGGCCATCGCGTTGCGGACCGCACTGGTCAAGGACGGCATCATGCACATCCAGGCTGGCGCGGGCATCGTGGCCGACAGCGATCCGGAAAGCGAGTACCAGGAGTGCGCGAACAAGGCCCGCGCCCTGATCCGCGCGGCGGAAGAGGCGCTCACGTTCTCTTCGCGGTAGGGTCCGCCGCCGCGCCCGTCAGCCGGAGTCGCTTGTCTCGGCCGCCTTGCTGACATCCTGGAAGCGGCAGGTCTTGCCGCCGCGGTACTGGCCGTTGCTCAAAAGACGCAGGCCCTGGTGGGTGCAAATGCGCTCCTCCAGTCCGCAGGTCATCCAGGCGCCCAGGTCCGACGCGCCCATCTCCCGCATCATGCGCAGGTAGCCGCAGCCGCGCACGACCAGCGTGTTGTCGGAGGCCTCGGCGGCCTCCACATGCACCGCATCGTCGCCGGCGACCGGCGGGCGCGGGCCCTCGATGGCGTCCGCGTCATCGTCGTCGGCATCGGTGCGGCTGACGGGAGCGACCTCGCCATGCACGGCGCGCAGGTCCCCGTCGTGCGCCAGGTAGGGCTCCAGCGCCTCCATGACGACGACGCGGATGTGATCCTCGGGCACGCCGGCATCGCGCAGGAAGCGCACGGCGGGCACAAGGTGCGGCAACAGCGCCTCGAGGAAGTCGTTGGATGCCGGCACTTCGGGAAATTCGGGCGGGGTGACGTCCAGCGCGAACTGCTCCGCCAGCGGCGGCGGCAGGTGTCCGCGCACGGCGGCCATGACGGCCTTCAAAGCCGTCGCCAGGTTCGCCCCGACATCCAGATTGATCACGCCCAAAGCGGTGTCGTCGTGGGAATGTGTCACGCCTTGGCCCATCCTTGTCGGAATACCAGCACCAGGATCGCCGGCACCAGGCAGAACGTCACGAAGTCGCGCGCGGCGGCACCCGCGTCATGCCCATATACCAACACGTCCGTCAGTTCCATCGCAAGGGAGATCAGCACGACTGGCAGCAATGTTGACCATTTCCCCACGGGCTGACGAAACACGATGGCGGTCACCAACAGCACTACAAGTCCAAACACCAAATGGGTGAAATCGTTCCCAAAGGGAATCGCGCCGAAAAGGGAATTCTTGAAATCCAGGTACATGGAGAGGGACCTTGAGTCTGGGCGTGAACGGAGAACGGCCGCCGCAGTCTAGCGGCGACGGCCGCCCCCGTCTTCCCTTTCCTCGCCCGGACTACGCCGTTGGGGGCCCCGTCAGGGCGCCGGGTTCGGGTTGTCGGCGTGGATCGCCTCGATGCCTTCCAGCACCGCCTCGGGCAGGTCCAGCGCCGCGCTCGCGATGTTGCTCTCAAGCTGCGCCATGGTCGTCGCACCGATGATGTTGGAGGTCACGAATGGCCGCGACGTCACATAGGCCAGCGCCATCTGCGCCGGGTCCAGCCCGTGGTCCCGCGCGAGCGCCACATAAGCCTCGGTCGCCGCCACCGCGCGGGGCTTGGTGTAGCGGGTGTAGCGGTCGGGAAAAAGCGTGATGCGCGCCCCCCGCGGCATGGCCCCGCCCAGGTACTTGCCCGACAGCGTCCCGAAACCGAGCGGGCTGTAGGCGCACAACCCCGCCTCTTCCCTCATGGAACACTCGGCCATTCCCACCTCGTAGGACCGGTTGAGCAGGTTGTAGGGGTTCTGGACGCAGGCGACGCGCGGCAGGCCCTTGCTTTCCGCCAGATGCAGCGCGTGCATGAGGCCCCAGGGCGTTTCATTGGAAAGGCCGATGTGGCGGATCTTGCCGGCCTTCTGCATGTCGGCCAGCACCGACAGGCTTTCCTCCAGCGCCACGGCCTCGTTATCGGGATCGTGGGTGTACCCGAGCTGACCGAAGAAGTTGGTCTTCCGATCCGGCCAGTGCAGGTAGTAGAGGTCGATGACATCCGTCTGCAGCCGCGCCAGGCTGGCGTCCAGGGCGGCGGTGATGTTGGCGCGGTCCAGGCGATGATCGGGGCCGCGGAACCAGTCCATGGCCGGCGACGGCCCGACGACCTTGGACGCCACGACCACCTGATCGCGCGTACCGCGCGCCTTCATCCAGGTGCCGATGATCTCCTCTGTCCGGCCCTGCGTCTCGCGCCGGGGCGTGACGGGATACAACTCGGCGGTGTCCAGGAAGTTGACGCCGTGATCCAGCGCGTAGTCCAGTTGGGCGTGACCCTCGGCCTCGGTGTTCTGCTCGCCGAAGGTCATGGTGCCGAGGCAAATGGACGAGACGTTCAGACCGGTGCGTCCGAGCGGGCGCGTTTCCATGCGGTTGGTCCTCGTGAAATGGATTGGGTGCGAAATCAGGCATGACCAAAAGAATGGGGGCGGCATCTGTCCCGCGCCACCCCAGCGCACGCTGAGGTTGATTATGACGATATGATATTGCTGTTGCGCGAAGAACGGAGGAGGAATATCGTACGCCATCAACTTACCCTAGGGAACTTTCACACATGAATATTTTCAAGCTGCTCGGCGTCGGCGCGACCGCATTAGCGCTTGGCGCATGCTCCTCGATCGTTGAGGGCACCTCCCAGAACGTCAGCGTCATGACGGACCCCAGTGGCGCGAGCTGCACGCTTTCCAGTCCCAATGGTGTGTTGGGCATTGTCAACCCTACGCCTGGCAGCATTGAGGTGCCGAAGTCGAAGCACAACATCTCGGTGGCGTGCGAGAAGGAAGGGTTCCAAAACGGCGCCGGGGTGCTCGCCAGTTCCTTCGAGGCGATGACGATCGGCAACGTCATTTTTGGCGGCCTGATCGGCGTTGCCATCGATGCCGGTTCAGGCGCCATGAACAAGTACCCGGCGACCGTCACGGTGCTACTGGCGCCCGAAAGCTTCCCCAGTGTTGACGCCCGCGACGCCTTCTTTGACGGCCTGATCGCTACGAGGGCGACGGAAGCGGACGCGCTGATCGCAGCAGTCAAAGCCGAATGCGCCTCGCCTTCCGAAACGTGCGAGGCACGGGTGACGGCGGTCCAAAAAGCCCTTGAGGCCGACTTGGCGGAACTGGAGCGCAAGCGCGCAGCCACTCTCGTTGACTCCTCGGGCGCCTAAGGCCGGCTGCGCGCCGACCGGCTGCGTCCTACAGGGGTCGTCAGATCAGGAACAGCCGGTCCAGCGCGTCGGCCAGGTCGTCGCCGAACTGGGCGCCCTTGTGGATCACCGGCACGTCGGGCGGCAGCAGCTTCAGGTAGTCGTCCTCGGGCGGGAGGCTGGTGATCAGGGCGGTTGGAATGTTGCGGGTCTGGGGCATGGCGTGCAGGCCCATCACCAGATCGATCCCCGACAGGTCGGGCATCACCGCGCCGACGATCACCAGGTCGGGCTTGGTGCGCACGATGATCGACAGGGCGTCGAACGTGTTGCCGATGGTATGGGTGCGGTAACCGCACTGCTGCAACTCGCGCTCGACGAAATGCGCCGCCGCGCCATAGGGCATGACCAGCAGCACCTCCACGTCGCGCACTTCGATGTCGCCGACGCGGAAACCCGCCTTGGGCGGCAGCTTGCGGACCAGGGCCGCGGCCTCCGTGTCCATGGAGATGCGGCCTTCCACGATGTCGAGAAGCGTCTCGATGAAGACCTCCATGTCGTCGAAACCGCGCGGCGGCAACTGCCGCGTGCCGACGGGATAATCCTCCAGCCGCGCCGCCACGGTGGCGATCAGCGACAGCCCCAGGTTGGCCGCCTGCCCGCGCAGGGACACCGCATCGGTGCGCACCCGATGCACCATGTCGGCCTGGGGCAGCCGGTCGTGGCGGGCATCCTCCACCACCAGTTCCAGGGCGCGCAGCGTGTCCGCCGCTTCATCCAGGAAGGTGCGGCGCATTTCCGCGATGATGTCGTCGACGGCACCACCGGCGTCGCGCGTGAGCTTCTCGGTCATGGGTGCCCTCCAACCCTCGGCTCGTTCTTTCGGCGAGCATAGCGCGCCAAAGATGGAAACCGGAAGCGGAAGGCGTTGCATGGTCGCCACCAAATTTCGGAATGGGAACGCGCGGTTTCGCCGCGGCCGACCCGGGAAACCGTAACGACAATCCGGCCCCGATCCCTTGAGCCTGCAAAGACGTTGCAAGACCGGACAAAGGAAAAACCGCCGATCGCAAGCGGAATAATGCCCTGCTGCAGGGATCGAATCAGCGTCCTGGCTGTTATCCCAAAGGACAAGCCGGATAATCGTCTTGCGGTAGACGGACAATCCGGAAGTAAGAATAATACGTGCAAATGGAGGTAACGGATGTTGAGCACCGAATCGGGGCAGCGGGCCGTGTCGCGCGGCGGGCTATATCGTGTGTGCTGGAAAAGCTCCGTCACGCAGATTCATGGCCGCAGCGCCCCAATGTCGCGCGACCAGGCGGAATTCCTGGCCCACGACGAAGCCATCGGCACCGCCTCCTGCCGATTCTGGATCGAGCCGCTGGGCGAGTCCGACGAGGACCACACCGCACCGCCCCCGGCCGAAACGGACCGCAGGGGGCGGCGCAGGGAGTCCGTGCGGCGTACCGGCGGTTGAAGGAAGGCGACGGAAGGTCACCGGTTTCCCCATTCGGCAAGGAAGGTTAGACTCGCAAGGAGTCGCCCGGGGCGGTCGCAGCGGCCGCCCCGTCGCACGTCCGCCCGCCGCCTTCCGCACACCGCACCGGGATCGCCGCCGTGACCGACCGCCGCCGCCGCTCCGAAACGCCGTCCGCCGCCGCCCTTCCGGCCAGCGAGGTGCGAGACGCGCAGCGCCGGCTGCTCGATCATCTCAAGCACGACATCGGCAAGGACGCGGGCGACGCCACGCCGCACGACTGGTACATGGTCACCGCGCGCACGGTGCGCGACCTGCTGGTGGAAACCTGGATCGACAGCCTGCGCCAGGCCGACCACTCCGACGCCAAGCGCATCTATTACCTGTCGCTGGAGTTCCTGATCGGGCGGTCGCTGAAGGCCAACATGCTGTCCACCGGCGTGCTCGACGTCACCCGCGCCGCGCTGGCCGTGCTGGGCCAGGACCTGGACGCCGTTTGCGAGCAGGAGCCCGAGGCGGCGCTCGGCAACGGCGGTCTGGGGCGGCTGGCGGCGTGTTTCATCGACAGCATGGCGACCGTCGGCATTCCCGGCATGGGATACGGCATCCACTACCACCACGGCATGTTCGGCCAAGTCATCGAAAACGGCGAGCAGCGCGAGGTGCCGGAGAACTGGCTGGCGCGCGGCAACCCATGGGAGTTCGCGCGGCCGGAGGTCGCCTACCCCATACGCTTCGGCGGTCACACCGTGGAATACCGCGACCAGGAGGGTCATCCGCGCCGCCACTGGGAAGGTGGCGAGGAAGTGATCGCCACCGCCTACGACCTGCCCATCCCCGGCTTCGGGGCCTGGACGGTCAACAACATCCGCCTGTGGGACGCCAAGGCGAGCCACGGCTTCGACCTGGCCCGCTTCAACCGCGGGGACTACATCGAGGCCGTGCGCGAGGAATCGGCGTCGGAGACCATCTCCCAGGTGCTCTATCCCGACGACAGCACCAGCCAGGGCAAGGAACTGCGCTTCAAGCAGGAGTATTTCTTCGCCGCCGCGAGCCTGCGCGACATCCTGCGCCGCTTCCGCAAGCGTCACGGCGACCTGGCCCGCCTGCCGGAGAAGGTGGCGGTGCAGCTCAACGACACGCACCCAAGCATTGCCGTGCCCGAGTTGATGCGCCTCCTGATGGACGAGCATCACCTGCCCTGGCACGAGGCGTGGGAGATTTGCGTCGGCACGTTTGCCTACACAAACCACACCCTGCTGCCCGAGGCGCTGGAGACATGGCCGGTGGCGCTGTTCGAGCGTCTGCTGCCGCGCCACCTGGAAATCATCTACGAGATCAACGCCCGCTTCCTGGACGACGTGCGCCACCGCTTCCCCGGCGAGCACGACCTGGCGCGGCGGGTTTCGCTGATCGCCGAGGAGCCCGAAAAGCGCGTGCGCATGGCCCACCTGGCCTTCGTGGGCAGCCACAAGGTCAACGGGGTGGCGCGCCTGCACACCGACCTGATGCGCGCGGGCATCTTTTCGGACCTGCACCGGCTGTTCCCCGACCGCATCGTCAACCGCACCAACGGCATCACGCCCCGGCGATGGCTGAACCAGGCGAATCCCGGCCTGTCGGGCCTGATCTCGGCGCGCATCGGAGACGCCTGGAAGACCGACCTGGAGCGCCTGCGCGAGCTGATGCCGCTGGCCGAGGACGAAGGCTTCCGTGCCGCCGTCATGGCCGAAAAGCGCGAGGCGAAGGAGCGGCTGAGCGCCTGGCTCTCGCACCGCCTGGCCGGCCCGCTGGACCCCGCGAGCCTGTTCGACGTGCAGGTCAAGCGCATCCACGAATACAAGCGCCAGCTTCTGAACGTGCTGCACGTCATCCACCGCTACAACCGCCTGCGCGCGGGCGACGACATCGCGCCGCGCACGGTGCTGATCGCCGGCAAGGCAGCACCGGGCTATGCCATGGCGAAGGTCATCATCCGGCTCATCAACGACGTGGCCGACGTCATCAACCGCGACCCGGCGACCCGCGACGCGCTGAAACTGGTGTTCGTGCCCGACTACAACGTCAGCGTGGCGGAGCGCATCATGCCCGCGGCCGACCTGTCGCAGCAGATCTCCACCGCCGGCACGGAAGCCTCGGGCACCGGCAACATGAAGCTGGCCCTGAACGGCGCGCTGACCATCGGCACCCGCGACGGCGCCAACATCGAGATCGCCGAAGAGGTGGGCGAGGAGAACCTGTTCTTCTTCGGCCTGTCCGCCGGCGATGTGGAGCGCATGACGCGCGAGGGCTACGACCCGAAGGTCTTCATCGCCTCCAACCCGGCGCTCGCCCGCGTGCTGGACATGATTTCCGACGGCTACTTCTCGCCGGCCGACCCGAGCCGCCACCGCCCCATCGTCGAAAGCCTGACCTCCGGCGACCGTTACATGCTGTGCGCCGACTTCGCCGCCTATCTTGAGGCGCAGGAAAAGGCGGAACGGTTGTTCGTGGATGATCCGGACGACTGGACCCGCCGGTCCATCCTGACGATTGCGCGCATGGGCAAGTTCAGTGCCGACGGCGTCGTGATGGACTACGCCCGCGAGATCTGGGGCGTGCAGCCCACCCACCCGGCGGGCGCGTTGCACGTGGCGTAGGGAGGGTGGTACAAACGCGGCCTCTTTCCCGCCTGTTTCCTGGCCTTTAGAGGACATCGCACCCGTGCCGCCGGCGCCCCCGCTTCTGACGCTGAAAGACATTCGCCTCTCGCTGGGCGACAAGGCCCTGTTCACCGGCGTGGAGGTCGCCGTCGGGCGCGGCGACCGCGTCTCGTTGGTCGGCCGCAACGGCTCGGGCAAATCGACCCTGCTGAAGATCGCCGCCGGCGTGGTGCAGCCCGACGGCGGCGAGATCTGGACCCAGCCGGGCGTGAAGGTCGCCTATCTGCCGCAGGAGCCCGACCTGTCGGGCTTCGACACGGTGCACGATTTCGTGGCGCAAGGGCTGTCGGCGGCGCGCGAAGATGAATTGCACCACGTCGACATCCTGCTGGACGCGGTCGCGCTGGACCCGTCGCTGGACCCCACCACCCTGTCGGGTGGCGAGGCGCGCCGGGCGGCGTTGGCGCGGCTGTTCGTCTCGGGCGCCGACATCCTGCTGCTGGACGAGCCCACCAACCACCTGGACTTGCCGACGATCCAGTGGCTGGAAGAGGAACTGCTGCGCTTCCGCGGCGGGCTGGTGCTCATCAGCCACGACCGCGCCTTTCTCAACCGCCTGACCAACACGACCTTCTGGCTGGATCGCGGCGTCGTCCGCCGCAACGACGCGGGCTTCCAGGACTTCGACCGCTGGTCCGACGAGGTCATGGCGCGCGAGGCGGCCGAGATGGAGAAGCTCGACAAGCAGATCGCCGAGGAAGCGGTGTGGGCGAGCCGCACCCTGCCCGCCCGCCGCCGCCGCAACATGGGCCGGCTCAACCGCTTGCAGGAGGTGCGCAAGGAACGCTCGCTGACCATCGCCAAGGCGGGCTCGGTGTCCATGGAGGCGGACGTGGGCCAGGCCTCGGGCAAGCTGGTGATCGAGGCCGAGAATGTCTCCAAGCGCTTCGACGACCGGCTGATCCTGGACGATTTCTCCACCCGCATCCTGCGCGGGGACAAGGTGGGTTTCATCGGCCCCAACGGCGCCGGCAAGTCGACGCTTCTGAAAATCCTCACCGGCCAGATGCAGCCGGACGAAGGCCGCGTGCGGCTGGGCACCAACCTGACCATGACCTATCTGGACCAGCGCCGGGCGGGCCTGGACGACAGCAAGACCATCTGGGACACGCTGGCCGACACGGGCGGCGACCACATCAACGTGCGCGGTACGCCGCGTCATGTGGTCGGCTACATGAAGGATTTCCTGTTCGACGCGACGCAGGCCCGCAGTCCTGTCGGCAGCCTGTCGGGCGGCGAGCGCAACCGCCTGCTGCTGGCCAAGACGCTCGCCAAGCCCAGCAACTTCCTGGTACTGGACGAGCCCACCAACGACCTGGACATGGACACGCTCGATCTGCTCCAGGAGCTTCTGTCGGAGTACGAGGGCACGCTGCTGATCGTCAGCCACGACCGCGACTTCCTCGACCGCGTGGTGACGGCCTCCATCTTCATGCCCGGAGACGGCACGGCGACGGAATACGCCGGCGGCTATTCCGACATGGTCGCGCAGCGCGGCGAGGGCGTGGCCGTCAGCAACGCCACCCATGCCAAGGCCAAGTCGGAGAAGGCCGAGAAACCGGCCGCTCAGAAGGAAAAGCCCAAGCCGCGCACCGCCAAGCTGGGCTACAAGCAGCAACGCGACCTGGAGCGTCTGCCCAAGCGCATCGAGGAACTGACGGCCGAAGCGGAGCTTCTGGAAAAGACGCTGACCGACGGCAACCTCTACGCCAAGGACCCGGAGCGCTTCCAGAAGACGGCCGACAAGCTGGACGCGGTGAAGACCGAGCTGGCCCAGTCCGAGGAGCGATGGCTGGAGCTGGAGATGCTGCGCGAGGAAATCGAGGGCGGCTGACGCCCTTCATCGTTCCTCCACGCGCGGCACCGCACCGGCCGCGCAGGCGCAATGGAAAAGCCCCGGCGGCCGAAGCGGCCGCCGGGGCTTCCTTTACGTTGCGCCGTCGTCGCCGACGTCACACGCCCACGTACTTGTCGCAGGCGACCGCCGGGTTGGTCGCCACGAAGGTGGCGATGCCGACGGCGAGCGCGAAGGCGGCGGCGGTGAGCTTGGTGAGGCGAAGCTTCATGTCGTCGTCTCCCTTGCCGGACCCCAACATCGAGGTCCCAACTGACGTTGCCCGCCGGTCGGCCTGTTCACTGTAGCGAACCGGCGGCTGTGGCACTGCGCCACGGGTCTAGAATTCGGTCCCGCACCGACCCTCGTCAAGCGGCGCCCGCGCAATAACACGGCCGAGAATCGGCGCCAGCGCGAAACCGCGTTTCATATCAAGATTTTCTCAAGTAATAAAAAACATAGGAGTAACTGCCGTTGGAACGGGCGAAAACGTCGATCTCGCGCCGCTCGCCGGCAAGCACTCCGGCCAGGGCCGAGTCGTGCTCGGCGATCGGGGCCAGTTCGTCGCACCGCTGGCGCAGGGGCGTGTAGTAGTCAGGCCACCACGCCGCCGGCGGCATCACCCAGTGGTCAAAAACGTGGTATCCCGCATCCTCGGCAATGCGCCTGTTGCCGTCGATGCCGGTCATGGGAGGATAGTTGTCGGCCCAGAAGTCGCGCGCTTCCTCGGGCGGGTCTTCGGCGAGCCACGTCAGTTCCGAGAACACGCACATCCCGCCGGGCTTGAGCACCCGGCGCCATTCCTTCAGCGCCTCGCCGGTGCCGGAGCTATAAGCCGCCCCTTCCGACCAGATGAGGTCGATGCTCTCGGGCGGGTCGGACAGGCGCATCATGTCCTCCTGCCGCGCCCGCACCAGATCGCCGACGCCCTGACGGGCGGCTTCGGCCATCATGCGCTCCAGGTAGGGGCGGTGGAGGTCGACGCCCGTCACCGGGCGGCGCAGCGTTTTCGCCAGAATGACGGTGTGCCGCCCCGGCCCGCACCCGAGGTCGAGCACCGCCGCCTGCTCGGGCAGCGGCGGCAGGCGCTCGATGGCCTGGCGGGTGGTGTCGTCGGTGCCCGGCCCCTCCCGCGGCAGATCGCTGTGGATCAGGAAGAAGGACTCGTCGCCGCCGTCGGTGATTGCCATGCCGTCGCCTCCCGGGGCACGCGGCCCCTGCTAGTTCTTCGGTTTGGCCTCGCCGCCCTCATAGCGGGGGCGCCCCTCCTCCATCTCGGTCAGCGGGCGGACCTCCACCATGCTGCGGGCCGAGCGCAGGGCCAGGTTCTGGTAATCCCGCGTACCGGCCTGCTTCCAGGCGATCTCCTCCTCCGACAGGTCGCGCAGGACCTTGGCGGGGATGCCGGCGGCGAGGGTGCGGGCTGGAATCTCCTGCCCCGCTTTCACGAACGCACAGGCGGCGATGATCGCCGACTCCCCGACCACCGCGCCGTCCATCACGACGCAGTTCATGCCCACCAGAGCATTGCGGCCGACCCGGCAGCCGTGCAGCACCGCGCCATGGCCGATATGGCCGTCTACCTCGATCACCGTGTCGGTGCCGGGGAAGCCGTGCATGGTGCAGTTGTCTTGCAGGTTGGAGCCTTCCTCCAGCACCAGCCGGCCGAAGTCTCCGCGCAAGGACGCGCCGGGGGCGATGTAGCAGTTGGGGCCGACGATGACGTCGCCGATCAGCACGGCGGTCGGGTGGACGTAGGCGCTGGGATGCACCACGGGGCGCAGGCCGTCGATGGCATAGAAGGGCAAAGGACGATCTCCCTGGTCCGGTTCATGGCTTCTTGGACCTGGGAGATTACTGGGCCGCGCCGCCCCCCTCAAGCGCGGGCGCAAGGGCGCCGGCCGTCCGCAGGTCGGCGGCGCGGACGTCGTAGCCCAGACCGAGGAGGAACGCCTCCAGTTCAGACATTGTGCGGCAACGCAGACCGGCCAGCAGGGCGGCGCGGTAGACGTGGTCTTCGGTATGCATGTCGCGCGCGAAGCGCTCCAACTCGCGTTGGCTCATGATGTGGTGTCCCCCGGCCTCCCCAGGCCAATTCCCGGCGCGTCCCGTCCCCACGGCCGCGCGCCCTATCCCACTCTCTTATTAAGGTTATACGAACAGGTCCCGTTGTCCAGCCCCGCCGCATGACGTTTGAATGACGCACTGCCGTCTCATGCATCGCCACGGCCCCGCATTATCCGCTACACTCGAGTCCCCAGTCCTCAAGCCACGCGGAGGGAGACGGCGAGGCATGAGCGTCACCGGTAGCGTCTGCATCATCGGAAGCGGCCCGGCGGGCCTGTACTGCGCCGACGAGATCAAGCGGCTGGCCCCGGAGGTGGCGGTGGACGTGCTGGACCGTCTGCCCACCCCCTACGGCCTCGTGCGCGGGGGCGTGGCGCCCGATCACCAGAAGACCAAGCAGGTCATCCGCCAGTTCGAGCCCCTGTTCAGCAAGGGGGGTGTGCGGTTCCTCGGCAATGTCACCGTCGGCCGCGACGTGGACATCACAGAGCTGCGCCGGCTTTACGACGTGGTGGTGATCGCCGTCGGCGCCGCCGGCGACCGCAAGCTCGGCGTGAAGGGCGAGGACCTGGCCGGCGTCTACGGATCGGCCGCCTTCGTCGGCTGGTACAACGGCCACCCCGACTTCGCCGACCTGGCGCCTCGCATTCCGGGGCCGGGCGTCGCCGTCATCGGCAATGGCAACGTGGCGCTGGACGTGGCGCGCATCCTGGCCCTGACGCCGGAAGAAGCGCACGACACCGACCTCGCCCGACCGGCGGCCAGCGTCATCGAGCGCCATCCCGTCACCGACATCTACGTTCTCGGCCGGCGCGGTCCGGCGCAGGCGGCGTTCACCGCCGCCGAACTGCGCGAGATGGGCGAGTTGGCGCAGGCCGATCCCATCATCGAGCCCCACCTTCTGCCCGAGCACCCGCCGGAGGACATGGAGCCCCGCGCCGCCCGCGTCGCCCGGCGCAACCTGGAGATCCTTCACGGCTTCGTTCAGCGTCCCCGCCGGGACGTGCCGGTGCGCGTTCACATGCTGTTCCACCGCGCGCCGCGGGCGGTCCTCGGGGACGGCCACGGCAACGTCGCCGGACTGCTGGTGGAGCACACCAAGCTGGTCAACGGTCAAGTGCTGTCGACGGGGGTTACCGAGTCGCTGAAGGTGGGCACGGTGGTCACCTGCATCGGCTACAAGGCCGTGCCCTTCCCCGGCCTGCCGCTGGACGAGCGCCGGGGCGTCATCGCCAACACCGACGGCGTGGTGGAACCGGGGCTTTATGTGGTGGGCTGGGCGCGCCACGGGCCGCGCGGCGTCATCACCGCCAACCGGGCCAGCGCCCGCGAGGCCGCCGGCCACGCGCTGGAGCACCTGTCGGGCAAAACCGCCCACGGCAGCGGCGGTGCCGGGCTCGAGAAGATCCTGGCCGCGCGCGGCTACCGCCACGTCTGCTATGACGACTGGTGCCGCATAGACGCCGCCGAGCGCGCCCGCGCCCACGACGGCGCACCGCGCGAAAAGTTCATCCACGTCAGCGACATGCTGGCGCTGCTGGAGGAAAACCGCCGGCACCTGGAAGCAGCCGGCGTGAAGGTGACCGACTGACGGCCGAGGGCCGCAAGCCGCGACAGTGTCACCCGACGGGGAAGAGAGTGTCGGTCGCGGCGGGAGGGCGCGTGCGGCCTGCGCCAAACGAAGAAAGGGCCGCCCGCCTTCCGGCGGAGCGGCCCTTGCAGCGCGCGGCGGATGCTGGATGCCGCCGATGCGGGTCAGTCTTTGCTCGCCTTTGCTCCCAGCGCGGCACTGACCAGCGCCAGCAGGGCCTTGCGGGCCCCGGGGCTGCGGCCGATGAGGAGGCCGGCCCCAAGGGCGGCGGCGGCGGCCAGTTCAGGGTTCCGGCGCAGGCGCTCATGCAGGGCAACCCCCACCTCGCCGCCGCGGGCGGCCATGGCGGCCATGGGATCGGCCTCCACCGGTTCCCCCGGCGGGCGACGGGTGCGCGGCGGCGGGGCGGTGGGCCGGCCGCCGCGGGGCTCGCGCGGAGCCCCCTCGCCGGTCGCCTCGGCCTTGGCGCCGCCCGAACCCAGCAGGAAGATGACCACGCCGATCACCAGAATGCCGCCGGCGACGATGCCCATGGCCTGCCAGGGCTCCATCACGGTCATCAGGTACAGGTACAGCGCGATGGTGGCGTAGATGAAACCGATCAGCAGGAAAATGGCCGCCACCAGCTTGATGGCGATGCGGATTGCCACGGCGACGGCTGCCTCCGCGGCGTTTTCCATAGCGACCTTTGCGCGTTCCTTCAAGGCCAGGACGGCCATGAGGCGAGCGATCATGCGGTGTCCCCTCCTTTCCCCTCGCTAAAGCCGGAACCGTTTGCCGTCCGAGCCGTCCGGCTCACGAGCGGTCCAGGTCCAGCAGCTTGCCGAGGGCGATGCCGACGGCGAAGGCCACCAGCAGGCTGGTGATGGGATGCCGGCCGACCTGGCGGCCCATCTGGTCCCCGGCGTCGTGGGCATAGTGGCGTGCCTGGCCGTACATCCCGCGCATGCGGCGCATGGCGCGGGCGCGGTAGCGCTCGGCCTCGTGACCGGCCTCGTCGGTCAGATCGGCGAGCTGCTCGCGCAGCGTGTCGACCTGGTTGCGCAGGCGGTCGATGTCCGTGCGGTCAGCCATTCGTGCGTCTCCATCCGGCTTAGAGTTGAATTCGTGTGTCTGTGGGCGTCCTTGCGGGAGAACGCCGCGCCGGCCGGCCCCGTTGCGGATGCTGCCGAAATTACGACCGGCGCGGCCCCGGCTACAGCTCCTCGTACAGCTTGCTGCTGCGGTAGCGCTCGGCCGTGTAGCCGAACAGCACGCGCAGGACAGCCGCCACCGGCATGGCGAGCAGGGCGCCGACCAGGCCGAACAGGCTGCCGCCGATCAGCAGGGCGAAGATCACCCACACGGGGTGCAGGCGCACGCGCTCGCCCACCAGCCAGGGCGTCAGGACGGTGGTCTCCAGAAGCTGCGAAAGCGCATAGATGCCGATCACGCCCAGCACGGGCCCGAGGGTGTCGAACTGGATGACGGCGACGATCAGCGCGATGGAAAACATCGTCAGATTGCCGATCACCGGCACCAGCGCCGAAATGCCTGTCATGATGCCGATGATCAGCCCGAAGTTCAGGCCGATGATCATGAGGCCGGCGGCGTGCAGCACGCCCTGCCACAGCACGATCAGCAACTGCCCGCGAATGTAGGCGCCAAGCTGCACGCGCATGTCGTTCATCATGCTGCGGATGGTGGGTGCCGACCGGCGCGGCAGAAGCGAGTCCGACCGCCGCAGAACGCGCGGCCAGTCGGCCAGGAGATAGGCCGTCAGGAACGGCGTGATGAACACGAGAAGCAGCATCGAGACCAGGCTCGTGCCATAGGACAGGGCGCTGTCGATGTAGGTGCCGACGGGCATCACCATGTCGGCGACGCGCTGGCGCAGTTCTTCCTGCGTCGGCAGGTCCACCGTGTCGCCGACCCTTAGCCGCACCCACCAATAGACCTGCGACAGGATGTCTGGAAGCTGCTGCGTCAGGTTGGTCACCTCGCGCACCAGCATGGGGGTGATGGCCGCCATGATGCCGGCGATCAGCAGCACCACGCCAGCCGTCACCAGCACCGCCGCCACCGGGCGCGGCATGAGCTTCCAGCCGGCCATCCGCTCCACCACGGGGCTCAGCAGCACCGCCAGCAGGCCGGCGACGATGAAGGGCAGCAGCGTCGTCCCCAGCAGCCACACCACGAACACCAGCAGCGCCAGAACGGCAGGAGCAACGATCATGCGCAGGCGGCGGCGATGCTTGGCCGCCGGGCTGGCGTCGTCGTTGATCTGTTCAGCGGCCGCGCTGACGGCCGGGTTGGCCGGCGCCTCGTCCGTGCGGTACGGCGAAGCGCCTTCGGGCTCCTCGGCGGCGCTCTGGCGGCTGGGCGTGGACACGGATACCTCCCATGGGCGCGGAGCGCCGGCGGGGCGGCGCGTGACACCGCATCAACGGGCGGCGGCACCGATCGGATCGGACGCGATCGGAAGGCGGATCAGGCGGGAGGTGCGCCGCCCGCCGCCTCGGCACCGGGCATCATCAGCCAAACGGCAATGCTGATGGAGGCGGCATAGCCCGTCCACACCGCATAGGGCAGCAGCAGCGCGGCGGCGATGCGGGAATGGCGGTCGAACCGCCAGGCGGTTGCCAGAATCGCCAGCACCAGCAGCAGGATTTCCAGCGAGGCCCAGCCGGTCAGCTTGAAGCTGAAAAACAGGATGGGCCACAGGACGTTCAGCCCCAACTGCACAAAGAACAGCGTCAGCGCCAGCCGCGCGCCGTGCCAGCCGCTGCGCCGCCAGACCAGCCAGGCGGCGACCGCCATCAGCGCATAGAGGGCTGTCCAGACAGGCGTGAACACCCAGTCGGGCGGCGTCCAGAAGGGCTTCGACGCCTCGGCGTACCAGCCGTTGACGCCGACCCGCGTCGCCAGGCCGGCGATCAGCATGGCGATGAAGACAGCGCCCAGAAAGGCGGCGAGCCCTACCAGCGCCGCGCGGCCGCGATGGGCGGCGCGCTGGCGGGTTTCGCCCGGTCGGCCGGCGTCGGACGTCACGACCGGACGCTCTTGGCGCTGCGCGGCCCGAAGATCAGCCAGACCAGGAAGCCCAGCAGCGGGAAGATGAGGATTGCCAGGATCCACAGCACCTTGGCGCCGGTGCCCCGGTTGGACCCGATGACGTTAACGATGGCCCAGACATCGGCGATCAACAGCAGAAGGCCGAAAATTCCGCCGATTTCAACGATTTCCATGCAGAGGCTCCGTCGCGGTGACATCTGGACGACGGGGTGCCGTCCCACCCGTTAGGTGGGATGACCCGTCGGGGAGCGCAACGCGAAGTGGCGAGCCACGGTTGCCTCCGCCGAGGACGGAGACAGGGGGACGACAAGCTCCGCCGCCAGCAGCGCCGCCTCTTCGGTCGACAGCACCGGCAGCGCACGCGCCGCCGGCGGGTGCGCGTGCTCGTCCAGGTGCGCCACCAGCCTCTCGACCGACCAGACGACGGCCGAGCAGATCCGCTCGCGCCCCCGTCGTCCCTGGGCCGCGGCCGGGGCGGCGGCAGTGTTCGCCGGCGCCTCCACCAGCACCACGGCCGTGAAATCCAGGGCGGCGGCGAAGCGCCGGGGAAACAGGCGGCGCGGGAACAGCCTGCGGGCGCGCCCGACGACATGACGATGCAGCAGGTCCGCCCGGCGCCGCGCATCCAGCACCGCGCGGCAGGGGCTGGCGGCATCGCCGCCGCCCGACATGCAGGCGATGCCGTGCGGTGTTCTGGGCTCCAGCACCACCGCCCCGCGCCGGTGCAGGATGACGGCCGGAAGACACTCCGCTCCCCACGGCGCATCAACCTCGGCACCCCGCAGGATGGTCACGCCCGGCCGCCCGCGTAGAACCTGCTCCCACCGCCCCGGCGCTGGCACAGGCGGTTGCGATGACGAATGCGACGACGATGGCATGGCCCACGGCGGCGTCATGGTGTTGCGTCCCTCCCTGTCCTCTCGCAATTGATGCTACGCATTTTCGTGTCTCTGCGCAACATCCCTTCAAGGCCGGAACGCTGCTCCGCTTCAGGGCGGTGGCGCGGCCGTCAGGCGCAACCGGTTACGCCGCAACGGCGTTTCGACGAGGCAGCGGCTTGAAGGCCGGCGGCCGGGTCGGGCGCCGCCGCTGGTCGGCCGTTTGTGCGATTTGTTTGAAGATTTCACAGTCGCCCCCGTGACCCGGACGCCCGCCGGCCCTATCATGGAGATTGTGGTTGGCCCTGCTTTTTCCCGTTCCGGAGGTATTTCATGACGTCCGCCGTCGGGCCGCGCGGCCCCCGCATCTACAATCTGTTCCCGCTGCTGGCCGGCCCCATCCATGACTGGCAGCGCCACCTGCCCCGCATTGCCCAGATGGGCTTCAACTGGATCTACGTGAACCCGTTCCACTTCCCCGGGTTCTCTGGCTCGCTGTATGCGGTGAAGGACTACTACCGCCTGAACCCCATGCTGCGCGGCAATGCCTACGAGGCCGACGACGTCCTGCTGAAGAACTTCATCGACTCGGCGGCGAAGTACGGCCTGTCGGTGATGATGGACCTGGTGCTCAACCACACGTCCAAGGATGCGGAGCTGACGCACCAGCACCCCGAGTTCTACGCCCGCGACGAGAAGGGCGAGCTGCAGAGCCCCTATGCCATCGATCCCGCCAATGCCGAGAACGTCACGGTGTGGGGCGACCTGGCCGAGATCGACTTCACGCCGCGGCCGGAACTGGACGGCTTCGTGCGGTACTTCCAGGACGTGGTGAAGCACTACGTCAAGCTGGGTGTGCGCGGCTTCCGCTGCGATGCCGCCTACAAGGTGCCGGCCGACATCTGGCTGGGCGTCAACCACGCCGCCCACGCCATCAACCCCGACGTGCTGTTCTTCGCGGAAACGCTGGGCTGCCGGGAGGACGAGGTGGAGGCCCTGCGCCCCGCCCGCTTCGACTTCCTGTTCAACAGCGCCAAGTGGTGGGACTTCAAGGGCCCGTGGCTGCTGGACCAGTACAACCGCTTCCGCGGCATCGCGCCCTCGGTCGGCTTCCCTGAAAGCCACGACACCCCCCGCTTCCGGCAGGAACTGGCCGACCGCGGCGTGACGTCGGCGAAGGCGGTGGAGCAGCAGTACAAGGCGCTGTACCTGTTCACGGCCACCTTCTCCACGGGCGTTATGATGCCCATGGGGTTCGAGTACGGCTTCAAGGAACCGCTGCATGTGGTTGAGACCCGGCCCGAGCACTGGGAGGAACCGCTGTTCGACATCTCGGACTTCATCTGGCGGACCAACCAGATGCGGGCGCTGGTGCCCACCCTCAACCGCGAAGGGCCGCAGTACCAGGTGTGGTCGCCCACCGGCGTGACCGGCCTTCTGCGCAAGGACGCCGAAGGCAGCGACTGGAGCCTCGCCGTCATCAACCCGGAGCCCAAGGGAAGCTGGCAGATGGCCGGCGACGGGTCCGACCCGCTGGCCCGCATCGCCATGCGCGGGCACGAGGTCACGCCGGGCGGCCGCTGCGGCCCCGGCACCGGAGAAGACGGCCTGACCGCCAAGGCCGGCGAGATCCGCGTCTTCACCGGCGACGGCCCCACCGACTGATACCGACCGCCACCGCCTTTTTCGACCGCCACCGTTCGGCCCAAGACAACCACAGCCAAGGGAGCCTGGAATGGCCCACGCCGAAACCGGAGAGCACCACCGCATCGCCACGCCGGACGAGCTTGCCGGCGCCGTTCGCAGCCGTTCCATCGTCATCCAGAACGTCCGGCCGGAGGTCGACGGCGGCCGCTACGCCATCAAACGCGAGGTCGGCGACGCCCTGACAGTCGACGCGGAAATCTTCAAGGACGGCCACGCCAAGATCGCCGCCGTCCTGAAGGTCAAGCGCTATGCCGACGCCGACGACGCCTGGACCGAACTGCCGATGCAGCTGGTCAACCCCGGCCTGGACGCCTGGCGTGCCTCCATCGTGCTGCCGGAGAACACGCGCTACGTCTACACCATCGAAGCCTGGGACGACCCCTGGGCCACCTGGGAGCACGATGTCGGCAAGAAGATCGAGGCCGGACAGGACGTGAACCTGGAGGTCATCGAGGGCCGCAGGCTGATCGACGAGGCCAAGACCCGCGCCGCCGGCACGGTGGACGACGACGGCTTCCGCATGCTGATCGAGCGCATGGACGCCGCCCCCGACACCATCGGCAAGGCCGAGGTCATGCGGTCCAACCAGGCGCACGACCTGATGAACCGCTGGCCCGACCGCTCCCGCGCCATCGCCTATGACCGGCAGTTGGAAGTGATGGTCGACCCGGTGCGCGCCCGCTATGCCGCCTGGTACGAGATGGCGCCCCGCAGCCAGGGCACGGACCCCGACAAGTCCGCCACCTTCGACGACTGCATCAAGCGCCTGCCGGACATCCGGGAGATGGGGTTCGACGTGGTCTACCTGCTGCCCATCCACCCCATCGGCAAGGTCAACCGCAAGGGCAAGAACAACGCCGTCACCGCCGAACCCGGCGAGCCCGGCAGCCCCTACGCCATCGGCTCGGACGAGGGCGGGCACAAGGCCGTGCATCCCGAACTGGGCACGGAGGAAGACTTCCGCCGCTTCGTCGCCGAGGCGAAGAAGCTGGGCATGGAAGTGGCCATGGACATCGCCGTGCAGTGCGCGCCGGACCACCCGTGGATCAAGGAACACCCCGACTGGTTCGAGTTCCGCCCCGACGGCTCCATCCGCTATGCCGAGAACCCGCCCAAGAAGTACCAGGACATCGTCAACGTCAACTTCTACGGCGGCCACCAGATGGAGCTGTGGGAGGAACTGCGAACCGTCTTCGAGCACTGGGTCGACTGCGGCGTCACCATCTTCCGGGTCGACAACCCGCACACCAAGCCGGTGCCCTTCTGGGAATGGGTGATCCGGCAGGTGAAGGACAAGCACCCCGAGGTCATCTTCCTGTCGGAGGCCTTCACCCGCCCGACCATGCTGCACATGCTGGCGAAGGTGGGCTTTTCGCAGTCGTACACGTACTTCACCTGGCGCAACTTCCGCCACGAGCTGGAAATGTACCTGACGGAGCTGACCCAGGGGCCGGGCAAGGAATACCTGCGGCCGAACTTCTTCCCCACCACCCCCGACATCCTGCCGGAATTCCTGCAGCGCGGCGGGCGGGCGGCGCACATGATCCGCCTTGTGCTGGCGGCGACGACGTCGAGCGTCTACGGCATGTACAACGGCTACGAGCTGATCGAGAACACGCCGGTGCCGGGCAAGGAAGAGTTCCTGGACAGCGAGAAGTACCAGTACAAGGTCCGCGACTGGGACGCGCCGGGCAACATCAAGGACTACGTGACCGAACTGAACGAGATCCGCACCGAGAACCCGGCCCTGCACGAGCTTGAGAACCTGCGCTTCCACGAATCGTCCGACCAGAACGTCATCTTCTACGGCAAGCGCACCTTCGACGACAGCAACATGATCTTCGTCGCGGTGAACCTGGACCCGTTCGAGCCGCACTCGTCCGTCCTGTCCTTCCCGCTGGAGGAACTGGGGATCGGCCCGGACGACGCCTTCGCCGTGGAGGAGTTGTTCTCCGGCACGCGGCGCCTGTGGCACGGGGCGGACCACGAGGTGACGCTCGATCCCGAGGAAAATCCCGCCATGATCTTCCGCGTCACGCGCTGGAAGCAGGTCGATTACTACAACCCGAGCTACTGACGCGCATTGACGACTGCGCGGGAGCGGCGGCACCGACCGTTCGCGCCGCCCCGCCCTTTTGACGACAGCCGATTTTCAGAACGAGACCGGGGACACCCATGACCGACGATCCGCTCTGGTACAAGGACGCCATTATCTACCAGGCCCACGTAAAGGCCTTCCACGACGCCACCGACGACGGCATCGGGGACTTCAAGGGTCTGACCCAAAAACTGGATTACATGGTGGACCTGGGCGTGACCGCCGTCTGGATCCTGCCCTTCTATCCCAGCCCCCTGCGCGACGACGGCTACGACATCGCCGACTACAAGGCGGTGAACCCTCGCTACGGCAGCATGCGGGACTTCCGCAACTTCGTGAAGGAGGCCCACAAGCGCGACCTGAAGGTCATCACCGAACTGGTCATCAACCACACCTCGGACCAGCACCCGTGGTTCCAGAAGTCGCGTCACGCCAAGAAGGGTTCAAAGTGGCGGAACTTCTATGTCTGGTCCGACACCGACAAGTACTATGAAGGCACGCGCATCATCTTCCTGGACACCGAACCGTCCAACTGGACGTGGGACCCGGTGGCCGGGCAGTACTACTGGCACCGCTTCTTCAGCCACCAGCCGGACCTGAACTGGGACAACCCGGCGGTGTTCGACGAGATCACCAAGGTGATGAAGTTCTGGTTCGAGGCCGGCGTCGACGGAATGCGCCTGGACGCCATCCCCTACCTGATCGAACGCGACGGCACCAACAACGAGAACCTTCCCGAGACCCACGAGGTCATCAAGCAGTTGCGCGCCTGGGTGGACGAGAACTTCCCCGGCCGCATGTTCCTGGGCGAAGCCAACCAGTGGCCCGAGGACGTGCTGCCCTATTTCGGCGAGGGCGAGGGCGACGAGTGCAACATGGCGTTCCATTTCCCCCTGATGCCGCGCATGTACATGGCGCTGGCGCAGGAGGACCGTCTGCCCATCACCGACATCATGCGCCAGACGCCGGACATTCCCGACACGTCGCAGTGGGCCATTTTCCTGCGCAACCACGATGAGTTGACGCTGGAAATGGTCACCGACCGGGAGCGCGACTATCTGTGGAACTTCTACGCCATGGACCCGCGCGCCCGCATCAACCTGGGCATTCGCCGCCGCCTGGCGCCGCTGGTCGACAACGACCGCCGCAAGATCGAGGTGCTGAACAGCCTGCTCATGTCCATGCCGGGCACGCCCATCGTCTATTACGGCGACGAACTGGGCATGGGCGACAACATCTACCTGGGCGACCGCGATGCCGTGCGCACGCCCATGCAGTGGAGCCCCGACCGCAACGCCGGGTTCTCCAAGTGCGACCCGGCCAAGCTGTACCTGCCCTGCGTCATGGACCCGGTGTACGGCTATACCTCGGTCAACGTGGAGGCCCAGGCGCGCAGCCCGTCGAGCCTGCTCAACTGGATGCGCCGGCTGATCAACGTGCGCAAGATGCACAAGAGCTTCGGGCGCGGCGAACTGAAGTTCCTCTACCCCGGCAACCGCAAGGTTCTGGCCTACCTGCGCGAGTTTGAGGGCGAAAGCATCCTCTGCGTCGCCAACATGAGCCGCGCGCCCCAGGCCGTGGAACTGGACCTGCATGAATACGGGGGCCGCGTTCCGGTGGAACTGATGGGCCGCTCGGCCTTCCCGCCGGTGGGCGAGATGCCCTACCTGCTCACCCTGCCCGCCTACGGCTTCTACTGGTTCCTCCTGGCCGACGAGGCCGAGGCGCCGGGCTGGCACACCGAGTGGGTCCAGTCCATGCCCGAATTCATGACGCTGGTGCTGGCCAACGGCATCGAGGGCGTCATCGCGGAGCGCAACAAGGAGATGGTGGAAAGCCAGATCCTGAAGGGCTTCCTGCCCAACCAGCGCTGGTTCGCCGCCAAGGACGACGCCATCACGGAAGCCACGGGCTCCGACCACGCCATTCTCAAGCACGAGAACACGGAATTCCTGCTGCCCACCTACACCATCAACACGCGGGCGGGAAAACCCAACGACTACTTCCTGCCGCTGTCCATAGCGTGGGAGACGCGCAGCGACGATCCGTTCCAGCGTCTGGCGCCCTTCACCATCGCCAAGGTGCGGCGCGGGCCGCAGGTGGGCGCCCTGCACGACGCCACTGCCGACCCCGCCTTCACCCACGCCATGGTCGAGGCCATGCTGGAGGGCCGCGACATCGACACGGGCGTCGGCGGCTCGGTGAGCTTCCGGCCGACCGAGACGGGCAAGGAGATCACGCTCAACCGCGCCGACGAGGTCAAGCGCCTGGCGCGCGAGCAGTCCAACACCTCCGTCATGGTTGGTGACGCCATGGTGATGAAGGTGCTGCGCCGGCTGGAACAGGGCATCCATCCCGAAATCGAGGTGGGCGCCTACCTGACCGATGTGGCGCAGTTCGAACACATCCCGCCGCTGTACGGCAGCGTGGTGATGAAGGACAGCGGCGGCCGCGAGACGGCGCTGGCCGTGCTGCAGGGCTTCATTCGAAACCAGGGCGACGGCTGGAGCTACACCCAGGACTACCTGGACCGCGTGATGGAAGAGGCCCTGCTCGCCTCGCCGGAAGCCGCCGACGAGGACACCGGGCATCACGAGTACTTCCTGGCCCTCATGACGCTGTTGGGCAACCGCGTCGCCGAGATGCACAAGGCCTTCGCCCTGGACAGCGGCCTGCCCGCCTTCCAGCCCGAGCCCGCCACCGACGCCGACTTCGAGGCCTGGGCGGACGGCCTGCGCAAACAGGCGGAGCAGGCGCGCGCCATGCTCGAACGCGCCCATGCCGATCTGCCGGAAGAGGAACAGGCCCTCTGCGACGCCCTGTTCGACAGCTGGTGGCAGATCGAGGGCCGCATCGAGCGCCTGCGCAAGCTGTCGTCCGAGGGCGCAGACAGCCTGGTGAAGACCCGCTTCCACGGCGACTTCCACCTGGGTCAGGTGCTGGTCGCCCACAACGACTGGGTCTTCCTGGACTTCGAGGGCGAGCCGACGCGCAAGCTGGAGGAACGCCGCTCCAAGAACTCGGCGCTCAAGGACGTCGCCGGCATGCTGCGGTCGTTCAACTACGCCGCCTGGGCCGCCCTGTTCAAGCAGGCCGAGTTCAACGACCAGGCCTTCGATCGCCTGACCGAATACGCGGCCGACTGGGAACGCTCCACCGTGGCGGCCTTCATGGCCGGCTACCGCGAGACCATCGAGGGCTGCGCGGTCTGGCCCGGCGACGGCGAGACGGCGGCAACGCTGCTGGAAGCGTTTACCCTTGAAAAGGCCCTGTACGAAATCGCTTACGAGGTGGCCAACCGGCCCGACTGGCTCGGCATCCCGCTGCAGGGCGTGCTGCGCCTGATCGTCCCGGAGACCCCGGAGGAATGAGGAACACCATGACCAGGACTTTGACCGTCGAGCGCCCCGCCATCGACTCCATCGTGCGCGGCGACCACGGCGACCCCTTCGCCGTCCTCGGCATGCACGGGGGCGGCGGCAAGCCCGTCGAGGTGCGCGCCTTCCTGCCGTGGGCGAAAGAGGTCACGGTGATCGACGCCGCCGACGGCACCGAAGTGACGCCGCTGGAACAGATTCACGACGCCGGCTTCTTCGCCGGCGTCTGCGGCGCCCGGACGGACCGCTTCCGCTACCGCCTGCGTGCCACGCCCCAGGACGGCGCGCCGGTGGAGTTCCATGACGTCTACAGCTTCGGCTACGTGCTGGGCGAACTGGACGTCCACCTGCTGGCCGAGGGCAACCACCTGCGCGCCTTCGAGAAGCTGGGCGCCCATCCCACCGAGATGGACGGCGTGAAGGGCATTTCCTTCGCCGTCTGGGCGCCCAACGCCAAGCGCGTGTCGCTGGTCGGCCCGTTCAACAACTGGGACGGCCGCGTCAATCCCATGCGCCTGCGCCAGGAGTGCGGGACGTGGGAAATCTTCATGCCCGGCATGACGGTGGGCGAGCTGTACAAGTTCGAGATCCTGGGCGCCCACGGCCATCTGCTGCCGCTGAAGCTGGACCCCTACGCCTTCTATTGCGAGCATCCGCCGGCCACGTCGTCCATCGTCCACGGCACGCCGCAGCTTGAGTGGACGGACCACGACTGGATCGCCGAGCGCGAGCGCAAGCTCAAGGACAACCAGACGCTCCACGAGCCCATGAGCATCTACGAGGTCCACCTGGGCTCGTGGAAGCGGCACGAAGACGGAAACCGCTACTACAGTTATCGGGAACTGGCGGAAACGCTGGTGCCCTACGTGCGCGACATGGGCTACACGCACATCGAGGTGCTGCCGGTCCACGAGTTTCCCTTCGACGGCTCGTGGGGTTATCAGCCCATCGGCCTGTTCGCGCCCACCAGCCGGTTCGGCAACCCGCGCGACTTCGCCTACTTCGTGGACGTCTGTCACCGCGAGGGCATCGGCGTCATCATCGACTGGGTGCCGGGCCACTTCCCCACCGACGCCCACGGCCTGGGCTTCTTCGACGGCACCCACCTCTATGAGCACGCCGACCCGCGCCAGGGCATGCACATGGACTGGGATACCCTGATCTACAACTATGGCCGGCGCGAGGTGCAGAATTTTCTGCTCGCCAACGCCATGTTCTGGATCGAGTACTTCCACATCGACGGTCTGCGCGTCGATGCCGTGGCCTCCATGCTCTACCTCGACTACTCGCGCGAGGAAGGGCAGTGGATTCCCAACCAGTACGGCGGCAACGAGAACCTGGACGCCATCGCCTTCCTGCGCCGCATGAACGAACTGATCTACGCCGAGGGCCGCGGCGCCGTGACACTGGCCGAGGAATCCACCGCCTGGCCCATGGTCAGCCGGCCCGTGTACCTGGGCGGTCTCGGCTTCGGCTACAAGTGGAACATGGGCTGGATGCACGACACCCTGCAGTACTTCAACAAGGACCCCATCCACCGCCGCTACCACCACAACCAGCTGACCTTCGGCCTGCTCTACGCCTTCAACGAGAACTTCGTGCTGCCGCTGTCCCACGATGAAGTGGTGCACGGGAAAGGCTCAATGATCGGCAAGATGACCGGCGACGAGTGGCAGAAGTTCGCCAACCTGCGCGCCTACTACGGCTTCATGTACGGGCATCCCGGCAAGAAGCTTCTGTTCATGGGCGGCGAGTTCGGCCAGTGGGCAGAGTGGAACCACGACAAGGGCCTGGACTGGCACCTGATCGAGGACGGCAACAAGCACGCCGGCCTGCAACGGCTGGTGCGCGACCTCAACCACACCATCAAGGCCCTGCCCGCCCTGCACCACCGCGACTTCGAGTGGCAGGGCTTCGAGTGGGTGGATGCGTCGGACGTCGACAACTCCATCTTCAGCTTCCTGCGCAAGGTGGGGCCGGAGGACGAGGTGGATGATCCGCAGTGGGTGCTGGTGGTTTCCAACCTGACGCCACTGGCGCACGAGGGGTACCGCATCGGCGTGCCCTGCGGCGGCTTCTGGCGCCAGCGCATCAACACCGACGCCGCCATCTACGGCGGCAGCGACTGCGGCAATGGCGAGGGCCTGGAAGCCGACGCCGTGGAGCACCACGGGCGGCCCTACTCGCTCAACCTCACCTTGCCGCCGCTCGGGACACTCTTCCTGACCCCCGAGCGTTCCTAGGGCAGTGACGGCGGCCGCCGCGCGCGGCCGCCGGTTCCGACATCAAGGACGAAGGAGACCGGTATCCATGCGTGACCATCACCCCATGCCCTTCGGCGCCGAATTGACCCCCGACGGCTGCCGCTTCCGCCTGTGGGCGCCGGGCGTGGATGCGGTCACGCTGTGCATCGAGGGGCCGGGACCGGAGCGCGAGGTTCACCTGCACGACAGTCACGACGGCTGGTTCGAGACCCTCGAGGACGGTGTCGTGCAAGGCACCCGCTACCGCTGGAAGCTGCCCGACGGCCTGAAGGTCCCCGACCCCGTCAGCCGCTTCCAGCCGGAAGGCGTGCACGGGCCGTCGGAGGTCATCGACCCCATGGGTTTCCCCTGGACCGACAAGGACTGGGAAGGCCGCCCCTGGGAAGAGGTGGTGCTGTACGAACTGCACATCGGCACCTTCACGCCCGAGGGCACCTTCCGCGCCGCCATCGACAGGCTGGACTATCTGGTGGACCTGGGCATCACGGCGGTCGAACTGATGCCCGTCAACGCCTTCCCCGGCGAACGGGACTGGGGCTATGACGGCGTCGGCCTGTTCGCGCCGGATGACTCCTATGGCCGTCCCGACGACCTGAAGGCCCTGGTGGACGCCTGCCACGCGCGCGGGCTGATGGTGTTCCTGGACGTGGTCTACAACCACTTCGGGCCGGAAGGGAACTACATCCACGCCTACGCCAAGGATCAGTTCTTCGACCATTCCCGCCACACCCCCTGGGGGGCCGCCATCGCCTTCGACGGGCCGCACGGCAAGTGGGTGAGCGACTTCTTCATCCACAATGCGCTGTACTGGGTTGAGGAATTCCATCTCGATGGTCTGCGGCTGGACGCCGTTCACGCCATCGAGGACACGCGCGACCTGGATATCCTGGCCCGCATCGCCGAGGCCGTGCATTCGCGCGAAGGCCACGACATGCGCCGCATCCACCTGGTGCTGGAAAACGACGACAACGCCGCCAACCGGTTGGATCGGCTGGACCGCCTGCCCATCCACTACATCGCCCAGTGGAACGACGACAGCCACCACGCCCTGCACTGCCTGCTGACCGGAGAGGGCGGCGGCTACTATGCCGACTATGCCGCCGATCCGGCCGGCTATCTGACGCGCATCCTGGCCGAAGGCTTCGCCTACCAGGGCGAGCCCAGCGAGCACCGCGGCGGCAAGGCCCGCGGCGAACGGTCGGCCCATCTGCCGCCGACCAGCTTCGTCAACTTCCTGCAAAATCACGATCAGGTGGGCAACCGGGCGATGGGGGAGCGCATCGACATGCTCGCCAGCCCCGAGGCCGTGCAGGCCGCCGAGAGCATCGTCCTTCTGATGCCCGCGATTCCCATGCTGTTCCAGGGCGAGGAATGGGGCTCGAAGACGCCCTTCCTGTTCTTCTGCGACTTCGGCGAGGACCTGCACGAGGCCGTGCGCAACGGCCGCCGTGCCGAATTCGAGAGTTTCCCCGAGTTCCGCGATCCCGCCGCGCGCGAAAAGATCCCCGACCCCATGGACCCCGCCACCATGGAAGCCTCGCGCCTGAGCTGGGCAGAGCTGAACGACCCCGCCCACGCCGACCGGCTGGCCTTCACCAAGGCCCTTCTCAGCGTCCGCAAGCACGAGATCGTCCCCCGCCTGTCGCGCATCCAGGGCGGCCGGGCACGGGCGGAGATGGGCACCGACGGCGTCATCGCCGCCCGCTGGCCCCTGGATGACGGCACGCGGCTGTCGCTGGTCTGCAACCTTTCGGATCGCGAAGTTTCCAATGTCATGCTGCCCCACGGGCGCAACATCTGGACCGTCAACACCGCCGAGGCACCGGTCGGGGGCATCAATCCCTGGACCGTCGTCTGGGCCATCGAGAGTGCTCTATGACCCGAAAGGCCCCCGCGCTCGACACCGCTCCCGCCGTCGTCCCCGCGTCCACCTACCGGTTCCAGTTTCATGCCGGGTTCACCTTCCGCGACGCCATCGCGCTGGTGCCCTACCTGGCGGACCTGGGGGTGACGCACGTCTATGCCTCGCCCTTCCTGAAGGCGCGCGAGGGCTCCACCCACGGCTATGACATCGTCGACCACGGCGCGCTCAACCCCGAGATCGGCACGGAGGAGGACTTCACCGCCCTGACCGATGTCCTGAAGCAGCACGGCATGGGCATGATCGCCGACTTCGTCTCCAACCACATGGGCGTTGCGCAGGCGGACAATCCGTGGTGGCTGGACGTGCTGGAGTATGGCGAGGGCAGCCCCTACGCCGAGTTCTTCGACATCGACTTCCACCCCATGAAGACCGAGCTTCGGGGCAAGGTGCTGCTGCCCTTCCTGGGCGACCACTACGGCCGCGTGCTGGAGGACGGCCACCTCGTTCTGAAACTCGACGCCGCGCAGGGCAACTTCTCCGTCTGGTATTGGGAACACCGCTTCCCCATCACGCCCTACCGCTACGGCGGCATCTTCACCGTCGTCCTGCCGGCGCTGCGCAAGGCCGGACTGGCCGACGCCGCGCTGGCGGAAATGGAAGAGATTGTCGCGGGCTTCCGCGAGGTGCGCCGCACCGTGCGCTCCAGCCGCGCCCAGGGTCAGCGGCGCCAGAAGGCGGAACGGCTGAAGGAGCAGTTCGCCGCCCTGCTGGCCGAGCAGCCTGCCCTTGCCGACGCCATTTCCGAGGCCCTGGCGGCCTTCCAGGGGAAGCCGGGAGACCCGCCCAGCTTCCTGCCCCTGCACCGCCTGCTGGAGGCGCAGCACTACCGCCTGGCCTACTGGCGCACGGCGTCTGACGAGATCAATTACCGCCGCTTCTTCCAGATCAATGACCTGGCGGGCCTGCGGGTGGAGGTGCCGGCCGTGTTCGACGCCTCGCACAAGCTGATCCTCCAGCTTCTGGGAGATGGCAGGATCGACGGCATCCGCATCGACCACATCGACGGCCTGTTCGACCCCAAGGGGTACCTGGAGCGCCTTCAGGAAAAGGCGCGCGCCGCGACGGGGCTGGATCGGGACACCTATGTGCTGGTGGAGAAAATCCTCGGCCACCACGAGAACCTGCGCACCGAATGGCGCTGTTCCGGCACCACGGGGTACGAGGCGCTGAACGAGATCGGCGGGCTGTTCGTCGATGGCGGCGCGGAGGAGCGCATGACGCGCACCTACGCCCGGTTCACCGGCGAAAGCACCGACTTCGAGGACATCGTCCAGACCTCCAAGCATCAGGTCATGCGCCAGGAACTGGCGTCGGAGCTTCAGGTGCTGGTCAACGGGCTGTCGCGCCTGTCGGAACGGGACTGGCGCACGCGCGACTACACCCCCCGCGACCTGCGTTCGGCGCTGGAGGAGGTGGTGGCGTGCTTCCCCGTCTACCGCACCTACATCGACCGCCGCCGCCCGGCGCAGCACGACCTGCGGGACATCGAGTGGGCCATCGCGCAGGCCCGCAAGAACCCCATGTTCCCAGACGAAAGCATTTTCGACTATCTGTGGTCGATCCTTACCACCGACGCCGGCCGGCGCAAGGGCGACCCCTTCCCCCGGACAGAAGTGCTGCGCCTCGCCCGCAAGGCCCAGCAGGTGACCAGCCCGGTCATGGCCAAGGGGCTGGAGGACACGGCCTTCTACCGCTTCAACAGGCTGGTTTCCTTAAACGAGGTGGGCGGCCACCCCGACGTCTTCGGCGTCACGCCGGGCAGCTTCCACCACCGCATGGCCGATCGGGCGAAGACCTGGCCGCACACCATGCTGTCGTCGGCCACCCACGACACCAAGCGGGGCGAGGACGTGCGCGCGCGCATCAACGCCCTGTCGGAACTGTCGGAGGCCTGGACCAAGCGCGTGCGCCGCTGGGAGCACCTCAACCGCCGCCGCAAGTCCGAGATCGACGGCGAGATGGCGCCGGCCCCCAACGACGAGTATCTGTTCTATCAGGTGCTGGTGGGCGTCTGGACGCCGGGCCTCGTGATCCCCGAGGACGGCGTGACGGAGGGTTCGGCCGAGGCGAAGGAACTGGATGACCTGCGCGAGCGGCTGGAGGGCTACATGCTGAAAGCCCTGCGCGAAGCCAAGGTGCGCAGCGCCTGGACGCGGCAGAACGGCCCCTATGAAGAGGCCGTGCTGCGCTGGATGCGCCACATCCTCGACGGCCGCCGCCGCAACCCGTTCCTGGCAGACTTCCAGGCCTTCCATGCCCGCATCGCCCGCATCGGCGTGGTGAACGGGCTGGCGCAGGCGGCGCTCAAGCTCACCTGCCCCGGCGTGCCCGACACCTACCAGGGCTGCGAGCTGTGGGAGTTCAGCCTGGTCGACCCCGACAACCGCCGCCCCGTCGACTTCGAGGCCCGCGCGCGGTTGCTGGACGAGATGAAAAGCACGCTCGACGCCCCCGGCCCCTTCGGCGCGGTGGCGCGCGGACTGCTGGACACATGGGCCGACAGCCGGGTGAAACTCCTGCTGACGTGGCGGCTGTTGCAGCTTCGCCGCCGCATGCCGGAGTTTTTCGCCAGTGCCGATTACACGGCCATCGAGCCCGCCGGCCGCCGCGCCGAACATCTGCTGGCCTTCGAGCGCCGCCATGGAGATACGCGCATGGTGGTCGTCGTGCCGCGCCTGGTGAACCCGCTCATGCAGGGCGACGAGGGCTGGCCGCTGGCCGAGGAATGGGCGGCGACCACCCTGCCCGTCGCCGGCCGCTTCCGCGACGCCATCACCGGCGAGGCGCTGGAGGGCACCGAAGGCCTGGACGTGGACACGGTGCTGAAGGACTTCCCGCTGGCGGTGCTGGTGTCGGAATAGGCGTTCGGCCGCAACGGCAGTCCCGGCGGAGCCGTATTCTCGAAGTCGAACGCGACCTCCGCATCAATGGTCACGAAAGGTCGCCTCATGGCAGATCAGCCGCCCCACCGTTCCGTCGAGGACCTGTGCCGCGAGCTTGAGCAGGAGGTGCGGCACCGCATCGGCAACAGCTTCCAGGCCGTGTCGGCCCTGACGAAGGCCAGGGCCAGGGCTGTTGCCGATGCGCCGGCGAAGGCGGAACTGATCGAGTTGGCGACGCGGATAGAGGCTTTCGCCGCCGCCCATGCGAACCTGTGTTTCCGGGACGGACGACCGATCATGTTGATGAAGGAGACCATCGAGTCTCTCGTCAACGGCCTTCGTTTACAGCACGAGATCACAGAGGAAAGCGTCGACCTCGACGTCGCCTCCTTCGCCATGGACCCGGACCAGGGGCTTCCTCTTGTCCTGATCCTGCACGAACTTTCCGCCCATTCCTTCAAGTGCCACGGAGCACCGAAGATCTGCCTTGCCGCCGATACGAAGGGTGACGTAGCGCGCCTGACCATTGTCGACCTTGGCTTCGACCTGCCAAAGGAAGTCTCGACAGAGGCCGGCGGAAGCCTGGGATGGCACCTGATCCGCCTGCTTGTCCGTCAGTCGCGCGGCACCCTGCTGCGCCCCGAAGGCCGCAACGATGCGGTCGAGATCATCGTGCCGATTCATCAGACTTGAGGCAACGCGGGGCGGCCCAAGCGGCCGCCCCGCGTTGCCAGGTTTCAGAACGGCAGCGGCGGCAGGTGCTTGTCCAGCACCACGGCCAGGAAGACGCCGGTGAGATAGCTCATGGAGCCGAAGAAGACCTTCTTCGCCAGGGGCTTGCCCGGCTCGCGCACCAGCTTCCAATTCTTGTAGAGGAAGTGAATGCCGAACGCGGTCGCGATCACGCCGTAGACGTTGCCGAGGTACCCCAGCGTCCAGGGCAGCAGGCTGGAGGCCACCAGCAGGACGGTGTTGATGAAGATGGCCTTGGCCGTGCGCGCGTCCCCCACCAGCACCGGCAGCATGGGCACGCCGGCCTTGGCGTAATCGTCGCGCAGCATGATCGCGAGCGCCCAGAAATGGCTGGGCGTCCACAGGAACAGGAACACGGCCATGATGGTGGGCAGAAGCCACTGGCCGGGGTCCACCGCCGCGGCACCGGCCATGATGGCGAAGCTGCCGGCAGCCCCCCCGATGACAATGTTCAGCCACGTCCGCCGCTTCAGCCACACCGTGTAGACGATGCCGTAGACGAAGGCGCCCAGGAACAGGTGCAGCGCCACCGCCCAGTTGAAGCTCGCCATGGCGAGCCCGCAGCCCGCCACCAGCAGGGCCGCGGCGAACCACAGCACGCGGCGCGGATCGATGCCCGCTCCCGACGCCGATCCCGCCACCAGTGGACGCTTGGCCGTCCGCTGCATCAGCCCGTCCAGGTCGCGGTCGTAGAAATGGTTGAAGACGGAACTGGACGCCGAGCCCAGCAGCATGGCGACAGCCAGCGTCAGCAGGTGCGCGACGTTCAGGTCGTCCGCCACGGCGGCATAGCCGACCATGGCGGTCACGGCGATCATGAAACCGATGCGGAGCTTGCAAAGCTCCAGGTAGCTTCTCCAGGTCATGCGCGGCCTCCCACCGGGGCTTTTTGTATGCGTCCGCCCCTTTGTATCGTTGGGAATTAGCCTGACACAGCCGCTCAGGTATTGGCAAGGCGCCGCGTGCGCCCTGCCGGCCAGAGCCGCCGGCCGGCCATCCACACGAACATCACGCCGCCGATCACCGCGACCAGGCCACCTACGCCCATGATGCCCATCGAGGCAATTTTCAGTGCCGAATCAAGGCCCTGCTCGGCACCGGCGGTCTTGCGCGCCACGCCCATGGTGCCGGCGGCATACAGCCCCAGCGAATGGACGAGCTGGCCCGTGAAATACAGGCCGAGGAACCAGCGCACTGGTCGGGCTTTGACGAATCCGCGCCCCAGCGCCGGCAGCACGCAGGCGGCGAACAGAGCCATCACCGACAGGTTCACCCCGCCGATGACGGCGTGATAGTGCGCCGGCGTGCGCGTGTCGCCCTCGCCCAGGCCATAGCCCAGAAGACCGCCGACTCCAAACAGGATCAGCGACAGCAGCAACCCGAGAACGCCCGGCGCCGTCCAATCGATGCCGGCCCGCCGGCGCCACAGCGCGTTCGCCACCGCCAGCGAGGCCACCGCGGCCGGCGCCACCAGGGCATAGAGGTAAAGGTCGGTGAAGGCGCGGTAGTAGATGCCGCTCATGGCATCGGTGCCGACCAGCGTCACCACGCCGGACAGCCCGACGGCCGGCAGCGCCAGGAACACCGGCAGGAACAGCGGTCGCGGCAGCAGCGGTGCGTCCAGGGTCTGGCGCATGACGACATGCCACGCCGCCATCAGGACGCCCGTATTGACAACCTGGAGCACATGCCCGCCGCCCCAGAAAAGCTGCTCGTTGAAGTCCTCCGGCGACAGGCCCGGCGGCAGGTCCGCCCACGCCAGCAGAAAGCACACCGGCGCCATCAGGTAGGTCGCGCCCACCGCCGCCACCGCCCAGGGCAGGCGGTCAGGCTCGGAACTCAGGCGGGGGCCCAGGTTCACCAGCAGGCGGACCACCGGCAGCGCCACGCCGGTGAACAGCACCGCCAGCCCCGCGTAGTACAGCGGATGCACCAGCACGGGCACATAGTTGTTGAGTGACGGCCGCCCCGCCCCGGCCAGCGTCCCCGCCACCAGCATCAGCATGGACAGCACCGTCAGCCACAGCCCGGCCGGCCCAAGAGCACGCGCGCGCACCTGCCCGCCCAGACGGGCATCCGCCAGGCGCTCGGTCGCCATGACGCACAGCAGCCCCAGGCCGCCCAGGAACCAGATGACGACGGAAAACACCACGTGCGTCACCAGGGCCTGACGGAAGAACAGGTTGGGGTCCCACGGCAGCAGGTCCTGCACCACCGGGGTCCGCGCCGGCACGATCAGCAGCACGAACAGGCCTGCCACGGCCAGCGCCGCCACGCTCAGGCCCGCCCAGCCGTACAGCTCCCGCCGCAATCCTCCAGCGGTATCGTCCATCGCGGGCGCGGCGGCGGAAACGGCGGCGCTGGTCCTGGTCATGGGGGCGGCGTGTCCTCGGATTGGGGCGGATGACGGGATGGATCAGGCATAGACGTGATAAAGCATGGCGTAGACCGCCACGCCGGAAACCGACACGTACATCCACACCGGCCACGTCCAGCGGGCCAGGGCGCGGTGGCGCGCGTCGGTACGCTTGAGCCCGCGCCACGCGGTCACCAGAATGAGCGGCGTCGCCAGGGCGGCCAGGATTACGTGGCTGATCAGCAGCGCGTAATAGAACGGGCGCACCAGGCCTTCGCCGCGGAAGACGAAGATGGGCGCGGTGAAGTGATAGACCAGGTACGACGCCAGAAACAGCGCCGACACCGTCAGCGCCCCCAGCATGGCCCGGCGGTGTGCCTCGATCCGCTTCTGCTTGATAAGCCAGAAAGCGGCGATCAGGAAAACGATGGTGATGGCGTTGAGGGTGGCGTTGACGTGCGGCAGCGTCGTCGCGGTGTCCATGGCGGTGGCCCTTCCTCCGTCCCGCGCGTCAGTCGGTCAGCAGCATGAAGGCGCTGAGGTAGAACCCCGCCGCCACCAGAGCAAGGATGCCGGCCGTCAGCCACTTTCTTGTCCTACGTCCCGAGTCGGTCATCGTCGCGCTGTCCTTCCCTTCCTGCGTCGCCGTCTCGCCGCCCCGAATCGCGCTTCGGGGCAATACCCGCGCTGGCGTGTCGGATACATGATGGCGCCCCCGCGCACAAAAAACAACGGGACTCCGCGCCATGATCCATGGTGGCGGCAGGAGCCGTACCTTAGGGGCGACGGGCGCCACGCAAGCACTTCACCTGTAAAAAGCCTTGTATGCGAAGGTGCATACACTTCTTCGCGGGCTGACGCATTCCGCTGTCTTTTGGGCGATATTAGGGACTTACCGCATCCGCGAAAGTCCGGAATCGGAATATTCATTTATTCTGAAACGGGATATGGGCACTCTTGCGTTACAGGGAGTGCGGTACCTGCACCGAAAGAAGCCGGCGTATACACGACCGGACGACCCGCCGCACCCGGCATTCCAGTGGGGAGACTGCCCATGAACGCCCTTACAAGCCACCCGGATTCACACCACCCCCGCCGAGACGACGACGCCTGGCTGGAAGGCCAGCCCTACCCGGACATCCGCCGCGTCACCGTCGACCAGTCGACCCTGTGGCTGGCGGCCGGCTGGCGGGACTTCAGAGCAAATCCCCTCGTCAGCCTGTTCTACGGCCTGCTGTTCACCGTCGGCGGCTACGCCCTGGTGCTGGGGCTGGAACAGATGGGCATGCAGAGCCTTATCCTGCCGCTGGTCGGCGGCTTCATGCTGATCGCGCCGGTCCTGGCCGTCGGTATCTACGAGGCCAGCCGCCGCCGCGAGGCCAACGAGACGGTGCGTGCCGGCGTGTGCATCTCGGCCTTCCGGCGCAATCCGATCCAGTTGGCGTCCTACGGCCTGGTGCTGCTGATCCTGTACCTGACGTGGCTGATGCTGGCGCTGCTGATCTTCGCGGTGTTCTACAACGAGCGTCCGCCGGCCCTGGACAGTTTCCTGATCGAGGTCCTGCTGGCTCCGCAGGCGCCGCTGTTCCTCATCGTCGGCACGGCCGTCGGCGGCGCCCTGGCGTGGCTGGCATTTTCCATCTCGGTGGTCGCCCTGCCCATGATGCTGGATCGCGACGTCTCCGCCATCTACGCCATGGCCGCCAGCGTCGAGGCAACCCGCAAGAACACCAAGGTGATGATCGGCTGGGCGGCCATGATCGCGCTGATCACCATCGTCGGCATGGCCACGTTCTTCATCGGCCTCGCCATCGCCGTGCCGCTGGTGGGCCATGCCTCCTGGCACGCCTACCGCGCCATGATCGGCACCCGACCCTAGGCGAAGGTGCGGGGCCGTCCGCCATGGCGTCCTGCACCATCCCTTGAGACCTTGCGACGCCACGAATCCCGATTGCTCTGGTCGGGGTTCGCAAGCGCCGCCTTCTGCTGCCGCCCGTGCCTGCGAAGGAAGGCGGCAGGATCAACGTCCCCGCCTCCGCCGCGTTCCGCCTACTCCTTCGCCATGCTCTTGACGGCGCTGGAGGCGACGACCTTGCCCTGGCCCTTGTACTGCTCGTGGTTCTTCTCGATCTCGTTGAGCTTGTACAGGTAGTTGACCATCATCCCGCAGGACTGCTTCAGGCCCTTGGCCGAGGTGTCGCCCAGCCAGTTCACGCGCTCCACCCGCGCGCCGTTGGACAGGTGGAAGTGCGCCACCGGGTCCAGGGCGCGGGGCGTGTCGCCCTCGTTCTTCACGCGCTTTTCCTGCGCCAGATAACGGGCGCCCAGACGCAGGAGCGGGCCGCGCAGGGCCTGTTCCACCACCGGGTCCGTGTGCCAGTCCGGCCGCGCCAGCAGCGCCTTCAGGCTGCCCTTGCCGCCGCCGGCCACCACATCGCCGTTGACATTGGCGTTGGCGGCCTCGCCCTCGGCCGGCCCCTCGCCCGCCTCGGCGCCCGCCATGGCGGCGGCGGCCTCGCCGATCCGCTGCCTGTAGGCGGCCGTCAGGACCTTGCGCTCCGACGCCGTCAGCAGGCCCGGCTCGCCCTCTGCCAGCACGCCGTCCAGCCATTTGCGGAAGCCCGGGATGGGCGAGAGCGTCGCAAAGGTCTTGAGGTTGGGGAATTCGTGGCTCAGTTCCTCCACCACGCGCTTGATGAGGAAATTGCCGAAGCTGATGCCGTCCAGGCCGCGCTGGGCATTGTTGATGGAATAGAAGATGGCCGTGTCGGCCGCCGCCGGGTCCTGCACCGGCGCATCGGTGTCCAGCAGCGGCTGGATGTGGCCCGCCATGCCGTTGACCAGCGCCACCTCGACGAAAATCAGCGGCTCGTTCTTCATGCGCGGATGGAAGAAGGCATACAGGCGCCGGTCGCTGTCCAGGCGGTTCTTCAGGTCGCCCCAACCGTGGATGGTGTGCACGGCCTCGTAGGCGATGATCTTTTCCAGCACCACCGCCGGGCTGGACCATGTCAGGCGCTTGAGTTCCAGGAACCCGACGTCGAACCACGACATCAGCAGCCCCTTCAGGTCGCCCTCCAGGCCTTTCAGATCATAGCTTTTCCGCGCCAGCGGCAGAAGCTGGGCGCGCATGTCCACCAGGAACTTCACGCCGTCTGGCAGGGCGTTGAACTGGGTCAGCAGGTTGACGCGCGGTGCCTCCAGCCTGGCGCGCAGGGCCTGTTCCGCCCGGTCGCGGGCCTCCACCGTATCGGCCTTGGCCAGTGCGTCGCAGCAGGCGATGACGGCGTCGTGGTCGGTGTCGAACTCGCCGGCCATGATGCGCAGGAACCGCTCGCGCCCCGCGTCGTCCAGGCTGAGAAAGGCGCGCCCCAGCTCGGCGGCGCGGGCGCGGGCGGACACGTCGCCGCCGCGTCCCTCCAGGCAGGCCTGCATCTGGGCGCGGACCTTCTCCACGTCGTCATCTGGCAGGTCGGGCTTGAGCGGCGGCAGCGCCTCGCCGCGCGCGGACGAATAGTCGCGCCACAGGGTGGTCAGGTTTTTCAGCCGCTCAAAGAAGCTTGGCGCCGTCTGCTCGGTCATGGTCCCCCGCTTGCCGTGTCCTGTGCCGCCGGTGGGCCCGGCGGGTCTACGTTTCTGATTAACCTAATGTTATTCCTCATTCCCGTCATCCCACAAGGCCGCGAGCACGGCCGGCAGGGCATCGGGAATGTCTTCGGCGATCAGCCCCGGTCCGTGCACCGCGCCCGCCACGCCGTGCAGCCAGACGCCCGCGCAGGCGGCCTCGAACGGGCCCATGCCCTGGGCCATGAGGCCGAGGATCATGCCGCCCAGCACGTCGCCGCTGCCGGCCGTCGCCAGCGTCGGCGGCGCCGCCGTGTTGACCACCGCGCGGCCGTCGGGGCCGGCGATGACGGTGTCCGCCCCCTTCAGAACCACCACGGCGCCCGATCGTTTCGCCGCTTCCCGTGATTTCACGAGCTTGTCACCCTGAAGGTCCGGGAAGATCTTGGAAAATTCCCCGGTGTGGGGCGTGAAGACCGTCGGCCCCTGCACGGCCTCGAACAGCATGGCGGGGTCGTCGGCGAAGCTGGTCAGCGCGTCGGCGTCCAGCACCACCGACCGGTCCAGCTTCAGGACCGCCAGCACCATGGACGCCAGCACCGCGCCCTTGCCGCCGCCCGCGCCCAGCAGGACGGCGTTGTAGCGCTCGTCCTCCAGCAGCGCCGACAGGTCGGCGGCGGCCTCCACCGGCTTGACGATGTTGCCCGGCGCGTCGCCCTGGTAGAGCGCCCCCGCCTCCGCCGGGGCGGCAATGGTGAGCATCCCCGCCCCCATGCGCCGCGCCCCGCGCCCCGCCAGCCGGCCGGCGCCGGTCATGGCACCGCCGCCGACCACCACCGCATGCCCGCGGCGGTACTTGTGATCCTCCGCCGCCGGCTCGGGAATGGTCCACAGGTTCGGGCCATTGACGGCGGCGGTCGGCGAAACCTCGTCCCCCAGCACCGCCGCCGGAATGCCGATGTCGGCCAGCACCGTCTCGCCGCAGTGCGCCCGGCCGGGGTAGAGCACGTGGCCCGGCTTGCGGCGGAAGAAGGTGACCGTCAGAGCGCAGCGCGGCGCCGCACCCCGGATTCCGCCGGTGTTGCCGTCGATGCCCGACGGCACGTCGACCGCCACGCAGTCCAGCCCGCGCGCGTTGATCGCTTCCACCACGTCCAGCGCCGCGCCCTCCAGGTCGCGGGCGAGACCGGCGCCGAACAGGGCGTCCACCACCAGCGGCCCGGTCTCAAGCAGCGAGGCGCAGAGCGTCTTCACAGGGCCGCGCCAGCGCTCGAAGTTGGTCTTTGCGTCGCCCTTCAGCTTCGCCGGGTCGCCGAGCAGGCCCACGGTCACCGGCCACCCCTTGCGCGCCAGCAGGCGGGCGATGACGAAGCCGTCGCCGCCGTTGTTGCCCGGCCCGCAGGCCACCAGCACCGGGCGGCGCGGAAAGCGGGCGCGGATGGCGTTGGCGACCGCCATGCCCGCACTTTCCATCAGCAGCAGAGAGGGCACGCCGCGCGCGGCGGCCGCCTTGTCGGCGCGGGCCATCTCCTCCACCGTCAGCAGGGCGGTGTCGGTGAACATGATGCGTCTCCTTCCCCTCGCAATCGGTGTCGTTCCTGCCCCAAGCCTACGCCCCGGGGCGCCGGTTGCAAACGGTGGCGGAAAGCTTGCCGTTCAACGGCTTCCGCCCCGCTTTGCCAAGCCGCCGGGAGCGGTCTATATAAGGGGCACGCAGGGAAGCCCTCAGCCACAGTGGGAGTTCGCGGTGAAGGTGCTGGTGCTGGGCGCCGGCGTCGTGGGGACGACGGCGGCCTATTATCTCGCCAAGGCGGGCCACGCGGTGACGGTGATCGACCGCCAGCCGGGCCCCGGCCTGGAAACGAGCCTCGCCAACGGCGGCCAGATCTCGGCCAGCCATGTGGAGCCCTGGGCGTCTCCCGCCACGCTGTGGAAGGCGTTGAAGTGGCTGGGCGACCCCGATGCGCCGCTCGTCTTCCGCTGGGCGCGGTGGGACCCGGCGCTGTGGGCCTGGCTCGCGCGGTTCCTGCGCAACTGCACGCCGGGGCGCGAGCGCCTGAACACCGAACGCGCGCTGCGCATCGCGCTCTACAGCCGGGCCAGCCTGAAGGCCCTGCGCGAAGAGACCGGCATTTCCTACGACGAGCGCCTGCAAGGCATCCTGCACGTCTTCCGCTCCGAAAAGGACTTGGCCGAGGGCCACCACATGGCCGATCAGGCCCGCGCCAACGGCCTGGAAAGCCGGGTGCTGGACCGCGCCGACATGCTGTCCACCGAACCCGCGCTGACCCATGTGGCCGATGACCTGACCGGCGCCATCCACTTCCCCGAGGACGAAAGCGGCGACGCCCACCTGTTCACGGTGCGTCTGGCGGAAATGGCGAAGGCGCTGGGCGTGGAGTTCCGCTTCGGCGTCTCCGTCCAGGGGCTGGAAACCGACCGCGCCAACCGCCGCATAACGGGCGTGCGCACGGATGCGGGCGTGCTGACCGCGGATCGCTACGTGCTGGCGCTGGGCAGCTACAGCCCCTTCGTCGCGCGCACCGCCGGGTTGAAGCTGCCGGTCTACCCCGCCAAGGGCTACTCCATCACCGTGCCCGTGGCGGAGCCCGGCGCCGGCAACGCACCGGGCGCGCCGACGGTGTCGGTGATCGACGGCAGCTACAAGATGGTCTACTCCCGCCTCGGCGACCGCCTGCGTTGCGCCGGCACCGCCGAACTGGCCGGCTGGGACCAGACGCTGCGCGAGCGCCGGGCGGAAACCATCGTGCGGCATGCGAGGAAGCTGTTCCCCAAGGCCGGCGACTTCGACCACGCCGAACGCTGGTGCGGCCTGCGCCCCAAGACACCCGACTCGGTGCCCATCCTGGGCCGCACGCCATGGGAAAACCTGGTGCTGGACACCGGCCACGGGGTGCTCGGCTGGACCATGAGCGTCGGCTCGGCGCGCGTCATCGCCGACCTGGTCTCGGGCCGGGAACCGGAGATCGACATCCGGGGGCTGGGGCTGGATCGGTTCTGAACGGGCGCGGTGGAGCGCTGACGCGCTTGTGGCCGCGCCCCAAATTCCGCTGTTTTCGTGGGCGCGGCGCGTCCCACACCCGCACATTCTGTGACAACCGCCTCCCCCACTCAGCAAGAAACCGGAGGGTTTGGGAGGCTGCGCCTCCCAAGTGGGGTTGTCGCGCGGGACGCGCGCGGAGCGCACGATGGCGGCAGCCCCTGAAGTGGTGTCCTCTTGACTCCACCCTCACTCCATTCTAGAACACAATAAGAACACATGGGGATCAAGGCATGTCCGACCGGAGGCATCTGGACCGGCTGCGGCGACGCATTCGCGCCATCGAGGGCGGGGCGCGGGAGGATGGGGCGGTGCTGCCCCTGCCGCCTGCGCTCAGCGCCGTGGCCGGGGCGCTGCCGTGGGGCGGGTTGCCTCTGGCGCATCTGCATCAGGTGGTGGGCGATCCCACAGACCCGGCGGAGGCCGCCACGGCGCCGGCGGCGGCGCTGGGGTTCACGGCCCTGCTCGCCGCCCGGCTGGCCGCGTCGAAGGGGGCCGCCGTGCTGTGGTGCGTGCGGCGCGGATCGGTGGACGACACGCTCTATGCGCCGGGCCTCGCGCGGCTCGGGCTGCCGCCGGACCGGCTGATGATTGTCCGCGCCGCCGATGACGCGGAAGTGCTCTGGGCCATGGAGGAAGGTTTGCGCTGCCCCGCGCTCGCCGCCGTCGTCGGCCAGGCCCGCGACGCCGACCTGACCGCCGGCCGCCGTCTGCAACTGGCCGCCGAGGCGGGCGGGGTGACGGGGTTCCTGCTTGCCGCGGGTGGGCGGGCGCCCGGCGGAAAGGGGGCGGGGACCACATCGGTCGCCGCCACCACGCGCTGGCGGGTGGTGCCGGCGGCCTCGGCGCCCGTGGGGTGGCCGGGGATCGGGCCGGCGCGCTGGTCGGTGACGCTGGAGCGCTGCCGGGGCGGCCTGCCCGCCCATTGGACGCTGGAGTGGAACGATGAGACGGGTGATCTCGGCATGGCTGCCCCGCTTCGCGACCGATCGCTGGACGCGCCGGAACGCCGCCGCGCCTGACGATAACGCACCGCCGCCACCCTTCGCCCTGACGGTGGAGGCCGCCAACACCCGCCGCGTCCATGCCGCCGACGCGGGCGCGGAGGCCGCCGGCATCGTTTCCGGCATGCCGCTGACCGACGCCCGCGCCGTCTTCCCCGCGCTGGTGGTGGCCGAGGCCGACCTTGCCGCCGACGCCCGCGCGCTGGAGGCGCTGGCGGAATGGTGCGTGCGCTACACCCCCTGGACCGCCGTCGATGACTGGCCCGCGCCCGGCGGCGGGGCGGGGCTGTTCCTGGACATCACCGGCTGCGCCCACCTGTTCGGCGGCGAGGCGGCGATGCTGCGCGACCTGCGGGACCGCCTGCGGGGCTTCGGCTTTTCCGCGCGGCTCGGGCTGGCCGACACCAAGGGCGCCGCCTGGGCCGCCGCGCGGTTCATGGCATCCGGCAGCGACGAAGACGACGACATCGCGCTGCTGCCGGAAGGCTCGCAGCGGCAGTTGCTCATGGGCCTGCCGGTCGGGTCCCTGCGCTTAGCCCCGGCGGTGGTCGAAAGCCTCAAGCGCCTGGGCGTGCGCCGGGTGGCGGACCTGGACGCCCTGCCCCGCGCGCCGCTGGCCGCCCGTCTGGGGCGCGACGTGGGCAAGCGGCTGGATCAGGCGCTGGGCCGCGCGCCGGAGCCATTCACCCCGCGCGCAGCCGTGGAGCCCTGGCGCGCCCGCATCCACTTCGCCGAACCCATTGCGCGCACCGACGACGTGGAGGCCGCCACCCTCACCCTCTGCCGTGACCATCACCCCCGGCTGGAGCGCGAGGGACTGGGCGCCCGGCGGCTGCTGCTGGAGCTGTTCCGGGTGGACGGCACGGTGCTGCGCCGCACCGCCGGCACCTCCCGCCCCGCGCGTGATCCGGCCCATCTGGCGCGGCTGTTCAAGGAGGGGCTGGACAACATCGACGCCGGTTTCGGCATCGAGTCCATGGCGCTGACCCTCACCGCGCTGGACCCCTTGGGCGCCGAGCAGACCGGCTTCACCCGCGGCGCCGGCACCGCCCCCGACGCCGCCGAGCGGGCGGCGGAGACCGCGCGTCTGCTCGACCGCCTGCGCACGCGGCTGGGGGAGGCCAACGTGCTGCGCCCCGCCCCGCGCGAGAGCCACATTCCCGAGGCCGCCGTCACCACCGTGGAGGCCTCCGGCGGCGACGCGCCCCAGGGATGGCCGCCCCTCAGCCCCCGCCCGGCCCGCCTGTTCCCGCGGCCGGAACCGCTGGAGCCGGTGGAGCCCGCCGCTCACGAAGGCGCGCCGCCGGCCGTCTTCCGCTGGCGCCGGCGGGCGTGGCGGCTGGCCGTGGCGGAAGGGCCGGAACGCATCGGGCCGGAGTGGTGGCGCACTCCCGGCGGCATCCCCGCGCCGTCCGTCGTACGCGACTATTGGCGGGCGGAAGACGAGGCCGGGCACCGGCTGTGGCTTTTCCGCAAGGGCGCGGACTGGTTCGTGCAGGGGGTGTTTCCATGAGCGGCACCACGCCCGCGCCCCTGCCCGTCTGGGGCTCGGCGGCGCAAGGGGAGCGCGTTCCTTACGCGGAGCTGGACGTCACCACCAATTTCTCCTTCCTGCACGGCGCCTCGCATCCCGGCGAGCTGGTGACGGCGGCCGCCGCCCTGGGGCTTTCGGCCATCGCCATCACCGACCGCAACAGCCTGGCCGGCGTGGTGCGCGCGTGGGAGGCGGCGAAGAATACCGGCATCCGCGCCCTGGTCGGCTGCCGGCTGGACCTGATGGACTGCGCGAGCGTGCTGGTCTATCCCGTTGACCGCGCCGCCTATGGCCGGCTGTGCAGCCTGCTCACCACCGGCCGCCGCCGCGCGCCCAAGGGGGAGTGCGAGCTCTACCGCGCCGACCTGGAAACCCATGCGGAAGGCATGATCGCCGCCGTCATCCCGCCGGAGGGCGGGCCGACAGCCGCATTCATGAACGACCTCAGGACCCTGGCGGACATCTTTGACAGCCGCTGCCACCTCGCCGCCCGGTGCCGGCTGGACGGCCGTGACGCCCGCCGGCTGGCCGCCCTGGATGCGGCGGCGCAGGCAGCCGGCGTGCCTCTTCTGGCGACCAATGCGGCGCGCATGCACACGCGGAGCCGGCGGCCCCTGCTGGACGTGCTGACCTGCATCCGCGACCACGTCACCGTCGATACCGCCGGCTGGCGGCTGGCCGCCAACGCCGAGGCCCACCTGAAGGCGCCCGAGGAGATGGCGGCGCTGTTCGCCGACTATCCCGACGCGCTGGCCCGGTCGGTGGCGATCGCGGAGGCCTGCACCTTCGACCTGTCCGAACTGCGCTACGAATACCCCGACGACGACACGCCGCCCGGCTCCACCCCGCAAGCGGAACTGGAGCGCCTGGCGTGGGAGGGGGCGGCCTGGCGCTGGCCGGAGGGGCTGCCGGAGACCGTGCGGGCGACCATCGAGACCGAGTTGCGCGTCATCGAGAGCCTGGACTACGCGCCGTACTTCCTCACCGTCCACGATATCGTGCGCTTCGCCCGCTCGCGCGGCATCCTCTGCCAGGGGCGCGGGTCGGCGGCCAATTCGGCGGTGTGCTACTCGCTCGGCATCACGGCGGTGGACCCGTCCAAGGTGGACCTGCTGTTCGAGCGGTTCATCTCGGCGGCCCGCGACGAGCCGCCCGACATCGACGTGGACTTCGAGCACGAGCGCCGCGAAGAGGTCATCCAGTACATCTACGAGAAATACGGCCGCCATCGCGCCGGGCTTGCCGCGACCGTCATCACCTACCGCACGCGATCGGCCATCCGCGATGTCGGCAAGGCGCTCGGGCTGTCGCAGGATGCCGTCTCGGCGCTGGCGGGCACGGTCTGGGGGTCGTCGTCCAGCCCCGTGGAGCACGATCACGTCCGCCAGGCGGGCCTGGACCCGGAGGAACCACGCCTGGCGCTCGCGCTGGCGCTGGCCGACGAGCTGCGCGGCTTCCCCCGCCACCTGTCGCAGCACGTGGGCGGCTTCGTGCTGACGCGCGGGCCGTTGTCGGAGGTGGTGCCCATCGAGAACGCCGCCATGGAGGACCGCACCGTCATCCAGTGGGACAAGGACGACCTGGACGCCCTTGGAATGCTGAAGATCGACGTCCTGGCGCTGGGCATGCTCACCTGCGTGCGCAAGGCCTTCGACCTGCTGCGCGAGACCGGCGGGCCGGACCTTTCGCTCGCCACCGTCCCGCCCGAGGACACGGCCACCTACGACATGCTGTGCCAGGGCGACAGTCTCGGCGTCTTCCAGGTGGAAAGCCGCGCCCAGATGGCCATGCTGCCGCGCCTTCAGCCGCGCTGCTTCTATGACCTGGTGATCGAGGTCGCCATCGTCCGCCCCGGCCCCATCCAGGGCGACATGGTCCACCCCTACCTGCGCCGCCGCCAGGGGCTGGAGCGGGTGACCTATCCGTCGGGTGCCCTGCGCAAGACGCTGGAGAAGACGCTGGGCGTGCCGCTGTTCCAGGAACAGGCCATGAAGATCGCCATCGACGGCGCGGGGTTCACGGCCGCCGAGGCCGACAACCTGCGCCGCGCCATGGCCGCCTTCCGCCGGTCGGGCACCATCCACACCTTCCGGGAAAAGTTCATCCGGGGGATGATCCGCAACGGCTACACCCCTGATTTCGCGGAAAGCTGCTTCCGTCAGATCGAGGGATTCGGCGAATACGGCTTCCCCGAAAGCCACTCGGCCAGCTTCGCGCTGCTGGTCTACGTCTCGGCGTGGCTCAAGCGCCACCATCCGGCGGCGTTCGCCTGCGCGCTGCTCAACAGCCAGCCCATGGGCTTCTACTCCGCCGACCAGATCGTGCAGGACGCCCGGCGGCACGGGGTGGAGGTGCGCCCCGTGGACGTCAACCGCAGCCGCTTCGACAACACGCTGGAGGTCTTCACCCGTCCCGGCGGCAAGCGCGACGTGGCCCTGCGACTGGGCTTCCGCCAGATCAAGGAGTTGAGCGGCACGGTCTCGGCGCTTGAATGCGACCGCATCGTGGCGCTGCGGCCCTTCAAGGGCTATGCCGACGCCGAGGACGTGTGGAGCCGCGCGCAGGCCTCCGCCGACACGCTGGAGAAACTGGCCCACGCCGATGCCTTCGCCGGCCTGGGGCTGGCGCGGCGGGATGCGCTGTGGGCGGTCGGCCGCCTGAAGGCAGCACCCCTGCCCCTGTTCGCCGTGGCGGATGCACGGGAGAACGGCCAGGAGCCCGCCGTCTTCCTGCCCGACCTGCAACCCGGCGAGCATGTGGTGGAAGATTACCAGTCCCTGCGCCTCACCTTGCGCAAGCACCCGCTCGCCCTGCTGCGCCGCGACCTGGACCGCGACGGGGCGGTGTCGACCCGCCGTCTTCAGGGCTGGACGGACGGCAAGAAGGTGCTGGTGGCGGGGCTGGCGGTGTGTCGTCAGCGGCCGGGTACGGCGAAGGGCGTCATCTTCATCACGCTGGAGGACGAACACGGCGTCGCCAACCTGATCGTGCGGTCTGAGGTCTTCGAGAAACACCGCCAGGCCGTGCTGCGCGGGCGGTTGCTCTATGCCCACGGCCGCTTTCAGAAGGACGGCCTCGTGCAGCATGTGGTCGTCGACACGCTGACCGACATGACCGGCAAGCTGGCCCTGCTGACGCAAGAGGGCCGCGAGGGCTCCGGCCTCGCCCTCACCCCCAGCCGCGCCGACCGCGTGGGCCGATTCCCCGACGGCATGGGGAATGTGGACCACAGTTGACGCCCCCCTCGCCCTATGGGCCAGGAAATGCGGCACCTCCCTGCGCTTCCGCCATAGAGGCCGCGAAGGCGGTTGTCTATTAGACATTTCTTATTTATATTTTTCTTATACCAGGGGAGCGTTCAGAGAGGAAAAGACGCCGCATGAGCAAGATCGTCCATGGGCGCGGCCGGGGCCACGACGACCCGCCCGCGCTGAACCGCCGCGACCTTCTGAAGCTGGGCGCCGCCGGGGCTGCCCTGGCCGCCCTGCCCGCCGCCGTGCCGGAAGCCCGCGCCCAGGCCGTGAAGACGGGCGCCCATATCGTCATCGCCGGGGCCGGGGCCGCCGGCCTGTCCGTTGCCGCACGCCTGGCGGAGCGGCTGGACGGCGCCAAGATCACCATCATCGACGCCCGCAAGGCCCACTACTACCAGCCGGGCTTCACGCTGGTCGCCGCCGGGCTCAAGCCGCAGGGCTACGTCACCTCGTCCACCGCCGATTACCTGCCCCAGGGCATCGATCTGGTGGAGGAGCGCGTGGCCGAGTTCGACCCCGACGGCAACACCGTCACCACCGAAAGCGGCCGGTCCATCGCCTACGATTTCCTCGTGGTCACCACCGGCATGGTGCTGGACTATGCCGCGATCGAGGGCATGGAGACGGACCGCATCGGCCAGGACGGCCTGGGCAGCGTCTACCACTCGCCGCAGGCCGCCGCCGCCACCTGGCAGGCCATGTCGCGCTTCGCCGACGAGGGCGGCCGGGGCCTGTTCCTGCGCCCTGCGACCGAGATGAAGTGCGCCGGCGCGCCGCTGAAGTACACCTTCATCACCGACGACACCCTGCGCAAGCGCGGCAACCGCGGCAAGGCGGAACTGGTCTACGCCGCCCACAACCAGACCCTGTTCAGCGTGCCCATCGTCAACGAGAAGGTCCGCATGCTCTACCGGGAGCGCGGCGTGAACACCATTCATGACCGGGTGATGACGGGCATCGACCTGGGCCGCAAGGTCGGCATCTTCTCCACCCCCGACGGCGGGACGGAGGAGATCGGATACGACTTCGTCAACGTCATCCCGCCCATGCGCGCGCCCGACCCGGTCCGCTACAGCCCGCTGGCGTGGCAGACCGGCGTGTGGGCCCACGACGGCTGGATGGAGGTGGACAAGGCGACGCTGCGCCACGCGCGTTATGACAACGTGTTCGGCGTCGGCGACATTGCCGGCGTGCCCAAGGGCAAGACGGCCGCCAGCGTGAAGTGGCAGGTGCCCGTCGCCGTCGACCATCTGGTGGCGACCATCGCCGGCACCACCTCCGACAGTGTCTACGACGGCTATACCTCGTGCCCGCTCATCACCCGGCTGGGCCGCGCCATGCTGGTGGAATTCGACTACCAGAACAACCTGACCCCCTCGTTCCCCGGCGTCATCGCGCCGCTGGAAGAGCTGTGGATCACCTGGGTGATGAAGACCATGGCGCTCAAGCCCACCTACCTGTCCATGCTGCGCGGCCGCGCCTGACCCGGAGGACGAAACCATGAAGGATCTCGACTTGGCGACCCTGCTGTCGGTCTTCCAGGAGATGATGGGGCCGCTGCTGTGGGTGCTGGTGCTGCTGGCCGTGGCCGGTATCGCCGCCTTCCTCTTCGTGCTGGTGCGCGAGGGCGGGCTGAAGGGCGGCCGGCTGGTGCGCTCGGAACTGATCGGCGTAGCCGGCGGCTTCATGGCGCTGGTCGTCATGGCCTGGGTCACCGTGTCGGGCTTCACCGACGCCGGCGGGCCAGTGGACTGGCTGCTGATCGGCATCATCTGGGGCATCGGGCTGGTGGGCACGACCATCCTGGCCTACGCGGTCCAGGGCCTGGTCGCGCTGTCGCGGGGCGGCAAGAGGGCCGCCTGAGCCGCGCCTTTGAACACGGCGCCCGCCTTTTCACAAGCGGGCGCCGTGTTTTGCATTCCCATCATGCCAGATATGCACGTAAAATACTGGCCTCCGCGGGCGGGGCCGGGTATGGCTTCAGTCCCTGCCGCCACGGCAGCAGCGCCGATTTGATCTTCAGATTGCGGGCGCTCAACAAATGCAGCTAAAGCCGAAGACGGTCTTCCGACGATGACCGCCCGGCCTCTTGGCTGTGGCGGCGTTTTTGTTTTCGGACCAGGAGACCGTTTCAATGACCTTCACCCTTCCCCGCCTCCGCCCTCTGCTGGCCGCCGTCGCGCTGGGCGCCGTCACGCTCGCCGGTCCGGCGACTGCGCAGGACGACAAGACCAGCATCCGCATCGGCGTTACCCCCGGCACCCATGAAGAGGTGATGGAGGTCGTGCGCGACGTGGCGGCCGAAAAGGGCCTGACCATCGAGATCGTGCCCTTCACCGACTACGTCCTGCCGAACACGGCGCTGGCCGACGGCGACCTGGACGCCAACAGCTTCCAGCACCAGCCCTACCTGGACCAGCAGGTCAAGGACCGCGGCTTCGACCTGCGCACCATCGCCAAGAATTTCGTCGAGCCCATGGGCATCTACTCCGAGGACTATCAGAGCCTCGCCGACCTGCCCGAGGGCGCCCAGGTCGCCATTCCCAACGACCCCACCAACGGCGGCCGGGCGCTGCTGCTGCTGGAGCGCGAGGGCGTGATCGACCTGGCCGACGGCGTCGGCCTGACGCCCAGCCCGCTCGACATTGCCGAGAACCCCAAGGCGCTGAAGTTCACCGAAGTGGACGCCGCCCAGCTTCCCCGCGTGCTGCCCGACGTGGCCGCAGCGGCCATCAACACCAACTACGCGCTGGAAGCCGGATTGAACCCGCTGGAGGACGCCGTCGCCATCGAGTCGGCCGACAGCCCCTACGCCAACATCGTCGTGGTGCAGGGCGAGAACCTGGACGCGCCCTGGGCCAAGACCCTGGTGGAGGCCTACCATACCGACACCGTGCGCCAGTTCATCCTGGACCGCTTTGAGGGGGCGGTGGTCCCGGCGTTCTGACCTTTCCCCGACACCCTGAAGAAAGGCCCGATGTCCATGCAAGGCATCGGGCCTTTTTCACTCGACAAAGATGCATATTGGATGCACATTATCGCATGACGGCGCCTCAGACGCGCCGCGCCAGGGATGGAAACGGTCCGCACGATCCGCCGAAGGGGGACAGATCATGCAATGGACCGAAGACCTGTGCGTCGGGGTGGACTTCATCGACGCTGACCATGAAGACTTCATCACGCTTCTGAACACCGCCAGGGCCGCATCGGACGCCGACTTTCCGGCCGCGTTCAATGCGCTGGCCGAGCACGCGCGTGCGCACTTCGCGCGGGAAGAGGCACTGATGGACGCCACCGGCTTCTTCGCCACCACCATCCACAAGGGCGAGCACGCGCGCGTTCTGGGCGAGGTGGCGCATTTCGCCGAACACCTGGAACGCGGCAACATCGCCTTCGTCCGCGCCTATGTGGCCGAACGCCTGCCCGACTGGTTCCTCCAGCACCGCAACACCATGGACCAGGCCACCGCCGCCCATGCGGCGCGCGCCGGCCATGCGGATGCGGTGCCTGCCACTTGACACGCGCCATAAGGCGCGGCGGCCAGTGTCCGCTTCGCGTTCGTCAGGACCCCGGCCCTGCCGGGCGACGAGTGTACGACTTCGTGTGTCGCCCGGTATAAGCTCTTGCAAATCCAGGCGCGTCCTCTAGCCTTCCAGGCGTCTTGAACGCAAACGGCTCGAACTCGGGGGACGCCAACCATGGCCGCCAAGGTCATCACCATCGCCCAGCAGAAGGGCGGCGCCGGTAAGACCACCGTCGCCGCGCAGCTCGCCGTCGCGCTGTCCAAGGGCGGCAAGAAGGCGGTCGCGCTGGTGGACATCGACCCGCAGGGCTCGCTGTCCGCCTGGCACGCCGCGCGGTGCGGGCGCCTGGGCGACGACGGCGGCGGCATCCGCCTTTCGGGCGTGGCCGGCTGGCGGCTTTCCACGGAACTGGACAAGCTTCGCGACGGGGCGGATTACGTCATCGTCGACAGCCCCCCGCACGCCGAGACCGAGGCCAAGGCCGCCATCCGCGCCGCCGACGTGATCCTGGTGCCCGTCCAGCCCAGCCCCATGGACCTGTGGGCCACCAAGCCGACGCTGGACGTCGCCCGCAAGGAAAAGACGCCGGCCCGCGTGGTCCTCAATCGCATCCCGCCGCGCGGCAAGCTGGTAGATCAGGTGCTGGAGGAAATTCAGGCGATGGAGCTGGAGGTCACCGCCGCGCGGCTGGGCAACCGGCTGGCCTTCGCGTCGTCCATGATGGACGGGCTTGGGGTGGTGGAAACCTCCAACCGCAGCCTCGCGGCGCAGGAAATCCGGGCGCTGGCCGACGAGGTGACGGCCATCGCCAAGAAGGGCAAGTAGCGCCGCCATGCATCAGGTCGCCATCGCGCTGCACGTGCTGTCCGTCGCCGCCTGGACGGGCGGGCTGTTCCTGCTTCTGGTGGTGTTGCGCCCCGCCCTTCTGGCCGTCGAGCCGGCGGAGCGCATGACGCTCTGGGCGCGCATCCTGCCGCGCGCCTTCACAGTGTCGTGGGTGAGTGCCGCGCTGGCCCTGGTGACGGGCTTCGGCCTGACCTTCAGCCTGTACGGCGGCTTTGCTGTCGCCGGGATGCATGTGCACCTGATGGCGGGCCTGGGCCTGCTGATGACCGGTGTGCTGATCTGGACCTACTTCCGCCCCCTCAAACGCTTTGAACTGGCCGAGGAATCGGCCGACGTGCCCGGGGCGGAACGGGCGCTTGGCGCGGTGCTGGCCTGGCAGTGGGTGACGCTCGCGATGGGGGCGGCGGCGCTGGTGATCGGCGGGGTAGGCGCGTACATCGGGTTCTGATATCCCGACGGCTTTCCGGCTGCGCCGGAAGTGAATGCGAGGGAGCCACGGGCTCCCTCGCGCTCCCTCGATTCCCTATTCTTTATAGATCGAAGACCAGGCGCAGCCTCATCGTGGGGATGAAGGCGCGCCTTCGCGCGCTGTCTTGGTGTCTTGGTGTCTTGGTGGTTCACCCTAAGAGGTCGACGCTAATCCGCCGCCCCTCACGGCTCCTCGAAGTGCGTCGAGATGCGGATTTCCTCGTGCAGGGTGCGGTGCACGGGGCAGCGGTCGGCGATCTCCAGCAGGCGGTTGCGGGTCTGCTCGTCAAGGTCGCCCTCCAGCAGCACCCAACGCTCGATGTGGTCTAGCTTGCCGCCGTTCTCGTCGCACGTCTCGCAGTCCTCCACGTGCTTCTTCTCATGGGCCAGGCGTACGGAAACCCGCTCCAGTGGGATCTTCTTGTGGGCGGCGTAGAGGCGGATGGTCATGGACGTGCAGGCCCCCAGCCCCGCCAGCAGGAAGTCGTAGGGGCCGGGGCCGGAGTCGTTGCCGCCCACCGTCACCGGCTCGTCGGCGACCAAGTGGTGGCTCGGGCCGACCTGGATGGCCTGCTGGAACTTGCCGCGCCCGGTTTCCTCCACGATCACGTTGCGCGGGCCGACGGGCTTGTCGCGTTCCGCCCGCGGTTCGTCGCGCTGCTCCTGGTGTTCCGAGATATAGCGCCCGGCCCAGGCGGCGATGACGTCGGCCACGTAGACCGCATCCTCGCGCCGGGTCAGCAGGTGGTCCGCGTCGTCCAGACTGACGAAGCTTTTCGGGTGCTTGGCGCTGGTGAAGATGCGGGTGGCGTTGTCGATGCCCACCGTCTCGTCGCGCGGGGCGTGGAAGATCAGCAGCGCCTTCTTCATGTGGGCGAGGCCGTCCAGCAGCTTGTGTTCCTCGATGTCGTCCAGGAAGTCCCGCGTGATGGTGAAGGGCCGCCCGCCGATGTCCACCTCGGCCTCGCCGTTGTCGCGGATTTCGTCCTCGCGGCCGGTGAACAGGTGCGACAGGTGGCCCGGCCCGCAGGGGGCGTTTATGGTGGTCACCGCGCGCACGCCCTCCACCCTGGGCGCCGCCGCCAGGACCGCCGCGCCGCCCAGCGAATGACCGACCAGCAGGGAGACCGGGCGCCCCTGGTCGGCCATGTGCTCGCAGGCGGCTTCCAGGTCGGCGACGTTGGAGGTGAAGTCGGTGTTCTCGAACTCCCCCTCGCTGGCGCCCAGCCCGGTGAAGTCGAAGCGCAGCACGCCGACGCCGCGCGCGGCCAGGGCGCGGGAGATGCGGGAGGCGGCGAAGACGTCCTTGGAGCACGTAAAGCAGTGGGCGAACAGCGTCCAGGCCCGCGCCTCACCCTCGGGCAGGTCCAGGCGGGCGTCGAGGGTGTGGCCGTCACGGCTCTTGAAGCTCATCTTTTCGCTGGTGGGCATAACCGTCTCCTCTTGCGTTTGCAGGTGGGTGCCGCGACGCTTTTCGAACCACGATATCAACGCGCAAGGAGCCTGCCATGTCCGGCCGCCGGGTGGAAGTTCACGACCACGAGATCGCTTACGACGGGTATTTCCGCATCGAGCGCTACACCGTCTCCCACAGCCTGCACGACGGCGGCATGAGCAAGCCCCTGGTGCGCGAATTGTTCGAGCGCGGCCACGCCTCCGCCGTGTTGCCCTATGATCCGGTGCGCGACGAGGTGGTGCTGGTGGAACAGTTCCGCATCGGCGCCCACGCCGCCGGCCTGCCGGCCTGGGAGTTGGAGACGGTCGCCGGGATCATAGAGGCCGGCGAGACGGCCGAAGACGTCGCCCGGCGGGAGACCGAGGAAGAGGCGGGACTGACCGTCACCGACATGATCCCCATCGCCGACTACCTGTCCTCCCCCGGCGGATCGTCGGAGACCGTGTCGGTGTTCTGCGGGCGCGTGGACACCACGGGTGCGGGCGGCAAGGTCAAGGGTCTGGCGCACGAGGGCGAGGACATCCTGGTGTCCGTCCTGCCCTATGCGGAGCTTGAGGCCATGGTCAGGCGCATGGAAATTCACAACGCCATGACCCTCATCGCCGCGCAATGGCTGGTGATGAACCACGACGAGGTGCGGCAACGGTGGAGCGGCTGACGCCCTCTTGACCAAACGGTCCGGCGGCATCACCCTTATGGAAACTGTTCATTTACGGGATTTCACACGATGAACGCGAGAAATGGGGACGTGCGAGACGGGTTCGTCGGCACCATCGGCAACACGCCGCTCATCAAGCTGGAAAAGGCGAGCGCCCTGACCGGCCGTACCATCCTGGGCAAGGCGGAGTTTCTGAACCCCGGCGGCAGTGTCAAGGACCGCGCCGCGCTTGCCATCATCCGCGACGCCGAGGCACGCGGCGTGCTCAGGCCCGGCGGCACCATCGTCGAGGGCACCGCCGGCAACACGGGGATCGGCCTGGCGCTGGTGGGCAATGCACTGGGCTACAAGACCATCATCGTCATGCCCGAGACCCAGAGCCAGGAAAAGAAGGACACCCTGCGGCTGGTGGGCGCGGACCTGCGGCTGGTGCCGGCCGTGCCCTACAAGGACCCCGGCAACTATGTCCACGTCTCCCGCCGCATCGCCGAGGAAACGGGCGCGGTCTGGGCCAACCAGTTCGACAACACCGCCAACCGCGACGGCCACTACGCCACCACCGGCCAGGAAATCTGGACACAGACGGACGGCCGCGTCGACGCCTTCACCTGTGCGACGGGCACCGGCGGCACGCTGGCGGGTGTGTCCCGCGCGCTGAAGGAGAAGAACCCGGCGGTGAAGATCGTGCTCGCCGACCCCATGGGCTCCGCGCTGTTCTCCTGGAAGACCACGGGCGAGTTGAAGGCCGAGGGCACGTCGATCACCGAAGGCATCGGCCAGGGCCGCGTCACCGCCAACCTGGAAGGGGCGGAACTGGACGACGCCGTGCAGATCGACGACGTGGCGGCGCTCAAGATCGTTTTCGACCTGGTGAAGGAGGAAGGCCTGGTGCTGGGCGGCTCGTCGGGCATCAATGTCGCCGCCGCCATGCGCGTGGCGGAAACGCTTCCGGAAGGCTCGACCGTCGTCACCATCCTGTGCGACGGCGGACAGCGCTATCAGAGCAAGATGTTCAATCCGGCTTTCCTGCGGGAGAAGGGGCTGCCAACGCCGGACTGGATGGAGTAGCATCGCCGGCCTGCCCAATCCCCTTCCACGAGACAGGACGGAGACATGACCGACGCCAACCCCGACGCCCTGGTCAGCACCGATTGGCTCAGGCAGCGGATCGACGCCCCGGACGTGCGCGTGGTCGACGCCAGCAGCTTCCTGCCGACGACGCCCCGCGACGCCAAGGCCGAGTATCGCGAGTGCCACATTCCGGGCGCGGTGTTCTTCGACATCGACGACATCGCCGACACCACGTCGGACCTGCCGCACATGCTGCCCGACCAGACCAAGTTTGCCGCCAAGGTGCGCAAGCTGGGGCTTGGCGACGGCAACACGCTGGTGGTCTACGACAGCAACGGCGGCGGCATGGCGGCGGCGCGCGTGTGGTGGATGTTCCGCGTCTACGGCGCCCGGTCGGTCTTGGTGCTGGACGGCGGTCTGCCCAAGTGGCAGCGCGAAGGGGGCGCCACGGAGGACATTCCGCCCGTCCCCACCCCGCGCCACTTCACCGCGCGCATGGACACCACGCTGGTGCGCGACATCGACGCCATGATCGCCAACCTGGACAGCCAGCGCGAACAGGTGGTCGACCTTCGCAGCGCCGAACGCTACGCCGGCACGGCCGAGGAACCGCGCCCGAGCCGGCACAAGGGCCACATTCCGGGCGCGCTCAACCTGCCGTGGCCGGAGCTTTTCGACCCCACGACCGGCGAGATGCTGCCCGCACCTGTCCTGCGCGAGCGGTTCACCAAGGCCGGCATCGATCTGGACAAGCCGGTGGTCGCCTACTGCGGATCGGGCGTGACCGCCTGCGTGCTGCCCCTGGCGGCCTACCGCCTGGGCAAGCGGAACGTGGCCGTCTATGACGGGTCGTGGGCCGAATGGGGCAACCGAGACGACGTGCCGGTGGAAGCCTGATGGATGCGGGCGGGCCGGTGATCCGTCCGCTGAAGGACGGCGAGGAGGCGGCGCTCGCCGCGCTCTGGGAGGCCTGCGGCCTGACCCCGCCGTGGAACCCGCCGGCCCGCGACATCGCCTTCGCCCGCGCCACGCCGACCGCGGAGCTGCTGGTGGCAGAGGACGCGGACGACGCCGGTGCGCTGCAGGCCTCGGTTCTTTGCGGGCACGAGGGGCATAGGGGCTGGATGTACTACGTCGCCGTCCGCCCCGACCTCCAGGGCACGGGCCTGGGCCGGCGCATGGTGCGGGCGGCGGAAGGGTGGCTCGCCGCGCAAGGCTGCTGGAAGGTGATGCTGATGGTGCGGCGGGACAACGCCGCCGTGCAGGACTTCTACGTCGCGCAGGGGTATGAGGAAAGCGACGTCACCGTCATGTCGCGGTGGCTGGAGCCGGATGGGGCGGCATAGAGGGATCGGCCGCCTGGACGGCCGACGATGTACGTGGGTTCAGCCTTCGCTGAGACGACGGCAAATACTTGCTGAATAGTGCGACACCAATCGTCATTCCTGCGAAAGCAGGAATCCACGTCCGCTGCTGAACAAGCTGCCGCGCTCGTTTCCCAGGCCCTTCAGGAAGCGCCCAAGGCCGCCAGGGCGGGAGCGTCGGCAGGTCAGGCGCCGCGCCCCTCACGCCCCGCGCGGGCCGTCAGCTTTCAAGCGCTTTTACGCAGCTCGTCTTCCATCTTCAGGCCGAAATGGCCCGTGCGGCAGGTGGAGCCGTCGGGGAAGCGCCAGACGGTGGGCACCGCACCGCCCGACTGGGTGGCGGAGCCGGTCAGGGGCTCGGCGCCGAAACCGAGCACGATCTCGTCGGCCAGAAGCGCGACCGAGTAAGGCTCAACCTTCTCCCGCCAGTCGCAGCCGTGGCGACTTTCCATGGTGAGGGAGAACAGATTATATGCGTGATGCGCCGTGGGCGTACCGGGCATGGGTCTTCTCCTAAAGATCAGTCAAGCAGGACGAACCGCTGGACTGATTCCCTCCTGGCTGCGATTCGATGCCGCGGCCTTGTTGCAGTGCAATATAGCGCACCGTCTGTTTCAATTCCAGCGCATTCGGAGCAAAGCCCGGAATTGCTGGCCTTTCGCAACGAACGCGACCCGTCAGATGCGGTTGCGCGGACTGTCGCGTCTGTGAAACCGTGCGCCTTTTTTGCACCGCACACAAGCCAATTTTACCGCTTTGTGACTGCCTCTTTGGTCGCATGGGACTGGAAGTCCCCGGCCTCGGCGGTCAGAATGCGAGGCAGATGACCGCGCGCGGCCGCATTTCAACACGGAGACATTTCGAAATCATGAAAGAGGATACCCGTATCGTCCACGCCGGGCGCCACCCCGCCCGCTTCCACGGGGCCGTCAACACGCCGGTCTACCGCTGCTCCACCATCCTGTCGGGGTCCGTGGCGGAGCTGAAGGAGAAGGTGCGCAACAAGTTCGACATGGTCGATTACGGCCGCCTGGGCACGCCGTCGACCATGGATCTGGAAGCGGCCGTGGCCGAGCTTGAGGGTGGCGCGCGCGCCATCGCCACGTCCTCGGGCCTGGCGGCCATTGCCGGATGCCTGACGGGCCTGCTGTCGGCCGGCGACCACCTGCTGATGACCGACAGCGCCTATTTCCCCACGCGCAAGTTCTGCGACGAGGTGCTGGCGCGCTTCGGCGTCGAGACCACCTATTACGACCCGCTCGTCGGCGCGGGCATCGCCGACCTGATGCGCGATAACACCAAGGTGGTCTTCACCGAGGCGCCGGGATCGCTGACCTTCGAAATGCAGGACGTTCCCGCCATCGCCGAGGCCGCCCATGCGCGGGGCGCGCTGGTCGCCATCGACAACACCTGGGCGACGCCGCTGTACTTCAAGCCTTTCGACCACGGCGTCGATGTCTCCATCCACGCCGGCACCAAGTACATCGTCGGTCATTCCGACGCCATGGTGGGGCTGATCGTCTGCAAGACGCCGGAGCTGTTCACCCGCATCAAGAGCACCACGTCCGCCTTCGGCTACAGCCTGTCGGGCGACGATGCCTTCCTGGCCCTGCGCGGCCTGCGCACCATGAAGGTGCGGCTGGAGCAGCACCAGCGCGCCGCGCTGGAGATCGCGCAATGGCTGGAGGCGCGCCCCGATGTCACCCGCGTGCTCTATCCCGCCCTGCCCGGCGACCCCGGCCACGCCATCTGGAAACGCGACTTCACGGGCGCATCCGGCCTGATGGGCGTGGAACTGGCCGCGGCCGGCGAGAACAACGTCACGGCCATGAACGCCTTCCTGGACGCGCTGAAGCTGTTCGGCCTGGGCTTTTCCTGGGGCGGGTTCGAGAGCCTGGCGATCCCCGCCACCGGCGCCATCCAGCGCACCGCCACCACGTTCCAGTCCGACGGGCCGGTGGTGCGCCTGCACATCGGGCTGGAGGATACCGACGACCTGAAGGCGGATCTGGATCAGGCGCTGGATGCCTTCCGCGCCGCCGCCGGCTGACCCATATGACGGACATCATGACCAGCGAAACCACCACCTTCCCCGCCGCCGATGCCGCCGCCGACGCCATGGTGGCCGACGCCCGCTTCAACGCCGACGGCCTGATCGCCTGCATCGCCCAGCAGCACGACACCGGCGAGGTGCTGATGATGGCCTGGATGAACGAGGACGCCCTGCGCGAAACCCTGCGCACCGGCCGCGTGTGCTACTGGTCGCGCTCAAGGTCCAAGCTCTGGCGCAAGGGCGAAAGCTCGGGCCAGGAGCAGCACCTCATGGACCTGCGGCTGGACTGCGACGGCGACACGGTGCTGGCGCTCGTCGACCAGACCGGCGTGGCCTGCCACACCGGGCGGCGGAGCTGCTTCTATAAGGCGCCGCGCGGGGAGGCGCTGGTCAACATCACCGAGCCCGAAATCGCGCCGGAGGACCTGTACGGCCGATGACCGACAGCACCACGACCGCCGACACCATCCCCGTCACCATCCTCACCGGCTTCCTGGGCAGCGGCAAGACAACGCTGCTCAACCATCTGGTCCAGCAGCCGGAACTGTCCGAGACCGCCGTGCTCATCAACGAGTTCGGCGAGATCGGCCTTGACCACATGCTGGTGCGCGAGGTGAAGGACGATATCGTCCTGCTCAACTCCGGCTGCCTGTGCTGCACGGTGCGGGGCGACCTGGTGACCGCCCTGCGCGACCTGTTCCTCAAGCGTGTGCGTGGCGAGGTGGAGTTCACCCGGCTGGTGATCGAGACCACCGGCCTGGCCGACCCCGCGCCCATCCTCCATACCATGATGACCGACCCGCTGATCGGCGCGCGATACCGCCTGGACGGCATCGTGACGACGGTCGACGCGGTGCATGGCGCGGATCAGCTCGACCGCCACCGGGAGTCGGTCAAGCAGGTGGCCGTCGCAGACCGCATCGTCATGACCAAGACCGACCTGGCGGATGCCGAGGCACTGCAATCCCTGCACGGCCGGCTGGCGGAGCTGAACCCGTCGGCCCCGCGGCTTGTGGCGGAAAACGGCGTTCTGGCGCCGCCGGACATCCTCAACGCCGGCCTGTTCAAGCCGGGCAGCAAGATTCCCGACGTGGAAGGCTGGCTGAAGGCGGAAGCCTACACCGAGCATGACGGCGGGCACGGGCGTGGGCATGACCACGGCCACGGCCACGGTCACCACCACCACGACGTGAACCGCCACGGCGACGGCATCGACGCCTTCTGCCTCACGCTCGACGAGCCGGTGGAATGGCTGCACCTGGCCGAAGCGCTGGAGATGATCATCGCGTCCAAGGGTGAGAACCTGTTGCGGCTCAAGGGCATCCTGGCCGTGAAGGGCCAGGAGGAGCCGGTGGCGGTGCACGGCGTGCAGCACGTCTTCCACCCGCCGGCCACCCTGCCCGCCTGGCCCGAGGGCCACGACCGCAAGAGCCGGCTGGTCTTCATCACCCGCGATATGCGGCGCGAGGCGGTGGAAAAAGTGGTGCGGGCGGCACTGGACCAGATGCCTGACATCTATTCCTGATACAACCGCGGGGGAATTTGCGCACACTTGTCCGCAGGAATGTTGCGTTTGACAGCGAAAAGCCCGAGGCGCACAGTAGGTCTTGGCTGAGAATGCGACATGATCAGTCCCCTCTTTAAGCCTAGAGACCGCCCGGCCCCGCCGGCGCGGTCTTTTTTTTGGCTTGAGGGACGAAGGGCCGACGCCTACTCCACCATCTCGGGCAGGCGGCCTTCATGCTCCACGTAGGGAGCGTATTTCATGTCGGTCTTGAGGATGTGGTTGACCAGCCACGTCTTGAGAAACCGCATGACCTCGGCGCAGTTCACCTCATCGGGTGCGCGCTCCCACAGGCTGCGGATGTCGGCCACCGTGCGCTCGATCTCGCGGTGACCCTCGGCGTGGGGTCCGAAGTCCGGATAGTTGCACTCGCGCATGACCTTTTCCTCGCGCGCGAAGTGCACCTGGACGTAGCGCTCCAGACTTTCAATGGTGCGGCCGACAACCTCGTGCCCCTGCTTTTCCGCCATGGCGTCGAAAAGCTGGTTGATGATGTTGATAAGCATCTGATGGTCGAAGTCCAGCGTTGCGTGATGCACGCTGTACTCGTCCCGCCACGTCATGAAAGGCATGTACCCGACTCCCGCTGCCTGTCGACCGAGCCTTGTGGAGCGCCCGCATGTTACAGAACAGCGACCTTTGTCGCAATGTGGATATAGTGCCACGCCATTCGATCGGGCGCCCCACTCGCACGGGTAGGCAGGAGGCGGGTGCGAAGGGTGGCACGGGACGCTTGCCAAACGGTGTGCGAGACCATAGGTTTCACCCCCACACGGGGCGTAGCTCAGCCTGGTAGAGCACCTGCTTTGGGAGCAGGAAGCCGGAGGTTCGAATCCTCTCGCCCCGACCAGGAGAGATCAACGAGGGACACGACGATGGCGATCTCCGTGCGCATCCACCGGCCGGCCAAGACGGCCATGCAGTCGGGCCGCGGCAACACGCGGCGCTGGCTTCTGGAGTTCGAACCGCAGGCCCCGCGCAACATCGACCCCCTGATGGGGTGGACCAGCGGCCGCGACACGCGCCAGCAGGTCAAGCTGTGGTTCGCCACAAAGGACGAGGCCATCGCCTACGCCAAGCAGCAGGGCTACGACTACAAGGTCTACGAGCCCAAGGAGCGCCGCGTGCGGCCCAAGTCCTATGCGGCGAATTTCGCCTACGACAAGGTTTCCTGAGGCGTCGTCCCGCGCCTGATGTCCGTGTTCACGCGCCGGCCCGGCACACCCACCGCTCCGGCGCGTGACGCGCATGCGCCCTTAGCTCAGCTGGATAGAGCATCCGCCTTCTAAGCGGACGGTCACTGGTTCGAATCCAGTAGGGCGCGCCACTCTTCCCGCCGACCATCCAAAACGGACCCGCCGTGCCCAGTTCCATGCGGTGGACGCGACGCGGCGCGTTGCGTTTCGCCGTCGGTGTCCGTGCAGGGAAATGCACCGCCATACCCTTTGCCCGCAGCCCCGGACGGGAAGCGGCGGATCGGTCGCGCCGGACGCCCCGGCTGGCCCGCCCGCCGGGGTGTTTCGCCCGGCCAACATTGAAAAAGGCGTGCCCGCCGATCGAGCCTGCGGCCCCGCGCCATCGTTGCCTCCCTCAGACGCCGCTTTTCGGGAGGCTTTCGTCATGGACCCGCAGTCCCTGGACTGGCTCCACCGCGTCATCGGTTCCGACGCGGACACGATCACCTGGTGGCAGATGAGCATTCGCGCCGCCGTGCTGTTCCTGATCGGGCTGATCTACGTCCGGCTCGCCGACCGCCGCGCCTTCGGCAAGTTCGGCGCCTTCGACATCATCCTGGCGATCATCGTCGGGTCGAACATCAGTCGCGCCATCACGGCCACCGTCCCCTTCATCCCAACCGTTGCCGCCACCGGGGTACTGGTGCTGATGCACGCCCTGCTCACCCACATCTCCTGCCGCTGGCAGCCCCTGGGCATGGTCATCAAGGGGCGGGAGAAGGCGCTCATGAAGGATGGCGTGCTGGATCATGCGGCCATGAAGACCAGCGGCGTCACCGAGAACGACATGCGCGAGGCCGCGCGCCTGAAGGGCAAGCCCGACCTGTCCGCCTTCAAGGAGGCCTACCTGGAGCGCAACGGTTCCATTTCCTTCATTCCCAAGGGCTGAGGCCGTCTCAGCCATGGCGTGACGGCCTCGGGCCGCAGGAGACCACAGCGGACGCGCCGCCGGGCTGATACAGGTTAAGCCGCTTCCGTCCTTCGGAGCTAACCTGCGTCAATACCGGCGGACGGTATTGCCGCCATCCTGTCGGGACAAGGCTCCCGAATGGAGGCCCGTCATGCAGAACATCCTCGACGACACGGACGGCAGCGAGTCGCCGGAACTGGTCACGCCGCTGGCGACCTACGCCTTTCTCATCGCCCGCGCCCGCCACCTGGATGCGGCGGAGCAAAGCATCGAGGCGGATATGGAACTGGGTCCCCTGGAAACGCCCCGCGAAGCGGTGGTCGAGCGCGACGCCACGCGCGACGAACTGCGCGAGGCGCTGGACGACCTGACCGACGACCAGAAGGCGGAAGTGCTGGCGGTGGTCTGGCTGGGCCGGGGCGATTACGACCCGTCCACCTGGGACGACGCCCTGGCCGACGCCGCAAGCGGCCGCACCCGCCGCGCCGCGGCCTACCTGATGGAGACGCCGGGGCTCGGCGACCTGATGGCCGAGGGGCTGGCGTCGCTGGGGGTGCCGGAGGATGACCTGGAAGACGTGGAATGAATGACCGCCTTCGACCCGGAGGACACGCCCATGGCCGCCCAAGACCCCGCCACGCCGTCCCGGCGGGACCGTGAGCGTCCGGCCTGAGCGGCCGGCATCCCCTCTGGTCCGCCGCTCCGCCTTGCGCACCGAGGCCTCGGGAACCCCTCTTGATCCAGGTTAGGCCCCTACTGTGCTCAGCCCTGCTGCGGCTCCAGCACGTCCACGCCCAGCCACGGGCGCAGCACTTCCGGCACCGTGACGGAGCCATCGGGGCGCTGGTGCTGCTCCAGGATGGCCGGGAACAGGCGGCTGGTGGCGAGGCCCGAGCCGTTCAGGGTGTGGATGAACTCCGTCTGCTTGGCGCCCTTGGGCTTGAAGCGGATGTTGGCCCGCCGCGCCTGGTAGTCGCGCGCCCAGGAGACCGAGGCGACCTCCTTGTAGATGCCGAGCGACGGCAGCCAGACCTCGATGTCGTAGGTCAGCGCCATGGAGGCGCTTGCGTCTTCGGCGGCCAGCAGCGACGTCCGGTAGTGCAGGCCCAGTTCCTCCATGATGCCCTGGGCGCGGCCCACCAGTTCATCCAGCGCGGCCTTGCCGTCCTCGGGCGCGGTGAACTGGAACATCTCCACCTTGTTGAACTGGTGGCCGCGGATCATGCCGCGTTCCTCGGTGCGCGCGCTGCCCGCCTCGCGGCGGTAGCAGGGCGTGTAGGCGAAGCACTTGGTGGGCAGTTGCTCGGGCTTGAGGATTTCGTCGCGGTAGACGTTCAGGATGGCCGTTTCAGCCGTCGGCAGCAGGAAGCGGTCGCGCTCGCCCTCGTCCGTCTGCAGGTGGAAGACGTCGTCGGTGAACTTGGGAAACTGGCCGGCGGCGTAGCCGCATTCGTGCACCAGCATGTGCGGCGGCAGCAGGAACTGATAGCCGTCCTTGAAGTGTTTCTGGCAGAAGTAGTTGAGCAGCGCCCACTCCAGCGCCGCCCCCATGCCGGTATACAGCCAGAAGCCGCTGCCGCCGATCTTCACGCCGCGCTCGTAGTCGATCAGCTTCAGGCGCTGGGACAACTCCATATGGTCCAGGCCCCAGTCGCCGCGATCGGGCGCCTCGCCCCAGGTGTGGACGACCTGGTTGTTCTCCTTGCCGCCCGGCGGCACGATCTCGTCGGGGATGTTGGGCAGTTCGGCCAGCAGGGTCTGAAGCTTTTCCTTGAGGGCGTCCAGCTCCGGTTCGCCGTCCTCGATGCCCTTCTTGATTTCGGCGGCGCGCGCTTCCAGGTCGGCCGAGTCCTCGCCGGCCTTCTTCTTCTGGCCGATCTGGCGGGCGATGTCCTTGCGCTCCGCCCGCAGCGCCTCGATCTGCCCGATCAGCTCGCGCGATCGACGATCAAGCTCCAGGATTTCGCTGAAGTCCACGTCGGGCAGGCGCTTGGCGAGCCCGCGGGCCACGGCGTCCGGGTCGGCTTTGATCTGCTTGAGGTCGAGCATGTGAGGCGGTCTCGATGTGTGTGGGTGGGACACGATGTGCGGTGCAGCGGTTATACCCACCCCCCGCCCGCCGCTCAAGAGCCGCCCCGCTCGCCTCGCCTTACGGCGCGCGGGTGTAGTGAAAGGTCAGCACCGCCTCATCCTTCGCCGCCGCCTCGGCCGCCTCGATCACCGCATGCGCGTCGGCGCCGGGCTGCATGTCCAGCGTGCGGTCCAGGGCCAGCAGGCGCAGCCGCAGGTCCAGGCGCTTGCTGATGGTGCCGACGGGCGCGTCGTAGCCGGTCTTGCCGGCGTCGCCCCTGGCCTGCTCGATGGGCAGGTCGTCGGGATCGGTCTGCGACATGATGCCCTCCGGCAAGCCGCCCGTGTCCGGGCCCATGCCGTAGACGCACCAGTGGACGTGCGGCGGCTGGGTCGACGGCGTCGTCTGCTCCATCACCAGCACCAGTTCCTTCGTGCCGGCCGGCACGCCGGACCACGACACGGGCGGCGAAAAGGCCCTGTCGTCCTTGCTGTAGCGCTGGGGAAGTTCTCCGTCGGGCTTGATGGCGTCGCTTGTGATGCGCATGGGCTCCTCCCTTGGCGGTTGCGTCTGCGGGCATAACGACGGCGCCGCGGCCGGGTGGCCGGGGCGCCGTCGTTTTCGCTAACGCGCGGTCGGACCGCTTACATCTTGCGTTCCTCGCCCGACGGGCTGGCGATATCGCGATAGGCGATGTACTCGGCGTGCTCGACGCCGGCCTTCGCCAGGTCGGCCACGGTCACCACACCGCACATGCGCTTGTCATGGTTGATGACCGGCATGCGGCGGATCTGGTGCTCGGCCATGCTTTTCGCGGCCTTCTCCACGTCGTCGTCGTCGAAGCACCACAGCACGCCCTCGCTCATGGCGTCGCGCACCGTGGCGCTGGACAGGTCGGTGTCCCCGGCGACGCAGCGGACCGTGATGTCGCGGTCGGTGACGACGCCGATCAGCTTGTCGTTCTCGCCGACCGGAAAGGCGCCGATGTCCTCGTCGCGCATGCGCTTGGCGCACTCGCGGATGGTGGTGTCGGGGTCGACGAGGTGGACGTCCTTGCTCATGATTTCGCTGACGTTCATGGGTTTCCTCCGGGTCGGATTTGATTGTAGGACCGGCCCTCGGCCGGACTTATCCACCCAACACCTGCCCGACGCCACGGTTCCCCGATACGCCTAGCGACCGCCGAGCGCGTCCCTCAGGCCCCCCTTATGCACCAGGAAGTCCACCACTTCGGCAACGCCCTTCCCCTCCTTGACCTGGGCAAAGAGAAAAGGCCGGTCGCCACGCATCTTTTTCGCGTCCCGGTCCATGACCTCCAGCGAGGCCCCCACCATGGGCGCCAGGTCGATCTTATTGATGAGCAGCAGGTCGGAGCGCGTGATGCCCGGCCCGCCCTTGCGCGGGATCTTGTCGCCGGCGGACACGTCAATGACGTAGATGGTGATGTCCGCCAGTTCCGGCGAAAAGGTGGCCGACAGGTTGTCGCCGCCGCTTTCCACAAAGATCACTTCCAGGTCCGGAAAGCGCGCGTGCATGTCCGCCACCGCCGCGAGGTTGATGGAAGCGTCCTCGCGGATGGCGGTGTGCGGGCAGCCGCCCGTCTCCACGCCTGCGATGCGGTCGGGCGGCAGCGCGCCGGAGCGGGTGAGGAATTCGGCGTCCTCGCGCGTATAGATGTCGTTGGTGATGGCCGCAATGCGCCAGTGGTCGCGCATCGTCTTGCACAGCGCGTCCAGCAGCGCGGTCTTGCCCGAGCCGACGGGGCCGCCGATGCCGACGCGAAGGGGAGAGGAAGCGGAAGCGGTCATGAGCGGAAGAGCCTCGTGTATTGCGTTTCGTGGAACATGCTGAACAGGTCGACCACCGGCGCCGCCGCGCCCAGGTCCTCCCAATCGCGCACCAGCGCCGCCGACGCGGCCTCGTGAACGGTCGCCGCCAGCGCGGCCTGGGCCTTCTGCCCGTCCGTCTGGCCCAGCGGCACCAGGCGCACCGCCGCGCTCACCAGATTTGCGGCCAGCGCGTGGAGATAGGCTGTCAAGGCAGGCTCCAGCGGCACCCCATGGGCCGAGGCGGCGACGGCCACGGCGACGGGATAGCTCGGCGGTCGCTCCAGCGCCCGGCAGCGCGCCGCCAGATCGTCCAGGCGCGGATGCGGCCAGCTTGCGGTGACGGCCGTCAGGAAGGCGCGGCCCTGGTTGGCGCTTTCCATGGCAAGCTCCGCCGTGCCTCGCAGGGCGTCCGCGACCTCGACCACCGTGTCGAGCGCCACGCCCACCGCACCGTGACCCGCGCGGAACAGGTCGGCATCGGTGCGGCCGGCGCCGTGCAGCAGCACGCCCTCCACCCAATCCATGAGCGTCAGGCGGTCGTGGACCGCGCCCGTCTCCACCGCCCATTCCAGACCATGTAAATACGTATAAGCGCCGACCGGAAAAGACGGCGACAACCACGTCATCAGGCGGTAGAGGCCGAGGTCGTCAAGCATGGGCGTGGCCGTCGTCATCGTGGGAATGGGAATGCCCGTGATCATGTCCGCCGCCGGAATACGCCCCGCCCTCGGGCTGGAAGGGCCGGGTCTTGCGGCTGACGGAGGCGCCGAGGCCCTCCACCATCTCGGCGATCACATGATCCCAGCCGATGCGGAGCGTGCGGTTGTCCACCACCTGAAGCGGCAGGTGCCGGTTGCCCAGGTGCCAGGCGACGCGGGCCAGATGAACGGCGTCGGCGCAGCCGATATCCGCCACGTCCTCTGCCGCCGCGATGACGCGCAAGGTCCCGCCGTCCTCCAGCGCGAGGCCGTCGCCGTGGTTGAGCATGACGGCAACAGGCAGGTCCAGCAGCACCGCCCCGCCCTGGTCGGTCTCCAGCCGGATGCGCCGGCGGTGCCGCTCGGCCATGGGCAGGGTGACGGAGCCGGTGGCGGACTCGGCGTCCCAGGAGTGGGCGGGAAGGACACGGGTGGCGCGGATCATTCTTGAAAGGGCCTTCTGTATGTTGTTTGGAGCCACCAAGACACAAAGAACACCAAGAGACCGATCCAAGCGGAAATGAAGGACCCTGGCTTCCAGAAAGTCTTCGAGGGAGTGTGAGGGAGGCCGCGCCTCCCTCACGTCCTCATCGCGGCGCAGCCGCGAAGCCTTCGTGTCCTTCGTGTCTTGGTGGCCTCGCCGCACACTGTTGGGGTCAGAACAGGAAATACCGCTGCGCCATGGGCAGAACCTCCGCCGGTTCGCAGGTCAGCAACTCCCCGTCGGCGCGGACCTCGTAGGTTTCCGGGTCCACCTCGATCTTCGGGCAGGCGTCGTTCAGCACCATGTCGGCCTTGGTCACCGACCGGCAGCCCTCCACCGCCACCAGCGCCCGGTTCAGGCCCAGCGCGTCCCCCAGGCCCGTGGCGGCGCCGGAAACGAAGGTCACGCACGACGCCTGCATGGACCGGCCGAAGGCGCCGAACATGGGACGGTAGTGGACCGGCTGAGGCGTGGGGATCGACGCGTTGGGGTCGCCCATCAGCGCCGACATGATGGTGCCGGACTTCAGCACCATGTCGGGCTTGGCGCCGAAGAAGGCCGGCGACCACAGCACCAGATCCGCGAGCTTGCCCACCTCCACCGAGCCCACATGCTTGGCAATGCCGTGGGTGATGGCGGGGTTGATGGTGTACTTGGCGATGTAGCGGCGGGCGCGCAGGTTGTCGTTCTCGCCCTGCTCTCCCGCCAGCCGGCCGCGCTGGACCTTCATCTTGTGCGCCGTCTGCCAGGTGCGGGTGATGACCTCGCCGACCCGGCCCATGGCCTGGCTGTCCGATGCGATCATGGAGAACGCGCCCAGGTCGTGCAGAATATCTTCCGCCGCGATGGTCTCGCGCCGGATGCGGCTTTCGGCAAAGGCCACGTCCTCGGGAATTTTCGGGTCCAGGTGATGGCACACCATGAGCATATCCAGGTGCTCGTCCAGGGTGTTCACCGTGAAGGGCCGCGTGGGGTTGGTGCTTGACGGCAGCACGTTCGCCTCGCCGGCCAGCTTGATGATGTCCGGCGCGTGCCCGCCGCCCGCGCCCTCGGTATGGAAGGCGTGGATGCTGCGGCCCTTGAAGGCGGCCACGGTGTTCTCCACGAAGCCCGACTCGTTCAGCGTGTCGGTGTGGATGGCGACCTGGACGTCCATTTCTTCGGCCACCGTCAGGCAGCAGTCGATGGCCGACGGCGTGGTGCCCCAATCCTCGTGCAGCTTGAGGCCGATGGCGCCCGCCTCCACCTGCTCCCGCAGGGAATCCGGGCGGCTGGCGTTGCCCTTGCCGAAGAAGCCGATGTTGACCGGCAGCCCTTCCGCCGCCTGGAGCATCCGCGCCATGTGCCAGGGGCCGGGCGTGCAGGTGGTGGCATTGGTGCCCGCCGCCGGGCCGGTGCCGCCGCCGAGCATTGTGGTGATGCCCGAATGCAGGGCGTCCTCCACCTGTTGCGGGCAGATCCAGTGGATGTGGGCGTCGATGCCGCCGGCCGTCAGGATTTTCCCCTCGCCGGCGATGACCTCCGTCCCCGGTCCGATGATGATGGTCACGTTGTCCTGAATGTCGGGGTTGCCGGCCTTGCCGATGGCGGCGATGCGGCCGTCCTTGAGCCCGACGTCCGCCTTCACCACGCCCCAGTGGTCCAGGATCAGCGCGTTGGTGATGACGGTGTCCACCGCACCCTGCGCGCGGGACCGCTGGGATTGCCCCATGCCGTCGCGGATCACCTTGCCGCCGCCGAACTTCACCTCCTCGCCGTAGGTGGTGAAGTCTTTCTCCACCTCGATGAACAGTTCGGAGTCCGCAAGCCGGATACGGTCGCCGGTGGTCGGGCCGAACATGCCGGCGTAGGAGCCTCGGTCGATCTTGTACGCCATGCCCTCAGCCCTCCAGCTTGCCGTCGACGTGGGCGTTGAAGCCGATCACCACGCCGTCGCCGTCATAGGGAATCAGCTCCACGTCGCGGGACTGGCCGGGCTCGAACCGCACCGCCGAACCCGCCGGTATGTCCAGCCGCTGGCCGCGCGCCTTGCCCCGGTCGAATTCCAGCGCCGGGTTGACCTCCGCGAAGTGGAAGTGGCTGCCCACCTGCACCGGGCGGTCGCCGGTGTTCTTGACGGTGACGGTGGTGGTGGGCCGGTTGTCGTTGAGGACGATCTCGCCGTCCGCCGGAATGATCTCGCCGGGAATCATGGTGCCGGGCTCCTTTCGTCAGCGGATGGGCGCATGGACGGTCACCAGCTTGGTGCCGTCGGGGAAGGTGGCCTCCACCTGGATTTCGTGGATCATCTCGGCCACTCCCTCCATCACCTGATCGCGGGTGATGACGGTGGCGCCGTCGCGCATGAGGTCCGCCACCGAACGCCCGTCGCGCGCGCCCTCCACCACGTAGTCGGTGATGAGCGCCACGGCCTCCGGATGGTTGAGCTTTACCCCCCGCTCCAGCCGCCGCCGCGCCACCATGGCGGCCATGGAGACGAGCAGCTTGTCCTTCTCGCGCGGTGTCAGGTTCATTGTCGCTCCCTCGTTCTTTGATCGAGGCCACCAAGACACCAAGAACACCAAGGCTTCGCGGCGTTGCCGCGATCAATTGCGAGGGAGGCACGGCCTCCCTCGCGCTCCCTCGATCTGTTTGTGGCAAGACCCGCCGGCCACGGCCGGGCGGAGCCCCTTGGTGTACCTGGTGTCTTGGTGGCTATAAATTCTCCAATGTCACACATGCCACAGCCTCGGCAGCTTCTCCGGCAATCCCTCGGCGCGGTGGCGAAGCCAGCCCCAGGCACGGCCGAAGTCCCGGCGCATCGCTTGCGCGTCGTGGCCGAGCCAGCGCGTCACCAGCACGCCGCCGACCACCGTAGCACCGCGCATGGCGCCGTCTTCCACCGGCAGGCCGCGGAGGCCGTCGCGCAACTCTTCCAGGTCCGGCCCGACGAAAACCGCCGTCGCCGCCGCCACCGCCCCGCCGAAACCCGAGGGCGCATCCACTGCGCGGCGCAGATCCCCGTCCAGGTGCAGCGCGTCCATCCAGGCGAGCCGCCCGCCCACGCGCACCTCCCACGCATCGCGCAGAAGGCCCGTCTTCACGGTTTCGCCGTGGGCGGTGCGGCCGAGCACGACCATCTCGCCGGCCAGCGCCCTGCCGCCGTCGGCCACGTCCAGGCGGGTGCGGCGGCGCAGGCGGGCGCGGTCGAACAGAATGGTCTCCTGCGGCAGCCATTCCAGCCACGCCCCCTGCCCCGCCGCCAGCGTGACGTCCATGCGCACGTCCGGGCCGAGGGATCGGTAGACCTTCTCCGCCGCCTGGGCCATGGCGAGCAGGCGTGCGCCCGGCTCCGCCTCCACGGCAATGGTCAGTGCATCGCCGCCGACCAAGCCGCCGGCGGTGTTTGTGAGGCAGGCGGTCAGAGGCTCCCCCGGCGGCACGCGGGGCAGCAGGGCGCGCAGCGGGGCGCGCTGCTCAAGGCCCCGCAACCCGCGCGGCCCGGCGGAAACGTGCAGGAGACCCCGGACCCGCGAAGGCTCGGCGGCGGCGCGCTCAGACGGTGAGGTGGCGGCGTACATCCTCTTCCTTCATGCTTTCGCGCGTTCCGGCGAGGACGATCTCGCCCCTGTCCATGACAGCATAATCATCCGCCAGGTCTCGGGCGAACTCGAAATACTGTTCCACCAGCAGGATCGCCATGTCACCCCGGCTCGCCAGAAGGCGGATGACGCGCTCTATGTCCTTGATGATGCTGGGCTGGATGCCCTCCGTCGGCTCGTCCAGCACCAGCAGGCGCGGCTTCGTCACCAGCGCCCGGCCGATGGCGAGCTGCTGCTGCTGCCCGCCCGAGAGGTCGCCGCCGCGCCGGCCGAGCATGGATTTCAGCACCGGGAACAGCTCGAACACCTCGTCCGGCACGCGGCGTTCCCCGCGCGGCAGGCAGGCGTAGGCGGTTTCCAGGTTCTCGCGGACCGTCAGGCGGGGGAAGATCTCCCGCCCCTGCGGCACGTAGGCGATGCCCCGCCGGGCGCGCTGGTGGGTGGGCATCCGCGTGATGTCGTCGTCCTCCCACCGGATGTCCCCGCGCGAGACCGGATGCAGCCCGAGGATGGCGTTCAGCATGGACGTCTTGCCGACGCCGTTGCGGCCCAGCAGGCAGGTCACCTTGCCCTTTTCCGCCGTCAGCCCCACCCCGCGCAGGATGTGGGACGCGCCGTAGTGCAGGTGGATGTCGGATGTGGTCAGCATGGCCCCTCGCCCCTCAGCGCCCGAGATAGACTTCAATGACACGCTCGTCCGCCTGCACCCTGGCGAGCGAGCCTTCCGCCAGCACGGAGCCCTCGTGCAGCACCGTGACCTTGCAGTCGAGGGTGCGCACGAACTCCATGTCGTGCTCCACCACCAGGACCGAACGGTCGCGGGCGATCTCGCGCAGAAGCTCGGCGGTCTGTTCGGTCTCGGCGTCCGTCATGCCGGCGACGGGTTCGTCCAGCATGAGGAATCGCGGGTCCTGGGCCAGCAGCATGCCGATCTCCAGCCACTGCTTCTGCCCGTGCGAGAGCGCACCGGCCGAGGTATGGGCGCGGTCGGTCAGGCGGATGGTGGACAGCACGGCGTCGATGCGATCGCGCTGCTCCCCCATCAGGCGGGCCAGCAGAACGGCGAAGGTGCCGCGCGGACCCTTCAGCGCCAACTCCAGGTTTTCGAACACCGTCAGGTTCTCGAAGACCGTCGGCTTCTGGAACTTGCGCCCGATGCCCATGTTGGCGATGGCGGCCTCGTCGTGTTTCGTCAGGTCCACGTTGCCGTCGTAGAGCACCGCGCCTTCATCGGGCCGCGTCTTGCCGGTGATGACGTCCATCATGGTCGTCTTGCCGGCACCGTTGGGGCCGATGATGGTGCGCATCTCGCCGGGCCGGACGATGAAGCTAAGGCTGTTCAGCGCCCGGAAGCCGTCGAAGCTGACCGTCACGCCGTCGAGATACAGGATGGAGTCGGCGGCCAGCACGTCGTGCCGGGGCGCCTCTTTCAGCGCGGTCTCAGGCATGGGTTTCCTCCGTGGCCTTGCGGGCGGGCGCGGGTGAAACCTCGGGCAGCGCGCGGGCCTGGCGGCGCTTGAGCAGGCCGAACAGCCCCACCAGCCCCCTGGGCAGGAACAGCGTCACCACCACGAACAGGCTGCCTAAGAAGAACAGCCACACCTCCGGCGCCACGCCCGTGAAGAAGGACTTGGCGGCGTTGACGCTCATGGCGCCGAGGATGGGGCCGAACAGCGTCCCGCGCCCGCCGACGGCGGTCCAGATGGCGATCTCGATGGAGTTGGCGGGCGAAAACTCCGACGGGTTGATAATGCCCACCTGCGGCACGTACAGCGCGCCCGCCACGCCCGCGATCATGGCCGAGACCACGAAGGCGAACAGCTTGGCCCCCGTCACCGAATGCCCGAGGAACCGCACCCGGCTCTCGGCGTCGCGCACCGCCAGCAGCACCCGGCCCAGGCGCGAGGTCACGATGAACCGGCAGGCCAGGTAGGCGACCGCCAGCATCAGCACGGTGGCGACGTAGAGGCCCACCTTGGTGCTGTCCAGGCTCATGCTGAAACCCAGGATGTCCTTGAAGTCGGTCAGGCCGTTGTTGCCGCCGAACCCCATCTCGTTGCGGAAGAACGCCAGCATCAGCGCGTAGGTCATGGCCTGGGTGATGATGGAGAAATAGACGCCCGTGATGCGGGACCGGAAGGCCAGCCAGCCGAACACGAAGGCCAGGACGCCGGGCACCGCCAGCACCATCAGCGTGGTGAAGGCGAAGCTGTCGAAGCCCATCCAGTACCAGGGCAGGCTGTCCCAGTTCAGGAACACCATGAAGTCCGGCAGTTCGGCGTTGCCGTAGACGCTTCGGTCGCCGATCTGGCGCATCAGGTACATGCCCATGACGTAGCCGCCCAGGGCGAAGAAGGCGCCGTGGCCCAGGCTCAAGGCCCCGGCGAAGCCCCACACAAGGTCCAGCGCCAGCGCCAGCATGGCGTAGCAGAGGTACTTGCCCAGAAGCTGCACCACGTAGGTCGGCACGTGCAGCGGATGGCCGGGCTCCAGCGCCATGTTGAGCACCGGAACCACCAGGGCGAAGGCCAGCACGGCCAGCAGGACGGCGGTCCAGCCCTTGCGGTTCTCAAGCCCGGCGAGGCGGCGGGTGATCGGTCCCATTTTGTCGGTCTCCTTTCCCGGCCGCGATCAGGTCTCGAAGGCCCGGCCGCGCAGGGCGAACAGCCCGCGGGGGCGCTTCTGGATGAACAGGATGATGAACACCAGCACCAGGATCTTGGCGAGCATGGCGCCGGCCATGGGCTCCAGGAACTTGTTGACGATGCCGAGCGAGAACGCCCCCGCCAGCGCGCCCCACAAGCTGCCCACACCGCCGAACACCACCACCAGGAAGCTGTCGACGATATAGGCCTGCCCCAGGTTGGGGCTGACGTTGGCGACCTGACTGATCGCCACGCCGGCCACGCCCGCGATGCCCGATCCCAGGCCGAAGGTGAGCGCGTCCACCCGGCCGGTCGGGATGCCCATGGCGGATGCCATGCGGCGGTTCTGGGTGACGGCGCGCATGTTCAGGCCCATGGACGACCAGCGCAGGTAGGCCGCCAGACCCGCCAGGACCACCAGCGCGAACAGGATGATGGCGATGCGGTTGGCCGTCAGCGACAGGCCCAGAAGCTCTACCGAGCCGCTCATCCAGTCGGGGTTGGCGACCTGCCGGTTGGTGGCGCCGAAGATGGACCGCACGGCCTGCTGAAGGATCAGGCTGATGCCCCAGGTCGCCAGCAGGGTCTCCAGCGGACGCCCGTAGAGGAAGCGGATGATCCCCCGCTCCATCGCCACGCCGACTGCCCCCGCGACCACGAAGGCGGCGGGGACCGCCACCAGCAGGTAGAGGCCGAAGACCTCCGGCGGCAGGGTGGCGCGGAACACCTGCTGGACCACGAAGGTCGTGTAGGCGCCCAGCATGATCATCTCGCCATGGGCCATGTTGATGACGCCCATGACGCCGAAGGTGATGGCCAGCCCAATGGCTGCCAGCAGCAGGATGGAGCCCGCCGACAGGCCGAAGATCAGGTCCTGCCCGACACTCAGCACCGCCAGCCGCGTGTCGATGGCCTTCACGGCCTCGGCGGCGGCCTCGCGCACGGGTTCGGCGACCGCCTCGTCGTTGGCGACGCGGGTCAGCAGGGCACGGATGGCGGGGTCGGTGGTGTCCGCCAGGGTCTCCACGGCCGCAATGCGCTCGGCCTCCGTGCCGCCGCCCATGAGCCGGGATGCCGCCAGCGCGCGCGCCATCAGCGCCTTCACGCCGGCGTCCGCCTCCGCCTCGACGGCGGCGGACAGGGCCGGGATGGCATCGGCCGAAGGGTTGTTCAGCGCCTGCCGGGCGGCCTTCATGCGCAGGGCCGGGTCGGCGCTGGTCAGTTGCAGGGAACCGAGCGCGCTCTCGATCTGCACGCGGATGGTGTTGTTGGCGACGATTTTCTGAAGCTTGCGCGACGAGCTTTCGGTGCCCGCATCCTCGCCGGTCACCGCGTCGGTCAGGGCGTAGCTCTTGCCGTTGTAGGCGCCGATGACGATGCGCTCCGATCCCCGGTGGCGAAACAGCTGGCCGGCGGACAGAGCCTCCAGCACGGGCGCGGTGCGCGGATGGCCCAGCACGGCGAGCGCCGAGACGGCATCGGCCTTGTCGGCGAAGCTGCGCTGGTCCAGCGCCTCCACGGCCTGCGCGACGGCGGCGTCATCGGCGGCGCGGGCCGGCAGGGCGGCGACGACGGCCAGCACGAAGGCCAACAGCAGCACGCACACCAGCGCGACCAGCCCTTGCGGCGATCGGATGCGGGACACGGGGCGGTCTCCCAGGATGTCGGAAACAGGGGGAACGGAAACAGGATGGAGGCGGCCCGGCCCGCGCAGGATCGGGCCGCCCCCGCGCCGCCTTACATGGCGGGGTCGCCGAACTTCGGCTTCTCGCAGTTGCCGCAGACCCAGGGGTAGGTCCAGTCGGCGGTCAGCTTGGCCGACTCGGGCAGGAAGTCGGACCACGCATCACCCGGCACGAGGTCGTCGGTGCGCGAGACCGCGGCGAACTGGCCGTCAGGCTGGATCTCGCCGATCAGCACCGGCTTGGTGATGTGGTGGTTGGTCAGCATGGTGGAGATGCCGCCGGTCAGGTTGGGCACCTCCTGGCCGTACATGGCCTGGCGCACGGCGTCCACGTCGGTGGTGCCGGCCTGCTCGACCGCCTGCTTCCACATGTTGAAGCCGATGTAATGGGCTTCCATCGGGTCGTTGGTGACGCGGCTGTCATCGCCGGTAAAGGCGTGCCACTTCTCGATGAAGACGTCGTTTTCCGGCGTGATCTCGCTCATGAAGTAGTTCCAGGCGGCCATGTGGCCGACCAGCGGGCCGGTGTCGATGCCCGCCAGTTCCTCTTCACCCACCGAGAAGGCGATCACGGGGATGTCCTGGGCTTCCAGGCCCTGGTTCGCCAGTTCCTTGTAGAAGGGCACGTTGGCGTCGCCGTTGATGGTGGAGACCACGGCCGTCTTCTTGCCAGCCGAGCCGAAGCTCTTGATGTCGGACACGATCGTCTGCCAGTCGGAATGGCCGAAGGGCGTGTAGTTGATCATGATGTCGCTTTCCGCGACGCCCTTGTCCTTCAGGTACTGGGCCAGGATCTTGTTGGTCGTGCGCGGGTAGACGTAGTCGGTGCCCGCCAGCACGAAGCGCTCCACGCCCAGGTCGTTCAGCAGGTAGTCGACGGCCGGAATGGCCTGCTGGTTGGGGGCGGCACCCGTGTAGAAGATGTTGCGCGAGCTTTCCTCGCCCTCGTACTGCACGGGGTAGAACAGCAGGCCGTTCAGCTCCTCCACCACCGGCAGGACGGACTTGCGCGACACCGACGTCCAGCAGCCGAAGATGACGTCCACCTGCTCCTTCTCCAGCAGCTCGCGGGTCTTTTCTGCGAACAGCGGCCAGTCGGAGGCGGGGTCGACCACCACCGGCTCGATCTGCTTGCCCAGCACGCCGCCGTTGGCGTTGGCGTCCTCGATAAGCATGAGCATGGCGTCCTTCAGCGTGGTCTCGCTGATCGCCATGGTGCCCGACAGGGAATGAAGGATGCCGACCTTGATGGTGTCGGCGGCCTGGGCGGAAACGGTCACACCGGTCAGGCCGGCAAGGCAGACGGCGCCGGCGATAAGGGAGCGGATACGCTTCATCGGTCGTGGTCCTCGTTCCGTGGACGTGAATGACGCCCTTCCCGTGGCAGGTTCCGTGCCAGACCGATCAACCCTTTGATTTTGTTGATGATTCATCGCGGCGAGGCGGCAATTTTGGCTGCCGAGGCATGTTGCGCTGCCGCATCAGGACGCACGGCCTGCACAATACAAGGGCAGTCCCCAAGAATGCTCGCCCGTTAATCAAGAGCGCATCTCAATTCCCTGTCAGAACTTATATATATTGCGCGAAGCGTCGGAACCCGCTATTTCTGCTGCGCATCTGGATCTTTTCCTGATTTTTTCCGACCTCTCACCGAATATCCACAAAGTTTTTCTTCTTTGTTTCTTTTACGGACCCGTCATATGCCTCTTTTCCGCCGGATCTCCACGGAAATGTTTCCCGACTGTGTCCCGATGGCATTTCCACAGCCGCGGTTGGCGGCGCGCGCCGGGCGTGACACCATGGCCTGACGGAGACACCGGAGCCCCTTCACCATGATGAACCGAAAGCGCATCCTGGTCGTCGAGGACGACGGTGCGGTGCGGGAAATGATTGCCGCTTTCCTGAGCAACGCCGGCTATGACGTGCGAACGGCGGCCGACGGTTTCGCCATGCAGCAGGTGCTGGAGGGCGAGCCGGTGGACCTGCTGCTGCTGGACCTCGGCCTGCCCGACTGCGACGGGCTGGAGGTCGCACGCGCGCTGCGGGCGCGGTCGAAGCTGGGCATCATCATGGTCACGTCCCGCGACGAACCCGACGCACGCGCCGACGGGCTGGAAACGGGTGCGGACGACTACATCACCAAGCCCTTCTTCCCGCGCGAGCTTCTGGCCCGCGTGCGCAACGTGCTGGACCGCGCCGGCGGCGGCAACCTGGACATGGTGGCGGCCCAGACGGCCGTCTTCGGCCGTTGGATCATGGACCGCCCCAACCGCCGCGTGGTGTCCGAGGACGGCCGCGCGGCGGCGCTGACGGGGGCGGAGTTCGACCTGCTGGCCGCCCTGGTGGACCAGCCGGGCGTGCTGCTGACGCGCGAGGCCCTGGCGGCGGCGGTGGCGGAGAAAAAGCCCGACGCCGGTCCGCGCGCCGTCGACATCCTGGTCAGCCGCCTGCGCCGCAAGCTGGGCGACGACGGCACGCTGATCGAAACCTGCCGCGGCCACGGCTACCGTTTCGCGGCGTCTGTGGCGCGGGGCGGGTAATGATGCCATGCGCCGGCCTTGCAAGGTCGGCCGAGGATGTGCGTCGGTCCCAGATTTCGCTGGGACGACGATGTTTTCCCTTTGAAAACAATAATTTAACGACCAATCATTTCCTGCAAAACAGGGCTCCGCACCCTCTGGCGGCCACCGGGACGCCCACGCGCCATCAGCCGCCCCGGCACCGCCCTACTCCTTCGGCACTTCGCCCGGCTCCAGCACCTTGTCCTGATAGGCAAGGTCGTCGTGGTGTTCCTCCACGATGCCGACCGGGTCCTGGTGGATGAGCACGTCCGCCTGCGGGAAGACCTCTCGGATCTGGCGCTCCACCTGCTCTGCGATGGCGTGCGCCTTCACCAGCGTGAGGTTGCGGCCCAGTTCCAGATGCAGCTGAATGAACTGCTGCTGACCTGAAGACCGCGTGCGCAGGTCATGGGCGTCGTGAACCATGGGATGCTCGCGGGCGATGGCCAGGATTTTCTCGCGGTCCTCCTCCTCGAATTCGCGGTCCATCAGCAGGTCCAGACTGCTGAGAAAGATGCCCTTGGCGTTCCACAACAGGTAGGCGGCGATGCCGATGGCGAAGATCGGATCGGCATAGGGAAAGCCGGCCAGCGTCGACAGCAGGATGGAAACGATGACGCTGACGTTGATCAGCACATCGCCGGTATAGTGCAGGCTGTCGGCGTTGACCGCGATCGAGTTGGTGCGGCTGACTACATGTTTCTGGTAGAGCACCAGTCCGATGGTCGCGACGATGGCGAAGATCATCACCGCGATGCCCACCCACCCCTGGGTGACGGGCTGGGGGTCCCACAGGCGGCTCGCGGCCTCGAACAGCAGGAAGACCGACGAGCCGGTGATGAAGGCCGCCTGCCCCAGTCCGGCCAGCGGCTCCGCCTTGCCGTGGCCGAAGCGGTGCTCCTCGTCGGCGGGCTGGAGGGCATGACGCACGGCGATCAGGTTGACGATGGAGGCCGCGCTGTCCAGCGCGCTGTCGATCAGGCTGGACAGCAGCGCCACAGAGCCGGTCAGCACATAGGCCACCAGCTTGACCACCACCAGCGTCCCCGCCACCGCCACGGCGGCATAGGTCGCCCGGCGCATGAGGCGGCCGTTGGCGCTGTCGGCGTCCGACGCCACGGCCGCGACGGCAATGTCTTCGCTCATGGTCCCTCTCCCGGTGCGCGGGGCCGATATGACCCCGGCCCGGCATGGGTTTCAAGGGGCAGGCATCAAGGATACAGCCGTTCCGTGCTCCAGTCCTCTTCTTCCGAGGGGCGCGAAAAGACGATGCGGTCGTGCAGGCGGAACGGGCGGTCCTGCCAGAACTCTATGCGCGTCGGCGTCATGCGGAAGCCCGACCAGTGCGGCGGACGCGGCACCTTGCCGATGGCGTACTTGGCGGCAAACTGGGCGACGCGCTTTTCCAGCTCGAACCGACCGGCCATGGGACGCGACTGCTGCGAGGCCCAGGCACCGATGCGGCTGTCGCGCGGGCGGCTGTTGAAGTACTCGTCGGCCTCGGCGTCGGGCACCAGCGCCATCGGCCCCTCCACCCGCACCTGGCGGCGCAGGGACTTCCAGTGGAAGCACAGCGCGGCGTGCGGGTTTTCCAGAAGCTCCCGCCCCTTGCGGCTTTCCAGGTTGGTGTAGAAGACGAACCCCTGCGGATCGAATCCCTTCAGCAGCACCATGCGAATGGACGGGCGGCCGTCAGCGGTGGCGGTCGCCAGCGCCATGGCGTTGGGATCGTTGAGTTCGTGCTCGCCGGCCTCGGCCAGCCACGACTCGAACAGGGCGAAGGGATCGTCGGCTTCATCAAGGGCGCTCATGGGGGCAATCAATCCTTGGTCGGTCAAGCATGGAAACGGGGCAACCGGAGCCTGAAGCGGCCCGTTACGGTGCGACAGGCCCGGATTATGTGGACCGTGCAGGGCATTGAAAAGGGCCGCTTGCCACGGGATTGCCAGGAAGTCCCGACAGCGGGCCGCTATTTTGCCATTATCGGTCGCTATTCCTTACGCATAAACACGTCCAGCGGATTGTGAGGCCATGCTGACACTGACCCGGAAAACCCCCGTCTTCGCCGCCGCCGCCGTCGCCCTGTCGCTGGGCCTGACGGCGTGCCAGGGCATGCAGGACAACCCCAAGCAGACCGCCGGCACCCTGCTGGGCGGCGTCGGCGGCGCCGTGATCGGCAGCCAGTTCGGCGGCGGCACCGGCCAGATCGCCGCGACGGCGGCCGGCACCATGCTGGGTGCATGGCTGGGCAGCGAAGTCGGCTCGTCGCTCGACCGCGCCGACCGGGAATACGCCATGCAGGCCCAGCAGCGTGCCTACACGGCACCCGTCGGCGAGACCATCACCTGGAACAACCCGCAAAGCGGCCACTCCGGCTCCTACACCCCGGTGCGCGACGGCTACACCGACGCCGGCGCCTATTGCCGCCAGTATCGCACGACGGTTAATATCGACGGCCGGGCCGAAACGGCCTACGGTACGGCCTGCCAGCAGCCGGACGGCACCTGGCGCATCGTCGACAGCTGAGGCGGCATCGCCGCGCGTCGGCATCATGCGCCGGGCCGGACCGACCGGCCTGCCTGCAACCGGATGACGCTAGAAGGCGCCCGTGTTCGCACCGGGCGCCTTCGCGCGCGTTGATCCGGCCATCTGACGACGACGGCGAAAGACAGCATGCGCGATCCCTACACCGTTCTCGGCGTCTCCAAAAGCGCCTCGCAGGACGAGATCAAGAAGGCCTACCGCCGCCTGGCGCGGACCATGCACCCCGACCTGCACCCCGGCGACACCAAGGCGGCCGACCGCTTCAAGGAGATCAACGCCGCCCACGGCCTGCTGGGCGACGCAGAGAAGCGCGCCAAGTACGACCGAGGCGAGATCGACGCCGACGGCAACCCGCGTCATCCGGGCTTCGGCGGCGGCGCGGGCGGCGGGTCCTATCGCTGGCGGAACACCGGGGCGGGCGCCGGCGGAAGTCGCACCGGCGGCCCCTTCGGCTTCGACTTCGACACCGCGTTCGGCGACGACGACCTGTTTTCCGACATCTTCGCCCGCGCCAGCCGCGGCCGCGGCGGGCCCGGCGCCGGGTCGCGGCCGCCGCCGCGCAAGGGGCCCGACAGCCACTACCGCCTGACCGTCAGCTTCGCCGAGGCCGCCACCGGCACCACACGGCGCGTGCGCCTGTCCAACGGCAAGACGCTGGACGTCAAGATCCCGCCCCGCAGCGAGGACGGCGCGACGCTGCGCCTCAAGGGCCAGGGCCTGAGCACGCCGGGAGTGGCCACGCCCGGCGACGCGCTGGTGGAGATCACCATCAAGCCCGGCGGCCCCTTCCGCTACGAGGGCGCCGACGACGTGGTCGTCTCCGTCCCCGTGACGCTGAAGGAAGCCGTGCTGGGCGCCAAGGTCACGGTGCCGACGCTCACCGGCAGGGTGGCCGTGACGGTGCCCGAGGGCTCCAACGGCGGCACCACGCTGCGCCTGCGCGGCAAGGGCGCGCCCAAGAAGGACGGCTCGGGCCACGGTGACCTTCTGGTGCGTCTGCAGATCGTGCTGCCCGACCCCAAGGACAAGGCGCTGAAGGATTTCCTGTCGCGCTGGAACCCCGAGGGCGCCGACGAGGACGTGCGCGCCAGGCTGTTCGAGGATTAACGGCCGCGCACCGCGCGCGCCATGAACAGCCGGGTTTCGCCCGAAAGCCCGTGACTGGCCTCCTTCTCGGCGATGCGGCACATTTCGCCGAGCGCCTCTTCCGACAGGCCGGGCGGCGGATCGCCGAACCCGAGCCGCCGGTAGTAGGGCGCGTTCCACGGCACGGCGCGGAAGGTGCGCAGCAGCAGCCAGCGGCCGCCGCGCGCCCGCGCCACATCCTCGGCGGCGTCCAGCAGCCGGGCGCCCAGGCGCCGCCCCTGCAATGCCGGCAGCACGGCCAGTTCCGCCACGTACAGGACATCCGGCCCGACCGGCCGCACCAGCACGAACGCCGCCGGCCGGCGCGCCGGCGGATCGACGGCGGCGCGGGCGACAAGCAGATTTCCCTGCTCGGCGGCTCGCACGTAGACCTCCGCCGGCGCCGCCTGGCCGACCAGCCACGCATGGGCGGTTTCGGCGTAGAGGGCGCTCGCCGCACGCTCGATATCGGGGCAGAACTCCGCCTCCAGCGGATCGGCGAGCTGGATCGGCGGCAGCGGGGAGTCGGTGGGCGCGGCAGGACTCTGCATGATGGCGGAAGCCTAAGGCGCGCGGGCTTGGGCACACAACAAAAAGAACGCGGCCTCCGCCAGAGCGGAAGCCGCGTCTACATCGTGCCGTCCGGCGCCGGGCGCCGGGGCGGGCTTTTCTATTGGGACTTGCCCTGCTCGATCTCCGCCATCATCTGGCGGCGTGCCTCGGCGTGGAACTTGTCCAGCTTGATGCGCAGGCGCCCCTCGGTCATGTCGACGTCATGCTGCTCCAGGTCGCGCAGGACCTTGCGGATGATGTCGTCGTCACCCTTTTCTTCCAGGTCCGCGGCCACCACCGAGCGCGCGTAGGCCTCGGCACCGCCACCGGCCATGCCCATGGCCTCGGCGGCCCACAGGCCGAACAGCTTGTCGCGGCGGGCGTTGATCTTGAATTCCAGCTCTTGGTCATGCTGGAACTTCGCCTCGAAGCCCTTTTCCCGTTCGCTGAAGGCGTCGCTCATGGTAGGCAAATCCCCAGTCGCTTGGTCTTTGAATGAATTGGCGATTCCGCGCTGGGCGCGCAACAGCCGGCGTTGAAATTTCCCGCCCCTTATACAGGCTGCCCACCCCCAGGTGTAGTAATTTTTGGAAGGATAGCCCCATGTGCTCCGTCGTGATCTTGCGCCGCCCCGATCACCCTTGGCCGGTCGTGGTAGCAGCCAACCGCGACGAGATGCGCGACCGCCCGTGGGCGCCGCCCGCGCGCCACTGGCCCGACCGGCCGGAGGTGCGGGCCGGCCTGGACGAACTGGCCGGCGGCACCTGGATGGGCGTCAACGATACGGGCCTGGTCGCCGCGGTGCTCAACCGGGTGAACACGCTGGGGCCCGCGCCGGGCAAGCGCAGCCGCGGCGAACTGGTGCTGGAGGCCCTGGACCACGCCGACGCGGTGGACGCGGTCGAGGCCCTGGCGCACCTGGACCCCGAAGCCTACCGCCCCTTCAACATGGTCATCGCCGACAACCGCGACGCCTTCTGGATAAGGAATGACGGCACCGGAATCACCGCCCATCCGGTCCCCGAGGGCGTCTCCATGCTGACCGCCCACGATCTGGACGACACCGCCCACGACGCGCGCATCGCCCACCACCTGCCCCGCTTCCGCGCCGCGCCCGCGCCCGACCCCGACGCCGGCGACTGGGACGCCTGGGCGGCGCTGCTGGCGTCCAGCGACACGGCGCCGGAGGAACAGGCCTCCAGCGCCATGTGCTTCACCTTGGAGAACGGGTTCGGAACGGTGTCGAGCAGCCTGCTCGCCCTGCCGGCCATCGGGCGCGGCGAGGAGGCGCGGCCGGTCTGGCTTTTCGCAGCCGGCCGACCGGACCGCGCGGCGTTCGAACCGGTGCCGGAGTCCTGACGAACGCGAAGCGGACACCGGCCGCCGCGCCTTATGGCGCGTCAGGCTGCGCGCCGTATGAACGCATCGTCGATGAGCCCGTCGACGCGAACAGAGCCTCGTCAGCGCCCGGCGCCATGCACCGCCGCCACGCGCACGTGCGCGGCCTTGTGGTGCATGGCGTAGCGGGCGACCTCCACCGGGTCGGTCATCACCCCGCCCTCGCCGTCGTCCCACTGGTAGACCAGTGCCGGCGGCAGGTCGAGCGGGCTGACGGTCAGCGACCTGCCGCAGCCGCAGCCCCCGCTCTCGTCGTCGTCATAGGGGATGCGGCGGAACAGACGGGTGGTCTGGCCGAGAATCTTGCCTTCGTAGTGGCTGGTGACTTTGCGGGTCATGGCGCCCTCCCTTTCGTTGAGGGCCGGGCCGTGCTTGGCGGTCCGGTCATTCGACCGTGATGTGAATAGGAAAATTATACGCACAATGTGCGCTTATGTCAAAAGCATTACCGCACAGGGTGCGGCATTCCATAGGATGCAACGTGCAGCAATTTTAGCGCGTACGGCGAGCGGCCCGGCCGCGGCGCCGGGAATGCCGGGCAGCCGCATGGGCCGTTGTACCTTCGGGCGCACCCTGCTATACACCGCGGATCACACCCAGGCGGGCGGGACGGGGCTTCCGCCCGCCCGCTTCGTTTTTCCGCTTCCGCGTCGATAGCTCCGCGCGCGGAAGCCATCCACCGGACGACGGCCATGGCACGACGCAGAATGATTTACGAAGGCAAGGCGAAGGTCATCTTCGAGGGGCCGGAGCCGGGGACCATCGTCCAGTATTTCAAGGACGACGCGACCGCCTTCAACAACCAGAAGAAGGGCACGATCACCGGCAAGGGCGTGCTGAACAACCGCATCAGCGAATACCTGATGAACCGGTTGAATCAGATGGGCGTGCCGACGCACTTCATCCGCCGTCTGAACATGCGCGAGCAGCTGGTGCGCGAGGTGGAGATCATCCCCATCGAGGTGGTGATCCGCAACATCGCCGCCGGGTCGATCTCCAAGCGCTTCGGGATCGAGGAAGGCACCGCCCTGCCCCGCTCCATCGTCGAATACTACTTCAAGAACGACCAGCTGAACGACCCGATGGTCTCGGAAGAACACATCACGGCCTTCGGCTGGGCCACCATCCAGGAACTCGACGAGATCGTCGCGCTGAGCCTTCGCGTGAACGACTACCTGTCGGGCCTGTTCCTGGGCATCGGCATCAAGCTGGTGGACTTCAAGCTGGAATTCGGCCGCCTGTGGCACGAGAACGGCGACATGCAGATCGTGCTGGCCGACGAGATCAGCCCCGACAACTGCCGCCTGTGGGACTCCAAGACCAACGAGAAGCTGGACAAGGACCGCTTCCGCCGCGACATGGGCAACGTCGAGGGCGCCTATCAGGAGGTCGCGCGGCGCCTGGGCATCCTGCCCGAGAGCGGCCCGGCCGACGTGCAGGGCACCGATACCGTGCAGTAAGGTTCCGGGCCGGCCGCCGATAACGCGCGCCGGCCCGTTTCGCGACAGACCGTTACACTCGCAGATGCAGACCGTCAGAAGGAAGGACGTCAGGCCGTGAAAGCCAAGGTACACGTCACGCTCAAGCCCGGAGTTCTGGACCCGCAGGGCAAGGCCGTCTCCCACGCGCTGGACGCGCTGGGCTTCACGGGCGTCGAGGACGTCCGCCAGGGCAAGTACATCGAGGTGGACCTGGCCGAGACCGACCCGGCCAAGGCCCGCGAGGCGGTGGACCGCATGTGCCGCGAGCTGCTCGCCAACACCGTGATCGAGAACTACACGGTCGAGATCGAGGGCTGATCGCCCGCCGGTCCACGCCAGCCGCATTCCTTCGAAAAGGCCGATCGACGACATGAAAGCCGCCGTCATCGTATTCCCCGGCTCCAACTGCGACCGCGACGTGGCGGTGGCGCTGGAGCGGGTCGCGGGCAGCAAGCCCCTCATGCTCTGGCACCGCGAGACCGAGGTGCCCGCAGACCTGGACCTCATCGTCGTGCCCGGCGGGTTCTCCTACGGGGATTACCTGCGATCCGGCGCCATGGCCGCGCACTCCCCCGTCATGGCGGGCGTGAAGGCCGCCGCCGACAAGGGCGTGCGGGTGCTGGGCATCTGCAACGGGTTCCAGATCCTGACCGAGTCGCACCTGCTGCCCGGCGCGCTGATGCGCAACCGCGACCTGAAGTTCATCTGCAAGGACGTCCACCTGAAGGTGGAAAGCGCCGGCAGCGACTTCACCCGCGGCTACACCGACGGGCACGTGGTGCGCTATCCGGTGGCCCACCACGACGGCAACTTCTTCGCCGACGACGCGACGCTGGCCGCCATCGAGGACGCCGGCCAGGTGGCCTTCCGCTACTGCCAGCCCGACGGCACGGTGGACGCCGACGCCAACATCAACGGCAGCCGCAACAACATCGCCGGCCTGTTCAACCGCGACCGGAACGTGCTCGGCCTGATGCCGCACCCGGAACGCCTGATCGACAAGCACCTGGGCGGCACCGACGGCGCGCCCATGTTCAAGTCCCTGCTGGAGGCCCTGTCGTGAGCGAGATCACCCCCGAGGTCGTCGCCCAGCACGGCCTGACCAACGACGAATACACCCTGGTGCTCGACATCATGGGCCGCGAGCCCAACCTGACGGAGCTTGGCATCTTCTCCGTCATGTGGTCGGAGCACTGCTCCTACAAGTCGTCGAAGAAGTGGCTGAAGACCCTGCCGACGGAAGCCCCCTGGGTCATCTGCGGGCCGGGCGAGAACGCCGGCATCGTCGACATCGGCGAAGGGCTGGCGGCCGTCTTCAAGATGGAAAGCCACAACCACCCCTCCTTCATCGAGCCCTACCAGGGCGCGGCGACGGGTGTGGGCGGCATCCTGCGCGACGTCTTCACCATGGGCGCGCGGCCCGTGGCGAACCTGAACGCGCTGCGCTTCGGCGCGCCGGACAACGCCAAGACCAAGCACCTTGTGGCGGGCGTCGTCGCCGGCATCGGCGGCTACGGCAACTGCGTCGGCGTGCCGACCATCGGCGGCGAGACCAACTTCCACGCCAGCTACAACGGCAACATTCTGGTCAACGCCATGACGGTGGGCATCGCGCCCGCCGACAAGATCTTCTATTCCGCCGCCGCCGGCATCGGCAACCCGGTCGTCTACGCGGGATCGAAGACCGGGCGCGACGGCATCCACGGCGCCACCATGGCGTCGGCCGAGTTCGACGAGAAGTCGGAGGAAAAGCGCCCCACCGTCCAGGTCGGCGACCCGTTCACCGAAAAGCTGCTGATCGAGGCCTGCCTCGAGCTGATGGCCACCGACGCCATCGTCGCCATCCAGGACATGGGCGCGGCCGGCCTGACGTCGTCGTCCTTCGAGATGGCGTCCAAGGGCGGGCTCGGCGTCGAGCTTGAGCTTGATCGCGTCCCCATGCGCGAAGAGGGCATGACGCCCTATGAGCTGATGCTGTCGGAAAGCCAGGAGCGCATGCTCATGGTGCTCAAGCCCGGCAAGGAGGACCTGGCGCAGGCCATCTTCCACAAGTGGGAGCTGGACTTCGCGGTCATCGGCCACCTGACCGACACCGGCCGCATGGTGCTGAAGTGGCACGGCGAGACCGTCGGCGACCTGCCCATCGACCCGCTGGCCCAGGCCTCGCCCGAATACGACCGCCCCTACGAGGTCAAGCGCGAAACCCGCGGCATCCGCGCCAACGAAACGCCGGAAGTGCCCTGGGCCGATGCGCTGAAGGGCCTGGTCGGCTGCCCCGACCTCGCCAGCCGCCGCTGGATCTGGGAGCAGTACGACCACATGGTCATGGGCGACACCGTCGTGCGCCCGGGCGGCGATGCCGGCGTCGTGCGCATCCACGGCACCAACCGTGGCCTCGCCGCCACCACCGACTGCACCCCGCGCTACGTCCAGGCCGACCCGGTCGAGGGCGGCAAGCAGGCCGTGGCGGAAGCCTGGCGCAACCTGACCGCCGTCGGCGCGCGACCGCTGGCGATCACCGACAACATGAACTTCGGCAATCCCGAAAAGCCCGAGATCATGGGCCAGTTCGTCGGCGCCTGCCAGGGCATGGCGGAAGCCTGCAAGGCGCTGGACTTCCCCGTCGTGTCGGGCAACGTCTCGCTCTACAACGAGACCGCCGGCCAGCCCATCATGCCGACCCCTGCGATCGGCGCGGTCGGGCTGATCGACGACCTGGACCGCATGGCGACCGTGCCCTTCAAGGCCTCCGACGAGATCATCGTGGTGCTGGGCGAAACCCTGGGGGAACGCGGCTCGGGCTGGATCGCCAACTCGCTGTACCTGCGCGAGCTGCTGAACCGCGAGGAAGGCGCGCCGCCGCCGGTGGACCTGGCGCACGAGCGCAAGGTAGGCGACTTCGTGCGCGGCCTCATCCGTGCCGGCAGCGTCACCGCCTGCCATGACGTTTCCGACGGAGGGCTGATGATCGCGCTGGCCGAAATGGCCATGGCGTCGGGCATCGGCTTTGAAATCACCTGCGATCCCGGGCCGCGCCACGCCTACCTGTTCGGCGAGGACCAGGGGCGCTACATTGTAACGGTGAAGGAAAACGATGTGCCGGCGGTCACCGGCTCTGCCGAGAAGGCGGGCGTGCCCGTTCGCGTCCTCGGCTACACCAACGGCGACGCCATCGTCGTCAACGGCGAGGCCGGCCCGACGGTGAGCGAGCTGCGCGCCATCAACGAGCGCTGGCTGCCCGAACTGATGTCGGCCGAGGTGGTCGAACCCGGCGGCGTGCCGGCCGAATAACCCCGACCCCGGCGGCCTTCGCGGAAGCGCGCGGGCCTCGGGTCCCAGACTGGAGATGCATGCCCATGGCCATGGAAGCCGCTGAAATCGAGAAGCTGATCAAGGAAGCCTTTCCCGACGCGGAAGTGACCATCGAGGACCTGCGCGGCGACGGCGACCACTACGCCGCCCTGGTCGTGTCGTCTGCCTTTGAGGGCAAGAGCCGGGTGCAGCAGCACCAGATGGTCTACGGCGCCCTGAAGGGCAAGATGGGCGGCGACCTCCACGCCCTCGCCCTGCAGACCCAGACGCCCGCGCCGGGCTGAGGCCTGGGGCGATGCTGGTAACGGAAACGGCCGGGCGATGTGCCCGGCCGTTTCCGTTGGAGCGCTGACGCGCTTGGGGCGGTGCCCCAAACCCCGCTGTTTCCTTGAGCGCGGCGCGCCCACGGCCGCTGTCTCGGAGCGCGGGATGCCGGCGGGCTTCGGACCAGCGGACGTCCGCCGGTCGACGCAAGAAGAATGCCGCAGGATGCCTAAACACTGGTGGTGGGGCCCTGCTTTCTTTCGCAGGGGCGACGGGTTTTTTTAACATTGCTGCGAAGCAGGAATCCACGGCCGCTGCGAGCCGCCCGTCAAGGCCGCCGTGGGGCCGATGCCGTCCCGCCAACTCCCCGCAACCTCCGCCTCAAGTCGCAAAAAACTGGAGGGTTCGGAAGGCTGCGCCTCCCGAGCGGGAGCGAGCGGCAGCCCGCGCGGGGGAGCCGCTCACCGCCGCCGTTCACGCCGTCGGCGGCAGCTTCACCAGCGAGCACCAGAAGTCCTCGATACCCTTCACCACGTCGATGAAGCGGTCGAAGTCCACCGGCTTGACGATGTAGCAGTTGGCGTGGAGTTCGTAGGAGCGGGAGATGTCGGTTTCCGCCTGGCTGGTGGTCAGCACGATCACCGGCAGGCGGCGCAGCAGCGGGTCTTCCTTGATTTCGGCCAGCACCTCGCGGCCGTCCTTGCGGGGCAGGTTGAGGTCCAGCAGCACCAGGTCCGGGCGCGGAGCGGATTCGTACGGTGCCTCGCGCCGCAAAAAGGACATCGCCTCGATGCCGTCCTGCACCACATGGAGTTGGGTCGGGATGGTGCCTTCCTTGAAGGCCTCGGCGGCAAGCCGGGCGTCGCCCGGGTTGTCCTCGACCAGCAGTATGTCCATCGTACCCGCGACGCTCCCGTTCAGGGCCATTCCCGCTCGTGCTCCATAGGGCATGAAGTTCAACCTGCTTCTGTGCTTATTGGACCGCGAGATGCGGCCGTTCGGGTGTGTTGCGCGAGGCGGAATAGAACCGGTAGCGGTTCTTGCCCGCCCTTTTGGCGCTGTACATGGCCTGGTCGGCGCACCGCACCAGGTCTTCCGCCGCCGTCGCGTCGGCGGGATAGACGGCAATGCCCACCGAGGCCGAAACCTCCGCCTCGCCGGCCGACAGGGTGTAGGGCTCCGCCACGGCGGCAACGATCTTCTCGGCCACTCGGGCGGCGTCCTGGGTCTCGCGCACTTCGGTCAGCACCACGGTGAACTCGTCGCCGCCAAGCCGCGCCACCTCGTCGGACACGCGCACCGTGCCGCGCAGGCGGCGGGCGACTTCCTTCAGCAGCTCGTCGCCGACGGCGTGGTCCCAGCGGTCGTTGACCTCCTTGAAGCCGTCCAGGTCGATGAACAGCACGGCGCAGGCCCGTTCCATGGAGCTGGCGCGCTCCACGCTGTCTTCCAGCACATGCATGAACAGTTGCCGGTTTGCCAGGCCGGTCAGCGGATCGCGCGTCGCCTGACGCAAAAGCTCGGTCTCGGCCTTCTTGCGGTGCGTGATGTCCGACAGAATGGCGACATAGCCCGTGATGCCGCCCTGCTCCCCGGCCACGGCGTTTATGCGCAGCCACTCCGGATAGACCTCGCCGTTCTTGCGGCGGTTCCAGATTTCGCCCTCCCACGCGCCATTGGCGTCGAGCGAGGCCCAGAGATCGTCGTAGAATTCCGTGTCGTGCACGCCCGAGGACAGCACCTGCGGCTTGTGCCCGATGACCTCGTCGGGCTGATAGCCGGTTACGCGGGTGAAGGCCGGGTTGACGCGGATCACCCGCCAGCCGGCGTCCATGACCATGATCCCCGTGTCCGTGCACTTGAAGGCGGCCTCGGCCAGCAGCAACTGCTTGCGGGTGCGGTGACGCTCGATGGCATACAGGATGGACCGCTTGAGCAGCATCCCGTCGGCCCGGCCCTTGGTCAGGTAGTCCTGCGCACCCGACTGCAGGGCGGCCAGCGCGACTTCCTCGTTGTCCAGGCCTGACAGCACGACCACCGGCACGTCCAGCCCGGTCTTGCGCAGACCCTCCACGGTTTCCAGTCCCTGGCTGTCGGGCAGCGACAGGTCGAGCAGCACGCATGCGAACTCCTCCTGCTTGACCAGTTCGCAGGCGTCCGTCAGCCGTTCCACGTGCGTCAGGTGGAATTCCGACCCGGCCTCCTCGGCCAGCAAAACCTGGATCAACCGGGCATCGCCCGGGTTGTCCTCGACAAGCAGGATGTTCGTCCCCATCGGCGTGTCCGACCGCCCCCTGTGAAACCCGCCGCGACGACCGGAACCGGCCCCATCCGGAGGATGACCGTCGCGGGAAAACGTCGTTGTATCCCAAAACCCTAATGCCGCGCGCCCGGAAACACAACCGGCTGCCGACCGTTTTACCCCCGCAAGCGGCGGGGACACAGGGGAAGAGGCTGAAAATGCGCGGAATCGGCCTACTCGGCTGCCAAGCGCACATCCGGATAAAGGGCGGCTACGGCCCGCAGCGACGCCTCCAGGCACGCAGGGAGAGCATCGGCAACATCGCGCACGCTTTCGGCGTCATCGCGCCGGCACGCCACTTCCAGGGATTCGGCCAGGGCGCCAAGGCGGCGGAAGCCGAAGTTGATGCTGGTGGACTTGAGGTCGTGCGCGGCGCGCAACGTATCAGGATGGCGCGGCGCGGCCACCCCCGCCTCCGCCAGTTCCAGATAGCGCCGTGCCTGGACGAGAAACTCGCGCAGAAGCTCCTCCAGGTATTCCCGGCCCAGTTGCCCCTCAAGCCCCCGCAGGGCGGCGGGTTCCAGATGCGGCAGCTCGTCGCCGTCGGCGCCCTCGCCGTCGCCCGCCGCCTCGGCAGAGGTGGCATCGTCGGCGACGGTCCAGCGCGCGGCGGCGGCGGCGATCTCGCGCTCCAGCACGTCGGCGTCGATGGGCTTGGCGAGGTAGCCGTCCATGCCGGCCGCACGGCAGCGCTCCGCCTCGCCGCGCATGGCGCTGGCGGTCAGCGCCAGGATGGGCACCCTGCCGCGCGAGTCCGGCAGGGAGCGGATGCGGCTGGTGGCCTCGTAGCCGTCCATGCCGGGCATGCTGACATCCATCAGCACCACGTCGAAGCCGCCACGCCCGGCCTGGGCCACGGCCTCGTAGCCGTCGCGGGCCACCGTCACCACATGGCCGGCACGCTCAAGGAAGGCCATGGCGACCTTGCGGTTGACGATGTTGTCCTCGGCCAGAAGCACCTGCAACGGGCGAACCGGCGCGCCCGAGGCACCGGCGGGCTGCGCGTCGCGCGCCCCCGCCCGCTCTGCCGCGGCGGCCGCGGCGCGCAGTGGACCCGCGGCCTCCGCCTCGGTGGCGGGACGCAGGGGCACCTCGAACCAGAAGGTGCTGCCTTGCCCTTCGTGGCTGTCCACCCCGATGCGGCCGCCCATCAACTCGACGAACCGCTGGCAGATGGCGAGCCCCAGCCCGGTGCCGCCGTAGCGGCGGGAAATGGACTGGTCGGCCTGGGTGAAGGCGGTGAACAGGCGCTCGCGCGCGGGCGCCGAGATGCCGATCCCGGTGTCGCGCACCTCGAACCGCATAGCGACGCGGCCGCCCGGCCCCGCGCCGTCCGCGCCCGGCCCCTCCTGCGGCGCCACGAGCAGGCTGACCGAGCCTTCGTCGGTGAACTTGATGGCGTTGCTGATCAGGTTGAGCAACACCTGGCGCAGCCGTCCCGCGTCGCCGGCCAGCACCTGGGGCACGCCCTCTGCCACGTCATGCTCGAGCACCAGGCCCTTTTCCCGCGCCCGGCCGTCCAGCAGGTCCACGACGCTGTGCAGCAGGCGCGCCGTCTCGAACACGGTCTCGTCCAGCTGCATGCGCCCGGCCTCCAGCTTCGAGAGGTCGAGAACGTCGTTGAGGATCGCCATCAGGGCTTCGCCCGAATAGCGGATGGTCTCGGCATAGTCGCGCTGCTGCTCCGACAGTTCGGTGTCCAGCAGCAGGCGCACCATGCCCAGGATGCCGTTCATCGGTGTGCGGATCTCGTGGCTCATCACGGCCACGAATTCCGACTTGGCCCGCGCCGCCGCCTCGGCGTGCTCCTTGGCGCGGGCCATGGCCTCCTCGGCCTCTTTCCGCGAGGAGATGTCGTAGAGCCAGACCAGCAGGGCGTAATCGTTCTCGTACTGGATCGGCTGCATGGACAGCAGCACCCAGAAGGCGCTGCCATCGCCGCGCAGCATCTTCATCTCGCGGTCGAGCACGACGCCGCCGTGGGAAACCTCGCGCTCCAGCCGCACGCGCTCGGCGGGCTCGACGTAATGGTCCTCGGCGCGGCTGCCGAACAGTTCCTCCGGGGGCACGCCGAGCATTTCGCCCAGGCGCGTGTTGGCGAACAGGATGGAGCCGCCGGCGCGGGTCATGGCGACGCCGACCGGCGAGGTTTCCAGAATGGTGCGCAGGCGCTTTTCGCTTTCCCGAAGCTCGCCCTCCACGGCCTTGCGCTCGCGGGCATAAGCAATGGCGCGCTCCAGCAACTCGCCCCGCACCTGACCCTTGATGAGGAAATCCTGTGCCCCCGCCTGCACCGCCTGCAGGCCGATATGCGGGTCGTCAAGGCCCGTCAGCACGATCACCGGCATGTCCGTGGCGGCTTCCAGGAAGCTGCGCACCGTTTCCATGCCGCGGCTGTCGGGCAGGCCCATGTCCAGCAGGGCCACATCGAATTCGCGCTCCGCCACATGGCCCAGGCCCTCGGCCAGGGTCTCGGCGCCTGTCACCTCGTAGACGCCCGGGGCCGCGTCATCCAGCTCGAAATGCACGAGCGCGACGTCGGACGGATTGTCGTCGATGACCAGGACCTTGCAGATCTCGGAGGACGGCATCATTCCCTCTCATGCGGCCCCGTGACGGGCCGTCGGACGGCGGTGCGCGGTTCAAACTGCCGCGGCGTTTCTTGCCGGAGCGCAGCATACCCGATACTCAGGATCGAACAAAGACTGGCCAAAAGTCATGGTCGCACGACTTTTGTCTTATACCTGTGATGAAAAGACGCCTGCGTCTTCGATGAAATGAGACAACAGCCTGTCTTTAGTGTAGCGCGGCCAGCGACTTCCGTCCATTTCGCCGAACGCGGCATCCAGTGGAGCGCTTGAACGGCGCAGGATGCGCCTCCACCTTCGAGTGACGATCCTCCTGCTCAAGCGTTTTCAAGGCTGTACCGGCAAAGACGGAGGCGGTTTCATGTGCGGCATCTGCGGCGAGGTGCGGTTCGACGGCCAGGTGGCGGATGCCGGGGCCGTCTCGCGCATGGCCGAGCGGCTGGCCCGGCGCGGTCCGGACGGTGCCGGGGTCTTCGCGCAAGGACGCATCGCCTTCGGCCACCGGCGCCTGAAGATCATCGACCTGTCCGATAGCGCCCAGCAGCCCATGGTGGACCCGGACCTGGGCCTCGCCATCGTCTTCAATGGCTGCATCTACAACTATCCCGAACTGCGGGAGGAGCTGTCCGCTCAGGGCTACCGCTTCTTCAGCCACGGCGACACGGAAGTGATCCTGAAGGCCTTCCACGCCTGGGGCCCCATGTGCGTGAAGCGCTTCCACGGCATGTTCGCCTTCTGCATCTGGGAGCGCGAGACGGGCCGCGTCACGCTGGCCCGCGACCGCCTGGGCATCAAGCCGCTCTACACCGCCGAGGTCGCGGGCGGCCTGCGGTTTGCCTCCGCCCTGCCCGCCATCCTGGCCGGCGGGCGGGAGCATATCGACACCGACGTCGACGCGATCGCCCTGCACCACTACATGACCTTCCACGCGGTCGTCCCGGCGCCGCGCACCATCCTCAAGGGCGTGCGCAAGCTGCCGCCGGCCACCGTGCTGAGCATCGAGGCCGACGGCACGCGCACCGAACAACGCTACTGGACGCTGTCGGTGGAGCAGACGGGCGAGGACCGGCGCCGGTCGCCGGAAGAATGGCAGGACATGGTGATGGACGCCCTGCGCGTTGCCGTGAAGCGCCGGCTGGTGGCGGACGTGCCTGTCGGTGTGCTGCTGTCGGGCGGGCTGGACTCCAGCCTCATCGTCGGGCTGCTGGCCGAACAGGGTCAGACGGGGCTCAACACCTTTTCCGTCGGGTTCGAGGCCGCCGGTGGGGAGAAGGGCGACGAGTTCCAGTACTCCGACCTGGTGGCGAAGCACTTCGGCACCGACCACCACAAGCTGTTCATCCCCTCCGACCGGCTGATCGACACCCTGCCGCGCACCTTCGACGCCATGAACGAGCCCATGGTGTCCTACGACAACGTGGGCTTCTTCCTGCTGTCGGAGGAAGTGTCGAAGCACGTCCACGTCGTCCAGTCCGGCCAGGGCGCCGACGAGGTGTTCGGCGGCTATCACTGGTACCCGCCGCTGTTGGACAGCACCGACCCGGTCGGCGACTACGCCCGCGTCTTCTTCGACCGCGACCATGCGGAGTTCGCGAAGGCCGTGGACCCGCGCCTGGTGGACGACACCGACCACAGCCGGGCCTTCGTCGCCGAGCATTTCAACCAGCCGGGCGCCGACCGCGCCGTGGACAAGGCCCTGCGGCTCGATACCACGGTCATGCTGGTGGACGACCCGGTCAAGCGCGTCGACAACATGACCATGGCCTGGGGCCTGGAGGCGCGCGTGCCGTTCCTGGACCACGATCTGGTGGAACTGGCCGGCCGCATCCCCGCCGAACTGAAGGTGCGCGACGGCGGCAAATGGGTGCTGAAGGAAGGGGCGCGGAAGGTGATCCCTTCGGGCGTCATCGACCGGCCCAAGGGCTACTTCCCCGTGCCGGCGCTGAAATACATCCAGGGCCCGTACCTGGACTTCGTGCGCGATCACCTCGACAGCACCGCCGCCCGCCAGCGCGGGCTGTTCAGACGCGACTACGTGGACATGCTGCTGGAGGCCCCGACCGGGCACATCACGCCCCTGCGTGGCTCGAAGCTGTGGCAGGTGGCGCTGCTTGAGATGTGGCTCCAGACCCACGACCTGTAGGCCGACCGCTTCCTGCCCCGCCCGCTGTTCCTTCCGTTGACCGAAGGCCGACCCTCATGGGCAAGAAGACTCACCCGCCGCCGCACCAGCAACACCGGCTGCAAAGCAGCGCCTCGCCGTCGCTCAAGAACTGGGGCGAGCTGCCGCGCGATCCGGCCGCTCGCGCCATGGAGAAGAACGTGGTGGTGGAATGCGGCTGGGGCCGGCTGATCTTCGCGCAGACCTTCGACGACCCGCGCGACGCGGCCGAGCTTCTGCGCGACGAACGCCCCGGCCGGCGCGACATCGTTTTCTATATCCGCGACCCGCATGTGGCCCTGGCCCATGCGCCGCAGGAGCTGTTCCTGGACCCGAGCCACACCTTCCGCCTGTGGCTCAACCGCTATCGCCCCTCGCGGCAGCGGCGGCAGGGCTTCACGGTGCGGCGGGTGCGCACGCCCGAGGAATGCGACCGGGTCAACCGCATCTACTCCGGCCGCGGCATGGTGCCCTTCCCCGACGACTTCCTGTGGGCCAATCGCAACTCGCGCATCCTGACGGTGCTGGTGGCCGTGGACGACCACACCGGTGACGCGGTCGGCGTGGTGACGGGCGTCGACCACAAGCGCGCCTTCAACGACCCGGACAACGGCTCCTCGCTTTGGGCGCTGGCGGTGGACGGGCAGACCCACCTGCCCGGCATCGGCGAGGCCCTGGTGCGGCAACTGGCGGAGCACTACCAGGCGCGCGGGCGGGCCTTCATGGACCTGTCGGTGATGCACACCAACGAGATGGCGATCCGGCTGTACGAAAAGCTGGGGTTCGAGCGCGTGCCCGTGTTCACGCTCAAGCACAAGAACTCCATCAACGAACGCCTGTTCATCGGACCGGAGCCGGAAGCCGACCTCAACCCCTATGCCCGGATCATCGTCGACGAGGCGCGCCGGCGCGGCATCGCGGTCGAGGTGCTGGACGAGGAGGCGGGATACTTCGCCCTGTCCCACGGCGGGCGGTCCATCATCTGCCGCGAGAGCCTGACCGAATTGACCACCGCCATCGCCATGTCCCGCTGCGACGACAAGGTCGTCACCCGCCGCCTGCTGGAAAAGGCCGGCCTGCGCGTGCCCCGGCAGAAGGCGGCCGGCTCGGCCGAGGAGAACGCCGCCTTCCTGGAACGCTGCAAGCGGCTGGTGGTCAAGCCGGCGCGCGGCGAACAGGGCCAGGGGATTTCCGTCGACCTGTCGGACGCCGCGGCCGTGGAACGGGCGGTGGAAGAGGCCCGCCGCCACTGCGAAACCGTGCTGCTGGAAGAGTTCTGCGCCGGTCAGGACCTGCGCATCATCGTCATCGACAGCAAGGTGGTGGCCGCCGCCACCCGCCGCCCCGCCGCCATCACCGGCAACGGCCGCGACACGGTGCGCACCCTGATCGAGCACCAGAGCCGCCGCCGCGCCGCCGCAACCGGCGGGGAAAGCCGCATCCCGACCGACGCCGAGACCCAACGCTGCCTCGCCGACGCCGGCCTGGACTGGGAGTCGGTGCCCCCGGACGGGCGCGAGATCGTGGTGCGCAAGACCGCAAACCTGCACACCGGCGGCACCATCCACGACGTGACCGAGCGCCTGCACCACACGCTTGTGGAAGCCGCTGTCAGGGGCGCGCGGGCGCTGGACATCCCCGTGGTGGGCTTCGACTTCCTGGTGCCCGACGTCGCGGGCCCGGACTACGTGATCATCGAGGCCAACGAGCGTCCCGGCCTCGCCAACCATGAACCTCAACCGACGGCGGAGCGTTTTATCGACTTGCTGTTCCCGCAGACGCGTTTCGCGCCGCTCGCCGACCGGTCCAACCAGATCAAGGGAGAGTGACTTGCGCCGCCTGGAGGTGGACACCGATTACCTGCTCCGTGTCCTTTTCATGATGCTCAACACGCCCAGCCCGACGGGCATGACGGACACCATCGTCCACTATGTCTGCGGCGAGTTGGAGAGCATGGGCATCGACTACGAACTCACCCGCCGGGGCGCCATCCGCGCCAACCTGCCCGGCGTGCGCTACAGCCCCGACCGGGCCATCATCGGCCACGTCGACACGCTGGGCGCCATCGTCAAGGGCCTGAAGGACAACGGCCGGCTGGAACTGGCGATGATCGGACACTGGTCGGCCCGCTTCGCCGAGGGTGCGCGCTGCACCATCTACAGCGACGACCAAAAGACCTTCCGCGGCACCATCATGCCGCTGAAAGCCTCCGGCCACGCCTTCAACGAGGAAATCGACACCCAGCCGACCAGTTGGCGGAACGTCGAGGTGCGGGTGGACGAGTTCTGCCACACCAAGGCGGATTTGCAGCACGTCGGCATCAACATCGGCGACCACGTTTCCATCGACGCCCAGCCGGAGATCACGGAAACGGGCTTCATCAACTCCCGCCACCTGGATGACAAGGCCGGCGTCGCCGCCATGCTGGCGGCCGCCAAGGCGATGCAGGACACCGGCGTGGAGCTGCCCGTGGACTGCCACCTGCTGTTCACGATCTCGGAGGAAGTGGGCGTCGGCGCCTCGTCCATCCTGCACGGCGACGTGGCCGAGATGGTCTCGGTGGACAACGGCACCATCGCGCCCGGCCAGAACACCAGCGAATACGGCGTCACCGTCGCCATGCAGGACATGACCGGCCCCTTCGACTGGCACCTGACGCGCCGGCTCATCGACCTGTGCAAGGGCTACGGCATCGAGCACGAGCGCGACGTCTTCCGCTATTACCGCTCCGACGCCGCCTCGGCGCTGGAGGCGGGCAACGACATCCGCACCGCGCTGGTCTGCTTCGCCGTCGACGGCAGCCACGGCTGGGAGCGCACCCACATCAAGAGCCTGGAGGCGATGGCGCGGCTTCTGTCGCTGTACATGCAGACCGACCCGGCCTTCAAGCGCGACCGCCGCGCCATGGGCCCCAAGGCGGACTTCCCCAAGCAGCAGATGCAGTACGAGGACGGGGCGGAGTAGGCCGCTGCGGCGCCGGGTGCGCGCACCCTGGGGACGCTGGCGACGCGCCCCCGGCCGGCCGGTCGCGCCGCCGCTCCACCAGCGTCCAAAGCGCCGGCAGCAGGCACATGCCGAGGCAGACCTTCACCACCTCCGCCGGAAGGAAGGGCACCACGCCCGCCGCCAGAGCCTCGACGGGGCCCATCAGCGTCGCCAGCCACGCCCAACCGCCCCCCATGATCACCGCCAGCCCCAGCGTCATCGCCATGCCCGCGCCGAACAGCCGGCGGTCCCACCCCCGGTCGGCCAGCGCGCCCACCAGGGCCGCCGCCAGCACGAAGCCCAGCAGGTAGCCGCCCGTGGGCCCGGTCATGTAGGCGAGACCAACCCCGCGCCCCGGCGTTCCGGCAAAGACCGGCATCCCCGCCGCGCCAACCAGCAGGTAGGCAAGGACCGCCGCCGTCCCGAGTCGGCAGCCGTAGACGGCGGCAAGGGCCAGGACCGCAAGGGTTTGAAGCGTCATGGGGACCGGCCAGAACGGCACGTGCACCGACGCCAAGGTCGCCAGAACCAGCACGCCCAGCACCACGAGCACGGCCGCGCGGAGCCCGGAAAAGACGTCCGCCGGCCACAGGGCGTCGGCAAGCGTCGGCACACGGGATTGGCGATGGTTCATGGCGGAGCCCCCTCTTGCCGCCCGGCCTGTGCACCGGGCAACAGTTACTGAATTAAGATGGCCGAAGGGGCACAGCCGTGTAAAGTCGAAGACCTTCGGCCAATACCAAAGACCAACTCAGGGCGCGAGCGCGATATCCTCGCCGCCGTGGCCCGGGGCCTGTTCGGCGGCGAACTGAAGCTGGTAGAGCCGCGCGTAGGCGCCGCCCTTGCGCAGCAGGTCCTCGTGCGTGCCGCTTTCCACCAGCCGGCCCGAGTCGATGACGTGAATCAGGTCGGCGTTGGTCACGGTCGAAAGCCGGTGCGCGATGACCAGCGTGGTGCGCCCGCGCATCAGGTCTTCCAGCGCCCCCTGCACCTGCCGCTCGCTTTCGGTGTCGAGCGCGCTGGTGGCTTCGTCCAGCAGCAGGATGGGTGCGTTCTTCAGCATGGCGCGCGCGATGGACAGGCGCTGGCGCTGCCCGCCGGACAGTTTCAGGCCGCGCTCGCCGACGATGGTGTCGTAGCCCGCGGGAAGGGCCGTGATGAACTCGTGCGCGGCGGCGTTGCGGGCGGCGGTCTCGATCTCCTCGCGGCTGGCGCCCGGCTTGCCGAAGGCGATGTTGGCGGCCACCGTGTCGTCGAACAGCACCACCTCCTGGCTGACCAGCGCCACGGCGTCGCGCAAGCTGTCCAGCGTTACCGCGCGCACGTCCTGGCCGTCGACCGTCACCCGCCCCTCGGTGGCGTCGTAGAAGCGCGGGATCATGTTCATGACCGTGGACTTGCCGGAGCCCGACGGCCCCACCAGCGCCACCGTCCGCCCCGCCGGAACGTCAAGGTCGAGGCCGTGCAGCGCCGGGCGGTCGCCTGTCTCGGCGGCGTCATAGCGGAAGGTCACGCCCTCCAGCCGCACATGGCCGCCGGACAGGTCAAGCGGCTTCGCGTCGGGGGCGTCGGTGATGGCGGGCCGCGTGTCCAGCACGTCGAACAGGCGCTCGGCGGCGCCCATGCCCTCCTGGATCACCGTGTTCAGGTTCGCCAGCGATTTCAGCGGCCTGTAGGCCATCATCAAGGCGGTGATGAAAGAGAAGAACGCGCCGGTGGTGGTCACGCCCTCGATCACCCGCAAGCCGCCGTAGACGATCACCACCGTCACCGCCAGGCCGCCCATCATCTCCATGATCGGGCTGGAGGCGGCGCGGGTCAGCGCACCCTTCTGCGTCAGGCGGTAGACGGTTTCCGTCAGTTCGGCGACGCGGCCCTGCTCCACCCTTTCCATGCGGTAGGCCTTGACCATGCGGATGCCGGCGAAGGACTGCTCAAGCAGGGTGTTGAAGGCGCCCATCTGCTCCTGCGTGTTGACCGACACCTTGCGCATGCGCTTGCCCAGGCGGGCGACCGGATAGATGGCGATGGGAAACACCAGGAAGGCCGCCGTCGCCAGCACCCAGTCCTGATAGAACATCACGCCGATCAGCGCGGCGGCCGTCAGGGCATCCTTGCCGATCCCGGTGATCCCGTTGGAGACGGCGGCGCGCAGCAGGTTCACGTCCACCAGGAAGCGCGACACCAAGGATCCGGTCTTGTGCGCCTGGAAGAAGGCGACGTCCTGGCTGGTCAGGTGCGCATAAAGCCGGTTCTGCAAGTCGGCGATGGCGCGCAGGCCGACATGGCTCATCAGGCCCGACTGGCTGTACTCGGCGATGCCCTTGACGGCGAATGTCGCCAGCACGGCGATCGCCACGGGCCACAGCATGGACCTGTCCTTCTGCGAGAACACCTGGTCCACCACCGGCTCCATCAGCCAGGCCGTCATGCCCTGCGCGGCGGCCGCCACCGCCATGGCGACGACGGCAAGCCCGATGCGCGCCGCATACGGGCGCACCGCCTCGCGCAGGAGGCGGCCGAACAATGCGCGGGTGGAGTGCTTGCGAGACAAGGACAACGGCTTTCACGGCTTGCGACAAAGCGTGTTTCTACCGCCTCGCCGCCCGCCCGTAAATGCCGGCGCGCCCCGCCCCGCCCCTGCCGGCGTCAGAGCGTATAGCTGAGGCACCACAGCCGCTCGCCCACGTCCACCTTCAGCGCACGGGCATCGGGAGCCGTCTCGCGCACCCGAGCGCGCAGGTCGTCTTCGGCCATGGCGGCGGAGCCGGCCTCGGGCTCGCGGGCATCCACCAGCACCACCGCCGCACCCGGACCAAGCCGCCGGTGCAGCAGCGTCAGGACGTCCGTGCGGCAGAAGGCGCTCGGACCGGCGCAGAGAAAGGCCCCAAAGCCGCCGTCGAAGGCCCCGCCCAACCGCGGCAGGTCCTCCGGCGCGGCCTGCACCAGCCGCACCCGGTTGGGGGGAAGGCGGCGGGCGGCGGCACGGCGCAGGGCGGCGGGATCGTCGGTCAGCGCCGTGACGGCCTGCGCCGCCTGCGCCAGATGCGCCGTCCACCAGCCGTCGCCGCACACCGGCTCGACCACCGCGCGCCCGGCCAGCACCCCCTGCACGCGCCCCACCACGCCACGCACTTCCCGCTGCACACGGGGATCGGCCAGAAGACGGTCCACCCGCCCCTGCCGGTCGCCGGAAGCCGAGGGCGGCACGACGCACGCATCGGGCGGCGCGGCGACCGTTGGATGGGTTTGGTGCTGGTGCGACGACATGATTCCTCCGCGCGGCTGGACCTCTGTCGGGTCCGTGCCTGTTGGTTCTCCGACAGTGTATCCGGCAGTGATGACAGAACCGTGACCTGGCGTTGAAACAACAGCGAAGATACCGCCATTCCTCATAGACAACCGCCGTGAGTCATCCGTCTTTACCGCACAATGTAGACGGGCCAGAGTAAAGGCCACTCCTTTTGCGGGAATTTCCGGTCGTGTCCTGCACCGTCGTCACGCTGAATACCTGGAAGGGCGATGGCGCCTATCGCACCCGCCTGCGTCTCATGGCGGCGGAGCTGGCGGCGCTGCGGCCCGACGTGGTGCTGCTGCAGGAGGCGCTCGCCGCCGCCGACGGCACCGTGGATACCGCCGCCCGTCTGGCCGAGGCCTGCGCCCTGCCCCATCGCGTCCGCCACACCGGCCGGCGGAAGGCGCGCATGGTGGAGGGGCGGCGGCTGGACACAACCTCGGGCCTCGCCGTCCTGTCGCGGCGGCCGATCACCGGGCATCGGGTCGTGGAGCTTCCCGCCGACCCGCGCGACGGCGACCGCCAGGCCCTGATCGCGCACACCACGGACGCCGACGGCGCGCCGATGGTGGCCGCGACCACGCACCTGACTCACCTCGACGACTCTCCCGGCCTGCGGCGGGCCCAGCGCGATGCCGTGCTGGCGGCGCTGGCCGGCATCCGCGACCGGCCCGTTGTCCTGGGCGGCGACTTCAACGCAGGGCCGGAGTCCCCCGTGATCGCGGAACTTTCGGGATGCCGGGCCGGCGGCGCGGACTTTTCGCCGCCGACGCTGCTTCCGGCTGACGGGCGCGGCCGGGCGGACAGCCTCGACCATCTGTTCCTGCTGGCCGGGCCGTGGCGCGCGGTAAGGGTGGCGCGGGTTCTGGACGCGGCCGACCCGGCGACGGGCCTCTATCCCAGCGACCATGCCGGGGTGCTGGCCGTCTTCGGCTAGAGCACACCCACCCAGGGCTGCACGCCGATCACCGGGCCGTGCAGGTGCAGAAGGGCGGCATAGACCACCAGCCCGCCCACCAGCGGCAGCCAGCCCGGCCACGCATCCCGCAGGCGGGCACGCCCCGAGACGACCGCCGCGAAGGGCCAGTTGGAGGTGCGCGCGCTCAGGCGCCGCCATTCCGCCGCGCCGAACTCCTTGCGGGCCTTGGCATCGATGCCGTAAGGGCCGGCCAGGCTCAGGACCAGCAGAAGCCCGAACAGCACCGCCGAGGCGAGGTCCTCGTTGGCGACGAAGTGGCCGCCGGCCCACAGGATGAAGGCCCAGATCAGCGGATGGCGGGTGATTGCCAGCAGGCCCGGACGATCGGGGTCGAAGCCCCGCCGCCGCACGCCGACGGACAGCGGATTCGCCACCACCAGCGCGCCGACGCCCAGGATGCAGGCGACGGGCATGGTGACCAGCGGCACCCAGGCCGCCCAGCCCTGGTAGTCCCAGACGGGCACATAGGGCGCGCGGACGTAGGCCACGGCCACCCAGGCGAGGACCGCCAGGCTCAGGACGGAATAACCGGCCAGATAGGGCCCGCGCCCCATGCTGGCGACGATGCGCGCCCGCAGGGGCCGCGCGGCGGGCAGGCTGTGGGTCAGCAGGAAGACGGCGACGGCGAGGAACAGTTCGGTCATGACAAACGTCAAGTCGTAGGAGGTTCAGTCGATGCAGCCTATCCTAAACCCGGCCAGCCGGCCTTCCTTTGATTGGGATCAAGACCACACGCCATGACAGACTCCGCCGCCGCCCCCGACGCCGACGACGCCCGCCGCCGCGCCGGGGCCTTCGACCGTCCGCCGTTGATCCTGTTCCGCTCGGGCTTTCGCGCTTTCTTCCTGCTGGCCGGCCTTCAGGGCGCCTTCGCCATGGCGCTGTGGACGCTCTGGCTGTCCGCGCCCGCCGGCGGGGCGCTCGGCGCGGCGGCCGATCCCGTGGGGTGGCACGCCCACGAGATGCTGTTCGGCTACACCGTCGCCGCCGCCGCCGGCTTCCTGCTGACCGCCGTGCCCAACTGGACCGGCACCGCCGCTGCGAAAAGCTGGACCATCGTTCTTCTGGCGACGCTGTGGCTGGCGGGGCGCGTCGGCATGTGGCTGGCCGGGATCATTCCGGCCTGGTTGACGGCGGCGCTGGACCTGGCCTTCCTGCCCACGCTGATCGCCGTCCTAGCAACCGCGCTGCTGCCGGTGCGCAACCGGCGCAACCACGTCTTCCTGCTGCTGCTGAGCGTGTGGTGGCTGTGCAGCCTGCTCGACCACGTTGCCTTCATGGGCCTGGAGCCCTCGGGCACCTATGCCCGGCGGCTGGCCGTGGACGTGGCGGCGATCATGATGATCATCGTGGGCGGCCGCATCGTCCCGTCGTTCACGCGCAACTGGCTGAAGGCGCGCGGCCGCACCGACTCGGTGCGTGTGGACACGGGGCTGGAGCGCGTCTCCATCCTGCTCGCGTTCCTGGTGATGATCCTCCACGCGCTGGGCGCCTGGGACTGGATGGTCGGCCTGGTCGCCCTGCTTGCCGGCGTGTCCGTGCTGTGGCGGCTGGGGCGCTGGAGCGGCTTTTCCACCCTGAGCGAGCCCATTCTCTTCATCCTGCACGTGGGTTATGGCTGGATCGGCTTCGCCTTTCTGCTGGAGGCCGCCTCGCTGCTGGCCGACTGGGTGCCCTACACTACCGCCTGGCACGCCATGACCGCCGGCGCCGTCGGCACGCTGACGCTGGCCGTCATGACGCGCGCGGCGCTGGGCCACGCCGGCCGGCCCATCGTCGCCGCGCCGCTGACCATCGCCGCCTATGTGCTGGTGAACATGGCCGCCCTGGTGCGCGTCTTCGGGCCGCTCATCAAGCCGGAGGGGTATACCTCGCTGGTTGTCGCGGCGGGGTGGCTGTGGGCGCTGGCCTTCATCTGCTACCTCATCGTCTATGTGCCGCTGTTCCTGCGGCCGCGCGCCGACGGCAAGCCGGGGTGACAACAACGCTCTGTAACACAGGGTAACGGAAGCGTTTTCCGGCTCGCGGGGCGGGGTGCTCGGGCCTACAATGGCGGCATGAGCACCGACGCCCCGCATCTCCTTGTGGTCGATGACGACGCCGAGATCCGCGACCTGCTGGACCGCTTCCTGTCGAAGCACGGCTTCACCGTCTCCACCGCCGCCGACGGCCCCGCCATGCACGCCCGCATGGCCGAGGCCGCACCGGACCTTTTGGTGCTCGACCTCATGCTGCCGGGCGAGGACGGGCTGTCGCTGTGCCGCGCGTTGCGGGCGGCAGGCGACCGCACGCCCATCATCATGCTGACCGCCATGGGCGAGGACGTGGACCGCATCGTGGGCCTGGAAATGGGCGCCGACGATTACCTGCCCAAGCCCTTCAACCCGCGCGAGCTGGTGGCCCGCGCCAAGGCCGTCCTCCGCCGGGCGGAACCTCACGCGGCGGCCGACCCGCCTGAAGAGGGCGACGTCGAGCCGCCCGCCCTCTACCGCTTCGCCGGCTTCACGCTCGACCGCGCCACCCGCGCCTGCACCGGGCCCGACGGCGCGGCGGTGGAGCTTTCGGCCGGCGAGTACGACATGCTCATGGCGTTCCTGGAGCACCCCCGCCGCGTGCTCAGCCGCGATCAGCTTCTGGACCTGGCGCGCGGGCGGCAGGCCATGCCGTTCGACCGCAGCGTCGACATCCAGGTCAGCCGCCTGCGCCGCAAGATCGAGCCCGACCCGAAAAATCCCAGCCTGATCAAGACGGTGCGCGGCGGCGGCTACCTGTTCACGCCCGAGGTCGTCCGACCATGACCGCCACCGCTTCCGCCAAGCCCCCCCGCCGGCGGCTGCCCCTGCTGCCCGACAGCATCACCGGCTGGTTCCTGCTGGTGCTGGCGGCGGTGCTGATCTGCTCGCACCTGGCGGTGCTGGCCGTCTATGCCCGCGACCGGCACCAGGCGCTGGAAGCCGCCGGTCTGCGCCAGGCGGCGGCGCGCATGGCGGCGGCGGTGGAAACCGTGGGCGCCGCCCCCGCCGAGGCGCGGGCGCCCATCGTCCGCGCCATGGGCGGGCCGGGCTTCCACCTGGGTCTGACCGACACACCCCTCGCCGAGCCGCGACGCGGCGGTGCGCTCGCCCGCGTGCTGGCGCAGCTTCTGGCCGAGCGCCTGCCGGGGGGCACCGACATCGTCGTCGGCCGCCTGAACCGCGACGCCCTGCCCGAGCGGGGACCGGGGCATGATCGCGGAATGGGTCCGGGCGCTCGTCACCACATGATGATGACCCCCTCCCGCCCGGGTCAGGACCTGACCCATCTGGCCGCCTCGGTCCGCCTGCCCGACGGGGCGTGGCTGACGGGCCTCGCCCTGCTGGAGCGGCCGGAGCGGCTGTGGCGGCCGGCCTTCCTGGGGTGGGTGACGGGCCTTGTCCTCGTCGTCGCCGCCGTCGCCTGGTGGGGGGTCCGGCGCGCCGTGCGTCCCCTGCGGGTGCTGGAGGCCCATGCCGCGCGGCTGGGGGTGGACGTCGCCCATGCCGAGCCCCTGCCCGAGTCCGGCCCGCGCGAGGTGCGCGGCGCCGCCACCGCCTTCAACGAGATGCAGCGCCGCCTCACACGCTATGTCGAGGACCGCACGCGCATGCTGGCCGCCATCTCCCACGACCTGCGCACGCCCATCACCCGCCTGCGCCTGCGCGCCGAGCTGATGGACGACGACGGATCGGGCGATCGCGCCAAGATGCTCCGCGACCTGGAGGACATGGAGCGCATGATCGCCGCCACCCTGTCCTTTGCGCGTCAGGACGCGGCGGCGGAGCCGGTGGAACCGCTGGACCTGGCCGGCCTCCTGCGCGATGCCGCCGAGGGCCGCGCCGCCACGGCCGTCGAGGCGCCCGGGACGCTTGAAATCCTGGGCCGGTCGACGGGCCTGCGGCGGGTCTTCGCCAACCTGATGGACAACGCCGAGGCCTATGGCCACGCCTGCCGCGTGACGCTGCGCACCGCCGACGGCGCGGCGGTGGTGACGGTGGACGATGACGGCCCCGGCATCCCCACGGCCGAGCGCGAAAAGGTCTTCGCGCCCTTCTACCGCCTGGAAGGCTCGCGCTCGCGGGAGACGGGCGGCACGGGCCTCGGACTGTCGGTGGCGCGCACCATCGTCCACGCCCACGGCGGCACGATCACGCTCGGCGATGGCCAGGGCGGCACCGGCCTGCGCGTGACGGTGACGCTTCCCCGAGGGTGACGGCAGGCGCGCGCATCGCTACCCTGGTGCCCCAATAAGAATGCCAGGGAGTATCACCGTCCATGAACGTCGCCAGCCTTCTCGTCCGCGCCGCCGGATGCGCCGGCGACCGGGTCGCCGTGCAGCACGGCACGACCACGGTCGCCACCTATCGCCAACTGGCCGACCGGGTGGCGCGGCTGGCGCGCGGACTGGCCGACGAGCTGGGGCTGCACGCCGGCGACCGGGTGGCGCTGGTGATGACGAATTGTCCAGATTATGTCGACGTTTTATTCGCGATCTGGCATGCCGGCCTCGTCGCCGTCCCCATGAACGCGAAGCTCCACGCCATGGAGTTCGACTTCATGCTGGACGACGCCGGCGCGAGCGTCTGCCTCGCCACGCCCGACAAGGCCGCGACGGTGGCGGAGGCTCCCTCGGTCAAGACCGGCCAGGTGCGACTGGTGGAGGTGGGCTCGGCCGATTACGCCCGCCTGCTGGACGCCGAGCCCCTGCCCCTGGTCGAGCGCGACCAGGACGACCTGGCGTGGCTGTTCTACACCAGCGGCACCACAGGCAAGCCCAAGGGCGCCATGCTGTCCAATCGCAACCTCTTGACCATGACCGCCTGCTACGCCCTGGACGTGGACGCGGTGACGCCCGACGACGGCCTGCTGCACGCCGCCCCCATGAGCCACGGGTCGGGCTTCTACATCTTGCCCCATGTGGCGGCGACGGCGCGGCAGGTGATCCCGGAAAGCGGCGGCTTCGATCCCGCGGAAATCCTGGCCCTGCTGCCCCGCCATCCCAACCTGTCCTTCTTCGCCGCGCCCACCATGGTGTCGCGGCTGGTTTCGCACCCCGGCCTGGCGGGCGCCGACACGGGCAACCTGAAAACCATCGTCTATGGCGGCGGGCCGCGCTATGTGGCCGATGCCAGGACGGCCATGGAGGTGCTGGGCCCCAAGATCGCCCAGATCTACGGCCAGGGCGAAAGCCCCATGTGCATCACCGCCATGAACAAGGCCCAGCACGCCGACGCCGCCAATCCCCGCCATGAGGCGCGGCTGGCATCGGTCGGCCAGCGCCAGGCGCTGGTGGAGGTGCGGGTGGGGGACCCCGGCGGCCGCGCCCTGCCGCCCGGTGAAAGCGGCGAAGTGATGGTGCGCGGGCCGGCGGTCATGCTGGGCTACTGGCGCAACCATGAGGCCACGGCAAAGACCATCCGCGACGGTTGGCTATACACGGGCGACGTGGGAGCACTGGATGCCGACGGCTATCTGACCCTCATGGACCGCAGCAAGGACGTCATCATCTCGGGCGGCACCAACATCTATCCGCGCGAGGTGGAGGAAGTGCTGCTGACCCACCCCGGCGTGCGCGAGGTTTCGGTGGTCGGCCGCCCCCATGCCGACTGGGGCGAGGAGGTGGTGGCCTTCGTGGTGACCGACCCTGCCGTCAGCCCCGACATGGAGCCCACGCCGGAGGCGCTGGACAGCCTGTGCCTGGCATCCATCGCCCGTTTCAAGCGTCCCAAGGATTACCGATATCTGCCGGAACTGCCGAAAAACAACTACGGCAAGGTGCTGAAAACCGACCTGCGCCGCCTGTTGACGGACGATGGGTAAAGGCGGGCCACCACTTGCTCCGGGCGGGCGACGGTCGACACGGCTTCCCGTCATAATTCAGTCATAAATCGCAGGGGAGCCATGCGATTTTTGCATTTACTTTCGATGGCGCCGTGGGGCATGGTGCGGGTTCTTCCGGCGGCGGTGCTTCTTTCAGCGCCCGCCGCGCCCGCGGCTCTCCCCCCCTTGCTGTCCGCAGGCGCGGTGTCCCCGATCCCCATCCAAGGCGCGGATGGACGCCGCCGCCGGAACTCCCCATAGACAGACTCGGTTATTCAGCCTCCGACGGTTTCCGCTCGGCGGCCTCTTCGCGTGTCTTCTCGGCCAGTTGCGCCCGTTCCGCCGGCAGGCGCTCGCCCGCCAGCCACTGCTCGGGCGGGACCCAGGCGCTGCCCCACAGGCCAAGCTGGGCGGTGCGCGCCTGCGCCTCGGCCTGGGCATAGCGGTCGCCGATCGCCACTGCGCGCCCCTGCTTGACCAGGGTTTCCGCCACGTCGCGACCTTCCACCAGGCAAGTGACACGGCCCGCCTCGCCACCCGTCGCCGGCTGGCAGTCCAGCGGCTTGACGCTCAGGTTGACGATCTTGGCCAGCGCCGCCGTCGCCTGGTCGCCGCAGGACTCGAGCCGCCCCGCCCGCTCGCACTGCTGGCCCGGCACGGGAGTCCTGATGCCGGCCAGCTGGACCGTGCGGCCGTCGATGCGCAGGGTGCGCCCGTCGACCACCTGGACCACCTGGCCGCCGCGCTCCAGCTTCGGGACCTCGGCGGCGGAAGGGGCGCCGGTGGCGCGCGGCTCCGCCTTCAGGTCCATGACGCCGCCCGCAAGCAGCGCCGCCAGGACAATGGCGCTCAGGACGGATGCTCCGGTCAGCTTGCTCATCAAGGGTCGTCTCCTGCCGGTATCGGGTCAGGCTAGCCTCACCCGCGGTAATGGCGGCAATGGGCACGGAATGGGGCCATGTCATGGCGCGACGTTTCCGGGACTCACGCCGCCCCGCCGCGTGGCGGGGCATGGGTGTCGTCGGGGCAGCGCTCCCGCTCGATCTGAACGGTCGCATGGGTAATGCCGAAGCGATGCGCCGGTTCCGCGTGGGTGTCCCGAAGGACGGCCCTGTCATCCGTATGCTCCGCCAGCCTTGCATGCAGGGTGACAACTGTGCGCTCGGGCGTCAGCGCCCGGGCGTGCAGGTGGTGGTCGCCGTCGCGTCCTTATCGCATGGGTATCGTCCGGCGGCGCGCATGCCCTATAGTGGCAAGGGAACGATCGTTATTGGTGGCCCGATGCCCGTGTCCGCGCCTGTTTCCTCTGCTTCCATGTCGGCCCTGCTGGACCGCCTGTCGACCCCGGTGTGGGTGTTCGACATGGACCGCCCGCGCATCCTCTGGGCCAATCCGGCGGCCCTGGCCCTGTGGGAAGCCGACAGCGTGGAGGCGCTTTGCCAACGGGATTTTTCCGACCGCACGGCGGCTGCGACGGCGCGCACCGAAGCCTGTCGCGACAGCTTCGCCGCCGGACGGATGGTGGAGGAGACCTGGACCTTCTATCCCGGCGGCCGTCCGACGGTCGCCCGCTGCCGCTGTCAGGGCATCGACTGGCCGGGCACCAATGCGGCCATGCTGGTCGAGGCCGACCGTGTCTCCGCCGCCGAGGCCCCGCCCGACCTGGTGCGCGCCGCTGAGGCGCTGCGGCACGCGCCCGGCCCCATGGCGATGGTCGCGCTGGACGGGCGGGTCCTTCTGCGGAATGCCGAGAGCCAGCGCCTGTTCGGATATTCCGACAGCCTTCTGCAGGACAAGATCAACGTCGACGGGCTGGCCGACTCCATCCTGGCCCAGGCGGCCGCCGGCGAGGCCTTCGACCTGTGCCTCCCGGCCCAACCTAGAACAGGGCCCGCCCGCTGGCACCTGATGCAGGTCACGCCCCTGGCCGACCCCGGCAGCGGCCGGCCGGTGGCGCTGCTGCACGAAACCGACATCACCGAAAGCCGCGAGACCGACCGCGCCCGCAAGGGCCAGCGGCGCATGTTCGAGCAGATCCTCGACACCCTGCCGCTGAACGTCTTCGTCAAGCGCGGCGACGGCCGTTTCGCCTTCATGAACGCCGAGATCCTGCGCACCGTCGGCCGCAGCCGCGAGGATGCCGCCGGCCGCACCGACCGCGACCTGTTTCCGCCCGAGGTCGCCGCGCGCCTGGCCGAAGACGACAGCGAGGCCTGGAAGAAGGGACGGCTCGACTTGCGGGAAGAGGCCCTCGTGCTGCCCGACGGCCGCACCGCCACCATGCTGGCCGGGAAGACCATCGTCCGCGACGAAACCGGTGAGCGCCTGCTGGTCGGCTACTCCGTCAACATCGACGACCGCAAGGCGCTGGAGCAGGAGACGCGCCGGCAGAAGGACTTCGTGCGCGCCGTCATCGACAGCGACCCCAACCTGATCTTCGTGAAGGACCGCGCCAACCGCTTCCTGCTGGTCAACAAGGCCACCGCCGACCTGTTCGGCACCACGCCCGAGGCTCTGGAATACGCCGACAACGCCGCCGTTCACGACAACACCGAAGAGGTCGACGGCTACGCCCGCATGGACCGCGAGGTCATGGACACCGGCCGTGCCGTGGAGGTGGAGGAGACCTTCACCCTGCCCGACGGCCGCGTCCGCATCTATCAGACCCTGAAGCAGCCGATCGCGCTGGCCGACGGCGGCACCGGCGTCCTGGCCGTCTGCGTCGACATCACGCGGCTCAAGCACGCCTCGCGGGACGTGGCGGCGCGCGAGGCGCGGCTGCGGGCGATCCTGTCCACCGTGGTGGACGGCATCGTGACCATCACCGCCGACGGCGTCATCCAGAGCGTCAATCCGGCCGCCGAACGCATCTTCGGCTACACCGGCGAGGCCATGGTCGGGCGCTCGGTCGACGTGCTGATGCCCGACGCCTATGCCGCCGACCCCGGCCGTGGCATCAAGCCCCTGCTGGAAGATGGCGGCCCGCGGAAGCTGGGCGTCGTACGGCGGCTGGACGGCCGGCGCAGCGACGGCACCGTCTTTCCCATGGAAATCGCCGTGAACGCGGTGGAGGAAGGGGGCCAGCGGCTGTTCATCGGCGTGGTGCGCGACGTCACCACCCGCGCGCGGGCCGAGGCGGCCCTGCGCGAGAGCCAGCAGCGGTTCCGCGACTTCGCCGAATCCGCCTCGGACTGGTTCTGGGAAATGGGGCCCGACCTGCGGTTCACCAACGTCATCGCGCCGGGATTCGCCGACCCCGACCGCATTCGCACCCACCTTATCGGGCGCCGCCGCGACGAGCTGATGGCACCCACCACGGACCCCGAGGCCATCGCCGCGCACATGGCCGAGCTTGAGGCCCGGCGGCCGTTCAAGGACCTGCGCTACCGCGGCATGGACCCGGCCGGGCGGGTGCGCTGGCTGCAGGTTTCGGGCAAGCCCGTCTTTTCGGTCGAGGGGGCGTTCCTGGGCTATCGCGGCACCGGACGCGACGTGACGGACCAGATCGAGGCCGAGGAACGGGTGGCTTCGGCCGAGCGCCGGCTGATGACCGCCATCACCGCCATCTCCGAGGGCTTCGCCCTGTTCGATGCCGACGACCGCCTGGTGCTGTGCAACCAGCGCTACCGCGAGACCTACCGCATCATCGCGGACCTGCTGGAACCGGGCGTTTTCTTCGAGAACCTGGTGTGGGCGGCCGCCGAGCGGGGCGCCTTCGCCCAGACCGGACAGGAGCTGCGCCGGTACTGCGAGCGCCGCATCGCCGAGCACCGCAACCCGACCGGCGTGCCGCTGATCCAGCACATGGCCGACGGCCGCTGGCTCCAGAGCGTCGAGCGCCGCACGCCGGACGGCGGCGTGGTCGGCACCCGCGTCGACATCACCGACCTGCAGACCGCCCGCATGGCGCTGGAGCGCCTGAACCGCCGCAACGAGCTGATCCTGAATTCCGTCGCCGACGGCATTCTGGGCGTCGACCCGCGCGGTACGTGCATCTTCGTCAACCGCTCCGGCGCCGCCATGCTCGGGTTCGGCGCCGACGAACTGGTTGGGGCGCCGCTGCATCCGCTGATCCACTACAAGCACGCCGACGGCAGCTTCCTGCCGCGCGACGACAGCCCGCTGGTCACCGTCGCCCGCGACGGCCGCCCCCGGGGAGTGGACGAGGACGTGTTCTGGCACAAGTCGGGCACGCCCCTGGACGTGGCCTATGCCGCCGCCCCCATCATGGACGAGGGCGCCGTCTCGGGCGCGGTGATCGCCTTCCGCGACATTTCAGCCCGCAAGCAGGCCGAGACGGAACTGCGCGAGGCCAAGGACCTCGCGGAAGCCGGCGCGCGTGCCAAGTCGCGCTTCCTGGCAACCATCAGCCACGAAATCCGCACGCCCATGAACGGCGTCATCGGCATGACGGGACTGCTGCTGGATACCGACCTGGACAGTCAGCAGCGCCGTTTCGCCATGACCATCCGCGACAGCGCCGACGCCCTGCTGGCGCTGCTCAACGACGTGCTGGACTTTTCCAAGATGGAGGCCGGCCGGCTTGAGCTGGAGGTCAGCCCCTTCGCCCTGGGACCGCTGGTGGAAGGCGTGGTCGACATCCTGGCGCCCCGCGCCCTGGAGAAGGCGGTGGACGTCCACGCCCACGTCGACCCGGCGGTCGCCGGCACATACCTGGGCGACGCCGGCCGTCTGCGGCAGATACTGCTTAACCTGGTGGGCAACGCAGTGAAGTTCACCGACGCCGGAGCGGTCACGATCAGCGTGGATGCCGCCGCCGCGCAGGGCGACGCGGACGCCCTGCGCTTCACGATCAGCGATACCGGCTGCGGCATCGCCGCCGACGTTCTGCCCACCCTGTTCCAGGAATTCAACCAGGGCGATGGCGATGCCGCGCGCCGCGCCGGCGGCACCGGGCTGGGGCTCGCCATCAGCCGCCGCCTGGCCGAGGCCATGGCCGGCGTCATCGAGGCCGAGAGCACCCAGGGCATCGGCACCACCTTCACGGTGACCCTGCCGCTGCCCCGCGCCCTGCACGGCACGGGCCCCGCCGTCGCCGCCGCCCGTCCGCTGGCCGAGGCGCGCCTGCTTGTGGTGGCGGCACCGGGCCCGGCGCGGGAGATGCTGACCCGGCACCTGCGCGGCGCCGGCGCCGCCGTCGCGCTGGCCGACGACGGTGCGGCCGGAGCCGGACGGCTGGCGGAGCGCTCGGTGCTGGCGCCGCCGGGAGCACCCCGCTTCGATGCCATGGTGGTGGACGGCGCCCTGCCCGATGCCGCGGCGCCCCTTGTCCGCCGGCAGGACGACCACGCGCTGGGGCCGGTGCGGACGCTGCTGCTGGAAGGCTGGGCCGAGCCCGGCTCCGCCGCGCAGGCCGGGGCGGATGCCCTCCTGCCGCGCCCGGTGCGCCAGAGCGAACTGCTTGCCGCGCTGGCCGACCTCATCGCCGGCCGGGTGCCCGCGCCGGGTCCGGTCGCGCAGGCCCCGCGCCGCGACGCACCCGCCCGCCGGCTCCGCATCCTGGTCGCCGAGGACAACCCGGTGAACCAGCAGGTGGCCCAGCGCATGCTCGAACGCCTTGGCCATCATGTGGATCTGGCCGCCGACGGTCTGGAGGCCGTGGAAGCGGTGCGCGCCCTGCCCTACGATCTGGTGGTCATGGACATGCAGATGCCCGAGATGGACGGACTGGAGGCCACGCACCGCATCCGCGCCATGGGCCCGCCGCTGGACACGGTGCCCATCGTCGCCATGACCGCCAACGCCCTGCCCGCCGACCGCCAGGTCTGCCTGGATGCAGGCATGACCGACTACATCGCCAAGCCGGTGGACATGGACGGGCTGGCGGCGGTGATCGACCGGGCCATGGGCACCGCGTCCCGGACCGAAGGGCCCGACGCCGCGCCGCCGCCCGCCACGGCGGAGGCGGACGGCGCCGGCGACGGCGGGCTGATCGACGCCGAGAAGCTGCAGGAGCTGGAGGAGCAGATTTCTCCCGAACTGGTCCGGGAATTGCTGGAAACGTGTCTCAGCGAAGCGGACGGTTTCGCCCGGGCCATCGCCGAAGGGGCGGAGGCCGGGGACCTGGATCAGGTGGAATACGCTGCGCACAGCCTGAAAGGCAGCGCCGCGAACTTCGGCCTGAAGCGCCTTGCCGACACCGCATGGCGGCTGCAGATCGCGGCCGCGGGCGGCGATGCGGCGGCGCTTCCCGATCTGGTGGGCGATCTGCGACGCACCCTGCAACGCAGCCGCACCGCCTGCACCGAAAAGCTGGCGGCCGGCTGATCCGGATACGGAGAGACACGCCGTCATGCATCGCATCGCCGTCGTCGACGACAGCCTCGTCAGCGCCTTGCTGCTCAAGCACCTTTTGACCCGCCTGCCGGACGTGACCGTCGAGGCCTACCAGGACCCCATCGACCTGCTGGCCGCCTGCGCCAAGGGCGGTGTCGACCTGGTGGTGGCCGACTACCGCATGCCCACGCTGGACGGGGCGACCCTCATCGGCGCCCTGCGGCTGCTTCCCGGCTGCGAGGCCATGCCGGTGGTCATCGTCAGCGGTCAGGCGGGCATCCGCGAGCGGGCGCTGTACGCGGGCGCCGCCGCCGTTCTGGGCAAGCCGGTGGAGCCCCTGTTCGTGCAGGAAGTCGTCGCCGGCCTGCTCGGCATCAAGGCCGCCGCCCGCCCGGCGCTGCATGAAGATCGGCCGACGGTGGTGGAAGTTCTGGCCGAGGCCGTCCAGCCTCGGGCCTGATGCCCTTCCCGCGGGCAAGGTCAAGACTGGTTTTTGCCCGGCCGCTCGGCTACACAGCGCGCTTCCACCCTTCGCGTCCTGGACAGAACAGAGAGTGCGCGCGTGAGCCGATCCATCGCCCAGACCATCGCCACCGACCTCGGCGTCCGCGAGGCCCAGGTGGCCGCCACCATCGAGCTGCTCGACGGCGGCGCCACGGTGCCCTTCGTCGCCCGCTACCGCAAGGAAGCGACCGGCGGCCTCGACGACACTCAGCTTCGCACCCTGGACGAGCGCCTGCGCTACCTGCGGGAGATGGATGAACGGCGCGGCGCCATCCTCAAGTCCATCGACGAACAGGGCAAGCTGACCGACGAACTGCGCAGGCAGATCGACGAGGCCGACAGCAAGGCGCGGCTGGAGGACCTCTACCTCCCCTACCGCCCCAAGCGCCGCACCAAGGCCATGATCGCCCGCGAACAGGGGCTGGAGCCGCTGGCCGACGGGCTGCTCGCCGATCCCTCGCAGGACCCGGAGACGGTCGCCGCCGGCTTCGTGGACGCGGAAAAGGGCGTCGCCGACACCAAGGCGGCGCTGGAGGGGGCCAAGCAGATCCTCATGGAGCGCTTCGCCGAGGATGCCGAGCTTGTGGGTGCCTTGCGTGAAGAAGTCTGGAGCACCGCGCGCCTCAAGGCCCGCGTGGTCGAGGGCAAGGAGCAGGAGGGCGCGAAGTTCTCCGACTACTTCGATTGGGGCGAGCCGATCCACAAGATCCCGTCGCACCGGGCGCTGGCCATGTTCCGCGGCCGCAAGGAAGAGATCCTGTCGCTGACCCTGTCGGTGGACCCCGAGGACGGCGGCCCCGGCCGGTCGCACTTCGAGGACAAGGTGGCGCGCCGCTTCGGTATCGTCGACCAGGGCCGCCCGGCGGATAGCTGGCTCACCGAATGCGCCCGCTGGGCCTGGCGCGTGAAGATGAGCCTGCACATCGAGCTGGACCTGACCGGCCGCCTGTTCGAGGCGGCGGAAGAGGAAGCCATCAAGGTCTTCGCCAACAACCTGCGCGACCTGCTGCTGGCCGCCCCCGGCGGCATGCGCCCGACGCTGGCGCTGGACCCCGGCTTCCGCACGGGCGTTAAGGTGGCCGTCATCGACGCCACCGGCAAGCTGATGGACACCGCCACCATCTACCCGCACGAGCCCAAGCGCCAGTGGGACCAGAGCCTCGCCGTCATCGCCGCGCTCTGCCAGAAGCACGGGGTGGAGCTGGTCGCCATCGGCAACGGCACCGCCAGCCGCGAGACGGACCGCCTGGTGGCCGACCTCATCCGCAACTATCCGGCGCTGAAGGTCACCAAGGTCATGGTCTCGGAGGCCGGTGCCTCGGTCTATTCGGCCAGCGAGTTCGCCGCCAAGGAATTCCCCGACCTGGACGTGTCCCTGCGCGGCGCCGTCTCCATCGGCCGCCGCCTGCAGGACCCGCTGGCGGAACTGGTGAAGATCGACCCCAAGAGCATCGGCGTCGGCCAGTACCAGCACGACGTCGGCCAGGGCAAGCTGGCCCGCGCGCTGGACGGCGTGGTGGAAGACTGCGTGAACGGTGTGGGTGTGGACATCAACACCGCCTCCGTCCCCCTGCTCGCCCGCGTCTCCGGCCTGGGCGACAGCCTGGCGCGCAACATCGTCGCCTGGCGCGACGAGAACGGCGCCTTCCGCCAGCGCAAGCAGCTGAAGGACGTGCCGCGCCTCGGCCCCAAGGCCTTCGAGCAGGCCGCCGGCTTCCTGCGCATCACCGACGGCGACGACCCGCTGGACCGCTCCGCCGTCCACCCGGAGGCCTATCCGGTCGTGCGCCGGATCATCGAGGCGACGGGCACGCCGATCGACCAGCTCATCGGCAACGTCAAGCTGCTGCGGTCCCTGGACCCGGAGCGCTTCACGGACGAAAAATTCGGCGTACCCACCGTCGCCGACATCCTGAAGGAGCTGGAAAAGCCCGGCCGCGACCCGCGACCCGAATTCAAGACCGCGGAGTTCAAGGAAGGCGTGGAGGCGATGAAGGACCTCAAGCCCGGCATGCTGCTGGAGGGCGTGGTGTCCAACGTCGCCAACTTCGGCGCCTTCGTGGACATCGGGGTCCATCAGGACGGCCTGGTTCACGTCTCCGCACTGGCCGACCGCTTCGTCAAGGACCCGCGCGAGGTGGTCAAGCCCGGCGACATCGTGAAGGTGAAGGTGCTGGAGGTCGACCTGCCGCGCAAGCGCATCAGCCTGACCATGCGCCTGTCCGACCAGCCGGGTGCGGAAAGCCGTCCGGGCGGCGGAGCCGGCAAACCGGTATCGGACACGCGCGGCGGACGCGGCGGCCCCGGCAAGCCCGGCGGCAAGGGCGGCCCGAAGCGCGGCGGCGGCAACGGCGGCAGCGGCGGCGGCGGCGGCGGCGGTCGGCCGCAGCAGGATGCCGGCGCCTTCGGCGGCGCTCTGGCTGAGGCTTTTGCCAAGGCCAAGGCTAAAAAATAAAAGTGTCTGAGACAATTTTTCGGCGGAAATGGAATAATAATGGTCATTTACGACGAAAGGTTGAATGCCGCGATGCAGTAACCCCTGCTTTATTTGCCCTCTTTCCAGCAGGGGGAAGTATCCGCTAGGGTATGCGAGGCGGGACGGTCGCGCCGTCGGCGGAACGACCGTCCCGCGCCTCGTTTTCAACTGAACCGGAGGCGTGGGCATGATCACGCCGGACACGTTGCACATCCGCTGCGGATCGGACATTCGGGAAGCCCTGGCCCTCGGCGGGGTGCCTGGCGACTACCTGGAGTTCTCCGACCCCGTGTGCCAGGGCCCGCTGCCGCCCGGCATGGCCGACTCGGGTGACGCCCTGATCGAGCGCCGCGCCCACTTCATCACCCGCGAATACGGCATTCCGCTTGGCGAAGCCATCCGCAAGCTCAAGGCCGAGTGGGAAGGCCTGAAGGCCGCGCGGGAGCGCGACAGCCTGGTGCTGTGGTTCGAGCACGACCTGTACGACCAGACCGTGCTGATCCGCGTCCTTTCCTGGCTGCGCCGCAACCCGCCCAAGGCCGGGTCCGAGGTGTCGCTGGTGACGATCCACCGGCATCCCGAGATGGAGGATCGCTTCATCGGCCTCGGCCAGTTGACGCCGACCCAGCTTGCCGCCCTGACGGAAACGGCCGTGCCGGTGGACGCCGCCATGCTGCGGGCGGCCTCCGACGCCTGGGCGGCCTTCCGCTCGCCCGACCCGGAAGAGGTGCAGATGCTTGCCGAGGCGGGCTCGCCCCACCTGCCTTTCCTGTCGGCGGCCCTGCGGCGCCATCTGCAGGAACTGCCGTGGACCCGCGACGGCCTCAGCCTGACCGAGCGCCTGGCCCTGCGCGCCGCCGCCTTCCGCCCGTCTTCGGATCGCGACCTGTTCCGGGCGGTACAGGAGATCGACCCGCAGCCCTTCCTGGGCGACGCCATGTTCAATGCCGTTCTGCGACGCCTGGAGGTGGCGCCCCGCCCGGCGCTGCGGCGCGACGATACCGGCCGCCTGGCCCCCACCCGCCAGGGCGAGGCCCTGCTGGCCGGCATGGGCGACTGGCTGGACTGGAACCCGCCTGAACACTGGGTCGGCGCCGTCGACCTCGCCAACGACGCGCCGCCCTGGCGCTGGGACGAGGACGCTGGGTCGGTGGTGCGGTAGGGGGTCCGCTAGGGGGCGGCAGGGTGCGCCTCACACCGTCGCGGTGTGCGTCACCAGGCCGCCCGTCTTCGTCCACATGTGCATCTGGAAGCCCGGCGCCGCCGCCGGGACCAGGCGGAAGTCCGCCCCCTCGCGCAGGTCCAGGGCGATCTCGAAGCACGTGGACGGCGCGGCGGTGACCGTGGCGCCGTGCCAGCGGGTCGCCACCGGCCTGTGCAGGTGGCCGCACAGCACCCGCTCGACCTGCGGGTTGCCCGACAGGACCGACGCCAGCGCGTCCGCCCCTTCCATGGGGCTGCGGTCGAAGGGCGCGAGCCCGGTCAGGAAGGGGACGTGGTGCATGAACAGCACGGTGGGCACGCCCCGCGCTTCCTCCAGCGTGCGTTCCAGCCAGTACAGCCGGTCCAGGCACAGCCGCCCGCCGTCGTGGCCGTCGCGCAGCGTGTCCAGGCCGACCAGCCGCAGCGGAAAGCCATCCACTACGTACTGCAGATAGCCGCTTTCCGGCAGATAGCCGTCCGGGCGGAAGACCGCGCGCAGGGCGTCGCGGTCATCGTGGTTGCCGGGGACGACGAAATGCGGCACCTGCAACTGCGACAGGATGCCGCGCAGGTGTTCGTAGTCCGCCGGGCCGCCGTCGTTGACCAGATCACCAGTCACCAGCACAAGGTCCGGGGCCGGCGCCGCGGCATTGAGCGTCCGCACCACCTTGAGCAGCCGCGCCGACGAATCGCCGCCCGGCTCGCGCTCCGGCGCCGCCTGGACGTGTGTATCGGTGATCTGCGCGATCATCATGGACGGCATGGCGGTGTGCTCCCCTCCCTCGCCCCGGCCCGGGCTGTCGGCGGCATCCTAAACCGGGCGCCACGAGCAACCAACCCGAAAGAAAGGGATTTGCGTAAAATTCTTAACTTTTGCGGATCAGGAAGCCGAACACCTCGCCGTCCTGCCACTGGCGCTCCAGCACGTGCCCCGTCTGGGCGCAGAGGCTTTTGAAGTCGGGCACCGCACCGGGGTCCGTGGCGTGAACCTCCAGCAACTGGCCGGACGCCAGGGCGTTCAGCGCCTTCTTGGCGCGCAGGACGGGCAGCGGGCATTGCAGGCCGCGCACGTCCAGCAGCGTGTCGGCGGCGGTGTCGGTCATGGCCGGGACTCCTCTTCTTTTTGCAAGGCCGGGCAGGCCGTCCCATAATAGGAGCCGGAGCGCACCCGCGAAACACCGGCGATGGGCCGTGGCGGCCCACGATGCACCGCCGCGCCTTCGCCCCATGACGCGCGCTGCCACAACCGCCCCGTCATCCCGAGCCAGAGGCGCCGGCCGATGCCCCGAGACGGCTTTCCCGACGACAACCTGTCCGTCCGCGGCAGCGGCCTGCGGATGGGCCTCTATGCCGTGGCGCTGGCACTGGGCGGCGGGGCCGTCGCCGCCATCGCCTGCGCCGGATCGTGGCTGCTGGCTGCGTCGGGCGACCCGCGCTGGCCGGCGGAGGCGGGAAGCGTCCTGCTGGGGCTGGCCGCCGGCGTGTGGCTGGGCGGATGGCTGTCGGGGCCTCTGTCGACCCTGCGCGGCACCCTGCGGCGTCTGGCGGCGGCACTGGGCGCGGCGGCGGTGACCACGGTGGGGGCGGCCGCCCTGCCGCAGACCGCCATGCGGACGGTGGAGGCCCTGGCCCTGCCGCCCGAGGCGCAGCCCGTCGTCCTGTCCCTTGCCCTGCTGCTGCCGCCCAGCCTGTGTGCCGGCGCGGCACTCGCCATGCTGCTCAAGCTGGCGGTGGACGAGCGGCCGCTGGCACGCGGTCCGGCGCTGGGCGGCATGCTGGCCTGCGGCGCGCTGGGCGGGTTCGGCGGCACGCTGATGGCCGACATGCTGGCCCTGCCCCGCATGGGCGCGGCGGGCACGGTGATGGTGGCCGGCCTGGCCTTCGCGGCCCTGGCGCTGGTCTTCGTCCTGGCCGAGCCCCGCCCGGCGCCGCCGCCCGACGGCGCCTGAGGCCGGCGCCCGACCGCCAAGCCCCTTGTCCCAACGGCGCGGCGCCCCCATTCTTCCGCTTACGCAATCGTTTCCGCCCCAGACGCGAGAGAGGACCCCGCGCCCCATGACCACGGTTCGCATGACCACGCCCGAGGAAGTGAAGACCTGGATCGACGAGGATTCGGCCGTCATCGTCGACGTGCGCGAGCCGCACGAGTTCGCGCAGGCCCACATTCCGGGCGCCCGGATGGTACCGCTGTCGCGCTTTGATCCCGCTGCCCTGCCCGAGGTGCCGGCGGGCAAGCACCTGGTTCTGCACTGCGCCAGCGGCGTGCGCTGCGGCACGGCGGCCTCGGCGCTGAAGGCCTCGGGCTTTCAGGGCGACATCAACCGCCTGGAGGGCGGCATCATCAACTGGTATCGATCGGGCGGTGCGCTGGAATCCGGCGAATGACTCGCACCTGCCTCTTTCTTCCGCGGGCCGGACGCGATAGCGTTGCGGCGGCGCGTCGGTCGGCGCGCCTGCCCCAACCCTGACGCGCCGCCGCCGAACCGCCCTTCATGGACATCTACCTTCCAGTCGCCAACCTGACCGAGAACGTCCTCATCCTGTTCGGAGTCGGCGGGCTTGTGGGCGTGCTGTCGGGCATGTTCGGCGTCGGCGGCGGCTTTCTGCTGACCCCCCTGCTCATCTTCCTGGGCATTCCGCCGACGGTCGCCGTCGGCACCGGTGCCAACCAGGTGGTCGGCGCCTCGGTCTCGGGCGTGCTGGCCCACTGGCGGCGCGGCAACGTCGACGTGAAGATGGGCATGGTCCTGCTGCTGGGAGGCCTGGCCGGCTCCACGCTCGGCGTCTGGCTGTTCGCGCTGTTGCGCCAGGTCGGCCAGGTGGAACTGGTGGTGCAGGTCCTCTACGTCGTCATGCTGGGGATCATCGGCGGCCTCATGCTGTTCGAAAGCCTGCAACAGATCCGCCGGCGGCGCGGCGGGCGGCGCCCCAAGAGCCGCAAGATGCATCGTCACGCCTGGGGCCAAAACATGCCGTTCAAGGTCCGCTTCCGGCGCTCGCGGCTTTACATCAGCGTCATTCCGCCCTTTGCCATCGGCGCCTTCGTCGGCATCCTGTCGGCCATCATGGGTGTGGGCGGCGGGTTCATCATGGTGCCCGCCATGATCTACCTGCTGGAGATGCCGACCGCCGTGGTCGTCGGCACATCGCTTTTCCAGATCATCTTCGTCGCCGCGAACGTCACCTGGTTGCAGGCCAGCGCCAACCACGCCGTGGACGCCGTTCTGGCGGTGATCCTGCTGGCGGGCGGAGTCGTCGGCGCCCAGTTCGGCGCCCGCATCGGCTACAAGCTCAACGCCGAGCAGATGCGCAGCATGCTGGCGCTGATCGTGCTGGCGGTGGCCGGAAAGCTGCTGTTCGACCTGGTGACTCGCCCCGCCGACCTTTACAGCCTGGGCCTGCCGCCGACGGCCTGAACGGCCGCATGTCCGCACCTGCACGGCGGTCTTCCGGTGTAGTTGTACCTCCTTGCGCTGCACCAATCGAGCAATGGGCGTGGATGCGGCCCTCTCTGTTTGTGTTGGTCTGATTCCGTTGCCATGATGGAGGCCGAGCACGACTGGAGCCGACGCAAAAGAATTCGGCCCGACTGCCGGGAGGAACCGCAATGCAGATCGCGCAATGGGCCGCCCTGGGCGGTGGCCGCTTCTTTCCGTCCCGCGAGGCCCCGCCCCCATCGGCGCCCGAGGCCCAGCCGATCGACGGCCGGACGACTCCCGCCAGCGCGCCGCAGGGTCGTCGCGCCTTTCTGGTGGTGGTCGACGACAGCCCCGAAATGACGGCTGCCGCCCGCTTCGCCGCCCGCCGCGCCGCCCGCTCCGGCGGTCGCGTGGCGCTGCTGTCAGTGGTGGAGCCGGTGGACGGCGGCCACTGGATGTTCGTCGGCAACCTGATGGCCGAGGAAGCCCGCGAGGACGCCGAGCGCCGCCTTCAGCAGGTGGCCGCCACGGTCCATGCCTGCTCGGGCGAACGTCCCGAACTGATCGTCCGCGAGGGCAGCCTGAAGGAACAGCTGTTCAAGCTGATCGAGGAGGACGACGAGATTTCCATCCTCGTCCTGGGGGTGGCCGCCACCGGCGAGGGGCCGGGGCCGCTGGTGCAGTCGCTGACCGGCAAGAATGCCGGGAAGCTGCGCATTCCCGTCACCATCGTCCCCGGAGACCTCTCGGACGCGGAGCTTGAAGCCCTGACCTGAAGGGTTGGGGGACTTTGCCGTCTTAGGTCCATGGTCGTCTTCCGGTCGGGGGGCGGGCACTGCTATAGTGCGCGCCCGACACCGGTTCGCCGACCAGGAGACGCCTGCATGAAACTGTTGCGATTCGGCCCGCGCGGCGCCGAAAAGCCCGGACTGCTCGACACCACGGGCACGATCCGCGACCTGTCCGCCCTGGTGGACGACATCACGCCTGCCCTGATGACCGCCGACGACTGGGCCCGCCTGCGCGCCGCCGCCGCCGAGCCGGAGTCGCTGCCGGCCGTGGCCGCCGCCGATGCCGCCCGGCTGGGTCCGCCGGTGGCGGGGGTGGGCAACATTCTGTGCATCGGGCTGAACTATCGCGACCACGCCGCCGAGACCGGCTCGCCCGAACCGACCGAACCCATCGTCTTCAACAAGCACACCAGCGCCCTGTCCGGCCCCAACGATCCCCTGCCCCTGCCCCGCGGCTCGCTGCGCACCGACTGGGAGGCGGAACTGGGCGTCGTCATCGGCAAGCCCTGCAACGGCGCGCGCGAGCGGGACGCGCTGGATTATGTGGCAGGCTTCTGCGTCGGCAACGACGTGTCCGAGCGCACCTACCAGTTCGACCGCGGCGGCCAGTGGATCAAGGGCAAAAGCTGCCCCGGCTTCTGCCCGCTGGGCCCATGGCTTGTGACGCCCGAGGAGATCGCCGACCCGCAGGACCTGCCGGTCTGGCTGGAGCTGAACGGCGAGCGGATGCAGGACGGCACCACGCGCGACATGGTGTTTGGCGTCGCGCACCTGATCAGCTACCTCAGCCGCTTCTTCACGCTTCTGCCGGGCGACGTGATCCTGACGGGCACGCCGGCCGGCACGGGCATGGGCCACAAGCGCTACCTGAAGCAGGGCGACACGCTGCGGCTTGGCATCGACGGCCTGGGCGAGCAGCGCCAGACGGTGGTGGAGAACGCCTTCGCAGCGGTGTGAGCGACTGTCTTTCCGGTCAAACGATTTGCTCGCGCCATGGCTGGGCCTCCCGGATGATTGCATTGAGGATTGTGATGAGCTTGCGGGCGACGGCGATGATGGCAACGAGCTTGGGTTTGCCCTGAGCGACGAGGCGATCCCGAAACCCCTTGAGCAGGGGATTGTGCCGCGCGGCGACGAGGGCCCCCATGTAGAGGGCAGTTCGGACGGCGGCACGGCCGCCGCCGATGAAGCTCTTGCCACGCCATTTGCCGGATTGCCGCGTCCACGGCGCCAAGCCGACCAGAGCGGCGATTTGCCGGCGGTCGAGGGTGCCGAGTTCCGGCAGTTCGGCGATCAGGGTGCGAGCGATCTGGTCGCCGACGCCGGGAACGGATTTGAGGAGCTCGACTTTTTCCAGCCAGCTGGGCGACCGGCGGATGCTGTCGTCGATGTCCAGGTCGATGTCGGCGAGTTCCTTCTCGAGTGCTTTCAGCAGCCGCCTGATGCTCCTGGCCGTCCGGGAAGAGGCCCGTTTGAGCCTTTGGTTCTCCGCACCGATCATCGCAATGATCTGCCGTCTGCGAGCGACGAGATCGGCCAGCGCCTCGGTCTCGGCGTCAGGCAGCGGGCGCACTTCAGGCTTGGTGGCTTCGGCGAAACGAGCGATCACCGCAGCGTCGATCGGATCGGTCTTGGCCCGTTTCCCAAGGGCTTGGGCGAAGGCACGCACGCGCGCCGGATTGACCACGACGACCGGAAGGCCGGCGGCGGCCAGGGCTGCCGCGACGACGGTCTCGAAGCCGCCAGTGGCCTCGATCGCGATCCGCTCGGCGCCGAGCGGCTTCAATCGCTCGACCAGATCCGACAGCCCGCCATGATCGCGCGGAACATGGAAAGCGGCCATCGAAGGCGAGGTGGTGGCGACGTCCAACCGATCCTTCGAGACGTCGATGCCGATGTTGAGAGCGTCCATCCGATCCCATCCTTGCGCAAGCGGGCTTCGCTTCGAGCGGCCCAAGCGACTGTTCGGGTTCGATGGAACGGCGGACGAGGACCCTGGCTCACACACGGGCTTGGTGTCCCTGAGGGGCGTCGGTCTCTCGTCCGCCACCGCAACCGGTATCATACCGGATTCGGCACATGCTAAGTTACAAGGGCGCTATTCCCGGCCGAACGCGGGGACGCCACAAAAGCACCAGGACACCAAAGCTTTCCGGCTGCAACGGAATACGATGCGAGGGAGCCACGGGCTTCCTCGCGCTCCCTCGATTCCTTAATCACTAGCCTCCCGACAGACCGGGCAAAGGTGGGCGGGAAGGGGATGATAGCGCGCCTTCGCGCGCTGTCTTGGTGTCTTGGTGTCTTGGTGCCTTGGTGTTTCAACACCTACGCCAGCCGATGACGCGCCTACCCCAGCTTTTCCAGCTCGCCCTTGCGCAGCGACTCGAACAGGCCGGCGCACACCATGCGCAGGTCCTCGGCGTTCTTGATGCTGCCCTGGCCCGACTGGGCGTCGGCCTGGTAGTTGAAGCTGTTGTTGAACTTGGCGGGGATGGTCTGCCAGATCTTCAGGCGCTTCGGGTCGTTGCAGACCTTGGCGAAGGTTTCCTCGTCGGAAAACTCCTCGCCGGCGAAAACCATGATGTCGCGGCCTAGCTCGCGGTTGTTGATCTGCTCCAGCACGCGGCTGACCGGCGGCGGTATGTGCTGCGTCAGGTGGCCGAGCGCCGGCGCCACATGCTCGGGCACGTTCATGACGTTGCGCAGTCGCTCGGGCTCGTCGAACAGGGTCCAGATGCGCTCGCCGAAGATGGGCGTCAGGCGACGGATGGTGGCATCCACGTTGGCGCCCTGCTTCAGCACCTCATTCAGGCCGGTGGCGTGCTCGGTCACCAGGCTTTCGAAGGTGCGGCTTTCCAGGGCCGCGATCTCGGGCTCCATCTCGTCCAGCTTGCGCTGCTGGGCCTGGCTGACCTTGCCGCGCTGGCCGGGCTTGGAGACCGGAACGCCGAGGCGTGTTTCGGCATAGGCCCGGCTGACGCCGCGCAGGACCGAGATGTCGGCGCTTCTGAGCGCCAGCACGGGCTCCAGTTCCTCGGGCGTGCGGAAGAACCGCAGCAGGCCTCCCAGCGCCTCGGCCTGGGCGGCGCGCAGGCGGGCATAGGCGCGCACCATGGAGAACTGCCATTCCTCCCGCAGGTGCGGCTTGATGATGAGGTAGACGCCGTGGCCCGGGTAGTACTCGCGGAAATCCCTGGCCTCGAAGGTTTTCTCGCCCGAGATCAGCTTGCGCGTCGCCACCGAGATCCGCCCGCCGATGGACTTGCGCTCCTGCGCTTCCTCCTTGGCGTGGCGCTTGGCCTCGCGCTTGGCCTCCTTCTCCGCCCAGGCCCGTTCCATGCGGTCCAGATAGATGCGCGTCGCCCCCATCAGGTGGGCGCGCATCACCTCCTCGTAGGTGCGGCCGCAGGGGGCGATGGGGGTCTGCCGGTCCTGCACGACCGCCTCTCCGCCGCCGTCCTTGGCGAGGAAGAACGGCTTGAACTGCGGCGATTCGCGCAGTTCCCACACCATGTTCAGAAGCGCCGGCACGGTCTCGGGCAGGTCGCCCAGCACGTCGTCGACTCGGCGGCGCTCGCCCAGCGACTGGATGAAATCCTGACGGCCCGCCTTTTCCAGCAGCTTGAACAGCGCCTCGTACCCCTTCTGCGCACGCTGGCGCAGTTCCGGACAGACGCGGCGCTCCGATCCCGCCGAAGCCGAAGCCGACGCCGGACGACCGCCTGCGGACGTCTTCGCGGGTTTTGCCTGACCTGTCTTACGCGCTGGGGACACGATGCGGCTTCTCCTGAACCCTTCCCACGGCACCGGGGGCGTGCCAGCGGCAGGGTATACCGACTACCCCCAAAGGTCTAGCCGATGCCCCATTCTTTTGCCCAGCGCAGACCGGTGCGGGTGTCGATCCGCGGCTTGTACTCGCAGCCGATCCAGCCGTTGTAGCCGTGCGCGTCGATCAGGTTGAACAGGTAGCGGTGGTTGATCTCGGAGTTGGCGTCGGGCTCGTGCCGCCCCGGCACGCTGGCGACCTGCATGTGCGCGATGCGCGCCATGTTGGCCTCCAGGAAGTCCGTCAGGCCGCCCTGGACCATCTGCGCGTGATAGAGATCGTATTGCAGGTACAGGTTCTTGTGGTCGACGGCCTCCAGCACCGTCAGGGCATCCTCGGGCCGGGTCATGAAGTAGCCGGGCATGTCGACGGGATTGATCGGCTCGATAAGGATCTTCACGTCCTGGGCCAGCGCCTCGTCGGCGGCGTAGGCCAGGTTGGCGATGTAGGTGTCGAAGGCGGCGTCGATGTCGTCCTCGTCGACGATCCCGGCCATGACGTGCAGGCGCGGGCAGTCGAGCAACCCTGCGTAGTGAAGGGCCAGTTCCAGCCCGTCGCGGAACTCCTGCTCGCGGCCCGGCACGGCGGCAAGGCCGCGCTCGCCGGCTTCCCAATCGCCGGGCGGGGCATTAAATAGGACCATAGAAAGTTCCGCGCAGGCGACCATGTCGGCCAGCCGGGCGGCATCCACGTGATAGGGAAACTGGATTTCCACGCCCTTGAACCCCACCTCCTTCGCGGCGGTGATCCGCTCCGGCAGGGGCAGGTCGGTGAACAGCGTGGACAGGTTTGCGGCGAAACGAGGCATGGCCCCTCCGGTTGACGACGCGCTAGACTAGCCGCACGGTAGCGGGATGCCAACGCCGGCACCACCGCCAAAAACGGGTGGAAACACAAGAGGACCCATGCGACACGATCTCGTCGAGAAATACGACCTGCGGCTGCCGCGCTACACGTCGTATCCCACCGCGCCCCACTTCACCCCGCAGGTGACCGGGGAGACCTACGGCGCGTGGCTGAAGGAGCTGCCCCTCGACACCGAGTTGTCGCTCTACTTCCACATCGCCTATTGCGCTGAAATGTGCTGGTTCTGCGGCTGCCACACCAAGATCACCAAGCGCTACGACCCCATCGCGGTGTACCTGGAGGCCCTGCTGGCCGAGGTGGATCTGGTGGCATCCAGGCTGCCCGGCCGGTTCAAGGCCAAGCACGTCCACTTCGGCGGCGGCACGCCGTCCATCCTGACGGGCGATGACTTCAAGCGCGTCATGGACAAGGTGCGGGAGCACTTCGACCTGACGCCCGAGGCCGAGGTGGCCATCGAGCTGGACCCCCGCACGGCCGACGAGGACTACATCATCGCCATGCGCGAGGCCGGCGTCACCCGCGCCAGCCTGGGCGTTCAGGACTTCAACCTGAAGGTCCAGGAGGCCGTGAACCGCGTCCAGCCCTACGACCTGGTGGCCGAGATCGCGAGCCTCTTGCGCAAGCACGGCATCAGCGAACTCAACATGGACCTGATCTACGGCCTGCCCTACCAGACCACCGACAGCGTGGTGGAGACCATCGACCAGGCCATCACGCTGAAGCCCCGGCGCATCAGCCTGTTCGGCTATGCCCACGTGCCCTGGATGCGCAAGCACCAGACGCTCATCCCCGACGAGGCCCTGCCCGGCATGGGCGAGCGCTGGAGCCAGTACGATGCGGCCCAGGACCGCCTGAAGGAGCACGGCTACGTCGCCGTCGGCCTGGACCACTTCGCCGCGCCCGACGACGAGATGGCCGAGGCGCTGGCCAACCACACGCTCCACCGCAACTTCCAGGGCTACACGACGGACACGGCGACGACGCTTCTGGGCTTCGGCGCGAGCGGCATCGGCTGGCTGCCGCAGGGCTACGTGGTCAACGACGGCGGCATCCACGCCTATCAGCGCATGGTGCACGACGGCCTGCTGCCCACCGCCCGCGGCCGCGCCATCGACGACGAGGACCGCCTGCGCCGCGACGTGATCGAGCGCCTGATGTGCGACCTGGAGGTGGACCTAGCGGCCGTCTGCGCGCCCCACGGCGTCGACCCGTCGCACTTCACGCCCGAGATCGAGGCCATGAAGGACCTGGAGGACGACGGCGTGCTGATCCGCACCGGCTGGCACCTGCGCGTAACCGACGACGGCCGTCCCCTGGTGCGCGCCGTGGCGGCCAAGTTCGACCAGTACCTGAAGGCCGGAGAACAGCGCCATTCCAAGGCGGTTTAGCGCGCCGGACCCGGACTTGAAGGGCAATGGGCGTCCGTGTTTCGCGGGCGCCCTTTTCCTTTGCCGGGCCGGCAGTGCGGCGCGGCGCACCTGCTCGCGCGTTTGTGATCCTGACCGGGCGGCGGCGGTACGCAAACACCTACCACCGTCGGAGGAGCCGCCGGCGCCGGCACGGGACGCCGCCGTCCCCGCCCATGCGCCCCACAGCGGCTCCATGGCGCCAGGACGCTCGAAATCCCGAGTCGCGGCCAGTCTTTCGGTCCGGTGCGCTGCCCCTGGCGCGACGGCTGCGCGCCACCGGACATACCCGCCACCGATTTGTATCGCCTGCACGCATGCGCTGTTTGCGCATTACCGTGACGCATGTGGCTGTTGGTACAGTGTTACCGGGACGCAATCCGGCACGAGTACTCGGCAGGATCCCTCCTGACAGCCGCAAAAACCTGTGTGCGGCCACGCGATTTGCGGGATGGATTTACACAAGACGGTCTGGCCGAACCTTGGCACGGCAAGGAGACGGGTCATGGACGAACATGCGAAGCCGTGGTGGCAGTCGCGGGCTGTATGGGGCGGGATTGTCGCGCTTGGCGCGACCATCCTTCAGGCGATCAACCCGCAACTGCAACTCGACGGCGAAACACGGGACGGCCTCGTGGAGGCCATCCTTGCCGTCGCTCAGGGAGCCGGCGCGCTGCTGGCCATCTACGGCCGTGTCGCGGCGAAGAACCGCGTCAGCGTCCGCAGCGGCCCGCAAAAGGAGACGCCGCCGACCCAGCCGAACGCGGCCTGACCAACGGGTGTTTCTGGCCGACGCCTTACGACGGCACGCCGGTCGCCATCGAAAACGGCGGCATCCCGGCGGCGGCCAGCCTTACGAAATTCAGCGCGTCCGCACTCCGTTCGGCGCCCCTCTGCACCGCATGAAACGCCGTCCGGCGGAATGCCGAAAGGGGTGTCGCCGGGGGCAGCACCCCTCCTTTTTTCCCGGCGCCGGGGTCCTGGATTTGCCCTTCCTGACGCTTTCCCTTGTCTGTACAGTGGACTTCTAAATTAGAAAAAACCGATCCACACGATCAGGGAGACGTTCACCATGCGCTTCATCGCCATCGCCATGGCGGGCCTGCTGGCGTTCGCCGCGCCGGCCGCCGCCGAAGACGAAGTCCGCATCACCGGCGACCTGCTGGAATTCCAGGTGGAGGGTCCGGACGGCCCCGTCACCGTCAAGCGCATCCAGGACCAGGAGAACGAAGTCACCGGCTACTACGCCATGACCTCGCGCAAGTGCCCGCCGTTCTGCATCCAGCCCGTGGAGGCCGCGCCGGGCGTCAAGACCATCGGGGAGCTGGAACTGATCGACCTGATGCGCGACCCCGACGCCATCCTCATCGACGCGCGCACGCTCGACTGGCATGTGAAGGAGACCATTCCCGGCTCCGTCAACATCCCCTATACCGAGGTCGCCTCGCGCCTGGACGAACTGGGCTGCGAGAAGGGCGACTCGGGCTGGAACTGCGAGAACGCCAAGGACGTCGCGCTGTACTGCAACGGCCTGTGGTGCGGCCAGTCGCCCATGGCGATCAAGGCCATGGTCCGCGAGGGCTACCCGGCGGACAAGATCAACTACTACCGCGGCGGCATGCAGAACTGGAAGGTTCTGGGCTTCAACACCATCGAAGGCATGATGTAACCATCATCCGTCTCCGAAGCCGATACGGGGGCGCCCCTTGCCGGAGGGGCGCCCCTTTCCTGCACTGCACCGCCAAACGCGCGCCATGATCGCGGCGTAGAAGGACGGTAGCTGGAACAGCCCGTCGGACCCGCCCGTGCGCCATCTCGCCGCCATCCTCAGCCTGATCGGCCTCGCCGTGCTGGTGAACGCGGCCGTGGTGGGCGACCTGCGCCCGCCGCCACACTGGGACCCCTGGGCGCCGCTTGACGTCTCCGCCCCCGCCACGCCCGTCACCGGATGGAAGCTCGCCCGGCTGGAGCGCAGCCCCACCGCCTGTCGGGCGGCGCTGGAATCCTCGCGCCTGGACTGGCAGGCGGTGGACGACCGGCCGTCGGATGTGGGTTGCGGTCTCTCCGATGCGGTGCGCCTGACCGGCGGGTCACCGCGCCTGGGCGAGCCTGCCCTCGCCTCCTGCCCCCTGGCCGTGGCGCTGGCGATGTGGGCACACCACGGCATCACCCCGGCGGCGGCGGAGCACCTGGGCAGCCCGGTGGCGCGGCTGGAGCACTGGGGCACCCATGTCTGCCGCGACATCGCCGGCACCAACCGCCGCAGCGAGCATGCCACCGCCAACGCCATCGACATCGCCGCCTTCGTGCTGGAGGACGGCCGGCGGGTTGTCGTCCACCGGGACTGGTCCGGGGCCGGCCCGGAGGGGCGGTTCCTGCGGGCGGTGCGGGATGCGGCGTGCGAGGCTTTCGACGTGGTCCTCGGCCCCAACTACAACGCCGCCCACGACGACCACCTGCACCTGGACATGGGCCGGTTCAGCGCGTGCCGGTGAGGCGGTGGCAGAGGGTACGGAGGGCGGCGCGACAGGATGGCCGGCGCTGAATATGGCTCCACGCATATCGTCAACCGCCGTTGCACGATCACCCCGGCCGTCAGTCCATCTCCCCCTTCAATTCCTTCTTCACCTGCCCGTAGGCCAGCAGGGAGAACAGGCCCGTGCCGCCGATCACGTTGCCGATGAAGGCCGCCGAGATGAACGACACCACCTTCATGGCGTCCGCCTTGCCGACCGCCCACAGGTGAAACACCTCGGTCGCGCCGGCGATGACGTGGGAAAAGCCGCCCAGCGCGATCATGTAGGTCAGCAGCACGACGATCCAGATCTCGAACCCGCGCGAGTTGGGCAGCAGCCACACCACGGCGGCGATGATAAAGCCGGCCGTCACGCCGCGCCGCACCGTCTCGCCCCATCCGTGCTCCAGGATGGGGGCCGAGACCTTGGTGAAGGCGTCCAGTTGCTCGGGCGATGCCAATCCGCCGAACACGGCGATGAAGACGGCCAAGGCCGTGCCCACCATGTTGGCGGTGAACACCACCAGCCAAAGCCGGGCCGTGGCGCGCAGGGCATTGGGGGTGGTGCGGGCGAAGACGGGCAGGACGGCGGTGATGGTGTTCTCGGTGAACAGTTGCAGCCGGCCGATCACCACGATCACGAAGCCGATGGTGTAGCCCAGGCTGGAGATCGCGTGGTGCCACGGCCCGTGCGGAACGTGCTGGTACAGCAGGCCCTCGCTGACGACCGACATGCTGATGGCGATGCCGGCGGCGACGCCCGACCACCACAGCGACGCCACGGGCCGCCGCAGTTCCGATTCACCGTCGGATCGGATAATCTGGTAGATGGCGGATGCCGTCAGCCGGGCGCGTTCGGCCTTGGACGGCTCGCCGGTCTTGGTTTCCTCGGGCTGATCTCCGATGTCGCCATTCTTCATGGCTGAGGCGGTACTCCTGGCGGCGGGGAAGGATGGGCTCATATACGCGACGATGATTGAAATCATCGACGCATCGTTCAAACGGCACCCAGCCTCACGCGCCATAAGGCGCGGCGGCCGGTCGGCCTTGCCGGGCGACGAGTTTACGACTTCGTGTGTCGCCCGGCATCACTCATGAAACGCCCTACAGCCCTCCCCGCTGCCGTGGATCACTCCTCCTTGCCGCCGTGGGCGCGCGACCAGCCGATGGGGTCGTCGAAAAAGGCCCGCACTTCGTCCAGCGAGGCGATGTCGAAGCGCTTCTGCTCGGCGGCCACTTCCAGCACGTCCCACCAGTTGGCGAGGTAGTGAAGCCGGATGCCCTGTTTGAGCATGTCTTCTTCCGCGCCGGGAATGATGCCGTAGAAGAAGGGCACGAAGGTGTGGGCGCATTCGGCCTCGGCCCGGCGGATGGCGTCGGCGAACACGACCTTCGATCCGCCGTCGGTCGCCAGGTCCTCCACCAGCAGCACCTTGCCGCCCGGCTTCAGCTCACCCTCGATCTGGGCCATGCGGCCGAAGCCCTTGGGCTTCTTGCGCACGTACAGCATGGGCAGCATGAAGGCATCGGCGATCCAGGCCGCATAGGGAATGCCGGCCGTCTCGCCGCCCGCGATGTGGGTCAGGCTTTCCGTGCCGATCTCGCGCTCGATGCACTCGCGCGCCAGTTCCACGACGCGGCGGCGGGCGCGGGGGAAGGCGATGACCTTGCGGCAGTCGATGTAGACGGGGCTCGCGCGGCCGGAGGTGAGGATATAGGGCTCCTCCGGCCGGAAGTTCACGGCCTCGATCTCCAGCAGGATGCGGGCGACGGCCAGTCCGGCCTCTTTCTGGGCTGGCGTGCGGGATGCGGCGTCCATGGCGGCGGCTCTCTTCGGGAAAAAGGCTTTGGAGAGCCCCTGTTTAAGGGTAAACCGGACGGCAGACAACGTTGAAACCGGCCTGCGCCGGCTCGTGAAAAGGGGAACTCGCACCAATGTCCGACGTCATCGCCGTCGAGCGCGACGGCAGCCTCGCCACCGTGATGCTCAACAAGCCCGAGAAGCTGAACGCCATGGACCTGCCCATGTGGACGGGCCTGGCCGACGTGTTCACGGAGCTTGACGCCGACGACGGCGTGCGCTGCATCGTGCTGACGGGCGCGGGCAAGGCCTTCGCGGCGGGCGCGGACATCAGCGAGTTCGAGACCGTCCGCAAGACGCCGGAACAGGCCCGCGATTACGACGTGACGATGCGCAAGGCGCTGACGGCCGTGCGCGAATGCCGCCATCCCGTCGTCGCCCGCATCGAAGGCGCGTGCGTCGGCGGCGGGCTGGAACTCGCCGCCATGGCCGACATCCGCATCTGCAACGAGGGGGCGCGGTTCGGCGTGCCTATCAACCGCATCTCCGTCGTCATGGCCTACCCTGAGATCCAGGGGTTGATGCGGCTTGCGGGGCCGGCGAACGTGCTGGAAATTCTGCTGGAGGGCAAGGTGATCGGCGCCCCCGACGCCCTGCGCATGGGGCTGGTGAACCGCGTTATTGCCGACGACATGATGGACGCCGAGATCAGCGAGACCGTCAAACGCATCACCGCCGGCGCGCCGCGCGTGAATGCCTGGCACAAGCGCTTCGTCCGCCGCCTGCTGGACCCCGCGCCGGTCACCGAGGACGAACTGGCCGAGTGTTACGAGTTCCTGAACACGGCCGACTATGCCGAGGGCATGGCCGCCTTCAAGGGCAAGCGCAAACCCGCCTTCAAGGGGGAGTAAGCGCATGGTGGCGCCGTCCGTCTGGGTGCTCGCCGACGACCGGGCCGGCAACGTGAACCAGGCGCTCGGCGTCGCGGAGGCGCTGGGTCTGCCCTACGAGGTCAAGGACATCCGCTACACCCGCTTCGCCGCCCTGCCCAACATCGTGCGCGGGGCGTCGACGCTGGGGCTGACGGCGGACAGCATCGCCGGCCTGAGGGCCCCCTGGCCGGAAGTCGTCATCGGCGCCGGCCGGCGCGTGGCCCCCGTCGCGCGGTGGATCAAGCGCATGGCCGGCGGGCGGGCCTTCCTGGTGCAGATCATGCGCCCGGCGGGGCTCACGCCCGGCGCGGTGGGCGAGTTCAACCTGATCGCCGTGCCCCGCCACGACAAGGTCGACGACATTCTGCCGACGGTCCTGCGCATCACCGGAGCCCCCCATCGCGTGACGCCCGAGCGCCTGGACCGCGAGTCCGAGCACTGGCGCGACCGGTTCGACGGCTACCCCCGTCCCTTCATCGGTGCGCTGGTGGGCGGCGCGACCAAGAACCGCCCCTTCACCGCCGACATGGCCCGCGACCTGGCGGGCAAGCTGCGCGGGTTGCAGACGGAAACCGGCGGCACGCTGCTCATCACCACCAGCCGCCGCACGCCGGCCCCGGTGGTCGAAGTGCTGGAGCGCGAGCTGCCGCCGCCGACCTGGCTGTACAAGGTCGGCAGCGCCGGGGAAAATCCGTACTTCGGGCTTCTGTCGCTCTCCGACGCGCTGGTGGTCACGGGGGATTCCGTGTCCATGTGCTCGGAGGCCTGCGGGACGCAGGGGCCGGTGTTCATCTGGGCGCCACCGAACTTCGCCGCACCCAAGCACGAACGCCTGCACCAGGAGCTGTACCGCCTGGGCTACGCCAAGCCGCTGACCGGCGGTTTCGTGGACTGGACGCACCCGCCGCTCAATGCCGCGCGAGACATCGCCCTGGCCGTGCGGGAGAACCTGGGGCTGGCGCCGGAGTGAAGCCCGCACGCGAAAGCGGGACATTTCCACCCTTGACGCAGCCCCGCCAACTCCTTACCCATAAGTCCATGGCACAGATTCGCGACCTCGCCCTACTGCTTCTTACCAACTGACCGACGCCGCGCGGCGTCGGGTCGGAACCCGAAGCAGTATCCAGGGCCAGGAACCGCCGCAGCCATGATCCCCCACAGTCCGAACACATCCCCCGCCGTATCGCCTCGCGCCTTCAGCCTCGCGCGGGCGTTGTCGTTGCTGCGACTGCGCGGCGGTCGTCGGCCCTGAGCGCTTCGCGGCGCGCCGACGACCGGAACCCGCCGCGCTCCCCCGGCATGCCCCAGGGCAGCCTTCCGCAGTCGCAGATTGAGACGAAGAGACGCACGATGAAGGTCGATCCCACCGTAAAGTACCGCCCGTTCGAGCCGGTCAAGCTGACCGACCGCACCTGGCCGGACGCCACCATCACCCAGCCGCCCATCTGGTGCGCGGTGGACCTGCGCGACGGCAACCAGGCGCTCATCGAGCCCATGGGCACCGATCGCAAGCTGAAGATGTTCAACCTGCTGGTCGAGATGGGCTTCAAGGAGATCGAGGTGGGCTTCCCCGCCGCCTCGCAGACCGATTTCGACTTCCTGCGCCTGCTCATCGACGAGGGCCGCATCCCCGCCGACGTCACCATCCAGGTGCTGACCCAGGCGCGCGAGGACCTGATTTCGCGCACCTTCGAGGCCATCCAGGGCGCGCCGCGCGCCATCGTGCACCTCTACAACTCGACGTCCGAGCTGCAACGCCGCGTCGTCTTCCGCATGGACCGCGAGGGCATCATCGGCCTGGCCGTGAAGGGCGCGCAGACCGTCAAGCGCTACGCCGACGAGGCCCGCGCCCGCGGGCAGGAGATCGTCCACCAGTACTCGCCGGAAAGCTTCACCGGCACGGAACTGGATTTCGCCGTCGACATCTGCAAGGCCGTCATGGACGTGTGGGAGCCGACGCCGGAGAAACGGGTCATCCTCAACCTGCCGGCCACGGTGGAGATGTCCTCCCCCAACGTGCACGCCGACCAGGTGGAATGGTTCTGCCGCGCGCTGCCCAACCGCGATTGCGCCATTATCTCCGTCCACCCGCACAACGACCGCGGCTGCGCGGTCGCGGCGGCGGAACTGGCCGTCATGGCCGGCGCCCAGCGCGTGGAAGGCACGCTGTTCGGCAACGGGGAGCGCACGGGCAACGTCGACCTGGTCACGCTCGGCATGAACCTGTTCACCCAGGGCGTTGATCCGGGTATCGATTTCAGCGACATGAAGCGCATCGTGGCGATGGCGGAAGAGTGCAACCGCATCCCCGTCCACGTCCGCCACCCCTGGGCCGGCGAACTGGTGTTCACCGCCTTCTCGGGCAGCCACCAGGACGCCATCAACAAGGGCCTGAAGGCGATGCGCGAGACCAACCAGCCGATGTGGGAGGTCCCCTACCTGCCCATCGACCCCGCCGACATCGGCCGGTCCTACGAAGCCGTGATCCGCGTCAACAGCCAGTCGGGCAAGGGCGGCGTCGCACACATCCTGGAGCGCGACTTCGACCTGAAGATTCCCCGCGGCATGCAGGTGGAATTCGCCAAGGTCGTCCAGCAACTGGCCGACAAGACCGGCGAGGAACAGACCAGCGACCTCATCTGGCGCGCCTTCGAACAGACCTACCTGTACGAGGGCTCCGGCCGCTTCAGCTTCATCGACCACCGCACCGTGCCCGTCGGCGAAGGCGTGGACGCCAACCGCGCCATCACCGCCCGCCTGATGGACGGCAACGTGGCGAAAACGGTGGAAGGCCACGGCTCCGGCCCCATCGACGCCCTGGTCGACGCCCTGCGCACGAACCTGGACGTGGACGTGGTGGTGCAGGACTACACCGAACACGCACTCGGCTCCGGCTCCGACGCCCAGGCCGCCGCCTACGTGTGCGTGTCCAACCACGACGGCCGCACGGTCTGGGGCGCGGGCCTCGACCGCAACATCGTCGCGGCCTCGCTGAAGGCCGTGCTGGGGGCGGTGAACCGGCTGGAGCAGGGCGAGGGTTGAGTTTCGGCGGGGTTTTTCGGCTGGCGCCGAAGCGGGGCTGCCGCCCCGCCCCCCCGCTCGGAGAGGCCCGGCCCCTCCGAGCCTCTCGGACATGCTCTCAGGCTAGGCCTGCCTTCTCGAAGCTCTCGGCGGTAATCTGAAACGACCGCAGCCGGGCTTCGTGGTCGAAGATCTGAGCTGTCACCATGATCTCATCCGCGCCGGTGGTGGCCACGAAATCGGCCAGGCCTGCCTGTACCGTCTCCGGGGCCCCGACCACCGAGCAGCGCAGGGCGTGATCAACCATCGCCAGTTCTGTCGGCGTGCAGACGTCGTGAATGTCCTCCACCGGCGGCGGCAGCTTGCCTGGATGGCCCCGGCGCAGCGCGACGAACTGCTGCTGGAGAGAGGTGAAAAGGTGCCGCGCCTCCTCATCCGTCTCCGCCGCAAAGACGTTCAGGCCCAGCATGATGTATGGCCGGTCCAATTGGGCCGATGGCCGGAAGTCGCGCCTGTAGACAGCCATGGCCTGTTCCATCGCGTCAGGCGCGAAGTGTGAGGCGAAGGCGAATGGCAGCCCCAGGCGCCCGGCCAACTGCGCGCTGAACAGGCTCGACCCCAGCAACCAGATCGGCACGTTGAGCCCGGCGCCAGGAACCGCGCGAACGGCCTGCCCCTCACGCGGCTCAGCGAAAAACGCCTGAAGCTCAAGGACATCCTGCGGAAAGCGGTCCCCACTGTTGCCCATGTCGCGCCGCAGGGCCATCGCCGTCCGCTGGTCGGTCCCCGGCGCCCGTCCGAGACCAAGATCAATGCGGCCCGGATACAGCGATTCCAGTGTCCCGAACTGTTCCGCAACAACGAGCGGCGCGTGATTCGGCAGCATCACACCGCCGGACCCGACCCTGATGGTGCGCGTCCCACCGGCGACATGGCCGATCAGCACGGCCGTTGCGGCACTGCCGATGCCCGGCATGTTGTGGTGCTCGGCGAGCCAGTACCGGCGGTATCCGAGGTCTTCGGCCAGCCGGGCCAGATCAAGCGTGTTGCGGAATGCAGCGGCCGCGTCGCTGCCGTGGGCGACGGGCACGAGATCAAGTACGGAGAGCGCTGTCACGTCAGGGACCTTTGATGCTGAGGAGGAGCGAGGGTCTCTTTTGTCAGCACCGAATGTGGGTCTGCATCGCCTGATCGTCCACTACGCCGCGAGGTCCGGAGGGCGCGACGCCCTCCGGGCGGGGTGCGGGGCAGCCGCCCCACGCGGCCGCAAGGCCGCTCAGGCGTCCGCCGCCTGCTCCCGCAGCGCGTCCTGTTGTTCCTGCTTGAAGCCCAGCAGCACCCGGTCACCCAGGTCGAACAGGGGGCGCTTGACCAGGGACGGGTGCTCCAGGATCAGGGCCTTGGCGCCCGCGTCATCCAACCCCTCGCGCTGGTCTTCGGAGAGGCTGCGCCAGGTGGTGCCGCGCTTGTTGATCAGCGTCTCCCAGCCCACGAGGTCCAGCCAGCGCGTCACCTCGGCTTCGGGGACGCCGTCCTTGCGCAGGTCGTGGAAGCGGTGGGGGATGCTTTCTTCCATCATCCACTTCAGCGCCTTGCGGCAGGTGTCGCAGGTTTTCAGGCCGTAGACGGTGATCATCGGGGCGTCCTCCCTTCCCTCGCCCTGTGCGGCGGGCGGTCGTGTTGATGGGTCCGGACATGGAAAGACCGGCCGCGGCGGGTGCCGGGCCGGTCGGCCGGACAGGTGAAAGGAAGGTCGCCCGAGCGGGTGCGGCTGTCAATCGTCGTGATCGGCAGCCGGCACAACCATCGGCCGAAAGGAGGAGGCCTCAGGCCATCTCGTTGACGCTGCGGCCGCGGTCCGGGTCCGCTTCCACGGGCACCATGCGACGGGCGCGCTCGGCTTCCTGGGCGGACTGTTCCTGCGCGGCCTGGGCGGCGGTAATGGCCACGGGATCTTCCGTCGCCTCGCCCTGCGGGGTGAGCGCCTGCTGGGTTTGCGGCTGCTGCGTCATGGCTGCGGCGGCGGCAGCCACGGCTGCGCCGGCGATGGCATCCTGCGAGGGATAGGGTACCGGTTGAACGTACATATCGCCCTCCCGCGGCGGGATCGAGTCCGATGGTTAATATACCACTTACGATCCGCGCGCCAAAGCGGTTTCGGGTGAATTCATGACACCCCGGCGATTGCCGTCGCCGGGGCTGCATTCATGCACCACGCAGGCTCGCGCGCCACAAGGCGCGGCGGCCAGTGTCCGCTTCGCGTTCGTCAAGACTGCGACCTTGCCGGACGACAACGTTCCTTATCGTGTGTCGTCCGGGTTCACATCCGCCGTGCGACCGCCAGCAGGGCGCCGGCGCCGATGAGCATGCCGCCGGACAGGCGATTGACCAGCCGCCCGAAGCCCGCGCGCTTGAGCAGCGGCACCAGCCGCCCGCCGCCGGTGGCGTAGGTCATGATCCACAGGAACTCGCAGACGGCAAAGGTCACCGCCAGGATCGCCACCTGCCCGGTCAGCGGCTGGGCGGTTTCCAGGAACTGCGGGAACAGGGCGACGAAGAAGACGATGGCCTTGGGATTGGAGAAGCACACCAGGAACGCCTGCGCCCCCAGCTTCCAGGCCGCCATGGGCTTCGGCGGAACACCGTCGGCGGCCTCGGCCTCGGAGGTGTCGACCATGCCCGGCGCGCGCCAGGTCTTCACGCCCAGGAACAGCAGGTAGGCCACACCGCACCACTTCACCACCGAGAACGCCGTCTCCGACGCCGCCAGCAGGGCTCCCAGGCCGGTGACGCTGACAACCATCAGGATCATCAGCGCGGCGATGGTGCCGATGCCCGTCGCCACGGCCTTGCGGGGCCCGAAGCGGATGCCGTGGCTGAGCGCCAGCAGCATGTTGGGGCCGGGCGTGGCCGACAGGAAGAAGACGGTGGTGACGAACAGGACCCAGGTCTGCCAATCCATGGCGGGAAGCTTTCAGAAACAGCGGTTGCGCCAATCAAACGGCCCGCACCATATCCCGCCTGGGGCGGCCGCGACAGGGCCATTCCGCCGCGCTCTCGACAACCGGGCGCGGCGGTGGCAAGGTGCGCCTCCGCATTCCCCCAAAGACTTTACCGGAGAGCCTCGCCGATGCCGGCCGATGCCGCGGATTCCTTTTTCGGCGTGATGTCCGTCGACCGCTTCCTGTCGGAGTACTGGCAGAAAAAGCCGCTGTTCATCAAGGGCGCCCTGCCCGGCTTCGAAAGCCCCATCACGCCCGACGAACTGGCTGGCCTGTCGGTGGAGCCCGACGTGGAAAGCCGCGTGGTGCTGGAAACCGGCCCGGAGCAGTGGGAGCTGCGCCACGGCCCCTTCGAGGACGACACCTTCCACGCCCTCCCGCGCGAGCGCTGGACGCTTCTTGTGCAGGGCGTGGACACCTGGGTGCCCGAGGTGGCGGCGCTGGTTGACCGCTTCCGCTTCATTCCGAACTGGCGCATCGACGACGTGATGATCAGTTACGCCGCCGACAAGGGCGGCGTCGGGCCGCATTACGACACCTACGATGTCTTCCTGCTCCAGGGCCTTGGCCGGCGGCGGTGGGAGATCGGGGAGATGTGCGACGGCGCAACGCCCCGCCTCGACCACCCGAGCCTTCGCATCCTCAAGGAGTTCGAGGCACAGGGCGGCTGGGACTGCGAGCCCGGCGACCTGCTCTACCTGCCGCCGCGCCTTGCCCACCTGGGCGTGGCCCTGGGCAACGACTGCATGACGTATTCCATCGGCTTCCGCGCGCCGGGCGTGGCGGACATGATCCGCAGCTTCGCCGCCACGGTGGCCGACCGCGTGCCCGACGAGGACCGCTACGAGGACCCCGACCTCGTCCGCCAGGCCAACCCCGGCGAGATCACGCCGGAAACGGTGGAGCGCATCCGCCGCCTCATCATGGAGCGCCTGGACGACAGCGACAGCCTGGCGGCCTGGTTCGGCAAGCACGTCACCGAGCCCAAGTACGACCATGTGCCCGAACCGCCGGAGGAGCCGGTGGGCGTGAACGAGGTGCGCGAGGCGCTCAACGACCCCGATGCCGTTCTGCTGCGCGGCGAGGGCAGCCGGTTTGCCTATCAGGAGCGGCGCGGCGGCGGGCTGCGGCTGTTCGTCGACGGCGAGGGCTATCTGTGCGCCGGGGCGGCGGCGGATCTGGCCAAGGCCCTGTGCGCCACGACCGAACTGCCGGCCACCGAGGCCCGTCCGCTGGTGACCGACGCCCACGCGCTGGCGCTGCTGGCCGAACTGGTGGACCGGGGGTCGCTGTACCTTGGCTGAACCCGTCGTCACCCCCTACCCCTTCACCGGCTACCTGGCGCCGGAGGGGTTCCTGGACCCGCTGCTGGAGGAACTGGGCGCGGCCGTGGACCATGTTCACGGTCGCCTGGTCTTCTGCTCCGGCCCGCCGCGCGCCGCCGCCTGGGCGCAGAACGTGTGGCGCGACCCCGTGATGATCCGCTTCGAGAGCAACGGAGAGGCCGCGCGGGCGCTGAAGTCCATCCAGCGCAACTGGTGGCCCTACACCGTGGAGCACCACCGCCGCGCCGCGCTGATTACGGAAAAGCTGCCGCACGTTTCCGCCAAGCCGCTGGTGTTTCCGTCCCCCGCGCCGACCGCCCCCCTGGGCTCGTGGACGCTGCTGGACCGCAACACCATGATCGCGGCGGCGGACTGCTCCTCGCCCTTCCCCAACGGCGAGGTCACCTTCGTGGAGGACCGCGAAGGGCCGCCCAGCCGCGCCTACCTGAAGCTGTGGGAGGCATTCACCCTGCTCGGCCGGATGCCGGGGCCGGGTGAGCGCTGCGTCGACCTGGGCGCCTGTCCCGGCGGCTGGACCTGGGTGCTTCAGGGTCTGGGAGCGGATGTGCTGGCCGTGGACAAGGCCCCGCTGGCGCCCGAGGTGGCCCGCCTGCCCAGGGTCTCCGAACGGCGCGAGAGCGCTTTCGGCCTGGAGCCCAGGGACATAGGCCCGGTGGACTGGCTGTTCTCCGACGTGATCTGCTATCCGGAACGGCTTCTGCGCCTGGCGAGGCGCTGGCGGGAGTCGGACCTGGCCCGGAACTTCATCTTCACCATCAAGTTCCAGGGCGAGACAGACCACGATACCGCAAAAGCCTTCGCGGAAATCCCAGGAAGCAGTCTTATACACCTCTCGTGCAACAAACACGAATTGACCTGGATCAATCTGGCCAAATATCGCCCATAAGGTGCAATTTTCCGTTGCGTCCCCCTCCCCCTTCCGGTCAACTGAGCCGAACGGGGAGTGAACGCCGTGGCCGGAGCAGCGCACCGGCGCGCGGCGGTCAAGGTTTGGGGAAAGCAATATGATCAGTCATGCCGACGCACGCGCCATCATCGACATGGAAACGCGGGAGCCGGAGCGCGCGGAACAGGCCCGCGCCCTGCAACTTTGCATCACTCATCTCTGCCGGGACGCGGCCGAACTGGGCCTGGAAGAGACGTACCGCATCCTCATGTCCGCGGTCGCCACGGTTGACGCCGAACTGAAGACCACCGGCTGAGGGCCACCGGCCGTAGGGCCGACCACGGCGCCGCCGCCTGATCCGCCCCTCTGCTTCGGGACCGTTCGACGAAAAAAATGGCCGCGCCCCATGTCGGGACGCGGCCTTGGCCGGATGCCGGAAAAAAGCGTCAGCCTACCACTGGGACACCGGCGTGAAGTCGCGGCTGCCCAGCATGTGCGGGCGCAGTTCCTTCGGCCCGAAGGCGTGGCGCGGCGCGTTGCGCACGCTGTTGAACACGAAGAAGGCGTTGGAACGCGGGTACGGCGTGATGTTGCCGTTGGAGCCGTGCATGGTGTTGCACTCGAAGAACACCACCGAGCCCGCCGGGCCGGTCGGCTGCACGATGCCGCAGCGCTCCTCCAGCCAGGCCATGCTGCGGTTCGACGGGACGCCGAACTCCTGCTTGCGCAGCGACTGGCGGTAGTGGTCCTCCGGCGTGCCGCCCGAGCAGTGGACGAACCACTTGTGGCTGCCGGGCATGAACATGACGGGGCCGTTGACGTCGTTGTTCTCGGTCAGCCAGATGGCGCAGGAGACCATGCGCATGCGCGGCACGCCGTCCTCCACATGCCAGGTCTCGAAGTCCGAGTGCCAGTAGAATTCCTTGCCCTTGAAGCCGGGCTTGTAGTTGATGCGGCTCTGGTGCACGTAGACGTCGTCGCCCAGAAGCTGCTGCGCCCGGCCTGCGATGCGCGGGCTGGAGGCCAGGGCGCGGAACACCTTGCTGCTTTCGTGGACGGCAAAGATGGAGCGGACGATGTCGCTGCCGGGCTCGCGGATCACCTCGTCGGCGTCGCTGTGGCGCCCCTCCTCGCACATACGGTCCAGCTCGGCCTTGAAGGCCCGCAGGTCTTCCTCGCCGAAGAAGCCCGGATAGAACAGGAAGCCGTCGCGCTCGTAGCTGTCCAGTTCATCCCGGGAGAGCGGGCCGTCTTCCGCCTTGCCATAAACCACCGGGTCCTTCCGCTCCGAGATGGCGTCTTCGGTGGAATAGCGCGACGGGTAGAAGTCCTGCTCCTGGATCGCGTTCATGGTCTAAGCTCCTCTTATGCTTGTGTTTATCCGATGAGCCCTTTCCTCAGGGGCGAGGCCGCCCACGGGGGCGGCCTCTGAAGGGGCGGCACGCTGCCGCCCGGCGGGAAAAAACCGCCGTACCCTGTTGAGAACGACGGTTTATTCCAGATAACTCAATCTTCCTCGGTGAGCAACGGGTACACCCCGTTCTCATCGTGGTCCTCACGCCCCGTCAGCGGCGGATTGAAGACGCAGATCATGCGCAGTTCTTCCTCGGCCCGCAGGTAGTGGCGCTCGTGACCGTTCAGGGCGTACATCACGCCGTCGTACAGCGGATAGGTGACGCCATTGTCCAGGTCCTGAAGCTCACCTTTGCCGCCGACGCAGTACACCGCTTCCAGGTGGTTGGCGTAGTGGATGTACGTTTCGGTGCCGGCGTGGATGAGCGTGTCGTGGAACGAAAAGCCCATCTTGTCCTTGGCCAGCAGCATGCGGCGGCTGGTCCAGGTTCCCTTGGCGGCCTTGAACTCGGCGTCGGTGCCCTTCAGCTCTTCAAGCTTGCGAACGATCATCTAAGGTATCCTTTCAAGTACCGGGAGGATAATGCGCGAGCGCGCCTCCCGTTGCGAAAAAGTCGTCCCGCGCCACGACCAATGGACGATCCCCCTGCGACAGACGAACCATACACTTCGTCGTGCGACCCGCTCCGCGCGGGTCCGAAACGGGCCTCGCCGATCCGCAGTGCGGACGCGGCAAGCGCCCGACCTTGCGGCCGAGCGCTTCCGGTGTTCGTCAGGCCCGCGCGGCGGCGGAAGTGTCCCGCCCGGCGCGGTCGCGCCCGGCAGCTCAGGCCGCGGACTTCTCCATCCGATCGGCGACGGCGGCGAAGGCCTCTTCCATGATGTCCAGGCCCTTGGCCAGCGACTCGTCGGTCAGGATCAGCGGCGGCAGCAGCTTCACCACCTCGTCGTCCGGGCCGGCGGTTTCCAGGATCAGGCCGTTCTTGAAGGCCTCGGCGCAGATTTCCTCGCCCTTCTCCTTGGCCGCGGTCAGTTCCAGGCCCTGCATGAAGCCGCGGCCCTTGACCTTGGCTGCGAACTGCGGGAAGCGATCGCGGATGCGGCCCAGGCGCTCCTTGATGACGGCGGCGTTGTGCTGCACGCGCTCGGCCAGTTCGTCGTTCTCCCAGTAGCGCAGGGCCTCGGCGGCGGCCACAAAGGCCAGGTTGTTGCCGCGGAAGGTGCCGTTGTGCTCGCCCGGGCCGAACTTGTCGTACTCGGGCTTCACCAGGGTCATGGCGAAGGGCAGGCCCATGCCGCCCAGCGACTTGGACATGCAGATCATGTCGGGCACGATGCCGGCCGGCTCGAAGCTGAAGAACGTGCCGGTGCGGCCGCAGCCCGCCTGGACGTCGTCGACGATCATGACGATGCCGTGCTCGGTGCAGATCTCGCGGATGCGCTTCAGCCACTCCATGGAGCAGGCGTTGATGCCGCCCTCGCCCTGCACGACCTCCAGGATCACGGCGGCGGGCTTGTCCATGCCGGAGCCGTCGTCGTTCAGCATCTGCTCCAGTAGATCGGCGGAGTTGATGCCGTTGCCGGTGTAGCCGTCGTAGGGCATGAAGATCGTCTCGTTGAGCGAGACGCCCGCGCCCTTGCGCTTGAAGGCATTGCCGGTGATCGCCAGGGCGCCCAGCGTCATGCCGTGGAAGGCGCGCGTGAAGCTGACGACCTTGGCGCGGCCGGTGACCTTGCGGGCCAGCTTGAGCGCGCTCTCGACGGTGTTCGTGCCGGTCGGGCCGGGGAACATCATCTTGTAGTCCATCTTGCGCGGCTTCAGGATCACGTCCTGGAAGCGCTGCAGGAACTTGGCCTTCGCCTCGGTGCCCATGTCCAGGCTGTGCAGGATGCCGTCATCCTGCATGTACTCGATGACGGCCTTCTTCATGCCGTCGTCGTTGTGCCCGTAGTTCAGGGCGCCGGCACCGGCGAAGAAGTCGATATACTCCTTGCCCTGGTCATCCCACATCTTGTCGCCCTTGGCGCGGACGAACGTGGCCGGGAAAGACCGGATGTAGCTGCGAACGTTGGATTCGTACTGCTCGAAAACATTCATGATATCACTCCCTCCCGGGGACTTCAGGACGCCGAGGCCAGCGGGCCGATGCGGAACAGGCGTTCGGGTTCGTGGGTATCGGCACCGCCCTGCGAGGCGGGGAACCACTCACCCGGGAACAGCTCTGAAATCCGAATGCTCGCCTCGTGGCGCTTGGCCGTGCCGCGGAACAGCATCTCGGACGCCGTGTTGGACGGAGTCACGGTCGCTTCAAGATAACGCGGACGACGGCCCTGCGGTCCTGGAAGATCAAGCAGTGCGTCGATCATTTTCTTGCCCAGGCCCCGGCCCTTTTCGGACGGAGCGACGCCGACCTGCCACACGAAGACCGTATCGGGCTGCCGCGGCGGCACGAAACCGACGATGAAGCCGACGATTTCGCCGTCGCGCTCGGCCACGACCGAGCTGTCCGCAAACCAGTGGCCCATCATCAGGTAGGCGTAGGGACTGTTGACGTCCAGCGACCCGGTGTCGCGCACCAGGTCGAACATGGCGGCGCCGTCCTCTCCCGTGGCCCGGCGGATGAGGGTGTCCTCGTCCGCGAAAACCTGGAACCCGGGAAGAACAGCGCCCCTAGTGAGGGGCTCCTCGTCGAGAGGAGTGCGCACCGGCCGAGCGGAAAGGCCCTCGGGGGCACGCGGGGCGACGGTGGGAGTGCGAGAAATCGTCATCACCTCGTCACAAATCTTGTTTGAGGGCGAAAGACTATTCGTCATCCACCCGGATAATCGTGGCGTTCCGGCGGATATCCGGTGATGTGGAGACGGGCCCTTGCTCCGCGTGCTTTGCAAGCGAACGTAGGACCCGAACCTTCATCTTCACCGAAATATCCCCGCCGCGTCAGCCACGGCTTGATGAATAAAATACGGGCAGCAGCTGAAATGTCAACCCCGCCCCCTGGCGGCTCGTCTCATTTCGGGCTCTATTTGTACTCATATAAATTTTGCTTATCGCCAAGTTTTACTCATGTAAAAGGCTATTTTTTAACTAGCTGATTACAATGAAATACGGTTTTACTCAATTTTAGGGTTGATCCGTCCGCTGCCACGCATATGATCCATATCAATCGCGGCACCCGACCACGATCGCAGTCCAGATTTCCCCCGTATTCATTCTGGACCGTCGAAGGCATGTACGTGTTCCGACGAAAGGACTGCGAATTCTCGGGCCGTGGGTCCGGAATATTGCTCGCTTAGAAACGAGAACCGGTAAGGAGGTCCACGAGACCATGAAAGGCTACATCACCATCGTTCGACGCGGCCAGAACGACGCCTATCAGGCGGAAGTCCTGGGCGTGCCGGATTGCAAGGCAACGGCTGCGACGGTGGATGAGGCCCTGGACGCCGCCAACAGGACCTTGCGGCGCCGGGCGACGGAGCTGAATACCAAGGGCATGGCCCTGCCCCAGCCCCGCCCGTCCCACGACATGTTCGCCGAGGTTTCCAAGCGTTCCGCGGTCGCCGGCGCCTGCCTGCGCGCGCCGCAGATGAGCGCCTGACGCCCGGCTCAACGCCGAATCGGCCGCCCTGCTCCGGTGGCCATGAGAAAGGGCCGGAGGTCATCCTCCGGCCCTTTTTTCTTGTGCGCAGGGGGTGGGCAGGCGTGCCCTTTACTTAGGCATTATTGCCCTTGAGCGGCCTGCCCCGCCGGCTCCGGCGGCGAAAAGATGCCTGCAGCGGCATCACTCGGCCGCTTCGCCCTCCTCGATGGAATAGCCGGACGGCGGATTGCCCTTGGTGATCGGCGGCGATTCGTCGGTCTGGACACCCCCGCCTTCGCCGACCGCCGGCATGGTGCTCGGCGGCTGCGAGGACCATTGGTCGAACACCCACCAGGCGCCGATGGCCAGCACCACCACAACCAGAATGCCGATCCAGCGGCCCTTGCCGCCGCCCGATTCCTTACCCTTGTCGGCCATGTCGTCCTCCTCTTTTCATCGTTGAGCGCGCACTCCCGAGCGTTACCCCGCCCCGCGCGCGGCGTTGATGATGTCGTCGGCGTCGCCCGCCAGGTCGGCGCGGACCAGCCCGGCCATCAGCCGTGCCAGATCATCGTCGCTCACCACGTCGGCCAGTTGCCCGGGATCACCGCTTTCCGTATCCATCAGGCCGAGCGCGACCGCGGCCTTGCGGGCTCGCTTGTCGGCGAAGGGGCGCAGGCTCTGCCACGGCTCTTGCGCCTCGCGGAAGAAGATGTCGACGCCCACGTCACCCAGGCCCTTGGCCCGCTTCAGTTCGTTGCGCAGGCAATCGGCATCGCCTTCGCAGCTGTCGTGCAGGCGGCGCAGGTCGCCGTGCCATTCCTCCTCCACCAGCTGCGCCGTCTCGCCCAGGAACGTGGCGGTCTTTTCGTCATAGCGGGCATAGCCGTTGTCGGTGAGCGGCTTGCGACGCTGGTCCCATGTGGTGTCGGCCATCTTTTTCGGCGTGGTCAGGCCGGCATCCTTCAGCGCCCGCGCCCCGGCCACCGCCTGCGGCGCGCCGATGGGAGCGGAAAACAGGATCGCCGCGCAAAGCCACTGGAACAGGGCCGACGGCGTGTTGTCGGCAAGTTTGATGCCGATTTCGTGGGCGTAGGTCTCGCCGTGGCGTTTCAGCACCTCCCTGGCAATGGCGCGGCGTCCGGCCGCGCTGGACGCGCCGCTGCTCATGGTATTCCTCCGTTCAGAGCATCTCTTCTGCTATCGAAACGTGGCCTGGACGGCCGGGGTTCGGGATCCGTGCGCCGCACCGGTTGTGGAAACCGCTTGCACCGGGCCGCCCCGGCCGCTAACGCTATCCCTCCACCCGGCCCGGCAACCCCTGCTCGAAGTCGCATCCCATGAGCCGCATCTCCCTCGTTCTCCGCCATCCGCAGCTCAAGGCCCTGTACAGCTTCTGGGTCGCGCAGTGCGAAGGCGACCAGTTGCCCATGGCCGAGGACATCGAGCCCGCTGACCTGCGTCCGTGGATCGGCAACATGGTGGTGATGGACGTCATCCCCGACGAGGATGACGAGGACGCCGACGCCTACACCTACGCCTACTACTCCAGCGGTTTCGCCAGCACCTTCGGCGACAAGGCCGGGCGGTCGCTGGACGACCTGCCGGAGGAACAGCGGGCCCTGATCAAGGCGGAATACGACCACGTCCGCCGCGACCGCATCCCCACCTCGCGCGTCTACACCGCCGAGTTCCCCGAGGGCCGGCAGACCTGGGAACGCCTGGTATTGCCCTTCTTCGACCCCGAAGGGGAGGTGGTGAAACTGCTGGTGGCGGCGTATCGGCTGGACACCTGACTCCGCAGCTTTCGTGCCGAGTCGCGCGGGTTTCTGTTGATCCCGCGCACTGCATCCTGAGATAACAGGGCATCCGTCGCGTTCGCCGGCCGGGCGAACGCCCCCGCCTTTTGTTGCCGTACTGGATACGCCGCATGACCACAAGCGACCTCGACAACCGCAACGCACCCGACAAGTTCGACGTGATGACAGCGGACGAGTTCAATCTGTGGTGCGCGCTGAACGGCAAGCCGTACCGGCTGGCCCGCCACGTCTGGCCCGACGGGCGCGCGGAGTGGGACGTGGAGGTTGACCCCGGCAAGGCCGAAGGCATGGTCTGCTACGGCACCGGCCGCGAAGACGAGGCCGTGGCCGCCGCCGCCGCCTTTGCCTTCATCGCCGGCGTGGAATGGGCCGAAGCCTCCATCCGCGCCCGCATGGAGGATGAAGTCCTCGCCGACGAAGAAGAGCCGGCGGACGAGAACGAGGACCGGCCCGCCGCCCCCCTCGCCGCCCCCCTCGCCGCCAATGAGGACGAGGCGGACATCACCGCCGTCGACGTCGACGTCGCGGACGAGGCGGACATTCAAGACGACGCGGCCGAGGCCGAGGCGACCGGGGGTGACGACGCCGAGGACGATGAGGACGCCGACGAAACGGAGTCCGGCGCCGTCGACGACAGCGCTGAACCCGTGGGCATTGCGCCGATCCTGGAGGTGGACGCCGAGGCGGAAATCGCCGCCGAGGCCGGCCCCGCCGACGACGGCGACGAAGAGGCCGAGCCCGCCGCGCAGGACGAGGCGGACGACGACGATCACGAGCGTGCCGCCGCCGCCGCCAGCGATGACGAGGACGGCGCCGTGGGCTACGACTACCCGCCGCTCGCCCTGCTCGGGGAGCCCGACAGCCACGACAAGACGCCCGAGGACGAGCAGAAGCTGGCCGACAACGCCCGCACGCTGGAAACGGTGCTGAAGAACTTCCGCGTGCGCGGCGAGATCATGGAGGTCAAGGTCGGCCCCGTGGTGACGCTCTATGAACTGGAGCCCGTGCCCGGCACCAAGTCGGCGACCATCATCAATCTGGCCGACGACATCGCGCGCAGCATGTCGGCGGTGACGGCCCGCATCGCGGTGGTGCCGGGACGCAGTGTCATCGGCATCGAACTTCCCAACGAGACGCGCGAAACCGTCTACCTGCGCGAGATCATGGACAGCGACGCCTTCCAGACCGGCGAGCACAAGCTGCCGCTCGCACTTGGCAAGGACATCGGCGGCAAGCCCACCGTGGTGGACCTGGCTCGGATGCCGCACCTGCTCATTGCCGGCACCACGGGCTCGGGCAAGTCGGTGGGCATCAACGGCATGATCCTGTCGCTGCTCTACCATCTGCCGCCGGAAAAGTGCCGCCTCATCATGGTGGACCCGAAGATGCTGGAACTGTCGGTCTACGACGGCATCCCGCACCTTCTCACCCCCGTCGTGACCGACCCCAAGAAGGCCGTCCAGGCGCTGAAGTGGGCGGTGCGCGAAATGGAAAGCCGCTACAAGGCCATGGCGACGCTGGGCGTGCGCAACATCGAGGGCTACAACGCCCGCGTGGCCGAACTGGTGGAAAAAGGCGAGCGCGTCATGCGCCAGGTGCAGGTGGGCTTCGACCGCGACCGGCGGGAGCCCATCTACGAAGAACAGCCCATGGACCTGCGCCCCCTGCCCTACATCGTCATCGTGGTCGACGAGATGGCCGACCTCATGCTGGTGGCGGGCAAGGAAATCGAGGCCGCCATCCAGCGCCTGGCGCAGATGGCGCGTGCCGCCGGCATCCACCTCATCATGGCGACGCAGCGCCCGTCGGTGGACGTGATCACCGGCACCATCAAGGCGAACTTCCCGACGCGCATCTCCTTCATGGTGACCAGCAAGATCGACAGCCGCACCATCCTGGGCGAGGCCGGGGCGGAGCAACTGCTGGGCCAGGGCGACATGCTGTACATGAAGGCCGGCGGCCGCATCACCCGCGTCCACGGCCCCTTCGTGGCCGACAGCGAGGTGGAAAAGGTCGTCCGTTTCCTCAAGGACCGCGGGGAGCCCGAATACCTCCACACCGTCACCGAGGAAGACGAGATGGAGGCCGAGAGCCTCGCCCCCGACATGGGCGGCAACGGCGGCGGCCCCGGCGCCGGCGTGCTGGAGAACCTGCCCTCTTCCGGCGACGACCTCTACGACCAGGCGCTGGCGTTGGTGCTGCGGGAGCAGAAGGTCTCCGTCAGCTTCATCCAGCGGCACCTGCAGATCGGCTACAACCGCTCCGCCCGCCTGGTGGAGCGCATGGAGAACGAGGGCGTGGTCAGCCCGGCCAACCACGTCGGCAAGCGCGAGATCCTGGTCTCGGCGGCCAGCCTGTACGGCCAGGCCACCGCCGAGGACTGAGACGCCGGCCGAGATGCCTCTTGCGGGCGGCGGGTCCTGGGAGTAGGACTCGCCGCTTTCCATTCCGTCACACCGTGAAAGATTGCCACACCATGAGCATCGACGACGACCAGCAGCAGAAGAAGGGCGACCCGCTGGCCCAATGCATCCTCGACCTCTGCGCCGCCAAGGGCAGCATCCGGCCCGAGGACGCGGCGCAGGCCTATTTCGAGGAACACCGCCGCCCCAAGGACACCGACGAGGGCTGGCGCCGCTACATGGTGCCGACCAAGCAGCAGATCGTCGCGCTGGCCCGCCAGGGGAAGGTTGAGATCGTGCGCAAGGGCATCGTCCAGGACCCCGAGGACTTCAAGGGGCTGGTGCGCATCCGCCTGCCGCAGGGGTAAGCGGCGGATCAAGCTGGATCGCGTTTCGCGAGCGTGATGGCGGCGAATGAAAAAGAAAAGGGGCGCCCATCGGGCCGCCCCTTTTTCACCAGTGCCGGGCGATCACCCTCACCCGGCCGAATAATCGCACCAGTCGGCGGTCACCTCGATGAAGCCGCGCGATCCGGGGGTGGCGGTGAAGCGGTATTCCTTGCCCTTGAAGACCATGGAATGCTGCAACGGCAGTTCGCCCTGCACCGTCTGCGCGTCCTCGCCCAGCGGCGAGAAGGTCATGGTGACGGGTTCGGCCGGGTCAAACCACTGCTCGCGCCCCTGGTTGGCCGCAGCACCCGTGCCGCTGACGGTGATGGCGTCGTCGAAGCGCACCCAGGTATTGGCGCCGTCGTAGTTTTCCGTCTTGGCGATGAAGCGCCGCGTCTCGGTGTCGGAGCACTCGCGCGGCGGATGCGCCTGGCTGACGACGAAGGCCAGGCGGTCGGCCGACAGCCCCTCGTTCATCTTCTCGCGCACCTCGCTCAGGACCTCTTGCACCGCCGCCGGTGCCACTTCCTCGTAGCGCAGGCGGTAGTCCTCGGCGGTCCGGCGCGCGTCGGTCAGCAGCGACTCAAGCTCCTGCGAGCGGGTCAGCTGCGCCTGTTCGGACTCCGACAGGCGGGAGATCTCGGCCTTCAGGTCCGCGATCTCCTGGGCCGACAGGCGGGTGCCCGCCTCGTAGGCGTAATAGGCCGTCGCGCCGATCAGCCCCAGGAAGACGACGAACTTGAACAGTCCCTTCCAGAAACGCGCTCGGCGCTCGCGCTGGTGACGGCTGCGCGGTCGTGCCATCGCTCTTCGCTGTCCTCTTGTTGTGAAGCCGCGGCAAGTCCTACGTCGGCTTTATGACCGGAGCAAGGCAAACCCGACCCGGATACCCCCAAAGACGCAGGGCGGCCCCGTTCGGAACCGCCCTGACATGAGGTGTTTCCCACCGGGATCAACCCCGGCCGGAAAAACCGCTCACGCGCCTCAGTGCGACATCAGCACCGGCACGGTCATGTGGCGCAGGATGTGGCGCGTCGCCCCGCCCAGCACCAGTTCGCGCAGGCGCGAGCGACCATAGGCGCCCATGACCAGCATGTCGATGTTCTCGTCCGTCACGCGCGACAGCAGCATGGAGCCCGGATCGACGTCGTCGGAGAACACATGTTCGGCATTGGCGTGGACATCGTGGCGCGCAAGGTGCAGGGCGATGTCCGCCCCCGGAACGTCGCCGTGGCCGCGGGCCCCGCCGCGCGGGTTGATGGCCATGACCTCGACGTGCTTGGCCTTCTGCAGAAGCGGCATCGCGTCGTTGACGGCGCGGGTGGCCTCGCGGCCGCCGTTCCAGGCGACCATGATCCTGCGGCCGACGTGCGGGAAGGTGCCGGCGTAGGGCACCACCAGGACCGGCCGGCCGGCGTCCAGCACCACCTGGTCCACCAGCTGGTCCTCGCCTTCCATGGCCTCGGCGCTGGTGTCGCGCTGGCCGATGACGACCAGGTCGGTGTACTTGGCGTGCAGGCACACCTGGTCGATCAGGTTGCCCTCCACCGAGCGCCATTCGGCCCGCACGCCGCCGGCGCGCACCTTGTCCTCGAACAGCTTGTGGGCGCGGTCCGATGCTTCCTGCGCGTACTGGTTCTGGACCTTCTGCACCTCGGGGCCGAGCTGGCTCATGACGAACTGCGGCACGTGCGGCACCATGCGGACGAACAGGCCCGTCAGGTGGGCGTCGTGGTCGTTGGCGAGCTGGATGGCGACGTCCAGGCGCGTCGCCGCGTGCCGCGACCCATCGACGACAACCATGATGTCCTTCAGCGCCATGCGTTCCTCCTGTTTCGATCGCCGGCGAGGCCTTGGCGCGCCCTTCGCCGCCACTGCGTTTGTGGGGTTAAACCCTTGAAACGGAAGCAGCATACCCCAACCGGACCGGGCTGCACAGGGGGCACGCGCGGCCCGCGCCGGGAAGATCACCCGCCGGCCGCGTGGTGGCGGCACAACTTGCCACTCCGGAAGAGCGAAGCCATATAGGCGGTCCCAGCCACGGAAACGTGAGGAAACGGAAGGGCATGTACGGCCTCGTCACGGCGCCGGAGATCGACCGCAAGGGACTCGCCTGGTTCAACACGCCCGACCCGCTGTCGCTGAAGTCGCTGCGGGGACGGATCGTGATCCTGGATTTCTGGACCTACTGCTGCATCAACTGCGTCCAGGTCCTGCCGACCCTGCGCCAGATCGAGGAAGCCTTTCCCCACCAGGTCGCCGTCATTGGCGTTCACAGCCCGAAGTTCGCCGCCGAGCGCTGTCCCGAGGCCGTGGAACACGCCGTCCGGCGGTACGGCATCCGCCATCCCGTGGTTCACGACCCCTACATGACGCTGTGGGACGAATACGCCGTGCGGGCATGGCCGACGCTGGTGCTCATCTGTCCCAACGGCAAGGTGATCGGTCAATTGTCCGGCGAGCCCGACCCGGCCCTCATGATCCAGGGCTTAAGCGATCTGATAGACACCCTGGGCGGCGTCAGCCCGCGCATGCCGGTGGATATGCCGCTCTCCGTACCCTCGGCGGCGGGCGGCGGGCCGTTGCGGTTCCCCGGCAAGGTCAAGCCCCTGGCCGGGGCGGAAGGCCGCTGGGCGGTGGCCGACGGCGGCAACCATCAGGTTCTTGTGTGCGAGTCCGACGGCCGCGTGCTGTCGCGCTACGGCGCCGGACTGCCGGGCACCGACGACGGCCAGGCCGAACATGCCGCCTTCGCCTCGCCGCAGGGCCTTGCGTGTACCGAAGACGCCATATTCGTCGCCGACACGGGCAACCACCTGGTGCGGCGCATCGACCTGTGCTCGGGCGCGGTGACCACGGTTGCCGGCCTGCGGTTCCGCGGCCTGCCCGTGTCCATGCGCCAGTCGGCGGCCGAGACCGCGCTGGCCTCGCCCTGGGACCTGGAGATCACGCCCGACGGCCGCACGCTGTTCATCGCCAACGCCGGCACGCACCAGATCCTCGCCATGGACACGGTGGCCGGCACGGTGGAACCGTTGGCCGGCACGGGCGGCGAGAACATCCACGACGGCCCCGCCACCAGTGCCCTGCTCGCCCAACCCAGCGGACTGGCCCTGGCGCCCGACGCCTCGGCGCTGTATTTCGCCGACAGCGAAACCTCGGCCGTGCGCAAGGTCATCCTGGACGGCTGGCGCCTGGGCCAGACGGCGCGGGTGGAGACGCTGGTCGGCCGCGGCCTGTTCGATTTCGGTCACGACGACGGCCCCATGACGGCGGCGCGCATGCAGCATCCGCTGGGGGTGGCCGTCATGCCCGACGGGCGCGTGGCGGTCGCCGACAGCTACAACCATGCCATCCGCCTCATCGACGAGGCCGCCGGCACGGTGGAAACCCTCAAGACCGGCCGCCTGCACTGCACCGGCGCCGCCTGCCGCCGCCCGCTGTGGGAGCCCGCGGGCCTGTGGCCCACGCCCAAGGGGCGGTTGCTGGTGTCCGACACCAACAACCATCGCATCGTCGAGGTCGATCCCGCCACCCGCCGCATGCGAAGCTGGCTTGGCTGACACATCTTGGTGTAAGGTGTTCATGACGACTCATGGCACGAAGGCGTGGCTTGCAGCGAGTCGCCGGCCTGCCGTAGAGTCGGCGGACATACCCGACACGGCGCGCTGGCGCGCCTTGGCGCTGGACGATCCGGCGGCGGACGCGATACCGTATGCACCGATATCGTGATACCGCTCCGGACGGACCGACGCTCCGGAGGAAAACGTCGGCGACGGCAGCGCGCGGAAGGCGCTAACGCCGTGCCACCAGACAAGGTGACCCTGCCCATGGACTACGAGGCCTACTTCGCCGAGCGCCTGGACGCGCTCAAGAGCGAGGGCAACTATCGCATCTTCGCCGATCTGGAGCGCAAGGTGGGTGCCTTCCCGCGTGCGGCCAACCACCGCGACGGCGGCGTGCGCGACATCACCATCTGGTGCAGTAACGACTACCTCGGCATGGGGATGCACGACGGCGTGCGCGGCGCCATGTGCGAGGCCATCAACCGCTCCGGCGCCGGCGCCGGCGGCACCCGCAACATCAGCGGCACCACGCACTATCATGTGCTGCTGGAGCAGGAGTTGGCTGCCTGGCACCGCAAGGAAGCGGCGCTGACCTTCACGTCGGGCTACGTCGCCAACCTGACGACGCTGATGACGCTGGGCGGCCAGATTCCCGACGTGGTGCTGTTCTCGGACGAATTGAACCACAACTCCATGATCGAGGGCGTGCGCCATTCCCGCGCGCCCAAGAAGATCTGGAAGCACAACGACGTGGCGCACCTCGACAAGCTCATGTCCGAATACCCCAAGGACCAGCCCAAGGTCGTGGTGTTCGAAAGCGTCTACTCCATGGACGGCGACATCGCGCCGCTGGACGAGATCATCTCCTGCGCCGAGGAGCACGGCGCCATGACCTTCCTGGACGAGGTCCACGCGGTCGGCATGTACGGCCAGCGGGGCTCGGGCGTGGCGGAGCGCGACGGCGTGGCCGACCGGGTCGACATCATCCAGGGCACCATGGGCAAGGCGATCGGCGTCGTCGGCGGCTATATCGCCGGCTCGGCCCGCATGATCGACTTCATCCGCAGCTTCGGCGCCGGCTTCATCTTCACCACCAGCCTGCCGCCGGCCGTCGCCGCCGGCGCGCTGGAAAGCGTGCGCTACCTCAAGGATCACAATGCGCTGCGCGAACGCCACCAGGAGCGCGCCGCCACCGCCAAGCGCCGCCTGCGCGAGCGCGGCATTCCCGTGATGCCCTCGGTCAGCCACATCGTGCCGGTGCTGGTGGGCGACCCGACGCTGTGCAAGCAGGCCAGCGACCTGCTGCTGGACCGTCATTCCATCTACGTCCAGCCCATCAACTATCCCACGGTGCCCAAAGGCACCGAGCGCCTGCGCATCACGCCGACGCCGCTGCACGACGACGACGCCATGGATTATCTGGTGGATGCGCTGTGCGACGTTTGGCAGACGCTGGGCATCCAGAAGGTCCCTGAGGCGGCGGAGTAACCTCCGCCGCCCGGGCGGCTGCCGGCCGCCATTCAGGCCTGAGCCATACCTCGTGTTTCCCATGCGCGGCCGTCGTCGGAGATGTCGTGCGCGCACCCTTTTACATCCTATATTATACACAGACACACACCGCTCGGCCCTGTGCCGGGCGCTGCACGAACGGGCCGCCCATGATTGCTCCTCCCGCTCCCGCCGACGAGGCCCTGCGCCTTCTCGTTCTTGAGGAGTGCGCCCTGCTGGACACGCCGCCGGACCCGGTCTTCGACGCCATGACCGATCTGGCGGCGACATTGTGCGATACCCCCATCGCGCTGGTCAGCCTGCTCGACAAGTCGCGCCAGTGGTTCAAGGCGCGCCGCGGGCTGGAAGCGCAGGAGACCCCGCGCGAATATGCGTTCTGCGGCCATGCCATCGCCGCCGCCGAGCCCCTGGTGGTGGAGGACGCCACCGCCGACTCCCGGTTTATCGACAATCCGCTGGTGACGGGCCCGCCGGGCATCCGTTTCTACGCCGGCTGGCCCATCATGGCGGGCGACGGCGCCTTGCTGGGAACCGTCTGCGTCATCGACCGCGTGCCCCGCACCCTAAGCGAAGACCAGTTCCACGGCCTCGGCCGCATTGCTGAAATGGCCTCGGCCCTGATCGACGAGCGCCGCCGCAACCGCATGCTGCTCGACCAGTCGGCCAAGGCGTCGGAGCAGCTTCGCCGCCTGGCCCTGACCGACAGCGTGACCGGCGCCCTCAACCGTCGCGGATTCCTGGACCAGGCGACATGGATGGGCTCGGGCCCCGGCGCGCTGGTGCTGATGGAAGTCGACAGCCTGGACCTCATCCGGGCCGAACTCGGCCTGTCCGCCGCCGAGTCGGTGGTCAAGGAGATCACCGCCCTCGCCCAGCGCCTGGGCCATGACGGCGTGGTGGGGCGGCTGCAAAGCGCCGTTCTGGCCGTCTACCTGCCCGACAGCGACCTGGACGAGGGCCGCGCCCTGGCGGAGCGCCTGCGCGCCATTCTCGCGGCATCGCCCGTCGATGCGGCCGGGGAACCCTACTCGGCCACCATCACCGCCGGCGTGGCCGCCGTGGTCGGCCCGCGCGGCGTGGAGGCGGCCCTGACCGCCGCCGACACCGCCTTGACCGAGGCGCGCACCATGGGCGGCGACCAGGTGGTCATCTGCGCCCGCGCCGCGCCGCCCCCGCCACGGCAATCGCTGGCGTGATCCGGTCCCGTCCGGCGCGCGTATACTATCAAGGCGAATGCGGCATTGGACATCGGCGCCAAGCCGCGTATACTTTGAGAAAGATTCGCAATTCGCCCGCCTCCACCCCGGACCAGGAGACCGATCCATGTTCGCCGACAAGACATTGACCCCGCGCGAGGCGGTGCGTCTGTGTGCCCTCGGCACCATCGCATCGGGCCCCATGCGCTATAGTGATCTGGCATCCAGCGTGCGGCACTTCATCAGCCGCCTGACGGGCCCGAGCGTCGACCTGCTGGGCACCTCCATCGAGCTTCTGCGCTACGAGGGACTGGTGGACTCCGTCGGCGGCGAGGGCATGGAGGAAGACGCCGAACTGACCATCACCGAGGCCGGCCAGCGCGAGTTCCGCAACCTGATGGTCGCGCCCCTGCGGCCGGCGTCGGACCTGTCGAAGCTCATCACGGCGCTGAAGTTCCGCTTCCTGCACCTGCTGGCCAAGGAAGACCAGAAGGCGCAGGTGGACCTGCTGCTGGACACCTCGGAAACGGGCCTGAACCGCCTGATCGACCTGCGCGACGCCATGGAGGGCGAAGGCGGCTATCTGGCCGACTGGCTGGACGACGAAGTGCAGCGCGCCGAGGCCCGCATTGCTTGGCTCAACAGCCTGCGGGCGAAGGTCGGGGTGGTCTGACGGCGCCGGTGCGCTTTGCGTCAAAAGAAAGGGCGGTTCCCCCGGGGGAACCGCCCTTTTCCGTGGCCTCGCGCGGTTGGGGGTCTAGACCTGCGAGGCCAGCGGGCCGGTGAGCATCGCCAGCATGGTGCCGGCCGGGCGGCGCGGCCTGGGCGGGCGCCGGGGCGGGGGCCGGACGGCAGGCGGCATCGCGGGCTCACGAAAGACAGGGGTCGAAGCGGTCGGCATGAGCACATCTCCGATGCGTCAACGTGTCGCTGATCGGGAAATGTGCGCCGAAGAGGCGGCTTCAAGCGCCGGAGCGCGGCTAGAGCCTGCGAGGCTGCAAGAAATCGCCGGATTGCTGGTCAGAGGCACTGCAAAGACGGCCAGTCCAGTGCAGGGGGCTGCTGCCTTCGGGGTCCACCTCCGGCGTCCGCCGTCCTGCCGCTCAATACAGGTGCTGGCCGCCCGTGACGAAGATCTCCGTCCCCGTGACGTAGTTGAATTCGTCCGTGCACAGGCGGAATACCGCCGCCGCCACGTCCTCGGGCTTGCCCATGCGGTCGAGCGGGATGCGGGGGATCAGTGCCTCGTATTCGGGGCTGATCATCTCCGTCTGGATTTCGCCCGGCGCGACGGCATTGACGCGGATGCCAAGCTGCGCCATCTCGGCGGCCATCTCGCGCGTCAGGCCCGACAGCGCGGCCTTCGATGTCGAATAGGCCGAGCCGGCGAAGGGATGGACATAGTGGCCGGCGATGGAGGTGATGTTCACCACCGCCCCCTTGGATTTCGCCAGGTCGCCGGCGAAGCCACGGCCGAGGCGCAGCGGCGCGAAGAAGTTCAGCTCGAACACGTCGCGCCAGCCGTCGATGGACCCGTTCAGGATGCCGAGGCGCTCCTTGAAGGGCGTCTTGGGCGACACGCCGGCGTTGTTCACCAGCGCGTGCAGCGGCGCACCGTCGAGAATGCCGCGGACGTCCTTGATGAAGTCCAGCACGTCCTGACGCCCTTGCAGGTCCACCTGGAAGTGGTGGGACCAGTTGTCCTCGCGCGGCAGGTCTTCCGGCAGCCCCCGGCGGGCGCAGGTGATGACGCGCCAGCCTTCCTGCATGAAACGCTGGGCGGTGGTCTGGCCGATGCCCTGGCTGGCACCGGTGATGACGACGGTCTTCTGGTCGCTGCTCATGGGCTTAGGTAATCTGAACACAGGCTGTTCCGCAACAGAGGAAAATCGTTCCGGCCCATGTGCTCCCGCTATGCCCTGAACTGTGCGCCGATGGACCTGGTACACCGCTACGGTCTGACCGCACCACCGCGCAGTCCCCTGCCCATTCCGGTAATTCGCCCGACGGACGCCGCGCCGGTCGTGAAGGGCGGCAGCGGCGTGCTGCTGCGCAAGCACTTCGGCATCCCCAGCCGCAAGGACGGAAAGCCGCTCATCAATGCGCGGTCGGAGACGCTGGCGGAAAAGCCGACCTTCCGCCGCCTGCTCGACAACCGCGTGCTGGTGCCGGCGACCGCGTATTTTGAATGGCGGAAGGACGGCAAGGCGAAACACCGCAACACCATCGCACCGGGCCAGGGTGACCCCGAGCCGCGCGGAGAGGTGGCGCTGTTCAGCTTTGCGGCCCTGTTCGAAGGCGAGCATTTCACCATCATCACCGGCGACCCGTCGCCGCCCATCGCGCATGTGCATGACCGAATGCCGCTGATCCTGCCGCGCGAGGCGGAAGCCCTCTGGCTGTCGGACGCCCCCTTCGCCGCGGTCGCCCACCTGCTGCGCCCCTACGACGGACCGATTGCCGCCGTCGAGGACGCGCCGGCCGGCCCCGGCGGCCTGTTCGACTGAAGATCGAACCGGCCGCGCCGACGATAGTTGATCTGCATGCTCAGGCTTGCCGTAACGAAAGGTGTAACCCATGCCAAAACGGGAGGCAGCCTTGAATCTTCATCAGATCGTCTACTACAGCCGCAACACGGTCGGCGGGGACACGCGGACCATGCTGCAAAGCCTGCGCGACATCGTTTCCGTCTCGCAGAAGAACAACGCCCGCGACGACATCACCGGCGCGCTGATCTTCGACAAGACGTGGTTCCTGCAGGTGCTGGAGGGCGACGCCACCGCCATCACCCGGACCTATGACCGCATCGCCAAGGACAGCCGGCACGGCGAGGTGACGCTGATGAAGAAGGGGCCGATTTCCGAGCGGCGCTTTGCCGACTGGTCCATGGGCGGCACCATGCGCTCGCCGGAGATGCAGGAAATCTTCCTGAACCACGGCATCGCCGGCGCCGTCGACCCGACGAAGCTGAACGCCGCCACGGTCGTGGCACTGGCCCAGGACCTCAAGGCCTTCGAGGCCGAGCGCAAGTCCGGCGTGTCCTGACGGCCGTTACTGGCTGGGGCGGCTGTCCATTACCAGCAGCCGCACCGCCAGGCCGATGAAGATCGCGCCCGACACCTTCCCCAGCGCGCCGGCCGCCCAGGGCAGCCGGCGCAAAAGCCGGGTCATCGCGCCGCCGGCCGCAGCCACCGGCGCGAGCGTCACGAAACTGGTCACCAGGAAGGTGCCGCCCAGGAACAGGATCTGCGCCGTCACCGGATTGGCGGCGTCGGTCCGGTCGACGAACTGCGGCAGGAAGGCGATGAAGAACAATCCCACCTTTGGATTGAGCAGGCAGGTGACGAAGCCGTCGCGCACCACTCTGCCCTTGCGCTCGCCCCGGCCGGCGGCCTCGGCGGTGTCGGCCATGGCCTTACCCAGCGGCGACGGCCCGCTGAGCGCCTTCCACCCCAGCCACAGCAGGTAAAGGGCGCCGGCGATGCGAACGGCATCCAGCGCCACCGGCGCCGCGGCCAGCAGCGCCGTCAGGCCGAGGGCCGCCAGCAGCACATGCCCGGCCGCGCCCAGCGTGATCCCCAGGTCGGCGGCGATGCCGCCGCGCAGGCCGCCGCGCAGGCCGTTGGCCAGGACGTACATCATGTCCGGCCCGGGCGTGACGTTCAGCGCCAGGCTGGCCGCCACGAACAGCGCGAGCGTGTGCGGGGCGACCGGAAGAAGGGTTTCGAGCACTCAGGGCTCCGTCAGTGCGACAGAAGGACGGGCAGTTTGGCATACTCCAGAACGTGCCGCGTCACGCCGCCGATGAACAACTGGCGCAGGCGCGAGTGCGTGTAGGCGCCCATCACCAGCAGATCGGCGCCGACCTCCTCGCTGGTCTTCAGCAGCATGGAGCCGACGCTGGCGCCCTCTCCGTGGACGTGGCGGACGTGCACCGGCACCTCGTGCCAGGCCAGGTGCGAGACCAGGTCCTGCGGCCCGGCGCCCTCGCCGCCGCGCTCCACCACCAGCAGCGTCACGGTCTTGGCCTGGGTCAGCAACGACATGGCGCCGGCGACGGCACGCGCGGCCTCGGCGCTGCCGTTCCAGGCGATGGCGATGTGCCCGCCGACGACGGACGGCGTTTCGGACGGCGCCAGAAGCACGCAGCGGCCGCTTTCCATGAGCGCCGAGTGCAGGGTGACCATGGCCGAGGGCTCGCTTTCCTCGCCGCCGCGGCCAACCACGACCAGATCCGCCACGCGCCCGGCCGTGGCGACCACCTCGTCCTCGGCGCCCGTTTCCTCGCGGTACTCGGCAGACATTTCCGGAAGGCCCGGCGGCTCCACGTTCACCGGCACGGCATAGCGGCCGCAATAATCGTCGAACATGGCGCGGGTTGCCTGGGCGCGGTTTTTGCCCTCGCGCTCGGCCACCTGCATCATCTCGTCGACCATGGCGCCCGACATGGCCTCGCCCACCAGCGGCACCGACTGCGCCGGATCGGGCCGGACGTGCATGACCTGGACGTGGGCCGAAAGACCGCGGGCGACGACGAAGGCCGTCTCCATGGGCACACGGCCGGCCTCGGCGTCCCCGACGACGGCCAGGATGGTCTTGATCCCGGGCATGGTGCGATCCTCCTGCGGTTGGGGCGACGCGGCGTGCCATGAGGAACCGCCCCGCAACGGTCTGTATTCCTTGAAGTATGCCCCCTATCGCGGCGCGGGAAAAGGGCCGTTCCGGACAGCTGCGGCAAACCGAGGGGCTACACCCCCAGCACCGCGCGCCCGGCCATCAATGCCTCGTCCTTGGGACGGGCGGTGTCGATACGGGTCCAGGTGATTGTGCCGAGGTCGTATTCCAACTGCTTTTCCAGAACCGAGGCCGTGGCGTCCGAGACATTGCCCCTGCGGTCCGTCACCCGCGCCCGCGCCACCTCCGGCGGGGCCTCCAGCCACAGCCCGGTGAAGGGCACGCCGGCCTCCTTCGCCACCTGCTCGGCGGCGGCGCGCTCCTCCGGCTTGGCGAAAACGGCGTCGGCGACCACCGAATGGCCGGCGGCGAGCGCGCGGCGGGCGTGGTCGAAGAGCGTTTCGTAGGTGCGCGCCGACATCTCCTTGCTGTAGGCGTCGGGCGGCAGGCGGTCGTAGGGGTCGACGCCGGCCAGTTGCTTGCGCAGCACGTCGGTGCGGAACACCGCCGCCCCCGGCGCCGCACCCAGGAACGGCGCCAGTTCCCGCCCCATGCGGCTCTTGCCCGAGCCCGACAGCCCGCCGACCGCCAATAGCGACGGCGGCGGCGGGTCCAGGTAGTCGGAGGCGCGCCGGAACAGGCGGCGCGCCTCCCCGCGCATGGCCTCGGCGCCGGCCTTGTCCTGCTGCTGCCCGGCGGCGGCGGCCGCGACGTGCGAGCGGATGGCGGCGCGCAGGGACATCATGAGCGGCAACAGCGCCAGCCCCTCCACCTCCGGCCGTTTCTCGCCGTAGGCGTTCAGCACGATGTTGGCGAGGCGCCGATGGCCCCGGTCGTCCAGGTCCATGAGCAGGAACGACAGGTCATAGAGCGTGTCGATGACGGCGAAGGCGTCGTTGAACTCGATGGCGTCGAACAGGATGGGCGCGCCCTCGTGCAGGGCCATGTTGCGCAGGTGCAGGTCGCCATGGCAGCGCCGCACGCAGCCCTGGTCGCGGCGCTCATCCAGCATCGCAGCATGGCGCTCGACGGCCTTGAGGGAGGCATCCGTCAGGGCCTCCAGCGCCTGTTCGTCGATAACATCGGGCACGTTGGGACGGAAGGCCTCGCGGTTGCCCAGCACGGTGGAGCGCAGCGCCTCCGCCCCGCCGAAATCCTGGCGCGGCTCGGCCTTGTCGTGCAGGTCGGCGGCCAGGTGGGCGGCCCGCTGCATGAGCTTGCGGTTGAGCTTGCCGTCGGCCGCCATGCGGTCGAACAGGGTGGACTGGTCGAAGCGGGTCATGCGCACGACGTAGTCCACCGCCTCGCCGTCGCCGTTGAAGGCGAGGCCGCCGCCGGGCTCGCGGGTGATGGCGTCGACGGCCTGATAGATGCCGGGCGCGCCGACCTGGTTGACGCGCAGTTCGGTGTCGCAGGCGGCCTTGCGGTTCTCCAGGGGCGCGAAGTCCACGAAGGACAGCGTGACCGCCTTCTTGAGCTTGTAGACGGTCTCGCCGGCCAGGAAGATGGTGGAGATATGAGTATCGATCCGCTCCGGCTTCTGCCCACCGTGGGTGGCGGGATCGGAGAGGAAGGCGATGACGTCGGACTGGGTGTCGGGGGCGTGCGACACGGGCACAACTCCTGCCGGCTGGGATTCGCTGGCGGGAGGGTAGCGCGGTGGAGGCAGAGGGGGAAGGGTCAGTCCCGCGCGCGGGCCAGGATATAGCCGCGGACGCGGTCGTAGACGGCGAGCATCTCTTGCGCGAGGGTGACCGAGTCGCTCAACAGCAGCGCGGATTTGGCCAGGTCGTTCGGGTAATCATGCGTGAGGCCGTTCCGTGCCCGGCGGATCAACATCCAGCGCTCGACGCTGACAAGCTGACGCTCCTCCATCATCGCAAGCAGTTCCGCCGACTTGTCGGGATACCGTACCTCATCGACCAGCAGCACGGTCCTGAAGATGTGCTTGCCGATCATGTCCTGTAGCCGCGTAAAGCGGATGGCGAAGGCGTCGATATCCATCGTCAAACGCTCATCCGCCGCCAGATCGTCGCAAGACACGGGCACACGCGGCGCCAGGTGATCGAGCGAGACGCGTAACGCCCGCACCGCGCGATCGGTAACGTCCACGAGGCCGCGTGCGATTTCCTGGTCGGTAATCACTGGAGAAGCACACCCCGATCCGTTGCGATGCGATCCACGAGGCGCAGGGGGTCATTGCGCCGGTGCACCACCACGTCCACCTGATCCTCGGTCCCAAGCCGCATTTCGACCTGGGCCGCGAACTGAATCTGCTGCCGAACCGCGCCGCGTTCGGGATCGACCGTAAGGTGAAGGTCGATGTCTCCGCCCGTCCGGCTGTCGTCCGTTCGGGAGCCGAACAGGCGCACGATGACATCGGGGCCGAAGAACTCCCGGCTGGTCTCCAGAATGATCCGCTTTTCCTGCTCGTTCAGGCGCATGGCTCGTCACCGCGTGTTTCTCAGCACCACAATATAACGCAAAGCCGGCGCCCCCACCACTGGCAGGGGCCCCGGATCACGCGGGGGCCGCCCCCTACTTGCCGGTGGCCGCGAAGCCCTGCTCGTCGTCCCGCAGCACCACATAGATGGCCGGGATCACCAGCAGGGTCAGCGCCGTCGAGCTTGCCAGGCCGAAGACCAGGCTGATGGCGAGGCCCTGGAAGATGGGGTCGGCCAGGATGAAGGCCGCGCCGATCATCGCCGCCACCGCCGTCAGGAAGATCGGCTTGAAGCGGATCGCGCCGGCCTCCAGCAGCGCATCCCGCAGGGTCAGTTCCCCGTGCTCCCGCAGGTGGCGGATGAAGTCCACCAGCAGGATGGAGTTGCGCACGATGATGCCCGCCAGCGCGATGAAGCCGATCATGCTGGTCGCCGTGAAGGGCGCGCCGAACATCCAGTGCCCCAGCACAATGCCGATCAACGTCAGCGGCACCGGCACCAGGATCACCAGCGGCACCTTGAAGCTGCCGAACTGTCCCACCACCAGCAGGTAGATGCCCAGGATCGCCACCGCGAAGGCCGCCCCCATGTCGCGGAAGGTGACGTAGGTGATTTCCCACTCGCCATCCCACAGCAGCGTCAGCTGGCGCTGATCCATGGGCTGGCCGTGGTAGGCGATCTCGGGCGGACCGCCGACGGCGCTCCAGTCGGCGTCCGCGATGCGGTCCTCCACGGCGAACATGCCGTAGATGGGCGCCTCGTACTCGCCGGCCAGGTCGGCCATGACCATCTCCACATCGTGCCCGTCACGGCGGAAGAGCACCTGGCTGGAGGGCTCGCGCGTCAGCGTCACCACGTCGCCCAGTTCCACGATGCCGTCGCGGCCGGGGATTGGGGTCGTGAGCAACCGCTCGTCGGGCGTCAGGCCCGACTTGGGCAGGCGCAGGGCGATTTCGATGGGGTCGCGCCCCTGCCCCCGGTGGGAGTAGCCGACACTCACCCCGCCCAGAAGCGCGCCGATGGTGTCGTAGACCGCTTCTTCCTCGACGCCGTGGTACTCCAGCGCCTCCTGGTTGATGGCGATGCGCAGGCGGTCGGTGACGGCCCCGGCGCTGTCGTCCACGTCCACGATGAAGGGCACGTCGCGGAAGATCTCCTTCACCTTGTCCGCCGCCGCGCGCCGCGTCTCCGCGTCCGGGCCATAGATTTCCGCCAGCAGGGTCGACAGCACCGGCGGGCCGGGCGGAACCTCCACCACCTTCACCACCGTGCCCTCGGGCACCGGCAGGTCGGCCAGCGTCTCGCGGACCTCCAGCGCAACCGCGTGGCTTTCACGCTCGCGCTCCGCCTTGGCGGCCAGGTTTACCTGAAGGTCGCCCAGTTCCGGGCTTTCGCGCAGGTAGTAATGGCGCACGAGGCCGTTGAAGTTGAACGGAGAGGCCGTACCGGCGTAGGCCTGGATGTCCTTGAGTTCGGGAATGTCCGCCAGCCGTTGCGCGGCAGCCATCAGCACCCGCTCGGTATCCTCCACCGAGGCCCCCTCGGGCAGGTCGACCACCACCTGAAGCTCGGACTTGTTGTCGAACGGCAGCAGCTTGACGGTCACGTCCTTGGTGTAGAACAGGACGCACACGCCCGCCGTCGCGACACCGACAACGATCAGGAACACCCACGACCGCTTGCGCCCCTTCAGCAACGGGGCCGCCAGCTTGCGGTAGAACCGGCCCATGCCGCTGTCCGATCCCTCGTGGCCGTGGCTGTCGGCGATCTGCTGCGCCCGGCCGCCGGCCAGCTTCAGCAGAAGCCACGGCGTGATGGTCACCGCGACGAAGAAGCTGAAGATCATCGCCGCGCTGGCGTTGGCGGGGATGGGGCTCATGTACGGCCCCATGAGGCCGGAGACGAACATCATGGGCAGCAGGGCGGCCACGATGGTGAGCGTCGCGATGATGGTCGGATTGCCGACCTCCGCCACGCCCTCGATGGACTTGCGCAGGATCGATCGGTCGTCGCGCATCTGCCAGTGGCGGACGATGTTCTCCACCACCACGATGGCGTCGTCCACCAGAATGCCGATGGAAAAGATCAGCGCGAACAGGCTGACGCGGTTGATGGTGTAGCCCATCAGCCAGCTTGCAAACAGCGTCAGCAGAATGGTCGTCGGGATGACGACGGCCACCACCACGCCCTCGCGCCAGCCGATGGTCATGGTGATGAGCACCACGATGGAGACCGTCGCGAGGCCCAGGTGGAACAGCAGCTCGTCGGCCTTTTCCAGCGCCGTCTCGCCGTAGTTCCGCGTGACCTCCACCCGCACGCCGTCGGGGATGAGGTCGCCTTCCAGGGTCTCCAGCTGCTCCAGGATGGAATCCGCCACCACCACCGCGTTGGCGCCCTGGCGCTTGGCGAGCGCGATGGAGACCGCCGGGCGGGCGGAAAGGCCGTCCGCGTCATCCGCCTTCATCATCTGCCAGACGCGGGCGTCGGTGGGCTTCGATCCCACCACCACGTCGGCCACGTCCTTCAGGTAGACCGGCCGCCCGTCCATGGTGGTGACCAGAAGCTGGCCCACGTCGGGCACGCCCTGGAGCGTCTGCCCCGCCACCACCGGCAGGCTGGCGCCGGCCTCGCGCACGCGGCCGACCATGAAGGACCGGTTGGCGTTCTCCACCTTGTCCATCAGGTCCTTCAGCGTGACGCCGTAGAGCGCCAGCTTCTCCGGGTCCGGCTCGACGCGGATCTGGTCGGGCCGGCCGCCGGCGATGAAAGTGAGGCCCACGTTCTCCACCTTCATCAACTCGGGCAGCAGAGAGTCCGCGACATTGTATAGCGCGTTGTCGTCCCAGCGTTCCATGGGCTGCCCGTCCTCGGCATACAGCGTCAGCACCACGATGGGCACGTCGTTGATGCCCCGGCCGACGATCAGCGGATCGGGAATGCCGATGGGGATGTCACTGTAGTTTGCGCGGATGGTTTCGTGCACGCGCAGGATCGCCAGGTCCTCGTCGGTGCCCACCTCGAAGCGGGCGGTGACGGTGACGAAGTCGTCCACCGTCTGGGAATAGACGTGCTTGACGTCGTCGATCCCCTTGACGATGTCCTCCAGCGGCTTGGTGACCAGTTCGGCGGCGTCCACTGCCTTCAGGCCGTTGGCCGGCACCATGATGTCGACCATGGGCACGCTGATCTGCGGCTCCTCCTCGCGCGGCAGGACCATGAGCGCGATGATGCCCACCACCAGCGCCGCCAGCAGCAGAAGCGGCGTCAGCGGTGACTGGATGAAGCCCTTCGTGATGGTTCCCGAGATGCCCAGTTTCATGGCGCGATCACCTCATCCCCCGGCTTCAGGCCGGACAGGATTTCCACGCCGCCGTCCACGTCGCGGCCGGGCTGGACCACGATCCGCGTTCCGTCGGACAGCGTCGCGAAGGTCAGGCCCCAGCGGGTGGTCAGGTACCCGGCCGGAAGCACGAAGGTCTGGCGCTCGCCGGTCGGCACGTAGGCCAGCACGCGCTCTCCGACGAAGAAGTCGCCCAGGCCGTCCACCTGCACGTCGGCGACGACGCGGCCCTGCGTCAGGCGCGGGTAGACCTGGGTGACGGTGCCCTGGCGCAGCTCGGCCGCGGCGGGGTTTTCCTCAAGGCCGCGCGGGCCGACCAGCACGGTGTCCCCTTCATTGAGGAACCGGGCGTGGCGCTCGGGCAGTTCCATGCGCAGGATGTAACGGTCGGCGGCGATGGTGGCGATGGTCTCGCCGGGCATCACCACGCTGCCGCTCTGCACCGGCACGGTCAGCACGCGGCCGCCGGCGGGAGCGAGCACGGCACCCTGGGTCGCCTGTTCCTCGATCACCGAGCGCTCGGCCTTCACCGATTCAACGTTGCGGCTGAGCACCTGGACGCGCGTACGGGCCTCGTCCAGCCGCGCCTGGGGAATGACGCCCTGGCGGCGCAGTTGCTCGGCGCGGTCGAGGTCGGTGCGACCTTGCGCCAGTTCGGCCTCCAGGCTGCGGATGCGGGCATCGAGCGCCTGCATCTGCAGCGCCAGCTTCTCGTCGGTGACCACGGCCAGCTTCTCGCCGGTTTCCACCGTGTCGCCCTCGTCCACCGACAGGTCGGCGACGGTGCCGCCGATGCGGGCGCGGGCGGCCAGTTCGTCGACGCTTTCGACCTGGGCGAAGACGGCCTTGCGGTCCTGGATGGTGACCGGCTCGACCACCAGCGCCTCGGCGGCGGAGGCCGGCGTAGGCACCGCCAGACCTGCCAGGACCACCAGCGCGGCCAGGGCGGATGTTGCTTTCATCACAAAGTGCCTCGTCATGTCGTGAGGGCCGACGCGCCCGGTTCCTTCTCCGGTCGCGACGGCCGCAATTCCTGTTGACCATGATATAAGCATTCGCTAATTTAGCAACCATGAATATCGATGACTTCGCCTCCAGCGCCAAGGCGGCTGCGGCCCTGCTTCGGGCCTTGAGCAACGACCGGCGGCTGATGATCCTCTGCCAGCTGTCCACCGGCGAGAAGACGGTGGGCACGCTGGAGCCCCTTGTGGGCCTGCGCCAGTCGGCGCTGTCGCAGCATCTGGCGAAGCTGCGACGCGAGGGGCTGGTCGGCACACGCCGCGACGGGCAGCACATCTACTATCGCCTGGTCAGCCCGGAAGCGCTGCAGGTCATCGAGACGCTGGCCGGCCTCTACTGCCCCCTGCCCGACCGGCAGGGGGCGCAGGAAGGCGAGGTCATTCCGCTGAACGGAACCGTTTCCAACAGTTGAACAGGGAGTATTCCACCATGAGCATCGATCGCGTCGTCATGGCCTTCGCGGGCACCGTCATCCTGATCACCGTCGCCGCCGCCCTGTTCGCGGGCGTGCAGTGGGCGCTGTGGATCACGGGCTTCGTCGGCCTGAACATGCTGCAGGCCGCCTTCACGGGCTTCTGTCCGCTGGCGATCATTCTGAAGAAGATGGGCGTGAAGCCGGGCGTGGCGTTTTCGTAAGGGGTTGGGGGGCTGCCCTAAACCGCCCCCTCCTCCACCGCGCCGGCGGTCCAGGCGTCCAACGCCTGGATGCTGTCTTCCGTCAGGGCCTCCAGGCCCACCAGCAGGGCGTCGAGGCGGCGGAGGTCGTCGCTCCGGGCCGCGTCCTCAAGCGCCTTCGCCACCGTGCGCAGGGCGGGAAGGCCGTAACTGCCCGCCACCCCCGCCAGCCGGTGCGCCGCCGCGCCGGCCGCCACGCTATCGGCATCCGCCCGTGCTTCCAGAAGCCGGGCGGTATTGCCGCGCAGGCTTTCGTCCGCCATGGCGACCAGCCGCGCCACCTCGGCCGGAGCAAGAGCGGCGGCCAGTTCGCGCAGGTATTCCGGGTCGAGCATGGCCGGTGCCGCCTCTGCCTCCGGGATCGGCTCCGGCATCACCTCGGCCGGCGTGGCACCGTCGAGCGCCGCCAGGGCCGCCCGCAACTCGGGTAGACGGATGGGCTTGGGCACCATGCCGGACATGCCCGCATCGGCGCAGGCGGCGCGGTCCTCGGGCATGAGGTTGGCCGTCGCCGCCACCACGGGAACGTCCGCCACAGCGCGGATGCGGCGGGCGACCTCCGTCCCCGGCATGTCGGGCAGGCGCAGGTCGCACAGCACCACGTCGAAGGCCCCCGCCCCCGCCGCCGACAGCATCGCCAGCGCCGTGCCACCCGTGGCAGCCTCGGCCACGCGATGGCCGTCGCGCTCCAGCAGGCCGCGCAGGACGCGGCGGTTGACGGCCTCGTCCTCCACCACCAGCACGGAAAGCGGCGCGACCGGCGGGGCCTCCACCTCCACCACCGGGCGGGTGGGCGCCTCCACGGGCCGGGCGGGAAGGTCGACGGTGAAGCACGCCCCCTGCCCGTCGGCGCTGTCGACGCCGATGGAGCCGCGCATGCCCTCCACCAGCCGTTGCGAGATGGCGAGCCCCAGGCCCGCGCCGCCCTTGCCGCCGCCGTGCAACTGGCTGAAGGGCTGGAACAGGCGCGCGCGGCCCTCTTCGGGGATGCCCGGCCCGGTGTCGCGGACCGCGAACCGCAGCCGCCCCGCCTCCGGTGCCGCCACCTCCAGCCGCACCGATCCCTCGGCTGTGAACTTCACCGCATTGCCCAGAAGGTTCAGCAGCACCTGCCGCAACCGCTGCGGATCCCCGGCCACAGCCGCCGGCACCCCTTCCCCAACGTCGACCGAAAGCTCCACCCCCTTGGCCTCGGCCGAGGGGCGCAGCAGGCCCTCCAGCCCGTCCACCAGGGCGCGGACGCCGAAGGGCTCGTCGGTGAAGGGCAGCTTGCCGGCCTCCACGCGCGTGATGTCGAGCACGTCGTTGACCAGTTCCGTCAGCGCCGCGCCGCTGGACTGGATGGTGTCGACGCAGGGCAGGGCCTCTGCGTCGCCTTCCACGCGCGGGCGCAGCAACTCCGCCATGCCCATCATGCCGTTCAAGGGCGTGCGCAGTTCGTGGCTCATCATGGCCAGGAACTCGGTCTTGGCGCGGGTGGCGCTTTCGGCCTCGTCCTTCGCGCGGGTCAGTTCCGCCGTGCGCTCGTCCACCAGCCGCCGCAGCCCGGTCTGGTAGACGTGGATGCGCCGCGCCATGTCGTTGAAGGCGTGCGACAGCGAGGTCAACTCCCAGGCGCCGGTGTGGGGCTCCACTTCCTCCACCACGCCCTGGGACAGCCGCCGCGTCGCCGTCTCCAGTTCGCGGACGGGCGCGGTGATGGCGCGGGCCATGAGGACGGAGACCGTGCCGATCAGCACCAGCACCACGCCCACCACCGTCAGTCCGGTGAGGCGCAGGCGGTCGATGGGGGCCATGCGCTCCGCGATGTCCGCCTTGACCACCAGTCCCCAGCGGAAGGACGGCGCATAGCGCCAGGCGGCCAGCACGGTTTCCCCCCTGTAATCCACAGCCGCCCCCACGCCGCGATTGCCGGAAAGGGCGCGGCGGAAGGGCTCGCCGGCGGGGTCATCCGGGTTCAGCCGGCGCGATTCGCCCAGGGCGTCGGGGAAGCGGACGGGGCCGTAGAGGTCGATGCCCACCCCCGCCGGCGCGGGCGCGGGCGCGGCGACCAGCGTTTCGCCGGTCGCACCCAGCGCGGAATAGTCGGCGACGATGCGGAAGACGTCGGCGGTGTCGATCTGCAACGCCACCACGCCGATCACCCGCCCGTCGCGGAGGACCGGGGCGGCGGTGAAGCTGGCGATGTCGCTGGACGGCGGATACCATGTGAAGTCCGACACATGCGGCTCCAAGAGCGTCCGCGCCAGGTCGAAGACGTTGGCAAGCGTCGTGTCGCGGTAGTCGCCGGTGACCAGGTTGGTGCCCAGATCGGCCTCCCTGATCGCCGTGAACACCACGTCGCCGTCACCGGTGATGAGGAACAGGTCGTAGGCCCGCAGGGACTCGCGCAGGTGGCGGAGCATGGGCTCGTAACCCGCCGCCGCCGCCCGCCAGCCCTCGCCGGAAAGGCCGCCGGCGCGGAAGCCCTGCGCGAAGGCGGTCATGGCGTCGGCGATGGCGGGCATGCTGGCAAGCGCCACGGCTTCGCGCATGCGATCGTTGGCATAGGCTTCCAGCCGCCCCACCTTGCCGTCGGCGACGGCCGACAGCGACTGGCTGATCTCCGCCCGCAGTTGCCGCTCGGCGGACATGAAGTAGCTCCAGCCGATCAGGATCAGCGGCAGCAGGCCCAGCAGCACGAACATGACGCCGATCTCGGCGGCGAGGGAGAAGCGCCAGCGGCCGCGCGACAGCAGGCTCACGGCCGGGACTCCGCGCCGTCACGCAGCGCCGCAACGTCTGGCCCCGGCGCGGCCCAGCGCCCGCCCCAGCGCTCCCGCAGGCTTTCGAGGAACGCCATCCATTCCGGGCGCGAGCGCAGGCCGGGGAAGGGGATGGGGCGCACCGGCCGGCCACTCGACCACACGATGTCGAAGTCCCCGTCCGCCCGCGCCCTGCCGATCAGCACCGGCCGCCAGGTGTGGCGCGTGATGGGGTCCAGGTAGATGATGCCGCTGGGCGCCTTCAGGGACTGCCCCAGCAGACGCGCGCGGTAGTCGTGCCAAGCTTCCGACCGCGCCTCCGTCACCGCCTGCGCCCAGAGATGAACGCCGAAGTACGCCGCCTCCATGGGCGCGGTGGTGGCCTGCGCCGCGCCGTAGCGGGCGCGGAAGCCCGCCCTGAAGGCGGCGTTCTCGGGCGTGTCGACGGTGCGGAAGTAGTTGCGCGCGGCGTAGTCGCCTTCCACCAGCGCCGGGCCGATGGCGCGAACCTCGGTTTCCGCCAGGCTGAAGGACATGACCGGAACGGCCTCGGGAGTCACGCCGGCCGCGCGCAGGGCCTTGTAGAAGGCCAGGTTGCTGTCGCCGTTGATGGTGTTGAAGATGACGTCCGGCCGCGCGGCCTTGATGGCCTCGATCACCGGGCCGAAGTCCGTCGCCCCCAGCGGCCGATAGGCCTCGCCGACGATGTCGCCGTTCAGCGCCCCGACCTGGGCGCGGATGATGGCGTGGGCGGTGCGCGGAAACACGTAGTCCGACCCCACCAGGAAGATGCGCCGGCCCAGGTTGTCCAGCGCCCACTTGGTGGCGGGAATGATCTGCTGGTTGGGCGCGGCGCCCGTGTAGACGATGTTGGGGGACTGCTCCAGCCCCTCGTACTGGACGGGATAGAACAGCACGTGGTCCAGGCGCTCGAACACCGGCTTGACCGTCTTGCGGCAGGCCGAGGTCCAGCAGCCGAAGACCGCCGAAACCTTCTTGCGGGCGATCAGCCGATCCGCCTCGCGCGCGAAGGCCTCCCAGTCGCTGGCGCCGTCCACCAGGATGGGCTCGATGGGCCGGCCGAGCACGCCGCCGGCTTTGTTGATCTCGGAAATGGCAAAGAGCGTCGCCTCGGCCACCGGACGCTCGCTGACCGCCATGGTGCCCGACAGGGAATGCAGCACGCCGACGCGGATGGGCGTCTTGGCGCGCAGGCCCTCCAGCCCCAGAACCGCGGGCAGGGTCAGGGCGACGACGATGCCCACCAACGCCGCCAGCACCGCGCCCACATAGTAGCGGTGGCGCGGCGCCAGGACCTTGCGGGCGTGCGGCTCCCCGGTCATGCGGCAGGGCTCCCTGTTGTGGCGCCGCCACTCTAACAGGCAACCCTTAACGATGCCGCAATATTGTGCAGATCAGCCGGCGGTGAGGGCCGCGTGCCGGTCCGCCAGGTCGCCGTCCTCCGCCGCGTCGAGAACCTGGGAGAGGGCGGCGAGAAGCCCCATTTCCTCCTTCTGGATGTGGAAGGTTTCGCGGTCGATCAGGTCGCGGGCATCGGCGCGGAAGGACTCCCACAGGTTCGCGTCGAAGCCGCCGGCCGCGAGGGCGCGGCAGGCATCCCGCAGGCTCTCGGCCAGGGGGCGGATCTCCGCGTGTTCGCCGGTCAGCATGTCGACCATGAACCCCGCCCCGGCATCGTGCAGGCGGGGAAACAGGTGCTCCTCTTCGAAGGCGAAATGACGGGTGACGTCCTCGTCCAGCGCGCGGGCAATGCCCTCCAACGTCGCGGTGGCGGCCTCGGGCGCGGGCGGACGGCGGCTGGCGATCAGGGACTCCAGCGCGTCCAGTTGCTCCATGGTGCGCATGTGCTCGGTGTGCAGGGCCTGCCCGATGCGGGTGGCGCCGAAAATGCTGTTCATGAGAGAGGCTCCGGAATGAGGTCAGGCGGCGGTCGCGGCGGTGCCGCCCGGGCGGACCGGCTTGGGCCCGACCCGGCGGCGGTGGCGCAGGGCGCGCACCCCGACCGTCAGCGCATGGATGAGAAAGGCTATGGCGCCCGCCACCCCCACCACGCCAGCCGCCCGCGTGAGCAGCGGGGCGTCCAGGGCGGCGGCCAGGGTCAGCAGAGCCACGGCGGCGGGATGCAGCACGGCCAGCACCTTCAGCGGCGCGGCCCACACCAGGGCGGTGGCCGACGCCGGCCGCGCGCACCGGCGAACCGTGTTCATGGAGGCCAGGAACGGCAGGATGCGCTGAAGCATGCCCAGCAGGATGGTGAGCAGCCAGCCCGGCAGCAGCAACACGCCGAACACCAGCGGCGGCACGATCCCGGCCAGGGCGCCCAGGCCCGCGGCGATGCTCAGCGGCAGCAGGAGCCACGAGGCGCGGATCAGCACGAAGGACGGCCCCAGGCGCTTGCGCATGCGGCGTGCATGGGCGCGAACCATGGTGTCCACGTGCAGCACGCTCGCCACCAGTCCAGCCACAGCGCCGAGCGCGGTCAGGAACACGGAACCGCCCATCAGTCCGGCCGCCGCCGCAGCGACCGCGCAAAGCGCCAGGACCAGCGCCGTGCGTCCGGCGCGCGGCGCCGGCGGCTCGGCCACGGCGAGCATGGGCACCAGGATGTGGCTGAAGCCCACCACCAGAAGGCCCATGAAGCCATAGCCCGCCAGCACCAGATGGGCCGCCGCCACCGCGCCGTGGTCCGGCAGCCAGGCCAGGCGGTAGTCGGCCGCGAGCAGCACCGCGAGCGCCACCACACCCGCCAGAGCCACGGCGGCCCCGGCGACGGCCGGCAGGGTGTCCGGCAGGCCGGCGGCTCGGGCCTTCCACAACAGGCGGCCGAGCAGCCCGGCGAACAGCAGCAGACCGACGCCGAGGGCCAGGGCGCCGGCAATCATTCCGGCGACGGAGATGGTCAGGAACGCCGCAACAAGAAGTGTGCCGCCCCCGCCGATCAGCACCAGAAGCGCCCATCCGACCCAGAGGGGCGGGGCCGTCTGCATGGTGGTGACCGGCAGGATCTGGAGTACCGCCCCCACTGCCGCCGCCGCCAGCACGCCCACCGTCAGCATGTGAACGGCGGCAAGGCCGGGGCCGGGACCGCCGATGACCGCCACCCGTTCGGGCAGCAATGCCAGCAGCAGCCAGAAACCCAGGTGGGCCAGGGCCGCCAGCCCGAAGAAGGCGACCGGGACGGACGGATGCAGCAGGCGCTGCTCCGCTCCGGCAAGGGGAACGGCGACCATCATGCGTCTCCCGGCATCAGGCGGAGAACGACGTGGCCCGGCGTTTCGTCGAGCAGTTCCCACGTCCAGCCGCGCTCCTCCAGTTCGGGGATCAGGTGGACGGGGAATTGCGGCACATGGACCATCAGCGGCTGATCATGGGCGCCGCCGTCGATGAACCGGAGAATTTCGATCATGGGACCCGGCGCGGTCAGGCCGCGGGCGTCCAGGTGCAGGCCGTCGGCATCCATCCAGAACTTGCGCTTGGGCGGCTGGGCCGGCGCGGCCGGTTCGCTGGCGACCGACTCGCGGCAGCCGCCGACGCGCAGGAACGTCACGCGGTAGCGCCCGTCGCCGACGGGCCGGGAGAAATTCTCAAACCCGTGGGTCGCCAGCAGGTCGCGCAGCGGCACGGGATCGAAGGGCGCCACCACCACAAGGCCCCGCCCCGCCGGAACGGGCGTCGCGGCGGCCAAGACCGTCGAAAGCGGATCACCACCCTGGGCGAGCAGGTCCGCGGCATCGACGGTGGCGACCGGATCGGCCTCGACGTCGGCGACCCAGGACGGGGGGGTGGTTGCGGCGCTTGGGTCAACGGGAGTCATGGCGTGTTCGCTCTTGTTGTGGGACCCGGGCGGGACAGGACAGGATGAACAGGGCGCCCGCCGCCATGAGCCCGCCAGCGGCGGCGACGCCGGCCAGCGGCGCATTCGCGAAGGCGATCAGGTGAACCAGCGCCGCCGTCATCATCGCCAGCGCGATGACCTTGGCGTGCAGCGGAATGACGCGGTGCGCCCGCCAGTCCCGCAGCACGGGGCCGAAGCGCGGATGCGCCTCCAGCCGCGCGGCCAGCGTCGGGCTGCCCTTGGCCAGCGCGCCCGCCGCCAGCAGGACGAAGGGCGTCGTCGGCAGCACCGGCAGCACGACGCCGACGGTGCCGATCGCCAGGCAGAGCACCCCGAGGCTGGTCCAGATGGCGCGCATGGGCCCTCCCTCCTCTTCCCTCGGCTCGGCTGGTCAGGCGGCGGCCTGAAGGTCCAGGCGCCGCCATACGGCGGTCAGGGCCTCGACCAGCCGGCGCATCTGCAGATCGTCGTGCAACGGGCTCGGCGTCAGGCGCAGGCGTTCTGTCCCGCGCGGCACGGTGGGATAGTTGATGGGCTGGATGTAGATGCCGAAATCCTCCAGCAGCATGTCGGTCGCGCGCTTGCAGCGCTCGGCGTCGCCCACCAGCACGGGCACGATGTGGCTGGGGCTGCGCATCACCGGCAGGCGCCATTCCAGCAGCAGGTGCTTGAGCGTCGCCGCCCGCTCCTGGTGCGTCTCGCGCAGGCTGGGGGTGGAGCGCACCACGCGCACGCTGGCGCAGGCCGCCGCCGCCACCGCCGGCGGAAGGGCGGACGAGAAGATGAACCCCTGGCCGTAGGACCGGATGGTGTCGCAGATGTCGGCCCGCGCCGCGACGTATCCGCCGATGACGCCGAAGGCCTTGGCCAGCGTGCCCTGGATGATGTCGACGCGGTCCATCACGCCGTCGCGCTCCGCCACGCCGGCGCCGGTGGCGCCGTAAAGGCCGACGCCGTGGACTTCGTCCAGGTACGTCAGGGCGTTGTAGCGCTCCGCCAGATCGCAGATCTCGGCGATGGGGCCGAAGTCGCCGTCCATGGAATAGACGCTCTCGAAGACGATCAGTTTGGGCCGGTCGAGGGGTTGCGCGGCCAGCAGTTCCTCCAGGTGCGCCAGGTCGTTATGACGGAAGATGTGCTTCTCGGCGCGCGAATGCCGGATGCCCTCGATCATGCTGTTGTGGTTCAGCGCGTCCGACAGGATCACGCAGTCGGGCAGCAGGGTGCCCAGGGTGGACAGCGCCGTCTGGTTGGCGACGTAGCCCGAGGTGAACAGCAGCGCGGCCTCTTTCCCATGCAGGCTGGCAAGCTCGCGCTCCAGCGCCACGTGATGGCGGTTGGTGCCCGAGATGTTGCGCGTGCCGCCCGCGCCGGCGCCGCATTCGTCGGCGGCGGCGTGCAAGGCGGCCAGGACCTCGGGGTTCTGGCCCATGCCCAGATAGTCGTTTGAGCACCACACGGTGACCGGCGCGGTCTCGCCGTCGACATAGCGCGTGGCGGCGGGGAAGGCCCCGTTGCGGCGCGCCAGTTCGGCGAACACGCGATACCGGCCCTCGGACTTCAGGGCGTCGATGCGGCTTTGGAAGAAGGCGGCGTAGTCCATGGAGCGGTCTCCGGATGGTGCGGCTTGGCGATGACTGCACCCTGCCGCAACGGGGGCGCCGGTCCCTTGAGGTTGGTCAAGACCGGCCGTGCGGCACCTGCCTCGTGCATGACCCCTTCCCCGATTTGACCACCGTCAAGGGCAACTCGCGCATGCCGGCGCATGGTCTGGACCATCAACGACCATGACGGGAGGGGGCCTGCCGCCCATGTCCATCATCCGACCCAGCCCACACCGCGCCGCCGACGAGCGGCCGATCCTGGTGATCGTCGGCCACGGCTCCCCGCGTGATGCCGCCGCCGGCCTCGCCACCATCGCCACGGCGCTGACCGTCGCCCGCGGCGGACGCTACCGCGCCGTGCCCGCCCTGATGAAGGGCGAGCCCGCCCTGCCCCGCGTGCTGCAGAGCCTGCCGCCGGGATCGCGGGCCTACGTCCTGCCGCACTTCGCCGGCGCGGGCGTCTTCGCCACCTGCCACATCCCCGACCTCGTCGCCGAAGCCTCCGGCCATCTGGCCGAAGCGCGCGTACTGCCGGCGCTGGGGGAATCGCCCCGCGTCGCAGAGCGAACCGCCGCCCTGCTGCGGGAGGTCGGACGCCATGCCGACGCGCCGGCGGATCTGCTGGTGGTCGGCCACGGCTCCTCGGCCGGCGGCGACGCCTCGGCGGAATCCCTGGCGTTCGGCCTCGGCGGCTCGGACCACTGCGGCGCGGCGCATGCCGTGTTCCTGGAACGGGCGCCGCTGCTGACGGACGCGCTGAACCGCCTGCCGCTCGGCCGCGAGGTGCTGGTGAGCGTGTTGCTGGCCGCGCGCGGACGCCATGCCTGCATGGACGTGCCCGACGCCCTCGGCCTGCCGCGCAACAGCGCGCTGTCCGGACCCGACGGCGAGGCCCTGGGCCCGATCGTCATGGGCGAGCGGCGCCTGTGGCTTCACGCGCCGCTGACCGACGCCCGGCTGATGGCGGACGCCGCCACGGACGCGGCCGACACCACGCTGGCCATGAGCGGCCCGACGGCGGTGTCCCACCCGGCCGCTCGGGCTCTTGACCACAATCAAGGTGGCGTAGCCGCCACCGCATAAGGTTTGCGGACCGTCCCGCCGCCGCTCCGGCGCGGGTCGCCCGGGACCCTGCCCCGTCCTCATCAACCTGGGGGATCACCAATGTCAGAACGCCTTACCAAATCGGCGGCCCGCAACATCTTCTACGGCGGCTCCGCCTTTTTCTTCCTGCTGTTCGTCGGCCTGACCGCGCACAGCCACTACTACGTCGTCACCCACAGCTCGCCTTCGGAGACAGTCACCGAGAGCGTCGCCCGCGGCAAGCATGTGTGGGAGGAAAACTCCTGCATCAACTGCCACTCCATCATGGGCGAAGGCGCCTACTTCGCGCCGGAACTGGCCAACGTCTGGACCCGCTACGGCGGCCAGGACGACGCCGAGGGCGCCCGCATGGCGATCATCGCCTGGATGCAGAGCCAGCCCAGCGGCATCGAAGGCCGCCGCCAGATGCCGAACTTCAACCTGAGCGACCAGCAACTGAACGACCTGGTTGACTTCCTGCGGTTCACCGACGGCATCGATGACCAGAACTGGCCGCCGAACGACGCGGGCTGAGGAGAGGGATCATGAAATACGCATCACAGAAGATCGCCTACTGGTACTTCGGCGCGGCCCTGCTGCTGTTCGTCGTGCAGGTCCTGGTGGGCGCCCTGGCCGGCACCGTCTACGTGCTGCCCAACTTCCTGGCGGAACTCGCGCCGTTCAACATCCTGCGCATGATCCACACCAACGCCCTGATCGTGTGGCTGCTGCTGGGCTTCTTCGGGTCGGCCTACTACCTGATCCCGGAAGAGGCGGAGCGCGACATCATAAGCCCCAAGCTGGCCTATGCGCAGCTCATCATCCTGGTGGTCGGCGCGCTGGGCGCGGTCATCGGCTACCTGTTCGGCATCCATGAGGGCCGCGAGTTCCTGGAACAGCCGCTGTGGGTGAAGATCGGCATCGTCGTCGCCGCCCTGATCTTCCTCTACAACGTCTCCATGACCGTCCTGAAGGGCCGCAAGACCGCCATCACCAACGTCCTGCTGCTCGGCCTGTGGGGTGTGGCGCTGTTCTTCCTGTTCGCCTTCTACAATCCGTCCAACCTGGCGCTGGACAAGATGTACTGGTGGTACGTCGTCCACATCTGGGTCGAGGGCGTGTGGGAACTGGTGATGGCCTCCATCCTCGCCTTCCTGGTCATCAAGCTGACGGGCGTCGACCGCGAGGTGGTGGAAAAGTGGCTGTACGCCATCGTCGGCCTGGCCCTGCTGTCCGGCCTGCTGGGCACTGGTCACCACTACTACTGGATCGGCACGCCGGGTTACTGGCAGTGGATCGGCTCCATCTTCTCCACGCTTGAGGTCGCGCCGTTCTTCGCCATGGTGCTGTTTGCCTTCATGATGGTGTGGAAGGGTCGCCGCGACCACCCGAACAAGGCCGCCCTGCTGTGGGCGCTGGGCACCCCGGTCATCGCCTTCTTCGGCGCCGGTGTGTGGGGCTTCATGCACACGCTTGCCCCCATCAACTACTACACCCACGGCACGCAGGTCACCGCGGCCCACGGGCACCTGGCCTTCTTCGGCGCCTACGTCATGCTGAACCTGGCCATGATCAGCTACGCCATGCCCAGCCTTCGCAAGGTCGCGCCGTACAACCAGGTCCTGAACATGTGGACGTTCTGGATCATGACCTCGGCCATGTGCTTCATGACCTTCACGCTGACGTTTGCCGGCGTCGTGCAGACCCACCTGCAGCGCGTCATGGGCACCTACTACATGGAGGTGCAGGACCAGCTGGCGCTGTTCTACTGGATGCGTCTGGGCTCGGGCGTGTTCGTGGTGATCTCGGCGCTGATGTTCGTCTACGCCATCTTCGGCCCGGCCCGCGCGCAGGTGCCCCACCACATGCGGACCCCGACCGGCAAGACCGCCGAAACCGCCCCCTCCCCGGCCGAATGATGTTCGGCGGCGAAAGGAGACGTCCCATGAAAAAGACCATCCTCACCGCCGCCCTGGGGCTGCTCGTCATCGGGCAGCCCGCATGGGGCCAGGCGAACATAAAACCTGACACCGACCCGCGCATCCCGCGGGAAAATTCGGAAACCCTGCCCAACGAAGACCGCGAGTTCCTGCGCACCGCCATCGCCCTCAACGAAGTGGAGGAGCGCCTGGCCGAACTGGCGGTGGAGCGGGCCGACAACGAGGACTTGCAGGAACTGGCCGTCGACATCGCCTCGGAAATGATGCGCATCGACAGCCGCCTGCACCGCTTCGCCCGGGAAGCCGGCGTGGACGTGCAGGACCCCGACCTGACGGTGGACGACGCCGGCGGCTCCATCGGGGGCGCGGCAGGGGCCGTGACCTGGACGGAGAACGTCGGCGGCGAGCAGACCAAGGCTGCCGTCGAGGAGCTGTCCCAGCTTGAGGGCGAGGCCTTCGACGCCCGCTTCATCGAGGCGCAGCTGAACATCCACGACCGGCTGATCGACCTCTACCAGACGCAGGCGTCCAACAGCGCCGATCGTGAAATCGCCAGTTTCGCCATCAAGGCGCTGGTGACCGTCCAGAGGAACAAGGACGTTCTTGGGGCTCTCGCGCCGCGCTACGGCGTGGACTACGATCCCAACGGACAGCCTCCGCAGTACGGCCCGGCGGACTGACCCCGGACAGACGTTCGCCGTGCCCGAGACGCCGCCGATCCGCCTCCCCGGTGATCGGCGGCGTTTTCTTGTTCGTGCATCAGCGATGGGCGGGGTGCGGCGAGGCCACAAAGACACAAAGTACACCAAGAGGATGTGCTGACGGATGCGTCGTGCATCAAGCGGTGGGCGAGGAATACAGAATTGCGGCGAAGCCGCTTGAAAGCCGTTACGGTCGCCACCGTTTGATCCACGTTCTCCCGGTTTCTTGGTGTTCTTGGTGTCTTGGTGGCCTCGTCGCACCCCGCCAGCCGCTGACACACGGTTGACCAGGGTCAAGGCCCGCTGCCGTCCGCCGGTCCATCCTCGGGCCATGATGACGGACACCAACGCCCCGAGGACTGCCATGCCCCACGACGTCACCGCCCCCCGCGCGGGCGAGACCACCGCCACGCCCGATGTGCCCTACTACCTGCCCACGGGGTCGGAGCGGGCGCTGTTCGAGACGGCGCACAAGAACCGCCTGCCGCTTCTGCTGAAGGGCCCGACGGGCTGCGGCAAGACGCGCTTCGTCGCGCACATGGCCGCCCGCCTGGGGCTGCCGCTGCACACGGTGTCCTGTCACGACGACCTGACCGCCGCCGACCTGACCGGCCGCTATCTGCTGAAGGGCGGCGAGACGGTGTGGGTGGATGGGCCGCTGACCCGCGCCGTCCGCGAAGGGGGCATCTGCTACCTGGACGAAGTGGTCGAGGCGCGCAAGGACGTGACCGTCGTTCTCCACCCGCTGACCGACGACCGCCGCCTGCTGCCGCTGGAACGCACCGGCGAACTGCTGGAGGCGCCGGACAACTTCATGCTGGTGGTGTCCTACAACCCCGGCTACCAGAACGTGCTGAAAAGCCTCAAGCCGTCGACCCGCCAGCGCTTCCTGGCGCTGGACATGGGCTATCCGGCGCCGGAGCAGGAAACGCAGATCGTCGTGTCGGAAACGGGCATCGAGACCGACCGCGCCCAGATGCTGGTGATGGTCGCCAACCGCATCCGCGGCCTTCAGGGCGTCGACCTGGAGGAAGCCGTCTCCACCCGCCTGCTGGTCTATTGCGCCACCCTGCTGCAAGCCGGCCGGCCGCTGAACGAGGCCGTGCAGGCCGCCATCATCGAACCCCTCAGCGATGAGGCCGACGTCAAGCAGGGCCTGTCCGAGACCATCGACGCGCTGCTCGGCTGACCCTCTTGCCGCCGGGAAGGATGACGCCATGAGCCTCCTTGAGATTTTCGAACCGGAAGAATACGTCGGCCGCTTCTGGCACCGCCTTGTGGGCCAGGCGCAGACGTATCCGCGCCACCCCGACGCAGCCGTGAAGCTGGCCGACATCCGACCCGTGCTCGGCGTCGTGTTCCGAGGCCTGGGTGGCGACCGCGCCGTGGAGCTGGCCGCCGCCGGACAGGAGGAAAGCGGCCACCGCCTCACGTTGCGCCAGCGGCTGGGCATGGCGGCGGAAAGCCTGCCGGCCGCCAGCCTGGGCGAGGCTGCCCTGCGGCTGCCCGAGGCGCTGGACATCTTCCCGAGCACGGAGGACAACCGCCGCTTCTACATCTGGCTGACGGCCTTCTTCGCCGCCGCCCCGGCCGTTCCCGTCGTGCAGGATACCGACCCCCTGCGCCGCGATCTGCGCGCCCTGCGCACCGCCCACGCCGCCACCCGCGCGGCGCTGGAACAGTTCCCCGGCCTGCGCCGCCGCCATGCCGCGCTGGCCGAGGCGTTGCTCGGCATCCGTCCCAGGCGCCCCGCCGGCTCACCCGAGGAAGCGCATGTGGAGGCCATCGTCCGTGCGCTGCTGGGCGATGTCGCGCCGCCGCCCAAGGCCCGCGCCATGCATGACGCCGTGCTCGCGGATGATCCCGAGGCCGTGCAAGCCTTCTTCGCCCCCTTGCGCTACACGCCCTTCCTGCCGGTGCCGCTGTGGGGCGAGGTGCGGCCTCTGGCGACGGTCTCCCGGCCCGAGGACGACGACGAGGACAGCGAGCACGCCGCCAAGGAACCCCAGGACGAGCGCAAGAAGAAGGCCAGCCGCAAGACGCTCGACCAGCCGGACCGCGACGACCCGCTCATCCTCAACCGCTTCGAGAAGATCCTGGCGCTGGCCGAGATGGTCAACGTCAACCGGGGCAAGGACGACGACGACGAGGAAAACGCCAAGAAGGCGGCCGAGGACCTGGACGAGATCGTCATCAGCCCCAACAAGAAGAAGACCGCCGCGCGCCTGCGCCTGGACCTGGACCTGCCGCCCGACGCGGCGACCGGCGAGGCCATCACCGGTCGCTTCACCTATCCGGAATGGGACTACCGCAAGGGCGCCCTGCTGCCCAACCACTGCCGCGTCCTGACCGGCCCGGCGGCGACGGAGGGCGAGGACTGGGAACCCGACGACACGGCCAGGCGCCTGATCCACCGCGTGCGACGCCAGTTCGAGGCCCTGCGCCCGCGCATGGTCACCTTCCGCCGCCAGGCCGACGGTGATGACCTGGACCTGGAGGCCCTGGTGCGCTCGCGCGTGGACATGGTCGCCGACGGCACGCTGGACGACCGCGTGTACCAGAAGACGCGGGCCGTGGCGCGGGACCTGTCGGTCGCGGTGCTGGTGGACGTGTCGCTGTCCACAGACGCCTGGATGGACGACCGCCGCGTGCTGGACGTGGAGAAAGAGGCGCTGTCGGTCTTCATGTCGGGCATCAATGCCTGCGGGGACGAGAACGCGGTGTTCACCTTCACCAGCCGCAAGCGCGACAACGTGCGCGTTTCCACGGTCAAGGACTTCGACGAACCGTTCAGCGACACGGTGCTGCGACGGGTCGCGGCGCTGAAGCCCGGCTCCTACACCCGCATGGGCGCGGCCGTGCGGCATGTGGCGGCGCAGCTGGAAAAGCGTCCGCACCGCCACCGCCTGCTGCTGGTCCTGACCGACGGCAAGCCCAACGACATGGACCACTACGAGGGCCGCTTCGGCATCGAGGACACCCGCCGCGCGCTCATGGAGGCCCGCCGCAAGGGGCTGACGGTGTTCGGCGTGACCGTCGACCAGAAGGCGCAGGACTACTTCCCCGCCCTGTTCGGCCGCGGGCGGTATGCCATCGTCGGCCAGGTGGGCCGCCTGTCGCGCGCCCTGCCCCGCATCTACCAGAGCCTGTCCCAGCAATGACACGCCTGGAGGACATGCCCGACGAGGACCAGGCGCCGGCCGACTGGGGCCCGCTCTCGGACCTGCCGGGCAATCCGTTCATGTGGATACTGATCCTCTCGGAACTGGCGGTGTTCGGCGCCTTCCTCATGGGCTTCGCCGGCGCCCGCCTGGCGAACCCGGACCTGTTCGCCGAGAGCCAGGCCCAGTTGAGCCGGGTCTACGGCGGCCTGAACACGCTGGTGCTGGTCACCAGCGGATGGTTCGCCGCCCTCGCGGTGCGCAATCGCGCCGAGGGGGCGGTGCGCCGGGCACGGATGTGGCTGGGGGCCGCCGCCGTGCTCGGCGCCGTGTTCCTGGCGGTGAAGGTGCTGGAATACGGCGAGAAGATCTCCGCCGGCGTCGGCCTGGAGACCAACACCTTCTGGACGCTCTACTGGCTGATTACCGGGTTTCATGCCCTGCACGTGGTGGCGGGCATCGGCATTCTCGCGCTTGTCGCCTGGAAATCGAGCCTGGAGAACCTGGAGACGGGCACCGCCTTCTGGCACATGGTCGACCTGATCTGGGTGCTCATCTACCCCGTGCTCTACCTGATCCGCTGAGCGGGACACCGACGGAGGCCGTCATGCACGACGCATCCCACCACCCCAGCCGCCGCGCCCTGGCCCTGACCTGGGCGCTTCTCGCCGGCCTGACCGTCGGCAGCATGGCCACGGCCTTGGCGGACGGCGATGCCGTGTCGACGGCGGCGCTTGCGGGCACGCAGGTGGCGCTGATCCTGGCGCTGACGGCGGTGAAGGCGCGCCAGATCCTGCACGTCTACCTGAACCTGCGCACCTCGACCGGCGGCTGGCGCGTGCTGTTCACGGCCTTCGTCCTGGCGATCCTGGGCGTGGTGCTGGGCGGGCATCTTCTGGTGGGGGTGGTGTAGCCTCGCACGCCCTGCAACACGGCCTGACCCCGCTTGTGTCGCAGCCCGCCGATCCGCTACCCTGTTATCCGAAAGATTTAGGACTCAGGGAGACATCATGATTGGTCGGACCAACGGGCCTGGTCGGCTGAGCCTGCGGACCCGTTTCGCCGTCGCAATCACCCTCCTGGTGGTCGGGGTGACCCTGTTTCTGGGGTGGATCGTCTCCGTCGAGGTGGGGCGGCAGGTGCGGGGCGACATTGGCTTTTCGCTGGCCGATGTCGCGCGGCAGATGGCCGACAAGCTGGACCGCAGCATGGCCGCCCGGGTGACCGAGGCGCAACTGCTGGCCAACATGCAGATACTGGCCCAGGCGGACGACCCCGATGCCATCCGCAGCCAGCTGGAAAACCTGCAGGACAGCTATGACGTCGTATCCTGGATCGGCTTCACCGACGCCACGGGCACGGTGATGGCCGCCACCGGCGGCATTCTGGAGGGCGTCGACATCAGCAACCGCCCCGTCTTCCTCGAAGGCCGCGAAGGCACCTGGGTGGGCGACGTGCACGAGGCCGTCATGCTGGCCAGCCTGCTGCCCAAGGAAGACGGTGAGCCAGTCAGGTTCGTGGATGTCGCCGTGCCCGTCCACGGCCGCGACGGCAGCCTCAGCGGCGTGCTCGCGGTGCACCTGAGCTGGGACTGGGCCAACATCATCAAGGACACCATCATTTCGCCGGCAGAGGTCCTGCGGGGTGTCGAAGTCTATGTGGTCGCCCGGGACGGCGTCGTGCTGCTGGGGCCGGACGGCACCATCGGGCAACTGCTGGGCATCCTGGACGCGCCGCTGCCGGACGGCGTCCGGGAAGCCAACTGGCAGGTCCTGCAATGGCCCGACGGCAGCGCCTATCTCACCGGCCGCGCGGCCTCCGACGGCGAGGGTGCCTTTCCGGGCCTGGGCTGGACGATCCTGGCCCGCCAGCCGGAAGCCGCGGCCTTCGAGCCGGTACGGAGCCTGCAACTGGAGATCGCCGCAGTCGGCGCCGTTCTGGCGATCCTGTTCGCCGGCATCGGATGGGGCGTGGCCGGCCGCCTGTCGGCGCCCCTGCTGCGCCTGGCCGCCGCCGCCGACCGTGTCCGCCGCGACAAGACGCATGAGAGCATTCCATTGGAGACCGGGTCGCCGGAGTTGCTGAAGCTGTCGCGGTCGCTGCGCACCATGGTGGGGCGCCTGCTCGACCAGAGCGAGACGATCGGTCAGTTGACCGACGCGGTTCACACCGACCCGCTGACCGGCCTGAACAACCGGGCCTTCATGACCGGGCACATGGACCGCATCCTGGCTGACGCCGCTCGGGAGGATCGTGCGGTGGCGGTGCTGTTCCTCGATCTGGACGGATTCAAGCAGGTGAACGACAGCCTGGGGCACGAGGCGGGCGACATCCTGCTGGTGGAGGTGGCCGACCGGCTGCGCGAAACCCTGCGCGCCGGCGACATCGCCGTGCGCCTGGGCGGGGACGAGTTCGTCCTGATCCTCAAGACCGACCCGAACAAGGTCGAATGGCTGGTGACGGCGGTGGGCAACCGGTTGATCCAGGCGGTGACGGAACCGGTCCGCCACCCGGAGTTCGGAACGGCCCGCGTCGGGTGCAGCATCGGCGCCGCCTTCTGGCCCGCCCACGGCGTGACGACCGCGGAAGTCATGGCGCAGGCCGACCAGGCGCTCTACGCCGCCAAGAACACCGGCAAGGGACGCATCGTCATCCACGACCCCACCGCCGACTCCGGTCGGGCGGCCAGGGCCTGAGGTGGCGGCGCCCTCCGGGAAAGGCGTACGGGATCACCTGAGCTTCCGTTCGAAGCCGTGTGACACCGATCAGTGACTCGTCCCCTCCTCGTAGCGGATCTTGTTGGCCACGTTGTATTTGCCCACCGGCCGGCGCATGGGAATCTCCTTCACCAGCTCCAGCGTCGCGGCGTCGTAGACCAGGAGCGCGCCATCGTCCTCCATCACCGACAGCAGGACGTACTTGCCGTCGTCGGTGAACTCGGCGTGGGCGACGGTCCGGCCCGGGCGGGGGCGCAGGGTCTCCACGATCTCAAGGCTTTCCTTGTCGATCACATGCACCGCGTCGCGGTTGGGGCCGAAGAAGACGTCGGCGAAGGCGTGCGGGCTGTTCGCGTGGCTGCGCATGAAGAAGCCGGGGCCAAGGGTTTCCAGTTCCGTCACCACCTCCCACGTCTGCATGTCCAGCACCGTGATCTTGGCCTCCTTCAGGTTGGGAGAGGCCATGACGCGGCGGCCCTGCCAGTCAAACGTGATGCCCGAGCCGAGGTGCGGCATGCCCGACAGCGGAATGTCGGCGATCTTGCGGCCGACGATCAGGTTGACCACCTGCCCGTTGTGCCCGTTGCGCGCCGCGCCCATGAGGTTCTGATAGTCCTGGCTGAAGAAGAAGTCGTCCAGGTAGTCGTCCAGTTTGATGCGGCGCGCCTGGAACGCCTGATCCTTCACGCCCAGCGCCTCCACCATGCCCGGCTCGTAGTTGTGGACGAGGCCCGGATAGTGCGGCTTCTTGGGCTTTACGTAGGGGATTTCCCAGACCTCCGGCAGGTCCTTCAGCGCCACGATGAAGCTGTCGCGCGGCGGGGCGGCATAGACGGCCGACACGCGGCTGGTCTCCCCCCGGTCGCCGACCACGGGGATCACGCGATGCGGCGTCAGATCGGCGGCGTTGAGGATCACCACCGTCCCCGGCAGCGTGTTGCCGACGGCTACCCATTTTCCGTCACCGGACACGGCGATGTTGCGCGTGTTGATGCCCGCCCGCACCTCCGCCACCATTTGCAGCGAATACAGGTCGTACATGGACACCCAGCCGTCGCGGCTGGCCATGTAGGCGAACCGGCCGTCGGGGGAATACTTGATGCCGCCGTGCAGGGCAAAGCGGCTCTCGAAGCGGGCCAGGCGCTCGAAGGTGTCGCCGTCCAGCACGCTGACATGATGATCGCCGCTTTCCACTACCGAGAACAGGTTGAGCGGGTCCGCGTCGAACACCGGCGCGTCGGGCAGCGCGGCCGGGTCCACGTGCTGGATGTGGCTGGCGGCCGTTTCCGCCATACCCCAGTCGGGCAGCGCCTCGGGCGCGGCGAAGATGTAGGCGGCCAGGGCCTCGGCCTCGGCCCGCGACAGGGAGTCCCCGAAGGCCGGCATCTGGCTGGCGGGGCGGCTGTGGAGGATGACGTCCACCGCCTCGTCCCGCTTCAGGCGGCCCAGGTTCTGCGGCAGCAGCGCCGGGCCGATGGCGCCCAGGCGGTCCCCGCCGTGGCAGGCCGCGCAGTTCTCGGTGTAGAGCCGCGCCGCGTCGGGCTCGGCGGCCCGGGCGGCAACCGCCAGGGCCAGCACGGCGGCCGAGGCCGCCACCAGAAGACGAACGCCCATCTCAGCCTCCCACGGCCATGCGGCGACGGGTTTCTCCGAAGCCGGTCAGTGCGACACGCGGGGCGCCGCCGGTCACGCCGATCTCGTCGTCGTCCAGGTAGCAGCCGGGATCTTCCGCCCAGGCGTCGCCCGTCAGCTGCCAGGCGCGGGTGCGGGTGTTGCCGTTGCAGATGGCGCGGAAGGAACACTCCGCGCACCGCCCCTTCAACGGCCGGCGCGACGATTTCAGGCCGGCCATCAGCGGGTCCGACGTGTCCTCCCAGATCTCGGAGAACGGCCGCTCGCGCACGTTGCCAAGCGTATGGGTCCACCACATGGTGTCCGGGTGGACGTTGCCCAGGTTGTCGATGTTGGCGACGTTCACGCCCGAGGCATTGCCGCCCCAGCGCTCCAGCATCGTCCGCAGCATGGGCACCTGGTCGGGAAAGCGGCGCTCCGCCCATTTCAGCAGGTAGACCCCATCGGCATCGTTGTTGCCGGTGACGTATTCGCGGGACCGGCCGGCGCGCACGTCGTCGACGCAGCGGTCGAACAGCAGGTCCATGGTGTCGCGGGTCAGGGCGTGGTGGGCGTCGGAGCGGCGGTTGTGGTTGCCGCGCCCGGCATAGTTCAGGTGCGTGACATACAGCTTGTCGATACCCTCGGCGTCCGCCAGGTCCAACAGGCCCGGCAGGTCGGCGGCGGTGTCCTGGGTCGGGCAGAAGCGCAGGCCCACCTTGATGCCGTGGTCACGGCACAGCCGCGCGCCGTTCAGCGCGGCATCGAAGGCGCCTTCCTTGCGGCGGAAACGGTCGTGCGTCTCGCGCAGGCCGTCCATGCTGATGCCCACGTAATCGAAGCCGACCGTCTGAAGGTGATGCACGTTGTCGGTGTTGATGAGCGTGCCGTTGGTCGACAGACCGACGTAGAAGCCCATCATCTTGGCCCGCGTCGCCACGCGCAGGATGTCCGGGCGCATGAGGGGCTCGCCGCCCGAGAGGATCAGCACCGGCACGCCGAAGCCCTTCAGGTCGTCCATCACGCCGAAGACCTCGTCGGTGGACAGTTCGCCCTTGAAGTCGGTGTCGGCGGACAGGCTGTAGCAGTGCTTGCAGGTCAGGTTGCAGCGCCGCACCAGGTTCCAGATCACCACCGGGCCGCTGGGCATTCCCGAACCGGCGCCGGGCGCGACGGGGCGGCGGGGGCGCGGGGGTTCGCGGCCCTCGGCGTCGGCGAGCACGGCGGTGATGTAGCGGGACAGTCGGAACATATCAGCCTCCCTGACCGGCGGCGGGGGCGCGCCCCAGGCGCAGGCCGGTCTTCTTGAGGATTTTCGTCGAATAGAGGATCTCGCCGGCGCGGCAGGCATCACCCAGCAGCGCGCGGATTTCCGCCGCCTGCTCTTCGGCTTCCGCACGGTGGTGGCCGTGGACCATGGCGAACAGGTTGTAGGGCCAGACCTCGGGGAAGCGCGGCCGCAGGTAGCAATGGCTCACGAAGGGCAGCGCGCCGACGGCCTCGCCCAGCGCCATGACGCGGGCGTCGTCCACGTCCCACACCGTCATGCCGTTCGCGCGGTAGCCCAATCGGTAGTGGTTGGGCACCACGCCGATGCGTCGGATCACGCCGGCGGCCTGCATCCGGGCGAGCCGGGCGCGCACGTCCTCAGCCGAAAGGTCCAGGTCCTCGGCGATGGCGCCGTAGGGATCGGGGACCAGCGGCAGGCCGGACTGGGTCGCCTCGATCAGCGCGCGGTCGGTGGCGTCGAGAAGGCAGGGCGTCGTCATGCCGTCAACCTCAGGTCCAGGTGGAACTCGTGCAGCTTGGGCATGGGCAGGACCGTCAGGCCCGTCAGTTCCGAAATCTCGGCGCAGACCTCGCGGCAGCGACGCGGGCTGTCGGCGGCGACCACGAACCACATGTTGAGCGCATGGTCGCGGGCATAGTTGTGGGCGACTTCGGGCCAGGCATTCACCTGCTCCGCCACCGCATCAAAACGATCGGCCGGGACGGTCATGGCGCACAGCACCGCCTCGCCGCCCAGGGCCTCGGGCTTGAACAGGGGGCCGAAGCGGGTCAGCACGCCGCGCGCCCGAAGGTCGGCGATGCGGTCGATCAACTGCTGCTCCGTCAGGCCCAGCGGCGCGGCGGCCTCGGCGAAGGGACGCGCGGAAACGGGAAATCCGCCCTGCAGCGCGTTGATGACGGCGCGGTCGATGGCGTCCAGGTGTTCGGTCATGCCTCCCCCCTCGCCCGGCCGTAGCGGCCGCCGGTCTGCTTGTAGCGGTGCGTGCTGAACAGGATGTCATGCGGGAACCGGGCAAGGCCCAGGCGCGCCAGCATCTCGCGCACCTCCGCCGTCACCACGGCGCGGTCGCGGCCGTGGACCATGGCGTAGAGGTTGTACGGCCACTGCCCCGGCACACGGACGCGGCGATAGCACAGCGTCACCGCCTTCTCACCCCCCAGCATCCGGCCCGTTTCCGCCACCTGTTCGTCGGGCACGTCCAGCACCACCATGGCGTTGGCGCGGAAGCCGGCCTCGTGATGGCGGACGATGGCGCCGAAGCGGCGGATGATGCCGGCCTCCGACAATTCGGACAGGCGGGAGATCACCTCCGCCTCGCTCATGCCGATACGGGAGCCGAGGCTCGCATAGGGGCGGTGCGACAACGGCAGGCCGTCGCGCAAGGCGGCGACCAGGGCCATGTCGGCGTCGGGCAGAGGTGGAAAACGGTCGACGGCGGTCATCGCAACGGGAACCCCAGGTCCAGGTGGTAGGCCTCCACCATGGGAAGCCGCAACAAGGGCAGTCCGGTCTCCGCCTCCACCCGGTCCAGCACGGCGTCGCGGCCGGCGGTGTCGGGGGCGGTGACCACGAACCACAGGGTCCAGTGTGGATGGTCGCGCCGGTAGTTGTGATTGACTTCGGGAAAGGTCCCGACAAATTCCGCCGTCTTTTCCAGGGAATTTTCCGGCACCGCCAGGGCGGCCAGACAGCTCGCCCCGACGGTGCCGGTACGGTAGACCGCCCCGATCCGCGAGATCAGTTCATCATCCAGGGTCATCTCGCGGAACGCGGCGATCACCGCATCCTCTGTGACGCCCAGCCGGTCGGCGAGCGTCTTGTACGGGCGCGGCGTCAGCGGGAAGTCGCGCTGCGCGACCTCCAGCAGGCGGGCCTTGAGGTCGCTGGTGTCCATTTTCCCCGCCTCTTCCTGTTTGCGCAAATGCGTCGCCGCGGGCCGCTCGGCCCGCTCGGGATTTGCGACTACAGCCCGATCCGGTGGGCGCGGCTGGTGAAGAAGATGCCCGACGGCTTCTCCGCCGGCAGCACGGCAAGCCTTTCGCGCGTCGCGGTGTCGTAGACGTGGACCTCGTTCTGGTCGCGCACGCTCAGCCACACGCGGTCGCCGCGCGGGGTGAACTCCATGTGCAGGACGCCCGGCCCCGGCTCCAGGGTGTCGACCACCTCCAGCGCCTCGGTGTCGATGACCTGGACGAATTCGTTGTCCGGCAGGGCGAAGTTGACCCACACATGCCGCCCGCCCGGCCGCGCCATGACGAACACCGGCTGGCCGTGGACGGGGATTTCCGCCACCTGCTCCCAGGTGTCCATGTCGACCACCAGCACCGAATGCCGGCCGATGGCGGGCAGCCAGGCATAGCCGCCGGCGACCGCCCAGCCTTCCAGGTGGGGCATCTTGTAGACCGGCAGGGCTTCCTCGCCCCGGCCGTAGCCCTCCAGCACCTGCCGGACGCCCTTGTCCGGGTGCCAAAGATCCAGCATGGCGATGCCGTCCTCGCCGAACAGGCCGGCCAGATACCAGCGGCCGTCCTCGCTGACCAGCGCGTCATAGGGCTGGCGGCCGATGGCCTCGTACTTGGTCAGCTCCGGCGCCTTGCGGTCCTTGGAGAAATCGGCGATCCAGATTTCGTCGGTGTCATAGAGGCTGAAGACGAAGCGGTTGCCCGGCGCGTCTTCCAGCCCCACGACCTTGGACCGCTTGCCCTCGCCGATGTCGGTGGCGGGAATGTCGGCGACCAGCTCCAGCGTGTCGGCATCGAACACCTTCACGCCGCCGGGCTCGTAGTTCGCCACGGCCACCAGCGAGCCGTCCTCGGAGATGGCGCCGCCGATGGAGTTGCCGGACTGCACCACGCGCGCATCAATGGTGCCCGTCAGCACGTCCACCTTGGTCAGCCCGCCGTCGCGGCCGAAGACGTAGGCATAGCGCTCGCTCGGCCCGAAGACGACGGAGGCGTGGGACAGGTCGCCCAGCCCGTCGACGGTCGCCAGGCGCGCGCTTTCCAGGCGGTCGACCACGGCAACCTGACCGGTGGCGCGCTCGATGACGACGCCCAGATCGCCCGTCCCGCGAGGGCCTTCACCGAGGCCGTCCCCGGCGGCGGCACCCGTCGCCAGCGCAACGGCGGCGACGGTGCCCAGCACAAAAGTACGTATACGCATAATCAGTCTCCTTGACGGAGCATCCGGATAATGGCGTCCACCTCGGCCTCGGTCAGCAGGGGCGACCAGGGCGGCATGGGCGTGCCGGGCACGCCGTGCAGGATGGTAAGCGCCAGGTCCTCGTCGGAGCGGTCGGCCAAAGCCTCGGGGGTCAGCGGGGTGCCCAGGCCGCCCTTGCGGGTCAGGCCGTGGCAGGAGCCGCAGTCCTGCGTGAGGAACTCGCGCAGTTCGGCCATGCGCTCCGTTGAAACAGCGGGGACGGCATCGGAAGAGGACGCCGCGACGGGCACCGCACTCGCCAGCACCACGAAAGCCGCGGCAAAAGCCGCCCTACGCATGTCCCGCGACGACGGAACGGAAGGCGGGCGCGGCTTCCGACAAAGCCAGGGCCTCGGCCTCGGCGATCAGCGTCGGCGCGTCGGCCAGCGCGGCGACGCGGCCGATGACCAGCAGCGTCGGCGGACGGAAACAGGCCGCCGTCAGGGCGTCCGGCGCCTCGGAAAGAGTGGTCAGCAGACGGCGTTCCTTGGGCGTTGTGCCGTTCTGCACCGCCAGCACCGGCGTCTCCGCGGGCAGGCCGTGGGCGATGAGCTGGGCGCTGGTCTGCGGCAGGGTCGCAAGGCCCATGTAGATGACCAGCGTGGTGTCGGGATCGGCGAGGCTGGCCCAGTTCAGGTCCAGCGGCGCGTCGGCCTTGGCGTGGCCGGTGACGAAGCGCACGCCGGTCGCAAGCCCCCGGTGGGTGAGCGGCACGCCCGTGGCGGCGCCGCAGGCGGCGGCGGATGTGATGCCCGGCGTGACCACGACCTCGACGCCGTGGCGGCCCAGGTATTCGGCTTCCTCGCCGCCGCGCCCGAAGACGAACGGATCGCCGCCCTTCAGCCGGACGATGGTGCGGTGGCGGCGGGCCAGCTCCAGCAGGATGGTGTTGATGCGATCCTGCGAGCAGTGGTGGCAGCCGCTTTCCTTGCCGACGAAGACACGCTCGGCGCGCGAAGGCACCATCTTCATCACCGCGTCGGACACCAGCCGGTCGTAGGCGACGGCATCGGCCTCGGACAGCAGGCGGGCGGCCTTGACGGTCAGCAGGTCGGGGTCTCCCGGCCCGGCGCCCACCAGGTGCACTTTCCCGAGCTTGCGCATGTTTCTTCTCCCCGGTTGGCCGGTCGGCTGGGCGGCGAGCGCTCGGCGGCGGCCTTGGAATTCTGTGCGAAGGAAAGTCGGACCCCAGGGGTCGGGCGGCGACCGGATAAACCCGGACCGGCCGCCGCCCTCACCTCTGCGGGATCAATACACGTCGTTCTGCGTGTTGTAGGTATTGAACTTGCCGGTCGGCGTGATCAGGCGCGGGTCCTTGATGACCTTCTTAAGCTCGCGCGTCTTGTCGTCGACCACCACGATGGCGGAGGTCTGTTCCTTGCCGTTCCAGACGGAGAACCAGACTTCGGTACCGGCCTTGTTGTACTCGGGCTGCACGACGCGCTTGGCGCCCTCGCCCAGGTCGGCCCACTCGGCGATCGGCAGCACCTCGAACCCGGCGTCCAGGTTGTTGATGTCGAACACGGCCACCGACTGGTACATCTCCTCCAGCGAGTTCAGCGGCGTGTCGACCCACAGGTTGGTGCTGTTCGGGTGGGTCTTGATGAACAGCGAGCCGCCGCCCTGGCCGTCGACCTTGTCGACCACCTTGAAGGCGCTGTCCGGATGACCTTCCGGATCGGTGCCGATCATGGCGATGGATTCATCGCCCAGGTGGCTGGTGGCCCACACCGGCCCGAACTCGGGGTGCACGAAGTTGGCACCGCGGCCGGGGTGCGGCTTGATGCCGGTCTCGACGATGTTGACCAGCTTGCGGTCCTTGGTGTCGATGATCGCCACCTTGTCGCGCGCGTTGGCCGCCACCAGGAAGTACCGCCCGGAGCTGTCCAGGCCGCCGTCGTGCAGGAAGCGCTCGGCGTCGATCTCGACGGTCTTCAGGGCGTCCAGGTCGGTGTAGTCGACCAGCAGGACCTTGCCGGTTTCCTTGACGTTGACGATGAACTCCGGGTTGTAGTGCGAAGAGAGGATCGACGCGACGCGCGGTTCCGGGTGGAAGGTCTGCTCGTCGTAGAGCATGCCGCGGGTGGAGACGATCTTCTTGGGCTCCAGCGTCTGGCCGTCCATGATGACGTACTGCGGCGGCCAATAGGCGCCGGCGATGGCCAGCTTGTCTTCCCAGCCCTTCATCTTGGACGTCTCGACCGAGCGGGCCTCCATGCCGATCTTCAGCGACGCGACCTTGGTGGGCTCTTCCGGCCACAGATCGATCATGTCGATGCGGGCGTCGCGGCCGATGACGAAGACATAGCGGCCGGAAGCGGACATGCGCGAAATGTGCACGGCGTAGCCGGTGGGGATGATCTTCTCGATCTCGTAGGTGTCGCCGTTGATCAGCGCGATCTCGCCGGCGTCACGCAGGGTGACGGAGAACAGGTTGTCCAGCGGCAGGTCGTTCTTCGGCTCGGTCACCCGGTTCTCGGGCTCGACGAAGACCTCCCAGGTCTCCATCATCTTGTCCATGCCCCATTCCGGCGGTGCCGGCGGCTCGTGGAGCAGGTAGTTGGACATCAGCTCGATCTCGCCCTCGGTCAATTCGCCCGAGGTGCCCCAGTTGGGCATGCCGGCGGGGCTGCCGTAGGTGATGAAGGCCTGAAGGTGCTCGAAGCCCAGTTCGTGGGTGCGTTCGGTCTCAAGGTTCGGACCCGTGGCGCCCTTGCGCAGCACGCCGTGGCAGCCGGCGCAGCGCTCGAAGAAGATCTTCTTGCCTTGCGCGAACTCTTCCGCGCTCATCTCCTTGACCTCGACCCGCGGCTGCTCGGGCTCGGCCGGCATGCTCTCCATCTGCGGTTCGTAGGTCTGCGTGGTCCCGCCTTCCTTGGCGCGATCGGGCACGTGGTCCTTCTTTTCTTCGGCGGCCCAGGCGCCCGACGACAGCGCCACCAGCGCCACCGCCGCCACCGAACCGCTGAGGATACGGGTCATTGTTGGGTACGACATGGATGCCCCCTCCTAGGGATGCGGTCATTGACGGACCCGACAATGATCCCCATCCGGAGGGGCGGCCTTGACCCTGGTCAAAAAAGCAGACGCCGCCGCTAGGTCTAAGCCGTACCACCAAAGGTCGCGCAGAAGCCGCGCAGCAGGCTTTCGTCCTTCACCAGCACGTCGTCGCCCTCGCACACCACGCCCGCCTCGTCCAGGCGGCGCAGGGCGCGGGACAGGCTTTCCGGCTCGATCCCGATGCGGCTGGCGATCAGCTGCTTGCGCACCGGCAGCTTGCCGTGGCCGGGCCAGGTGTGGGACTCGATCAGGCTGAGCAGGTAGGACGCCAGCCGCTCCGCCGGGCTGTGGGCCTTGAGGCGGCGGATTTCGTGCATCAGGAACACCTGGCGGGCCAGCAGACTGTCGAGCATCCGGAAGCCCAGGGCCTGGTTGCCGCGCAGCACCTTGAGGAAGGCGCTTCCGTCGATGCGCGCCAGCACGGCGCCGGCCTGCACCTCGGCGTTGACGGGAAACCGCCCGGCGCCGAACAAGGCGGCTTCCGCGAACGTCTCGCCCGGGCCGACAATGGTCACCAGGCTCTGGTCGCCGTCCTCGTTCAGTGCGAACAGGTGGACGTGCCCTTCAGCCACCGCATAGAAGGCATCGGCCGGATCGCCGGCGGAAAACAGCAGCGCCACATGGTCGTAGCGGCGCATGGAGCCGGTGGCGGCAACGGCGGCAAGCTCCGACTCGTCCAGCCTGGCGAAAAGGGGCGCCTCGCGCAGGGCCGTCAGGTCCGTCGGGCTCAGGGGGCGGATTTCCGGCATCAGGCGCGCTCCTCCTCGTCCTCTGGCCAGAAGCCGGCGTACTCGGCCAGGGCCTCCATGTCGTCGACGCAGATCAGGTCGCGCCCGCAGGACGACACGCCCACCGACCCCAGCTTCGCCAGCGACCGCGACAGGGTTTCCGGGGTCATGCCCAGTTTTTCGGCCACCACCCGCTTGCTGTAGGGCAGCGGGATGCGCGCCGCGCCCTCCTCCTCGGGCGAGAGTTGCACCAGGAACATGGCGAGCCTCTCGGCCGTGGATTTCATCTTGAGTTCCGTCACCTGCGACAGCAGCCCCCGCAGTCCGCCCGAGAGTGACCCCATGAGCGACAGAACCACCTCGTAATTGCGCGCCAGCGCCGCATTCAGGGCCTCGCCCGGCACCACCAGCGCCGTCACCGAATCCAGCGCCACCGCCGACACCGGGTATTCGCCGACGCCCGTGGCCGATGTTTCGCCGATCACCGCGCCGGGGCCGACGATGTCGATGGCCTGTTCGTCCTTGCGCGAGCGGCCCGGAATGAACGTCTTCACATAGCCTTCCCGCACCACGAACAGCGCATCCGCCGGCGCGCCCTGTGCGCACAGAGGGTCGCCCGTCTCCAGGTGGCGGACCTCCGCCATCCGCGCCAGGGCCTCGCGCTCGGCTGGCGGCAGCCGGACGAACAGGCGGCTCTGGGCGAGAAGTTCGGCGCTGGCGGCGGTGTTGGGCATGAAGGTCTCCCGGCGTAGAACAAGACGAAGGTGCCACCTTCGGCACGCAAGGCCAAGGGTCGAGAGGGATACACCGGTTCTCTCGGCCGCCCAGGCAAGCGCGGAGCATGAAAAAAACGCGCCGGAAAGCTGAGCGGACTTATCCGGAATCAAGGCGTCGCGGCAGGGCCGGCGGCAGAGTGGTTCCTGTCATCGGATGAAGCATGACCTCTCCGACCGATGGCTTCCCCACACACCGCCATGCGCGGATTCCTTCGCGGTCCGACCCTTCCCCGGGTTCGGGCCGCTTCTTTTTTCAGCCTCCGTTTCAGGCGCCCCGCGGCGCCTCGGGAAACGTCGGCGGACAGGCGGCCTCATAGGCCACACAGAGGCGCAGCACCGTGGCGTCGTCGAACCGCGCACCGACCACATGCAGCCCCACCGGCATCCCGTCGTCGCCAAAGCCGCAGGGGACCGAGGCCGCCGGCTGCTGCGTCAAGTTGAACGGGTATGTGAACGGCGTCCAGTCCTGCCACTGGGCCATGCCGCTGTCCGGCGGCACGTTGGCGCCCAGGGGAAAGGCCGTCAGCGGCATGGTCGGCGTCACCAGCAGGTCCCAGTCGCGGTGGAAGGCGGCCATGCGCTCGGACAGCGCGGCGCGGACCTCCATGGCGGCCAGATAATCGACGGCCGAAATCCGCGCGCCCTGCTCCGCGATCTCCTGCAAGCCGGGATCGACCAGGGCACGCTTGTCGGGCGGCAGCTTGCCCAGCGCGCGGGCGGCGCCGGCGAACCAGAGCGTGTTGAAGGCCTCCACCGGATCATCGAAGCCGGGGTCCACCTCCTCCACATGCGCGCCCAGGTCGCGCAGCACCGCCACGGCGGCGTCCACGGCGCGGGCGATGTCGGGTCGTACGTATACGTATCCAAGCGTGCGGCTGTAAGCGACGCGCAGTCCCCGGATGCCGCGCGCAAGGCCCTGCGTCCAGTCGCGGTCAAAGGGCGCGCCGGCCAGGCTGTCGCGGTCGTCGGACCGACCGACGACGGTGAGCATCCGCGCCACGTCCTCCACGCTCCGCGCCATGGGGCCCAGGTGGGAGAGCGTTCCCATGGCGCTGGCCGGCCACTGGGGCACGAAGCCGAAGGTGGGCTTGATGCCGGCCGTGCCGGTGAAGGCGCAGGGGATACGGATGGACCCGCCGGCGTCGGACCCTTGGTGCAGCACCCCCATGTTGAGCGCCGCCGCCGCCGCCGCCCCGCCGCTGGAACCGCCGGGGGTGCGCGAGGTATCCCACGGGTTGCGGGTGTGGCCGGTCAGCGGGCAATCGGTCACGCCCTTCCAGCCGAACTCCGGCGTCGTGGTCTTGCCGAGCAGCACCGCGCCCGCCTCCCGCAGCCGCGCGGCGAAGGGCGAATCGTCCTGCCACGGACCGGCAGGATCGACGGTGCGCGAGCCTTTCAGCGTCGGCATCCCGCGCGCGAGCGCCATGTCCTTGATGGTCGCCGGCACGCCGTCGAGCGCGCCCACGGGGCCGCCGCCCAGCCATCGCGCCTCCGACTCCCGCGCCGCCGCAAGGGCCGCCTCCTCGTCCACATGGCAGAAGGCGTTGACGGCCGGGTCGAAGCGGTGGATGCGGTCCAGCGCCGCCTTCGTCGCCTCCACCGGCGAGGCCTCGCGCCGGCGGTAGAGGCGCAGGAGTTGCCCGGCGGCGAGCGTGCCGAGGTCGGTGCCGCTCATGCCCGCCACCCCTTTCCGGCGCGGCGGCCGTCGTGGCCGGCGGCGACCTTCTGGCGCAGCAGCGGGCGCGGCATGAACCGGGGGCCGTAGGCGTCCTTCAGGATGTCCTGGACGTCCTCGCACAGGCTGTTGCTGACCAGGTCCATCAGCTCGAACGGGCCGACGGGGTGGCCGAGACCCAGCTTGCAGGCGGTGTCCACTTCCTCGGGCGTGCAAACCTCTTCCTCCACCAGCCGCACGGCCTCGATCATGAAGGCATGGAGGACGCGGTTGACGGCGAAGCCGGCCACGTCCTTGACGCGGATCGGCGTCTTGCCGGCCTCGCGGCAGAGGTCCATCACCGTCTCCACCGTCTCGGGTGCGGTTTCGAAGGCGGGGATGACCTCCACCAGCTTCATGCGGTGGACCGGAGAGAAGAAGTGCGTCCCCAGGAATCCCGCCCGCCGCTCCGGCGCCACGGCGCCCGCCAGCGTGGAGATGGGGATGGTGGAGGTGTTGGAGGCGAACAGGCACCCGGCCGGAGCAACGCCGTCCAGTTTGGCGAAGGTGCCCTTCTTCACCGCCTCGTCCTCGAACACCGCTTCAACGATGAACCGCCGGTCGTCGTAGGCGCTCAGATCGTCGACCACGCGCAGGGTATCCAGCGTCGTGCGGTGCTGGGCCTCGGTGAACAGGCCGCGCGCGACGGCCTTCGCCAGCGTCGAGTCCAGGCGCTCCATCACGCCGTCGCGGACCTCGGGCTTGGCGTCGGTGAGGATGGTGGGGTGGCCGGCCATGGCGAAGGTCAGGGCGATCTCGGCGCCCATCATGCCGGCGCCGACGACGCCCACGGGAATGCGGTCCATATCGTGTCTCTCCCTCAATTGCCTGTTTACGCTCTGCCGCTTGCGCGCCGGAGCTGCGTTCAAGCGCCACGCAGGCTCACGCGCCTGACCGGCGCGGGGTCGCAGTCGCGACCCTATTCGCCTTACCCCGCCAATCTTGGCGAGGTAAGGCTCTAGAAGTCATCCTCGGCCATGGCGAACCAGGTGTCGTCCACGGCGGCGAGGCGGTCGAGCTGCGGGGCGGTCTTCGGCAACTCCCACCGGAAGAAGTACCGGCACGCCGCCAGCTTGCCGGCATAGAAGGCCCGGTCGGCCGCGTGCGGGTCGGTGGTTAGCGCATCGCAGGCCACCACCGCCTGTTTCAGCCACAGCCAGGCGACCACCACATGCCCCAGCATCTCAAGATACACCGACGCATTGCCGAGCACGGTCTCGGTCATGTTGGCGCGCAGGGCGGCGGTGGTGAGCCGCGCGCGTTCCACCGCCTCCGCCAGCGCATCGGCGAACTCCGCCAGCCCCGGATGGGCGCGGGCGGCTTCGGCCGTCTCCACCATCAGCGCGCACAGCCGCTCGAATGCCGCGCCATCGTCCATGCGCACCTTGCGGCCGAGCAGGTCCAGCGCCTGGATGCCGTGCGTGCCCTCGTGAATGGGGTTGAGGCGGTTGTCGCGGTAGAACTGCTCCACCGGGTATTCGCGGGTGTAGCCGTATCCGCCGTGCACCTGGATCGCCAGGTTGTTGGCCTCCAGCCCCCACTGGCTGGGCCAGCTTTTGGCGACGGGGGTGAGCAGCTCCAGAAGCTGGTGGGCCTCGGCGCGGGCCTCTTCCGTCCCGCCGGCGCGCCATTCGTCCACCAGCCGGGCGGAGAACAGCGTGAGCGCGAGCGCGCCCTCGGCATAGGCCTTCTGCGCGAGCAGCATCCGGCGCACGTCGGGGTGCTTGATGATGGGCACCGGCGCCGCCGCCGGGTCCTTGGCCGCCGCCGGACGCCCCTGCGCCCGCTCCCGCGCGTAGGCCAGGCTGTGGAGGTATCCCGTATAGGCCAGCGCCGCCGCACCGTTGCCGACGATGATGCGGGCCTCGTTCATCATCTGGAACATGTAGGACAGGCCCTTGTGCGGCTCCCCGATCAGCCAGCCGACGGCGCCCTCGCGCTCCCCGAAGTTCAGCATGGTCGAGGTGGTGCCGCGATAGCCCATCTTGTGGATCAGGCCGGCCAGCGAGACGTCGTTGCGGTCCCCCAGCGAGCCGTCGTCGTTCACCAGCACCTTGGGCACCAGGAACAGGCTGATGCCCTTCACCCCCGGCGGCGCGTCCTTGATGCGCGCCAGCACCAGGTGGACGATGTTGGAGGTGATCGCCTGCTCCCCGCCGGAAATGTAGATCTTGTTGCCCGTGATCCGGTAGCTGCCGTCACCCTGCGGAACGGCGGTGGTGCGGATGTCGGATAGCGAACTGCCGGCCTGCGGCTCGGTCAGGCACATGGTGCCGAAGAACTCGCCCGACAGCATCCGCGGCAGGAAGCGTTCCTTCTGCTCGCCGCTGCCGAAGGTCTCCAGCATGTTGGCGGCCGATTGCGTCAGGAAGGCATAGGCCATGGTGGAGATGTTGGCGGCGCTGAAGACGGCGTTGATGGCCATGTTGACCGTGAACGGCAGTTGAAGCCCGCCCCACCGCTCATCGCCAAGCGCCGCCATGAACCCGGCCTCGGAGAACTTGCGCAGGGACTCGCCCGTCTCGGGGATCTGCGTCACGCGGCCGTTCTCGAAGCGCGGTTCGTTTTCGTCGGCCTTGCGGTTGTTGGGGGCGAAATCGTTTTCCGCCATGGCCTCGGCTGTGTCGAGCATGGCGGCGATGGTGTCGCGGCCGTGGTCTTCGTGGCGCGGGCGGGAAGACAGCGCATCGACATCCATGAACTCGTAAAGCAGAAAATCGAGATCGCGCCGGCTCATTATTCTGCTTTGCATGAGATTTCGCCTCCCGTGATTTATTGTATAAGATTTACACTTGATTTACATTTCAACAACGCCGTATCGTTCCGGGACAACAACCAACAAAGCGCAGGAGGCGTCCCGCATGTTTGATATCCGCGACAAGGTGTTCCTCATCACCGGCTCCAGCCGGGGCATCGGCCGTGCCATCGCCGAGCGGGCGGCGGAGGCCGGGGCGCGCGTGGTGATCTCCAGCCGCAGGCAGGATGCCTGTGATGCGGTGGCGGACGGCATCCGCGCCACGGGCGGCCAGGCCATCGCCCAGGCCGCCAACGTGGGCCGGAAGGAGGACCTTCAGGCGCTGGTGGACCGCACGGTGGCGGAATGGGGCGGCATCGACGCGCTGGTGTGCAACGCCGCCGTCAACCCGCACTACGGGCCGCTGGAGACCATCGAGGACGGCGCCTGGGACAAGATCATGAACGCCAACGTGCGGTCGAACCTGTGGCTGGCGAACATGGTGATGCCGGGCATGGCAGAGCGCGGCGGCGGATCGGTCATCATCCTGTCCAGCGTCGCCGGCCTGCGGGGGTGTGAGGGCATCGGCGCCTACGGAATATCGAAGGCCGCCGACATCGGACTGACCAAGACGCTGGCCGTGCAGTGGGGGCCGCGCAACGTGCGCGTCAACGCCATCTGCCCCGGCGTCATCAAGACCGAATTCGCCCAGGCCCTGTGGGACAATCCCGAGATCGCCGAGCCGAGCATCCGCGCCACCGCGCTCAAGCGCCTGGGAGAGCCCGACGATATTGCGGGCGTGGCGCTGTTCCTCGCCTCCCCGGCGGCGCGCTACGTCACCGGCGCCTCCATCGTGGCGGACGGCGGGATGACGGTGACCATTCCCATGTAAGTATGCAGGCTGCATGGACGCCTCAGACCGCCAGGAGGGACAGGCGGTCGACGGCGGCGTCCATGTCCAGCCCCCGCACAGCGTACCCGCGCTTGAAGTCGACGATGTGCCGCGTCATCCAGTCGCGCGCCGTCACTTCGTCGCGCCCGCGCAGGGCGTCGAGCAGGATTTCATGGGCCTTGATGAGCCTGCCTTGCGCGATGCGGCCTGTTTCCGACTTGGTGAACAACACGCGGATGGCGGGGTAGAACAGCAGCGACATGGGCTCGCGGCACAGCAGCAGGGCCTTGTTGCCGGCGGCCTCGGCGATCAGCGCGTGGAATTCCACGTCCAGCGGCACGACCGGATCGCCGGCCGCAACGGCCTGGCGGGTCGCCTCCACGTTCTCTTCCAGCCGCGTGAGCGCGGAGTCGGTGATGCGCACGGCCGCCAGCGCCGCGGCGGCGGGCTCCAGCGCCATGGCGACCTCCCACAGTTCCCGGAAGGTAACGCGCTGCATGATCATGGCGCGGGAGACGCGCGGCGCCAGTTCCCGCGTGTGGGGCAGCGAGACATGCAGCCGCCGCCCGGCCTCGCGCCGCACCAGCCCCGACTGCTCCAGCAGGCGGATGCCTTCCCGCACCGTTGATCGGTTGACGCCGAACTGCCGCGCCATGGCGGTTTCGGTGGGAAGCCTGTCGCCCGCGTTGAGGCGGCCCTCGACGATTTCCGTCTCTATGGCCTGGAAAACCAGTTGGTAGGCGGGCGGCACGTCCAGCCGCTCGAACGTCTGCGTCATCCCGTGTCCTCCCGGCTGTCGGTACCTGCGCGGGTCTTTTGCCCGTTTGTCCGACAATCAGAGCGTACAACAGCCCCGAAAGGGCCGGCAAGGGCTATCGGCGCACTGGGACACGCCAGGAGACGTAGACCAGGGGCGCGCGCAAATGGCAGAGGGGCGGAATGGTCTTTTTTCTGATGATCCTGGCGGGAACGGCGGCGGCGACGGCGCTGGGCCTTCTCCGCGTGCCGACCATGGGCAGCTGGCGCGCCCGGATGCGCTGGGGCCTTGCCGGCGCGCTGGCTTTCGCCGGTGTCGACCACCTGATGACGCCCGACCGCTACACCCGCATGATCGAGCCGTTCCTGCCTTTCCCCGAGGCCATCGTGCTGGTGACCGGCCTGTTGGAGATCGCGGGCGCCATCGGCCTTCTGATCCCCCGCACGCGGCGGCTGGCGGCGGTGCTGCTTGCGGTGTACTTCGTCGCCGTGCTGCCGGCCAACGTCAGCAACATTGTCAACGGCATCCGCTTCGAGGGCTTGCCGACGGGCGACTGGTACTACTGGCTGAGACTGGCGTTCCAGGTGCCCATCATCGCCTGGACACTGTATGTCGGCGGCATCTGGCCCCGACGGAAGGCGGGCCGTGTCACCCGGGCTTGAGGGCATCCGGCGCCGGGACAATGGCCTTGGTGATGCTCGCCCGCCCCACGAGGCGGTCGTCGACGCGGGCCTCGGCCTCCACGAAGGCGATGCCGCGCCCGCGCCTGACCAGCCGGCCCGTGATGGTGACCACCTCGCCGGTGCGGACCGCGCCGATGTTGCGGGCGTGGATGTCGGCCGTCACCGCCCATTCGTCAGGCGCCAACTCGGGCAGGAGTGCGGCCAGCGCCGGGAACTCGTACAGCCCCGTCAGCACGCCGCCGTGCAGGCCGCCGAAGGGCATGACGGCGTCGCCCTCCGCTTGAATGGTCACGGAGACCGAGCCGTCCGCCGCCCGCTCCGGCGGCGGCATGCCGGCCCAGCGGTGGAAGCCCATGCCGTGCAGCAGGCGGAGCGTTTCCGCCAGCGCCGCCGGATCATCGCCCCGGCGGCTCATGGCATGAAGGAGCCGCCGTTGACCGGCAAGGTCGCGCCGGTCATGTAGGCGGCTTCGTCGGAACACAGGAACCGCACCACGCCCGTCACGTCGTCCATGCCGCCCAGGCGCTTCATGGGGTTGGCGCGGATGAGGCGGGCTTTCTGCTCGTCGCTGAAGGTGTCGCCCATGCTGCCCTCCAGCACCGACGGCGCGACGGCGTTCACCCGCACGCCATGCCGCGCACCTTCCATGGCGTAGGTCCTGGTAAGCTGGTGGACACCGGCCTTGGACGCGCCGTAGGCCGGGTGCAGGCCGGGATAGCCTACCTGCCCCGACAATGATCCGACATTGACGATCACCCCGCCCTTGCCGCCGGAAATCATGGTCTCCAGCGCCGCCGAACAGCCGTGCCAGGTGCCCGTCAGGTTGACGGCGATGAGGCGGTGCCAGTCGTCCTCTCCGGCGTCCCGCGTCGGCACGGTGCGGACCAGCCCGGCGGCGTTGATCCACACCGCCAGCCCGCCCGCCTCCGTCGCCGCCTGTTCGGCCAGGGCGAAGACGGCGGCGCGGTCGGTGACGTCGACCTCGACCGCCGTCACTCCGTCCACCGTGCACCGGCGGATGTCGGCGCCGAAGACGCGGCGGCCGTCGGCGGCGAAGGCGCGGCACAGCGCCGAGCCCATGTCGCCGGCAGCCCCCGTCACCACCACCACGCCTGGAGCTGTCATCGGGCGGCGTCCGGCTTCAGCACGTCGGGCGGCGTCAGGTAGGGAATGGTGCGGCCCATGTGCTCCTTGGCGTTCTTGATCTCGCGACGGGCGATGGTGCGCAGGTGAACCTCGTCCGGCCCGTCGACGATGCGCAGCGCACGGCCCCAGGTCCACAGGAAGGACAGCGGCGTGTCGGGCGTCAGGCCGGCGGCGCCGAAGGTCTGGATGGCGCGCTCCAGGATGGTCGTCTGAAGGCGCGGCACGATGACCTTGATCATCGCCACCTCGTTCCGGGCGGCCTTGGTGCCGTGCTGGTCGATCATCCAGGCGGCCTTCAGCACCAGAAGGCGGGCCTGTTCGATGTCGCAGCGGGCGAGCGCGATCCATTCCTGGATGGTGCCCTGCTCCGACAAGGTCTTGCCGAAGGTCTTTCGCTCCAGCGCGCGCTCGCACATCATTTCCAGCGCCAGTTCGCACTGGCCGAGGGAGCGCATGCAGTGGTGGATGCGCCCCGGCCCGAGCCGCGCCTGGGCCAGCTTGAAGCCCTCGCCCTCGTTGCCGAGCAGGTTCGACGCCGGCACGCGCACGTCGCGGAACACCACCTCGCAATGCCCCTCCGGCGCCATGTGGTGCATGATCGGAACGTTGCGCACGACATCGACGCCCGGCGCGTCCATCGGGATCAGGATCATGGAGTGGCGCGCGTGGGGCTCGCCGTCCGGGTCCGTGATACCCATGAGGATGCAGACCTTGCAGCGCGGATCGGCGGCATTGGTGGTGAACCACTTGCGGCCGGTGATGACGTATTCGTCGCCGTCGCGCCGGATGCGGGTTTGCAGGTTGGTGGGGTCCGAAGACGCCACGTCCGGCTCCGTCATGGCGAAGCAGCTGCGGATGTCGCCGTTGAGCAGCGGTTTCAGCCACTGGTCATACTGTTCGGGCGTGGCGAACATGTGCAGAAGCTCCATGTTGCCGGTGTCCGGGGCGTTGCAGTTGAACACCTCCGACGCCCAATACAGCCGCCCCATGATCTCCGCCAGCGGGGCGTATTCCAGGTTGGTGAGCCGCGTGCCCGGCTCGTCGTCGCGCAGGGCGGGAAGGAACAGGTTCCACAGCCCTTCCTCCTTCGCCAGCGCCTTCAGGTCCTCCATGAAGGGCGGCGGGAAGTGGCCGTTTTCGGCGTAGTGCAGCCACTCGCCGTTGCGCGGAACGATGTGGGTGTCCATGAAATCCTGGACCCGCCGCTGAAGTTCCTGGGCCTTGTCGGAGAATTGAAAATGCACGGTCTTGAACTCCCGAGGGGTGGGCTGCGGCAGGTCAGCCGCGGGTTTCGATGATGTGGACGGCGCGCTGGGCAAAGGCGCGGGCGCGGCCGCCCACCTCCAGCGCATCGGCGCTGGCGGCATTGCCGCGCCGGGCGCGGGCGGCAACGCCTTCCAGGATCATGGCGAAGCGGAACAGGGCGAAGACCTCGTGGAACGGGGTCATGCTGTTGGGCAGGCTGCGCTTTTCGAAGTAGCGCGCCACATGCTCCTCCGCCGTCGGCAGGCCCAGCGCCGGCAGGTCGAGCCCCGCCAGCCCGCCGTATTCGTCGGGCGTCATGCGCCAGAACATGAGCGTGTAGCCCAGGTCCGCCAGCGGATGCCCGAGGGTCGACAGTTCCCAATCCAGCACGGCGACGACGCGCGGCTCGGAGGGGTGAAACATCAGGTTCCCGATGCGGTAGTCGCCATGGCACAGGCCGGTCATGCCGTCGTCTTCCGGCATGTTGGCGGGCAGCCATTGGATCAGGCGCTCGGCCTCCGGCATGTCGCTGCCGGCTTCCTCCTGGTCCGCGCGGTACTGGCGGGTCCAGCGGCGGATCTGGCGCTCGAAGTAGTTGCCGGGACGGCCGTAGTCCGACAGGCCGACGGCATCCACGTCCACGTCGTGCAAGGCCGCCAGCGTGTCGGTCATGGAGGCATAGCAGGCGCGGCGGTGCTCAGGTTCCATGCCGGGCAGCGCGCTGTCATGAAAGACGCGGCCGGGCACCCGCTCCATTACGTAGAACGGCGTGCCGGTTATGGAGTCGTCGTCGCAGTAGAGCAGCATTTCGGGCACCGGCACGGGCGTGTCGGCCAGGGCCTTCATCACCCGGTATTCGCGGTCGACGGCATGGGCCGACGGCAGCAGCTTGCCCGGCGGCTGCTTGCGCAGCACAAGGTCGCGGTTGGGGAACCGCAGGAAGAAGGTGGGGTTGGACTGCCCGCCGGCGATCATCTCCACGCCCATGGGCCCGTCGCCCAGACCCGGGATCGAGTCGCGCAGACGCGCCTCCACCGGTGCGGGATCGAGCCCGCGCAGGTCCTTCGCCGTCTGGCTGGACATCGTGCCTCCCAGGTCGTGCCGGGGATGCCTTCCCCGGACGTTTATCCGTTTGTCGGACAAACGATGGCGCAAAGCTCCTCCCTCTGTCAATCTTGTGCGGTTCATCCGGTGGAGGTGATGCCCGCGCCGTGGACTCGGGCACGCGCCGCCGCCACCATTCAAGCAAAGTTGAACAGGAGCCCGCAGTCCATGTCCGACGTCCCCCCCATTCCGTCGACCATGACTTACATCCGCCTCACCGACTACGGGCCGGCCGAGAACCTGGTGCCGGCGGAAGGCCCCGTGCCCGGCCCGGCGCCGGGGCAGGTGCTCATCAAGGTGGCGGCGGCCGGCGTCAACCGGCCCGACGTGCTCCAGCGCCAGGGCAATTACCCGCCGCCCGCCGGCGCCTCCGACGTGCTGGGGCTGGAGGTCGCGGGCACGGTTGTAAAGCTCGGCGACGGCGTGGAGCGGTTCCAGGTGGGCGACTCGGTCTGCGCACTGGTGGTCTCCGACGGTTATTCGCAGTATGTGGTGGCGCCCGAGCCGCAGGTGCTGCCGGTGCCCACCGGTCTGTCGCTGCAACAGGCCGCCGCCCTGCCGGAAACCTACTTCACGGTCTGGAGCAACATCTTCGACCGCGGCCAGTTGAAGGAGGGGGAGACGATCCTCATCCACGGCGGCTCCAGCGGCATCGGCACCACGGCGATCCAGCTCGCCAAGGCTTTCGGAGCCACCGTCATCGTCACCGCCGGCACCGACGACAAATGCGCCGCCTGCAAGGATCTGGGCGCCGACCACGCCATCAACTACCAGTCCGACGCCTTCGAGGACAAGGTGCTGAAGGTCACCGAGGGGCGCGGCGCCGACGTCATCCTGGACATGATCGGCGGCGCCTACGTGCCGCGCAACCTGAAGGCGCTGGCGACCGACGGGCGTCTGGTGCAGATCGCGTTCCTCGATTCGGCCGACATCTCGGGCAATTTCCTCCAGCTCATGACGCGGCGGCTGACCTGGACGGGCTCGACGCTTCGCCCCCGCACGGTGGACGCCAAGGGCCGCATCGCCAAGGCGCTGGAGGACAACGTCTGGCCGCTGCTGAGCAAGGGCGCGGTGCGGCCCATCATTCATGCGACGTACCCGCTTGAGGAGGCGGCGAAGGCCCACAAGCTGATGGAGAGCAGCAGCCACATCGGCAAGATCATGCTTGAGGTGACGCACCCCGAGCCCGAGCCCGACGAAGAGGGTGACGCCGCGTCCGCCGCGGACTGAGGACGGAAAAAGGAACCGAGCGTTCCGGTGGGGTAACGGCTTGACGGCCGTCGACACTCCTGCCTAACATTCGATTGTCGGACAAACGGATGAATGGTTTGTCAGAGGCAAGCGGACCGCGCCAGAACGGCCGCGCCTCTCATCAAGAAAAAGCCAAGGTCGAGGACCGGCACCCCGAAGGGACAGAAGAAGGCGTCGCAAACGCCTCTCCCCTTCGGCGGGCCGCAAAAACAAGACAGGCGGCGCATCGGCCGCCCGGCGTCCAAGCAAGAAAGACCACAGGGAGGCTTTTCCACCATGAACACGTTCAAACGGGAGACGTCCGTCCGCGCGGTGCTCGCCGCCGGGGCCGCCGCCGCCGTCATGGCGGTGGGTGCCACCGGCGCGCTGGCCCAGTCGGAGGACACCTACAAGATCGGCGTCGTGACCTTCCTTTCCGGTCAGGCTGCCGAAAGCTTCGGCGTGCCCGCCTGGAACGGCGGCAAGGTCCTGATCGAGAAGCTGAACGCCGGCGAAGGCCCCGCGCCCTACGACAAGAAGGGCTTCGGCGGCCTGACCATCGAGCCCATCGTCATCGATGAGGCCGGCGGCGCGACCAAGCAGGTGCAGGAGTTCCGCAACCTCGTCCAGCGCGAGAATGTCGACGCCGTCGTCGGCTACGTCTCGTCGGGCGACTGCCTCGCCATCGCTCCGGTGGCCGACGAGTTGAAGGCGTTGACGGTGCTGTACGACTGCGGCACGCCCCGCGTGTTCGAGGACGGCGAGTACGAATACGCCTTCCGCACCGCCGCCCACGCCACCATGGATAACGTCGCGCTTGCCCGATACATGAAGGAAAAGGGCGTGGACGTGAACACCATCGGCGGCATCAACCAGGACTACGCCTGGGGCCACGACAGCTGGCGCGACTTCACCGCCAGCATGAAGCAGCTCTATCCCGAGTCCGAGGTGGTGGCGGAACTGTTCCCGGCCTTCGGCGCCGGCCAGTACGGAACGGAAATCTCGGCCATCATGCGCGAGAACCCCGACGTCATCCACAGCTCCAACTGGGGCGGCGACCTTCAGGCCCTGATCCTTCAGGCCATGCCGCGCGGCATGTTCCAGCGCAGCCAGGTGGCGCTGTCGGCGGGCGACCACGTCATGCCGCCGCTGGGCGAGAACATGCCTGAGAACGTGGTGATCGGGGCGCGCGGCGCCTACGGCTACATGGCGCCCGACACGCCGCTGAACCAGTGGTGGCAGAAGATCTACATGGACGAGTACGACGTCATCCCCGTCCAGGCCCCCTACCGCATGGCACAGGCGATTCTGGGCCTGAAGCTGGCGGTGGAAAAGGCCATGGAGGAAAACGGCGGCCAGAAACCGACCAAGGAGCAGGTGGCCGCGGCGCTCAAGGGCGCGTCATGGGAAAGCCCCGCCGGCCAGATCGAGATGGCGCTGGGCAACGGCCACCAGGCCATCCAGCCGACCGCCATCGGCCGCACCCAGAAGAACGACGAGGGCAAGGTCGTCATCGGCGACATCGTGCGCTTCAACGCCCGCTGCGTGAACCCGCCCGAGGGCAAGAAGAGCATCGAGTGGATCGAGAGCGGCTTCGAGGGCGCCCAGTGCGACTGACGCACCGCCCCTGACGCCCGCGTGACAGAGCCTCGCCCGTCGCCGCCGCCGGGCGAGGCTCCCCTACCCCCCGCACTTGGGGAGTTCCGTTCATGGATTACCTGCTGACCATCCTGGTCGACGGCGTCGTCTACGCATCCTGGCTGTTCATCGTGGCGCTGGGGCTGACGCTGGTGTTCGGCGTGCTGCGCATCCTCAACATCGCGCACGGCAGCTTTTATGCCCTGGGTGCCTATGCCGCCGCCTCGGCCGTGGCGCTGTCCAACGGCCTGGGCCTGCCGCCGGCGCTCAGCCTTCTTGCCATGCTCATCGCCTCCATCGCCGTCGCCATCGCCGTGGCGCCGTTCCTGGAGCGCGTGGTGCTGCGCATGTTCTACGGCCGCGACGAAGTGCTCATCCTGCTGGTGACGTATGCCGTCTTCCTCATGCTGGAGGACATCACCAAGCTGATCTGGGGGGTCACGCCCTATTACGTGTTCGAGCCGCGCGGCCTGTTCGGCAACGTGGAGATCGGCAGCCTGTTCTACGTCGGCTACGACCTGATGCTGATCGTCCTGGCCGTCGTCTGCGGCCTGGCCGTGTGGTTCGGGCTGAACCGCACCATCATCGGCAAGGTTGTGCTGGCGGTCATCCATAACCGCGAGATCAGCGCCGCCATGGGCGTGAACGTCGCCCGCGTCTACGTGCTGGCGTTCTTCATCGGCGTGCTGCTGGCGGCCCTGGCCGGCGCCTACACCGCGCCGCTGATATCGGTCCAGCCGGGCATATCGGTCAGCGTCATCATCCTCAGCTTCGCCGTGGTCATCATCGGCGGGCTGGGCAGCATTCCGGGGGCGGCCATCGGCGCGCTCATCGTCGGCATCGCCCGCGCGGCGGCGGTCTACGAGCTGCCGGAGGCGGAAATCTTTATCGTCTACCTGGTCATGGCGACCGTGCTGGTCTTCCGGCCGGAGGGCCTGTTCCAACGCGCGCAAGTCCGGAAGATCTGACCCATGCATGGCAAGACCCTGAAAACCCTCCTCGGCGGCGCGGTCCTCATGGCGGTGCTGCTGCTCGCCGGCCTCGCCGCCCCGCAGTGGCTGCTGTTCACCGCCACCAAGGCCATCGGCTACGGCATCGTCGCGCTAGGCATCGTGGTGTTGATGCGCGGCGGCGTGGTCTCCTTCGGCCAGGGCATGGTGTACTGCGCCGGGGCCTACGCCGCCGGGCTGATCGCCGCCAACTGGGGCCTTACGGATGCGCTGTTGCTGCTGTGCATCGGCGGCGTGACCGGCATCGTCATCGGCGGCGTGGTCGGGCCGCTGATCGCCCGTTACCGGGGCATCTTCTTCGCCATGCTGACGGTGGCCCTGTCCATGGTGCTCTACGGCGTGCTGGTGAAGATGAACCAGATCGGCGGGTCGGACGGCTTCAACGTGCCCGAGCCCACCTTCTTCGGCTGGCTGCCCAACCGGGATTCCGCTGACCTGGCGCTGTACTTCACGGCGATCATCGTCGCCGGCGTCACCGCCATGATCTGCCGCGTGTACTTCGACAGCATGGCCGGCCTGATGAGCCGGGCCGTGCGCGAGAACGAGTTGCGGGTGGAGTACCTGGGAACCTCCGTCCATCGCACGATGGTGCTGAACTTCGTCGTCGCGGCCGGGTTCGGCGGTGTCGGCGGGGCCCTCAACGGCATGGCGCTGGGCCATGTGGACCCGCTGTTCAGCTTCTGGACCACATCCGGCGAGTTCGTCTTCGTCGCCATCCTGGCCGGGCCCTACTCGGTCGCGGCCGTGTTCGTGGCGTCCATCATCCTGGAACTGGTGCGCAGCTTCTCCAACCTCTACTTCCCGGAGACGTGGCAGTTGGTGCTGGGCGCCTTCCTGCTGGCGGTGATCCTGTTCCTGCCCGAGGGCATCGGGTCCCTCTGGGCCAAGGGGCGGATCATCGCCCCGCGCACGCCCCGTGACGACGTGACCCGAAGCCGCGCCGCCGAGGACCGTTCGGCGGGCGGATCGCGCGTCGTCACCGCTACCCGCGCCGCCCGTCCCACCGCCAAGGAGCCGCAGGCATGAACGCATCCCCCGCCCGCGCGCCGCGCTCCGCCCCCTCCCCGGCCGTTCCGGTACTGGAGGCGCGCGGCCTGAACAAGAGCTTCGGCGCCGTGTCGGCGGCGGCCGACATTTCCATCCAGTTCGCCACCGGGTCCAAGGTCTCCTTGATCGGGGCAAACGGGGCGGGCAAGACCACCTTCGTCAACATGGTCACCGGCTACCTCAAGCCCGACAGCGGCGCAATCCTGCTGGACGGCGTCAACGTGACGAAAAAGAAGCCGCGCGCCATGACCCACCTTGGCGTCTGCCGCAGCTTCCAGATCCCGCAGTTGTGCGAGCCCATGACGAGCGTCGAGAACATGCTGGTCTCCTTCGGCGCCTCAGGCCGTCGGTTCAGCCTGTTCCGCCCCTGCGGGTCCGAGGGCAGCGAGGACGAGGCGCGCGCCATGCTCGACCGCTTCGGGCTCGAGCAATACGCCGACCGCGTGGTGGCAGAGCTTCCCGGCGGCGTGCGCAAGCTGCTGGACATCGCCATGGCGATGGTCCGCAAGCCCAAGGTGCTGCTGCTGGACGAGCCCACCAGCGGCGTTTCGGCGGAAGAGAAGTTTCCGCTGATGGACACGGTCATGGCCGCGCTGGCGCACGAGGACGTCACGGTGCTGTTCGTGGAGCACGACCTGGACATCGTGACCCGCTATTCCGACCGTATCGTCGCCTTCTACGCCGGCAAGATCATCGCCGACGACCGCCCCGACGAGGTGCTGGCGGACGAGGCCGTGCAGAAATACGTCACCGGAAGCGCGAGGTAGGCCCATGCTGCTGCAACTGAACGACGTGCAGGTCATGATCGGCAGCGTACAGGCGCTGCGCGGCTTCTCCATGACCGTCGATGCCTCCGAAATGACGGCGCTGGCCGGGCGCAACGGCGCGGGCAAGACCACCGTCATGCGCTCCATCATGGGGCTGGTGAAGACCACCGGCGGCTCCATCTCCTTCGACGGCGAGGACATGGCCAAGGTGCCCGTCCATCATCGCGCGCGGCTGGGCATCGGCTACATGCCAGAGGACCGTGCGCTGGTGCCGGAACTGACGGTGGCGGAAAACATCCTGCTGCCAAGCTGGGTCACGCCCACCATCGACGGGCCCAAGCGCCTCAAGCAGGTGTGGGAGATCATGCCCGAACTGTACGGCATGAAGGATCGCCGCGCGCTCCAGCTTTCCGGCGGGCAGCAGAAGATGGTCGCGCTTGGCCGGGCGCTGACGGTGGGTACGCGGCTGCTGCTGCTGGACGAGCCCTTCGAGGGCGTGGCGCCGGCGCTGGCGCAACGGCTGGCGGACGTGATCGCCGCGCTTCGGAAAGAGAAACTGTCGGTGATCCTCAGCCAGTCGGAACTGAACCACGCCTTCAGCCTGTTCGACAGCGAATGGATCATCGAGCGCGGCAGCAACGCCGCCAGTCGCGAGGCCGCCGAATAATGGCCAACGCCCTGCCCGCCTTCCCGCCCATGCCGCCGATGCGCGCCGAGGCGCACTTCGGGGACCGGGTGGTGCCCTGCTTCGTCGAACGGCCGCAGCACACCGATGCCATGATCCGCGTCGCCGTCGCCGCCAACCCCGACGGCGACGCGGTGGTGGATGGCGGGACGCGGCTGTCCTACCGCGACCTGGACGCCCAGGTCTCCGCCGTCGCCCGCGCGCTGCTGGCGCGGGGGCTGGAGAGCGGCGCGCGGGTCGGGCTGCTGATCGGCAACCGCTGGGAATGGGTGGTGGCGCTGCTCGGCACCCTCCGCGCCGGGCTGGTGGCCGTGCCGCTGTCGACGCGGGCGCAGGGCGCGGAACTGGCCTACATCCTGGACGACTGCGGCGCCACCCTGGTGGTGGCGGAGCCCGCCCTCGCCGACCGCCTGCCGGAGGGGCTGGACCTGATCGCGCTGGACAGCCCGTTCGAGTCCCTGCTCGCCGACTACGCCGACGGCCCGGTGCCCGACCCGGCGCCGGCGGAGGAAGAGCTTGCCGTCATCCTCTACACCTCGGGCACCACCGGGCATCCCAAGGGGGCGATGCTCACCCACCTGAACATCGTGCATTCCTGCCTGCACTTTTCGCTCTGTTTCTCCATGACCGCCGCCGACCGATCCCTGGTGGCCGTGCCGGTGAGCCATGTGACCGGGCTGATCGCCTGCGTGCTGGCGCCCATGAGCGTCGGCGGGGCGGTGCTCATGCTGAAGGCCTTCAAGGCGGATGCCTTCCTGGACTTGGCCGAGCGGGAACGCATGACCTACACCATCATGGTGCCGGCCATGTACAACCTCTGCCTCCTGCGCAGCGACTTCGCGAGGCACGACCTCTCGGCCTGGCGCATCGGCTCCTACGGCGGCGCGCCCATGCCGGAAGCGACCATCCGCAGGCTGGCCGAGGCGCTGCCGAACCTGGAGCTTGCCAACGCCTACGGCGCGACGGAGACCACCTCCCCCACCACCCTCATGCCGCCGGGCGGCACGGCGACGCATTCCGCCAGTGTCGGCCGCGTCGTGCCCTGCGGCGAGGTCCGCGTTATGGACGAGGCCGGGCGCGAGGTTCCGCCGGGCGAGCCGGGAGAGGTCTGGATCGCCGGCCCCATGGTGGTACCGGGATACTGGAACAAGCCCGAGGCCACGGCGGAAAACTTTCACGCCGGTTTCTGGAGGTCGGGCGACATCGGATCGCTGGACGCCCACGGTTTCCTGCGTGTCTTCGACCGCAAGAAAGACATGATAAACCGGGGCGGCTACAAGGTCTTCTCGGCAGAGGTGGAGAACGTGCTGGCCCATCATCCCGCGGTGGCGGAGGTGGCCGTGGTGCCCCATCCCGACCCGGTGCTGGGCGAGAAGGTCCACGCCTTCGTCCACGCCAGGGACGACATCACCGAGGACGCCATCCGCACCTTCTGCGCCGAGCGGCTGTCGGACTACAAGGTGCCCGACTTCGTGACCTTCTCGCCCGACCCCCTGCCCCGCAACAGCAACGGCAAGCTCATCAAGCGCGCCTTGCGGGACGGCATCGAGGCCGGTTCATGAGCCTTCAGGAAATGCCGGAACAGCCCGTCCCCGGCCGCCGACGGCTCATTTTCATGCGCCATGGGGAGGTGCTGTACCTGGGCGAGGACGGCCGCCCGGTCCATCCCAAGCACGTCCAACTCACCCCGCGCGGGCGGGCCCAGGCCGACGCCGCGCGGAAGCTTCTGGCGCCTTCGCCGCCGGACATCGTCATCTCCTCCCCCAAGGAACGCAGCCGCCGCACCGCCGAGATCGCCGGCGGCGGACTGCCCGTGCGCGAGGAGCCGGCGCTGACGGAAATCCGCTCCGGCAACGCGCTGCGCTTCCCGCCGGACCGCTTCGACGCCGAATTCACGTACGGGTTCGAGACGGCAGGCGCACCCGGCGCCCTGTTCTGCGGCGGCGAGCCCTTCGCGGCCTTCGCCGACCGGGTGATGGGCGTCGTTCACGGGCTGCTGCGGGAGCCCGGATGGACGACGGCGCTGATCGTCAGCCATGAGGGCGTCAACCGCGTGTTGCTCTCCTGGGCCGTCGGCGCCGGCCTGAACGCCTGCGGGGCGTTCGACCAGGACATGGGGTGCCTGAACATCATCGACCTGGACACCGACGAAGCCGGCGCCGTGATCCGCACCACGCTCAAGGCCGTGAACGTCACCCCCTTCGACCCGGCGAAGACCGGTCGGCGCCTGACGTCCATGGAGCGCCTGGGCGCCGACCTGCGGCCCTTCTGCGCCACCACCGACGACGCCGATACCTGACCGGAGGGTGCATAAGGCCCCTCCCTCCTTGACCGGCCGCTTGCCCGAGCAGCACGCTCGGCTTTGCAATCATAAAACTGAGCAAGGGAGGTTTCGTCCGATGCGTACTGCTCCCCTCCGCGCCGCCGCCCTGGCGGTGCCTCTGGCGCTGTTGCTGGGCTCCGCTGCCGTGGCCCAGGACGACCGCGCCACCTTCGACAGCCCCTACGGCCCCGACGACCAGATCGGCGCCGCCAACAACATGACGCCGGACACCGTCAAGGCGGCCGCCGGGCTGGTGACGGAGGGCAAGGTCTACCCGCTGGGCATGACGGTCGACCGCGCCACCCCGGCCTTCCCGCCGCGCTCGGTGAGCGTCACCGTCGTCACGCCCAGCCAGGGCATGGGCAAGACCTTCGGGCCGAACCGGGGCAGCTACAACGACGACATCTTTCACGGCTGGCTCGGCGTCGGCACGCAGATCGACGGCCTCGGGCACCTGGGCCGCGACCATGTCTATTACAACAACAACAAGGCCGAGGACCTGGTGAACGTCACCGGCCTCACCAAGCTGGGCATCGAGCAGATCCCGCCCATCGCCACGCGCGGCGTGCTGGTGAACATGGCCGCGCACGAGGGCGTGGAGCAACTGGAGGGCGGCCATGCCATTTCCGCCCAGGCGTTGCAGGACGCGCTCTCGGCGCAGGGGACCACGGTCGGCAAGGGCGACGTGATGATCGTTCACACCGGCTGGATGGACAAGATCGGCGAGGACAACGAGACCTGGGGCAGCACCGAACCGGGCCTGGACGTGGACGCCGCCGAGTGGCTGGCCGAACAGGGCGTGGTGGCCGTCGGCGCCGACAACTGGGGGCTGGAGGCCGTGCCCTCGGCCGACGGCGAGAGCTTCTTCCCCGTCCATGTGACGCTGCTGGCGGAAAACGGCGTCTACATCCTGGAAAACATCGTCACCCGCGAGCTGGTGGCGGACGACGTGAACGAGTTCCTCTTCGTCCTTGGTCCTGCGCGGGTGAAGGGCGCGGTGCAGATGATCATCAACCCCGTGGCAATCAAGTAGAGATTAAGCCCCGCACCGTCAGCCATCCGACGACGGCGCGGGCCTTGGCCTCGCCATGTTCGGCGGCGAGGTCGGCCGGGCCGTGCTGTTGCAATCGCCGCCACGCCTCCACCACGGGAATGTCGGCGATGAAGGCGACCCCCGCCGGCTCCTGTTCGGTGACGATAACCTCCCGCTCCTCCAGCAGCCCGTCCACCACGACGATGGCCGTCGTCACGCCCGGTTCCGCCGCCTCGTGCACCGGCGCGTCATCGGGAAACCCCAGCCGCCGCGCCCAGAAGGGGCGGTCCTGGAAGCGGGTCTCCTGGCGCAGGAAGTCGCGGCCGAGGCGGGCCTGCCGCAGGTAGGTCTCGCGGATGCGCTCGCCGATGTAGCGGGTGGCGAGGTCTTCGCTGTCCGGCCCCGGACGTTCCTCAAGCGTGCGCCACGCCGCCACCGCCGCCAGCGCGCCGGAGACCGCCCAGAACATGCCATGGCCCGACAGCGGGTCCATCCCCGCCGCCGCATCGCCCGCCGGCAGCACGCGCGGATCAATGGCGCCCGTCGGCACGACCGGCGCGCACTCGCGGATGGAAAGCCCCTGCGGCTCCCCCGCCAGATGCGGCGCGACCTCCGCCAGGGCCGCCCGCAGGCGCTCGGCCGGGGGCGCGTCGTCGGCGCGGGCGTCGAGCGTCGCCTGCGTCCACACCCGGCCATCCCCCGGCCGCGCGATCCACACCCAGCCGTCGGCGAAGGGGGTGACGGCGGCGCCGGCCTCCGCCTCCCCTGAAAGCCAGCCGCCGACGGCCAACGTCGCCGGGCCGCGCGTCACCGGGCGGTTGGCGTGCGCCGCCCGCCCCCGCGCGTCAATCACCCGCCGGGCCGAAACCTCCCGCCCGTCCGACAGCCGCACGCGCACCGCGTCATGTTTCGCCTGAAGAGTCGCCGTCGCCGTCGCAAGCTCCGCCCCCGCCTCCACGGCGGCGGCCCGCAGGGCGCGGTCCATGCTCGCGCGCTCCACCAGATGTTCGCCGTTGTGCGCCGTTTCCTCCCCGGCCCAGGATGCCCGGCGGGGCACCAGCGGCGAGACGTCGGGCAGGCGATCGGCCAGCCCTTCCGCCCGCAGCCAGGCCATCAGGCGCTCGCCGATGCCCTCCAGCCGCGCGGGCGTGCGGTCGGGGTCGGCCAGCAGCACCCTCGCCCCCTGCCCCGCCAGCGCCCGCGCCGCCACCGCGCCCGCCGGGCCGCCGCCGATCACCGCCACATCCACCGTTTCCATGCGCTTCGCCCCTCCTGTCCTGCGCAACATGACAGCGCAGGATCGCGGGCGCGTCCACCCCGCGCGGCCCGATAGATAGCAGCAGCGTCATCTTTGTCCGGATCTGTCAAGAAGTGCCGCCGAAACCGGGATAGCCTCATACGTGGTCAGAGGACGACCAATGCCCACAAAAGAGGCATGGCTACTGACCAGGGAACGGATCTGGCTTCAACGACATGGGGGACACCATGCGATTGACCGTGCTTTCCGGGGCGCTTCTTGTCAGCGCCCTGGCGCTGGTGCCGTCGGCCAAGGCCGCAGACGGCCCGGCGCTTCTGGAGGCGAAATGCGCCTCCTGCCACGCCGAGAACGGCGACGGCACCTACACCCGCATCGACGAGGGCCGCCGCACGCCCGAGGGCTGGTTCATGACGCTGGTGCGCATGGAGCGCAACCACGACGTCAAGCTGACCGACGACGAGCGCCGCACCCTCGTCCGCCATCTGGCCGACACGCGGGGCCTGACCGTCGCCGAGACCGAGGGCTCGCGCTACATCCTGGAAAAGGACCCCGTCTCCTGGGACGAAGGCCCCACCCAGGAACTGACCGAGATGTGCAGCCGCTGCCATTCGTGGGCGCGGGTGACGCTCCAGCGCCGCACCAAGGACGACTGGGACAAGCTGATGCACTTCCACCTGGGCCAGTTCCCCACCGCCGAGTACCAGGCGCTGGCGCGTGACCGCGCGTGGTGGGACATCGCCCAGAACCAGATGGTCGACGAACTGGCGGAACGCTTCCCGCTCGGCGAGGCGCCGGACGCCTCCACCGCCGACCTGTCCGGCACCTGGGCTGTGGCCGGCGTGCAGCGCGGCCAGGGTCCGTACCACGGCACCATGAGCGTCGCGCCCAAGGACGGCGGGATGCTGGACGTGTCCGTCGACCTGACCTACGACAACGGCACGACCCTCAGCCAGAGCGGCACGGGGATGCTCTACGGCGCCGGCGAGTGGCGCGCGACGCTGTCCGGCGCCGGCACGGACTATCGTCAGGTGCTGGCCCTGTCCGAGGACGGCGAGACCCTGACCGGCCGCTGGTTCGAAACCGAGCAGGACGTCATCGGCGGTGCCATGACCGCCGTGAAGACCGACGCCGCCCCGCGCGTCGTCGCCGTGGCACCGACCCACCTGCGCCAGGGTGCCTCCACCCGTGTCACCGTCACCGGCGTCGGCCTTGACGGCGAGCCGGACTTCGGCGAGGGCGTCACCGCCACCGTGGTCGAGCGCACGCCGGAAACCCTGGTTCTGGACGTCGCCGCCGATGGCGCGGCGCAGACCGGCCCGCGCGGTGTCTCCGTCGGCGGACAGTCCATGGAAGACGCCTTCGTGGTCTACGACGGCATCGACCGCCTGACCGTGGAGCCCGCCGTCACCTTCGCCCGCGTCGGCGGCAACGGCGGCCCCATTCCCAAGGTGCCGGCGCAGTTCGAGGCCATCGGCTGGATGAACGGCCCGGACGGGCAACCGATGACCGAGGACGACATCCGCATCGGCGCCATGCCGGCCGAGTGGAAGACGGACAACTTCGACGCCACCGCCGCGGCCCTGGAAGACGCCAAGTATGCCGGCCAGATCGGCGACGGCGGCCTGTTCACGCCAGGTCCCGCCGGTCCCAATCCGGCGCGGGTGAAGGGCACCAACAACGTCGGCAACCTGTCGGTCATCGCATCCGTGTTCGACGGCGGCCGGGAAGTCGAGGCGACGGGGCAGCTTTACGTCACCGTCCAGCGCTTCGTCGATCCGCCCATCCGCTGACCCGAACCCGATGGAAAAGGAGGATCACCCATGGGCATGCTGACCCTGGTGCCTCATAACGTCCACGACGTCGCGGTCGACGGCCACCGGATGCTGGTCCACGTCCCGACCACCAGCCTGTTCGAGATGGACGACGTCAGCGCAAGCGTGCTGGAGCTGTTCCGCCAGCAGGGCATGGCGTCGGCCGAAACCATGCGCAGCGCCTTCGGCGACCGTTTTTCGCCGGAAGACCTGGCCGACTGCGTGGACGGCTTCAAGCGGCTCGACATCCTGCGGGATGCCGGGGCGCCGGAGACGCCGATCACGGTGACGGAGGTGGAGGACATTCCGCTGTCCACCATCATCCTGAACGTCAACACCGGCTGCAACCTGTCGTGCACCTACTGCTACAAGGAAGACCTGACCTCGCCCGCGAAGGGGGAGCGCATGGACTTCGACACCGCGCGCGACTCCTTCGAACTGCTGCTTCGGCAGGCCAAGGACCGGGACCGCGTCAACGTGGTGTTCTTCGGCGGCGAGCCCCTGTCCAACCTGCCGCTCATCAAGCAGGTGGTCGAATACGCCGAGCCCCGCGCCGCGGAAGTGGGCAAGACGGTGGACTTCTCGCTGACCACCAACGCGACCCTTCTGACGGAAGCGACCGTCGACTGGCTGGACGCGCACAAGTTCGCGCTGACGGTCAGCATGGACGGGCCGAAGGCGCTGCACGACGTCAACCGCCGCACCGTCGGCGGCAAGGGCACCTATGACCTTGTCGCGAAGAAAGTGCGGATGCTGCTGTCGCGCTACAAAAGCCGTCCGGTAGGCGCGCGGGTGACGCTGACAAAGGGTGTCACCGACGTCATCGGCATCCACGATCACCTGAAGTACGACCTGGGCTTTTTCGAGGTGGGCTTCGGCCCGGCGACATCCGGCCCGTTGTCGTCCTTCAACCTGGGGGACGCGGAGCTTCAGGCGGTGTTCGGCGCCATGAAGACGCTGGGCGAGGCTTATGTGCAGGGTGCGCTGGAAGGCCGCAACATCGGCTTTTCCAACATGCACCAGTTGCTCACCGACATCGCCGCCGGCACCCGGAAGGCCGTGCCCTGCGGGGCGGGGCTTGGGATGCTGGCCGTCGACAAGGGCGGCGACCTGCACCTCTGCCACCGCTTCGTCGGCTCGGACCAGCCGACCTACGGCAATGTGCGCGAAGGCATCGACGTGAAAGGCCTCGGCGCCTTCATCGAGGAGGCGCAGGACCGCAGCAACTACGACTGCCGCACCTGCCGCATCCGGTCGGTCTGCGCCGGCGGCTGCTACCACGAGAGCTATGCCCGGTCGGGCGATCCGCATGCGCCCGTGCTGCACTACTGCGACCTGATGCGCGACTGGGTGGACTTCGGCATTGCCGCCTATGTCCGCATCATGCAGGGCAACCCGTCGTTCATCCGCACCCACGTCGAGCCCCGGAGGCTGCCGCAATGAAGCACCTGAAACCCGCCAACGCCAAGGCCCAGCAGTTCACGGAAGCCGCCGAGGACGGCCGCGAGGAAGAGGTCGTCGCCATGACCTCTCTGGTGGGCTGCACCACGTCGTTCGACCCCGGCTGGGAGGTCGACGCCTTCGGCGGCGTCGCCGCCCTCTGCCAGCCCATGGAGGCCGACCTCTACGGTTGCGCCGACCCCTGCTGGTGGCCGGCCCAGGTGGCCGACACGCTGAACACCTATCCCGACTGGAACGCCGATGCACCGGCGGCCCAGACCGACTGGCGCAAGCTCAACCAGGTCTTCCCCGAAGACAAGGGCTGACGCCCGCCGCTTGACGCTTCTCGACGTGGTGAACGCAGTGCATTGGAGTGAACGAACCATGCGAACCCTGACACGCTCGGCCATCGCGGCCGCCGTGGCGGCGGGATTGGGCCTCTCGGCCGTGCCCGCGCTGGCGAAAGACTACATCCTGACCGCCATAAAGCCCAACAAGCTTGTGGTGGTCGACCCCGAGGAAATGGCCATCGACAAGGTCATCGAGGTCAAGAACGGCGGCCCGGCGCCGCTCACTCTTATCCCCACCGACGACGGCAAGCGCGCCTATGCGCTGGTCAACCGCTGGGAAAGCATCGTCGCCGTCGACCTTGAGACGGGCGAGGAAACCATGCGCATCGACCTGTCCGACAAGGACACGCGCGTGAAGGCCATGTTCGGCGTCGACCTGTCGCCGGACGAAACCACGCTGGCGGTCTATGAGTCGCCCGTGGACATCCTGGCCGGCGAAATGAAGGTGCAGCCCACCCGCATCTCCTTTTACGACGCCGAGACCGGCGAACTGAAGGGCCGGACGGAGGCACCGCGCCAGATCACGCTGCTGATGTACAACGCCGACGGCTCGAAGCTCTACGGCCTGGGCCGGGCGGTGCACATCTTCGACGGCCAGACCGGCGAAAAGATCGGCGAGCACGCGACCCAGAAATGGGAGCGCGCCAACTACAGCCAGCCCGACATCCTGGACGTCTGGAGCCAGTGGGAGACGGCGAACGTGCTGTCCACGCCCTACTATGCGGCCAGGACCGACATGGACCCCATGAACCCGGAAGCCTACTGGACCGGCATCCTGACGCTGGACCTGGAGACCGGCGACTTCCAGATGAAGGACGTCGAAAACACCGACATCTTCTACTTCTCCACGGCCGTCAGCCCGACGGACAAGAACATCGTCTATGGCGCCTACACGCAGTTGTCGAAGTTCGACGTCTCCGAGGGCAAGCCGCTGAAGCGTGTGGAGCTGCCGCACAGCTACTACTCCATCAACGTCTCCAGCGACGGCAGCAAGGTCTTCGTCGGCGGCGCCATGGGCGACATTGCGGTCTATGACGCCGAGACCCTGGACATGATCGGCCAGATTCCCATGCCGGGCGGTGCCAACATGAGCCTTGCCACCATGCGCGTCTTCCAGCGCGACGAGTGAGGGAGGGAGCGCGGCCGGCGGTTGGTCTTCTGGGCCGCCGCCGGCCGCGTGCCATGCCATGATGGATATGGTGATCGGCATCATCGACAGCGGCGGCCCCTCATTGGACGGCGCCCGCCGCTTCGTGCTGACGGACGGCGGCGTGACGACCGCCGCTCCCCTGCCCGACCGCCTGCGCCACGGATCGACGGTGGAGGCGGTCATGCGCCGTGCATTACCCGGCGTGTCGGTGCGCCACGCCCAGGTGTTCGGCGACCGCCCGGTGACCAGCGCGGCGCAGGTGGCGGCGGCGGTGCGCTGGCTGGCACTGGAGCAAGACGCACCACTTCTCTGCCTGAGCCTCGGCCTGCCGACGGACCGCGCGGTGCTGCGCGATGCCTGCGCCGAGGCGATCGCGGCCGGCGCGGTGCTGGTGGCGGCGGCCCCGGCGCAGGGGGCGGCCTGCTACCCGGCGGCCTATCCGAGCGTGATCGCGGCCACGGGGGACGCCCGCTGCCGCTTCGACGAGATATCCGCCCTGCCCCACGCGCTGGGCGCCTGGTGTTCCTCGCCCGAACATGGCGACGGCGGCGGCATGGGCGGGGCGAGCATTGGCTGCGCGCGGCTCGCCGCCCATGCGGCCCGCATGATGATGGAGGGCGTGCAGGACGTGCGAGCCGCGCTGGAGGCCGCGGCGGTGTATTACGGGCGGGAGAGAAAGGGGATTCCAGCATGACCCACCTCCGCCTCCCCTTCCCGTCATGCCAGCGAAGGCTGGCATCCACCCGCCGCTGTCAGCCGCCCTGCACCGGAGGCACGGGGGCCAGCAGCGCGCCTGGGCCCCAGCTTTCGCTGGGGCGACGGGCAGGCGTGGAATGCCGGGAAAGGGCGGGGGCCCCCACCCCATGACCTCCCTCCGCGCCCGCCTCGCAGGCCTCTTCGCCCGCACCCTGTTCGGCCCGGCCGCCGGGGGATGGCTGGCGCCCGTGGTACGGCAGTACCTGCCAGCGCTGGGGATGGTGCTGGCGGTGTCGCTCACCGCCGCCGCGCTGGGTCTGGCGCCGCCCTACCTGACCAAGCTGCTCATCGACGAAGGGCTGGTGGCCAAGGATGCCGAGGCACTGTTCACCTGGGCCGCCGCCATCTTCGCCATCGGCCTCGCCGCCCTGCTCATGGGGGCAGCCAACAGCCTGCTGCACCTGCGTTTTTCCGCCCGGATGCTGGCCGACGTGCGGGCCAAGGCCCTGGACGCCACGCTCCGCCTGCCGCCCGACCGCCATGCCGGGATGCGCGTCGGCGAAATCATGACCCGGCTGGACGGCGACGCCGGGGAGGTTCAGCAGTTCGCCTTCGACGCCCTGCTTTCGGGCCTGGGTGCCGTGTTCCGACTGGTGGGCGGGGCGGTGATGCTCATGGTGCTGGACTGGCGGCTGGCGCTGGTCGCCATCGCCCTGACGCCCGTTGAACTGGCCTTCCTCGCCTGGGCCCGCCCGCGCACCGAACGCATGGCGCACGCCGTCCGCGAAAAGCGCGGCGGCCTGTCCAGCTTCCTGGCCGAGAGCATTGCGGGCCTTGGCGTGCTGAAGACGCTTGGCGCCGAACGCACCCGCTCCAGCGCCCTGCGCCCCCTTCAGGACGGCCAGATCGAGGCCCTCATCCGCCAGCGCCAGTGGCAGGAAGTGACCGGCGGCGTGCCCACCTTCCTGGGCGCCATCGGCCGGACGGCGGTGCTGATCATCGGCGGGCTGTGGGTGATCCGCGACGGCTGGCCCATCGGCTCGCTGATCGCCTTCCTGGCCTACATGGGGTTCCTGGTCGGGCCGATGCGCACGCTGCTCGGCCTCTATCACGCCCAGGCGCGGGTGAAGGTGGCCGTGCGCCGGCTCATGGAACTGGTGGGCGACGACCGGGCGGAAAGCGACACCGGCGAGGCCCTTCCGCACGGGGCGGGCCTGCTGGCGCTGGAGCATGTGACCTTCACCCACGCAGGCGCCGACGCGCCGGTGCTGGAAGACCGCAGCCTGACAATCCCCGCCGGCGCCAAGGTCCTGCTGCACGGCCCCTCGGGCAGCGGCAAGACGACGCTTCTGGGCCTGCTCACCCGTGCGCATGACCCGCAGGCCGGCCGCGTGCTGCTGGATGGAACGGACGTCGCGGCGCTCGACCCTGTGGCCCTGCGCCGGGCGGTGGTGGTGGTGCCGCAGGCGGGGTGGCTGTTCTCCGGCACCGTGGCAGACAACCTGCGACTCGCCGCACCCAAGGCCACCGATGACGACCTCTGGCGCGCGCTGGAGATCGCGCAACTGGCCGACTGGCTGACGGCGGAGCGCGAAGGGCTGGAGACGACGGTCGGCGAGCGCGCGCTCGGCTTTTCCGGTGGCCAGCGCCAGCGCCTCGCCATCGCGCGCGCCCTGCTGGTGCCCTTCCGCGTGCTGGTGCTGGACGAAAGCCTGTCGGAGGTGGACCCGGCGACGGCGGCGAAGATCGTGACGGCCGTCGACATGGCCTTCCCCGACCGCACGCGCATCCTGGTCGCCCACGCAGGCGCGGAGACGCTGGGGCCGTTCGATCAGGTCGTGACCCCTCGCGCGGCCTTGCGCACCGCACGCGGCGAGGCGCCGGCCCAGCGGGTGAAGGCGCGCGAGAACGCCGTCTGATCGGAGTAGCCCAGCCTGAGCGCGATCTCGCTCAACGGCAGGTCGGTGCGTGTCAGCCATGCCATGGCGCTGGAATGCCGGCATTCGTCGACGAGGCGCTGAAAGGTGATACCCTCCTCCTCCAGCCGCCGCCGCAGCGTCCGGCGGGACATGCCGAGGGCGGTCGCCACCGCCGTCTGATCGACCTCTCCGCCGTGCAGCCCTTCCAGCACCGCCAGCTTGACCCGCGTGCGCAGGCGCAGCGCCTGCTCCGTCTCCCGCGCGCGGCGGTCGAGCATGCGCGAAACGTGGACGAAGCCGGCGTCCGAGGCCTCCGGCCGGCGGCGGTCGAGCAGGCCGGCGGCCAGCCTCAGGCTGTTGCTGTCCTGATTGTAGCGGACGCCGCGCCGCAGCCGGTCGGACAGCGCGACGGACCCCGGACCCGCACCGTGCTCGAACCCCAGCGCCGCGGGCCGCCAGTCGGTGCCGCAGAAGCGCTTCACCAGGTTCGAGAGAAGGCCCAGCGTCAGTTCCGCGTCCTGGCGGCGGGGCCAGATGTCCTGGTCGAGGATGGCGTAGTGGAAGGTGGCTTCGTCGCCCTCGACCTCCAGCCGCACACGGGTGCCGGTCTGGATGGTGCAGAAGGCGCGCTCGAAGGTGCGCAGCGCGGTGCCGAGTGTGGGGGCCAGCGACAGCGCCAGCCCGAACTCGCCCAGTTCCTGCAGGTCGTAGCTTTCCCCGAACGCCCAGCCAAGGATTGAATCGCCGGTAACGGCGCCCAGATCCTCCATGGCCTCGACGAAATCGCGCAGCGGGATCGCCGCGTCGTCGCCGCCGTTCAGCGACCCGTCGTCCAGGTGGTGGCGGGAGAGAAAACGGGTCCGCTCCGCCCCGGGCAGTCCGAGGCGGCGATCAAGCACGGCCAGCGGTCTGGCGGTGATTTTCGCAGTTTCCAATGCGCACCCCCTGGCGTGGGCGATCGGACAAGTATCGCCCTGTCCGCCAGGGGTATCAAGACGCGGAACGTGGTAGGCCGTTCACACGAGATCGCGCGGCAACCGGCGCTTCCAGTTTTCAGAGAACACACGCTCCTCGCCCTCGAAGGCGTCCAGGCTGGCGTGGATGGTGAAGTGGGTCGCATCACAGGTCAGCACCGTGCGGGTGCGCGTCAGGACGTCCCAGCCCGCGCGACGGAAACGGCGCTCCGTGCGGGTTTCGCCGCGGGCGGTGGAAACGTCCTCGGCGCGCACCGTGTACCAGTCCCAGGTGCGGTCCGTGATTTCCACGTCCGCATCGGGCAGCCGCCAGACGCCTTCGTCCTTGATGATTTCCAGCGTCGATTCCTCGTTTGCGAGGTCGCGGTGGACCAGCCAGTTGTGGTGCGGCGCCTCCACCGTTTCCCGCATCGCCGGCGGCGCGCCCTCGGGCGCTTCGAAGGTGATCGCGCCGTCTTTCCCGGCCGCCGAACGTTCGGGCAGCAGAAGCGCCGACGTCAGAGGATAAACGGTCAGCGTGGTCGGCTCCGGCGGCGTCCAGGCCAGCGGGAAGTAGGAACTGGAGAGCGACAGCCGCATCCGGTGCCCCTCGGGGAAGCGGTGGCCGATGGCGTTCAGCCGCACCCGCACGCGGTATCGTTCTCCGGACTCCAGCGGTGCCGGGTGCTCGTTGCCGTCGCGGTGGGTGAGGTTCAACAGGCCGTAGGAGACCCGCGTCGCCCGCCCGTCGGGTGCCACGTCCGACAGGCGGGCGGCGACCATGGCGACCGGACGGTCGGCGGAAACCTCAAGCTCCACCTCCGGCCGGCCCAGGATGTCGGTGGCCTCCTCCAGCGGCGGACTTTCGTAGACCAGCGCGCCGCCGTCCTCCTCCCGCTGGTCATAGGGAAGGTCGGGGGCGTAGGTGTAGGATGCCCACTTGCCGGCGAACAGGCCCACACTCAGGGGCGAGCGGATGACCTGGGCCGGCGGCTCGCCGTCGTGGCGATCGTCGCCGGTGTCCGCGAAACGCAGGCGGCCGGGGGCGAGCGGCATGCGGCGCTCCTGCACCCGCTCCGACGGCCAGACGCTTTCGCCAATCCAGCGGCCGGGGCGCTCGGCGTAGGAGGTGCCGGGCGGCATCCAGTCCTGCATCCAGGCGCGCAGCATGGGCTCGTCCATGATGCTGGTCGCCGCGCCCTTCAGCCAGTGGTCCCACCAGCGCTTCATCTCCTGCAAAAAGCCGATGGCGGGGCCGGGCTTGCCCAGGTGCGGATACTTGTGCCCCCACGGACCGACAAGGCCGAGCCGCGGCACGTTCAGCCCCTCCAGCAGGCGGAAGACGGCATTGGTGTAGCCGTCCGCCCAGCCGCCGACGGCCATCACCGGACAGGTCACGGCGTCATAGTCCTCGCACACCGAGCCGTGCTTCCAGTAGTCGTCGCGGCGCTGGTGGGCGAGCCAGGTATCCAGCCACAACCCGCTGCCGCGCAGGCGGTCCATCCACATCTCCCGCCACCGCTCGCCGACCAGCGCGGGGTCCGGCGGGCAGGTGTTGACGGAGAACATGGTGGTCGCCTCCGACAGATTGTCGGAGAGCAGGCAGCCGCCCATGTAATGCATGTTGTCGCGGTACAGGTCGTCGGTGGAGCAGACCGTGACGATGGCCTTCAGCGCGCTCGGCCGGTTGGCCGCGACCTGGAGCGCGTTGAAACCGCCCCAGGAAATGCCCATCATCCCGACGTTTCCGTCGCACCATGGCTGTTCGGCCATCCACTCGATGGCCGCCACGCCGTCGTCCATCTCCTCCTGCCGGTACTGGTCGGTCATCACCCCGCCGGACTCGCCGCTGCCCCGGATGTCCAGGCGCACGCAGGCGTAGCCCTGGCCGGCGAGCCAGCGGTGGGTGATCTCGTCGCGCTCCCGCGTCAGGTCGCGCTTGCGGTAGGGGATGTATTCCAGGATGCCCGGCACCGGCGCGGTTTCGGCGTCTTCGGGCAGCCAGATGCGGGCCGCCAGCCGCGTGCCGTCGGAGCCGGGAAGCGTCACGTGCTCGATGCACCGCACGCGGCGCGGAAAGTCCGTGACCGTGTGCATGTCTTAGAACCTTTTCTTTTCAAACTGCACGTCCTCGAAGGTTCCGCCGTCGGAGAACTTGAAGCCAAGCATGTGGGCCGCCTCCTGGTAGTTCTCCAGAAGCGTGTTCTGATCCTTGGCGCCCATGTAGATGTCGGCGCACTCGTAGGAATAGCTGTCCTGGTCACGCAGATCCGACAGACGGTCGCCCTCGTTGACGCTGATCTTGACCTTGCAGCCGGGGAACCGCTCCTCCACCGCCTGAATTTCGTCCTCGCTCGGCACCCGCTCCACCACCGCGTCCTCGTAGCGGCGCAGCAGGAACTTGGCGGCCTGCTTGTAGCGGCCTTCGTCGCGGCAATAGGCCGGGTCGCGCCCCAGCGCCAGGTCGATGGCGACCTGGTGGTTGGAGGCGCCCTCGGTCATGATGAGCTGTTCGCTGTGGGACTGGGAGATGCGCGTGTTGACCTCCAGCACGCCGATCTCGTCGGTCTCGTCGTCCCAGAAGAATTCGATGCCGAAGGGCTGGCTGTCGTAGCCGATGTGCGCCATCAGCGCCTTCGTCGCCTCCAACATGCGGTCGCGGATGCGCTGCGGCCAGTGGGACGGCAGCTCGTAACGGGTGAAGCTTTTGTTCTCCGTGTCCTTTACGCAGTCGACGATGATGTGGATGGCGACGTGCCCCTCGTGGACGTAGCCTTCCAGGCCGCACTGCTTCCCCTTGATGATCTGCTCGGCGATCATGTGGTTGCCGTCGACCTTGGCGATGTCGTCGGGCAGGTCGGCGTGCCTGAGGATCTCGTTGAAGGGCTCGCCCAGCCGCCGGATGTTCTTGCGGATGGTCGGCAGCACCTCATAGAAGTCCTCGGCCTTGTCGATGCGGTAACCCAGCGTGGAACTGAACCCCTTGATGGGCTTGACCCAGAAGGGATAAGGCACCTTGATCCCCTCCAGCGGGTCGTCGGCAAAGGGGTCGATGGCCGCGAACTCGGGCGTCAGGTCCGGAATCGCCTCGCGCTGCATCACCCGCGCCCAGTACTTGTGCTCGCATTTCAGAACCGCCTCAAGCGATGCCGAGCGCAGGCCATGGCGGCGGCAGACGATGGGCTGGATGGTGCTGGCGGGAAAGTCCCAGTGGCTGATCAGGGCGTCCACCGTGCCGCCGAAGTCGCGCAGGGTGGCGTCGGCTTCCTCGATCATCCTGGCGATGTCGTACTTCTTTGGCTGCACCACTTCGTCATGGTCTAGGACGCCGTGAAACTCGTAATTCTCGGCCCCGCGGACGCACTTCGCCTGCTCCAGGTGAAAGGGGTCCAGGCCGAAGACGAAGATATTCTTCTTGTCGGGCAAGACGTTCTCCTCCGTCAGTGTCTGGGCGATTAAGGAACGTCAGCCGACGGGTGAAGGAGGCAAAAGAGTCCGCCGCGCGAGTCTTTGGCTATGCACCACCACGATCGACCACCCCCGGAATCTCCTGCGTCGGCCGGCAGAACCGCCCCTTCAGCCTGTCGACGCCGGCCTGCGGGTGCGCCTTCTGCACAAGGTCTCGGCGTGCCAGGCGCTTGGCGTCGGTGCTGATGCCGAAGTCGCGGTCGCGGCGGTCGATGAGCCATTGCAGCGCCTCGCCGTCGCGGCAGAAGGACCATGCCAGCATGGGCTCGCCGATGGGCAGGCGGCGGGTCAGGTCGTCGGCGCTGGTGGTGTCCCACAGGTGCCACGTCTTGCCGTAGCTGTTCATCTTGTCGCTCATGAGCATGGTTTCGGCGCGCTCGGGCAGGTGCGGCGCGACAAGCTGCCCGGACAGGATCTCCCCGTTGTGCGGGTGCCAGTAGTCCCGTTCCTCGGCCGGAAGCTGCTCGAACAGGGATTCCGAGATGATGTACTCGATGCCCACCAGATTAGCCTCGGGGCCGTTGCCGTCAAACAGGATGCACTCGGCGAAATCCTCGTTGACCTGGCGGCACAGGTGGTGGGCCTCGAACTGCCGTTCCGGGTCGTCCCTCATGGGATGAAAGCCGACCAGATAGATGTCGAAGCCCTTGAAGGCCGGATGGCCCTGAAGCAGAGCCGCCCCGCCTTCCAGCACGCGGGTGCGCGGGCTCTTGGAACGGCCCGGCGGGCGGCCGCCACGGCTGCCCACGGGCGGGGTGCCGTGCAGCAGACGGCCGATGCCGTATCCCAGACCGGCGGCGGCAAGGACGAGGACGGGACTCAGTCGGCTCATGGTGCGATCTCCTCTTGCGGGGCGGCGGACCAGTCGTTCGGCCCTTCGCGCAGGGGCAGAACCAGCGCCCGGCCGAGCGTTACCGGGTCGCGGTGGGCAGGGGTGCCGATGCGGATGGTCTCCTGCGGGACGTCAAGGCGCAGCGTTCCATGCAGGCGGTCCCACAGGGTCAGGCCGCTGGACCAGTTGGAGTCGGCCTCGGCCCGGACGTCGGAATGGTGGATGCCGTGCATGCGCGGGGTGACGACCAGCCACGACAGCGCCCGGTCCAGGCGCGGCGGCAGGCGCAGGTTCGAGTGCTGGAAAAGGATGGACAGCAGGGTCAGCCGCTGCCACAGCCGTACCGTCGCCGGTCCGGCGCCGATCACCGCCACCTGCAACAGCCGCCACGGCACCGAATAAAGCAGCTCCAGAGCATGAAAGCGCGTCGCCGTGGTGGCCGTCAGGTCCAGGTCCACGTGATGCACCCGGTGCACGCGCCACAGGAACGGGATGCGGTGGGTGCCCATGTGCCAGAGGTACAGCGTGTAGTCCAGCAACGTGATGCCCAGCGCCACCTGCGCCCCTCGCGGCAGGCCGAGGCGCGGAACGAGGCCCAGGCGATCGCGCTCCACCCGTCGCGACAGACGCTCCACCAGCGGCGCCTCGAACAGACGCACGGTCAGGGCCGCCAGGCCGGCGATGGCCAGGTTGCGGGCATCATGGCGGTTTGCCGGCTCCATCCGTCGGCGCAGGGGGCGCTTGCGCTCCAGACAGACCAGCGCGGCAAAGGCGCCGAGCACGACGGCGCCGGATACCAGAGGCGAATACCGGCGGGACATGAACAGGGCTCCGGCCGTTGGCGGTGTGCCGCATCAACGGCCGAAGCCTGCCGCGGGATCAGGCGCTTTCCGGCACCCACCGTCCGGCGGCGGCGCGACGGCGGACGGCGCCGTCCTCGTTCAGCGCGCAGAGCGTCAGCCAGCCGTTGTCCACCAGCGCCCGGACGCCGCCGTGCTTTTCCAGCACCGCGTCCATTTCACCTTCCGGCGCGGCGACGATGACCGTCAGGCGGACGGGCTCGTGGACCAGCTTTTCGCCGTCGTGGACCGACTGCCACGGCAGGCCGGTGCGCAGGTCGCCGCCGTTGCCCTCCAGCACGCCCAGGGTGCCCACCACGTTGTGCAGCACCTTGTCGCCGCTGCCGAACGCCCGGTTGTTCACGGTGGAGCCGTAGTACTGAAGGCTGATCCAACTCGCCACCACCATGGGCGCGGTCAGGATCAGTTCCAGCACGCCGAAGCCCCGGTCCTTGCGCCAGTCGTAGTCGTGCAGGAACACCCGGCCGTCCAGGTCGATGCCCCGCGTCACCGACCGCGGCGCGGCGATGAAGCCACGGTTGCCGGCCAGGCCCCACTCGGGCCGCACCTGCGCCCAGTCCTTGGCCCGCTCGCGCACCTTGGCGTCGACCGCGGCGCCGGACGCGCCGGCCAGGCCCAGTTTGTCCGCCCGCATCCGCCGCGCCTTGGCCGAGGCCTCGGCCAGCGTGGCGTCCAGGGCCGCGAGGTCGGCCTTGTGGCTGTGCGGCACCTTTGCAGCGTCGAACAGGCGGACGTCGTCGGTGGTGGTGTCGTGCAGGGCGGCCATCACCCAGGTGTCGTCGGGAATGACGATGCCCCGCGCCTTCAGCCCCACCCGCACCCGCGGATCATTGAGCAGCATGGCGGCCACCCGCGCGTTGGCGTCGCCCGCATGCCCGCCGCAGGCGCCGCAGTCCAGGCCCGTGGCGTGCGGGTTGTTCACCGTCGTGCTGCCGTGGCCGGCCAGCACCAGCAGCCGCGCGAAGCCCCCGGTCAGCGACATGGCGCGCAGGATGGCCTCCGCCGCGTCCACCCGCTGGTCCGGTGTCATGCCCGTGTGGCCGTGCGGCTCCAGCGTCGGCGTGCGGCAGGCCGCCTCGTGGTCCGACAGGCCCGCCGTCGCCGGATCTGGCACCGGGCGGCTGAGCTTCAGCGAGTCGCCGGCCAGCCGGCCGATGTAGCCGAGCCCCATGGTCTCCACGAACACGAACGACGACACCGCCTGCATCTTGAAGGCCTTCCACGCCTTTGCCAGCCGGCGCTTCAGCGTCCGGCTTTCGGCGACGCCGGCGGCATCGACACCGTCGACCGTCTCGCGCACGGTCACCTTGGGCGCCAGCAGCACCGGGCAGCGCGCCCCGCCCGCGCCGCCGCCAAGCGGCTCCAGTTCCAGCGCCACGCCGAAGAAACCGGCGAAACCCGAGGTCCGGGCGGTCGGCATCACGTCCTCCAGCGCCCGGCGGTAGACCTCGGAGCGCACGTCGATGCAGAAGACCGCATGGACATCGGGCCGGCCCGTCGGTTCGGGCGCAGGGGCGGCCGAGAGCGCCACAACCAGTTCCCGCCGGGCGGCGATGTCGAAGGCTTCCTGGGCCAGCGCGTCCAGGCGCGTGTCGGTGTCGGCGGCGTCCGCCCCCGGATCGGTGGCGCGCGCCAGGGCCTCCCGCCAGGCGGCGCGCAGGGCATCGTCGGCATGCGTCCGGTAGAGCGCCTGCTCCCACGCCAACCGGATCGCCAGGATGTGCGCCGGCAGCGTCAGCTCGCGCCCCTGAAGCCCCGCCTGCCAGGCGTGGTAACGGGCATAGGCCGCCCAGCCCGCCACGTCGGCGAGCGCCCGGTGCAGCACGTCCGCCACCGCATCGGCGGGCACCTCCAGCACCTCCAGTGCCTTGACGACGGCGGCCTGGGGATCGTCCGGCAGGTCCGTCAGCGCCGCCCGCAGGCCGGTCCAACCCAGCGCGTCAGGGGTGCGATCGGCGGCGGCGGCGCGCTTCCAGGCCTCGAAGGCCGGCAGGTCGCGCCAGGGCAGGACCCACGAGGCCTGCCCCTCGTCGAACCAGGCGGCGCACCACAGCGACACCTGCTCACGCGCCATTCCGGCCGCCTCCGGCCCGATCAGGGCGGAAACGGTGGGCACCATGGGCCGGGCGCCGGCGGGCTCGTGCTTCAAGGCCATGCGCAGGGCGGCGGCGGTCTGTGGCAGGCCGTGGGCGTCGGCGGCGCGGTCGAGCGCCGCCTCCAGATCGGCATCGGTGATCCGTCCCGCCGCGATCTGCTCGCGGTACCAGGCGCGCGGCATGAGCATGGTCTCACCGGTGGTCCGCCGCAGGGTGGTTGCCGCTTGGCCGAAGGGCGTTTCCGCCAAGCCCAGGAAGGGGTTCACAGCGACGAAATGCTTCAGCGGCCACAGCGGCGCCACCCGGTCGCAGGCGGCCTTGACGGCGCTCGCGACGGCCTCGCGGGTCGGCCTGGTCTCGAGGGAGGCGGCGGCCTCGGCGGGCTTCAGGGCGTGGGAAGTATGGAACGTCATGGATCAGGCTCCCTTGGTAACGGGCCACGCCCGGGCGACCAGCCGGTTGAACAGGGTGTTGAGGTAAAGGCCGTTGAGCAGGTGGACGTAGAGCACCCGCAGGGACTGCGGCGTCTGTCCGGTAACGACGGCGGTCTGAAGCAGCAGGACCGCGCCGAAGCCGCCGATCATCACGCCCGCGATCAGGCCTCCGCCGAGGGGTGCGCCGGTGGCGGCCAGGGCGTCGGAGGCAAGCCAGGCGGTGCCGCTTTGCAGGACGAAGTAGACCACCGCCAGCACCGCGCCCAGGCCCAGGCCGCGCAGGGCGGCGGCGGGGCGGAAGGCGCCGGCGCCGCCGGTGCGCGTCATCATGTGCGCCAGGCCCATCACCAGCACCGCACCCAGGACGAAGGCGCCGGGGTTGCCGCCCGGGCCGGTGCCGACCAGCGTCGCAGCTCCGGCGGTCAGCGCCACCGCCGCGGCCAGCGCGCCGGCCAGGTGCCAGGGCCGGGCCGGTTCACCCGCACCGACGCCTGCCGTGGCGCGCGTCAGGTCGACGATGGAGCCCGCCGACAGGAAGGCGTGCGCCTTGTAGAGCGAGTGCGCCACGATGTGCAGCAGCGCCGCGCCGAAGGCTCCCAGGCCGCACTGCAGCAGCATGAACCCCATCTGGGCGATGGTCGACCACGCGAGCGCGCCCTTCACCGCCGACTGTGTCAGCATCACCAGCGAGGCGAACAGGGCCGTCACGCCGCCCACGACCGCCAGCAGCAGCAGCGCCCCGCCGGACAGGCTGACCACGTCCGACAGCCGCAGGATCAGGAACCCGCCCGCGTTGATGATGCCCGCGTGCAGCAGGGCGGAAACGGGGGTCGGCGTCTCCATCACCTCGGTCAGCCAGCCGTGCACCGGCATCTGGGCGGACTTTATGAGGGCGGCCAGGGCCAGAAGGACGGCGATGGCGGTCACCGCGCCCGGCACCTCGGCGCCGGCCATGGCCTGCGCGGCCGGGAAGACCACCGCGAAATCCAGGCTGCCGAACACCGCGAGCGTCAGGCCGACGACGGCCAGCATGGCAACGTCGCCCATGCGGCTGACGACGGCCTTCTTCCGGGCCGCCAGCCGGGCCGCCGGACGATCGGGAAAGAACACCAGCAGCCGGTGCAGGCAAAGGCTGGTGGCGATCCACGCCAGGGCCAGCTGCGCCAGGTTGGTGGCGACGATCAGCCCCAGCACGGCGGCCAGCGTCAGGCTCAGCCACTTGAAGAAGCGGCCCTGGCGGCGCTCGCCGGTCAGATAGGTGCGGCTGTAGGCCATGACGACGAGGCCGATGAAGCCCACCAGCACCACCATGATCGCCGACAGGGCGTCGATGCGCGCCCCGATGCCGATGCCGTAGGGGCCGCCCACCCCGGCCGTCAGCGCCGTGCCCGACACCACCAGCGCACCGGCCGCCAGCACCGCCGCCGCCAACGCGCCGGCGGCGGCAAGAACGGCGGCGCGCGCCATGGCGGCCGGTGCGGCGTCGGCGCGGCGGGTGGGCACGAGGCCCACGCCCACCAGTCCCGCCAACGCCAGAAGAACCGCCCAGGGACCCAGATCAACCATGCGAATGCTCCCGCTGCGTTGCGTTCATCTCGTGCGGGAGACCTTGGCATTGCGCGGCGCTTAAGAAAAATTCATAGTTTGCAACGAACCATTCTCTAAAACAGAACGAACAGGCTCATGCGGCACCTGAACTACCATCACCTGCGCTATTTCTGGGCCATCGCCCACGCCGGCAGCCTGACCCAGGTGGCGGACCGCATGAACGTCTCGCAGTCCGCCCTGTCGGTGCAGCTGCGCAAGCTGGAGGAACAGCTGGGCCACCCCCTGTTCCAGCGCGAGGGCCGGACGCTTGTGCTGACGGAGGCAGGCCGCATCGCGCTCGACTACGCCGACACCATCTTCGCTGCCGGCGAGGACCTGGTGGCGACCCTGGAAGGGCGCGGCAGGCAGCAGGTGCTGCGCGTGGGCGCCATCACCACCCTGTCGCGCAACTTCCAGCTGGAGCTGCTGCGTCCGCTCATGGGGCGCCGCGACGTGGAGCTGGTGGTGCGCTCGGGCTCCATGCGCGACCTGATGACGCAGTTGGAGGCCCATGCGGTGGATGTGGTGCTGTCCAATGCGCCGGTGGCGGGCGATGCCCAGGCGCCGGTCAAGTGCCGCCTTCTGCGCGAGCAGCCGGTCAGCCTGGTCGGTCCCGACCGGCCGGAGCGCGCCGGCTTTCGTTTTCCGGAAGGCCTGGCCGAGCAGCCCGTCCTGCTGCCGAGCCTCGACAGCGGACTGCGCACGGCCTTCGACCAGCGCATGGACCTGGCGGGCATCCATCCCGTGATCCTGGCGGAGGTGGACGACATGGCCATGCTGCGCCTGCTGGCCCGCGAGACCGACGGCCTGACGCTGGTGCCGCCGGTGGTGGTGCGCGACGAACTGGCTGGCGGCGCGCTGGTGGAGTGGTGCCGCATTCCCGACATTGCCGAACGCTTCTACGCCATCACCCGCACCCGCCGCTTTCCCAATCCCCTGGTGCGCGAGCTTCTGGAGGACGGGACGCCGCCTTGACACGGATCAAGGCACTTCCGGTGCCGAAGCGGCAGCCTCGATGCTGAGACCATGCACCCTGAACGCAGCCGGGAGACCATCATGACCCGCAAAATGCCCGCCCTCGCCGTTGTGCTCGTGCTTGCCGGCGCTCCGGCACTCGCCCAGGACGCTGCGCCGGTCGACCCCGTCGGCCCCAAGCTGCCCCCCGACGTGCGGGCCCTCCTGCTCAAGGAAATGAACGCCATCGAGGGCGCCACGCAAGAGATCATGAATGCCCTCGTTCGCGGACGAAATGACGTGGTGGCCGAGAAGGCACAGGCCATTCATGACAGCTTCATCCTGAAGCAGGAAATGACCGAGGAAGACCGCAAGGCTCTCGCCAAGGCCGCTCCCAAGGCCTTCGTCGAACGGGACCGCGCCTTCCACGCCCTGACCGGAGACCTGGCGGAGGCTGCCCGCGCCGGTGATGCGGAGCGCCAGCGGGCGCTGTTCGGCGACGTGGTGGAGGCCTGCGCCGCCTGTCACGAACGCTATGCCACCAACCGCTTCCCCGCCTTCTCGGAGTAGCGCGCGACTTGCGGCGGACACGGCAGCACCCGCCGCCGCCGTCACCCCGTCCGCAGAACGCCTGTGGCGGAGACGTTCAGGGTGTTGCCGTAGGCGTCTTTGTTCCAATTGCCATCCACCAGCACATTGCTGAGGCCGCCCTGAAGCGGCTGCGCGCCGGCTGTGAGCGTGACCGTGCTGGAGCCGGTGACAGCGCCGCCGCTGTTCTTGCCCAGAAAGCTGAAGGTGCATTCGGCCTTGTGGATGACGTCCGTTCCGGCCACGGTGAGCACCGGGTAGGAGGTCAGCTCCACCGCCCCCGCCGTCCAGTCCCCCGACGTGGCGCCGGTATAGGGGACGGTGCCGGCGGTAGCCGTGACGTCTCCTTTCACGGCCACCCGCTTCACGGCCGCACCTTACGGCCGAGGGCCGAGAGCGTCCTGGCCTCTGCCGCCCAACGGGCCGCCTCGCCGGGCGTCACCTGCGTTCCCGTACGGCGCAGCAGGCGCACCATCGCGCCCGGCGCCGTCGCCTTCAGCCTGCCCAGTGTCGTCACGCCCGCGGCATAAAGCGCCTTTCGACTGGCCGCCGGAATGGCTTTCACGGCCAAGGTGGGCGTCTCGTCAACCGCCGTGCCGGCCTGGTCGAGGCCGATGCTGGCGACCAGCGTTTCCGCCGTCAGGCCATCGCGCGCGATTTTTGCTCCGGCCGCTTCGGCGACCGCGTCGATGAGGTCCGCCAAGGTCTCCAGCCGTGTGTCGCGCGGCACGTCCTTCAGCGCCTGGGCCAGGGTGCCGCCGCCGCTTGGCAGCGGATCGTCCCCGAACGCAGAGATCATGTCATCGACCGAGACGGCCTCGCCCCGCAACCGCGTCTTGATGCGCTTTTGGTTGGCTTCGGCCCATTCCGCCACCACGCCGGCCGCATGAAGGTCGGGGTGGACCCAGGCACGGTCGTCGGCACCGGTGAGGATGTCGCCGCCTTCCTCCACCGCCACCGGCGTCATCACCAGCCCGCCCGCCATCGACCAGACCTCGTAGGTCTTGCCGTTCATGTCGCGCACGTCCAGGCGCCGCGCCGGCTGCCCGGCGATCATGCCGACCGTGGGATCATCCACCGACCGCGCGACCCTCAGAATGCTGGCGCGCGGCGGCAGGGATTCCAGCCGCTCGCGCGGCCCGCCGCCGAACACCCAGGGCCGCGGTTCGCCCCACGTCCCACCCGGGATGGTCGAACCGCCGCCGGGCATGGTAGGGCCGCCGGGTATGGCAGGGCCGCCGGGCCCGCCAGGGATTGTCCAGGGGTTGCCCCCGGGAATGATCCTTCCGCCTCCCGGTATCGTCCACGGGTTTCCGCCCGGAATGGTCGGACCTTCGCCCCTCGGGATGGTCGGACCGCCCGGACCGCCGGGGATCGTCCAGGGATTGCCCCCCGGAATCGTCGGACCGCCGCCGGGGATGGTCCAAGGCGGCGCCGGGTAATCCTCGCCGGGCACGAACGGGCCGGTCCACCAGCCGTCGTCGTTCCACCGCATCTGCCGCAGTTCATGCAGATCGGCGTTCACGCGGTTGATTTCCTGGCGCACCTCGTCCAGCCGCTCCGCCAGTTCGGCCCGCAGGTCGGCGAGGCATCCGAAGCTCTTGGAGACGTCGTCCGCCAGCCCGTCCAGGTCGTCCTCGATCTTGTGGAACCGGCTGTTGAAGCCCTCCTCGATGGTGCTGGTCTCGGCCTGGACCACGCTCTCTCCGTCGATCCAGTCGGTATGGGCGAAGGTTCGGACGAAGGACGGGGAACAGCCGGCGCCCTCCGCGCTGAAGGTCTCGCCGTACCTGAAGACGCGCTTGCTCTTGCCGACCTTTTCCTTCAGCAACCCGATGAACAGGTCGTCCACCTGCTGCGGGCTGAGCTGCTTGTTCTTGATGATATCCAGCGCCTCGCTGTACGTCAGATCGTCGGTCAGGAAGAACTCGGTGATCGCCATGGCTCGTCTCCGTGCGTTCAGGACCCACCGCGGCCGGGCGCGTCGCCCGTGCCCGCGAAGCGCGGCCGGTGGAAGGGCCGATAGGACCGCGACAGGCGCGGCGGCAGGGGCGCGACGGTTTCGCCGTCCAAGGCCACATGGCGCCGCCGCAGGGTCCAGGTGTTGATTTCCACGCCCAGCGGATGCAGCCGCCCGAGCATGTTCATGACCATCTCGTACTGGGCGAGATCCAGCTTGGCGCCCGGCGGCAGCCGCACCTGCCACGAGAAGAGATCGGTCAGCCCGATGCGGGCATAGGACATCACCGACACGGCATACAGCCCGTCGCTCGGGGCCCGCAGGCGGGCGCGTGCGCCGGTGCCGTGGATCATCGCCGGGCTGCCGGTGATGGGCATCACGCTCCAGAAGAAGGCCGAGGCCCGGCGCGGCCCGATGTTGGTGCCGATCTGCGGCAGCCCGACGGACGACACCACCAGCACGATGTCGGCGCCGTCGGCCATGACGGCGAGACCCGCCGCGCCGTTGGCGCCAAGGACCTCGGCCACCTGCAGCAACTGCTCGGTGGCGGCGTCGTCGCCCCTGATCAGGCCGCGCGCGAAGGCGCCGGCCAGACGCAACAGAGCGATTACGTGGGACGGATACTGCGCCAGCGCCGCACGGAACCGCTGCCCCGGCGGCTCGGGCTGCAGAAGCCCCGCCCGGTCGAGCGCCGCCGCCGCCGGCAGATCGGGAACGATCAGCCGGTCGATCACGGCCGCGTGCCCCTCGCGCACCACGTCCCAGTCGGCCAGACCCTCCGGCCAGCCGTCGGGCCCGCCGTCCAGGGCATGCGACAGGGCGACGTCGGTGTCCGCGCCAGGCCGCCGCAGGCGAACGCTCACGGGGATACCCGCCTTGGCCGCGTCCCGCGCGATGTCGGACGCGGCCTCGACCTGCACGTGGGCCATGGACACGTGAGACACCAGCGTCGTCGCCACCGTCAGGTGCTCCACCGTGCGGAAGCCGCACGCGCGCAGGAAGTCCTCCCATACGGCCGCGGCATCGCCCGCGCCCGCGCCCGCGCCCGCGCCGCCGTCACGGGAAAGCACGGACAGCACGCCGGCCACCTCCGGGTCCTCTGCCGGGCGCCGCGGCGGGCGACGCAGCCGCGCCCGCAAGGCCGACAGCGCCCTGTCAGGCCAGCGCGCGATTTCCGCCATGAGCCCGAGTTCATGACGGCTCCCGCCATCGTCGTCCTGCGCCCGCAGCACGACCGTCCGGACGTCCACCTCGAGATGGTCCAGCACGCGGGCCATGCGATCGAAGGCCTGGGCCAGATAAGGCGCCATCGGTGCGCCGCCGCCGTCGCCGAACGACAGCCGCCGGCGCAGGCGCTCCCGCAGCGCCTGTTCGCGGGCCAGATGCGCCGCCGGCATCCGACGGGCCGGCGGCACATTCTCGGCGGGGTCGATGAGGGTGGTTTCGCGCAGGAACTTCAAGTAGGCCCGTCGGGCACGCTCGGCGGCCGGCGCCGTGGGTCCGATGGCGACGATCCGGAACCCGATCTGGCACGGGTTGTCGGCCTCCAGGATGTCGAACCCGGCCGGCCCGCCCATCGCCTGCACCACGCCCCTGCCACCCGGCGGCCCGTTGAGAAGACGATCGGCGTAGCCGCGCGTCGGCATGGCGATGCTGCGGAACAGACCCAGGCGCCGGCGGTAGTCGGCGTCGCCCTCCTCGCCCGGAACCTGCACGATCTGGGCCCGCCGGACCGCGAGGGCCTCGCGGAAGCGCGGGACGCTCAACTCGCTGCCAGCATGAAGCCGCGCGCCAGCGCCACGCTGCGCTGTGCGGCGATCTCGCGCCCCAGCCGGCGCAGGCGCGGCGTCTCCGCCTGCAGAACGTGCGTCAGCTTCGCCAGCCGCCCTTCCGAGACCCGCGCGCGCAGCAAGACGGCGACGTCTTGCGGTGCGACGGGCCGGCCGCCCACGGCGACCTCCAGCCGCACGCGCCACGCCGCGCCGGTGCGGCCGTCCGCCCCCACGTCGGGGACCAGGACCGGCAGGTGGGCACCACGTTCCGTCCAGGCGGCAAAGCGGAGGTCCGTCAGGCGGTCCGCCGGGCCGGGCTCCAGCCGCTCGACCCGGACAGTCATCTCCTCGCGCACGCCCTCGACCGGAGCCACGGTCAAAAGCGGTTCGTACGCGCCGGCGGAGATGGTGACCGTGGCGTCCTCGGCAATCACCACGTCGTCGTGACGCAGTGCCGCGGCCAGCGGCCCGGCGGCGGCCTCGCGCTGCGAGCCCAGCACATCGGCGGCCCAGCCATCGATGTCGCGCGTCCTGGTGGTCATGGCGTCCCCATTGGTTTTTGCGTTCCGCGCGCGTCAGATGATGGTCAGGTCGGCGGGGTCGTCGATGTAGACGGCGATTTCGTCCGCCCCTGTCCGCAGGGCCTCGCCGCAGTCCAGTTCACGGGCTCCGCCGGTGTCCGCCGCACCGAAGAAATCGATGGTCGAGGCGCCGCGCGGGTAACGGATGAGCCGCAGGTTGCGGACATCGGCCACACCCGGCTCGCTCATCAGGGCCCAGGTGATGCGGGCCGGGCTGATGGAGGCGCCGAAATCCAGTCCCTCGATGTACCCCCGCACGCGCGCCATCAGCCGGGCCTTGAGCCCTTGCGCCGGATCGGAGGCATTGACCACCGCGCGCGTGCCGGTCGAAAGCGGCACGCCGTCGATCACCAGGTCGGCACGCACGCCCACGCCCACCTCGATAGCCTCGCGGATATCGGGGAACAGGCCGATGGGGCGCAGGTCTTCCACCGCCTCGGAGATGGCCGCCGCTAGACCGTCGGCGCCCTGCCAGATGGCGGCGGCGGTCGGCGCGACCAGGATGGTGAACATGTAGGGCGAGGCCAGGTCCCGCTCGGTGCCGAAGACCCGTTCGCCAAAGCTGAAATTGCCGAAGATGGGCTGGTCGATGTCCAGCCCGCCATAGCGGTCGATCACCTTGACCTGGCGCACGCCGGGCACGAGCCCGACCGCGATCTCGATGGCGCGCGTCGTCCAGATCGACCGCGGCGCCCGCAGCAGAAGCTGCCGGTAGCGGGTATCGGGCCAGCGCGTCTCGCCGCCCGTCAGCGGCGCGGGCTGTGTGATGGCCACCACGTCCTCAAGCGCCGCATCCCCCCTCAGCGACGCCAGGGCGGCCAAGGCGTCGAGCGCCGCATCGAGCGCGTTCCACATGGCCAGCGTGGTCTCAGGCGTGGCGCCGTCAAGGTTGTGCTCCGGCCCCGGGTGGAAGGCGGCGACCGGCACGGACTGGGTGGTGCGGCTTGGCGTGAACACGACACTGCGCGACAGTGCCGCATGGTGCCCGCCCCCGCTGAGGAGGCGCGCACCGGCCGGCAGCGTCAGGCTTTCGACGCCCGCCGGGAAGGCGCCGACGAAGGACAGGTCCACGCTGCCCGTGGCGGCGTCGAAGGGGCGCGGCAGGCCCAGTTCCTCGCCCAGCCGGTCGAGCGCCTGCCCGCGCGCCGTCGGCACCGTCAGATCGTCCACCAGTCCCGACAGCATGGTGTAGGTGCGCGCGTGCTCGATGGAGGTCAGTTCCACCACCCGCCGCAGCACGGACCCCGGCCCGGTGTCCACGTCCGGCCCGAACATCTCGCGCGCGAGCGCCAGGCCCTCCGCCACCAGCCGGCCATAGGGCTTGGGGACGAAGCCGGCCCGCGTCAGGCCGTAGGCGCCCGTGCCCGTATCGCGGAAGGTGGCCGGATCGATGGTGTCGATGTCCGCCAGTTCATCTCGGATGTCGTTCATCAGGCTCCTCCCAGGATCGGGCCGACCGCCACGCTCAGGGTCTCGCCCGAGCGGATGGTGAACTGTGCCTCGACATCGACCACGCCATGGCCGGTGCGCGGCGGCACGGGCTCGTCGCGGCCGGCATGCCAGGCGGCGATCTCGTCACCGATCAGCACCCGCAGAACGGCGACGATGCGCGGGTCGGCGCGCAGCACGGCCAGCACGGAAAACCGCAGGCGCTCGCGCAGGAGCAGCGGGTCGCTTTCCTCCGCCAGGGCCCTGAAGCCGGCAAAACCGTGCCGCGCGTTGAGCGGGTCACTGCCAAGCGCGGTCGTCATGGCGGTGGTCAGTTGCTGGCGGAGGTTGTCGATCCCCGACACCAGCGCCAGGTCGCGGGTTCCGGCCGGCGTTGTCTCGAAGGCGATGTCGGCGTGTTGAATGACGCCGGCATGGATGGGCGCCGTGGCCGCGTCCCACTTCATCAGGCGTCGCAATTGGCTGTCTGTCAGGCGCGTGCCGCTCATGATCCCCCCTTGCTTACGTCCACCGTTCCCTCCGTCGCCACGATCTTCACGTTGGCGCCCTTGAGCGTGAGGTCGCCGGCGGCGACGATTTCCACGGTGCCGTCCTTGAGCATCCGCACGGCCGATCCGGCCGAGGCGTGCTCGATCAGAATGCCGCTGTCGCCGGTTCCTGCCGGCCGGTCGGTCGCCGGCGTCAGGTCGTCGGCCACGAAGGAGCGGATGGTGAAACCGTTGACGTGAACCACCCGCTCCCCCAGCCCGTCGATCAGGTCGTGACTGGCACGGTCCTCTTCCGGCAGCGGCACGGGGTCCGTTCCCTCGGCCTTCGCGGGGATGGCCGCAGGGTCCTTGAATGCCGGCAGGATCAGCCACCAGTCTCCCGGCGCCGACCGGGCCGGAGCGGTGGTATCGGCATCGTCGCGGGTCTGCCAGAGCGCGCCGATGTCCACCGGGTCGTGCGGGTTCCTCTGATTGTTCAGCAGCATCACGCGCGTTCCGGGGTAGCGCGGCAGGACCTGTCCGTAAGGACCCCACGCAAAGCTGGTGAGGTACGGCACGTTGCCTTGAATGTCGTTCTGCGCCCGGTCGATGGCGTCCAGCCGCGCCCGGCGGGTCCCGCCGTGGTCGACGGAGCCGCGCAGCACGGCCGTGGCATGGGCGGCCAGCCGCACCCGGTCTCCGTCCATTTCCGTGCGGGCGACGTGCCGGCGGACTTCGGCGATGGTGGCGACGGGGCGCGCAGCGAAGGCGCTGTTGATGCGGTCCCCGACACCCTTCCGCACCCCTTCGGCAGCGCCAGCGGAGGGGCCGGCTTCCGCGTCCTCGCCGGCGTCGCCCTCGCCGTCGCGCACGCGGGCAACGTCCCACGCATCGGCGCCCGCGCCGTCGACCACCACCCCCGACAGGACGGTCCGCCATCCCGACCGGCGGCCCAGGTCGTGGGCGACGCCGCTGATGTAGAGGGTCGCGGCTTCTGGCGCGTCATTGCCCAGTCCCGCCGGCACGGACGCCAGGCCGAAACCGCCGAACAGGCCGTCGCGCGACGGCAGAGGCGTGAACGACACGAGGTCACCGGGCTTGAGGTCCGGCTGGCCGAGGCAGGTCAGGCGATAGCCCGCCCGCGCCTTGGGCCGGCCGTCCACGTTCTCGTGCGGCGCCACGGGCGCGTGATCGCCGGTCGACGCGATGTCGACGATCACCTCGCGGGCATCCAGGTTCACGGTCCCGGCGGCAGCATCGTGCGGAATGGGCCGCCAGGGCCCCACCGTCAGCATGCCGTCACGGAACAGGAACAGCGCCCGGCCGCGGCGGAAGGGCGGGCGTGCCATCATCTGCCGGCGCAGGTCGGACAGGGCTTCCAGCGCCGGACGGCCGGGCGGGAAGGCAATCGGCCCCGGCGTCACGGTGCTGCCGTCGTCGGGCGCTGGAACCGTGAAATCCACCTCTGCCGTCAGGCCCAGAGCCTCCAAAAGGCGGGCGGCGGCATCGAGAGCGTCTTCGCCGGCCACCGGATCGCCCGGCGACGGCGTCCGCGCGTTGGCGATGCGGTCATAGAGGGCGGTCCGCCCCTCGACGTGGGTGGCGATCTCCAGCCCCTCCACCGATCGGGCAAGGCGGGTGACACGGAACGTCTCCAGCACCGGCGCCGCATCGTCGCCGGGCGCGTCACCCGCCCGGTCGCGCCAGAACAGACGCACCGAGACGAATATGCCGGCCGGCCGCTCCACGCGCGTGGTGTCGCCGGCAGGACCGGCGCCCGCCTGCGCGTGGGCAAGGGCGGCAAAGTGGTCGTCCCGCAGGCGCCACAGTGTGACGGTCAGGCGCCCGGCCGTCAGACCCCCCTCGAGGGAGACTGAGACGTCGGCGTAATGGTCCGTGTGATCGACCGCGAACAGATCCTCGCCCACCGCCGCGCCATCGGCGGCATGGAACGTCAGTCGCCAGCCGGGCGCGCGGCCCGGCCGCATCGTCGGGTCGCTCTCAGCCATGCAGCAGGCTCCAGTTCAGACCGCCGGGCACGGCGGCCACGGCGGCGGTGCCCGAGGACTCGCTTTCAGCCTCCACCGTGATGCGCTCGCGCTTGTTCGTCGATCCCGTCTGGTAGGACAGCCGGCCGCGCAGGCTGTCGCGGCAGACCTGGGCATCGAACGCCGGACTGCCACCGCGGAGCATCCGCCATGCCAGGTCGAGCCGGCTGCCGGCGACGGCCGGGCCGGCCATGGCCCCCGACGTGAGCGTGAATGACAGCACCATCAGTTCGAAGCCCGCCGATGCCGGCCCCGACCCCGCCGCCGGCAGCAGCATCCGGTGCCCGACGATGAGCGGACACACGCCCGCCGCCGCGCCGTCGGCAATGAACAGGATTCGCGGCGCCGGCCTGGAGCGGCTTTCCGCCAGGGCAGAGAGCGCGGCGTCCGCTGCCCGAGGGTTCGGGACGGGCGCGGGTGCCGGCGCGCCCTGATCGGCGCCCCGGGCGATCACCGTGTCGGCGGGCTCAGTCAGCCAGCGGCGCACCTGGCCGGAGGAGAGGAAGAGAACCGCGCGAAAGCCGTCGGGCCCGAACGGCAGACGGAACGGCAGGCCGCGCGTGACGTCGACCCGTAGACGGCTGAACCCGGCCGGCACCGCCGGAATGCCGGTGTCTTCGGCAGCCGGCGGGTTGAGTGCGGCAATGGCGGGAGCGTTCAGGTTCATGGCATCACCCCGTGAACGGATCGATGGCGGAACTGATCGCCACGTTGGGGACGTCCAGCGCCTGCGGCAGAAGGCCCGGGCGCGGCAGGTGGGCGAGCGTCATGCTGACGTCCAGCGCCTTGCGCTTCTGCGCGCTGGCGGAAAAGGTCAGGCTTTCAATGTAGATGTCTGTCCTGAGGGTCATGGATGTCCACAGGAACAGCCCGCCGACCTCGCCGTTGGTGAGGTCCTGCAAGGGGTTCCACGCGATGGCCTGCTCCGCGAAGGTCTCCAGCGCTTCCTTCCAGGCGAACCTCAACTGTCCGGGCAGCACGGCCGTCAGGCTGATCCTGTCGTCGTGGGAGTCCATCAGGACGCGGTCGCTCTGCGTGCCGATGGGCGGCAGGTGGTAGCTCGACGTCAGGCTGATCGCCGTCACCGACCACAACGGCACCGGCGCGACGACGAGGCCGATGATGGCGCTGGGCATGCCGTGGCGCTGGAAGGTGGAACTGCTCATGCGCGGCGGACCTCCTCGATCCAGAAGGTGAGCACGTCGGCGAACCGGCCGAGCAGCCGGCCGGTTTCCGGATGTTCGGGATCGCCGCAGGCCAGCAGACGGTCGGCCGGCAGGTCCTGCCAATCGCCCTGGGTGACACCGAGCGTGCCCAGGTCCGGGTCATGGCCGACGATCACGACGCCGCCGCCGGCGACGGCGCGCATCCGGTGGAACGGCACGATCTCGCGGCGCGACGCGGCGAAGTGGATGCCGTCCGCGATCTTGAGAATCTCGCCCAGGGCGAAGCTCACCACCAGACCGCCCCCGCGCCGGGCCTGCACGAAGGCGATCGGCGCGATGCCGGGACGCAGGTCGACGCCCGGCGGCGGATTGGCAGCGGCGGCGCGGAACCGCTCCAGCGCGCGCTCGCCCAGGGTCGGCGCATGCCACGGGTGCCGCCCCTCCTGCACGGCTGCCAGGAAAACGGCCAGCGTCTCCCCGCAGGGCACCACCTCGTCGGCGGCCATGAGCCCGCGCTCCACCCAGAAGACGAAGCCGGGCCCGAGGCCCAGGCGGCCGAACATGTCGAGAAAGAAGACGCCCTCTGCCCGGTCGGTGGCGAAGTAGGTCATGTCCGCCAGTTCCCCGAAGGCGGCCCGGCCGCCGTTGACGTCTTCGAAGATGGGAGGCTCCAGCAGTTCGACGGGTCCCACGGCCAGATCGAACCGCGCGGTGTAGAGCGCCGTCAGCTCCGCAGGCATGGGCGCGATCCGCGCCATGCGCGCCAGTTCCTCGGGGCGCGCAGGCTGCGGTCGGGCAGCGCCCTTGACGACGCGGGCGATGACCTGGTCGATGGTGGGGGGCGGTCCGCGGCGTCCAGCCATGCCGTTGTTCCTGTCTTTCCTGCTCATTTCGGCCGCCAGTTCCCCAGCAGTTCGTCGTATTTTTCCTTGGGAATGTTGGGCAGCACCGCACTTTCGAAATAGGCGTCGAACACGGCCAGGTACTCGGCGATCTTGTGTTCCGGCATCTGGGTGATCCGCAAATCGGCGATGGCCCATTCCCGGATGTCCTCGAACGTGATGCCGGCGGCGTTGCGCGTCGACTTCTGCCCGTTCTGCACCGCCGTGATCGAGCCGTGAGGCGACCCCCGGCGACTGTTGCGCAGCCAGATGGTGGGGGCGGCGCCGCCGTCGTAGTTGTACGCTTTGAACAACTTGGTCATCAGCGAGTTTTGCAGCCCGTGGTGACACTGCATCAGCGCCGTCGTGCGCGGCCGGCGCTCGTAGGGCGACTGGAGGACGTCGAACTCGCTGAATTCCAGTTGCTTGTTGCCCGAGGGATCGAAGGTTTCAACGTGATAGCGGCCGTTCCGCACCCGAAAACGCACCGATGCGTCGTCGGCGAAAATGCGGGTGTAGCTGCCGTCGGCGTTGCGCTTGAAGGTGTAGCGCCCGCCCTCGATGCGCGACCGCCGACCGGGCTTGGTGGGAGTCAGGTCGGCGGTCACGTCGCGCCGGTCCTGGGTGCGGACGGAGGCGTCCGTCTCCCTGATCTCCTTCAGCAGGTGTTCGGGCAGGCCGAGCGCGATATCGGGCGGCGGCTCGATGCCGTGGAACGGCGTGCCCAGGTCCTTGAGTGCCGCATCCAGCTCGGAATAGAGACCTTCGATCTTGCGAAGTTGCGTGTCGAGGTCGTCCCGGTCGCCGGAAACGCGCCCGCCCGACCCGTCACGACGTTCGAAGTTGAGCAGCTCGGAATACAGCGTGTCCAGCCGGTCACGCAGGTCGACCACCTTGGCCACCAGGTCCGACTTCTCGCGCACCAGATGGCTGCCGTAGCGCAGAAGGGTGGTGCCGAGCATGTCCGCGAGGATGCGGTCGGCCTTTTCCGGCGGGAACCCCAGTTCGTCGGTCATGCGGCGGCGGGCGGCGGCAAAGCCCTCGTCGCCGGCAATGATGGCGCCTAGGTTCATGCCGGTGTCGTGGCCGCGGAACGAGAAGCGCATGGTCACGGCGCCTCCTCGGCGCTGGGCAGGCTCTCGTCGCGCAGGCCCTCCTGGTATTCCTCCAGGCGTTGGATGAGGGCGTTTTCGGGCTCGTCGGCCACGGGCCCGGCGGCAGCGGGCACCGCCGGGACGCCCGGTCCGGCCTGCGCGCCCGGGCCCGATTGTCCGCCGGCACCGATCGTGATCTCGCGATGGATTTCCCTCATGAGCGGCCCGAGGACCAGCGGCATCACCTGCCCCATCCCCTGTTCGGTCAGCACCTCCTTGGCGACGGCGACCTCGATGCCATGCCTCGCTTGCTCGGCCATGCTGTCCATGAACCGGCGCCGGGCGTGGCGCCCCATTGCGCCCACACCGGCCGCGATGCCCTGCCGACGCACCACGCGGGCTCCGGCGCCGGCCGTTTTCAGGACCGGCACCGCCACGTCGATGGCCGACAGGACGACCTCCAGTTCGGCAAGGAACAGGTCCATCTCCACCTGCGCCCTGGACAGGATGGCCTCCGGGTCGATCATCGCGCCGTACAGGCGCGTCTGCTCGGCGGCGTCGGCATAGGAGGCGGCGGCCAGCCCCGCACCCGCAACAATGGCCAGCGGCGGACAGAGCACGGCCAGGGTCAGCAGGCTCACCGTCTCGCCGAAGGCCAGCAGTCCCTGGCGGCCCAGTTCCACGCTCATGACGAAGTCGATGCCGCTGGCATAGGCCCGGTCGCCCTGGAAGGCATCGCCGACGGCCTCGTGCGCCAGAAGGTGGACACCCTGAAGCTTGTAGCTGGTGTAGGGGACGGTCCGGTTGGGCAGGTCGTCGGAAATCTTGCCGGACAGGAAGGCGAAATCGTCTTCCGCCTTGGTCTTGCGCTGCATTTCCGCGTTGTTGGCGAGCATCTCCTGCAGCAGGCTCTCCAGGTACGCCCGCGCGGCACCGGGACTCTGGCGGAACGCGGCGACGACGTCGGGAATGTCCTGGAACTGATGGATCAGGGGGTCCACGGACGTCGCCATGCCGTGGCGGAAGGCGATGGCCTGCTCCAGTTCGGCGATCGACCACAGCCGCCCGTCGGCATCACGGATGCGGGCGCCCTGCGGGGTGCGGACGATCTCTCCGACTTCCCCACCGCCAGGGTGACGCAGGGCGTGCTCGTCCAGCACCTGCTGGCTGAGCGACGTGACAAGCGCGCCGCGCGCCTCCTTCCACGAGGAATAGACCTGCCCGATCATGGCCGAGGAATCGCCGGACCATGCGGCGTCCTCCCGCAGGCGGTCGCGAAGTTGCCGCAGGTCGGCCTCCGGCGCCACCAGTCCCAGGATAAGCGCGCGCACCTGGCCGTAATAGCGGTCCATGTTGTCCAGCCGTGCCCGGATCTGCTGTTCGGACGCGCGCAGGAGCTGCAGCATGACGATCTGGCAGGTCCGCTTGAACAGGGTGCCGGTGGCGCGTTCCACCGTCGGCGCATAGCGCTTGTAGAACGCCAGCGCCCACCCGAGGCCGTCGTCCTCGAATGTCCCGGTGATCATCCGCTTGACCGGCGGCAGGTCGTAGACCTCGACCATCAGATGCTGAAAGCGGGTCAGCAGCGGCGTGACGCCGGCGACGTAGCGCATCACCTGCACCGCACGGCTGCGCTCGGGCGCCATGTCGATGCTGCCCAGATTCCCGCCGCCGCCGGGTGTCGGACGGGTGCTAGACTGCGCCGTTTCGGCATGGGCGGCGACCGAGGACGCACGGACGCCGATCATGTACGCGGCGGCAACGGCGAAGCTGCCGCAATGGTCGCCTTCCGGCATTTCCAGGCGGTAGGCGATCTGTCGCATCAGGCGGCGCAAAGCCTCGCCGAAGCGGCCCAACTCGTCCAGGCTGGGCTCGCCATTCAAGGCATCCAGGTCCAGTTCGACGGTGGTGCCATCGGGGCTGGCGGGATAGAAGGCGGCCGGCCCCGCCAGGCCCTCCCCGGGGACGGGCTCGCCGAAGGCCGCACCGCGCCGGCCACCGCCCGCACCGGCATCTCCATCGACACCGGCGCCCCCGGCGCCACTATCTTCTCCCGCGCCTGTCCCGGCGACGTCGCCTCCGTCCTCACCGGCCTTCTCAGCGCGCGGAGCAATGTGCGTCATCGGGAAGACGGTCAGGGTGGACTCGGGGAACGCATCGGCCGGGACGGAACACCAGGTCGCATCACCCGGCGTCTCGAGCGCGGCCAGATATCCCTGCTTGTGGATCAGCGATTTGGCGGCGCTGGCCGCGTGGTCGTCGAGCGTCTCCCGCATGGCCGCGTCCAACGTCGCCCCTTCAGGGGCCAGGATTTGCCGCGCCATCTCGTGGTACCGCTCCCGCAGGTAGGCCTCGGCACCGCCGACGGGAACAAGTTTGCGCAAGGTTGCCCGGGGCGCTGTGGGCATGGCTCCGCCGGACACGGAGACGTCGCCCTGGTCGTCGATCTCGGTTCTGTGGACGGACTGTCCGATCTCGAAATTCGCAACGTGGCGGTAGAACAGACGCCCCTCGCCGCGCTGCGTGACCTTCACCACCACGACGGCATACGCGCCCGGAACAGCCAGAAGAACGCCGACCGGCTGCCCGAGCGGCGCATGAGAGTCCGGTACCGTCAAAAGAAACCGGCCGATGCTCTGCCGCAGGTGTTCCGCATCGCTTCCGTCCCAGGCCCACAGTCTGACGCGCTGGGTGTCACGGTCGATCGCGGGCGCCTCGGGCCCGGCCATGTAGATGGGAACATCGGCGGTGCCGCCGGCGTAGCTGGGAATCCGATAGCGGCCGCCCCGCCGGCGGCGGCGCTCGATCCTGTCCCGCGGCGCCGCCGGCACCGGCTCGGGCGCTTCGCTGAGTTTGGCACCGGCCGTGTTCGGGGCGGCCGCCACGGCAGCCTGCAGGCCGGCGGACACCGCCCGCTCGGCGTCCTGCCGCCAGTCCCTCGGCAGGGCTGCGGCCCCGCCGGCCCATGTGAAGGTCGGCGCGTGCAGGCGGGGGACGGCATAGCCCCCGCGCGGGGCGATGACCTCGGCGTCGACCTCGGCCAGCGCCCGGCGGGCGGCGGCGGACACGGCCGCCTCCACCTCCGCCAGATGCTCGCCGCGGGCCAGCGCCGGGTCCAGCCGCAGCGTGAGCGGTATGTGCACCTCCACAGGCATGCCGCGCGCGTCTCCTCAACCGTCGGACAGGACCGCCGCGACCGCGCGCAGGGCGCGTTCCTCGGCCTCGCTGCCTGCGCCGTCGCCGCCGGTCGCCGCGCGTGGGGCAACCTCGCGCAGTTCCACCTGCACGGGGAAGAAGACCTGGACGGTGGTGCCGGCGTCCTCCACCGCCTGGATCGCTTCCGCCTCGCCGCCGGCCGCCGGATAGACGATTTCGTTCTCGTGGACGAGCGCGAGCCCGGTGCGGGTGACGCGCTTGGGGCGCCGGGGCACGCTGCCGCCGCCCAAGACGCCGAACACAGTGTCGGCCATCAGCTTTCGATGGGCGCGCCGACGGCGGCCGCATCCTGGCTGGCGGACTTGGCCTCGCCGCCCAGGGCGAAGCCGGAGAACGTCGCCGTGGGGGCGCCCGAAATGGCCGCTGAACTGGGCGTCGCGTTGGTGATGAAGCAGTTGTCCAGCAGAACCTCTGTCAGCGACCATTCCGGGTCGCTGCCGTCGTCCACTTCCTCCATGACCACGCGGAACGCCGTGCGGTCCAGCGCCAGCTTGGTCAGCTCCGCCGTGGCGGTCCCCAACGCCTTCACGGTGATGGTGAAGTTGATCTGCTCGGGCATGGCGATGACGCCGATGTTGATCGCCTCCACCGAATGCAGGGGCTCGGCGTTCATGGCGAAGCTGGGCTGGAAGCTTTCGATGGGCGTGATGGTTTTTTCGCCGCTGCCGGTGTCGTACTTGACGACGAGGCGGGAGTTCCAGGACGGCATGGCAGTGGGCTCCTATCGGGCTGGACGTGTGCAAGGACGGGGGCAGGACGGGCGGTCACGCCTCAGAAGCGCGGCTGCAGCGTGATGCTCAGGCGGTGGATGGCGGGGCCGAGAACGATGATGGCCGTCATGTCCACCAGCCGCTGGGCGCGCGCGGTGGCGATGATCTGGTCCTCGGTGGCCGTGCGGGCGGCGGCGGGCTTGAGCAGGGCGTCGTAGACCGGAATGATGATGCTCGACCCGGTGATGCCGCCGTCCCGCTGCACCACGCCCAGGATGCCGTTGGCCTTGCGGATGATGGCAGCCAGGCCGGCGCGGGTCATCCGCGCGTCGCCGATCAGGCCGATCAGGCCGGCCTTCAGGCGGAACTCCACGTCGTCGAGCAGCCGCACCGTGTCGATGTAGGTGGGCTGGGCGTCGTACATGGTGCCTTCGGCGAAGTGCAAGCCCTCGCCCACGATCAACGCCGGGTCGATGACCGGAATGATGCCGTCCTGGCTCAGGGCCTTGATCTCACCCGGCGAGTACTGCCCGGCCAGCGGCATGGTGAAGCCCGTGACGCTCTTCAGCACGATGGAGGCCGCCACCGGCTGCCCGGCGATGGCCGAGGCCGCCGCCGCCGCCACCTGGGCGGTGTTGCCGGATGGATCGACCGCGCCGCGCGCCGCCACCACGACCATCCGCGAGCCGGACGTCTTGAGCGGTGCGGCAAGACCCGTGACGGTTTCCGCATAGGCTTCGCTGCGGCCGATCGCCGGGTCGACGGCGGCGACGCCGATGCGCTTGTTGCCGGCGGCCGACTGGTTGTCGCAATGGGCCTTCAGGGCGGTGATCGGCGCCAGCGGGTTCCCTTCCCCGCCCTGGATCACGGCGTCGGCCACAGTGACGAAGGTGATGTCGTCGGCCGCCTCAAGCGCGCGAAAGGCCGCCGCCCAGTCATTGTCGCCGTCCAGCTTGACGGCATAGACCTTGCTTGGCCGCGGGTCCTGCTGGAACACCGCCGCCAGGGCCCGGTACAACGGCGTTTCGGGGTTGGGTGCGCCGTCGCCGTCCACGCGGTTGAACCGCGCCGCGGCGTCGGCCAGCGAGTCGATCACGACGGGATCGTTCGCCGCCGCGCTACCGGCTCCGTTCGTGCTGCCCACCACCGCCAGCACGCCGGGTGCGCGCCGGGCCTCGGGTTGCAGGTCGCTGTCGTCGACGGAGACTTCGACGAACGGAAAGGCAATGGCCATGATCTTTCTCCCCCTGACAGCCGTCGTCGGCCCATGAAAAACCCGCCGTGCGTCTACCGCCCGACGGGTGCGAGTGCGATGCCCTGGCCTGCCAGCCAGGACGTGGCATGGGTGATGCGCGCCTGCCGGGCATCCGCGGGACGGGCGGCGTCCTCTCCGCCCGGCCAAGCCCCGTCGTCAAACCAGTCTTCGGGCACCAGCCACAGAACCACCGGACGCCCCTGCGGCAGGTCCTCGTCGCCCTCGGGCGGCTCCACCCCCTGGACCTTCATCTGCTCCAGAACCGTGTGGCTGGCGCGCAAAAAATCGGCGAGGCGGAATCCGTCCTGCACCGGGTCGCGAATCAGAACCGCCGCCGCCACCGGAAACCGCCGCGCCCGCGCGACGTCCGATCCCGCGATCGGTGTGAACGACAGCGCGATCCTGTGCAGCGGCACCCCGTGGTCCTGGCCCCACGACAGCGCTTCCGACAGGCTGTCGGCGCCCATCTTGCTGACCCAGCTGTCGATCACGGCCTCGGTCATGGCGTCGGGATCGATGGCGGCGGCGCGCAACCGCTCGAGGAGGGCCGCGCGGCGAGCCTGGTCAAGGGCCCGAGTATCGCGGGGCGGCGGATCGGGCAGATCGAGGTCCAGGTCCGTGATGCGCACGGTGGGGCTCGTCCGCACCCCCACAACGGCACGCTCCAGCCGTATGGACGTTGTCACGGCGCCGCGCCACAGCAGGTCCACGTCCGGCCGGCTGGCCGGCGACGCGCCGGGGTCCTGCTCGCCGAAACGGATGCTGTAGCCGCTCTGCTGGATTTCCGTGCGGGTCTCGGCGCGGAAGCGACCATATTCCAGACTGTCGAAGTGCGCCGCCACCTCTGCGCCGAGGGCGTCCGGCGGGATGCGATAGGCCGCATGGACGACGGCACGCAAAATGTCGGGAGACAGCACCGTCGCCCGTGCTTCTGGATCGGTGAATGCCAGAAGCTTCCGGTCATCGAAATCCATGCCGTTCCCCCTTTCAACCGCCCCTCGGCGCCCCCGCGCCGCTATCTACCTTTACGGTTTTTTTTCTTTTTTTGCAACTTTAACGCATGGCGTACGCAGGGGTGGGGGGAACCGTGTTGAAAAAGAACGACTTACCGGCCCGACCAGAGTGGCCCGGAGACGCGGAACGGTGCGGCTGGGATGACGGCGGGGCCACGAATCCAAATCGGCGGCCGAACGCGACGGAGCGATGGTCGAAGCCCGCCCGGAGGCCACCGGCGGTTCGGACGGCCGGCCCGTGGCCGCCGCCGGGACAGGGCGGCGGGTCCCTGAAAAAAATCAACGGCAGCGGCGGCAGCAGCCGATCCGCGACACCGCGCCCGGCGTATGCAAGAATACCTGTGCGGAATGGTCGGAAAAAAGCACTGACTGCCGCAGGGGAGGCATCACAGAACCACCAGGGGAGACCTCGCGATGCTGGGGATCGTAAAGCTGTTGTTCATCATGACCGCGTGCGCCGCGGCCTGCACGGCCGCCGGGCTGCGGCCCTCTCGCGTCCGTGTCGGGCGCTGATCACCCGATGGGTCGCGCCAGCAGGCGCACCCGCTTGGTGCCGCCGTAGGGCTCGAACTCGCCGACGCCCTGGAAGCCGAGTGATTCATGGAAGGCCATGGAGACCGGATTGGGCGGCCGCACGTTGACCTCGCAGGTCACCCGCGGAGCGCCCGTCCGTTCGGCCTCGGCGAAGACATGCTCGTACAGAGCCCGCTGGGCACCGGAGCGCCGCCGCGTCGGGTCGACCACGATACGGTCGACGTAGAGAAAGCCCTCGTCACCCATGTTCGCGCAGAACCACGCATAGTTCTCGCTGGCGTAGCGCTTGCCCGGTGCCAGGGCGAGGACGAAACCGGCCACGCCGCCAGCGGCATCCACCGCTTTCACGGCCACCGCGGCCTCGTCCACGATGGCGCAGAAGGCCGCCGCGTCCAGGTCGTTGACGTGGGGCACGGCCGCGTTGTTGAGCACCAGCAGGGCTTCAGTGTCCTCGGCCGTGACGGGCTGCATGGCGAAGGTCGGCGCGGCGGTGGCGGTCATTGCGTCATCTCGTGGTTCAAGAACGGGCGTGCCCGTCCTACCGCCGCCGCGCGGCTGCGATCAAGAGCCACTTCAGCGCAGACAGCCCGCCAGGCGCATCCATACATGCGCGGCATCCACGGCATCACCCTCGGCAGAGTGGCGGCGGCCCTGCGGCTCCAGACCTTCGCGCGTTAGCGCATCCTCCAGCGACGCGCGCGCGCCGCACCCGCGCAGGGTTGCATAAAGCTGCGCCATATCGAAGAATCCCGGCGAGAACGGATGCGCCTCGGCATCGCCCCGCTCCACCGCCTCGTCCAGCAGGATGCGGTCGGCGCCCCAGGCGTACCACGCCTTGCGGGCGGGGCCCCAGTCCTTCTTCAGCGTCCCGAAAACTTCCGCCAGCGAGCGACCGTCGCGCTTGAGGTCGTCCTGCGTCACGCCTGTCAGGTCGGCGCAGAACTCCGACACCGTGGAATGGCGCGGACGAACGAGATAGCGGCCGCTGCGGGTGACCTTCAACGCCTCGGCGTCCACCTCCGCCAGCCCGATCTCGATGATCTCGCTCTGCTCGCCGGGGGGCGGCATGCCCTTCCAGCAGGTCAGTTCCAGGTCGACGAACAGCAGGCGGTCCAGGCGCAGCGAGGTTTTCATGCCCCTACCATACCGCGGCCGCCGCACCGGGACCAGAGGCCGCCCCCGCGCGTTGGTGGCACGAAGTTCGAGCGTTGACGACGAAGGAGCATCGCATGGCCCGCCTGATCCTGCTGCGCCACGGCGAAAGCGTCTGGAACAAGAAAAACCTGTTCACCGGCTGGACCGACGTCGACCTGACAGACGACGGCCGCAAGCAGGGATGGGCCGCCGGCGAGGCCCTGGCGGCGGAAGACATCCGGCCGACGGTGTGCTTCACCTCGGTCCTGACGCGCGCCATCCGCACGCTGTGGCTGACGCTGGACGCCATGAACCGCATGTGGCTGCCGGTCAGCCGCGACTGGCGCCTGAACGAGCGCCACTACGGCGCCCTGCAAGGGCTCAACAAGGACGAAAAGGCGAAAGAGGTCGGCGACGAGCAGGTGCACATCTGGCGCCGGTCCTACGACGTACCGCCGCCGGAACTGCACCCGGACGACAAGCGCGCGCCCCATCACGAGGAACGCTACAAGGCCATTCCGCGCAACAGCCTGCCGTTGACAGAATGCCTGAAGGACACGGTGGCGCGCTGCATGCCTTTCTGGCACGGCCCCATCGCGAGCGCGCTGAAGGGCGGCGAGACGGTGCTGATTTCCGCCCACGGCAACAGCTTGCGCGGCATCGCCATGGAACTGGACAGCGTGCCGCCCGACGTCATCCCGCACGTCGAGTTCCCCTATGCCATCCCGCTGGTCTACGAACTGGACGAGAACCTGAAGCCGATCGAGAGCCGCTATGTCGGCGGCTCGGAAAAGACGCCGGCGGAGGTGAAGGCGGAAGCATGAGGCGGGAGGCTGAAACGGCGAAGGCCGCCGACCCGGTCAGGTCGGCGGCCTTCAAAGTGGTGCCCGGGGACAGATTCGAACTGCCGACACGGGGATTTTCAATCCCCTGCTCTACCAACTGAGCTACCCGGGCTCCGGGCCTCCGGGGCGGTGTGTGCCCCGTCGTGAGGCCGGCTTTATACGGAACCTCCGCAGCCTTGTCCAGCACAAAAATGCAAAAATTCGACAAGGGCTTAGAGAGCGCCGCTGGGGCCGCCCGTCAGCGCTCTCCGTCGTCGGGCGTCCAGCCCTCGGGGGCCGGTTCTTCCGTCGGCACGCGGTAGGTCTCGCCCAGCCAGCGGCCCAGATCGACGTCGGCGCAGCGCTTGGAGCAGAAGGGGCGATAGCGTGCCACCGTCGGCTTGCGGCAGGTGGGGCATTTGGCGGTGCTGACGCGGGCGGGTTCGGGCTTGGCGGTCACGGGCAGGTCCTCGATAATCAGGAAAACACGGTCTCGGCGCGGTCGCGGGGAAAGTCCTCCCGCCCCCGCAGGGTCAGCGCCCGGTACAGGCGGGCCTCCGCCTCGGCCAGGGCGGCGCGCAGCGGCCCGCGCAGGGCCTCGACCACCTCCGGCGCGGCCTCCAGCACCGGAGTACCGCCGGGATGGGCCTCGGCCTCCCGCACCACGCGGCGCAGGGCAGCCAGAGCGACTGTTTCCGCCGAATGCCGGCCGTCGGCGTCACACAGCAGGTCGGCCAGCGGCGGTGCGGTGCGGCGGCGGGAGAGTTCCACCAGCCCCAGCGGCGAGACGCCCGCGACATAGGGCGCGGCGGGATCATCCTCAAGCGCCTGTTTCAACTGGGCGATCAGGTCGCGGCGGCGCGGATCGCGGCGGTCGGGGATGAAATCCGCCACCACATGCCCCGCCAGCCCGCGCACCTCCAGCTGCCGCGCCAGGACGGCGGCGGCCTCGGCATTGACGGTGGCGGGGGCCGCCGGGCCGGCGTCCACGTCCACGGCCACCAGGGCCGCCGTCGGCTCGATCACCAGCGCGCCGCCGCCGGGCAACGGCACGCGGGGGGAAAGCGCCGCCTCCACCTGCTCGTCCACGCCTTCGCGCAGGAACAGGTCGGGGCGCGCGGCCCCCATAATGTCGGACAGCGCCGGATGACGCCGGCGGGCCCGGGCGGGAACGGTGGCGCCCTCGAACACGATGGTGTCGGGCGCCGGCCAGCGGGCCAGGGCCTCGGCCAGCAGGTCCGGCGGCGGGGAGAGGCGGCGCGGCACCGGCCCCTCCGCCGCCCGCGCCTGCTCGATCAGCGCCCAGTCGGCCCGCAGGCGGGCGAGGTCGGCCTCCAAGGACAGCGGCGCGGCTTCGGCGGCGGCGGTGCGGGCGACGAGGCCCTCCCCCTTCTCTGCAAGCTCGCGCAGCCGCGCGGTCAACGCCTTCGCCAACTCCTTCGGAAGCTTGCCCGAGGCCGCGACGCCCGGCCGCAAGGGACCGTAGGCGAGCAGCGGCGTGGAGAACGAGACATCGCCCGTCAGCCGCGCCCCCTTGCCGCGCCGCGCGGCATGGCGCACCTGCACCAGCACCGCCGCACCCTCCGCCGGCAGACCGCCCAGCACGCGCGCGTCCGAGGCGTTGAGGAACGCCGCACCACCCTCGCCGATGTCGATGAAGGCCGCCGAGCCGTCCGGCAGGCGCCCGGTGACGCGGCCCAGGTGGACGCTCCCCGCCTCCGCCCGGTGTGCGCGGTGGAGGAACAGCGCCACCAGCCCCCCGGCGTCGTCCAGGATGGCGGCGCGGGACTCGCCCGGACCGTCGGAGATCAGGATGCTGCCGCCGTGCGGCATCGCCTCAGGCCTCGGGCCGGATGTGGACGGACGCCAGAAGGTTGGCGGTCTCCAGCAGCGGCAGGCCGACCACGTTGGGATAGCTGCCGATCACCTGCTGGATGAGCAGTCCGCCCAGGCCCTGGATGGCATAGCCGCCGGCCTTGCCGTGCCACTCGCCGGAGCGCAGGTACATGGTCATCTCGCGGGTATCAAGGCGCTTGAAGGTGACGGCGGTGGTGACCAGCCGGTGATGCTCGCGCCCGTCCGGGCCGATGAGCGTCACCCCGCCATGAACCTTGTGGCGGCGGCCGGAGAGCAGTTCCAGGCAGGACCGCGCCGTCGCCTCGTCCTCTGCCTTCGGCAGGATGCGGCGGCCGGCGGCGACCACCGTGTCGGCGGCCAGCACGGCGCAACCGGGGTGCCGGGCGGCGACCACTTGCGCCTTCTCTGCGGCCAGGCGCGCGGCGTGGTCGCGGGGAAGCTCGTCGCGCAGGGGCGATTCGTCCATGTCGGCCGGATCGACCGCATCGGGCGTGATGTGGATCTGTTTCAACAGGTCGAGACGGCGCGGCGAGGCCGACGCGAGAACCAGGCGCGGGCGCGCCGTGTCGTCGCTCATGAAAACTCCTTGCGTCCGTCCCGGACCGGGACGGTTTACTTGAAGCGGAAAGTAATGCGACCCTTGGTCAGGTCGTAGGGGGTCATCTCCACCGTCACCGCATCCCCCGCCAGCACGCGGATGCGGTGCTTGCGCATCTTGCCGGAGGTGTGGGCGAGGATTTCGTGCCCGTTCTCCAACTGGACGCGGAACATGGCGTTCGGCAGCAATTCGACCACCTTGCCCTGGAACTCGATCAGATCTTCCTTGGCCATATTTTCCTTACCCGGCCCACCGACTGTCCCCGTGACCGTTTGCCGGTCAGTGCGCAAAACAAATGCGGTGACACTGGCGCGAGGTCAAGTGTTTTCAGGAAGATGGAGACCTTCGGACAATGCACCCACAGCCATTGGACGTGGCGGGCTCAGCCGGCCGGCAGCCGCACCGGCGGGAAGGTGTCCAGGATGCGCCGCGTCAGCTCGTCGCGAACCTGGCGATAGGCATCCAGCCGCATCTCGCGCGTACCCTCCACGATGGCGGGATCGAAGGTGTTCCAGAACAGCACGTCGCAGGCCATGGTGCGCGTCATCTCCACCGCCGAGTGCTGGGCTTCCGGCGACAGAGAGACGACGACGTCGAAACTGCCGTCCTCCAGTTCCTCGAACGTTTTCGGCCTGTGGCCCGAGACGTCGATGCCGACCTCGTCCATGACCGCGATGACGAAGGGGTCAAGCTCGCCCTTGCGCACGCCCACCGAATCGACGAACACGCGGGTGCCGTGGTGCCGCTTCATGATGCCTTCCGCCATGGGGGAACGGATGGCATTCATGGTGCAGGCGAAGAGGACGGCTCCCGGCAAGCTGTCCGACACGGCGCCCTGCCCCTCAGCCCCGGATGTGCAGGACGCAGACCAGCGTGAACAGCCGGCGCGAGGTGTCGACGTCCATCTCCACCTCCGCATCCAGGCGCTCGCGCAGAAGCTCCGCGCCCTCGTTGTGCAGGCCCCGGCGGCCCATGTCGATGGCCTCGATCTGCGAGGGCGAGGCGGTCTTGATGGCGCCGTAGTAGCTTTCACAGACCATGAAGTAGTCCTTCACGATGGCCCGGAACGGCGACAGCGGCAGGGTGATCTTCTTGAGGTCGTTGTCGTCCTTGTCCCGCACGTCGACGATCAGCCGGTTCTCCGCCAGCGACAGGTGCAGGATGTAGGGACCCGTGATGGACGGGTCGCGGATGTGGAAGGTGTTCTCCTCCAACAGGTCGTAGATGGCCACCGCGCGCTCGTGCTCCACCTCCGGCTTGCGGCGCACGAGCGTCCTTTCGTCCAGGATGACGTCGGCGATCACCTCTGTCTTCGGCGGAGCAGCGTTCATCCCTGTCCCCTTTCCCGTCCGTCGCCGCCGGTCAGCGCGGCATGTTCAGGCGCAGCGCCACCGACAGGCCGTGGGCGCCCAGGCCCTCGACCTCCGCCAGTTTCACCGCCGCCGGGCCGATGGCGGCCAGAGAATCGGGCGTGCAGCCCAGCAGCGAGGTGCGCTTCATGAAGTCGATCACGCCCAGCCCCGAGGAGAACCGCGCCGACCGCGCCGTCGGCAGCACATGGTTCGGCCCGCCGACGTAATCGCCCACCGCCTCGGGCGTATAGCGCCCCAGGAAGATGGCACCGGCATTGGTGATACGCTCCGCCAGCGCGTCGGGATCGGCCACGGCCAGTTCCAGGTGTTCCGGCGCCACGCGGTCGATGAGCGGCACGGCGTCGTCGATGCTGTCCACCACGATCAGCGCGCCGTGGTCGTTCCAGCTCTGCCGTGCGATCTCGGCGCGGGCAAGCGTCTGAAGGTGGCCCTCCACGGCCTCGCCGACCGCGCGCGCGAAATCGGCGCTGTCGGTAATCAGGATGGATTGCGACGCCGTGTCGTGCTCCGCCTGGCTGAGCAGGTCGGCGGCGATCCAGGCCGGGTCGTTGTCGGCGTCGGCCACCACCAGGATTTCCGACGGCCCGGCGATGCTGTCGATGCCCACCGTGCCGAAGACCTGGCGCTTGGCCGCGGCGACGAAGGCGTTGCCGGGGCCGACGATCTTGTCCACCGGCGCAATGGTCCGGGTGCCGTAGGCCATGGCGCCAACGGCCTGGGCGCCGCCGATGCGGTAGATCTCGTCGGCCCCGCCCACCTTGGCGGCGGCCAGGACCAGCGGGTTCAGCACCCCGTTCGGCGCCGGCACGCACATGACCAGCCGCTCCACCCCCGCCACCTTGGCCGGGATGACGTTCATCAGCACGGACGACGGATAGGCCGCCGTGCCGCCCGGCACATAGAGCCCCGCCGCCTGCACGGCGCGCCAGCGGCTGCCCAGGCGCACGCCGGCATCGTCGGTGTAATCGTATCCTTCCGGCAGCTGGCGGGCGTGATACTCGCGGATGCGCTCGGCGGCCAGTTCCAGCGCTTCCAGCAGTTCCGTCTCGGTCTGCTCGTAGGCGGCCTGGATGTCCTCGGCCGGGATGCGCATGGTCTGCGGCGTCAGATCCAACTTGTCGAAGCGGCTGGTGTATTCGATGACCGCGTCGTCACCGCGCGTGCGCACGTCGCGCAGGATGTCGGCGACGATGGTGTTGACGTCCTCGCTGGTCTCGCGCTTGTCGTTGATCAGCGCGTCCAGGGCTTCAGCGAAACCGGCCTGGCCGGTGAACAGTTCAACGGGCATTGACGGCCTCTCGGAAGGAATCGATCCAGCCGCCCAGTTCCTCGGGGCGGGTCTTCAGCGCCGTGCGGTTGACCACCAGGCGCGAGGTGATGTCGACGATGTGCTCGATCTCCACCAGCCCGTTGGCCTTGAGTGTGGAGCCGGTGGAAACAAGGTCGACGATGCGGCGGCACAGGCCCAGCGCCGGCGCCAGTTCCATGGCGCCGTTCAGCTTGATGCACTCGGCCTGCACGCCGCGGCGCGCGAAGTGCCGGCGGGTGACCTCGGGGTATTTGGTGGCGACGCGCACATGGCTCCAGCGAGTGGGATCGTCCTCGCCCTCCATCTCCACCGGCTCGGCGACGGCCAGGCGGCAATGGCCTATGTTCAGGTCCAGCGGCGCGTAGATTTCGGAATAGCCGAACTCCATCAGCACGTCGTTGCCAGCCACGCCCAGGTGCGCCGCGCCGAAGGCGACGAACGTGGCGACGTCGAACGAGCGCACCCGCACGATGTCGATATGCGGATGGTTGGTGGAAAAGCGGAGCGCGCGGCTCTTGGGATCGTCGAAGGCGGGCTCGGGCTCGATGCCCACGGCCCGCACCAGCGGCATGCATTCGTCCAGGATGCGCCCCTTGGGGAGCGCGATCACCAGCTTTTCAGGAGCCATGGATGACGTCTTCTCGGCGGTGTTCGGCATGATGGCGGCGATGTTTACACGTTTCCCCGCCGCCGAACCACCCCGATCATGCGACCGGCCGGGTCGTCGGACGCCGATCACATGCGCGCCAGCGTCATGATGCCGAAAAAGCCGACGCCCAGAACGGCCAGCATGACCGCCAGCCAGAGCAACCCCTTCGACACCATGTCGACGACGCCTCCGCCGCCACTGGTCTGCTGCGACAGGGCGTCGGACAGTTCCTGCATGCGCTTGCGCATGTGGGGTTCCTGCGCCTTGCGCTTTTCCGGCGGCAGCGACTCGTACATTCTTTTCAAGCGGCGGAATTCCGTCAGGTTTTCCGCGCGCGAACGTGACCTGGGATCGGCCATGGTCCCCCTCCCGCCGACCTGTACCTGCGGTAGAGGATAGCAGCCGCAACGCATCCTCGCAAAGAAATTGACGCAACGACTACAGGGGCATGACGGATTTTTCTACTCCGCAGCCTGAAGAACCACGCGCACCGGCGGAGCATCCAGCCGGGCAGACAGGCGGTAGGCGGCAAGCTGCCGCGCCTCGCGCAGCCGGCCGCCCGGCAGGACGGCCTCCAGGTGCACGAGTCCGCCGCGGCCGCGGACGGCGCTTTCGGCAACCCGATAGAGGTGGGTGAAGATCCCGCCGCGCCGGTGGACGACGGCATAAACCCCCTCCCCCGTCGGCGTGGTGCCGAGCCAGGCGACGTCGTCGTGGGGACCCACGACAAGGGCGGCGTCGATGTTGGACTGAATGCTGCGCGAGCACATGAAAAAGCCTCCTCGGTCTGGCGAGAAGGCTGACGCGTCGGCTTGGCGGCTGTGTCCGGAGGACCGGGTGTGTCCCGTTTGGTTGCCGGTTCGGCCGCATCCTCCCTCCGTTGCCGAAGGAAGCACCACCTTGCCCGGGCAGGCAGGTTGGCGATGGGCGTCAGCCCACTCTCTTGATGCTGAGAAGACGTGTACCGGGATTCGCGGCGGCTGGCAAGGGCCGATGTGCGCACCGGGTTCTCCGCCTTGAGGTTTTGCAGCCCGTTGGCGGGATACCAACACCGCGCCTTTTGCTCAACAACGGCATGGCCCGGCGCGAATTCAGCACTACGAGATTACCGCTCCCCGCGCAAGCGCTCGATGTGGGCGCCGCAGTTGCCCAGCTTCTGCTCCAGGCACTCGTAGCCGCGGTCCAGGTGGTAGATGCGGTTGACGATGGTTTCGCCTTCCGCCGCGAGCCCCGCGAGCACCATGGAGACCGAGGCCCGCAGGTCCGTCGCCATGACCGGCGCGCCCGACAGGCGCGGCATGCCGCGCACGATGGCGGATGCGCCGTGCACCGTGATCCGCGCGCCCATGCGGGTCAGCTCCGGCACGTGCATGAAGCGGTTTTCGAAGATGGTTTCCGTCAGCATGGACGCCCCCGACGCCGTCGCCATCAGGGCCATGAACTGGGCCTGCATGTCGGTGGGGAAGCCGGGGTACGGCTCCGTCATCACGTCCACGCCGCGGATGTCCGCCCCGTCGGCGCGGACGCGCATGCCGCGTTCGGTTTCGGTGATCTCCACGCCCGCCTCCGCCAGCGTCTTGACGACGGCGTCCATGATGCCCTTGCGCGTGCCGGTCAGTTCCACGTCGCCGCGGGTGATGGCGGCGGCGACGGCATAGGTGCCGGTCTCGATGCGGTCGGGGATGACGCTGTAGTCGGCGCCGTGCAGGCTGGTGACGCCCTTGATGTGCAGGGTGGACGACCCGATGCCCTCGATCTTCGCGCCCATGGCGTTCAGGCAGTGGGCCAGGTCGCAGACCTCGGGCTCCTGCGCGGCGTTGGCGATGACCGTGTCGCCGTCGGCCAGGGCGGCGGCCATCAGGGCGTTTTCCGTGCCGCCGACGGTCACCTGCGGGAACAGGATGTGGCCGCCCTTCAGGCGGTCCTTCACGGTCGCGGTGATGTAGCCTTCCGTCAGTTCGATGGTGGCGCCAAGCGCCTCCAGCGCCTTCAGGTGCAGGTCGACCGGGCGCGTGCCGATGGCGCAGCCGCCGGGCAGCGACACCCGCGCCTCGCCAAAGCGCGCAACCAGAGGACCCAGCACCAGCACGCTCGCACGCATGCGGCGCACCAGATCATAGGGCGCGGTGGTGGAGGTGACCTCGGGCGTCGACATGGCGAGCACCCGGCCATGGGCGCCGCCGGCCCCGGCCTCGCCGTTCATCTCCATGCGCACGCCGTGCTGGGACAGCAGGTTCGCCATGGTGGTGATGTCGGCCAGGTGCGGCAGGTTCGACAGCGTCAGCGTTTCCCCGGTCAGCAGCGCCGCGGGCATGAGCGCCAGCGCGGCATTCTTGGCGCCTCCGATGGGAATGGTGCCCCGCAGGGGCGTGCCGCCGACGATGCGAATACGGTCCATGGTGGGAATGCTCTCTATGTACATGCTCTTGATCTTGGTGGGCGCATCAAGCGATACGCCGAACGCGCGGCGGCACCGGGGCAAAACCGGCACCCTTTCGGGAAATTCTGGTGGCGGCCCCGTGGCGGGGGCCGCCGGATGGCGATCTTATTGCTCGCGGCCGGAGCCGGTGGTGTCGTCGTCGGCCTTTTTATCAGCGTCCGAGCGGGCGCGCATCTGCTGCTTGCGCTTCTGCAAATTGGCGCGCAGGGCTTCGGCCTGGCGGCTCAGCCGGTCCTCGAGCCGATCCTGGCCCTTGTTGGAGAGGCGCGGATTGGACTTCTCGCGGTTCTTGATCACGGTTGGGGGTCCGTTCAGACGGGTTGTCGATGTCTGGATAAAGTGGCGCATCCTGGCGCCTGGGCGCCCCTCCGTCAAGCCCGCGCGCAGGCCTTCTCAAGCCATGCCCGCGCCTGGAAAATTTCTTGAAAAAGGTGCTTGCAACGCCGGAACTCGGCGGCTATAAAGCGCGCCTCGGCACGACGGACGGCACCGCCGCCCAGTCAGCCGGGACAGACAAGACGGTACGCTGCCGTAGCTCAGGGGTAGAGCACTCCCTTGGTAAGGGAGAGGTCGAGAGTTCAAATCTCTCCGGCAGCACCATCTTCCAAAGCCTCGCGACCCACCGGGTCGGCGGGGTTTTTTATTGCCCGTAGACGTCCAGGGGCGACCCGCCGTCCTCTTCTGGACCTCACGGCCCTCGGGTTGGCGATGTATTTTTGTGGTTGTTTTGCCGGACAGGGCGCGGGACTTTCGCACTTTGCATACCGGCTTGCGACGCAGACTGCCGATGCCACCCGGCCCGACCCGGAAAGCTCCTGCGTCATGGGCCGGCACGGGTCTTGCTGCACGTTATGCCGTGTCAGCCAGCCCGCCCCCACGACCCGCGACGCCGGAACGCTCCTTCATGTCCTCCACCGTAGAAACCCAGATCGCGAACCTGACCGCGGCCATGCTGGCCATGTCCGGCGAAATGCGCGAGATGATGCGCGAGACGGTCGCCGAAGCCGTCCGCGCCGAGATCGACCGCCTCGTCGACGAAGGTCGCCTGGCCGTCGTCGCGCCGCTGGCCGACGCCCAGGCCGCGCCGCCGGCGCCCGCCCACGACGAGCCCGCGGGGCACATGTCGGATCTGCTGACGGGTAACTTCGACCTCATCAAGCTCAGCCTGGTGGACCTGGTCGAGCGGCTGGACCTGACGCGCGACTATGTCGCCGGCCTGACGCCGGCAGACGGCCAGGAAGATCAGATCCAGACCACCACCGGCGAACTGCGCGCCGTCATCAGCGCCACCGAACAGGCGACGAACAAGATCCTGGAGACGGCCGAGAGCATCCAGACCCTGCTGGACGAAAACGCCGATCGCCTGGGCGTGGACCTGTACGAAGCCATGGGCACCCACGTCATCGACCTGATGACCGCCTGCAGCTTCCAGGACATCACGGGCCAGCGCATCGCCGCCTCCATGCACACGCTGCTGCACCTGGACGTGGAACTGCGCCGCCTGGTGGAACTGTGGGACATCGAGGAAGGCCGCGCCACGGCGGAGATCATCCGCAATCACCCCGATGACGCCCGCACCGACAAGCACCTGCTGCACGGCCCGCAGCACGAGGGCGCCGGCATGTCGCAGGACGACATCGACGCCATGCTGCGGGGCTTCTAAGCGGCCGACGGATTGAACACGGCTCCGACGTGACCACGCCGGAGCAAAAACCTCATCCGCCGAACCCGCCGCCGCCGAACCGGCTCGCGCCGGCAAAGCCGCCGGTGCGGCTGACCGTCGTGCGGGTCAGCACCTTGGGCGCGCTCTTGGGCGTGCTCGCCAGAGCGCGCGCTTGGGTGCGCACCGTGCCGTCGCGATCGACCGTCAGCGTCCCGCCCGACAGGGTGCGGAAGGGCGACGTGTTGGCGGTGGTGCGGTAGAACGGCTGGCTGAAGTAGGTGTTTCCGCGATAGCTGCGGCCGCGCTTCTTCTTGAACGCATCCCCCACCTCGTCGATCACCCCGCCGGCCAGGCTGCCGACCACCCAGCCGGTGAAGAACGGCATCCAGTAGCCGCCACGCTCCTGCTGGTATTCGCAGGCGTTGACGCCAAACTCTTCTTCGCACACGGCGCGCTCCTCGTAGCGGGGCGCGTTCTCCTCGTGCTCGGTCATCGCCTCCTGCAGCATGGTTTGGCAGGCTTCTTCGTCAAACAGGCCGCTTTCCACGCACTGGGGCACGCTGCGGAAGGCCTGGACCTCGGTGGTCGGCTCCTCGCCGCAGGCCGACAGGGTGACCACCACCGACCCGGCAAGGCCGGCGCGGAGGACAGTGCCCGACCCGGCCATGCGGCGGAGGGTGAGCCTCTGGCTGCGCTTCTGCTTGGGCATGGGGCGGGCCTCCGTCAGTAGGTCATGGACGCAGCGTTGAGGATGCCGACGGCCACCGACACGCCGGCCAGCTTCAGCGCCGGGGCCAGCGTCCCGGCAACGATGCTCTCAGAGATGTTCTTGTAGAAGAATGTGCGCACCACCACCCAGGTCAGCACCTGCACGACACCGGCAACCACGCCCCAGATGGCGAAGTCCACCAGGCTGACGGAGTTTGCCAGCGCCGAGGCCAGCGGCAGCACGAAGCCGATCAGGGCGCCGACGTAGGCCGTGGCCGCCGCCACGTTGCCGCCCTTGATCAGTTCCGTCTCACGGTGCGGCGTCACCGCCATGTAGACGGCCTGGAAAACGAACAGCAACACGATGGCGGTCGCGAAGTAAAGGGCGAAACTGGCAAGGGCTTCGAGCATGGGCGGGTCCCCCTTCTCAATGTGTCAACGCACCGGCGGCGCGGTGGGCGGTCAGAGCATGTCGCCCGGCAGGCGGGCGCGGGCGATGTAGTGGATCCGGTCGCCCGGCGCGGCCTCGCCCGCCGCCTGCGGAAGCAGGGTCGGCTGCACCGCGCCCTTCTTCTGGTGGCCGATCATCACCGCGCCGGCCTCCTCCAGCCGGCGCTTGATGGTTTCAAGCCCGGCGCCCTCGCGCACCCGCACAGAGAACACCGCGGCGTCCTCCACGGTGGACGACAGCAACGACAGCACGATGCCCGCCCCCGGGTCCTGGGCCTCGCGCACCACCTGCTCCACGGCGTCGGAGATGAGGCAGCGGGCGCGCGGCACATGGGCGCGCAGCAGGTCGGCCTGGGCCTCGTCGCGGAAGAAGGCGACGATGGCCACGTCGTCGTCGGCGGCCGAGGCGGCCAGGGCGGCGGACAGCGTCTCGTCGTCGCCATCGCCGTAGATGAGCACCGTTTTCGCACCGTCCAGCCCTGCCCGGCGCAGGTCGGTGGTGAAGCTGCCCGTTCCGGCGCGGACGAAGCGCACCCGCATGTCCGGGTTCTGCTCGATCTCGCGGGCGACCAGGACGATCTCGGCATCGGGGCGACCGGCCAGAAGTTCGTCGATCATGCGCAGCGTGCGCGCGGGATGGTAGCCGACGATGATGGTGTGGCCGGTCAGGCTGGAGAAGTCGGCGAGGCCGTTCATGCGGCGCCTCCAGAAAGCGGAAAGGGAGTTGATGGCCTTGGCGATCACCGCCGTGAAGATGGCGATGCCGCCGGTATAGCCGAAGAACGACACGATCATGCGGCCGGCGTCGGTGACCGGCGAGATGTCGCCGTAGCCGACCGTCGTACTGGTCGTCCACCACCAATAGATGTAGGTGACCGGTGCCAGCATGTCGGTCTCGCCCGCCCAGGCCAGCAGCAGCCACAGCACCCCGGCATGGGTCAGCGTGACGGCGATGAGAATGGGCCAGGTGACCTCCGTCAATTGGCGGTAAAGGGCGCGGAGCAGCAGGCGGACGGTCATGACGGCGCGATCCAGTGCGGCAGGAAACGGCTGAGATTGCGGGTGATAGGGCCGGCGTCCTCGCGCACGGCCAGGCCGCAGGGCGCGTCGCCGACGATCCACGAGCCGAGCACCGTGTGTACCTCGCTGCCGTCGGGGCGGCGGAACACGGGCAGCGGGGTATAGCTCTGGGCGATCATACCCTCCGCCCCATAGGCGCCGTCGGCCTCGACCGTTTCGTGCCCCGGGCGGACGATGGCGACGTTGTCCCCTTCCCGCGAATACAGCGGCTTGCGGACGTAGGACGGCGGCAAATCCTCGTTGGCCTCGCCCCAGAAGAAGGCGGGCAGCAGGGTGGGATGGCCGCGGAAGCGCTTCCACAACAGCGCCAGCAGGCCCTTGTTGGACAGCACCGCCTTCCACGGCGGCTCCACGATCATGCAGCCGGCGCCGGCCAGGTCGCGGGCGGCATCGTCGCGAAGCATCATTTCCCACGGATACAGCTTGAACAGGGCGCCGATGACGTTGGCGTCGGCATCGGCCAGCCGCCCCAGCACGTCGACGCCGATGTCCTCCATGAAGACGAAGTGCGGCGTGATGCCGGCCTGCTCGGCGCAGTCCTCCAGGTAGCGGACCGTCTGGCGGTCTTCCTCCGACCCCTTGCAGGCGGAGAAGTGGACGTGACCGCCGCCTGGCCATATCTCGGCCATCCGGTCGATCAGGCACTCCTGGATGCTGTTGAACTGGTCCGCGTCCTCGGGCAGCACGCCGGCGGCGACCTGGTCTTCCAGCCACAGCCACTGGAAATAGGCGGATTCATAGAGGCTGGTGGGCGTATCGGCGTTGTACTCCAGCATCTTGGCCGGGCCCTCGCCGGTATAGGCCAGGTCGAAGCGGCCGTAGAGGCTGGCCGCGCCGGCCTTCCAGCTTTCGGCGATGAGGTCCCAGTGCTCGCGCGGAATGGCGAGCTTGGTCAGGGTTTCCTCGTCGCGCACGGCATCGTCCACCACGGCCAGGCACATCTGATGCAGTTCCGCCGTCGGGTCCTCGATGTCGTCCTCGATCTGGCGGAGCGTGAAGCGGTAGGCGGCGGATTCGTCCCAGTAGGGCTCGCCGTACATGGAATGGAAGGTGAAGCCGAGGTCCTCGGCTTTCGCCCGCCAGTCGGGGCGTTCCGGAAGGTCGGTGCGCTGCATGAACGGGCCGGGAGCTGGGGCGGGACGCGGACTCGCCCGAAACGGTAGCCCGCAACGATGGCATGAGCAACCGGAAAGGGTGGCATTCCATCAACGCCCTTCGCTGATGGTCGACCGCCGCCCGTCAGTCGTTCAGCCAGGCCGCCTCGAAATCTGCCAGCGGGGCGGGCCGGCCGAACAGGAACCCCTGGATGACGGAGCATCCCATCCGCCGCACCTGCCAGGCCTGCTCGTCCGTCTCGACGCCTTCCGCGACCACCCGCAAGTCGTGTGCTTCCGCCATATTGACCATGGCCTGGACCAGCGCCGTGTCGCACGCCCTGCCAGGCAGCGCCTGGACGAAGGCGCGATCAATCTTGATCTCGTCCACCGGCAGCCGCGCCAGATATTGCAGCGAGCTGTAGCCCGTGCCGAAGTCGTCGATGGATGTGGGAACCCCCGCCTCCGCCAATTGCCGCAGGGTCGTGACGGCGGCATCCATGTCCCGGATCAGGCTGTCCTCCGTGACCTCCAGGCGAACCGCCCCGGCGGGCACGTTGTGGCGCTGCAGGGCTTCGATCACAGCCGCCGCCAGGTCTGCGTCGGCAAGCTGGCTGCCGGAAAGGTTGAGGCTGACCGCGCCGTGCAGGCGGCCGCGCCACAGCTTCAGGATGCGGCAGGCCTCTTCCAGGACCCAGGCGAAGACGGCGGAGGCCATGCCGCTTTCCTCCACGGCCGGAATGAAATCGGCTGGCGACACGAGGCCGCGGACGGGATGGTTCCAGCGCAGCAGCGCCTCCGCTCCGACAAGGGTTCCCGTTCGGCTGTCGACCTGGGGCTGGAGGTACAACTCGAACTGGTCGGTGCGAAGGGCCTCGTTCAGTTCGGCCGTAAGGCGGGTCCGCAGGCTGATCACTTCCTGCAGGGATGACGAGTGATAGGCGATGCCGCCGCTGGGTTGGTCGGGCGCCGACCGCAGCGCCACTTCGGCCTGACCGACAAGCGTGCAGGCGTCGGTATCGCAGGCGAAGCAGTCGGCGACGCCGAGGCTGGCGCGCAGGCGCAACCGCTCTCCCTGTACATTGAGTTCACTACACAGAGCGTCGGAGATTTTCATCAGCGACAGTTGCAGCGCGGTCGTATCCCCCACGTCCCTCAGGAGCACCATGAGCTTGTCGCCACCCATGGAGGCCACCACGCCCGAATCTTCGAAAACATTCAGCAGGCGCCCGGCCAGCTCGCGCAGGACCACGTCACCGACGCGGTAGCCGTAGGTCGCGTTCAAGGCGCTGAAGTTGCGGATGTTGGTGGCGACGACGACGACGCCCGTGCCCTGCCGCCGTCCCCGCGACAGAGCGCGCTCGACGCGCTCAAGCAGGTGGAAGCGGTTGGCCACGCCGGTAACGGGCTCCAGGCGCCCGCGATAGTGATCAAGATCGGCGGTGGCCGGCGTTGGCCCGGTCAGGCGCCGGTGCGAGATGATGGCCTGACGCCCTTCCGCCCCGGCAAACGCAAAGAGAGAGACATTGTACCACCGCATCGTCGTCGCGGAATGGCAGGGGTATTCGTGGGAGAAACTCTCGATGGCGCCGCTGAGCACATCACGCAGCCCGGTCGCGACCTGCGCGGCGTCGGGATGATCCGGCGCGCTGCCGCAGACTTCCAGGTAATTGACGCCCACGCAGCCGCTGTCGGGATCACCGCCATTGTCCTTGCAGAACCGGCGCCACGCCCGATTCACGAATACGATGACGCCGTCCGTGCTTGTGATGGCGAGAGGATCCTGGAGTTGGTCCAGCCAATACTCTTCCCCTGGCAATGCGGTCATGCCTTCCCCCGCGACCGGTCGAAGCGAAACATCTACCTGCCGAACGTGTAGGCGGCCTACCAACCCTATTGGTTACGCCTAAGCCAAAAGACCTGTAATACTAACAGATGATGCCGCCTCACGGTTGCCACAAGGAAATCCTTCACCCACCATCCCGCGACTGGGTGCCGGGGCGTGTCCGCCGGCGCCTCAGTCCAGATACCGCTCCAGCAGCGCTTCCACCTTGGTCACCGCCTCACCGGCCGGGCGGTAGACGCAGTGGTCGAAGCAGCGGTCGGGGATGGCGTCCGCGGGTTCCAGGTTGTTGAGGATGGTCGGCCCCGGTGCCTCCAGCCCCATGCGCGCCACCGGCAGCACCTGGCCGGAGGTTCCGATCACCAGCAGCACGTCGCGCGGCCTAAGGGAATCCATGGCGCGCTGGAGGGTGCGGTACTCGGGCGCCATCTCGCCGAAGAACACCACGCCGGGCTTGACCGCGTCGGTGTTGCCGCAGTTGGGGCAGGCGTCCTCGCCGACCGTCCAGGGGCCGAGGCCGTGCTCCCAGTCATGGTCGCAGGCGAAGCACCGCATGTCCTGCAGGCGGCCGTGCAGGTGGCAGACGTCGGCGCAGCCCGCACGCTCCAGCAGGTCGTCGACGTTCTGGGTCAGAAGGTGTGTCGGCCAGCGCGTCTGCCAGCGGGCGACGGCCTGGTGCGCCGGGTTGGGCTCGGCTTTGGCGGCGGCCTCGCGCCGGGCCTGGTAGAAGCCGTGGACCAGCGTCAGGTTCTCACGCCAGTTGTCGAAATTGCACACGGTGTCGATGTCGTGGCCTTCCCACAGCCCGCCGGCGTCGCGGAAGGTGCGGATGCCGCTTTCGGCGCTCAACCCCGCGCCCGAGAGGATCATGAGCTGCGGCGGCGCGTCCTTCGCCCATTCGCCCTTCATGGTGAACATGGTCGACCCCTTCCCTGCCCGGCGATGTGCGCTGTGATGCTCCGACCATACGCCCGGCCGTCATTTGCCTCAACACGCAGACGAAAAACGCCCGCCGGAGGGGCCTCCCCCGGCGGGCGTTTCGCGTCGCGGATCAATCCGCTGAGTGGCTTACTTCAGGCCCTCGCAGAAGCGCTTGATGCGCGTGCAGGCTTCCTGAAGGTTCTTTTCCGACGTGGCGTAGCTGATGCGGAAGTAGGGCGACAGGCCGAAGGCCACGCCCGGAACCACGGCCACGCCCTCGGCCTCCAGCAGGGCCTCGGCGAAGTCGGCGTCGGACTCGATGGTCTTGCCGTCGGCGGTCTTCCTGCCGATCAGCCCCTCGCAGGACGGGTAGACGTAGAAGGCGCCTTCCGGCTTGCGGCAGGACAGACCCGGCGTGCCGTTGATGGCTTCCACCACCAGGTCGCGGCGGGCGGCGAAGGCCTTGCACCACTCGCCCAGGAACTCCTGCGGGCCGTTCAGCGCCTCCACGGCGGCGGCCTGCGAGATGCTGGCCGTGTGGGTGCTGGACTGGCTCTGGATCTTGTTCATGGCCTTGATCAGTTCGACCGGGCCGGCGGCATAGCCGACGCGCCAGCCGGTCATGCTGAAGGCCTTGGACACGCCGTTGAGCGTCAGCGTGCGGTCCATCAGCTTGGGCTCGACCTGCGCGATGGTGGCGAACTGGAAGCCGTCGTAGACCAGGTGCTCGTACATGTCGTCGGTCATCACCCAGACCTCGGGGTGCTTGAGAAGCACGTCGGCGATCGCCTTCAGGTCATCGGCGGTGTAGGCCGCGCCCGTCGGGTTGGACGGCGAGTTCAGCACCAGCCACTTGGTCTTGGGCGTGATCGCCTTTTCCAGCGCGTCCGGCGTCAGCTTGAAGCCGGTGGAGTCGTCGCAGGCCACGAACACGGGCTTGCCACCGGCCAGCAGCGTGATGTCCGGGTAGCTGACCCAGTAGGGTGCGGGGATGATGACCTCGTCGCCGTCTTCCACCGTCGCCATGATGGCGTTGTAGATGGTCTGCTTGCCGCCGCAGCCGACCGTGATCTGCTCGGGCGTGTAGTCGAGGTTGTTCTCGCGCTTCAGCTTGTCGCAGATGGCCTGGCGCAGGGCCGGGGTGCCGGCGACGGCCGTGTACTTGGTCTCGCCGCGGTCCATGGCGGCCTTGGCGGCCGCCTTGATGTGGTCGGGCGTGTCGAAGTCCGGCTCGCCGGCGCCCAGGCCGATCACGTCCCGCCCGGCCGCGCGCAGTTCGGCGGCCTTCTGGGTCACCGCGATGGTCGGCGACGGCTTGATGGCGGACAGGCGCTTGGCGATGATCGACATGCTGTCAGTTTCCCCTGTGGTCTCTGTCAGAGTGAGCCGCGCGCGTTAAGGTTCAGGCGCGCGGACGCCGCCGGAGCCGTTACAACCCCCGGCGGCAGGAATTCGCGTCGGTGCAACACTACGATCCTGCCCCGGCGGGCGCAAGGGCGCTTGCGGATCATCCGTCACCCGTCCCGCGCTCAACCGCCCGTCGCGCGGTTGAGCGCGGGACGGTTTTGCCCGGCAAATTCGCGCCATACTCTTGCCATTGTTTGACGGCATCACCACAAATGGTGCGAAACCGCGCCCGCCTCCCCACCGTCCCTGTCGTCCGCCGACCGCCATGCGCCTCATCCGGACCGTCGCCGTCCTGTCCCTGACCGCCGTTGCCGGTGGGCTCGCGCTCGCCGCGGCCGACGCGCCCGCCACCGATGCAGCCTTTGCCGCCGGGCCGTTGCACACGCCCATGGCGCGGCCCGGGCCCGCCATCGTCATAGAGGCCGAGGCGGGAACCCGTCTGCGCGTGCGCGCCGAGGCGGTGGAGAGCGACCAGGGCATGATCCGCGTCGCCCTGTTCGCCGACGCCGACACCTTCCACGGTACGGCGGAAGACGCCCGGCCGCTGGAGGTCCAGGCCGTGCCGGCCGCGCCGGGCCGCGTCACCGCCGTGTTCGATGGCCTGTCGCCCGGACGCTACGCCGTGCGCGTGCTGCACGACGAGAACGACAACGGCATACTCGACCGCGTCTTCGGCCTGTTCACGCTGGAGGGCGAAGGCGTCAGCAATGACGCCGACCCGGACCGCGCCCGCTTTGAGCAAGCCGCCTTCAATGTGCCCGAACGGGGCTCGGTGACGGTGGACGTGGACCTGCGGTATTGATCCCCGGCGCTGGCTGTCCCACCTTCATGCGGACCTGATTCCCGCCGCATGAGACCAAGACCAAGCCCATGAGCGTCGTCCTTCCCATGTACGAGCGTCCGGCCGCCGGACCGGCCGCCGACTTCAAGCTCGCCTCCGACTACACGCCGGCCGGCGACCAGCCACAGGCCATCGCCGAACTGGGCGAGGGGCTGGTGGCCGAGGAAAAGGACCAGGTGCTACTGGGCGTCACGGGCTCGGGCAAGACCTTCACCATGGCGTCGCTGATCGCCAATTCGGGCCGCCCCGCGCTGGTGCTGGCGCCCAACAAGACGCTGGCCGCACAGTTGTACGGCGAGATGAAGGCGTTCTTCCCCGACAACGCGGTGGAATATTTCGTTTCCTACTACGACTACTACCAGCCGGAAGCCTACGTCCCGCGCACCGACACCTACATCGAGAAAGACGCCAGCATCAACGAGCAGATCGACCGCATGCGCCACTCCGCCACCCGCGCGGTGCTGGAGCGGCGCGACGTGATCCTGGTGGCGTCGGTCTCGTGCATCTACGGCCTCGGCTCGGTCGAGAGCTATTCGCGGATGACGATCCCGATCAAGGTCGACGACACCATCGACCGCAAGGACCTCATCAAGCAACTGGTGGAGCTTCAGTACAAGCGCAACGACACGGGCTTTTCGCGCGGCTGCTTCCGGGTGCGCGGCGACACGGTGGAAATCTTCCCCGCCCACTACGAGGACCGCGCCTGGCGAATCTCCCTGTTCGGCGACGAGGTGGAGGCGATTTCCGAATTCGACCCGCTGACCGGCGAGAAGACCGGCGGCATGGACCGCGTGACCATCTATCCCAACAGCCACCACGTCACCCCGCGCCCCGCCCTCTCCCAGGCCATCAAGGGCATCAAGGCGGAGCTGACCCAGCGGCTGGAGGAACTGACCGAGGCCGGCAAGCTGCTGGAGGCCCAGCGGCTGGAGCAGCGCACGCGCTTCGACCTGGAAATGATGGAAAGCACCGGGCACTGCAAGGGCATCGAGAACTACAGCCGCTACCTCACCGGCCGCAGCCCCGGAGAGCCGCCGCCGACCCTGTTCGAGTACCTGCCCGAGGACGCCATCTGCTTCGTCGACGAAAGCCACGTCACCGTGCCGCAGATCGGCGGCATGTTCCGGGGCGACTACGCGCGCAAGCACACGCTGTCGGAGTTCGGCTTCCGCCTGCCGTCCTGCAAGGACAACCGGCCGCTGAAGTTCGAGGAATGGGACGCCATGCGCCCCCAGACCGTCTTCGTCTCCGCCACCCCCGGCCCGTGGGAGATGGAGCGCACCGGCGGCGTCTTCACTGAACAGGTCATCCGCCCGACGGGCCTCATCGACCCCGTCTGCACCATCCGCCCCGTGGAGAAGCAGGTGGACGACCTGCTGTACGAGGCCCGCGAATGCGCCGCCAAGGGCCTGCGCGTGCTGGTCACCACGCTGACCAAGCGCATGGCCGAGGACCTGACGGAATACATGGGCGAGCAGGGCGTGCGGGTGCGCTACATGCACTCCGACATCGACACGCTGGAGCGCATCGAGATCATCCGCGACCTTCGGCTGGGCGCCTTCGACGTGCTGGTGGGCATCAACCTGCTGCGCGAGGGCCTGGACATTCCCGAATGCGGCCTGGTGGCGATCCTGGACGCCGACAAGGAAGGCTTCCTGCGCTCCAAGACCTCGCTCATCCAGACCATCGGCCGCGCGGCGCGCAACGTGGACGGCCGGGTTCTCCTCTACGCCGACAAGATGACGGAGAGCCTGGAGTACGCCATCAACGAGACCAACCGCCGCCGCGAAAAACAGCAGGCCTACAACGCCGAGCACGGTATTACGCCGGAAACCGTCCGCTCGCGCATCTCCGACGTCCTGTCCGACGTGGCGGAGCACGATTACGTCACCGTCTCCACCGGCGACCCGGATGCGCCGCACATGGTCGGCCACAACCTACGGGCTACCATCGACGACATGCGCAAGCGCATGGTCGCCGCCGCCGCCGACCTGGAATTCGAGGAAGCCGCCCGCCTGCGCGACGAGATCAAGCGGCTGGAGGCGAGCGAGCTTGAACTGCCGACGGCACCCAATCCGCACGCGCCCAAGCGGGGGATGCCGCAGAAGATGCAGAAGGCGCCGAAGAAGCGGCGGAAGTAAGGGTGATCGGGAGCACAGCTTCCGCGACACGCAGTCTTTTGCTACACCGTCTTTTCCACGGCGAAGTTGTGAATTGGCGTGCCGGAGATCTCCAGATCGCGACGCCGAAGAACCCTGAAACCTCGGCGGAGGAAGAAACGGCACGCCGCCTCGCTGGCTTCCGAATACAGGCGGGACAGGCCTCTGGCGCGCGCCTCTGCCTCCACCGCCTCGAACAGCCGCGCCGCCACGCCGGTCCCTGCCACTTCGGGCCGGCAATAGAGGAAGCCGATATGCCCGTCGTCCTCCATGTCGGTGAACCCGAGGACGTGCCCCGCCCCCTCCACCGCCACCGCCGTAAACCGCCCGTCGCCATAAAGAGCCGCGAACCGTTCCGCCGTCGGCGCGAGGCAGGCCCATGCCGCCACCTGCTCCGGCGAATAGTCGCGCGGGCCGATGCCGGAAACCGCCTCCCCATACACCTCCGTCAGCGCCGGCGCCATGGCCGGACGGAAAGACTCGATACGCAACACCAATCCTCCGGACATCTCCGCTGCCGTCACGTTATCACGCCGGCAACAGGAAAAGGGCCGCCCCTTGGGACGGCCCTTTTCGCGTGACGATCGCCCGGTGCGCGGGCGCGGGTCTCAGCTCCGGCCGGTGGGGCCGCCGAAGGGGCCGGGCGCGCTCATCATGTGGCGCAGCACCGAGAAGCCCTGCAGGGGCGCTCCCGAATGCCGGCGACCGGCACTGGTGCCCTCGGCGCCGACACCCTGGCGGGTGTCGCGCTCGCGGTCGACGGTGGTGTAGAAATCTTCGAGATCAGCCGGGCCAAGCATTTTACATCCCTCTTGTTGTCGTCACTCACTCTCCGATGCCGGCCCGTTCACTACCTTGCCGTAGGGTAACGCCGGGCCTGTGGTTAGGCCCTTTACACCCCAACGCAATAAATTTGTCAAATGACAATCGCCCTGCGCAATATCATGTCCCACAGATAATCAGTTGGTCTTAGCTCCTTTGCCCCAGGGATACCGCGGCCTCCACCTTTGGCCGGAAACTCGGGTACCTCTCGCGGCGCCCTTTTACCGCACTTTCAGGTGCGCAGCTTCCAGCGGCGCGCGAAGGCCGGGGGGGAACTGATTCGCAGACGTCCCGGCCAGCACTTGGCGACGGAAAGCAGGTGGTCGTCCTGGCTGACCAGTTCAACATCCGCCGCTGCCGCCAGAGCGGCAAACTTGCGGTCGTCGGGGTCGGCGATGGCGTTGAAGGCCTCCGGCTCCACCGTGCCGGTGTATTCATAACCGCCTTCGAACAGATCGGCCACCGGCTTGCGCGACAGCGGCGGGATCTTGCGCACGATCCGCTCGGTCTCGCGCCGGGTGGCGGCGTTCCACACCAGCGTCAGCGTGCCGCGCCGCACAGCGTCGATGATCCGGCCCGAGGCACTGCCCGGCGAAAAGCCGGCGGCGACGAAGACATTGGTGTCCAGCACCACGCCAACGGGCTCGGTGCCTCCGGGCCCTTCGCCCTCGGCGCCGAAGGGTCTGTCGGCCCGGCCTTCGGCGGGCCTGCCGTTGTCGGTCTCGGTGTCGGCGGTCATGCGGCGCACTCCCCTCCGCGGTTTTCCATGCACCGGCGGGCCTGCGCCACCAGCGCCTTCAGGAGTTCCGACTGGCTTTGCGCATAGAACAGGAACTCCGGATGCCACTGCACCCCGACCAGCAACGGATCGGCGGCGCGCTCGATTCCCTGCACGATACCATGTTCGTCACGCGCGACGATGCGCAGGTCGGTGCCGGGGCGGTCGATGGCCTGGTGATGCAGGCTGTTCACCTTGATCCGCTTGCGCCCGAGCAGGTCGAGCAGCCGCGAGTTGTCCTCCACCTCCACCCATTTCTTGGGCAGGATGGTGCGCATGTAGGGCGCCTGGGCGAAGACCTCGCGGATTTCCTGGTGCAGCGTGCCGCCGCAGTGGATGTTGATCATCTGCGCCCCGCGGCAGACGCCCAGCACGGGCAGCTGGCGCTCGAACGCCACATCCAGCGCCCGGCGCTCCAGTTCGTCGCGTTCGGGGTCGAGCCGCACGTCCAGCGTCAACTCGCCGCCGTACAGTTCGGCGCCGATGTCGTCGCCGCCGCCCAGCAGCAGGCCGTCGACGTCGTCGAACACGCGCTCGTCGTCGGTCGCCGTGATGCGCCGCGCCTTGGCCCCGGCGATGCGCAGGGCCAGGCGATTGAAGGCCCACATCCAGCGGCCGCCGCGCCGGCTGGCGGTGACGCCGATGACCGGCCGTCGTGATCCGCCGTGAAAGGTCGCCATCATGCCTCCTCGAGTCGTGCGCAGATGGTGCGTGCCCAGTCCGGACCCGACCCGCCGGACGCAACGTGGCGCCGCCATTCATCGGCCAGGGCCTCCAGCCGCGAGGGGCCGGCGGCCAGGCACTCGACGCGGACCCAGTCGTTCCACTCCGTGATCACGGACCAGTCGGGCTCCGACAGGCGCGCGTCGGGCAGGCGGTAGTGGAAGGTCGGGCGCGGCTTGATGAGCGGATCGTCGATCCGGGCCGCCACCCGTCCGGGGTCCAGGTACGCGAACAGCGGCCACAGATCCAGGCCGCGGTTGCGGGTGTCGTTGTACCGCGCGTAGTCGTCAATCAGCGTCGCCAGGTCGGGCGCATAGCCCGGCGCCAGCACCAGCGACTTGTATTCCAGGGGCCAAGGCGCGGCGAAGCGCAGGACGCGGCGCAGCGGGTCGGGATGGATGCGCAGCTTCAGCCAGTCCTCCAGCAGCGCATAGGCCCGGACGACGCTGGTGATCCACGGCACGTCCGCGCGCGCCACCTCGGGGTTCAGTTGCAGGGCGAAGGCATAGACGACGCTGTCGCGCGTTCCTTCCGCCCCGCGCTCGCGCAGGGACCCCAGAATGGCGTCGAAGCGGGGGATGTCCGAGAACGGCATGGGCGGGCTGACCACCTCCACCGGCAGCCAGTACTGCGCGGCGTCGGCCACCACGTCGGCGGCGCGCTCCCACACCGCCTGGGCGACCTGGGCGGCCTTGGACTCGGTGATGCCGGGCACCGTCTTGTCCTCGGAGTGGACGTATTGGCTGTCCAGCTCCGTCTCGAAGGTGCCGAGCGCGGTGTCCCTGACGACGAAACGGTGCGGATCGCGCTCCTCCACCTGTCCGCCGAACAGGTCGGCCACAAGGTCGGCGGCATCGCGGGCGGTGACGCCGGCGAACTCCAGTTCGATGCCGACGCGCCGCTCCCGCCCGTCCGGAACGGTGCGCTCCGGCGGCCATTGCATGTCTGGGGCTTGACCGGGCGGCTCCGCCTTCGGTCGCGGCTCCCGGGGATCGGCAGGCATGGACACCTCGTATGGGTTCCTGATGCCCTACCTACGCGCGGAAGGGGCTTTCGGGTGCGTCGCGGAGGTGGACGCCGCCGCCGCGAGCCGGCACCCTGGTGCCCTCGCCGCGCGTGCCGCCCAAGGATCAAGATCAAGGAGCCGCCATGTACATCGCCATGAACCGCTTCCGCATCAAGCCGGGCTCGGAGGAGGCCTTCGAGACCATCTGGCGCGAGCGCGAAACCCATCTGCACAAGGTTCCCGGCTTCGTGGAGTTCGCCCTGCTCAAGGGTCCGGCGCACGACGACCACACACTGTATGCCTCGCATACCGTGTGGCAGAGCGAGCGGCACTTCCGCGACTGGACCAATTCCGAGGCCTTCCGCAAGGCCCACGCCGGGGCGGCCGGGTCCAGGGACGTCTACCTGGGTCCGCCCCAGTTCGAGGGTTTCGAGGCCGTGCAAATCATCGACAAGCACGGCAATGCCGGCGGCGGCGACTAAGGGGCGACCGCCACGTCCGCCTCGTCGCTGAACCCGCAGGCCTTCAGCAGCGCCCGCATGTGCTCGGGCGCCGGCGCCTCCACGGCGATGGGCTCGTCGCGCGTGGGGTACAGCGGCACCACCACCCCGCGCGCGTGCAGATGCAGGGGCGCCACGCCCGGCACGCCGTAGACGGCGTCGCCGACGATGGGACAGCCCATGTGCGCACAGTGGACGCGGATCTGATGGGTGCGACCCGTCTTCGGTTTGCACTCCAGCCAGGTCCGGCGCCCGTCGTCCGACCGGCCGAGGACCCGGTATTCGGTGACGGCCGCCTGACCCTCGGCCTCGTCGACGACCATCTTCCAGCCGCTCTTGGGGGTGAGCTTGCGCAGCTTGGCGTGGAGCACGCCGTGCTCCTTGGGCGGGGCGCCGTCGACCACGGCCCAGTAGGTCTTTTCCACCCTGCCCTGCTGGAACAGCTTGCCCAGCTTGCGCAGGGCCTTGGAGTGGCGGCCCAGGATCAGGCAGCCCGAGGTGTCGCGGTCCAGCCGGTGCGCCAGGGACGGCAGGCGCGGCAGGCCGAAGCGCAGGGGGTCCAGGAACATTTCCAGGTTGTCGCCGCCTTTCGGGCCGGCGTGCACGGGCAGTCCGGCCGGCTTGTTGAGGACCAGCATCAGGCTGTCCTTGTAGAGCAGGCGGTTCAGGATCGTGTCGGGGGTCATGAGCGTTCATCTACCGGAAGGGCCGTGCAAGCCCGCCATATAGCGCGATTTCGACGGCACGTCAGCCCCATGTCCGGGGCCGGCGGGCCGTGTGCGTCGGGATAAACCCTGGACCCGGGCGGCCGGGTTTCGCACACTGGCGCTCGATCGCCCGACGCGACAACAAGAACGGAGGACCCATCCCCGTGTCCGATGACGACGTGACCTACCGCACCCCGTCCCTGGAGGACGGCGCCGAAATCTGGAAGATGGTCGACGAGGCCGCCGCACTCGACGACAATTCCTCCTACGCCTATTTCATGGCATGCCGCAACTTCGCGGCGACCAGCGTGGTGGCGGAGGTGGACGGCGAGATCGCCGGCATGGTCACCGCCTATCCGCTGCCCCAGGACCCGACGCAGTTGTTCGTCTGGCAGGTCGGCGTGCGCGACAAGTTCCAGGGCAAGGGCATCGCGCGCGGCATGCTGGAGCACATCCTCAACAGCGAGCAGTGCGCGTCGGTGCGCTGGATCGAAACCACCATCGCGCCCGACAACGCCGCCTCGGAAGCCCTGTTCTCTCGCATCGCCGAGCACTTCAACACCGAGATCAAGGAAACCGAGGTCTACGAGGACGAGATGTGGCCCGAGGGCGAGCACAAGGTGGAACGCCTGTTCGTCATCGGCCCCATCAACCGCCTGAACAACGAGATCCACATCCTGCGCGAGGACAACGGCTACCGCATCTGCGCCCGCCTCGACGGGGTGGAGCAGCCGGCCTTCCAGCCCGAGAACCCGATGTTCTCCACGCTGGACGACGCCCTTCGCGCCGCCGACCTGGTGCGCGAGAGCCACAACGCCCGCGAGGTCATCATCGTGGAGAACAAGGACCACGTCTGAGCGGCCCGTTTCGCTGGTTGACGAAAGGCCCGGCGCCGCTCTGGCACCGGGCCTTTTTCGCGGCCGATGGGCGGGGCGCTGCGCCCATTGGCGGCAGCGTTCGGTGGCGCCTGTCCGGGCGTTCCGCCCGTTGAAATGGAAAAAGCTGCGTCCCGCAGGTTTCGCGGAACCGGCCCACCCCGGCGTGACGTTTGGGCGGCATCCCGACACCTCACCGGAGGCTCCGCCCATGACTTTCAATCCGCTTGCCGAGACCGGCATCCCCCTCGACCAGCAGCTTCGCACCTGGAGCGAGTTGAACGTCGAGCCCTACGACACGCGCTCCGTCGACCCCTACACCCGCTGCCGCATCATCGTGATGAACGGCGCGGAAATGGAGGCGCAGTGGTTCGGCCACCAATTCGCCCGCCACTGCCCCGACCTCGACATCAAGCGCAAGCTGGCCGAGACGCGCCGCATCGAGCAGCAGCAGCAGAAGGTGTGCAACTGGCTCATTCCCGCGACGGAGGACGTGCTGGACGTCACCATCGGCTACGAGCAGGTGGCCGTCGACCTGACCGCCTGGATCGCCCGGCAGGAGCCCGACCCCTACGCCCGCCAGGCCTATGAATTCGGCCTGCTGGAGGACTTCGACCACCTGTACCGCTACGCCAACCTGCTGGACCTCAAGAACCCCCGCAAGGCCGCCGAGCTGGTGGGCGAACTGACCGAGATCATGCCCGGCCGCCCGACCATCGACGAACACCGCCACCCGCACGACGACATCCGTAAGCCGCTGCCCAGGGACGGCGACCCGCGTTCGGTGATGCACGCCATGACGGTCATGGCGGCCGAGCAGCAGACCATGAACTTCTACATGAACGTCGGCAATCGGCCCGAGGACCCCCTGGCGCGCGCGCTGTACCTGGAGATCGCCCAGATCGAGGAACAGCACGTCACCCACTACGAAAGCCTCCTGCCGCCCGACACCACCTGGGCCGAGCGCCTGGTGATGCACGAGTACAACGAGTGCTGGCTGTACTGGTCCTTCGCCCAGACGGAGACCGACCCGCGCATCAAGCAGGTGTGGGAAACCCACCTCGCCATGGAGATCGAGCAGTTGAAGGCCGCCGTGGAACTGGCGAAGAAGATGGACGGCAAGGACCCGACGTCCATGCTGCCCGACACCCTGCCCGAGGCCATGACCTTCGAGACCAACAAGGACTACGTCCGCAAGGTGCTGCACGAGCAGGTGAACCTGACGGGCAACCTGACGGAGTTCGTCCCGGTCTCCGAACTGCCGGAGGGGAACCGCTACGACTGGTACCGCGAGCAGGTCAACGGCGGCGGGCCGGTTCCGTCGGAGGAGATCATCGATCGCCACCGCAAGGAAACGGGCGACGAATACCGCCTGGAAACCGAAGGCCCCCACCCGGTGGAAGCCCTGCGGAACAAGGCGGCGGAATAGGCGCTTGAGGTATTTCCTCAGGCAAAGGAAAAGCCGCCTTCCGGCTGGAAGGCGGCTTTTCAATTCTGGCGACCCCTACGGGAATCGAACCCGTGTCTCCACTGTGAAAGAGTGGTGTCCTAACCGCTAGACGAAGGGGTCTTCGTCGTCCGAGGCGCCGGTCCGTGTGGGCTGCGTCCTCGTGAGGGCGCCCTTGTATCCAATCCCGAGGGGGTGCGCAAGACGTTTTTTGCAAAAATCTTCAACGCGCTTTGGCCCTTGCCCCGACGGTGCGCCGGAGGCACCGTCGCCGCCCCGTGTTTGCGACAGGACCCGCCATGACCGACACCCCCTCTCCCGCCTTCACCGTGCGCGACGCCACCGACGCCGACATGGACGCCGTTACGGACATCTATGCCCACCACGTCCGCCACGGCACCGGCTCCTACGAATACGAACCACCGCCGGTGGAGGAGATGCTGCGCCGACGCGACATGGTGCTGGAACAGGGCCTGCCCTGGCTCGTCGCCGCCACCGACGACGGGCGGCTGCTGGGCTACGCCTACGCCGCCCTGTTCCACGGCCGCATTGGCTGGCGCTTCACGGTGGAGGACAGTGTCTACATCGCGCCCGACGCCCAGGGCCAGGGCGTCGGCAAGGCGCTGCTCACGGCGCTCATCGACCGCTGCACGGCCGCCGGCAAGCGCCAGATGATCGGCGTGGTGGGGGATGCGGACAACGCAGGGTCCATCGCCCTGCACCGCGCCTGCGGCTTCGAGGAGGTGGGCATGATCAAGGCCGGCGGGCGCAAGTTCGGCCGCTGGATCGACACGGTCTACATGCAGCGCGCGCTCGGAGCCGGGGCGACGACGGGCGTGGAGGAGTAAGGCGGCTGGCGGGATGCGGCGAGGCCACCAAGACACGAAGGACACCAAGAAGGTGTGCTGACGGCGCGTGCTGCGGCTTCAGCGGTTGGTGGAGTTGTTGAACCACCAAGACACCAAGACACCAAGGTTTTCCGGCTGCGCCGGAATGTGAATGCGAGGGAGCCACGGGCTCCCTCGCGCTCCCTCGAATAATCATTCATCATCAAATTGAAGACCGGGCGGAACGGCCATCGAAAGATGATGGCGCGCCTTCGCGCGCTGTCTTGGTGCCTTGGTGTCTTGGTGTTTCGAGCGCACCACGTCAGCCGCTGACGCCGCGGCATCCACGTCAGCACACCTTCTTGGTGTACTTTGTGTCTTGGTGGCCTCGCCGCACCCCGCCAGCCGCCTACGCGACGCTCGCGTCGTCCACCACCAGTTGCGCTTCCGTCCGGCCCTGCCAGGTATCCGCCCGCAAGGTGCCGGCGATGTGGAACACCCGGCCGGCGCCGTTCAGCAGCGTCTGGCCCAGTTCGGCGTCGACGCAGCGGAAGGCGATGGCCTTCAGGCGGCCCATGCCGTTGGACGACGACAGGAACATCCGCACGTGTCCCGAGCCCACCACATCGGCCTTGGCGATGCGGCAGCGGGAGATGACGAAGCGCGGCTCCTCGTTTCCAGCACCGTAAGGCCCGCAGCGCGCCAGCATCTCCACCAGGTCCGTGGAGGCGCCGGAGACGTCCAGGGCGCCGTCCAGTTCCAGCGTCGGCGTGACGCCGCCGGAATCCATCTGGGCGCGCAGGCGCTCCGCCAGGAAGTCGCGGAAGGCCGGCAGCTTGTCTTCCGCCACCGTGAAGCCCGCGGCCATGGCGTGGCCGCCGCCGGCCATGAGGATGCCCGCCTCGCGGGCGGCGATGACCACCCGCCCCAGGTCCAGCCCCGGCACGGAGCGGCCCGAGCCCTTGGCGACGCCGCCTTCGACACCCAGCACGCAGGCGGGCATGGCGTAGCGTTCCTTCAGCCGGCTGGCGACGATGCCGACGACGCCGGGATGCCAGCCCTGCCCGTGGGCGAAGACCATGGGCGCGTCGGTGGGCGTGGTTTCCACCTGCTCGATGGCTTCGGCCAGCACCGCGGCCTCGATCTCCTGGCGCAGGCCGTTGTGCTCGTGCAGGCGCATGGCCAGCGCCGTGGCCTCGTCGGGGTTGTCGGTGGTCAGCAGGCGCGTGCCCAAATCGCTCTCGCCCACACGGCCGCCGGCGTTGACGCGCGGCCCCAGGATGAATCCCAGATGATACGCATCGATACGATCCTTCACGCCCGCCACCTGGGCCAGCGCGGCGATGCCCGCGTTGCGGCGCTGGGCGCAGACCTTCAACCCTTGTGTCACCAGCGCCCGGTTGAGCCCCGTCAGCGGCACCACATCGCAGACCGTGCCCAGCGCGACGATATCCAGCCACTGCCGCAGGTCGGGCTCGCGCCGATCGCCCGCCAGAAAGAACCCGCCATCGCGCAGGGCCCGGTTGGTGGCGACGCACAGCATGAAGGCGACGCCAACAGCCGCCAGGTGCCCCTGACCGGACTCGCAGTCCAGGCGCTTGGGGTTGACCACCGCCACGGCCGCCGGCAGGCGTGGCTCCGCCTGGTGGTGGTCGACGACGATCACGTCCAGCCCCGCCGCCTCCGCCTGCTCCAGCGGCTCGAAGGCGGTGATGCCGCAGTCGACCGTGACCGCCACCGACACGCCCTCCTGCTGAAGCTTCAGGAGCGCCGGGGCGTTGGGGCCGTAGCCTTCCTTCATGCGGTCGGGAATGTAGAAGCGGACGTCGGCGCCCAGGCTGCGCAGGTAGCGCACCAGCAGCGAGGACGAGGTCGCACCGTCCACGTCGTAGTCGCCGAAGATGGCGATGCGCTCGCCGCCCTCGATGGCGACGGCCAGGCGCTCGGCGGCGTCGTCCATGCCGGCGAAGACCGACGGGTTGGGGATCAGGTCGCGCAGGGTGGGGTTCAGGAACCCCTGGGCGGCCTCAAGGTCGACGCCCCGGGCGGCAAGCACGCGGCCCACCACCTCGGGCAGTTCAAGCCGCTGGCTGATGGCGAGCGCCGTCCGCTCGTCCCCCGGCCGCAGCGTCCAGCGCCGGCCGTTGAGCGAGGTCTCGACGCCGAGGAACGGACTGGCCGTCATTCCCCCTCACACTCTCTGTCGTTGGGAAAAGGATGCCGTTGAGGCAGGGCCCTACAATAGGGCGGAGGGGGGAGGACGTAAAGGAGCGCCTGACGGCGCTTGGACTGCCGCCCAAACCCGCCCGGAGGCCGAAGCCTTCGGACCTCCACTTCTTTTGCGGCTTGTGGAACGGCGGCCAACGCTGTGCCGCAGCGCAGTCATCGGGAGCGCGAGGGCGCGACGCCCTCGCAGAACCCCACCGCGCCGCAGGCGCGGAGCCTTACGTGTCGACCGCGGAAAAGCCGGTCTTGCGGTCGAAGTTGTGGTGCGCTTCCACATACCGCACGGTGCCGGACTTCGACCGCATGACCAGCGAGTGCGTGATGGCGCCCTTGTGCCAACGCCGCACGCCGCGCAGCAGCGAGCCGTCGGTGACGCCGGTGGCGGCGAACATGACGTTGCCCGACGCCAGGTCCATCAGGTTGTACTTGCGGTTCAGGTCGTCGATGCCCCAGCGCTTGGCGCGGCCCTTCTCATCGTCGTTGCGGAACAGCAGGCGGCCCTGCATCTGGCCGCCGACGCAGCGCAACGCCGCCGCCGCCAGCACGCCTTCCGGCGCGCCGCCCGACCCCATGTAGATGTCCACGCCCGACGCCGGCTCGGTGGTGGCGATGACGCCCGAGACGTCGCCGTCGCCGATGAGCATGATGCGTGCGCCGGTCTCGCGCACCCTGGCGATCAGGTCCTCGTGCCGCGGGCGGTCGAGGATGCAGACCAGCAGGTCCTCGATGTCCGCGTTCTTGGCGTCGGCCATGTTCTTGAGGTTCTGCTCGGGCGTGTTGTCCAGGTCGACGACGCCTTCGGGCAGGCCCGGGCCGACGGCGATCTTGTCCATGTAGACGTCCGGCGCGTTGAGGAAGCCGCCGTCCTCGGCCATGGCGATCACGGCCAGGGCGTTCGGGCCGCCCTTGGCGGTGATGGTGGTGCCTTCCAGCGGGTCCAGCGCGATGTCCACCTTGGGGCCCTGGCCGGAGCCCACTTCTTCTCCGATGTAGAGCATCGGCGCCTCGTCGCGCTCGCCCTCGCCGATGACGACCCGGCCTTCGATGGCCAGGCTGTTCAGGGCCTTGCGCATGGCGTCGACGGCCGCCTGGTCGGCCGCTTTCTCGTCGCCGCGCCCCATCAGGCGGGACGCCGACAGGGCGGCGGCCTCGGTCACGCGCACGACCTCGAGGGCCAGGTTACGCTCCAGCACGTTGGCGGCGACGGTGGACTCGTTTTCCGACATGGATTCCTCGTAAATGGGCTGAACCAATCGCGGGATGAAAGCTTGTAGCCGATTAAAACGCCGAGATGCAGTTACAGTTCCTCGATGCGGATCACGTGCGGCGGCTCCACCACGGCGTCCAGGGCCTGGATGCGGTCCAGCGCCTGGCGCAACTGGCTGCCCTTGACCTCGTAGACGGTCATGACCACCGGCACGATCTCGCCGGGGGCGCGGCCGCGCTGAAGGATCTGCTCCATGGAGACCTCGGCATCGCGCAGCGCCGTGGCGATGTCGGCGAAGACGCCGGGCACGTCCATCACCTGGAGGCGGATGTAATAGGCGCCGGTCAGTTGGTCGAGGTTGCCCACCTCGTGCGCGCGCAGGGCCTTCACCGGAACGCCGAAGGCATACCCATGTCGACCGCAGGCGATGTCCATGATGTCGGCCACCACGGCGGACGCCGTCGGCCCGGCGCCGGCGCCGCGGCCTTCAAGCACGGTGCGGCCGACCCAGTCGCCTTCGGTTACGATGGCGTTGTAGACGCCTTCGACCGACGCGATGGGGCTGTTGATGGGCACCATGGTCGGGTGGACGCGCTGCTCCACGCCGAACTCGGTCTCGCTGGCAATGCCCAGAAGCTTGATGCGATAGCCCAGAAGCTCCGCATACTCGATGTCGACCGAGGTGATGTTGCGGATGCCCTGCACCGTCACGGCGTCGAAGTTCACCGGGCTGCCGAAGGCCAGGCTGGTCAGGATCGCCAGCTTGTGGGCAGCGTCCACGCCGTCGATGTCGAAGGACGGGTCGGCCTCGGCGTACCCCAGGGCCTGCGCCTCCTCCAGCACGTCGCTGAAGTCGCGCCCCGTCTCGCGCATGGTGGTCAGGATGTAGTTGCCGGTACCGTTCAGGATGCCGTAGAGCGAGCTAATGCGGTTGCCCGCCAGACCGTCGCGCAGCGCCTTGATGACCGGGATGCCGCCGGCCACCGCCGCCTCGTAGGCGAGCGTGGCATTGTTGTCCTCGGCCAAGGCGGCCAACTCGGTCCCGTGGTGGGCGAGCATGGCCTTGTTGGCGGTGACCACATGCCGGCCGGCCCGCAACGCGGCCTCGGTGCAGCGCTTGGCGATGCCGTCGGCGCCGCCGATCAGTTCCACCACCACATCGGCGTCGGCGCGCTCGGCCATTTCCACGGCGTCGTCGAACCAGGCGATGCTGGTCATGTCGAAGCCGCGGTCGCGCCCGGCGGTGCGGGCGCTGACGGCGGTGACGGTGACGTCCCGCCCGCAGCGCGCGGAAATGAGTTCGGCTTGCTCTTGCAGCAGCTTGACGGTGCCGGCCCCGACGGTGCCGAGGCCGGCGATTGCGACTTTCAGGGTTTCACTCACGATGCACTCGCCCGTTTCTTTTCGGAGTCCTCGATGACCTTGTCGTAGGTCGACAGGAAGGTCTTGATGTTGCGCACCGCCTGTCGGATGCGGTGCTTGTTCTCGACAAGGCCGATGCGCACATGGCCGTCGCCGTACTCGCCGAAGCCCAGCCCCGGCGCCACGGCCACCTTGGCCTCGCTGAGCAGGAGCTTGGAGAATTCCACCGAGCCCAGATGACGGAAGGCCGGCGGGATCGGCGCCCAGCAGAACATGGTCGCCGGCGGCGACGGCACCTGCCAGCCGGCCTGGCCCAGCCCCTCGATCAGCACGTCGCGGCGCTCGCGGTACATGGTGCGGATGTCGTCGACGCAGTCCTGCGGGCCGTTCAGGGCGGCCGTGGCCGCCACCTGCACCGGCGTGAAGGCGCCGTAATCCAGGTAGCTCTTCACCCGCGCCAGCGCCGACACCAGCTTCCTGTTGCCGCAGGCGAACCCGATGCGCCAGCCCGGCATGTTGTAGGTCTTGGACATGGAGGTGAACTCCACCGCGATGTCGCGGGCGCCCGGAACCTGCAGGATCGACGGCGGCGGGTTGTCGTCGAAATAGATTTCGGAATAGGCGATGTCCGACAGCACGTAGATGCCGTGGTGGCGGCAGAAGTCCACCACCTGCCCGTAAAAGTCCAGGTCGGCCACATAGGCCGTCGGGTTGGACGGATAGTTGATGACCAGCGCCAGCGGCTTGGGCACCGAATGGCGCACGGCGCGGTCCAGCGCCTCCAGCAGCTCCGGCCCCGGCTCGGCGGGCAGCGAGCGGATGGCACCGCCGACAATGATGAAGCCGAAGGCGTGAATGGGGTAGCTGGGGTTGGGCGACAGGATCACGTCGCCGGGGCTGGTGATGGCCGATGCCAGGTTCGCCAGCCCTTCCTTGGACCCCAGCGTGACGATGATTTCCGTCTCCGGGTCCAGGGTCACGCCGAAGCGGCGCTCGTAGTAGGCGGCCTGGGCGCGGCGCAGGCCGGGGATGCCCTTGGACGTGGAATAGCGGTGGGCGCGCGGGTTCCGGGCGGCCTCGCACAGCTTTTCGACGATGTGGTCGGGGGTGGGCTGATCCGGGTTGCCCATGCCGAAATCGATGATGTCCTCGCCGGCGGCGCGAGCTCGGGCCTTCATCGCGTTCACCTCGGCGAAAACGTACGGCGGAAGCCGCTTTATGCGATGAAACTCCTGCTCGATCATGGCACTGCCCAAAGGTTCGATCTCGACGGCCTTGCGGAATGGGGTCGGAGCGACGCGCCGGTGACACGGCGACGCCCGGGACACGGGACGCCAAGGCCGGGACGACGTCCCCGTCCCGGCCTCTGTTCTACAACCTGTCCCTTCCGGGCGCGACTGCTTTCTGTAACGAATGCCCGGCCGTGCCGAAACATCGTTTCAAGACGGTCCGACTCAGCGAACCAGGAAGATCTCGACGCGGCGGTTCCCGGCCTCGCCCGACGGCATGACCTCCAGGTACAGGGGCTCGCGGTCGCCCACGGCGGCCACGTCGATCACCTCGGCCGGCACGCCTTCCCGGCGCAGCGCATCGGCGACCGCCTCGGCGCGGGCGACCGAGGTGGTGAAGTTCACCAGCTTGTGCCGGTCCTGCGGCATGTTGGCGGTGAACAGGCTGGAGTGGCCGACCACCTTGATGAAGCCGCCCTGGCGTGCCTGGATGTCGGCGACCTGCCGCAGCACGCGGCGATCGCGTGCATCCAGCGCGGACACGCCGAAGGGGAATTGGATGACGGCGATGGGTTCGCCGCCCGCCGGCAGGCCGGGCACGGCAGCCGGGGCGCCGGTCACCGCCGGGGCGACGCCCCGGCGCGGGCCGCCGCCGATGACCACCGGGCCGCTGCCGCCCGTCACCATGGACGCCGAGCCTCCGCCGGCCGGACCGCCGATGACGACGGGACCGCCGGCCGGCACGGCACCGCCGCGAGGGCCGCCGACGACGGCGCCGGGAATGAGCGCGTCGGGATGGGCCGGCTGACGCGCCTGCGGGCGCGCCGCCACGCCGCCGTAGGCCGCGGCCACCGCCTGGTCAAGCGCCGTCGTATCGGCGTTGAGCGCCGGGCGCCGCGGCGCGGCGGGTGCGGCCTCCGCCTGGGGCTCCTGCACTCTCGGCGTGCGCGGCGCCTCGCGGGCCACCAGCACCTCGTTCTGCTCGGCCGAGGGTGCGGGGCTCTGCGCCACGGGCGGGGCCTCGGGCTCCGGCGCGGGTTGCGGCTCGGCGATCGGCTGCGGGGCGGCTGCGGCCTGGACAGGGGCCACCGGCTCGGACTCGACGTCCTGCGCGCGGCGCGGCGCGGCCGATGCCTGGGGCTCGGGCGCCGGCGCCTCGGCGCTGGCGGGTTCCTCCTCCAGCGGGCGCACGGTGGTCACCGGCCGGCGACTCAGGCTTTCGTCGTAGCGCTGGTTGGCGGTGTCGGGCGGCAGGCCGTCGACAACACCCAGCGCATCGGGATCGACCCGCGCCGGAGCCACATCGGCCGCCGCCGCGCCTCCCTCCGTTCCGGGCGCGGGAGACGATTCTTCTCCAAACATGGAACAAGACGCGACGAGAGAAATTCCCAACAGCAGTGACCCCGCCTTCACGCCGAAGCGAGCACCATTCACCGCCGTACCGGGCTTGCGCTTGTTCACCATGACGTCTCCGACCCTGTCCTTCGCCGATTCGGCAACAATTCGGTCAACAAATGCGACTTTATGTCGCCGCTGGCACTCCCTACAGTGTAAGCGCCGCGTTGACAATGTCTTGCCGACCGCTGGCGCAGTATACAGGGCGGAGTCGCCCAGGGACAGTACCGCGCGCGGTGCAGGCGCGACGGCCGCACGGGTTACAACAATGGACACCGGTGTGGTTCAATCGTAGCCTGCGCCCGACAACAAGACGGTCGCCCTGGCCGCGTCACCCGCCGCATCACGCCCGTATCCGGGACGGTTCCACGAAGGACTGGAAAATGGCCGACAATCAGGACCCCGATGTGAAGATGCCCGACCCCGCCGAGCTGACCAAGGCGATGACCGGAATCGCGGAGCGCAGCCAGCGGCTCGTTTCAGAGTTTCTCGCGCGGCAATCGCAGAACCCGGAAGTGGCCGCGAACGACCCGCTGAACCTGGGCGAGGCGTTCCTGGAGATGACCACGCGCCTGATGGCCGACCCGACCAAGCTGGTCGAGGCCCAGATGAACCTGTGGCAGGACTACATGCAGCTGTGGACCAACACGGCCCGCCGCATGATGGGCGAGGAAACCGAGCCCGTGGTCAAGCCCGAGCCGGGTGACCGCCGCTTCAAGGACGAAACCTGGCAGGACAACGAGGTCTTCGACTTCATCAAGCAGTCCTACCTGCTGTCGTCCCGCTTCGTGCAGGACGTGGTGCACGGCACCGAGGGCCTGGACGAGCACACGCGCGACAAGGTGGACTTCTTCACCAAGCAGTATGTCGACGCCATGGCGCCCACCAACTTCGCCATGACCAATCCCGAGGTGCTGCGCGCCACCGTGGAAAGCGGCGGCGAGAACCTGGTGAAGGGCCTGGAGCACCTGCTGGAGGACCTGGAGCGCGGCGGCGGCAAGCTGCGCATCACCATGACCGACGAAAGCGCCTTCACGGTGGGCGAGAACGTCGCGGCGACGCCGGGCCAGGTGGTCTACCAGAACGACCTGATCCAGCTTATCCAGTACACGCCGACCACTGAAAAGGTGCGCGAGACCCCGCTGGTGATCGTGCCGCCGTGGATCAACAAGTTCTACATCCTGGACCTGCGGCCGAAGAACAGCTTCATCAAGTGGGCCGTCGACCAGGGCAACACCGTCTTCGTCATCTCGTGGGTGAACCCCGACGAGAAGCTGGCCCAGAAGTCCTTCGAGGACTACATGCTGGAAGGCCCGCTGTCGGCCATCGAGCAGGCCAAGAAGCAGACCGGCGCCGACAAGGTGAACATGGTCGGCTACTGCCTGGGCGGCACGCTGCTGGCCTCCACCCTGGCCTACCTGGCCGCCAAGGGCGAGGACGAGCAGGTGGCCTCGGCGACCTTCCTGACGACGCTGACCGACTTCGAGAAGGCCGGCGACCTGAAGGTGTTCATCGACGACGACCAGTTGAAAAGCCTGGAACACAAGATGGACGAGGCCGGCTATCTGGACGGCGCCGAGATGGCGACCACGTTCAACATGCTGCGCGCCAACGACCTGATCTGGTCGTTTGTCATCAACAACTACCTGCTCGGCAAGGACCCGTTCCCCTTCGACCTGCTGTACTGGAACAGCGACTCGACGCGCATGCCGGCCGCCATGCACAAGTTCTACCTGCGCAACATGTACCTGGAGAACAAGCTGCGCGAGCCCGGCGGGATCGAACTGGCGGGCGTGCCCATCGACCTGAGCAAGATCAAGACGCCCATCTACATGCTGTCGACGCGCGAGGACCACATCGCGCCGTGGGTGGCGACCTATGAGCTGACAAACCTGGTCTCGGGCAAGGCGAAGTTCGTGCTGTCGGCCTCGGGCCACATCGCGGGCGTCGTGAACCCGCCGGTGTCCAACAAGTACTGCTACTGGACCAACAACCGGAAGGCCAAGACGCCGGAAACCTGGCTGAAGAGTGCCCAGCAGAACGAGGGCTCCTGGTGGACCGACTGGGATGCCTGGCTCAAGCCGGCGGCCGGCAAGGAGGTCGAGGCCCGCGACCCGACCAAGGGCAAACTCAAGGCCATAGAACCGGCGCCCGGCTCCTACGTGAAGACCCGCGTGGTGTGAGGCTTCGGCCGAAGGGCTGGAAGACGGAAAGGGGCGGCTCCTGGCGGGGTCGCCCCCTTTTTTTGCCGCCAACAAGAGGAAGCCTCTCAATGCCGGACCTAGTCGCTTACTATCGCAGCTACGAGAAGAAGCTCGAAGCTTTGGATTTCCCGTTCGAATATGCGGATTATGATTGGCTTCGCCTACCCGAAAGCCTTGACGTCAACTGGATGGCCTACGGCATGATGGCGGGGGAATTCTCCCGCGAATTGGCCAATTCGGTAAACTCTCTCATTAATTATACACAGAAGTTGCGGGCGTGGGATGAGGTATTAACTTCCACTCATGCGAACGAAAAGTGGGACATCGTCCTGGAGTTTGTAGAGCCACTGGCACTGGTGGCTTTAAATTTTCCTTACGCGCTTCGGGCGCGATTTATTTTCGCCTCAGCCCATCTTGGGCATCAAGCGAACCAAGCACGGGACAATGAAACTTGGCGAGATGACCTTCCGCCAGATGAAGAAATCGACTTTAGAAGCTCCGATAAATATTGCATCCAATGGAAAACATACAAGCGGTTAAAAATTACCCTAGAGAAACTCTCATCGAAAAACTACCGGACCGAAACGCGAGATTTTAGAAACAGATATAATCACCGCTTCTGCCCGCACATAGAAGTAGGACTCGACAGCTTAATGACACGGGACACCAGCGGCGGCATCATAAGATATAACTTCGGCGGACAGAATCCTTTGCGGGTTTCGGAAGTCAACGCCGCCCTCTTCAAGCAGATAGATATAGCCACGGAGGCGTTCGCCAGATTTAAGGATTTCGTTCGGGAACACGAGGTTGCCATAAGTACTTACGGAGCCTCGAAAAATTCTGCTAAAAATTACCCGCGCACGTAGCCCTAGAAACTCTGCCCGATTCATTGACACAATCGGGTTTCAAGCTGATCGCGTACCTGAAGCAGCGCCAAGCTCGGGCTGGGCGTCGTCGATGTCCGGAAACTCATCGTCGATCGGCTCCCACTTGGCGAGCAGGTCCTCCAACGTTTTCCGCCGCTTCGGCGAAATGACCAGCCGGTCGCCCTCGCGGGTGACCGTCACCTCGTCGCCGGGAAACTGCATGTCGGCGGGGAGGCTGATGCGTTGCTCGCCGCCCTCGCGGATGATCTTAAGCGTGCGCTGTGCGTTCATGGGCGCCTTCCGTGCGCGTCTGCCTTGAAGATAGGCCGCGCCGCGCGCACGGTCAAACGGCGCCGGGAATCAGTACTGAATGCGCCCCTCCAGGGCCATGTACTCCTCGAAGATCAGGCGGCTTTCGTCGGGCATGAGGCGCTCGAAGGCCATTTCCCGCTCCTCCATGGACAGCGGCAGCTCGCGGTAGAGGAAGGCGTCGTCGAAGCCCGCCTCCGCCGCGTCCTGGTGGCTGGCCGCCCAGTACACCTTGTCCAGGTGCGCCCAGTAGATGGCCGACAGGCACATGGGGCACGGCTCGCACGAGGTGTAGATGACGCAGCCCTCCAGGTGGAAGACGCCCAGCTTCGCACAGGCGCGGCGGATGGCGACCATTTCCGCGTGGGCCGTCGGGTCGCAGCCCGATACCACCTCGTTGTGGCCCTCGCCGACGATTTCGCCGTCGCGCACGATGACGGCGCCGAAGGGGCCGCCGCAGCCCGACGTCATGCCTTCTTCCGCCAGATCGATGGCGCGCCGCATGAAGGCCCGGTGCTGGTCGGCCCCTTCCCCGGCGGCGGTCATCAGCCCTGCCCGCCCGAGAGCATCCGGCGGTACTGCTGCGCCATGTTGGCGTAATGCGCCGTGCCCTTGGGCAGGCTTTCCAGTTCCTCGGGCTTGAGGTCGCGGATGTACTTCGCCGGCGTGCCGGCCCAGAGCTGGCCCTTTCGGACCACCTTGCCCGGACTGACCAGGGCGCCGGCCGCCACCATGGCGCCGCTTTCCACCACCGCGCCGTCCATGACGGTGGCGCCCATGCCGACGAAGCTGCCGTCCTGCAGCTCGCAGCCGTGGATGGTGGCCATGTGGCCCACCAGCACGTCGTCACCGATGTAGGTGCCAAAACGCTCGCGCGTCACGTGGACCACCGACCCGTCCTGAATGTTGGAGCGCGCGCCGATGCGGATTTCGTGCACGTCGCCGCGCACGGTGACGTTGAACCACAGGCTCGACTCCTGCCCGATCACCACGTCGCCGATCACCACGCTGCTGGGGGCGACGAAGGCCGTTTCGTGGATGGTCGGCAGGACGTCGTTCCAGGGCAGGATGATGGGATGGTGCGTGGTGGGCGCGGACATCGCGGCGGCTCTCCTTGTTGACGTTTCGCGGTCTGGATCAGGCTCTTACGGGAACATGGGCTGCTGCATCAGCCCGGTCGTCTCGTCGAAGCCCAGCATGACGTTCATGTTCTGCACGGCCTGGCCGGACGCGCCCTTGACCAGGTTGTCCTCCACCGCCGTCAGGATGCAGCGGCCGGGGACACGGTCGGGGAAGGCGTTCAGCAGCACGAAGTTGGACCCGCGCACATGGCGCGTGGCAGGCACCTGGCCTTCCTTCAGAACGCGCACGAAGGGCTCGGCGCTGAAGGTTTCCGACAGGTGCGCGCGCAGGTCGTCGGCGGTCGCGCCCTTGGCGGTCTGCACGTAGATGGTCGCCAGGATGCCGCGCGCCATGGGCATGAGGTGCGGCGTGAAGGTGGACACCACCGACCGCCCCGCGGCGTCCGTCAGCCCCTGATCGATTTCCGGGCCGTGGCGGTGGGTGCCGACGCCGTAGGGGTGGATGCCCTCCGTCACCTCGGCGTACAGCGTCCCCTCCTTGGGTCCGCGGCCGGCGCCGGTGACGCCCGACTTGGCATCGGCGATGATGCCCTCGGCCTCGATCAGCCCGGCCTTCAGCAGCGGCATGAGCGCGAGCTGGATGCCGGTGGGGTAGCAGCCGGGGTTGGCGACGATACGGGCGGCGCGCACCTGCTCGCGGTACATCTCGGTCAGGCCGTAGACGACCGACTTCTGAAGCTCCGGCGCCTTGTGGGGGGCGCCGTAGACCTGTTCGTACAGGGCGGTGTCCTTCAGGCGGAAGTCGGCGGACAGGTCGCAGACCTTGATGCGCTCGGGCAGGCCGGCGATGACGTCCTGCGTGGTGCCGTGCGGCAGGGCGCAGAAGACGAAGTCCACGTCGTCCCACTTGACCTCGTCGATGGCGGTCAGCGTCGGCAGGTCCAGGCCGCCCAGGTGCGGGAAGACGTCTGCGAACTCCTTGCCGGCGCGGCGGTCGGCGGTCAGCGCCGTGATGCGCACGTGGGGGTGCAGCGCCAGCAGGCGCACCAGTTCGGCGCCGGTGTAGCCGGAGGCTCCAAGGATCGCGACTCTCGTCTTCTCGCTCATCTGTCTCGGGGTCCTGTGTCCTGAGGAATGCGGGGCGCGGCCCCAATACACACGAAAAGGGCGCCCTCCCGCAAGAGGACGCCCTTTCGAACGCAGCGTTTGATCCGCGGGATCAGCGCTTGGAGAACTGGAAGCTGCGGCGGGCCTTGGCCTTGCCGTACTTCTTACGCTCAACCGCACGCGGGTCGCGGGTCAGGAAGCCGGCAGCCTTCAGCGCCGGGCGCATGTTCGGGTCGAACGCCGTCAGCGCGCGGGCCAGGCCGTGACGAAGGGCGCCGGCCTGACCGGACAGGCCACCGCCGGACACGGTGCAGACCACATCGAACTGGTTCTCGATGTTGGCGACCTTGAACGGCTGGTTGATCATCATGCGCAGGACCGGACGCGGGAAGTAGTTCTCGAACTCCCGGCCGTTGACGGTGATCTTGCCGGAGCCGGCCTTCACCCACACGCGGGCGACGGCGTCCTTACGACGACCGGTGCCGTAGGAACGGCCCAGTTCGTCCTTCTTCACCTCGTACTTCGGGCCCTCGACGGTCTCGCCGCCGGTGGTCGCGCCCTTCAGGTCCTCGAGGGTCAGCTTTTCCTCGGCCATGGATTAGGCGCTCCTCTTGTTCTTCGGGTTCCGGGCGGCGAAGTCCAGCACTTCCGGCTGCTGAGCCTCGTGCGGATGTTCGGCGCCGGCGTAGACACGCAGCTTCTTCAGCTGGGCGCGGCCCAGCGGACCACGGGGCATCATGCGCTCCACGGCCTTCTGGATGACGCGCTCCGGGTAGCGGCCGCCCAGGATCTGCTCCATGGTGCGTTCCTTGATGCCGCCCGGATAGCCGGTGTGCCAGAAGAACTTCTTGTCGGTCAGCTTGTTGCCGGTCAGCTTGACCTTGCCGGCGTTGATGACGACCACGTGGTCACCAACGTCGATGTGCGGCGTGTACTGCGGCTTGGTCTTGCCGCGAAGAATGTTCGCCACGGTCGAGGCGAGGCGGCCCAGAACGACGTCCTCGGCGTCGATCAGGACCCACTTCTTCTCCACCTCGTTGGGCTTGGCGGAATAGGTTTTCATGGCACCATCTCGATTGCGGTTCTCGTCGGCTGCGGCGGGCCCGGGCGGGCTTGCCTTCGCCTCGGAAAACGACAGGGGCCACGGCTGCCGCGACCCCGGTGAACTTGAGAGCCGGAATATGCCACGTTTCAGCGGGATGTCAACGTTGGTAAAATCAACAAAAACAACAAGTTAGCGAAAAGGTATAATTTTACCTCTCCCGAGACCCGCAGCCTGCGGGCGTTCCAGCGGTCTTCGTGTGCCGACTATCCCGGCAGGATGATCCCCCGCCGCCCTTTCCCGTTCCAACCGGACCTATCCTTCTCACCCGGGCCCGCATGGCGCCGTGAACGGATCTGCGCCTAACGAGGTAAAGGTCTTAGGTGCCCTTATGGTTTCTTTATGCAATGGCGGAACAAGCCTTATGGACCGCTTATGGAATGTCCCACCATCCTGGTCAGGCTATTGTCTTGGACCGAGGTACCGATGGACGCCCCTTCAGATCGAATCGAGGACCACCTTCTAGCATTGCGGCGCCTTGCCCTGCATTTGACCCGCGACCGCGTCGCCGCGGACGACCTGGTGCAGGACACCGTGCTGCGCGCCCTGGAAAAGGTTCATCGCTACGAGGCGGGGACGAACATGCAGGCCTGGCTCGCCACCCTGATGCGCAACATCTTCCTCAGCCAGCGGCGTCGCGACGGCCTTGCGGTGCGCCACGCCCGGCAGGTCGCCATGCAGGAGCGGCGCGGCGAGGCCCCGGCCCGCCAGGACGCGCACATCTACATCGGCCAGATGTGGAGCGCGCTGCACCGCATGAATGACCGCGAGCGCGATCTGCTGTCGGCCATCGCGCTGGAGGGCATGGAACTGGAGCAGCTGTCGCAACGCCACGGACTGCCGACCGGCACGATCAAGTCGCGTGCCGCCCGTGCCCGGGCGAAGCTCCGCGTGGCGCTCGGCGAACATGCGGCCACGACCGGGTGCGCGAAGCGGGCTCAGGCGGCGTCGGGGGTGCCCGGCGGGATGGAATAGGTGCCGGTAACGTGGGCGACCATCTGCGGGTCGCCTTCGGAGTAGAGGTCCACCTCCACCACCGCCAGGCGCTTGCCCGCCTTGATGACGCGGCCCTCGGCGATCATGTCCTTCGGCCCCGGCTTGCGCAGGAAATTGATGTTCAGGTTGGTGGTCACGGCCAGGTCCACCGGCCCCACGAGGCTGAGCACCACCACATACATGGCCAGATCCGCCAGGGCCATCATGGCCGGCCCCGCCACCGTCCCGCCCGGACGGATCAGGTCGGGCTTGAAGCGCATGCGCACGCGGCAGGTGCCGGCGGTCACCTCCTCCACCTGCATGCCCAGAACGTCCACCAGCGGAAGCTCGGCGTCGAGAATGGCCTGGATTTCGGGAATGGTGATCTTGCTCGCCATGGTGCGGACGGATGCCTCCTGGTTGGGTCGACGACCTTGTTTTCGCACCACAATGATCGGGCTTTACGCTTACGTCAACGGCAAGGGCCTTGCCGCCGGGGCGTTGGATCGCCACCATGGGCGAAAATCCCATCCCCTGACGGAGGACGTTCATGAGCCCCGATAGCCCCGCCGCCACCACGCCCGCCGCCGAGACGGACATCCTGCTGCGCGCCGATGCCGACGGCGTCGCCACGCTGACGCTCAACCGCCCCAAGGCGCGCAACGCCCTGTCGGTCGGGCTGATGGCGGCCCTGCAGACGGAGCTGGACGCCATCGCCAAGGACCAGTCGGTGAAGGTTGTCGTGATCGAGGCCGCCGGTCCCGCCTTCTGCGCCGGCCACGACCTGCGCGAGGTGCGCGCCAATCCCGGCCGCGAGGCCTATGAGGCGCTGTTCGAGCAGTGCTCCAACCTGATGATGTCGGTGGTCAACCTGCCCAAGCCGGTGATCGCCAAGGTCCATGCCATGGCCACCGCCGCCGGCTGCCAACTCGTCGCCAGCTGCGACCTAGCCTATGCGGCCGAGGAGGCCAAGTTCGCGACGCCGGGCGTCAACATCGGCCTGTTCTGCTCCACGCCCATGGTGGCCCTGTCGCGCGCTGTGGGCCGCAAGAAGGCCATGGAAATGCTGCTGTCCGGCCGCCCCGTCACCGCCCACGAGGCCGAGGCTGCCGGGCTGGTGAACGCCGTCGTTCCCGCCGCCGAGCTGGACGCCGCGGTGTCCGACATGGCGTCGACCATCGCCGGCAAGTCCCCGCTGACGCTGGCGATCGGCAAGGAGGCCTTCTACAAGCAGGTGGAAATGCCGCTGGCCGACGCCTACCGCTATGCCAGCGAGGTCATGACCCGCAACATGATGGCCCGCGACGCCGAGGAAGGCATCGACGCCTTCCTGCAGAAGCGGACGCCGACGTGGGAAGGGCGCTGACCGCCGCTATACCGGCGAGGCCGCGGAGGACGTCCTACTCCGCCGCTGCCTCGCGCTCGGTCTCCCGGTCCAGTTCCTCGAACAGGCGCTTGGCCGCAAGGATGGCATTGAGCGTCACGGGAAAACCGGCGTAGGGGGCGACCTGCATCACCACTTCCAACAGTTCGTCGCGGGTGACGCCGGTGCGCAGGGCCGCGCGCATGTGGATGACCAGTTCGGACTCCACGTTGCCCATGGCCGTCAGCGCCGAGACGATGGCGAGTTGGCGGTCGCGCGCCGACAGGCCGGGGCGGCTGTGGATGTCGCCGTAGGGAAATTCGACCACCAAGCGCGCGAAGTCCGGCGCGATGGCGCGCACCTCGTCCAGAACCCCCTCACCCACCGTGCCGTGGATCTCGCTCAGGCGGCCGAGGCCGCGCGCGTACCGGTCGTTGCTCATATCCTCAGGACTACCTCACTTTACCCGAATGGACTTGCCACCATAACGGGATCGCCGGCCGGAAATCCAGTGTCATTGGACGCGATGATCACTCTGCCGGCGAAGGCTCGGCGGCGCGGGAGGCCTCGACCACCGCCGGGGGCGCCGGCTCGGGCTCGGCGATGGCGCGGCAGATACGCTTGCTGAAGTAGTAGACCCGGCGCAGTTGCTCCACCACCTCGGTTTCCCGGGCATAGGCGTTGACGCGGTTGGGCTCCGACGCCAGCAGGCGCGTCGCGCCGTAGTCCAGCGCCTTGCGCACCAGCGCCTGGATCTCCGGCTTCATGGCGACCACGCGCCGCGCGGCCTCGCGGTCGTCCTCGGCCACAGCCTTGAGCGTCAGGTCCAGGGCCTCCAGCACGCGGGCGTGCAGGTCGCCCACCCGGCGCGCCGTATGCTCGCTGACCGTGACCTTCTCCTCCAGGCGGCGCCGGCCGATGGAGACGATGTCGGTTTCCACCAGGTCGCCGATGCTCTCCAGCCCGCGCGCCACCTCCATCAGGCGCATGTAGACGGCCGCCTGTTTGGCCGTCAGCGTGCCGGCGCCCAGGCGGCGAAGGTAGTCGATGGTCGCCTCGTAGAGCGCATCGACCGAATCGTCCATGCGCGCCAGGCGGTCCAGCCCGGTCTTGGAGCCGTGCAAGGCCGCCGGCAGGGCCTCGGCGACCATGCGCCGGGCGCGCCGGCCGATGCGCCCCAGTTCGCGGCGCACCGCCTCCATGGCCGCGGGGGGCGTGGCCAGCAGCGCGGAGTCCAGGTAGCGGGGCGTCACCGCCTCTTCCTCCGGGCTCTTGGGGCGCTCGGGGATCAGACGGGTGATGACGGCCGTCAACAGCGGTGCAAACCAGATGAGCACCACCGTCGCCCCCACGTTCACCAGCGTGTGGGCGTTGGCGATCTGGCGGGCGACGTCGCCGGGCGTCAGGCTCTGCATCAGGTCGGCGACGGGGCCGATCAGCCACACCCAGCCGACCACGCTGATGACATTGAACAGCACATGCGCCAGCGACGCGCGCACCGCCTCGCGCGGGCGGCCGATGGCGGCCAGCAGCGCGGTGACGCAGGTGCCGATGTTCGCGCCCAGGATGACGGGAATGCCCGCCTCGATGGACATGATCCCCTGCCCCGCCATGACGATGACGATACCCGTCGTCGCGCCCGAGGACTGGACCAGCGCCGTGAACAGCGCCCCGGCCAGGATGCCCAGCACCGGGTTTCTCATGCTGGCGATGGCATCCAGGAACGGCGGCCAGTCGCGCAGGGGCTCCATGGCGTTGCCCATGAGCATCATGCCCAGGAACACGAGCCCGAGCCCCAGCAGCACGCCGCCCCAGTGTCCGAAGACCTTGTTGCGTTGCAAGCTGGCGCCGACGAAGCCGATGGCAATCAGCGGCAGGGCGGCATCGGTGATGCGGAAGGCGATGACCTGGGCGAAGACGGTGGAGCCGATGTTGGCACCCATGATGACGCCGATGGCCTGGGTCAGCGTCATCACGCCGGCGGAGATGAACCCCACCACCAGCACGGTCGTCACCGACGAGGACTGGATGACCGCCGTGGTCACGGCGCCGGTGATCACGCCCAGCAGCCGGTTTCGCGTCATGGCTGCCAGAATGCCACGCATGTTGTCGCCCGCCGCCGTCTTCAGGGCACCCGTCAGCTGCTCCAGACCGAACAGGAACAGCGCCAGCCCTCCGAACAGGCCGGTGATGATGGCGAACAGGGGCAGGTCTCCCCCCGCGGTGACGGTCGCTGCGTCCATGATCGTGTCCCCGGCGCATTTCGCCGTGCGGCGCCATAGCCGCACTGTGTGCGCCTTTGCAGCGAGAATACACCCGGCGGGCATTTATGACAATACGATGACAGGAGACGGGCACCGGGTCGGACGCATACCTGAACGGGGCCGACCGGATCACCGGGTTGAAAAATCGGTTCGCCGCCCCAAGTGAAGCCTGTGACGAGAAGACTTCCCCTTCTTCGATCAGATCCCGTCCTTGAGCGGCGAACGGCCCCCCTTTGCCGTTCGCCGCATTTTTTTGTGCGCACGGCGTCCGCGCCGGAACGACGAAAGCCCGGCCATCACCGGCCGGGCTTTTCCGTCAGGTCGTGTGCGCGCGAGACCGCGTCTATCTGTGAGCGTCGTGCTCGAGGGATGGCGGGGCCGGGATGTTGGCGTGGGCGTCGGCGAAGGCCTCCAGGTCGCGCACGGCGATGCGCCAGTCGCGGCCCACCTTGATGGCGCGCAGCTTGCCGCTGCGAATCCAGTCGCCCACCGTGCGCGGCGTCACCTTCATCCGGTCGGCCACCTCGTGGACGGTCAGCATGGGAGCCCGAAACATGCGTTCTCTCCGAACATGAGGGGGATGCCGTAACGCCTGCCGGCACCAACCGGTGGCGCACTCACCCTTCCAAAAACGCATATAACCACACAAGCGCGTCATTCAACAGGTCTCATAAGATCGCACCGGCCGCCGGCCGGCGACGCGGGGCCGGCGCGAGGCGTACCCTGTAGAGACGACGCGGCTCGGGAGACCTGCATGACCGCGAACGACGACGCCGCCCTTTCCGAAGATGCCGCCACGCTGAACGCCGCGCCGACGGACGCGCGGGTGAAGGCTCTCCTGACGGGGTGCCGGCGCATTGCCGTCGTCGGTGCCTCGCCCAAGACCCACCGGCCGAGCAACGGCGTGCTGCGCTTCCTGGCGCGGCACGGCTACGATGTCGTTGCAGTGAATCCCGGCCACGCCGGCGGCACCATCGCCGATGTCCCCTGCCATGCGAAACTCGCCGATGTGCCGGGCCCGGTCCACATGGTGGACATTTTCCGCCGCTCGGACCGCGCCGGGGACGTGATCGACGAGGCGATCACGCTGAAGGAGGAAAAGGGCATCGTCGGCATATGGACCCAGTTGGGCGTCGTGGACGACGCGGCCGCCGCCCGCGCCGCCGCCGCCGGGCTTGTGGTGGTGCAGAACCGCTGCCCGGCCATCGAACTGCCGCGCCTGGGCCTGGGGTGAGCCCCTACTCCGCCGCCTGGACAGGCGCCGGCGCGGGTTGCGGCGCCGGCCGATCCCCCGGCAGGCGGATGCCCATCACGGCGACGACCAGCGCCGCGCCGGCCAACAGGGCATAGAGCCAGAAGAAGTCCCCGGTCGTGCCGCGAATCCAGGCCGCCAGTTGCACGCCGAGCCCCGCGACGCCGAAGGCCAGGACAAACTTGAGCCCATAGGCCGTCGCCCGCCAGCGCGCCGGGGTGAACTTCGCCAGCAGGCTGTTTTCAGCCGGCAGGGCGCCGATGTTCAGCGTCACGGCCAAGACGGCGGCCAGCAGCAGCGGCGCGCCTGTCAGCCCCAGAATCATCGCCAGCATGGGGATTTGCAGCAGGTACATGCCGACGTAGACGTATTTCAGCGGGAACCGGTCAGCCAGATGGCCGCAGATCAACTGCATGAAGCCGGCGACGCCGTAGACGATCATCACCGCCGTGCCGACGCCCAGCGTCCCGCCGTCGCCGAGCAGGCCGCCCAGCCCTTCCTCGAACACCTTTGGCAGGGTGGACTGCGTCGACTGGTAGATCAGCCCGCCGCAGACCATGCACAGCGCCAGGATGGTGTAGGCGCGCACCGTGTCGCGGCGGTCGGGTTCGGGCTGCGGGGCAGCGTCGTGCCGGGTCTCGCGCACCACGCCGCGCCGCATGAGGATGACGAAAGCCACACCCAGCGCCAAAACCACCAGCGACGGGATGATGAAAGCCGCCCGCCAGCCCAGCCACTCCACCAAGCCGCCGGCCGTCACCCCCGCCACCGCGGGGCCGAGGCCGCCGAAAATGCCGTTGAACCCCAGCGCCTTGCCGCGCGACGTGGCGGACCGAACCAGCCAGGCGATGCCGACGGGGTGGTAGATGCTGCCGAACAGGCCGAGGGCGGCCAGCGCCAGCATCATCTCGGTCGCCGACCCCGCCATGCCCGCCCACAGGCCCGAGACGCCGAGCCCGAGGAAGAACACAGCCATCATGCCGGTGGCCGACCAGCGGTCGCCCAGCCATCCCGCCGCCGGCGCGGCCAGCCCGTACAGCAGCTTGCCGACGATGATGAGTGTCAGCGCCGCCTCGTAGGAGACATCGAACACCGTCGGCAGCACCAGCGCGACCACATAGAAGATCGGCTCGAACAGGTGACTGAAGAAGTGCGCGATGCCGGCGATCCAGGCGACGGCCCGCTGTTCGGCGGGGGTGGGCATCATGGCGGCGGAAGACCTTCCGTGGCGGACTTTCCGTTCACCGTACAGCCTGACCGCGCCACCCGACAGGGCCATTGCGCGGCCAGCCCCAACAGCCCCGTTTCCGGCGCGCGCGGGCTGTGGTATTGAGCGGCCCATGCTGCATATCAACGACCTCGTCTATCGCATTGGCGGCCGTGTGCTTCTGGACGGCGCGACGGCCCATATCCCGGCGGGCCAGCGCGTCGGCCTGGTCGGCCGCAACGGCACCGGCAAGTCCACCCTCCTGCGCCTGATCCTGAACGAGACGGCGCCGGACGGCGGCGACGTCGCCGTGCGCCCGCGCGCCAGCGTCGGCCGGGTGGCGCAGGAGGCGCCGGCCGGCGACGACAACCTGCTGGATTGCGTGCTGGCCGCCGACAAGGAGCGCGCCGCCCTGCTCGCCGACCTGCCGCGCGCCGAGGACGAGGCCGACGCCCACCGGCTGGCGGAAATCCACGAGCGCCTGAACGCCATCGACGCCCATTCCGCGCCGGCGCGCGCGGCGTCGATCCTCTCGGGCCTGGGCTTTTCCACCGAGGCGCAGGCGCGGCCCGTGCGGGATTTCTCCGGCGGCTGGCGCATGCGCGTCGCACTCGCCGCCGCCCTGTTCGCCCGGCCGGACCTGCTGCTGCTGGACGAGCCGACCAACCACCTGGACCTGGAAGCGACCATCTGGCTGGAGAACTATCTGGCCGTCTATCCGGGCACGCTCATCATCGTCAGCCACGACCGCGACCTGCTCAACAAGGTCTGCCAGCGCATCCTGCATCTGGATAAAGGCAAGCTGGTCAGCTACATGGGCGACTACGACGACTTCGCCCGCATGCGCCGCGAGATGATGGAACTGCGCGAGAAGCAGGCGGTGAAGCAGGAGGCCCGCCGCGCCCACCTGCAATCCTTCGTCGACCGCTTCCGTGCCAAGGCCACCAAGGCCCGCCAGGCCCAAAGCCGCCTGAAAATGCTGGAGAAGATGGAGCCCGTCATCCCCATCGTGGAGGACAAGGGCATCCAGTTCGACTTCCCCCAGCCCGAGGAGCTGGCGCCGCCGCTGATCCAGGTAGACGGCGGCACGGCGGGCTATGGCGGCAAGCCCGTCCTGCGGCGCCTGAACTTCCGCATCGACATGGACGACCGCATCGCCCTGCTGGGTGCGAACGGCAACGGCAAGTCGACGCTGGCAAAGGTCATCACCGGGCGGCTGGCGCTGATGGAAGGCAACCTCAAGGCCTCCACCAAGCTGCGCGTCGGCTACTTCGCCCAGCACCAGACGGAGGAGTTGAACCCGCAGGGCACGCCGCTCCAGCACATGGCGAAGCTGATGCCCGGGGTCAACGACACCAAGGTGCGCGCCCACCTGGGCCGCTTCGGCTTCGGCGCGCAACTGGCCGACAACCGGGTGGAGCAGCTGTCGGGCGGCGAAAAGGCACGGCTTCTCATCGCGCTCATGACCCACGACGCGCCGCACGTGCTGGTGCTTGACGAGCCCACCAACCACCTGGACATCGACACCCGCGATGCCCTGATCGAGGCGCTGAACGTCTTCGAGGGCGCCGTCGTGCTCATCTCGCACGATCCGCACCTGGTGGAACTGGTGGCCGACCGCCTGTGGCTGGTGGCCGATGGTGGCGTGACGCCGTTTGACGGCGACATGCAGGACTACCGCCGCCTTCTGCTCGACCAGGCCCGCGATGCCCGGCGCGAGGCCAAGGCCGACGCCCGCGCGGCCAACGGCGCCGACGAGGCCCCCGCCCAGTCTGCCGCCGCCCGGAAAGAGGACCGCCGCGCCGCCGCCGAACTGCGCCAGAAGCTCGCGCCCTTGAAGAAACAGGCGCAAGCGGCTGAAAAGAAAATGGAAAAGCTGACGGCCCAGAAGGAGGCGCTGGAGGCCAGGCTGGCCGACCCCAAGCTCTATGACGGGCCGGCTGAGAAGGTCTCGGCCCTCCAGATCGAGTTGGGCGAGGTCGCCAAGCAGCTTGAAGAGACGGAAATGGCGTGGCTGGAGGTCTCCGAAGCCTACGAGGAAGCGATGGCGGCGGGGGGCTGAGCGAGCGCTCACGCGCTTGGGGCGGTGCCCCAACGCCCGCGTCTCCCGTGGGCGCGGCGCGCCCACACTAGCTTGGGGGCTGGACCTGAACCTCGAAGCGTGCGCGCATGATCGCCCCCCCTCCCCGTTCCCCCGAACGGCCCGCGAAGCGATATGCACCCCGTCGTGCGGGAGAACGGAGGCGGCGGCTGCTCTACTCCGGCGCGCCCGCGTCCCGGAGTGCAGGGGTGTTGGCGCTGGCCTTTTCGGTCCAGCCGCCGCGCTCTGTCTGCTGCCAGTAGTGCATTTCCCAGCCCTTGTCGCGGCAGGCCTTCCAGCGCTCGCGGGCGGCCTGCACGGCGTCGGGATCGCGGCCGTCGAACAGGTCCAGGCAGCGGTCGTAGTCGTCCATGCGCGCCGACGTCATGCCGTCGGTCAGCAGCAGGATCGCGGCGCCGTTGGGGCGCTGGTCCTCCTCCGCCAGCCACACGGGCTGATCGCTGTCGAAGCCGTCGCCCGGCGTGCCATGAGGCAGCCAGCTGTCGGGCTTCCAGGTCCACAGCACCGCCGACAGCGCCTCCGCCCGCTCGCGCGATGCCGTCAGCACCACGGCGCGCTGGCCGCTCTCCTGCACCTTGGAGAGCAGCGGCGGCAGGGCCTGTTCCAGCGGCCAGCGTTGCAGATGATAGAAATCGACGCGCTTCATGCCGCGCACTTTAGCCGCCGCCCGCGCAAAGAGAAAGGGGCGGCCCGCACGGACCGCCCCTTCCCGTCCTTCCGCGGAACGCGCCTGCGTCAGCCTTCCTCGCCGATGCGCACGGCCACGAAGCGGCTGCCGGTGTCGCCCTGCACCATGAGCAGCACCGACTTGCGGCCATTGTCGCGCGCCTGGGCCACCTGCTCGCGGATTTCGCCGGCAGAGGAGACGCGGGTCTGGTTGACCTCGGCGATCACGTCGCCCGGACGGATGCCCTTCTGGGCCGCATCGCTGTCGGCCGACAGGTCGGAAACGACGACGCCCGACCGCACGTCATCGGGAATGCCGTACATCTCGCGCGCTTCCATGTCGAGCGGCTGCACGGACAGGCCCAGCGCCGGCACCTCGGAACCCGTCTGCTCCGGTTCCGGGGCGCCATTCCGGCCGGGCTCTCCGGCGAAGGCGGCTGCATCCTCTTCCTGCAGCTCGGCCACCTCGACATCGATGGTCTTGCGCTCGCCGTCGCGCCAGACGATCACGTCCACGGTGCGGCCGATCTGGGTCTCCGCCACGGCCTTGGGCAGATTGCGCATCTCATTGATGGGCTGGTCGTCCCAGCGCAGGATCACGTCGCCCGGCTGGATGCCGGCCGCCGCCGCCGGCCCGTCCGGCTGCACGCTGGCGACCAGGGCGCCCTGCGCGCCGTCCAGGCCCAGGCTGTCGGCGATCTCGTCGGTGACGGTCTGGATGCGCACGCCCAGCCAGCCGCGCTTGACCTCGCCGTACTCGATCAGGTCCTCGACGACGTTGCGCGCCAGGTTCGACGGCGTCGCGAAGCCGATGCCGACCGAACCGCCGCCGGCCGGCGAGTAGATGGCGGTGTTCACGCCGACAACCTGGCCGCTCATGTCGAACAGCGGCCCGCCGGAGTTGCCGCGGTTGATGGAGGCATCCGTCTGGATGAAGTTGTCATAGGGCCCGGCGTTGATGTTGCGCGCCCGCGCCGAGATGATGCCGGCGGTCACCGTGCCGCCAAGACCGAAGGGATTGCCGATGGCGATAACCCAGTCACCGACGCGCGCGACATCGCTGTCGCCCCACTGCACCGACGGCAGGGTTTCGTCGTTGTCGACCTTCAGCACCGCCACGTCGGTCTTTGGATCGCGGCCGATCACTTCGGCCGTCAGCACCGTGTCGTCCTGAAGGATGACAGTGACCTCTTCGGCGCCCTCGATCACATGGTTGTTGGTGACGATATAGCCGTTCTCGCCGTCGATGACGAAGCCCGATCCCAGCGAGGTGGCGCGGCGCGGCACGCTGGGCGCCTGCTGGCGCTCGAAGAACTCCCGGAAGAAGTCCTCGAACGGGCTGCCCGGCGGAAACTGCGGCATCTGCGGCCCGCGCTCGCCGCCCAGGGTGGTGGTGGTGGAGATGTTGACCACGGCCGGCAGCAGGCGTTCCGCCATGTCGGCAAAGCTGTCAGGCGGCCCGTTCTGCGCCCGCGCCGGCTGGGGGGCCATGGCGCCGAGCATCAGGGCGCCAACGACCACCAGCGCGGACAGCCAGCGGCCGGCGGCCGGGATGGGGGTGCGGATCGATCCTGTCACGGATACCTCTCCATTCAAGGCGGAAGCGGTGAATACGGGCCCCGGACAACGGATGCGCGCGCGGTGCGTGCGGCCCCGGCCGGGAAGAACGCGGAAAAGTCGCGATTTAATGTAGGACGCAGCGGCCTCTGGTTCCAGGGACACTATGCTTTTGGCCGGTTCATCGTTGCCCCCGCACATGGCGAAAGTTGGGCACCGACCGTCACGCCGGCGAGGGTGTCAGCCCCGCACCAGCCACGCGAGAAGCACGCCCACTGCGCAAGCCGCCAAGCCGGCCCCGCGCAGAGCCCCGTCGGGCAGCGTCAACACCTGCGCGATCATGGCCTTCATGCGGGCCGGGAACAGCGCATAGACGGCGCCCTCCAGCGCGATGGCGAGCGCGAGCGCGGCGAGCAGGTCTTCGGTCATGTTCGGGGAGCGGTCCTTCTTGCATGTCACGGCGCGGACAAGAAAAGGGCGCGGCCGCGAGTGTCGCCGGCCGCGCCCCTTCAAGGCTTGCAGGTGATGTTACTGGGCCGCGGCGTTGTTGTCGCCGCCCTGGGCTTGCCCACCGGCTCCCGACGGGGCCGAGGACAGCGGCTGGATGTTGCCGCCGGCCGGCGCCGTGTCGAAGTAGCGGAAGAAATCGCTATCCGGGCTCAGCACCATTGTGGTGCCGCCGTTCCCCAACGCCTGGCGGTAGGCGTCCATGGAGCGGTAGAAGGCGAAGAACTCGGGGTTCGCGCCGTAGGACTCGCCGAGGACGCGGTTGCGGTCACCGTCGCCCTGACCGCGCAGGATCTCGCCGGTCTTGCGCGCCTCGGCCAGGATGACCGTGCGGTCGCGGTCGGCCTCGGCCTGGATCTTGGCCTTCAGCTCCTCACCCTCGGCGCGCAGCTGGGCGGCCTGGGCGATACGGCTGGAGCGCATGCGGTTGAACACCGACTGGCTGGTTTCCTGCGGCAGGTCGGTACGGCCGATGCGGACGTCGACCACCTTGATGCCGAACTCGTCTGCGCGGCGGCGGACGGAGGTGGTGATCTCCTGCATGACGCGGCTGCGGCCTTCGCCCAGCAGATCGGTCAGGTCGGCCTCGCCCAACTGGTCGCGGACGGCCGAGTTGAGGATCGAGCCGAATCGGTCACGCAGTCCCAGTTCGCCGCGCACCGTCTGATAGAACATCAGCGGGTCGACGATTTCGTACCGGGCGTAGGTGTCGACGATGATGCGCTTCTGGTCGCGCAGCGGCACCTGCTGGCCCGGCGGGTCCAGGTCGAGCACGCGGCTGTCGTAGCGGATCACGTTCTGGATGAACGGGATCTTGACCTTCAGGCCGGGCTCGGTCTCGACCCGCTTCGGGCTGCCGAACTGCAGCACAAGGGCCTGCTCGGTCTGATGCACGGTGAACAGCGCGGAATTGAGGACGATCGCCGCGACCGCCACGACGACGCCAAGGACGGCAAGAGTGGTTTTTTTCATCGGGCGGCCTCCTGCGCGCTGGTGGAGGACATGGTGGGCGACGGGCTGGAGCGCAGCGGCGTCTGGCTGCCACCGGTGCCGCCGGTGTTCTCACGGCGCTCGCCTGCGACGCGCTTCTGAAGCTCGGGCAGCGGCAGGTAGGGGACAACGCCCGAACCGCCGGCGCCGGAGTCGACCAGCACCTTGTCGCTGTTGGCCAGCACTTCCTGCAGGGTTTCCAGGTACAGGCGCTTGGTGGTCACGTCCTGGGCGGTGTTGTAGCTCTCCAGCACCGACGCGAAGCGTTGAGCCTCACCCTCGGCGTCTGCAATGACCTTCTGCTTGTAGCCCTGCGCTTCCTGGATCAGGCGTTCGGCCTCACCCTTGGCGCGGGGAATGATGTCGTTGCGGTAGGCCTGGGCCTCGTTCTGCAGGCGCTCCTTGTCCTGGCGGGCGCGCTGCACGTCGTTGAATGCGTCGATGACTTCCTCCGGCGGGTCGGCCTTCAGCAGCTTGACGTCCAGAATGCTGATGCCGGCCTGGTATTCGTCGAGAATGGACTGCAGCAGTTCCTGCGCCCGCGCCTGCACCTCGATACGGCCATCGGTCATGGCCGATTCGAGCGGCGTCTGGCCGATGATCTCGCGCATGGCCGACTCGGCGGCGGCCTTCACGGTGGTCTCGGGATCACGGATGTTGAACAGGAACTTGCCGGCATCGGCGATACGCCACTGCACGATGAAGTCCGTGTCGATGATGTTCTGGTCGCCGGTCAGCATCATGCTTTCCTCCGGCACGTCGCGCGCCGATCCGGCACGCGGGTCTCCGCTGCCGCGGAAGCCGACGGTGATCTGGTTGGTGATGGTGACCTTCGGCGTCTCCACCGACCCGACGGGCGCCGGGAACCAGTAGTTCAGGCCGGGGCCGGTGTTCTTGACGTATTCGCCGAACAGCATCTCAACGCCCTGTTCGTCGGGCTGCACGCGATAAAAGCCGGTCAGACCCCAGGCGATAAGCACGCCGGCCACCACCAGCACCACGGTCTTCGGACCGATGCCGCCAACGCCGGAGCCGCCACGGCCGCCGCCGCCGCCACCGCCGGAACCACCGCCACCGGGAAAGAAGCGGCGCATTTTGTCCTGGGCCTTGCGGAGCATTTCTTCCAGGTCGGGGGGCGGGTTGCCGCCGCCTCCACCTCCGCCTCCGCCGCCTCCGCCGGGGCCGCGACCGCCGCCCCAGGGGCCGCCACCACCGCCGCCGCTGTTACCGCCGCCGCCCCAGGGGCCGCCCTGCTGATTCCAGGCCATTGAACAAATCCCTCTTCGCCAACAGATGACTGGATGATTAATGTGTCTCGCAAGCAGGCTCCGGCCGGAGCACGCCCAGTGACAAATCATCCGAGCCCAAGACCCGCCCCGTGATGCGCGGTCCTCCATTCCTTATAGGGACCTATACTACCGGGCGCAATGAAAGGCCCGGGTCGCGAGCACCGGGCGGACCTTGTCGATGGGTGGAATATCGGGAAGTCTCAGGAGTTTTCAAGGATGGCGGAAATCGATAAGGACACCATTTTCCAGGCGCTGAAGAGCGTGCGGGCCGAACAGGCCGGCACGGACCTGGTGTCCACGGGCTGGGTGAAGGACCCCGTGATCAGCGGCGGGCGCGTCACGCTGATGATCGAGGTGCCGGCCCAGCTGGGTCCGGAACTGGAGCCCCTGCGGGCCGAGGCCGAGCGCACCCTTGCCGAGCTTCCGGGCGTGGAGGCCGTGACCGTTGTGCTCACCGCCTCCAACCCGACGGGCGCAACCGCCGCTCCGCCGCCCAGGCAGCCGCAGGCCGCGCCGCAGCAGCAGGCGCCGCGCCAGGGCGGGCCGCAGGTGGGCGGCCACGGCGGCGGGCCGGGCCAGATCTCGCTGCCCAACATCAAGCACGTCGTCGCCGTGGCGTCGGGCAAGGGCGGCGTCGGCAAATCGACCACCGCCGCCAACCTGGCGCTCGCCCTCGCCCGCCTGGGGCTGAAGGTCGGCCTGTTCGACGCCGACATCTACGGCCCGAGCGTGCCCCGCATCATGGGCCTGCACAACAAGAAGCCCGGCACCCGCGGCGACCGGATCGTGCCGCTGGAGAACCACGGCGTCACCGTGATGTCCATCGGTTTCATGGTGGAGGAAGAGGCGCCGGTGGTCTGGCGCGGCCCCATGGTGGTGGGCGCGCTGGAGCAGCTTCTGCGCGACGTCGACTGGCCGGAACTTGACGTGATGATCGTCGACATGCCGCCGGGCACGGGTGACACGCAACTGACCATGTGCCAGCGGGTGCCGCTGTCGGGCGCTGTGATCGTCTCCACGCCGCAGGACATCGCGCTGCTGGACGCGCGCAAGGGCCTGCACATGTTCCGCAAGGTCGAGGTGCCCGTGCTCGGCATCGTCGAGAACATGAGCTACTACCAATGCCCCAAGTGCGGCAACCGCGAGGAGGTTTTCGGCCACGGCGGCGCCCGCGAGACGGCGGAAGAACTGAAGGCGCCGTTCCTGGGCGAAATTCCGCTGGACCTGAAAATCCGCGAAACCACCGATGCCGGCCGCCCCATCGTGGTCGACGACCCCGACGGCGCCCACGCCCAGGCCTACGGTGCCATCGCGCAGAGCGTCTGGAAGACGCTTACCGGCGAGGCCGCCGAGATGGGCGAGACTCCGAAAAAGCGGAAGAAGCCGAAGTTCTGGTTCCGCTGAGCGGCGCGACGCCGGCGGGACCGATGCCTCAGGCCGGTCCCGCCGCCAGCGCCATCTCGCCGACGCCCCCGCCGCCGCCGATGTCGCGCAGGCGGGCCTTGAGCGCCAGGCGGTCCAGCGCCGCCAGCGGCAGGGCCGTCAGCAGGGTGATGCGGCGCTCCAGATCCATGTAGGTCGCATGAAAGGCGGCCATCTGGTCGGGCAGCGGCACCTCCGCCGGGTCGGGCAGGTCCCAGTAGGCCACCACGGGCTCGCCCTGCCAGTGAGGGCAGATTTCCCCGGCCGCCCGGTCGCACAGGGTGAACACCATGTCCAGGCGCGGGGCGTCGGGGCCGGTGAACTCCAGCCACGTCTTGGAGCGCGCCGTGCGCGGGTCGTGGCCGTTCATCTCCAGCATGCGCGACGCCGCCGGATGCACGTGCCCCACCGGATCGCTGCCGGCGCTGTAGGCGGCGAATCGCCCCTGCGCCATGCGGTTGAGGATGGCCTCGGCCAGGATGCTGCGGGCGCTGTTGCCCGAGCACACGAACAGCACTTTATAGGGTTGCGCGTCCTGCATGTCGTCGTCCCCCGGTGTCATGCGGAACCTTATGCCGGCCCAGTGCGAGCCACCGGCATCATTCCCGCATCTTCTTTCCGGGTAAAATGATATGGCGGTGACAGATCGACGGACGAACCATTACGGCGCCTGGGCTTTTTCGCGGAAACCCCCTTTGCAAGACCGGGCAAGGGTTCTATATAGGGCCTGTCGGGTCGCACCCGACTATGACGCTAAACCCTTCATGGAATAAGCGTAGCGGACCCGGGGGCAGTACCCGGCGGCTCCACCAACTCCTCTGCGGGGCCGAAACAGGATCGACGCGCGTGGTAAAGATGAAGGTTGCGTCCGGCATGGTTCCACCGTTATCGGGCCATACGCAATAGTTGCCAACGACAACTTTGCTCCGGCTCGCGCCGCCGCGTAACGCGGTGTCGTGACCGAAATTGAAGCCCTGGCGGTTAGCCCCGTCAGGCGGGGTCCGGGAGGCACCTGGCAACAGAAGCCTCCCACTTATCTTCCGCCTCCGGCCCCGCCCGTCCGGCCGGGTCCGTCCGGCGCCCATCCGACCGTGCCGTTCAGAGCACGGCGTCACGGTGAAACAGAACGGGACCCCAAGGCCTTGACCGAGCACGACGACATCCCCGGCTTCAACTACGAGGAAATGGTCGAGGACGCCCTGCGAGGCGTGCTGCGTCGGGCGCTCGAGATCACCGCCGCGGAAGGCCTTCCTGGCGAACACCATTTCTACATCACCTTTTCGACCGAGGCCCCAGGGGTGAACATCCCCGACCGCCTGCGCGCCCAGCATCCCGAGACGATGACCATCGTCCTCCAGCACCAGTACCACGACCTTCTGGTGTCGCAGGACATGTTCAGCGTGCGCCTGAGCTTCGGCGGCAGGCTTGAGACGCTGGAGATTCCGTTCTCTGCCGTCACCGCCTTCGCCGATCCGCACGCCAAGTTCGGCCTGCAGTTCCAGCTGGGCATCCTGGACGACGAGGACGACTCCGACCTGGGCGACTTCGAAGGCTTCGACGACGAGGACGCCGACGTGCTGCTGCACGACCCCTCCTCCGACGAGCGTCCCGCCGCCGGCCCCGGCGTGGGCGGCGACTCCGGCGACGACGATAAGGGCGGCGACAACGTCGTGACGCTCGACGCCTTCCGTAAGAAGTGATCTTGCGCTAAACACTCCCCCGCAGAGTTCCCTACCCGCTCGGGCGGGCCGCTGGTATGGTGGCCCCTGCCCGCGTGTGGGCCCGTCCGCTTATTGTCCGACCTGCGAGGCTGGAGCCATGACCATCGACGTCGCTTTCTCCGAGATGTTTCCCCTGGGCGCCGACACCACGCCCTACCGCAAGATCACCAGCGACCATGTGTCCGTGGAGACGCTGGGCGGCCGCGAGGTGCTCGTGGTCGACCCCATGGCGCTGACCGTGCTGGCGGAGGAAGCCTTCAAGGACGTCAGCCACCTGCTGCGCCCCGGCCACCTGGCCCAGCTGCGCAAGATCATGGACGACCCGGAAGCCAGCCGGAACGACCGCTTCGTCGCGCTGGAACTGCTCAAGAACGCCAACATCAGTTCGGGCATGGTGCTGCCCATGTGCCAGGACACCGGCACGGCCATCGTCATGGGCAAGAAGGGCCAGGGCGTGTGGACCGGCGCCAACGACGCCCATTACCTGTCGGCCGGCGTCGCCAACGCCTACGCGAAGATGAACCTGCGCTACTCGCAGATGGCGCCGCTGACCATGTATGAGGAAGTCAACACCGGCAATAACCTGCCGGCGCAGATCGACCTCTACGCCACCGAGGGCGACGCCTACAAGTTCATGTTCATGGCCAAGGGCGGCGGGTCGGCCAACAAGACCTTCCTGTACCAGCAGACCAAGGCGCTGCTGAATCCCGACAGCCTTCGCAAGTTCCTGGACGAACAGATCCGCACGCTCGGCACCGCCGCCTGTCCGCCGTACCACCTGGCGATCGTCATCGGCGGCACCTCGGCCGAAACGAACCTCAAGACGGTCAAGCTGGCGTCGGCCAAGTACCTGGACAACCTGCCGACCGAGGGCAGCAAGGCCGGCCACGCCTTCCGCGACCTGGAAGCCGAGGCCATGGTGCTGAAGATGACCCAGGAGATGGGCATCGGCGCTCAGTTCGGCGGCAAGTACTTCTGCCATGACGTCCGCGTCATCCGCCTGCCGCGCCATGGCGCGTCGTGTCCCGTCGGCATCGGCGTCTCGTGCTCGGCCGACCGTCAGATCCTCGGCAAGATCACCCGCGACGGCGTGTTCCTGGAGCAGATGGAATCCAACCCGGCCAAGTACATGCCGGAGGTCAAGACCGAGAAGCTGTCGGACGAGGTGGTGAAGGTCGACCTCAACCGGCCCATGAAGGAAATCCGCGAAACCCTGTCGCAGTACCCGATCAAGACCCGCGTCAGCCTGACCGGCCCGATGATCGTCGCGCGCGACATCGCCCACGCCAAGCTGAAGGAACGGCTGGACAAGGGCGAGGGCCTGCCCGAGTACTTCAAGGAAATGGCCGTCTACTACGCCGGCCCCGCCAAGACGCCGGAAGGCATGGCGTCGGGCTCCTTCGGGCCCACCACGGCGGGCCGCATGGATGCCTACGTTGACCTGTTCCAGGAGCATGGCGGCTCGATGGTGATGATCGCCAAGGGCAACCGCTCGCGCGCCGTCACCAAGGCCTGCGAAAAGCACGGCGGCTTCTACCTTGGCTCCATCGGCGGCGCCGCGGCGCAACTGGCGCAGGAGGCCATCAAGAAGGTGGAGGTCCTGGAGTACCCGGAACTGGGCATGGAAGCCATCTGGCGCATCGAGGTGGAGGACTTCCCGGCCTTCATCATCGTCGACGACAAGGGCAACGACTTCTTCACCGCCCTGTAAGGCGGCAGAGCCGCCCGAAAATGAAGAGAGCGGCCTCGCGGGGCCGCTCTTTTTGGTTTTGAACCACCAGGGCACGAAGACACCAGGACACGGGGTGAACGCGGATCAGCGGCTGGTGACATTTCCTGAATGAAGGCGGCTTTGCCGCGAAACTTCATTCGCCCGCTGTTTCCGCGAAACCTCACCGTCAGGACATCCTCTTGGTGCCTTGGTGTTTCGAATACTCACAAATACGGCGGCGTGCAGGCGGACACCATGATGCAGGGCTCGGAGAACGGGTTGCGGAATCGGTGCGGCTGGCGGCTGTCGAACAGGTATGTGTCGCCCTCCCCAAGCACTTCCACCTGATCGCCCACCGTCAGTTCGATGCGGCCCTCGATCACCAGGCCGCCCTCCTCGCTGGCGTGCTGGAGCATGGTGCGGCCCGTATCGGCGCCGGGCTCATAGGTCTCGTGCAGGATCTGGAGCGTGCGGTTGCGCAGGTCGCCGCCCACCTGGCGCAGGAAGATGCGGCCCTTGCTGCGCTTCTGGATCTCGGTGGTCAGTTCCACCAGTTCGTGCGGGCGGAAAACGATCTTCTCCGTCTCCGGCATCTCACTGGCGAAGAACTCGGCCAGCGACATGGGAATGCCCTGCAGCACCTTGCGCAGGCTGGCGACGGACGGGCTGTTGCGATTCTGCTCGATCAGAGAGATCGTGCCGTTGGTGACCCCGGCCCGGATGGCGAGCTGACGCTGCGACAGGCCCTTTTCCTCGCGGATCGCGCGCAAGCGCGCCCCCACGTCGAAATCCATCACGCCCTGTCCTCCCGTTCTTATTGTGTCGTCTAATATTTTAAACTGTCCCCGCACCGCTTTCCAAGGCCGAAATGCCCAGTGGAGCCGCCGGCTCGCGGCTGAATGGACCGTGACCGGGGGCGTACGGATGGTTTGTCTAGTTTTTTAAACGTGGTACTTTTGGGACCACGCCACGACAAAGCGCCGTGCCGCGTTGTTCCGGCACATCCAGAACCTTGCAGAACAGACCGACCAGACGGAGGCAGACGACGATGGTGACGCTGAACGACCCGAAGCTCCTGTGCAAGAAGGCCTACATCGACGGTGCCTGGGTCGACGCCGACGGCGGCAAGACCTTCGAGGTCACCAACCCCGCCACGGGCGAGGTGCTGGCCAACGTGCCCGACATGGGCGCCGATGAAACCCGCCGCGCCGTCGAGGCGGCCGAGCGCGCCATGCCGGCCTGGGCCGCCAAGACGGCCAAGGAGCGCGCCAACATCCTGCGCAAGTGGTTCAACCTCATCATGGAAAACCAGGACGACCTGGGCCTCCTGATGACCGCCGAGCAGGGCAAGCCGCTGGCCGAGGCCAAGGGCGAGGTTGCCTACGGCGCATCGTTCATCGAGTGGTTCGCCGAGGAAGGCAAGCGCATCTACGGCGACGTCATCCCCAGCCATGGCCCCGACAAGCGCATCGTCACGCTCAAGCAGCCCATCGGCGTGGTGGCGGCGATCACGCCGTGGAACTTCCCCAACGCCATGATCACCCGCAAGTGCGGCCCCGCCATGGCCGCCGGCTGCCCCATCGTCATCAAGCCGGCCGCGGAAACGCCGCTGTCGGCGCTGGCGCTGGCGGAACTGGCCGAGCGCGCGGGCGTGCCCAAAGGCATCTTCAACATTGTCACCACGGCGCGATCCAGCGATGTGGGCGGCGAGATGACGTCCAACCCCATCGTGCGCAAGCTGTCCTTCACCGGCTCCACCGCCATCGGCAAGCTGCTGATGAAGCAGTGCGCCGACACCGTGAAGAAGATGTCGCTGGAACTGGGCGGCAACGCGCCGTTCCTGGTGTTTGACGACGCCGACCTGGATGCCGCCGTGGCCGGTGCCATGGCGTCCAAGTACCGCAACGCCGGCCAGACCTGCGTCTGCGCCAACCGCATCATGGTGCAGGCGGGCGTCTACGACAAATTCGCCGAGAAGCTGGCCGAGGCCGTGAAGAACCTCAAGGTCGGCGACGGCACGCAGGAGGGCGTCACCCAAGGCCCGCTCATCAACGAAAAGGCCGCCGTGAAGGTCGAGGAACTGGTGGCCGATGCCGTGTCCAAGGGCGCGACGGTGGTCACCGGCGGCAAGCGCGCCGACCTGGGCCGCACCTTCTACGAGCCGACCATCCTGACCAACGTCTCGCAGGAGATGAACCTGTTCGCCGAGGAAATCTTCGGCCCCGTCGCGCCGCTGTACAAGTTCGAGACGGAAGAAGAGGCCATCAAGCTGGCCAACGACACCCAGTACGGCTTGGCCGCCTACTTCTACGCCCGCGACCTGGGCCGCGTCTGGCGCGTGTCGGAAGGCCTGGAGTACGGCATCGTCGGCATCAACGAGGGCATCATCTCCACCGAGGTCGCGCCCTTCGGCGGCGTCAAGGAATCCGGTGTCGGCCGCGAGGGCTCCAAGTACGGCATCGAGGACTTCATCGAGATCAAATACCTCTGCATGGGCGGCATCAAGTAAGCCGGGCAGCCCGCAGACGCACACCGGCCGCCATTTCGCGTCGATCCTGCGGCGGAGCGGCGGAAGACCCCCGGGGACGGGGCTTCCGCTTCTCCGCGACGGCCGCGCTGTGCCTCACCACCACCGTAACCAACTCTTCGTGAGGGAGTTCCTGTTCATGTCCGCGAACACCGACCTGAATGCCCGGAAGGCCGCCGCCGTTCCGCGCGGCGTCGCCACCCTGCTGCCCGTCTTCACCGACCGCGCCGAGAACGCCGAGCTGTGGGACGTGGAAGGCAAGCGCTACATCGACTTCGCCGGCGGCATCGCCGTTCTGAACACCGGCCACCTGCACGCCAAGGTGAAGGCCGCCGTGGCCGGGCAGCTGGAGAAGTTCAGCCACACCTGCTTTCAGGTGACGCCGTACGAAAGCTACGTCGCGCTGGCCGAGAAGCTGAACCAGGTCGTCCCGTGCCGGGGCGAGAAGAAGACCATGTTCCTGACCACCGGCGCCGAAGCGGTGGAGAACGCCATCAAGATCGCCCGCGCCCATACCGGGCGCTCGGGCGTCATCGCGTTCTCGGGCGCGTTCCACGGGCGCACCATGATGGGCATGGCGCTGACCGGCAAGGTGGTGCCCTACAAGGCCGGCTTCGGTCCCTTCCCGGCCGAGGTCTACCATGCGCCTTTCCCCAACGAATACCACGGTGTGACGGTGGACGAGGCCCTGCGCTACCTGGACGGCCTGCTGAAGACGGAAATCGACCCGTCGCGCATCGCCGCCATGATCGTCGAGCCCGTCCAGGGCGAGGGCGGCTTCAACGTGGCGCCGGCGGAATGGCTCCAGGCCCTGCGCAAGATCTGTGACGACCACGGCATCCTGCTCATCGCCGACGAGATCCAGACCGGCTTCGCCCGCACCGGCAAGATGTTCGGCATCGAGCATTCCGGCATCCAGCCCGACATGATGACCATGGCCAAGAGCCTCGCCGGCGGCTTCCCGCTATCCGCCGTGACCGGCACGGCCGAGGTGATGGAAGCCGCCGCGCCCGGCGGCCTGGGCGGCACCTATGCCGGTGGCCCCATGGCCTGCGCGGCGGGCCTGGCGGTGCTGGAGGCCATCGAGGAAGAGGGCCTGGTGGAGCGGTCCGCCATGCTGGGCGCGCTTCTGACCGAGCGCCTGGAGGCCATGGCGAAGAAGAACAGCCTGTCGTGCATCGGCGACATCCGCGGCCAGGGCGCCATGGTGGCGATGGAGCTGGTCACCGACCGCGAAACCCGCGCGCCCGCCCCGGACCTGACCAAGGCGCTGGTGCAGGCCGTTGCCAAGAAGGGCCTGATCCTGCTGGCCTGCGGCACGCGCGGCAACGTCATCCGCATCCTGGTGCCGCTGACGGCCTCCGACGCGCTGGTCAACGAGGGCCTGGACATCATCGAGTCCACCCTGGAAGAGCTGGCGGCGGCGTAAGTCAGGGACGGCCGGCAGCGGATGTGGTTTCCTGCTTTCGCAGGAATGACGGGTGTTTTTGAAGCCCGATCAGGTGCTTGAGAAAGCCGTCGCCCCTGCGGAAGCAGGGGCCCACGCTCGCTGCCGCCGCTCTTGCGGCATCCACCGGCGACACAGTCGTCGATTTTTTTCTGGAAGGCCGGAGGAGCCGCCGACAATGGCACTTCCCCCTTCCCCCGGACGCTTGGCACAGTGGTGCCACACACGCCTTTCCGATCAACGCCCATCAAGGTCCGAGCCATGACGTCCAACAGCCTTCGCGACGCCGACATCGCCTATACCCTGCACCCCTACACCAACGCCGTCGCGCACGAGCAGAGCGGCCCCATGGTTGCCATGCGCGGGAAGGGCGTGCGCGTCTATGACGACGCCGGCAAGGACTACATCGAGGGCATGGCGGGCCTGTGGTGCACGTCGCTGGGCTGGGGCGAGGACCGGCTGGTGGACGCCGCGACGAAGCAGATGAAAGAGCTGGCGTACTACCACAGCTTCAACCACAAGGCGACGGAGCCCGGCATCCGACTGGCGGAAACGCTGGTGCAGATGGCGCCGGTGCCCATGTCGAAGGCCTTCTTCTGCAACAGCGGGTCGGAGGCCAACGACACCGCCATCAAGATGATCTGGTACTACCACAACGCCATCGGCAAGCCGGAAAAGAAGAAGATCATCGCCCGCCTGCGCGGCTACCACGGCGTGACCGTGGCCGCCGCCAGCCTGACGGGCCTGCCGCTCAACCAGAAGGGCTTCGACCTGCCCATCGAGCGCATCCTGCACACCTCCTGCCCGCACCATTACCGCTACGGCGAGGCCGGCGAGACCGAGGAAGACTTCGCCACCCGCATGGCCGCCGACCTGGAAGCGCTGATCGAGCGCGAGGGGCCGGATACCATCGCCGCCTTCTTCGCCGAACCGGTCATGGGCGCGGGTGGCGTGATCGTGCCGCCCAAGACCTACTTCGAGAAGATCCAGCCGATCCTGAAAAAGCACGACATCCTGTTCGTGGCTGACGAGGTCATTTGCGGCTTCGGCCGCACGGGCAAGATGTTCGGGACGGAAACCTTCGGCCTTCAGCCCGACATCATGACCATGGCGAAGGCCCTGTCCTCGGCCTACCTGCCCATTTCGGCGGTGCTCATCAACGAGACCGTCTACCAGGGCATCCGCTCGGGCAGCGACGCGCTGGGCGCTTTCGGCCACGGATACACTTACAGCGCCCACCCCGTCGCCGCCGCCGTCGCCAACGAGACGCTGGCGATCTACGACGAGCGCGACATTCTGGGCCACATCGGCCAGGTCAGCCCCCGGATGCAGGAGCGCCTGCGGGCCCTTGCCGACCACCCGCTGGTGGGCGAGGCGCGCGGCATCGGCCTGATCGGGGCGGTGGAACTGGTGGCTGACAAGGCGACGAAGGAGAACTTCGACCCCGCCCGCAAGGTGGGGCCGTCGGTCGCCGCCAAGGCGCAGGACAATGGCGTCATTCTGCGCGCCATGGCCGGCGACATCATCGCCTTCTCCCCGCCGCTGGTCATCTCGACGGCCGAGATCGACGAGATGTTCGACCGCTTCGAGGCCGCCCTGAACGCGCAGGCCGAAGGCATGGGGATCTAGGCCCCGCCACCGCGCACCGCTCCGCAGCCGCGACAGGCCGCCCGCTCTGCCGGGCGGCCTGTTTTATTGGCGATTTCATAATACCGCACCCTTTTGACATATCCCTAAAGAGGTGACGCCCAAACTTACAAAAAACGCCACATCAGATTCTTCCCAAGGTTCGCTTGGAGGACTTCTTCCGGCAGCCGCAGTTTTCCTCATTTCCTTGCCACAAGTCCTATAACAAGACTTGAACCTTGGTCGCGACACGACATGGCGATGGTCGCGCGACTGCGGTACTGAGCAACCACAATCACCGACAGCACACCGCCCGGCGTTGTCGGCTGCCTTTACACCCTGCCGTTTCTTTCCAAGGGAAGCGGTTCCCCGCCCCAAGCATTTCCAGGCGCGTCGATTGCCTGAAGCACTTGGCACGTTGCTTGCTGCTGTATTGGCGGAACAGTCGCGACGGCTATCCGAAAGCGGCGGAGGACATGTCCCACCGGGACTACGACCCGGCGCCGTTGAAACGGGACCTTGGAAGAAGGACAAGGGCAATGAACAGAATGCTCATGCTTGCGGGCACCTTGCTGACCGCACTCCTTGTCGCGGCGGCGCCAGCCCGCGCCGAACCGGCACTGCAGCTTTACATCGAGGGCGCGACCTACGACACGACGACGGAAACCTGGGTCTTCTCCGGCACCGATCCCTTCACGCTGTGGGCGATCGGCTATGTGGACCACACCGGCCCCATCACCAACGTGCGGCTGTCGGCAGTCTACGACAAGTCGGTCATTACCGGCCCCGTCTCCATCAGCCTGACGCCGGTCCTGACCGAGGGCTACGGCGGTTTCACCGATCCGTCCTACGCCGCAAATCCCGACTACCTCCAGACCGTCGGCGACGGCAGCACGCCAGTTCTCGGTGATGGCAGTTACCTGCCCAACCACGGGGAGTACGGCGCCGACAAGGAATGGCAGGAGTTCGGCCTGGGCGACTTCACCCTGACCGACAGCCCCATCGGGGATTTCATGACCACCGTTCCCGACGGCACCGACCCGAACAAGCAGGACAAGGCCCAGATCAACGCCTATCAGATTGTCGTGAGCGGACTGGAGGCAGGCTCGTTCGTCCACTTCGACCTGTATGACACCATCATTTCCGGCAACAAGGCCCGCGCCATCTTCGCGCCGTTCTCCCACGACGCGGAAGGCGACCCGAACGGCATTCCGGCGCCGGGACCGCTGGCGCTCATGCTGGTCGGCCTCGGACTGATCGGCTTCGCCCGCCGCCGAGCCTGAGGCTGGTTCGAGACCATACCGTCACGTTCGATGGCGGCGTCGCCCCGTCCGGGAGCGGTGCCGTCATCGCCATCGCCCGTCCTTGGTCAGCCCGCCGACGATCCCCGTCAGCATCCGCCGGACGGCCGCTGCCGCAATCGACAGCGGCCGGTCGCTGGGGTGGGCCAGGTGAATGGTTCGGGGGATCGTCGGCTCGGTAATCACCGCGCCGGTCAGCCGGCCCGCCTCCAGTCCCGGCGCCGCCACGCGGCGGGAGGCGATGGTATAGCCGGCCCCGCCCTCCACCAGCGCGCGGATATGCTCCAGCGCGTCCATCTCCAGGATGATGTTGAGCGCCACGCCGCAGGCCGCCGCCGTTCGCTCCACTTCGCCGCGCAGGCCGTAGGGCGGGCCCGTCAGGATCAGCGGCAGGGCGGCGGCTTCGTGGAACGGCATGCCGCCCGCCCCGGCCGCCCGGCTGACGTGCGGATCGCCGGCGGGTCCGATCACCCACAGTTCCTCTTGCGCGATGGGCGTGACCGTCAGGCGCGGCACGGCGGCAACGTCGAACACTATGGCAAGGTCAAGCTCACCCGCCTGAAGCCACTCCAGCGTATGCCCGGACAAGCCTTCCGCCACGCGCAGATGGACGTCCGGCAGGTCCCGCCGCACCGCCAGCGCCAGCGGCACCGAGAGCATCATGCCAAGCGTGGTGGGAATGCCGACGGCCACCGGCCCGCTCGGGGCGGCCTCGGCTCCGCGGATGTCGTCGCGCAGGGTGTCCACATCCGCCAGGATACGCCGGGCATGGGCGGCCAGGCGCTCGCCGTGCTCGGTGGGTCGGACGCCGCGGGCGGTGCGCAGCAGAAGCTCCACCCCCAGGTCGTCCTCCAGCTTGCGCACATGGGCGGAAAGGGCCGGCTGGGCGATGTTCAGCCGGTCGGCGGCGCGGGTGAAGGCGCCTTCCTCGACGATTGCGAGGAAGTATCGGAGTTGTCTCAGGTCCATGCCGCCCAAGCTAAAGCCATTTCCTTCCGCCGGCAAGCCAGCCATCACTTTATGTTATGGCATGCATCGCGAGACTGTCTTTGATCCGTCATGCGCCCCGCGCCATTCTCGGGACCAGAGAGAAACACCAGCCGTTGCGGAGACACGCGAGCATGACGCCGTTCCAGTGGGAAGACCCGTTCCTTCTCGACCAGCAGCTCACTGATGAAGAGCGCATGGTGCGCGACAGCGCCTATGCCTACTGTCAGGAAAAGCTTCTGCCGCGCGTCACCAGCGCCTTCGAGGAAGAGCGCTTCGACCGCGAGATCATGAACGAGATGGGCGAGCTGGGCCTTCTGGGTCCGACCATCGAGGAAGAATACGGCTGCTCCGGCGTCTCCCACGTCGCCTACGGCTTGATCGCCCGCGAGGTGGAGCGTGTGGACAGCGGCTACCGCTCGGCCATGTCCGTGCAGTCCTCGCTGGTCATGCACCCCATCCACGCCTACGGCAGCGAGGAGCAGAAGAAGAAGTACCTGCCCAAGCTGGCGACCGGCGAGTGGGTGGGCTGCTTCGGCCTGACCGAGCCCGATGCCGGCTCCGACCCCGGCAGCATGAAGACCCGCGCCAAGAAGGTGGACGGCGGCTATCTGCTGTCCGGCTCCAAGATGTGGATCACCAACAGCCCCATCTCAGACATTGCCATCGTCTGGGCCAAGTCCGACGCCCATGACAACAAGATCAAGGGCTTCATCGTCGAGGCCAACTCCAAGGGCTTCAGCGCGCCGAAGATCACCCAGAAGGCATCCCTGCGCGCTTCCATCACCGGCGAGATCGTGCTGGACGAGTGCTTCGTGCCGGAAGAGAACCTGCTGCCGAACGCGAGCGGCCTGGGCGGCCCCTTCGGCTGCCTGAACAAGGCCCGCTACGGCATCGCCTGGGGCACCATGGGCGCGGCGGAAGACTGCTGGCACCGTGCCCGCCAGTACACGCTGGACCGCAAGCAGTTCGGCCGTCCGCTGGCGCACACGCAGCTCATCCAGCTCAAGCTCGCCAACATGCAGACCGAGATCACGCTGGGCCTTCAGGCCGCCCTGCGCGTCGGCCGACTGATCGACGAAGGCAACTGGGCGCCGGAAATGATCTCGATGATCAAGCGCAACAACTGCGGCAAGGCGCTGGACATCGCCCGCATCGCCCGCGACATGCACGGCGGCAACGGCATCAGCCTTGAGTTCCAGGTGATCCGCCACATGATCAACCTGGAAACCGTGAACACCTACGAGGGCACGCACGACGTCCATGCCCTCATCCTGGGCCGCGCCCAGACCGGACTGCAGGCCTTCACCGGGTAACACCGGCGAGGCCCGCACAAGCGGCGGGGCGGTTGCCCCTGCCCGGCTTCCCATGCAAGCCGTCCCGCCGCTTATCCCTTTCCCGTCGCTGCCCCTTTCCCGACCTGAGGAGCATCCTCCCATGTCCGGCCCGCTGAGCCACGTCCGCGTCCTTGACCTGAGCCGCGTCCTCGCCGGCCCCTGGGCCGGTCAGATGCTCGCCGACATGGGCGCCGAGGTCATCAAGGTGGAGCGTCCCGGCAAGGGCGACGACACCCGCGGCTGGGGCCCGCCGTACCTCAAGGACGAGACCGGCGACGACACCTCCGAGGCCGCCTATTACCTATCCGCAAACCGGGGCAAGCGGTCCGTCACCATCGACTTCACCAAGCCCGAGGGGCAGGCCCTGGTGCGCGACATGGCGGCCAATGCCGACGTGGTGATCGAGAACTTCAAGGTCGGCGGGCTGAAGAAGTACGGCCTGGACTACGAGAGCCTGAAGGCCGTCAATCCCGCGCTGGTCTACTGCTCCATCACCGGCTTCGGCCAGGACGGGCCTTATGCCCACCGCGCCGGTTACGACTTCATGATCCAGGGCATGGGCGGGCTGATGAGCCTGACCGGCGCCCCGGACGGCGCACCGGGCGGCGAGCCCATGAAGGTTGGCGTCGCCATCACCGACATCTTCACAGGCATGTACGCCACCTCCGCCATTCAGGCCGCCCTGATCCACAAGGAGCGCACGGGCGAGGGTCAGCACATCGACATGGCGCTGCTGGACGTGCAGGTGGCCACCCTCGCCAACCAGGCGATGAACTACCTCGCCAGCGGCGTCGCGCCGAAGCGCCTGGGCAACAGCCACCCCAACATCGTGCCCTACCAGGCGTTCCCGACCGCCGACGGCTATATCATCCTGGCGGTGGGCAACGACGCGCAGTTCACCCGCTTCTGCAAGGTTGCCGGCCTGGACGCCCTCGCTGCGGACGAGCGGTTTGCCACCAACGCCGGCCGCGTGCGCCACCGCGAAGAGCTGGTGCCGCAGATCGCCGAGGTCATCGGCACCCGCAGCAGCGGCGACTGGCTGAACGCGCTGGAGGCCGAGGGCGTGCCGTGCGGCCCCATCAACACCCTGGACCAGGTCTTCGCCGATCCGCAGGTCGTCCACCGCGGCATGAAGGTTTCCGTGCCCCATCCTCTGGCCGGCCATGTGGACCTCGTGGCGAGCCCCATGCGGTTCTCGGGCACCCCCGTGGACTACGACCGGGCACCGCCGACGCTCGGCCAGGACACCGACGCGGTGCTGGAGGCCCTCGGCGTCGACGAGGCCCGCCGCTCCGATCTTCGCGAGAAAGGCATCATCTGAGGTTTCCCGGGGCGGCGCCTCGTCTCCCGCTTCTGGCGCCGCCGTTCAAAGCGCATCCGCGCTTGTCCTCCCCGCGCGCATTCCGCGCACACCTTGCGCCGCCCCGGCCGACCGTCGGGTGCGGCGCTTTTTTTGTGCCTTCGCGGGGCCGGCGCCGGCTCCACCGATGCGAGCAGGAACCCCGGACCGTCGCAAATCGTCGTTAGCAAAAGACCGAACGCTTTCGAAACGGAGGCAATCATGGCCGACAAGTCCAAAAACACCGACGACATCGAGGTCCTGGAGGAAGGCTCCATCTATTTCGCCTTCCGCCCCAAGGTGGAAACGCACGATCCCTCCGGTCTGAAGGACGTGGAGCGGTTTTCCATGATCCTCGTGCCCTCGGGCCGCAAGAGCGTGCGCGTGGCGATCATCGGCCGCAAGCGCCTGCCCGAGATCGACAGCCACGAGCGCGAATGGGGCTTCATTGAGACCGTGGGCAAGGACCCCAAGAAGCTGGGCCAGGACCTGGCGGAACAGCACCAGGACACCAAGACGCGGGGCGAGCGCACCTATCCCGCCTACCGCCCGGCCGGCCAAGGCGTCTACGCCTTCGTCCAGAAGGGCCGCGACATGCACCTGACCTACGCGCTGTCCGACCCGGAGAAGCCGGGCGAGGTGCAGAAGGCCTTCAACATCGCGCCCGAGGCCAGCTTTGCGGTGTCGGTGAAGAACCCGGAAAAGGGCCAGCCCCGCGCCGCCGGCCTGTCGGACGAGGACAAGGCCGACTATCCCAAGTCCAAGCAGGAGGAGTTCGAGGGACGCCGCTTCGCGCCCACCGATCCGTCGCTTCTGGACTACGAGGGGGCGGAGTTCGTCATGGTCGGCGCCCGCCGCAATCCCGAGGAGGACTACGACCTCGACATCGAGGAAAAGGCCGACAAGATGAGCGACGAGCGTGTCTTCCGCCACCTGCACATGGCCAAGACCCGCAATCCCGTCGAGCCCCTTTTCGAGGGCAAATGGGCCTGACGCGGTCCGCCGCCCCTTGCATCGGACGCCGCCCCCGGCTAAGTAGCATCTGAGATGCATCTTTAGAGTCGGGAGCGGCGCCCATGCCCTGGGACAAGGTCAGCGAAGAGGGAATCGTCGAGCTGGTGGATACCTTCTACGGCAAGATCCGGCAGGACCCGGAACTGGGGCCGATCTTCGAGGAGGCCATCGGTGACGACTGGCAGCCGCATCTGACCAAGATGTACGATTTCTGGTCGTCGATCATGCTGACCACGGGCCGCTACAAGGGCCGCCCCCTGCCCGCCCACGTCCGCCTGCCGATTGAACCGCGCCACTTCGGCCTTTGGCTGGAGCTGTTCACCGAGACGACGGAAGAGGTGTTCGAGCCGGAAACGGCCCACGCCTTCCAGGTCAAGGCCCACCAGATCGCCGGCAGCTTCATGAGCGCCCTGGACACGGTGAAGCAGTTTCCCAGCATGGCGCGGTGAGGGCCCTCAGGCCTTGATGCCGACGGCCTCGCAGAACGCTTCCACCTCTCGGGTAACGGCCGCCGTGCATCGCGCCGCCACCGCGACATTCGGTTCGGCGCGGCTGTAGTCGAAATCGTCATAGACATGGCGGACGACGTGCCGGAAGGCGCGGAGCTCCTGAAGGTCGCGCGCGGTCTCCCTCGTGATGATGGTCGGGCGCTCGCCGTCGATCGCCGTGGCGGCGCGGCGGATGGGTTCGGCATGGTAGTCGCGTCCCGTCGGCAGACTACCATCCGAAACAACGATCAGCCGCTCAAGCACCGATTTCAGGGCGCAATAGGTATCGTGAATAAGCTTGGAAACGGCCAATTCGAGGTCCGGCCGCAGATGCTCATCAAGCGTCGGATCATCATGCAGGGTGGCGGCGCGTCGAAACGCCCGGCCGCAACTCCTATCCGCCAACTCCAGGTCACGCCGGACATCAGTCCAAAGCGCTAGGCTCTCGCCCATTGCGGTCGATCCTTTCCTTCAGGGACGGCGACAGGAATCGCTCCGCGATGACGTCGGTCCAGAAACCGGCGTCGCGCAGCACGAGGTCCACGTCGAGCGCCACATCGGTATCCACACCCTCCGGCAAGCCGCAGACCGCGACGTCGATATCGGACCGCTCATGAAGCCGCCCCTCCACCAGCGAGCCGAACACGATCAGCCGCCCGCCCGCCTCGTGCACGCGCGCATCCGCGTCGCGCAGCGCCTCCAGCGCGGCCCGACGGCGCTCCGCCAGCCGGCGGGCGCGGAGTTCGGTGTAGGACGGATAGGTGGGCATGCCTTCCGTGTCGCTCCCAGACAAGTCCTGACGAAACATAACACAAAATAAAAGAGGCGCGCCCCACCGGACGCGCCCCCTCTCAACAACCGGCCCGCCGGCCCTGCCCTAGCCGTCCAGGCCCAGGTCCTCGGCAATGTGCTTGCGCATGACGTACTTCTGCACCTTGCCCGTCACCGTCATTGGAAACTCGTCGACGAAGCGGATGTAGCGCGGGATCTTGTAGTGGGCGATCTGGCCCTTGCAGAACTCGCGGATTTCCTCCTCCGTCGCCTCGTGACCCTCGCGCAGGCGGATGCAGGCGCAGAGTTCCTCGCCGTATTTCTTGTCGGGCACGCCGATCACCTGCACGTCGTTGACGGCCGGGTGGCGGTAGAGGAATTCCTCGATCTCGCGCGGGTAGATGTTCTCGCCGCCGCGGATGACCATGTCCTTGATGCGCCCGACAATCTTGCAGTAGCCCTGCTCGTCCAGGGTCGCCAGGTCGCCGGTGTGCATCCAGCCGGCGGCGTCGATGCTGTCGCGCGTCTTTTCCTCGTCATTCCAGTAGCCGAGCATGACCGAGTAGCCGCGCGTGCACAACTCGCCCGCCGTGCCGCGCGGCACGATGCGGCCGTCCAGGTCGACGATCTTCACCTCGATGTGCGGCTGCACGCGGCCGACGGTGGACACCCGCGCCTCCAGCTCGTCATCGGCGGCGGTCTGGAAGCTGACGGGGCTGGTCTCCGTCATGCCGTAGGCAATGGTGACCTCTTCCATGTTCATCTCGGCGATGACGCGCTTCATCACCTCGATGGGGCACGGGCTGCCCGCCATGATTCCGGTGCGCAGCGTCGACAGGTTGAAGCTCTTGAACTCCGGGTGGTCGAGCTGCGCGATGAACATGGTCGGCACGCCGTAAAGGCCGGTGCATTTCTCGCGCTCCACCGTCTCCAGCACCGCCAGCGGGTCGAAGGCCTCGCCGGGATAGACCATGGTGGCGCCGTGGGTGATGCAGCCCAGGTTCCCCATGACCATGCCGAAGCAGTGGTACAGCGGCACCGGGATGCACAGGCGGTCGCCGTGGCCCAGGCGGATGGCCTCGGCCACGAAAAAACCGTTGTTCAGGATGTTGTGGTGGGTCAGCGTCGCGCCCTTGGGGAAGCCCGTGGTGCCGCTGGTGAACTGGATGTTGATGGGGTCGTCGAACTGGAGCTTTTCGGCCAGCTCCGCCACCCGCCCGCGGTGGCTGTCCTCGGCCATCTCGTAAAGTTCCTTGAAGGCGTACATACCGTGGATGTGGTCGTCGCCGATGTGTACGACGGCCTTCAGGTCGGGCAGCCGGTCAGCTTTCAGGGCGCCGGGCGGGCAGTGGTCCAGCTCGGGCGCGAGGGTGCGGACCATGCCGATGTAGTTGGACGTCTTGAATTCGTCCGCCAGGACCAGCGCCTTGCATTCCACCTTGGTCAGCGCATACTCAAGCTCCGCCAGGCGGTAGGAGGGGTTGATGTTGACCAGCACCAGGCCCGCCTTGGCGGTGGCGAACTGGGTCAGCGCCCATTCGGCGTTGTTGGGCGACCAGATGCCGACGCGGTCCCCCGGCTCCAGACCCAGCGCCAGGAAGCCGGCGGCGATCTCGTCCACCCGGCGCTTCATCTCGCCATAGGTCCAGCGCACGCCCTGGTGGCGGACGACCAGCGCCTCGGTCTCCGGCCAGCGGGCGGCGGCCTTGTCGAAATGCACGCCGATGGTGTCGCCGATAAGGGCGGTCTCGCTGGCGCCGTGGACGTAAGAGGGCAAGGCGGCGGCGGAAGTCTGGGCCTCGGTCATGGTGTCGCGTTTCCTCCGTCTTGATGCGGATCGTTGTCCCGCGCGGAGCCTACCGCGAAGTTGCCGTTTACGTAAACGTCAAACACATGAAGATTCGGTGGTAGCCATCGGAACGCTCCCGCACGAAAAAAAGCCGGAACCGCGTTGCCACGGTTCCGGCCAAGGATAAGGCTCCGGGAGGAGACCTTAGTTCGTGCTGCCCTCGGCGTTGGCGTCCTGCCAGGACTTGACCAGTTCGTCATAAGAAACGGTCTTGCCCTGGGGCTTCTCGTTGGCCAGCTTCGGCTTGGGAGCACCCTCCTGCTGCAGCCAGTATTCGGCCTCGCGCGGCTCGTTCAGTTGCGGGCCGCACTCGCCCTGGATGCCGGCCCGCTCCAGGCGCGCCATGACGTCATCCTGCTGCTGGGCCAGGCTGTCCATGGCCTGCTGCGGGGTGACCTCGCCGGTCACGGCCTGGGCGACGTTCTGCCACCACAGCTGCGCCAGCTTCGGGTAGTCGGGCACGTTGGTGCCGGTCGGCGTCCACTGCACGCGGGCCGGGCTGCGGTAGAACTCCACCAGACCGCCCAGCTTTGGCGCCCGCTCGGTAAAGGACTCATGCCGGATGTCGCTGTCGCGGATGGGCGTCAGGCCGACGTGGGTCTTCTTCAGCGACACGCTCTTGGAGGTGACGAACTGCGCGTACAGCCACGCAGCCTTGCGGCGTTCCTCGGGCGTGGAGTTGAGCAGGGTCCAGGAACCGGCGTCCTGGTAGCCGAGCTTCATGCCCTCTTCCCAGTACGGACCACGCGGGCTGGGGGCCATGCGCCACTTGGGATTGCCCTCCTCGTCCACGACCGGCAGGCCTTCCTTGGCCATGTCGGCGGTGAACGCCGTGTACCAGAAGATCTGCTGGGCAATGTTGCCCTGTGCCGGGACCGGGCCGGCCTCGGAGAAGGTCATGCCCGACGCTTCCGGCGGTGCGTACTGCTTCAGCCAGTCGATGTACTTGGTCAGCGCGAAGACCGACGCCGGCGCGTTGGTCGCGCCGCCGCGGCTCATGGCCGAGCCCACGGGCTTGCAGCCGTCGACGCGGATGCCCCACTCGTCCACCGGCTTGCCGTTGGGCAGGCCCTTGTCGCCGGTGCCGGCCATGGACAGCCAGGCATCGGTGAACCGCCAGCCCAGCGACGGGTCCTTCTTGCCGTAGTCCATGTGGCCGTAGATGCGCTTGCCGTCGATCTCCTTCACGTCGTTGGAGAAGAAGTTGGCGATGTCCTCATAGGCCGACCAGTTGACCGGCACGCCCAGGTCGTAGCCGTACTTTTCCTTGAACTGCGCCTGAAGCTCGGGGTCGTTGAACAGGTCGTAGCGGAACCAGTAGAGGTTCGCGAACTGCTGGTCGGGAAGCTGGTAGAGCTTGCCGTCCGGGCCGGTGGTGAACGAAATCCCCATGAAGTCGTCAATGTCGAGCATGGGGTTGGTGACGTCCTTGCCGGCCCCCTCCATCCAGTCGGTCAGGGGCACCACCGCGTCGTAGCGGACGTGCGTGCCGATCAGGTCGGAGTCGTTGACGTAGGCGTCATAGATGTTCTGGCCGGACTGCATCTGCGTCTGCAGCTTCTCGATCACGTCACCCTCGCCGATCAGGTCGTGGGTGAGGTTGATGCCCGTGATTTCCGAGAAGGCCTTGGCGAGCGTGTTGGCCTCGTATTCGTGGGTCGCGATCGTCTCCGACACCACGTTGATGTCCATGCCCTTGAAGGGTTCGGCGGCCTTGATGAACCACTCCATCTCCTTCATCTGCTCTTCCTTTGAGAGCGTGGAAGGTTGGAACTCGCTGTCCACCCAGCGCTGGGCCGCCTCCATGTCCGCCAGGGCGGCATTGGATGCCAGCGCGAGGCCGATGGCGGTCGCGGCCGCCAACGTTCGACGCATCATTGTGTGTCCTCCCTTGTTGGTCCGTTGTCTTGTCCGGAACCTGAACCGGTGCGGTTTACGGTCGACGGCGCGGGGCCACACCACCCCCGGCCTGGCAGCCGCGATCACACCCAGCGGAAGACGCAAAGCGCGAAAACCACCGAGATGATCGAGGCGATCCACAGCTGCGGGCCAACGACCCCCAGCCAGATGAGATGTATCCAGCCGCTGCCCAGCAGCGAGATGAACAGCCGGTCGCCGCGCGTGGTCAGGATGCCCAGCACCCCGGCGCGTTCCGTCTGGGGCACGGCGCGGTCCCACACCGTCATGGCGACCAGCGCGGTGACGATGCAGATGAAAAAGATGCCGGTGGGCCACGTCCAGGCCATCCACGCGAGATCCATGGGTCGGTCCTCCCTTGCCCGAAGCCGTCACACGCGGCCGAGCGCAAAGCCCTTGGCGATGTAGTTGCGCACGAAGTAGATGACGATGGCGCCGGGGATCAGCGTCAGCATGCCCGCCGCCGCCAGCACGCCCCAGTCCATGCCCGACGCCGAAACCGTGCGGGTCATGATGGCCGAGATCGGCTTGGCCTCCGTCGCCGTCAGGGTGCGGGCCAGCAGCAGCTCCACCCAGCTGAACATGAAGCAGAAGAAGGCGGCCACACCGATGCCGGACGCGATCTGCGGCATGAAGATCTTGGTGAAGAACCGCGGGAAGCTGTAGCCGTCGATATACGCCGTCTCGTCGATTTCCTTGGGCACGCCCGACATGAAGCCTTCCAGAATCCACACCGCCAGCGGCACGTTGAACAGGCAGTGCGCCAGCGCCACGGCCAGGTGCGTGTCGAACAGCCCGACGGAGCTGTAAAGCTGGAAGAACGGCAGGGCGAAGACCGCCGGCGGGGCCATGCGGTTGGTCAGCAGCCAGAAGAACAGGTGCTTGTCGCCCAGGAAGGTGTAGCGCGAGAAGGCATAGGCCGCGGGCAACGCCACACCGACCGATATGACGGTGTTCATCACCACGTAGATGGTGGAGTTGATGTAGCCCCGATACCAGGACGGATCGGTGAAGATCACCATGTAGTTCTCGAACGTGAACTGATCCGGCCATAGGTTGAAGGTCGACAGGATCTCCTGGTTGGTCTTCACGCTCATGGTGAAAAGCCAGTAGATCGGAAGCAGCAGGAACAGGATATACAGCGTCGGCACGATCCAGCGCTTGGGAATGCGCTTGCGGACGGCGGCGCGGGTCGCGGCCTTCTCCACCACGCCACCACGGGCGCGGGTGGATCGCGTGTCGATCTTGGCGGCCGAACCGGCGGGGATGCGGGTGTCCTTCATCGGTCGGACTCCTTGGTCTTGCCGGTCATGACCGTGTAGAAGGCCCAAGACACCAGCAGGATGATCAGGAAGTAGATGATCGAGAACGCGGCGGCGCGACCCAGGTCGAACTGCCCGATGGCCATCTTCACCAGGTCGATGGACAGGAACGTGGTCGCGCTGCCCGGCCCGCCGCCGGTGACCACGAAGGGCTCGGTATAGATCATGAAGCTGTCCATGAAGCGCAGCAGCACGGCAATCAGCAGCACCCGGTGCAGCTTGGGCAACTGGATGTAGCGGAAGATCGCCCACTTGGACGCGCCGTCGATGCGCGCCGCCTGGTAGTAGGCGTCGGGGATGGACTGCAGGCCGGCGTAGCACAGCAGCACGACAAGGCTGGTCCAGTGCCAGACGTCCATGACCACCACCGTGATCCAGGCGTCCAGCGGGTCCTGGGTGTAGTTGAAATCAATCCCCAGGTTCGCCAGCGTGTGACCCAGCAGGCCGATGTCGACGCGGGCGAAGACCTGCCAGATGGTGCCCACCACGTTCCAGGGAATGAGCAGCGGCAGCGCCATCAGCACCAGGCACACCGGCACCCACAGGCCCTTGCGCGGCATGGCGAGCGCGATGGCGATGCCCAGCGGCACCTCGATAGCCAGGATGATCCCCGAGAACAGGAACTGCCGCCACAGCGCGCTGTGGAAGCGCTCGGAGCGCAGGATGTCGGTGAACCACTCGGTGCCCGCCCAGAAGAAGGCGTTGTTGCCGAAGGTATCCTGCACGGAATAGTTCACCACCGTCATCAGCGGGATGAGGGCCGAGAACGCCACCAGCAGCACCACGGGCAGCACGAAGAACCAGGCCTTCTGATTGACCTTCTTTTCCATCGGTCAGGCCTCCTGTTGCGGCCAGAGGTGATCGTCGACATACAGGTTCACGGCCGCGGAATCGAACCGCACCCGCGCATCTTCGGAGGGAATCTCGGCGCCCTCGGGCATGAGCGCGCTGAAGGGGATGCCGTCCAGCCGGGCCTTTACGATGCGGTGACGGCCAATGTCGTCGACGCGCTCCACCGAGACCGGCACGCCGTCCTCGCGGCCCAGGCGCACGAACTCCGGCCGCACGCCCAGCTCGATCTTGGAACCCGCGGGAGGCGGCTTGTAGCCGCCGCGCAAGGAAATCTCGTGTTGGCCGACGCGCGCCGTCCCGCCGTCCACGTCGCAGGGCAGGACGTTCATGCCGGGGCTGCCGATGAAGTAGCCGACGAAGGTATGGGCCGGGCGGTGGAACAGCTCGTCCGGCGTGCCCACCTGTACCACCTCGCCCTCGTACATCACCACCACCTTGTCGGCGAAGGTCAGGGCCTCCGTCTGGTCGTGGGTGACGTAGATCATGGTGTGGGCAAAGCGCTTGTGCAGGTGCTTGAGCTGGCTGCGCAACTGCCATTTCAGGTGCGGGTCGATGACCGTCAGCGGCTCGTCGAACAGGATGGCGTTGACGCTGTCGCGCACCAGGCCGCGCCCCAGGCTGATCTTCTGCTTGGCATCGGCGGTCAGGTTTTTCGCCTTGTGCTTCAGCTCCCGCGTCATCTCCAGCATTTCGGCCATCTCGTGGACGCGGCGGTCGATCTCGGCGGCGGGAACCTTCCGGTTGCGCAAGGGGAAGGCCAGGTTGTCGTAGACGGTCATGCTGTCGTAGATGACCGGAAACTGGAACACCTGGGCGATATTGCGCGCCTCCGGCGGCAGCCCCGTGACCTCCTGGCCGTCAAACAGCACGCGGCCGTGGCTGGGCGCGAGAAGGCCGGAGATGATGTTCAGAAGCGTCGTCTTGCCGCAGCCCGACGGGCCGAGCAGCGCGTACGCGCCGCCATCGTCCCACGTCAGGTCGAATTCCTTCAGCGCGAAGTCGGCCCGGCTTTGCGGGTTGGGCATGTAGGCGTGGGCCAGGCGGTTCAACTCGATACGGGCCATGGGACCGTGTCTCCTCAGTCCGGGCGGTCTGTCTGTACTGCGGCGGCGTCAGGCGGCCTTCGCCTTGGTCTCGGGCGCGGCGACGAGGCTGCCGTCGCGCTCGAAGACGAAGAAGCGGTCGGGGTCCAGGAACAGGCGCACCGGTGTGTCGATCTCCGGCTCGTGGATGCCGTGCGACAGAGCCACCCAGCGGCAATTGGCATAGTCGGCATGGACGAAGCTTTCCGAGCCGGTGATCTCGGTCACCGCCACGATGGCCTCCAGTTCGATGGCGCCGGGGCCGGCTTCCTCGCGCGTCAGGTACAGGTGGTTGGGGCGGAAACCGATGGTGTAGGCGCCGTCGCGCAGGCCCGAAAGCGACCCCGTCGCCGGCACCACCGCCTCCCCTATCCAGGCGCGGCCGCCCTTGACCTCGATGTCGATGAAGTTCATCGGCGGGTCGGAGAACACCGCCGCCGTCAGCTTGTCGTGCGGCTTGCGGTAGACCTGGAGCGTCGGGCCGAACTGCGTCACCGCCCCCTCGTGCAGGGTCGCGGTATTGCCGCCCAGCAGCAGGGCCTCGGTGGGTTCGGTCGTGGCGTAGACCATGATCGCCCCGGTTTCGGCGAAGACGCGCGGCAGTTCCTCGCGCAGTTCCTCGCGCAGCTTGTAATCCAGGTTCGCCAGCGGTTCGTCCAGCAGAACCAGGTCGGCGCCCTTGACCAGCGCGCGGGCGAGCGCGGTGCGCTGCTGCTGCCCGCCGGACAGCTCCAGCGGCGTGCGGTCGAGCATGGCCTCGATGCGCAGAAGCTTCGCCGCGTGACGGACCTTTTCCTCGATCTCGGCCTTGGGGCGCCGGGCGACCTTCAGCGGGCTCGCGATGTTCTCCCACACCGACAGCGTCGGGTAGTTGATGAACTGCTGGTAGACCATGGCGACGGACCGCTTCTGCACCGGCACGCCGGTGACGTCGGTGCCGTTCATGATGACCTGCCCGGAAGTCGGCGCATCCAGCCCCGCCATCAGGCGCATGAGGCTGGTCTTGCCCGAAAGCGTGGGCCCAAGCAGAACGTTGAGCGTGCCCCCCTCCAGTGTCATGGAGACGTCCCGGATGTGGGTTTCGCGGCCCACCACCTTGGACACGTTGCGCAATTCCAGGGTCATGCCGCGCCTCCCTTGCGGAGTTCCGGCGCCTTTTGCGCGCCGCTGGTCCGCGCCTTCATCCAGTCTTGCAGGCGCGCCCGCTGGTCGGCATCAAGCCGCAGCCCCAGCTTGGAGCGGCGCCACAGGACGTCGTCGGCGGTCTTCGCCCATTCGACATCCATCAGGTACGTCACCTCGCGCGCCGTCAGACCTGCGCCGAAAGACTCGCCCATGTCCTCTGCCGAGCGGGCGTCGCCGAGCATGGTCCAGGCGCGCGTGCCATAGGCGCGGACGAGACGTCGCGCCGTGACGTTGCCAAGGAACGGGTAGTCGCGCGCGAGAGTTGCGATCTTCCTCTCGACCTCGTCCACGCCGAAGTCGCCGCCGGGCATGGTTGCACCGTCGGTCCAGGCCGGCGCCATGTCGGGAAAGGTGCCCGACAGTTTCGCCATCACGGCCTCGGCCAGCTTGCGGAAGGTGGTGATCTTGCCGCCGAACACGCTGACCAGCGGCGCGCCGCCGCCATCGCCGCCGTCCACCTCGATCACGTAGTCGCGGGTGGCGGCGCTGGCGTCGGAGGCATTGTCGTCATAAAGCGGCCGCACGCCGGAGAAGGTGTGGACGATGTCGTCCTTGCCGACGTCCTGCTTGAAATAGGCGCTGGCCGCGCGGCACAGGTAGTCCACTTCGCTTTCGGCGATGCGGACGTCGGCAGGGTCGCCCTGGAAGTCCTCGTCCGTGGTGCCGATCAGCGTGAAGTCGGTCTCGTAGGGGATCGCGAAGATGATCCGCTTGTCCGGATTCTGGAAGATGTAGGCGCGATCATGGTCGAACATGCGCGGCACGATGACATGGCTGCCCTTGACCATGCGCACCCGCGCCGGCGAATTGATGCGGAACCGCCCCGTCAGCACGTCGGCGACCCAGGGACCGGCCGCGTTGACCACGGCGCGCGCCAGGATCTCGCGCGTCTCGCCGCTGTCGCGGTCCTCCACCGTCACCCGCCAGCGGTCGCCGTCGCGGGCAGCCGACGTCATGCGGGTGCGGGTGACGACGTCCGCTCCCTTCTCGCTGGCGTCCATGGCGTTGAGCACCACCAGCCGGCTGTCCTCCACCCAGCAGTCCGAATACTCGAACCCCTTGGTGAAGTCGTCCTTGAGCGGCGCGCCGACGGCGTCGCTGGTCAGGTCGATGGAGCGGGTTCCGGGCAGCAGTTCGCGACCGCCCAGGTGGTCGTAGAGGAACAGGCCGAGGCGGATGAGCCAGGCGGGCCGCAGGGCATCGTGGTGAGGCAGCACGAAGCGCAGCGGCCAGATGATGTGGGGGGCGGCGCGCAGCAGCCGCTCGCGCTCGATCAGGGCTTCGCGCACCAGGCGGAACTCGTAGTACTCCAGGTAGCGCAGGCCACCGTGGATGAGTTTCGTGCTGGCCGAGGAGGTGGCGCCGGCCAGGTCGCCCTGTTCGCACAGGAAGACCGAGAGCCCGCGGCCCGCGGCGTCCCGGGCGACACCGCACCCGTTCACACCGCCGCCGATGACGGCGAGGTCGTATTCGCGCGGCTTCATGTCCTCCCTGCTCCGTCCAGTTGTTGACCCGCGGGTTGGCCCGCGTGGCTTGGGCTTGATGGGGTACCTGCCGCCAGGCCCACCACCATCACGGAACTTTCATAACGGAGCGTACGCGAAATTTTCTGCGCGTCAAAGCGAAAATTACGAAAGAGAAATCGCATTCATTCCGGGGCGATTTCGATTTGTGTCCCGGCGTTGGCGCAGACCGCCGCCAGGGCCTCGGGTGGGGCGCTGTCGGTGATCAGCACGTCCACCTGCGCGACGTGGCCGATGCGCACCGGTGCGCTTCGTTCGAACTTCATGTGGTCGGCCACCAGCACCACGGTGCGCGCGTTGGCGATGATCGCCTGGGAGACGCGCACCTCGCGATAGTCGAAATCCAGCAGCGCGCCGTCCTCCTCGATGGCCGAGGCGCCGATGATGGCGTAGTCCACCTTGAACTGGTTGATGAAGTCGGTGGCGCTTTCGCCCACGATCCCGCCATCGGCATGGCGCAGCACGCCGCCGACCACGATGGTTTCGATATCGGGCATGGTGTGCAGAATGTTGGCGACGTTGATGTTGTTGGTGATCGCCATCAGCCCCCGGTGCCCGCCGAGGGCGCGCGCGACCTCTTCCGTCGTGGTGCCGATGTTGATGAACAGCGCGCAGTCGTTGGGAATGAGCCCCGCCGCGTGCCGCCCGATCCGCGCCTTCTCGCCGGCGGCCAGCATGCGCCGGGCGTCGTAGCGCAGGTTCTCGACGGTGGAGGCCACCACCGCGCCGCCGTGCACCCGCTTGAGCAGCCGGCGTTCGCACAGGTCGTTCAGGTCCTTGCGGATGGTCTGCGGCGTGACGGCGAACCGCATGGCCAGGTCGTCCACCCCCACCCTGCCCTGCTCCCGCGCGAGCCCCAGGATGTCTTGCAGGCGGGGCGACAGGTCTTCCATTTCGGCTCTCCTTGCCTTTGCGGTTTCGTTTTCTTTCGCAAAGGCTCGCATGAAAATCGTCGTCTGCCTAGCGTCCAGCCCTGAGGCCGCGGACCGGTGCCCGCCAGCCGCGTGCCGCCGGAGTGTCGGCAGTTCTGACACCGCCCGAGGCGCCACGGCGTCGGCCATTGCGTTTGGAAACAACACCCTTGCCACCAGCCGCCTTTTCTAGATCTGTCGAATTTCCTGACACGCGGCGCCCGGCCGGGCGCGCTGCCAGGGCGCGGAAGCGGCGAAACACCGCGGGAAACACTCGCTGGCATCGAAATTGCTCGAAACATCGGAGCCACCGCACCGGCCCCGGCTGCAGCCGGCGTCCGGCTCGGGCGGCGACGGATGCAATCGCCCGTCGTGGACCCCCGCAACCGGATTTCCACGACGGCCACCAAGCGAGCTGCCGCGCATGTCCAGCCACAAGATCGCCCTGCTGACGGTGTGGTGCGGCCCTCTGCCGCCCTACCTCGACCTGTTCCTTCTCACCGCCGGTCGGAACGAAGGGATCGACTTCAAGATCATTTCCGACCAGCCCCCGCCGAGACTTCCTGCGCCGAACATCGAGTGGACCACACGCTCGCGCGCGGGCCTGGTCCGGCAGATGTCCCAGGACCTCGACTGCCCGCTAGGCGTCGATCACGGATACAAGCTGGTCGACCTGAAACCGGCCTTCGGCCACGCCTTCGCGGACCTTCTGAAAAACTACGATTTCTGGGGGCACATCGACTGCGACACCATCCTCGGCGATCTGGCGCAGTTTCTCACGCCCGAGCGGCTCGACAACCACGACATTCTCATTTTCCGCGGGCGCAACTTCGTGCACGGGCCACTGACGGTCTACAGCAACCGCGAGCGGATCAATGCCCTCTACCGCGCGGCGCCCGGCTGGCGGGATACGTTCTCCGATCCGCGCCCGCTGGAGTTCGACGAGACGTGCGGCCGCGGACGCGTCGACCAGGACCCCTGCGCCCCGGAGATCCGCGTCGCGCGCGGCGAGCGCACCAGCATGTCGGACGTCGTCTTCACTGCCGCGTCCAGGGGCCTGGTGCGGCTTTACGACCAAGACCACGTGATGGAGATCAATCCGCGCGCGCTGCCGGTCAAGATGCGCTGGCGCAACGGCCGGCTGTTCGATGAAAGCCCCATCTATCAGCAATACCGCGACCTCGCCCTGCACATCGTCCCGCAGCGCGCCCCGCGAGAGGTACTATTCTACCACCTGCTGTTCGCGAAACAGATCAAGAGCTACAGGATTCCCCGGTGGGCGAGCCTGCCGGACGAGTTCTTCATCACCAATCTCGGCGTCTATCCATCGTCGCGCGCGCCGGTCTGGGACCGCTGGCGGGACCTGGCGGCACGCGGCGCCGCAGTCGCCTTGCGGCAGCGGGCAAGATAATCGGGCCGGCGGCCGCCGACGGCCGCCGTCGACAGCCGATCCGCGAGGCCGCGTCCGTCGCCGCGACCGAATGAGGGCCCGCAATGGACCGGGACCCCGGCTACCGTTCCCGCTAGGATGCGGCGGCCTGAACAGCCCCGGAGCCCTTCATGATCGACGACGCCGACGCCGCCCCCGTCTCGCTGGACATCACCGACACCCCCGCCCCTGAGGACATCGCCGCCATTCACGAAGGGCTGGCCGCCTACAACAGCGCCACCGCCGTGCCCTTCGACCGGCGCGACCTGTGCGTCTTCCTGCGCGACGAGGCGGGCGCCGTGATCGGCGGTTTGACCGGCTATACGCAGTGGCAGTGGCTGTACGTGGATTGTCTGTGGCTCGGCGATGCCCTGCGCGGCTCCGGCCTGGGCACGCGCCTTCTGGCCGCCGCCGAGGAGGAAGCCCGCGCGCGCGGCTGCCGGGACGTTCGTCTGTACACGTATGATTTTCAGGCGCCAGCCTTCTACGAAGGCCAGGGCTACGAGCAGTGGGGCGTGCTGGAGGACTACCCGCCCGGCCACCGCCAGATCTGGTACCGCAAGGCGCTGTAGGCCGGCTACCGCCGCCTATTCCGGCAGCGGCAGCGCGTCGGTCTCGCCAGGCACGGGAGCAAAGCGGCCGGCCTTCCATTGGGCCTTTGCCTGCTCGATCAACTGCCGCCGGCTGGCGACGAAATTCCACCACACGTGGCGCGGTTCGCCCAGCGGTGCGCCGCCCAGGATCATGACGCGCGCATCCGTCTCCGCCGTCAGCACCGGCGGCGGCGCGCCGTCCGCCAGCGCCAGCGTCAGGGGCTCGATCGGGTGCCCGTCCAGGCGCACACGCCCCTCCACCACATAGAGGGCCCGTTCGGCCTGCTCCACCGGCAGCGTCAGCGACGCCCCGGCGGGCAGTGCGGCGTCGATGTAGAACAGCGGCGACAGCACGGGCGCGGGGGCCTCCCGCCCGTAGGCGCGTCCGGCGATGAGCGTCAGCCGCGCCCCGCCGGCCGAATGCACCACCGGCTGCGCCGCCGCCGGATGGTGCGAAAACGCCGGCGCGATCTGCTCGTGCTCCACCGGCAGCGCCACCCAGGCCTGCATCCCGTGCAGGTGCTGGCCGGTGCGCCGGTCGTCGGGCAGGGTGCGCTCCGAATGGACGATGCCGCGCCCGGCGATCATCCAGTTGACCGCGCCGGGCTCGATGGGCTGGCGGAAGCCCAGACTGTCGTGGTGAAGAATGCGGCCCGAAAACAGATAGGTGACCGTCGCCAGGCCGATATGCGGATGCGGCCGCACGTCGATGCCGCCGCCGGGCGGAATGTCTGCCGGTCCCATGTGGTCCAGGAACACGAAGGGCCCCACCAGCCGCCGCGTCCGGTGCGGCAGAAGGCGGCGCACCGCTAGGCCGCCGATGTCGCTCTCGCGCGGCAGGATGACGGCCGGAGCAGCGCCGGCGAACGATCGGGGCATGGCACAGCCTTCCACCGTTATGGTCCCATGATCGTCGGCATGTCCGCCCCGTCCGTCAACCGCGCAGGTTTTCCGGACTTTTCGGCCCGGCCACAGGGTTGTCACACCCAACCCACGCGCACCTAAACCAATTTTTCATAAACCTGGGATTAGCTCGGCTTCAACAAGACCGCCCGTAGTGGCGGCGCCCCTTCCGTGTTCAGAAAGACCAATAGAGGGAAAGAGAGACCTCATCCCATGGCAACCCTGTCCGACTACCAGACGCCGCTGTCGGGCGACAGCAGCGTCGATGCCCTGATCAACACCTCGTGGCTGCGCCCGCAGCCCTGGCCGGACGACGGCACCATCACCTGGTCGATCATGCAGACCGACGCCATGGCCGACCACTACGGCCACGATGCGCCGGGGTATGCGCCCATGAACGCCAGCCAGATCGATGCCACGCGCCAGCTCATGGAGCATGTGGAGGCCATGACCGGCGTCGACTGCGTGGAAGTCGCCCCGTCGGCGGAGGCGGAAATCTTCTTCGGCACCTGCGACCTGCAGGACAACACCGTCGGCGTCGCCTACACCCCGTGGAAGTACTGGCACGACGGCAACGGCACCATCACCAACTTCCAGACCGACGCCTTCCTGTACCTGGACAACTCCGACCCCGAGCAGTTCTCCGCCGACGCGCCGACGCCCGGCACCTGGGGCTACACCGCCCTGCTGCACGAGATCGGTCACGCGCTTGGCCTCAAGCACCCGTTCGAGGGCGACGTGACGTTGTCGGATGCGCTGGACACCATGGACAACACCGTCATGTCCTACACGGTGGGATCGGAAGGCCTGCCAACGGAATTCCAGGAACTGGACGCCGCCGCGCTGGACTTCCTGCTGCCCGAAGGCACGCTGGCCACCGAGCCGGCGACCGACACCACCACCACCGACAAGACCGCGCCGGAGCCCAGGGCCGACAGCTTCGCCGTCTCCGCCGCCGTGACCCGGGAATGGGGCTCGGGCTACAAGGCCGAGATCGTGGTCACCAACACCTCCGACCATGCCGCCGAGGCGCCGACGATCTCCTTCGACCTGCCGGTGGAGGTGGCCGCCGTGTGGGGCGCGGACCTGGTGGGCCAGGATGGCCATACCTGGACCGTGCGCGACGACGACACCGACATGCTGCAGCCCGGCGAGTCCATGCGCTTCGCCATCAAGGGCGCCGGCGACTACCACCCGGTGCCGACGGACTTCAGCGTCAACGGCATCACCGTTCCCGACGCCGCGCCGGTCGAGGTTGCCAGCGCCGTGACCAGCCAGTGGAGCAGCGGCTACGTCGCCGAGGTGCTGGTGACCAACACCACCGGCGGCGACCTTCTGACGCCGGAACTGTCGTTCACGCTGCCGGAAGGCATCGACACCCTGTGGAACGGCACCGCCACACAGGCCGCCGACGGCCGCTGGACAGTGGCGGACGATACCGAGAACGCGGTGCTCAAGGACGGAGAGACCTGGCGCTTCGCCTACAAGGCCTACACCGACCAGCCCACCCTGCCGCAGGACATCGCGGTGAACGGGGCCTCGCTGGACGATGCGGGCACGGCGCTGGCCATCGCCGACCTGCTGAACCAGGAGATCATCATCGACGTGTCGCAGATGCACACGACCGACGTGCCGCCCGAACTGGCGCACCTGAGCACCGACCGCGGCGCCGGCTGGGACGAGGACGTGGCCTGGGAGGTGGACATGGATGCGGTGTCGTCCTACTCCGACCGGGCCGCCCTGCCCGCCGCCGACCTGCCGGCGCACGCCGAGGAGGTCCTGTCCGCCCGCCTGCTGCCGGCTGACGACGGGTTCCTCATGTAGGAAGGGCGCGGCCCGTCAGGATTCCAGCGGCACGACGCGGACGCGCGCGACTCCGTCGTCGATCATGTCCAACTGGCGGGCCGCCTTTTCCGACAGGTCGATGATGCGATTCTTGGCGAACGGGCCGCGGTCGTTGATCCGCACCACCACCGTGCGTCCGTTCTCCAGGTTCTTCACCCGCACCTTGGTGCCCAGCGGCAGCGACGGGTGGGCGGCCGTAAGCTTGGCGGGACTGAAGACCTCGCCGCTCGCGGTCGCGTTGCCGGCCAGTTCGGCGCCGTACCAGGAGGCCATGCCCACCTGGATTTCCTCGTCGGCGCCCGCGTCCTGGGGCGCGGAGAGGGCAAGCGGCAGGGCCACGGCAAAAAGCAAGATCAGGCGGCGCACGCGGGTCTCTCCTCGTGGTCGTCGGACGAACGGGTCTTTCCCGTTCCATTACCCCCATCCGCGCCGGGCGGGAAGCCGAAAAACGCGCGGCATGCCCCCTTTCGACCATGAAACGCGCAAGCCTTCCATGTGGACCACGGCAGGCCGCAAGTCGATAAAAAGTCTGCAATAACAGCCGAAAGAGATCATCCCGCCCCTGCCGTATTACAGCTTCGGCGGGACGTTGACTTCTAGAAATGCGGCTGCATACCGTTAAGAGAAAAACAAGACGAACTCCGCAGTTTGTTGCGGAGCAATAAGACGATGCGTCTTAACGGGAGACATGCGTCATGGGTATGCGGAACACGCTGGCCGCCTCGGCGGCCGTTGCCGGTCTTGTCGCCGCCGCACTTGCGGCCCCCGCCGCAGCGCAGGACCGGAACATGGACAAGCTGAGCGATTTCAAGCAGACGGGCGAAAGTCTCGCCATCAAGACCATCCCGCAGGATGACGAGCGGGCCGAGCGCATCCGCCGCACGCTGGAGCGCATCGAGATGCCCGAGGGCTTCGAGATCGACCTTTACGCCATCGTGCCCGACGCCCGCCACATGGCGGTGGGCACCAACGTCGGCGTGGTCTTCGTCGGCACCCGCAAGCAGGACGTCTGGGCGGTGACCGACCGCGACAAGGACCGCCGCGCCGACGAGGTGAAGCGCTTCGCCCCATCCGTGGACTTCAAGTTCCCCAACGGCCCCTGCTTCAGCCCCGACGGCGTTCTCTACATCGCCGAACACAACCGCGTGCTCGCCTTCCCGGCCGCCGAGTTTTTCTACGAAGGGCCCGACGTGGCGGTGGAGACCGTCAAGGACCAGTTCTTCCCGCCGGAAGAGGAATACTTCAACCACGCCTTCCGTGTCTGCCGGATCGGCCCCGACAACAAGCTCTACGTCTCCATCGGGCAGCCCTACAACGTGTGGCCGCCCGAGAAGGGCTCCGACATGGGCGTCTTCGGCTCCATCCAGCAGATGAACCGCGACGGCTCTGACACCACCCGCTACGCCACGGGCATCCGCAACTCTGTGGGCATGGACTTCCACCCCGACACCGGCGAACTGTGGTTCACCGACAATCAGGTGGACGGCATGGGCGACGACATCCCGCCGGGCGAGATCAACCGCATCACCCAGGCCGGCCAGAACTTCGGCTTCCCGTGGTACGGCGGCGGCACCACCCGCACCGAGCCGTGGAAGGGCGAAGAGGTGCCCGCCGACGTGGTGAACCCGGTGGTGGAAACGGTCGCCCACGCCGCCGACCTGGGCATGACCTTCTACACCGGCAACCAGTTCCCCGAGCGCTACCGCAACGTGCTGTTCAACGCCCAGCACGGCAGCTGGAACCGCACCACGCCCGTCGGCGCGCGGGTGATGATGACCCGCTTCGACGAGGAGGGGAACGTCATCGAGCACGTGCCCTTCGCGGAAGGCTGGCTCGACGAGGCCACCGGCGAATATCTCGGCCGGCCGGTCGACGTGGTGCAGTACCTGGACGGGTCCCTGCTGGTTTCCGACGACCTGACGGGGGCGGTCTACCGCATCTCCTACCGCGAGCCCGAGGAATGAGGCTGGCGGCCCTTTTGTGGACGGCGGCGGTAGTGTCCGCCGCCGTCCCGGCCGCCGCGCAGGACGCCGCCCCGACAACCGATCCACCGGCCAAGCTGTCCACCTGTCTGCCCTGCCACGGCCGCAACGGCATCGGCACCGCGCCGCTCAACCCCAACCTGGCGGGGCAGAAGGCGCTCTACATGGTCAAGCAGTTGAAGGCCTTCAAAAGCGGCGAGCGCCGCCACGATCAGATGAGCCTGATCGCCGCAGACCTGACGGACGAGGACATGGAAGCCCTGTCGGAATGGTACGCCGCCCTGCCGGCCGACGGGGGAAATCCGTGATCCTCGCGCCCGCGTGACCGTAGACAGACAGAGGCTGGATTCGGACCGACCGCCCGATCCTCCGGCCGCCGTCCGTCACGAACACGGAGACATGCGACATGGCGCTCAAGCCGCAACAGCCCGTCCCCGCCCTGGACCTGCCGCTGGTCATCGACACCCGCTTCGACCTGGCCGAGCAGCGGCCCAGGGCCTTCACCATGCTGGTGTTCTATCGCGGGCTGCACTGTCCCGTGTGCAAGGGCTACCTGCAGGAGCTGAACGAAAAGATCGGGCAGTTCCGCGACCTCGGCGTCACCGCCGTGGCGGTCAGCACCGACACGGAGGACAACGCCAAGACCGCCTGGAAGGTCTGGAACCTGGGCGACCTGCCCATCGCCTACGGCCTGCCCATCGCGCAGGCGCGCGACTGGGGGCTCTACATCTCCAAGGGCATCAAGGAAGACGAACCCGAACGGTTTTCCGAGCCCGGCCTGTTCCTGGTCAAGCCTGACGGCATGCTGTACGCCGCATCGGTGAACTCGATGCCCTTCAGCCGGCCGCACTTCGACGACGTGGCGACGGCGATCGGCTTCGTGACCGACAAGGGTTATCCGGCGCGGGGGGAAGCCTAGACCGGCCGCGACGGCTCTCCGCCCAGCGCCCGATCCAGGTTCACAGCGGCGCTGATGAGCGACAGGTGGGTGAAGGCCTGGGGAAAGTTCCCCAGCGCCTCGCCGCTGGGGCCGATCTCCTCGCCGTAGAGGCCGACGTGGTTGGCGAAGCCGAGCATGCGCTCGAACATGATGCGGCTGTCCTCCAGGCAGCCGGGATCGAACCGCCCGGCGCGAGTCAGCGCTTCCACCAGCCAGAAGGTACAGATGTTGAAGGTGCCTTCCTCGCCCTCCAGCCCGTCATGGAATTCGCCGCGGTTGTAGCGGTAGACGAGGCTGTCCGAGACCAGCCCGCCCTCCTTCGGGGCCTTCAGGGTCTCGCGCAGGGTGCTCAGCATGCGCGGATCGGTGGGCGCCATGAAGAAGACCAGCGGCATGATCAGGTTGGCGGCGTCCAGGATGTCGCTGCCGTAGGACTGCACGAAGCTGCCGCGCTCGGCGTTCCAGCCCTTGGCCATGATGTCCTCGTAGATGCTGTCGCGCACCCGCAGCCACCGCATGCGGTCGTGCGGGAACGAGCGCTTCTCGGCCAGCCGCAGCGCCCGGTCGATGGCAACCCAGCACATCACCTTGGAATAGACGAAGTGCCGCCGGCCGGTGCGGATCTCCCACACGCCCTCGTCCGGCTGATCCCAGTTCTCGCACACCCATTCCACGAAGCGCCGCACCGACAGCCACAGGTCATAGGAAATGGGCGCGCCCCACTTGTTGAAGATGTAGATGGCGTCCAGCAGCTCGCCGTAGATGTCGAGCTGGAGCTGGTCGTAGGCGCCGTTGCCCATGCGCACCGGTCCGGTGCCGCGATAGCCTTCCAGGTGCGACAGTTCCTCTTCCGCCAGATGCTTGCGGCCGTCGATGCCGTACATGATCTGCAACGGCCACTCGCCTTCCGTTTCCGAGCACAGATTGGCGAGGAACTCCATGAACGCGCCGGCCTCCTGTTTGAAGCCGATGCGCAGGAAGGCATAGACGGTGAAGGCGGCGTCGCGGATCCAGGTATAGCGGTAGTCCCAGTTGCGCTCCCCGCCGATTTCCTCGGGTAGGGAACAGGTGGGCGCGGCAACGATGGCGCCCGTCGGCTCGAAGGTCAGAAGCTTGAGGGCGAGCGCCGAGCGGTGCACCGTCTCCCGCCAGCGTCCGGTGTAGGTGCAGTGGGAAATCCAGTCGCGCCAGTAGCGCACGGTTTCGCGGAACAGGTCCTCCGTCGGGCCTTCGGGCAGGCAGGCGCAGTCCTCTTCCTCGGGCAGCAGTTCGCGGAAGGCGAAGACCGCCGACTCGCCCTCGTCCAGCGTGAAGGTGCACCCGACGCCGTCGCCCAGGTCCGTGCCCGGCGTGATGGACAGCGGCACCGTGGAGGCAAGGCCGAAAGCGCAGGGCACGCCGTCGGCGCGGAACACCACGCCGCCGTCCACCTCGTGCACCTCGTGGGAGGCGCGGGCGAAGTCGAAGGCGGGCAGGCAGTCCGCCCGGAAGGTGACCGAGCCCCGCTCCACCCGCACGCGCCGGATGATGCGGCGGCGCTTGCGGGGTTCGCCGCCGGCGTGGCCGACGGGCATGAAGTCCGCCATCTCGGCGGCACCGTCCGGGGCCAGGAAGCGGGTGACCAGCACGTTGGTCTCCGGCCAGTAGAACTGCTTGCAGGCGGCCGCCTCGTCGGTCGGCTTGATGCTGAAATGGCCGCCCTTGTCGTGGTCCAGAATACGCGCGAAGACGCTGGGGCTGTCGAAGTACGGCGCGCAGAACCAGTCGACGGACCCCGCCGCGCTGACCAGCGCGATGGTGTGCAGGTCGCCGATCATGGCGTAGTTCTCGATGGGCTCGTAGGGCATCGGCGGTCGTCCGCTCCTTCTTTCCGGCTGCCTGTGTCCTCCCCTTCCACGTGAGGGGCCGGACGGCCGCCCGAAAGGGCCGCTGCCCGACAAACGGCGGGAAACAGCCGCTTCGACCGCAGCCGCCCCGTCCTCACGCTTTCGTGAAAACTGAACAGTTCAGTTTACTCTTGCACCAAACGGGCTGGCGGCGTATCTCTGGGTCATCGGAAGCGAACTGAACCGTTTAGTTTTCACAACCCCGTGAGCAGCCGAAAAACCCCTCGCTTCCTCCTTTCGACCGGCTTTGGACGCCGACCAACCAGGAGAACGATCATGACCTTCACCAAGACCATCGCGACCGTCGCCGCCACCGCCGCCATCGCGCTTGGCGCCGCCGTCGCCGGCACCGCCCCCGCCGCCGCCAGCGACGTGCAGACCATCGTCAGCAACACCTGGAAGCCGGGCTTCCACTACGACGGCGACGGCAGCTACATCCGCCACGTCCAGACCGAGCGCGGCGACGCCCTCCGCAACGTCACCCGCATCGAGACGCGGGACACCTGGGCGGTCGGGTTCCGGAGCAACGGCGAAGGCCAGTTCGAACGCATCGTCACCGAGACCCAGCAGCCGCACCGCGGCGACACCAGCATCGCCTCCCGCGACACTTGGGCGCCCGGCTACACCCTGGACGACATGACCGACTACACCCGCATCGTTCCCAACGGCGGCGATGCCTCCCAGACCGCCACCCTGCCGGGCGAGGCACAGTAACCCTGCCGCTCGGCCCCTCGACGGCTCCCGCAAGACCCCCGGCGGGAGCCGTCTTTTTTCTCACGCGACCGTGATTTCGGACCGAGCGGTCCGGCGCGCTACCCTTACCAGGACAGGCGGCACACAAGACCGTCCCTTCCCGAACAGACGGAGGCAACCATGGTCCATCCCCTGAAAACCATTGCCGGCGCGGCATTGGCTATCGTGCTCGGCACCGCTGCGGCCACCGCGCAGGACGACGCCCCCTTCGGCGACCAGGCCAGCCAGGACTATGCCGCCACCCTGTGGCAGCAACTGACCGACATGCGCCTGGCCGGAGAGAACGCCATCGACGCCGTGCCCTATCGCGGCGTGGAGCCTCACGGTTTCATGCTGGAGACCTTCTTCACCACCATGACCGTCGACGGCCACACCGGCATGGTGGCGGTCAAGCGCAACTACGGCCCGGAAGGCGTTGAGAAGGAGGCCGTGCAGGGCAACCGCGCCGAACACCTGGGCGCGGTGACCGTCATGTTCCAGCGCGAGGACGGGTACGACCCCGACACCATGAACTGGTTCTGGGCCAAGTACCTGCCCGACGGCTCCCTGGACAGCAACCCGGACGGCATGAAGCTGGCGGGCCGCGTCGCCAAGGGCGCGGACCAGGGCTGCATCGCCTGCCATCAGGCGGCACCCGGCGGCGATTACCTATACGTCACCGACACCATGCGCTGAAGCTTCCCCCACATCCCCACCCCCGCCCCCGCCGCGTGCGGGGGCGGTCGTGCGTTGATGGTGGGGACAACCGTTCGATGAAGGAGGCTCCATGACCCGTTTCGCCGCCGCCACGGCCGCTGCCATCCTGGCCGTCGCCACCGCCGCCGCACCCCCGGCCGCCGCCCAGCCCACCGCCGAGGGGCTGGTGGTCAAGAAGTCCGCCCACTCCGTCGCCGACACCCTGGACCGCTTGGCCGAGACGCTGGAGGAAAACGGCCTGACCGTCTTCACCCGCATCGACCACGCCGAGAACGCCAAGGGCGCGGACCTGGAACTGGCGCCGACGCAGGTGCTGATCTTCGGCAATCCCAAGCTGGGCACGCCGCTCATGCAGGAAAGCCGCACCACGGCCATCGACCTGCCGCAGAAGGCCCTGGCGTGGGAGGACGAGGACGGCGCGGTCTGGATCGCCTACAACCACCCCGCCTGGCTGTCGGAGCGTCATGGCCTGGAGGCGCGCGAGGAGGTGCTGCAAAAAATCGGCACGGCGCTGGACGGCTTCGTGACCCACGCCGCGACCGAATAAGTCCGGCTCAGTTCACCTTGGCACCCGGCGGCGGCGGCAGGATGACGCGGTAGTCCTCGCCGTCGCCGGTGAGTTCCGCGTGCACGGTCATGTTCGCCACCGCCTCCATGGAGGTGTCGATGGTCCACCGCACCTGCGCCTCGCCGGCGGTGTTTCCCGCGGCGACCACCTCGGGCAGGATCTGCTTTTGCATCAGCCCGGCGACGCCCGCCAGCGCCCGGCCGGCCACGCGCAGGCGGCCGGCGGGCACGGTGAAGGCGTAGCCCTCGGCCTCGATGGCGCTGGCGATGCGCGCAAGCTCGTCCATCATCTCCGCCACCTGCGGCGTCACCCGGTCGGTGGTGCGGGCGACGAAGCGCAGCTGGGCGATATAGAAGCCGTAGTCAGCCATGGGAGCCACTTCCCGTTGCGCAAACGGCTTCAGAGGCCCTTGGCGTCCGACGGGTCCGGCGGCAGGTCGAGGTCCAGGATGGACATGTGCAGATCGTAGGAGACCTCGCCCTCGTCCTCGTCGCGATGCAGGACGCCGATGAACTCGTCGGCGCAGTAAACCTCCACCGGCTGTCCCTGCTTCTTGGGCGGCTTCACCACGATGCGGGGGTTGGCGAAGGTGATGCGGAGATACTCCTGAACCCTGGCGATCTCGGAACGGGTCACGGCGGCCTCTCCTCCTCTGGTCAGGCAATGAAAAAGCCCTGCAAGCATATCATGGCGGCAGGGCTTTGGCGTTTTGGTCACGGTGGGAGGATGGATTAAGGATTTTTGGGTTGAGCGTCAAGGCGCAATCCCCGGCGCGTCCTCGGGGTCACCCTCAAGCGACCTCTGCAGGTCCGCCCTTGGATCGCGCGTGCTCCTCCAGAGCGCGCCTTGGCCACGCCCGGGTGATACGCCGATTTGCTCACGGTCACCGTCAGGGTCCCACAAGGACGCCGGAGCGTCCACCTAAGGCTGCCTCACAATCACCTCAAGGCCCCACTAGGGTCGCATCCCGATCACAACCGGGTCGCCTTGATGTATCCCTCGGATGGCCTTCGGGTCTTCTTCAGGTTTCTCGCCTGAAAGCGGCTTCTTTTCAGGCACTTGACCGTTTTCTTGTTTCATTAGGATAGCACGACCTTCCTTTCAAAACGCACGGCCCACTTTGGCAGCCGGTGGGCGCGTTCTGACGGTTCCAGGCTTGGAGGCGACGCATCGAAAACCGAGGTGCCTCTGCCAACCCGCCCCCTGAGTGTTCGCCAGCGAGGTGGCGAGTTCCCATCCGGACGCGCCGCTCCAGTTCCTCGAAGAGGGTGACCGGCTTGAAACCGGCGCCCGCCGGCATCGGCAGGCCGCCCGTCTCCCACACATCCTCCAGCAGATCACCGCGGGTGCGCCAGGAGCGATGATCGCGTTTCTGGGCAGGAAGGCGCGGGTTCCTGTCGACCCGCCGGGTCTGCCGCTCACTGATCTGGGCTTTGCGGCCGCCATTCGCAGCGTGCATTATTCTCGGTGCTTCGTGTAGGGTTTCGCCCGATGGTCCGTGAACCGGGCTCCGACACCGGCGGCCTTTTCTTGGTCGTCAAGAACCGCCATCGCTTCGCAATACCGCCCTCGGCGCGGTCGAGGAAGCCGGCACGACCTCGGCACAGGTGCGCCCGCCCTATGGCCAGCCAGCGGCCATCGTACTGTCAGCAGAGCCATCCTATTCTCGTTGGGCAGATCCCGATGGCCAAGCAGGGCGCCTGCGTGCGCGCCGGCCCCTGGCTTTCCAGAAGCAGCCGCGCGCACGTTTTAACCGGTCTTGTCAACGAAGCGGCTCAGCCGCTCTGGTCGCGTTTCCTTCGCTTTTTCTCTTCCTTCCGCTGCTTTTTGGGAAGGTCGCGAAGGTGATCGCGCCAAAGGTATTCCTCCAGGGCCAACTCGACGAGCCCGGTGAGGGTCATGCGCCGCCGTATCGCCGCACCCTTGACCCGCCAATACAAGTCGGCGTCGACACGCACGTTGAGGGGATGCTTTTCGGTCATACTAAGCTCCAAGAAAAAGGGCCCGCCGCACCCAAGGGGCGCGGCGGGTGCCACAATAAGTTGATGCTGCTATTAGATCTGCTGTGCGAGGCCGGCTGGAACTCGCCGGCGATGTTCGAGTTGCTGCACCGCGTTTCGCAGATTGCTGCAGGAGACCTGATGCTCTGCCGCGTCAAGACATCCGCTGTACAGTTCATGGTGAAGGAACAGCGCTGCGACGGTGATGGCCTTGCTGAGGTAGATCCCGGTGAAACTGGCGTTGATGCTCACCGGCGACACGATGGTCGCCGTCTTCAGCCCTGCGGCCGTGCCGTCCGGCAGTTGCAGCACGGCGCCGATCGCCTCAAGATGCGGTGCTTCCTCGCCGTATACGGCCGACAAGGCCCGCCGAAGGTCGATGTGCGGCGGCTGGCCTGTGGTCGCGGCCACGAGCGGCGCCGGCCCCGCCAAGCGGTAGGTCAGCGCCCGGGCGCGCAGCATCGCGAGTTCGAGCCGAAGCCCGTCGAAGGTGACGATCGTGGCCTCAGGATAAGCCGCCACAGCGTCAAAGAACGTCTGCAGCATTCTCTTTTCGCCGCCGGTGTTGCGCTGCAGCACCCGAGCGTCGCGGAGATCCCAGATGTTGCTCTTTGGCGCCCTTTCCAGAAGGACGTAGGCGATCACATCCGTCCAATGGCTGAACGGGTTCTCGTTAGCGTCGGCGTGCGGTTCGATCGCTCGGGGCGAGGCCCCCGGTCGGTCAGGAAGAGCGGCGGGATCACTGTCGCCGCCGATCCAAAGCACGAAAGCGTGTTCTGTCATTGATGGTTTCCCTTACGTGGGTGTGGAGGCGCAGGGCCGAAGGGCCATCTGCGCCGCTCTTGCCCAGAAGAATTTTCATTCTCTTCCAAGCTCACCAAAACGAGGGATGCATCCCCTGCCCGCCGCTGGCGCTGAACAGTTAAACCACGCCGATCGTGGCGCACCGCAGGGCGTGGCCTGCGGGAAGCGCCGAGGTCTACCATTGACGACGGCATGCCGGCGTAGTGCGGCCGGCAGCTCGATGACCGTGCGCTTTTGCCCAACAACCTTTTGGTGTTTCCGACCGGCAGCGCTCAAGCCGTATCTTGCCCGGCGTTCCCTTCAGGCGTAACGACAGAACCTCGACGACGCAGCGCTGGTCTTCCGCCACGACATCCACCGCAACGCGGACACAGGTCCAGGCGCCTCGGGCGCCAGTTGGCGCCCAGGCCGGAAGTGCCACGCCGAACCTCCGAAAGCCGCGGAATCCTTGGGGCTTGAAGCTTGTGCGGACGACGGAAGACGGGAGGAAATATGAATTGAATACGAGGAGAAATATGAACGGAATATGAGGACGGCGCAGCGTGAGCATCGAGGTCATCTCGAGGCGATCTCGAGATGACCTTGAAGCGCGTGCAAAACGCTTTCAAGAGGACTTCGAAGCCCACACGAAGCGGCTACGAGAGGATCACGATGGTGTCCCAAGGCGGACGCACGACGCCCTCGGGATGATCTTGGTACGGCTTCGAGCTCGTCTCGAAGTCGATCTTGAAGTCATTCGTGCACCATCACTGTGGGGTCATGCGCATCTGTCGAGGCAATGGAGCCGTCGGCAGCTTCTTCAAGGGCGTGGTGCGGAAGGCGAAGCCGACGCGACTGAAGGTCGGCCGCCACCACCTCAAGCACATCCAGGACCTGTCCAACAAGGAAGTGGTCGAGCGGTGGCCTTACTGGCAGCCCTTGTGCGGCACCGAGCTCGCTCAGCGCAATCCGCCCATCGACGCCTGCACGATGACGCGCTGGCGCAAACGCATCCGGCCGAGGGGATGAAGGAACCCCTGAGCGCCATGTAGTGCGCCCAGTTCGTGAGACATCGCGCTGCGCTTAATCAGAACCTGCAGAAGCAACCGGCCGGCTTTGAAAGCACCTCAAAAGGCCCCCCTGTCGCCGCCAGATCCTGAATGGCGGAGGGGTGCTCGAACCCCCAAGACGCCCATGCGGTTTCAGCCCGGGACGCTTGGACGGGGCTGTTGATTTCGGTGGACGCCCGCACCAGCGTGGTCCTATCTTCCGCTCTGCCGACGCACGAACCGGAGATCACCGTTGAGCGACGCTCGCCGCATTGCCGCCGCCTTCCAGGAGGCCGCCGACAACTTCGTCAAACTGCAGGAGCAGGCCCCGGTGGTCGCCGAGGCCGCGGCCATGCTGATCGAGAGCCTGAAGGCCGGCGGCAAGGTCATGTTCTGCGGCAACGGCGGCTCGGCCGCCGACAGCCAGCACCTGTCCGCCGAACTGATGGGTCGCTACATGCGCGACCGCCCCGCCCTGCCTGCACTGGCCCTCAGCGTCGACACCTCCGCCCTGACCGCGATCGGCAACGATTACGGCTACGAGCATGTCTTCGCCCGCCAGGTCGAAGGCATCGGCCGGGCCGGCGACGTGCTGGTGGGGCTCAGCACCAGCGGCAACAGCGCCAATGTGTTGGCCGCGCTGGAGGTGGCACGCGGCAAGGGCATCCGCACCATCGGCCTGACGGGCGCCGGCGGCGGCCGCATGGCCGAGGCCTGCGACCTGTGCATCAAGGTGCCGGCCACGCGCACCAACAGAATCCAGGAAATGCACATCGCCGTCGGCCACCTGCTGTGCGGCATGGTGGAAGACGCCCTGTTCTAAGGCGCAGCGTCAGGCCACCCGCAGCGTGGTGAGGCGGCAGCCGATGCCCTGGTCGGTCAGGTAGTCCGCCTTGCGGTTTTCCAGCATCTTCGCCGTACCGTCGCGGACGATGGCGGCAAAGGCGTCCTCGAACCTGTAATCCTCGTAGACGCCTTCGTTGATGGTCAGGCAGACAATGCCCCCCGGTCGCGTCACGCGCAGAAGCTCCGGCAGGCCCTCCGTGCCCACATGGCCGTGGGTAAACGTCCCCACCGAGATCACGCCGGCATAAGCGTCCGTCGCGAGCGCCGTCAGCGGCTTGGTCATGTCCGCTTCCATCAGGTCGCGATAGACACCCTTGGCCCGCGCCTCGCCCAGCATCTCCGGCGAGATGTCCAGACCGTCCACCAAGGGGAATCCGCGGCCCGCCAGTTCCACGCCCACCAGGCCGGTGCCGCATCCGGCGTCCAGCACCGGGGATGCTCCGGCTTCGGCGAAGCGGGCAAAGGTTTCCGCCGCCACGCGCGGCGCCACGTAACCGAAACGGCCGACCACATCGTCCTCATACCCCTTCGCCCAGTCACGGTAGGCGTCGACGCAGTCGTCGGGCGACTGGACCGAATAGACCTTGCTCAGGGTGGGATCGATGCTCATGCATTTTTCTCCAAGGCTGCTTGCGAATGAGGCGACAAGCCTAGCCTCTCTGCCTTTGGAAACCAACCTCTGCCCCGCCGCGACTGGCCCGAGAGCCGGGAAGTTGGCGGCCCCGCCCCCGAAGTCCGCCCACCACACCATGCGAGGGCTGGGCCTTCTTCCATCGTGACGGCGCATGAGCCCTTGCAAGCTTCGCACGCACAGGTAGTCTTGGCGCCCTCGCCTGTCGTATCGCTTTACGGAGGTCCAGCTTGGGCAAGGTCGCCCTCATCACCGGCGTCACCGGCCAGGACGGCTCTTACCTGTCGGAGCTTCTGCTGGCGAAGGGCTACACGGTCCACGGCCTGAAGCGCCGGTCGTCGATGTTCAACACCGCGCGCGTCGACCACCTGTACGTGGACCCGCACGAAGGGGACCCGCGCTTCTTCCTCCACCATGGCGACATGACGGACGCCACCGGACTGATCCGGCTGATCCAGGAGGTGCGCCCCGACGAGATCTACAACCTCGCCGCCCAAAGCCACGTCCACGTCAGCTTCGAGGCGCCGGAGTACACGGCGGATACTGACGGGCTCGGCACCCTTCGGCTGATGGAGGCCCTGCGCATCCTGGGCCTGGAGGGGACGACGCGCGTGGTGCAGGCGTCCACCTCGGAACTCTACGGCGCGGCGGCGGAAAGCCCGCAGACCGAAACCACGCCCTTCCGGCCGCGCAGCCCTTATGCCGCGGCCAAGCTGTATGCCTACTGGATCACCGTGAACTACCGCGAGGCCTATGGCCTGCACGCCTCCAACGCGATCATGTTCAATCGCGAAAGCCCCCGGCGCGGGGAGACCTTCGTTACCCGCAAGATCACCCGCGCCGTCGCCGCCATCGAAACGGGCCGGCAGGAAACCCTGTGGCTCGGCAACCTGAACGCCGAACGCGACTGGTGCCACGCCCGCGATACCGTGGATGCCCTGTGGCGGATGCTCCAGCAGGACGAAGCGGGCGACTACGTCGTCGCCACCGGGCGGACGGCGACCGCCCGCCATTTCGTGGACCTGGCCTTCGCCGAGGTGGGGCGGGAGATCGAGTGGACGGGCGACGGTCTTGCGGAACGCGGCCTGGATGCCCGTACGGGCCAGGTTCTGGTCGCCATCGATCCGCGCTACGTGCGCCCGACCGAGGTGGCGGCCCTGTGCGGCGATGCCTCCCTCGCCCGTCGCCGCCTGGGATGGCGTCCGCGAACCGGCCTCGCCGAGCTGGTGCGGGAGATGGTGGCGGCCGATCTGGCCGCGGCCAGCACCCCCTCCGGACACCGGCCTGAGCGGCGCGGGGACTCGCGGAGCGGTTGCCGGAGCCGATCCGGCTGCCGTAATGTGACGGAACAACCCCATTCGCCGCCTCCGTCCACCACGGACCCAGCAGCATGAAGATACTCGTCACCGGCGGGGCCGGTTTCATCGGATCGACGGTGGTCCGCCGGCTGCTCTCAGCGGGGCACAGGGTGGTCGTGGCCGACCTGCTGACCTACGCCGGCAGCCGCGCAAATCTGGAGGCGGTGGCCGATGACCCCGGACTCGCCTTTGAGGCCGCCGACATATGCGACGCCCGCGCCATTGGCGACATCTTCCAGCGCCACCGGCCCGAGGCGGTGCTCCACCTGGCGGCCGAATCCCATGTCGACCGCTCCATCGACGGACCGGCGTCCTTCATCCGCACCAACGTGGACGGCACAGGCGTTCTGCTGGAGGCGGCCCGCGCCCATTGGCGGGCGCTGACCGCCCCGGCGCGGGACGCCTTCCGCTTCGTCCACGTCTCCACCGACGAGGTGTTCGGCACCCTCGGCGCGCACGGGCGCTTCAGCGAGGCGTCCCCCTACCGCCCAAACTCGCCCTATGCCGCCTCCAAGGCGGCGGCCGACCATCTGGTCCGGGCCTGGCACGCCACCTACGATCTGCCGACAATGGTGGTGAGCGCCTCCAATACCTACGGTCCGCGCCAGTTTCCCGAAAAGCTGATTCCGCTGACCCTGATCCGCGCAGTGCGGGGGGAGGCGCTGCCCGTCTACGGTCGCGGCGAGAACGTGCGTGACTGGCTGCACGTCGACGATCACGCCAATGCGCTGCTCGCCGTCCTGGAGCGCGGAGCAGCCGGTCGGAGCTATTGCATCGGCGGCGGCTGCGAGCTGGCCAACATCGACGTTGTCCGCACTCTCTGCCGCCTGCTGGACGAAGCCTCGCCCCGCGCCGACGGCCTCCCGCACGAAAGCGCCATTGCCTTCGTCGCCGACCGCCCCGGCCACGATTTGCGCTACGCACTCGACAGCAGCCGCGCGGCGGCGGAATTAGGCTGGCGCCCGCGCGTGCGGTTCCACGACGGCTTGCGCGACACGGTCCGCTGGTACCTGGACAACCGGCCCTGGTGGGAGGCGATCCTGCGCGGCGGCGCCTATGGCGGGGAGCGCCTGGGCCTCGCCTCCGACGGACCGGAGGCCGGACAATGAAAGGCATCATCCTGGCCGGCGGCGCAGGCAGGCGCCTTTATCCGCTGACGCTGGTGGCAAGCAAGCAGTTGCTGCCGGTCTACGACAAGCCGATGATCCACTACCCGCTGTCGACGCTGATGCTGGCGGGCATCCGCGACATCCTGATCATAACGACCCCGCAGGACGCTCCGGCGTTCCAACGGCTTCTGGGCGACGGATCGCTCTGGGGCCTTGCGCTGTCCTACGCCGAGCAGCCGGTGCCCGAGGGCATCGCGCAGGCCTTCCTGATCGGGCGGGCCCACATCGGCGGCGATCGGGTGGCGCTTGTGCTGGGCGACAACATTTTCTACGGCGACGGCCTTAGCCGGCTCGTGCAGCAGGCCGCCGGCGGGTCCGGCGCCTGCGTGCTGGCCCACCGGGTGCGCGATCCTGGCCGCTATGGCATCGTGCGCTTCGACACGGGGAATAGACCGCTGGACATCGTGGAAAAGCCCCGGCACCCCGACAGCCCGTGGGCGGTGACCGGGCTCTATTTCTACGACTCCGATGTCGTGGAGATGGCGGCGGAGCTGCGCCCTTCGGCCCGTGGCGAACTGGAGATCACCGACATCAACAACCGCTACCTGCGGGAGGGACGGCTGTCGGTGCGGCGCATGGGGCGCGGCTTCGTGTGGCTGGACACCGGCACCCACGGCAGCCTCCATGACGCGGCGGAGTTCGTCCGCGTCATGCAGACCCGCACCGGGCAGATGGTCGGGTGCCTTGAGGAAGTCGCCTACCGCATGGGCTTCATCGGCGTCGAGACCCTGCTGCGCCTGGTCCACGGCTTGTCCGGGACCCACTATGCAGACTACCTGCTCGGCCTCGCCGCCGAGGCCGGCGATTAGCCGTCGGGCGAACGGCCAAGGTCTTCCAGAATGATGTCAAAGGCTTCCGGCGCGATCCGGTGGTCGTGCTCGGGCAGGATCACCAGCTCGTACCGGCCGCCGAGGGCGGCCGTCGCCTCGGCCACGGCCGAGGCATAACCGCGCGCGCCGATGCCCCGGAAGCAGCACGAGTCGTACTGGTTGAGGATCTGGATCTGTCGCCGCCCCTGCCCTGCCGCACCGAGCACATATAGGTCCAGGTATGAAGCGATACGGTAGATGTCCGCATGGACCTGCTCCCAGTCGCCCGGGCGGTTGGGCGGCAGGGCGAGCAGATACATCGGTAAGCTGCCCGCCACCGGATACGTCGCCCGGATGCGTCGGTCGACTGCCGCCGCCACCGTGATGCTCCAGGCCCCGCCCGAGATGCCGGTCGCTGCTATGGTCTCGTACCCGTCGGCCAGCCCCTGGTCTACGGCCGCCACCAGCGGCGCGACGAACAGCCGGATCGGCGAATACTCCGCCGTCTCAAGGAAGGAAAAGCTCTCGTGGTCGAGGCGGTTGGCGATGGAGCCGTGGCGGACGGTGTCGATGCGACCCGGTGTGGTGTTGGGCCGGCGGTTGGGCATGGACAGCGCCGTCACTGCGTGCCCCGCCCGCAGGAATTGCTCGATGGCGTGCTGCGCCTCTTCGCCGAAGATGTCCGAGACGTGGCCGTGATTGTAGAGCACCAGCGTTTCCGCCGCCTCACCCTCGGGCACCAGATGATAGGCTGTGGCCTCGTAACCGTGGTCGAGCGCCATCCTCATGCGGTCGATGCGCGCGGCCGGCAAGCCGGCGAGGTTCGGCTCCTCGACGCTGCGCTCAACAGTGTCGAAGCCCCGTCCGGCGGGCAATCCGGCATCGCCGAAGATGCGCACGATCAGGCGCTGGCGCACGGCCTCGGCGGCGGGCGCGTCGTTCACCCGGATCAGCGAGTCGGCAAAGGCGGGATCGTCGTAGGGAGCGGGCGGCACCTCATTGTAGGCGGCGGCGCCGACGGGGCTGTCCTCGCGCCGCTCCAGAATGGCGTCGCTGCGCACGGCCAGGAACACAATGGCGGCGGCGTTCAGGGCGGCCAGTGCCGGCCGCAGGAAGCCCCGCGCCGCGCCCCGCGGCACGGCGAGCGCCAGCAGCAGCACCAGCAGGTTGGCCGCCGCTGCCGCAAACGCGGCTTGGTAGGTGACACGGCGTTCGAGGGTCCAGCCCAGCAGCTTAACGGCCTTCTTGTCGCCCAGGCCGAGCGGAATGCTGTAGAGCGCGCCGAACCCGACAAGCAGGCCGAGAGCCAACAGCGCGACCGAGACGGTCAGAAGGCCCCGGTCGCGGGACTTCAGGTAACGGATTAGGAAGGAAGCCATGGCGGAACCAGCTGTGACGAGGTACGGAGGCACCGGCCAAAAAGGAGGCGCCCGGCGGCCGAACCATAGCCCGTCCTACGGCACAGACAAACGGAAATGCTGCCGCCCGGCCCGGCCCTCACCCCTCGGCGACGAGGCGTCTTATGTCCTCAGACAGCCTCAGGCCCTGGCCGTCCAGCGTGCGTGCAAGGCCCGCCACGAGCCGACCGAGCGCCGCCTTATCCTCGCCCTCGCAGCGCGCCACCAGCGCCGCCTGCGTGTTGGAGGCCCGAAGAAGCCACCAGCCATCGGGCGTCGTGACGCGCACGCCGTCGACCGTGGAGACCTGCGCCTGCGGATCAACCGTCACCGCCTCGGTCACCGCGCGCACGGCGTCGAACTTGTGTTCCTCCGGGCAGTCGATCCGGATTTCCGGCGTGGCGTGCAGGCGCGGCAGCGCGGCATGGCGCTCGGCCAGCGTCGTGCCCTCGGACCAGACACGGCCAACCAGGTCCAGCAGCCGCACCGCGGCGTAGAGGCCATCGTCGAAACCGTACCAGCCGTCGGCAAAGAAGATGTGGCCGCTCATTTCGCCGGCCAGCGGGGCACCGGTCTCCCTCATCTTTGTCTTGATGAGCGAATGCCCGGTGCGCCACATGACGGGTTCGCCGCCCAGCGCGGCTACATGGTCGAACAGGGTCTTGCTCGCCTTGACGTCGGCGATGATCGGCGCGCCCGGATGGCGGGCCAGCACCTCCTCGGCCAGCAGCATGAGGAGCTGATCGCCCCAGAGAATCGCGCCCCGCCCGTCGATGACGCCGATGCGGTCCCCGTCGCCGTCGAAGGCGATGCCCACGTCGGCGCCCTCTTCTGCGACGGCCGCGCGCAGCTGCTCCAGCGTCTCCGGCAGGGTCGGGTCGGGGTGATGGGCCGGGAAGGTGCCGTCAATCTCGGCATTGAGAAGGATGTGGCGCCCGGGAAGACGATCGGTCAACCGCGACATGATGTCGCCGGTGGCGCCGTTGCCGGCATCCCACACGACCGTCAGCGGACGGATATTGCGCCCGTGGTCGCACAGCAGGCGCTCGGTGTAGGCGTCGCGCAGATCGCGTTCCTCGACCGCGCCCGCTCCGGCGCCCTCTGCCCAGGCACCGGCAGAAGCGATCTCGCCCAGGCCGGTAATGGCGTCGCCGTAGAACGGCTTGCCGCTCTTGACCATCTTGAAGCCGTTGTGGGTCGGCGGATTATGGGAGCCCGTGACCATGACTCCGCCGTCGGTCGCAAGCTCGGCACAGGCGTAATACAGCATCGGCGTCGGCCCGCAGCCGATGCGCGTCACCGTGCAGCCCACCGCCGTCAGCCCCTCGACAAGTGCTGCTTCAAGCTCCGGCGATGACAGCCGCCCGTCGCGCCCGACCGCCACCGACCGGCCGCCGTCACGCCGGACAATCGACCCGAAGGCACAGCCGATGGCGCGCGCATCAGCGGCGCTCAGCGTCTCACCGACAATGCCCCGGATGTCATAGGCCCGCAGAATGGACGGATGAAAATGATGCGCAGGGATGGCGCCGGAGGACGTGACGGTCACAGTGGGTAAGCCTTTCTGTAGAATGAATCGCGCGGCACTGTATAGCGACACCGAACGCCGACCAAGCGGCCTCACGTCTGGCGCAGCGGCTCGATCCGGCCGTAGGCATCGGTGAACCGCACGATGTCGTCCTCGCCGCAGTAGGGGCCGGACTGCACCTCGATCAACCGCAACGGCAGCTTGCCGGGGTTGCGCAGCCGGTGGGTCTGGCCGGCGCGGATGAACACCGACTCGTTCTCGAACAGCAGGAAGGTGTCATCGTCGCGGGTGACCTCAGCCGTACCCTCGACGACGATCCAGTGTTCGCTGCGGTGATGGTGCATCTGCAGGGACAGGCTCTCGCCCTGCTTGACCATGATGTGCTTGACGTGGAACCTCGGCCCCTCGTCGATGGTCTGGAAGGTGCCCCAGGGGCGGTAGCTGCAGGTGTTCTCGGTCGCTTCCTTGCGGCCGCGGGCCTTCAGGTCGGCGACCACGTCCTTGACCCGCTGGTCGTCGCCCTTGCGCGCCACCAGGACGGCGTCGTCCTCGGCGACCACCACCAGGTCCTTGATGCCGATGGCCACCAGAAGCCGGTCTTCGCTGCGCAGGTAGCTGCCGGAACACCCCATGGCCGTTACGTCGCCAACAAGGGCGTTGCCGTCGGCATCGCTCTCGGATTCCTCGTGCAGCGACGACCACGACCCGATATCGCTCCAGCCGGCGTCCAGTTCGGCGACGACGGCATCCCTGGCGTGCTCCATAACGGCGTAGTCGATGCTGTCGCCCTTGATGGCGTTGAAGGGCTCGGGCGCAAGACGCAGGAAGTCGAGGTCCTGCTGCGCCTGCGACACGGCGGCGCGGCACAGCTCCAGCATGTCGGGACGCGTTTCGGCCAGGGCATCGAGGTAGGCGGCGACCGGGAACAGGAAGATGCCGGCGTTCCACAGGAAATTGCCGCTTTCCACGAACGCCTTGGCGCGGTCCGGGTCGGGCTTTTCCACGAAGCGGACAACGGGCGCGACGCCCGGCGCGATCGGCTCCGCCGCGCGCTCAACATAGCCGTAGCCGGTGTGCGGCCGCGTCGGCGTGACGCCAAGGCAGGCCAGCCGGTCTTCACCGGCCGCGGCGCCGCAGGCCTCGACGGTGGTGCCGAAGGCCTCGGCGTCGTGAATGGCGTGGTCCGACGGCATGACCAGCATCCGCGCCGAGGGATCCTCCTCCGCCAGCATCAGGGCGGCGACGGCGGCGGCGGGGGCCGTGTTCCGCGCCGAGGGCTCGATGACGATGGCGCGCGGGGCGATTCCCGCCTGGCGCATCTGCTCGGCGATCTGGAAGCGGTGCTCGGCGTTGGAGACGATAACCGGCGGCGCCCATGCACTGGCGCGGCGCGCGGTATCCTGCAGAAGGGTGCGGTCGCCCAGCAACCGGCGCAGCTGCTTCGGTCGGGACTCCCGGGACAGCGGCCACAGGCGCGTACCAGCCCCCCCGGACAGGATGACGGGATGGATGATGCCGGATGACGGCTGTCGAACGCTCATGGAACTCCGTGCCTCCCCTAATACAGTCCCTCAAGAATGGAAGCTGAGAGGAGCTCGGGCAAGGACGCGGCAGAGCTAAGACACCGGAACGATGCCGCGGTCCTTCTGCGCCGTCCAGGGCGGGCAGCAGGTAAGCGTCTTCCAGCGGCTGCGGCGGCCGCCTGTTGACGGTCAGGCAGCCTTCTGGTCGTCCTGCGGCTGCCCGATGTTCCACGGCAGCAGGTCGTCGATCCGGTTGATCGGATGGTCGGCGATGCGAGCCAGCACCGTGGTGAGGTAGGCCTGCGGGTCGAGGCCGTTCAGCCGCGCGGTCTCGACCAGCGTGTAGATGGCCGCCGCCCGGCGGCCGCCGGCGTCGGAGCCGGCGAAGAGGTAGTTTTTCCGGCCCAGGGCCAGCGGGCGGATGGCCCGCTCAGCGGCATTGTTGCTGATCTCGCAGCGGCCGTCGCCTGCATAGCGGGTCAGCGCTGGCCAGCGCGTCAGGGCGTAGCGCATTGCGGCCGCCAGCTCGCTTTTGCCCGGCAGCTTGCGGAGGCTGGTGTCGAAGAAGGTCTTCACCGCCTCCAGCCGGGGCAGGCTCTCCGCCTGGCGCACGCGCAGGCGCTCGTCGGCTGGACGCCCGGAGATCCGGCGCTCCACGTCGAACAGCGCGCCGATCAGCTCCAGGGCCCGGGCGGCGATGGGTGATCCGGTCGCCGCATGAACGTCGTGGATCTTGCGCCGCACATGGGCCCAGCATGCCACCTCCTGCACGGACGCGACGCCGTCCTCTCCCGGCTCGTACAGCTTGTTGAAACCGGCATAGCCGTCGGCGTGCAGAAGGCCGCGAAAGCCCTGCAACTCGGTCTGCGGATGGATGCCCTTGCGGTCGGGCGTGTAGCGGTAAAGCACGGCCGGCGGCGCCGGGCCGGCATGGGGACGTTCGTCGCGCAGATAGACCCATTGTCGCGCCTGCCGGGTCTTGCCGGCGCCCGGGCTGAGCACCGGCACCGGCGTGTCGTCGGCGTGCAAGGCGTCGCCGGCGCGCACGTGGCGGCCAATCGCCTCGACCAGCGGCGCCACCAGGGCGGCCGTCCTGCCGACCCAGCCCGCCAGCAGCGCCCGGGGCAGCGTCACGCCCTCGCGGGCGTAGATCTGGCTCTGGCGGTACAGCGGCAGGTGGTCGCAGTATTTCGACACCAGGACATGCGACAGCAGGGCCGGCGACGGCAGGCCGCGCGCCACCGGCAGGGACGGCATCGGCGTCTGCACCATGCTCTCGCACGTCCGGCACGACAGCGCCGGACGGACATGGCGGATCACCCGGAAACGGCCGGGCACGTAGTCGAGGATCTCGGTCACGTCCTCGCCCACCGTGTGCATGGCGCCGCCGCAGGCCGGGCAGTCGTCGGCGGGATCATGACGGACCTCGTCGCGCGGCAGATGCTCCGGTAGGGCGCGGCGACGGCGCGCGGCAGGCTGGTCCGGGGCGTCGGCCTCGGTCGGCTCCGGCGGCGCTTCATCCTCTGCTTCGGCCGCTTCGGCCGCTTCGGCCTCCAGGTCCTCCAGGGCCAGTTCGAGCTGTTCGATCTCGCGGGACAGCTTCTCCGACGATCGCCCGAACGTCATCCGCCGCAGGCGGGCGAGTTGCACCTTCAGCTTCTCGACTTCCAGCGCCTTGGCGGTCAGGCCGGCCCTGGCCGCGGCCAGTTCCTCGGCCTGCGCGGCGATGATCGCCCGCAGGGCCTCGACGTCGTCGGGAAGCTGGGAAGACGGTGCGGAAGGCATGGCCGGATTCTAGCCGCAGAAGCCCTAAAAACCAAGGATTTCGGCGCCTTCCGGGGCTCGTCAGCCGGCTGTCTCCGGCCGCCATGTCCGCGTCGGCATGCGCCAGTCGATGCCCTCGATCAGCATGCTCAACTGGGCCGGCGTCAGCGCCGCCACGCCGCCCTCCGCCGAGGGCCAGACGAAGCGTCCCTTCTCCAGCCGCTTGTACCTCCGTGGAGAATGCGACCCCTACCGTCGCAGCGCACCAGTTAGTCCAGGTCACGCACCCGTTCCATCCTCTGAGGGAGCGATGGTTGCCATGCGTGGGCCGGCGCTTCAACCGGCTCGGCGAACGCCTGCTGCTTCAGGCGGAAGATGGCTCGGTCTGGTCGGTTCCGCCGCAGTGGACCGATCTTTCGAGCCCGGATCCCGAGGTGGTTGTCGGCGACGGCCGCACGCCATTGCGGGTGACGGACTTGATTGCTCTCGCCGACGTGGTGGAGCGCCTTTCCAGCAGATTGGTCGACCGTGGGGGCCGCAATGTGTAAGGTCAATTACGCCGCACATGTAAAGCGAATTACGCCGCGACAGAGCTTTGAAGGTTCTTATTTCCCTTCTTCCGCGTGTAGCGGACGTGGGTACGGCGGTGAGAAGCTTGACCTGTATGCGGAACGCGGTATAAATACCGTTACACCTTCTCTACCTCTCGTCCTCGGATTCGTCGATGCCTGCGAAGTACGACAGCAAGCGCTCGAAGGCCGAGGCCCTCATCGAGGAGGGCACCTTCAATGCGACGCCCGAGAAGGTGCGCGATCCGAAGTTTCGCGACAGCGAGTTCTTCGACCCGCACGACGCTGTCCAGGTCAAGTACGAGATGCTCCGTCGCGTCTCCACCGACGGCGTGTCGGTAACCGAGGCTTCGAACGAGTACGGCTTTTCGCGGCCGACCTATTACCAAGCCAAGGCCAACTTCGACAACGGCGGAATTGCCGGACTGGTGCCGGCGAAACCCGGCCCACGCGGCCCCCACAAGATCGACGACGAAGTCCTCGCGTTCCTGCGGGCGAGGCTTATCCCAGGCGAGCCCGTCCGCGCCCGGGAACTGGCAAAGCTCGTACACCAGGAACTTGGCATCGAGCTCCATCCCAGAACAATCGAGCGCGTTCTAAAAAAAACTCGCGCCTGACGGGCGCAACGACGGCAGCGGGATCGGCCCTGCCATCGGCCATTGCAACCCGGTACGAGCTGCTTCGCGGAGCAGCTCTCGGCGAGGCGCTGCCGATCGACGCCCGTAGCGGCCTCGCGCTCTTCCTGCGCCGCGGTATGTGGGGATGGGCCCGCGCTCTGACCGCAGCCGCAAGTTCCCCTCAAGAGCCAGTCTACGCTTCGTCACTCGCCGTCCCGGCGCGGCGCGGGCACAACGTTGCCGTTCACGTCCTCGCATCAATCGTCGGAAGCATCCACGATCGGAGATCGTCATGAACGCCCACATCAAGGTCCAGCCTTCGCACCTCAAACGCGGTGCCTACCTGTACATCCGCCAGTCCTCGATGCGGCAAGTGGTCGAGAACGCCGAGAGCGCCAAACGGCAGTACGGACTTCGTGGGCGCGCCGTGGCTCTCGGCTGGCGCGACGAGCAAATCATCGTCATCGACAATGACCAGGGCGAATCCGGCGCATCGGCGGCGTGGCGAGAGGGCTTCCAGCGACTGGTCAGCGACGTCGGCATGGGCCGCGCCGGGATCGTGATGGGCCTGGAAGTCTCCCGTCTGGCGCGCAACAACGCCGACTGGCAGCGCTTGCTGGAGATCTGCGCCCTCGCCGATACCCTGATCCTTGACGAGGACGGCGTGTACGATCCCGCGAGCTTCAACGACCGGCTCTTGCTCGGCCTCAAGGGAACGATGAGTGAAGCCGAACTGCACGTGATCAAGGCGCGGCTCCGCGGCGGCATCCTCAACAAAGCGCGCCGCGGCGAGTTTCGCTGCCCCCTGCCGACGGGGCTGGTCTATGACGATGCCGGCAACGTGGCCCTTGACCCGGATACCCAGGTCAGAGAGACGATTGCCCATTTCTTCGAGACGTTCGCTCGTGTTGGATCCGCCTCCCAAACCGTCAAGGCCTTCCGTAAGCAGGGCCTGTTGTTCCCTTCGCGCCTGCACGATAGCCGGACCGTGTTTCGATCCCTGACCGCGTCGACCGCGGTGCGCGTCCTGCACAATCCGCGTTACGCCGGCGCCTATGCCTACGGTCGACGTCAATATCGGCGCGCCATCGACGGCAGGAGGACGCTGCGTGCGCGCGACCAGGAAGAATGGCTCGCCTGTATCCCCGATGCCCATCCCGGCTACATCACCTGGGGCCAACACCAGGAGAACTTGAAGATCCTCCAGGAGAACGGGCGAGGCTATGATCAGGCGCGCACATCGGTTCCCCGCGAAGGAGTGGCCCTGCTTCAAGGCCGCGCCGTGTGCGGGCGATGCGGTAGTCGTTTTCGAGTCAAATATGCCGCGCGCCGCGGTCGCCTGGAAGCCTGGTACGTCTGTGATCGCGCACGGACCTCTCGCGGGGAAGCCTCCTGCCAGTCCGTCGCCGGTCCTCCCGTTGATGAGGCCATCGGCATGCTCGTCGCCGACGTGATGACGCCGGCCGTCGTCGAGATCGCCCTCGACGTCCGCCGGGAAGTCGAAGCCCGACATGAAGAGGCTGACCGACTGCGATGCCGTGCGATCCAGCGCGCCCAGATCGAGGCCGAACTCGCCCAAAGGCGTTTCATGCTCGTCGATCCCGGCAACCGCCTCGTCGCCGATACGCTCGAAGGCGAATGGAACGAGAAGCTCCGTTTGCTGGCCGATGCCCGCCACGAGCGCGAGCGCACCCGCGAGTACGACCGGGTCGTAGTCGACGAAGCTGTCCGGGAGCGGCTGGTCGCGATGACTACGGATTTCAAGAAGCTTTGGGCGCATCCGGACACGCCGAACCGCGACCGCAAGCGGCTGCTCGCCCACATCATTGAGGATGTCACCCTCGTCAAGCTGCCCACGGAAGGCACGACTAAGGTCCATGTTCGATTCAGGGGCGGCAAGACCGAGACGATCACCACACTCAACCCGAAGTCTTCCGCTCAGCAAGTCAAGACCCCGATGCATATCGTCGAGCTCGTCGATAAGCTCCTCGACGATCACATCTACTCGGAGATCGCGGAGATCCTGAACCGCCAAGGACATCACCCGGGAGGGGCGACGCGCCGCGGTCGTCAGGATGCGCGTTTCACTCCGCTGCGAGTGGCTTATCTCGCTCATCAGTACAAACTTCGCTCGCGCTACGACCGCCTGCGGGACCGCGGGATGCTGACGAAACAAGAGGCGGCGGCGCGTCTCGGCATTCACGAGCACACCCTCGCACGATGGGCCAAACACGGACTCGTTATCGGCCATCACTACAACGGCCAATATCGCCTGTACGAGATTCCCGACTCGGACCTCCCGAAAAAGCAGTGCAGCCGATGGAACACGCTCGCCCATCGGGTAGCCGAGCGTGCGAAAAACGAAGCCACGCAAAACCATCATCTGGATGTGGAAGAGGTGTAGTATGAACTCAGATCTTTGGTGAACAGGCAGAACCCCTGGCCGTCCCAGGCGAGGATCTTGACCAGGTCGCCACGCCGCCCGCGGAAGACGAACAGGTGCCCCGAGAACGGGTCCTTCTTCAGGACCTCCTGCACCAGCATGGCGAGGCCGGGCATGCCCTTTCGCATGTCGGTCCGGCCGAGCGCCAGGTAGACACGCACGCCCGGCGGAACGGCGATCATGCCCCCTCCAGGGCCGCGACCAGCGTCCGCAACCGGGGTGGCGCGATGGTGGCCGGCACGATCAGGCGGCGCCCGTTGGTGAGCACGATCTCGACCGGAGACGGTTCCTCGGGCGCGGGAGCCGCCTCTTCATCCTTCGGCGCCGCGACCTGGACGGGCAGAAAGCCGGGTGCGGCTGGAGCTGCCTTCCGGCACCAGCGTCCGAGGACGCTGGGATGAACGCCGTTCCGCCGCGCCACCTCGGCCACCGGCAGGCCGCTCTCCGCAACCTCTCTGACCATCCGCTCCTTGTCCGCCCGCGGCCATGACCGCCGCCGCGCCGGAGGCTGACTACCATCGTAGGCCATAAGCAACTCGCTCCATCCGCCGATCCACTCCAAGATCGACGAAGTCAGCACTATCGGGACGCCGACGCCAAGGCAGCCGTCAGAAGACGGTTACGGCAGCAGAAAGGCACGGCGCTCTGCTCCGCCGATCGCCCTTCTTGCACTGGAGTCAAACCCTGTGGGCCACTGGCCGCGACGGCTGGCCTGGCAGTAGCGCTTCGCGGCGCGCCTTCCCCAAGACGAAACAACCCGACGGAACCGCAAGGCGTCCCGCCGGGTTGATCTTCCCTCTGGGTGAGGAGCGGGCCATGCCCGCTTTTAAAGGTTAACGCAGTCACGGCCGGAAGCCAAGCGGGCTGTGCTGTTCCACTTATCTCGGTGGAGCGGCTACAGGTGATGCACCGGCGGCTTGGGAAGCAACTTCCAGGTCAAGATGCAGAAGGTCGAGACACCGGTTCTCGGGTCGGTCAAGCCATAGGATAAGCTCGCTCCGGGACTTCACGAGTTCCGCTGGCGACCGCGGCGCCCGGAGCGGTACCTCAATCTGTAAGCTCCCGACCCGGCCATTTCGGATATCCAGCGCGCCGATGCCGATGTGACCGATGATAGCCCCCATTTCCTCCGTCGCCTTTTTGAGCGCAGCCGCTTCTTCCGGTTCAAGGTCCTGGGTTTTAGAACGCAGCCGAACGGTGACACCAGCCGACGTCGCGGCGATCGCGTCGAAGCCAGCAGGAAGGCCGGAGGAGATCGTGACTGCGGTCGCGACATTTACCAAGCCGTGCGCCTGAGCGTACCAGCTCACGACCTCCCTTGCTTCGTCAATGCGGTGTCCATGCGTATCCCGACATCCACGCCGGTTCTGCTCATAGTCTTGAAGCCACTCGAGAACGTCCATGGCCACGCTGAATCCGTCCTCTGGAGCGTTGTAAGGCGGCTTGAGCTGGATATCGAAGCGCCAGCATTGACCATTAGCCGTGATCGCAAGACCGACCTTGTACTTCTGCGCGGCATCGATCTGCACCTCGCCCATCATGCTGGCGTTGCAGACCCAGTACGTCCCGTTTTGGTCCATCGTCACCTGGAGTTCACCTCCTGCGATGGCCTTGCACAGGGCGGACGTAGAGGAATCCTTATTAGTGATGCCCATGGGAGTAACCCTTTCGGTTTCTAATTGTTCCTCCCTTGGTGTGGTAACGGTGCGATCCTTTCGCCAGCAGTTTTTGCGGTCCGGAGGTCATTTTTCTGGATCGCGCGCTTCACGCAAGGTCCGGCTCGCTGAACAACAAGCACCAGATGTCGTGGCTGCCGACACAGCGCTACAATGACCAGGCGTATTCCTGGCGCGCTTGGGAGGCTTCCCACCGGCGCAAAGCAGCTTTCAAGCCGGCCAAGCCCCTCCCGCTGTGCTGTTCAAAAAAGTCTTGCAGTTCCCTTAGAAGAGGCTAAATCGCTCAAAAAGGGAGCTTAAGCACATGTACACATCCTTGTCGTTCAAAAAGAGCGTTCTTGACCGGGCAAGCTATGTTCTGCGAACCACGCCTGAGGAGCTTTTGCAGGGCAAGATCGGCAGCGTTGAGTGCTTCACGGCCACATTAGGGGCTTCCGAATTCGCCAATTCGACTGCAGAAGCAGCGCTGTTCTCAGCATCTATGCTGGAGAGCTTGACGGATTCTCGCAAGGACATCGATAAGCCGCTGATTGAAATTTTCATTTCTCCCAGCCCGGAAGAAATCGCCCGTATCGGCTGGCGCTTCCTTTACCGGCAGTATCTCCGGCGAGAACTTGAAGCTTATTCTACAGACGAAACGGGTATTTCAGATTTTGAGACGCTCCAACAGCGGTGCCGCGCTGCAGGATATTCGCCATCGCGCGCCGACGCGATCAGAGCCGGCGTCGAGCCCATGAAGCGCGCCCTGCAAGCCATTTACCAGATAGTTGTAACAGAGTTACGTCTGCTACCCTATCCTCGGCTATCAGTGATTCATATGAACGGCCATCGCGGCGCACGCGCCACCGACCCGGACACGCGGGATGTCGAATTGCCTCATCTGCACGGGCTCGTCATGCGCCTTCTCACTCTTGGGGGACGCCCTGTCAGCATTCCGTTTTCGAAGCATAACGCCTTTCAGTTGGGCTTGCAGGCTGCGACGGAGTTGGACCTCAGCGCACCATCAGTCGACCCCGTGACGGATGACCGCAAGGAACTGCTTGCGCTCGAGGCAAACGCGCTGAGAAATATCGGCGGCCTGTACGACTTCATGCTAACGCACTTCGCTCGGGGATGGGCCGTATATTACAAGCGCAGCGGCCTTGTACTGCGGGACATCTCCGAAATTACCAACGCGACCACCACTGCGACTTATGCCCGGTCCGACTGGCGAATTGACAAACTAAAGAGACGGTGGACGGTTACGTCGAAAACGGTCCAGGCAATTCGCCAAGGTTTGGAGCAGCTGCGAGCGCGGCATCACGCGGCGCTGGAAGACGAGACGACAAGCTACGCCCGCCATATCACCGTCGCCGCGCAGGTGCGCCGAGACTTCATAGCGGCAGAGCTGTCAAAGACGGTCATGACGGCTGCAGATCGTCGCGCAGTCTATCAGCGTGCACCTGAGGCGCAAAGCTTTCTTCAGTGGCTCTGCACAGCGGCCCGCTCCAGCCCATCGGCAAGCGAACTTCTGGCGAGCCTTCCCCAAGCCGTCTCCAGCGAGGTGCCGGAGGTTGACAACCTTCGGAAACGCCTCGGAGCCTGCCAGTGGACAGGAGGCTGGCAGGAAACGCGAAACCAGTTGAAGGCGCACGACCTTGATCTGTGGGTCCGCCGCGGGACGGCGTTCATCTCGCTATATGGGCAGGCCTCCGTTCCCGCTCAATGGGTCTCACCAGACCTTGACGCGACTGCGATCCGACACCGAGCGATCGTAAAGGTTTGGGAAGCGCCAGGCTACCAGCGCCTCCAGATGATGAAGGACGCCATCTGGATGTCCATGACTGGCGGCAATACAACGCCAGAGAACGCAGAATCAGTACGGACGGCCGCAAGGGCCGCCAACCTTGGGATACAGACTGCCTCAATCGACGGCAAGCCCGCAGAAATCATCATCGACACCGACGGCTTGTGGGCAGACATTCAGAGCTTGGTTGGCAAACGACGCGGTCGCATGGTCCACCGGAGCAGCTTCCCTGATCTTTCAGATCTTGAAGAAGCGCAGCTGGATGAAGACAAGGACCGAGACGAAGTGAAGCGCCTTGAAGGGCTCGTCACGTACCAAAACATGCTTATCGAACACGACCGGATCAGGCGGGCTGACGCGCCCCGCCTAGCCGATTCCCGCCTCCACGCCCTCTGGGCGCGCAGCCGCGGACGCGGACGCGGTCCCGGCGCTTGAGCGGACGGCGGCCCGTCGCCAAGATCCGTGCGTCATGTGTCGCCCGACTTGACGAAGGAGTAGGCGCCGCGCCAACAGCTTGACTGCCTGCCGGTCAACAGGCAGCCCCAGCAGCCGTGCCGAATCATTCAGGGTAGAAAGCTGAGATACGACCCAGTGAGTTACGAGGCCCGCTGGATCGGTGGCGGCATTCTTTTTGCTGGCCAACGCTGTGCTTCTGGTTCCCTCGAGGAGTTCCGTTTCGATGAACATCCCCGGACTGGGCTCTCTATTGCTCTCGAGGAGACGCGCCTGATGAGCATCAAGTAACTCTCGGTCCTCTAGGGAAAGCCGGGCCGACGTCCGAAGGGTTCCCGTCCGAACCCGGCGCGCCAAGGCATCCGGGGACGCTGACAGTTCAAGCAGTTCGGCGAGGGCGCGGTTCAGCACTTCCGCGGTTCCACTGGCTTCAGAGAGATGGCGGCAGTCATCATTCCCCAACGCGTCGACAATCGGCATAGCTGCCGCAACCAATGGCGACTGGAAGGCTTCCATACCTGGTACGGCACCGGCACGCGGCAGCACTGCCGACGCGTCGTGCCGGGTGATCTCACCCCGAATGACGTTCCGAAAAACGTCCGACTGCGTCTCTACAGCGAGTGCCCCTTGGATCGTTTTTACTGTCGCTGCGGCACGCTCGCTCAAAACAAAGCAGACCGTTTTCATGGCTTTCTCCTTCACATCATGACCGTGATGTAGCCATTGGTTAGGGAAATCGCCATCGAAAAACCTGTTCGCCGGCATAGGACCGGATCCATGCGAACTCTTATGCAGGCCGTAGATGGGCGGCGAGGGCGGTGCCGTAACCTTCCGGTCTGTGCCGCAAGCCGCTGACCACGGCACAGACCCCCAAGCAAGATCAGGGCTGCAGCTTTGGGATCCAAAGCTTCTTTGTGAAGCGTCGGGGCTGGCCTCCCTTTGTCTCAGAAGCTCTCAGAACCACCTGCAGGTGCCCAGCGACAACCAGGATGGCCGCTCTGCCGACAATTACGATGGCCGCAGGGGGTGACCGTAGGGCGGGCGTAGCCCGGCCGGAGGTCGCCCCCTGCGGTGCGCGGTCTTCATAGACCCCGCCGACGGCCGTGATGGGAGACACTGGCGGTTCTCAACGACCAAGAAGAGACCGCCGGTGCCTGGAACCCACATCACGGACCATCAGGTGAAACTCTACATGAAGCACCGAGGACAACACACGCAGCGAGTCGCGGCCGCGAAGGCCGGGTTCAGCGAGAGGACGGCCCGGCGGATCGACCGGGACCCGCGCCTTCCTTCCCAGAAACGGGATCATCGCCACTGGCGCACCCGCGAGGATCCGCTGGAGGACGTCTGGGAGACGGACATCCTGCCGATGCTGGAGGGCGCGCCCGGCCTGAAGGCGGTCACCATCTTCGAGGAGCTGGAGCGGCGCTATCCGGATCAGAATTGGCCGTCGCGCCGGCGGACCCTGGAGCGCCGGATTCGGGAATGGCGCGCGCTGAAGGGGCCGGAGAAGGAGGTCATCTTTCGCCAGGCCAACCCGCCCGGCCGGATGGCCTTGTCGGACTTCACCGATGCCGCCGAGCTGGCGGTGATCATCAACGGGGCGCCGCTCGCGCACCGGCTCTACCATTTCACCCTGGCCTACTCGGGCTGGGAGTACGCCGAGGTGGTGCTGGGCGGCGAGAGCTTCATCGCCTTGGCCGCCGGTCTCCAGAACGCCCTGTGGTCCCTCGGCGGTGTCCCGGCCGAACATCGCACCGACAGCCTGTCGGCTGCCTTCCGGAACCTCGACAAGGAGGCCGCCCGGGACATGACGGAGCGTCATCAAGGTCTCTGTGACCACTACGGCATGGTCGCGAGCCGCAACAACCGCGGCGTCGCCCACGAGAACGGCGCTATCGAGAGCCGGAACGGCCACCTCAAGAGGGCTCTCGACCAGGCCCTTCTGCTGCGCGGGAGCCGGGACTTCCCTGATCTGGAGGCCTACCGCCGCTTCGTCGCCGAGGTGGTGGGGCGGGCCAATGCCCGTCGCCGCGAGATGCTGGCCGTCGAGAAGCCGGTTCTCCGCAGCCTGCCGCCGCGCCGGACGATGGATTACGAAGAGGCCCGGGTGCTGGTGACCAGCGCCGGCGGCTTCGTCCTGCGCCGGGTCTTTTACACGGCGCCGTCGCAGTTCATCGGCCACCATCTCCGCCTGCGCATCCACGACGACCGGCTTGAAGGCTTCCTCGGCGGCACCCCCGTTCTGACCCTGCCACGCGGTCGCGCGCCCTCCGGCAACGGCCATGGCTACGTCGTCAACTACCGCCACGTCATCCACAGCTTGCGACGCAAGCCCCAGGCCTTCCAGAACCTGGTCTACCGGGACCACCTGTTCCCCCGGACCGAATACCGGCGGGCCTGGGATGCCATGATGGCCTCCATGGACCCGCGCGTCGCCTGCCGGACCATGGTCGGCCTACTGGCCCTGGCGCACGACGCCGGCTGCGAGGCGGATCTGGCACGGCGACTGGGCGAGGATCTCGACCACGGACGGCTTCCCGACCTGGCCCTTCTGCGGATGACCTTCCCGGTTAGCGGCGGCACGATCCCGAACGTGACGGTGGCGCTGCCGTCGGCATCGGATTACGACATCCTCGTCGCGGGAGCCGGCCGATGAGCATCTCGGTTGACATCGCCAAGCTGCCGCTGCTCCTCACCGAGTTGCGGCTGCCGACCATCAAGCAGTTCTGGGAGGAATTCGCCGAGCGCGCCGACATGGAAGGCTGGCCCGCCAGCCGTTTCCTGGCGACGCTGGCTGAACTCGAACTCGCGGAACGGGAGCGCCGGCGCATCCAGCGGCACCTCGTGGCGGCCAGGCTGCCTTCGGGCAAGACCCTCGACACCTTCGACTTCTCGGCGGTGCCGATGGTCAGCAAGGCCCACGTCATGGCGCTCGCTGCCGGCGACGGCTGGCTGGACCAGGGCAAGAACCTGCTGTTCTTCGGTCCGCCCGGCGGCGGGAAGACCCACCTCAGCGCCGCCCTCGGCCACACGCTCATCGACAACGGGTTCCGCGTCCTGTTCACCAGGACGACCGATCTCGTCCAGCGCCTCCAGACGGCCCGGCAGGACCTCGCCCTGGCGAGCGCCATCGACAAGCTGGACAAGTACGACCTGCTGATCCTCGACGACCTGTCCTACGTCGAAAAGAGCCAGGCCGAGACCAGCGTCCTGTTCGAGTTGATCGCCGCCCGCTACGAGCGACGGTCGCTCTTGATCACGGCCAACCAGCCGTTCGGCCAGTGGGACCGGATCTTTCCTGACAAGGCCATGACCATCGCCGCCATCGACAGGCTGGTCCACCACGCCACGATCTTCGAGTTGAACGTCGAGAGCTACCGGCGCCGAACCGCGGTCGGCAGGGACGCCGCACCATCCGCGACAACTACCGACGCGGATAATTGTCGCCCGGCGACAACTACATCGGAGACCGGCGACAATTAGACTTGCCGGCGCCGCTGCGCGGCGCCACCATCGTCATCCCATCACGGCGACCGGCCATCGTAGTTGACGCCCACCGGCCTTCCTAATTGTCGCGCTACATGCAGGTCCCGCAAAGTCTGAATGTGCTGTCCCTCCGTCATGTCCTCGCGCCAAAACAGGTAGCGGATGAAGAGAATTGCGACGGTGAAGGTCTTTTCCTGGATCTGCCGCTTGACGGCGCGCTCGATGACCGCAGGGCTATTTAGTCGGCCCTGAAAAACGCCGAAGGCATTGAAATCCGGGGATTCCCAGGCGGGGCCAAATATCGGAAAATGCAGGGAATCGCCCCGTGACCCGCTGATTTCTGGTGTCCGCCGGTAAGACCGACCTGTTCCGCGAGCGTCTGGACAACATCATCAACCCGCGCCATTCGCTGGTGCGTCTGGCCGGGGTGGTGCCCTGGGATCGGTTTGATGATGCCTTCGGCGGGTTTTTCAAGCCTGTCGGGCGGAAGGCGAAGCCGACCCGGCTGATGGTCGGCCTCCACTATCTGAAGCACATCCACGACCTGTCCGACGAGGAGGTGGTGGAGCGGTGGGTGGAAAATCCCTATTGGCAGCATTTCTGCGGGTTTGAGTTCTTCCAGCACGAGCCGCCCATCGACGCCAGCACGATGACGCGCTGGCGCAAGCGCATCGGCCCGGAAGGCATGGAGGAGGTCCTGAGGGCCACGGTGGAGGCCGCACTGCGGGCGGGGGCGGCGAAGCCGTCGTCGCTGGAGCGCGTCAGCGTGGACACCACCGTGCAGCCCAAGGCCATCGCGCACCCGACGGACAGCCGCTTGTACCTCCGCGCCTTGCAGACCCTGGTCCGCCAGGCGAAGCGCCATGGCATCGTGCTGCGGCAGAGCTACACCCGGCTGGCGAAGCGGGCCTCCATCAAGGCCGGCCGCTATGCCCATGCCCGGCAGTTTCGCCGCATGCGCCGCGAGCTGAAGCGGCTGCGCACCTTCCTCGGGCGCGTGTATCGCGACGTGGGCCGTAAGATCGCCGGCGACGACCTGCTGGAAGGGCGTTTCGCCCGCCTGCTCGGCCTGGTCGAACGGCTGCTGGCCCAGAAGCCCAAGGACAAGAACAAGCTCTACGCCCTGCATGCGCCGGAGGTGGTCTGCATCTCCAAGGGCAAGGCCCGCACACCCTACGAGTTCGGCTGCAAGGTCGGCATCGCCGCCACCAACCGCGAGGGCCTCGTGGTCGCCGCGAAGGCCTTCGAGGGAAATCCCTACGACGGCCACACCCTGGCCGCCACCGTGGCGCAGGCGACGGCGCTGTCCGGCGTCGAGCCCGAGCGGGTGTACGTGGACAAGGGCTACCGCGGCCACGACTACAAGGGCGCGGCCTCCGTCATGATCGCGGGCCGAAGCCGTGGCCTGACGCCGACCATGAAGCGCGAGTTGAAACGCAGATCGAGCATCGAGGCCAACATCGGCCACATGAAGAACGAGGGAAGGCTTGATCGGAACTGGCTGCTCGGACACGCTGGCGACGCCATCAACGCCCTCCTTGCGGCCGCCGCCCACAATCTGCGCCTTGCCATCAACGCCCTGGCGCTTTTGCTTGCCTGGATTCTGGCAAGCCGCCCCTCGGCCCATGCAAAATCGGATACTTGGCCCGCGACCCTGACCCCTGGCGCATCAACCGCTTAGCCGTTTTTCAGGGCCGACTATTTAATGTCAGCAGGCCATTGTCGTCCGGGACGACGAGGACTGCGGCAAGGCGCTCGAGCGAGGGCGCATCTTTCTTGAAGATGGTGCGCAGGTCGACGTGCGACTCCCGCCCTCCCACGGCCCGCACGACGGCGGTCGGCGTCGAAAGGCCGTGCACCATGGCGCGCGTCATCACCACCTGCCACTCGAACACTTCGCCGTCGAAAGTGACCAGCTGCGCATCAGGGGTGGCGGGCGGTGAGATTGTGAAGGTCTTGGAGCAGGCAGCGCTTACCTCCTGCACTGGCACCGATCACGCCGCGCTCGGCAGCATGATAGATGCCAGCGTCTGACGCCTTCAGCACCACGTAGAACCTCGTAGAGTAGCCTGCGGTGCCCGGGCCATCACACCAGAAGCGGAAAAAAACTGCTGCGACGCCCGGATCCACTTGCAGAACAGCAGTTGCCGTGCATCATCCTGCGCCATGACTGACGCCTTCGCCCTGCCCCTCTTCGCGGTAACCGCCTGCGCTAGCGTCTTCCTGACCGGCAGCGTTCTAGCCTGGCTGCGCCTGCGCCAAATTCTCGACCGGCCCAACGAACGCTCGAGCCACGCGCTGCCGACCCCGCGCGGCGGCGGACTAGCGGTGGTGCCACTGGTTGTCGGCATGTGGACGCTGGCGCTGGCGGCGGGGGCGCCTGCCCCCCTGGGAGCGCCGTGGGTGACGGTTTCCATTTTGGCGGCGGCCGTAGTGCTTGCGGCGGTGTCCTGGATTGATGACCGGCGCCCGCTTCCACCGTTACCGCGCTTGGCTATGCAGGCCGCCGCCGTGGCGCTGGGCATTACGCTGCTTCCCGCCGAGGCGTTGGTGCTGGGCGGTGCCGTGCCTCTGTGGCTCGACCACACGCTGGCCGGACTGGGCTGGCTGTGGTTCGTCAACCTCTACAACTTCATGGACGGCATCGACGGCATTACGGGGGTCGAAACGGGCTCCATCGGCGGCGGGCTTGCCCTCCTGGCGCTGGTCGGACTCGTGCCGGAGGGTTTTCTGGTGCCAGGGATCGTGCTGATGGCGGCAGCCATGGGGTTCCTGCTGTGGAACTGGCATCCCGCCCGCCTGTTCATGGGCGACGTGGGCAGCGTGCCGCTGGGCTACGCGGTGGGATTCCTGCTGATCGCGCTGGCTGCCACCGGCCACTTGGCCGCCGCCGTCATCCTGGCGCTGTACTATTTGGTGGACGCCACGTTCACTCTCCTGCGCCGGACGGCGCGGGGCGAGAAACCGTGGACCCCACATCGCAGCCACTTCTATCAGCTCGCGACGCGCGGGGGCGTGGGCCACGACATCGCGAGCACGGCGGTGGCTCTCTTGAACATCGGGCTCATCGGCTGTGCCATAGCCGCCGCGAGCGGGTACATCCCCATCGCCCTCACGGGCGCCCTGATCCTGGTCTCCCTGGTCTGCGGCGGCTTTCTGTTGACCTGGATTCGGGCCGGACGCCCATAACCGGCGACGCGTCGAGCATCGGCCCGCGGCAACGGCGCCCCTGCCCCGAACAATGGACTCGGACGCGGTAGCAGGCGGCGCATTCTGCTTGCACAGCGGGCGACTTCGTGCATGATTCGGCCGCGTCGTTCCCAGCCGGTCAAGCGCCGGGCTCCGCACAACCTGCCTGCGCTAAGTGCGCGTGGATCGGGTGCGGGGCAATACGGCATCCGCCCCGCGACAACGGCCGTCCGAACGCTGAAAGAATGCCTTGAGCACCGATATGTCCCGCCCTCGCCGCCTCCTGTTCATCACGTCAAATCAAATCGGCGATGCTGTGCTCTCTACGGGCGTCCTGAATCACTTGCTTGTCCAGGAACCTGACCTTCGCGTCACCGTCGTCACGGGCCAGGTACCCGCGCAACTTTTCGAGGGCCTCCCAAACCTCGACCGGCTGCTCACGGTGCGCAAGCGCAAGCGCGGCGGCCACTGGCGTGAGATATGGAAGCAGACAGTGACCCGACGCTGGTGGCGCGTCGTCGACATGCGGCGCTCCGCCCTGCCCTGGCTGCTCTGGGCCCGCCACCGGCACGTGTTGCCGAAGGACCGGAGGGTCCATCGCGTGGCAATGAACGCAAGCCTCGTCGGACTGCAGGAAAACCCTCCCCCACCGCGCGTTTGTGTCCGGCCCGAGGACGAGGCCGCCGCTCGCAAGATCATTCCCGACGGGAAAATGGTTCTGGGGCTTGGACCCACCGCGAATTGGCCCGGCAAGACGTGGCCCATCGCCTACTGGAAGGATTTGGTGGAGCGCCTTACGGGCCCTGGCGGCGCCTTTGACGGCGCTAGCGTCGCTCTGCTTGGCGCCCCGCACGAACGCGAAGCCGCCGCGCCACTGGCCGCCGCGTTGGGCGACAGGTGCCTAAACCTCATCGGCGATGCTCATTTGCTGGTAGTGCAAGCCGTGCTTGGGCGCTGCCACCTGTATATCGGCAACGACAGCGGTCTGATGCACATGGCCGCCACCGCTGGTGTCCCAACGGTGGGTCTTTTTGGGCCGACGGACGATCGCTGTTACGCCCCCTGGTCGAATCATGCCGTCAGTGTGCGCACACCCGAGACGTTCAAGGAGTGGAAGGATTACATGCGCAGACCCGATTTCGACGTGGCTACGACGGGGTCCCTCATGGAGAGCCTCACGCCCACGGCGGTCGAGGCGGCTGTGCTTGACCTTCTCAAGCGCGAACAGCGGCCTCGCCCGCCGAAAACGTCCGCAGCCCCGGGGCTTGAGCTCTAATGCGACACCTAAGAATTCTGCATGTTGCCAACCTGATGCTCCGCGCCAAGGGTGCCGGCCACTTCGGCGTGTCTTTCAAGTTGAGCAACGGCCTGGTCCGGGCCGGCCACTTCGTGCTCAACTTCAGCGACCGCGACATCGCACGCGCATCGACCATCTTCAGGACCACGAAGGCAGGAATCGGTGGCGTCAACAGGACGCTGCTTGAAGTCGCCCAGGATTACCACCCGGACCTCATCCTGTTCGGACACGCCGACACCATTCGGCGCCAGACATTAGAGGCTCTGCGAGAAAAATTGCCACAGGCGATACTCGCGCAGTGGAATGTCGACCCGCTCTTCGAGGCGGACAACGTGGCGCGCATCAACAGCAAGATCGACCTCGTCGACTGGACGTTCGTCTCAACCGCCGGATCGATGCTGCGGGATTTGGCGGCCGACAGTCATCGCGTGGCCTTTCTTCCCAACCCCGTCGACCCCTCCATCGAACGCGCCCGTTGCTTCGAGATGGACCGTGAGGCGCTACCGCATGACCTGTTTTTCCCGGCGGGACTTGGCACGCAAGAGCGCTTTCACGCCGGGCGCATGACCTGCGGCAACGAGATCGCGGATCGGATCCATGAACGGATGCCTGACCTGCGCTGCGACCTGCCCGGCGTCAACGGCGCGCCGCGGAAATTCGGCCGACCGTACGAAATCGCCCTTTCAAGCGCCGCGATGGGCCTCAACCTCAGCCGCCGCAACGACGTCCATCTGTACACCTCCGATCGCATGGCGCACCTGTGCGGGAGCGGCCTGCTAACCTTCATTGACCGCGCCACGGGTTATGGTGAGCTCTTTGATGAGTCCGAACTGGGATTTTATTCAACCGAGGATGAACTGTTGCAACGAATCGCGGCTTTCCGCGCCGACGATGCGACGCGCCGCCGCGTGGCGGAAGCCGGTTGGCGGGCCTACCGCACAATGTTCGATGCCACACGTATCTCGGCGTACATGATCGACGTAATGTATGAATCCGTGGATCCCTGGGCTTTCCGATGGGCGCGCTAAGAGTTATCGGCCACCCCGGCACGCTTGTCGCGGTATTCACCATCTTCATTATCTCTGGCTATCTGGTTCGGCCCACACCCACATGGGCCTTCCCCTTCTACGCGATAATCGTGCCACTAACGCTCTGGATGGCATGGCGTGAGCGGACTCAGGACTGGCTCCGGGACAAGGGCCTGTGGCTGGCGCTGGCCGCCACAACATGGTTCGCCGCCAGCACCCTTTGGAGCGTGGAGACGTCCGCCGGGTTGGTTGGAGACGCCCTGGCGGGCTGGGCGGCCTCGTCTCTGTTCATCGTCGCGGGAGTGGCTGTTTTCACGCATTCATCAGACGCCTGGAGACAACGCCTGCTTCTTGGTGTCCCGGTGGCGGCGATGATGAACGCCTGCATTTCCATCACGCGTTACCTTGTTGAGGGGGCGGACGCACGCCTTACCGGTTGGGCAGAGACCCGACACCCCATTCTGGGGGCCAATGTCATGATCTTTGCAGGGCTCCTGGCTCTGCCCCTGCTCAATCGTGACAATACCAGACGGTCGATATTCCTGGGTATCGCCACCGTAACTCTCGTCAGTATCTTCGTCTATCTTACGGGCAGCCGCGGACCGCTTCTTACCTGGAGCATTGCGCTACTGGTTTATGCTTGCGCCATCGGATCACGGCTCGGAGTCGCGGCCATACTGTCCGTCGGAGTGGCCGGGGCATGCGCGGCGCTGCTGCTCCTTCAAATGCCGCCCGTTGCCGAATTGGGCTTGCCGGGACCGCTGCACGATATCCTGTCCACGGCACAACAGAACCTGCAGCGTTCGTCTTTCCGGATGGAAATCTGGAGTATCGCACTGGAGCGGGTCAGCGAACAGCCAATACTGGGGTTGGGAATCGCGAATGGCATCGCCTTCTCGGAGCAATGGAGCTTTCCCCACAGTTTATATATCTCGGCGCTGTATTATGGGGGGACCATCGGCCTGTTACTGGTGGTCGCACTGCTGGGCAGCATGGCGTGGCGCGCCTTCCGCGCCAGAGATAGCCGTCAGCGCGCGCTGCTGCTTGCCCTAGTCACGCTACCAGCCGTCGCCGGATTGACCGATATGAGCTCCATTGTGCGATCGCCCGAGGAAAACTGGCTCTTCTTCTGGATGCCTCTCATTATGGTGCTGGGGCTGACGCGCCGGCCGGCGACGCCAGTCAACGGCGCAGTCGATTCCCCCTCTTGCGACTCCAAAGCTTCAGCAAGTAACGGTAAAGAATTTTAGGAAGCCCCGATGCTGTCACGTCGTAACCTCTTACTCGGAGGAGGCGCCGCAAGCGCCCTCTTCCTCGTTCCAGTCGATTCCCGCGCCAAGAACAATCTTCTCGTAACTGACTTCGGGGCGGCGCCCGACCCTGGTAGGGACAATCTGAGCGCGTTCCAAGCCGCTCTGGAACACGCCGCTGAAATCGGCGGCGGAACGGTTCATGTGCCTGAGGGGGTTTGGCACATCAAGTTCGACCGAAAGGTCAACTCGCTGAAAATCCCGTCAAATGTAACGCTGAAGGGTGCCGGCCAAGACACCATTATTTCAGTTATGCAACAAACGGAAGACCGGACACACGTCTTTACGAACGCAAACTGGAAGAAGGGGAATAGTAACATTGCCATCTCTGACGTGACCATTCGGTGCAATGGCTTTGGGTGGCAAGAAGGGTCGCGCGACGCAAGAATTAACGGAGTAACATTTTGGAACGTAGCCAACAGTTCCGTCGAAAGAGTAAGCGTAACGGAAGGGCATGGCTATGGAATATGGCTCACCGGAAAAAGCGCACGCTGCGTTGTAAAGCAATGCAGCGTCACCGACTTCGGTGACTACATAGAACTGTCAAACGGAGCAACGAATAACTTAATCGTTGACAACACTTGCCTGTCTACCGGAGCATACCATTTCTCATCGAACGGCATTCTTCTTTATAAAGACGCTGACCACAACATTGTCGCGAGAAACACGGTGACAGGCGGATATGGCTCCGCCATATCGACAGTCTCCGGCTATGGACCGGCCAACTCCAATCTCATCGCGCAGAACACCATTGATGCCGATCGGGCGGTCGGCATCTATCTTGCTGGACATAACAACAAGATTCTGTCAAACGATATCAAGGCGTTATACAACTGCTGCATTCTCTTCGACAAAGGAGAGTATTCTCCACGAAGAACAGTCATAGAAAAAAACAATATTCACGCTGACCTCACCCATTCGCCTACAGAGGAGCGGAAGGCTGCCCTGGCTTCATTCTCCCGGGCAGAGAATACTGTTCTGTTAGACAACAGAATAACGGCACTAAACGGCGATGGGGCCAGGATTTCCGGCAGAAACTGGAGCATCGTTTCGAACGAGATCGTTGTTGAGAGCGATCACCAGCATGCCGGCATCCAAACGCTCGAGCATTCGAATGGCATGCTCACTGACAATACGATCATGGCGCCGAACCCGATGCTTCTGCATGAAAACAGCGCATTCTTGATTGATCCTTAACCAGCCGGAGGGCAGGAAGCGTCAAACGGCGCCATGCGGCTCGGCCGCTGGCGACATCGGCCTTCCGGTTTCATAGCGGAAGGTCGTTTGTCAGCGGCCATGGTTGGACGCTTACGCCCGATTGGGCGCCATGGCCGTCTACCTTGCGCAAACTGGCACGGTCGCCCAGTTTGCGGCGAGATGATAAGTAGTCGGCCCTGAAAAACGGCTAAGCGGTTGATGCGCCAGGGGTCAGGGTCGCGGGCCAAGTATCCGATTTTGCATGGGCCGAGGGGCGGCTTGCCAGAATCCAGGCAAGCAAAAGCGCCAGGGCGTTGATGGCAAGGCGCAGATTGTGGGCGGCGGCCGCAAGGAGGGCGTTGATGGCGTCGCCAGCGTGTCCGAGCAGCCAGTTCCGATCAAGCCTTCCCTCGTTCTTCATGTGGCCGATGTTGGCCTCGATGCTCGATCTGCGTTTCAACTCGCGCTTCATGGTCGGCGTCAGGCCACGGCTTCGGCCCGCGATCATGACGGAGGCCGCGCCCTTGTAGTCGTGGCCGCGGTAGCCCTTGTCCACGTACACCCGCTCGGGCTCGACGCCGGACAGCGCCGTCGCCTGCGCCACGGTGGCGGCCAGGGTGTGGCCGTCGTAGGGATTTCCCTCGAAGGCCTTCGCGGCGACCACGAGGCCCTCGCGGTTGGTGGCGGCGATGCCGACCTTGCAGCCGAACTCGTAGGGTGTGCGGGCCTTGCCCTTGGAGATGCAGACCACCTCCGGCGCATGCAGGGCGTAGAGCTTGTTCTTGTCCTTGGGCTTCTGGGCCAGCAGCCGTTCGACCAGGCCAAGCAGGTGGGCGAAACGCCCTTCCAGCAGGTCGTCGCCGGCAATCTTACGGCCCACGTCGCGATACACGCGCCCGAGGAAGGTGCGCAGCCGCTTCAGCTCGCGGCGCATGCGGCGAAACTGCCGGGCATGGGCATAGCGGCCGGCCTTGATGGAGGCCCGCTTCGCCAGCCGGGTGTAGCTCTGCCGCAGCACGATGCCATGGCGCTTCGCCTGGCGGACCAGGGTCTGCAAGGCGCGGAGGTACAAGCGGCTGTCCGTCGGGTGCGCGATGGCCTTGGGCTGCACGGTGGTGTCCACGCTGACGCGCTCCAGCGACGACGGCTTCGCCGCCCCCGCCCGCAGTGCGGCCTCCACCGTGGCCCTCAGGACCTCCTCCATGCCTTCCGGGCCGATGCGCTTGCGCCAGCGCGTCATCGTGCTGGCGTCGATGGGCGGCTCGTGCTGGAAGAACTCAAACCCGCAGAAATGCTGCCAATAGGGATTTTCCACCCACCGCTCCACCACCTCCTCGTCGGACAGGTCGTGGATGTGCTTCAGATAGTGGAGGCCGACCATCAGCCGGGTCGGCTTCGCCTTCCGCCCGACAGGCTTGAAAAACCCGCCGAAGGCATCATCAAACCGATCCCAGGGCACCACCCCGGCCAGACGCACCAGCGAATGGCGCGGGTTGATGATGTTGTCCAGACGCTCGCGGAACAGGTCGGTCTTACCGGCGGACACCAGAAATCAGCGGGTCACGGGGCGATTCCCTGCATTTTCCGATATTTGGCCCCGCCTGGGAATCCCCGGATTTCAATGCCTTCGGCGTTTTTCAGGGCCGACTAAGGAACCAATGGGCTCTGACGTGATTCCCCTGGCAATCCAACGGGAGGTTTGTCATGGCGGCTCCAGTCCCTCTGCGCGGCGACTTCGACGGCTCGGCGCTACGACGGCTTGCGAAGGCCTCGAGCGATGGGAACCAGACACGCCGGTTGCTGGCGTTGGCGTCGATCTATGACGGCGGCAGTCGAAGCATGGCGGCCAGGGTTGGTGGGGTCGAGCTATGGCGGAAAGTGGGTGACAGCCTGAGAAGGGGGTGGCGTATCGTGGAGGTGTCTTACGCCTTCCACATCTCCAACAAGGGAGTGATACGCCATGACCGACGATACCGTTGTCGCCCTGCGCCAGCCAGGGGAAACCGACGATCCGCTGACCGAGGTTCTGCGTGCCGGGGCGCGGCAGCTTTTGGCGCAAGCCGTGGAGGCCGAGGTCGCGGCCATGCTTGCCGAGCATGAACACCTGACGACGGAAGACGGCCGGCGGCGCCTGGTCCGTCACGGCCACGGCCCGGAGCGCGAGATCCTGACGGGCATCGGCCCCGTTCCCGTGCGACGGCCGAAGGTGCGGGACCGTGGCGCCGATGGAGAAGGCCGCATTCGCTTCACCTCTGCCATCCTGCCGCGGTTCGCCCGACGCACGCGGTCCATCGACGCCGTCCTGCCGACGCTCTACCTGCGCGGCCTGTCGAGTGGCGACTTCCAGGACGCCCTGGAGGCGCTGCTTGGCAAGGAGGCGCCCGGCCTGTCGCCGCAGGTGATCAGCCGCCTGAAGGCGGAATGTAAGCGTCTTCCAGCGGCTGCGGCGGCCGATTGTTGACGCTCAAGCGGCTTTCTGGTCGTCGTTTGGCTGCCCGATGTTCCACGGCAGCAGGTCGTCGATCCGGTTGATTGGGTGGTCGGCGATGCGGGTCAGCACCTGGGTGAGATAGATCTGCGGGTCGAGGCCGTTGAGCCTCGCGGTCTCGATCAGCGTGTAGACGGCCGCTGCCCGGTGGCCGCCGGCGTCGGAGCCAGCGAAGAGGTAGTTCTTCCGGCCCAGGGCCAGCGGGCGGATAGCGCGTTCGGCGGCGTTGTTGCTGATCTCGCAGCGGCCATCGCCCGCGTAGCGGGTCAGCGCCGGCCAGCGCGTCAGGGCGTATCGCAAGGCGGCCGCCAGATCGCTCTTGCCCGGCAGCTTGCGGAGGCTGGTGTCGAAGAAGGTCTTCACCGCCTCCAGCCGGGGCAGGCTCTGTGCCTGGCGCACGCGCAGGCGCTCGTCGGCCGGGCGGCCGGTGATCCGACGCTCGGCGTCGAACAACGCGCCGATCAGTTCCAGGGCCCGGGCGGCGATGGGTGATCCTGTCGCCGCATGGACGTCGTGGATCTTGCGCCGCACATGGGCCCAGCATGCCACCTCCTGCACGGACGCGACGCCGTCCTCTCCCGGCTCGTACAGCTTGTTGAAACCGGCATAGCCGTCGGCGTGCAGAAGGCCGCGAAAGCCCTGCAACTCGGTCTGCGGATGGATGCCCTTGCGGTCGGGCGTGTAGCGGTAAAGCACGGCCGGCGGCGCCGGGCCGGCATGGGGACGTTCGTCGCGCAGATAGACCCATTGTCGCGCCTGCCGGGTCTTGCCGGCGCCCGGGCTGAGCACCGGCACCGGCGTGTCGTCGGCGTGCAAGGCGTCGCCGGCGCGCACGTGGCGGCCAATCGCCTCGACCAGCGGCGCCACCAGGGCGGCCGTCCTGCCGACCCAGCCCGCCAGCAGCGCCCGGGGCAGCGTCACGCCCTCGCGGGCGTAGATCTGGCTCTGGCGGTACAGCGGCAGGTGGTCGCAGTATTTCGACACCAGGACATGCGACAGCAGGGCCGGCGACGGCAGGCCGCGCGCCACCGGCAGGGACGGCATCGGCGTCTGCACCATGCTCTCGCACGTCCGGCACGACAGCGCCGGACGGACATGGCGGATCACCCGGAAACGGCCGGGCACGTAGTCGAGGATCTCGGTCACGTCCTCGCCCACCGTGTGCATGGCGCCGCCGCAGGCCGGGCAGTCGTCGGCGGGATCATGACGGACCTCGTCGCGCGGCAGATGCTCCGGTAGGGCGCGGCGACGGCGCGCGGCAGGCTGGTCCGGGGCGTCGGCCTCGGTCGGCTCCGGCGGCGCTTCATCCTCTGCTTCGGCCGCTTCGGCCGCTTCGGCCTCCAGGTCCTCCAGGGCCAGTTCGAGCTGTTCGATCTCGCGGGACAGCTTCTCCGACGATCGCCCGAACGTCATCCGCCGCAGGCGGGCGAGTTGCACCTTCAGCTTCTCGACTTCCAGCGCCTTGGCGGTCAGGCCGGCCCTGGCCGCGGCCAGTTCCTCGGCCTGCGCGGCGATGATCGCCCGCAGGGCCTCGACGTCGTCGGGAAGCTGGGAAGACGGTGCGGAAGGCATGGCCGGATTCTAGCCGCAGAAGCCCTAAAAACCAAGGATTTCGGCGCCTTCCGGGGCTCGTCAGCCGGCTGTCTCCGGCCGCCATGTCCGCGTCGGCATGCGCCAGTCGATGCCCTCGATCAGCATGCTCAACTGGGCCGGCGTCAGCGCCGCCACGCCGCCCTCCGCCGACGGCCAGACGAAGCGTCCCTTCTCCAGCCGCTTGGTGAACAGGCAGAAGCCCTGGCCGTCCCAGGCGAGGATCTTGACCAGGTCGCCACGCCGCCCGCGGAAGACGAACAGGTGCCCCGAGAACGGGTCCTTCTTCAGGACCTCCTGCACCAGCATGGCGAGGCCGGGCATGCCCTTTCGCATGTCGGTCCGGCCGAGCGCCAGGTAGACACGCACGCCCGGCGGAACGGCGATCATGCCCCCTCCAGGGCCGCGACCAGCGTCCGCAACCGGGGTGGCGCGATGGTGGCCGGCACGATCAGGCGGCGCCCGTTGGTGAGCACGATCTCGACCGGAGACGGTTCCTCGGGCACGCGAGCGGCCGCCTCCTCCGGTGCCGTCACCTGGACGGGCAGAAAGCCGGGTGCGGCCGGAGCTGTCTTCCGGCACCAGCGCCCGAGGACGCTGGGATGAACACCATTCCGCCGCGCCACTGCGGCCACCGAAAGGCCGCTCTCGGCAACCTCTCTGACCATCCGCTCCTTGTCTGCCCGGGGCCATGTCCGTCGCCGCGCCGGAGGCTGACTACCATCGTAGGCCATAAGCAACTCGCTCCATCCGCCGATCCACTCCAAGATCGACGAAGTCAGCACTATCGGGACGTCGGCGCCAAGGCAGCCGTCAGAAGACGGTTACGGCGGAATGGCAGGCCGAATACGACCGCTGGCGCAAGCGCGACCTGACGGCCCGGCAGTACGTCTACATCTGGGCCGATGGCGTCTACCTCCAGGGCCGCATGGAAGACGAGAAGCAGAGCATCCTCGTCATCATAGGTGCCACGCCGGAAGGCCGGAAGGAATTGGTCGGTTTCCAGGCCGGCTTTCGCGAAAGCGCCCAGAGCTGGCGCGAACTGCTCAACGACATCAAGGGGCGCGGCCTCGCCCAGGGGCCGAAGCTCGCCATCGGCGACGGCGCGCTGGGGTTCTGGAAGGCGCTCGACGAGGTTTATCCCGGCGCCCGCCATCAGCGCTGCTGGGTGCACAAGACGGCTAACGTCCTCAACAAGCTGCCGAAGTCGCGCCAGAGGGCGGCCAAGGAGGATCTCCACGCCATCTGGATGGCCGACGGCCGCGCCGAAGCCGAGGCGGCCATGGACACCTTCGAGGCCAAGTATGGCGCGAAGTACCCCCAGGCCGTCGGCTGCCTGACCAAGGGCCGCGTCGCCCTGCTGGCCTTCTACGACTTCCCGGCCGAGCACTGGCAGCACGTGCGAACCTCAAACCCCATCGAGAGCGTCTTCGCCACCGTCCGGCACCGCACCGTGCGCACCAAGGGCTGCCTGTCGCACAAAACCGCCCTGGCGATGGTCTTCAAGCTGGTCACCGCCGCCAGCAAGACCTGGCGCCGACTGTCGGGCAACAACCGCTTGCCCCAGGTGATCAAGGGTGTCAGGTTCCGCGACGGCATTCAGGTGAAGAACGCCGACCAATCCGCCGCCGCCTGATCATGCCGTCACCCACGATTGGTCATAGCTCACCGCTTGCCCCAGGTGATCAAGGGTGTCAGGTTCCGCGACGGCATTCAGGTGAAGAACGCCGACCAATCCGCCGCCGCCTGATCATGCCGTTACCCACGATTGGTCATAGCTCAAGCCTCACCAACGCGGGCCCCTGAATTACGACCTGGGCGTCGTCCGTGCGAATGACCACAGCAACTGCCCGAAGAATGTCGCTGTTGCGAACAGTAGGCCCAAGGCGACCTGAACGATGCCGTATCCGATATCGAAATAATTTGGGATCAAGGCAGTCGCTCCGACGTTTGCCAGGAAAAGTGCGGCAACCAGAAGGATATACCGGGGGGCCGAAGATCGATGGGGTCGATCAGTGCGGTATGTCAAGTAGTAATGGAAAACATAGTTATATATTACTGCTATGACATACGAGATTCCAGCGGCGACAGACGGTGGGAGCTTCAAGACCTCAGCAGACACTATAATAATAAGCGCGTACAGCGCTGCTGTGCTTGCACCTCCTAAAATAAACCGGAACGGAATACTCTTGTCGGTAAACATCTCTGATCGTTACCCGGGTTCTATGGTTGTGCGGCGCCAAACCGCCAGGAATGCCGCGTAGGGGGCCCGTCCCGGCAGCAGACCGTATAGGCGTTCCGCGGGAAAAAGTATCTTGGACAGGGCCGGCTTGGCTTTAAGCGGCACGCGCAGGATCAGGCTGTTGAGAACGGCGTAGAACGCCGGTCCCCCAAAGTATGTAAGCCGATGGCGCTCAAAATACGGCTGCCCGAGCTCCAAAAGCGCATCATGCCTCAAGGCCTCCTCCGTGTCTGCCTCGAACCATTTGTCCTTACGATACCAGGCGCGGCGCACATTGCTCATAAGGAAATCGTCGTTCGGTTCCATCATCATGAAGAAGCCGCCCGGCTTCACCATCTTGGCGACGTTCTCGAGCGACGTTTTCAGGTCGGCCACGCAATGGTGAAGCCCGCCGATGACCAGCGCCGCATCATAGCTCTCGGTCACAGGCATGGGGAGGGTCAAGTCGGCCATGTGAGCCGGGAAACCCGTGTGCCGCTCGTAGTCCCGGCACGCGTTATCAGAAATATCGTATCCGGTCGTCTTTACTGTTGGGAAGTAACTCCTAAGGGCGATGGAGTTGTGGCCGCTGCCGCACGCCAGGTCGGCCACGGAGGCATTGTTCAGCGGAAGGTCCTGAAATAGCGGCCGGTAGATGAAGCGGTGCCGATAGGCCATGGATGGCGCGTCGTAGTAATGCGCTTCATAATCACTGTGTATCGCCTCGTAGTGCGCCTGCTGAGGGTTGGGGGCCGAAGGAGGCTCTTCCATAGTTCCGCTCCACACGTTTAACGGTATTTTGTTTGTGCCCATCCACATGGCGACCTGGCCGCCCTGTCTGTACAAGCGCGGGCTGTCAGCATAAGGGCGGCTGCGGCGTGGAGAGTCAATATTCGTGCAATGACAGAGGCGGTGTCGGCCGAGGTATTCGCATCCCTCACCACGGCCGGTTGGGGAAGCGGGGGATTGATCAGCCGGCCCGGGCACTGCGCGGCGGGGTCCCGGCTTGGTCTGGCCGCGCCGGAGAACGAGGGAAGGCATTATGGCCTGTCGGGGGGCGGCAGTCGCGGCAATATCCGGAAATCTTATTTTCAGTCGGTTGGATCTGTCAGTTCAAAGTCCGTGACGGGCGGCGCCTCTATCCTCGCTTGGTTCCCCGACCGCATTGGTTAATGCCGTCGTCGACGGCCAGTTCATTACCTCATCGTAGAGGCTCAGGAACGCGCCAAGGACGGCGTGGTCGCCGAACGTGGTCTCGACACTCCGCCGCGCCCGCGCGCCAAGGTTATGGCGCAACGTGGGGTCCGCAGCCAACCGGGCAACGGCGTCGGCGAGTGCTTCCGGGTCGCGGGGCGCAACCTTAATGCCGTTGATACCGTCGTCCACCAATGCGCGACAGCCCGGAACATCGGTGGTCACGAGCGGCCTGCCGCATGCGGCGGCCTCCAGCAGGCTGCGCGGCATGCCCTCCCGGTAACTGGGCAGAACCGCGATATGACTTTCGGCCCAGACAGTCGCGATGTCATCACGCCGCCCCTGCCAGTCGACAATTCCCTCGGCCCGCCATTGTTGCAAGGTCGTCATCGGTATGGCGTTGGGATTGTCGCCATCCCTGTCGCCGACCAAGCACACCTTGACCGGCACATTACGCGCACGGAGCAGGCGAGCCGCCTCCACCATTTCGCCTATGCCCTTGTCCCACAGCATCCGCGCGACAACGGTCGCGACTATGGGGCCGTCTCTCGACGGCTCGGGGCAGACGGAGAACGCCTCTGTGTCGACGCCCGATCCCGGTATGAGACGCAGGCGCTCGGGTGCCACAAGGCCGCGCGACAAAAAGAGGTCCGCGTCGTCCTGATTCTGCACCACGAGCATGCTGCCCGGTGCGTTGAGCAACATTCGGAAGGCGCTGACGACGCCCGGCCGTGCCAGCCGCATGGCCAATTTGGACGACGAGAAGACACTACCCATGCCAATCATGGCATTGACGATCTTGTTCACCCCCGCCAAGCGGGCGGCGAGGGTCCCGTAAAGGACGGGCTTTAGGGCCGCATGGTGGAGCACGTCGGGCCGTACGCGGCGGTACAGCCTCCGCAATTCCCGGATCGTTGCGAATTCGCGGAGCGGATTCAAGCTGCTGCGGTTGATGCCAATAGGGTGCAGGGTCAATCCCTCTGCCCGAATTTGGTCGCCATGGTTTCTCACGCGGCATGCGACGTGTACGTCCCACCCCGCATCCCGCGCAGCGCGCGCAACACCAATTCGATGCGAGCAGAAAGCCCAGTCCTCGGTCACGAGGATCAGCAGCCGGCGGGCCCCTGACCGTGGCGGCGAGACATTGGTCATGAAGCAATTCTTTCCAAGGAATTTTCGCCAGCGTCCTGCGCGCGTTTCCAGCTCTGGAACATCAAAACAGCCCAAAGTCTGTACTGCCAGTTGCGGCGGCACGACTGATGTTCGTCCCATATGGCGCGAATCAGTGCCGGGTCCAGCAGGCCGTCTTCAGCCAGCTGGCGGGGGTTTAGCAGGTCGTCGGCCCAGTCGCGCAAGGGGCCGCGCAGCCATTCGGCAATGGGGACGCCGAACCCCATTTTGGGCCGCTCGATAAGCTCGCGCGGAACATGGCGATACAGCACCTCGCGCAGCAGCCACTTCCCTTTCCCGTCGCGCATCTTGAGGTGGCCGGGAAGCTGCCAGGCAAAGGCCGCCACGCGGTGGTCCAGGATGGGCACGCGCGCCTCCAGACTTGCGGCCATGCTCGCGCGGTCTACTTTGGTGAGGATGTCGTCAGGCAGGTAGGTCAAGGTGTCCAGGTACTGGAGGCGTTCCACCACGTCTTCGGGCGCGCCGGCGCCGCCCGGATCATCCACGGTGGTCAGGGCCTCCGCCTGCCCCAAGCACAACGCCGCCGGATCGTGCCATTGGCTGATAAGGTAACGGTACACGGCGTCGCGATCCCGCAACGGCAGAAGCCCGGCCAGCTTGTGCAGCCGGTCCCCGGCGGCGAAGGGGCGGAGGCGGTCGGGCAGAAGGTCGAACAGCCTTTGCCAGGTCGCCGGCGGGACCGCGCGGATGCCGCCGGCACCGAGGGCGCGTACGGGCGCCGGCACGCGCGAAAGCGAATCCCACATCCGCGAGGTGAGAGCATATCGGGTATAGCCGGCAAACAATTCGTCGCCGCCGTCGCCGGAGAGGGCCACGGTCACATGCTGGCGCGTCATGGCGGACAGAAGTATCGTGGGGATTTGACTGGAGTCGGCGAAGGGCTCGTCGTACACGTGCGCCAAACGGGGAATTACGTCGCGCGCCTCATCGGGCGAGATGTACAACTCGGTATGCTCGGTTCCCAGGTGCTCTGCAACAGCCTTTGCGTGCTGGGCCTCGTTGTAGTCGTTTTCGGCAAACCCGATCGTAAAGGTACGCACCGGCCGCTCGCTGGCGGCCTGCATGAGTGCTGTCACGACCGAGCTGTCGATGCCGCCGGAGAGGAAGGCGCCGAGCGGAACATCGGCGACCATGCGGCGGCGCACGGCGTCGCCTAGCAGGCCTTCCAGGCGATCCGTCGCCTCGGAATCGCTGATGGTGTCCAGTCGGTTGCGCTCCGCTTCGGCGACTGTGTCGCGTAGCGTCCAAAACGCCGAAAGCTCCGGTTGCTTCTCCGCATCGGGGCGGACGCATAGAATATGTCCAGGCGGCAGCTTGTTGACGCCCTTGTAGATCGACCCCGGACTTGGGACATAGCCATAGCGCATGTACGCGGCCAGGGCGGCGCGATCGATCTCCGGTGTCCAGTCCGCCTGGGCGCGGAGCGCCTTGAGTTCCGACCCAAAGATGGTCAGGCCGCCGAAGTGGGCCCAGTACAGTGGCTTGATGCCCAGGCGGTCGCGCACGAGCCACAGGCAACGGGTCGCCTTGTCCCACACGGCAAAGGCGAACATGCCGATCAGGCGCCGCGCGGTCGCCTCAACGCCCCAAAGGCGGCACCCCTCCACGATGACTTCCGTGTCCGAGTGTCCCCGGAAGGGACCAACACCAGCGGCCTCCAGCTCCTCTCGGAGTTCGGGCGCGTTGTAGACCTCGCCATTGTAGGAGACCACAAGCCGCCCGTCGGCCGAAACCATTGGCTGGTGGCCGGCCGGCGACAGATCGACGATGGCAAGCCGGCGATGGGCGAGGGCAATGCCGGCCTCGGCGTCGGTCCATTCGTCGCCGCCGTCCGGGCCCCGATGCAGAAGGGTTCTACCCATGGCGGCGGCCCGACCACGGAGTTCTAGCTCGCCATGGCGCGTTGAGCGATCAAGGAAGCCAGCAATGCCGCACATAATTGTGATACGCCCCTCAGAAAAGAAGACACTTAGCTATATCCACCGTGCTTTCGGGGTCAAGAGCTGGATTTCATAACCGCTCCGATGGTGAGTGTGTTCAAGCGAATGTGTTCGTGGTAAAAGGCGCCGCACCGGAATATCAGGACTGCGAACGTGCTCCATGGAAAGTCTGCAAAAGCAAGTTACTGACGCGCGCAAAAGCGTCCGCCGCGCGAGCGCGATGCCAAAGCCAGCGCTTCAGTTGTCCGTGATCATCCCAATCTACAACGAAGAAGATAGCATCGCGGTCCTTTGCGAACGGCTTTTTGCGGTGATGGACCGGTTGGGTCGGACCTTTGAGGTTATCTGTGTAAACGATGGCAGCCGGGACCGGTCGCTACAGGTTCTTCGTGAACATGCGGTTCTACGGCCTGAACTCAAGATCGTCAGTTTCCGCCGAAACTTTGGACAAACCGCTGCCATGATGGCGGGGATCGACCATTCCAGCGGCGACGTGATTATCTCGCTTGACGCCGATCTGCAGAACGATCCCGATGATATCCCCATGCTGTTGGACAAGATGTCCGAGGGCTATGACGTTGTTTCGGGCTGGCGCAAGAACCGGCAGGACGCTGCCATCCGCCGAAATCTGGTCAGCCGGATGGCCAATCGCATCATCTCCACCATTTCGGGCGTGCATCTCCATGACTACGGCTGCACGCTCAAGGCCTATCACCACGATGTGGTAAAAGGCATCCGACTTTACGGAGAAATGCACCGCTTCATCCCGATTTATGCTTCTTGGATGGGGGCCAGGGTTTGCGAAATTCCGGTACGTCATCATGCCCGCAAATATGGTAAGTCCAAGTATGGTCTGGAGCGCATCTTCAAGGTCATTCTCGACCTGATCGTGGTGAAGTACCTTGACCGTTACTCTGTTAAGCCGATTTATCTTTTCGGTGGCTTCGGAATGGCGTCGCTGGCGGTTTCCCTCGTTAGCGGCTTCTATATGATTTGGCTGAAGCTGGCGGAAGGCGTCTCCATGATCCTGACCCCGCTTCCGAGCCTGACGGCCATGACGTTCCTTATCGGGATCATGAGTATCCTGTTGGGCCTTCTGGCGGAAATGCTGGTACGGACATACTTCGAAAGCCAGAACCGAACCTCTTATCTTGTGCGGGAGACCTTCAATCTGGATGACGTGGACGACGCTGGCTGATGTGCGGGATCGCGGGGTTCGTCGGTCACGGTGACACGTCCGACCTGCTGGCCATGACCCGCGCGTTGAGGCATCGCGGGCCCGACGGCGAGGGGGTTCACGTCGATGTCGCGCGGGCCGTCTTTCTGGGGCACCGGCGCTTGGCGGTGCGCGACATCGAGGGTGGCGCGCAACCGATGTGGAATGCCACCGAAAGCATCGGCGTGGTCTACAACGGTGAGATCTACAACGCCGCTGAGCTGCGGGCGGAACTTGTCGCCGCTGGCCATCAATTCCGCACCAGCCACTCTGACACCGAGGTCCTCATTCACGGTTTCGCGGAATGGGGTACGGGATTGGCCAGCCGGCTGAACGGCATGTTCGCCTTCGCTATCCTCGACGTGTCGGGGGACCGGCTCTACCTTGCCCGAGACCGCTTTGGGGAAAAGCCGCTCTATTACGCGACCGGGCCGGGGCTCTTCGCGTTTGCGAGTGATCTTGACGGCGTGATCGAGCACCGCGCCATTCCGCGGGAGCCGGATCGTGACGCGTTGCGAAAGCTTTTCGCGTACGGCTACATTCCTGCGCCACGGTCCTTGTATAAGAACACTTTCAAGCTGCCGGGCGGCCACGCGATGGTCGTCGACCTGAAAACGCGACAGGTGCGCACTGAACCGTATTGGCAGTTTGAACTGGAGCCTGATGATGCTCTAGCGGCGCGGAGTGACGAGGACCTCGCGGAAGAGCTGCGCCACCTGCTGGTGCAATCGGTGGGGCGCCGGCTCGTGAGCGACGTTCCGGTCGGGGTGTTCCTCAGCGGCGGCGTCGATTCTGGAGCGGTGCTGAGCGCGGCCGCGAGGCATCTGGCCCCGGACACCATCAAGACCTTCACCATAGGCTTCACCGAGGAATCCTATGATGAGTCCCCGTACGCGCAGGCCGTGGCGGACCATGTGGGATCGTGCCACCAGCAGCGTATTCTGGACCTCGACCAGGCCCGCGACCTTATTCCAGCGGTCCTTGATCGCCTGGGCGAACCCCTCGGCGATCCGTCCATCGTCCCGACGCACATGCTCAGCGCGTTCACGCGGGAACACGTTACTGTTGCGTTGTCCGGTGACGGGGGTGATGAGCTCTTCGCAGGCTATGACCCGTTCAAGGCTCTGAAGCCGGCTGCTCTTTACAGCCGATTGGTGCCGGCCCCGCTTCACCGGATCCTGCGAGGAGCGGCGGAGCGCCTTCCGCGCTCGTCCCGCAACATGAGCCTGGATTTCAAGCTGCGCCGGACCCTCATGGGCCTTTCGCAGCCCGAGGCCGCTTGGGCACCAGCATGGATGGCCCCTGTTGATCCAGCTCTTGCGGACGCGCTGTTCGACGAGCCCATGCGAACCGAGGACGTCTATCGGGAAGCGATGGAGTTGTGGGAAAGCGGCGCCCCGAGTTCCCGCGTCGACAGGTTGTTGCAGTTTTTCACCCGTTTCTACCTGCAGGACAATATTCTTGCCAAGGTCGACCGGGCCTCGATGATGGCATCGCTTGAGACACGCGCGGTCTTTCTCGACAACGACCTTGTGGATTTTTGCCGGCGCCTGCCGCATTGGTTCAAGTACCGCAATGGGACGCGCAAGTTTCTCCTGAAGAAGGCGCTGGAACCCATGCTTCCGCAAGACATCATTCACCGTCGCAAGAAGGGCTTCGGCATTCCCCTGGCCGACTGGATGCGCCAAGTGCCGGCGGTGCCGCCTTTGGACGACGTGAGCGGCATGCGGAGCAAATGGGCCGCCGACGCCTGGGGCAATCACCGAAGCGGCCGCGCGGACAACCGGCTGTTCCTGTGGACCTGGCTGAGCCTGCAACATACGCTTCGCCAATCGGCCCCCTGAGAGAAGGCTTAAAGCGATGGAGTCAACGACATATGCCGCTGAAGCCGAGGCGGAAGCCCGTCATTGGTGGTTCGTTGGGCGTCGCCGCCTGTTTGGCCGCGAGATCAGCCGGCTCTGTGTTGGCGCTGATGCCACAATTTTGGATGTCGGAACCAGTACGGGAACCAATCTGCGGCTGCTGCGGGACAGTGGGTTCCAAAATGTCACCGGTGTGGACATGAGCTCCGACGCCATTCGCTACTGCGCAGAGAAAAACCTGGGGGTCGTAAGGCAGGCCGATGTTCGCGACATGCCGTTCGGCGACTGTAGTTTTGACTTGGTGATGGCCACGGATATCGTGGAACACGTTGACGATGACGAGGCGGCCCTCAGGGAAATTTTCAGGGTTACGCGTCCCGGTGGACATGTGCTGTTTACGGTGCCGGCGTTTCAAAGCCTCTGGGGCCTGCAGGACCGAGTATCGCACCACAAGCGCAGGTACTTACGCGAGCCGTTCAATCGCATGGTTGCCACGGCGGGTTTCTCCGTTACGCGTACGTATTACTTTAATTTCTTGCTATTTGCGCCTATCTGGGTCGCGCGCAGGCTGATCGACGCGACCGCCATGCCGGTAAAGAGCGAAAATCACCTGAGCGGCGGCGTCTTCAATTCAATCCTCGGCGCCATCTTCGATGCCGACTGCCTCGTCGCGCCGTCGCTGCGGCCGCCCTTTGGCGTGTCACTCCTGAGCGTGGCGCAGCGGCCACGGCTCTGACGTTTCGGCTTTTGATAACGCTGCGTCCGCCCATCGCATCTTTCGGGCCCACGCAGATTCAGCGTCATCATATCCAAAGGCCGAATAAGCGTGGACACGATCCCCCACCCAATATAGGTATTGGATCATAACAATGGCTTTGGCATCGGACGCCGGCCTTTTCCAGCTAACAGTGTTCGTCTCCGAAGAACGGCTGATCGCTTCGGATCGTACAGCGAAGATATGGTCGATCTGGCTAAATGAATGACCCGAAAAGCGCCGCCGCGGCGCCGATACCAAGTCCTCTAGCCCAACTCGTTTGGTGGAGCGCCGCCGGGGCCATCGTTGCGGTAATGGCCTTTCTCGTAATGCCATACAGGGCGGTCGATTTTCACGACGAAGGCGCGTACCTGTATAACGCCATGGCCGTCTTGACGCCCGGCATGGCCTACGACACGGTCATTCCTCAGGCGCCTTACGGCTTTGCCAACGCCATTTTCATGGCTCTCGGCATCGACACCTATTATGGGTTGCGGCTGGCTTTCTGCGCAGTCATCGTCGGCGCCAGCGCGCTGGTCTTGCGCGCCCTGGGCGCCACGCCGGGGCGGGTGCCGGAGGCGCCCCTGCTTGCGGTCATTCCGCTGCTGTTCACGTACACAAGCCTTCTGAGTTATCAAAACGCACCGGTCGTCATCATTCTTGCCGGTGTTGCTGTGTCGGAGTTCGGATTCGGCGCCCGGGGCACATGGAAAAGCCGGTCTCTGCTGGTGTTGTCGGGATGCATCATGGCTTTCGGAGCCTTTTTGCACCTTGCGACAGTGCCCGCGATCGGCGTCGTGTTGATGCTTCAGTATTTTTTGCGCCGCGTTCCTTTGGACGATGTCCTTGTAGTGGGGGGGGCGGCCCTGGCAACCGGCCTGGCGCTCGTCGCATACTATGGCAGTAGTATCGGGTTCGAGACGTTCTTCCAGGTTCCCACCGGTGGGCAACATGGGTTCGACCTTATCGGACCGCGTATTCTGCAACTGCTCTTGGTCCTGCTTCGCCCGCTTCTCCTCTTTCTAGCCCTGCGGATCATAGCTGGCCACATTATAAAGCAGCCCGCGCGGGCTGACGCGGTGACAGCCGGTCTGGGCTTGTTGTTTCTGGTTGCCGTGCATGCCATTCCGACGCTGCAGTTGATATTCGGGTCGGCCCTAACAGGCGTTTTGCATCCAACGCTTATGCAATGGCTTGACGTCCTGTGGGTGATCGCCTTGCGTCACCTTCACGTCGTGGACGTTTTTTCGAGTTTCAGTTTCGGACTGCTCGCGCTCTCGCTCGTCGTCAGTTGGCGCTGGGTTGTGGGGCATTCCAAATTCCTCGTCATGACGGGCGCGTTGCTCGCCATTTTCCTGCTCCAGGCGAGCACGTCCTCATTGCGCCCGACCAACATCGCGATCATGTACTCGGGAACGGCGGTGGTGTTGTCCTTCGTGGCGCTGCGGATGCGCACGGCGGAGGAACCCCGCGCCGGACGAATCAGCGTGGCTCGCGTCGCATCCATTTGGTTTACCGTGGTTGTTGGTCTATCGCTTCAGGCCACATTCGCCCCCGGCGTTCACGGGCGTCCTTCGCTGAGTTATGTTCCGGCCGACCAGCCGAAACTGGCGGGATTGTATTTGTCTGAGGAGCGTCGCGATTCTTTGGCGACGCTGGTTGATCTCTATCAGCAGGAACGGTGCGACGAGAAGGAATTCGTGGCGGCGCCAAACGCGCCCATTCTTTACTGGTTGTTTGGTCGGGAGGCATTCGCTGGCCGCTCCTGGATCAACCCGCTTTTCAGTTGGCCGATTGATGAATTGAAGGTCCACTTGAAGACCCACGAGGAATGGTGCTTCGTCTTTCCGCAGGACTTCGAGTCCCGCGAAAGCTGGGACAAGATTAAGGGGCTTAGGGCATTTCTGGAGGAGCATGCTGCACGCCAATACACGGTCGGACATTCCGATAAGCCATTTGACCGCTATTGGATGTTTGTGCGCTGACGCGGCAACAGGAGCGCCTGGATCCGCGGTTGCCGTGTTGACCTGATACCAAGCGGCGCTGACGCTGACTCATAAGGAACCAATGGGCTCTGACGTGATTCCCCTGGCAATCCACCGAGCTATGACCAATCGTGGGTGACGGCATGATCAGGCGGCGGCGGATTGGTCGGCGTTCTTCACCTGAATGCCGTCGCGGAACCTGACACCCTTGATCACCTGGGGCAAGCGGTTGTTGCCCGACAGTCGGCGCCAGGTCTTGCTGGCGGCGGTGACCAGCTTGAAGACCATCGCCAGGGCGGTTTTGTGCGACAGGCAGCCCTTGGTGCGCACGGTGCGGTGCCGGACGGTGGCGAAGACGCTCTCGATGGGGTTTGAGGTTCGCACGTGCTGCCAGTGCTCGGCCGGGAAGTCGTAGAAGGCCAGCAGGGCGACGCGGTCCTTGGTCAGGCAGCCGACGGCCTGGGGGTACTTCGCGCCATACTTGGCCTCGAAGGTGTCCATGGCCGCCTCGGCTTCGGCGCGGCCGTCGGCCATCCAGATGGCGTGGAGATCCTCCTTGGCCGCCCTCTGGCGCGACTTCGGCAGCTTGTTGAGGACGTTAGCCGTCTTGTGCACCCAGCAGCGCTGATGGCGGGCGCCGGGATAAACCTCGTCGAGCGCCTTCCAGAACCCCAGCGCGCCGTCGCCGATGGCGAGCTTCGGCCCCTGGGCGAGGCCGCGCCCCTTGATGTCGTTGAGCAGTTCGCGCCAGCTCTGGGCGCTTTCGCGAAAGCCGGCCTGGAAACCGACCAATTCGTCGGCCCTGAAATACGGCTAAGCGGTTGATGCGCCAGGGGTCAGGGTCGCGGGCCAAGTATCCGATTTTGCATGGGCCGAGGGGCGGCTTGCCAGAATCCAGGCAAGCAAAAGCGCCAGGGCGTTGATGGCAAGGCGCAGATTGTGGGCGGCGGCCGCAAGGAGGGCGTTGATGGCGTCGCCAGCGTGTCCGAGCAGCCAGTTCCGATCAAGCCTTCCCTCGTTCTTCATGTGGCCGATGTTGGCCTCGATGCTCGATCTGCGTTTCAACTCGCGCTTCATGGTCGGCGTCAGGCCACGGCTTCGGCCCGCGATCATGACGGAGGCCGCGCCCTTGTAGTCGTGGCCGCGGTAGCCCTTGTCCACGTACACCCGCTCGGGCTCGACGCCGGACAGCGCCGTCGCCTGCGCCACGGTGGCGGCCAGGGTGTGGCCGTCGTAGGGATTTCCCTCGAAGGCCTTCGCGGCGACCACGAGGCCCTCGCGGTTGGTGGCGGCGATGCCGACCTTGCAGCCGAACTCGTAGGGTGTGCGGGCCTTGCCCTTGGAGATGCAGACCACCTCCGGCGCATGCAGGGCGTAGAGCTTGTTCTTGTCCTTGGGCTTCTGGGCCAGCAGCCGTTCGACCAGGCCAAGCAGGTGGGCGAAACGCCCTTCCAGCGTAAGCGGGGCTCCTTTCCCACCTGTTGATGGTTTGCGCTGTGCTTCATGTTGAGGGCTTCTCAACGATGTGGGGGGCGGCCGATGGATGATGACAGACTTGATGCCTGGCTTGGAGGCAGGGATGAAGCTAGGCCTTACCAGCGGGTCGAGGTGATCACGGGACGGCGACAGCGGCGCCAGTGGACGGCGGAAGAGAAGGCCGAGATCGTGGCGGCGAGCGCCGCGCCCGGTGCCTGCATCTCGGACGTGGCGCGGCGGTATGGCGTGAACCGCGGGCTCCTGACGTCGTGGCGGCGCGAAGCCGGCATCAGCAAGCGGGGCGGACGGCGCGACGGGCAGGAGTTCGCGCAAGTTGTCATGGAGGCGCCTGCGCCGCAGGAGGCCACGGCTTCGCCGCTGGAACGCCGGCCGGGCCGGATCGACGTGGTGGTCGATGGCGGCCATGCGGTGCTGTCCGGCCATGTCGATCCCGCCTTGGCGGTCGCCGTCGTCGGGGCGCTGCGGAGGCCGCGGTGATCGCGGTTCCGGCGGGCGTCAGGGTGGTGCTCTGCACGCGGCCGGTGGACTTCCGCAAGGGGCATGATGGTCTGGCCGCCGTCGTTCAGGAGGCCTTGCGGCAGGACCCGTTTTGCGGCGACATCTTCATCTTTCGCTCGAAGCGGCTGGACCGGGTCAAGATTCTGGCGTGGGACGGCAGCGGCCTGTGCCTGTTCTACAAGCGGCTGGAGACCAGCCGTTTCACGTGGCCGCCGGTCCGGGACGGCGTAATGAGGCTGTCGCCGGCGCAGATGGCGATGCTGCTCGAAGGGCTCGACTGGTCGCGGGTCCGGCGCCGTACGGTGACGACGCCAAAAGCCGCCTGTTGAGCCGCATTCCGGCTGGTTTGGCGAGTCGCCGAAGGGTAAAATCCGGGCATGCCGCTCGACCTCGACAATCTGCCGACCGATCCCGCCGACCTGCGTCGGCTGGTGCTGGCGTTGGCCGAGGAGCGCGACACCGAGAAGGACCGCGCCGACCGTCTGGAGCATCTCCTTGCGCAGTTGAAGCGGCTGATGTTCGGGCGGCGGTCGGAAAAGCTCGACCCGGACCAGTTGGCCCTGGCCTTTGAGGATTTGGAGCAGAGCATCGCCGCGGTCCGCGCCGAGGCCGATGCCGCGCCGCGCGAACGGCGCCAGCGGCGGACGGGTGAAGACCGCGCCTCGCTGCCCAAGGACCTGCCGGAGATCGAACGCGTCGTCGATGTCGCGCCGGAGGACAAGGTCTGTCCGTCCTGCAACGGCGCGCGTCATGTGATCGGCGAAGACGTCAGCCGGCGCCTCGACGTGGTGCCGATGCAGTACCGCATCCTGGTCACCCGGCGGCCGCGCTACGGCTGCCGCGCCTGCGAAAGCGGCGTGGTGCAGGCGCCCGCGCCGGATCACGTGGTGGCGGGCGGGCTGCCGACGGAGGCCCTGATTGCCCAGGTGCTGGTGGGCAAGTATGCCGACGGCCTGCCGCTTTACCGGCAGGCGCGCATCCTGGCCCGCCAGGGCATCGAGATCGACCGGTCGGTTCTGGCCGGCTGGGTCGGCCAGGCCTGCTGGTGGCTGGCTCCGCTGCATGAGCGGCTGCGGCGGAACCTGCTGTCGTCCTCGAAGCTCTATGCCGACGAGACGCGCCTGCCGGTGCTCGACCCCGGGCGCGGCAAGACGAAGACGGCCCAGCTCTGGGCCTACGCCCGCGACGACCGGCCTTGGAGCGGCGGCGATCCGCCGGCGGTCGCCTATCTCTATGCCGGCGGCCGCGGTGCAGCCCACCCGCGCGAGCACCTGGACGGCTTTGCCGGCGTGCTCCAGGTGGACGGCTATGGCGCCTACAAGAGCCTGGTGACCAAGCGCTCCGGGGGCGACCCGCCGCTGCCGATCACGCTCGCCTTCTGCTGGAGCCACCTGCGGCGCAAGTTCTACGATCTCCACGCGAAGCAGGGCTCGCCCGTGGCCGAGGAGGCACTGCGTCGGATCGCGGACCTGTATGGCGTCGAGCGCGAAATCCGGGGCCCGTCGGCCGAGGCGCGCCAGGCGGAACGGCAGGCCCGCAGCCGGCCCATGGTGGAGGACATGCGCGCCTGGATCGACATGCAGCTCGCCCGCGTGTCCGGCAAGTCGCCCCTCGGCGAGACCCTGCGCTACGCCGTCAACCACTGGGACGGCCTCTGCGTCTTCCTAGACGACGGTCGTGTCGAGATGGACACCAACGCCGTCGAGCGTTGCATCAGGCCGGTAACGAGTGTGGAGTCATTATACCCCTCCTCTTCAACTATCTGGAAACATTGGGAATTGGTCAGGGTCGGCCGCATGACGCGGGCGGCCCCTATGCTTGAGGGCGTCGATGACGCTGGCTTTCTCAAGATTTTTGGCCTGGATTTGCCATGGCGCGCCCGGCACGACCTGCTCGGCAGGCAGCTTGCCGCTCTTTATCAGATTGCGGATCACATGACTCGTGACGCCGAGCTTGGCGGCGGCCTCGCGCATGGTGAGCCAGACACCGTCCTTTTCCGCCGAACGGAACGCGCTGATGCCGCGCACCCGGCGAATGGAAGCAACGCGATGTGCCGTCCAGGTCTTGCCCTGGCCGGTCCGCACACCCATCCGATTCAAGGTGGCCGCGATGTCGGTGTCGGAGAAGCGCGCCGCCATGTGTTCCATCACGGCAAGAGCCTCCTCAGGCGTTTGGCAACCATGCTCCCCGGTCCTCGGCTTCCGGACACGAAGCTGCGAATGTTGGCCGCCGCGCCAGTGGATGGTCAGCACCACGTCCCGCGTCGTTTCGTCGACATCGGCGATGATGTCGGAGATCAGCGACCGGATCAGTTGCTGCCTTGTGCGCGTGGTGACGCCCGGCGCCGACCAGGCAACGGCGAGATCGGTCGCCAATCCGTTGAAATCGGGCATTGGTGCCGTCGGATGCGGCGTGTCCAGCGCAGCGAGGCGCGCCCGCACGGCCTCGACGCGGCGGAGCGAGGCTTCCCAATGCTTTTCGAGCTGTGCGGCGATGAGACGGTTCTCGGGGTCGCAGGCAGCATAGCGCCGCTCGGCAAGCGAGGCGTCATACTCGGCCTGCTGCAGGTCGAGTTCTATAACGCGCCGGCGCTCGGCCTCTCCTTCCCTGTGCATCCGCTCAGCCTCCAGTGCCGCCTCGACCGCCATCGGCTCGACCACCCGCAGTATCTCCGCTGCGATCGCCGCATCCACACGGGCACCGCCGAAGCCAAGGCAGCGCGGCAGGCCGAGCATGAGGTTCGGCCGGTCGCAACGGTAGGTCGGGCGGCCGGGTGGAGCACCGGTGTAGGCAACCGCCAGTCCCCGGCCACAGCGCCCGCAGGTGAGTATGCCCGCAAGCAGCGCCCGACCGCCACGACCAGACTTCTGCCCACCAACACGGCCGTAGGCGTTCGCGGCCAGCAGGGCCTGGTTCCGCTCGTATTCCATCCAGTCGATATAGCCTTCATGGTGATCGCGGATCAGGACCTCCCACTCCTCAGGCGGCTTGCCGTGACCGTAGGATTTGCGCGCCCGCCCATCGACTATCGCAATCCGCTTCTCACTCTTTCCGTAGGCGTAAGCACCTGCATAGAAGGGGTTTTTCAGAACGCCGATGACGTTGCGATAGCGGATCGGCGTCCAGTCAAAGGAGGTCAGCCGCTTTCCATCAGACGGGCGTGGAAAGACCACGCCCTCCGTCGCCAGCGACAGGTGTGTCTGCCGCGCGCTGCCGAGCAGGCGGAACCTCTCAAACACCAGCCGGATCACCTGCTGCAGCCGGATGTCGGGATCGAACCCAAGCCCGATGTCGCGGTGCCAGATATAGCCGATCGGGACGCTGATCCGCAGTTCACCCCGGCGCGCCTTGGCACGCACCGCATCGAACATGCGCGCCCGGATCACGCCGAGTTCGAACTCGCTGATGCTGCCCTTCATGCCGAGCAGAAGCCGATCGTTTGGCCGGCAAGGATCATACACCCCATCAAGGTCGATCACGCGCGCCTCTACAAGGCCGCACAACTCAAGCAGATGGTGCCAGTCCCGGCCGTTGCGGGCCAGCCGCGAAGCGTCGAAGCAGAGCACCGCCCCAATTTCGCCGGCGCAGAGCGCAGCAACGAGTTTCTCGAATCCCGGCCGGGCCACCATGCCGCTTGCAGAGCGCCCCAGATCGTCGTCGATAACCTCGACCGTCCGAAATCCGCGGGCTCGGGCAACCTCGACCAGTTCGTACTGGCGCCGCCGGCTCTCCGTGTTGACCTCCACCTGCGTCTGCGTGGACTGCCGCACGTAGACCACCGCCTTCCGCTGTAAAACCGCCGGCGGGAGGATGTCACCGTCCATCATCGCGTCCCTCCGTGCCGGCGGCCCCGGCCGCTTCGGTCAGCAGGATCGCCAGACGGATCACGACCTGCTGGCGATCGTGAAGGCTCATCCCCCGCAGCCGCGTCGAGGCGAACGGCATCTGAAGTTGCTTCGGTGATGACGGCCTGGACGGTGGATCTTGCATCGGCCCGCTCCTCTCCGGCAGTGATGTCACCTGGAGAGTTTGGCCTCAGACCGCGCTGCTTCAGAAGGCCGTCGAGATCGGAAAGTGCGGCCAGAGATACACGCGGAGCGCCGATGTCCATCCCTGTGCACGCCGCCGCGTCGAGCATCCATGCGGCCACCACGGTGAAGACCCCAGGGAGCACTTCGACATGGACGAACTGACCTGCCCTGCGATTATCGACCCGCTCGATTCGGACGCGCCGACCGAAAAGCGCGTGCCAACGGTAACGGACGATATAATATTGGCCGACATGGGCAGAATGAACGGTCGACGGCAATTACACGCAAAAATACACTATTCGCCGGCTCCGATGGCGGCGGCGATCACTGGGCCATCGTGGCGTCGCTCATTGAGACGGCGAAGCTGAACGACGTCGAGCCCTTCGCATACCTGAAGGATGTCCTCGAAACGATCGTGGCCGACTTTCCCGAAAGCTGCCTCGACGACCTGTTGCCGTGGAACTGGAAGGCCACTCAAGCCGCCGCCAACGGCTGATCAGCGTGGGAGCAGAGCCACGCTTACCTTCCAGCAGGTCGTCGCCGGCGATCTTACGGCCCACGTCGCGATACACGCGCCCGAGGAAGGTGCGCAGCCGCTTCAGCTCGCGGCGCATGCGGCGAAACTGCCGGGCATGGGCATAGCGGCCGGCCTTGATGGAGGCCCGCTTCGCCAGCCGGGTGTAGCTCTGCCGCAGCACGATGCCATGGCGCTTCGCCTGGCGGACCAGGGTCTGCAAGGCGCGGAGGTACAAGCGGCTGTCCGTCGGGTGCGCGATGGCCTTGGGCTGCACGGTGGTGTCCACGCTGACGCGCTCCAGCGACGACGGCTTCGCCGCCCCCGCCCGCAGTGCGGCCTCCACCGTGGCCCTCAGGACCTCCTCCATGCCTTCCGGGCCGATGCGCTTGCGCCAGCGCGTCATCGTGCTGGCGTCGATGGGCGGCTCGTGCTGGAAGAACTCAAACCCGCAGAAATGCTGCCAATAGGGATTTTCCACCCACCGCTCCACCACCTCCTCGTCGGACAGGTCGTGGATGTGCTTCAGATAGTGGAGGCCGACCATCAGCCGGGTCGGCTTCGCCTTCCGCCCGACAGGCTTGAAAAACCCGCCGAAGGCATCATCAAACCGATCCCAGGGCACCACCCCGGCCAGACGCACCAGCGAATGGCGCGGGTTGATGATGTTGTCCAGACGCTCGCGGAACAGGTCGGTCTTACCGGCGGAGGGGCGGGACGGTCGCATCGAAAAACACCAGAAATCAGCGGGTCACGGGGCGATTCCCTGCATTTTCCGATATTTGGCCCCGCCTGGGAATCCCCGGATTTCAATGCCTTCGGCGTTTTTCAGGGCCGACCAATTCCTTCCGGCCTTCCGGCGTGGCACCTATGATGACGAGGATGCTCTGCTTCTCGTCTTCCATGCGGCCCTGGAGGTAGACGCCATCGGCCCAGATGTAGACGTACTGCCGGGCCGTCAGGTCGCGCTTGCGCCAGCGGTCGTATTCGGCCTGCCATTCCGCCTTCAGGCGGCTGATCACCTGCGGCGACAGGCCGGGCGCCTCCTTGCCAAGCAGCGCCTCCAGGGCGTCCTGGAAGTCGCCACTCGACAGGCCGCGCAGGTAGAGCGTCGGCAGGACGGCGTCGATGGACCGCGTGCGTCGGGCGAACCGCGGCAGGATGGCAGAGGTGAAGCGAATGCGGCCTTCTCCATCGGCGCCACGGTCCCGCACCTTCGGCCGTCGCACGGGAACGGGGCCGATGCCCGTCAGGATCTCGCGCTCCGGGCCGTGGCCGTGACGGACCAGGCGCCGCCGGCCGTCTTCCGTCGTCAGGTGTTCATGCTCGGCAAGCATGGCCGCGACCTCGGCCTCCACGGCTTGCGCCAAAAGCTGCCGCGCCCCGGCACGCAGAACCTCGGTCAGCGGATCGTCGGTTTCCCCTGGCTGGCGCAGGGCGACAACGGTATCGTCGGTCATGGCGTATCACTCCCTTGTTGGAGATGTGGAAGGCGTAAGACACCTCCACGATACGCCACCCCCTTCTCAGGCTGTCACCCACTTTCCGCCATAGCTCCGGGCGGCCGGGTGGAGCACCGGTGTAGGCAACCGCCAGTCCCCGGCCACAGCGCCCGCAGGTGAGTATGCCTGCAAGCAGCGCCCGACCGCCACGGCCGGACTTCTGTCCACCGACACGGCCGTAGGCGTTCGCGGCCAGCAGGGCCTGGTTCCGCTCGTATTCCATCCAGTCGATATAGCCTTCATGGTGATCGCGGGTCAGGACCTCCCACTCCTCAGGCGGCTTGCCGTGACCGTAGGATTTGCGCGCCCGCCCATCGACTATCGCGATCCGCTTCTCACTCTTTCCGTAGGCATAAGCACCTGCACAGAAGGGATTTTTCAGAACGCCGATGACGTTGCGATAGCGGATCGGCGTCCAGTCGAAGGAGGTCAGCCGCTTTCCATCAGACGGGCGTGGAAAGACCACGCCCTCCGTCGCCAGCGACAGGTGTGTCTGCCGCGCGCTGCCGAGCTGGCGGAACCTCTCGAACACCAGCCGGATCACCTGCTGCAGCCGGATGTCGGGATCGAACCCAAGCCCGATGTCGCGGTGCCAGATATAGCCGATCGGGACGCTGATCCGCAGTTCACCCCGGCGCGCCTTGGCACGCACTGCATCAAACATGCGCGCCCGGATGTCAATCGGCTTTGAAAACCAGGCCACTATCGGCGCGGAAAAGTCGTCCACACCAGCGGTTGATAGGAGGCGCCCAGGTGGCCGCACAGGAGGGACCCGCCCCCGGAGCGTAGCGGAGGGGGTGCGAGGTTCCTGTGCGGCGACCTGGGCGATCGCGTTTCAGGATCGGGTCTTGAGGCGCCAGCTCTCGTTGCCGGTCTCGATGATGTCGCAGTGATGCGTCAGCCGGTCGAGCATGGCGGTGGTCATCTTGGCGTCCCCGAAGACCGTGGGCCACTCGGCGAAGGCCAGATTGGTGGTGACGATAATCGAGGTCCGCTCGTAGAGCTTGCTGATGAGATGGAACAGCAGTTGGCCGCCGGACTGGGCGAACGGCAGATAGCCCAGTTCGTCCAGCACGACGAGATCGACCCGCGTCAACTGCTCCGCCAGCCGGCCGGCCTGGCCGGCGCGGGCCTCCGCCTCCAGCCTGTTCACCAGGTCCACGACGTTGAAGAAGCGCGCCCGCGCCCCGCAGTTGCGCACACAGTTGGCGGTGACGGCGATGCTGAGATGGGTCTTGCCGGAGCCCGTCCCGCCAATGAAGATCACGTTGCGCTGGGTTGCCAGGAAGCCGCCGCCGTGCAGATCGCGCAGCAGGGTCTCGTTGACTGGGCTGGCTGTGAAGTCAAAGTCGCCCAAGTCTTTGGCAGCCGGCAGCCTGGCCGCGGCAATCTGATAGCGGATGGAGCGGGCGGTCTTCTCGGCGACCTCGGCGGTCAGCAGGTCGCCGAGGACCTCCTGCACCGACCGTTGGCGGCGCAGGCTGTCACGCATGATGTCGTCATAGGCCGCCCGCATGCCGGACAGCTTCAGTGTCGCCATCAGCTTCAGGATATCATGCCGCTCCACGGGCCACCTCCCGGTCGCGCAGGCGGTCGTACCGGGCACAGTCGGCCACCGGCTCATGACGCAGCGCTGGCGCGTTGAAGGCCGCCGGTGGCACCGGAGAGCCGATATCCTTGCCGCGCGAGAGAATGTTTAGGACGGCGTCGCGGCTGTGGAGCCCCTCCTTGAGCGCCTGGAGACAGGCCGCCTCGACGGCATCCAGGCCGTTCTCGGGGATGGCCGCCAGGATGCCGACGAACTGCCGGTCGGCATCGTCGCCACGGCCGAGACGGGCACGTACCCGCGTCAGCCCCGGAGGCATCCGCCACTCCCGAAATGGCGCGCCGTTGCGCAGGGCGCCCGGCTTGCGAGCCAGCACCGGGATATAGTGCAGCGGGTCGTAGACGGTGCGGTCGCGGCCGAAGGCGCGCGGATGCTCCGCGACCACCTCTCCGTCGAGCCGGGCGACGATCTTGTCGGCGTAGACGCGGATCTGCACCGACCCTCCGGCGGCCCTGGCCTCCACGCTGTAGCGGTTGCGATCGAAGCGGATCAGGCAGGTCTTCGACACGCCGACGTCGCTCTCCCGGAACCCGTCGAAGGGCTGGCCCACGGGGACAAGGGCCGACCGCTCGGCCTCGAACACCTGCCACACCGTCTTGTCGCTGAACTCGGGGTGGCGGGCGGTCCGCGCGCAGGCCATGCACGCATCCTCCAGCCAGCGGTTCAGCTCGTTGAGCGTCTTCACCTTCGGCCGCGGCGTGAACAGCCGGCGCCGCAGACTGCCGACCTGGTTCTCGACCTGGCCTTTCTCCCAGCCGGCCGCCGGCGTGCAGGCGGTCGGCTCGACCAGGTAATGGCTGCACATCTGCTGGAAGCGGCGGTTGAACGTCCTCGCCTTGCCCACGAAGACGGCGTCTACCGCCGTCTTCATGTTGTCGTAGATGCCGCGCTCGCAGGTCCCGCCCCAGAAGGCGAAGGTCCGCACGTGCGCGTCGAACACCATCTCCTGGGCCTGGCGAAGGTAGGTCCGCACGTAGGGCATGCGGCTGTGGCTCAGCCGAAAATGGGCGACCTGCACCTTGGTCGTGACGCCGTCGAGGATGACCCACTCCTCGGCCCAGTCGAACTGGTAGGCCTCGCCCGGCAGGAACGTCAGCGGGATGAACGCTGTCGCCGCCGGCGCCGACGACCGCGCCGCCGACCACTGCCTGGCGTACCGCCTCACCGCGTCATAGCCGCCGGCGTACCCGTCCCGTTGCAACGCCTCGAAGATCTGGAGCCGGTTCAGACGGTCCCGCTTGCCGCGCCGCTCGTTCTCCTCCAGCAGCCGCTCCAGCGCCGCGATGTGCGGCCCCAACTGCGGATAGTGCTGCCTGCTCCGCCGGTAGCGTCCATCGGTCTCTCCCGACTTCAGGTATTTCGTCGGCCCTGAAAAACGCCGAAGGCATTGAAATCCGGGGATTCCCAGGCGGGGCCAAATATCGGAAAATGCAGGGAATCGCCCCGTGACCCGCTGATTTCTGGTGTCCGCCGGTAAGACCGACCTGTTCCGCGAGCGTCTGGACAACATCATCAACCCGCGCCATTCGCTGGTGCGTCTGGCCGGGGTGGTGCCCTGGGATCGGTTTGATGATGCCTTCGGCGGGTTTTTCAAGCCTGTCGGGCGGAAGGCGAAGCCGACCCGGCTGATGGTCGGCCTCCACTATCTGAAGCACATCCACGACCTGTCCGACGAGGAGGTGGTGGAGCGGTGGGTGGAAAATCCCTATTGGCAGCATTTCTGCGGGTTTGAGTTCTTCCAGCACGAGCCGCCCATCGACGCCAGCACGATGACGCGCTGGCGCAAGCGCATCGGCCCGGAAGGCATGGAGGAGGTCCTGAGGGCCACGGTGGAGGCCGCACTGCGGGCGGGGGCGGCGAAGCCGTCGTCGCTGGAGCGCGTCAGCGTGGACACCACCGTGCAGCCCAAGGCCATCGCGCACCCGACGGACAGCCGCTTGTACCTCCGCGCCTTGCAGACCCTGGTCCGCCAGGCGAAGCGCCATGGCATCGTGCTGCGGCAGAGCTACACCCGGCTGGCGAAGCGGGCCTCCATCAAGGCCGGCCGCTATGCCCATGCCCGGCAGTTTCGCCGCATGCGCCGCGAGCTGAAGCGGCTGCGCACCTTCCTCGGGCGCGTGTATCGCGACGTGGGCCGTAAGATTGCCGGCGACGACCTGCTGGAAGGGCGTTTCGCCCACCTGCTTGGCCTGGTCGAACGGCTGCTGGCCCAGAAGCCCAAGGACAAGAACAAGCTCTACGCCCTGCATGCGCCGGAGGTGGTCTGCATCTCCAAGGGCAAGGCCCGCACACCCTACGAGTTCGGCTGCAAGGTCGGCATCGCCGCCACCAACCGCGAGGGCCTCGTGGTCGCCGCGAAGGCCTTCGAGGGAAATCCCTACGACGGCCACACCCTGGCCGCCACCGTGGCGCAGGCGACGGCGCTGTCCGGCGTCGAGCCCGAGCGGGTGTACGTGGACAAGGGCTACCGCGGCCACGACTACAAGGGCGCGGCCTCCGTCATGATCGCGGGCCGAAGCCGTGGCCTGACGCCGACCATGAAGCGCGAGTTGAAACGCAGATCGAGCATCGAGGCCAACATCGGCCACATGAAGAACGAGGGAAGGCTTGATCGGAACTGGCTGCTCGGACACGCTGGCGACGCCATCAACGCCCTCCTTGCGGCCGCCGCCCACAATCTGCGCCTTGCCATCAACGCCCTGGCGCTTTTGCTTGCCTGGATTCTGGCAAGCCGCCCCTCGGCCCATGCAAAATCGGATACTTGGCCCGCGACCCTGACCCCTGGCGCATCAACCGCTTAGCCGTATTTCAGGGCCGACGAATTGGTCGGTTTCCAGGCCGGCTTTCGCGAAAGCGCCCAGAGCTGGCGCGAACTGCTCAACGACATCAAGGGGCGCGGCCTCGCCCAGGGGCCGAAGCTCGCCATCGGCGACGGCGCGCTGGGGTTCTGGAAGGCGCTCGACGAGGTTTATCCCGGCGCCCGCCATCAGCGCTGCTGGGTGCACAAGACGGCTAACGTCCTCAACAAGCTGCCGAAGTCGCGCCAGAGGGCGGCCAAGGAGGATCTCCACGCCATCTGGATGGCCGACGGCCGCGCCGAAGCCGAGGCGGCCATGGACACCTTCGAGGCCAAGTATGGCGCGAAGTACCCCCAGGCCGTCGGCTGCCTGACCAAGGACCGCGTCGCCCTGCTGGCCTTCTACGACTTCCCGGCCGAGCACTGGCAGCACGTGCGAACCTCAAACCCCATCGAGAGCGTCTTCGCCACCGTCCGGCACCGCACCGTGCGCACCAAGGGCTGCCTGTCGCACAAAACCGCCCTGGCGATGGTCTTCAAGCTGGTCACCGCCGCCAGCAAGACCTGGCGCCGACTGTCGGGCAACAACCGCTTGCCCCAGGTGATCAAGGGTGTCAGGTTCCGCGACGGCATTCAGGTGAAGAACGCCGACCAATCCGCCGCCGCCTGATCATGCCGTCACCCACGATTGGTCATAGCTCTGCATGCTGTCGGCTACCTCACAGTGTCCAGTAGGCGATGCCATCAGGAATAGCTGCGTCGCGCCACACTCCCTTGATGTCGGCGATCAGGCCGCCCGGTCGGGTAAGGGTGGCCACCGTCTCCGCGGTAAGCTCGGCATAGGCCTTGTGCGGCACCGTTACCACCACGGCGTCATAACCCGTGGCGCCCTGCAGCGAGGTCTTGAGGTCCAGCCCGTAGTATTCGCGCGCTTCTGCGACATCGGCCTGCGGATCATGAAGGTCAACAGCGTGGCCCGCCGCCATCAGTTTCTCTACAACATCGACTACGCGCGTGTTTCGCAGGTCGGGAACGTTTTCCTTGAAGGTCAGGCCGAGGATAAGGATGCGGGCCTTCTTTCCGTCGGGCACGCTCATGTGTTCCATCACGCGGTCGGCGATGTAAAAACCCATGCTGTCGTTGACGCGCCGCCCGGCAAGGATGATTTCCGGATGGTGGCCGTTCTGGGTCGCGACCTCGGCCAGATAGAAGGGGTCGACGCCGATGCAGTGGCCGCCTACCAGACCGGGCTGGAAAGGCAGGAAGTTCCACTTGGTGTTGGAGGCCTCCAGCACGTCATGGACCGACAGCCCCATGCGCTGGAAGATCATCGTGATTTCATTGATGAAGGCGATATTGATGTCGCGCTGGGCGTTCTCGATCACCTTTGCGGCCTCGGCGACCTTGATGCTGGCCGCCCGGAAGACGCCGCCCGTCGTGACGGCACCGTACACCGCAGCCAGTGTTTCCGTCACTTCGGGTGTCTGGCCGGCGATCACCTTCGTGATGCGGTCGACCGTGTGCTCTCGGTCGCCGGGGTTAATGCGCTCGGGACTGTAGCCAAGGAAGAAGTCGCGGCCGCAGACCAGGCCGGACACTTCCTGCAGGAGCGGTCCGCAAATGTCCTCGGTGACGCCGGGGTAGACCGTGCTTTCGAAGACGACGATCGCGCCCTGGCCCAGCACTTCTCCGACGGCGCGGCAGGCCTTGCGAACCGGCGTCAGGTCCGGTTTGTTCCAGCGATCCACGGGGGTGGGAACCGTCACGATAAAGACGTCACAGCCCTTCAGGTCGTCTGTCGTTCCGGTGTAGGTGAGTGTGCTGGCGCGCAGCGCGTCGTCGTCGACCTCGTTGGTTACGTCGATGCCGTCGCGCAATTGGCGGATCCGTTCCGAGGCGATGTCGAAGCCGGTGGTCGGGAAATGCCTGGCAAGGGCGACGGCGAGGGGAAGCCCGACGTATCCCAGGCCCACTACTCCGATCTTCTTCATCTTGGACATATTCACCCCATGTGGATGTGCCCCATTCGGGGAATGATGACTAATAATTGGCTGGACGACTTCTATCGATGTGCCGTTCAGGCCGCTATGACCGTCGGGCTGTATTCCGGCACCAGGCGCCGGATGTGCTCTAGCGTCTGGGTCGGATTGTCAAGCCGGCATGCTTCTTCCAAAAATGTCAGTGAATGTTGCAGTTCGACCGGGTCCTCGGCTCGTGAATTGGCAACCAGAATCCCTGGGGCGGCGGTCGGCACTGGGGGCTCGGCACCGTGGAAAATTTCCTCGAAGAGCTTTTCCCCGGGCCGCAGACCCGTAAAGACGATCTTTACGTCCTGCTGGGGCCGCAAGCCGGCCAGCCGGATCATCTGCGTTGCAAGGTCCACGATCTTCACGGGCTCTCCCATGTCGAGCACGAAGATACGCCCGCGGTAAATCTGCTCGGCCAGGCCGTGGGCAGAGGCCTGCAGTACCAATTCAACGGCTTCACGGATGGTCATGAAGTACCGGGTCATGTCCGGGTGGGTAACCGTAAGGGGACCGCCGGCCTCCAACTGGCGCCGGAACAACGGCACCACCGATCCGGTGGACCCGAGTACGTTCCCAAACCGCACGGTGATGAACTGGGTGCCACCCGGACGGGCCCGTTCGCGAATATCCAGAGACTGGCAGTAACGCTCCGCGATGCGCTTGCTCGCGCCCATAATGTTGGTCGGGTTGACCGCTTTATCCGTGGATATGAGCACCATCATCGCGACGCCAAAGTCCACGCAGGCGTCGGCCATGATGCGGGTGCCGATGGCGTTGGTCATCAAGCCTTCGGCCGGATTGGCCTCAACCAGCGGGACGTGCTTTAAGGCGGCGGCGTGGAACACCAATTCGGGCCGGAAGGTGTCCATCAGATTGCGGATGCGCGCCCGGTCGCGCACGTCCGCGATGCGCGCTTTACGGTCGACGCCGCCGAACCGTTCGTTGATTTCCATGTCAATCGTGTAAAGCGCGAATTCGCTACTGTCGACGATCATCAGGCTGGCGGGCTCGAAGCCACTGACTTGCCGCGTCAACTCCGAGCCAATGGAGCCACCCGCGCCGGTTATCATCACCCTTCGACCGCGAATCATGTCGCGCATGCTGTCACGGTCGAGAACCGCTTGCGGCCGCCCGAGAAGATCCTCGATCGCGATCGGGCGCACTTCCAGCCTGTCCACCAGGCCCTGCTTGAACTCCGTCATGCTTGGCAGGCGCTCAAGCCGAATCTGCAGGCGCTCGCATGTGTCGAACAACTCGGCCATGTCCTCGCGGCTGCTTTTGTCCTGGGCGATCAGCACGCGCTGCGGCCGGAGCCCCTTGCTCGCAAGCCCATCGACAACGGAGTCGACGTTCTTGGTCGTTCCGAGAACACGTACACCGTTGATCTCACGGCCAATGCGGCCCGTGCGCCATCCCAGGATGCCCACAGGCTCGTAGATTGCATCGGCGTGGTTCATTTCGCGTATGAAAAGGTCGGCGAGGTCGCCAGCGCCGACCAGCAGAACAGGCATCCGCCTTGTGGAATTGCGCCACAGCCTGACGGTGCCGTCCTTAAATAGGCGGTAAGCGAATCGTGGGGCCCCGACCAGGAACAAAAGAACGAACCAGTTGATGATCAGGGCTGACCGCGGCAGAGGCTCCAGACGCGTCGCCAGGAACATCAGCGGCAGGAAAATAAGCAGGGTGAGCGTAACGCCGCGAAGAATGGCCGCCAGATCACGCAGCGAGGCATAGCGCCAGACCCCGCGGTACATTCCTTGGGAGTGAAAGGCGGCCGCGGCCACCACCGCGAAAAGCAGTGTCCACTGGGCCATTTCCATTGGCGGCAGGTAGGCGAACATGGCCCAGTCAAGCCGCAGAAACAGGGCCAGAACGAAGGACAGTCCGGCCATGATGACGTCATGGACGAACACAAGGCCGACGCGGCGAAAGGCGATGCGCGTTAACTGCATCCTTGGTCTCGCGCGCTCGCGATCTGCAGTGCGGTGCCGATGTCCCCGGTACCGGTGGCGAGTGCCGCGTGTTTCATCTCCCCCTGGATGGTCACGGCTTAGTCCTCCACGGCGCCGCTGGCTTTGCGCCCGTAAGGCCACGGACGGCCTACCGAGGTGTAGGCGAAGCCAGCTTCGGCCATCATGGCGGGCTCGTAGATGTTGCGCAAGTCCACCATCACCGGCTCGGTCATCAGGTCCTTGACGCGGGCCAGGTCCAGCGAGCGGAACTCGTTCCACTCCGTCAGGATCGCCAGCAGGTCGGCGCCCTCCATGGCGTCGTAGGCGCTGTCGCAGTAGGTGATTCCGTCCAGCAGCTTTTTCGCCTCGTCCATGCTCTCGGGGTCGAAAGCGCGCACGGTGGCGCCGGCCTCCAGCAACGCGGGCACGATGTCCAGCGCCGGGGCGTCGCGCATGTCGTCGGTGTTGGGCTTGAACGCCAGACCCAGCACAGCCACCGTTTTGCCCGACAGATCGCCGCCGCCGGCCGCGATGATGCGGTCGGCCATGGCCTTCTTGCGCTTGGCGTTGATGTCGACGACCGTCTCGATGATGCGCAGCGGGCTGCCCAGGTCGCGCGCGGTGCGCACCAGGGCCAGCGTGTCCTTGGGGAAGCACGATCCGCCGTAGCCGGGGCCGGGGTGCAGGAACTTGCGCCCGATGCGGTTGTCCAGACCGATGCCCTTGGCGACGTCGTGGACGTCGGCGCCGGCCTTCTCGCACAGGTCGGCGACCTCGTTGATGAAGGTGATCTTGGCCGCCAGGAAGGTGTTGGCGGCGTACTTGATCATCTCCGACGTTTCCAGGTTGGTGAACAGGATCGGCGTCTCGATCAGGTACAGCACCCGGTACAGGCCGCGCATCACCTCGCGCGCCCGGTCGGTCTCGGCGCCGATGACCACGCGGTCGGGGCGCATGAAGTCGTTGATGGCCGAGCCCTCGCGCAGGAACTCCGGGTTGGAGACGACGTCGAAGTCGGCGTCCGGGCGGGTGGCGCGGATGATTTTCTCCACCTCGCGCCCCGTGCCGACGGGCACCGTCGACTTGGTGACGACGACGGTGTAGCCGTCCATGGCGCGCGCGATCTCTTCCGCCGCGCCGTAGACATAGGACAGGTCGGCATGGCCGTCGCCGCGGCGGGACGGCGTGCCGACGGCGATGAACACCGCGTCGGCACCCGTCACCGCCTCGGCCAGCTCGGTGGTGAACTCCAGGCGGCCGGCGGCGACGTTGGACGCCACCAGCTTGTCCAGGCCCGGTTCATAGATGGGAATCTCGCCGCGCTTGAGCCGTTCGATCTTGCTCTCGTCCTTGTCGACGCAGGTGACGGTGACGCCGAATTCGGAGAAACAGGCACCCGACACAAGGCCGACGTAGCCGGTGCCGATCATGGCTATGCGCATGTGCTTAATCTCCTCTACCCCAACTGCCGCTTAATCCGGTCGTGGATCGCCGGTTCTCACAACGCACCGTCGGCGCCGTGGTTTATCCCAGGGCCAGCCGGTTGGCAAGCGAGCATGCAGAACTGTTTTGCCTTCCCCGCGAATATGCTGCGCTGCTGTCGCCTGATCCGTGCGTATTGACTTACAGTCTGCCAATCCCGATAAGGATCGAATTCACGTCAGCATGGAACGGTAAGCGGACTGTTATGAAGGACGACGGAGAAAAACCCGGCGAAGACCGCCCGCCGGTCCATGTGCTGCACGTCATCACAAGCCTCGATGTGGGCGGCGCCGAGCGCATGCTGGTAAAGATCGTGGCTGCGTTGCGCGGGCGTTTTCGCTTTACGGTTGTTGGTTTGAAAGCCGAGGGCGCGCTCGCCGATGAGTTGCGGAAGGTGGGCGCTGATGTGATTTCATTGAACATGCGAGGCGCCCGCGACCTGCCGATCGCCGTCTTCCGGCTTAGGCGCGTCATCCGTGCGGTGCGTCCGGATGTAGTGCAGTCATGGCTTTACCATGCGGACCTTGTCGGCACGCTTGCGTTGGCGACCTCCGGTATCAAGGCGCGGCTGATTTGGAATATCCGCTGCTCTGACATGGACTTCAGCCAGTATGCACGCTCCACGGCGCTAATCGTCCGCATCCTGACGCGCTTCTCGCGGGGGGTTGGTCTGGCGATGGTCAATTCAGATGCCGGTCGGCGCATGCACGAAAAAATCGGATATCGGCCGCGCCGTTGGCTCGTGGTGCCCAACGGGTTCGACATCAGCCGCTTCCGCCCCGATCCGGATGCGCGACAGGCAGTGCGCGACGAGCTGCTGTTGGCGCCTGACGCAAAACTGGTCGGCTTGATAAACCGATACGACCAGATGAAAGACCACGCAACGTTCCTGAGCGCGGCCAAGAGCGTTGCGGAGCGCTGGCCGGATGTCCACTTCCTGCTCGCCGGGCGAGGTGTCACGACTGATAATCCGGAAATTGCCCGGCATCCGGCTGTTGCTCAGCATGCTGCGCGCTTTCACCTTCTCGGTGAAAGAAAGGATGTGCCGCGACTTATGGCGGCGCTTGATCTGTTTGCTCTTTCTTCAGCATTCGGCGAGGGATTTCCGAACGTTGTCGGAGAGGCAATGGCGTGTGGTGTGCCTTGCGTCGTCACTGACGTCGGTGATGCGCCGTATATCGTGGGCGAGACCGGGGCCGTGGTGCCCCGCCGCGCACCGCGAGACCTTGCCGCCGCGATCGAGAGGTTCCTCGCAGAAGATCCTCCGCTTCGCCGCGAGCGGGGCGTGAGGGCACGTCGGAAAGTCGAAGAATGCTATAGCATCGACGTGGTTTCGGAGACGTACTCTCAGATCTATCGGGGATCATGTAGCCCGCCCTAATCCGCCCTTTCGCCCCCGCATGGGGCGATGCGAAGACAGCTCACCTCTGGTCTCATACGCGTCGATGGTTGAAATCATCGACGTTGCGCTGTGCGCGCTTCCGCTCAGAGCTATGGCGGAAAGTGGGTGACAGCCTGAGAAGGGGGTGGCGTATCGTGGAGGTGTCTTACGCCTTCCACATCTCCAACAAGGGAGTGATACGCCATGACCGACGATACCGTTGTCGCCCTGCGCCAGCCAGGGGAAACCGACGATCCGCTGACCGAGGTTCTGCGTGCCGGGGCGCGGCAGCTTTTGGCGCAAGCCGTGGAGGCCGAGGTCGCGGCCATGCTTGCCGAGCATGAACACCTGACGACGGAAGACGGCCGGCGGCGCCTGGTCCGTCACGGCCACGGCCCGGAGCGCGAGATCCTGACGGGCATCGGCCCCGTTCCCGTGCGACGGCCGAAGGTGCGGGACCGTGGCGCCGATGGAGAAGGCCGCATTCGTCGGCCCTGAAAAACGGCTAACAGGCTGCGGAAAAACCCTTCCGTCCGGGACGGCGGCGTGATTCGATCCTCTTGATGCACTTGGAAGGACGCGATGCGCGGTCAGGACCAGCAGACGGAAGGGCTCTTTTCGTACGTGAGTTGCGAGGCGCGGGTGCCGCCCGATCATCCGCTGCGGGCCATCCGCGCCATCACCGACGAAGCGCTTGAGGTCCTGTCGCCAGAGTTCGAGGGGCTCTACTCGAAGGTCGGGCGGCCGTCCATCCCGCCGGAGAAGCTGCTGCGCGCCCTGCTGTTGCAGGCTTTCTATTCCATTCGCTCCGAACGCCAACTGATGGAGCAGATGGACTACAACCTGCTCTTCCGCTGGTTTGTCGGGCTGTCGATGGACGCCGCCATCTGGGATGTAACGGTCTTCACCAAGAACCGGGACCGCCTCTTGCGCGGCGATGTGGCCGCAAAGTTCCTGGCCGCCGTGGTCGGCCAGGCGCGGGGGCGTGACCTGCTGTCGGACGATCACTTCTCTGTCGACGGCACGATGATCGAGGCGTGGGCGTCGATGAAGAGCTTCCGGCCCAAGGGTGGGGACGACGACGATACCTCCGGCGGCGGACGCAACAGCGAGCGGAATTTCCGGGGCGAGAAGCGGTCCAACGAGACGCATGCCTCGACCACCGATCCCGACGCCCGGCTCTTCCGCAAGGGCAACGGCCAGTCGTCGCAGATGGCCTATCTGGGCCATGTGCTCATGGAGAACCGCAACGGCCTGGTTGTCGGCGCGGCCCTCACCCACGCCACCGGCACCGCCGAACGCGAGGCGGCGCTGGCCCTGCTGGAAGACGGCCGCCACGGTAACCGCCGCGTGACGCTGGGGGCCGACAAGGGCTACGACGTGGCGGGCTTCATCCGGGATTTGCGGACCCGCAAGGTCACGCCGCACATCGCGCGGAACGACCATGTCACGAAGACGGGAAAGCGGCGAAAGAGCAGCATTGACGGCCGCACCACGCGCCATGCCGGCTACGCTGTCAGCCTTCGGGTGCGCAAGCGGATCGAGGAGATCTTCGGCTGGATGAAGACCACGGGCGTCCTGCGCAAGACCCGCCACCGTGGCAAAGATCGCGTCGGCTGGATGTTCACCTTGACCGCCGCCGCCTATAACCTGACAAGGCTGCCCAAGCTGATGGCGGCGGCCTGACGTTGGCCGGAGCCTGTCCGCAAACGGGCAGGTCCGGCCAAACCGGCCGCTACGGCCGCCTCGTGGCCCCTTCTGAAGCGCGACTTTCGCCGCTCAGTTGGGGAAAGGGGGCCGTAAAAGCCGGTTTTTCCGCAGCCTGCTAGGCCGGGCGCTTGCTCACCAGGAACGGACCGAGGGCCAGGTTTCGCAGTCCCGACCGTTCCAACGTGAACACCGCCTGTTCGGGCGTCGCAACCAGCGGGTAGCCGTGAAGGTTGAAACTGGTGTTGAGAACGCCGCCGACGCCAGTGCGCTTCTCGAAGGACTGAAGCAACCGGTAGTAGTCGGGATTTCCGTCCTGCGTTACGACCTGCGGGCGCAGAGTGTGGTCCCCCTGGTGCAGGGCGGCCCGCAGGTCTTGAACCCCCTTCGGCGTCGCCTGGAAGGCGGTGATCATGTAGGGAGCCCGTGCCCGCTCGGGGTTGTATCCCTCCAGGTATTCTGCGGCGCGGTAATCCAGCATGGACGGTGCGAACGGCATCCAGAAGTCACGGGACTTGATCTGGTCGTTGACCGTGTAGAAGGACTCCATGTGGCTGGGGTGGCCCAGAATCGCACGGTTGCCAAGAGAGCGGGCGCCCCACTCGCACCGGCCCGCGAAGCGCGCAACGATTTCTCCGGAGGCGAGCAGATCGGCGACTCGCTCATTGATATCGGCCGGTTCCTCAATGGAATAGGTCTCGGCCAGACGCTGTTCGTCGATGAAGCGGCTCAGTTCGTCGCGGCTGTACTCGATCCCCAGGTAGATGTTCTTGATGGGCTTCGGTTGGACTCCCGCAGCGGCGGACACGGCGTAGGCGGCGCCGATGGGATTCGATTCATCTCCGCAGGAGGGCATGAAGTGAATGCTCTCGATTTCAGGCATCTCCTGCAGGCACTTGTTAAGCTTGACGTTCATGAACACGCCGCCTCCCGTGAAGACGCGGCGAATGCCGGTTTGAGAGATGGCGGCCCGTGCCCATTCCGTCACCCGCTCCTCCATCAGGTGCTGGACGGCACCGGCGATATTGTCGAACCGCTCGCCCACGGCGTGCTGGGCCAGGTAATCGTAGAACGTCATGGCGTTAACGCTGGAGCGGAAGGTCAGCGGGTTGTCCGGGTCCTGCCAGACCACCGGCTCGAACAGCTTCTTGTAGGTCTCCAGGTAGTAGCTTTTGCAGTAGGGCGCCAGGCCCATGACCTTGTACTCGTGTTCCAGGATCTTCATGCCCAGGAACCGCGTCGTGTTGGAGTAGTATCCGCCCAGCGAGGCCTCCATCGGCACCGTGGCGATGCGCTTCCAACCCTCGCCGGGTCGCCATGTGGTGACGGTGCCGGAGATGGCGTCGCCGCTGCCGTCCAGCGTCAGCATGAGGGCCGGTTCCTTGCCGTCGCTCTCGTCGAGTGCGTGAAAGGCGGCGCGGGCATGGCACTCGTGGTGTTCGACATGAATGAGGTTGTCGGACGGCAATCCGATGGCCGCCATGCTGCTTTTCAGTTCCGCCTTGCCAGCCGCGATGAACTGCTGCCTGCGCGTACTGCGCAACGCCTGGAACACCCACGGCACGGCTCGGCCGACGGGGCCGCGCTCCAGAGACTTCGCCAGCTCGATCTTCCAATCGGAAGATTCCTGCTCCTGATTTTTGTTGAACAGGTAGGCATAGCACGCCTGCGGCATGACCTCCTCACCCGCGATCACCACCTTGTCGATGTCGCGGGGCGCCAGTCCGGCGGTGTCCAGGCACCACTGTGAAGCGTCGCTGGGGAAGGCTGCCGAGTTCTTGATATTGTCCGCCTTCTCCTGGCTGATGGCGGCAACCAGTTCGCCATCCACGACCAGGGCTGCAGTCGAGTTGTGACCAGGATGAATGGCAAGAACCTTCATGGGTGGTGCTCCTAGCGACCGATCAGGGGTGTTGCGTGCAGGTAGCTTATACAGTATCAATCGCCGCCGGTGAACCGTGATCGCGATCGCGGATTTTCTTGCGTTTCGTCTCCCATCGCTTTTTCGCACGTCGTTACGAAGGGCAGTCGTGAATCGACTTAAGCGGCTTTTCGGACAGCACCGCGCCTACGCGGCCGCAGTCGCCACGAGTTACGGGCAGCTGGCCGTCAGCATGGGCGTTCAGCTGTTGATGGTGCCGCTTTACCTTCAGTACCTCGGTGATTACCGCTTCGGCGCGCTGATGATGCTGCTGTCGTTCGTCAATTTCGCGGCATTCGGCGTGGTATGGCTATCGGGTGCAATGCAACGAGCGTTCGGTGAGGCTTTCGCGCGCAAGGACGAGCAAGAGTTTCGCAGTGTATATGCGGTCGCCAAGTGGATGTTCGTCGGCTATGCGGTGGTGCTTGCCATCGTGGTGGGCGGGGGGCTTGTCGTTCTGGTCGACACGGTCTTCGAGACGCCACCGGAGCACCGCGACAGCGTCGTCGGCGGCATTGTCGGCGGCGCCGTGCACTTCGTCCTCATGTACCTGTTGAGCATCGACCGCGTGGCACTTACGGCGCGCGGACGCCAGGCTTCCGCGAACGTCCTGACGATGGTCAGTCAAGTCGGCTTCGCCCTGCTTGGCGTCCCAGTGCTTATGTTGGGCGGTGACCTTCTTCATCTCATGCTCTGCTTTGCCGCGGGGACCGTGACCGCCATCGTGCTTGGGCGCCTGCATCTCAGGAAATTGAGTCTGTCGCTCACTGCACGGGTGCGCCCGCGCCCCTTCCACCGGGACATTGCGGGGCGCCTGATGGGGCGCACGGGCGGCGCCTACTTGATTTATGGCACCGTCATGCTCGTGCTTCAGGCCGATGTGTTGATTGTCGGCTGGATTGGTGGTCCTGAAACCGTGGCTCAATTCGTGCTGGTCTGGCGCCTCGCGGAGCTTGGGGTCATGGCGCTCTGGCGCTTTACCGACGCGCAAATTCCTTTCATCATCCATCGCGACGCATGCGGAGAGACGGCCGAACTGATCCGAAGTCTGCGCCGCAGCATGGTACTGATGTGGGGTGGCAGTGCGCTTGCGGGTGCATCTTATGCCGCGCTCGGGCCGTGGGTCGTATCGCTTTGGGTGGGCGCGGAGAAGGCGCCGACGGAGCATTTGCCCTACATCCTGGCCGGTGGGGCCGTGATGTGGCTGGGCGCGGGCCGTGTCGCCATGAGCTTTGTTTACGCCACGGCCCGATTGAGGGCGCTGAACATCGTCCTGGTTCTGGAGCTGGCGGCCAAGGTTCTTCTGATTTACGTGCTCCTGCCGTCTTTTGGTATGCTCGCTCCGCTTATTGCGATCAATGTGTGTTATGCCGGCGGCCTCGCGGTGGTGTATCCCCTTATCGCATTCCGCGTTATCCGTTCCCGTCACGGCAGGGAAATAGAGGCTGCCGCCTAGTCGCGGCCACCGGGGCGCGAGGGCGGGGCGATGCAAAGTGCCAAGATCAGCAGTTTGGACTACGGAGTGAGCGGAAAAGTGACGACGTTTGAAGAGACCGCGTCCAAGCGAGCCAGTGATCTTGAGGCACTTGCACTGTCTTGGGATGATGAACTGCACGCTGCGTGGTCGGATTGGCTTGACCCGGATCGCTTTTCCTTCCAGCGCGGCTACACGGTGCTGGGCGGTAGCCTTCAGGCGCACGTGGACACCGTTTATCGCGCGTCGACGGCGGTTGTCCGCCGGATGGCGAACGAGGCTGGCGTCGTTGCTCCGAACCGTGTGCTCGATTTCGGTTGTTCTGTTGGCTTCAATTCCCTCGCGGCGCAAGGTCTCTTTCCCGATGCTGAGGTGCACGGCATTGATCCGGAAGGTATCAGCATAGAACTCGGCACGTTGATGGCGTCGCGCCTCGATCGGGGGCAGTTCGGCAAGGTTCCGCAGTATCATGAGGCGCCGGGTGAGCGCCTGCCCTTCGACGATGAGACGTTCGACTTCATCTATTCAACGACAGTGATTGAGCATGTGGACGACGTTAACGTATGCCTTGCCGAGATGGCGCGGGTCTTGAAGTCGGGAGGGGCGATTTATCTTGATGCGCCCAACTATATTTTCCCCTATGAACCGCACGTTGGTTCTATGATGTTGCCACTCAGTCCAAAATCGCTGTTGAAAACAACGATGAGGATGCGGGGAAAGGGGCGTGAGGCCGGCTTTGTCGACCACCTGAACTGGGTCCATCCGGGGTGGATGGAGCGTCGTTTCCGCGAATTGGGCCTCGTTTATGAAAACCGCGCAATCGCCAAGGTCCGGCGCGTGCTGTCGGGCGAGGGCGGCGCCGTGCATTACGGGCGTGCGGCCGCGGCGCTGCAATTCCTCGGCCGGCTTGGCTTGTCGGGGTTGATCGGGGGCGCGCTGGCGACGAGCCGCCTGTACCCGTCGCTGATCTATGTTGCGCGCAAGCCGGGTGGCCCGGATCGCGCCGCTTGACCGCCGACGCGATGCTTTGCGGCCCCGGTTGCCGGTGCTATAGTGCGGCCCGCCGCGGATGCGGAATTTATCAGAGCTAATGATGAACGTCTATTTTTACCCGCATTCCTTTCTCCGCGATCGCCATCTGGACACGATCCGCCGCTGGCCTCGGGCCGCGGTGGTGAATCCGGATGTGGTGGAAAGCCGTCGTGGCCAGCATTTCTCGCGTGATACGGCCGTCAGCGGGCGCATCGCGGCCACTTCGTGGAAGCAGCGCGTCCCGCTCATCAATGTCAAGCGTCGCCCCTCCGACGTTCCAGCCGATGCGGCCGTCTATGTGTGGGGCGCGCTGATGGCGACCGGCCCCTTCATCACCGAGTTGGACAATCCGTACTCGCTGGTGGGCTACAACCTGCGCGCCATGACGCTGTGGCGGCCGGTGCTGAAGGCTATTTTGGCCTCGCGCAGGTGCCTTGAGATCCGGTGCATGTCGGCCGCCTGTCGCGACACGCTCGTGGCCCTTTTCGGCGCGGACATCGGCAAAAAGACGAAGGTGTTCTATCCCCGCATGAGTGAACGCGTGCATGCGGTGGATACCGTGGCGGAAGACGGTCCACGTTTTCTTTTCATTGGAAGCCAGTTCGATATCAAGGGCGGGCCGGCCCTTCTGAAGGCCTTTCCGAAGGTGCGGGCCGCACTGCCTTCCGCGCGCATGGACATCATCACCCATTTACCGGATCGGCATGCCGCATTGGCCGATCAGCCGGGCGTCAACGTCCACGCCTCCCGTTATTCGCGAGATGAATTGTGGGAGGGCTTCATGAAGAAGTCCGACGTGCTGGTTCATCCCACGTACGTCGACAGCTTCGGCATGGTGGTGCTGGAGGCGCTGGCCCACGGCATGTCGGTTATCGCGACCGATGTCTATGCCCTTCGGGAAATGGTCGATGATGGCACGTCGGGCCGCCTGATTGAGCCACCAGTATCCATCTGGGACGGCGTGCTGCCCGCGCCCCTGTACTACAAGCTCGACAGGGCGGTGGACGAGATAGATGCCGTGGATACGTCGACGTTCGAGTCGGCGCTCGCCGACGCCATGATCAACATCGGTCAGGAGCGCGAACGCCTGCTGGCGTCCCGGCGGGCCAGCCTGGACCTTTTCCGTCGTCGCTTCGGCCGCGAGGACAGGCCATGACAACGCCAACCCCGATGCTGTCGGTGGTCATTCCGGCCTATAACGCGGCCGAGACCGTCGGCGCCACGCTGTCATCGGTGTTTGAGCCGCTTCGTGGCGGGGCGGCGATATCGGTCGAGGTCATCGTGGTCGACGATGGGAGCCGAGACGCCGAGGCCTTGGCGGCAGCTGTCGCGCACTGGCCCGATGTGCGCCTGTTGCGTCATGCCGAGAACAAGGGCATGTGCGCCGGTCGGAACACCGGCTTGTTTGCGTCCCGGGGGCGGGTCGTCACCATTCTCGATGCCGATGATCGGTTCGTGCCCGATTGGCCCGATGTCTTCTCGGCGCTCATGGCGGAGTGGCCGTCGAATTTGGATGTTTGCTGGGCAGGGTGCGTCAACCTGCGTGGTGAGACCACTCTCAGCCATCCCAACTATACCGGCCAGATGACCCGCGACGATTTTCTGGCTGAGCGTTTTACCGGAGAATATATTCCCATGTTTCGCGGCGATTTTATTCGCGCCCGCGGCTATATCGACTTGGGAACCCGCAAGTCCTGCGGCCTGCTGTCTTACCTGACGTTCATTCAAAGCGGCCCGTTCTGGCTCTCGGCGCGGGTGCTCCGCATCTATGACGACGGTAGCGTCGGATCGGTCACCTCGGGCTGGAGCAAGGCGGAGAAGGCCCGAGAGAGCGCGATCTGCATGCGCCGTGTCATGGACACCTTCGGCGAACAGTACCGCGCGCTGGACCGGCGGGCGTGGGGCGGCAAGTATCTGAGGCTCGCGGTCTACACGCGACTTGCCGGTGAACCTGGCGCCTGGGCGGCATTTGCCAAGGGCGCGCGCGCGGGTGGGGTGGCCGAAAAAGTCGGTGCGTTTTTGGTGTTGCTTCTCGGTCGCCGGTTTTGTGTGGCTGCCGTGGGCCTGGCAAAGAAACTCGGAGTGATCAAGCGCTATGGATGACGTCCTCAAGCCCGCCTTCTACGAAGACTTCTGGGCTGACTCCGATTATCAGCTCGGCTACGCTTTCGATTCTGCCGTGCGCGATCGCTTTCCCGCCGTGCAGACGGTCTGGGGCGACCTGAAGCGTCCACGGCGCGTGCTCGATTTCGGCAGTGGTAACGGCGTTCTGACCTACTGGATGCACTGTAACGGCTTCGGCGACGAGATTCTCGGCATCGATGTCAGCGATACCGGCGTGGGGTTCGGCAACCGAGCCTTTGGGCGCGACGGGCTGCGCTATCAGCGGGTGGAGCCGGACGCGCCGCTCGATCACCTGGGGCATTTTGACGCTCTTGTTTCCTCGCATGTGGTTGAACACCTTGATGATCCGGTGAAAGCCCTGCGGTCCATGCGCGGGCTGGCGGAATGGTATGTCCTGGAAGTGCCGCTTGAGGACTGCGTTGTCCCGAACGCCCTTGCTAAAATCCGTGGGCGTGATCGCAAGGATAATCCGGTGGGCCATGTCCAGTTCTGGACCCGGAAGGCGTTCGGCGAGGTGCTGGAGGAGGCCGGCTTTCTGGTGGTGCGGGATTACCAGTACGCCTCGGCCCCGTTCTCTCCCTACACCAGTACCACCAAGCGGATTCTGGAGCGGGCATTGCTGTCGGCGACGGGCGTGCGGCTGTATTCCCGTCTGATGGCGACGCATTACGCCGTCCTCGCGCGGGTGAAATAGGCCCGGCTGAAAATGGGGGAGATTTAGATGTGCGGCATTTTCGGCTGGCTTGGTGATGCCGAGCCGCGCATGGCGGAAAGTTTGCGCGACCGCATGGTTCATCGTGGGCCCGATGCCGCCGGCGCGTGGCACGACGCTGATGCGGGCGCATGGCTTGGGCACCGGCGTCTTGCAATCGTCGACCTAAGCGAGGCCGGCGCCCAGCCCATGGTGTCGGCATCCGGGCGCTACGTCCTCACCTACAACGGCGAGATCTTCAACCACGGCGACCTGCGGGCGGAACTGCGAGGCCTCGGCCACGGCTTCCGGGGGCATTCCGATACCGAGGTGATCCTGGCCGCGGTGGAGGAGTGGGGCCTCGAAGCGGCCCTCCAGCGCTTTATCGGCTTCTTTGCCATCGGCCTTTGGGACCGGCGAGAGCGTCGGTTGGCATTGGTGCGCGACCGCGTCGGCATCAAGCCGCTATATTATGCAATGGGAGGGGACGACCGGTTCGCCTTCGCCTCTGAATTGCAGGCTTTGGCGGGACTGCCATGGCTGGACGACCGTCTCGACCCAGCCGCGCTCACTTGTTATTTCCGCTATCTCGCGGTGTCGCCGCCCGCCACCATCATCCGCGGCGCACGCTCGCTGCCGCCGGGTCACATGCTGGTCTGGGATGGCCGTGAAGCGCGGACGTTTCGGTGGTGGAGCGTGTCCGATGCCGTCGCGCGGGGCAAGGCTGACCCGTTCACGGGGTCGTTCAGCGAGGCCGCTGATGCGCTAGAGGAACTGCTGACTGACGCGGTGCGCCGGCGCATGATGGCAGACGTTCCGGTCGGCGCCTTCCTGTCCGGCGGCATAGACAGCTCGCTTGTGACCGCGCTCATGTGCAAGGTCGCCGACGGGCCGGTGCGGACGTTCACCATAGGGTTCGAGGAGGCGAGTCACGATGAAAGCGGTCATGCGGCTGCTGTTGCGGCCCACCTCGGGACCGATCATGCAGTAGAAACGTTCACGCAGCGGGAAGTTCTGGATTTGGTGCAGCGGCTTTCGGCCATGCACGACGAGCCTTTCGCCGATGTTTCCAGCCTGCCGACCCATTTGCTGAGCCTGGCCACCCGCCGGCACGTCACCGTGGCTTTGTCGGGCGATGGTGGCGACGAACTTTTTGGCGGTTATCCCCGGTACTTCTGGGCGGATCGCATCGCCAGCGCTCGGCGGCGTCTGGGGCCGACGGCAAATCCGGTGGCATCCATCCTGGAGAAGGTGCCGGCGGGGCTGTGGGACGGTCCGGTGAACACCCTGACCCGTGGCAGGTTCTCGGGAGCCGAGGGCCTCGCACACCGGGTTCGGCGTCTCGCCATGTACCTTGGTGCCGAGCCGCGTGACGTCTACCGTGATATCATCAGCGCCTGGCCTGATCCATCGCTGCTATTGCGGCGGGAGGCGCTTGCCGAGCTTGGCGCCGAGGTCGGGCCCGATCCACAGCGGTATGCCGACCTGCCATGGTCGGAACAGATGATGGCTACCGACCAGGGCAGCTACATGGTCGATGACATCCTGACCAAGGTCGATCGCACGTCTATGTCCGTCAGTCTGGAGACGCGTGTGCCGCTGCTCGACCACCGCGTTCTGGAGTTCGCGTGGCGTCTCCCGAGCACGCACAAACTGGCGCCTACCGGTGACCGGGGCAAGCTGCTGCTGCGCGAGGTGCTTTACCGTTATGTGCCGCGCGAGCTGATCGAGCGCCCAAAGATGGGGTTTGGGGTGCCGTTGGCACAATGGCTTCGCGGCCCGCTCAAAAGCTGGGCCGGCGACTTGCTGTCCGAAGACGCGTTGCGAGCCGAGGGTACGCTGAGGCCTGAGGCCGTCCGAGCCGCTTGGGACGCACACATGGCCGGTTCCGACAACAGCCACAAGCTCTGGACCGTGCTCATGTTCCTCCAATGGAGAGAGGGCTGGAGGGCGCGCGGGGGGCTCGATACCGGCTTGTAACCTTGAGATTGCTTGGTCCCAAGGGCCGCAGGCCGTACATTCGGGGCGATGCCACCCGTGGACGCTGGGGCACCTCCTCATACCGGGCGACACTTGAAATCGTACACTTGTCGCCCGGCAAGGCCGGAGTCCTTACGAGCGCGAAGCGGACACTGGCCGCCGCGCCTTACGGCGCGTGAGCCTGCGTCGCGCATGGAGCCGCAGGCGTGCGCGAAAGCGCGCACAGCGCAGCGTCGATGATTTCAATCATTGATGCGTACCAGAGCCCAACCTGGAATTCATACCAAGCGGCGCTGACGCTGACTCATAAGGAGTCGGCCCTGAAAAACGGCTAAGCGGTTGATGCGCCAGGGGTCAGGGTCGCGGGCCAAGTATCCGATTTTGCATGGGCCGAGGGGCGGCTTGCCAGAATCCAGGCAAGCAAAAGCGCCAGGGCGTTGATGGCAAGGCGCAGATTGTGGGCGGCGGCCGCAAGGAGGGCGTTGATGGCGTCGCCAGCGTGTCCGAGCAGCCAGTTCCGATCAAGCCTTCCCTCGTTCTTCATGTGGCCGATGTTGGCCTCGATGCTCGATCTGCGTTTCAACTCGCGCTTCATGGTCGGCGTCAGGCCACGGCTTCGGCCCGCGATCATGACGGAGGCCGCGCCCTTGTAGTCGTGGCCGCGGTAGCCCTTGTCCACGTACACCCGCTCGGGCTCGACGCCGGACAGCGCCGTCGCCTGCGCCACGGTGGCGGCCAGGGTGTGGCCGTCGTAGGGATTTCCCTCGAAGGCCTTCGCGGCGACCACGAGGCCCTCGCGGTTGGTGGCGGCGATGCCGACCTTGCAGCCGAACTCGTAGGGTGTGCGGGCCTTGCCCTTGGAGATGCAGACCACCTCCGGCGCATGCAGGGCGTAGAGCTTGTTCTTGTCCTTGGGCTTCTGGGCCAGCAGCCGTTCGACCAGGCCAAGCAGGTGGGCGAAACGCCCTTCCAGCAGGTCGTCGCCGGCAATCTTACGGCCCACGTCGCGATACACGCGCCCGAGGAAGGTGCGCAGCCGCTTCAGCTCGCGGCGCATGCGGCGAAACTGCCGGGCATGGGCATAGCGGCCGGCCTTGATGGAGGCCCGCTTCGCCAGCCGGGTGTAGCTCTGCCGCAGCACGATGCCATGGCGCTTCGCCTGGCGGACCAGGGTCTGCAAGGCGCGGAGGTACAAGCGGCTGTCCGTCGGGTGCGCGATGGCCTTGGGCTGCACGGTGGTGTCCACGCTGACGCGCTCCAGCGACGACGGCTTCGCCGCCCCCGCCCGCAGTGCGGCCTCCACCGTGGCCCTCAGGACCTCCTCCATGCCTTCCGGGCCGATGCGCTTGCGCCAGCGCGTCATCGTGCTGGCGTCGATGGGCGGCTCGTGCTGGAAGAACTCAAACCCGCAGAAATGCTGCCAATAGGGATTTTCCACCCACCGCTCCACCACCTCCTCGTCGGACAGGTCGTGGATGTGCTTCAGATAGTGGAGGCCGACCATCAGCCGGGTCGGCTTCGCCTTCCGCCCGACAGGCTTGAAAAACCCGCCGAAGGCATCATCAAACCGATCCCAGGGCACCACCCCGGCCAGACGCACCAGCGAATGGCGCGGGTTGATGATGTTGTCCAGACGCTCGCGGAACAGGTCGGTCTTACCGGCGGACACCAGAAATCAGCGGGTCACGGGGCGATTCCCTGCATTTTCCGATATTTGGCCCCGCCTGGGAATCCCCGGATTTCAATGCCTTCGGCGTTTTTCAGGGCCGACTCATTACCGGCGGCGGCAACCTGTTCTTCCAGCTCGTCAACGCCCGCTACGAGCGCGGCGCCATGATCCTCACCTCCAACCGCGGCTTCGCCGAGTGGGGCGACGTCTTCGGCGATCCCGTGGTCGCCACGGCGCTGCTGGACCGGCTGTTGCACCACGCTGTCGTCATCCAGATCGAAGGCGCCAGCTACCGCCTTCGCCAGCACGCCGGCCTGATCCCGGAGAACAGTCTCGTCCGGCCGCCAACCTCACCACCGCCGGCGCCGCCAAAGCGCCGCGGCCGCCCACCGAAAAACAGGACCGCCGATCAACAGACCGGCTGATCACCGGATTTCCATTGTGGGGAAAATTCGCGCGCCACATCTGGGGAAATTTCAGGCGGCGTTGACAGAGGGCAACAACCCGCCCGTCCGTTGGCGGGCGAAGCCGTTGGGCCTACGCTGCTTCTGCTGCCGGCACGTCACAGCGGAAGAATTCGCCCGACCGCCATATGCTGTGCAGGATGACCGACAGCTTCCGTGCCAGCGCGACCCGGGCCTTCCCGAATCCCGAGCGCCTTGCAATACAGAGAGCCCATTCCTTTAGGTTTGAGGCTCGCTTGATGCGGCACATGACAACAACAGCGGCCTCATACATCAAGGTCCGGACCAGGGCATCACCGCACCTCGAGATCCGGCCGGACCTGTCGATTTCCCCCGACTGATACTGTCGCGGCGTGAGCCCAAGATGGGCGCCGACGGCACGGGAACTGGCGAAACGGTCCGGATCCTCCACCGTGCTGACGTAGGCAAGGGCTGTCAGCGTTCCGATGCCTGGCACGCTCATGAGCAGCCTGCATGCCGGATTTTGCCTGACCTTGACGCGAATGGCCTTATCAAACTCCCGAGCCTGTTCGCGAAGCCGTCGCCAAGCCTCCAGTAAAGGCCTCACAATCGGCTCCACGTCAGGGCGGTCTGCCACGACTTCTTCAACGCGCCGGTCAAACCGAAGACCGCGCACCGTGCCGGGAAGGATGCCGAAGATCTTCAGGATGCCGCGGATCTGGTTGGACATTCGGGTTGCCATCCCGACCAGTTGGGCCCGCGCGCCAAGCATCGCACGAGCCTGGTGGGACGCGAATGACTTCACATGAACGGCGCGGTACCAGCCGGTCCGTATGATGTGCGCCAATCCCTCAGCGTCGTTGCGATCCGTCTTGTTGATTTGCAGCTTCAAGGCGGCGCGCGCGTGGCGCGCGTCGAGGCAAACCACGTTGAGGCCCCGTTCCCTCAGCTCATGCACCAGCCACGGCGTCATCGGCCCCTCTCTATCCCTATCTTGGCGGAACCGTCTGCATGGCGACGAACTGTTTCAGCAATGGCGTCGGGCTTAGTCCCGCATGTGCCCTGCCAAAGCCGTTGACCGTCAGCATCAACGACACAAACCGCCGTCGTCCGCTGCGAAACATCCAGGCCGACTGAATAGGTCATCTTGCCCTCCCATGGTGATGCTTACAGTGCAGATTGGGCATCCGCGCGGCAATTATTCACCAGTTCGAGGAAAGCCGCGATTACCTGATGTCCACACATGGGGAAATTTCAGGCGGCGTTGACACATGGGTTCTGATCAATGCGGGTTGGTATAAGGCTCACGCGCCTCCCCGGTGCGGGAACGCAGTCGCGACCCTATGCGCCCTTTTCGATCACGTTTGACCGAAAAGGCCTCTAAATCACGACCCTCGGGAGGGAGGCTCACAGCCGACGAGAACCGCCAAGCGGGCCAGCGTCTCGGCGTTGGCGTGGCGGGTCCCCGGGACCAGGGTCGCCGCTTCCCATTCGGCGTCTTCCGATGGGGCGGGCCTGCCCGCGTCCAGCACGGTCAGCGGCCGGTGCGTCACATCACGCATGCGTTCGACCGCCCGCGAGACAGACGCGACGCGATCCTTGCCATCCACCACGGCCCAGTCCACCCAAAGCACGGTCTCCACATCGAACCCGTACCTCTCGGCCAGGTCTGACAGCCGATTGTCCAAAGCCCGGTGCGCCTCCAGCCCCGACCGCAACTCCTCTGGTGGCGCTTCCGCATAGAGCCATGCCTGCTGCCTCGGCATGACGGGGCCGTGCGCTTCACCACCGCCGCGCACCACGTCCAACAACGCGAACAGCCGCAAATCGACGATAAGATGCCGCAGCGCATCCTTCCAAGGGGCGACGGACGGTGGTGGAGACACCGTGAGGTGGCCGTCATCCGTCACCTCGGCGGAGGGAATACGCCCCCCTTCCCAGTTCCGCATGTTGTCAATCAAGTCGTTACCAAGATTGACGACGTGCACGACTTTTCGCGGACGAAGACCATCCTCCAGATTCCGCTCCAGCAGAAGCAAGGCCTGCAGGAGCCCATAGCCCGGCACGGCCAAGTTCACTGCGGCCTCGCATTGGGTTTGGTCAACGAGCTGCCGCGCAAGGCGCTCTTGAGGATCGACCTCCCAACCCGCAACTACGCCGTCACCCAGGATCGCCACCGGCCGCGCGTCCGGGGCACCGGCGGCGTCGGTCAGTCCAATGGCGTCGAATGAAACGGTGTGCCGGAGCCCAGCCGTTTCGTAGGTAACCGAGGTGGCCGACGCCGGGCGGTAGCCGAGCTCTGGGTCCAACTCCATCGTCGCGGAAAAGCTTTGCGGAACGTCAGCGAGGCGGAGCCCCCCTTCCAACGCTACCAACGCCGCACCCGCCGCCAACCCCGCAGTGAAGACGCCGAGAGTGAGCCGCTTGAGGATGGACGTTCTTTTGGAGGTCATCTTCACGACCCTACAGTCTCGGCAAGACTGTACAGCTTAGCGATTGTAATCGCCCCGCGGTAGTCCGGCGCAGCCGCGAAATTGCGGCGCAACCGGGCCACTCCGTCGCCCGACAGAGCCCCACCCAGGTCACCCATATTGTCTAGAGCAGCGTCGACGCGGCCCTTCCAAGGCCCGGACAGAACATCGGCCTCTTGAATATTGTAGCCGAAGCCCTGCTTGGGCGCGTAGAGCAGGTCGTGGGGAAGCCGCTCCTCCAAAGCCTGCTTGAGGATCATCTTGAGTTGCGTTGTGTCGCGCCTGCCGCCGACCTTCAGCGTGTGATGGATGCGCCAAGCCAATTGCACCAGATCCTGGTCCAGGAACGGGCATCGCACCTCGACGCTGGCCGCCATGGCCGGAAGGTCTCCCGCAATGGTCACGGAATGCGCGTTTTCCTGCATCAGCCCGATTACGGCGGCTTCGTCGATGTAGTCCTTGGGCGGCGCGTCGCCGATCCATGTGTCGAACAGGTCCTCGATCGCGCCAGCTGTCGCCGCATCAGCACCTCCAACGGCCAACAACTCTGGCCAGACCCGGGCGGCCTCATCCGTGTAAAGGGCGGATTTGCGTCGCCCCGGCTTGGCGGCGGCAACGAGCGCGGCCTCGCGTAACGCGTGCCCCTGCGGAAGAACCCTGCCCGCGGCAGCCGCCGCTGGCCGCGCGATGATCCCCGGCACAGCAGCCAGGGCGCGCGACAGCTGATCCATTCGCATAAAGCCTGAGTAACCATAAAAGATCTCATCGGCCCCGTGGCCTGTCATCACCACTTTGCGACCGTCGTCCCGGATGCGCTGACAAAGATCGTACGCGTAAACCAGCGGAAGCAGAGCGATGGGTTCGCCGTGGATCCGCCAAAGGTCCAACATCATGGCGTGGTGCCGGTCAGGGTCGAAATAGAACTCCTGATGGTCACATCCGAGCATCTCCGCGGCTCGGCGCGCACGGATAAGTTCGCTGTCGTCGGGACCATGACCTAGCGCGTAGGTGGCGACGCTTTTGTTGCCGCGATCCTGCATGGCGTGGACGATGGCGGTGGAGTCGACCCCGCCCGACAACATCGCTGCGATTTCGACATCGGCCATCAGCCGGCGCGACACAGCCTGGTCGAACGCTTCCCGCACCTCGTCCACTGTGACGGGCCGTGGGTTGAAGTCCGGCCTCCAGTACTGCCACAGGCGCGCCACCCGCCCCTGCCGAACAATCATGCAGTGACCCGGGGGAAGGCGCCGGACACCGCGGTAGATCGTGTATGGATCGGGAACATGGCGGAAATTGCGAAGAAGAAAGATACCCAGGGCCGTGCGGTCCAGGGCTGTATTGACCCCGGGAAACTCCAGCGCCGCGGGAATTTCGGAGGTCACGGCCACGCCGGCCGGGGTCTGGGCGTAGACCAACGGCTTCTTGCCCAGCCGGTCGCGGCCACAGAGCAAATCGCCAGAGCGGGTATCCAGCAGCACGAACGCGAACATGCCGTGCAATCGCTCAACGAGCGCCTCGCCCACCTCTTCGTAAAGATGCACGAGTACTTCGCTGTCACTGCCCGAGCGGAAACGATGACCCTTGGCCACCAGCTCGCGGTACAGCTCCGGGTAGTTATAAATCTCGCCGTTGACGACTGCCCAGACCGTTCCGTCCTCATTGCTGATTGGCTGGTGGCCCGCGTCCGAAAGGTCGTTGATGCTTAGGCGGTTGTGCCCCAGCACGACGGCCCCATCGCAGAACGCACGCGCTTCCTCGTGGTCCGGGCCCCGGTGCCGCTGGCGACCAAGCATACGTAAGCCAAGCCCGTTTCCGTCCTCTACCGAAGCAGCAAGACTGAGGGCGACAATTCCGCACATGATATCGATGGTTCTTTATGTTCTCAGATTGCTATGGCATAACATAGCCGCTTTCCGCTGTCTTGACTAATATGGACGCTGAGGCCTATCGCTTCTCAACGAAGGCGACCGGCACTGCGAGCGTGTCACCACCGCAGTTGAGCGCGGAAAGAGAGAGAGAGATTTTGCGGGGTGCAAGTGCAGTGGCAAAGCAAAACGAAAATCCGGCAGCGAGCGACGACGACGTCCCCCTCGGGCGGATCGTCCTGCGCGATGTCCTCAGCGCCTGGCGCCCGCTCCTGGCCCTGACGATCGTCGGCGCTCTTATCGGCGCCGCCTGGAGCGCGCTAGCGACCGAAGAGTACAAGGTCACGCAGTCCCTATGGCTGGCCGAGCCGGATGCAATCTCCGAGGCTCAGCGCTACCAGGAGACCCTGGTCGAGCCGATGATGGCCGATATGTTCGGAGAGTCACGCCCATTCACCCCCACCTTGTCGGCCGCCCAAACGCCGCAGATCCTACGGCTAACCGCTGATGCAACACCGGAATATGTGGACACGGCCAGGGACACGCTGAAAAAGCTTGGCGATGCCATAGTAAAAGCTGAGCAGCGCGTCTTTGATATGGGCGCGATTCAGCGCGAGATTGCGGTCGCCAATGTAGTCGCCGAGCTCGATACGTACGCCCGGCGGATTTCCAGAGCCAAAGATGAATTGGCCGCCCTTGATAATAGGGAAACGCGGCGCCTGAACTTTATGGACGAACGGATCAAGGCCCTGGAAAATAGCCTGAAACTGCAACAGGAAAATGCGTCGGCAATTGCCCGCACGGCACTGGACGCGCCGGGCGACGCCTATGCACAAATCCGCGGGCAGCCTAATGCCGAAGCTCAGCAGCGCTCCGGCGAATTGTATATGTTACTGCGCCGCCAAACTGTTCAAAATCAGATTGAACTCGTCAACACCATGGAGGCGAGGGCCGAAGAACTTCGCACGGCACTCCTGGCGCTGGAATATGCACGCAGGCGCATCCCCGAAAACATCGATGAAGATCGAGACGAGCTCTTCGATATCATCGCCAAAGCCGAAGCTGAACAGAGAGATGCCGAGCTCCGTCACGAACAGTTGCTTTTGCAACAAGATGTACCCAAGGCGCCGACGGTTTTAGCCGCCTCCACCGACCAAGTGGCCACGTCCCGCTTCGGGGTCCGGGTGTTCACGCTCGCATTGATGGCGTTCATGGCTGGCGCGCTCATCATTACGGCGCGCGCGGCCGTGCACGCGCTGTTACGATAAGCGGCCGCCACTCAGCCACCCGCCGGGCCTCAGGACCTGACATGCTCGTTTTCGCCGTTACCTTCATGTCGATCGCGTTCTGGAGCGCGACGGCCCTGCTCATTTACTTACGGACGCGCGATACGCTGCACGTCGGCATTATCGTCATCGCGTTCTTCCTTATCTCTTATCCGTTGAAGCTTCTCGCCACTTACGGCGGCTTCGCCACCATGAACAGCTCGATCATGCCGGCTGATGCTCAATTGCTGGCACTCGGGTTGGCAAACCTTAGCCTGCTGGCGGCCATGTTGCCGCTGCTTGTTCTTGCAGGCCGGCCGGCCGTGCAGGAACCGCGTATCTCTGTTCCAGCCATTGTGTGGGCGGGCGTATCCGTGCTCGCTGTCGTCGTAACAATCGATATCCAATCGCTCCTGCTCCGGCTTACGCCGGGATCCTACGACGATTACTTGCAAGGCCTGTCTCAGAGCCGGCTCAGCGGCGGACTAAAAGCCATCCTGAATATCATCGTGCAGGCGGCGCTCGCCGGGCTGACGCTTACCCTGATCGTCCGCTGGCGAGCCCTGTCCCGCGTGTTTCGTATCGGCGCTGTCGCGCTGGTCGCGTTCTACGCAGCCGCTGTGCTGTTCTCGACTGGCTCGAAATATGCCGCCCTGTTTCCCATCGCCACCGCCGTGCTGCTTTGGAACGTCGCCCGTGTAGGCCAAGGCAAGGGTTTCAGCTTATGGCGTACCATGGGTATTGGCGTCACAGGACTTGTGCTCGTGGGCATTTTCGGACTGCTTCGCGGGCTCGGCAACATTGAAGAGGCCGCAGAGACAGGGCACCTGTACCAAATCGCAGTGCAATTCTTTAACGCATTCGACGCCATGGACAATCTTGTGTTCATCATAATGCGAATTGATAACTTCTGGTTTGGAGATTTAAATTTTCGTCCCACGCTCGACTACCTTGTCACTGGATTTATTCCCCGCCAAATCTGGCCCGACAAGCCGCTTGAAATGGGCAATATCTACATCATGAAGCAATACCTTTGGGAACGGTATAACGGCCCTTTCGGCGAAGTCGTCTCACCAAGCATGCCGGGCGAAATGCTGTTGTCGGGCGGTATCTTCTTCCTTGTGTCTTGGTCGGCCATCTGCGGCGGAGTTTTCGGCGCGCTCTACCGCTGGGCGCACGGGCCGAATGCTGACATCTGGGCCGTTATAATTTACGCCTACGCCGCCTTGAACATCTTCAACTACATGCGCAGCGGCACCGGGGCATTAGGCGTGATTTTTCTCTTTGCCGCTGTCACGCTGCTCATGAAGATCGGGCTAATCGGCGCCGGGAAGGTAGCCCAACGACTGGCCGTGAAATACATGTTAGCACCGGCACACAACCCAGACACGCGGCGCGCCGATCGCAGTCGCTAGAGCACTTTTCTCTCAGTCGCGATCATCCCCCGCAGCCGGATAGTAGTGTTCGCATTCGGGCCGCGTAAATGCGTCGATGCCCCGACCGATGGCGCACCGAAGGTCGTCCTCGGTCCGCGCTGCGGTTTTCTTCGGGGAAGCCTTGAGCTTGGAGAAGGCCATCTCGGTCGGTTTGAACTCCGAGCGTTGAGGAGGCAGGAAGCGGACCTTGGCTCCAACAGCGTGGACGGCATCCCACGCGCCCGCCAGCTCGTGGGGTTGTCCATCACCACGATGTCGCTCCGCTTCAATGTGGGTATCAGAACCAGTCCGACGTATGCCACGAACGCAGGACCGTTCCTGCCGCCGCTTCAGGACGTCGGGTCGCTGTTGCTCGCTCGCATACGCGCCATATCGCCGCCCCGGACAACCGGACACCGGACGCCTGTGCACCGTAAGCGTGGCTCTGCTCCCATGCTGATCAGCCGTTGACGTCGGGAGATCCTGCTTTCCAGTTCCGAGCTATGACCAATCGTGGGTGACGGCATGATCAGGCGGCGGCGGATTGGTCGGCGTTCTTCACCTGAATGCCGTCGCGGAACCTGACACCCTTGATCACCTGGGGCAAGCGGTTGTTGCCCGACAGTCGGCGCCAGGTCTTGCTGGCGGCGGTGACCAGCTTGAAGACCATCGCCAGGGCGGTTTTGTGCGACAGGCAGCCCTTGGTGCGCACGGTGCGGTGCCGGATGGTGGCGAAGACGCTCTCGATGGGGTTTGAGGTTCGCACGTGCTGCCAGTGCTCGGCCGGGAAGTCGTAGAAGGCCAGCAGGGCGACGCGGTCCTTGGTCAGGCAGCCGACGGCCTGGGGGTACTTCGCGCCATACTTGGCCTCGAAGGTGTCCATGGCCGCCTCGGCTTCGGCGCGGCCGTCGGCCATCCAGATGGCGTGGAGATCCTCCTTGGCCGCCCTCTGGCGCGACTTCGGCAGCTTGTTGAGGACGTTAGCCGTCTTGTGCACCCAGCAGCGCTGATGGCGGGCGCCGGGATAAACCTCGTCGAGCGCCTTCCAGTGAGGTGGCCCCAAGAATCTGGACAGGTCGGTAAGCTCTGGGTTTTGCTCCTGGGGCGAGACAGGAGAAGACCGCATGAGCAAGAATCGTCGCAACCACAGCGCCTCCTTCAAGGCGAAGGTGGCGATGGAGGCGCTGTCCGGCGAGAAGACGGTGGCCGAGCTGAGCGCGAAGTACGACGTCCACCCGACGATGATCAACGCCTGGAAACGTACGCTGCGGGACCAAGCGGCCACGGCATTCGAGAAGGGCCCATCGAAGGCCGACAAGGACAAGGAGGCGCTGGTCGATGAGCTGTACAAGCAGATCGGCCAGTTGAAGGTCGAAAATGATTTTTTGGCCGTCAGGCTCAAGCGCTGAAGCGGGTGGAGCGCCGAGCCATGATCGACATTTCCCACCCCACGCTGAGCCTTACACGGCAATGCCGCCTGGTCGGCATCAGCCGGTCGTCGCTGTACTACCGTCCGGTGAACGACGACACGCCGAAGAACACCGAGGACCGGATGCTGATGGCGGCCATCGACCGCCACTTCCTGGATATGCCCTACTTGGGCAGCCGTCGCATGGCCGCCCTCCTGCGCCGCGAGGGCTGGTCCGTCGGCCGCAAACGGGTGCGACGCCTGATGCGGCTGATGGGCGTTCAAGCCGTCTATCGCCGGCCGCGGACCACGGTGCCGCACCCCGAGCACCGGGTCTATCCCTACCTGCTGCGCACGCTGGTCATCGACCGGCCGAACCAGGTGTGGGCTGCCGACATCACATACATTCCGATGCGTCGCGGCTTCCTGTACCTGGTCGCCATCATGGACTGGCACAGCCGCAAGGTGCTGTCGTGGCGGTTGTCCAACACCATGGACGCCGATTTCTGCGTCGCGGCGCTGGAACAGGCCCTGGAAACCTACGGCCCGCCCGAGATATTCAATAGCGACCAGGGCAGCCAGTTCACCAGCCTCGCCTTCACTGGGACGCTGAAGGCGGCGGGCGTGCGCATCAGCATGGACGGCAAGGGCCGCTGCATGGACAACATCTTCATTGAGCGCCTGTGGCGCAGCCTGAAGTACGAGGAGGTCTACCTGAAGGCCTACACCACTGGCAGCGAGGCCAAGGCCGGCATCGGCGCCTGGGTGCAAACCTACAACGAGCGGCGCCCGCACCAGGCCCTGGCCTATGCCACCCCCGATGAGGTTTACTGGCGAGGCCTGCCGGGCTCCGGGCTACGCTCCCGCTCCGCCCTCCGCCCGGCAGGCCTCGCCGCCTGACCGCGACTACCCACCAACCAAGCCCCAGGAGCAGAGCTTACAGAGCGCGCTGATCTGCCCGAACAACCGGGACCACTTCACAGAACCCCAGCGCGCCGTCGCCGATGGCGAGCTTCGGCCCCTGGGCGAGGCCGCGCCCCTTGATGTCGTTGAGCAGTTCGCGCCAGCTCTGGGCGCTTTCGCGAAAGCCGGCCTGGAAACCGACCAATTCCTTCCGGCCTTCCGGCGTGGCACCTATGATGACGAGGATGCTCTGCTTCTCGTCTTCCATGCGGCCCTGGAGGTAGACGCCATCGGCCCAGATGTAGACGTACTGCCGGGCCGTCAGGTCGCGCTTGCGCCAGCGGTCGTATTCGGCCTGCCATTCCGCCTTCAGGCGGCTGATCACCTGCGGCGACAGGCCGGGCGCCTCCTTGCCAAGCAGCGCCTCCAGGGCGTCCTGGAAGTCGCCACTCGACAGGCCGCGCAGGTAGAGCGTCGGCAGGACGGCGTCGATGGACCGCGTGCGTCGGGCGAACCGCGGCAGGATGGCAGAGGTGAAGCGAATGCGGCCTTCTCCATCGGCGCCACGGTCCCGCACCTTCGGCCGTCGCACGGGAACGGGGCCGATGCCCGTCAGGATCTCGCGCTCCGGGCCGTGGCCGTGACGGACCAGGCGCCGCCGGCCGTCTTCCGTCGTCAGGTGTTCATGCTCGGCAAGCATGGCCGCGACCTCGGCCTCCACGGCTTGCGCCAAAAGCTGCCGCGCCCCGGCACGCAGAACCTCGGTCAGCGGATCGTCGGTTTCCCCTGGCTGGCGCAGGGCGACAACGGTATCGTCGGTCATGGCGTATCACTCCCTTGTTGGAGATGTGGAAGGCGTAAGACACCTCCACGATACGCCACCCCCTTCTCAGGCTGTCACCCACTTTCCGCCATAGCTCGACCCCACCAACCCTGGCCGCCATGCTTCGACTGCCGCCGTCATAGATCGACGCCAACGCCAGCAACCGGCGTGTCTGGTTCCCATCGCTCGAGGCCTTCGCAAGCCGTCGTAGCGCCGAGCCGTCGAAGTCGCCGCGCAGAGGGACTGGAGCCGCCATGACAAACCTCCCGTTGGATTGCCAGGGGAATCACGTCAGAGCCCATTGGTTCCTTAGTCGGCCCTGAAAAACGCCGAAGGCATTGAAATCCGGGGATTCCCAGGCGGGGCCAAATATCGGAAAATGCAGGGAATCGCCCCGTGACCCGCTGATTTCTGGTGTCCGCCGGTAAGACCGACCTGTTCCGCGAGCGTCTGGACAACATCATCAACCCGCGCCATTCGCTGGTGCGTCTGGCCGGGGTGGTGCCCTGGGATCGGTTTGATGATGCCTTCGGCGGGTTTTTCAAGCCTGTCGGGCGGAAGGCGAAGCCGACCCGGCTGATGGTCGGCCTCCACTATCTGAAGCACATCCACGACCTGTCCGACGAGGAGGTGGTGGAGCGGTGGGTGGAAAATCCCTATTGGCAGCATTTCTGCGGGTTTGAGTTCTTCCAGCACGAGCCGCCCATCGACGCCAGCACGATGACGCGCTGGCGCAAGCGCATCGGCCCGGAAGGCATGGAGGAGGTCCTGAGGGCCACGGTGGAGGCCGCACTGCGGGCGGGGGCGGCGAAGCCGTCGTCGCTGGAGCGCGTCAGCGTGGACACCACCGTGCAGCCCAAGGCCATCGCGCACCCGACGGACAGCCGCTTGTACCTCCGCGCCTTGCAGACCCTGGTCCGCCAGGCGAAGCGCCATGGCATCGTGCTGCGGCAGAGCTACACCCGGCTGGCGAAGCGGGCCTCCATCAAGGCCGGCCGCTATGCCCATGCCCGGCAGTTTCGCCGCATGCGCCGCGAGCTGAAGCGGCTGCGCACCTTCCTCGGGCGCGTGTATCGCGACGTGGGCCGTAAGATTGCCGGCGACGACCTGCTGGAAGGGCGTTTCGCCCACCTGCTTGGCCTGGTCGAACGGCTGCTGGCCCAGAAGCCCAAGGACAAGAACAAGCTCTACGCCCTGCATGCGCCGGAGGTGGTCTGCATCTCCAAGGGCAAGGCCCGCACACCCTACGAGTTCGGCTGCAAGGTCGGCATCGCCGCCACCAACCGCGAGGGCCTCGTGGTCGCCGCGAAGGCCTTCGAGGGAAATCCCTACGACGGCCACACCCTGGCCGCCACCGTGGCGCAGGCGACGGCGCTGTCCGGCGTCGAGCCCGAGCGGGTGTACGTGGACAAGGGCTACCGCGGCCACGACTACAAGGGCGCGGCCTCCGTCATGATCGCGGGCCGAAGCCGTGGCCTGACGCCGACCATGAAGCGCGAGTTGAAACGCAGATCGAGCATCGAGGCCAACATCGGCCACATGAAGAACGAGGGAAGGCTTGATCGGAACTGGCTGCTCGGACACGCTGGCGACGCCATCAACGCCCTCCTTGCGGCCGCCGCCCACAATCTGCGCCTTGCCATCAACGCCCTGGCGCTTTTGCTTGCCTGGATTCTGGCAAGCCGCCCCTCGGCCCATGCAAAATCGGATACTTGGCCCGCGACCCTGACCCCTGGCGCATCAACCGCTTAGCCGTTTTTCAGGGCCGACTATTTCGCCACCGTATCCCGTGACAGCCGCAGTTCCGCGGCGATCTTCCGCATGCTCTTGCCGCGCGCGTGCTCGCGCCGGACCCGACCGATCATGTCCACCGTCAGCATCCCCTGCTTGGCACCCTCGTCTATCCAACCGAGGGTGGAAGTATGCCTGAGCAGGGTGGCCTACTTTTCGGCGCCTATTCGCCCCGCTCGTGGACTACTTTTCCACGCCGGTGCACACCATTTGGGGTCTTCGGAGGCCTTGGCCGCGTTTTCTGTAGAAGAATGGTGCGCGAGCAGCATATTACGCAGGTACGGGCTTCTCCGGTGCTCTCGCCACGGCCATTGCGGCTTTGCAGCCTTCCCTGCACTTTCAGGCTTTATCCGACGCCAGGCTGGCGCACAGAAAAAGGGGCCTCGGAACGTCCGAGGCCCCTGGATCTGGTAGCGGAGGAGGGACTTGAACCCCCGACACGCGGATTATGATTCCGCTGCTCTAACCAGCTGAGCTACTCCGCCATCGCGCTGGGAGGCCCGTATATAAACGGACGCAGCGGAGGCGTCAACACCTTGTTTTCATTTTTGTGCACGCCCCGCCCTTGCCCGCCGGCCGCACGCGGCCCACCCTTGTTGTGCGACGCAGCATGACCCGTTCGCGCCCCGTCCATGGGAAAAAGGAGGACACCGTGAGCAGCCACCAGGCCGACGGCACAGCCAACGAGCCCGACATCCCGCCGCTGGGCGCCGACACGCCCGGCCGTCGCGCCGACGCCCCGGCCGATCGGCGCAATCCGCCCCCGGCGACCGGGCGCCGGGCGCGCTTCCAGAGCCCCGGCATCCGCCCCTGCGGCGGCGGCCGGCCGGTCAACCTGGCCCTGCAGGGCGGCGGCGCCCACGGTGCCTTTACGTGGGGTGTGCTGGATGCCTTCCTGGCCGACGACCGCATCGTCATCGAGAGCATGTCGGGCACTTCCGCCGGAGCCATGAACGCCGCCGTGGTGGCCAACGGGCTTGCCGGTTCGGGCGACCGCGAGGCGGCGCGCGCGGGGCTGGAACGGTTCTGGCGCGCCGTCGCCCACACCTCGCGCCTGTCGCCCTTCAAGCGCGGCCCGCTGGGCTGGCTGACGGGCTCGTGGGGGCTGGACGCCAACCCCTTCTTCCTGGGCGCCGACCTCATGCAGCGCCTGTTCAGCCCCTATGAACTGAACCCCATCAACCACAATCCCCTGCAGAGCATCGTCGAGGAGCAGGTGGACTTCGACCGGGTGCGCCGCTGCGACCGGGTGCAGGTCTTCGTCACCGCCACCTCGGTGCGCTCGGGCCGGCCGCGCGTCTTCCGCCACGACGAACTGACGGCCGACCACATCATGGCCTCGGCCTGCCTGCCCTTCCTCTATCAGGCGGTGGAGATCGGCGACGAAGCATACTGGGACGGCGGCTACATGGGCAATCCGGCGCTGTGGCCCTTCATCTACCGGGGCGGCAGCCGCGACATCGTGCTGGTGCAGATCAACCCGCTGGAACGCACTGACGTGCCCAAGCGCGCCCGCGACATCATCAACCGGTTGAACGAGATCACCTTCAACGCCAGCCTCTACCGCGAGATGCGCGCCATCGCCTTCGTCTCCCGCCTGCTGGAGGAAGGCCGCCTGCCGCCCGAGGACTACAGGAAGATGTTCATCCACATGGTTTCCGGCGGGGACGAGATGGCCGCCCTGTCGGCGTCGAGCAAGTTCAACACCGAGTGGGAGTTCCTCACCTGGCTGCGCGACCTGGGCCGCGCGCGGGCCCAGGCCTGGCTGGACGAGAACGCCGGCGCCCTGGGCGAGCGGAGCACGGTGGACGTCGAGCGCACCTTCCTGGGGGCCGGCGAGCACGACAGCCAGCCGCCCTGGCTCAACCCCGCCTCCGACCCGTCTCCACCTTCCCCGCGGGACGCGGAGTAACGTGCGGTGTTGCGGCCGGAAAGAGACAAGTTGTCTCAAAAGACTCCCATTCCCGCCTCCCAAATGGTAGTTCTTTAAAGTTATCCGAATGGATAGGTCGCGCAGGCTCGACGGCGGGCCGTCGGGTGCGCCGGTTGTGAGGGGGAGCCGCGCGTGCGGGGGGAGCAACTGACAGAGATCATCGCGGCCATCTATGATGCCGCCGCGAGCGATCCGCCGGACTGCGGCGCCTGGGCCTCCATGGCGCGGTTGATCGAAGGCGCGACGGGCGGTGCCTGCCTTCTTGCGGTGGACGATGCCACATCGGGCACGGCCCGCGTGGCGGCGGCACCCAGCCTGGATGGGCGGTTCCGCGAAAGCTACGAAAGCACCCACGCGCGCCATAGCCCCTGGATTCGCGCGCTGCGCCGCAGCCCCCACCCCGCCGTCATCACCGACGCCGAGGTTGAAACGGACGGCGATTCGGTGGGGCCGCTGACCGCCGGCATCTTCTACCGCGACTGGATGGAACCGCAGCGCTTCCGGCACAGCATCGCCTCGGAGGTGTTGCGCGACGGACCGGACATGGTGGTGCTCAAGACGCTTCTGCCGGAAGGCTCGCCGCCGGACGACCGCCATGTTCGCCTGCACACCACCTTGCAGCCGCACCTGCGCCGGGCGGCCGGGCTCTTCCGCCTCGACCAAAGCCGCCGCGCCGCTCTTGAAGCGGCGGAGGATGCGCTCGAAAGCCTGTCGGTCGCGGTGTTCCTGGCGCGGCAGGACGCAACGGTCACCTTCATGAACCGGCCCGCCGCCGTTCTTGAAAGCGGCGGCGACGGGCTGAAGGTGGACGAGTCCGGCCGCCTGACCGCGACCCACGCCGACGCGGCTCGACACCTTCGGCAGATGCTGCGAGATGTTTCCCAGGCGAAAACCGGTGCGAGGCCATGCGCCTGCCCCGCCCCTCCGGCAGGCCGAACCTGCACCTCATGGCCTTGCGGCCCCAGCCCGGGTCGGGCATCGGCCTGGCGGCACCGACGATCACCATCTACGTGACCGACCCGTCGCACCCGCCCGTCCTGTCGCTGACCCGCCTGCGCGCGTTGCACGGCCTCACCGCCGCCGAGGCGCGGGTGGTGGCGGCGCTGGCGCGCGGCGCCAGCATTATTGAGACGGCCCGGGATCTGGGCGTGGCGGAAGCGACCGCCCGGCATCACGTCAAACAGGCCTTCACCAAGACGGGCACCCACCGGCAGGCCGACCTGGTCCGCCTGATCCTGGCCGATCCCCTGATGCACGGCAGGCGCGGCGGCTGAGGCAGCCGGTCTAAAAAAGAGGGACATTCCGGATGAGCCGGAATGTCCCGATGTTTTGCATGCGCGATCCTGGGGCAGTCCAACCGCCGGGGGTCACAGTGGCGGGTGTAACTGGATCAACGCAGCTAGCAGTAGTTTTGCAAAACGCAAAGCTTAGTGCATCCTCCAAACGGGGGATGAATCACAAGAAAGTTTTAAGCGATCCGTCGGTGAGGTCCAGCGGGCGGCGGGATACGTCCCGCAAGGACCGTCCGCCGCTGACTCCGGCCGGCCACTCGTATACGGTCCGGAGCGCTGCCCGATATCAGGCGGCGCCCCGGCGCATGATCCGGCCGCCGCCCAGCACCCGATCACCGTCATAGAGCACGCAGGCCTGCCCCGGCGCGACGCCGTGGACAGGATCGTCCAGGTCCACCTCGGCGCGTCCTGCCGAGTCGCCGGGACGGACGAGTGCCGCCGCCGGGCTGAAGCTGTTGCGGATCTTGACGGTGCAGCGCACGCCGCCGGCCGGCGGCGCGGGGCCGTCGCCCAGCCAGTTGAGGTCGCGGATGACGAAGCGATCCCGCCCCAGCGCGCTGCGCGGGCCGACGATCACCCGGTTCGCCGCCGGGTCGAGGCGCACCACGTACAGGCGCTCGGCCATGCCGCCCACGTCGATGCCCCGGCGCTGGCCGATGGTGTAATGGATGATGCCCTCGTGGCGGCCCAGCACGGTGCCGTCCACGTGGACGATGTCGCCCGGCTTCGTCGCGCCGGGACGCAGCTTTTCCACCACCCGGGCATAGTCGCCGTCGGGCACGAAGCAGATATCCTGGCTTTCCGCCTTGTCGGCGGTCGGCAGGTTGTAGCGGCGCGCCAGCGCCCGGGTCTCGGCCTTGCTCAAGCCGCCCAGCGGAAAGCGCAGGAAGTCCAACTGCTCCGCCGTGGTGGCAAACAGGAAATAGCTCTGGTCCTTGCCGGGATCGGCGCCCCGGCGCATCTCCACCCCCTGCCCGCCCGGCACACGGCGCACGTAGTGTCCGGTCGCGAGCGCGTCGGCGCCCAGGTCGCGGGCCGCCGTCAGCAGATCGCGGAACTTGACGGTCTGGTTGCACAGCACGCAGGGCACGGGTGTTTCGCCTGACACGTAGGAGTCGGCGAACTGCTCCATCACGTCGGACAGGAACGTGCCCTCGTAATCCACCACGTAGTGCGGGATGCCGATGGAGTCGGCGACGCGCCGGGCGTCGTGAATGTCCTTGCCGGCGCAGCAGGTGTTGGCCTTCTGGATGGCCGCGCCGTGGTCGTAGAGCTGCATGGTGACGCCCACCACCTCGTAGCCCTGCTCGGCCAGCAGCGCGGCGGTCACCGAACTGTCGACGCCGCCGCTCATGGCGACGACGACGCGCGTCTCGGCCCGTGGCTTGTCGATGCCGAGGTCGCCGGCCGTGGCGGCGATGGCCGCCAGGTCGCTTTCGCTGAAGCCGGCGGCGGCGTCAGTTTCCGACGCGGGCGCGCGGGCGGCCAGGGAGCAGGTGGGGGTGTCGGGCATGGTCATGACAGGTCAGATAGGGCCGGCGGCCGCCAATGGGAAGAGGCGGACGGGCGCCCGCAGGCACCGTCGTCCGCCTCCGCATCCTGTCGCGCGGCGCGAAAGCCCAGCGCGTCTCAGTCCATGGCGTTGCGCGTGCCGGCGGGCAGGCGCACGGTCAGGCCGTCCAGGTCGTCGTTCAGGATGATCTGGCAGCCGAGCCGCGAGGTCTTGGTCAGGCCGAAGGCCAGGTCCAGCATGTCTTCTTCGTCCTCGCTGGCTTCCGACAGCTTGTCGAACCACTCCGGCTCCACCACCACATGGCAGGTCGAGCACGCCAGCGACCCCTCGCAGGCACCCTCGATGTCGATCCCGTGACGGTGCGCGACCTCCAGCACCGACAGCCCTTCCGGGGCGTCGAAGGTCTGCGCCTCGCCGTCTCTGTCGATGAAGGTGATCTTGGGCATGCGCCGCTTCCTTTCGTCCTCAGGTAGACAGGTTGATCGATGGATGGATTGCGCTCCGTCCGGCGGGATGCATAGCGTTCCCTTACCCTCGGAGCAAGGAGATTGCGACAGCTATGACGTCCGTTGCGCCCCGCCGCCGTCGACCGTCGCCACCGGCCGGGCGCGGCGCGCCAGCGGCCGCCACGCCTTGAGGAACGCATCGACGTCGGCCGCCGTGCTCGCCCAGCCGAGGCTGATGCGCACCGCCTCGCGCGCCGTTGCCTCGCTCAGCCCCATGGCCCGCAGCACGTGGCTTGCCGCGACCTTTCCCGACGAACACGCCGCCCCGGCGCTGACGGCGACCCCGCTCAAGTCCAGCGCCATGAGCTGGCTCTGGTTGGTGACGCCGGGCAGGCCGACACAGGTGGTGTTGGGCAGCCGGACCGCCGCGCCCGCGCCATGAATGACGGCCGACGGTGCGATGTCGGCAATGCCCGCTTCCAGCCGCTCCTGCAGGGCGCGGACGGCCTCGGCCTCCTCGCGCCCGGCGGCGGCCAGGACCCTGGCGACGGCCCCGAAGCCGGCGATGCCGGGAACGTTTTCGGTGCCCGCGCGCTTGCCCCGCTCCTGCCCGCCGCCGCGCTGCACCGGCGCAAGCGCCAGCGGATCGGCGGCGATGAGCGCGCCCACGCCGGGCGGTCCCCCAAGCTTGTGAGCCGAGAGCGTCAGCAGGTCGACGCGCAGGGCGTGCATGTCGACGCCCACACGGCCGGGTCCCTGCACGGCGTCGCAGTGAATGAGCGCACCGGCATCGTGGGCGATCTTGGCCGCCTTCTTCACCGGCTGCACCGCACCGGTTTCGTTGTTCGCCAGCATGACGGAAACGATGACCCGCGCCGGGTCCGGCTCCTCGGCCAGCAGGGCGGCGAGCGCCTCAAGGTCGAGGACGCCGTCCGAATCGACCGGGCAGAGACGCGTGTCCGGATGCGCCTTCAGCACAGCATCGTGCTCTACCGCCGAAACGACGGCGCGCGCCCGGCCGGTGCCGCCAAGCGCCAGGGCGTCGGCCTCCGTCCCGCCGGAGGTGAAGATCACCTGTTCCGGCCGCGCGTTGACCAGGGCCGCCACCGCTTCGCGCGCGTCCTCCACGGTCGCGCGGGCGCGGCGGCCGGGGCCGTGCACCGACGACGGATTGCCGCCGGCCTCCAGCGCGCGCGTCATCGCCTCCAGCGCCTCCGGCCGCAGGGGCGCGGTGGCGTTGTAGTCCAGGTAGACGGCGGGACGGTCGGAACGGCTGCCAAACATGGTCAACGGGATTTGCGGTGGCTCGAATCGAAAGGACCGCCGCACCGCCGCCCGGGATCATCCCGAAGCGGCGCATCGGCGGCCCTCGTCGCCAAAACGAACGGCTGGGCGGTTGGGTTACTGCGCGGCGGCGTTGATGGCCGGATCGCCGAACAGACCGCTGGTGCCCAGCACCTTGCGCTGCGTCACCTGCTCCAGAGTCACGCTGGAGAGGTACAGGTAGATCTGGTTGCCCAGTTCCTCCCACAGGTCGTGGGTCATGCAGCGGCCCTTGTTGTTGTGGCAGCCCGCGGGCGTGCCCGGCGTACAGCGGGTCGTCTGGATCGGCTCGTCCACCGCCAGGATGATGTCGGAGATGCGCATCTCGCCGGCGGTGCGCGACAGCAGGTAGCCGCCGCCCGGACCGCGCACGCTGCGCACCAGGCCACCCTTGCGGAGCTTCCCGAACAGCTGTTCCAGATAGGACAGGCTGATCTCCTGGCGCTCGGCGATATCCGCCAGCGCCACGGGCTTGCCCTGCGAGTGCGAGGCCAGGTCGGCCATCGCCATCACCGCGTAGCGGCCTTTCGTACTCAGTCTCACGGTCCGTACTCCCTCTTGCCCCTGCCGCGCCCCGCGGCGTTACCGGGCGTTCCCTATCTTTGCGCCGTCACGCCTGACCGCCGGACGCGGCGCGACGCTCCTCCTCGTCCCGCTCCCCCACCGGAGAGGCGGCATCACTGCCCGGAACGGACGCATCTTCCACACCGGCGCGCGGCTCCCTCCCCTCGGAGCCCTCGGCGGCGTCGCCGCTGCCGCTTACCACGTGCGGAAGCCTCTGACCACGCCCGGACACCCCAGCGGGCGCCGGGCCCGGGGCGCCCTCGCGCTCCTTCTCCAGGGTTTCCACCCGGTCCATCAGCGCGCTGATCTGGCCGCGCAGGGCGTCCATGGTGCGCACGACGGGGTCGGGCAGATGCTCGGTCGGAACGCCGTAGGCGCAGAAGTCTTCCTCGATGCCTTTGGGCTTGCGCATCACCATGCGCGCCGGGATGCCAACCACGGTGACGCCCGGCGGCACCTCGTCCAGCACCACCGCGTTGGCGCCGATGCGCGCGCCCTCGCCCACCGTGTGGGGCCCGAGGATCTGCGCGCCCGAACCGACGATGACGCCATCGCCCAGCGTCGGGTGGCGCTTGCCCTTGTGCAGGGACGTGCCGCCCAGCGTCACACCCTGGTACAGGGTCACGTCGTTGCCCACCTCGGCCGTCTCGCCGATCACCACGCCGGTGGCATGGTCGATGAACACGCGCCGGCCGATGGTGGCGCCCGGATGGATTTCGACGCCCGTGAAGACCTTGGCAAGGTGCGAGACGAAGCGCGCCGTCAGGCGGAAACCCTTGCCCCACAGCCAGTGCGACACCCGATGGGTGGCGATGGCGTGGAAGCCCGGATAGCACAGGAAGACCTCCAGCCGGGATCGGGCGGCCGGGTCGCGCGCCAGGATGGCGTCCATGTCTTCCTTCAGTCGTGCGAACATCTTCAAATTCTATTGAAAATCCGCGTCACACGTGTGCTAAGATGCGGCCCGTTTTTATACGAACGAACGCATCCAAGTACGGCGCGCGTCAGGTGACGGCAAAGGGCGTATCCCTTGTGGAGTTGAATATATGATCCCCGACCAAGCCGGTCAAGTTTGGCCGGGCCTTGTGGCGGTCCCGGCGAAACGCCGCCGCCGCTCTGCCGTTCCGCCGTATTCGTGCGTCTTCCCCGGTGCCGTCGGCGCCATGTCCCTCCGTCGCGTACTGCGAGGCTGAACGTCCCCCATGCCCGAAGTCATTTTCAACGGGCCGGAAGGCCGCCTGGAAGGCCGTTACCACCATTCGAAGCGGCCCAACGCGCCCATCGCCCTGGTCCTCCACCCGAACCCGCAACACGGCGGGAGCATGAACAACCGGGTGGTCTACAACATCTATCACACATTCGCGCGTCGCGGATTCTCGGTGTTGCGCTTCAACTTCCGCGGAGTCGGCCGGTCGCAGGGTGTGTATGACGCTGGCCAGGGGGAACTGTCCGACGCCGCCAGCGCGCTGGACTGGATGCAGCAGATCAACACCAGTGCCGGGGCCTGCTGGGTTGCGGGCTTCTCCTTCGGCGCCTGGATCGGCATGCAGCTTCTCATGCGCCGGCCCGAGATCGAGGGATTCGTCTCCATCGCGCCGCCGGCCAACCAGCACGACTTCACCTTTCTCGCACCCTGCCCGTCCTCGGGCCTGATCGTTCACGGCAACCGCGACGAACAGGTGCCGGAAGCCTCGGTCGCCAAGCTGGCGGCCAAGCTGTCGCAGCAGAAGAACATCACGGTGGACTACCATCAGGTGGAAGGCGCGGACCACAGCTTCACCGAACATCAGGAGGAACTGGTGAAGGTGCTCGACAGCTACCTCGCCAGCGTGCAAGGCCAGCCGGCGCGCTGAACCTGCCGCCAGCACCGCCGTGCCAGGCGCACGGCGGCATCGGCGCTTGCGCGGCAGCAGGGCCCTCTGCTACACAGCCGGCCGCAATCCCTGGGGACACAATCATGTTACGCTGCCCTGTGTGCGGCGATACAAGCAAGGCAATCCTGGACCTGCCGGTCGAGACGATCCGCGCCGACCTGCGCCGCGTCTTCCGCCAGGACCTGCCGCCCGACCTGATCGAAACCGACTACACCATGCGGCGCTGCGCCGCCTGCGATCTGGTGTTCGCCGATCCCATGCGGCCCGGCAGTGCTGCCTTTTATGCATGGCTGACTGCCTTCGACAGTTACCACGCCCGCGCCCGCTGGGAGTGGGGCGAGGTACGCCGCCATCTCGAGCGATACGGCGACCGTCCCGTCCGGATGATGGAACTGGGCTGCGGCACCGGCCTGTTCCTGGAATACATTTCCGACATGCCGACCGTGTCGGTCACGGGCATCGACCTGTCGGAAAGCTCGGTGCGGGCCGCCCGCGCCAAGGGCCTGGATGCCCGCCACGCCGACCTCGACGACGTGCTGCGCACCGGCGAGCGCTTCGACATCGTCATGCTGAGCCACGTTCTGGAGCATGTCGCCGACCCGCTGGGCCTGGCACGCACCATCATCTCGGGCCTGAAGCCCGGCGGGGCGCTCGTCTTCAGCGTTCCCTACTCCCCCATGTCGCGCGAGCACCCGGCCTGGGACATCATGAACCTTCCGCCGCACCACATGACCCGCTGGAACGCCAGGTCGCTGCGGGCGCTGGCGGATGCGACCGGCACGACCCTCAGCCTTCGCCTGTCCAAGCCCAAGTCGCCGTTCAAGCGGGCCCTGAAGCAGACGGCCCTCGTGACGAAAAGCGGCACCTCGGCCCTTGGTCGGTTCGCCGCACTGCTGCGGCACCCCCGCACCTTCCGCACCATCCACGCCCTTCACGCGCGCCGCGAAAGGGTGAACGGACGCCGCGCCGGCGACACCGTCCTCGCCATCCTGTCCCTGCCGGGCTGAGGCAGGGCGCCGCCCGCATTTCAGGGATCGTGACGGCGGCCGCCGGTCATCGGCTCGGGGCAGCCGGTGGTGCCGGGCATGGTCAGCGGCAGGCCGCGCAAGCTGCGGACGGCGAGGAAGGCGAAGGCCTGGGCCTCCACCGCATCGCCATCCCACCCCACCATTTCCACCGGCTCCACAGCCGCGGGCGCCAGCCGGCGGGACAGCGCCGCCATCAGCGCCGGGTTGAGGCGCCCGCCGCCGGTGACGATCCACAAGCCCGGCGCCTCGGGCAGATGATCGCGCGCCCGTGCCACGGCGGCGGCGGTGAAGGCCGTCAGCGTCGCCGCGCCGTCCTCCGTGCCCAGGGCGGAGACCGGCTCGGTGGTGAAGTCGTCGCGGTCCAGCGACTTGGGCGGCGGCGCGTCGAAATAGGGATGCGCCGCCAGCATGGCCGCCACCGCCTCCTCCTCCGCCCGCCCCTTCAGCGCAAGCCGCCCCTCGGCATCCATGGGCTTCCCCACGCGGGCGTGCACCCAGTCGTCGATGAGCGCATTGCCGGGGCCGGTGTCGAACGCGATCAGCGCGCCGTCGCGGCCGATGAAGGTGACGTTCGCCACACCGCCCACGTTCAGCACCGCCAGCGGCTTGTCCAGATCCTCCGCCAGGGCCGCGTGATAGACCGGCACCAGCGGCGCCCCCTGCCCGCCGGCCTCCACGTCGGCCGTGCGCAGGCCGTCGATCACCGGCACACCCGTCTCCCGCGCCAGCAGGGCGCCGTCACCGATTTGCCAGGTGCGGCGCGCTTCCGGCCGGTGGAGGATGGTGTGCCCGTGAAAGCCGATGACGTCCACCGCGCCCGTTTCCGCCATCAGCCCGTCGACCACCTCGGCGTGGAGCAGCGTCAACTCGCGCTCCACCGCCGCGATGGTCTCCGCCGGCGCCCCACCGCCCAGGCACTTCCGCAGGCTGGCGCGGAAGTCGGCGTCATAGGGCCGCGTCAGGCGCGGGCCGGTCTCCAGCACGCGGTGTCCGTCGGTGACGATCATGGCGGCGTCGATGCCGTCCATGCTGGTTCCCGACATCAGGCCGATGGCCCGCAGCGGCTGAAAGGTGGAGGCGGCGGAAGCGAAGTCTGAAGGGGTCACGGCGGCGGGCGTCCTTGCATGGCGGGGCTGCGTTGTCGGGCGGGTGCGATTGTGCTAAACGACCCCCCTTCCCGCAACGCCGATCAAGACTGGCAAGAACAAAAGGCACGATTCCCATGAGCACTCACCGTTCCGCGTTCATCCGGACCGTGGTGGAGCGTGGTTACCTCCACCAGTGCACCGACATCGAGGGCCTCGACGCCCGGATGTACGACGGAGTCGTGCCGGCCTATATCGGCTTCGACTGCACGGCGGACAGCCTGCACGTCGGCTCGCTGATCCAGATCATGATGCTGCGCCACCTGCAGAAGGCGGGCCACAAGCCCGTCGTGCTGATGGGCGGCGGCACCACGCGCATCGGCGACCCCACGGGCCGCGACGAGGCGCGCAAGCTGCTGGACGACGAGGCCATCGCGCGCAACATGGACGGCATCAAGAGCGTCTTCGCCAAGTACCTGACCTTCGGCGACGGCCCGACCGACGCGGTGATGGTCAACAACGCCGACTGGCTGGACCAGTTGAACTACATCGCCTTCCTGCGCGACTACGGCCGCCACTTCTCCATCAACCGCATGCTGACGTTCGAAAGCGTCAAGCAGCGGCTGGAGCGCGAGCACAGCATGTCGTTCCTGGAGTTCAACTACATGATCCTCCAGGCCTACGACTACCTGGAGCTGAACCGCAAGATGGGCGTGAGCCTGCAGATGGGCGGGTCCGACCAATGGGGCAACATCGTCAACGGCGTGGAGCTGACGCGCCGCTGCGACGGCAAGGAGGTCTTCGGCCTGACCTCGCCGCTGCTCGCCACCGCCTCGGGCGCCAAGATGGGCAAGACGGCCAACGGCGCGGTGTGGCTGAACGCGGAACGCCTCAGCCCCTACGACTACTGGCAGTTCTGGCGCAACACGGAAGACGCCGACGTGGGCCGTTTCCTGCGCCTGTTCACCGAGCTTCCGCTGGAGGAATGCGCGCGGCTGGAGCAGCTTCAGGGTGCCGAGATCAACGACGCCAAGAAGGTGCTGGCCGACGAGGCCACCGCCATGGCCCATGGCCGCGACGCCGCCACGGCCGCGCGCCGCACGGCGGAGGAAACCTTCGAAAAGGGCGGCGCCGGCGGCGACCTGCCGACCATCGAGGTGCCGCGCGCCGATCTGGAAGCGGGCGTCGGCTTGGTCGACTTGCTGGTCCGCCTGGAACTGACGGCGTCCAAGGGCGAGGCGCGGCGGCTGGTCAAGCAGGGCGGCGCCAAGCTCAACGATGCGTCGGAGACGGACCAGGAGCGGGTGGTGACGCTGGCCGACCTGGACGGCGACCACATCAAGGTCTCCGCCGGCAAGAAGCGCCACGCGCTGGTGAAGCCGGCCTGAAACGCCCCTGTGGCTTGAAAGACGGGCGCTTTCGGGAAACCGGGAGCGCCCGTTGCCGTTGGGCGGCTTTCGCGATAGTGTGACCAAGTCATACCGCACGACGATGAGGCGCCGCCATGACCGTCAAGACCACGCTCAGCTTCACCAACCGCCATGCCGAGTTCCTCAAGGCCAAGGTGGAGGAAGGCGTCTACGCCTCCACCAGCGCCGCCGTAGCCGCCGCCGTGGAAGAGATGATCCGCGACGAGATCGAGCGCGAGGCCGCTCTCAATGCCATGGCCGAGGAAATCCGGGCGCGGATGGCGACGCCGCGTGAAGACTACGTGGACGTTGACCAGGCGTTCGCAAAGGCGCGGGCGAGAGTTCGAAGCGCGGGCCGCGGATGACCTACCGCGTCGTCCTGAACCGCTTGGTCGAAGATGACGTCGACCATATCGCCGAATGGTTCCTCAATCACGCCGGACCTGAGGCCGCCGATCGCAAGGTGGAGGAGTTGGCCGCGTTTCTGGAGATGCTGGCCGAGATGCCACACCGGGGCACCGTCCGCAGCGGGTATGCAGAGCCGGTACGGGCGGTTCCCGTCGACCACAAGACGACGGTCGTGTTTTCCGTGGATGAAGGAAAACGCGAAGTCCACGTCCATGCCATCGCCTACGCCGGCCGCAATTGGATGCGACGCGTCACGCGCTGACACCCCCCATGAACCGCCGCCCGCCCCCTTCCGGTGGATAGGCGGGGCGTCCCCCGGTGTCCATCCTGCTTGTCAGGAGTTCCACGGGACGAGACGCCTCATGAAGCCGCTGATCCATGTCATTGCCGCCGCCCGCCCCAATTTCATGAAGGTGGCGCCGCTGGTGCGCGCGCTGCGGGCGGAGGCCTGGTGCGAGACCGAACTGGTGCACACCGGCCAGCACTACGACGCGGCCATGTCCGACGCCTTCTTCCGCGACCTCTCCATCCCCCGGCCCGACCACCACTTGGAGGTCGGCAGCGGCACCCACGCCGAGCAGACGGCCGGCGTCATGGTCGCCTACGAAAAGGTCTGCCTCGCCCGCCGGCCGGACTGGATCATCGTGGTCGGGGACGTGAATTCCACCGTCGCCTGCGCGCTGGTGGGCGCCAAGTTGTGCATCCCCGTCGCGCACCTGGAAGCGGGCCTACGCTCCGGCGACCGCACCATGCCTGAAGAGATCAACCGCGTCGTCACCGACAGCATCGCGGACCTGCTCTGGACCCCCTCCCCCGACGGCGACGAGAACCTGTCGCGCGAGGGCCGGGGGCACTGCGTGGAGCGGGTCGGCAACATCATGATCGACACCTTCGTGTCCCTGCGCGACCGCATCGAGGCCACCCGGTCTCACGAAGCGCACGGCCTTGCGCGCGGGGACTACGGCGTCGTCACCCTCCACCGCCCGGCCAACGTCGACCATGAGGACACGCTGACCGCCCTGGTCGACGGGCTGGTGAGCGTCGCCAGCGAGACGCCGCTGGTCTTCCCCGTCCACCCGCGTACCCGCAAGATGCTGGCGACCTTCGGCCTGCTGAACCGGCTGGAGGCCGCGCCGGGCCTGACGCTGACGGAGCCCCTGGGCTATATCGACTTCATGGGCCTCGTCACCGGCGCCCGGCTGGTCATCACCGACAGCGGCGGCGTGCAGGAGGAAACCACCTTCCTCGGCATCCCCTGCCTGACTCTGCGCCCCAACACCGAACGGCCGATCACGATCACGGAAGGCAGCAACCGCCTCGTCACCCCGGCGGATTTGTCCCGCGCCGCCCACGCCGCCCTCGCCGCCGGCCCCCGCACGGCCCCGCCCCCGGCGCTGTGGGACGGGCAAACGGCTGCGCGCGTCGTCGCCTCGCTCAAGCGGCGGGTGATGGGAACTGCTGCGGAAACGGCGGCTGTGTCGGCGTGATCTCTCACAGATGCCGATTCACGTCCATGCGTTGATGCAGAACACGGATCACCTCGATGCCGCCGCCATACGTCCAGCGATAGAAAAGGATGTGGGAGCCGGCACGACACCGAAAGTAGCCTGCACGCAAGGCTTCGGCACTTGCCCCCTTAGACGACCGGCTGCGAGGTCGTCGCAAACACCGGCGATCAGGCGAATGTATCTATCCGCCTGAAGCTCGCCCCACTGTTCGACCGTGTAATCCCAAATTTCCGACAAGTCGGCCTGGGCGCGAGGCGAGAAACTGCACCTGCTCAAGCACCTGAATCCCGGCGTTTTTCGCGAATGAAGCTTTCCACGTCAAACGGCTCCGGCGGGCCGCTCTCCTCGCCCTCGATCAAGGCCTGACGCAGCGCCGCCACCTTCGCCTCATGCTCTTCAAGAAGCCGCAGCCCCGCCCGCACGACATCGCTTGCTGAACCGTACCGGCCGGCTGCGACTTGGTTGTCGATGAAGGCCGCGAAGTGATCGCCCAAACTTACAGACGTGTTTCTCGGCATGACGCCCTCCTAAGCCGATACCAAAAAATAGCGACGGACTGGTATCGGCGCAAGCTTGTCACAGCCGGCGAAAAGCCCCGCAGGACCAACCGGCGGGGCTTTCCTCTGCACTACGAGGTCATCTCGTCAGGCCGCTTCGGCCTCGTCCACAGGGACCGTGCGGATGAGGTGGTCGAAGGCCGAGAGGGCGGCCTTGGAGCCCTCGCCCATGGCGATGACGATCTGCTTGTAGGGCACCGTCGTCGCGTCTCCGGCGGCGAACACACCCGGCACCGACGTTTCGCCGCGCGCATCGACCTCGATCTCGCCGCGCGGGCTCAGGCGCACCGGGCCGCCCTTCAGCCATTCGGTGTTGGGCACCAGGCCGATCTGGACGAAGATGCCTTCCAGCGCCAGCGTATGGATATCGCCGGTCTCGCGGTCCTCGTAGGTCAGGCCGTTGACCTTCTGCCCGTCGCCGTTCACCCCGGTCGTCTTGCCGTTGGTGATGATGGTCACGTTGCGCAGGCTGCGCAGCTTGTCCTGAAGCACCGCGTCGGCGCGCAGGGCCGTGTCGAACTCGATGAGCGTCACGTGCGCCACGATGCCGGCCAGGTCGATGGCCGCTTCCACGCCCGAGTTGCCGCCGCCGATCACCGCCACGCGCTTGCCCTTGAACAGCGGGCCGTCGCAGTGCGGGCAGTAGGCCACGCCCTTGTTGCGGTACTCTTCCTCGCCGGGCACGCCCATCTGCCGCCAGCGGGCGCCGGTGGACAGGATGACGGTGCGCGAGCGCAGCACCGCGCCGTTCGCCAGGTGCACCTCGGCCAGGCCGCCCGGCACCTTGGCCGGCACCAGCTTCTCGGCCCGCTGGAGCGGCATGACGTCCACGTCGTAGTCGTTGACGTGCTGCTCCAGCGCCGCGGCCAGCTTGGGGCCTTCGGTGTGGGGGACCGAGATGAAGTTCTCGATCGCCATGGTGTCCAGCACCTGTCCGCCGAACCGCTCCGCCGCCACGCCGGTGCGGATGCCCTTGCGGGCGGCGTAGATGGCGGCCGACGCGCCGGCCGGGCCGCCGCCGACCACCAGCACGTCGAAGGGCTTTTTGGCCTTCAACGCCTCCGCCGCGCGGGCATCGGCGCCGGTATCGACCTTCGCCAGAATCTGCTCCAGGCTCATGCGGCCCTGGGCGAAGGGCTCGCCGTTGAGGAAGACGCTCGGCACCGCCATGACCTGGCGCCGCTCGACCTCTTCGGGGAACAGGCCGCCGTCGATGGCCGTGTGGCGGATGCGGGGGTTGAGCACGCTCATCAGGTTCAGCGCCTGCACCACGTCGGGGCAGTTCTGGCAGGACAGCGAGAAATAGGTCTCGAAGTGGAAGTCGCCGTCCAGGTCCTTGACCTGCGCGATGACGTCCTGCGCCGTCTTGGACGGATGACCGCCCACCTGCAACAGCGCCAGCACCAGCGAGTTGAACTCATGCCCCATGGGCAGGCCGGCGAAGGTCACCGCCACGTCCGTGCCGCGACGGCTGATGGCGAACGACGGGCGGCGCAGGTCGGCGGCGTCATCGGCATGCGCCACCGTGATCCGGTCCGACAGGCTGGCGATCTCGCGCAGCAATTCATCCAGTTCGCGGGACTTCTCGCCGTCGTCCAGCGCGGCGACCAGCTCCACGGGCTGCGTGATGTTCTCCAGGTAGCCCTTCAACTGGGCCTTGAGAGTGCTGTCCAACATGACGAGGGATCCCCCGATATCGTTCTGTTCTTCTGCGTGCGAAGGAAGGCGGGGACGCGGCGGCGCCACACGGGCCGCCGCGTCCGCCGGTCAGGCGAAGGCCTTAGATCTTGCCGACCAGGTCCAGGGACGGCGCGAGGGTCTTCTCGCCTTCCTTCCACTTGGCGGGGCAGACCTCGCCGGGGTGGGCGGCGACGTACTGCGCGGCCTTGATCTTGCGCAGCAGCTCGGTCGCGTCGCGGCCGACACCCTCGGCAGTGATCTCCACCAGCTGGATCTTGCCCTCGGGGTCGATCACGAAGGTGCCGCGGTTGGCGACGCCGGCTTCTTCGATCATCACGTCGAAGTTGCGGCTGATGGTGCCGGTCGGGTCGCCGACCATGGTGTATTCGATCTTGCCGATGGCGTCGGAGGTATCGTGCCAGGCCTTGTGGGCGAAGTGGGTGTCGGTGGAGACGCTGTAGATCTCGACGCCCAGCTTCTGGAACTCGGCGTAGTTGTCGGCCAGGTCCTCAAGCTCCGTCGGGCAGACGAAGGTGAAGTCGGCCGGGTAGAAGAACACCACGGACCACTTGCCCTTCAGGTCGGCATCGGTCACCTGCAGGAACTCGCCGTTCTTGTAGGCCTGGGCGGTGAAGGGCTTGATCTCGGTGTTGATGAGGGACATGGATCACTCCGTCTCTGGGGTTCGTTCTTTCGACACCCCGGAGAATAGGGTCCAGCCCGAAAATTATAAAATTGGAAATACACGGTTTTTTGATCGCAAAAAACGATCTTCAATCGCTGTCGCCGGCCTCGTCCTCGGCCGGACGCTCCACCGTCTGCGGCGCCGGCGCTTCGAACAGCTTGCGCAGGAAGCCCGGCGCCAGCACCGACAGCGGGTTGACGTTGACCGAGGGCGCCGCAAGCTCGCCCTTCACGGTATAGGTCGCCGCGAACAGGCCGCCGCCCTCGTCGCCGCCGGTGATCAGGTCGCCGATGACCGGCAGGTTGCCCAGCAGGCTGTTGATGGCGTAGACGGGCACGATGGTGCCGCGAACATCCACCACCTCCGGCTCCTCCGTTCCGATCACGCCTTCCGCCGTCAGGCCGAGCGACGGCCCGTGCGCGCGGGCATCAGTCAGGCGCAGAACGCCGTCCTCCATCTCGAAGGGTGCGACGGCGCGGCTGAACGCCAGGCCTTCGCCGGACAGGCTCTCCAGGATGCCGGTCAGCGCCGCCACCGACAGGACCTTGGCGAGCACCGGCGCATCCATCAGGCGGAAATCGCGGATTTCGGCCAGGCCGGACACGGTGTCGTCCGGTGCCACCGTGCCCCGGACGGAAAGCGTGCCGCCGCGCATGGTGTCCAGCACGTTCACGGCCCGCAGCACCACGCCGGCGGCCCCGCTGTCCAGCGTGAAGGCATGGCGTCCGGTGCCGTCGTCGAGCGGCCGGTACTGGAAGCGCAACGGCGCGGCGGCCTCCGCCAGCGCGCTGACGTCCATGGCGCGCCAGCCGTTTTCATCACGGATGATGTGGGCGACGGCGTTCTCCAGCGTCGCGTCCTCGCCGATCCACACCACGTCGAACTGCGCCCGCAGGGACAACGGCGGCAGGTCGCCGGCACCATCCTCGGATGGCGCTCCGGCAACGGCAGTCCCGTCCGCCTCCGCGCCGTGGTCATCCTCGCCGCCGGTCAGCAGCGGGACCATATCCAGCGCCTCGCCGTTGATGTCGATGTCCAGCCCGCCGTCGGGGCGGAAGGAGGCACCGCCGGTGAAGGTCGTCTCGCCGACGCTGGCCTGTTCCAGCCCCACCCGGCCGACACCGCCGTCGGGCAGCAGGCTGACGCTGCCGGCGATGGACAGGTCGTTCCCGGCGATCACGGTGAAGCGGTTCACCTCCCGCAGCGCACCGCCCTTGGCCAGAAGGGCGGAGAGGGTCGCCCGGCCCGAGGTTCCCGGCGGCTTGCGCCACTCGAACCCCGGCAGGTGCATGGCAGCCGGCGTCAGGTCGAGCGTCGCCCCCAGCGTGCTCTGGCCCGAGGGCAATTGCGTGACGATCACCGAGGCGCCGGTCGGGCCGTCCAGGAACGGCGGCGACAGCGGCGGAATGTCCAGGTCGAGCGCCGTGCGCTGCTCGGGCGAAAGGGTCGCCTCGGCCTCGTAGCGGCTGCGGAAGTCGGCGCCGTCCTCGAAATTCTCGATCCATTTCACCTTGGCCGGCACCGCCGCCACGGCGGCTTCGCCCTCCACCGTCATGCCGCGCTTGGTGACGGACAACGCGAGGTCACCGTCGGTCAGCGACTGCCCGAAGGCGGCATCCGGCAGGACGGCATCGCGGATGGTGCTGTCGGCGCGCACCTCCACGTCGTCCAGCGTCAGGCTGTCGAGCAGGGGGAAGCTGATGGCGAGCCGCGTGCTGGAGGTTCCGTGCACGCCGTCGATGCCCAGGCCGTAGCGCGAGACGTAGCCCAGCGGCTCGCTGTCCACCAGCCGGAGCGCGTCGCGCAGGGGGCCGTCGATGGTCAGGTCGATGTCGGCGAGCTGGGGGTGCTGGTCCAGTTGCAGGAAGTCGACGTCGCCGCGCGTGACCCGCAGGTCGCCGACCTGGCCGTCGGTGATGTCCAGGCGGAAGGCCGTCGCATCCATGGTCATGTCGGCGCTGGCGCCGGTCACCACCGGCATGGGCGGCAGGTAGTCCACGGCGGTGCCGGCCACCGTGCCCTCGCCCGCCAGGCTGACGAGATCCAGCGTTTCCAGGCTCGTCCCGGCCAGCCCTGCGCGCAGGGTGAAGGACGGCACCACGCCGCCCGACAGGCGCGCGTCGATCCAGTGCCGGGTCTTGCCCTCGATCGCCTCCGGCCACAGCCCGGCGACCGCGTCCACCGCCACCTGCTCGGCCCGCGCCTCCAGGCTGAGGCCGATGCCGGCGTCGCGATGCTCCATGGCCGCCCGCAGGCTGACGCGGGGGTCGCCCTCCAGGTCCAGCGCCAGGGTCTCCAGCGCCACCTGCCGCAGGTTGTCCGATGCCGACAGGCGCAGCTCCAGCCCGTCCAGCGACCAAGCGTGGGAAACGGGCTCCGGCGCGGCGATGGTGCCCGGCCCGCCGGTCAGGGAGACGCCGAGCAGTTCCAGCGCCACGGCGTCCTCGCGCAGGCCCAGGGTGGCCGTGATGGTGCCCGACAGCGGCAGGTCGACACCCGCCAGCGGCGCGGCGGCCACGTCCACGGCGGCGAAGTCGGCGGGGCGCAGGCCGCGCAGGGTGACGCCGGCGTCGATGACGCCCTGGCGGTCGAGCGCCGCGACCACGTCCACCAGCGTCTCCCGCCCCTCGGGCAGGGCGAGCGAGACCGACGCCTCGGCCTCCACCCGGTCGGCGCCGCGCGTGACCTCGGCGTCCACATGCGGCAGGCGCCACGTCAGGCCCGACATGCGGTCGTCGATGACGACGCGGGCATCGGCGACGCGCACGGTTCCAGGAAGCGTCACGCCGGCGACTTCCGCCTTCGCGGGCGCGTCCCCGTCGCCGGGCTGGTCGCCCAGGCCCAGCACGCGCATGACGGCGCGCAGGGCATCGGCAGGACTGCCCGCCCACCGCTCCACCGCCGGCGCGTCGGCCTCGGGCGTTTCGGCCATGGCGAGCACCAGCGCGCCGTCGCGCTCGCGCCGCAAATGCACCACGCCGCCATGCAGGGTGACCGCGTCAAGCGCCAGCCGGCCCTCGCGCACCAGGGGTCCGGCGTCGACACTGACGGAGGCTTCGGGAACGGAAGCGATAAGGGCGCCATGGCGGTCGAAGGCGCGCACGTCGCGCACCCGCAGGTCGAAGGGCTGCGCCACGTCGCCCCAGTGCAGTTCCGTGCCGGCCACGCTGTAGCGCACAACGGCATTCGGGCCGTTCACGGCGTCCAGGATATAAGGGTTGAGCAGGTCGAGCGGCAGCGGCCCCTGAGACAGGCGCGCGGCGAGCAAGGCCCCGATCACCAGCGTCAGGATGACCACGGCGGCCACGCCCTTGAACACCCACCTCACGGCGCCATGAACCACGCCACTATCATCTCCGCTGTCACCGGTCGCGCGCCGGCGGGGCCGCCTGTCGGCCCAGTCCTCTTCTTACCAGCAAAAGAGGGGGCGATAAACTGTCCGGGAACCTGAAACCGCTGACTCGGCCAGACATCAGATTTTTCAGTTGCCATTCCGTTCTATATCCGGTGATACTGTAAAGCGTAACGCGATGGTTCCTCGTTGTGTAAAGGAGGTTACGGGGCTTTGGTAGGGTGATGTCGAGACAAGTTCTACCCAAAAAGACGCACCGCTGCGACCTGCTGCCGCACGCGATGAACGGCGGTAAAAAGGCGGCCGTTCGCGAGCTGTTGAGGGCGTGGCGGTCAACGGCGCGACAGGTCTCATCCGAGCAGTGGCAGCTATTTTTCGAGCATGGTGCCTTCAACAGGCAGGCCAAGATCATCTATCCGGACGATCCTATTGGTGCTGCCCGCGTGCAGATGGTCCGCTATCAAGTCGTCGGGATGTTATTTTCCTTCATCGCCAACCGCGCGAGTGAGTTCCGGCACACTGTGGAAAAGTCCTCTCTAGACCGCGAGACCAAGCACCAACTGCACGTGATCAACCGCATCGGTGCGTGGTTCAGCCGTGATCCGGTGACTATGACTGCGGCTTCTGAGCCGATCGCTGACGACATCCGGCGGCTCGCGCGGTCAATCATGCGATGCGTTATTAGCCGCTACCGGCGTCCGTCCATGCGCCGCATTAATGCCGTCATCGACCAAAGGTCGGTCGCGTGGGGTCCGGCTGAGACTGCAACGGGTTTCCCGCTATGGGCGACGCTAAAGACGATGGAGCGGCAAAAGGCGAAGGACGGGAAGCCGTCCAAGGCATTCCAGGAAATTCATGTGCCCTTGGTGCCCTATCGTCACCACCTGGAGCGGACCGGGCGGCGCTGCCTGGGCCTTCAGGTCAACGAAGCCGATGACGGCAACATCACCTTTGCGATCGTGACCGAGACGACCGCGGCATTCGCCGACAGTCGAGAGCACTACGCTCCGGCGGTTGAAATGGTCAGCCTCGACTTCGGCCTGCGGACCATGTTTGCGACCGACGACGGAGACTTATTCGGCCGCACCTGGTTCGAGACGATCAAATGCTACGATGCCAAAATCACCGCTCTCGCGCGAACAGCGCAGAAAGCGGGTCGGAAGCCACGACGTGATCCAGCATTTAAGGCAGCGGTAACACGCCTACGGGGCTTTGTGAAGACTGAAATCGGCCGAGTGCTGAACCGTATCGTGGCGGTGAAGAAGCCAAGGTCTCTGGCGCTGGAACGTCTCAATTTTCGCAGCCCTGATCTCAGCCGACGCATGAACCGCATTCTGCAGAATTGCGGCAGGTCGGTGATCCGGGCGAAGCTGCAGGACCTCTTCGAGCGCTTCGGAATCACCGCGGACGAGGTCAATCCTGCCTACACTTCGCAGGAGTGCTCCGCTTGCGGATACGTGGACAAGCGGAACCGCAAGCAAGATACCTTCAAGTGCCTGCATTGTGGGCACACAGCTCACGCTGACGTGGACGGTGCGCGGTCTGTCGGGTCGAGACGTTCTCGGCCTACCTGGCAGCCCCACCTCACGAAAGCGGAAGTCCTTGACCTGCTGGTAACCCAGTTCGTCAAGCGGCACCCGGGTGGACGGGTCTCCACCGGGGCCGGACCGTGGCAGACGAACCCCTACTTTGCCAAGATCCGGCGCGCTGTTTAGCGACCGCGAGATGCGATTCGTGCTAAGCCAGTGCCACAACGACCGATCCCCGAAGGACATAGCCCAGGGCATTACTCAAGTTCTTTCGGACAGCCCGCTCGGCGCGCAACACCACAGCACCGAGCATCAGAAACGCGTGAACAGCCGCGCCCGCACGCCGGCTTCCGCGGCCTCGGCCTCGCGCACCAGCCGGGCGGAGGCGCCCAGCTTCAGCCGGCCGCCGGTGGACAGGCCGATATCGACCTCCGCCCGTCGCCTCAAGCCGTCGCTGCCGATGCGGCGGATGTCGGTCAGCGCGGCGGAGGCGCCGATGTCGCCGCCGAAGACGTCGAAGCCGGTGTCCAGCGCGATGCCCAGGCGGTTGCGCAGGGTCAGGTCCATCAGGCCGTCGCTCACGCCGCCGAGCGGCGCCGCGTCATAGCCCTCGGCGGTGGTGCCGAGCGACAGGCGCAGGGCGTCGTTGACCGGCCATTCCACGCGGCTGGTCACGCGGCCCGAGATGATCCGCCGCCCGGGCTCCGGCGCCATGGCCCCCGCCACGCCGAACCGGATCGAGGGCTGCACCGTCCACACGTCGGTCACCGGCAGGCCCACCGTCAGCCGCAGGTCGCCGGAATAGCCGCCGGCGCTCAGGGCGCCGTCACGCAGCCGCAACGGCGCCTCCAGCCGCGCGTCGGCGCCGTTGTCGAAACCGTAGGTCAGCGCGAGCGGCAGTTCCAGCGCGGCGGCGGGGTTCTCCTCGCTGCCGCCGACGTCCACCCGCGCCCGCCAGGAGGCGCGCAGCCCCAGATCCTTCCGGCCCGGAATGATGCTGGTGTAGGGGTGCAGCGGCGCGAGCGGCGCGTCCTCCAGCGCCACGGGCTCCTCGGCGGCCTCGGCAGCCGGCCTGTCCTCGGCCGGGATTTCCTCCGGCGGCGGCTGGTCGGCGCCCAGCGTCAGCGCACCGGCCGGGGCCGCCGCGCCAAGAAGCAGGGCGGCCGTCAGGAGCGAACGGAGGCAATGGGACCAGCGCATGGAGGGGCTCTTCATGGCGGCGGGACGCGGCGGGATGGGGTTCCCGGATACCGCATACGGTACGGCATATTGCTTAAGTTATAGTTACCGCCCGATGAAACGGCTGTATGGCATTTCGTCCTGTTTCAAACGTTGCACGCGAGCCCACCCCCGGAAAATCAGCGCGTACTACAATCAACTGCGTAGGACATTGCGGTTGGGATTTCAGCGTATTTTCGGTAACATAGCCGCCAAGAATCACACTTTGTACCGCCAATGAACCGTCAGCATACGCCCAGAAGAACACATCGCACAGATGCGTTGCCGCACAAGATGAATGCGGGCAAAGAGGCGGTTGTGCGTCGTCTTCTGGTCGCGTGGCGGAGGACGGCTGAACGCATTGCAGCGGAACAGTGGCGGTTGTTCTTTGACCGAGGCGCTTTCGACAGGCGGGCGAAGCTCACTTATCCTGAAGATCCTATCGGCGCAGCTCGTGTGCAAATGGTCCGCTCGCAAGTCGTCGGCATCCTCACCTCCTTCTTGAGCAACTGCGCCAGCGACTTCCGCAAAGTTGTTGAACACTCGACATTGGACCAGAACACCCGCCACCAGTTGCACATCATAAACAAACGAGAGGCGTGGTTCGACCGGGACCCGGTGACAGCGAAAAGCACCACCAGCGAAGTACCAGAGCCAGTGCGACGCTTGGCACGATCAATTATGCGCTCAGTGCTGAGACGGCATCGACGCCCTAGGATGGCGAATATCAATGCTTTGATTGACCAGCGGGGTGTGAAATGGGGCCCAAGCCTAACGGCCAGCAGTTTCCCGCTGTGGGTAACTCTGAATACGACGGAAAGACGGCCAACGAAGACCGGTAAACCTAGTAAGGCTTACGAAACCGTTCATGTACCGCTTAACACGTATGAGTACTTTACGATGCGGCCCGGACGTAGATGCCTGGGCATCCAGATTAACGAGAACAACGACGGCACTATCGCTTTCGCGGTGGTAACAGAAACGACCCAAGCTTTTGAAGCAAGCCGCGCCGGCTATCAGCCTGCAAAGGACGTGCTGGGTCTAGATTTTGGACTCCGCACTATGTTTGCTACTAGTGACGGCGATCTCTTCGGTCGGAACTGGTTTGAAAAGCTTAAGCGATTCGATGCTGAGATAACTGCGCTTGCTCAGGCTGCTCAAAAAGCGGGACGGAAGCCGAAAGACGACCCTGCATATCGAGCAGGAGTTACACGACTTCGAGGCTACGTGAAAACTGAGGTCGGGCGAGTAATTAACGCGATTATTGCCAATAAAAGACCAGAAGAACTGGCGGTAGAGCGTTTAGATTTCCGTTCTCCTGAGCTTAGCCGGCGTATGAACCGGATCCTTCAAAATTGTGGCCGGTCGGTCATCCGAATAAAGTTGAAGGATGTTTTCGAGCGTTTCGGCGTCAGTTCGGCGGAAATCAACCCTGCGTACTCCTCTCAAGAGTGCCATCGCTGCGGCTACGTGGACAGGAAGAACCGCAGCGGAGCGACCTTTAAATGTCGTCACTGCGGCCACACAGCCAGCGCCGACGTGAATGGTGCGCGGAATGTTCGGTCACGACGTTCGTGGCCCAAGCGGCATCCGCACCAGACGAAGGCGCAAGTCCTCGATCGGCTGATTTCTCAGTTTATCGAGCGGCACCCGGGCGGATGGGTCTCCTCCGGGGCCGGACAATGGCAGGGAAATCCCTACTTCGCCACTGTTCGGCGCGCATCTCAGGAAGCACCAGACGCTTCATGATTTGGCGCAACAATGACCTGACAGAACCGAGTGACGAGAAGCACTCGAGCCACCCGATGGGATCGTCCATGGCCGACTTCGCCTTTCCCCCCGCCGACGCCACCCTGCCCGCGCCCGCCGATCCGGAACGCCGTGACCGCGGCCGGGAGCGGTGGCTCGGCCTGGCCGACCTTGCCGACGATGCATCGCTGGCCGATGCCATCCGCGCCGCTGCCGAGGCCGTACCGCAGTCGGCCCTGCTGGACGCCCTGTTCGGCAACAGCCCCTTCCTGACCTCCTGCGCCGTGCGCGACGGCGCCTTCATGGTGGAGATCCTGCGCGACGGGCCGGACGCCGCGCTGTCGCGCATGGTCGAGACCCTGAAGGCCGACGCCGCGGCGGAAGAGGACATGGCGCGCCTCATGAAGCTTCTGCGCGTGGTCAAGCGGCGCATGGCGCTGGCCGTGGCGGCGGCCGACATCGCCGGGGCCTGGGACCTGGACAAGGTGACCGGCGCGCTGTCGGACTTCGCCGAGACGGCCGTGCGGCTTTCCATCGCCCACCTGATGCGCAAGGCCCACGCCAAGGGCGACGTGGAGCTTCCCCACCCCGAGGACCCGGAGCGGGACTGCGGATACTTCGTGCTGGGCATGGGCAAGCTGGGCGCGCGGGAGCTGAACTATTCCAGCGACATCGACCTGATCGTGGTCTTCGATCCCGACAAGGTGGTCTACAAGGGCGAGAAGTTCATTTCCGAGTTCTTCGTGCGCATGACCAAGGACCTCGTGCGCCTGTTGGACGAGCGCACGGCCGACGGCTACGTCTTCCGCACCGACCTGCGCCTGCGCCCCGACCCCGGCTCCACCAAGATCGCCATCGCCCTGCCGGCGGCCGAAACCTACTACGAAAGCTTCGGCCAGAACTGGGAGCGCGCCGCCATGATCAAGGCCCGCTGCGTGGGCGGCGACACGGCGGCGGGGCAGGACTTCCTGCGCCACCTGCGGCCCTTCGTCTGGCGCAAGTCCCTGGATTTCCACGCCATTCAGGACATCCAGTCCATCAAGCGCCAGATCCACGCGGCCAAGGGCGGCGCCAAGGTGGCGGTCGCCGGGCACAACATCAAGGTCGGGCGCGGCGGCATCCGCGAGATCGAGTTCTTCGCCCAGACCCAGCAGCTCATCTGGGGCGGGCGGGAGCCGCAGAACCGCAGCCCCCGCACGCTCGACGCCCTGCGCGCGCTGGTGGAGACCGAGCACGTCGCCCCCGTCGTCGCCGACCAGCTGGAGGCGTCGTACATCCAGCTCCGCACGCTGGAGCACCGGCTTCAGATGATCGAGGACAGCCAGACCCAGCAGCTTCCCGACGATGACGAAAAGCTGCGCGCGCTGGCGATCTTCATGGGGCACGATGGCCTTGAGGACTTCGACGCCTGGCTCAAGGACGTGCTGCACACGGTGGAAGGCCATTATGCCGACCTGTTCGAGGAGGAACCCAGCCTGTCGGAGGAAGGCAACCTCGTCTTCACCGGCAACGAGGACGACCCGGCCACCATCCAGACCCTCACCGAACTGGGCTACGGCAACCCGTCCGCCGTCGCCGCCACCGTGCGCGGCTGGCACCACGGGCGCTATCGCGCCGTGCGTTCCACCCGGTCGAAGGAGCTGCTGACGGAGCTGGTGCCGACGCTGCTCCGCGCCTTCGGCCAGACCGCCAGCCCCGATCAGGCGTTCTTCCGCTTCGACGACTTCCTGAGCCGCCTGCCGGCCGGCGTGCAGCTGTTCAGCCTGTTCTACACCCATCCGCAATTGCTGGACCTGGTGGCGGAGATCATGGGCGACGCACCGCGCCTGGCCGAGGTGCTGGCGAAGAACCCCGGCCTGCTGGACGCCGTGCTGACGCCGGGCTTCTTCGGCCCCCTGCCCGACCGAGCCGCGCTGGGGCACGAGCTTGACCTGCGGCTGGCCGACGCGCGGGACTACGAACACGTGCTGGACATCACGCGGCGCTTCGCCAATGACCACAAGTTCCAGGTCGGCGTCCAGACGCTGCGCCTGCTGGCGGATGCGCGCGAGGCCGGCGACGCGCTGGCCGCCATCGCCGACGTGGTGCTGGACCGCCTGCTGCCGGCCGTCAGCGACGAAATGGCGCGCACCTACGGCCGTTTTCCCGGCGGCGACCTGGCGGTGATCGCCATGGGCAAGATGGGCGGGCGCGAGATGACGGCGACCAGCGACCTGGATCTCATCTGCGTCTACGACACCGACCCGGACGCGGAAAGCAGCGACGGTCCCAAGCCGTTGACGCGCGGCGAATACTACGCCCGCCTGACCCAGCGCTTCGTCGGCGCCATCAACGCGCTGACCAGCGAGGGCCGGCTGTACGAGGTTGACCTGCGCCTGCGTCCCTCGGGCAAGAAGGGGCCGCTGGCGGCCAGCCTGGAAAGCTTCATCAAGTACAACCGCGAGGATGCCTGGACGTGGGAGCACCTGGCGCTTGTCCGCGCCCGCGTGGCCTGCGGCGACCCGGATCTGTCGCAGAACATCCGCGACGCCATCTGCGAGGTGCTCACCCGCCCGCGCGACCGCGACGCGCTGCTGATGGACGTTTCCAAGATGCGCGCGCTGATGGCCAAGGAGCACACCAAGGCCGGCGACATATGGGACGTCAAGCACATGCGCGGCGGCATGGTGGACGTGGAGTTCATCTCCCAGACGCTGCAGCTTCTGCACGGGCACGAGCACCCGGACATCCTCAACAGCAACACCGGCGACGGGCTGAAAAACTTGGCCGCCGCCGACATCCTGGACGCCGCCGACGCCGAGACGCTGGACCGGGCGCATTTCCTCTGGCTGACCATCCAGGGGTTGTTGCGCCACTCCATCCCCGGCAAGTTCGACGAGAGCCAAATCTCCGCCGGCCTTTACCGCAAGCTGGTGTCGGCCTGCGGCTGCAAGGACATGGACGGCCTCAAGGCGCTGATCGCTGAACGGGCGGAGGCCGCGCACGCCGTCTTCCGCCGCCTCATCGACGAGCCGGCGGAGGCCGCCAAGGCAAACCGGGCCGCAGACGGCGCCGTAAAAGAAGCCTGAGCCTTCGGGCTCTCCCCTGTTCCATCCCACCAGACGAGGGAGCCAGACGCCATGAGCCTTTCCGTCGGCGACACCGCCCCGGACTTCACCCTGCCCACCGACGGCGGCGGCAGCGTCAGCCTGTCCGCGCTGAAGGGCAAGCCGGTGGTGCTGTACTTCTACCCGAAGGACGCCACGCCCGGCTGCACCACCGAAGCCTGCGACTTCCGCGACCTGGAGCCCGATTTCTCAGGGATCGACGCCGTCATCATCGGCGTCTCCAAGGACAGCGTGAAGAAGCACGACAATTTCAAGGCCAAGCAGGGCCTGACCTTCCCGCTGGCGTCGGACGCCGACAGCGACGTCTGCGAGCGCTATGGCGTGTGGAAGGAAAAGTCCATGTACGGCAAGACCTTCTGGGGCATCGAGCGCACCACCTTCCTGATCGCGCCCGGCGGCACCATCGCCCAGGTCTGGCCCAAGGTGAAGGTCAAGGGCCACGCCGCCGAGGTGCTGGACGCCACCAGGGCCCTGCGGGAGACGGCATGACCGCTCCCGCCACCCTGCTTGACGCCGCCCGCGCCGTGCTGCGGGCGGCGGAGCCTGCCGAGAAGATCCGCCTGACCCGCGACGCCGCCGATGCCTGGGCGTCCGGCGCGCTGGCCGACGTCGGCGCGCCCGGCGCTCCCCACCGCCCCGCCCGGCCGGCAAAGCCTGAATTGATGGCCCCGCGCGACATGCCCAAGCGGTCGAAGGGCGGCGTGCGCGGGCGCATCGCGCTGCTGCACGCGCTGGCGCATATCGAGTTGAACGCCATCGACCTGGCGTGGGACATCCTGGCGCGCTTCCTGGGCGGCCCGGACCCGCTGCCGCGCGCCTTCATCGACGACTGGATCAAGGTCGCCGTCGACGAGGCCCTGCACTTCGAGCTTCTGGAAAAGCGCCTGGGCGAGCTGCGCGCGGCCTATGGCGACCTGCCGGCCCACGACGGCCTGTGGCGCGCGGCGGTGATGACGGCCGACGACCTGCTGGACCGCCTGGCGCTGGTCCCCATGACGCACGAGGCCCGCGGGCTGGACACCACGCCGCCCACCATCGACCGCCTGACCGCCAACGGCGACCCCGACACGGTGGCGGTGCTGGACGTGATCTACCGGGACGAGATCACCCACGTCGCCGCCGGCGTCCGCTGGTTCCGCCATGTCTGCGCCTCACGCGGCCTGGACCCGGAGGCGGAGTACGCCGACCGCCTGAAGCGCCTGCATCCGGGCGGCCTGAAGGGGCCGTTCAACGACGATGCGCGGGCGGAAGCCGGAATGCCGGCGGGGTGGTATGAGGGGGCGGTGGGGTAGGCCGTCAGACTTTGCGAATGGGGCCAGGATAGCGGGCAACCAGTGCGTCCGCCGTCAGCAACAGAAGGCCCTCTACCTGCGCTTGAGCGACCAACATGCGGTCGAACGGATCCTTATGTACGTTTGGCAGGGTCTGGACCGCGACAGCGTGGCGACCTTCAACTGACACCTCGCCATATCCATTTTCGAGAAGGCCGCGCCTCAGCACGCCGGCGTCGACCTGGAAATCATCTCGTCCCAAGCCGGCCTTGATGGCGATTTCCCAGAGGCTGGCGGTACTGAAAAACGGTTCATTTTGTTCATCGGAAACGAGCGTTGCTGCATCCGGTGAAAGCCGCTCGGGGTCCGCCGCCGACCAGAGCAGAAGATGAGTGTCCAGCAGGAGTTTCACGACGTTCCGCCGAACAACTGCTCGATTTCCTCCGCTCCCATACGGTCAAAATCGTCAGGGACCTTGATCTGGCCCTTCATAAAGCCGAGGCGCTTCTGCTCTTTTGCGGGCCGCGCCTCAATGGCAGTCACCTTCACGAGCGGCTTTCCCGCCCGTGCAATGATGAAGGTCTCACCCTTGCTTGCCTGGTCGACGAGGCGGGACAAGTTCGTCTTCGCATCGTGAATGTTGACGATCTGCATGGCGGCCTCGCGCAGTGGACCAACTGAAGTTAGTCCACCCGCCATGGTCAGGCAAGGCCGGTGCGCCCAGCGCGGTCGCAAAGAACGGCGAACCCCGCCATACTCTCCTCCGCCCCACCACCACAGCGGAGCCAGCCATGCCAGCGCCTGACCTCTTCCCCGCAAGCTTCGCCCTGCACCGCATCGAGGCCAACGGCATCACCCACGCCGTGCGCGTCGGGGGCGAGGGGCCGCCGTTGCTGTTGCTCCACGGCTACCCGCAGACGCACGCCTGCTGGCACCGCGTGGCGCCGCATCTGGCGAAGACGCACACGCTCGTCATGCCCGACCTGCGGGGCTATGGCGCCTCCGACAAGCCCGAGGGCGACGCCGGCCACGGCACCTATGCCAAGCGCACCATGGCCGCCGACGCCGCCGCGCTGATGACGGCACTGGGGCATGAGACGTTCGAGGTGATCGGCCACGATCGCGGCGGCCGGGTGACGCATCGGCTCTGCCTGGACCACCCCGACCGCATCACCCGCGCCGCCGTGCTGGATATCGTGCCGACGCACACCATCTTCGCCACGCTCGACCGGGCCGTGGGCCTCGCGTACTACCATTGGCTGTTCCTCGCCCAGCCGCGCCCCCTGCCGGAAAAGCTCATCGGCGCCGACCCGGATTTCTACCTGGAATGGAAGCTGGGCGCCTGGGGCACGGGCCTGTCCGCCTATGATCCCCGCGCGGTGGAGGAATACCGCAGCGCCTACCGCGACCCCGCCTGCATCCACGCCACCTGCGAGGACTACCGCGCCGCCGCCACCATCGACCTGGCCGACGACGAGGCCGACGCCGACGCCCGCGTCACCTGTCCTCTGGCCGTGCTGTGGGGGGCCAACGGCTTGATGGAAAAGAACTACGACGTGCTGGAGACCTGGCGCGCCAAGGGCACCAACGTCTCCGGCCGCGCCGTCGCCGGGGGTCACTTCCTGCCCGAGGAAAGCCCGGCCGAGACCATCGCGGCGCTGAAGGAGTGCGGCTTTGCCCTCGCCTGATCCCCTGGCCGCCAACCTGCCGCCCGCCCACACCGCGACCGAGCCCCGCGTCGGCGTCATTGCCGTCGTGCGGGACGACGCCGATCGCATCCTGCTGGTCCGCCGCCGAAATCCTCCCGCCGCCGGCCTGTGGGGCTATCCCGGCGGCAAGCCCCGGCGCGGCGAGACGCTGGCCGAAGCCGCGGCGCGGGAGCTGCTGGAGGAAACCGGCATCACCGCCCGCATCACCGGCCCGCTGACCGCCTTCGACACCATGGAGCGCGACGCCGAGACCGGCGCCCTGGCGCACCACTTCGTCCTCGTCGCCATGCTGGGCGTCGAGCCGACGGGCTCCGTCGCCGCCGCCGACGACGCCCTGGACGCCGGCTGGTTCAGCCTGGACGCCCTGCCCCGGCCGCTGGTCGATCGGGTGGAGGCCGTCGCCGCCCTCATCCCTTGATCCGTGTCTCTTCCAGGAACCCCGCGATCAGGTCCGCCGCCCGGTCCAGGGGGCCGGCCGTGTCCGGGAAGTGTTCGACGCCGTCCAGCATTTCCAGCCGGCGCGGCTCGGCGGTCAGGCGGGCGAAGGCGCGCCGGGTGGCGGCGGGCGGGATCATGCGGTCGTTTGCCGGCTGCATCACCAGGATGGGGCGGTCCCAGGCCTCCCACCGCAAGAGCGGCGGCAGGTCGCGCTGCAGGGAGAGCATGGCGCGCAGGTTTGTGGTCTTCGCCACCAGCGGATCGTCCTTCAGCGACCGCACGAAGCCCGGCGCGGCGTTCACATGCTCCAGTGCCAGGATGAACCAGGCCGCCATGGGCAGGCCGGGGATCAGCCGGCCCACCGGCCTCATCACCCCCAGCATCGCGCCGCTGAACCGCCCGAACCGGCCGGTGGCGGCGAGCACGTCGGGATCATCGGGGCTGAACAGGGTCCACAGCGTCAGCGCGCGCGCCTCGGGCACCTTCAGCGCCGTCGCAAAAGCCAGCGGCGCTCCCAGGCTGGCGCCCGAGAGAACCAGCGGACGATCGGGCCAGCGGGCGGCAGCAGCCCGAACCACGGCTTCCACCCCCGCAAGCTGATCGCCGATCGGTCGCCGGCCACGGTCCTTGCGGCTGGCGGAAAGGCCGTAGCCGGGAATGTCGGGCACCACCACGGCACACCCGCGCTTCCAAAGGCCCTCCGTCACGCTCAGGAACATGCGGCCGTAACCCTGGATGCCGTGCAGCAGGACCACCACGGGCGCGTCCGGCTCGGGGCGGTCGTAGACGTCCTGGTGAAGCGTGCCGCCGCGCCACGGCAGGCGCTCCGCCGCGCCGTGGGCGTCGTGGAATGCCAGGCGCCCCTCGCCGTACCATCGGGCGACGAAAGCCCGCCAGCCGTCCCGGTTCGTGGACATGGATGATCCCCCGCGAATGATCTTTGCCGCATGGTCCGCGCAATGCTATAGGCAGGCAACACCTTACCCGCGATGCACCACGGAGGATCTTCATGCGGCGGCTGTGCGTCTTCACCGGCTCCAACGCGGGCACCCGGCCCGAGTATGCCGAGGCCGCCGCGACGCTCGGCCGCACCCTGGCCGCGCGGGGCGTCGGCCTGGTCTACGGCGGCGGGCATGTGGGGCTGATGGGCATCGTCGCCGACAGCTGCCTGAAGGCCGGCGGCGAGGTGATCGGCGTGATCCCCAGGTTCCTCATGGACCTGGAAGTGGGCCACGGCGCGCTGACCGACCTGCGCGTGGTCAGCACCATGCACGAGCGCAAGGCGCTGATGGCCGACCTGTCGGACGGCTTCATCGCCCTGCCCGGCGGCATCGGCACCATGGAGGAACTGTTCGAGGTGTGGACATGGGGCCAGTTGGGCGAGCACGAGAAACCGGTAGCCCTGCTGGACGTGGCGGGCTACTACGACGCCATGCGGACCTTCATCGACCACATGGTGGCGGAAGGCTTCCTGCGCGACCACCACCGCGCCATGCTGATGGTGGAAACCGACGCTACGCCGTTGCTCGACCGCCTGGCTGCCTATGAGCCGCCGAAGCAGCAGAAGTGGGTTACGCCGGCGACGCGGTGACGGTGGGCTTGTGCCCGCTGTATGTTTTTGGCCACCAAGACACAAAGTACACCAAGAGGATGTGCAGGCTGAGGCAGTGTGCATCATGCTTGGCGGAGCGGAGCAATGCGCCCGAAGGGCGCTTTATCATCAGCATCATCATCAGCATCGCCGATGATGCGACACACTCATCGTCAGCAAACCTTCTTGGTGTACTTCGTGTCTTGGTGGCTATACCTAAACCACCGCCAGAATCCTAAAACTCAAGAAAAAAGTGGAGGCCCGGAGGCTTCCGCCTCCGGCGGGGTGCGGGGCAGGCCCCGCGCGCGCAGCGCTCCTTCAACGGTCTCGGCGATCCACCCCGTAATCCGTTCCCCCGCCCCGAAGTCGAACAGGTCCGCGTGGCCCGCGCCGGGCAGCAGCACCAGCTCCTTCGGCTCCCGCGCGGCGGCGTGCAGGCGGCGGCCGAAGTCCACCGGGACCAGGTCGTCCTCCTCGCCATGCACCACCATCACCGGCGCGTGGATGCGGCCGATCTTGGCGAGGCTCTCGTAGCGGTCCTTGGTCAGGCGGTGGACGGGCAGCCAGGGGTATTGCAGCTTTCCGACCGCGGGGATGGAGATGAACGCCGCCTCCAGCACCAGGGCCGCCGGCGGGTGCTCAAGCGCGAGCTGCGTCGCCACGCCCGACCCCAGGCTTTCCCCGTGGATGACCAATCGCTCCTCCGCCACGCCCTGCTCTTCCAGCAGGAAGCGGCGGGCGCTTCGGGCGTCGGCGTAGAGGCCCTGTTCGGTCGGGTGGCCTGCGTTGCCGCCGTAGCCCCGGTAGTCGAACAGCAGCACGCCCATGCCGGCGGCGCGATAGGCGGCGACCTTGAAGGCGCAGTCGGCCATGGAGCCCGCGTTGCCGTGGCAGTAGAGCGCCACCGCCGCATCCTCGCGCGCCGGCGGCAGCCACCAGGCGTTCAACGCCACGCCGTCATCGGTGTAAAGCGTCACCACCTGCATGTCCCCGACCCCGCAGGCGGCCGGGTCCGGCCGCTCGGCGCTCGGGTCGTAGAGCAGCGCGCGCTGGCGCAGGTACATATACAGGACGGCGGCGGTGTACATCACCAGCACCGCCAGCCCGGCCCAGATGACGACGTTGACCAGGAGTGTCATCCGTTCCCCCGCCCCCGAATGAGGAACAGCGGGCCTCAGCCCGCCGCCGCCTCGTCGCGGCTTTCGCCGCCCTGGATCTTGGCGGCCAGGGCAGCCGCCATGAACGGGTCCAGGTCGCCGTCCAGAACGCCGCCGGTGTCCGACGTCTCCACGCCCGTGCGCAGGTCCTTGACCATCTGGTAGGGCTGCAGCACGTAGGAGCGGATCTGGTGGCCCCAGCCAATGTCGGACTTGGCGTCCTCGGTCGCCTGGGCGGCCTCTTCCCGCTTGCGCAGTTCCGCCTCGTAGAGCCGCGCGCGCAGCATCTTCATGGCGTGGTCACGGTTCTTGTGCTGGGAACGCTCCGCCTGGCAGGCCACCACGATCCCGCTGGGGACGTGGGTGATGCGGATGGCGGATTCGGTGCGGTTGACGTGCTGGCCCCCGGCGCCCGAGGCGCGGTAGGTGTCGACCTTCAGGTCCTTGTCCAGGATCTCGATGTCGATGGTGTCGTCGATCACCGGATAGACCCACACCGACGTGAAGCTGGTGTGGCGGCGCGCCGCGCTGTCGTAGGGAGAAATGCGCACCAGCCGGTGCACGCCCGACTCCGTCTTCAGCCAGCCATAGGCGTTGTGGCCCATGATCTTGACCGTGGCGGACTTGATGCCGGCCTCTTCGCCCTCGGACTCTTCCACCACTTCCGTCTTGTAGCCGTGGGCTTCCGCCCAGCGGACGTACATGCGCAGCAGCATGTTGGCCCAGTCCTGGGCCTCGGTGCCGCCGGCGCCGGCGTTGACGGCCAGGTAGCAGTCGTTGGCGTCGGCCTCGCCGGACAGCAGGCTTTCCAACTCCGCCTTCTGGCCCTCGGCACGCAGCGCCCTGAGCGCGTTCTCGCCCTCGACGATGGTCTCCTCGTCGTCTTCCATCTCGCCCAGTTCGATGAGCGTGACGGCATCTTCCAGCTGCTTGTGCAGGCCCTTGTAGCGGTCGATGGCCTGGGCCAGGTGGGTGCGCTCCTTCATCACCGCCTGGGCGCGGTCGGAGTCGTTCCACAGATCAGGGTTCTCGACCTCGGCGTTCAGTTCGTCGAGGCGCAGGACAGCCTGATCGTAGTCAAAGATGCCTCCTCAGCAGCGCCATCGACTGCTTGATCTCGGAGATCATGGTTTCGGTTTCGGCCTTCATGTCGTCCTCTCATGTCGGCGGGGAGGCCCCTACTTACGGAAAACCGGCGCCTTCCTCAACCCCTTCAGGCTGTTGCGCCGCCGAAAGAGCGGCGGCGGCCGAAGTGCTCCGGCCGCCGTCGTCGTTGATGGTCGTGCGTCAGTACAGCCCGCCGGCCTGGGGCGCGCCGCCGCCACCGCCGCCGGAGGCTGTCGGGCGGTCGCGGTCATTGAGCATCCCCCCGCCGGTCGACCCGGACAAGCCGCCGGTCCCGGTTGTGCCGCCGGCACCACCGCCAAGGCCGTCCAGCGTGCTGTCGGCATAGGTATCGTCGCCCACGCCGCCGGGGTCGACGGCGTAGCTCATGCCGTCCAGGCGGCGCTGGTTGTAGGGCGTCTGGCCGGGCTTGAAGGCTTCCAGGATCACGTCGGTGTCGCCCGGCATGGCGGGGCGCCCGGTGTCGTGGCTGACGCGCACCAGTTGCACGCCCGGCGGGATGCGGAAGGGCGTCTTCTTGCCGTCGAGCGCCGCGGCCATGAAATCCTTGAAGATGGGCGCGGCCACCGACGAGCCGGTCTCGCGCGGGCCCAGCGTGCGCGGGTCGTCGAAGCCGACGAACACGCCCACCACCAGGTCGGGAGAGAAGCCCATGAACCAGGTGTCCAGGCTGTCGTTGGTGGTGCCGGTCTTGCCCGCCAGCGGAATGCCCAGCTCGGCGATGCGCCGGCCCGTGCCGCGCTTGACCACGCCTTCCAGGATGGAGGTCATCTGGTAGGCGGTGACCGGGTCGATGACCTGCTCGCGGGCATCGGGCACGCTCGGCACGCCCTGGCCGGTCCAGAACACGCCCTTGCAGTCGGTGCAGGCGCGGTCGTCATGGCGGAAGACCGTGCGACCGGTGCGGTCCTGCACGCGGTCGATCAGGGTCGGCGTGATCTTCTTGCCGCCGTTGACGATCTGGGCATAGGCGGTCGTCATACGCAGCACCGTCGTCTCGCCGGCGCCCAGCGAGTAGGACAGCAACTCCGGCATGTCGTCGAAGACGCCGAACCGCACGGCCGTGTCGGCCACCGCGTCCATGCCGACGGCGTGCGCCAGGCGCACCGTCATCAGGTTGCGCGATTTCTCGATGCCGATGCGCAGGGTCGAAGGGCCGTAGTACTCGCCGCTGTAGTTCTTGGGCTTCCACTTGGGCAGGCCGGGGCCCTGGTCGAACTCCACCGGCGCGTCCAGGATGATCGACGCCGGGGTGTAGCCGTTGGCCAGCGCCGTCATGTAGACGAAGGGCTTGAAGGCCGAACCGGGCTGGCGCCACGCCTGCGTCGCCCGATTGAACTCCGAGGCGTTCAGCGAGAACCCGCCGACCATCGCCAGCACGCGGCCGGTGTGCGGGTCCATGGCCACCAGGGCGCCGTTGATGTCGGGAACCTGCCGCAGGGCGTAGGTGTCGGTCGCGTCGGCCGACGGGGAGTCGGCTGCGCGCGCGTCCGGTTCCTCGGGCGCGCCGTCGGCGGCCTCCTCCTCGGCCACGGGTTCCACCAGCACCACGTCACCCGCCTCCAGGACATCGTGCATGTCCTTGGGCTGGGCGCCGTAGCGCTGCTTTTCAAGCCACTTGCGGGCCCACTTGGCTTCCTCGAAGGGAATGGTGCCGGCGTGGTCCGACAGGCCGATGCGGGCGGCGTCGGCGGACACCTCCAGCACCACGGCCAGGCGCCAGTCCTCCAGCGCGGCGGCCGGTTTTTCGATGTCCCGCAGCGCGCGCGGCCAGTCGTTCAGGTCGTCCAGGTGCGCCACAGGGCCGCGCCACCCGTGGCGGCGGTCGTAGTCCAGCAGGCCCTCGCGCATGACGCGGGTGGCGATGGACTGCAGTTCGGGGTCCAGCGACGTGCGCACGGCCAGACCACCCTCGTACAGGCCCTTGTCGCCATAGCGGTTCTGCAATTCGCGGCGGACTTCCTCGGCGAAGTAGGCGCCGTTTTCCACCAGTTCGGTGTCCTCGCGCGGGCGCACCGTCAGCGGCTCGGCGCGGGCGCGCTCGGCCTCGGCCGCAGTGATGTGGCCGTCTTCCAGCATGCGACCGATGACCCAGTTGCGGCGCTCGATCGCTGCCTCGCGGTTGCGGTAGGGATTGTAGTTGTTGGGCGCCTTGGGCAGCGCGGCCAGATAGGCGATCTCGCCAATGGAGAGCTGGTCGAGCGACTTGTTGAAGTAGTTCAGCGCCGCCGCCGACACGCCATAGGAGCCGCCGCCCAGGTAGATCTCGTTCAGGTACAGCTCCAGGATGTGGTCCTTGGAGAACGCCTGCTCGATGCGGAAGGACAGGATGGCTTCCTTGATCTTGCGCTCGATGGAGACCTCGTTGGTCAGCAGGAAGTTCTTGGCCACCTGCTGCGTGATGGTCGACGCACCCTCGGGCCGGCGCCCGGTGCCGTAGTTCTTGACGTTGGTCAGCACTGCGCGGGCCAAGCCTTTGAAGTCCAGGCCCGGATGGCTGTAGAAATTCTGGTCCTCGGCGGAGATGAAGGCGTCGATCAACTGCCGCGGCATGGCCTCCACCGGCACGAAGACGCGGCGCTGCACGGCGTATTCCGTGATCAGCCGCCCGTCGCCGGCATAGATGCGCGTCGCCACCGGCGGATCGTACTCGGCCAGTTGGGTGTGGTCGGGCAGGTCCTGGCCGTAGTAGTTCAGCACCGCGAAGATGCCCAGCACGCCCACGATGGCGCCCAGGAACCCCAGGCTCAGCGTGAACACCACCAGCCGCCCGAACAGCGAGCGGCGCTTGCGCGCGGGCTTGCCGCCGGCGGGCGTCTTGCCGTTGCCGTTGCCCTTCCGGCTGCCAGAGTCCTTGCCGCGCTTGGGCTTGTCGCCGCGCGGCGCATCGTCGGGGTCGCGCTCGGCGCGCAACACGGGCTTCTTGTTTTCGTCTGTCATCCTGCCGGCAATCCGTGGTCGCCCGCGCGGTCGATGCGGCGCGGGCCGTCGTGCCTCTTCATATCCTGATCGGCCCTGTTTGGCACGACAGAAGGGCATAAATGTGGCCGAGCGAACGGCGTAGGTGTGATGACGCTACGGCCGATACGCCTTCTGGGTTCGGCTGAAGTGGCCGTCCAGGGCGCGCTGCAAGGCGCCGCCCAACTTGGCGCGATACGACGCCTGACGCAACAGGCGCTCCTCGTCACGGTTGGACAGGTAGCCCATTTCGATCAGCACCGACGGGACATCGGGCGCCTTGAGCACCGCAAAGCCGGCGAAGCGGTGCGTGCGGCGCAGCAGCTTGACGTCGCGCTTCAACTCCTCGATCACCGCTTCGGCGATGCGCGAGGACAGGTTCATGGTCTCGCGCTGCGCCAGGTCGATGAGGATGTTGGTGACCTCGGCGCTTTCGTGGCTGAGGTCGATGCCGGCGATGATGTCGGCCTTGTTTTCCTTCTCGGCCAGCGCCGCGGCCTCGGAGTCCGAGGCATTCTCCGACAGCGTGTAGACCGACAGGCCGCGCACGTCGCGGTTCTTGATGCTGTCGGCGTGCAGGCTGATGAACAGGTCGGCGTCATGGCGCCGCGCCACGTCGAACCGGTCGCGCAGGGGCAGGAAGATGTCGCGGTCGCGCGTCAGGATGACCTTGTACTTGCCCGAGCGGTTCAGGATGTCGCGGAACTCCCGAGCCGCCGCCAGCGTGATGTTCTTTTCGTAGACGCCCGAGGCGCCGATGGCGCCGGGGTCGACGCCGCCGTGGCCGGGATCGAGCACGATCACCTTCTGGCGGTTGGGGTCCTGGCGCGGGTCCACCGGCGACGGCCGGATGGCCACCTGCTGCACGGGACGGTCCGGTGTCAGGTCGGACTTCAGCGCGCCGATGCGGTTGCGCGGGCCGGCGGCGGCGACGAAGGTGGCGTGGCTGGTTTCCTTCAGGTCCACCACGAACCGCCAGCCCGACTGGCTGTTGGGCGGCAGCAGGAAGGCCTGCTTGACGGTGGCGGGACGCACCAGGTCGAGCACGATGCGCGACTGCCCCGGCTGGAACACGCCCCATCGCAGGGCGTCGACCACGCCGCGGCCGGTGGGCACGTGTTCCTCGCCGAAGGTCCATTCCACCTCGGGCAGGTCGACCACCACGCGGTAGGGTTCGGGCAGGGTGAACAGGGAAAAGTCCACCTCGCTGGACAGGTCGACGACGAAGCGGGTGAAATCCTGGTGGTCGCCCAGCCGCACGCCCGAGGCGCGCACCAGCGCCCAGGCCTGGCTGGGACCAAGCACGGCGGTCAGTGCCGCGGCGGCAGCACCACCCAGCACCACGCTACGTCGGGTCGGTTTCGGAAGCGCCTTCCCGGCCATCTTCCCCCTCACGGCCGTCATTCGGACACCCGCGCGACCGGCTGGCGGCCGCGCCCTCGCATCGGTGTGGCCGGCTCGGCCACTCTCTCGCTCTCTGCCGGATCAACGGCGGTGCCGCTGCCGGCGTTTGTCGAAACCGCCATCCCGTGGGATTAACAACCGGTTAAGCGGCTTTCGTTGAACCATCGCATGATCTCTGATCTCGAGTCGCGACGCAAGCAAAACCCGACTCCAACCACCGTATCGGTTCGGCGTTCATAATAATGTGTGCCGCCGGGCAACAAACCGTTGTACGGGTGCCCGCCCCTCGCTATGTTGGTTTTGCGAATTTCCGCTGTCGGCGGAGATGATCCTGACCTGCCGTCCCAGCACTTGCGTGACGGCGGCCGGAAGGCTGGAAGACAGTCCAGCAGCCGCCGACGGCCTGTTCGAATTTTGGTCCGAGGCCGGTTTGCAGTTCCACGGCATTTTGACAGCGAAGCAACGTCCGACCGCGTCCGCAGCGCCCCTTTCGGCGCCGCGCGCGACGGACGCGCATCAGCGCGCGTTCCCGGAGGCTTCAGCCTCGCCTGTCCATGCCGCATCACCCGCACGCCGCCTCGTCGGATTGATCCCCCATCCCGCCGAGCGCCGCGCGCGCCGCGGGGTGGCGATGCGGAGTCACAGGTTTAATGGTCAAGCGTATGCTCATCGACGCCACGCACTCGGAAGAGACGCGGGTGGTGGTCGTCAACGGAACCCGTCTTGAATCCTTCGACGTCGAAACCAGCACGAAGAAGCAGATCAAGGGCAACATCTACCTCGCCAAGGTGATCCGCGTGGAGCCGTCGCTCCAGGCGGCCTTCGTGGACTACGGCGGCAACCGCCACGGCTTCCTGGCGTTCAGCGAAATCCATCCCGACTACTACCAGATCCCGGTCGCCGACCGGCAGGCGCTGATCGAGGAACAGAAGGCCGAGGCCGCCCGAGAGGCCGCCGAGGATGACGACGGCGACAACGGCGACGACGTCGAGGACCTGGGCGGCGACGAGGCCGAGGAAGAGCGCGCGCCCCGCGCCCGCTCCAGGCCCGCGCGCAACTACAAGATCCAGGAAGTCATCAAGCGCAAGCAGATCATGCTGGTGCAGGTGGTCAAGGAAGAGCGCGGCAACAAAGGTGCGGCGCTGACCACCTATATCAGCCTGGCGGGCCGCTACTGCGTGCTGATGCCCAACACCGCCCGCGGCGGCGGCGTCTCCCGCAAGATCGTCAATGCCACCGACCGGCGCCGCCTGAAGACCATCATGTCGGATCTGGACGTGCCGGGCGGCATGGCCGTCATCCTGCGCACGGCGGGGGCGGAGCGCTCGAAGGCGGAAATCCGCCGCGACTACGACTACCTGATCCGCACGTGGAACCAGATCCGCGAGACCACGATGGAGTCCCGTGCGCCGGCGCTGATCCACGAGGAAGCGAACCTCATCAAGCGCAGCATCCGCGACGTCTATTCCGCCGACCTGGAAGAGGTGCTGGTGGAGGGCGAGGAAGGCTACCGCCTCGCCAAGGACTTCATGAAGATGCTGACCCCAAGCCACGCCAAAAAGGTACAGCGTTACCGCGATCCCATCATGCCGCTGTTCCACCGCTACCAGGTGGACAGCCAGCTGGACGCCATGCACAGCCCCGTGGTGCAGCTGCGCTCGGGCGGCTACGTGGTCATCAACCAGACGGAAGCCCTGGTCGCCATCGACGTCAACTCCGGCCGCGCCACCAAGGAGCGCCACATCGAGGAGACGGCGGTCAAGACCAACCTGGAGGCCGCCGACGAGATCGCCCGCCAGCTGCGCCTGCGCGACCTGGCCGGGCTGATCGTCATCGACTTCATCGACATGGAGGAAAACCGCAACAACGCGGCCGTCGAGAAGCGCCTGAAGGAAGCCCTGAAGACCGACCGCGCCCGCATCCAGGTGGGCCGCATCTCGGCTTTCGGCCTGCTGGAGCTGTCGCGCCAGCGCCTGCGCCCGTCGCTGATGGAAACCAGCTTCCACAGCTGCCCGCACTGCGGCGGCACGGGCATGATCCGGTCCACCGAGTCCACGGCGGTGCACATCCTGCGCATCATCGAGGAAGAGGGCGTGCGCCAGCGCTCGTCCGAGGTGACCGTGACGGTCCATCCGACGGTGGCGCTCTACATCCTCAACTACAAGCGCGAGGCCCTGGGCGACATCCAGTCGCGTTATGGCATCCACGTCTTCATCCAGGGTGACGAGAGCCTCATCCCGCCCGACCACCGCATGGAGCGGGTAAAGGGCGATCGCCGCGAAGAGGTCCGCATCGCCGCCGAGGTCACCGCCGAGCCCGAGGAGGACGAGGACGAGGAAGCCGCCGCCGCCGCCGCGCCGGCCGAGGCCGCCAAGCCCGCGCGCGCCGAGGCCGAGGCCGAGGAGGACGAGGACGAGAAGGGCAACGGCAAGAAGCGCCGCCGCCGCCGTCGTCGCAAGAAGCGCAACGGCGACGCCGTGGAAGCGCAGGAGGGCCAGGGCGAGTCCGCCGGTGACGCCGCCGGCGCCACCGAAGCCGCCGACCGCGACGACGAAGCCCGCGAAGAGCGCGAGGAGCGTCACGCGGAGGCCGCCGAAGCCTCTGAAGAAAGCCGCGAAGCGGGGTCCGACGAGGACGAGGACGAGGGTGAGGACGGCAAGCGCCGCCGCCGCCGGTCCCGCCGCGGTGGCCGTCGCCGCCGCAAGTCCGCGACCGGCGAGGATCAGGATCAGGATCAGGATCAGGATCAGGATCGCGAGGAGCACGCGGCCGGCGAGCAGCCGGGCGCCGTCGCCGCCGAGATCGCCGAGGATCACCCGCACCCCTCCGAGGTCGAGGTGGAGGTCGCCGTCTCCGACGAGGACGAGGGCGGCCACCTGACGCCGGACGTGGACGAGGAACCGGCGCCGGCCGCCGGCCGAAAGCCGCGCCGCCGCCGCACCCGCAAGCCCGAAACCGCCGAGGCGACGGAAGGCGCCGAGGAGGACAGCGCGCGCGCCGAGGCCCGCGCGGTCATGGCCGAAGCCGCCGAGGCGGACGCGGACTCCGACAGCGCCGGGCGCACGGTGCATGTGCATGTGACGTCGGAGCCGGCCAAGCCGCGCACCGGCTGGTGGGACGCCATGCCGCAGCCGGCGGAAACAGCCGTGACGGTGACCGCCGAGCCGGAGCCGCGCCCGGAGCCGGAAGCCGAGGCACCGTCCGAGCCGGTGGCCGAGACGACGGCGCCCGCGCCGGAACCGGCCGAGGAGGAAGCCGCCGAGGAGGAGGCCCCTGCCCCGGCCGCCGCGATTTCGCCGGAGGCTGACGATCTTCCGGTCAAGCCCCGCCGCGGCTGGTGGGAAATCGGCGGCTGAGGCTGACACCCGCATCGAAGTGAAAAAGCGCCGGAGGCATAGCCCTCCGGCGCTTTTTTTACGTGTTCGGAACGGTGCGATCATGCATCCGCATAAAGGTGAGCTGTCTGCTTGAGCTTCTCGGCCAGAGAGAAAATGTCATCAAGGGATTCTATCTGGATTTTCTGTTCTTTCTTTTCTGGGTCAAAGAGGCCGATATACTTTGTCGACCGGTTGAAATGAAGGCGCGCCAGCGGTTTCCGATTGTTGTCGTCCATGAGGATCGCGCAGTAAGACTTTGCGTCTCGCATCGTCACGCGATCCGGCTTCACGACCTCACGGACAATTGCCTTAATAATGTTGTAGCCCTCAACCTCTTCTTCCGTGGTCACGATGCCATCCTCATTACTCTCCGCCGAATCGACGGAAACCGCTGGCGGCGGCGGATCGTCATCCAGCGCCGAAGTCAGGCGCTGATTGACGAGTTCGCGGATGGTGTCCTTGAAAGCTTGCTGCACGATGGGCTGGAAATCAGCACGCACATTTTGGGTGAATCGCCCATCGTACACACGACTAACGAACAGGCGAACGATATCCTCCGACGGGTCTTCGATCTCCTTGAGGAACTCCTTGCGGATTGCCGAGTTGTATTTGAGCGTGCTGGCGGTCGCCAGAATCGTGTCGACGTCGAATGCGTCAATGCAGAACTTCTTCAGTTCCTCAACCTGGTTCGGCCTATAGTCGGTCATGTCGAACACGAAGAAGGGCTTGGCGTCCATTCTGTTGGGCTGGTCCAGGTCGGAATAGAACCAGAACTGAATCCCATTGGTGAGAACGGCAAATCGAGCCTCAGTGACAGAGAAGTATCTGTAGAGCTGGGACGTATGCTGTTCAGATAGATCGCAGCCACACTTTTTGCACTCGACCAGCATGATGATCTGGCCATCTATCTTGATGGCGTAGTCGACCTTCTCTCCTTTCTTGACGCCGACGTCGGCGGTGAATTCCGGGATCACGATGTCGGGATTGAAGACGTCATAGCCAAGTGCGTTCAAAAACGGCATGACGAAGGCGTTCTTGCACGCTTCCTCCGTTTCGATGCCGTCGCGCTGCCGCGATACCCGCTGCGCCAGCCCTCTTATCTTGTCTTGGAACTCCACGGGAAACCCTCCTCATCCCTCAACCAAAGATAAATAGGCTAGAAACATTCTTGCGGAGTGGCAACAGCTTTGACCGGACGCTCCTTTGTCCCCGACCCACAAGCCCCCTCCCCGCGTTGAACGGGTAGCGCGAATTGCCATCCCGGAGGATCAACCATGGTACGCATCGTCGACAGCATTACCGTTCCCGCCCCGGTGGAGCAGGTGTACCAGTTCATGGACGCCTCCATCCGCATGATCGAGCTGACGCCCGGCATGCAGAAATCCGGCGACCTGGGCGGCGGCGCCAAGGGCAAGGAATCCAAGGTGGAGTACACCTACGAGGTCACCGGCATGCCCATCCGCGGCACCGTCGAGATCACCGAGACCGAGCAGAACCGCAAGGTGACCTACACCCTCTCGGGCCCGACGCCCGGTACCTTCACCTGGACGTTCACGCCCGAGGACAACGGCACCAAGGTGGAACTGGAGGCCGAGTACGGGTCGCAGATGCCCATGCCCGACAGCATGCTGTCCTTCTTCACCAAGGCCTACAACGAGAACAACATCAAGGTGATGCTCGAACGCCTGCGGGACCAGTTCAAGACGTGATCCGTCGCATGGTGCGCGAGGGGCCGCCGCGCTGCCCCTCGTGTCACGTCAGTCGTGCCGCGTCACGAGGAAGCCGCGCCATCGGCTGGCCGGAAGCACAGGCCGAGGGTGGAGCGCATGGTCTTTGCCTCGTCAGGCGTGATCGCCCCCTCGGCGACGGCCCGGATCACGACGTCGCGCAGAAGCGCGCGCACCGTGCCGGGGGTCATGTCGGGATGGCGGTCGAAGTCCGCGCCCTACCCGTCCCTGGCGCGCGCCTCGAAGCGCGTGTAAACCTCGCGCACGGCCGGGCTCATCTCCATGGCGCAGGCGCGCACGTCCTCTTGCGTCGGGCGGGTCGGGGGCGCCTCGGCGGAAGGCTGGTAGCCCGGCGTCTGCGGGTCCCAGAGATCAACGTAGGACCGGCTGCCGTGGGTCCGGCGCGCCAGCACGACCGCGCCGTCGGTGAACACGTCATAGCAAAGGCGCACGTTCCAGTTGGCGCACAGCCGGCCCTGATCCACCTCCCAGGTGCCGTTCTGCGTTGCCGTCACGCCCATGCCGCCCGCCACCCGCTTGCGCGAGACGGTATTGCCGGTGAACACGTACTGGAACACCTCGGGATTGCTGCTGAGATAATGGACGTTGAGCGTCCGCCCGGCGACGAACCGCTCGATCTCCGCCGGCGGAAGCAGCCGCCAGTCGGCAGGGATCGACGCCCGGGCGGTGGGCATGGCGTCCGCAACGGCAGCCCCGACGCGAAGGTCCGCCCGCGTCTCCTCCGAGACGTCGACGGTCGTGCAGGCGGACGATGCCAGGACAAGGGCAAGAAGGGCGGCGCGGGCGCGCGGGTACAGGCGGCTCATGCAGTGTGGTCCAGGCTGGGAATCGACCCTGTGCCTGTACCACTTTTTATCACGGCGAAACAATAAACGACTGTCCGCCCCGCGCGCGAACCTGTGCCCCGCCGCCGGGTCAGGCGCCACGCTCTATGGCTGCGGCCTCCTCGGCCGGAGCATGAACGAAGGCCGCATCCCCCTCGCCGGCCCTCCAAGCCTCGTACCGCCTGAGGTCCTGGCCGATCAGCTTCAGCGCCAGCCCCAGCACCGTCGCGTCGTCCAGCAGGCCGGTGGCGATGATGACGTCGGGCATCAGGTCCATGGGGTTGAGCACGTAGAGCAGCGCGAACACGACCGACGCGATCGTCTTCCACGACACGTCCCGGTACCGCCCGGCCCGCCAGTCGTCCAGCAGGCGCAGAAGCAGGCGGCCCTCGCCGGCGAAGCGCGCCAGGGCGCCGCCGGACATCTTGCTCTCCACGTCCCGCGCGCGGCGGAGCGTCGCCGTCACGTCCTCGCGCCGCACGGACCGCGCGCCGCGCCTGAGGAAGCCGGTGTCGATGCGGCCGAGAACGCCCATCGCGTCAGGCCTCCTCGCGGCCCAGTTCCAGGCGCGCGGCCTCGATCTTGGCATCCAGATGACTGATCAGGTCGCGCGGCAGCCCCAACGCGCCGGCCAGCCGCTCCAGGTACTGGTGTTCGGCCGGAACGTCGGGATCGATGGCGAGTCTGGAGGCCGCGTAGAGTTCCGCCCCCTGCTCCGGCGTGCGGGCCAGGCGGGCGACGGCGAAGGCGTCCGGCTCCTCCGAAAAGGCATCCAGCAGGAAGCCCTTCTCCTCGGCCGACAGGTCCTGCTCTGCGATCTGCTGCTGAATGCGGGCGTGCTCGTCCCGGTCGATATGGCCGTCGCACTTGGCGGCGGCGATCATGGCGCGGATCAACGCCAGGCGGAAATCGGCGCCGGCGCTGTCCTGGTCGCTGTCGGGGGTGAAGCCGCTGGAGGCAGGCGGCGGCACCAGGTCCAGCCCCGCACCCTGTCCCACGCGGGCCGGCGCGGCCTCCTGCGGGTCGCGGTTGCCCTTCCAGTCCGACCACGCCTTGTAGGCCAGGCCCGCGAGCAGCGCCGCGCCGCCGTATTTCAGCGCCTTGCCGCCCATCTTGCGGCCCTTCTTGGAGCCCATCACCATGTTGATGAGACCGCCGGACAGCGCGCCCCCCATCATGCCACCGGTAAAGCCGGAGCCGCCCTTGCCGCCGCCCTGGCCGGATGGGCGCGGGCCGCCGGAACCGCCGCCCATCATGCGGCGCGCCTCCCGCTCCAGATCGCGTGCTCCGCTGGAGCCAAGAACGCCTTCCATCAGCCGCCGCACGTCCATGCAAACCCTCCATTGCGCCGAAACGGTAAGAATCCCTGCACCCTAGATGGACAGGATTCGGCGCAAGGGCAAGCGGCGGTCACCACACCGGTTGCAGGTCGAAGGTCTTCACCTTGGGCACGCTGTCGGGCGTGTCGAGCATGGCGCGCACGGCGCCGGCGTCGGGCAGGTCCTTGTCGAAGCGCGGCCCGCCCATCGGCTGGCTGGCATAGCAGGCGATGATGTGGTCGCGCGGGGTGCCAAAGTAGCGCCCGCGCGGGCTGAACAGGTCGAAGACGTGGTCGCGCAGCACTTCGGCATAGCGTCCGGCGGTCTGCTGGTCCAGCCAGCCGTCGGGCTCGAAGCCGACCAGCTCCCCGTTGGCGAGCGAACGCTTGTAATAGACCTTGCGGATGCCGAACTCGGCCGGGCGATCGTGGATGGGCGTGCCCGGCTCCAGCACGAAGTGGCCGCACAGGATCTGGTCGATGTAGGCGCTGTTGCGCAGCATGAAATCGACGGTGTCGTCCAGATCGTCCCGTGTTTCGGTGGGGAAGCCGACGATCAGGAAGATGTGGTTGCGGATGCCCGCCTCCGACGCCAGCCGCAGCGTCGTCTCCGAAGACTCCACCGTGTTGCCCTTGTCCATGAGCGCCAGGATGCGCTCCGACCCGCTCTCCATCCCCCAGTAGACGGCGCGGCAGCCGGCCTTGTGCATGAGCTGAAGAATCTCAGGCGTGAAGTCGGCGGTGGGCTTGGCGAGCGCGTAGTAGTGCAGGTCCAGGCCCTGGGCCAGGATTTCCTCGCTGATCTTCTTGAAGCGCTTGGCCGAGATCATCTCGTCGACGAAGGTGAACAGCCGCGCCCCGCGCGCCGCCTGCTGGTGCGCCATCTCGTGCACCACGCGGTCGATGGCCTGTGTCTTGTAGGTCCCGGCGTAGGAGGCGAAGTGATTGCAGAAGGTGCAGCGCCGCCAATAGCACCCGCGCGACGACAGCACCGGATAGACCGGCTCGGGCACGAAGTACTGCGGCGGGTCGAAATCGGCGAAATCGGCGAACGGCTGGGTATTGTAGTCCACCGGGAAGCCGTCGCCGCTGACCTTGGCCCGGCCCGTCGCCGGATCGCGGAAGGCCAGGCCCGGAATTTCCGGCAGCGGATCGGCGCCCGACCGCAGGGCCTCCACCAGCGCCAGGAAGCAGGCCTCGCCGGCGTGCAGGACCAGGTAGTCCACGTAGTCCTCGGCCAGGAAGCCGTCCAGGTTCACGGCCTTGAAGAAGCCGCCGCCGAAGACGATGCGGATGCTGCGGTCCAGCCGGCGGATGGTGCGCGCCAGCAGCACGGCGTAGGGCAGCTGGTCGGTGTAGGTGATGGAAATGCCCACCACCCCCGGGCGCTTCGCCACCAGCGCCTCGGCGTCGCGGATCACCCACCAGGGCGTCGGGGCGCCGGCGCCTTCCGCGCGGCGGACACGGTTCAGGCCGTTGTCGTAAAACAGCGAGAAGTACTTGATGAACGGCTGCAAATGCTGGTCATACGTGGTGGGGTCATCAAACTCGACCCCGCCCTCGCGGAACACGGTGCCGGCGGCGACGAAGGTCTCGCGGTCCTCGAAGGACGGATACAGGGCGTCGTCGCGCAGGGCCCGGTACAGGGCGTCGAAGCGCCAGGCGTTGGTATCGGCGCAGGACGCCTCGAACCCCTCGCCCTTTTCCGCCACATAGCTTTTCACCAGCGAGATGCCCAGCGGCACCGCCGGATAGTGGCCGAAGCCGTTGACCAGGATCACGCGGCTGGGGTCGGCCGGGGCATCGGGAATGGCGGTCGGCGGCGCCTCGTACAGCAGGTCGAGGAACCGCTTGTCGTAGCCGGGCACGGCCTTGCGCGCGGCCTTGACCGCCTCCACGGCCTCGGCATGGCGGCCGGCGGCCTGCAGGCTTTCGACCAGCGCCGCATGGGCGTCGCCCACCTTGGGCGCCAGCGCGATGGACCCGCGGAAGGCGTCGACGGCCTCATCATAGCGGCCGGTGTCGTGCAGCGTGGCGCCCAGCACCCACAGCAGGCGGGGCGGCTGCGCGTCGGGACAGGCCAGCGCCGCCTCCACGGCCGCCACCGCCTCGTCGTACCGCCCGCGCCGGCGCAGCAGGCGGCCGAGCAGCGCGTGCGCGGCCGCCACCCTGGGCGCGCGCGCGATCAGGGCGCGCACCGCAGTCTCGGCGTCCTCCGGCCGGCCCTGGTCGAGCAGCACCGCGACCAGACCATCGGTGGCCGCCGGATTGCCTGGCGCGGCCTTGACGGCGGCGCGAGCATCGGCCTCGGCGTCGGCCAGCGGTCCCCAGCCGCGCAGGGCGGCGGCGCGGATCAGGCGGGCCGACAGAACCGTGCGGTCGGCCTTGAGCGCGCGGCCGGCGGCCTCGGAGGCCTCTGTGTAGTCGCCCGCGAAATACAGCTTTTCGGCGATCTGTGTCAGCGCCCTGGCCTTGTCCGCCCCCTTCAGCCGCTTCGGCAGTCCCAGGGCGGCGGCGGCCGTGACCTCGGCGTCGGCGCGCCGGCCGTCCTGCCACAGGGTCACCGCCTCGTCCAGGTGCGCCTCCGGCGGCACGGCGGCCATGGCAGGCATGCGCACCGGCGCTCCGGGCATGACGGTGGGACCGGCGGGACGCGCCGGCCGGGCGGCGGCCTTGGCGGCAGACGGCGCGGCGACGGCGGCCAGGGGAAACGGCGGCAGCGGCTTGCCGGACATGGCGGACCTCTTCTTCGGAAACCGCCCGGAGTATGCGGAGAAAACACCCTCGGCACAACCATCCGCGACTCGGGGGTTTTCCGGTGTTTGAAATCCCGCGCGACGCACCGATGTCTTGGACGCGCGCTGCGGCATTCCCCTGCTCCCCCGCCCCCGGTCCCCGGCCGCGCGCGCGACAAGGAGGCCCTCATGACCACTCCCATCCCCATCACCGTCTGCGAAGGCGACGGCGTCGGGCCCGAGATCACCGACGCGGTGCTGCGCATTCTGGAGGAGGCCGGCACGCCCCTGGCCGTGGAGTTCGCTCCGGCAAGCCGCGCCGCCGCCATCGCGCGCAGCAGCGGTGCCCTGCTCTGCGGCCCGTTGACGGCGGAAACGGCGCGGGATCTGCACGCCGAGGCCGCGACCGTGGCGGAGGTGCGGCGGGCGCGGGCCCCGGCGCCCTTCGTGCGGGCGGCGACGGCGGGCCTGGACCTGACGGTGGTGCGCGCGCTCGACGATCGGCCGCGCGCGGTGGCGCGCGTGGCGGTGGAGGCGGCGCGCGCCCACGGCCGGCGGCGGCTGACCGTGCTCACGGGCGGCAGCCTTGCCGACGACGCCCTGGCGGACGCGGTCATGGCGCATGCTCCCGCCGACCGTCTGACGGTGGAGCGCCGCCCGGTGGACGCGGCGACGGCGCAGCTTGTCGCCGAGCCCGCCAGCCTGGAGGCCGTTGTGGTCCCGGCGGTCCACGGGGCCGTGGTCGCAGGAGTGGCGACGCGGCTGGCCGGCGGTCCGACGCTGACGTCGCTCACCATCGCCGGCCGCGGGGGCGACGCCTTCGCCTGCGCCCACGGGCCGGCCTTCAGCCGGGCCGGCCGGGACGAGGCCAATCCCTCGGGCCTGCTGCTGGCGGCCGTCGACCTGTTGATTCACCTCGGCCTCGAGGACGACGCAGCACGCATCCACAACGCCTGGTCCCGCACCATCGAGGACGGCATCCACACCCCCGACCTCCACCACCAGAGCACCAGTTGGCGCAAGGTCGGCACCGGCGGCTTCGCCAAGGCCGTCATCACGCGCCTCGGCCTCCGCCCCGTGCACCTGCCGGGCACACCGCACGGCGCCGGCAACGGCGGCCATATCGTTGCGGCGGAGTAGCGGCGCCGTTTTTCGGGTGTTCGGTGCAAAAAAGGAAAGGGGCCGCCCCAGCCGGGGCGGCCCCTTCCTCTTGGCGTTCGGCCGGTGGCCGGACGGTCGGGCTCTTAGAAGCCCATGCCGCCCATGCCGCCCATGCCACCCATGCCGCCCATGTCGGGCGCGCCGCCTTCCTTCTTCTCGGGGATCTCACCCACCATGGCTTCGGTGGTGATGAGCAGGCCCGCGATGGAGGAGGCGTCCTGCAGGGCGGCACGCACGACCTTGGTGGGGTCGATGATGCCGGCCTGGACCATGTTGACGAACTCGCCGGTCTGGGCGTTGAAGCCCATGTCGACGTCCATCTTCTCCAGCAGCTTGCCGGCGATCACGGCGCCGTCGTGGCCGGCGTTCTCGGCGATCTGGCGCACCGGCGTCTGCAGGGCGCGGCGGACGATCTCGATGCCGACCTTCTGGTCCGCGTTGCCGCCTTCCAGGCCTTCCAGCGCCTTGATGGCGTACAGGAGCGCCACGCCGCCGCCGGCGACGATGCCTTCCTGGACGGCCGCACGGGTGGCGTGAAGGGCGTCGTCGACGCGGTCCTTCTTCTCCTTCACCTCGACCTCGGTGGCGCCGCCGACCTTGATGACGGCCACGCCGCCGGCCAGCTTCGCCAGACGCTCCTGGAGCTTCTCGCGGTCGTAGTCCGAGGTGGTCTCCTCGATCTGCGCCTTGATCTGGTTGACGCGGGCGTCGATGTCGTCACGCGAGCCGACGCCGTCCACGATGGTGGTGTCTTCCTTGGTGATGGAGACGGTCTTGGCCTGGCCCAGCATGTCCAGCGTGGTGTTCTCGAGCTTGATGCCGAGATCCTCGCTGATGACCTCGCCGCCGGTCAGCACGGCGATGTCCTGCAGCATGGCCTTGCGACGGTCGCCGAAGCCCGGCGCCTTCACGGCCGCGACCTTCAGGCCGCCGCGCAGCTTGTTGACCACCAGCGTGGCCAGGGCCTCGCCCTCGATGTCCTCGGCGATGATCAGCAGCGGACGGCTGGACTGCACCACGGACTCCAGCACCGGCAGCAGCGGCTGCAGGCTGGTCAGCTTCTTCTCGTGGATCAGGATGTAGGGGTTGTCCAGCTCCGCGACCATCTTCTCGGCGTTGGTCACGAAGTACGGCGACAGGTAGCCGCGGTCGAACTGCATGCCCTCGACGACGTCCAGCTCGGTCTCCAGGCCCTTGGCCTCCTCGACCGTGATGACGCCCTCGTTGCCGACGCGCTCCATGGCCTTGGCGATCATGTCACCGATGTCGGTGTCGCCGTTGGCGGAGATGGTGCCGACCTGGGCGACTTCGCCGGAGGTGCCGATCTTGCGGGTGCGGCTGGCGAGGTCCTCGACGACCTTGGAGACGGCGATGTCGATGCCGCGCTTCAGGTCCATCGGGTTCATGCCGGCGGCCACCGACTTGGCGCCCTCGCGGACGATGGACTGGGCCAGCACGGTGGCGGTGGTGGTGCCGTCACCGGCGATGTCGGCGGTCTTGGAAGCGACTTCCTTGACCATCTGGGCGCCCATGTTCTCGAACTTGTCGGACAGCTCGATTTCCTTGGCGACCGAAACGCCGTCCTTGGTCACGCGCGGGGCGCCGAAGGACTTTTCCAGCACCACGTTGCGGCCCTTGGGACCCAGCGTCACCTTCACGGCGTCGGCCAGGATGTCAACGCCGCGCAGCATGCGGTTGCGGGCGTCGACGCCGAATTTCACTTCCTTGGCAGCCATTGGCTTGAAACCTCTTTCTGAATTCTTGGGATCGGTGGGATCGGAGATCAGGAGGGCGGCGCGGCGCCTTGCCCCGCGCCGACGCGGGTCCTTACTCGACGATGCCCATGATGTCGGTCTCCTTCATGATGAGGAGATCCTCACCCTCGATGGTGACCTCGGTGCCCGACCACTTGCCGAACAGGACGTTGTCGCCGACCTTGACGTCCAGCGCGACGATCTGGCCGTCCTCGCCACGGGCGCCGGGGCCGACGGCGATCACTTCGCCCTGCTGCGGCTTTTCCTTGGCCGTGTCGGGGATGATGATGCCCCCGGCGGTCTTCTCTTCGCTTTCCTTGCGCTTGACCAGGACACGGTCGTGCAGCGGCCGAAACTTCATGGAATTCCTCCTTATGGGGAATGGTCCCGATGATTGAGTCAAAGAGACGAACGAAAAATAAGGGGCGGAAGGGCGCCGGCGCCGACTCGGCTGTTAGCACTCCCCCGCCGTGAGTGCCAAAACAGGTAATCCGGTGGCGAAGGCCTGTCAAGTCCGGGCCGCATGACCGTCCGATGAAGGATTTGCGCCGAAGGACCGGCGCCGCCCGCAAGCGCCTCAGGCCGCGCGGGCGCGCCTGCGCTGGCGGCGGATGCGGCGGTAGAGCCACACGCCGATCACGCCCGAGACCACGAACAGCGCCACCGATAGGGTGATGCGCCATTCCGGGTCGACGTGGATGCCGGTTCCCAGCAGGGCGAAGATGGCCGTCTGCGGCAGGTAGCCCAGCAGCGAGCCGGCCAGGAACGGCCCGGCGCCCACGCTTGTCACCCCGGCGGCCAGGTTGGTGACCACGTTGCTGCCCACCGGCAGAAAGCGGATCAGCAGCGTCATGGTGAAGGGATTGCCGCGCAGGAAGGCGTCCACCTTGCCGATGCGCCGGCCGAAGCGGTGGCGCACGAAGGACCGGCCGAACAGGCGCGCATACCAGAAGGCCGCCATGCAGCCGATCATCTGGGCCAGAAGGGCGAACGCGATGCCTTCCCACAGGCCGAAGACATAGCCGCCGCCGAAGGCGACAAGCTGGCGCGGCAGGCCGATGCCTGTCAGAGCCGCGCCGACGGCGACGAAGATCAGCTCGCCGTAGAAGCCGCGGCCGCGTACCTCTTCATCCAGCCACGCCGGGTCCAGCAGGTCCACAAGGCCGAGCGCGCGGGCGGCGAAGCCCAGCGCCACCAGGCCCGCGATCATCACCAGCCCCTTGATCAACCCCTTCGTGCCCGACGATGCCTCGGCACCGGGGCTGTCCAGCGTCTCGGCGTCCTCGGCGGGCGCGGCGTCATCGCGGGATGCGGCGGAAGGGTCGGAGGTCACGGAGCCGGGATCAGTCGTGGTGCTCGATGGTGGGGATGCGGGCGCGGCTGCGCAGCCAGGCGACGCCGAACAGGTCGACGATACCCACCCACAGGCGGTTCCACACGCCGTACTTGGACACACCCCGTTCGCGCGGGCGGTGGTTGACGCGCACGCTGACCACCTTGCCGCCGGCGCGGATCATCAGCGCCGGCAGGAAGCGGTGCATGTGGTCGAAGCGCGGCATGTCCAGGAAGGTCTGGCGGGCGAACAGCTTCAGGCCGCAGCCGCTGTCCGGCGTGCTGTCCTTGAGCATGAACGAGCGCACGCCGTTGGCGACCTTCGACGACAGGCGGCGGATGAAGGTGTCCTTGCGCTTCTGCCGGTGGCCCGCAATCATCACCAGCGCCGCGTCGCCGGCCGAGGCGGCGGCCTCCTGGTCGCGGCGGCGGATCATGTCGGGAATGTCGGCCGGGTCGTTCTGGCCGTCGCCGTCCAGGGTGGCGATCCAGGGCGCGCGGGCGTGCTTGACGCCGCTGGCGACGGCCTGGCTCTGGCCGCAGCTGCGACGGTGCCGCACGACGCGCAAGCTGGGGAACTTGTCCCTGGCCTCGCGCAGGCGGGCCGGCGTCTCGTCGTCGGAGCCGTCGTCCACATAGACGATCTCGAAGTCGATGAAGCCGTTCAGGGCCGCGTCGATCTCGGTGATGAGGGGCAGGATGTTCTCTGCCTCGTTCTTGACGGGCACGATCACCGACAGGTCGGGGACCATGGGCGTGGCCGCCGACAGCGGGGCTTCGGGCTTGCTGGACTCGTTCATCAAAATGCCGGCCGGGGCTGTAAGGGATAAGCGTCGAGGCCGTGTTGTAACGCCGCATCCGCCGCGCGGCAAACGGTTTCGCGGCGGGCGGACCCTCGGCGGGCGGTCAAATCCTACTTCGCCGCTGCGGCTTTAGCCTTGAAGCCGCGCCGCCGCCACCGCATCATCCTGGAAAACAGACTGGTGAAACAGGGAGGTCCACCGCCGCATGCCGTCGTCCTCGCCCTCCGTCGCCCTGCCCAGGGGTGTCGCCCCGTCCGGCGCGCCGGGAACCGCCGCCGTTCCCTCGCCCCGCCGCCGCGCCCTGGCCGCCTGGCTGTTCACCTTGAGCGGCATGGTCGTCTTCATGGCCTGCCTGGGCGCGGCGACGCGCCTGACGGATTCGGGCCTGTCCATGGTGGAGTGGCAACTGTTCACCATCCTGCCGCCGCTGTCCCAGACCGAGTGGCAGGCAACCTTCGACGCCTACCGCCAGTCCCCGCAATACCTGCTACAGAACGCTGGGATGAGCCTGGAGGCATTCAAGGGCATCTTCTGGCTGGAGTATCTGCACCGCCTGTGGGGCCGCATCATCGGCATCGCCTTTGCGGTGCCCTTCCTGGTGTTCCTCGTCAAGGGCGCCATCGACGCGCGCCTCGGCCTTAAGCTGGGCGCGCTGTTCGTGCTGGGCGGCATGCAGGGGCTGGTGGGCTGGATCATGGTGCAGAGCGGCCTCGTCGAGCAGCCCATGGTCAGCCCGGTCAAGCTGGCCGCGCACCTCGGCCTCGCCGTGCTGATCCTGGGCCTGCTGTGGCGCCTGGCGCTGGACCTTTGGCTGGAGGAACCGGGCCACGCCGTGCCGCCCCCGGCCCGTCGGCTGGCGGCGGGCGCGCGGGCGTTCCTCGGCTATGTGTTCCTGGTGATCCTCTCGGGCGCGCTGGTCGCGGGTCTGGACGCCGGACTGACCTACAACACCTTTCCGCTGATGGACGGCGACCTTGTGCCCGAGGGGCTGCACCTGCACGCGCCCTGGTGGGTCAACCACCTGGACAACATCACCACCGTGCAGTTCCAGCACCGCGTTCTGGCGACGGCGCTGGTCGCCTTCGCCCTGGGACTGGCCGCCTGGGCGTGGCGGACCGGTGCGCCCCTGCCCCGCCGCGCCCGCGCCACGGCGGCCGCGCTGGGCGCCCTGGCGGTGGGCCAGATGGCGCTGGGGATCGCCACGCTTCTGGCGGTCGTCCCGGTCTCGCTGGGCGTGCTGCATCAGTTGGGCGCGCTGATCGTGTTCCTGGCGGCCGTGACGCTGGTGCGGCTGCTGCGCTGTTCCTCCGCCCCCGCGCCTCAGCCGTCGGAGCAGCGGTAGGCCGCTTCCCAGACGGTTTTCGCCAGGTCCGGCCCCAGCAGCTTTTCCGACCGGATGCGCTGGAGCCGCACCGGCAGGTCGCGGCGCTCGTCGATCAGGCGCAGCACGGCGGCACGGTATTCCGGCACGAAGGCCGGCCGGGCATCGTCGTAGAGGCAGCCGCAATCGATGGACGGCAGCGTCTTGACGCAGGCGGCCATGAACTCGCTGCGCGCCGCCTGCTCCTCGGGTGAGGCGACGGCGGCGAAGGGGCTGTCGCGCATCAGCCAGACCATGCCGAACCCGCCGCCGACGCCGATGACGGCGCCGAAGACCGCCACTACCCCGGCCAGCGCCAGAACCGACTTGCGATGCGCCCGCCCCCGCTGGCGCCGCGACCGCCGCCGCCGCTCCACCGGGGCGTCACTGCCGGCGGTTCGCGCGCCGCGCCGCCGGCCGGCCCCGCTCTCTTCTCCGTCCGGCGGCGCCGGGTCGGGCCGGCGCGGGCGGTACGCCATGCCGCCGGCGAAGGGATCGTCCTCGTCCACTGAGGCGGCAGGCGGGAAGTGGTCCTGGCTCGACATGACGTCCCCCGGATCATTCGGCAGCGGCAGATGGTGCGGACGCCGGCCCGCACCTTGTTCCCACTATAGCCGAACAAGGGCGCGGGAACAGTCCCCGACCAGACCGATTCCACGCGCACAAGACGTGCGGCCCTCCCTCGGAAGGCGGTGTTCAGGTACCCCGCGGCGGACGGATGGCGGGCCGCGCGGCAGTCGTGGCCGCGACCGGGCAGCGGGGGATATTTCGCGCTGGTTTCCCGCACCTTCATCCCCCTATAATCCGCCGCCATGCGAATGATCACGCGCTACATCCTGCGACAGTTGACGACGGGCACGCTGCTGGTGGCGGCGGGGCTGGCCGTCATCTTGTGGCTGACCCAGTCCCTTCGGCTGATCGAAACGATCATCAGCAAGGGCCTGGGGATGGGCACCTTCATATCGATGACCATGCTGCTGATGCCCAGCTTCCTGGTCATCGTGCTGCCCATCGCGCTGTTCGCCGTGATCCTGTTCACCTACAACCGCCTCAACGGCGACCGCGAGCTGGTGGTGATGCGCGCCGTCGGCCTTGGTCCCTTCGGGCTGGCGCGGCCGGCGCTTCTGCTGGCCTTCGTCCTGATGCTCATCACCTACGGCCTGACGCTTTATGTGGCGCCGCTGTCGGTGGAGACCTTCCGGGAAACCCGCTGGAAGGTGCGCAACGACGTCGCCGGACTGGTGCTGGAAGCCGGCGCCTTCAACGAACTGGAGGAAAACCTGACCGTGTACGTCCGCGACACCGGGCCGGACGACACGCTGATCGGGCTTCTGATCCACGACAAGCGGAAGGCCGCCGCCCCGGTAACGGTGATGGCCGAGCGCGGGGCCCTGGTCCAGCCGGAAAGCGGCCCGCCGCGCATCCTCATGGAGAACGGCAACCGGCAGGAGGTCACGCCGGGCACGGGGCAGCTGTCTCTGCTGTACTTCGACCGTCACGTCATGGAGCTGGGCAGTCTGGGCGGCGATGCCGGCCCGCGCTACCGCGACGCGCGCGAGCGCCCGCTGATCGAGTTGCTCACGGCCGACGCCAGCAGCGAAAGCGAGACGCGCAAGTTCCGCGTGGAGGCACACCAGCGTCTTGCCTCGCCGCTGCTCAACATCAGCTTTGCGTTGATTGCGCTGGCCACCATGCTGACCGGCCCGTTCAACCGTCACGGCCAGGGCCGCCGCGTCATCGGCGGCGTCTCCGCCATGATCCTCGCCCAGTCGTTCGGACTGGCCGCCGTCAATCTGGCGAGCGATTCCCTCACACTCATTCCCCTGATCTACGTGGCCGCCATCGTCCCGGGGCTCATTGCGCTGGGCATCATGGCGCGCGCCTCCTCGGGAGGAAAGGCACCGCCTGCCCCACGCGCGGCCACGGCCGGAGGACCATCATGAAGCGCCGGCATCTCATGCTTTCTTCCTCTGCCGCGGCGCTCAGCCTGACGCTGGCCGTCGCCGCCCTCCCGCTCGGGACCGCACCGGCGAGCGCGGCGGTGGGGCCGGGCTGGACGCCCTCGCCGCCGCTGTGGGAGACGGCCCAGGTGCAGGCGACGCAGGGCGCCGCACCTTCAGAGCAGGCGCCGGAGCCGGAGCCGGCGGCCGTGGCGATCGACCCGCCCGGCGAACTGGGCGAGCCGGTCTCCGAGCGCATCACTCAAGGCGGCGGGCCCCTGGCCAGCCCCGAGATCCCGCCTGACCGGCTGGCGCCCCTTCGCGCGTTGGGGCCGGAAATTCCGCGGCAGCAGCTTCGCAACCTGCCGCGGCCCTACACGCCGCCGGCTGTTCCGCCGACCGAGGAGGGGCAGCCGCGGGCCTCCGTCGTCGCCGATGAACTCAGCTACGACGAAACCGAGGAGGTCATCACGGCCACCGGCGGCGTCGAGATGGTCTACGAGGGCCGCGTGCTGCGCGCCGACACGGTCCGCTACGACACCGTGGCCGACCGCGTCACCGCCGAGGGCACCGTCAGCCTGGTGGAGACCGACGGCACCGTCTACTTCTTCGACTACACCGAGCTGACCGGCGACATGAAGTCGGGATTCGCGCGCGAGGCGACGCTTCTGCTGGCCGACCGCTCGCGCGCGTCGGGCGAGCTGATGACCCGCGAGAACGAGGTCAGCACCATGCGCCGGGCCATCTACACGGCCTGCGACCCGTGCGAGGACCCCGACGCGGCGCCGCTGTGGCGCCTGCGCGCCCGGCGCGTGACGCACGACGAGGTCGACAAGACGGTGTACTACCGCGACGTCTGGCTGGAGGCCGCCGGGCTGCCCGTGTTCTACACGCCGTACCTGTCGCACCCCGACCCGACGGTCAAGCGCAAGAGCGGCTTCCTGCCGCCGTCCTACGGCACCTCGAAGGACCTGGGCACCGAGATCACCGTGCCCTACTACCTCGTCATCGACGACAGCCAGGACCTGCTGAGCGCGGTGCGGTGGACCGACCTTCAGGGGCCGGTGCTCGAGGCGCAGTACCGCGGCCTCTACACCTCCGGCATGATGGAGGTGCAGGGCAGCATCACCCAGGACAACAACGTCGACCCCGACACCAACGTCGACGGCAACGACCGCATCCGCAATCATCTTCGCGCCAAGCTCGAATGGCACTTCGACCCGACCTGGCGGGGCGGCGTCGACCTCAACATGGCGTCCGACGACACCTACATGCGCAAATACGACTACGGCTCCGATGCGTGGCTGGTGAACGAGGCCTATCTCGAGGGCTTCCGGCGCCGCACCTATGCCCGGGCCCGCGGATTCTACTTCCAGGAACTGCGCGTCGGCACGGACCCCGGCCGTGTGCCGCGGGTGCTGCCCGAACTGACCTACAGCCACTCCAGCGCCCCCACCGACGCCGGCGTCTACTGGACCTTCGACGCCAGCGGCCTGTCGCTGACCCGCAGCGAAGGCACCGACACCACGCGCGTTGCGGCGGAAGGATCGTGGAACTACATTCACTACGGCTCGCTGGGTGACGTCACCGAACTGTCGGCGGCCCTGCGCGCCGACGCCTATATCGTCGACACCGCCGAAGAAGCCACCTTCCGCACCGTCGATTCCGGCACCGTGGCGCGCGTCATCCCGACGGTGGGCGCAAGCTGGCGGTTCCCGTTCACCCGCGACAACGGCTGGTTCCGCGAGGTGCTGGAGCCGGTGGCGTCCGTCTACATCAGCCCGCGCGGCCAGAACAAGGACGAGATCCCCAACGAGGACAGCCGCGACTTCGAGTTCGACGCCACGAACCTGTTCTCGCACAACCGCTTCACCGGATGGGACCGTGTCGAGAACGGCCCGCGCGCCAACTACGGCGTGCGCTGGGCCGGCTACTGGCCCGATGGCAGTTCGGCGTCGGCGCTGTTCGGCCAGAGCTGGCATATGTACGATGACGGCTTCTTCGGCCCGGAATCTGGGCTGGACGAAGAATTTTCCGACTACGTGGGCCGTGCGACGGTCAACATTTCGTCCTATTTCGACGCCTCGACCCGGTTCCGCCTCGACCGCGAGGACCTGGAGCCCAAGCTGACCGAGGTCTCGGCGTCGGGCGGTCTTCCGGTCCTGCGGTTGTCGGCCAACTACCTGCAGGCCGTCGGCGAGACCACGGTCGACGACCAGTTCGGCGACCGCGAGGAAATCACGGTCGGCGCCCATAGCCGCTTCAGCCGGTACTGGACCCTGTTCGCCGGAACACGGTGGAACCTCGACGACAAGGAAGAGCCCATCAACTGGTACGCCGGAGGCCTCTATGACGACGAGTGCTTCTCCCTTCAGGCCACGATGACGCGGGACTACACCGCCGACCGCGACTACCAGGGCGGGTTCTCGGCCATGTTCCGCATCGTCTTCAAGACCCTGGGCGAAGTGAACATCGGCTCCAATCAGCTTCAGGACGAGCAGTAGGCCGCCCCCGCCCGCATGCACGCACGATGGTATCGAGACAGCACATGAGCATCCAGACCGCCAGCCCCCGCTCCGCCGCGTCCGCGTCCGCGCCGCGCTCCGCCGCCCGGCTGCGCCACCGCGCCCGCCGGGTCGCCGCCGCCGGCCTTGCCGCCGCGCTGCTGCTGTCCGCCGCCCCCCTGGCGCCGGGCGCCCTGCCGCTGTCGGCATCCCCGGCGGCCGCCCAGGACATCCAGCGCATCGCGGCTGTGGTCAACCAGGACGCGGTGTCGCTGCGCGACATCATCACGCGCATGGATTTCATCATTGCGACGTCGAACCTGCCCGACAGCCAGGAAACCCGCCAGCGCCTGCTGCCGCAGGTCCTCCAGGGGCTGATCGGCGAGACCCTGCGCATGCAGGAGGCCGAGCGCCTGGGGATCGAAGTCGCTGAGTCCGACATGGCCGAGGGCATCCGCCAGGTGGAGGCCCAGAACAACCTGCCGCCCGGCGCGCTCCGACAGCAGATGACCCAGGCCGGCGTGCCCTTCGGCACCTTCGAGCGCCAGGTCCGGGCGGAAATCGCCTGGATCAAGGTGGTGCAGTCCTCCCTCGCCGGCCGCGTGACCGTCAGCGAGTCCGAAGTGGACGCGCGCCTGGAGCAGCTGAAGGAGGTCCAGGGCAAGCCCGAGGCCCTGCTGGCCCAGATCTACCTGCCCGTCGAGGACCCGACGCGCAAGGCCGAGGTGCGCCAGGCGGCCGAACGCCTGGCCCAGCAGATCGCCTCGGGCGCCAACTTCCGGGCGCTGGCCCAGCAGTTCAGCCGCGATCCCTCGGCGGCGCGGGGCGGCGACATGGGCTGGGTCCCGCTGCCGACGCTGGAGCCCGAACTGCGCGAGGCCATCGCCGAGACGCCGGAAAGCCGCATCACGCCGCCCGTGCGGACCGCCGCCGGCTACACCATCCTTCTGGTGCGCGGCAAGCGCGTCGCCGGGGCGCAGGCACCGGCCCGACAGGGGCTGGATCTGGCGCAGATCATGCTGCCCGACACGGGCGCCAACGCCATGACCGAGGAACGCCGCGCCGCCCTGACCGAACGCGCCCAGGCGACGCGCTCGTGCGAGGAGTTCGTGGCGTTGGCCGAAGACATCGGCACGCCGGGCTCCGGCCGCGTGGGCACGGTGACGCCGGGCGACCTGCCCCAGGCGGTCGCCGCCGCCATCTCCGACCTGCCCGAGGAGCAGGCCAGCCGGTCGGTTCCGGTTGCCGGCGGCGAGGTGGTGGCGATGATCTGCGACCGCTCGGGCTCCGGCGGCCTGCCCGACCGCGAGGCGGTCCGCCAGCAGATCAAGCAGGAGAAGGTGGAATCCCTGTCCCAGCGCCGCCTGCGCGACCTGCGCCGCGCCGCCATCGTTGACGTCCGACTCTGATGCGCGGCGGCGGCGCCGGGCGCCCCGTTCCAACACCCGGGAGGCCGACATGACCGAGCCCACGCCCCTGCCCGCCCCGCCGCTGGCGGTGACCATGGGCGAGCCGGCGGGCATCGGCGGCGACATCACGCTGACCGCCTACGCCCGGCGCTCCGGTACCGCGGCCGGCGACCGCCGGCTGCCGCCGTTCTTCGTCATCGACAGCCCCGAGCGCCTGGAAGCCCTGGCGGCCCGGCTGGGCGTGCCGGCGACCGTCCGCGAGATCACGGCGCCCGAGGAGGCCCTGGCCGTCTTCCCCGATGCCCTGCCCGTGCTGCGCCAGGATCTGCCCGCCGCCGTCGAACCGGGGCAACCCGATCCCGCCAATGGCCCGGCCGTTGTCGCCGCCATCGAGCGCGCGGTCGCCCTCACGGCCGACGGGCGAGCAGGCGGCGTGGTGACCAACCCCATCAACAAGGCGGTGCTCAAGCAGGCCGGGTTCAGGCACCCCGGCCATACGGAATTCCTGGGCGAACTGGCGGGCGGCGCCACGCCGGTGATGATGCTCGCGTGTCCCGGTCTGCGCGTCGTGCCGGTCACGGTCCACCTGTCCCTGCGCGCGGCCGTGGAGACCCTGCGCCGCGAGACCATCGTGGAGATCGGCCGCCTGACCGCCGAGGGCCTGCGCCGGAACTTCGCAATCGCCCGCCCGCGATTGGCCGTCGCCGCGCTCAACCCGCACGCCGGCGAGGGCGGCGTCATGGGGCGCGAGGAGATCGAGATCATCGCCCCGGCCGTCGCCGACCTGCGCGCCCTGGGGATCGAGGCCTTCGGCCCGGCGCCCGCCGACACCCTGTTCCACGAGGCCGCCCGCACGCGCTACGACGCGGCGCTGTGCATGACCCACGACCACGCCCTGATTCCGCTCAAGACCATCGACTTCGCCGGCGGCGTCAACGTGACGCTTGGCCTCCCCTTCGTCCGCACGTCGCCCGACCACGGCACCGCCTTCGACATCGCGGGCACGGGTGCCGCCGACGACACCAGCCTGTGCGCCGCCCTGCGCATGGCCGGCGAGATGACCACCCTGCGCCGGACAATGCCCGCATGACCCGCAGCCAGCCCACCCTGCACGACGCCGCCCCGGGCGAGACACTGGCCGCCGACGGCCTGCCGCCCTTGCGCGACGTCATCGCCCGCCACGACCTGGCGGCGCGCAAGAGCCTGGGACAGAACTTCCTTCTGGACCTCAACCTGACCGGCCGCATCGCGCGCGCGGCCGGAGCCATCGACGAGGGCACGGTGGTCGAGATAGGGCCCGGCCCCGGCGGCCTGACGCGCGCGCTGCTCTACGCCGGCGCCCGCAAGGTCATCGCCATCGAACGCGACCCCCGCGCCCTGCCCGCCCTGGCAGAGATCGCGCAGCGCTGGCCCGGACGGCTGGAGGTCATCGAGGCCGACGCCCTGGAGGTGGACGTCGCGGCCCTGGGCGACGGGCCCCGGCGGATCGTCGCCAACCTGCCCTACAACGTCGCCACGCCCCTGCTGCTGGGCTGGCTCAAGCGCCTGGACGTTCTGGCCGGCATGACGCTGATGTTCCAGAAGGAGGTGGTGGACCGGCTGGTGGCAAAGCCGCGCACCAAGGACTACGGCCGCCTGTCCGTCATCACCCAGTGGCTGTGCCATGTGGAGCCGGTCTTCGACATCAATCCGCGCGCCTTCACGCCGCCGCCCAAGGTCATCTCGACGGTGGTCAACCTGACGCCGCGCAGCCGGCCCCTGTGCGAGGCGGACTTTGCGACGCTGGAAAAGGTGACGGCGGCCGCCTTCGGGCAGCGTCGAAAGATGCTGCGCGCCAGCCTGAAAACGCTGGCCGGCGGCGACGGCGAGGCACTGTGCGCGCGGGCCGGCCTCGCCCCGACCGCACGGGCGGAAGAACTGTCGGTCGAGGATTTCTGCGCGCTGGCACGCTGCCTTTGATGCAGCGCAACACACCTTTGCGCTGCGAATATCCTTTTTTACAGGTCGACCCTATACCCACGACGAGCGTCTTATGAGTCTTACGATTTAACGCCGACAGGGTCTGCGGCGCGGTCGTCCCGGGGGAGACGGGTGGCGGCGCCGAAACAGGGGTAAGGCGCCATGGCTCACACGTATTTCTTCAACAATGTCACCGCCATCGTCGCGGATTCGCGCAAGCCGCGCCTGCAGGTGCTGAGGTCCAGCCTGTACTACATGGGCTTCCGCGACACCGAGTGGGCGGAGACGGTGCAGGACCTGGAAGAGACGGCGGAACGGGTGAAGCCCGACATCATCATCGCCGCCCTGGACCTTCCCGGTGGCGACGCCAGCGGCTACTTTCGCCGCATCCGCACGGGCATGAGCCGCGTCGACCCCTTCACGCCCATCATCGCCGTGCTGTCGGAAGCGGCGCCGGACACCGTGCGCCGGGGTGTCGACAGCGGCGCCGACGACCTGCTGATCCATCCGTGGTCCGAGGGCTATCTGGACCAGCGGCTGCACAACCTGATCCACGCGCGCAAGCCCTTCGTCGTCACGTCCGACTACGTCGGGCCCGAGCGCCGCGCCGCGCCGCGCCCGGGGCACCAGGCGCCGATCATCACGCCGGTCAACGTGCTGGAGGCCAAGGCGCTCAAGCGCAAGGATGCGGACGCCGTTGCCGGCGACCAGCAGGCCTGCCGCCGGGCCCTGAGCGCCCACCGAATGCGGGCGCTGGCGGGCCTGATCGTCGGCCTGATCGGCGACATCAACGGACGCTACGCCCGCGGCATGGTCATGGATGACGCCAATGCCCGCGACCTTGCCCGCCTGACCCGCGCGGCAGAGGAGGGCCACCTTCAGGGCCGGCTCGTGGGGGATACGACCGGCGCCAAGGACATGATGGCCGACGTGGCACGCCACGCCCGCCTGTGCCGCGACGCCCAGGAGTTCGGCCGCATTGCCAGCATCGCCGAACTGGATGCACTGGGCGGCAGGCTGGCCGAGGCCTTCGACCTGGACACGGCCCTGCTGCTGGACAACCCCACCGCGGGCGGTGCCGCGGCAGGCACCGACCGCGCCCCGCGCATCGCGGCGGAATAGACCGGGCCGGCCGCGTCGGGCACCCGCCGACCGGGCGCTGCACCGCTCACCAGGAGCCGGTGTTCTCCATGCTCGCCCAGGGCTCCTCGGGGGCCTTGGCCTCGCCCTTCTGCAGCAGCTCGATGGAGATGCCGTCGGGCGAGCGGACGAAGGCCATGCGGCCGTCGCGCGGCGGGCGGTTGATGGTCACGCCGCCGTTGCGGAGTGTCTGGCAGGTGGCGTAGATGTCGTCGACCCGAAAGGCCAGGTGACCGAAGTTGCGGCCGCCCGTGTACTCCTCGGGGTCCCAGTTGTAGGTCAGCTCGATCATGGGCGTATTGAAGCTGACGGCGCTGGCGGCGGCCTCGCCCTTGGCCGTCTCGCGGTCGGCCTCCTGCAGGTCCTGCGGGGCTGCCAGGAACACCAGCGTGAAGCGGCCCTGCTCGCTCTCCTTCCGCGTGACCTCCACCATGCCAAGCTTGTCGCAGTAGAAGTCCAGCGACTTGTCCAGATCGCTGACACGAACCATGGTGTGCAGGTATTCCATCGGGCGGACCTCCTGTGGATGGGGAAGCGAAGCGATGTCCCTCACCTAGGACGCCGGCAGCCCGATGAAAAGCGCCATTTGCGGCGGGAGGGTGGCTCTACGGCACATCGGCCGGGCGAATGGCGGCGCGTCGGGCGGCGGCGGCGACATCCATCCGTTCATGAAGACCATCGAGGACCTTTACCGTTTCTCGCGCTCAATGAAGAGCAGGATGTGAGGCGGCTTGTGAACGCGCTGCCCCGGCGGAGCATAGCGGGACCGGCTGAAGCGCACGTGGTAAAGCCGCATCCCGGCCGCGATGTCATCGCGCACGACGACTCCTGTCCGGCCCGGATCGGTGGCGATGTCACGAAATGCCTGAATGAAAAGGTTTTCGTATCGCTCCCGCGCCAAGGGCCCGTACTGAAAACTGCTTTATTCAAGAGTCAAAGACAGTGCGGCGTCCGCGGCAGCCGTCAGGCGGAAATTATGCACGCCGTCTGTCCCTCCGGCGGGCTTCGGCCCTGGCTTCCGCTTCCCGACCAAGACCGCGAACGAAGTCTTCAATCTCGGCGTCGGACCGAAGCGTCACGTACCGTCCGGCTTCGATATCCGCGCGACCGCGGTCCGCCGCATCTTTCAGGACGACGTCCCAAGCATCGCGTTCCGGTCCCGCTTGGGGCAGGTCCCAGTTCATGCCCGGCGGATGTTCCACCCCTTCCGCCACCGCTCGGCGGCGTCCGTGCATTCCCCCCGCGCCACGGCGGCGGCAATGAAGTCCGCCTGTTCCTCGGTCAGGGTAACGGTGACGGTGCGTGTGCGTGGCGTGCGGTCGGTCATGGCGTAACTCCGGCTGCCGGTTCCCTGAAGGTACGGTCCTCGGCGCCCGGCGGCAATCAATCGGCCTCGGCGCCGCGCATGCCGTTGACGAACTCCGCCAGCCCCACCTGCCGCGTGCGTTTCAGGCGCTCGGCGTGGAGGATGGCGGTGACGCTGGCGATGGACTGCTCCACATCGTTGTTCACCACGACGTAGTCGTATTCCGGCCAGTGGCTCATTTCGTCGGCTGCCTTGGCCATGCGCTTGCGCACCACGTCGTCGCTGTCCTGGGCACGGCCACGCAGGCGGCGCTCCAGTTCGTCGACCGTGGGCGGCAGGATGAAGATGCTTACGAGATCCTGGCGGGCGTTGGCCGCAAGCTGCTGCGTGCCCTGCCAGTCGATGTCGAACAGCACGTCGCGCCCGCCGGCCAGGCTGTCCATGACCGGCCCCTTGGGCGTGCCGTAGAAGTTGTCGAAGACCCGCGCGTGCTCCAGCAGTTCCTGCCGGTCGACCATGCGCTTGTAGGTCTCCACGCCGATGAAATGATAGTCGCGACCATCCTCCTCGCCGGGGCGGGGCGGGCGGGTGGTGACCGAGACGGACATGGCGAGGTTGTCGTCCCGCTCCAGCATGGACCGCGAGATGGTGGTCTTGCCCGCACCCGAGGGCGAGGACAGCACCAGCATCAGGCCGCGGCGCCGGATGCCGTCGGACGGCTGGCCGCCGCCGGCGCCGGCGCCCTGGTCGACGGCGCAGGAAGTGGACTGGGACGACGAAGACGACGACACGGCGACAGACATGGTTGCTTCCCCCTCGGCGGGCTTGAGCCCTTCTCTCACTCGATCACTCGATGTTCTGAACCTGCTCGCGGAACTGGTCGATGACGGCCTTCAACTCCAGCCCGATGCGCGTCAGCGCGACGTCCTGGGCCTTGGAGCACAGCGTGTTGGCCTCGCGGTTGAACTCCTGGCAGAGAAAGTCCAGCCGCCGGCCCACCGGTCCCTTGTCCGCGGCGATCAGCTCGCGGGCCTGGGCGATGTGGGCGCGCAGGCGGTCCAGTTCCTCGCGCACGTCGCCCTTGACCGCCAGCAGCGCCAGTTCCTGCGCCAGGCGGTCCTCGGAGACCTGCGTCTGCGCGTCGACCAGCGCCGCCACCTGTTCCCGCAGGCGGGCCTTCACGGCCTCCGGCCGCAGGGCGGCGGTGCCGGCGGCCTGCTCCACCAGGTCGGCGATGGTGTCCAGATGCCCGACAAGCACGGTCTCCATCCGCGCGCCCTCGTCGGCGCGGGCCTGGGCCAGCTTCACCAGGGCGTCGTCCAGAACGGCGATGAGGGCGGCGTCCCGTGCCTCGCGGGCCTGCGCGTCCGGTTCCTCCTCGCCGACCTGCTCCAGCACGCCCTTGAGCGCCAGCAGGCCGTCCAGACGCGGCATTTGCACCCCGGCGACGTCGCCGGTCTTGATCTGCCAGCGGCGGGCGGCGTCCATGATCTGGTCGAGCAGGGCCTCGTTGACGCGGTAGGAGGGCTGCTCGTCGGCCCCGGAGACCGTCAGGGTGACCGAAACGTTGCCGCGCTTGAGCCGCTTCGCCACGGCCTCGCGCACCGCGATCTCCAGCCCGTCGTAGCCGGGCGGGATGCGCCAGCGGGTCTCCAGGCCCTTGCCGTTGACGCTGCGCACCTCCCAGATGCAGGTGGTGCCGGACCGCGTGGGATCGGCCCCTTCGGCGCGGGCGAAGCCTGTCATGCTGGCGATGGGCACGGATAACGTCCTCTCGGTCCTCGTTCGTCCGCCGGTTATAGCCTCGCGCGGCCCGGGCAACAACCCGCGCATGCCCCTTCCCCACAACGGCGGCGCGGGCGTAGGATGGCCATCATGAGCAGAGCATCCCACCGCAAGAGCCGCCGCCCGCGCCACCGCCGGCATCCGGGCTCCGACGATACCGAAATGACCGAGCTGACCGTCACCGTCCCGCGCGATCGCGCCGGCGCCCTGAAGCGCTACGCGGCACGGCTGCGCAAGTCCAATCCCGCCCGGCGCGAGGAAGTGCTCTGGCGTCTCAAGCGCCACCTGCACGAGTTGGAGCGATTCGGCGTCGCGCGGCTGTCGCTGTTCGGCTCGGTGGTGCGCAACGCCGCGCGGCGCGAGAGCGACGTGGACCTGCTGGTGGAGTTTCTTCCCGGACGGCCCGACGGCATGCTGGAGTTCGTGGAACTGAAACACCTGCTGGAGGGCATCCTGCAACGCCCCGTGGACCTGGTCACGCCCGCCAACCTCAAGCCGCGGATCCGCGACCGGGTGCTGAGCGAATCGGTGAGGGTCCTCTGACATGAGCTACAAGGACTGGCGCGTGCGCCTGGACGACATGCTGGAGGCCATCGACCGCTGCCGCCTCTACATCGCCGGCCTGACGGAGGACGATTTCGTCGCCGACAGCAAGACCATCGACGCCGTGGCGCGGAACCTGGAGATCATCGGCGAGGCCGCCGCCCGCGTGCCGGAACCGGTGCGCGCCGCCCATCCGCGCGTGCCCTGGCAGGACCTGGCGGAAATCCGCCACGTACTCATCCACGAATACCACTCCGTCGACCCGGAGATCCTCTGGCGCACGGTGACCGGCGACCTGCCGCCGCTGGCGGTCATGCTGCGTGCCGTGCTCGACGATGAAAGCCTGCCCGCCGAAACCGACGAGGAGTCCCGCCACCCATGAGCCGCCGCACCCCGGACCCCCGCCACATCCTCATCACCGGCGGCTCGTCGGGCATCGGCCGGGCGCTGGCGCTGGAATACGCCGCGCCGGGGGTGCGGCTGACGCTCACCGGCCGCAACCGCGAGCGCCTGGACGACGCGGTCAACGCCTGCCGGGCCGGTGGCGCGGAAGCCGAGGGGCGGATCGTCGACGTCGCCGACCGCGACGCCATGGAAGCCTTCGTGCTGGAGACCGACGCGACCCGCCCGCTGGACCTGGTGGTGGCCAACGCCGGCATTTCCGCCGGAACGGCATCCGGCGGCCAGGGCGGGCTGTTGGGCGAAAGCGCCGAGCAGACGCGGCGCATCATGGCGGTGAACGTGGACGGGGTGATGAACACCGTCCTGCCCCTCATCCCCCGCTTCCGCGAGCGCCGGGCGGGCCAGATCGCGCTGGTGAGCAGCATGGCCGCCTTTCGCGGCTTTCCCGGCGCGCCGGCCTACTGCGCCAGCAAGGCGGCGGTGAAGACCTGGGGGGAGGCCCTGCGCGGCTGGCTCGGGCCCGAGGGCGTGCGGGTGTCGGTCATCTGCCCCGGCTTCGTGGAAAGCCGCATCACCGCGGCCAACGATTTTCCCATGCCGTTCTTCATGTCCGGCGAGAAGGCGGCGCGCATCATCCGCCGGGGCCTGGCCCGCGACAGGGGCCGCATCGCCTTTCCCCTGCCCACCTACATGGGAAGCTGGCTGGCCGGGGCCCTGCCCGACGGGCTGGTGGACGCCATCACCCGGCGGATGCCGGCGAAGGGCGGATAGGCATTGGACAGACCCGGCACCCTACGCCGACGCAGGCACCGGCTAGCCACAGAACGTCGATAAAACGTCGAGACAATCTCGACGTTCTCACCCGCCTCCGCTCGCCATGCGCCACAGGGCTTCAGAGTACGGCAGCGTTGCGAGCACGCGGCTTTCCCGCATGACCCAGCCCTGCACGAGGCCGCGGCAGGCATCGTTGTCGCGGTCGAACTGGCGGCGGCAGATGGCGTCGGGGCTGTCGAGGAAGCGCATGTCCGACGCGCGCGTCAGCAGATACACCATGCCCACCGGCGCCTCGGCCGGCTTCGCCACCGGCGCCGACACGGATGTCAGGCCATCGGGCACCGACGGCGCGGCGGACGGCTGAACGACGAAAAGCCCGACCTGGGTGCTCAGCGCCACCCCCAGGATCAGGCCCGTGAGCGCCATGCTCATCAGGACCTTGCGCATTTCCGGGTGCTCCCGCTCTCTCGTTCTCTGGTGCGTGCCGCACTCTTGACGCGAATCATGCCGCACTCTGCCGCCACTGGCAATGGGATTGATACCGTAACGTTTCGACCCCCGGCGAAATCTGCTATTCGCCCGCCCGCTGGCGCTCTATGCGCCGCCACTTGGCGACGTTGCGATTGTGCTCACGCAGGGTCTTGGCGAAGGCATGGCCGCCCGTGCCGTCGGCGACGAAGTACAGGTCATCCGTCTCCGCCGGGTTCAGCACCGCCGCCAGGGACTCCCGCCCCGGATTGGCGATGGGTCCCGGCGGCAGGCCGCCGATGACATAGGTGTTGTAGGGCGTTTCCTTCTCAAGCTCGGACTTGCGCAGCGGCCGCCCCAGGTCGCCGTCCTCGGGGTCCAGGCCATAGATGACGGTGGGGTCCGACTGCAGGCGCATGCCGCGCCGCAGACGGTTGACGAACACCGCCGCCACCCGCGGCCGCTCCGACGCCAGCGCCGTCTCCTTCTCGACGATGGAGGCCAGGATGACGGCCTCCTCCGGCATGTCGATGGGCAGGTTCTCGGCGCGGGTCGGCCAAAGGTCGTTCAGCGCCGCCTTCATGGCGGCTTCCATGCGCGCCACCACCGCCGCCCGGCTGTCACCGCGGGTATAGTGGTAGGTTTCCGGCAGCAGCGTGCCCGTGGCGGGCGGCGGCTCGGGAACCGCGCCCGTCAGCGCCTCGGCCCGGCTTACCAGCGCCATGACCTCGGGCGACGTCAGCCCCTCCGCCACCGTCAGGAAGCGCGCCACCACCTTCCCCGACGCCAGGATGTCGGTCACCTCGGCCATGGAGACTCCGGGCGCGAACTGGAACTCGCCGGCATGCAGGCCGGCGGCCTTGCCGCTTTCGCGGACCTTGAGCTTGAAGATCAGCTTGGAGACGTCGCGGTCGGCGATGACGCCGGCATCCGCCAGGGTCTCGGTGATGCGGGCCAGGCCGGATCCCTTGGGCACCTCCACGATCACCGGTTCCTCCAGCGGGCCCCGGGCTGTGAAGGTTTCGCCGGCAAACCAGTAGAGGCCGTAGGCGAGCCCCGCACCGGCCAGGATGACGACGAGGACGAGGGCAAGAAGAGCGCGTTTCATCGGTGGCCGATCCTCGGCGGACTGCGGTCAGGTGAAGACGCGAACGGGGCGGACGATCAAACTCGCCCGCCCCGTCGGCAGAGTGCTTGGCACGCGGGCCTCACGACGCCGTCGTCAGGACGGCGCGCGGCCCATCACCAGCGAGGCGTTGGTGCCGCCGAAGCCGAAGCTGTTGGACAGCGCGTAGGTGACCTCGCGTTCCTTGGCCTTGTGCGGCACCAGGTCGATGTCGCAGGACTCCGACGGATTGTCGAGGTTCAGCGTCGGCGGCACGATCTGGTTCTGCAGGGCCAGCATGGAGTAGATGGCTTCCACCGCACCGGCCGCACCCAGCAGGTGACCAATGGCCGACTTGGTGGACGACATGGACAGCTTGTAGGCATGGTCGCCGAACAGGCGCTTCACCGCCCCCAGCTCGATTTCGTCACCCAGCGGCGTGGAGGTGCCGTGGGCGTTGACGTAGTCGATCTGCGACGGCTCCAGCTTGGCGTCCTTCAGGGCGTTGCGCATGGCGCGGAAGCCGCCGTTGCCATCCTCGGCCGGGGCCGTGATGTGGTAGGCGTCGCCGGACATGCCGTAGCCCAGAACCTCGGCATAGATCTTGGCGCCGCGGGCCTTGGCGTGCTCGTACTCCTCCAGCACCAGGACGCCAGCGCCCTCGCCCATGACGAAGCCGTCGCGGTCCTTGTCCCAGGGGCGCGAGCCCTTTTCCGGGGTGTCGTTGAAGCCGGTCGACAGGGCGCGGGCGGCGGCGAAGCCGCCGATGCCCAGGCGGCAGATGGCCGCTTCGGCACCGCCGGCGACCATCACGTCGGCATCGCCGTACTTGATGATGCGGCTGGCGTCGCCGATGGCGTGGGCGCCGGTCGAGCACGCGGTGACCACCGCGTGGTTCGGCCCCTTGAAGCCGTACTTGATGGACACGTGGCCCGAGACGAGGTTGATCAGCGAGGACGGGATGAAGAACGGGCTCAGCTTGCGCGGGCCGCCGCGCGAAAGCGTGTCCTCGGCGTTGGCGATGCTGCCCAGGCCGCCGATGCCCGACCCGATGATGACACCGGTGCGTTCGCGCTCGTCCTCGTCCTCCGGCGTCCAGCCGGCGTCCTCGATGGCCTGGATGGCGGCGGCCATGCCGAAGACGATGAAGGGGTCCATGCGACGGCGGTCGCGCGCGGGCACGACATCGTCGGCGTTGAACCGGTAGGGCTCGTTTTCGTCGGTCGGCACCTGCCCGGCGATCTTGGCCGGAAGATCCGACACATCGAATCGCTCGATGGCGCGGATGCCGCTTTCGCCGTTGATCAGGCGCGTCCAGTTGCCCTCGACGCCGCTACCCAGCGGCGTGATTAGGCCGACGCCGGTGACGACAACTCGTCTCATGGCTCTCTCGATATCTACCTCTGAAACGGCCCGGCGCGCTGCGCCAGGGCCTCAAGGAGGGTGGCGCCGCCGGACCGTATCGCGGCAGCGCGCCCGCCCTTACTTCGAGTTCTTCTCGATGAACTCGATCGCGTCCTTGACGGTCAGGATCTTCTCGGCCGCGTCGTCGGGAATCTCGACGCCGAACTCTTCCTCGAAGGCCATGACCAGCTCGACGGTGTCCAGGCTGTCGGCGCCCAGATCGTCGATGAAGGAGGCGTTTTCGGTGACCTTGGACTCCTCGACACCGAGGTGTTCCACAACGATCTTCTTAACGCGCTCGGCGACGTCGCTCATGTCGTCAATCCTCAAATTCACAAAGTGTTGTGTGTCGGTACGATCGGGTACGCCAAATACCCGGAATCAAGCCGGGGATCGGCGTTTGGTAGCACACTTGTCCGGCCTTGACCACACGTAACGCGCCCGAACCGGGAGTCAAGCGCAGCCGCGGCCGAAACAGGTGTCAGATCATCGCCATGCCGCCGTTGACGTGCAAGGTCTGGCCGGTGATGTAGGCGGATTCGTCGCTCGCCAGGAAGACCACGGCGGCGGCGATGTCGTCGGGCGTGCCCATGCGGCCGGCGGGGATACCGGCGTTCAGCTTGGCCTTCTGGTCGTCGGACAGCTTGTCGGTCATGGCCGTCTCGATGAAGCCCGGCGCGACGCAGTTCACGGTGATGCCGCGGCTCGCCAGTTCCTGCGCCAGCGACTTGGACATGGCCGTCATGCCGCCCTTGGACGCGCAATAGTTGGCCTGCCCCGGATTGCCGGTGTGGCCGACGATGGAGGTGATGTTGATGATGCGCCCGGCGCGCTTTTTCATCATGGGCCTGGCGACGGCGCGGCACAGGCGGAAGGCGGCCGACAGGTTGACCGCGATCACCTGGTCCCAGTCCTCGTCCTTCATGCGCAGGATGAGGCCGTCGCGCGTCAGGCCGGCGTTGTTGACCAGGATGTCGATGCCGCCCATGGCCTCGGTCGCCGCCGGGATCAGCTGCTCCACGTCCTCGGCCGAGCCCAGATTGCAGGGCAGCACGTGGACGCGGTCTCCCAGCGTGACGGCCAGGGCGTCCAGCGCCTCCTTCCGGGTGCCGGACAGGCCGACGACGGCGCCGCGCGCGTGCAGGGTCTTGGCGATCTCCGCGCCGATGCCGCCCGAGGCGCCGGTGACCAGGACGGTCTTCTCGGTCAGGTCGAACATGCCGTTTCAGTCCCTTTCCTTATTATGAGGCCGGTGGCGCGGACGCGCTCAGCCGATGGTCTTGAGGAAGGCCTCGATATCGGCCGGGCCGTTGACGGCGGTGGCCGACAGCGAGCGGTCGATGCGCCGGGCCAGGCCGGTCAGCACCTTGCCGCTGCCCAGCTCCACCAGTTCCTCGACGCCCATGCCCTTCATGGCCAGCACGCTCTCGCGCCAGCGCACCGCGCCGGTCACCTGCTCCACCAGAAGCTCGCGGATGGCGGACGGATCGGTGGTCGGCTGGGTGGTGACGTTGGGCACCAGCGGCACGCGCGGGGCGCGGATGTCGACGTTCGCCAGCGCCTGCGCCATGGCGTCGGCGGCCGGGCGCATCAGCGGGCAATGGAAGGGGGCGGAGACGGGCAGCAGCACCGCCTTCTTCGCACCCTTTTCCTTGGCGATCTCGATGGCGCGCTCGACGGCGGCCTTGTGGCCGGAGACCACCACCTGGCCGGGCGCGTTGTCGTTGGCGGCCGTGACCACCTCGCCCTGGGCGGCCTCTTCCGCCACGGCGCGGGCGTCGTCGATGTCCAGGCCCAGCAGGGCGGCCATGGCGCCCTCGCCCACCGGCACGGCCTTCTGCATGGCCTGCCCGCGGGTCTTGAGGAGTCGGGCGGTGTCGCCCACCTCCAGCGCGCCGGCGGCGCACAGGGCCGAGTATTCGCCAAGCGAGTGGCCGGCCACGACGGCGGCGACCTTGGCCAGGTCCATGCCGCCCTCGCGCTCCAGCACGCGGACGACGGCCAGGCTGACGGCCATGAGCGCCGGCTGGGCGTTCTCGGTCAGGGTCAGGTCGCTTTCCGGCCCCTCGAACATCAGCTTGGACAGGTTCTGCGAGAGGGCCTCGTCGACCTCCTCGAACACCTCGCGGGCGGCCTGAAACGCCTCCGCCAGATCCTTGCCCATTCCGACGGCCTGCGATCCCTGGCCGGGAAACACCAGTGCACGCGCCATGGTGCGTCTTCCTCCACCGTGTTGTACAACCCTTCGGCGCCCTGGCGGGCGCGAATTCGGGCGAAAGTGCGCAGGCCGCGCGCCCGTGTCAAGCCAAAGCACCGGACAAACGCGCCGCGGCCGGTGAAAGTCCTTGCATCCTGGCCGCGAGCCGGTATCTTACGCGCCTTCACGAAAGTGTCCCTTGCCGGGTCACCGCGTCGGCCATGTGCCGGCGAGGCCCCGGCTATGCCCGTCGGCCGTGGTGGCCGTGCGGGATGAGACAAGCCATAAGGGGTCTTAACGACTATGCCTTTGTATGAAACCGTCCTGATCGCGCGCCAGGACATCTCCGCCTCTCAGGTGGAGCAGCTGGCGGACGAACTGGCGAACATTCTCGGCCAGGGTGGCGGCTCGGTCTCCAAGAAGGAGTACTGGGGCCTGCGCAACCTCTCCTACCGCATCAAGAAGAACCGCAAGGGTCACTACGTTCTGCTGAACGTCGACGCCCCGGCTCCGGCTGTCCACGAGATGGAACGCCTGATGCGCCTGAACGAGGACATCCTGCGTCACATGGTGGTGCGCGTCGAGGAGCTGGAGGAAGGTCCCTCGGCCATCCTGCAGACCCGCAACGAGCGCGGCGACCGCGACCGTGGCCCGCGTGGCGGCCGTGGCCGTGAGCGCGGTGGTGATCGCGGCGACCGTGGTGATCGCGGCGACCGCGGTGGAGACCGCGGCGACCGTGGCGACCGCCGTCCCGAGAACCGAGCCGAAGGAGCCTAAAGCATGGCTGCTACCCGCCGTCCGTTCTTCCGCCGTCGCAAGACCTGTCCGTTCTCCGGCGCCAACGCGCCGAAGATCGACTACAAGGACGTGAAGCTGCTGCAGCGCTTCGTGTCCGAGCGCGGCAAGATCGTCCCGTCCCGCATCACGGCTGTCTCGACCAAGAAGCAGCGCAAGCTGGCCCAGGCCATCAAGCGCGCCCGCTTCCTGGCCCTGCTGCCGTACGTTCTGAAATAAGCCGGGTCAGGAGGACATCGACATGACCGAAGTCATTCTGCTCGAGCGCATCGTGAAGCTGGGCCAGATGGGCGACACCGTGAAGGTGAAGCCCGGCTATGCCCGCAACTACCTGCTGCCCCAGGGCAAGGCGCTGCGCGCTTCCGAGAAGAACAAGCAGTACTTTGAAAGCCAGAAGGCGCAGATCGAGGCCCGCAACCTGGAGCGCCGCAAGGAAGCTCTGGACGTGGCCGAGCGCATGAAGGACCTGAACCTCATCATGGTCCGTCAGGCCGGTGAGGGTGGCCAGCTCTACGGCTCCGTGACCGCCCGCGACGTCGCGGACGCCATCAAGGAGCAGGGCTACAGCATCGAGCGCGGCATGGTGGAAATGCACCAGCCGATCAAGTCGCTGGGCCGCTACGAGGTTCCGGTGATGCTGCACGCCGAGGTGACCCTCAACGTGCCGGTGACCGTGGCCCGCTCTCAGGAAGAGGGCGAAAACCAGGTCAACGCCACCGATCTGGTGGAAGCCGACGTGGAAATCGAGGACGAGGTCCTCGGCTTCGACAACACGCCGGAGTCCGTCCAGGCCGAGGAAGACGAGCTGTACGGCACGGAAGCCGAAGCCGAAGAGGGCGAGGAGCAGGCGTAACCCGCCCGCTTCTGCCCGCACCACCCTCGGGTTGGCGCGCAAGGCTTGAGAAAAACCCCCGTCACCGCGAGGTGGCGGGGGTTTTTTGTGGGTCAGCCCCACCTCCGCTCCATCCGGCAACCCCACCCGGGGTATGCCTTTTTCGCAAGCCTGTCGCGCCGCATTCGCCCGTACACTGGGAAGCGTACCGGGGCTCGGCCAAGCCCGCGCGAGAAGACAGGGCGGCTCTCCCGGTCCGAGGAACGGATCGTCCAAGGAGGGCGCCATGACCAATCTTCTCACCTGCCCCCGTTTCATGCTGGTCGGCGGCGGCACCGCGGGCCGCATCCCCGAGGTGCTGGGCCGCATGCGGGTCGACCGGCCGCTGCTGGTCACCGACGCCGCGCTGGCCGAGACGCCCATGTTCAATGCCGCGCTGCAGACCCTGCGCGACAGCGGCCGCTGCGTCCAGGTGTTCGCCGACACCGTTTCCACCCCCACCGACGGCGTCGTCGCCAGGGGGCTGGAGATGCTGAAGGCGGGCGACTTCGACGGAATCGTCGCCTTCGGCGGCGGCAGCGTCATGGACACCGCCAAGGCCATGAACGTGCTCTATTGCGGCGGCGGGTCGTTGCGGGATCACGCCCTGCCCGACCATCTGGCCGACATGCGCGTGCTGCCGCTGCTGTGCGTGCCGACCACCGCCGGCACGGGCTCGGAGGCCAGCCGCTTCTGCGCCGTCACCGAGGATGCCACCGGCGAGCACCTGCTGCTTTCCGGCCTCGCCTGCGTGCCCGAGGGCGCGGTGGTGGATTACGAACTGACGCTGGACCTGCCGCGCCGCCAGACCATCGACGCCGGTCTGAACGCGCTCACCCACGCGCTGGAAGCCTACGTCAGCCGCAGCGCCTCCACCCTGTCGGACGCGCTGGCGCTGTCGGCCCTGCGGCTGATCGGCCGCGCCCTGCCCAAGGTCGTCAAGGCGCCCCACGACGCCAAGGCGCGCGAGGACATGATGCTGGGCGCCATGGAGGCCGGCATGGCGTTCTCGGACGTGTCCTCGGGCCTGACCGACGGCATGAGCCGCGCCATGAGCCTGTTCTTCCGCGTCCCCCAGGGCATTGGAAGCGCCATGCTGCTTCCGGCCGTCGCCAGCTTCGGCCTCGCCATGGCGCCGGAACGTTATGCGCTGGCCGCGCGCGCCATGGGCATCGCCACCGAGAATGACGACGACGACATGGCCGGCGCCAAGCTGGTGGGCTTCCTGCGCCGCCTGTGCGCCGAACTGGATGTGCCCAGCCCGCGCGCCTTCGGCATCGACGAGGAAGAATACATGGACGCCCTCGGCCGCATGGCCAACGCCGCTCTCGCCCCGGTGCCGGGCGCGCCGGCGGTCGCCTCGGCCGAGCAGGTGGAGCATCTGTACCGCCAGGCGTACGAGTAGGAAAGCGGGAGCAGAGCAAGGGCAGTCGGCAGGCTTTCCAACAGCCAAAAAGTCGCGGGGAGCGCGAGGGCGACCACGTTGGTCCCCTCGCCCCTTGTCGTGTTACTGGAACATCTCGTCGCCGATGGTCACCACGCGGTCGCGGCCGCTTTTCTTGGCGACGTACATGCGCTGGTCCGCCCGTTCGACCAGATCGCCCCAGTCGGCGGCGTTGTCCGAAAGGCGCTCGGCGACGCCGATGGAGGCGGTCTGGCGGGCGCCGTCGGGACGGGTGCCCAGGCCCTCGGCGCGCAGGCGCTCGATGGCGACGCGGGCACCGGGCGCGTCGGTGCCGGGCATGACCACCAGGAACTCCTCGCCGCCCCAGCGGATGACGATGTCGCCCCGGCGCACCACCTTGCGGATCTGCTCGGTGGCCTTGCGCAGGGTGTTGTCGCCTTCCTCGTGGCCGTAGCGGTCGTTGACCATCTTGAAGTTGTCCAGGTCCAGGAAGGCCAGGGACAACGGCACGCCCGAGCGGGCGGCGGTGGAGAACTGGCTGTCCAGCAGTTCCTCGCCGACGCGCCGGGTGTAGACCTGGGTCAGCGCGTCGTGGCTGGCCTGGTTGACGAGTTGCATCATGAAATGCAGCTGGCTCATGCCCGCCAGCGTCGCCACCACGGCGATAAGCCCCAGAAGCCACAGCGCCCCAAGGTAGGTGCGGAAGGGCAGCAACTCGAAGTCGCCCAGCACGATGCCGATGGTCGCCAGGATCAGGGGCGCAGAGAAGATCGCACCCTCCGACGCCGTGATGGGGAAGACCGACAGGCCGGCGACCATAACGAAGGGCAGGAAGGCGTAGCCGGCGGCCAGCGCCTGGGCATAGCCGGTGATCTGGTAGCCCGAGACCAGCGGGTCGGAAATCAGGAAGAACACCGTCGGCACCGCCAGCAGCGCCCCCAGCGCCAGGTTGGCGGTGCGCATGCTCTCGGTGTTGCGGAAGCCGAGCGCCACGGCGGCGAAGGCGGCCGACGCCATCACGCGCAGGCCGGCCAGCCACCAGGCCAAAGGCTCGGGGAAGATGGTCAGGTCGACGCCGATCCACAGCGGCGTGAGGATGGCGAACACCGCCGCCACCCAGCGCACGCGCGAGACGATCAGCCCGGCGCGCCGGCGCTGCACCAGCGGCGAGTGCCCCGTCGGCACCACCAGGTCGTGCAGCAGCGCGCCGGTGACGTCCCGGGACAGGCGCGCCAAGGCGCTGTCGGCGCTGGCCGACCGCCGGGCGCGCGGGGGCGCGCCGCCGGTTTCAAGGCCGCCAGTCTGAATGGAATCGTCCCGCATCGTTCTATTTCCCCCTACACCTCGGTTTCGGGATAGAACGCTACGCCAAAAGTTTCAAGGAAAATGCCGTCTCTCAGCCCCAGAGACGCCCCATCGGCGGGTGCAGGACGCCCTTGTCGAAGGTGATGCCGCCGTCGCGGTCCTGCGCCAGGATCAGCGGGCCGTCCAGGTCGACGAACCGCGCCATGCGGGACAGCACCACCGCCGGCGCCATGGCGAGGGACGTGCCGACCATGCAGCCGACCATGATCCCGAGCCCCAGCGCCTGCGCCTTGCGCGCCATCTCCAGGGCCTCGGTCAGGCCGCCGGTCTTGTCGAGCTTGATGTTGACCAGCTGATACCGCGCCGCCAGCGCCTCCAGCCCCTCGGCCGTATGGGCGCTTTCGTCGGCGCACAGCGTCACCGGGCTGTCGAAGCCCTCCAGCGCCTCGTCGGCGCCGGCCGGCAGGGGCTGTTCGATCAGGTCCACCTTCAGGTCCGCCATGGCGGCACAGGTCTCGGCCAGCATGGCGGGCGTCCAGGCCTCGTTGGCGTCGACGATCATGGATGCCGCGGGCGCCGCCTCGCGCACTGCCCGCACCCGCTCCACCACCTGCTCGGCCCCGACCTTCAGCTTGAGGAGCGGCCGGTCGGCCAGCTTCGCGGCGCTTGCGCGCATCTCGTCGGGCGTGCCCAGGCTGACGGTCTGGGCGGTGACGACGGGTGCCGGCTCGGGCACGCCGGCCGTCTTCCAGGCCGGCACGCCGCTTTCCTTGGCCTCCAGGTCCCACAGGGCGCAGTCCAGCGCGTTGCGGGCGGCCCCGGCGGGCACCTGCGCCCGCAGCGCGGCGCGGTCGAAGCCGGGCCGCGCCAGGTCGTCGCGCAGGGCCAGCAGCGCCGCCGCCACGCCGTCGACGCTCTCGCCATAGCGGGCGTACGGCACGCATTCGCCGCGCCCGATCACGCCGCCCCGCTCCACCTGCGCCACCACCACCTCGGCGGCGGTCTTGGAGCCGCGCGAGATGGTGAAGCTGCCGGCGATGGGCCAGGTTTCCTTGAGTACGGTGAGCGTCGTCATGGGATCAGCCCAGCTTGTCGACGATGGCCGCCACGCCCGTGCGCACGGGATCGCAGGCGGGCAGGCCGTAACGGTCCTGCGTCTCCTTGAGCACCCGGTCGGCCTGGGCGTCGTCCATGCGCTTGGTGTTCAGGCAGATGCCGACGAACTTCGCCTTGGGGTTGGTCAGGTGGGCGCAGCGCAGGTTCAGCTCCATGCACTCGCGGATTTCCGGCAGCGGCTGCTGCGGCAGGCCGCGCATGTGGGCGCGCTCGGGCTCGTGACACAGCACCAGGCTGTCGGCCTGGGCGCCGTGCAGCAGGCCCAGGGAGACGCCGGCGAAGCTGGGATGGAACAGCGATCCCTGCCCCTCGATGATGTCCCAGTGGTCGGGCTCGTTGGCCGGGGCCAGGCTTTCCACCGCACCGGAAATGAAATCCGCCACCACGGCATCCACCGACACGCCGGTGCCGGCGATGAAGATGCCGGTCTGGCCGGTGGCGCGGAAGTCCACCTTCATGCCGCGCTTCTTCATCTCGGCCTCGATGGCCAGCGTGGCGTACATCTTGCCGACGGAGCAATCGGTGCCGACGGCCAGCAGGCGGCGGCCCGAGCGCGGCTCGCCGGTGCCCACGCCGAAACGCTCGCGCGGGTGGCGCACGTCGGCCAGCAGGCGGCCGTGCTCCTCGGCGGCCTCGCGCACGGCGGGCACGTCCGACAGGCGCTGGTGCAGCCCGGCGGCGATGTCATAGCCCTGGGCCAGAGCGTTGACGAAGGTTTCCTGCCAGGTGTCGGAAATGACGCCGCCGCGGTTTGCCACGCCCACCACCAGGGTGCGGGCGCCGGCCTTGCGGCCCTCTTCCAGGGTCATGTCGGGCAGGCCCAGCGTGGTCTGGCACCCCGGCAGGCGCAACTGGCCGACGCACCAGTCCGGCCGCCATTGGTAGACGCCGGCGGCGGTCTTGGCCGCCAGGTCGTCGTGGGCGTCGCCGAGAAACAGCAGGTAGGGGTGCTGGAGCTGCACGGTGATCTCTCCTGAATGGAAACGGAACGGATGTGTCGTGGGGGCGACTATAACGCCAAAGGGCCGCACCTCGAACCCTGTCGTGGCGCGGCCCCGTCTGCAACGTCCGGAGCGGCCCCGGAAATCAGTCGCCGTCGACCGATCCCATGGCCGTCTGCAGGTAGTTCTGCAGGCCCATCTGGTCGATCAGGCCCTGCTGGGTTTCCAGGTAGTCGATGTGTTCCTCGGTGTCGTCCAGGATTTCCGTCAGGATGGAGCGGCTGACGTAATCCTGCGCCTTTTCGCATTCCGCGATGGCCTCGACGATCATCTCCTGGTTCGTGCGTTCGAGCGTCAGGTCGTTCCTGATGATCTCGGGCACGTCCTCGCCGATCAGCAGCTTGCCCAGGTCCTGAAGGTTGGGCAGGCCCTCCAGGAAAAGGATGCGCTTGATCAGCTTGTCGGCGTGGACCATCTCCTCGATGGACTCGTCGTATTCGTGCTTTCCCAGGTCGGCGTAGCCCCAGTCCTGCATCATGCGGGCATGCAGAAAGTACTGGTTGATGGCGGTCAGCTCGTTGCGCAGGATGCGGTTGAGCTGGGCGATGATCGCCTTGTTCCCCTTCATGCGGCATCCTCCTCAGGTCCCGGATATGGCAATGGCGGAGCCGGCGCCTCGGCTTTTTCCGCCGGACACCGGATCATGCACACGCCCTGAGGGAGGAACAACCCGAAACACCACCCGCGGCGCGGGAACCGGAGGCGGACGCCGCTACTCCGCCGCTTCCTGGATGTTCTCCTGCGCCATCTCCAGCCGCGCCTCGGCGATGCACTGGCGGGCGCAGCCGAAGCACTTGCCGCATTGGGGCCGCTCGCCCAGCGCGGCGAAGGCCTGGCCCACGGTGGTGGCGCCGGCACGGGCGGCGCGGGTGAAGTCCTTGTCGGTCAGGCCGTTGCAGATGCAGACGTACATGGCGCGATCCCGGCTGAGGCGAATACCCGAGCGCTGCACTCTGAGACTAATTCTCATTTTCTTTCGCAGCTTCTTTCCGTATAGTGCCTGGAGCGCGGCCCCGCAAGGGAAATCCGTGCAGGCCACACCGGACGGGAGACGGCCCTTGTTCCTTTGGCGCACCTTGAAGCCGGCGACTCTGCTGGCGGTCCTGCAAGACGCAGCGCGGCACACGCCCCCGGCGTGCCGGCCGCAGACGGCCGCCCCTGCGGAAGCCGCAACCGAACGGTCTCCGGCCCGCGCCGCGCGGCAGGCAGAGCCCGTCCGCGAGGGCTGACACGCGCGCGACCGGTACCAGCACGCGCGCGGCGTCAATGCGGCGTTTGCCTTCCATGGGCGTTTCGGTTTATTCATTGGACAAGCGTTTTGTATACAAACGCACCGACAATGAAATGACCGAAACAGGGAACCGTCCATGACCGCCGTCTCCAAACCCACCGAAGCCCCGGCCGCGCCGGCGGATGCCGAGCAGTCGCTCTACCGCCTGATCGAGAGCCGCTTTCCCAAGGACCCCAACGAGCTTCTTCTGGAGACGCCGGAAGGCGACAAGTGGTCCTATGCCGACGCCCACGCCAGCGCCGGCCGCTACGCGCGCTTCCTGACCGACATGGGTGTCAAGCGGGGCGACCGCGTGGCGGTGCAGGTGGAGAAGTCGCCGCAGGCCCTGTTCCTCTACCTGGCCTGCCTGCGCGCCGGTTTCGTGTTCCTGCCCATGAACACCGCCTACCGCGAGGACGAGGTCGATTTCCTGATCGGCAACGCCGAGCCGTCGGCCTTCGTCTGCCGGCCGGACTTCGAGGCCACCGCCAAGACCATCGCGGCCAAGCACGGAACGGCCAACGTCTTCACCCTGGCCGGTGACGGCGGGGGCAGCTTCACCGATCACGCGGAAAGCGCCTCGGCGGATTTCGAGACCGTGGACTGCGCGCCCGACGATCTGGCGGCGATGCTCTACACCTCGGGCACCACGGGCAAGCCCAAGGGGGCGATGCTCACCCACCGCAACCTGGGCGCCAACGGCCTCGCGCTGGTGGAGAGCTGGCGCTTTACGGCCGACGACGTGCTGCTGCACGCCCTGCCCATCTTCCACGCCCACGGGCTTTTCGTGGCCTGCCATTGCGTGCTGCTGTCGGGCGCGCGCATGATCTGGCTGCCGGGCTACGACCGCGAGAAGGTGATGGAGCTGCTGCCGCGCGCCACCGTCTTCATGGGCGTGCCGACCTTCTACACGCGCCTGCTCGCCCTGCCCCACTTCGGCAAGGACCAGACCCGCAACATCCGCCTGTTCGTCTCGGGCTCGGCGCCGCTGCTGGCCGAGACGCACCGCGAGTTCAGCCAGCGCACCGGGCACATGATCCTGGAGCGCTACGGCATGACGGAAACGGGCATGAACACCTCCAACCCCTACGACGGCGACCGGGTGCCGGGCTCCGTCGGCATGGCGCTGCCGGGGGTGGAGGCGCGCGTGGTCGACGACGGGAACCGCCCCCTGCCCGCCAACGAGGTGGGCAACATCCAGGTGCGCGGCGCCAACGTCATGAAGGGCTACTGGAAGCTGCCCGAAAAGACGGCGGAGGAGTTCACCGAGGACGGCTGGTTCAAGACCGGCGACCAGGGCAAGGTGGACGACCGCGGCTACATCCACATCGTCGGCCGCGCCAAGGACATGATCATCTCGGGCGGCTACAACGTCTACCCGAAGGAGATCGAGAGCCTCATCGACGACATCGACGGTGTGGTGGAAAGCGCCATCGTGGGCGTGCCGCACCCCGACTTCGGCGAAGTGGGCGTGGCCGTCATCGTAAGGCGCGAGGGCTCGGACCTGACCGAGGACGCCGTGCTGGGCCGCGTGAAGGAAAAACTGGCCAACTACAAGGTGCCCAAGGCGGCGTATTTCGTGCAGGAACTGCCGCGCAACACCATGGGCAAGGTGCAGAAGGCCGCGCTGCGGGAGGCGCACAAGGATCTGTTCAAGGGCTGAAGCGCTTCGGGCGTCAATCCTCGGGGGCCGGAGGCGGATGCGTCTCCGGCCCTTTTTGCATGGACCTGCCGCGCGGCGCCCTGCCCGAGGGCGCGGTGCAGAGCCGCACGGACTTCCGCGCCCCCGGCCATGGCGGTCGCGGTAAACGGCCCGCGCGCCGGTGCTGTTCGACAGCGGCGTGCGCACGGGCGCCGACGTGCTCAAGGCGCTTTCCCTGGGCGCGCGAGCGGTGCTGGTGGGAAGACCCTACGCATACGGACTTTCGCTAGACGGCGAGGCCGGCGTGCGCGCGGTGCTGGAAAACCTGCTGGCGGAAATGGACCTGACGCTGGACCTCATCGGCTGCCGCTCGGTGGCGGAGCTGGGGGCGGAAGGGGTCAGGCGGGAGGGTTGATGTTGGCCCTGATCCAGGCGGCCAGGTCCTCTTCTGTCAGATCGCCTGCGGCTAGTTCCATGATTACCCCGACCATCTGCTCGTCCGAGACGGTCAATTCGTGTCCATGAAGGTCCAGGAACAGTTCCATGCACACCGCCGCAGTGCGCTTGTTGCCATCGGTGAAAGGGTGATTGCGGGCGATCCCGAAGCCGTAGGACGCTGCAAGATCGGCCACGTCCTGCGCTCCATAGGAAAAGGCATTCAACGGACGCGCGAGCGCGAACTCAAGGAGACCTTCGTCACGCACGCCCACGCCGCCGCCGTGCTCTGCGATCTGCTCTTCATGAATCGCAAGAACGAGTTCGCGCCCCAGCCACATCCAATCCATGTCACTTCGCCAATTCGCGAAGCGCAGCGCGGCGCTTCTTCATGAGCCGCCGGGCGGCCTCCATCTGCTTTTCGAAGTCGGGGTTGTACGGCGTGAGGCGGTACCCCTCGGGTGTTTCCGTGAGGAACAGCGTGTCGCCTTGTTCAAGCTTCATGCGCGAGAGAGCTTCCTTGGGAAGCACGACACCGTAGGAGTTGCCGACGCGGGTAACCTTGAGCGAGATCATTTGCGGACTCCGGGAAAAAAGACACTTCACCCGGTTATAACATATGTACCCACACCCCCGCCACAATCCCCCTTTCCCCATTGCCCATTCCTTAAGCATCGGGCAGGCTTGACCTTTCCATGGGCAGGCCGGGGAGTCGCCAGGGTCATGAGCATTCGCGTCGCGCTGCGCCATCGCACCTCGTACCACTACGACCGCCCTGTCAGCCTGTCGCCGCAGATCATCCGGTTGCGGCCGGCACCGCACAGCCGCACGAAAATCCTCTCCTACGCGCTGAAGATCGGCGAGGGGACGCACTTCCTCAACTGGCAGCAGGACCCGCAGTCCAACTGGCTCGCCCGCGTGGTGTTCCCTGAGAAGGTGCGCGCCTTCACCATCGACGTCGACCTGGTGGCGCAGATGGAGACGGTGAACCCCTTCGACTTCTTCCTGGAGCCGCAGGCGGAGCACTGGCCCTTCGACTACGACCCCGTGCTGGCCGAGGAACTGGCCCCCTTCCGCCGCACCGAGCAGCCGGGACCGCGCTTACGCGAGTTGCTGGCCGCCGTTCCGCGTCGGGAAACCCAGACCACCAGCTTCCTGGTGAGCCTGAACCAGCAGCTCCAGCACCGCATCAAGTACCTGGTGCGCATGGAGCCGGGCGTGCAGACCTGCGAGGAAACGCTGTCGCAGGGTTCGGGATCGTGCCGCGACTCGGGGTGGCTGCTGGTGCAGATCCTGCGCCACCTGGGCTTCGCCGCACGGTTCGTCTCGGGCTACCTGATCCAGTTGACCGCCGACGAGAAGCCGCTGGACGGACCCGCCGGCACCGACCACGACTTCACCGACCTGCACGCCTGGGCTGAGGTCTACCTGCCGGGCGCCGGGTGGATCGGCCTCGACCCCACCTCGGGCATGCTGGCGGGCGAGGGGCACATTCCGCTCGCCGTCACGCCCGATCCGCCCTCGGCCGCGCCCATTTCCGGCGCGGTGGACAAGGCGGAGGTGGAATTCGGCTTCGAGATGTCGGTCACCCGCATCCACGAAACGCCGCGCGTCACCAGGCCCTACACCGACGAGCAATGGCAGGAAATCCTCAGCCTCGGCCGCGCGGTGGACGATCGCCTGATCGCGGGCGACGTGCGCCTGACCATGGGCGGCGAGCCCACCTTCATCGCCGCGTCCGACATGGACGCGCCGGAGTGGAACACCGCCGCCGTCGGCCCGACCAAGCGCCTCTATGCCGCCGACCTCATCCGCCGCCTGCGCGACCGTTTCGCGCCGGGGGGCATGCTGCTCTACGGCCAGGGCAAATGGTACCCGGGCGAGAGCCTGCCGCGCTGGGCCTTCCACCTGTACTGGCGCAAGGACGGCAAGCCGCTCTGGCCGGGCCTGGGCACCTACGCCCAGGAAGGCGAGCATCCCGGCCATACGGTCGATGATGCAAAGCGCCTCATGGAAGCCGTTGCCGACACGCTGAACCTGGACCCCGCCGCCATCCAGGAAGCCTACGAGGACCCCGTCCACTTCCTGGAGCGCGAGGCGCGGCTGCCGGAAAACGTCGACCCCTTCGACAGCAAGCTGAAGGATGCGGAGGAACGCGCCCGCCTGGCCCGCGTCTTCGCGCGCGGTCTCGACAAGCCCGTGGGCTACGCCCTGCCCGTCCAGCGCGCGCAATCGGCCGCCGAGGCGCCGCACTGGCAGACCGAGGTGTGGCGCTTCCGCAAGGGAGCCATGCTGCTTCACCCCGGCGACGGACCGCTCGGCCTGCGGATGCCGCTGGACGCCCTGCCCCACGTGCCGGCCAGCCAGTTCCCCTATGTGGTGGAGATGGACCCCTTCACCCCGCGCGGCGACCTGCCGGAGCCTCGCCACTTGAACCAGCCGCGCATCCAGGGCGCCGCCGCGCCGGTGGTGCCGCCGCAGGTGCCGCAGCGCCTGACGCGGGCGGGCAGCGGCGAGGGGCTTGGCGGCGGGCCGGTGCGCACCGCGCTCGCCATCGAGCCGCGCGACGGTCGGCTGCACGTCTTCATGCCGCCGACGGAAAGCGCCGACGACTATGTGGACCTGCTGTCCCAGGTGGAGGCGGCGGCGCGGGAGACGGGGCTGAAGGTCACCATCGAGGGCTACCCGCCGCCGCGCGATCCGCGCCTGATAGGCATTTCCGTCACGCCCGACCCCGGCGTCATCGAGGTCAACATCCATCCCGCCGCAAGCTGGGCGGACGCCGTCGCCATCACGGAAGGGCTCTACGAGGACGCCCGCCAGGCGCGGCTTGAGACGGAAAAGTTCCTGGTGGACGGACGGGCGAGCGGCACCGGCGGCGGCAACCACATCGTGGTCGGCGGCGCCACCCCGGCCGACAGCCCGTTCCTGCGCCGGCCGGACCTGCTGGGCAGCCTGATCCGCTATTGGCAGACGCACCCCAGCCTGTCGTACCTGTTCTCGGGCCTGTTCATCGGCCCGACCAGCCAGGCGCCGCGCATCGATGAAGCGCGCGACGCCAGCGTCTACGAGATGTCCATCGCGCTGTCGCAACTGCCGAAACGGGGCAGCGACCCGGCGCCGTGGATCGTCGACCGGGCGCTGCGCGACATCCTGACCGACAGCACCGGCAACACCCACCGCTCGGAAATCTGCATCGACAAGCTGTTCTCGCCCGACAGCGCGACCGGGCGCCTCGGGCTGGTGGAGTTCCGCTCCTTCGAGATGCCGCCCCACGCCCGCATGAGCCTCGCCCAGCAACTGCTGCTGCGCGCGCTCATCGCCTGGTTCTGGGAAACGCCGTACGAGCGCCCGCTGGTGCGCTGGGGCACGGCCCTGCACGACCGCTTCATGCTGCCGCACTATGTGGAGCAGGACTTCCGCGACGTGCTGGCGGACCTGGGCCGGGCGGGCTTCGACTTCGATCCCGAATGGTTCGCGCCGCATGTGGAGTTCCGCTTCCCGCGGCACGGCCATGTGGTTCACGACGGGGTGGAGATCGAGATCCGCAACGCACTGGAACCCTGGCTGGTGCTGGGCGAGGAACCCGGCGTCGGCGGCACGGTGCGCTATGTCGACAGTTCGGTGGAGCGGGTACAGGTGAAGGTCCGCAACCTGCGCCCGGACCGTCACGTCATCGCCTGCAACGGCCGCCGCGTGCCGCTTCAACCGACCGGCACCACCGGGGAATACGTCGCCGGCGTGCGGTTCCGCGCCTGGCGGCCGGCGGCCTGCATGCATCCGACCATCGACGTCCACGCGCCGCTGACCTTCGACCTGCTGGACGCCTGGAACGGCCGCTCGCTGGGCGGCTGCACCTATCATGTGGCACATCCGGGCGGGCGCAACTACGACACCGCCCCCGTCAACCATTACGAGGCGGAAGCACGGCGGCTTGCGCGCTTCTTCCCCATCGGACATACGGCGGGGCCGGTCTTCGTTCCGCCGGCGGAGCATAATCCCGACTTCCCATGCACGCTGGATATGCGCTTAACTGCTGGGTAACCCGCAGCCGGGATGATGGGCCCATTGCCCCGCACCACCGGGGCCGGGCCCGCGCGGAGGACGCTCAGATCATGCCCCTACTGGAGAACACCGGGCGCCGGATGCGCGGCGGACAGGGGATGCTGCCCGGCTTCTCCCACCTGGCCTATGCGCCGACGCGCGGCGGCTTCGACGAGATGACCGCCGCCAACGGTGCCTTGCGCGCCCACTGGCGGGACTTCGCGGAAAACCTGTCGGACCTGTCGCGCCCCGAGATGCGCGCCCGCTGGGACCGCGGCCAGCGGCTGATCCGCGACAACGGCGTCACCTACAACGTCTACGGCGACCCCGAGGGGATGGACCGTCCCTGGCAGCTCGACCCGCTGCCGCTGCTCATGGACGGCAAGGAGTGGGCGGGCATCGAGGCGGCGCTCAAGCAGCGCGCGACGCTGCTGACGCTGATCCTGGCCGACCTCTACGGGCCGCAGCGCCTGCTGACCGACGGCAAGCTGCCGCCGGCGCTGGTGTTCGGCAACCCCGGCTTCCTGCGCCCCCTGCACGGCGCGGGCGTGGCATCGGGCGCGAGCGCCGCCCGGCCGCTGCAGTTCTACGCCGCCGACCTGGCCCGCAGCCCCGACGGCGGATGGTGGGTGCTCGGCGACCGCACCGAAGCCCCTTCGGGCGCGGGCTATGCGCTGGAAAACCGCATCATCGTCAGCCGCGTGCTGCCGGATTTCTATCGCGGCACCAGCGTCCACCGGCTGGCCGGCTGGTTCCTGAAAGCGCGCGACGCACTCATCGGCATGGCCCCGCGCAACCCGGACAACCCGCGCGTGGTGCTGCTGACCCCCGGCCCCTACAACGAAACCTATTTCGAACACGCCTACCTGGCCCGATACATGGGCCTGACGCTGGTGGAGGGCGAGGACCTGACGGTGCGCGAGAACCGCGTCTACCTGAAGACCATGGAGGGCCTGAAGCCGGTCGACGTCATCCTGCGCCGCACCGACGGCGGTTTCTGCGATCCGCTGGACCTGCGCGGCGACTCGACGCTTGGGGTGCCCGGCCTTGTCGGCGCTGTGCAGGCCGGCACGGTCGCGGTCGCCAACGGCCTCGGCTCGGGCCTGGTGGAAAGCCCGGCCTTCATGCCGTTCCTGCCGGGCCTGTGCAGGCACCTGCTGGGAGAGCCGCTGAAGCTGCCCGGCGTGGCCTCGTGGTGGTGCGGTCAGGAGCGCGAACTGGCCTACGTGCTGGAGAACCTCCACCGCCTCGCCATCCGTCCGGCCTTCAGCGTGCAGGCCCCCGTGGTGAACGCCGGACGCCTGTCGAAGGCCGAGCGCGCCAAACTGGCCGAGCGCATCAAGGCGGACCCCATCCGCTGGGTGGCGCAGGAAAGCGTCACCCTGTCGACCGCCCCGGCCTGGACCGGCGACCGGCTGGAGACCCGCGCCGTCACGGTGCGCGCCCACGTGGTCCTGACCCGCAACGGGCCGGAGGTGCTGCCCGGCGGCCTGACGCGCACCGCCGCGCCGGGCTCGCTGTCGGTCTCCATGCAGGAAGGCGGCGGATCGAAAGATACCTGGGTGCTGTCGGACGAGCCCGTGCCCGCCGTGTCCATGCTGTCCAGCCGCGCAGCACCGGCCAAGACGGTGCGCGGCAGCCGCGACCTGCCCTCGCGCGTCGCCGACAACACCTTCTGGCTCGGCCGCTATCTGGAGCGATGCGAGGACACCACCCGCCTGCTGCGCGCCGCCATCAGCCGCACCGCCGAGGGCGCGGCCGGCGGCGGCGACCCGGAGTTGGAGACCGTGCTGGGCCTGTTCGCGGTGATGGGGCATATCGGCCTCGACAGTCCGCGCGCCGACCACGAGGCCCAGGACGAGCGGGTGCGCGAGCTGCTGATCCGCAACATGGACCCCGCCGCCTTTATCGGCCTGCGCGGGACCATCCACAACATGCAGCGCACCGCCACCATCGTCCGCGACCGCCTGTCGCTGGACACCTGGCGCGGCATCAACCGCCTGGACGACCGCCTGCTGGCGCTCGGCCCCGGCGAGGACGTGGACCCCGACGATGCCCTGGCCGCCCTGAACGAGACCATCATGCTGCTCTCGGCGCTGTCGGGGCTGGCCAGCGAGAACATGACGCGCGGTCCCGGCTGGCGCTTCATGGACATCGGCCGCCGCCTGGAACGCGCCCTGCACGCCCTGGACCTGGCCTCCACCCTGCTGCTGGCCCCGGACGGCGACCTGGGACCGGCGCTGGACCTGGTGCTGGACGTCTCCGACAGCATCATGACCTACCGCGCGCGCTATCTGGCGGCGCCGCAGGTGACGCCGGTCGCCGATCTGCTGTTCAGCGACGAGAGCAATCCCCGCTCCCTCGGCTTTCAGCTTGCGCGGCTGATGGAGCATTGCGATGCCCTGTCCGCCTACCGCCCCGACCGCATGTTCACGCCCGAACAGCGCATCATCATGAGCCTGCTGACCGGCGTGCGCACCCTGGACCTGTCGGTCCTGACCCTGGAAGACGACGCCGCGCCGGGCGAGGTGCGGCTGGGCGACCTGATCGGCACCATGCGATCGGGCCTGTGGGATTTCTCGGAAACGCTGACGCGGCAGTACTTCGTCCATGCCGCCGAGGTGTCCGAACCGCCGTCGGCCTTCGTGGAACTGCTGGCAACGAAGGAGCGCGGCGCATGAGCGGGGCCGACGACAAGAAGACGCCGCACGACGCACCCGCCACGGCGATGCCCGCCAGCGCGACTTTCGATGCCGCAACGCCCGATGCCGCAACATCCGATGCCGCCAGGGTCGCGGCGGCGGCGGCGGCCGATCCGCGCGCGGCGGTGACCTACCGCGTCACCCATGAAACGCGCTACGACTATTCCCAGCCGGTGACCATCAGCCACCACCTGGCCCACCTGCGCCCCCGCAATCTGGCCACCCAGCAGGTTCACCGCCACAAGCTGACGGTCACGCCACGCCCCAGCACCATGACCGAGCGGCGCGACTACTTCGGCAACGCGGCGTGCTATTTCACGCTGGAGGAAACGCACGAGGAACTGCGCGCCGTCGCCGACAGCCTGGTGACCGTCACGCCGCCGCGCCTGCCCGACCCCGACGGCACGCCGCCATGGGAAAGCGTGCGCGAGATGGTGCGCGACACCCGTCGCCGCGACCTGCTGGACGCCTGCCAGTACACCTTCGCCAGCCCCAACGTGCCTCTGCCGGCGGAGGTGCGGGACTTGGCGGCCGAGAGCTTTCCGCCCGGACGGCCGCTGCTGGAGGCGGTGCTGGATCTGACGACGCGCATCCACGCCGATTTCTCCTACGACCCCACCGCCACCACCGTCGCGACGCCGCTGGCCGAGGTTCTGGCGGAGCGGCGCGGCGTCTGCCAGGACTTCGCCCACCTGCAGATCGCCTGCCTGCGGGCGCTGGGGCTGCCGGCGCGCTACGTCTCGGGCTATGTTCTCAGCCGGTCGCTGGACGAGATCGACCGGGTGCTGGAAGGCGCCGACGCCAGCCACGCCTGGGTGTCGGTCTACCTGCCCGACGGCGGCTGGATCGACGTCGATCCCACCAACGACAAGCTGCCGACGCGCGAGCATGTGACCGTCGCGTGGGGGCGGGATTTCAGCGACGTCAGCCCGCTGAAGGGCGTGATGATGGGCGGTGGGGCGCACACCGTCAGCGTCGGCGTCACCGTGGCGCCGGTGCCGGCGGACGCGGCCGACGGTCCGGCGGTGCCGCCCGCCCACCAGCGCCGGGCCGAGCGGCCGGAGCCGACGCTCCAGGCCGAACAACAGCAACAGCAACGCATGGGCGGGGCCGACCCGTTGTCTCCGTGACGATCCACGTGCAGGAGCCGACAGACGCCATGAGCACCGTGCCGCGCATCCGCTTCCCAGCCCTGCCCGCCGCCGTTGCCGCCGCGCTTCTGGCCGCCGCCGCGTCGCCCGCCCCGGCCCAGGAGTCACCGGGCGCGGCCCGGACCGGCGGCGGCGCCGCCAGCAAGCCGCCCGTCTTTGCCCTGAAATGCAGCGGCAACGAGCCTTTCTGGCGCATCGACATGGGTCCCGGAACGGCTCAACTCCAGCGGCCGGCCGGGGAAGAGGTGGAAAAGACCACGTTCACCGGCACGCTGGACAGCCTGGACCACCTGGACCCCGCCTGGCACGTCTGGCGCGGCGAGGCCGCCAGCGGCGACGGGGTGGACGACGCGGCCAGGGGCGGGCTCGTGGTGATCGCGCGCGAGGAAGCCTGCCGCGACACCATGCGCGGCGACATGCACGACGCGCGCGCCGTGGTGGCCCTGCCCGGTGGCGGCACGGTCGACGGCTGCTGCACGCTCGGCGCCCCCCTCGCCACACCGGCCGTCGGCGGCGACGGCGTGCCCTTCGCGGACTTCGGCGGCAAGCCGGTGGGCGACTGGAGCCGCGTGCTGCCCGACCTGCTGCCCGCCATCCAGGCCTGCGTCGACGAGGCCGAAGCCGCCGTTCAGTCGGTGCTCAAGGCCTGGCCCATGAACCAGGGCATGGTGGGCGTACGGATGAAGACGACCGACGGCGCCCTGCAGGACTGCGTCGCCACCAGCGGCGGCAGGGTCGACAGCCTCGAGACCCTGCCGCAGACCGCCGAGCCCTTGCCCGACCAGGGCGAGCCCGTCTACCTGCCCGGTCGCGCCACGCCGCCCGACATCGACTGCGGCCGCGTGGAGCGGGTGTCCGGTCCGCAGGGCGAGGCGGTCTCCGGCTACCTTTTCTACGGCGCGGGCTGCGAGGGGAACGGTAACGACCGGCAGTAGGGACCGGGCGGTCGCCGCCTTATCCGAAAGGTGGAGTCGGCAGCGCAAAATGTCTGGAAGCGCGGGGCAAAAAGGGGCACACTCCCTTCATCCGGATACCCCCTTTTCGCGGGGCTGACACCGGCGCGCCGCCCGGACCGGCCGGCACAGGCCATGGCCTCGGTCCGAACCGCGCGCGCCGACGCTTGCGAGTGATGAGGCACGAGATGACCGAGATGACCCCGGCGACCCAGAGCCGAGCCGTGGCGAGCACCGACGCCCAGCACCAGGCCAACGCCATGCAGTCGGCCGACGAACAGGTGTTCGTGACGGTCTACGTCGCCGATCAGTTGTTCGGCCTGGCGGTGGAACGGGTCCAGGACATCCTGATCCCCGAGAAGGTCGCGCGCATCCCGCTGGCGCCGCCGGAAGTGGCGGGCTCCATCAACCTGCGCGGCCGCATCGTCACCGTCATCGACGTGCGCACCCGCCTGGGCCTGCCGCCCAAGAAAAGCAAGGGCAACATCATGTGCGTCACGGTCGAGCAGGGGCCGGAGCTTTACAGCCTCCAGGTCGACAGCGTGGGCAACGTGCAAAGCCTGCCGGTCAGCCGCATCGAGCCCAACCCCTCGACCCTGGACCCGCGCTGGCGCGGCATTTCCTCGGGCGTCGTGCGGCTGGAGGGCGAGCTGATGGTGGTGCTGGACATCGATGCCTTCCTGGACTTTGGCAACTAAGGCCGACCAAACGCGCCCCGGAGCCGCCCGCAGATCGCTGGCCGGCCCGGGGCGATTTAATGCCCACAAGATAAGCAGTAGCACTTCTAATTAGGCGATTATTATATTGCTATATTCGAATTAAGAACAATTGCGGGAACCACGGCACCGTCCACCGCCAGGAAAACCGGCGGCCCAAGGACGCGCCACAACGGACGCCGGAGCCCGGGCGCGGCACCAACCGGCGTGGAGCGAGTGACATGAAGAATATCAAGATCGGCAAGAAACTGCTGCTCATCGTCGCCACGGCCCTGGCGGGCCTGGTGGTGCTGGTGGGCGTCGGCCTGTCCAGCCTGAACGGCACGCTGATGGACGACCGCCGCCTTCAGACGCGCGACCTGATAGAGGCCGCCCACGGCGTCGCCACCGAATATCTGGCCAAGGCCGAAGCCGGCGAGATGACCGAAGACGAGGCCAAGGCCCGCGCCGCCGAGGCCATCGGCGCCATGCGCTACCGTGGCGGATCGGAGTATTTCTTCATCGCGCGCACCGACGGCACCATGGTGTCGCACCCCTCGCAGTCGCTGATCGGCACCAACGTTCTGGACCTGACCGACCCCACCGGCAAGGCCTTCATCCAGGACATGATCCAGGTGGTGAAGAGCAACGGCCAGGGCTACGTCAACTACATGTGGCCACGCGCAGGCAGCGACGAGCCGATCGAGAAGCTGTCCTTCGCCAAGGGCGTGCCCGAGTGGAACTGGATGATCGCCACCGGCATTTACCTGGACGACGTGTCCGCCGCCTTCTGGCGGGAAGCCGCCACCTTCGGCACCGTGGCCGGGCTTCTGCTGGTCGCCATGGTGGTCCTGTCCACCTACGTCTCGCGCAGCATCACCACGCCGGTGCGCGGCCTGACGGGTGTCATGGAAGCCCTGACCGGCGGCAACAAGAGCGTCGAGGTGATCGGCACCGAGCGCAAGGACGAGATCGGCGACATGAGCCGCGCCGTGCTGGTCTTCAAGGACAGCATGATCAAGGCCGACCAGCTGGCCGCCGACCAGGCCAGGGAGCGCGAAGCGCGCGAGCGCCGCGGCGCCCGTGTCGACGAACTGACCAAGAGCTTCGGCAACGACATCGACCAGCTTCTGGAGGTGGTCGCCTCGGCCGCCACCGAACTGAACGCCACCGCCGAAAGCATGTCGGCCATCGGCGAGGAGACCACCCGCCAGGCCACCGCCGTCTCGGCGGCCTCGGACCAGGCGTCCTCCAACGTGCAGACGGTGGCGACGGCGGCAGAGGAACTGTCGGCCTCGATCTCCGAGATCGGCCGCCAGGTCAACCACTCCAGCGCCATCAGCCGCTCCGCCGCCGACGAGGCGCGCCGCACCAACGAGATCGTCACCGGCCTCGCCCAGTCCGCCGAGCGCATCGGCGAGGTCGTCAGCCTGATCAACGACATCGCCGACCAGACCAACCTGCTGGCGCTCAACGCCACCATCGAGGCCGCGCGTGCGGGCGATGCCGGCAAGGGCTTCGCCGTGGTCGCCAACGAGGTCAAGAACCTCGCCGGCCAGGTCAGCCGCGCGACGGAAGAGATCAGCCAGCAGATCGCCCAGGTCCAGGGCGAGACCAAGTCGGCCGTTTCCGCCATCGAGGGCATCGTGCGCACGGTGGAGGAAGTGAACGAGGTGGCGTCGGCCATCGCCAGCGCGGTGGAAGAGCAGAACGCCGCCACGTCGGAGATCAGCCGCAACGTCCAGGAGGCCGCCGCCGGCTCGCAGGAGGTGTCGCGCAACATCACCGGCGTGACCGAAGCCGCCCACGAGGCCGGCAGCGCCGCCGAACAGGTGCTCGACGCCTCGCGCCAGATGTCGGAGCAGGCCGACAGCCTGAACGGCATCGTCAAGCGCTTCCTGCACGACGTGCGGGCGGCCTGACGACCGGCCTTACCGCTACACCATGAAAAAGGGCGTCCGGCTCAGGCCGGGCGCCCTTTCTTCGTTCAAGCGCTGACGGAAACCTTACGCCTCCTGCGTCTCCCGCAGGCGCTTGGCGTAGGTGCGGATGGTTTCCACCATGCTCACCAGCCCGTTGCGGCGGTTGGGGCTGATGTGGTTTTCAAGCTCCAGCCGGTGCATCATCTCGGCCGGGTCGACGGACAGGATTTCCTCGGCCGTGCGCCCCGAATAGACCTTCAGCAGGATGGCGATCAGGCCCTTGACGATAAAGGCGTCCGAGTCGCCCCGGAAATGCAGGCGCGGCGGGTCGCCGTCTTCCACCGTCGGCTTGATCCACACCTGGCTCATGCAGCCGGTGACCTTGGTCTCGTCGCCCTTCTCGGCATCCGGCAGGGCGTCCATCTGGCGGCCCAGATCGACGATATAGCCGTACTTGTCCTCCATCTCGTCGAACAGGGCGAAGTTTTCCGCCAGTTCGTCGATGGTTTCCTGCGGCGTACCCGCCATGCGTCTCGTCCTCCGAATGCGTCTGTCGTTGCGCCCAACATAAGGAAAACGCCGCGACCCTCAACCGCGAACCGGGCGTTTCCCCTTGAAATGGGACCCGCGCGGTCCTATTAAAAAGGGACCGAATTGGTCCGCAATGCAAGGAGCTTCCGTAAGAGGCTTCGTGAAAGGCTGGAACGGCATGTTTCGCATCAACCGCATGACCGACTACGCCGTAGTGCTTCTGGTGGACATGGCGCGCAAGCGCACGGTGCGCTCGGCGCAGCAGATCGCGGCCGAGACCGGCGTGCCGCTGCCGACCGTGTCCAAGATCATGAAGACGCTCACGCGCGATGGTCTGGTCACAAGCGTGCGCGGGGCCGGCGGCGGCTATGCCCTGGGACGCGAGCCCGGCGTCATCACGGTGGCGGACATGATCCAGGCCGTGGAAGGCCCCATCGCGCTGACCTCCTGCGTGGAGGAGGCCGAGGAGGAATGCGGCATCGAAAGCCTGTGCCCCATGCACGGCCATTGGACGCAGGTGAACACCGCCGTGCGCGGCGCGCTGGCCACCGTATCGCTGGCCGACATGGCGGCCGACCAGCCCATGTTCGGGGTTCCGGCCCAATAGGCCGCCTGCCCCGCCCGATCGACGAACGACATCGGCGCTCCGGCGCCAGCACTTGGAACTCTGAAGGGACGTAGCAGCCATGGCGGCGACCGAATCCACCGTCAAGACCGTCCGCGAGATGGAGCGCTACAAGTACGGCTTCGAGACCGACATCGAATCCGAGATGGCGCCCAAGGGCCTGAACGAGGACATCATTAAATTCATTTCGGCCAAGAAGAACGAGCCGGAATGGATGCTGGAATGGCGTCTGAAGGCCTATCGCCTGTGGCTCACCCTGGAGGAGCCCAGCTGGCAGAAGGTCAAGTTTCCGCCCATCGACTACCAGGATGCATACTACTACTCCGCGCCCGTGCAGAAGGCCGGGCCCAAGAGCCTGGACGAGGTCGATCCCAAGCTTCTGGAAACCTACGCCAAGCTGGGCATTCCGCTGAAGGAGCAGGAAATCCTGGCGGGCGTCGAGGGCGCCGGGCAGCCGGACGTGCCCGACATGGGCAGCAACGTGGCCGTGGACGCGGTGTTCGACTCGGTCTCGGTCGCCACGACCTACAAGAAGAAGCTGGAGGAGAAGGGCGTCATCTTCTGCTCCATCTCCGAAGCGATCCGCAACCACCCGGAGCTGGTGAAGAAGTACCTGGGCAGCGTGGTGCCGCAGGGCGACAACTATTTCGCCTGCCTGAATTCAGCCTGCTTCACCGACGGCAGCTTCGTCTACATCCCCACGGGCGTGCGCTGCCCGATGGAGCTGTCGACGTACTTCCGCATCAACCAGAAGAACACCGGCCAGTTCGAGCGCACGCTCATCATCGCCGACGATGACAGCTACGTCAGCTACCTGGAGGGCTGCACCGCCCCGCAGCGCGACGAGAACCAGCTGCACGCCGCCGTGGTCGAGCTGGTGGCGATGGAAAACGCCGAGATCAAGTACTCCACGGTGCAGAACTGGTATCCGGGCGACGAGGACGGGCGCGGCGGCGTCTACAACTTCGTCACCAAGCGCGCCGCCTGCCGGGGCAACCACTCCAAGGTCATGTGGACGCAGGTGGAGACGGGCTCCGCCATCACCTGGAAGTATCCGTCCTGCATCCTGCAGGGGGACAACTCGGTGGGCGAGTTCTACTCGGTTGCCATCACCAACAACATGCAGCAGGCCGACACCGGCACCAAGATGATCCACATCGGCAAGAACACGTCGTCGAAGATCATCTCCAAGGGCATTTCCGCCGGCCGCGCCGACCAGACCTATCGCGGGCTGGTGCGCGTGCTGCCGAAGGCGGAAAACGCGCGCAACTTCACCCAGTGCGACAGCCTGCTCATCGGTTCCGACTGCGGCGCCCACACCGTGCCCTACATCGAGGCCAAGAATCCCTCGGCCAAGGTGGAGCACGAGGCGACCACCAGCCGCATCAGCGACGACCAGCTGTTCTACTGCATGCAGCGCGGGCTGAACCAGGAAGAGGCCGTCGGCCTGATCGTCAACGGCTTCTGCAAGGAGGTGCTCCAGACGCTTCCCATGGAATTCGCCGTGGAAGCGCAGAAGCTGGTCAACATTTCGCTCGAAGGCAGCGTCGGGTAATCACACGGACGGGAATGAACAACATGGCTCCGCTTATCGAGATCAAGGACCTGCACGCCTCCGTCGACGGCAAGGAGATCATCAAGGGTCTCTCGCTGACCATCAACGCCGGCGAGGTCCACGCCCTGATGGGCCCCAATGGTGCGGGCAAGTCCACCCTGTCGGCCGTCGTCGCCGGGCGCGAGGGCTACGAGGTCACCGGCGGCCAGGTGCTGCTGAACGGCAAGGACATCGCCGACATGGAGGCGGACGAGCGCGCGGTCGCGGGCATCTTCCTGGCCTTCCAGTATCCGGTGGAAATCCCCGGCGTCGGCACCACGACGTTCCTGAAGGCCGCCATCAACGCCCGCCGCCGCGCCCGCGGCGAGGGCGAGATCGAGCCCATGGAGTTCCTCAAGCTGCTGCGCGCCAAGCAGAAGGAACTCGACATCCCCGACGAGATGATCAAGCGCCCGGTCAACATGGGCTATTCCGGCGGCGAGAAGAAGCGCGCGGAGACCCTGCAAATGTCCATGCTGGAGCCCGCCTTCTGCATCCTGGACGAGACGGACTCGGGCCTGGACATCGACGCGCTGAAGGTGGTGTCGGACGGCGTCAACGCCATGCGCAGCGCCGACCGGGGCTTCCTGGTCATCACCCACTACCAGCGCCTGCTCAACTACATCGTGCCCGACTACGTGCACGTCTTCGCCGGCGGCCGCATCGTCAAGTCGGGCGGCAAGGAACTGGCGCTGGAGCTGGAAGAGAAGGGCTACGCCGAGTTCACCGAGCAGGCCGCGTAAGCGCACGCCGCGCCACGCGCCGCGAGGACGAAGGACGAGAGAGACATCATGGCCGAGACCAACGCCATCACCCCCGCCGCCTTGAGCGACACCCTGCCCGGCGCCGGCACCGCCCTGCCCGGCGGGCAGATCGCCTGGGTGCGCCACGCCCGCGAGGAAGGCGCCAAGCTCTGGCAGGCCCACGGCGCGCCGACGGTGAAGGTCGAGCAGTGGAAGTACACCAACCTCCGCGACATGCTGAAGGTGCCCTTCCGCCCTGCCCGCCCGACGCACGAGATCGGCCTGGACACCATCCCGGCCGGCGACGCGCTGACGCTGGACGCCCATGTGCTGGTGTTCGTAAACGGCCAGTTTTCCGCCGAGATGTCGGACCTGGACGCGCTGCCCAAGGGCGTGGCCGTCTCGACGCTGGCGACCCTGCTGGAGACCGAGCCCCACGCCGTCGAACCCTTCATCGGGCGCCTGGCCGACGCCGGCGACCTGCCCTTCGCCGCCCTGAACCAGGGCGCGCTGGAGGACGGCTTCGTCGTGCGGGTGAAGACCGGCACGACGCTGGAAAAGCCGCTGCACATCGTTCAGGTGAGCGCCGCCGAGGACGAGCCGACGGCGCATCAACCCCGCAACGTGGTGGTGCTGGAGAACGGCGCCGTGGCGACCGTCGTGGAAAGCTGGATCGGCACCACGTCGGAGACGCCGACCCTGCGCAACGCGGTCACGGAAATCCACGTGGCGCCGGACGCGGTGCTCACCCACCAGATCCTCCAGAACCTGCCGGAGACCGCCTACAACGTCGCCGCCACCGCCGTGAAGGTGGAGGCCAAGGGCGTCTATGACAGCTTCGTGCTTCAGGTGGGCGGAAAGCTCTCGCGCCACGACCTGCGGGTGGAACTGGCCGGCCGCCATGCCGAGTGCCGCCTCAACGGCGCCTATGGCGCGTCGGGCACGCAGCACATGGACACCACCAGCTTCATCGACCACGCCGCGCCCGAGTGCACGTCCAATGAAATCTACAAGGGCGTGCTGGCGGGCAAGTCGCGGGGCGTCTTCCAGGGCAAGATCCTGGTCCGCCGCGAGGCCCAGCAGACCGACGGCAACCAGCTCCACAAGGCGCTGCTGCTGGAGCGCGGGGCCGAGGTCGACACCAAGCCGGAACTGGAAATCTACGCCGACGACGTGACGTGCAGCCACGGCGCCACCACCGGCGAACTGGACCCGGTGGCGCTGTTCTACCTCCGCTCGCGCGGCATCGACCCGGAGACGGCCCGCATGCTGCTGATCGAGGGCTTCCTGGACGACGTGGTGGAGCGCATTCCCGGCGAAGCCAACCGCGAGGCCTTCAAGGAGGTCATCCACCGCTGGCAGCGCCGCCGCATCGCCGAAATCGACCCGGCACTGGGCTGAGACAGGTTTAGGGACGAGCAACCATGATAACTGCGAACGCAGTCGACCGTACCGACACCGCAACGATCGCGCCCGAGGCCCCCGGCTTCGACGTGGCCGCCGTGCGGGCCGACTTCCCCATCCTGGCCCAGACCGTGCGCGGCAAGCCGCTCACCTACCTGGACAGCGGCGCAAGCGCGCAGAAGCCCAAGGCGGTGATCGACGCCATCACCAGTCTCTATACGCACGACTACGCCAACGTCCACCGCGGCGCCTACTCGCTGTCGGAGAAGTCCACCAGCCTGTACGAGGGCTCGCGCGAGATCGCCCGGCGGTTCATCAATGCCGAGAGCACGCGCGAGGTGGTCTTCACCAAGGGCGCGACGGAGGCCGTCAACCTGGTCGCCGCCACCTACGGCCGCAGTTTCCTGTCCGAGGGTGACGAGGTCATCATTTCGGAACTGGAACATCACTCCAACATCGTGCCGTGGCAGATGCTGCGCGACGAGAAGGGGCTGGTGCTGAAGGTCGTGCCCATCACCGACGACGGCGCCTTCGACCTGGCGGCGTTCAAGGGCATGCTGACCGAGCGCACCAAGATCGTTTCGGTGGCGCATGTTTCCAACGTGCTGGGCACGGTGCTGCCGGTGAAGGAGATCACCCAGGCCGCCCATGCCGTCGGCGCGCGGGTGCTGATCGACGGCTGCCAGGGCGCGGTGCACATCCCGGTCGACGTGCAGGACCTGGACTGCGACTTCTACGTCTTCTCGGGCCACAAGCTCTACGGTCCGACGGGCGTGGGCATCCTGTATGGCAAGGAAGCCCTGCTCGACGCCATGCCCCCCTACCAGGGCGGCGGCGACATGATCGCGACCGTCACCTTCGAGAAATCCACCTGGGCCGAATTGCCGGCGAAGTTCGAGGCAGGCACCCCGCCCATCTCGGCCGCCATTGCGCTGGGCGCGGCCATGGACTACGTCTCGGCCCTGGGCCTGGAAAAGATCGCCGCGCACGAGCACGCCCTGCTCAACTACGCCCAGCAGCAGCTGGCCAGCGTGGAGGGGCTGACGCTCTACGGCACCACTCCGGGCAAGTGCGCGGTGATGAGCTTCACCATGGACTGCGCCCACCCGCACGACATCGCCACCATCCTGGACCAGTCCGGCGTGTGCATCCGGGCGGGCCATCACTGCGCCCAGCCCGTGATGGAGCGCTTCGGCGTGCCGGCCATGAGCCGCGCGTCGCTGGGCATGTACAACACCCGGGACGACATCGACCGGCTCATCAAGGGCCTTGGCAGCGTGCGCAAGATTTTTGGATGACCCGCGACTTCATTCTGACACCGAACCGACCGCAGCAGGACCCGCAGCAGGACAATGAGGCAAGCGACATGAGCGTGATGCGCCCCCCGATGATGGCTCCCGAGCCGCCGCCGCCGGAAGGCGACCTGTCGGCCGATGCCGGCGAGAAGCTGCCCGAAGGCACGCAGCCGGCCACCGACGACCAGATCGTCGAGGCCCTGCGCACCGTCTACGACCCGGAAATCCCGGTGAACATCTACGACCTGGGCCTGATCTACAACGTCGACATCAAGCCCGACGGCGACGTCTCGGTGGTCATGACCCTGACCGCCCCGGCCTGTCCCGTCGCCGGCGAAATGCCGGGCGAGGTGGCCGAGGCCGTGGCGGCTGTCGACAACGTGGGCAAGGTCCACGTCGAACTGACCTGGGAGCCGCCCTGGACGCCCGAGCGTATGAGCGACGAGGCCAAGATCGCCCTGGATATGTTCTGATTTCCGGCCCATATCACGGGCAACGAGAGAACCAACACTGGTTTAGGAGAGTTGGCATGAGCGCTCCGGTCCTGACCCTGACCGACGCCGCCGCCGATCGTGTGAAGACCCTGATCGCCAAGTCGGACAAGCCCGTGGAGGGCCTGCGCGTGGGCGTGAAGACCACCGGCTGTTCCGGCATGTCTTATGTCGTGGAATACGCCGAGGAGAAGAAGCCGTTCGAGGACATGATCGAGGACAAGGGCGTGAAGATCTTCATCGACCCGGCCGCCTTCATGTTCCTGCTGGGCTCCACCATGGACTACGAGGAGGGCAAGCTGCGGTCCGGCTTCACCTTCACCAATCCCAACGAGACAGCGCGCTGCGGTTGCGGCGAAAGCTTCTCGGTCGGCTGAGCGCAGTCCTTTGCCCGAAGGCGCTTATGCCCTTCGGCCTATTCCCCTTTTCTTCATGTCCCTTTATCACCATTGTGCCCGCCTGGAAAAGGCGGGCACAAGACCATGGCGCTGTCGAGGGGCAGTGGAAGAAGGGGAAGATAAAGATGTCGAATGATGCGGGCGCGAGCGATCGCGCCATCCGGGCCCAGGTCCTGCTGTCCCAGAAGAAGAGCATGGGCATGGCGCTGCTGCTGACCCTGCTGTTCGGCCCGCTGGGCATGATCTATGCGACGATCCTTGGCTCGATCATCATGCTGGTGGTCACCCTCGCCGTCGGTGCATTCACGCTGGGCTTCGGTCTTCTGATCACCTGGCCGATCTGCCTGCTCTGGACGGCCATGGCCGTCTCGGGCCGGAACAAGTCGATCGACCGGCAGGCGCTCGCCGCCTGACACCAAGACGAGCGACGCGACCGGGGCCGGCACACGGGTGCCGGCCCTTTTTCGTGCGCCGCTGTTGGCGGACGCAGACAGGAGTGGCATCGTGAACGGGCGGACGCAGCGCCACCGCTTGAGACGAGGCCCGCCATGTCGTCAACTTCCCGTTTCGCCACCTCCTCGCCTTCCACGACCGCCGCCGGGACCCTGGGGCTCGACGACGCCCGTCTGTGCCTGCTCGAAACCGCCGCACGCGCGCCCAGCGGGCACAACACCCAGCCCTGGCGCGTCACCCTGCGGGATGCGCAGCACTGGACGCTGGACATCGCGCCGGAACGCCGCCTGCCCGCCGTGGACCCCGATGATCGGGAGACCGTCATCTCGCTCGGCGCCTTTCTGGAAACCCTGGAAACGGCGGCGCCGTCCCTGGGCCTCGCGGTCCGGGATGTCGAGGTCGCGCCAGGGCCGGAGGTGCGGCTGTCGGTCCTGGACGGTCCGCAGGCCGACGGCCCGGCAAGCCTCGAAGCCATATGGGCGCGGCGCACCCGGCGCCGGGGCCTGCGGCCGGACCCGCTGCCCGACGATCTGGTCGAGGACCTGCTCGCGGACATGCCCGACGTGCGGTTCATTGCGCGCGGCACGCAGGAGGCCGGCGGGCTGGCCGAGGCGGCGGCCGCGGGCGCACGCCTCCAGGCCGCACGGGACGAGGCGCAGGAAGAACTGTCGCGCTGGATCCGCTGGCGCCGCGCCGACGAAGCCCGCCGGCCGACGGGCCTGACACCGGAAACCATGGAGATGCCGGCACCGCTTCGCTGGCTCGCCCACGCCGTCTTCACGCCGGCAACGGTGCTGTCGTCCGGCTTTCGCAAGCAGGGCGCGGCGCTGGCCGCCCGACAGGCGCAGGAGGGGGCGGGCTGGTTCGTCGTGCTCGCGCCCGATGCCTCGGCGCCCGCGCTCATCGATGCCGGGCGCCGGTATCAGCGGCTGGGGCTGCGGGGCGTGCGGCACGGCATCGGCCTGCACCCCATGAGCCAGATGCTGGAGGAACCGCCCGTGCGCGACCGCGTGGCGGCGCTGCTGAAGGCGCCGCCAGACACGGTGCAGATGGTGCTGAGAGCCGGCACCGCCCGCCCGGCCACACCGCCACCGGGGCCACGGTTGTCCCTCCCCGACTTCGTGCGAAAGGCGGCGTGAGGCGGCGCGACGGCGGGGAGGAGCCCGAGAGGGCGGTTCATGCGTGGTAAGCGCGCGGGTCCGGCTTGGATCGCGGCTGCGCGACTGCTACGACAGTCGCATCGCGGTCACTGAAAAGTTTCAGTGCAAATGACGCGAGAGGCACTCTTCCTGGTGCTGCGCATCGGCGATGGCGATGGCGATTTCGCGGTGGCGAACGACCGCGATTACGTCTCCGCCCATGGTGGTGACGCGGTATCCAAGGATCGCCCCGTCGGGACCGGTGGCAGGGGCGACCATGATGTCGGCGGCTGTGTAGAGAACTGAGTCGAACGGCATGACGCGAAACCCCAAGAACGTGACTGAGGCCTTGATAGCACGGTGGGTTCCATCGCCGTGACAAAAAAGTGAGTTCATTGGGGCATTCTTTAGTCTAGGTGATGGTTTTACCCCGTTTGATATGTTTCTACCACCGTTCCTGCCTACCTCCTCTTGCGTAAAACTGATCCCTCTACACAGGTTCTTGCACAGATTTATCCACAGATCGCAAAATCTTGGGTCGGCGGGCAGGAAATGGGTTGTCGTAGAGCCTTGGTCGCACGCCATCCGGCGATCGGCTCCGACGCGCCGGATTAAGCCGAGTCGCATGAAAAACACCCCCGTCGGCGACCGACGGGGTGTTTGGCGAGTCGGTTCGACTCGGGCCGGGCAACGGCCTGGGGTCAGGTGATGACGGTGGGCGCGTCGCGGCCGACCTTGCCGGGAATGTCAGCGATTTCCTTGGACAAGGCGATCAGGTCGGCCAGGGCCTCCTGCGTGTCACCCTCGTGCTTCGCCGCATCAGGCTCGTACCGCTCGATGTAGACGCGCAAGGTGGCGCCGGCGGTGCCGGTGCCCGACAGGCGGTAGACGATGCGCGCGCCGTCCTCGAACCCGATGCGGATGCCCTGCTTCTCCGCGACCGAACCGTCCACCGGGTCGGTGTAGGCGAAATCATCGGCCAGCGCGACGGTGCGCCCGCCCAGCGTGGCGCCCGCGAGGCCGGCGAGCTTGCCGCGCAGGGTGTTCATCAGGTCTTCCGCCGCCGTGCTCTCCAGGCCCTCGTAGTCGTGGCGGGAATAGAACGTGCGGCCGTATTCCGCCCAGTGGGCGCGCAGGATGTCGGCCACGCCTTCCTTCCGCACGGCCAGCACATTCAGCCACAACAGCACCGCCCACAGGCCGTCCTTCTCCCGCACATGGTCGGAGCCCGTGCCGAAGCTCTCCTCGCCGCACAGCGTCACCTTGCCGGCGTCCAGCAGGTTGCCGAAGAACTTCCAGCCCGTCGGCGTCTCGTAGGCGGCGATGCCCATCTTCTCGGCCACCCGGTCGGCCGCGCGGCTGGTGGGCATGGAGCGCGCCACACCCGCCACGCCCTTGGCATAGCCGGGTGCCAGATGCGCGTTGGCGGTCAGGATCGCCAGGCTGTCGGAGGGCGTGACGTAGGTGTGCGGCCCCAGGATCATGTTTCGGTCGCCGTCCCCGTCGGACGCCGCGCCCAGGTCCGGCGCGTCGGCGCCGTACATGATCTCTACCAGTTCCTTGGCGTGGACCAGGTTGGGGTCGGGGTGCCCGCCGCCGAAATCCTCCAGCGGCTCGCCGTTCATCACGGTGCCCGCCGGCGCGCCGAGGCGGTTCTCCAGGATTTCGCGGGCATAGGGGCCGGTGACGGCGTGCATGGCGTCGAACCGCATGCGGAAGCCGTTCTGGACCATCGCGCGAATGGCGTTAAAGTCGAACAGCTTTTCCATCAGCGCGGCGTAGTCGGCCACCGGGTCGATGACCTCCACCACCATGTCGCCCAGGCGCTGCTCGCCGCGCGCATCAAGGTCCAGGTCGTCGGCGTCCAGGATGCGGTACTCGGTGATCTGCTGCGTGCGGGCGTGGATGGCGTTGGTCACCTTCTCGGGCGCCGGTCCGCCGGCAGAGACATTGTACTTGATGCCGAAGTCCTCGTCCGGACCGCCCGGATTGTGGCTGGCCGACAGGACGATGCCGCCAAAGGCCCCGTGTTCGCGGATGACGCAGGACACCGCGGGCGTGGACAGGATGCCCCCCTGCCCCACCTTGACCCGGCCGAAGCCGTTGGCGGCGGCCATCTTCAGGATGGTCTGCACGGCGGTGCGGTTGTAGAACCGGCCGTCGCCGCCGACCACCAGCGTCTTGCCCGCAAACCCCTCCAGGCTGTCGAAAATGGACTGGACGAAGTTCTCCAGGTAATTCGGCTGCCGGAAGACGGACACCTTCTTGCGCAGGCCCGAAGTGCCGGGCTTCTGGCCATCGAAGGGCGTGGTGGCGACGGTCTTGACGGACATGGAACATCCTCCACGGTCGGGGTGGATGACGGGTGACGCGGCGGCAGACAGCCTGCCGCCCGTTCGTTCAACGCGCGAAAAGGGGCCGCGGGACGCGGCCCCGGCAGGCAGGATCAGGCCTCGACCTTGCGGCCGTAGGGCCAGGGGCGGCCGACGGAGGAATAGGTGAAGCCGGCTTCGGCCATCATCTCGGGCTCGTAGATGTTGCGCAGGTCGACCATCACCGGCGCGGCCATCAGGCGCTTCACGCGCTCAAGGTCCAGCGAGCGGAACTCGTTCCACTCGGTCAGGATCGCCAGCACGTCGGCCCCTTCCATGGTGTCGTAGGCGTTGTCGCAGTAGGTGATGCCGTCCAGCAGCTTTTTCGCCTCATCCATGCTCTCGGGGTCGAAGGCGCGCACCTCCGCGCCGGCCTCCAGAAGGGCGGGAAGAATGTCCAGCGCCGGGGCATCGCGCATGTCGTCGGTATTGGGCTTGAAGGCCAGACCCAGGACGGCGACGGTCTTGCCCGCCAGGCTGCCGGCGGCGGCGGCGATGATGCGCTCGGCCATGGCCTTCTTGCGCTTGGCGTTGATGTCGACCACCGTCTCGATGATGCGCAGCGGGCTGTCCAGGTCACGCGCGGTGCGCACCAGCGCCAGCGTGTCCTTGGGGAAGCACGATCCGCCGTAGCCCGGACCGGGGTGCAGGAACTTGCGCCCGATGCGGTTGTCCAGCCCGATGCCCTTGGCCACGTCATGGACGTCGGCGCCGGCCTTCTCGCACAGGTCGGCGATCTCGTTGATGAAGGTGATCTTGGCCGCCAGGAAGGTGTTGGCGGCGTACTTGATCATCTCCGACGTTTCCAGGTTGGTGAACAGGATCGGCGTCTCGATCAGGTACAGCACCCGGTACAGGCCGCGCATCACCTCGCGCGCACGGTCGGTCTCGGCGCCGATCACCACGCGGTCGGGCCGCATGAAGTCGTTGATGGCCGACCCTTCGCGCAGGAACTCGGGGTTGGAGACGACGTCGAACTCGGCATCCGGGCGGGTGGCCCGGATGATCTTCTCCACCTCGCGGCCCGTGCCGACGGGAACCGTCGACTTGGTGACCACCACGGTGTAGCCGTCCATGGCGCGCGCGATCTCTTCCGCCGCCCCGTAGACGTAGGACAGGTCGGCATGGCCGTCGCCGCGGCGCGAGGGCGTGCCGACGGCGATGAACACCGCGTCGGCGCCCGTCACGGCTTCGGCCAGTTCGGTGGTGAACTCAAGGCGGCCGGCGGCGACGTTGGACGCCACCAGCTTGTCCAGGCCCGGTTCATAGATGGGAATCTCGCCGCGCTTGAGCCGTTCGATCTTGCTCTCGTCCTTGTCGACGCAGGTGACGGTGACGCCGAATTCGGAGAAACAGGCACCCGACACCAGGCCGACGTAGCCGGTGCCGATCATGGCAATGCGCATCGCGATCCTTCCTTCCTGACCGGACTGGGCGGCGGCCGGAAACGCGGCCGCCGCCGGGAGTATGATTACTTCTTGGGCTCGGCCGGCACGGCCACCGGCTCTTCACCGCCGGCCCCCGTGCCGCCGCCCGACGCCGGCGCGGCCTTGCCCGCCTCGAGGTCGGCGCAGAACGACTTCAGCACGTCGGCCACCTGGCTGCCCATATCCGCGCGGTTCAGCGCGTAGGCGATGTTCGCCTTCAGGAACCCGACCTTGTCGCCGCAGTCGTAGCGCGTGCCGTCGAACCGCAGGCCGTGGAACGGCATCTTGCCGATGGTGGCGTTCATGGCGTCGGTGAGCTGGATTTCGCCGCCCGACCCCGCACCCTGCGTCTCCAGCGCGTCGAACACGCGCGGGTCCAGCACGTAGCGGCCGATGATCGCCAGCCGCGACGGCGCGTCGGCCGGCTTGGGCTTCTCAACCAGCCCGCTGGCGCGGGCCAGCTTGCCGTCGTCGAAGTCGACGTCCAGGATGCCGTACTTGTTGGTCTGGTCGGCGGGCACTTCCTCCACGGCGACCACATTGCCGCCGACGCGCGCCTGCGCCTCGATCAACTGGCCGATGCAGGGCTTGTCGTCGGCCAGCACCATGTCATCGGGCAGCACCACGGCGAACGGCTCGTCGCCCACGAAAGCCCGCGCGCAAAGCACGGCGTGACCCAGGCCGAGCGGCGCCTGCTGGCGCGTGGCATAGACGGTGCCGGCGGGCGGCATGGACGACAGCAGGGCGTCCAACTCGCTGGTCTTGTTCTTCTCCCGCAGCAGGTCCTCAAGCTCGGGCACATGGTCGAAGTGCGCCATGATGGAGGACTTGCCACGGCCGGTGACGAAGATGAAATGCTCGATCCCCGCCTCGCGGCACTCGTCCATGGCGTATTGGATCAGCGGCCGGTCGACGACCGGCAGCATTTCCTTGGGCACGAGCTTGGTGGCGGGGAGGAAGCGGGTGCCGAGGCCCGCAACGGGAAACACGGCTTTCTTGACGGGTCGCACCATGGCGGAAAACACCTATTGCATTGCCGAAAAAATAACCGTGGAAGAACGATCCAGCCGCACCCGGGGTTGACGGAAAACACCCGCCCCGCGCGCGCCGGCTGCCCCCAGTGTAACCGCTTGGACGCATTGCGGAAGCGGTTGCATGAGCGGGCCGGCAAGAATTGACGTTTTGTGCCATGACCGCCACGGACTTGCAACGCGCCATTCGTGACGGTTTGGGGGCATTCCGTGGCATCGTGAGCGCGCAAAAGAAAACCGGCGCCACCCCCAAACAGGGTGACGCCGGTTCCGTCATTCGGTCGCCTGCCGGGCGACGTGCGAAGGAGGCCCCCGTCTCCGCACGTTGTCCCGGCCGGTCGCGCGCTTTACGCGGCGGCCTTGGTGGCGGCGTCGAAAGCGGTCTTGTAGCGGGCCGAGATCGGCTCGACAGCCGACTTCACCACGGTGGCCGACAGTTCGGACAGCTTGGTGGTCTCGGAGACCATGTTCTCCCAGTTTTCCTTGGCCAGCTTGGTCTGCAGCTGGACCATCTCGGCCGGGGTCTTGCAGGTCGCGAAGGCCTGGCTGGCCTCGATGGCGCTCTCGAAGGAGCGGCCGGCGAAGCCGAAGCTTTCCTTGGCGATCTGCTCGAAGCCGTTCGCCAGGGTGGTGCCGGACTTCACGAAAGCGTCCAGGCTGTCCTTGTTGAACTGCATCAGGGTTTCAAAGTTCTTCTGCATGAGAGTGTCTCCCGAGTTCTGTGGTCGCTATCAGCGCGGTGCGAGGTCGTCACGTTCACTGGGTGTCGGGCCGTGCGACCCTTTCGCTTGCGCTGGGACGCACACCCTCGCGCCCCGTGCTGCGTTGCAACATGACCCTAAGATAGTCAGCCTGGGAGAAATGTCAAAGGGATTTTTTGTGCGCTGCACAAAAACCCGCGGAACAAACCCAAGCCTCTGATGTTGTGGATTTTTCCGGCGGGGTCCTTGAGGCGGCGCGGCAGCCGGCGTCATGATTCCGCAATGCAGCATCCGCCGGGAGCACGGCCCCTTTTGATCTTCGCGGCGGTAAAGCCTCCCCGGATTTCGGCGGCTCGACCGGCGAATGCGCGTCGGCAGAATGGCACGCATGGGCGTGTATACAAGGACGATTTGGACATATGATGAAATGTTAAACGGTCCGGCCGCGCCGCGTTTAACATTGCCGCACACCCGGCCACGAAAACGGGGCGCCCCCTCCAGGGACGCCCCGCGTCGGTCGTCGACAGCCGACGGCGATTCGACCCGCGCCTCTGCCGATCAGGCGGCCACCGTCTCGCCCAGCGCCGCCTCGATGGCGGCCAGGGCGGCCTCGGCCTTGTCGCCGTCCGGGCCGCCCGCCTGGGCCATGTCCGGACGGCCGCCGCCGCCCTTGCCGCCGACGGCGGCCGAGCCGGCGCGCACCAGGTCCACGGCCGATACCTTGCCCTTCAGGTCGTCGGTCACGCCGACAACCAGCGACGCCTTGCCCTCGGTCACCGCCACCAGCGCGACGACGGCGGAGCCCAGCTGGGTCTTCATCTCGTCGACCATGCCCTTCAGCTCCTTGGCGGGCACGTCCTGAAGCACCCGGCCCGAGAACGGAATGCCGCCCACTTCCTTGATGGCCGGACCCGCCGAGGCGCCGCCGCCCGTGCCGCCCATGGCGATCTTCTTGCGCAGGTCGGCGACCTCGCGCTCCAGGCGCTTGCGGTCCTCGACCAGCGCGTTGATGCGGTTAGTCAGGTCGCTCGGCGAGGCGCGCAGGGCTTCCGCCGCGCCGGCCAGGATCATGTCGTGCTGGCGCACGTAGTCCAGCGCCCCGACGCCGGTCACGGCCTCGATGCGGCGCAGGCCCGAGCCGACCGCGCCCTCGCCGATGATTTTCAGGAAGCCGATGTCGCCCGTGCGCTTGACGTGGGTGCCGCCGCACAGTTCGGTGGAGAAGTGGGTATCGCACTCGGCGTCGCCGCCCATGGAGACGACCCGCACCTCATCGCCGTACTTCTCGCCGAACAGCGCCATGGCGCCGGCCTCGATGGCGCTTTCCGGGTCCATGAGGCGGGTGGTCACCGGCGCGTTGGCGCGGATGGCGGCGTTGACCTCGTCCTCGATCTCGCGGATTTCGTCGGCCGACAGTGCCTTGGGATGGCTGATGTCGAAGCGCAGACGCTCGGGCGCGACCAGCGAGCCCTTCTGCGTCACATGGTCGCCCAGCGTGCGGCGCAGCGCCGCGTGCAGCAGGTGGGTGGCTGAGTGGTTGGCGCGGATGGCGTCGCGGCGGGTGACGTCCACGGCAAACGACGCCAGGTCGCCGACAGCCACCTCGCCGTCTTCCACCGTGCCGATGTGGACGGTCATGTCGCCCAGCTTCTTCTGGGCGTCGGTGACGCGCACGCGGCCCTTGCCGGCCACCGTGATGACGCCGGTGTCGCCGATCTGGCCGCCGCTCTCGCCGTAGAAGGGGCTTTGGTTGGCGATTAGGGAGACCTCGTCGCCCTTCTTCGCCGTGTCCGTCGGTTCGCCGCCGACGACCAGCGCGGTCACCTGGCCCTCGGCCTGTTCGGCGGAGTAGCCCAGGAACTCGGTGGCGCCGACCTTCTCGCGCAGTTCGAACCAGACCTTCTCCGTCACCGCCTCGCCCGAGCCGGACCACGCCTTGCGGGCCTCGGCGCGCTGACGCTCCATGGCGGCGTTGAAGCCTTCCGTGTCCACCGCGATGCCGCGCGCGCGCAGGGCGTCCTGCGTCAGGTCCAGTGGGAAGCCGTAGGTGTCGTAGAGCTTGAAGGCCACGTCGCCCGACAGGGTGCCGCCCTTGGCGAGGCCGGCGGCCTCGTCCTCCAGCAGCTTCAGGCCGCGGTCGAGCATGGACTTGAAGCGGCTTTCCTCCAGCTTCAGAGTCTCGGTGATGAGCGCCCCGGCGCGGTCCAGTTCAGGGAAGGCGTCGGACATCTCGCCCTGCAGCGACGGCACCAGCTTATACAGCAGCGGGTCGTCGCAGCCCATCATGTGGGCATGGCGCATGGCGCGGCGCATGATGCGTCGCAGCACGTAGCCGCGCCCCTCGTTGGACGGCAGCACGCCGTCGGCAATGAGGAAGCAGGCCGAGCGCAGGTGGTCGGCGATGACGCGGTGGCTGACCTTGTGCGCCCCTTCCGGATCGGTGCCGGCGGCCTTGGCCGTCGCGTCGATCAGGTTGCGCATCAGGTCGATGTCGTAGTTGTCGTGCTTGCCCTGCAGCACGGCCGCCAGGCGCTCCAGCCCCATGCCGGTGTCGATGGAGGGCTTGGGCAGGTCGACGCGCTCGTTGGCCGAGAGCTGCTCGAACTGCATGAACACGAGGTTCCAGATCTCGATGAAGCGGTCGCCGTCCTCGTCCGGGCTGCCCGGGGGGCCGCCGGGGATGGACGGACCGTGGTCGTAGAAGATTTCCGAGCACGGACCGCAGGGGCCGGTGTCGCCCATCATCCAGAAATTGTCGGACGTCGGGATGCGGATGATCTTCTCGTCCGGCAGGCCGGCGATCTTGCGCCACAGCGTGGCCGCGTCCTCGTCGGAGGAATGCACGGTGACCAGCAGCTTGTCGGCGGGCAGGCCGTATTCCTTGGTGATCAGGTCCCAGGCCAGCTTGATGGCCTCGTCCTTGAAGTAGTCACCGAAGGAGAAGTTGCCCAGCATCTCGAAGAAGGTGTGGTGGCGGGCAGTGTAGCCGACGTTGTCCAGGTCGTTGTGCTTGCCGCCGGCGCGCACGCACTTCTGCGAGGTCGTGGCGCGGGAATACGGCCGCTGCTCCTGCCCCGTGAAGACGTTCTTGAACTGCACCATGCCGGCGTTGGTGAACATCAACGTCGGGTCGTTGCGCGGCACGAGCGGGCTCGAGGGCACGATCTCGTGCCCATTGGCGGCGAAGAAGTCGAGGAAGGTCTTGCGGATGTCTTTCGCGGTCTGCATTCGTCGTCACCAATGCCGCCCGGCCCCTGATCGTGCGGGCCTCCGGCGGTTGCCTGAGGGAATCCAAGTGCCTCGCGCGGGCGAAGCCGTTCCGGCTTTCTAATACGGAGACCCGGCCAAGTCCAGCACGGCCCCGCGCACGGCGGATCAAGGGATATGGGACGCCGCCGCCGCGGGCTCAAGCGGCGTACGCGATCGGCGGGAACCAAAGGCGGGGCGCCATCCGTTTCACGGCCAAGCCAATGCCCAATGCACGGAGGCCGTATATGAGCCAGGACGTCTATGAACTGATGCGCCGCGACCACGCCTTCATCCTCGCCGGGATCGAGCAGATCCTGGAGCACACCAACGGCGACACGGCGCGCCGGGTGAAGCACTTCCGCGACGTCAAGCAGACGTTCGACACCCTGCAGAACTTCGAGGAGCAGGAGTTCTATCCCGCCGCCCGCCGCGCCACCGGGCTGGATGCCGAGATCGACGACGATATGGAGGCGCTCGACGAGGCGCGCGGCATCCTCGCCTCCATGGACGGACTGTCGCCGGAAAGCAGCGAATTCATGGAAGCCGCGCAGCGCCTGCACGCCAACTTCCGCTGGCACGCCAACCACGAGGAACGCGCCCTGTGGAACCAGGCGAAGGAGAAACTGCCGCACGAGACGGTGCAGAAGCTCGGTGACGAATACGCCCGCCGCAAGGGACTGCCGCTGACCTGAACCCCGCCGCGCCGTCTTGCGGTTGCTCCAGTCCCACCCCTCGGTGCCCGCTCACCGAGGGGTGAACTGCATCGGGCGCGCGGGCGCGGCATACTGGCCGCATGACGATACCGGCATGGCTCCTCTATCCGGCCCTGGCGATGCTGGCGGCGGGGCTCGGCTTTTCCGCCCACCGCGCCGGACTTTGCACCGTCCGCGCGGTGAGCGAGATCACCACCACCCGCCGCGCTCACATGCTGGCCAGCTTCTTCAAGAGCGCCGCCTGGGTGCTGGTGATCGCCACGCCCATGGTCTGGCTGGCGCCGGCCGTGGCGCCCCTGTCCATCGTCTGGCCGACGCTGGGCACGCTGCTGGGTGGCATTCTTTTCGGCGCGGGGGCGGCGGTCAACAACGGGTGCGCCATCTCCACCCTGACCCGACTCGGCAGCGGCGATGCCGGATACGGGCTGACCCTGGCGGGGCTCGGCCTTGGCGCGGCCCTTGCCGCCCTGGCCCCTGCACCGCCCGAGCCGCCGACCGGCGCCAGCCCGTTGGCCGACCGCGCGCCCTGGACCGTCGCCCTCTGGGCCGCGGCACTCGCGTGGGCGGCGTGGGAGGCACGGAGGTTGTTCCGCACGCGGCGGCGCGGTCTGACGGCGCGGGAACACCTGCTGTCCGACCGCATGCGCCTGTCCGTGGCGGCCCTGCTGATCGGCGCCGCCAACGCGCTGCTCTGCGCCGTCGTCGGTGCCTGGGCCTACACGGGATTGGTGGTGGACGCCACGGACTGGCTGACCGCCGCCGCGAGTCACCCGCCGGACACTGTGCGCGCCGGACTGCTGGTGGCGCTGATGGCCGGCGTTACGGCCTCCGCCGTGGCGCGCGGCAGCTTCCGCTGGCGGACCCGGCCCTCTGCCGCCTGGCTGCGCCACCTGGGCGGCGGCATCCTCATGGGCGTGGGCATCGCGGTGGTGCCCGGTGGCAATGACGCCATCCTCATGCACGCCCTGCCGGCGCTGTCGCCGCATGCCTTGCCCGCCTACGGCACCATGCTTGCAGGGGTGGCGGCGGGGATCGCGCTTGTGGGGCGCCTGCTGGGTGCGCGCGAAGGCGTACGCTGCGGCGGCGATGTCTGCGACCGCGTGATCGAGCAATAGACGCGCCGGGAGGCCTTCGCCGGGCACGCTGCCCTCACCCAGACTGCCAATCGGGCCGGAGCAGCTTGCCGCTCCGGCCCGACTTCTGTCTGCTTACTCGGTCGCCGCGGCGTCCGTGCTTTCGTCGAGGCCGCCGGGGCCTGACTGCATCTCGTCCTCCAGAAGACCGGCGTTGGTGCGGATCGCCTTTTCGATCTCGGCCGCCGTCTCCGGGTTTTCCTTCAGATAGTTCTTGGCGTTCTCGCGGCCCTGGCCGATGCGGGTGGAGTTGTAGGAGAACCAACTGCCCGATTTCTCGACAATGCCGGCCTTCACACCCAGGTCCAGCAGTTCGCCGGTCTTGGAGACGCCTTCGCCGTACATGATGTCGAACTCGACCTGCTTGAACGGCGGCGCCACCTTGTTCTTCACCACCTTCACGCGGGTCTGGTTGCCCACCACCTCGTCGCGGTCCTTGATGGCGCCGATGCGGCGGATCTCCATACGGACCGAGCTGTAGAACTTCAGCGCGTTGCCGCCCGTGGTGGTCTCGGGATTGCCGAACATGACGCCGATCTTCATGCGGATCTGGTTGATGAAGATCACCATCGTCTTCGACCGCGACACCGAGCCGGTCAGCTTGCGCAGCGCCTGGCTCATCAGGCGGGCCTGCAGGCCGACGTGACTGTCGCCCATCTCGCCCTCAAGCTCGGCGCGGGGCACCAGCGCGGCGACGGAGTCGATGACCAGCACGTCGACGGCGCCCGAGCGCACCAGCGTGTCGGCGATTTCCAGCGCCTGCTCGCCGGCGTCGGGCTGGGAGATCAGCAGCTCGTCCAGGTTGACGCCCAGCTTGCGGGCATACACCGGGTCCAGCGCGTGCTCGGCATCGACGAAGGCGCAGGCACCGCCCTTCTTCTGGGCTTCCGCCACCACGTGCAGGGCGAGCGTGGTCTTGCCCGAGCTTTCGGGGCCGTAGATCTCGATGATGCGGCCCTTGGGCAGGCCGCCGATGCCCAGCGCCAGATCCAGGCCCAGCGAGCCGGTGGAGATGGCCTCGACGTCGATGACCGTCTCGCGCTGCCCCAAGCGCATGATCGACCCCTTGCCGAAAGCCCGTTCGATCTGGCTGACGGCGGCGTCCAGAGCTTTCTGCTTGTCCATGGAATCCTTCTCGACGAGGCGAAGTGCGGTCTCTGACATCTGAAGCCCCCTTATCCCACAGGTGTGCGTGGCGGTGCAACGCCGTTCCTGGGCTTCACTGTACGCAGTTTGTTCACCCCCGCAAGGGAAAAGAGAACAAAATGCGAAAACAACCCGACGCGGGCAGAAAAAGGGGCTTCAGGACAACCACTTAGCCGTTCAGAACCTCCCTCACCCGCCCCGCCAGCTGGGCCAGGTTGAAGGGCTTGGGCAGGAAGTGGACGTCGCGCGAATCCACCAGGTCGCCGCGCGCCACTTCCTCGGAATAGCCGGAGATGAGGATCACCTTGATCTCGGGCCGCTCCACCCGCACCAGCCGCGCCAGGGTGGCGCCGTCCATGCCGGGCATGACCATGTCGGTGATCAGCAGGTCGATGTCGGGCTCGTCGCGCAGGATGTCGAGCGCGCCCTCGCCGGTGCGGGCCTCCAGCACCGTGTACCCCTTGTTGCGCAGCGCCCGGATGGCGAAGACGCGCACCGCATCCTCGTCCTCCACCAGCAGGATGCGGCCCGACCCGCCCAGCGCCGCCGGGCCCTCCTCCGGCGCCGGCGGGACAGCCTCTTCCACCGGCACCGGCGGGGGCGGCGCCGTCGGGACCGGCAGGTCGGCGTCGTCGATGTCTTCCAGCGAGTCGAAGTCCGGCGGCGGCACGAAACCGTCCTCTTCCGCCGCCTCCAGCGTCGCCTCCGCGGCGTCGGCAGGGCCGGCCGGGGTGATGGGCGCCTCGTTCTGGCCCGTCTCGGGGTCGTGGCGCGGCAGCCAGATGGTGAAGGTCGCGCCCGCGCCGGGCTCGCTGTCGACGAAGATGTAGCCGTCGGTCTGGCGCACGATGCCGTAGACCGTGGACAGGCCCAGCCCAGTGCCGGCGCCCGTCACGCCCACCTTGGTGGAGAAGAAGGGCTCGAAGATGCGGCCGATGTAGTCCTGCGGGATGCCCGTACCGGTATCCGACACCACGATTTCCACGTAGCGGCCGGGCGGAATGTCCTCTGCCCCCTTCTTGCGGGCTTCGGTGATGTGGACGACGCCGGTGCGGATGGTGAGGGCGCCGCCGCCCGGCATGGCGTCGCGGGCGTTGACGGCCAGGTTGATGATGACCTGGTCGAACTGGCCCGGGTCCACGCGCACCAGCCCCAGGTCGCGCCCGTGGACGATGGACAGCGTCACGTGCTCGCCCAGCAGCCGGCGCAGAAGGTGCGACAGTTCCGACAGCGCGTCGGTGGCATTCAGCAGCTTGGGCATGAGCGGCTGGCGGCGCGAAAAGGCCAGAAGCTGGCGCACCAGGTTGGCGGCGCGGTTGGCGTTCTGCTTGATCTGCATGATGTCGGCGAAACTGGGATCGCCGGCCCCGTGGCGCTGCAGGAGCAGGTCGCAGAAGCCGATCATGGCCGTCAGCAGGTTGTTGAAGTCGTGCGCCACGCCGCCGGCAAGCTGGCCCATGGCCTGCATCTTCTGGGCCTGGGCGAACTGCATCTCCAGGCTTTTCTGCTCGGTGGCGTCGACGGCATGCACCAGGAAGCCTGTCACGCCCTCGCCTTCCCCGCCGAGCGCCGCGACGGCCAGCGAGCACACCCGCGCCCGCGCCGCGTCATCGCCCAGGCGCACGTCGAGCGCCGCCGACGCCCCGCCGCCGGCACTGCCGAGCGCCAGGCGGGCGAGCAGGGCCTCAAGCGCCTCGCGGTCGTCCTCCAGCAGCAGGTCGGCGAGCGGCCGGTCTGTCAGGTCGCCGCGCGGCTGCCCCACCAGCCGGGCGAAGGCACCGTTGACGGCCTCCACGCACCCGGTCTCGTCCAGCACGACCAACGCGGTCGGCGCCCGTTCGAACAGCCGGCGGAACGACGCCTCGCCATGCTCTCCCATGCCGCCGGGGCCGGAGAGCGACGGCGGCGCCACGTCGTCCAGCCGAAGGACGGCGGTGCGCGTGCGCGTCTCGCCGCCGTCGTCGTACAGGTCCTGCGCGACGAAGGCCGGCAGCGGACGACCGTCGCGGGCGCGGAAGGCGACGACGCCGCGCCAGGTGCCGTCCCACTCCGGGCCGCCGCCCTCGTGCAGCAGGTCGGCAAGCGCGGCGCCCGTCAACTCCGATGGTGTCCAGCCCAGCCATTCGGCGAAGCGCTGGTTGACGCTGCGCAGGCGGCCGTCGATGTCGGCGGAGTAGACGCCCACCGGCAGGAAATACAGGAAGTCCGACAGATGGTCGCGGTCGCGGCGCAGCACGTCGTCGATGGCGCGCCGGGCGGTGACGTCCTCGGCCCGCCACAAGACCGCGTCCGCCGGAAGCCCGCCGTGGCCGCCGGGCAGCGCGGCGACGGCCGGGGAAACCGCCACGCGCAGCCACTCCACGCCTGCGGCCCCGTTGGCCGCCAGCGGCACGTCCAGCACCTCGTTCCCGCCGGCCTCCACCGCCGCGCGCAGGCGGGAGAACGCCTCCGCCGCCTCCTCGTCCTCGGCCGGCAGACGCCGGGACAGTTCGGCCAGCGGGGTTTCCGCAGCCCATCGCCGGCGCGCCGGCGCATTGGCGGCCAGCACCGTGCCGTCGCGCCGCATCACCAGGCGCGGCACCTCCTCGCCGTCCAGCAGCGCCGCCTCGGCCGCACGGCGCCGCCGGGCCTCGGGCCGCCGCAGCCGGTTTCGGACCAGCACGACGCCCAGCGCCGCCAGCGGCAGGGCGGCGCCCGCCGCCAGCCAGGCCAGTGCCTCAGCGGTGACCATCAGGGGCACGGGGAGGGAGAGGGGCACGCTTGGGCGGGTCCTTCTGCTTGAGCTTCATGACGTAGCCGATGACCTCGGCCACCGCCTTGTAGTGTTCCTGCGGGATTTCGTCGTCGATTTCCACCGCCTTGTACAAGGCCCGGGCCAGCGGCGGGTTTTCGACGATGGGCACGTCGTTCTCGTCGGCGATCTCGCGGATCTTGAGCGCGATCAGGTCCTGGCCCTTGGCGACCACGGTCGGCGCCCCCATGGTTTCCATCTCGTACTTCAGCGCGACGGCGAAGTGGGTCGGGTTCGTGACCACCACGCTGGCCTCGGGCACGGCGGCCATCATGCGCTGTTTGGAGCGCTGGGCGCGAAGCTGGCGGATCTTGCTCTTGACCTGGGGGTCGCCCTCCTGGTCCTTGAACTCGTCCTTCAGCTCCTGCTTGGACATCTTGAGCTGGTTCTTGTGCTGGTGGACCTGCCAGGCGAAATCCGCCGCCGCCAACAGCAGGACGGCGATGACCACGGCGGCCAGCAACAGCACGATCATGTCGTGGGCGTGGTCGAGCGTCACAATCAGCGGCGCGTCGGACATCTGCGGCGGGCTGCGCATGAACGGGATGACGGCGATGGTGGCGACGAACATCACCACGACGATCTTGAAGAGGGACTTCAGGAACTCCATCAGCGAGTTGGCCGAGAAGATGCGCTTGAAGCCCTTCACCACGCTGAGTTCGCTGATCTTCGGTTCAAGCTTCTTGGGCGTGAAGCGCAGCCCCACCTGGAACGTCGTCCCGATGACCGACAGCACCAGCAGCAGCGCCAGCGGCGCCGCCAGATAGAAGCCCACGTCCAGCATCAGTTGGCCGAACAGGTGGCGCACGCCCGTCGGGCTCAGGTCGATGACAGCGAAGTGCTCCATGTAGCCCTTCATGGTGTCGCGCAGACCGCCCATGACCCAGGGGCCCAACAGCCACACGATGATCAGCGCGCCGGCCAGCATGAAGAAGTTGCGCACTTCCTGCGAGACGGCGATCTGGCCTTCCTCGGCGGCCTTTTCGAGCCGGCGTTCCGTCGGCTCTTCTGTTTTGGAGTCCTTGTCTTCGTCGGCCATGGGCCTACCCCCCAAATCCCGGCAGAAACGCCGCGAAGCGGGTCTCGAAGAACCGCATGAACACCAGCATCATGGCCGGCAGCGCCACCGCCAGCACCACCAGCCCGACCATGATCTGCAACGGCAGCGCGATGAAGAACACGTTCATCTGCGGCGACAGGCGGCTGAGCAGGCCCATGCCGACCTGGAACGTCAGGTTGAACACCAGGAACGGCGAGGCGATCTGCAGGCCGATCTGAAAGGCGTCGTCCAGGCCCTGCGTCAGCACGTTCACCACGTCGGCCAGAATGAAGCTGTCGCCGCCCGGCGTGAACATGGCATAGCTGGACACTAGCGCCTGGATCATCAGGTGGTGGATCTCAAGCGCGAACAGCAGCACCAGCGCCACCAGCGTGAGAAAACTGATCACCATGGCGCCCTGGGACTCGGTGACCGGGTCGAACACCATCGCATTCATCAGGCCCGCGTCGCGACCTATGGAGGTGCCCGCCACCGTCAGCGCCGCCATGAGGAACTGGGCGAACAGACCTATGAACAGGCCGATCAGCACCTCGTGCACGAGAAGAACCAGCATCTGCACGGTGCCCTCGGGCATGGCCGGCAGCACGGGCAGCACCACCGGCGCCACCACCAGCGTCAGCAGCAGCGCGATGGCCAGCCGCGTCTTCCGGTTGACGTAGGTGGCCGAGAACCCCGGCAGGAACATGAACATCGCCCCCAGCCGGGCGAACACCAGCATGAAGGCGAAGATGTTGGTGACCAGGAATTCGTCGAGGGTCATGCGCGGCCGGTTCCCTGCGCCGGACCGCCGCAAGCCCCTGCCGGGCCCGCGGCGGCGCGGCGCTAATTCTGGATGCTGACCACGTTGTCCATCATGCGCAGCCAGAACTCGTCGATCTGGTGGATCATGAAGGGCAGGAAGAACAGGATCGACAGGAAGACCAGCAGAATCTTCGGCACGAAGGTCAGCGTCATCTCCTGGATGTGCGTCAGCGTCTGGATCAGCGAGATCAGCACGCCGACGGCCAAGCCGACGAGCAGCACGGGGCCGGCGATCTTGACCAGCACCCAGATGCCGTCGCGCGCGATGTCGATGATAAGGGCTTCATTCATAGGCTTAACCGGCCCGATGCCGGACCCACCCGCCGGCCTTGTGCGGCCGCCGGATCAGATCGGCATCTTGAGGATTTCCTGGTAGGCGGTCATGACACGGTCGCGCACGGTGGTCACCGTGTCCAGCGCCAGTTCGGCGTTGGAGACGGCCAGCACCACGTCGCGGATGTCGGCCTCGCCGTTGATGGCCTTCATCTGCATGTGCTCTGCCTCGGTCCCCAGGTCGCGGGCCTCGCGCAGGCTGTCGCGCACCATGTTGGCGAAGCTGGCGCCGGCGCCCGAATCCTGCGCCGGCCGCGCGGCGTCGGGATTGGTGACCGCCTTGGCGGCCTGGTTGTAGGCGTTGATGGCGTTGGAAAAGCTGACGGCCATGGGTCTGCACTCACTGGTTCATGCACAAGGGCGGAAGACGCGCGCGATCGCGGCGGATCAGCGCAGCAGGTCCCGCGTGCGGCTGAGCATCTGCTTGGACACCTGAAGGACGTTCATGTTCGCCTCGTAGGACCGCTGCGCCTCGCGCATGTCCATCAGTTCCACGAGCGGGTTGACGTTCGGGGTCAGCACGTAGCCCTGTTCGTCGGCGGCCGGGTGAGCGGGATCGTACTTCCGGCCGAACGCGCTCATGTCGTACTCGGCGCGTTTGACCACCGGCTTCACGGCGTCCATCTCGCGGTCCATGACGTCCTTGAAGTGCACCAGCTTGCGCCGGTACGGATCGCCGCCGGGCTGGTTGGACAGCGTGTTCTGGTTGGCCAGGTTCTCCGAGATCACGCGCAGGCGCTTGGCCTGGGCCTTCATGCCGGCCGACGCGATGCTGGAGGTCTTGGAAAGGTCATCCATCGTGGATCATCCCGCTATGACGGCCGCCGCTCAGCGCTGCTTGCCGAGCGCCGTCTTGAGCATGCTGACATTCTTCTTGAACAGGTTCAGCGCCAGTTCGTACTGGCCCTTGTTGCTGCCCACCTTTTCCATCTGTTCTTCGAGCACGACGCGGTTGCCGTCGATGCTTTCCTCGAAGGTCTTGGGCGTCTCGTCCCGGAAGGGGCCGCGCTCGGGCAGGGTGCCGGTGTGGTGGGCCGGATGGGTCCGGGCGGTCGGCACCGAGGGGCGCATGACCTTCTCGATCTCGCGGCCGAAGTCCAGGTCCTTCAGGTCGCGCGCCTTGTATTCCGGCGTGTTGGCGTTGGCGATGTTCTGGGCCAGGATCTTCTGGCGCTGCGAGAGCCAGTCCATCTTGGTCTTGGTCATGTCGAACAGCGTCAGGTTACGCAGGTCCATGGAATATCCCCTCGGCCTCGGCGGCTTTTCACCGGTATGGGAGCATAGTGCCTCCACCCCCTTTAAGGAACGGTAAATCAGACCGCACACCGAGGGCGGCGGCGCACCGTCACCACGCCCCGATCATGGCGCAAATTCTTTCATTCTTTCTTAAAACCGGCGGCGGCATTCTGCGCCGGCGCGCATTCCTGCCGGACGGAGCCCATGGCCGAGGACCCTCACGCACCCGGCGCCCGCCGCCGCCCCCAGCGGGCCCAGGCGGTGGCCCTGGACTGGAACCCGGACACCGACGCCGTGCCCAAGGTGGTCGCCTCGGGCACCGGATCGGTGGCCGAGCAGATCCTCAACCTGGCGTTCGCCAACGGCGTGCGGGTGCGCGAGGACGCGGACCTGGTGCAGATCCTGGGCGCGCTGGACGTCGACATGGAGATCCCGACCGAGGCCTATGCCGCGGTCGCCGAGATCCTGGTCTACGTCTACCGCGCCAACGGCCAGGAGCTGCCCCTGCCGCCCGATTCGTTTCCCGACGCGGAGACACGTTCGTGACCGATACCCCCGCCCCGTCCCTCGATTCCATCCGCCTGGAACTGGACAAGGCCGCCTCGGTGGTCGCCACGGCCGCGCGGCTGTCGGCGCAGGGCCGCACAGTCGACCTGAGCGCGCTGGAGGGCAAGGTGGCCGGCGCCTGCCGGGCCATCGCCGGGCTCCCGCGCGAGGAGGCCCGCACCCTGCTGCCGACGCTGGACGCCCTGCTGGCCGCGCTGGATGCGCTGGAGGGCGACCTGAAGACCCACTTCGCCGCCGGGCTGGGCGGCGCGACCTCCGGCGGGGCCGCCGCGCCGCGCGCCGCCGCGGCCTACGGTCGCAACCAGCCGCCTTCTCCGCCGCCGCCGGCCGCCGGTGCCGGCTCCGATCGACCCGACGACGGCGGCTGACCCACCACCAGTGCTTGCACCCGCCGCGCCAGACGCTATTCTTCCGCGCCATGCCCGCCCGCGTGGCGGCCGACCCGCGAGAGCCATGGACCCCGAGCTGATCTTCCGCTTCTTCATCGCCCTGTCGGTGGTCATCGGCCTCGTGCTGCTGGCCGGCGCCCTGGCGCGCCGCTTCGGGCTGATGCCCGGCGCCTCCACCAGCCTGCGGGGCCGCGGCCGCGCCGCCCGGCGGCTTGAGGTGGTGGAGGTGCGCCCCGTCGACCCCAGGCGCCGCCTAGTGCTGGTGCGCCGCGACGACCGCGAGCACCTGCTGCTCATCGGCGGGTCCGACGATCTGGTGGTGGAGCGCGGCATCATGCCGCCCGCGCCGCCGCCCGGCGAGACCGCCGGGGACGCACTACCCGCGGGGCCCGGTCCGCAGGGCATGCCGCAGGACACGCAAGACCAAGACAAGGACGCCTCCCGATGACCCGCCGCCGCCTGTTCCACCTGGGCCTCGTGGCCGCGCTGTTCGGCGCGGTGGCGGCGGTGCTCATGGGCCTGCCTCAGGAGGCGCTGGCCCAGTCGGTGACGCTGGACCTGGGCGACGACAACGGCTCGACCACCAAGCGCATCGTGCAGCTTGTGCTGCTGATCACCGTCATCACGGTCGCGCCATCGATCCTGCTGATGGTCACCAGCTTCACGCGCATCGTGGTGGTGTTCTCCATCCTGCGCGTCGCCATGGGCACCAACACCACGCCGCCCAATATGGTGCTGGTCAGCCTGGCGATGTTCCTGACCTTCTTCATCATGCAGCCGACGTTCGAGGAAGCCTGGGACACCGCGGTGGTGCCCATGGTCAACGAGCAGATCGACGAGTTCGAGGCCTTCGACCGCGCCACCAAACCGTTCCACGACTTCATGATGCGTCAGGTGCGCGAGCGCGACCTGGAGCTGATGGTCAACATCGCGGGCGTCGAGGAACCCGCCACGCCCGAGGCCACGCCCCTGCGCGTGCTGGTGCCGGCCTTCATGATTTCCGAGCTGCGCCGCGCGTTCGAAATCGGGTTCCTGCTCTATGTCCCCTTCATCGTCATCGACATGGTGGTGGCGTCGGTGCTGATGTCCATGGGCATGATGATGCTGCCGCCCATGATGCTCGCCCTGCCGTTCAAGCTGATCTTCTTCGTGCTTGTCGACGGCTGGTACGTTCTGGTGGGATCGCTGGTGCAGAGCTTCGGGGGATAGCGCCCGCGCGTCGGCATCCCCCTGGGGCTGAAGCGGCGCTGCCGTGTTGCGCATGCCGACTGCTTATTTCATATTCCCCTAATGAACGAGACCCGCGCCATCACCGCCCGCACCCTTGATCCGCTGCGCGCCGCCCTTCCGGGACTCGCCCTGGCCGCCGTCATTGCGGCGGTGGCGATGGCGGTGCGCGCCCTGCCGGGCATGGCGACGGTGAGCCCGCTGATCCTGGCGATCGTCATCGGCATTGGCCTGCGGAACATCTTCGGCCTGCCCGCCGTGCTGGTGCCGGGCATCAAGGCCAGCCTGAAGCGCGTGCTGCGCGCCGGTATCGTGCTGCTGGGCCTGCAACTGACGCTGGGCCAGGTGATCGCCGTCGGCGGGCCGGGGCTGCTGGTGGTCGTCGCAACGCTGGCGGCGACCTTCGTCTTCACCCTGTGGCTCGGCCGGGTGCTTGGCGTGGACCGGCCGCTGACCGAGTTGATGGCCACCGGCACCAGCGTCTGCGGTGCCTCTGCCGTCATCGCCGCCAACACGGTGTCCGAGGGTTCGGACGAGGACGTGGCCTATGCCGTGGCCGCCGTCACCGTCTTCGGCTCCATCGCCATGCTCACCTATCCCTGGCTTGCCGAGGTGCTGGGTCTGAAGCCGCTGGTCTACGGTCTGTGGACCGGCGCCACCGTGCACGAGGTCGCCCAGGTGGTGGCCGCCGGCTTCCAGGGTGGCACCGAGGCCGGCGAACTGTCGACCATCGTCAAGCTGTCGCGCGTGGTGCTGCTGGCGCCCGTGGTGATCGTGCTCGGCCTCATGGCGGCGCGGCGGCACGGGGCATCGAAGAGGGGAAAGGCGCCGGCGCCGTGGTTCGTGGCGGGCTTCCTGCTGATGATCGGCATCAACAGCGCCGACCTTCTCCCCGTCCAGGCCCGCGCGCCGCTGGTGGCCGCCACGCCCTTCCTGCTCGCCATGGGCATGGCCGCCATGGGCCTTGAGACCGACGTCCGCCGCTTGGCCGCCAAGGGCCTGCGGCCGCTGGCGCTGGGCGCCGGCTCCACCCTGTTCATTGCCGCCGCCGGACTGGCCCTGGTGAGCCTCCTGTAGCAGGGGCCCGGTTTTCCGCGCCTGACCAACGACATGTTGACGGGCGCCCGCTTCCAGCGCACCATCGCCGTGTTTCCAGGGGAGCCCCGGCAAAGGGGCTGAGAGTCCGCTGATCCGTTCATTCGGAGCCGCGGAGACCCTTCGAACCTGATCCGGTTTGGACCGGCGTAGGGAGGAAGGCCGACGCGCGCATTTCAGCCGTCGTCACCCACGGGCGATCCATCTCGCCCGCACCCCATCCCCAAGCGCACCACGAACCGGATCTCCTGACGAGGCATCGCAAGGAGATCTGACCCATGCCCGATACCCAGGCAGACGCATTCCGCGTTTCCACCGGCCCCCTGCCCTCCAGCCGCAAGGTCTACGTGCCCGGCACGCGGCACCCCGACATCCGCGTCGCCCAGCGCGAGATCGACCTGGAGCCCGGCTGCGGCGAGGCGCCGGTCGCCGTCTACGACAGTTCCGGCCCCTACACCGACCCCGCCGTCGCCATCGACATCCGCCAGGGCCTGGCGCCGCTCCGCGCCGGGTGGATCAGCGCCCGCGGGGACGTCGAGGCCGTACCCGGCCGCGCGCTCAAGCCCGAGGACAACGGCCGCCGCCCCGGCGCCGCGTCCTCCACCCCCGCCTTCGACCGCACCGGCCGCACCGTGCTGAAGGCCAGGGCCGGGCGCGCGGTCACGCAGCTTGCCTATGCGCGCGCGGGCATCGTGACGCCCGAGATGGAATACGTCGCCATCCGCGAGAACCTGGGCCGCCACGCGCTGGCGGAAAAGATGGAGCGCGACGGCGAAAGCTTCGGCGCCGCCATCCCCGATCACGTCACGCCGGAATTCGTGCGCGACGAGATCGCCCGCGGCCGGGCGATCCTGCCGGCCAACATCAACCACCCGGAGACCGAACCGATGATCATCGGGCGGAACTTCCTGGTGAAGATCAACGCCAACATCGGCAACTCCGCCGTCACCTCCTCGGTCGCCGAGGAAGTGGACAAGATGGTGTGGTCCATCCGCTGGGGCGCCGACACGGTGATGGACCTCTCCACCGGCACCGACATCCACGACACCCGCGAGTGGATTCTGCGCAACAGCCCCGTGCCGATCGGCACCGTGCCGCTCTATCAGGCGCTGGAAAAGGTGCAGGGCCGCGCCGAAGCCCTGACATGGGAGGTCTTCCGCGACACGCTGATCGAGCAGGCGGAACAGGGCGTGGACTACTTCACCATCCACGCCGGCCTGCGGCTGGCCCACATTCCGCTGACGGCGCGGCGGGTGACGGGCATCGTCTCGCGCGGCGGGTCGATCATGGCGACCTGGTGCCTGGCGCATCACCGCGAAAGCTTCCTGTACGAGCGCTTCGCCGAGATCTGCGAAATCTGCCGCGCCTACGACATCGCCCTGTCGCTGGGCGACGGCCTGCGCCCGGGCTGCCTGGCCGACGCCAACGACGCCGCCCAGTTCGCCGAGCTGGAAACCCTGGGCGAGCTGACGAAAATCGCCTGGGACCACGACGTGCAGGTGATGATCGAGGGGCCGGGCCATGTGCCCATGCACAAGATCAAGGAGAACATGGACAAGCAGCTGGCGCTCTGCGGCGAGGCGCCGTTCTACACGCTGGGCCCGCTGGTCACCGACATCGCGCCGGGCTACGACCACATTACCAGCGGCATCGGCGCGGCCATGATCGGCTGGTTCGGCACGTCCATGCTCTGCTATGTGACGCCCAAGGAACACCTGGGCCTGCCCGACCGCGACGACGTGAAGGTGGGCGTGGTGACCTACAAGATCGCCGCCCACGCCGCCGATCTCGCCAAGGGCCACCCCGCCGCGCGCCTGCGCGACGACGCTTTGTCGCGCGCCCGCTTCGAGTTCCGCTGGCGCGACCAGTTCCGCCTGGCGCTGGACCCGGAAACGGCGGAACGGTTCCACGACCAGACCCTGCCGGCCGAAGGCGCCAAGCAGGCGCATTTTTGCTCCATGTGCGGACCGAAGTTCTGCTCCATGAAGCTGTCCCACGACCTGCGCGCCATGGCCGACGCCGAGGACGGCATGGCGCAGATGTCGGAGAAGTTCCGCGAGGAAGGGGGGCGGTTGTACGTGAAGGAGTAACGCGCGAAGGGCCGGCGCATGCAAGGCGCCGGCCCTTCCGTGAGCGCTGCGCGCTCGGGGCTGCCGCCACCGTGCGCTCCTCGCGCGTTCCGCGCGACACACCGCTTGGAGGGCGCAGCTCTCCAAACCACCCAGTTTCTGCGAAGTTGGAGCAGTGCACAGCCCTACTCACAGAAAACTGGAGGGCTCGGGAGGCTGCGCCTCCCGATCGGGGGCTCCGGGGGCAGATGCCCCCGGAAGCGTCCGTCACTGCGCCAACGGTTCGTCGCCCGTCGCGTCGGTATCGGGCGACTGCATGACGGGCTCGTCACCCGCGCCAGTCTCCGGCTTCTCCTCGGGGATTTCCGCCTGTTGGCTGCCGGAGACTTCGATATCGACACCCAGGCTGGCGATGGTGCGCTGGTCCAGTTCGCCGGAGGGCGCGAGCCCCTCGTCGCGCTGATAGGCGCTCAGGGCCTGGGCGGTGCTGTCGCCCCAAATGCCGTCGACCTCGATGTCTGCGCCGGCATCCTTCAGCGCCTGCTGAAGCCGGCGGACTTCGTCTTCGCTCAGGTTCTCGCCGGACATCCCGGCCGCCTCCCCGCCCTGCTGCATGGCAGCGGCCTGCCCCGGCTCGCCCTGCTGCCGGGTTTGCATGTCTGGCTGCGCCTGGGTCTCCGTCTGCATCTGCGTGCCGGTGGCGGAGGATTGCGTGTCGGTCTTCATGCCGGTCCCTTCGGCCAGAGCCGGAAGGGACAGCGCGGTGCCGGCCGCGAGCGCGGCGGCAATGGCAAGCTTTTTCATGGGACGTATCCTCGTCTGGAATGAACCACCCCAATAACGAGGACCAAGCCCCGGCCGCCCGCCGCAATGCTCTGTCGATTCGGTGTCATCTCCGCAACAAAGATCAGCGCGGATGAACCGCCGCGACTTTGCCTCAATTGATTGCCGACAGGGCCCCCTGGTCCAGGCGGTCGCGGTAGGCCGACAGGAAGCTCTGGAAGTTTTCCGCCTGCTTGATGCGGTCGGCCACCGTGCGGTAGTCGATCACGCCGTCGGCCGGGCTGGTGGTGATCAGGTCGAAGGCGTCGCGGTAGCTGGTCTGCTGCATGGCGCCCAGGTAGCGCGAACGCAGGGTGGAGACCGCCCGCTCGTTGTTCGCCAGGGTCAGCGCCGTTGCCAAGTCGAGGACGCGGCGGGCCTGGGTGGTGGACAGATCGAGGGTGCGGGTCGGCTGCGGCACCAGTTCGGCCAGGGCCTGCGCCGCCGCGCCCCAGTCCTGCTCGCCCCAGTGGATTTCCGCGCGCAGCAGCTTGGCCGTGTCGCTGTCGTCGCCCTGCAGAAGCTCGATGGCTTCCTGCGGGCGGTCGACCTCGGCCAGGGCACGGGCCATCAGCTGGTTGCGCTGGCGGTCCAGCGGCTGCGGCATGTTGGGCGCGCGCGTGGTCAGCAGCGCCTTCACCGCTTCCTCCGGCTGGTGGTTCAGCAGGTGGACCAGCGCCAGCCGGCCGCCGATGCGGGCACGCTCCACGCCCTCCAACCGGAACTTGGCCTGGCGCTCCAGCAGCATGGCCGCCTGGTCGAGCAGGTCCATGCTCACCAGCCGGTCGGCGAGGCGGCGGATCATCTCGTCGCCCTTGGCCCCGGTCGGCGTCAGTTCGCGGAAATCGTCGAACAGCGCGATGGCGGTGATGGGCGACATCTCGTCGGCCTCGCCCTCCAGGTAGAGGCGGTCGAAGATGTCGCGCATGGCCTGGGCCGCCTGTTCCGAGCCTTCAAGCTCGGGAAAATAGCTGGCCGCGATCTTGTAGGTGCGGAGCGCATCGGCCCAGCGCTCTTCCTCGGCGTACAGCTCGCCCAGCCGCATGAGCAGGGTGAACTCGAACGGACCGCCGCGCCAGGCGAAGCGCAGGTTCTCCAGCCCCTCGATCAGCTCCGGGCGCTCGAGTCGCTCCATCTTGTAGAGCAGCTCCAGGCGGTCGCGACCGGCCTTGGCGCGGTACGGGCGGCTCGTCGAGCTTTCGACCTCCTCCCACTTCTCCACCGCCGACTGATAGGCGCCGGTGGCCTCGTCCAGGCGGCCTTCCAGATAGGTGATGGCGGCGATCTCGCCGGGCGTGTTGGAGTCGTTCCGCGCCGCTTCCAGGAAGTTGACGGCCGCGAGGTCATCGGCGGCGTCCACCGCCGCTTCCGCCGCCTGGAGGGCCAGGGGAACCTTGACGCGCTGCGGATAGCTGCCGATGACCCGGCCGGTCTCGCGGAGCGTCCGGGCCTGCAGCGCCGGATCGCCCAGCGCGGCCTGCGCGGCGGCGCGCCAGAAGTCGGCCTCGTCGATCCCGGCGAGGCTGGGGTGGCTCAGGTCCTCCACCGCCTCGTCATAGCGGCCCATGAGGAAGTTGGCGCCGCCCCGCAGGGCGCGGAAGGGCGCGCTGTTGACCATGCGCGGCGCCTCGTCGGCCAGCGTGCGCAGGACGCCCAGCGCCTCGGCCCCGTAGCCGTGGGCGAAGTAGAAGCGCGCCAGTTCCAGCCGCGCGCGGTCGCGGCGCTCACCGTTGGCGTTGGCGACGGCCAGTTGCAGATCCTGGCGGTTCTGCGTGAAGTTCTCCGCCGGACCGCGCATCCAGCCGTCGATGTCGTAGACCTGGGTCAGGGCGGCGGCGGAGCCGACGTTCGCCATGGCTTCCAGACGGGCGGTATCCTGCGACAGGCGCAAGCCGCCGCCCAGGGCGGTGATGTCGACGCCGTTGCGGGTCGAGGTCGCCGAGACCTTGTCGGTGTTGGGGATCGCCACGATGCCCTGAGCCGTCGCCGGCATGGTCAGATCCGGGTACTGACGCGCCGGCCAGATGCCGTGGCCGAGCGGGATTACGGGAACGACGATGAACTGGTCGCCGACCTCGGGGTCCTGCACGGTGACCGTCCGTCCACCCTCCGCGACCGGCAGGTAGAGGCGCGGGCCGATGGGGCTCTGCGGCTGGGGCTCGACCTCGATGGGGGTCGCCGCCTTCATGGGCTGGCGCATCAGGTCGACGATCCACAAGAGGCCCTCGCGCCGGACGCTGGGGTTGTAGCCGGGCTCGGTGACCATGCGCACGATGGTCGAGGCCCGGCTCGGGATCTGCTCCACCGAGCGCACGACGCCCGTGCCCAGGCGGCGCAACAGGTTGGTGTCCACTTCCTGATAGCGGTCGAAGATCACCCACAGGTAGCCGCCGCGCCGGAAGACGGCGGCCGCGGTCGGTTCATTCCACGAGAAACTGAGGCTGGCGACGCGGGCGCGGCCTTCGGGCGTGGGCTGTTCCTCGGTGGCGATGCCCTCGGCGCCCGCGTCGGCCTCGCGGGCGTTTTCGGCGGCCTCGATCTCGGCGGCGGCCTGCTCCATCTGGCGGCGGCGTTCCTCGGCGGAGGCTTCCTCCCCGCGCGCCTCGCGCAGGGCGCGGGCGAGCGCGGTGGCCGGCGTTGCTTCAGCGCCCGGATCGGCCTCCTCCTCGGCCTGCCGGGCCTGGGCGAGCGCCTGCGGCGGCTGCACCTGCGCCGGCGCATCGTCGGCGCCCTCGCCGCCTTCGGCACCGGCGCCCTGGGCACCGGCGTCCTCGGCCGGCTTGGGCGGCGGCGGCGCGGCGGCGACGGCGTCGTCGGGCGCCGCCTCGCGTTCCTCGGGCGTACGGCGGGGCGGCTGCGCGCCGGCCGGGGGCAAAAGGTCCAGCACCACCTTGGTACCGCTGGTGAAGTGGCGCACGCGGCCGTCGTCGGGCAGGGGCACGGTGACGCGGGTGCGGCCGTCCCGGCGCTCCACGCCCACGTCGCGCAGTTCCTCGGGCATGGCGGCGCGGAAGGCGTTGAGGTCGATGCGCGCCTCGTCGTCGAAGCTGACGACGGCGTTCTCGCCGTTGCTCATGACCTTGTAGTCGACCGGGCGCGTCCAGTCGAAGACGACGCGGAAAAAGCCCGGATGCTCGCCCGTGCGCACCGGCAGGCGCGGCGGCGGCGGCGCGGGATCGGCGGCGGCCTGCCGGGTCACCGGCCGTTCCTCGGTCCGCGCCGGGCCGCCCATGAGGTCGACCACCACCGACGTGCCGATGGTGAAGCTGCGCGGCGTGAAGCTGCCCTTGAGCGGCATGGTGACGGTGCGGCCGTCGGGTGAGACGCGCACGCCGGACACATAGTCGTCCAGCGCCGCCGGCACCCGGTTGGCGTCGGCGCCCAGCGGCCGGTCGAAGGACACGATCAGGCTGCCGGCCGCCGTCTCCACGTCGTAGCGCACGGGCTGATCCCAGTCGAAGACGATGCGGCCGTAGCCGTCGTGGGCCGCGGCGCGCACGGCCGTGGCGGCCAGCGCCGCGTTGTCCGGGCCGGGCACGGCGGCCACGCCCAGCGCCGAGGCCAGCGCCAGGGCGGCGGCCGACACGACGGCGGCGGCCCCGCGGCGGCGGCGGGGCCGGGTCGTCCGCGCAGGGCGGTTATGGGCGCTCGGCAGGCCGGTCATCGGCTGTCAGCCTCTTGGTGAATGACGACGTCGACGCGGCGCTGGAAGGCATGCCGCTCCGCCTCCGACAGGTCCGCCGGCAGGGCGCCGGACCGCGTCGGCCCGTGCCCCAGGATCACCGCCGGCCGCGCCAGCCCCGCTCGGGTCAGCGCATCGGCGACGGCGGCGGCGCGCGCCATCGACAACTCCCACCCCGACGTATGACCGCCCAGACCGGCGGTCGGTCCCTGACCTTGCTCGGTGGGCGCGGCATGGCCGGTCACGGCGACACGGTTGCGCAGCGACGCCAGCACGCCGCCCAACTGCGCCAGCGAGGCCGCTCCGGCTTCGCTCAGCACGGGGCGGCCGGCGGCGCCGGCATCGGCACCGGCGAACAGCACGTCGGCGGGCAGGGCCAGCACCAGGCGGTCACCGCCCATGGCGATGCGCGCGCGGCCGAGCAGCGGGTCCGTGGACAGGGTCTCCTCCAGCACCGCTGCAAGGTAGTTCAGGTTCATGGCGATGGGAACGGGGCGCGCGGTGATCGAATGCTCCACGGACCGTTCGTTGACGGGCTGGGCGGGGTCCACCTGCATGGTGCGGGAAAAGGCGGTGCTGACCGCCTCCCATGTTTCGGTCTTCATGCTGGTCATGGAGAACAGCAGGACGAAGAAAGTGAGCATGAGAATGACGAGGTCGGCGAAGGTGACCATCCAGGCCGCCGGTCCGCGCTCGTGCATGGAAAGCTCGTCGTCCATCTCCGCCCTTCACTCCGCCGCCGGCCGCGCCGCGCGATCGTTCTCTCTCTCGGTCCCGCCGCCGGTCGTGGCGCCGGCGATCGGTCCCTGCCAGTCCAGGTCGGCGGCCTCCGCCTCCACCAGGGAAAAGCGGAAGACGGCCTCGTCCGGCCCGGCGGCGCCGCGCGTGGTGACCCCCGCGACGATCATGTCGGGCGGAGCCCCGCGCGCCACCATGGTGCGCGCCAGCGAACCCGCCCGGTCGAGCGCCAGGGTTTCGCGCGCGCCCGAAGTTTCGCCCGTAGAGTAATCCGAAGCCGTTAAGAATTCCATGATGTAGCGGTAGCCCTCCGGCGGCGAGGCCATGGCCGCCACGAGCCGGTCCAGCAGCCGCAGGTGCGGTCGCCGCACCGCCGCCAGCCCCGGCTCGAACAGGCTTTCCGCCGGCACCGTCACGTCCAGCAGCCGGCCGCGGCCGACGTCCTCGACCTTCGCGGCGGGAATGGCGCCCTCGAACAGGCCGCGCGCGGTGGTCTTGAAGGCGCGGGCCTCGGCCACCATCGTGCCGGCGTCGCCGGTGAAGCGGCCGAGCGCTGTGCTGCCGAAGCGCTGGAACGTGGCGTTCAGGCTGTCCATCGCCCGCATGCTGCGCTGTTCCTCGAAGGTGGAATGGGCGATCAGCGCGATGAAGAACGCCAGCAGCATCAGGTATAGCGCCAGGAACAGCGACAGCGACGCATGCCGCGTGCCGGCCCAGCCGTGCAGCGTCGGGTCGTCGGAGTGCTCCATGGGCTTGTCGGCGCGCAGGAGGGTCAGTCGAAGTCCGCCAGCAGGGCGTCGATGTCGTCCTGCTTCATGGCGTCCTCTGCCGCTTGCGGACCGTTGAGCAGGTCCTCGTCGCTGGGCGTGTCGCCGGCGGCCTTGACCGGTCCCTCGTCGGCGGGCTGGGCGGCCGCGGCGGCGGCGTCCCCGCCGGCCGGATGGAACGCCCGCACCAGGCCGTCCACGCGCTCCTCGATCTGCTTGAGGGTGCGGACCACCTTGGTGATGCGCTGGCCGGTGATGTCCTGAAAGGTGCAGGCCTCGTAGATGCGGGTGGTGGCGTCGGTCAGCTTGTCGGCCACCTCGGGGCCGACGTCGCCCGACACCTCCTCCAGCACCTCGGCGGCGTCCATGATCTGATTGGTGGCCTTCTCGGTGGCCTCCACGATCGCGTCCAGTTCGTCCGCCGCCGTCGGCAGCAGGTCCGACTGGATCTCGCCGGGATTGATGGAGGAGATTTCCGCGCGGGCGGCATGAATGTAGCGGGCCAGGCCCTCCAGCTCCTTGTAGAGCTGGACGTCGTCGGCGGTCAGGTCGCCGGTCATGGTGGTCAGCAGGCTTTCCACCACTTCCGCCACCTCGGCGACCGCGATCGTCTCCCCCTTCTCCCGGCGGATTTCCTCCAGGCGGGCCGCAAGGCCCTCATCGACACGAGTCGCGGCCATGGCCGTTCTCCCCCTCTCACCGACGGGCGCCGGCGCGCCCCGCACGGGCACGCCGGCGTTTTCACATCCCGCGGCGCCCGATCAGAAGTCGCCCAGGACGCTGACCATCTTGCTCTTCAGCGTCTCGGCGTTGAAGGGCTTCACGATGTAGTTGGACACGCCGGCTTCCTTGGCGGCGATAACGTTTTCCGACTTGGACTCGGCCGTCACCATGATGAAGGGCACGCCCTTCAGCTTGGCGTCGGCGCGCACCTCGCGCAGCAGCTGGAGGCCGGTCATCGGTTCCATGTTCCAGTCGGAGATCACCAGGCCGTAGCCCTGCGGACCGCCGGCGCCGTTGGCGCGCAGCAGCTGAAGCGCGGCGCTGCCGTCCGTCGCTTCATCGATGTTGGTGAAGCCCAACTGCCTCAGAAGATTGCGGATGATGCGCAGCATCGTCTTGTAGTCGTCCACAATCAGGACCTTCATATTCTTGTCGACAGCCATATTGGACTCCGTTTACGACAGCCGGGCGGCAGCAACCGTTATAGGGCGAAAAGACTACCGCTTCTCATAAAATACCACACCTTGAGAGGCAACCCTTTTGGTGCCTCGTGTTCATCCCGCCTGCCCACCGGCCTCGGCCGGCAGTCGTCGCATGCGGGACAATTCCTCGGTCAGGGCGCGCGCTTTCGCAGCATCCATGGACGCCAGGATGGGCGCCGACTTGCTCTCCTTCATGTTGACCATGACGGAGATCAGGATCGGCATGTCCAGCTCATTGAAAATGCGCGCCGCATCTTTCGGTTTCATTGTTGCGTAGATTTTGACGAGTTGCGCGACCTTTTCCGCCTCGCGCTCGTCATACTGCTGCAGCAGACCGTTGATGGTGTTCTGAAGTTCCTTCAGTTCCGCCACCTTGCGGTCGATTCGCGTCTCGGCGGCCTGCAAAAGCCCCTCGCGCATCGCGAGTTCCTTTTCGCGCGCCTCGATCTGCTCGCGCCGCTCGGCCAGCTTCTGCAGCAGGTCGATTTCGGACTGGGTGAAGTTGGCGGGATCGCGGACCGGATCGTCGAAACCCGGCGTCCGCGCCGGCGCCTGGCCACCCACCTGAGAGGCGCTGACCGGCGGCATGCCGCCGGCGTCCGCCCCTTCGCCGCCCTCGGGCGCGGGGGCCGGAGCCGGCGCCTGCGGCGCCCCGGCATCCTGCGCCTGGGCCGTCGTCTGGCCGACCGACAGGTCCGCCAGGTTCAGGCGGTTGAAGTCCTGCCACAGGTCGCCCAGCCGCACCGTCAGCATGAGCACGGCGACGAAGATGGTCGCCGGCAGAAGCCGTGGCCGGGGAATGCTCAATCGCGTCATTGCGCCCATCTCTCGCCCCTCGAACCCTCGGTCTCATGGTCGGCGGTTCGACAGCGCGCCCGCACCGCCGCCCGGCCTTGTCCTTGCGTCTTCACCACCATCATGCCGCGCCGTCCCCTCGCCCGCTCATCGGACCGAGCGCAGGGCGCGCAGCAGTTCCCGTTCCGCCTCCGAGCGTTCGGGCTCGGGCGAGAACAGGGTGTCGTCTTCGTGATCCTCGGCCGAACTCTCCGCCGCCTCGGCCAGGCCGCGCAGGGCGCGGGTCAGGTCCTCGGTGCCGCCGCCCAGGTTGGAGGCCGGCGGCGCCAGGGGCCTGCTGCCCTTGGCGGGGCGCGGCGCCGGAACCTGGGTGCGCGGCCGACCCTCGGCGACCGGTCCGCCACCGGCGGCCGGCTGCTGCGGCTGCGGCGCGCGCGGCGCCTGCGGCCGCGGCGCCTGCGGACGGGCCGACGCCACGGCCTGCGAGGCCGGGGCCGGACCGGGGGCCGGTGCCCCCGGCTCGCGCATTGGGGCGGCGGCGCCGTTGCCGTTGCCGTTGCCGTTCAGCGCCGAGCCGGGCACGGCCTTCATCTCGTTGCGGGCGGCGCGCAGGGTCTGCTCCAGCGCGGTCGCGGTCTCGTCGGCGCGCTCGCACAGGAAGGCCAGGTCGTCGCGCAGCGCATTGGCCCGCTCTACCCGGTCCTGCAGGCCCTTCCCCGCTTCCTCGGCCGCCTTGCGCAGGCGCGGGATGCCGCTCTCGGCGCGCACCGTGGCCTCGTTGAACTGGCCGATCAGGCGGGCCAGCTCGTCGCGGTTCTTGCGCAGCACCGACAGGCGGTTGTTGAGCATCACCGCGAACACGATCGTCGGGATCAGCAGCAACACCACGATGATGTCGAGGATGAGCTTGAAGTCCATGGGTGGGGTCCTAGCGCGGGTCAGCCGCCGATCTGGCGCTTGACCTTCTTGTCCAGCCGTATGGCGATGTTGCCGCCCTTGCGCCCCATGCGGCCCGAGAACATGGGCACGTCGCCGCAGCGCATCTGCACGGGGCTGTCGGGTGTGGCGTTCAGCATGATACGGCTGCCGACCTTAAGATTCAGTATGTCGCGCAGGTTGATCCACTGTTCGTCGAGCACCGCCTCGATGTCCACCTCGGTAAACCACATTTCCTCGGCCAGGTGGGTTTCCCAGATGGAGTCGCGGCCGAACTTCTCGCCCATGAACATCTGCAGCAGCAACTCGCGGACGGGTTCCAGCGTCGCGTACGGCAGCAGCAGTTCCAGGCGCCCGCCGCGGTCCTCCATGTCGATCCGCAGCTTGGCGACAATGGCCGCGTTGGAGGGGCGCGAGATGGTGGCAAAGCGCGGGTTGGTCTCCAGGCGGTCGAAGCGGAAGGTCACCGGCGACAGCGGATCGAAGGCCGCCGACAGGTCCGCCAGCACCACATGGATCATGCGCTCCACAAGGTTGCGCTCGATGGTGGTGTAGGGGCGCCCCTCCACGCGCATGGCCGCGGTGCCGCGGCGGCCGCCCAGCAGCACGTCCACGATCGAATAGATCATGGAGCTGTCGACGGTCATCAGGCCGTAGTTGTCCCACTCCTCGGCCTTGAACACCGTCAGCATGGCCGGCAGCGGGATGGAGTTCAGGTAATCGCCGAAGCGCAGGGACAGGATGTTGTCCAGCGACACTTCCACGTTGTCGGACGTAAAGTTGCGCAAGGACGTCGACATCATGCGCACCAGGCGGTCGAACACGACTTCCAGCATGGGAAGGCGTTCGTAGGACACCAGGGCCGAGTTCAGGATGGCCTGGATGCCGGACTTTTCCTGGCGTTCGTCGTCGGTCTCGTCGAAGCCCAGCAGGCTGTCGATCTCGTCCTGGTTCAGGACGCGCGTGCTTTCCCGGCCCGAGCCGCTGTCGGCCAGGTCGCCGCCGCCGCCGTCGGAAGAGCCCAGCATGGCCTCCCACTCGGCGGCCATGGCGTCGGCGTCATCGCCATCATCGCCGCCACCCCCGCCGGCGTCGTCCCCGCCGCCGCCGGCCATGGCTTCCCATTCCCGCATGAGGGCTTCTTCGTCCTCTTGCGAAACCTCGCGCTGCGGATCGTCGTCGGCAGGAACCATGGACAGAAACCCTTTCGCTCCAGCGAGGGGCGCGGGTCCGGCGGTGCATCGGGCGCCGCCGGACGCGGCCCTACTGAATGAGCATTTCCTTGAACAGGACGTCGTTGACCTTGGCGGGGCGCACCGCGTTGTTGACGCGCACGATCAACTCCTCGCGCAGCCGGTACATGCCCTCGGCGCCCTGCAGATCCTCCACCCGCAGCTCGCGGAGGTAGGTCTGGAAGTTGTCGATGACGCGCGGCATCATCGCCTCCACCTGGGTGGTGTCGCTGGCCCGCGACAGTTCCAGCGCCACGCGCAGCTTGAGGAACGTGCGCTTGCGGCTGTTGGCGGAGTTGATGTCCACCAGCATTTCCGGCAGGTCGTAGAACACGGCCGCCGACACGGGCACGCCCGCCCCGCCGCCCTGACCCTCGGTCATCACCGCGGGCGCCGGCTCGGACTGCTCCTCGCCGCCGGCAAGCATGTTGAGGACCGGGTCGGCGAGGCCGGCGAAATAGGCGCCCGCCAGGGCGCCCACCACCAGCAGCAGCGGCAGCACGACCATCAGAAGCAGCTTTTTGCCGCCCTTCTTGCCGGACCCGCCCCCGCCGCCCTCGTCGACGTCTTCCTCGAAATCCTCGTCGAGATCCTCGGCCATGCTACTCCTTCTGGCCGGACCGCCGTGCCGTGCGGCATGGCGCCCCTTCTGCCCCCTGAACCTGACGGAAACCGCCCGCGCCGCCCTCCCGCGCGCGGCGGATGAGCGGCCGGACGGCCTGTATCTCAGTGGGCTGTACCCTAGCTCTTTCGGGTTAACAAGAGGTTGACCGCCCTCCTGCGGCGAAGGCGGTGGGCAGAAAGTGCCCGGCAAGGGATGCCGCGACCGGCCGCCGGCGGCACCGGAAGGGCGGAAATCCGCCAACGGCGAAGTTGGCACGCGCCCTGCATACGAACCGGGGCAACACCGACACGCTTCACCCGATCGACCCGATGGTGGCTTAAGTCATGGAAAACTCGGCCTATATCGCACTGGCTCATCAGAACGCCCTGTGGCGCCGGCTGGACACGGTGGCGAACAACATCGCCAACATGAACACGCCGGGCTTCAAGGGCCAGAAGCTGATGTTCACCGAGTACCTGACCCGGTCGCTGAACACCGATGGCCCGTTCAAGGAGAAGATCATCTTCCCCCGCGACATCGGCGTCGCCCGCGACATGACCGAGGGCAGCTGGCAGTCCACCGGCAACCCGCTGGACGTGGCGATTTCCGGTGACGGCTGGTTCGAGGTCGAGACGGCCGCCGGCCCCATGTACACGCGCAACGGCCACTTCCGCCTGAACGAGGACGGCCAGCTTGTCGCCTCCGACGGCAATCCGGTGATGTCCACCAACGGCACGCCGTTCTTCTTCGCGCCCAACGAGGCGAACATCACCATCAGCCAGGAAGGCACCGTCTCCACCGAGAACGGTCCCATCGGGCAGCTGCGCGTCGTGTCCTTCGAGGACCCGCAGAACATGCAGAAGGCGGCTGACAGCCTGTTCTACACCGAACAGGAGCCGCAGGAGGTGGAGCAACCCCAGGTCCACCAGGGGATGCTGGAAGCCTCCAACGTCAACGCCGTGGTCGAGATGACCCGGATGATCGAGATCAACCGCTCCTATGCCAACGCCCAGAAGATGATCGAGAGCGAGCACGAGCGTCAGCGCCGCGCCATGGAAGCCTACCGCGGCCAGATCTGACGCCCAAGACGGCATAGTTGAAGAGCGACCCGAGAGAGAAAGAGGACGACGATCATGCGCAGCCTGGATATCGGCGCCACCGGCATGCTGGCCCAGCAGACCAACGTCGAGGTGATCTCGAACAACATCGCTAACATGAACACCACCGCCTATTCGCGCAGGCGGGCGGAGTTCAACGACCTTCTGTACCAGAACATGGTGCGCGCCGGCTCGGCGTCGTCCGACCAGGGCACCATCGTGCCGGCCGGCGTGCAGCTGGGCCTGGGCGTGCGCACCGCCGCCGTCTACCGCATCAGCGAACAGGGCAGCCTGGCGCACACCGAGAACACCTTCGACCTGGCCATCGAGGGCAAGGGCTACTTCCAGATCCAGCTGCCCAACGGTGAAACCGCCTACACCCGCGACGGCAGCTTCCAGCTGGACCCCAACGGCACGCTGGTCACCCACCACGGCTATACCGTGCTGCCGGGCCTCACCATTCCGCAGGATGCCGTGGGCGTGACGGTCAACGAGTCCGGCGAGGTGCTGGTGGACATCGACGGCCAGGTGGAGCCGCAGAACGTCGGCCAGCTGCAGCTCGCCACCTTCGCCAACGAGGCGGGCCTGGAGGCCCAGGGCAAGAACCTGTACCTGGAGACCGCCGCGTCCGGCGCCTCCAACGTGGCCGTGCCGGGCACGCCGGGCTACGGCGTGGTGCGGCAGCACTTCATCGAGAATTCCAACGTCAACGTGGTCTCAGAAATCACCGACCTCATTTCCGCCCAGCGGGCCTACGAGATGAATTCCAAGGTGATCAAGACCTCCGACGAGATGATGGGCACCGTCAACCAGCTCAAGTAAGGCCGCGGCCGAAGGCGGCGGGACCGGCGCGGGCGCCGGCGCTGCGATAAAGCCTTCGGTAACACTTGCCGGGTTATAACGGCGGCCGGAAACGTGGAACCACGGAGACCGGGCCATGCCGCGCCTGATGCCTCGCAGCCCTGCCAAGCCCTGCCGCGCCCTTGCGCGGGGCCTCGCCCTTGCCGGCGCGGCCCTGACCCTGGCGGCCGGTGCGGCGCAGGCGGCGCAGGAGCAGCCGATGAACCTTTCGCCCCAGGGTCTGACCGAGCCCCGGGCGCTGGAGGCTGCGCGCCCGGCAGAATTTGCCGGGCCCCTGACACTGCGCCCGGAAGCCACGGTGGACGGCGCCTATGTGCGCCTGAGCGACATCTTCGACAACCTGCCGCCGCGTCAGGACGCCGTGGTCGCCGCCGCGCCGCGCATCGGCGAGAGCGTCGTCTACGATGCCGACTGGCTGCGCCGCGTCGCACAGCAGCACGCCCTGGACTGGGCCCCGCTCGGGCGCTTCGATCAGGTGATCGTGGTGCGCGACAGCGACATGGTCGGCCGCGCCCAGATCATCGAGGCCCTGCGCCCGCACCTCATGGAGCGCGGCATGCCCGACCAGGCGGACATCAAGCTGAACGGCACGTCCGACAGCATCCGCATCGCCACGGCCGCCGGCTCGAAGGTTGCCGTGGACGACCTTCAGTACGATCCCGGCCGCCAGCGCTTCACGGCCGCGCTGGAAGTGCCGGCCGGCAGCCCGACGGCCCAGCGCCTGCGCGTCGCCGGGCGGGTGTTCCTGACCACCGCCGTGCCCGTGCTGCGCTCGACCATGCGCCACGGCGAACTGATCGAGCCCGACGACATCGACTACGTGACCCTGCGCGTCGACCAGCTCAAGCGCGACACGCTGACCGACCCGGGACAGCTCGTCGGCCGCACGCCGCGCCGCTTCGTGCAGGCGGGCGCGCCGGTGACCGAAATCCAGGTGCAGCGCCCGCGCATGGTGTCCAAGGGCGACGTCGTGACCATGAGCTACAGCACCCCCTTCATGACCCTGACCACCCAGGGCCGCGCCATGGAACACGGCGGCTTGGGCGATCAGGTCCGCATCCAGAACCTGCAGAGCAACACCACCGTCACCGCCGTGGTCACCGACCACAATGCCGTGACCGTGCAGCATGGGCGGCCCGCCGCCGGCCGCTGAGGCCGGCGCCGTGCCCGCCCCCGGGAGTTGAGACCATGATTTCGCGCCTTCCCGCCCCCGTCGTCCGCGGCCTCGCGCTCGGCCTCGCCGTCGTCGCGCTGTCGGGGTGCAACGCCATCCAGCGTCTGTCCGAGGTGGGCGAGCCGCCCAAGATGTCGACCATCGAGAACCCGGTGGAGGCCCGCAACTACCGCCCCGTCAGCATGCCCATGCCGCGGGTGCAGGAGGCCGACCCCAACGTCAACAGCCTGTGGCGCCCGGGCTCGCGCGCCTTCTTCAAGGACCAGCGCGCCAACGACATCGGCGACATCCTGACGGTGGTGGTGAACATCCAGAACGAGAACGCGGCGCTGAGCAACTCCACAAACCGCTCGCGCGGGGCGAACGAAAGCGCCGGCCTTCCGGGCTTCCTGGGCTTCGAAAGCCAGCTTGGGGCCATCCTTCCCGACGAGGTGGACCCCGGCAACCTGCTGAGCGCCGAAAGCGATTCCGGCTCCTCGGGCAGCGGCACCATCCAGCGCAGCGAAACCATCGACGTCCGCCTGGCGGCGGTGGTCACGCAGGTCCTGCCCAACGGCAATCTTGTGGTGGCCGGCCGGCAGGAGGTCCGCGTGAACAACGAACTGCGCGAGCTTCAGGTGACCGGCGTGGTGCGGCCGCAGGACATCCGGTCCGACAACACCATCGACGTCGACAAAATCGCCGAGGCGCGCATCAGCTATGGCGGCCGCGGCACCATCTCCGACGTTCAGCAGCCGCGCTACGGACAGCAGATCTTCGACATCATCTTCCCGTTCTGACCGGGCGGGAGTGGCGCGAGAAACGGCGCGAGGGGATGGCCCGGCCATTCACGCGCGCTTCCCGCCCTCGCCGGGCCACGAAAAAGCGGGCGGCTCCTTGCGAAGCCGCCCGCCTTATTCTTTGATCCCGGCCGCGCGTCAGTCGCTGCGGTGGGTGCGCTCCATGCGCTCGTGGCGTTCCTGGGCCTCGATCGACAGGGTGGCGATCGGGCGGGCCTCCAGGCGCTTGAGGCTGATGGGCTCGTTGGTTTCCTCGCAGTAGCCGTAGGTGCCTTCCTCGATGCGGTTGAGCGCCGCGTCGATCTTGGAGATCAGCTTGCGGGCCCGGTCGCGGGTGCGCAGCTCCAGGCTGCGGTCCATCTCGGCCGACGCCCGGTCGGCTAGGTCCGGCTCCTGCAAACCGCCCTCCTGGAGGTGCTCGAGGGTTTCCTCGGCTTCACGGTGCAGTTCGGCGCGCCACTTCAGCAACTTCTGGCGGAAATATTCCCGCTGCAGGTCGTTCATGAACGGCTCGTCGTCCGACGGTCGATAGTCGGGCGGAAGCGTGACGGTCATGCCTGTTCAACCCTGTTCGTTATCTTTCAGTGGGGCTTTGTATATCGACCCGCGATGCAAGGAGCAAGCGTCCATTTCGCCCGAGCGGCCGGGCCGGCCGCGGACCGCGGTTGTTTCCGCCGGTGTCGGAACCGGGATCGTCAGCCACGCTCGAGCTTGGCGAGTTCCACCTCGGCGCGCAGCTCGATCTCGTCCAGCAGGGCCGCCAGTTGCGGGTCCTGGGCGTCCTCGCGCTGTTCGCGCACCAGGCGGGCGAGCCCGGACAGACGGTCCTTGGGGACGTGGCCCAGCAACAGGCCGACGCGCAACTCCTCCAGCCGGTCGAGGATGTCCTCGCCGCGCTGAAGCATGGCGGCCTGACGCTTGCGGCGGCCGGCCTCGTCGCCGGTCGCGTCGACGCCGTCCACCATCTGCGCGGCCAGAAGGGCTTCCAGCCCGCCCACCTGCGACGGCGCATCGGCCGCGCGCGCGCCTTGCGCGCCCGCATCGTCCTTGGCCTCTGCGCTGAAACGGCGCAAAGCCCGGGCGAAATCGGCGCTCTTGTCCTTGCTGGTCTTGTCGGTGCGACGCTGTCCGCCACCGGGACCAGGGCCGGAAATCTTCATCCGCGTCAACCGTGTGTTAATGACACCCGCATAGAGTCTAGGACGCACCGCCCCCGCGGGAAAGAGGGAATCGGCGCCACCGGCACGGCAAAGTTTGCCTATCCGCGGGTCCGGTCGCCCCCCTTTCGCGCGCGGCGCCGCCCTGTTCAACGTGTGGCACGCCGTTCGCATGAAGGGACCAGACAGTTGGTAAGAAGGACGATCCGATCGTGACCAGTCACCGCCGCCGCCTCTCTCTGCGCCGCCTGGCCGCCGTCGCGCTGTCGGTGCTGACGGCCTGCGCGGTGCTGACGGGCGCGCTGGCGCCCGCGCCGGCCTTAGCCGCCTCGCGCATCAAGGACATCGCCGACTTCGAGGGCGTGCGCGACAACCTGCTGGTGGGCTACGGCATCGTCGTCGGCCTGGACGGCAGCGGCGACGACCTGGACGACGCCCCCTTCACCCGCGAAAGCCTGGTGAGCATGCTGGAGCGCCTGGGCGTCAACACCCGCGGCATCGACATCGACAGCGAGAACGTGGCGGCCGTCATGGTCACCGCCGAACTGCCGCCGTTCTCCCGCCAGGGCAGCCGCATCGACGTGGCCGTCAGCGCGCTGGGCACGGCCGAAAGCCTGCTCGGCGGCACGCTGCTGGTCACCCCGCTGCTGGGCGCGGACGGCGAGGTCTACGCCGTCGGCCAGGGCCAGGTGCAGGTGGGCGGCTTCAAGGCCCAGGGCCAGGCCGAGACGGTGACCAAGGGCGTGCCGACCTCGGGCCGCATCCCCAACGGCGCCATCATCGAGCGCGAGATCCCGTTCGAGCTGCGCGACCTCAACCAGGTCAAGCTGGCCCTGCGCAACCCCGACTTCACCACCGCCCGGCGCATCGCGCAGGCGGTCAACGCCTACCTTGGCACGCCGGCCGCGACGCCGACCGACCCGGGCACGGTGCAGGTCATCGTCCCGCCGAACACCGACGTGGTGAACCTGCTGACCGACATCGAGCAGCTGCGCGTCCAGCCCGACCAGCTGGCCCGCGTGGTCATCGACGAGGCCACCGGCATCATTGTCATCGGCGACAACGTGCGCGTCTCGCGCGTCGCCATCGCTCAGGGCAGCCTGACCATCCGGGTGACCGAAACGCCCCAGGTCAGCCAGCCCGCGCCCTTCTCCGAGACCGGTCAGACCGCCATCGTGCCGCGCACCGACATCGAGGTGGACGAGGACGAAGACCGGCGGCTGGGCATCGTCGACGGCGGCGTCAGCCTTCAGGAACTGGTCGACGGACTGAACGCGCTGGGCATCGGCCCCCGCGACATGATCAGCATTCTCCAGGCCATCAAGGCGGCCGGCGCCCTGCAGGCCGAAATCGAGGTGATGTGATGAGCATGGACCCGCTTGGACAGAACGTTTCCGGCCTTATCGCCCAGGCCCGCGCCCAGGGCGGCCCGAGCGTTACGCCCGGCAGCGTCAAGAACATCGAGCAGGCCCGCAAGACGGCCCAGGACTTCGAGGCGTTCTTCCTGTCGCAGATGTTCCAGCACATGTTCTCGGGCATCCAGACCGACGAGATGTTCGGCGGCGGCCAGGGCGAGGAAATGTGGCGGTCCATGCTGGTGGACCAGTACGGCAAGGACATCGCCAGCAACGGCGGCATCGGCATCGCCGACCAAGTCATGAAAGCTTTGTTGCAGACCCAGGAGGTTGACCAATGAGCGGTCCCAACCGCCCGCCTGGTCCGCCGCGCCCGCCGGGCGCCGGCCCCGCGCGTCCCGGCCCCGGCTCAGGCCCCGCCGCTCCGGGCGGCCCGCAGGCGCCCGGCGGGCCCAAAGGTCCGGCCGCCAGCCCTGCCCGTCCCGCCGCTCCCGGTGGCCCTGCCGCCCCCGGCGGTCCGGCGGCACCCGGAGGCCCAGCCGCGCCCGGTGGCCGAGCCGCGCCCGCGCGTCCGGGCGGACCCGGTCCGGCCACCCCTGGCGCCGGTCCCGCCGCGCCTGCTCCCGGCGGCGCCCCGGCGGCTCCCGGTGGACCCGGCGCGGCCGCCCCCGGCAAGCCTGGCGGACCCGGCGGTGCGCCGGCGCCGGGCGGTCCCGCAGCCGCGGCGAAGGGTCCGGCGGGTCCTGCGGGTCCTGCCGCGCCCGGCGGCCCCGCGCGTCCGGGGGCTCCGGCCGGCGGCGGAAACGCCCCCGCCGCCGCACCCAAGGCCAAGGGTCCCGGCGCCACGCCGGCGGCCCCGGGCGGTCCCGGCCCGGCGAAGCCCGGCGGCCCTGCCGCGCCCGGTGCCGGTCCCGCAAAGCCGGGAGTTGCTCCCGCCGCGAAGCCCGGCGCCGGCGGTCCGGCCAAGCCCGGCGGCGCGCAGCCGGCGCAGCAGCAGCCGACGCAGGCGCAGCCCGGTGCCGAGCCGGCCCCCGAACAGCCCGCCGAGGCCGACGACGCCTCCGAGGCGACCAAGGCCATCCGCCGCCGCAAGGAGCGCCCGGTCATCGTTCCCGACTGGCCGGAGCTACCCCTGCCCTCGGCATCGAAGAACGCGACCTACCCGACCTTCGCCGAACTGTTCGACCTGATGCACGAGCTGTACGACCTGCTCAAGCGCGAGACGGCGTCGGTGGAAGCCAAGGACTTCGACGCGGTCAGCAAGTTCGCCCTGCGCAAGGCCGGCCTGACGCGCCTTTACGAGGAAAGCCTCGCCAACCTCAACAAGCGCGAGGACCTCAAGAAGCGCCTGACGGACGAGGAGCGCCAGGCGGTACTCAAGGGCGGCCAGATGCTGCGCGACGCGGCGGAGGAAAACATGAAGATCCTCCAGGCCAACATCAGCGCCGTCAGCCAGGTGATCGACACGGTGGTCGACGTCGCCAAGCAGATGAACGTCGACCTGCTGTCCACCTACGGCGACACCGGCGCCATGCGCGACAACGTCAACGAACGCGGCCGCCGGTCGCTGTCGCTCAACAACAAGATCTGACGGCCGCACGGCTGCTTCATCGGACAAGGGCGGTCCATCCCTCGGGTGGGCCGCCCTTGCCGCGTCCGGGCCCTGCGCCCCGGCAAATCCTGCCCAGACGGCGCAGATTCTGCCGCCCGCAGGGTGTCGAAAGCTCCTCAGCCCCCCGGGACGCGCGCTTTCGGAGGCTGGCACGGCGGTTGCACGGCTGGGGCCGAGGAATTGCTTTGAGGGTCCCGACCATGGACGTGTCACGGGTCGGCTGGCAGCAGAACCAGCCCAGAACCGACACTCGCAAGGAACAGACGACCACGGACTGGGGCGCGATGTTCGCCACGGCCGTGGCCGATGCCGCGCAGGCGGCCGCTGCCGGGACCGCCAGCAAGGGCGCACCCACGGCTCTGCTGTCGGTCGACCGTCCGGCCCCGCCTCCGCAGCGCCCCGAACCGCCGCGGACGCCCGACCAGCCCCGCGATGAGCGCGCCGACGACCGTGCCGGCGCCGACACCGGCTCCGACGATGCCGCGGCGGACGAGCGTCGCGCCGCCGTCGCCAAGGGAGACCGCGCGACGCAGGCCGCGGCGCCGCAAGGTCAGGCGCCGGCCGCGCCGACCGCTCAGGCCCAGGCGGCGCAGGCGCAGGGCGCGACCGCCGGCAAGGATGCCGAGCCGGCCGCGCGGCCGCAGGCCCAGCCCGCTCCCCAGGCACAGCCGCAGGGCCAGACGCAGACCCAGGCGCAGCACGGCACGCCGCCCCAGGGCAGCCAGACCGCCGATGCCCAGGCCCGTCCGGCCGGCCAGCAGCCCGCTTCCGCCAAGGCTGCCGAGCAGGCCGACGCCCTGTCGCGACTGGTGAAGGAAACCGGCGGCGACACCGCCCGGGTCACCATCACGCAGTCGCGCCCCTCCGCCACGCCGCAGCAGGCCGGCCAGTCCCAGGCCCAGCCCCTGACCGGCCAGCAGGCACCGGCGCAAGCCACGAGCCAGGCCGCCACCACGGCCCAGGCTGTCGACGCGCCGCAGGGTCAGCCGCAGGGCGGCCAGGCGTCCCCGGCCAAGCAGGCGGCCGGCGGTCAGGCCCCGCAGCCCCAGGCGCAGGCCGATGTCCAGGCTCAGGCCCAGGCCAAGGCGGACGCCGAGGCCCGCGCGCCCATCGCCAACGGCGGCAAGGGCGCCCAGACCACCACCACGCCCAACGGTTCGACCCATGCCCAGGCGGCAGCCTCGGCCAACGCGCAGGCCGCCTCCGCCGCCCCGCGCGCCGCTGCGACGACGGCCGGCCAGACGGGTGCCACCGGCTCCGCGTCCGGCGGCAAGGGCACCGCGGGCGCCGGCACGCTCGGCAGCGGCCAGGCCGGCACGACCACCGCCGCAGCTGCCAAGGCCGCCGGCATGCCGGCCGGCTTCAGCGGACTCGGCACCCAGGGCGGCGGGACCGGCGGGTTCGGCGAGGGCTTCGGCCAGGGCACCGGCGGCGGCGCCTTCAGCGGCGGCGACGGCGGGTTCACGCCGCCCGGCCTCGGCCGGGCGGGCACGGCGGGAGCATCGGGCGATCGTTTTGCCCAGGCCTTGCAGCAGCGCCCCGATCCCGATGGCTACAGCCGCCTGCGCGACCTGGCCGACACCCTGCGCAGCCAGCTCACCTCCGCCGCCGCGACCCGCAAGGGCTCGATCACCCTGCAGGTGCGGCCCGAAAAGCTGGGCCGCGTCGACGTCAAGCTGGATTTCGGCCAGGAAGGCCACGTCCGCGCCACCGTCACCGCCGACAATCCCGAGGCGCTGGACCTCCTGCGCTCGGACGCCAAGGGGCTGGAGCGCGCCCTGCAGGACGCCGGCCTGCGCACCGACGACACCTCGCTGCACTTCCAGCTGCGCGGCGAACAGCAGAACGCCCAGGCGGGCGCCGACGGCCAGCAGGGCCGTGACGGCGCCTCCGGCGAGGGCGACGCCGCCGCCGACACCGAACAGCCCGTCGACGCCGACACGCTGGCCGCCGAACGCGCGGCCGCCCGCGGCGGCGTCAACGTCAAGGTCTGAGGAGCAAACAGATGACCGTTTCCAATCCCGTCCAGGCGTACTCCCAGACCCAGGCCCAGCAGGCGGCCGAGGCGAGCAAGACCCCCGGCGCCAAGAAGAAGCTGGCCGAGGACCTGGACGCCTTCCTGATGATGCTGACCACCCAGCTGCAGAACCAGGACCCGCTGTCGCCCATGGAGTCCAACGAGTTCACCCAGCAGCTTGTGGGCTTCTCCCAGGTCGAGCAGCAGATCGGCATTAACGAGAACCTGGAACAGCAGATCAGCCTGCAGCAGAGCAGCATGAACTCGCTGGCGCTGGGCTTCATCGGCAAGTACGCCGAGGTGCAGGACAACCTGGTGACCCTGGCCGACGGCAAGGTGAAGTTCGCCTACAGCCTGGCCTCCGACGCCGCCAGCACCAAGCTGGACTTCTACGACGACAAGGGCGTGCTGGTGCGCACCATGAGCGGCAAGACCGCCCAGGGCAACCACGTGATGACCTGGGACGGCCGCGCCCAGGACGGCACGCAGCTGCCCGACGGGGAATACACCGTCAAGCTGAGCAGCAAGAACACCAAGGGCGAGCCGGTGGACAGCTGGACCACCGTCCAGGCGCGCATCACCGGCGCCTCCACCGACGGCAAGGAGCCCTACGTGACCATCAACGGGGCAGCGCTGCCGCTCAGCCAGATCGGCGCGGTGACGGAGAAGCCGACACTCTAAGAGCGCCTTTGCGGGGAAAAGACCCGCTCAAGGGCAGAATGCCCGGCCATCGACGCCCCGCCGCACCCCGGCGGGGCGTCGTCGCGTGGGGGCCGGCGGGACGCCCGATGCCCGACGCCCGACGCCCGGGGCGGGCCCTCCCTTCTACCCGGCAGGACCGACCGGGAAAATTCTGCCCCCGGCACCGCCGCACCGGCGGAAGAATTTGCCCCGGACCTCTGGAAGGCGCGGAAACCCGCCGCTCTCTTCTTGCCGCACCGCTGGCACGGGGCTTGCAGATACGGTCGTAGACCTTTTTGCGTATGGGCCCGGCCGACATGGATGGCGGGGCCGGGATCAAGGAGCACGGATGCGATGACTGTCTACGGTGCGATGAACGCGGCCGTTTCCGGGATGAAGGCCCAGAGCAAGTCGCTGGGCCACATCTCGGACAACATCGCCAACAGCCAGACGGTGGGCTTCAAGCGCATCGACACCAGCTTCGCCGAGCTGGTCACCCTGTCCAACCGCATGGGCCACCAGCCCGGCGGCGTGATCGCCACGCCGCGCTACCGCCACTCCATCGGCGGCGACATCAGCCAGACCCAGATCACCACCAACATGGGCATCTCGGGCAACGGCTTCTTCCTGGTGTCGGAGGCCAACTCGGTGACGCCGACCGGCGTGTCCTTCGACAACGAGGAAATCTTCAGCCGCCGCGGCGACTTCCAGATGGACAAGTTCGGCTACCTGAAGAACGGCGGCAACTACTACCTGAACGGTCGCCGCGTGCTGGACGAGGACACGCTGAACACCTCGGACGTCAACGAGCCCATCCGCATCGAGACCGATGTGATGCAGGCCAACATGACGACGCGCGTCAACTACAACGCCAACCTGCCGGCCAACGCGGGCTCGTTCCCCTCCTCGGTCACGGCCAGCACGAACCCGCAGCAGCCGCAGACCAGCACCTGGGACTACTCGGGCTCGGCCGCCGGCTATGACACCGCCACCGACACCGTGTCGGTCACCGTCGACGGCAACACCTACGACCTGACCCCGGCCGAGGCCGCCACCGCCGGCATCACCGGCACCGGCGCCACCGCGCTGAACCAGGCCCTCGACAACCTGGCGAGCCAGCTTCAGTCGCAGTATCCGGCCTACACGATCACCACCAACACGGCCGCCAACACCCTGACGGTCGCCGCCGGCTCGGCCGATCCGGTGTTCACCGACGGCAACGCCAACGTCAACGCCACCGTCATCAACCCGACGACCACGCAGTCCTACACCGAGGTGAACTTCGCCGGCGCCCTGTCGAACATCAACAACGGCGACGTCATCTCCATGACGATCAACGACACCGAATACTCGCTGGCCTACGACCAGGGCACCCACTTCAACCTGGAAGGCTTCCTGGAAGCCTTCGCCGACCAGATCGACGGCGGCGGCGCCGGCGGCTTCGTCATTCATCCGGACACGACCGACGCCGCGGAAGCCGCCGATGCTGCCGCCGCGGGCGTGACGCAGACGGCCAACTCGCTGATCTTCGTCGGCAACCCGACGATCAACCAGAGCGCCACCGTCGCCGGCGGCGCCACCTACGCCCGATACCTCGCCAACAACGACGAGACGGCCCTCTATCAGGCCAACGGCAGCTACTCGGGCGGCGCGGTGACCATCTACAACGACCTGGGCACCCCGGTCGACGTGCAGATGCGCTGGGTCAACACCGGCGTGGACGACCAGTGGTCGCTGATCGCCAAGGACCCCAACGGCGGCACCGACCCGTGGACGCACCTGGGCACCTTCACCTTCGTGAACGGCAGCCCGACCCAGGTGGCCACCACGCCGGGCGGCACGCCCACCGCCTTCGCCGGCACGCTGACGCTGCCGCCCAACACCTTCAGCGGCTTCGGCGAGGAGATGACGCTGGACTTCACGGGCATCGACAACGATCCCAACGACGGCCAGCCCAACACCCTGCTGACCCAGTACTACGCCGATGACATCGCGGTATACCGTCTGGACCAGGACGGCTATCAGGCCGGCATCCTGACCGACGTGTTCATCAACGACTTCGGCTACGTGGTCGCCAACTACGACAACGGCCGCTCGCGCACGCTCTATCAGGTGCCGCTCGCGACCTTCGCCTCGCCCGACGAGTTGAAGCGCATGGACGGCGGCTCGTTCAAGCGCACCCCGGAATCCGGTGATCCGCTGATCGCCGAGTCCGGCCAGGCCGGCGCGGGCAACATCATCGCCTCGGCGGTGGAGCAGTCCAACGTCGATATCGCCGACGAGTTCACCAAGATGATCGTCACCCAGCGCGCCTACTCGGCCAACTCCAAGACGGTGCGCACCGCCGACCAGATGCTGGAAGAAGTGGTGAACCTCAAGCGCTGACGCGCGGGTGACCGCCGCCAGCACCTCCGCCGGCGCCGGCCCGTAGAAGGCGGGCCGCGTCGCAACCCGGGGAGAAATACCACCGCCGCCGCCTCGCGCGGCGCCGGCCCCACCCGAAGGAAGTTCCTCCGATGAGCCTTTTCAGCGCGCTCAACAATGCAGTGACGGGTCTGAAGGCCAACCAGATCGGCCTGGACGTCGTCTCGCGCAACGTCGCCAACGCCAACACGGCGGGCTACACCAAGAAGATCGCCCCGCGTGAGAACGCCATCCTGGACGGCGACGGCGCCGGCGTCCGCATCCTGCCGACCCAGCGCCAGGTGGACCAGCGCCTGCTGCAAAGCCTGCGCGCCGAGATCAGCCGGTCCGAGCGCCTGGACACGGTCACCGACTACCTGACGCGCGTGGACGAACTGTTCGGCCGGCCCGATCAGGAAACCTCCATCGCCTATGCCGTCAACACGCTGTCGATCCGCATGGGCGAACTGGTGGACAACCCGGAGAACGCCGGCGTCCGCAAGGCGGTCATCTCCCAGGCCGACGCCGTGGCGCGCGAACTGAACCAGTTGTCCGAAGCCGTGCAGGACATGCGCAGCGAGACGGAAAAGAGCCTGTCGCTGGCCGTCGACGAGGTGAACAATGCGCTGAAGGGCATCGAGCAGCTGAACCGCGAGATCGCCAACCGCGAGGCGGCCAACCTGACCACCGCCGACCTGGAGGACCGCCGCGACATCCACCTCCAGACGCTGGCGCGCAACATGGACATCCGCACGGTGGAGCGCGGCGACGGCGCCATGACGGTGTTCACCAACTCGGGCCACGTGCTGGTGAACGAGCGCGCCGCCCAGTTGTCCTTCGATGGCCGCCAGGTGCTGACCGCCAACGACGCCTATTCCACCGACGACGTGGAACGGGGTGTCGGCTCGCTGACGCTGGTCAGCCCGGGCGGCACCCGCGTCGACCTGCTGGAAGACGGCCCGCCGCGCCAGGGCAAGATCGCCGGCCTGCTGGAGCTGCGCGACGAGCGGCTGCCCGAGGCCCAGGCGCAGCTGGACGAAATCGCCCACAACCTGGCGCTGGGCATGGCCGACCGCGAGACGACCATCCCGCTGACCGGCACCAACACGCGCTCCATGGACTTCACGGACGCCGCCGAGGCGCCGATCACGCGCGCCAGCGGCAGCGATCAGGTGCTGCGCGTGCAGGACGGCGACCGCATGGCGATCTCCTACACGCAGGGCGGCATGGAGAAGTCGATGACGGTCTACTTCGTCGACGACGCCTCCAACACCGACCTTCTCAACCGCGTGCCGGACCCCGACAACGCGGTCTTCGTGGACATCACGGGCGTGGGCGCCCAGAACCAGGGCCTCGCCAACCGCATCGCCACGGCCATGAGCAGCGCCATGCCCATCGGCGGCCTGTTCTCGGCCACCGGCGAGCGCCTGAACATCTCCACCACCACCGCGACGGTGTCCATCGACAACGTGGCCCTGCACCAGGCCAGCACCACGCCGGCCGACGGTCCCATGCTCAACCTGTTCGCCAACGGCAACAGCCCCCGCATCGAGCAGGAGGCATACACCGGCAACCTGTCGAGCACGGTCTGGGAAAAGGTGGGCTTCGCGGGCCGTATCGGCGTCAACACCAATGTCGTCGACGACGACACGCTGCTGGTGCGCTACACCGCCGAACATGGCGAGGTGGCGGTGGGCGACAACGCGCGCCCGCGCTTCCTGATGGACCAGTTGACCGAGACGCGGTTCACCTACTCGCCCAACACGGGCCTGGGCGACGCGACCCATCCCTACAAGGGCACCATCCTGGACCTGGGCCGGGCCGTCGTGTCCTACCAGGGCATGGAGGCGACCACCCAGCAGTCGCTGTCGGAAGACCAGGCGACCCGCACGACGCTTCTGGAACAGCGCCATTCCTCGATGACCGGCGTCAACGTCGACGACGAACTGGCGGAACTGATCCTGCTGCAATCGGCCTATTCGGCGTCGGCCAAGGTGGTCCAGACCGTGGACCGCCTGTTCGACGACCTGATGAGCCTGCGCTAAGCCGAGGACGACGACCATGACCAGCATTTCCGGTTTCTACACTCCGTCGACCTACCAGAACACCACGGCGCTCGGCCAGAACCTGCAGCTGCGCAAGTCCATCAGCGACCTGCAGACCGACATCGCGCGCCTGCAGGAGCAGCAGGCGACGGGCAAGAAGGCCTTCACCCACGGCGACCTGGGCAGCGAGTCCAACGTGGTGCAGGGCCTGCGCCAGAAGGTGTCGGGCCTGGACGGCTACCTGCGCACCATCAGCCAGGTCTCCACCCGCACCGAAGGCATCCAGGGCGCGCTGGACGTGCTGCAGCAGGCCGGCGACCGCCTGGGCATCAACGGCATGACCGCGCTCAACACCGACGCCGACATCCAGCTTCAGCAGATCCCGCGCGAGGCCGAAGGGGCGCTGGAAAGCATGATCACGGCGCTGAACAGCAACATCGACGGCCGCTACGTCTTCGCCGGCGCCGAGACGCAGACGCGCCCGGTGACCAACCAGGACGCCATCATGAACGGCACGCCGGGCAAGATGGGCCTGAAGGAATTCTCCCAGCTCTGGCTGGACGCCAACGTCGGCGACGACGGCATGGGCCGCCTGTCCATCACCCGCGGCGAGGGCGCACTGGCGCCCGAGACCCTGAGCCTCAAGAGCGAGGGCGGCGTCTTCGGCCTCAAGCTGCGCGGCGTGGAAATCGACGGCTCGGCCTCCATGCCCGGCCTCTACGAGACGGCCAACGGCGCCCGCGGCGACCTGACCTTCACCGGCCCCGGCGCGCCGGGCGATCAGGTGGACCTGACCTTCGAACTGCCCGACGGCACCGAGACGACCATCGTCATGAAGGGTGTTTCGGCCAAGATCGGCACGCCGCCCACCGACGTGGTGGAATACGAGATCGGCGACACCGCCGAGCAGACCGCCATCAACTTCCGCGTGGCGCTGGAAGCCCGCGTGAAGGAGCTGGTCGCCGGCGAGGTTTCGGGCGCCGCCTCGGCCGCCGCCGCCGACAGCTTCTTCGAGGACAACCCGCCGCGCATCCCCGAGGGCGACCCCGCCACGGGCGCCACGCGGCTGGCCAGCGCCGGCAACACGACGGTAAAGTGGTACAATGGCCCGGGCATGCCCAACGTCACCGTCGACGGGCACATCCAGGGCTCCGCCGCCGGCCTGCCGGCGCTGAACGACGCCCCGGCCAACCCCAAGGCCGGCGACCAGTTCCTGGTCGGCGCGACGCCGACCGGCGGCGACCCGTTCGACACGCACGCCGGCGAAATCGCCACCTGGGACGGCGCATCCTGGTCCTTCGCCGCGCCGACCGCCGGCACCCGCGCGGTGGCCGACACCAACGCCAACTGGGACAGCCCGCCGCAGCCGGCCGACCTGCGCGGCCAGATCGTGGAGTACGACGGCGCCAACTGGCAGGTCTTCGATCCGGGCACCGACGGCGTGCAGGTGCTGGCCGGCGACCAGGCCGGCGGCGACCGGTCCGACGCCGTGATGCGCTGGGACGCCGGCACCTCGACCTGGAGCGTCGTCGACCCGCAGCCGACCACGCTGATCGACGACAACGCCAACCCCAAGCGCATCGGCACCTACGACGGCTTCGCCTGGACCTGGACGACGCCGGAACTGGGGCAGGAGATCGACGACACATCGGTCACTCCGGCCGCCACCCGTGTCTGGGACGGCACCAACTGGGCGCCCACCGGCCGCCGCCCCGAAGACATCCCCGAGGCCCGCAACACCGTGGTCGCCAAGGTGGACGACGGCACCTACGTCTCCTACGGCGCCCGCGCCAACGAGACGGCCTTCGTCGACACGCTGAAGGCGGCGGCGATCCTGGCGGCGGTGGAGCATGGCGGCGACAACGCCGACCACTACCACGCCCTGGCCTCGCGCGCGGCGCCGAACCTCAAGTCCGCGGCTGCGAAGGTGATCGACACCCGGACGGCCATCGGCGTCACCGAGGACCGGCTGAACACGCTGAAGAACCGTCACGAGGACGTGGGATACCTGACCGAACAGCAGGTCAACCGCATCGAGAAGGCCGACGAGTACGAGGTGGCCACCGAGCTGCTGGACGCCATGAACCAGTTGCGGGCCACCTACTCGATCACCGGCAAGCTGTCGCAGCTTACCCTGGCCAACTTCCTCTGATCGCGGCGGGGCCCGGCCCCACACGCGCAAGGGGCCCCGGCCGAACGCCGGGGCCCCTTTTTCATTGACTGACTGCGCCGGCGCGGCGCCGGACGCCTCGGCTCAGGGTTCGGCAACCGCGAAGCTGCGCGCGGGCCGGCCCGAGAGATAGCGGCTCCACATGCCGCGGTAGGCCGCCTCCAGCGTGCGGGTGAAGCGGGCGGCATCCATGATGGGTGACGCCGCGATGGCCGGGCGCAACGACTGCCGCAGGGCATCCAGGGCATCCACGTCCTTCGCCAGCCGCGCGGCAATGGCGATGTATTCGCGCACGCTGTAGCCGGCCAGCTCGGGATGGCCGACGGTGTTCGCCACCGCGGCCCCCAGGCGCCCCACCGACGGGCGATCGGTGACCGTCACCACCGGCACGCCCATCCAGAAGGCCTCGAACGTGGTGGTGCCGGAGTTGTGGGGGAAGCAGTCGAGCAGGATGTCGATCTGGTTGTAGAGCGCCCAGGCCCCGCGGGTGAAGCCGATGTCCAGCCGCTCGGCGGCGATGCCGTGCTCGGCAAAGCGCCGGATCGTCAGGTCGCGCAGGAAGGCGTCGCCGAAATGGCGGCTGTTCAGCACCAGCCGGCTGCCGGGAACCTGGTGGAGGATCTCCGCCCAGGCGGCGATCACCCGGTCGTTGACGCGGATCGCGCGGGACAGGCAGCCGAAGGTGACATGCCCCGCCTGGCGGGCCGGCGTCGGCACCACGTCGGGCGTCCCCGGCGGCGGGCGGTAGCACCCCAGCACGAAGGGCAGGCGGGCGACGGCCTCGCTGAACAGGTGCTCGCAGCCGACGGGCGACGACACCGTGTCCCCGATGTAGTAGTCGATGGCCGACAATCCGGTGGTGTAGCAGTATCCGATCCACGACGCCTGCACGGGCGCGGGTTTGCGCGCTATGGCCTGGAGGCGGTTCCCCGTCGTATGGCCGGCCAGGTCGACCAGGATGTCGATGCGATCCTCCCGCACCATGTCGCCGAACCCCGCATCCGAGACGCCGAGCGTGTCGCGCCATTGCGAGAAGGCGGGGCGGATGCGGTCGGTTGCCTCGTCGGGGGCCGAGAGTTCGGCATAGGCGACCGCCTCCACCGCGACGGGATCGTGCGCGTGCACGACGGGTTCGATGAACTGGGCGCAGGAATGGCCGCGGAAGTCGGGAGAGACGTAACCGACGCGCAGCGGCCGGTCGGCCGTCCGCCGCTCGGCCGGAACGACCGGCGGGCTGGCGGGCGCAGGCGTGCGGGCGTCGAAGGCGGCATAGACGGCGCGGATTTCCTCGGCCGTCAGGTCCGGATGATAATTGACGATGAACAGCTCGCTGTTCTTCCTGGCCGTGCTCGCCGACGCCGCGGCGGCCCGGCCGGTCAGCATCATGGCATCGTCGAAGGCCCCGAACACCGCCAGCACGGCGGCCAGTTCGCTGAAGGCCGGCGCCGTCACCTGCGCCACCGGCGCGCCTTCGAGCAGGGCGCGGCAGGCCGATGACAGGGTTCCGTCCGGTGTCAGGCCCTCGCGCACCACGGCAGCGTCCGCCTCCAGCGCTGCCGCCATGGCGCGCAGGTAGGCCTGGGCCGCTTCCCGCAGGCGGCCCCGATGGCGATAGATGACGCCCGCCACATAGTCGATGGCCGGATCGCCCTCGGCAACGGCGGCATTGGCCTCCAGCGCCCGCTCGGCCTCGGCGAAGGCGCGCACCTCAACCAGGCTGTTCAGCCAGTTGAGCAGAAGCGCCGCATTGGTGGGTGCCGCCTCGAAGCCGGCGCGGAATGCCTCCGCCGCCTCGGCCGGCCGTCCCGCCATGACGAGCGCAAGACCGGCCGCCTGATGCGCCGGCACGCCGCCCCCGGCCGCTTCGGCCTTGCGGGCGGCCCGCAAGGCGGCGTCGAGCTGCTCCATGCCGCGGTAGCCGACGGAAAGCTTGAGCCAGGCGGCGGCATCGGCCGGGGCCAGGGCGGCAACATTTTCCCACGCCACCAGGGCGTCGCGCCCCCGTCCAAGCGTCTCCAGCACCGGCGCGAGCGCCCGCCAGACGTCCACCATCCGGTTGTCGCGCCGCAGAACGCCCACCAGCGTCTCGGCGGCCTCTTTATGACGGCCGGCGCGGGCATGCGCCAAGGCCGCATCGACCTGTCGGCGCGCCGCGGCATCGAGCGCCACGGCCGAGGGGCGGGCCGCGGCACCGGATCCGGCATCGGCGGAACGGACGGGCTGGCAGCGGAAGATCGGCATGCGGGGCGGGTCCATCAACCGGAGGAACGACAGGCACGGCCGGCGCATGGGTCGCCGGCGCGGCAGCAACCCTACCCCACAAGTGTTAACCCTCGCTTTACGCAAGGGCTTTAGGATCGCCGCACCCTCATGGAGACGATGCATGACAGGCAAGAACGGCAAGACCCCCGGTGCCGGCGCCCCATCCGGCGCGGCCTTCGGCCAGAAGCTGAACGCCGCCCTGAAGGCGGGCGACCTGGCCGGAGCGAGAGCCCTGCTGGAGCCGGCGGTCGCCACGGCCGCGCCGCCGCCGCAGCTGCTTCACCTGCTGGGCGAGGTGCTGTTCAACCTTGGTGACCTGAAGGGCGCGGAAGCGCGGCTGCGCCAGGCAGTGCAGGCCGCCCCAGGCTTCGTCACCGCCTGGTTCGCACTGGGCCTGATGCTGGTCAAGACGCAGCGATACGACGAAGCGGTCTCGCCGCTGACTACCGTTCTCGAGCTGTCGCCGGATCACGAGGGGGCGGCCTTCAATCTGGCCAAGGCCATGGACGAGACCGGCGATCCCTCGGCGGCCATCCGTCTCTACACGCGCGCGCTGGAAATCAACCCGCGCAACGGCCGCACCTACAACAACATCGGCACGCTGCTGAAGGACGCCGAGCGGGACGACGCCGCGCTGGATAATTTCCTCAAGGCGACCGAGGTCGAGCCGAACCTGGCGGAAGGCTGGGTCAACGCCGCCTACATGGCCGAGAAGAAGGAAGACTTCGCGCTGGCCGAAAAGCTTCTGATCGGCGCCGTGTCCTACGGGTCGGACGGCGTGACGGCGGCCTGCCGCGCCGGCGAGTTCCTGATCCGGCGCAACCGCCCCGGCGACGCCGAGAAGGTCATGCGCGGCGCGCTGGCCCAGCATCCGGAAAGTCCCGACCTGCTCATCGGCATCGCCCACGCGCTGATCGAGCGCGGCCAGTACATCGCAGCCATCGATGCGGCGCGCGAAGCCATCGAGATCGACCCGACCAAGGACAAGGCCTACATGCGGCTGGGCCGGGCCTGCGTGTCCAGCGGCCAGTATCAGGAGGGCGCGGATGCCTTCATCGCCGGCATCGAGCACACCGAGGAAAAGCAGTCGTTCTGCTTCGAGGCCGGCAACGCGCTGCGCGCCGCCAAGAAGGTTTCCGAGTCGCTGACCATGTTCCTGCGCGCCACCTTCGGCGACGACGCCCTTCCCGAACCGCCGGAAAAAACCGTCGAGACGGTGCTGCGCGAGGGCCGCGTTCCCGACTGGGTGGTCGAGGGCGTGGCCAACCACAAGGACCACGGCGCCGTCCTTGTGCCGATGGTCAGCCTGGCCGCCTTTTTCGGCGGGCTTGGCGATCACGCCTCCATGCGCCGCGTCTTCGAGAAGATCGAAGAGGACAAGCGCCGCCACCTGAACCCCTGGTCGACCTATGCCTTCGGAGCAAACTACGACCCCGACCTGACGGCCGAGGACCTGTTCCGCCACTACCAGACCTACAAGGATGTCGTGACCCTGGCGGACGTGCGGCCCGCCATCATTCCGGCCGAGCACCGGCGAGACAGGCTGCGGATCGGGTATATGTCGCCGGACTTCCGCAGCCACTCCATGATCAACTTCATCAAGCCGTTCCTGGAGCACCACGACCGTGACGCCGTCGAGATCTACGCCTATGCCGAACTGCGGCTGGGTGACAAGGACACCCAGTACGTGCAGGACACGGTCGACGGCTGGTTCCTGACGACGCGGGTGAAGGACGAGGACGTGGCCGCCCGCATCCGGGCCGACAACGTGGACATCCTGGTCGACCTGGCCGGCCACACGTCCAACAACCGGCTCAACGTCTTCCCCTACCGCCCCGCCCCGGCGAGCGCCACCTGGCTGGGGTACCTCTACACCACAGCCGTGCCGGGCGTGGACTACTTCATCGGCGACCACATCACGTCGCCGCCGGAATCCGCCCATGTGTTCTCGGAGCACCTGGTGCGCCTGCCGCACTACCTGGCCTGCTACACGCCCTCGCCCAAGGCGCCGGAGGCCATTTCTCCGCTGCCGGCGGACGCCAAGGGGCATGTCACCTTCGGCAATGCCTCTCGCCTGATCCGGCTGAACCCGCGGGTGCTGCAAAGCTGGGCCGACATCCTCAACCGGACGCCGGGGGCGCGGCTGCGGCTTGACCACCCCGACTACGGCGATACCTGGTGCGCCGACTACATGCGCAACCGGCTGGCGGAGGCCGGCGCGCCCATGGACCGGGTGGACGTGCTCAACAGCGGCGACTACTGGGGCTTCTACGGCGAGGTGGACATCGTGCTGGACACCTTCCCGCACGCATCCGGCACCACCACCTGCGAGTCCATGTACATGGGCGTGCCCGTCCTGGCGATCGCCGACAGGCCGCCGGTCGGGCGGCTTGGCGCCGCGATGGTCGACACCGTCGGGCACCCCGAGTGGATCGGGTGGAGCATCCCGGAGTACGTCCGCAAGGCGGTCCTGATGGCCGGCGACCTGGAGCGCCTGCGGGCGGTGCGCGGCACGCTGCGCGACGAGTTGCTGCGGTCGGCGATCTGCGACGGCGCCCGCTTCACCCGCAACCTCGAGGCCGCCTACCGCGAAATGTGGAAGAACGCCTGCGACGGACGCCACAAGGCCATCGATCTGTTCGAGGACGCCAGCCCATCCAAAGCGCCCGCCGCCGCCATGGCCCCCGCGGGCTGAAGGCCGAGACCATCCCTGGGAAACCGACCATGCCTACCGACGAGACTTCCGCCGCCAAACCGCCCCTGGATCGCGCGCATGACCTCGCGGCCGCCGGAAGGCCGCAGGATGCGCTAGCCGAATTGCGGCCGGAGGTGGACAAGCCGGACGCCGATCCGCAGGCGCTGTCCCTCGCCGGCCGCATCCTGCTGGACAAGGGCGAGCCCCTACGCGCCCTGCCCCTGCTCGACCGCTGCGTCTCCACCGACCCCGAGGCGACCGCCGCGCGGCGCGCGCTGTCCGAGGCCCTGGCGGTCGTGGCCACGACGGCGGGCCCGTCCAGCCCGCCGGCCGAGCGGATGCGCCTGTTGGCCGCGGCCGTGTCGGAAGTGCATGCCCTGGAAGGCCGGCGCCAGCAGCAGCTTGACGGCCTGAAGCGCGACCTGCTCGCCGCCCTGCTGGACTTGCAGACCGAGGTCAACCGCACGACGAGCTTCACCGATCCGGTCCGCGGAGGCATCGCGCGGCTTCTGGTCCAGCTCGCGCCCGACAATCCGACCATGCGGGCCAACATGTCGCCGACGCTGGCGGCTTCGGACACCAGGGCGGGCCTGTCGGACTTCATGCCGCTCATGGAGCCGGGCGCGCTGGGCCGGAAGCTGTTCGTATCCTGCTTTCCGAAAAGCGGGTCGACCTACCTGCTGTCGCTGCTGTCGACGCTGACCGGACTGCCGCACATTCCGCTCTGCTACACCTTCGGCCAGAACGAACAGGACCTCTACCTGCCCTACCTGCGGACCTATGCGGAGACCAACGCCGTGGTCCAGCAGCACTGCCGGGCGACTGAGGCCAACGTCCACCTGATGCAGGGCTTCGGGATCACCCCGGTGATCCTGGTCCGCAACCTGTTCGACACGCTGGTCAGCCTGCACGACTACTACGACAACGGCCTGTTCATCGAAAGCTTCCTGCGGCACTGGCCCGGGCTTTCGGCCGACGACCGCCGCGCCTGCATCGTCGACATGGTCGCGCCATGGTACGTCACGTTCTATGCCAGCTGGTGGCGCGTCACCGTGCGCAAGGAACTGCGGGTGACGTGGCTGACCTACGAAACCCTGATCGAAAAGCCGGAAGCGGCGCTGAAGGACCTGTGCCGCTTCTGGGGCATCAACGCCGACGGCGCCATGGTCGCGCAGGCCGTCAACGCGGTCACCAAAGCCGGCGACACGCGGCTCAACAAGGGCGTGGCGGGCCGCGGCGCGTCCTTCTTCACCGAGGCGGAGAAGGAGAAAATCCGCGGCCTCACCCGCTATCATCCGAACGTCGATTTCTCGGCGATCGGCCTGTAAGCGCGCGACCCCCGCGCCGGTACGGCGCGCGGGCCTCAGTGGCGCTTGGAGCCGAAGGCGCGCGCCGAAGCGCGCACACCGCTCAACAGGCGCGATCGCGCCTGATGGGAAAAAGCACTAGCGGACGCGCTTGAGCCAACCGTCCGGCGCAACCGTGATCTGGATCTTGTCTTCCAGCGCATGGTCGATCTGGAAGGCGTCGGTCTCCTTGAGGTAGGCATGGACCGCCGTCTTCGGGTTGTCGCCCGGCCCCCACGGGCGGTCGTCCGAAAACTCCGCCGGCAGGTCCTCCACCACCGTGTCATAGACCACGCAGTAGCAGCCCGGCGTCACCAACGGCGCGTACAGGCGCAGTTCGCCCAGAACGTGGTCGTGGGTGTGGTTGCTGTCCAGCAGGACCATGACGCGCGCGCCCTCGGGGATCAGGGCCGTGGCCTGGTCAACCACGGCCTGGTCCAGAGCGCTGCCTTCGATCATCTCGATCATCGGCGCCATGGGGTGCTCCTCGATGGCCTTGCGGTTGTGCGGGCGGATCTCGATGTCGATGCCGATCACCTTGCGGTGGTCGCCGCCCAGCAGCCGCAGCAGCGATGCGCTGTAGATCAGCGACCCGCCGTGGGCAATGCCGGTCTCCAGGATGATGTCGGGCTGGGTGTCCCAGACGATTTCCTGCAGGGCCACCATGTCCTGCGGATACTGGATCAGAGGACGGCCCATCCAGCGGAAGTTGTAGCTGTACTTGTGGTCCGTCGACCGGCGGAACCACTGCGCCGTCAGGTCCTTCATCACGGGGTCGCGGCCCAGGCCCTCGACATTGCCTTTCACTTCGGCGGCGAAGGCCTTCTCGGCCTCGGACAGCTCACGGGACATGGGACGCTCCTTCTGGATACTCTGTCAGCTTGGTTAACGGGTCAGGGGGCGGGCCGGCGCGCCGACCACGGTGACGCCCGGCGGCAGGTCGCGCGTGACGACGGCGCCCGCGCCCACCATGCAGCCGGCGCCGATGGTCACGCGGGGCAGGACGGTGGCGTTGCTGCCGATGGTGGCATGGTCTCCGACGGTGACGCAGCCGGCCAACGTGGCGCCCGGCATGATGTGCACGCCCGCGCCCAGGCGGCATTCGTGATCCACCGACGCATTGGTGTTGACGATGGTCTGGCGGCCGAGCACGGCCTCCTCGCCCACCGCGGCCATGGGCAGGATCTGGCAGCCTTCGGCCAACTCGGCGGTCTCGGCCACCCATGCCCGGTCGTGGACCAGGGTCAACGGCGCCAGCCCCAGACCGGCCAGAACGTCGGCCAGCCGGCAGCGCTCCGCTCCGTTATGGCCGCCGATGGCCAGCACGAAGCGGGTCCCGCGCGGCGCCCCGCCCGCCTCGCCGGCCCAGGTCCGCACGGCGTCCTCGCCGTCCAGCCACCGGGCGCCGGCAAACGGCAGGGCCGCGCCGCGCGCCGGGTCGCGTTCCGCCACGGCGACGACCGCATGGCCGAGGCGCGCCAGCGTCGGGCGCAGCATCTTCGCGTGCCCCGCCCCGCCCCAGACGAGCACGGACGCCGCACCGCCCTCGGCCGCCGGGACGATCATGGCAGGTGCCAGTCCGGGTCGAAGTCCCGCTGCCCCGCGTCCTTCTCGGAGATGACGACAGGCTCCATGGGCCACCGGATGCCGAACCGCGGGTCGTTCCACCGCACCCCGCGCTCGCGCTCGGGGTCATAGGCGGCGGTGACGAAATAGAGCATTTCGGTGTCGTCGGTCAGCGTCATGAACCCGTGGGCGAAGCCGCGCGGCACGATCAGCATGCGCCGGTTGTCCGCCGTCAGTTCGACGCCGTGCCACTGGCCGAAGGTCGCGCTGGCGGGCCGCAGGTCCAGCGCCACGTCCCAGAGCGCGCCGCGGATGCAGCGGACCATCTTGGTCTCGGCGCTGGGCGGAAGCTGATAGTGCATGCCGCGCAGCGTGCCCTTGCGGGCGGAAAAGCTGTCGTTGATCTGGAGCACCGCCGTGTCCGCCACGCCCGCGGCCGCCACTTCCTCGCGGCAGAAGGCGCGGGCAAAGAAGCCCCGATCGTCGCCGCGAGGCTCCGGCTCCGCCACGAGAAGGTCGGGAATGGGCGTCTGGAGGAACTTCACGCCTGGCCTCCCGCCGCCGGCACCCGCTGCGGTGTCGTGCGCCATGCGGCCATGTAGGCGGTGATCTGGTCGCGCGTCAGGGCGGCCGCGTCGCCGCCGCCATAGAACGCGGCATACCAGTCGATGGTGGCGGCCACGGCGGCATCCAGGTCGAAGCGCGGCGCCCAGCCCAGGACGGACCGCGCCCGCGTGCTGTCCAGCCGCAGCAGCCCCGCCTCGGGCTTTTCGGTGCTGGGGGCGATGTCGATCTCGCCCCGCCCCGCCCGGTGGCGACAGCGCTCCAGAAGGTCGGCGACAGGCACGGCGTCGGTGTCGTCGGGGCCGAAGTTGAACGAGTCCGCCACGGCGCGGTCGCCGGCCAGCAGGCGCGCGCCCACCATCATGTATCCGGTCAGCGGCTCCATCACCTGCTGCCAGGGCCGAACGGCGTGCGGGCTGCGCACACGGATCGCCTCGCCCCGGCCGAGCACGGCGCGGGCGAAGTCGGGCACGATGCGGTCGGCCGCCCAGTCGCCGCCGCCGATGATGTTGCCGGCGCGCACGCTGGCGACCAGCGGACCCGCGTTCCCGGCCGCATCCATCTGGGCGAAGAAGGCCTCGCGGTGGGACCGGATGACCAGTTCGGCGCAGGCCTTGCTGGCGCTGTAGGGGTCCTTGCCGCCCAGTTCATCCCCTTCCCGGAAGGCCGCGCCCGTCTCCGGATTGCGGTAGACCTTGTCGGTGGTGATCATGACGCCGGCGGGCGTGCCGTGGCGGCGCATGGCTTCCATGACGTACAGGGTGCCCATGACGTTGGCGGCATAGGTGCCGGCCGGATCGTCGTAGGAGGCGCGCACGATGGGCTGGGCCGCCAAGTGGAAGACGACCTCGGGGCGCGCCGTCTCGAACGCCTCGGCGACCACGGCGGGATCGCGGATGTCGCCGATGGTCGCCGTCATGCGGCGCCCCAGGTCGAGCACGTCATGCAGGGCCGGATCGGTCGGCGGCGGCAGGGCTAGGCCGTGCGGCCGGGCGCCCAGCGCCAGGAGCATTTCGCACAGCCACGCGCCCTTGAAGCCCGTATGGCCCGTCACCAGGATGCGGCGGCCGGAAAAGGCGTCGCGCAGGATGTCAAAGGTCATGATGCCGCCCCGCTGCTCAGGCCGGGCCGTCGTTGGTGCCGCGCCAGACCATCCACGGCGCCTCGCCGCGGTCGAACAGGCCCTGCAGGTAGTCCTTCTCGCGCAGGGTATCCATGGGCTGCCAGAAGCCGTCATGCTGGAAGGCGGCAAGCTGCCCGGCCGCCGCGATGCGCGGCAGACTGCCGAATTCCCACGACGTCGCGTCGTCGGCCACGTAGTCCAGGGCCTTGGGGCTCATGACGAAGAAGCCGCCGTTGATGAGGCCTTCCTCGGCCTGCGGCTTCTCGATGAAACGCTCCACGCGCCCGCCGCTGATGGCCGCCGAACCGAAGCGGGCCGGCGGCCGGACCACCGTCATGGTCGCCAGCAGGCCCATGGCCCGGTGATGGGCGAGACTGGCCGTGACGTCCACATCGGCAAGCCCGTCGCCGTAGGTCATCAGAAACGCCTCATCGTCGGCCACGTAGGGCCGGATGCGCTTGAGGCGGCCGCCCGTCGCCGTGTCCAGTCCCGTGTCCACCAGCGTGACCTTCCACGGCTCGGCGCGGCGGCTGTGGAAGTTGACGGCGTTTTCCGCCAGGTCCACCGACAGGTCCGACGTCTGGTAGGCGTATTCCAGGAAGAACTGCTTGATCATCGCCCCCTTGTAGCCGAGGCAGATGACGAAGTCGTTGATCCCGTGGTGCGAGTAGATCTTGAGGATGTGCCACAAAATCGGCATGTCGCCGATTTCCACCAGGGGCTTGGGGCGCGCGACCGTTTCCTCGGAAATGCGGGTGCCGCGTCCGCCGGCGAGAATGACTGCCTTCATGATCCGTCTCACATCCTGCGCGGAGCGCCGGCCGCGCCTGGCGACCGCGCCCCGCCGATCCTGCGGTCAGGCCGGCGCGCGCGCCGCACCGGCCTCCTTGAGCGCATCCACCACGTAATCCACCTGATCGTCCGTCATGTCCGGAAACAGCGGCAGGGTGATCATCTCGTGCCACAGAGACTCCGCCACCGGCGTCGCGCCCGCGTGGGCGGCGAACAGCGGGTGCAGGGTCAGCGGCATGTAGTGGACGCTGGTCGCCACGTCGCGGGCCTTGAGGTGGCGGATGACGTCGTCGCGCCGGCCGGCGTCGACACGCACGCCGAAGATCCAGTAGGCATGGCCGGCATCGGGCTGATAGGGCAGCAACGGACGCACGCCGGGCACATCGGCAAGGCCGTCCAGATAGCGCGCGATCAAGGTGCTGCGCCGCGCGTTCATGGCCGGCAGCTTCTTCAGCTGCACCAAGCCGATAGCGGCGGCAAGGTCGTTCATGTTGTACTTGTAGCCGGCCTCGGCGACCTCGTAGTGCCAGTGGCGGGCATCATCCGCCCCTTCGGCCGTGTAGCCCGTCTGGCGCTTCCAGGTATCCTTGTCGATGCCGAGCCAGCGGTTGGGCCGCACGCGCTCCACCAGGGCCGGATCGCGGGCGACCAGCATGCCGCCGTCGCCGGTGGTCATGCACTTCTTTTCCTCGAAGGAGAAACAGCCAAGGTCGCCCCAGGTGCCCAGCGCCCGGCCGTCCAGCCGGCCGCCGGCGCAGTGGGCGCAATCCTCGATCACCTTGAGCCCGCGGCGCCCGGCGATCTCCATCAGGCGCGGCATGTCGACGGGATAGCCGCCGAAGTGGACGGCGACGACGGCGCGCGTCTCGGGCGTGATGCGGCGCTCCAGGTCGTCCAGGTCCATCTGCAGCGTCTCGGGGTCGCAGTCGACGAAGACCACGTCCAGCCCGTTGTAGAGCGCCGCCAGGGCGCTGGCGACGAATGTCATGGACGGCACGAGCACCTTGCTGCCGGGCGGCAGGTCCAGCGCCGTCACCGCCAGATGCAGGGCGGCCGTGGCCGAGTTGACGCCAAGCGCCGCCGGAGCGTCCACGTACTCCGCCCAGGCCTGTTCGAACGCCGCGACCTTGGGCCCGAGGCCGAGCCAGGCGCGGTCGAAGACCTCCGCGATGGCATCCAGCTCTTCCTGGCCGACGCTGGGCTTGAACAGGCGAACATGCATGATGCGGGAACTCCGGGAATGGCTCAGGCCGACGGGTGCCGCCACCGGGGCAGCCGGACCGGGCCTGGCGGCCCGCTCCCCGACAGCCGTCAAAGCTTCAGGAACAGTGTTGGATCGATGGTGACGATGGGGCTGAAGCCGGTGTTGGTGGCCGACTGCATGATCTGCACGGTGGGATCGGCCATGGCCGAGTTGTCCTCGGCATCGGCGCGGGCCAGGAAGGACTGAAGCAGCTTTTCCAGCTTTTTCGGGTCCTTCAGGTCTTCCAGCGGCATCTTGTCCTTGAAGTACTCTGCCTGCTTGTCGATGTCGACCTGGGCGTATTCCTTCGGCAGGCCGCCCATCTTGAGCGCGACCTGGTACATGGCCTTGTCGCCCAGGATCTGGTACCAGCTTTTGACGGACTTCACCTTGCGCTCGAAGTACATGGCAAGGCGCAGGTTCTCGTTGCTCTCGCCGACCGCCTTCTCGAACTGGGCCGTCTCGTACTTCTCGACCAGCTTGTCCACCCACTTGGGGCTCTGGGCGTTGAGCATGCCCAGCTTGTCGTACTCGAAGAAGGACGCCATTTCCTTGTAGCGCGGGTCGACCATCTGGTTGGCCATGGCCTCGCGGTCGGTCGCACCCTCGCGGATGACCTTCTTGAGCATGGCCTTGGCGTAGGCCTGATCCTCCAGGCCGAAGGCCGTGGTGATGGACTGCCACAGCCGGTAGTCGTCCGCCACCCCGTCGATGGTGGCCTTGGTGCCGATGTTTTCCCGAATGTAATCGGTCTCCCGCTTGATCGCGGGGTCCTCGCGCATGATCTCGCGGTAGCGATCGATGTCGCGGTTCAGCACCGTGTGGGCGGTCAACGACGACGCGCCCAGGCCGGCGACGAGGTTACTGATGATCATCGCGCTCCTCCACCCCTTCTGGGCTGCTGCGCCTGCCGCGCTTGTGCCGGGCGGCGTCCTCTTCCTCGATGACGTCCACCAGCGGCGGCAGGGGCCGGGCCTCGATGGACTGCAACAGGACCTCTTCGTACGATATCACCTTTCGGAGTACGGCGAGAATCTTATAGTAGTCGCCGGCATCATGATGTTCCAGCGCCAGTTGCAGAAGGTCCAGCATGTCCCGGTTGGTGAAGGCGCCGATCAGGTCCTTCATGTAGCGCCGGAACGGCGCCTCGTAGTCGGCGCGGTGCTCGGGGTCGAGCAGCATCAACTGCGCCGCGAAGTACGCACGCTTGGTGGGCGTGTTCGCCTCTTCCTCCTGCATCACGTCGGACTCGCGCAGGATGTTGGCGAAGTTCTTCACGCCCAGCGACGCCTTGCGGTCTCCGTTGACGATGACCGCGCCGTTGATGACGATCTTCTCGCCCGGCTTCAGGTTAAGCTTTAAGGCCACCGACAGCCTCCACCGGCTCGGGCGCGTCAGTGTTGTCGGCCTGTTGCGCCAGACCCGTGATGATCATCTTGTTGACGTCGATCAGCGGGCCGACGGTGGCGTCGCCGCGCATGACCGAGGAGCTGTGCCGGTTGACCCAGATGCCCAGCGAGATCAGCTGCGCCTTCAGGTCGCGGGGCATCTGGTTGCCCTCCTGGCTGAGGTCGTCCATCAGGGCGTTCCACAGCACGCGGTTTTCGTGCAGCGCGAGGCCCAGGACCGGGCCGGTGTCCTGCTCGTCCAGCGCCCGCTGCAACTGCGCGGTCACGCGGATGAACAGGCGGTATTCGCGCGAGCGGGGATCTTCCGACGCATTCTGGGCCGTCTGATAGGCGCCCTGCTTCATGGCGGCGGACTGATAAGCACCAGCGTTCATTGAACTCACTCCTTGTTCCGCAGATGACCGCGGAGGGCCGTCTCCCGTCTTACACCGGTTGGCTTAAAAAGTCCTTTACCGGAGCAACGGCGGCGTGACGGCGCGGCGGTCCATCCTGGCCGAGAGCTGTGCAAACGGCGTGCCGTCATCACGCCACACGACGGGGTGGGGCGGGCACTGCTCAACCGTCCGTTCGAGCACCGGCCGCTGGGCGAAGACACGGTCCCTGCACTCGCCGGTCGCGGTGCCCCGCGCACGTCCGCGGCGACGAACCGAACGCCTTTGGCCGGAACCCGGTGGGCCGCCGCCCCTGCCCCGGGACAACCGGCGGCGGCCTGTGTGGGGCGTGCCGGCCGTTTTTGACCGGCAGGGATGACCGACCCGGCACTTCTTGCCGAGCAACAGCCTGCCGCACCAGGACGGCCGGAAGGCGATACGGCGTCGTGCGGCGGGGCCCGCCCGTGCCCCTTCCCGACTCCACGGAGGTGCGGCGCGCCCCTTCGGACCCACGCCGGTCGCGGGCCCGGACTGCCACGCCCGCCGATCTGCCCCTCGCCCCCCGCCAGCCGGGCAATGAAAGAAAAAAGAGGCCGCACCTTGCGGTGCGGCCTCCAAAGGACAGGCTGTCCGTAGACGCTGCCGTCGTGATCCTTAGCGGAACAGCGACAGGAGCTGCTGCGGGGCCTGGTTGGCGATCGACAGGGCCTGGATGCCCAGCTGCTGCTGGACCTGCAGGGCCTGCAGACGGGCCGATTCTTCATTCATGTTGGCATCCACCAGCGTGCCGATACCCTCTTCGAGGCTGTCGGTCAGGGCGCTGATGAAGTCCTGCTGAATGTCGATACGACCCTGGGCCGAACCCAGCTGCGAGGCCGCGTTGGTCGCGGTCTGCAGAGCCGCCTCGATGTTGTCGAGGAGCGCGTCGTAGTCGGTCCGCGGCGTGGTGGCCGTGCTCAGGGTGTCGAAGCCGTTGGCAGCCGTGGTCAGGGTGATCGTGTCACCGTCGACCGCGAAGTTGACGTTCGTGCCGGCAGCCGCCGCACCGCTGGTCAGACCGAAGGAGGCCGGCAGGTTGTCCGGATGCAGGGCGGTCTCGATCTCGCTCGCGATGTTCTCGCCGGTGGTGCCGGAGAAGGTCACTTCGCGGGCGTCGAGGGCCAGGACGATCCGGTTCGGGTTGTCCTGCTCGTCCAGACGGGTACCGGTCGCGGTGTCGTTGCCCGTGACGCGGAACACGACTTCCTTGTTGGTGCCGTTGACGCTGTAGTTGAAGGTGATTTCTTCACCCAGACGCAGCGGGGCATCCTGGAAGGACATTTCCTGCTTCTGCTCGACGGCGATGCCGGTGGCATCCGGCGTCCCGCTGTCCATGGCGGCGGAACCAGCAGCGGAAACCGTCAGGTTCTCGAAGCTGTAGTCGGCCTCGAACGCGATGGTCAGACCGTTCTGGGAATCCCACGTCGCGCTCTTGACGTAGTCCAGGCCCTGGATCGTGGTCGCCGCCGCGGCCAGGTCGCCCGAGTCCACGTTTGCAATGGCCGTCGACTGCGTGGAGCCGCTGGCGTCGCGGTACGTCAGGGTGAAGTCGTTGTCCGAGGCGTCGGAGTCGAAGGTGAACGTCGACGCATCGAACTTCACGGCTTCGCCCGGATCCTTGAACGTCGCACCACCCCAGCCGGTGACGGTCACGTTGGTGTCGCGATCCTTGGCGCTGATCTTCAGTTCGCTGTCGGTGGTGTCGTACCGGACGTTGAACAGCGCCGCGAAGTCGCTGTTCGCATTCAGTTCGTTCACCAGGGTCTGCGCACCTTCCTGATCAGCCGTGATGTTCTGGCTGAGGGTGTGCGTCAGGGTACGCGCCACACCGTCTTCGTCGGTGTAGTTGAAGGTCAGTTCCTGGCCGGCCTTGGCGGTGTAGACCGTCGAGTTGTCCAGGGCGGCGGTGATGCCGGCACCCGTGATGGCGGTCATGGCCGAATAGTCGTAACCGTTCGCCATGTTGACCGACAGGCCGGTCTCGGCATCCCAGCTGGCGCTGAGGACGTCGGCCGAGGCCGCCATGATGGAGGCCAGGTCGTTGCCGTCGGTGGCGTTGGCGAAGGTGGTCACGCTGGTGTCGGAGGTCGCCGCACCGGTGCTGTAGACCAGCTGGAAGTCGTTGTCCGAGTTGTCGGTGTCGAACGTGAACTTGTCGGCATCGATGGACCAGGACTGCGCCTGCAGCGGACCCATGTCCTGCTCGGCGACACCGTCGGTGTCGGACGACAGCAGGGATTCGCCGCGATCCAGCACGGACAGGCTGCCGATGCTCTCCAGGCCGCCGCCGGCGCCGAACGACAGGTCCTGCGAGCGGAAGGAGATGTAGGAGGCGTCGACGTTCGTGCCCTCACGGCCGATGGACGACAGCAGGCTGACGTCGGTGGCTTCCTCAAGCAGCTTGACGCCGTTGAAGTTGGCCGACTTGGTGATCTCGGCGATCTGGTCCAGGGCGGCGGAGATGTCTTCCTGCAGGGCGGCCTTGTCGATGGAGCCTTCCTGGGCGGCGGTCGTCTTGGACTTGATGGTGTCGATCAGCTTGGTGATCTGCTCGGCGCCGTTACGCGCCACACCCAGCGAGTTGTCGGCCAGCGACAGGTTGTCGCCGATGGCCTTCAGGGTGTTCACGTCGGCCTTCATGGTGGTCGACACGGCCCAGAACGAGGCGTTGTCCTTGGCGTTGGCGACCTTCAGGCCGGTCGCGATGCGGTTCTGCGTCTTGGCGAGGTCCTGGTTGGTGCTTTCCAGGACACGCAGAGCGGTCATCGCAGAGGCATTGGTGAGAATCGACGAAGACATGGCGGAATTTCCTTCTGGCTGTTCCGCGGCCCACTTCTGTGGGCCAGGCCACCCCTATTGGTGACCCGTCAGCGTCGAATTAAGCCATACGACCGCGCCACCCGCAACACCTTTGCACGGCGGCCGGAAAGGTGAACAAGACGTTAACCCAATGAAATCAGAGAGATATCGAATTCGCCGACGAAGCGCACACCATTTTACCGCGCACGCAGGCCGCACCACCGCCGTCCTGCCCCGTCCACCACACGCGAGAAGGGGGCGCGCCTTCTGGCGCACCCCCCGGTCTCGGAATTCGGCGTATGACCTTGCTGTTCTCGCGGCCTGTTCCGCCTTGATTACTGGAAGAGCGAAAGCAGGGCCTGGGGCGCCTGGTTGGCGATAGACAGCGACTGGATGCCCAGCTGCTGCTGCACCTGCAGGGCCTGGAGGCGGGCGGACTCTTCGTTCATGTTGGCGTCCACCAGCGTCCCGATGCCCTCTTCGAGGTTGTCGGTCAGCTCCATGATGAAATCCTTCTGGATTTCAATGCGCCCCTGGGCCGAACCCAGCGCGGCGGCGGCGTCGGTCGCCACCTGCATGGCCTCTTCCAGGTTGTCGAGCAGCTGGTCGTAGTCGGTGATCGGCAGTCCGGTCACGTCCAGGCTGTCGATGCCGGTGCCGGCGGTCTCGAAGGTGATCGTATTGTTGTTGTTGGTGTAGTACAGGTTCGTCCCGAAGGACGGCGCACTCGCCGAGTCGTTGCTCAGCCCGAACGAGCCGGGCAGGTTGCCCCCCTGCAGCGCAGCGACGATCTCCTCGACGATCTTGCTGCCGGTGGTGCTGGCGTGCGTCACCTCGCGGGCGTCAAGGGCCAGTTCGATCCGGTTCGGGTTGGACTGGTCGTCCAGCCGTGCGCCGGTATCGGTGTCCTGGCCGGTGACGCGCAGCACGACCTCCTTCTGGGTGCCGTTGACCGTGTAGTTGAGGGTGATCTCCTCGCCCAGGCGCAGCGGCTGGTCCTGGAAGGACAACTCGTTGCGCTCGACGACGCTCATCCCCTCGAAGGTCGGCTCCGAGGCGAAGGTCACGCCTTCGGCGGTCGCCGCGGCGGTCGGCTGCATGGAGACGAACTCGTACCCGGCCTCCAGCGCCATGGTCAGGCCGTTGGTGCTGTCCCAGGATGCGTTCTTGATGAAGTTGGTGCCGGCCAGCGCCGTCGCCGTTGTGCTCAGGGCCGTGGCGTCCACGTCGGCCACCGCGCTCGTCTGAAGCGACCCGCTGAGGTCGCGGTACGTCAGGACGAAGTCGTTGTCGGTGTTGTCCGTGTCCAGGGCGTAGCTGCTGGGCGCGAAGGTCACGACGTCACCCGGCGTGGTGAACATCGGGCCGCTCCAGTCCTTCAGCTCGACGTCCGTCTCGCGGTCCTTGGCCGAGATCTTGAACTCGCCGTTGTCGTAGCTGATGCGGAACAGGTTGGCGAAGTCCTTGTTGTCGTTCAGCTCGTCGACCAGGGCCAGGGCGCCGTCGTCGCTGGAGACGATGTTGTTCTCCAGCGTGTGGGTCAGCGTGCGGTTGACGCCTTCGTCATCGACGTAGTTGAACGAGACCTGCTGCCCGGCCTTGGCGGTGTAGACGACCGTGTCGTCCACCTGCGCCGTGATGCCGGCACCCGTGGCCACCGACAGCGCGCTGAAGTCATAGCCGTTGGCGAGCTTGACGGTCAGGCCCTCGGTGTTGTCCCAGGTGGCGTTCACCACGTCGGCGCTGCCGGCCAGCTGCGAGGCCAGGTCGTTGCCGTCGCTGACGTCGGCGAAGGCGCTGGTGCTGGTGTCGCTGGTCGCCGTGCCGGTGCTGTAGGTCAGCGTGAAATCGTTGTCGGTGTTGTCGGTGTCGAACGTGAACTTGTTGGCGTCCATGAAGAACGTCTGGCTGTTCAGCGCGCCCATGTTGTACTCGGGCACGCCGTCCGTCTTGGACGACACCAGGCTGTCGCCGCGGTCGAGCACCGACAGGCCGGCGATGCTTTCCAGGCCGCCGCGCGGGGCGAAGGTCAGGTCCTGCGACGTGAAGCTGATGTAGCTGGCATCCACGTTGGACCCGTCGCGGCCGATGGACGACAGCAGGCGCACCTTCGACGTCGTCTCCAGCAGCTTGACGCCGTTGAAGTTGGCCGACTTGGTGATCTCGCTGATCTGGTCCAGGGCGGCGTCGATGTCCGCCTGCAGGGCGCCCTTGTCGATGGAGCCTTCCTGGGCGGCCGTGGCCTTCGACTTGATGGTGTCGATCAGCTTGGTGATCTGTTCGGCGCCCGTGCGGGCCACCGACAGGCTGTTCTCGGCCAGCGACAGGTTGTCGCCGATGGCCTTGAAGCTGTTGACGTCGGACTTCATCACGCTGGACACCGCCCAGAAGGAGGCGTTGTCCTTGGCGCTGGAGACCTTCAGGCCGGTCGAGATTCGGTTCTGGGTGGTGGCAAGATCTTTGTTGATCGAGTTCAACACCCGCAGCGCGGTCATCGCGCTGGCATTGGTGAGAATGGACGAGGTCATCTCTTCTAACTCCGGTTCCGAGTATGGCGGGGCCGCCTTCTGCGGCATGAGATTGCCGACGCCGACCTATTCAAACAGCGTGCCAACTGCCACCGATGATCCCGGCACGGCCCGGATGCGGCCCCCCTCGCACATCCCACGCCAGACGCGAACAGGAACGCGACTCGTTGTCGCCACTGACTCTTTCATTCGTGCCGCCGCGCCCGCCTCCGCCTTGCCCGCCGCGGCCTCGGGCGCGTCCGGCCCCGGGACGGTTTCGGGCGGCACGAGATTCCGCCCCGGCAATTGTGTCCGGGGGCGGCGGCGGGGGCGGGCAAATTTTGCCCACCGTTAACGTCTTCTTTAATAAGGCCCTCCTACCCTCCGCGCTAAGACAGAGGGGGTACCCGCCGGGCGGCCGGAGGGAGTGCCCGGCACACCATTCGTCGAGCAGGACGCCATCCCGTGAACGCGCTTCTCACGCAGCTCAAGAACCTCGGCCCCATGCGCCTGGCGGCGCTGGCGGGCGTGGGCGTCGGCCTCCTGGCCTTCATCATCTATTTCGCGACGCGCTTCACGGCCACGCCCATGGAGCTGCTGTACGGCAACCTGGAGGCGGTGGACAGCAACCGCATCGTGCAGGAGCTGGAAGCCCAGAACATTCCGTACGAGCTGCGCAACGGCGGCTCGGACATCTACGTCGGCGCCGACCAGGTGCTGCGCCAGCGGGTGTCGCTGGCCGAGTTCGCCACGGGCGGCGCGACGGTGGGCTATGAAGTGTTCGACGACATGGACAGCCTGGGCGCCACCAACTTCATGCAGAACGTGAACCTGGTGCGCGCGCTGGAAGGTGAGCTGGCGCGCACCATCGCCGCCATCGAAAGCGTCAAGGCCGCCCGCGTCCACCTGGTCATGCCCAAGCGCGAACTGTTCTCGCGCGAGACGCAGGAGCCGTCCGCCTCCATCTACGTCAAAATGAAGACCGGCCGCCTGGACCAGGGCCAGGTGAACGCCGTCCAGCAGCTGGTGGCCGCTGCGGTGCCGCAGCTCAAGCCCTCGCGCATTTCCATCGTCGACGAGGCCGGCACGCTGCTGTCGCGCAACTTCGAGGACGCGGGCGACATGCTGGCCTTCACGCGCGAGGAAATGCGCCTGAAGACCGAACGGCGCCTGGCGCGCAACATCGAGCAGCTGCTGGAGCAGACCGTCGGCCCCGGCAAGGCCCGCGCCGAGGTGCGCGCCGACATGGACTTCGACCGCACGGTGACGGAAGAGGAGATCTTCGATCCCGAGAGCGCCGTGCCGCGCTCCACCGTCAACCTGGAGGAGCAGGCCCAGACGCGGGAGAACGACCCGGGCGCGGTGACGGTGCAGAACAACCTGCCCGACGCCAACCTCAACGCCGGCGGCCCCACCGCCAGCTCCAGCGAGAGCCGCACCGAGGAAACGGTCAACTACGAGATCTCCAAGCGCGTGGTGAACTCCGTCAGCGAGGGCGGCGAGATCGAGCGCCTGTCCATCGCGGTGCTGGTCGACGGCACCTATGACGTGGCCGAGGACGGCACGCGCACCTATGTGCCGCGCTCCGACGAGCAGATGGACAAGATCGCCACGCTGGTGCGCTCCGCCGTCGGCTACGACGCCCAGCGCGGCGACCAGGTGGAAGTCATCAACATGCGCTTCACCAGCATGGACGACTTCATGCCGGACGACGCCTGGACCTTCATGGGCTTCACCAAGGAGGAGATCATGAAGATGGCCGAGGGCCTCGGCATCGCCATCGTCGCCATTCTGGTGATCCTGCTGGTGGTGCGCCCGCTGGTCACCCGCGCCTTCGAGTCCGCCGCGCCCGACGAAGCCGACATGCTGTCGGCCGATGCCGCCGCCGGGGTGCCGCAGCTGACCGGTCCGGGCTCCATGCCCGTGCCCGTGGACGAGGAGATGGAGGCCGACGAGTTGATCGACATCGACAAGGTGGAGGGCCGCGTGCGCGCCTCCAGCCTTCGCAAGATCGGCGAGATCGTCGAAAAGCACCCCGAGGAAGCCCTGTCCATCATCCGCAACTGGCTCTACCAGGAAGCCTGATCGCCTGACAGCCGCGATCCGCCCGGACCCCCGCCGGACGGCATCGACGAAGGAGAAGAACCGTGGGACGCGTCAAGGAAGACTACCGCAGCCTCACCGGCCCGCAGAAGGCCGCCATCATGATGCTGTCGCTGGGCGACGAGCACTCCTCCAAGCTGTTCGCCATGATGGACGACGACGAGATCCGCGAGCTGTCGCAGATCATGGCCAACCTGGGCACGGTGTCCTCCTCGCTGGTGGAACGCCTGTTCGTGGAATTCGCCGACGCCATGTCGAACACGGGCTCGCTGGTCGGGTCCTATGAAAGCACCGAGCGCCTGCTGGCCAAGTCGCTGCCGAAGGATCGCGTGGACCTCATCATGGAGGAAATCCGCGGTCCCGCCGGCCGCACCATGTGGGACAAGCTGGGCAACGTGAACGAGCAGGTGCTCGCCAACTACCTGAAGAACGAATACCCGCAGACGGTCGCCGTCGTGCTGTCCAAGATCAAGGGCGACCACGCCGCGCGCGTGCTGGCGCTGCTGCCGGAAGGCTTCGCCATGGAAGTCATCATGCGCATGCTGCACATGGAAGCGGTCCAGAAGGAAGTGCTGGACGGCGTGGAAAAGACCCTGCGCACGGAATTCATGTCCAACCTCGCCCGCACCGCGCGCCGCGACGCGCACGAGATGATGGCGGACATCTTCAACAACCTGGACCGCAACACCGAAAGCCGCTTCCTCTCGGCCCTGGAAGAGCGCAACCGCGAGAGCGCCGAGAAGATCAAGCAGCTCATGTTCACCTTCGAGGACCTCAACCGCATCGACAGCCAGGGCATCCAGACCCTGCTGCGCCATGTGGAGAAGGACAAGCTGGCGCTCGGCCTCAAGGGCGGCTCGGACACCATCAAGGACCTGTTCTTCAAGAACATGTCCGAGCGCGCCGGCAAGATGCTGAAGGAGGACATGGACGCCCTCGGCCCCGTGCGCCTGCGCGAGGTGGACGAGGCCCAGAACATCATCGTCGCCCTGGCCAAGGAACTCGCCAACTCCGGCCAGATCGTCATCTCCGAGGGCAAGGAGGACGACGAGCTCATCTACTGATGATGCCGCTCGCCGCCCTCCCCCGCTCCGCTTCCGCCGAGGACGTCGCCTTCCATGGCCGCCATGCCTAAACAGCGCGCGATCCGCAAGTTCACCTTCGACCTGGACCTGGACGGCGACGATGCCGTGCGGGATTCCTACACGACCGTGCCGCCCGACCCGCGCCCCATGGAGGACACGCGCCTGGACGACGCCGTCGCCGCCGCGCAGGAACAGGCCGAGGCGGACGCCGCCGCCGAGGCCGAGGCCGCCGCGCAGGCCGAAGCCGCGGAGCAGGACCAGGCCGAACAGGACCCCGAGCCGGAGCCCGAGCCCGAGGAACCGCCGGCACCCACCTTCAGCGAGCAGGACCTGGAAGCCGCCCGCGACGAGGCCTACGTCGCCGGCCACACCGCCGCCCTGCAGGAGGCCGAGGCCGCCACCGAGCGCCTGATGGCGGAAAGCCTGCACTTCATCGCCCAGCAGCTGCGGCAGATGGCGGGCACCATCGACGAGCCCTACCAGAGGCTGGAGCCCATGGCGGCCGAAATCGCCGTGGCCGTGTGCCGCCGGGTGCTGCCCATCATCGCCGCCCGCCACGGGGTGGAGGAAATCGAGGCCCTGGTGCGGCGCGTGGTGCCCACCGTCATCGACCAGCCCCGGCTGGTGGTGCGCGTCCATCCGGCGCTGGCCGAGCAGACCCGCTCCGCCATCCGCCCCGTGGTGGAAGACGCCGGGTTCGAGGGCAAGCTGGTGGTCGCCGACGACCCGCAGATCCAGCCGGGCGACGCCCGCATGGAATGGGGCGACGGCGGCGTGGAAAAGGACACCGGCCGCACATGGTCGGAAGTTCTGGAGATCATCGACCGCAACGTCATCGGCGAAAGCGGTCTGGCCGGCGACTTCGCCGAGGCCGAGCGCGCCGCCGAAGAGGCCTTCCCGCGCCTCAAGGAAGAGGCCCTGGCCGAGGCCGAACAGGCCGCCATGGACCGTGCGAAAGACCGCGCCTGCGAACAGGCCGAGGCCGAGGTGGCCGCCCGCGAGGCCGAGGGCGCCTACGACGCCCCCGCGCCGGATGCCGACGGCGGCGACGGGCAGTCGGAACCGGAGACGGAAGAGGACGCCGATGCGTCGACCGCGACCGGGGAAGAGGCCGAGGCGCCCGAGGCGCGCAATGGAACCGACGGGTGAGCGGCCCCGGCCGCCGCCCCACCGCCGTCCCCGCCGCATCCGGCGGACCGCGAAAAGAGAGTTGAGACATGGCTGACGAACGCGAGAACAACAACGACCTCGACCTCAACGAGCTGAACGGCGACCAGACGCCGGTGCCCGCCCAGGGCGGCCTGGAGGACCTGGAGGACGAGCCGTCGGACGTGCCGGACAAGCCGCGCTCCGCCGCCGACCTGGAAGCGGTCTACGACATCCCCGTGCAGGTCTCGGCGGTGCTCGGCAAGTCGTCCATGCAGGTCAACCAGCTTCTCAAGCTGGGCCGCGGAGCGGTGGTGGAACTGGACCGCAAGGTGGGCGAGGCCATCGACATCTATGTCAACAACCGTCTGGTCGCGCGCGGCGAGGTGGTGGTGGTCGAGGAGCGCCTGGGCATCACCATGACCGAGATCATCAAGACGGACCGGAGCTGAGCCCATCATGGCCGACGGCCTGGACATACCGGCCCGCCCCGGCCGGCCCGCGCTGGACCTGGCGACCGTGCTGGGCCTTGGCGGAGCCGCCGTGCTCATCGGCGCGGCCCTTCTGCTGGGCGGATCGGCGGCCTCCTTCGTGGACGTCCCGGCGGTGCTGATCGTCATCGGCGGCACCATGCTGGTCACCACCGCCTGCTTCTCGATCAGCGACATCCGCCGCACGCTGTCGGTCCTGCGCACCACCGTCCGCCCATCGCCCCGCGCGCCGGAAGAAGCCGCCATGCGCGTGCTCGGGCTGGCCGACGTGGCGCGCCGCCAGGGACTGCTGAAGATGCAGGGCCCGGCGCTGGACCTGCTCAAGCGCGAGCCGATCCTGCACAAGGGCCTGTCGCTGGTGATCGACGGCCTGCCGGAACCGGAGGTGGAGGCCATCCTGCGCCATGAGCTGTCGGCGGCCGTCCACCGCAGCCGCATCGCCGTCGGGGTGCTGCGCAAGGCGGCGGAAATCGCGCCGGCCATGGGCCTGATCGGCACGCTGATCGGCCTGGTGCAGATGCTCGGCAACCTGGACGACCCGTCGACCATCGGCCCGAGCATGGCCGTGGCGCTGCTGACCACCTTCTACGGCGCCATCCTGGGCACTGTGGTGTTCACGCCGCTGGCGTCCAAGCTGGAGCGCAACGCCACCGACGAGCACCTGGTGGCCCGCGTGCACCTGCTGGGCGTCCTGTCCATCGGCCGCAAGGACAACCCCCGGCGGCTGGAAATGCAGATCAACAGCGTGCTGCCGCCGGGCAGCCGCGTCAGCGTCTTCGGCTGACGACAACCGTTTCATGACCGGTACGAACAAGACCGGCATGCGTGGGAGAGAGATAGGATGCGTCTTCTGATCATCGGGTCCCTGGGCGGGCAGATCGGCGCCGCGAGCCGCATTGCCGTCGCCCGTGGCGCGCAGGTGGTACAGGCCGACGATATCCCGCGCGGCCTGGAGGTCCTGCGCACGCAGGGCGCCGACCTCGTCATGGTCGACGTGGCGCTGGACGTGGAAGCCCTGATCGGCGGCCTGGCGGCCGAGCACATGAGCATCTCCGTCGTCGCCTGCGGCGTCGCCAGCGACAGCAAGGCCGCCGTGCGCGCCATCAAGGCCGGCGCCAAGGAATACATCCCCCTGCCCCCGGAGCCGGAGCTGATCGCCGCCGTCCTCCAGGCGGTGACCGAGGACAGCCGGTCCATCATCTTCCGCGACCCGACCATGCAGCGCTCCATGAAGATGGCCGAGCAGGTGGCACCCTCGGAAGCCTCTATCCTGGTCACCGGCGAGTCCGGCACCGGCAAGGAGCTGATGGCCCGCTTCGTCCACGAAAAGAGCCGCCGCGCCAAGGGCCGGTTCATCGCGGTGAACTGCGCGGCCATACCCGACAACCTGCTGGAAAGCGAACTGTTCGGACACGAGAAGGGCGCCTTCACGGGCGCCGTCGCGCGCCGCATCGGCAAGTTCGAGGAAGCCCACGGCGGCACCCTGCTGCTCGACGAGATCAGCGAGATGGACGTGCGCCTCCAGGCCAAGCTGCTGCGCGCCATCCAGGAAAAGGAGATCGACCGCGTCGGCTCCAACACGCCGGTCAAGGTCAACGTGCGCCTCATCGCCACGTCCAACCGCAACCTTCAACAAGCGGTGCGCGAGGGCTCCTTCCGCGAGGACCTGTACTTCCGCCTCAACGTCGTGAACCTGGCCCTGCCGCCCCTGCGCGAGCGCCCGGCCGACATCGAGGCGCTGGCCGAGCATTTCGCCAACAAGTTCGCCGAAGCCAACGAGATGCCGCGCCGGCCGCTGTCGGCCGCGGCACTCCAGCTTCTCAAGGCCTATCGCTGGCCGGGCAACGTGCGCGAGCTGGAGAACACCATGCACCGCGCGGTGCTGCTGGCCGGCGAGCACGAGATCGGCCCCGACGCCATCCTGCTGCCCGACGCCCAGCCGCTGACGCGCGACGGGGCCGGAAGCGGGGCGCCGGCGCCCTCTTCCGCCGCCGCACCGACCTCGGCGCTGGCCCGTCACCAGGCGGCCCAGGCCGGTGCGTCGGGCCACGGCCAGGGCGGCGCGGCCGGCGACGGCACGGCGGCGCTGGTGGGCCGGACGGTCGCCGACGTGGAGCGCGACCTCATCATCGAGACGCTCAAGCACACGCTGGGCAACCGCACCCATGCCGCCAACATCCTCGGCATTTCCATCCGCACCCTGCGCAACAAGCTGAAGCTCTACACCGACCAGGGGCTGCCCGTGCCGTCGCCGTCCGGCGAGGGCGACCGGGGCCACCAGAGCCTGTGATGCCCGCGCCGAGCCCCTTGATGATGTCCCGGAGTATGAAGAATGGCTGAGGAAGGGTCGGGCCAGTCGGTCGAACCCGCCGCCGCGGGCGCAGGAGCCGGCGGCGGACGCATCGGCGCCATCAAGGGCCAGATGACCAGGGGCAACGCCAAGTCGGCGCTGCTCAAGGCCGGCAGCCGCGGCGACATCATGTTCGCCGCCGGCGTGATCATGATCCTGGTGGTCCTGATCCTGCCGCTGCCGCCGTGGATGCTGGACGTGCTGCTGGCGATGTCCATCACGCTCAGCGTGCTGATCCTGATGACGACGATCTTCATCGAGCGCGCGCTGGAGTTCAACGTCTTCCCCGTGGTGCTGCTCATCGCCACGCTGTTCCGGCTGGCGCTGAACCTGGCGTCGACGCGCCTGATTCTCGCCAACGGGCACCAGGGGCCGGGGGCCGCCGGCGACGTCATCCAGGCGTTCGGCGGCTTCATCATGGGCAACAACTTCGTCATCGGCGTCATCGTCTTCGCGATCCTGATCCTGGTGAACTTCATGGTCATCACCAAGGGCTCGACGCGCATCGCCGAGGTGACGGCCCGCTTCACCCTGGACGCCATGCCCGGCAAGCAGATGGCCATCGACGCCGACCTGTCGTCGGGCCTGATCGACGAGGCCGAGGCCCGCCAGCGCCGCACCGACATCCAGAAGGAAAGCGACTTCTTCGGCGCCATGGACGGTGCGTCGAAGTTCGTGCGCGGCGATGCCATCGCCGGCCTGATCATCACCGCCATCAACGTGGTCGGCGGCATGATCATCGGCATGGTGCAGTCCGACCTGAGCTTCGCCCAGGCCGCCGACACCTACACCCGCCTGACCGTCGGCGACGGCCTGGTCAGCCAGATCCCGGCGCTGATCATCTCGGTCGCCGCCGGCATCATGGTCGCCAAGGGCGGTCTGACCGAGAGCACGGAAAAGGCGCTGGTCGGGCAGTTCACCAGCTATCCCAAAGCGCTCGGCATGTCGTCGGGCCTGGCGGTGGCCCTGGCGCTGCTGCCGGGCACGCCGGCCCTGCCCTTCCTGTTCCTGGCCGGCATCACCGCCGGCGCGGCCTATTACCTGGGCAAGAAGCAGGACCGCGAGGCCGCCGAGGAAGCCGCCGCCGCGGCCACCGGCGGGCCGGGCGGCGCGCCGCGCACCCGCCCCGACGGCACCCCCGTCCCCGCCGGCGAGCATCCGCCGCCGGTGGAAGAGGAGCCCATCTCCGAGGCCATGAAGATCGACCAGATTCGCCTGGAGCTGGGCTACGGCCTGCTGGCCATGATCAACGGCGGCGCCAACCAGCGCCTGACCGACCAGATCAAGGCCCTGCGCCGGGCGCTGGCGGTGGAGACCGGCTTCGTCATGCCCAGCGTGCGCATTCAGGACAACATGCAGCTTCCCGCCAACTCCTACGGCGTGTTCATCAAGGAGGTACAGGCGGGCAAGGGCGACCTGCGGCCCAACATGCTGCTGGTCATGGACCCGCGCGGCGAGGACATCGGCCTGCCCGGCGAGAAGACGCGCGAGCCCACCTTCGGCCTGCCCGCCATCTGGCTCGACCCCGCCAACCGGGAAGAAGCGCTGTTCCGCGGCTATACGGTGGTGGACCCGCCGACCGTCATCACCACCCACCTGACGGAAATCGTCCGCGAGAACATGCCGGACCTGCTGTCCTACGCCGACACGCAGCGCCTGCTGGACGACCTGGACCAGGAACACCAGAAGCTGATCGGCGACCTGGTGCCGTCGCAGATCTCGCTGGGCGGCGTGCAGCGCGTGCTGCAGAACCTGCTGGCCGAGCGCGTCTCCATCCGCGACCTGCCCAGCATCCTGGAGGGCATGGCCGAGGCCGCCGGCGCGACCCGCAACCTGACCTCCATCACCGAGCACGTCCGCACCCGCCTGGCGCGCCAGCTCTCCGACGCCCATTCCGACGACAACGGCGTCATCCCGCTGGTCACCCTGTCGCCGGAGTGGGAGCAGGCCTTCGCCGAAGCGCTGGTCGGCCAGGGCGAGGAGAAGCAGCTGGCCATGAACCCGTCCAAGCTGCAGCAGTTCATCGTCAACACCCGCCAGACCTTCGAGCGCCTGGCCCAGCAGGGCGAGACGCCGGTGCTGCTGACCAGCCCCATGATCCGCCCCTATGTGCGCTCCATCGTCGAGCGCTTCCGCCCGCTGACGCCGGTGATGTCGCAGAACGAGATCCACCCCAAGGCCAAGATCCGCACCCTGGGCCAGATCTAGGCACCGCCCCTTCCCCCGCCCCCGCGAGGGCGCTTCGGCACGGAGAGACGAATGACCCAGCCTCCATCCCCCGAACGCACGCTGGCACTGGCGCAGGCGGCGGAGCGCAACGGCGATCCCATGAAGGCCTCCCTTCTGTTCGACGCGCTGGCCTCGGCGGGGCAGTGCAAGGCCGAGGCGCGGGCCGGCCTGGATCGTCTGGCGGAGCGGGCCGAACAGGCGGAACAGATGCTCCCCTCCGAAGCGGTCGACGCGCTGCGGACCCTGTGCCACGAGGGCGCCGTGCAGGAGGCTGAGGCCCAGGCTCGCGCACTGGCCGACAAGCTTCCCGACGCCTTGCCGCTTTACGAGGTCCTGGGCGAGGTGTTTCTCGCCCAGCGCAAGCCGGAGGCGGCGTCGGCCGTCCTGGCGCACGCCGCCCGCGTGCAGCCTGAGGACCCGGGCCGTCACGAAGCCCTGGCCGAAGCCGCCTGGACCGCGAACATGGAGGACGAGGCGCTAGAGGCCATGGAACGGGCGGCGGCGCTCGCGCCGGATGATCCGGGGCTGAAGACCGTCCTGGCGCGAATGCACCACGCCGCCGGCCGCCTGGAAGAGGCCCTCGCCGCCTACGATGCCGTGGTCGCCCTGGCGCCGCACCAGGCGCCGGCCCACAACAACCGCGGGCAGCTCTACTTCGACATGGGACGCATGGCGGAGGCCGAACGGGATTTTGGAGAGGCTGTGCGGCTGCGCCCGACGCTCGGCAACGCCCACCGCATGCTGGCCGCCCAACGCCGCTACACCGCCGGCCATCCCCACATGGAGACCATGCGGACGGTGCTCGGCATGGCGGATCTGGCGCCGGACGACAGGACGCACATCGAGTTCGCGCTCGCCAAGGCGCTGGAGGACGTCGGCGCCTACGACGAGGCCTTCGCCCTCCTCCGCACCGCCAACCAGCGGCAGCGACAGGCCGTCGGCGGAGACGGAGCCGACCGCGCCGCCGCCATGCGCCACGCCGCCGGCCTGTTCGTCGAACCGCTGGTGTCGCGGATGATCCCGCGGCCCTCGGCCGACGAGCGGCCGATCTTCATTGTCGGGATGCCGCGCTCGGGCACCAGCCTGGCCGAGCAGATCCTCGCCAGCCACCCCGCCGTCGAGGGCGCCGGAGAGGTCCCGCTTATTGGCAGGACGCTCGGCCGGTGGCTGACCGACGGCCGAATCACACCCGATGCCTCGCCGCGCCTCATCGCGGAGTACGGGCGGCTGCTCGACCGCCATACGGGCTCCGGGACCCTGCGCGTGGTCGACAAGATGCCGTTCAACTTCATCTGGCTGGGCTGGATTGCGCGGGCCTTTCCCAACGCCCGGATCATCCACATGCAGCGCGATCCGATGGACGTCGGCCTGTCCATCTACAAGACGCTTTTTTCCGACAGCGATTTCAGCTTCGGCTTCAGTCTTCAGGACATCGCCCAGGTGCATCTCGCCTGCCACGACCTGATGGCCGAACACCGCCGCAGGCTGGGCGACCGCATCTTCACCTGCCGCTACGAGGATCTGGTGAGCGACCAGGAGGGCCAGTCGCGCCGGCTGCTCGCGCACTGCGGCCTTGAGTGGGACGACCGCGTGCTGGACTTCCACAAGACCCGGCGCGCCGTGCGCACGGCCAGCGCCACGCAGGTGAGGCGCCGGATGTACACCTCCAGCGTCAAGGCGTGGCAGAAATACGGCGACCACCTGGCGCCCCTGCGCGACGCCCTGGCGCCGATCCTCTAGCGCCGCTGCACGACCTCGCGCGCCGCGGGTGGCGACCGACCGTGCCGGGCCGTGCGCGAACAGCACGACCGTGGGTTGAAGGAGGACATTCCGGCTTAGTCTGCGCCATTCTGTCGATGCGAAACGGCTTCCTCATGACGTCTCAGGGGGCAGCGCCGCGCCGTGGCGCCACGCCAAACCCCGCTCCCGCGCTTCAGGAGTCGCCGACGGTGTGATTATCGTGGTAGGGGCATGAACCGAATGGTAACACTTCCGATGCCATAACGGGGTGGCGGACGGTCGTCCGCGACACGTCAGGGATTCGTGAATGCGCCTTAAGAGCTACGCCGCCGACTCCATGGCCGAGGCCATGGCCATGGTCCGCGAGGAGCTGGGGGACGATGCCATCATCGTCTCCACCCAGCGCGCGGCCGGCGGTCAGGGTGTGCGCATTACCGCCGCCATGGAAGAACCCATGGCCCTGGACGACGAGATCGAAACCGTCCTGTCGGGCACCGAGCCCTCGCCCATCGCCGAAACCGTGCGGGACTGCCTGGACTACCACGGCGTCGTCCCCGGCCTGCTGGAGCGCCTGGTGGGCCGGGTCCGCGCGCTGGACGTCAGCGAGCCCACCATGGCCTGCGCCGCCGCACTGGACGAGCATTTCGCCTTCGCGCCGCTGCCCTCCCGCCAGGCGCCGCGCCCGTTCCTCATTGTCGGGCCGCCGGGTGCGGGCAAGACCATCACGGTGGCCAAGCTGGCCGCCCGCACCCGACTGGCGGGCCGGGCCGTGTCCGTCATCACCGCCGATTCCGTGCGGGCCGGCGCCATGGAACAGCTGAGCGCCTTCACCCGCATCCTGGACATCGAGCTGTACAAGGCGCGCGGCCCCGACTCCCTGCGCGACATCCTGGACGACACGCTGGGGATGCAGGACCTGACCTTCATCGACAGCCCCGGCCTCAACCCCTTTAACGAAAACGACATGAGCTTCCTGCGCGACCTGATCGATTCCGTGGACGTCGAGCCGATCCTGGTGATGGCCGCCGGCGGCGACCCGGTGGAGGCCGCCGAGATCGCCGAGGCCTTCGCCGGCGCCGGCGCCACCCGCCTGCTGGCGACGCGGCTGGACATGACGCGCCGCCTGGGCGCCATCCTGTCGGCGGCCGACGCCGGGCAGCTCATGTTCAGCGAGGTGTCGGTCAACCCGCACGTCGCCAACGGCTTGTGCTCCATCAATCCCGTTTCACTCGCAAGGCTGATCGTCCCGCCCGGCGAGTCCTCCGGCATAGAACATGCCGCGATACCCGAGCCGGCGCCCGTGCGCGCCGCGCCCGCAAGAACGAAAGAATTCAACGCTTGGAACGAGGCTCGCCAGTCATGACCACCTCTTCCGACGCCGTGCCCACCCTGGCGCCGCGTCCCTCGGGGCGGCAGAAAGGTCGCAACATCGTCGCCATCGCCTCCGGCAAGGGGGGCGTGGGCAAGACGTGGTTCGCCATCACGCTCACCCACGCCATCTCGCGCCGGGGCCAGCACACGCTGCTGTTCGACGGCGACCTGGGGCTGGCCAACGTCGACATCCAGCTGGGCCTGATGCCGCGCTTCGACCTGGGCAGCGTGGTGGCCGGCAAGATGACGCTCAACCAGGCCGTCATGCGCTATGAGCCCGGCGGGTTCGACGTGCTGGCCGGGCGCTCAGGCTCGGGCTCGCTGGCGAACATTCCCGCCAGCCGGCTGCAGATCCTGGCCGACGACCTGGCGCTGATGGCGCAGAAGTACGACCGCGTGATCCTGGATCTGGGCGCCGGCGTGGAGAAAAGCGTCCGCCACCTGGCACGCTCGGCGGGCACCATCATCGTGGTGACCAGCGACGAGCCGACGTCGCTCACCGACGCCTACGCCTTCATCAAGGTGACCGCCATGGAACGGCCGGGCGTGGATATCCGCGTCATCATCAACGCCGCCAACTCAACCCGCGAGGGAGAGCGCACCTACCAGACGCTGCAGAAGGCCTGCCAGGGCTTCCTGAAGATCAACCCGCCGCTTCTGGGCATCGTGCGCCGCGACATGCGGGTGCGCGAGGCCATCCGCAACCAGACGCCCATCCTCACCCGCCACCCCAACGCCGAGGCCGCGCTGGACGTGGAGGGCGTCGCCGACCGGCTGCTGAAGTTGTAGCGGAGGGGCGGCATGTCGCAACCGCTTCCGCCGCCTCCCCAGCGACCGTCGCCCGCTCGCCCCACCCAGCCGGCGCCGCCCTCGCCCGCGTCCGCTTCGGCGCCGCGCCCGCCGCCCGCCGTGAAGGCCCTGCCACCGGCGGCAAGGATCGAGGCCACCGTCACCGCCACCAACCGGGGCGTGGCCGAAGTGCGCATGGCGGGCACGGACACCACCTTCACGCTGCGCACCAGCCTGCCGCCCATGCCCGAGGGCACGCGGCTGACGCTGCAGGTCACGGCGCAACAGCCCGACGCGACAGCCCTGCGCGTGACCGAGGTGGGCGGCCGCCCGCTCGCCCAGGCCCTGCCGGAGATGCAGGCCCGGGCGGCAGCGCTCCGGGCGGCAGGGGCACCTACTGCGCCGGCGGCCGGAGCGGCAGGCGCAACCGCGGGCGCCGACAGCCTGAGCCTGTCCCGCCGCGACGGCCTGCTGGCGATCGTGCTGAAGGAACCGGCACAACGCCCGGCACCCCAGCCGACGCAGGCACAGCCGCAACAGCCGGCACCGCAAAGCCAGCCCGCTCAGACGCAGCCGGCGCAACAGCCGAGCCAAGCCGCCACGCGCGCCGCTCAACCGACTCCCCAGCCGACGCAGGCTCAGCCGCAACAGCCGCCGCCGCAGACCCAGCCCGCCCAGCAGCAGCCGCCGGCCCAGCAGCCGAGCCAAGCCGCCACGCGCGCCGCTCAACCGGCACCGCAGCCGACCCAGGCACAGCCGCAACAGCCCGCACCGCAGAGCCAGCCCGCGCAGCAGCAACCGCCGGCCCAGCAGCCGAGCCAGGCCGCCCCGCGCGCCGCTCAACCGACTCCCCAGCCGACGCAGGCTCAGCCGCAACAGCCGCCGCCGGCCCAGCAGCCGAGCCAAGCCGCCACGCGCGCCGCTCAACCGGCGCCCCAGCCGACCCAGGCACAGCCGCAACAGCCGCCGCCGCAGACCCAGCCCGCTCAGCAACAGCCGCCGGCCCAGCAGCCGAGCCAGGCCGCCGCGCGCGCCGCTCAACCGACTCCCCAGCCGACGCAGGCTCAGCCGCAACAGCCGCCGCCGCAGACCCAGCCCGCTCAGCAACAGCCGCCGGCCCAGCAGCCGAGCCAGGCCGCCGCGCGCGCCGCTCAACCGACTCCCCAGCCGACGCAGGCTCAGCCCCAGCAGCCCGCACCGCAGACCCAGCCCGCCCAGCAGCAACCGCCGGCCCAGCAACCGAGCCAGGCCGCCACGCGCGCCGCTCAACCGGCACCCCAACCGACCCAGGCCCAGCCCCAGCAGCCAGCGCCGCAGGGGCAGATGGGACAAATTTCCGCTCCGACCGGACAGCCGGGCAGCTCGTCGACGCAGGCGGGACAGGGCCAGGGTGTGCGGCCGGTCGTGGTGAATGGGGTGACGCTTCAGCCGGGCGCCGCCGTGTTCGTCCGGGTGGCGGCCGTGGGTCCGGTTCCTCAGGCGCCCGGCGGCGGGGCCGGGGCCGGGACCGGGTCAGGGCCGGCCGGCGGAAGCACTGCCGCTCCCACGCCGGCCGCACCGGGCGCCGGCGCGCTGGCTTCGGGCGCGCAAGGGGCGGCTGCGCCGCAGGTCCCGACCGGCGCACAATCCGGCGCCGGCGGAGCACAGCCGGTCCCGGCGCCGGCGGCTCAGCCGCAGCCGGCAGAACCGGGACCGCGCGCCCAGGCTCAACCGGCACAGGCCGGGCGTCCCGGCGAAGGCCCGGCGCCGGCGCGGGGCCAGGCCGCCCAGGCGCAGCCGCAGAGTGCGGCGCAAAGCCAGGCCCAGCCTGCCGGCCCACGCGCAGCGCCCAATCCCGCCGGAGTGGCGGCCTACGGCGGTGCGAAAGGGCCGCTCGTGCCGCAGCCCGCGCCTTGGGTGTCCTCCGCCGCCGCGCAGCCGAACCCGGCCAGCCTGCTTCAGGGGACGGTCCTGCCGGGCGGCTCGGCCGATCAGACGCTGGTGCGTACGGCCGCCGGAACGCTCTCGGTCGCCGGGCGAATTGCCGCGCCGCCGGGCGCCCAGGTAAGCCTGGAGGTCCTGCGCGCCGCGCCCCTGCCCTCGACGGTGCCCGCCACGGCCGCCGCCGCCGGCGCGCTGGGCGCGCCCACCGCCTTCTCGGCCACCGTCTGGCCCAGCATGACCGACGCGCTGTCGCTGCTCGGCCAGATGCGCAGCCCGGGCGGAACAGAGGCCGCGCGCCAGTTCACCGCCGCCCTGCCGCGTGCCGATGGCCAGATGACCGCCAGTGTCGCCGCATTCCTGGGGGCCGTGAAGGCCGGCGGCGAATCCCGCGCCTGGCCCGGCGGCGGCGTCATGCGGGCGCTGGAATCCGCCGGTGAAAAGGGCCGCGCCACCGCCCGCCAGATCGGCCGGGATCTGTCGGAAGCCGCCGTCAGCCGCCGCGACGCCTCGGGTGCCGAATGGCGCGTCACCACCCTCCCGTTCCACGCCGGAGCCGAGGTTCAGAAGATCCAGTTCATCACCCGCCGCCAGGGAGCCGGCGACGAGGACGGATCGGCCGAGGGCGAAGGCCGACGCAAGGGCGGCGGTCAGCGGTTCCTGGTCAACCTGGAACTCAGCCGCCTCGGCCTCATGCAGATCGACGGGCTGGTGCGCAAGGCCGACCGGCGTTTCGACCTGATCATCCGCACCCACCGCCCCCTGCCGCAGGACATGCGGCGCGACATGACCGGCCTGTTCGCCAACGCTGTCAGCGCCATGGGCCTGAAAGGAGCCTTGAGCTTCAACGTCACACCGCGGTTCGAGAACCCGGTGCCCGACCCCGACGCGCCGCCCGGCCGGCCGGGACTGTTCGCCTGATCACGCGGCCCTTTTCCGCCGACGCCGCCCCGCCTATAAGGGAGGCGGACCTTTTACAACGAAAACAAGCCGGAGAGACCCGTCCATGGCCGCCGCCGACCCCGTTCTCCTGTCCGTCGATGCCGCAAGCGGCGTCGCGACCGTCACGCTCAACCGCCCCGACGCCCTGAACGCGCTGGACGCGGCCATGACCCAGGGTCTGCGCGAAACCTTCGCCGAGGTCGCCGGGCGCAAGGACATCCGGGCGGTGCTGCTGACGGGCGCCGGAGAACACTTCATGGCCGGCGGCGACATCCGCGTTTTCGCCCAGTTCAACCAGCGCCCGCGAGACGAGCGCCCCGACCTCGCCCGGCCCCTCATCCAGGGCGTTGGCGAGGCGATCAGCACCCTGCGCACCATGCCGCAGCCGGTGGTGGCGCGGGTTCAGGGGGCGTGCGCCGGCTTCGGGCTGTCGCTCGCCAACGCCTGCGACATGACCATTGCCGCCGACGACGCCTATTTCACCCTGGCCTACATCAACATCGGCACCTCGCCGGACGGGTCGGGCAGCTTCTTCCTGCCGCGTCTGGTGGGACCGAAGCGCGCCGCCGAGATCGCGCTTCTGGGCGGGCGCTTCGACGCCGCCACCGCCGAGCGCTGGGGCATGGTCAACGCCGTCCACCCGCGCGCCGACCTGGAGGCCGAGGCCGCCAAGGTCGCCGGCCGTCTGGCCGCCATGCCGGCGACCGCGCTGGCGCGCACCAAGGCGCTGCTCAACCAGGCCATGGACAACGACCTGTCCGCCCAGTTGGACGCCGAGGAGGAGAGCTTTTCGGCCTGCACCGCCACCGCCGACTGGGAGGAAGGCATCGACGCCTTCCTCCACCGCCGCAAGCCCGCCTTCAACCGCGAGGGCTGAGTGACCGGCGCCGCCACCGCCCTGCATGTCGCCGCCGAGGACGCCCGCCGCCTGCCCCTGCGGCGCGGGCGCCACGGCACGCTGCGGGAGGTCTGGGCGGACGCGGCGGCGGTCGCCTGGCTGCGGCACATGGCGGGCCTGCCCGATCCCGCCGACGATCCCGGCGGGGCGGCCTTGGCCTGGCATGCCGAGGCCGACGGTGGACGGCTGGCTCTGGATGCGCCGGTGCTTGGCGTCCATGTGCGCGGTGTCGACCCGGTGGCGCTGGCCGAGGGGCTGGAGGCGCTGGGCGATCTGGCGAGCACCGTCACGCCCGAGGCCATGGCCGAGGCCGAGGCCACGGGCGGCGCCTTCGAGGCCCTGCTGCCCGCCCACCTGCGGCGTGCCGTGATGGCCGCGGTCGGATGCTGGCCGCCGGGCGTGTCGTTCGCGCCGGCCGAGGCGGCGGCGGAGGCCCGCCCCCGCCCGTTGGACGTCGACTCCCACCGCCAGGCCCAGGCGACGCTGGAGGTCCAGGACCACCGCCCGGTCATCCCCGTCCGGTCGCGCGGGTCCGACGCCTGAACCCCTTGGGGGCATGGGTGTTTTCGTGGTTCAATGCGCGAAGACGCCCGAGGGAGGACCCCATCATGCCCGGCATCCAGATCATGCACGACACCGACGCCCTGCTGGTGATCGACGTGCAGAACGATTTCTGCCCCGGCGGTGCCTTGGCGGTGCCCGAGGGCGACGCCGTGGTGCCGATCATCAACAAGCTGATGGACCGGTTCGCGACCGTGGTGCTGACCCAGGACTGGCATCCGGAGAACCACGCCAGCTTCGCCTCCACCCACGACGCCGAGCCCTTCTCCACCATCGAAATGTCCTACGGCACCCAGGTGCTGTGGCCGGATCACTGCATCGCCGGCGACCAGGGCGCGGCCTTCCACCCGTCGCTGCGGCTGCGCCCGGCGCAGATGATCCAGCGCAAGGGCATGAACCCCGCGATCGACAGCTATTCCGCCTTCTATGAAAACGACCGGGCCACCACCACCGGCCTCGCCGGTTGGCTGAAGGAGAAGGGCATCACGCGGGTGTTCGCCGCCGGCCTGGCGACGGATTTCTGCGTCGCCTGGACCTGCCTGGACGCCCGGCGCTGCGGATTCGAGGCGGTATTGATCGAGGACGCCACCCGCGCCATCAACCAGGACGGCAGCCTGGCCGCCGCGATGGCGAAAATGGACAGCGCCGGGGTTGTCATCGCCCGCGAAAACCAGATCGGGGAATGAGCCGCGGCGGCGCCGCCTCGCCCTGGCGCCTTAGTCGGCGAGGTCCGCCCGCAGCGCCTCGGCGACGGCGGCGTGGGCCTGGCGATCGCGAAGCTCGGTGGTGACGCCGCAGGGAGCGGCGGCGTTCTTCATGTCGATCAACACGGCGCGGCCGTCGTCCTCGGCCCGCCACGACCACGGCGGCAGCCACGCCATGGCGGTACCGGGGCCGGTGGTGATCTGGCGGACGACGGCCACCTGCTCCTCGGGCACACAGGACAGGGGCTCGGCCTTGATCACCGCGAAGACCCGCTCCGTGCCGTCGGCCCAGACCTGAAGGTCGGTGGCACCAACCGCGATCTCGGTGCCCTTGCCTTTCCCCTTGTGCGAGCACAGCGTCAGCAGCGGCCGCCCGTCGGAACGCCCGGCGATGAGGGTGTCGCAGCCGGTGAACGGCAGGCCCGCGTCGATGGCCGCCCGCCGGGCATCGCCCAGGCTCATGCCCGGTGAGATGCCCGCCAGATGCTGCGGCAGGCCGTCGGCCTTTGCTGCGGGCGCGAAAGCAAGAACGGCGAGCAGCGGCAGGAAGGCACGGCGGAGCATGGGCGGCGGTCCAGTCGATCGAAAGACGTAAGCGCCGTCCAATAAAGCACCAGCGGCGCGCCGGCTCAAGGCTCGTCCACCACCTCGACCACCAGTTCCATGCGCGGATGGATGCCGCAGAAGGCGTGGTAGGTGCCGGGCTCGGGAAAGGCCAGTTCCACGGTCTCTCCCGGCTCCTGGAAGCCCGAGTTGGCGGTGTGGCGCGGGTCGTCGACCCGCACGTTGTGGTCGCGGGTGTCATCGTTGAGGATGCGGAGCGGCTGCCCCACGGCCACCTTCACGGCACCCGGCGCGAAGGCCTTGTCGCGCTGGCTGACCACGGGCACCGACAGGGCCGCCGTCACCGGCTCCAGCGTCTCGGCCCGGAAGGGTGGCGGCGGCGCGTCGGCGTCCAGGCTTTCCAGGAAGGCGACAAGGTCGGCGCGCTCCGCCGGCGTCAGCGTGATGTCCGGCAGATCGGGCGAAAGCGTCGGGCGCTCCGCCGGCTTGGGCGTGCCGTCCACATAATGGTCGACCACGTCGGCAAGCGTCGGCAACGAGCCGTCGTGCATGAAGGGTCCGCGCTTGGGCAGGTCGCGCAGGGTGGGCGTCTTGAAGGCGTGATCGACCTCGGGCATGTCGAGGATCTCGCCGCGCCCGCGGTCGTCGCCCGCGAGGCCGATGTCGTGGAAGGCACCGTCGGTGAAGTCCCAACCCGAATGGCAGGAGACGCAACCCGCCTTGCCGGTGAACAGGTCGAAGCCGCGCTTGGCGGCGTCGCCGACGGCATCCGCATCGCCGGCCGCCCAGCGGTCGAAGGGCGCAAGGCCCGCGACCACCGTGCGCTCGTAGGCCGCCAGCGCCTTGGCGATGGTTTCCGCCGTCAGCGCGGGCTCGGCCCCGGGGAAGACTTCGGCGAAGGCGGCCGCCAGCTCGTCGTCGGTCCGCAGTTCCGCCACCAGGTCGGTCAGGTCCTGGTTCATCTCGCGCGGGTTCTGGATGGGGCCGAGGGCCTGGGCCTCCAGGCCCGGCGCTCGGCCGTCCCAGAAGAACCGGGCCTGCCAGGCGCCGTTGACGATGGTCGGCACCCGGCGGCCGAGGGGAGAGCCGTCGATGGCCTCGCCGGTGGGCAGGCCATCCTCGAAGCCCGCGTCGGGGCGGTGGCAACTGGCGCAGGAGCGGTCGTTGGCGCCCGACAGGCGGGCGTCGAAGAACAGCCGTTCGCCCAGCGCGACCTTTTCCGGCGTGTAGGGATTGGTCGCGGGGAAGGGCACGGTTTCCGGCCGCTGGAAGGCCTCCAGCAACTCGGCCGAAGCGGCCCGCGCCGGACCGCCGAAAACGGCCACGGCCAGGGCGGCGGTCCAGATGGCACCGCCCAGGATGAACCGCAAACGCATGGTCGCCCCCTTCCCCGCCAGCAGGCTTACTTGTAGTCGCCGGACATCAGCTCGATGCGCGACAGGCCGGCGAGCACCGCGCCGGTTTCCATGGCCGGCGTCTCGGGCGCGTCCACGGTCGGCCACGCCGGCTTGAGGTCGCGAACGGCCTGCAACAGCTTGTCGTCCCCGCCCAGGCCGTTGTCGGTCAGGAAATCCTCCAGCGCGAGGATGAAACCGCGGCTGTCCTGGTACTCGACCACGTTGGCGATGCGGCCATCGCGGAAGGCGGCCTGGTACTCGGACGCAGCCGTTTCCATGACCGACTTCGAGACGTCGTACAGGAAGGCCGGCTCGCGCAGATGGTTTTCGCCGACCACAGTGATCGCGTTGCCCACCTGGGCGTCGACGGTTTCGGCCAGGGCGGTCACCTTGTCGGCATCGGCACCGGCCTTGGCGGCCTGGACCAGGGCGTCGAGGTGGTCGCGCATGTCGGTGATGCCGTGCTCGTGCAGTTCGCCCTCCACGCCGTCGAGGATTTCCTCGGCCGGGTGCATGAAGTGCGGCAGGGCGTCCTTGGGCTGGCCCTGGGCGTAGAGCGCCCGGCCCATGTCCACGTGGCCGCGGAGCAGCAGGAGCTGGCCGACGGCGGCGGCATGGTGGTCCATCTCGGCGAAGGCACCGGCCTCGCCGCCTTCGCCGCCTTCACCACCGGCGGACATGGCGTGGCCGGCCTCGCCGCCTTCACCACCTTCGCCGCCCTCACCACCGGCGGACATGGCGTGACCGGCCTCGCCGCCTTCACCACTTTCACCACCGGCGACCAGGGTCGCGGCCAGCGACTGCGGGGCGGGCTTCTCCAGATGCACGGGGGCCGCGTCGGCCTCGGTGGTGGTGACCGCCGCGCCGCCGGCGCCCATCACCAGCGCCACGCTCAGGCCGCTCCACAGCTTGATGGTTCCCTCTCGCATTCGGGCTTCCCTTTCCTTGTGGTGTTGATCGTCGTTCGCCAACGGCTTCACGCAGAATGCCGCTCCTCTAGACTGGTATTGAAAATCATTCTCAGGTTCAATAGTAAAATGGCGGATTTCTGGTAGGGGATTTACCGAATGCGGCTGATCGGCCTACGCTCGCAGATCGACAGGTAAAGGAGTAGTAACCCCATGTTGCTGTGCATTGCCGACGTGCTGTCGGCCGACGACCTTGCGGCGCTGGACGGCTTGCTGGAGTCGGGCGATTTCCAGCCCGGCACCAAGACCGCCGGGTGGAACGCGCGCCTCGTGAAGAAGAACGAGCAGATGGCCGGCGACAGTCTGCGCAAAGCGCAGAAGATCGTCCTCGACGCGCTGAACCGCAACGCCACCTTCTCTGCCGCGGCGGTCCCCAAGCAGATCCTGCCGCCGCTGGTGGCGCGGTACAGCAACGACATGACCTACGGCAACCACGTCGACGACAGCCTGATGCGCGGCCCCGACGGCCGGGCGGTGCGCACCGATGTCTCCACCACAGTGTTCATCAGCGCGCCCGAGGATTACGAGGGTGGCGAACTGACCATGGAGACCACCGCCGGCACCCAGCGCTACAAGCTGCCGCGCGGCGCGGCCATCGTCTACCCGTCCACCACGCTGCACCGGGTGGAGCCGGTGACTGCCGGCGAGCGGCGCGTCGCGGTGACCTGGACGCAGAGCCTGGTGCGCGACCCCGCCCACCGCGAGATGCTGTTCGACCTGGAACGCGCGCGCCGGACGATCTTCGACAAGGACGGCAAGACGCCGGTCTTCGACCTGCTGTCCAAGACCTGGTCGAACCTCATGCGCGAATGGGCGGAGCCCTGAAAAGCGCGCCTGTCCGGACGATCACCGAATTGAAAAGGTGGAAATAGGCCGAATCGCGTATAACCTCCCTCTAAAGTACCTTTCACGAATAAAGCGGGAAACGAGGGCGGTTATGAAGATCAGCATCCTGGCGCGCATCGGCATCGCGATGGTGCTGCTGTCCGGCCTGACGGCCGCGGCGGTGGCCGTTCCCTCCCTCATGTCGGCCGACGAGTTGATCTCGCGGTCGCTGCAGCGGCAGCTCGACCAGGGCTACCAGAAGATGATGGCGGGCATCGAGGCCGAGGCCCTGCGTGCCGTCTCGATGGGTGCCCTGGTCGCCGGCCTGCCGCCGGTCAAGCAGGCCATGGCCGAGGGCGACCGCGAGGCGCTGTCCGACCTGTTCCTGCCCGGATACGACCGCATGCGCGAGGACTGGGACGTGCGCCAGTTCCAGTTCCACGAACCGCCCGCCACCAGCGTCCTGCGCGTCCACAAGCCGGAGAAATTCGGCGACGACCTGTCGGGATTCCGCAAGACGGTGGTCGAGGCCAACGCCGACAGCCGCCCCGTCACGGGCCTGGAGAAGGGCGTGGCCGGCCTGGGCGTGCGCGGCGTGGCGCCGGTCACCGACGACGGCCGCCACCTGGGCACGGTGGAATTCGGCACCAGCTTCGGGCCCGCCTTCTTCGAGCGCTTCACCGAAACGACCAACCTGCATGTGGCCCTGCACACGGTGGCCGAGGGCGGCGGCTTCGACACGTTCGCCTCCACCATCGACGGCGGCGGCGTGCTGGAGCCCGCGGCCCTGGCCGAAGCCCTGGACGGCGAGCCCGTGCTGACGCGCATGGACACGCCGGCCGGCGCGGTGGGTGTTTACGGCCATGCGGTGCGGGATTTCTCCGGCCGTGCCATCGGGGTCGCCGAGATCGTCATGAACGCGACGCCCTACACCACCCAGTTGGCCGACGCCCGCAGCCGCACCGTCCTGACGGCGCTGGGCGCGGTGCTGGTCGCCTCGGTCCTCGGCTTCCTGATCGCGCGGTCGATCGCCGGCCCGGTCGGCCGCATGACCGGCGCCATGGGCGCCATTGTCGGCGGCCAGTACGATGTCGACATTCCGGCCCAGGCGCGCGGCGATGAGATCGGCGGCATGGCCCGGGCGCTGGACGGCCTGCGCACCCACGCCCGCAACGTGGCCGAACGCGAGGCCGCGCAAAGCGAGCGCGTGCGTGAGCTGGCCGAGCGCGAGCAGGCCGTGCGCCGCGAGACCGAGAGCCATCTGGCCGGCGTTGTGGAGGCTGCCATCCAGTCCAACGAGGCGATGATCGTCCTTGCCCACGTGATGGAGGAGATCTCGGGCGCGGCGCGGCAGAGCCAGGCCATGGCCTCGGCCGTGGAGGAACTGGTGGCGAGCGTGCGGGAAATCTCCGGCAACTCCGACACCGCCGCCGACGGCGCCCGCGAGGCCGAGGGCGCGGCCAACGACGGCCTGTCGGCCTCTAACCACGCCGTGTCCACCATGGAAAGCATCTTCGGCGCGGTCAGCGACGCCGCCAAGACCGTCGACAGCCTCGCCAAGGCGTCGGAGCAGATCGGCGTCATCGTCCAGGAAATCGAGGACATTGCCGACCAGACCAACCTTCTCGCGCTCAACGCCACCATCGAGGCCGCGCGGGCCGGTGACGCCGGCAAGGGCTTCGCGGTGGTCGCCGGCGAAGTCAAGACGCTCGCCAGCCAGACCGGCCGCGCAACTGAGGACATCCGCGCCCGCATCGGCTCCTTGCGGACCGAAATGGACTCCATCGTCCACGCCATGGAAAGCGGCGCCAAGGCGGTGGAGGACGGCCGGGGCGCCGTCAACAACCTGGGCGACCGCCTGCAGTCCATCGCCGGCAGCGTCAACGGCGTGAACGGCAAGATCGGCGAGATCGCGTCCATCCTCAGCCAGCAGACGGCGGCGGCGTCCGAGGTCTCGCGCGGGACCAACGCCATCGCCGACACCGCCCGGCGCAACGACGAGGAAATCACCGAGGTGCTGGCCGCCATGGACCGGGCTGCCGCGGTCCTGAACGAGCGCGTGGGCGAATTCGCCAAGGTTGGCAGCGCGCTGGCCATCGTGCAGGTGGCCAAGAACGACCACGTCGTCTTCAAGAACAAGATCATCGACGCGGTCATCGGGCGCGGCAAGTGGGCGGTCAAGGACGTGCCCGACCACCACGCCTGCCGCCTGGGCAAGTGGTACGACACCGTCAGCGACCCGGCCGTGCGTGAACAGGACGCTTTCAAGCGGATCGAAAAGCCGCACGCCCGCGTCCACGCCGCCGGCGTCGCTGCGCTCAAGGCGGCCTCCGGCAACGACCGCGAAGCCGCGCTCAAGCACGTGCAGGAGATGAACGACGCCAGCCATCAGGTGCTGGACCTGCTCAACGAACTGGCCGAGGGCCTGCGGAAGACCGCCGCCGCCTGACATGGCGACGGCCACCTCTTCGGTATTGTGTGCATGCTAACGGCTTGCGCCGCTGGACCCGGCGCCGCAAGCTTCCTATGTGAACGGAACATGGCAGGAAAGACGAAGCGCAAGCGTCGGTTTTTCCTGCTGACGACGGGGCTTTGATCGTCTATTGATGGAGCCCTTTCGCGGGCGCGAAGGCCGAGGGGTGCCCTCGCGTGCCGCAGCGGTTCCCAACTTGGAACGGCCGTGGCTGCCACGGCCGGAGGATGGCATGAGCGAAACGCAAACCTTGAACCCCGAGTCCGGTCAGGGCGACCGGATCGAACTGGAATCCGCCGTGGTGCGGTTTGCCGGGGATTCCGGCGACGGCATCCAGCTGACAGGCGGCCAGTTCACCGTCGCCAGCGCCCTGGCCGGCAACGACCTGACGACCTTCCCCGACTTCCCGGCGGAAATTCGGGCGCCGGTGGGCACCACCTACGGTGTGTCGGCCTTCCAGATCAATTTCGGCGGTCGGCGCATCAACACGTCGGGCGATGCCGCCGACTGTCTGGTCGCCTTCAACCCGGCGGCGCTGAAGACCAACATCGACAAGGTCAACCGCGGCGGTCTGGTCATCGTCGATAGCGGCAACTTCGGTCCGCGCGACCTGAAAAAGGCCGGCTACGAGGTCAATCCGCTGGAGGACGGCAGCCTGGAAGGCTGGAACGTCGTCCCCATCGACATCTCGCGCCTGACGCTGGAGGCCGTGGCCGACAGCGGCCTGGGCAAGGTGGACGCGCTGCGCTGCAAGAACTTCTGGGCGCTGGGCCTCATCTACTGGGTGTTCGGCCGCGACCGCGCACCGACGGCCGAGTGGATCGAGCAGAAGTTCGGCCGCAAGGATGCCGCCATCGCCAAGGCCAACGTGGACGCGCTGAACGCCGGCCACGCCTTCGGCGAGACGATGGAGCTTCTGCAGGACTTCCACGGCTACCGCGTGCCGAAGGCGGAACTGCCGCCGGGCCTCTACCGCACGATCACGGGCGGTGACGGTTTCGCGCTGGGTCTGGCCGCCGCCGCGCAGTTGACCGAGACGGAAGTCGTCTTCGCCAGCTACCCCATCACGCCGGCCTCGCCCATCCTCCACCACCTGGTCAAGCTGACCGCCTACGGCGTCACCACCCACCAGGCCGAGGACGAGATCGCGGCCGCCTGCGTCGCCATCGGCGCGTCCTACGGCGGGGCGATCGGCGTCACCAGCTCGTCCGGTCCCGGCATCGCGCTGAAGGGCGAGGCCATTGGCCTGGCCGTGGCCGCCGAACTGCCGCTGGTCATCATCAACACCCAGCGCGCCGGGCCGTCCACCGGCCTGCCCACCAAGACCGAGCAGTCGGACCTCTACCAGGCGGTCTTCGGGCGCAACGGCGACACGCCGCTGGTGGTGCTGGCGCCCAACAGCCCGTCGGACTGCTTCACCATGGCCATCGAGGCGACGCGCATTGCCACCAGGTACATGGTGCCGGTGATGGTGCTGTCGGACGGATACATCGCCAATGCGTCGGAACCCTGGCTGATTCCCGACGTGGACAGCCTGCCGCGCATCCCGGTCACGTTCCGCACGGACCCGGAGGGCTATCTGCCCTTCAAGCGCGACGACGACACGCTGGCGCGCGACTGGGCCAAGCCGGGCACGCCGGGCCTGGCCCACCGCGTCGGCGGCATCGAGCGCGATTCGGAAACGGGCGACATTTCCTACGACCCGGCCAACCACCAGCGCATGACGGACTTCCGCCACGCCAAGGTGGCCCGCGTCGCCCAGGACATTCCGCCGCAGACGGTGGACCAGGGCAAGGAAAGCGGCCGGCTGGCCGTGGTCGGCTGGGGCTCGACCTACGGGCCCATCAAGCGCGCCGTGACCAACCTGCGCGCCGAAGGCCTGGACGTCAGCCATATCCACATGCGCCACATCTGGCCGCTGCCCGAGAACCTGGGCGCGCTGCTGGACGGTTTCGACCAGGTGCTGGTGCCCGAGATGAACACCGGGCAGTTGCTGACGCTGTTGCGCGCCACCTACGCCAAGCCGTACGAGGGCCTGTCCAAGGTGACGGGCCAGCCGTTCAAGATTGCCGAGATCGAGGCCGCCGTGCGGTCTCGGCTGGAGGGCTGAGCCATGAATGCTCCCACCACACCCGCCAAGCTGACGCCCAAGGACTTCGCCACCGACCAGGAAGTGCGCTGGTGCCCGGGCTGCGGCGACTACGCCATCCTGAAAAGCGTGCAGAAGGTCCTGGCCGACCTGAAGGCCGACAAGGACAAGACCGTCTTCGTTTCGGGCATCGGCTGCTCGTCGCGCTTTCCGTACTACATGGACACCTACGGGTTCCACACCATCCACGGCCGCGCGCCCGCCGTGGCGACCGGGGTGAAGATGGCGAACCCGGAGCTGGACGTGTGGATCGTCACCGGCGACGGCGACGGCCTGTCGATCGGCGGCAACCACCTGCTGCACATCATCCGCCGCAACGTCGACACCCAGATCCTGCTGTTCAATAACGAGATCTACGGCCTGACCAAGGGCCAGGCCTCGCCCACCTCGGCCATCGGCACCAAGTCGTCGTCGACGCCGGAAGGCTCGGTGGACGCGCCGCTGGACCCCATCAAGATCGCCATGGGCGCGGGTGCGCGCTTCGTCGCCCGCACGGCCGACAAGTGGATCAAGGAAATGCCCGACGTGCTCAAGGCCGCGCGCGAGCATCGGGGCTGCGCCTTCGTGGAGATCCTGCAGAACTGCATCGTCTACAACGACGCGGTGTTCGGCGGCTTCACCGGCAAGGAGGCCGTGCCCGGCACCTTCATCCATGTGGAGCACGGCAAGCCGCTGCTGTTCGGCGGCGGCAAGAACGAGCCGCCGGTGAAGGGCATCCGCGTCAAGCCCGGCACCTTCAAGCTGGAGGTGGTGACGCTCGGCGAGAACGGCATCACCGAGGCCGACGTGCTGGTCCACGACAAGACGGACGCCGTGCTCGCCGGGCTGCTGGCCGCCATGACCGGGCCGGACTTCCCGGTAGCCTTCGGTGTGCTGTACGAGGATGCCGCCCCGGTGCACGACGATTCCATCACCGCGCACAAGGCCGAGGCCCGCAAGAAGACGCCGGATGTGTCCATCAACGCGCTGCTCAAGCGCGGCCGGACCTGGATGGTCGAAGGCCCCGGCGCCTGATCGCGCGTCGCGTGCGTTTTCCGCATTGACGCGCCATCGCGGCGGTTCATACTGACAAGGGCAGGCATCGCGCCTGCCCTTGTTGCATGTTCGGACGCCGGACCATGATCCCGACCGCCCTCAACCCAGCCCTCTGGCAGCCCCAGCCGACCGCCCGCCTTGCGGCGGCCGACGGCAAGGCCGTGGCCGCCGGGACGCCTGAAGGCGAAGGCGCCAGGGCGCCGTCGTTGCTGGATGGATGGGAAAGCACTCGACGCCAGATGCAGGAGGAGTTCATGGCCCGCCGCCTGGAGACGGCGGACATGATCATGGAGGCCCTGCGCCCCACCGCATCGCTGTGGATGATGTCGGGATCGCTCGCCCGCGCCGTGGCCGGAACGGTCGAGCACCTGTCGGCCGAGATCAACGCGGTCGTCCGCGACATGGAGCAGGAGTTCGGTCGCCGCGCCCTGCCCGGCGAACCCTTCGCCGAGCGGAAGGGCTTTACCGACCTGTTCGGCCAGGCCTCCCGCGCGCTGACGGGCGCGTCGTTCCTGGCGCTTACGGTGGGCGCCTCCTTCGACCGGGGACCGCTGAACCAGGCGTCCGGGTTCGAGCGGGCCATGGGCGCCGCCCGCCACCTCGACGACGCCAGCACGCGGCTGACCGCCCTGCACGCCCGCCACGGCGCGGCCCTGTCCGGCGGCGGCATCAACCTCAGCGCCTGACGGTCTCCTCGCCGCGCTCCAGGCGGCCGGCGGGGAAGCTGTGGACCTTGTCGCGGCCCGTCAGGAACACCGTGAAGTCGCGGCGGAACAGGCCCCGGATCGCGGGGTCGAACACGTCCAGCCCGCCCGTGAATGTCCCGAAGGCCGGCAGCACCAGGCGCCGCGTGTCGGTCACGAAGCACGGGCGGCTCAGGCGCTGGCCGCGCACCGTCACCGCCGCCTTGGGATGAAGGTGCCCGGCGACCTCTCCGTCCGCGCTGCGCAGGCCCGTTGCGGGCTGCGGGTCGTGGCGGAAGACCAGGGGGCCGATCTCCGCCACCTCTTCCGCCCGGCCGCCCAGGTGCAGGGGCGCGACGGGATCGTGATTGCCGGTGATCCAGATCCACTCCGTCGCCGCCGTCAGCTTGCGCAGGCGCGCGGCATCCGCCTCCGTCAGTCCATGAGCTGCCTTTGCGTCATGGAAGGCATCGCCCAGCGCGATCAGCCGCTTCGGCGCATGGCGGCGCATGAGGCCCTCCAGCAGGCGCAGGGTCTCGCGCGTGTCGTAGGGCGGCAGGAAACCCGCCCCGCGCCGGGCCAGCGTCGCCGCCTTTTCCAGGTGCATGTCGGCGACCACCAGGGTCTGTTCCTTGGGCCAGAACAGCGCGCCCGAGGGGTCGGGCAGGACCATGGCTCCGTTGACCAGCATCAGCCCCGCGCCTCCGCCGCAAACGGTTGCGTGGCCTCGGCGATCAGCTCCGCCGCCGCGTCGTCCAACAGATCATCCAGAATGGCGCCCGCCATGTTTTCCTTCCCGATATCCAGAAGCACCGGCACGGCCAGCGGAGACACCCGCGCGAGCCGGCGGTGGTCTAAGTGTCCCTGCGCCTTATAGAGCATGTCGGTCAGCCTGTGCAGGTCGATCAGCCCGCCTTCCGCATCGGCCCGCGTGGCGCGCAGGAGAACATGCTCGGGATCGTATTTGCGCAGCACGTCGTAAATGAGGTCGGAGTTGAAGGTCATCTGCTTGCCCGATTTCTCCGCCCCCGCCACGCGCCGCTGCACGAGGCCCGAGATCACGGCCACCTGACGGAAGGCGCGCTTGAGCATGGGGCTCTCGGCCATCCAGTCCTCCAGGTCGTCGCCCAGGATGTCGTAGTCAAACAGACGGTCGATGTCCTCCGCCGCGCTGTTCACGCTCCAGACCGCGATGGCGTAGTCGTTGGCGACGAAGCCCAGCGGCTTCAGTTTCATGCGCTCCATGCGCCGCGTCAGCAGCATCCCCAGCGTCTGGTGGGCGTTGCGGCCGGCGAGGCTGTAGGCCACCAGGAACTCCCGCCCCTGGCGCGGGAAGGTCTCCACCAGCAGAGCGCCGGGCCGGGGCAGGCTGGAGCGCGCGGCCTGGATATCCGCCCATTCCCGCACCGCCGGCGGCAGGGCAGCGCGGCGGGCGGGGTCGGTGAGGATCGCCACCACCCGGTCCGCCAGCCGCTGGGAGATCGGCAGCCGCCCGCCCACGTAGGCCGGCACCTTGGGGTCCTTGCCGGGCGCCTTCGACGCCATGACGGTCATCTCGCGCACGCCCTCGAACCGCAAGCTCTGGCCGGCGAAGATGAAGGTATCGCCGGGCTCCAGGCCCATGACGAAGTATTCCTCCACCTCGCCCAGGTACGGCCCGCGCCCGAGGCGCACCTTGAGCGTTTCCGCCTCCACGATGGTGCCGACGTTCATGCGCCAGTCGCGGACGAACCGGGGGTTGGCGACCTTCAGCCGGCCGTCCTTGAGCGGTGCGAGGCGGCGGTACTGGTCGTAGACCTTCAGCGCATACCCGCCATCGCGCACGAAGCGGACCACCGCGTCGAAGGTTTCGCGCGCCAGGGCCGCATAGGGCGCGGCGGCGCGCACCTCGGCATACAGCGCGTCGGGATGGAACGGCCCGGCGCAGGCGGTGCCCATGATGTGCTGGGCGAGCACGTCCAGCGCGCCGTCGCGCGGCGGCGGATCGTCCAGTTCTCCCGCCCGCATGGCGTCAAGCGCGGCCTCGCACTCCAGGTATTCAAAGCGGTTGCCGGGGACCAGCAGGGCCTTGGAGGGCGCATCAAGCCGATGGTTGGCCCGGCCGATGCGCTGGATCAGCCGCGCCGAGCCCTTGGGCGCGCCGATCTGCACCACCAGGTCCACCGAGCCCCAGTCGATGCCGAGATCCAGCGAGCTTGTCGCCACCACCGCGCGGAGCTTGCCGGCGGCCATGGCGGCCTCCACCTTGCGGCGCTGCTCCACGGCCAGCGATCCGTGGTGGAGCGCGATGGGCAGGGCCTCGTCGTTGAGCTTCCACAGGCTCTGGAAGACAATCTCCCCTTGCGCGCGGGTGTTGACGAAGACCAGCGTGGTGCGGTGGGCGCGGATGCACTCCATCACCTCGGGCATGGCGTGGTGGGCCATGTGCCCGGCCCAGGGCGGGTCCTTGGCGGCGTCGAGGATTCCCACGTCGGGCATCACCCCGCCCTCGCCGTGGATGATGCGGGCATCCGGCGCGACGTGCCTCGCCAACTCCTTTGGCCGGGCGACGGTGGCCGACAGCCCCACCGCCCGCAATCCCGGCCGCAGGCTCCGCAGGCGGGAGAGGCCGAGTGCCAGCTGGTCGCCGCGCTTGGTGCCGGCAAGCGCGTGCAGCTCGTCGACGATGATGCATTCCAGGCCGCCGAACACGCGCTCCGCATCGGGTGCGGCCAGCATGAGCGCCAGGCTTTCCGGCGTGGTCATCAGCATGTCCGGCGGGCGCTGCTTCTGGCGCTGGCGCTTGGCGGACGGCGTGTCGCCCGTGCGGGTCTCGTGGGTGATGGGCAGGCCGGCCTCTTCGATGGGCCGCGTCAGGTTGCGGTGGACGTCCTGCGCCAGGGCCTTCAAGGGCGAGATATACAGCGTGTGCAGCCCGTCGCGCGGGGCCTCCGTCAGGTCCGCGAGGCTCGGCAGGAAGCCCGCCAGGGTCTTGCCGCCGCCCGTCGGGGCGATCAGCAGCACACTCTGCCCCGCCCGCGCGGCGTCCAGCATGGCGCGCTGGTGGGGGTGGGGCGTCCAGCCGTGGGCGGCGAACCAGTCGGCGAGGGGTTTCGGCAGGCTGTCGGCGGAAGTCATGGCGGCGAAAATGGGCATTCCGGTGGGCAAAGGAAAGTGGCCCTGGACCTTCTTCAGCCCCGGCCCCATCTTCCATACGGGCTTCACAAGGCATCCAGACCATGACCGACATCCGCATCGACGCCGTGTTGACCGGCACCCCCCGCGCCTTCGGGCCCAAGGGCAACACCAGTTCCATTGCCGCGCGCTACCCGGTTTCTGAGCCTGTGGCGGTGACGCCTGAGGGTCTCGCCGGCGACCAGGTGGGCGACCCGACCGTCCACGGCGACGCGGACAAGGCCATCCACCACTATCCCCGCGACCACTATGCCGCCTGGATCACCGACCTCGCCCCGGCGCCGTCGTTCCTGGCCGAGGTGGGGGCGTTCGGCGAGAACATTTCCACCAGCGGCATCACGGAAGAAACCGTTTGCGCCGGCGACGTCTTCCGGCTGGGCACCGCGCGCGTGCAGGTGAGCCAGGGGCGCCAGCCGTGCAGCAAGCTCAACCAGCGCTTCGACCGCAAGGACATGGCGAAACAGGTGCAGGACACCGGCCGGTCCGGCTGGTACTACCGCGTGCTGGAGCCGGGCATGGTCGCACCGGGCGACCGGCTGGTGCTGGAGGCCCGCCCGAACCCGGACTGGACCCTCGCCCGCATCCTGCATGTGCTCTACGTCGACACGCTGAACCGCGCGGACCTGGAGGCCATCGCCGGCCTTCCCGAACTGGCCAAGGGCTGGCGCAAGATCGCCGCCAAGCGCCTGGAGCGGAATGCCGTGGAGGATTGGAGCCCGCGCATCGGCCCCGTCGACGCCTGAGGCTTGACGCCGGCGCCCCTGCGCCAAACATCCATGCCCATGCACCCGCGCGACTGGATCTCCGTCACCCGCCAGGGCATCTACATTGAGCCCGGCGATTTCCATATCGACCCGCTCCGCCCCGTGCCGCGCGCGGTGGTCACCCACGGACACGCCGACCACGCCCGCCCCGGCCACGGCGCCACGCTGGCCACACCCGAGACGCTGGCGATCATGGCTGCCCGCAACGGCGGCTCGCTGGACGGCGCCGACGCCCTGCCCTACGGCGAGACGCGGCGCATCGGCGATGTCTCCGTGCGTCTCGTCCCCGCCGGACATGTGCTGGGTTCGGCACAGATCGTCATGGAGTACGGCGGCTCGCGCGTCGTCGTCTCCGGCGACTACAAGCGCCGCCCCGACCCGACGTGCGCGGCCTTCGAGGTGGTGCCCTGCGACGTGTTCGTCACCGAGGCCACCTTCGCCCTGCCCGTCTTCCGCCACCCCGACGACGGGCACGAGATCGCCAAGCTGCTGGACAGCCTGCGCCTGTTCCCCGACCGCGCGCACCTGGTCGGCGCCTATGCGCTGGGCAAGGCGCAGCGGGTGATCGCGCTGTTGCGCAAGGCCGGCTACGATCGCCCGATCTGGCTGCACGGGGCTTTGCAAAACCTCGTCGATCTCTACCGGGCCCACGGCGTCGACCTGGGCGAGACCCGTTCCGCAACGGATGCGAACAAGGCCGACATGAAGGGCGAAATCGTCATGGCCCCGCCGGCCGCGCTGCAAAACCGCTGGAGCCGCCGCCTGCCCGACCCCGTGACCGCCGTCGCCTCGGGCTGGATGCGGGTGCGCGGGCGGGCGCGGCAGAAGGGTGTGGAACTGCCGCTGATCCTGTCGGACCACGCCGACTGGGATGAACTGACGACCACCATCCAGGAGGTCCAGGCCGGGGAAATCTGGGTGACCCACGGGCTGGAGGACGCCCTGGTCCACTTCGCCAAGACCAGGGGCCTGCACGCCGAGGCGCTGTATATCGAGGGCTACGAGGAAGACCCGGCCGACGCCACCGGCGGGGGCGGCTGACGGCCATGCAGCGCTTCGCGGACCTTCTCGACGGCCTCGTCACCATGCCCAGCCGCAACGGCAAGCTGCGGCTGATCGAGGACTATCTGGCCCATGCCCCCGACCCCGATCGCGGCTACGGCCTGGCCGCGCTGACCGGCGAACTGGACCTCGGCACCGCCAAGCCCAAGGCCATCCGCGAACTGGCGGAGGCGCGCTGTGACCCGGTGCTGTTCTACCTCTCCTACGATTACGTAGGGGATCTGGCCGAAACCCTGGCGCTCATGTGGCAGGGGCCGGAGGACACGCCAGAGGACCCGCCGCCACTGTGGGAGGTGATCGACACCCTCATGGCCGCCCCGCGCACCCGCATCCCCGAGCTTCTGGCCGGCTGGCTCGACCGGCTGGACGCGACGGGACGCTGGGCGCTGCTGAAGCTCATCACCGGGGGCCTGCGCGTCGGCGTCTCCGGGCGGCTCGCGCGCACCGCCTTCGCGGGCTGGGCGAACCTGCCGCTCAACGACGTGGAGGAAGCCTGGCCCTGCGTCCAGCCGCCCTATGAGCCCCTGTTCGCCTGGGCCGCCGGCGGGCCGAAACCGGAAGTCCGCGACATGCCGGCCTTCCGCCCCTTCATGCTGGCGAACCCGCTGGAGGAAACGGACATGCCGGCGCTTAACCCCACCGACTATGCCGTGGAATGGAAGTGGGACGGCATCCGCGTGCAGGTGGCCCGGCGCTTCGGCGAGACGCGCATCTTCGCGCGCTCGGGCGACGACATCACCCACGCCTTCCCCGACGTGGTGGAGGCCGCCGACTTTGACGGCGCGCTGGACGGCGAACTGCTGGTGATGGACGCCGGCGGCGAGCCTGCGCCCTTCAACCACCTGCAACAGCGCCTCAACCGCAAGACCGTCTCGGCTGCCATGCTGCGCAAGTACCCGGCCTTCGTGCGCGCCTATGATTTGCTCCAGGAGGGGCCGGAGGACCTGCGCGAGCACCCTTTCCGCCACCGCCGCGCGCGGCTGGAGGCCCTGTTCGGCACGCCGCGCGACCGTTTCGACCTCTCCCCCCTCATCCCGCTGAATGACTGGAGCCGGATGGCGGAGTTGCGCGACGAGGCGCGGGCGCGCGGCGTGGAAGGGCTCATGCTCAAGCGGTGGGACAGCACCTACGTTCCCGGCCGCCCCAAGGGGCCGTGGTTCAAGTGGAAGCGCGACCCGCTGACGGTCGACGCGGTGCTGCTCTACGCCCAGCGCGGGCACGGCAAGCGGTCCAGCTTCTACAGCGACTACACCTTCGGCGTCTGGCGGGAGGATGAACTGGTGCCCGTTGGCAAGGCGTACTTCGGCTTCACCGACGAAGAATTGCGCCGGATCGACCGCTGGGTGCGCGCCAACACCACAGACCGCTTCGGTCCGGTGCGCGCCGTGACGCCGGGGCTGGTGTTCGAGGTGGCGTTCGACAGCGTCCACCCGAGCCCCCGCCACAAGTCGGGCCTCGCCATGCGCTTTCCGCGCATCAGCCGCATCCGCTGGGACAAGCCCCACGCCGAGGCCGACCGGCTGGAGACCCTGCTAAAGCTGGTGGAAGCGGCGCCGACGGCCGATGGCGAATGACTCGCATTGGCACCCTCCTACGCCGCTTGAACGGCCATGGCGGAAGGCCATCGCATCCGTAGTATGGGCTGAACACCAATGCCGGGAGTTCCGTCCATGTCGTCCGCCGCCCCCGACCGCCCAACCGTCGCCGGACTGCCGCCCGCAGTGTGGCTGGTGATCGTCGCCGGCTGCCTGGTGGGCTTGCTGAACTTCGGCGTGCGTTCGGGCTTCGGCCTGTTCCTGGAGCCCATGAGCGCCGCCCACGACTGGGGGCGCGAAGTGTTCTCCGTCGCCATCGCCGTGCAGAACCTCATGTGGGGCCTGGGCCAGCCGTTTGCCGGCGCCATCGCCGACCGCTACGGCACCGCCCGCGTCCTGGTGGCCGGCGGCGTCCTCTATGCGGCGGGAACGGCGCTGATGGCGGTCAGCTCGACGCCGCTTGCCATCACCGTGACCGGCGGGTTCATCGTCGGGCTGGGGCTCGCGGGGTCCTCCTTCGCCATCGCGCTGTCGGCCATGGCGCGCAACGTGCCGGAGGACCGGCGGTCCTGGGTGCTGGGGCTGGGGACGGCCACCGGATCGCTCGGCCAGTTCCTCATGGTGCCGCTGGGCCAGGGGTTCATCGCGGAATACGGCTGGCAGACGGCGCTGGTGCTGCTGGCGCTGTTCGCGCTGCTGATCGCGCTGCTCGCCCCGGCCCTGCGCGGCAAGCCCGGATCGGGCAAGGGCGGCGTCGGCGCGGCAGCGGTGGCGGAAATGGAGCAGACCCTGGGTGCCGCGCTGAAGGAGGCCGCCGCCCACAAGGGATACGTCCTGCTGTTCCTGGGCTTTTTCGTCTGCGGCTTCCACGTCGCCTTCATCCAAGTTCACCTGCCCGCCTATCTGGTGGACAAGGGCCTGAGCCCGGCGCTGGGCGCCTGGGCGCTGGGGCTGGTGGGGCTGTTCAACGTGATCGGCGCCTATACGTCCGGCATTCTCTCGGGCCGGTTCAGCAAAAAGATGGTGCTGTCGGGCATCTATTTCGGACGGGCGATCATCATCGCCCTGTTCCTGCTGGTGCCGATCTCGGCCACGACCGTGCTGCTGTTTTCCGCCGCCATGGGCCTGTTGTGGCTGTCGACGGTGCCCGCCACGTCGGGACTGGTGGCGCAGATTTTCGGCCCGCGCTACATGGCGACGCTGTTCGGCATCGTCTTCCTGGGCCACCAGCTGGGGGCGTTCCTGGGCGTGTGGCTGGGCGGCGCGCTCTATGACGCCACGGGCAGCTACGACGTGGTGTGGTGGGCCGGCGTGGTGCTGGCGCTGACCGCCGCCGCCCTGCATTGGCCCATCGACGAACGCCGGGTGGTGCGGCAACCGGCCGCCGAGCCCGTGGCCGGCGAAGCGCAGGCGTGAAAAGACCCGCCCTCCGACCAGCCCAAGGGGACGGGCAAGACGGACGGCGGGTCCTTCAGGCGATCACCCACCGGGGGAGACCCCGGCGACCTCGAACCGGGATGAGGCCGGCAGGGGATCGGAAACGTCAGTGCGCGGCGTGGGCGCCGTGGTGGCCGCCGATATGCAGCACCTCGCGCAGCCAGGCCAGCGCGCCGCGCATCATGCGGCTGCATTCCTGGGCGCGCATCTCGTGCGCACGGCGCTCGTAGGCGCGGATCTCGTCGAAGTCGGGAACGTGGTATTCGGTCTGCGTGCTCATGTCTGCTCTCTTCGGCCCCGCCGGGAACGGGGCGCTGTGCTTGGGGGGAAGGCATCAATTCCGTAAGGGACTATAGGCGCCTCCGACCGGAAGTGGTGGCGGGTTTGTGCGCCGCGGCATTGCGCGGCGCGCATGACTTTCGGCCCCGCCTCTGCTAGGAAGGCGCGACCCTCCCCACCACGAGAGTTTCAGGCGACCCATGACGGCCAAGGATTCCGCAGACATCTGGCGCATTCAGGCGACCGTGCCCAAGGAGGCCGTGCCTGTCTTCGAGGCGGCGCTGGAGGAACACGCCACCGCCGTGCTCGCCTTCGAGATCCAGGACGGCCCGGACAAGGACCTGTGGCGCCTGGACGGCTTCGGCGAGGGCGAGCCGGACCGCCCGGCCGTGGTCGCCGCCGTGGCCCTGGCCGCCAAGGTGGCCGGCATTCCCGAGCCCGAGGTGACCATCGCCAGGGAGCAGCCGCGCAACTGGCTGGCGGAGAACCTGCAAAGCTTCCCGCCCATCCGCGCCGGCCGCTATTTCGTCCACGGCAGCCACCACGAGGACCCGCCGCCTGTCGGCACCATTCCGCTGCTGGTGGACGCCGCCACCGCGTTTGGTTCGGGCGAACACCAGAGCACGCGCGGCTGCCTGCTGGCGCTGGACGAACTGACCGGCCGCCGGTCGTTCCGCAACGTGCTGGACATGGGCTGCGGCACCGGCATCCTGGGCATCGCCGCCGCCCTGACGGTGAACGCGCCGGTCACGGCGGTGGACATCGACGCCGAGGCGGTGCGGGTGACCGACTTCAACGCCCGGCGCAACGCCGTCGGCCCGCGCGTGGCCTCCTACGCCGGCGACGGCTTCAAGCTGGGTGTCGTGAAGCGCCGCGGCCCCTACGACCTGATCTTCGCCAACATCCTGGCCCGCCCGCTCATGCGCATGGCCAAGGACGTCTCCGCCAACCTGGCGCCCGGCGGCAAGGTGATCCTGGCGGGCCTGCTGCAACGGCAGGAACGCATGGTGCTGTCGGCCTACCGCATGCAGGGGCTGGTGCTGGAAAAGCGCTACAAGCTGGACCCCTGGGCAACGCTGGTGCTCAGCCGTTAATGCAGACGAAGAAAGGGCGGCGCCCGCACGCGCCGCCCTTCTTACGCCGTCTGTGCCGGTGCCGGTGCCGGCCCTACAGCCGCGCGATGGTTTCCTCTATCCACGCCTTGTGACGGCGCTCGTCGGCCAGGGCGCCGTCGAACATGGTCTTGGCCGCCGGCGTCGCGTCGTCATGGCCGGCGGCGCGTTCATAGGCGGTGTTGGTGTCGTCCTCGTTGGTTTTCATGGCCTGGAGAATGGCCTTGTCACCGGCCATGTCGGCCATCACCACCTTGCCCTTGGTCAGCATCTGCTTGGCGTCGCCGCCGGTGGGCGGGGTGTCGCCCAGTTCGCGCGAAAGCTCGCCGAGCGCCCGAACGTGGTTCTGGTGATCGGAGAGGAAGCCGCGCATGGTTTCCTTGACGGCGGTGTCGTCGATGCGGTCCACGGCCGCCTCATAGGCCGCAATGGCGTCGTATTCCAGGTGGATCAGGTTCTCGACCAGTTTGGTCAGGCTGGATTCGGTGCCGATGGTAGTGACCATGAGCCGCTCCTCTCTTGGACGTTGCGCTGCGAAAGTGCCAGTGCATGTCGCAGGAACGTCCCCCGCCGACCACCGTTCATCATCCTGAAGACCTACTCCGAAGGCCCCTCGGGTCCGGCGCTGTCCGCCACCCGATCGCAAAAAGGCCCGGCACCGCCGACGGCACCGGGCCTTGCAAGCCGGGATCGGGAGACGGTCGATCAGCCGCCCTTCAGCTCCTGCACCTTCTGGGCCAGCTGGTCGTTCAGGCCCGACAGGCCGGACCGCGAGATGATCGAGTCGTATTCGGAACGGTAGGTCAGCGCCATGGACACGCCCTCGACGATGATGTCGACCACCTTGGAGCCGCCCTCGCGCTCGCGCAGGCGCCAGACGATGTTGATGGGCTCGCCGCCCTCGGTGTTGACCACCTGGCTCTCGACGAACAGGCCCTTGTCGTCATCGGGGCGGGTGCCGGTGACCTTGAGTTCCTGTCCGTTGTACTCGTCGAAGCGGCGCGTCCAGATCAGCACGTTGTATTCGCGGAACAGCTTCTGGAAACGGTCGAGCTGCTCCGGATCGGCTCCGCGCGAATGGCGCCCCAGCACGAACCGGGCGGTCGACTCGGTGTCGAAATTGGCCAGGAACATGTCGCGGAAGCGCTGCGTCTTTTCCTGCTGCGGCACATCCGCGGCGATGACTTCGTTGATGCCCTTGTTGGCGATGTTCTCGATGAAGGCCATGCCCTGCTCGGGCGTGATCTCGGCGCGGGCGGCGTTCGGCTGGGCCACCACGGCGACGGCCAGAAGCAGGAAGAGCGGCGCGAGGAAGCGGCGGATCATGGTCGGTCCTTAGCTGAAATCAGTCCGGTGCGAGGGATTACGCCCCAGGGCGCGGCCGGGATGCGGCGGGGCGCCTATTGCGCCCGACCGCCCTCCTGGGTTTCCTCGGCCGGCGCGTCGAAGGCGTCGCCGTCGAAGGCCGCACCATCCATGGCGCCGTTGCCGAAATCGTACTCCGGCAGGTCACTCGACTCGGTGCGGTTCTCGATCTCCGCCGCCCGGCGCTGACGGTAGGCGCTGCGGATGGTGGCGTAGAAGTCGACCGACTCTTCCTTCAGGTTGTTGTATTGCGGGATCAGCTCGGCCCGGGTGTCGATGCCCGAGGCGACGCGGCGGCCCCACGGGAACGCCTCGGCCGAGTTGGCGCGCGCCAGGTAGTTGAACGGGTCCATGAAGCTGTCGACCACCATGCCGATCGTGTCGCGCGGGTTGCTGGGGCCCAGGATGGGCAGCACCAGGTACGGACCGTCCTGCACGCCCCAGACGGCGAGCGTCTGGCCGAAGTCTTCCTCGTGGCGCGGGAAACCGGCCTCGGCCGCGAAGTCGTTGATGCCCGCCAGACCGAAAGTGGAGTTCAGCAGGAACCGCATGAAGGTGTTGAAGGCGCGGTCCGGGTCGCCCTGCAGGATGTCGTTGGCCAGCACGACGGGGGCGCTGAGATTGTTCAGGAAGCTGTCGATCTGGTACTGGAAGTGGCCGGGCACCACGTTCTTGTAGGTCCACGCCACCGGCCGGATCAGGACGGTGTCGACGGCGTCGTTCACCTGGAACATGGCGCGGTTGTAGGTTTCCAGCGGGTCGTTGTCCCGCATGCTCTGCACCGAGGCGTCGTTGCCGCCGGGCGTGACGGCACAGGCCGTGAGCGTGGCGCTGACAAGGACGCAGGCGGCAAGGCGCTTGATGACGGTGGTCGGCATACGGTCCAGCTCTTCTTCTGACAATCCCTTTACGGAGACCATGCATGCGAACAAAGAGCGGCGACGCCGTTCCTGCGCTGCCTGCCGATCCCCCCAATGCGGCGCCGCCGAAAACAGCCCCACGGTTCTGCTGGTATCATATCACCATGATAAATACCAGAACCTGAAACCAAGTTACCCTGCGTCCCCCGCCCGCCGTGGCGAATATGTCGCAGCCATGTCGCCGGCCCGGGGCTCGACTCCACACTGGACAACATATAAAGATATCTTTATATCATGATCCGAGGCGCCGGCAGCGGCGCCACTCATTCTTGCCGAACGGGGAAAAGCGACGGTGGTCCAGCCGCTGGAAACGGTATTGTCGGGCTTGCGCGGCGCCGGGGAGGAAACCCGGCTGCGGCTGCTGGCCCTGTGCAGCCGCGGCGAGCTGACCGTCAGCGACATGACCCGCATCCTGGGCCAGAGCCAGCCGCGCATCTCCCGCCATCTCAAGGTGATGGTCGACGCCGGCCTGCTGGAGCGGTTCCGCGAAGGCGCCTGGGTGTTCTACCGGCTGGCCTACGACGGTGCCGGCGCCGCCGTGGCGCGCGCCATCAGCCGCCTGCTGGACGACCAGGACCCGGTGCTGGCCCTGGACATCACGCGGCTCGAGTCGCTGCGCGCCGAACGCGACGCCGAGGCCGCCGAATACTTCAGCCGCAATGCCGCCGAGTGGGACCGCATCCGCAGCCTGCATGTCGACGATGCCGAGGTGGAGCGCCAGCTTCTGGCCCTTCTGCCGCCCGAGTCGGCCGGCGAGCTTCTGGACATCGGCACCGGCACCGGCCGGGTCCTCACCCTCTACGGCCCGCATGTGGAGCGCGCGGTGGGCGTCGACCGCTCGCGCGAGATGCTGTCGGTCGCCCGCACCTCGCTGGACCGCGAGGGCCTGGCGAACTGCATGGTGCGGCTGGGCGACATGTACCAGTTGCCCGTCGCCGACGGCTCGTTCGACAGCGTCGTCGTTCATCAGGTCCTGCACTACGCCGAGCGCCCGGCCGACGCCCTGGCCGAGGCTGCGCGCGTGCTGCGCCCCGGCGGCCGCCTGGTCGTGGTGGACTTCGCGCCCCACGACCTGGAGGAGCTGCGTCAGGCCCACAACCACCGCCGCCTGGGCTTTTCCGACAAGGACGTGTTCGACTGGTGCGCCGCCGTCGGCCTGACCGCCGGCGCGGTCGCGCACCTGCCGGGCACGCCGCTGACCGTCACCCTGTGGCAGGCCTCCCGGCCCGCCGCCACCGACACCGCCGGGCCCCGCAAGGTGCCGGCCGTTTCAGAGGAGAGTCGACCGTGACCAACGCCGACACCACGCTTGACGCCCTGCGCGCCGGCCTTCCCGTGGCCGAGGCGCCCGTGGGCCCCATCGAGGTGAGCTTCGAATTCTTCCCGCCCAAGACGGAGAAGATGCAGGAGAACCTTTGGGCGGCCATCAAGCGCCTGGAGCCGCTTAATCCCAAGTTCGTCTCCTGCACCTACGGCGCCGGCGGCTCCACCCGCGAGCGCACGCACGAGACGCTGGTCGACATCCGCAACAAGACCAACCTTGAGCCGGCCGCCCACCTGACCTGCGTCAGCGCCACAAAGGAAGAGGTGGACGAGGTCGCCCGCCGCTACTGGGACGCCGGCATCCGCCACATCGTCGCCCTGCGCGGCGACTCGCCCGAGGGCATGGGCGAGAAGTACGTGCCCCATCCCGGCGGCTATGCCTACGCCGCCGACCTGGTGGAAGGGCTGAAGAAGGTCGCCGACTTCGAGATCTCCGTCGCCGCCTATCCGGAAATCCACCCGGAGGCCCAGAGCGCGGACGCCGACATCGACAACCTCAAGCGCAAGCTCGACGCCGGCGCCAGCCGTGCCATCACGCAGTATTTCTTCAATCCCGAGGACTTCCTGCGGTTCCGCGACCGCGTGGCGGCGGCCGGGATTACCGCGCCGCTGGTGCCGGGCATCCTGCCGGTGACCAATTTCGGCACCGTCTGCCGCTTCTCGGCCGCCTGCGGCGCCACCGTGCCCGGATGGATGCACAAGCTGTTCGAGGGACTGGACGACGACCCCACCACCCGCAAGCTGATCGCCGCCACCGTCGCCATCGAGACGGCGCGCAAGCTGGTCAGCGAGGGGGCGCGGGAATTCCACTTCTATACCTTGAACCGCGCCGACCTGACCTATGCCATCTGCCACGTTCTCGGCGTCCGCGCCCAGGCCGAGGCGGCGGAGCCGGCCGAGCCGGCGCCCGCCTCGGCCTGACCGAACGCCCCTTGCATCGTCCCAGCTTTCAGCCCGAAGAGACCGATAGCGCCATGACCGACTTTCTCGACCACCTGCACGACCGCGTTCTCCTGTGCGACGGCGGCATGGGCTCGCTTGTCCAGGCCATGTCCCTGTCGGTGGAGGAGGATTTCCAGGGGCAGGAGAACTGCACGGAAATCCTCACCCGCTCCCGCCCCGACGTGGTGCGCGAAATCCACACGAAGTACCTGGAAGCCGGCGCCGACGTGGTGCAGTCGAACACGTTCGGCGGCAGCACCATCACGCTGGCCGAGTTCGGGCTGCAGGACCAGTGCTTCGAGTTGAACAAGCGCTCGGTGGAGATCGCCCGCGAGGCCTGTGAGCAGTTCTCCGACACGCGCCGGCGCTTCGTGCTGGGCGGCATCGGGCCGGGGACCAAGCTGCCCAGCCTGGGCCACATCGACTACGACAGCCTTGAGGCGGGCTTCGCCGTCCAGTCCAAGGGCCTGATCGCCGGCGGCTGCGACGCCATCCTGATCGAGACCGCGCAGGACCCGCTGCAGGTCAAGGCCGCCATCAACGGCGCCAAGATCGCGCGCGAGGCGGCCGGCGTCTCCATGCCCATCCTGGTGCAGGTCACCGTCGAGACCACAGGCACCATGCTGGTGGGCACCGACATCGCCGGCGCGGCCACCATCATGGAGGCCATGGGCGTCGACAGCCTGGGGTTGAACTGCGCCACCGGGCCGCAGGAAATGGCCGAGCACGTCAACTGGCTGAAGGAGAACTGGCCGCGCGCCATCACCCTCCAGCCCAACGCGGGCCTGCCGGAGCTGCGCGACGGCGCCACCTTCTATCCGCTGACCCCGCGCGAGCTGGCAGACTGGCACAAGCGTTTCGTGCTGGAAGACGGCGTGAACATGATCGGGTCGTGCTGCGGCTCCAATCCCGATCACACCGCCGCCGTCGACGCCATGCTGAAGGACCTGGGCGGCAGCCACGCGCGCCCCAACGTGGTCAAGCGCACGGTGCACTGGACGCCGGGCGTCGCCTCGCTGTACGGCCGCGTCGACATGCGCCAGGAAAACGCTTTCCTGTCCATCGGCGAACGCTGCAACGCCAACGGCTCCAAGAAGTTCCGCGAGCTTCAGGAGGCCGAGGACTGGGACGCCATCGTCGGCGTCGGCCGCGACCAGGTGAAGGAAGGCAGCCACACGCTGGACGTCTGCACCGCCTTCGTCGGCCGCGACGAGGTGCGCGACATGACCAACGTGGTCACGCGCATGCGTGGTGGCATCAACGCGCCGCTGGTGTTCGACTCCACGGAAACGCCGGTGCTGGAAGCGGCGCTGAAGCTGTACGGCGGCAAGGCGATCATCAACTCCATCAACTTCGAGGACGGCGAGGAGCACGCCGCAGACCGCCTTCGCCTGGCCAAGAAGTTCGGTGCCGCCGTGGTGGCGCTCACCATCGACGAAGAGGGTATGGCGAAGACGGCCGAGGCCAAGCTGGCGATCGCCAAGCGCCTGTACGACTTCGCGGTCAACAAGCACGGCCTGCCGGCGTCGGACCTGATGTTCGACCCGCTGACCTTCACCATCTGCACCGGCAACGAGGACGACCGCAAGCTGGGGCTGGAGACACTCGACGCCATCGAGATGATCGCCAAGGAACTCCCCGACGCGCAGATCATCCTGGGGCTGTCCAACATCTCGTTCGGCCTCAAGCCCGCCGGCCGACACGTTCTCAACTCCGTGTTCCTGGACCACGCGGTCAAGCGCGGCATGACGGGCGCCATCGTGCACGTCTCCAAGATCATGCCGCTGCACAAGATCCCCGAGGAGGAGGTCAAGGCCGCCGAGGACCTGATCTTCGACCGCCGGGCCGAGGGCTACGACCCGCTGCACGCCTTCATCGACAAGTTCAAGGACCGCACCGTCGCGGCCGTCGAGAAGACCCGCCCGGAAACGGTCGAGGAGCGCCTGAAGGAGCGCATCATCGACGGCGACCGCAAGGGTATCGACGAGGATCTGGCCGAGGCGATGGAGAAGTACCCGCCGCTGGAGATCATCAACACCCTGCTGCTCGACGGCATGAAGGTGGTCGGCGAGCTGTTCGGCGCCGGCAAGATGCAGCTTCCCTTCGTGCTGCAATCCGCCGAGACCATGAAGGCCGCCGTCGCGTGGCTCGAGCCGCACATGGAGAAGATCGAGGGCCAGGAGAAAGGCACGCTGGTGCTCGCCACCGTGAAGGGCGACGTCCACGACATCGGCAAGAACCTGGTGGACATCATCCTGACCAATAACGGCTACAAGGTCATCAATCTGGGCATCAAGCAGCCCGTCGCCTCCATCATCGCCGCGGCCAAGGAGCACAAGGCCGACGCGGTGGGCATGTCGGGCCTGCTGGTGAAGTCCACCGTCATCATGCGCGAGAACCTGGAGGAGATGACCCGCGAGGGCCTCGACATCCCGGTGATCCTGGGCGGTGCCGCCCTGACGCGGAACTACGTGGAAACCGACTGCGTGGAGGCCTACGGTGCCAAGCGCGTGGCCTATGCCCGCGACGCCTTCGACGGCCTGAACCTGATGGCGCGCATCGCCGACAAGAGCTTCGACGAGCACTTGCAGAAGGCGCAGGAAAAGCGGGCGTCCAAGCCCTCCACCCGCAACCCCGCCAAGATCGCGGCCGAGGCCGCCAAGCAGGTCCAGCGCCCCGTCGACTTCGAGGCCGTGAAGACCCGCCGGCATGAGCTGGCCGCCAAGGCCCCGGTGCCGACACCGCCGTTCTGGGGTCCGCAGGTGGTGGAGAGCGTGCCCGTCAAGGCGCTGGTGCCGTACCTGTCGGAGACCATGCTCTATCAGTTCCAGTGGGGCTTCAAGAAGCAGGGCCGGTCGCTGGCGGACTGGAAGAAGTGGGCCGACCAGGAGGTGCGCCCCATTCTCGCGCGCATGATCGACCTGTGCGAGAAGGAGCAGATCCTCCAGCCGCAGGCCATCTACGGCTACTGGAAGGCCGCCGCGCACGAGAACAGCCTGATCGTCTTCGACCAGGACGGCGAGACGGAGCTGACCCGCTTCGACTTCCCGCGCCAGAACGTCGAGGACGGCATCTGCATCTCCGACTTCTTCCGCGACGTCGACTCGGGCGAGCGGGACGTGGTCGGCTTCCAGGTGGTGACCATGGGGCAGAAGGCCTCCGACGTGGCGCGCGAGTGGTTCGCCGACAACCGCTATCAGGACTACCTGTACCTGCACGGCCTGTCGGTGGAGATGGCCGAGGCGCTGGCGGAATACATCCACAAGCGCATCCGCGCCGAACTGGGCTTCGCGTCCGAGGAAGGCCGCGACATCGAGAAGCTGCTCAAGCAGGAATACCGCGGCAGCCGCTTCAGCTTCGGCTATCCCGCCTGCCCCAACCTGTATGACCAGGAAAAGCTGCTGGCCCTGCTGGGGGCGGAGCGCATCGGCATCCAGATGGCCGAGGAAGGCCAGATGCACCCCGAGCAGTCGACGTCCGCGCTGGTCTGCCATCATCCGCAGGCGAAGTACTTCAACGTCTAGCACCGCGACGGCTTCGGGGGACCCCGGTCCCCCGATCCTCCGCCATCCGTTTGCCCTAATTCCAATGGACAAAAGGCCGGAGGGTTTGGGAGGCTGTGCTTCCCAAGCCGGTGCGGGCGGCAGCCCGCGCGCGAAGCGCAGCTATCAACGCGGAGGCACATCACCATGCTCAAGAACGTTCTCGCCAGCATCGGCATTGGCGGCATGAAGGTCGACACGCTGGTCGACCAGCCGGAGATCGAGGCCGGCGGCCGGCTTTCGGGCGTGGTGACAATCAAGGGCGGCGACGTGCCCCAGCGCATCGATGCCATCGTGCTGGAACTGATGACCCGGTGCATCGTCGAGGCGCGCAACGACCAGAAGGTCCATGCCGAAATCGAGGTGGCCGCCGCCCGTGCCGCCGCCGACATCGAGGTGGCGCCCAAGCAGGAGCTTGAGCTGCCCTTCGACATGGACGTGCCGGTCTTCGCGCCGCTGTCCGTCGGCCCCACCAAGACCGCGCTGCGCACCCGCCTGGACGTGCCCCAGGCCATCGACCCGCGTGACAGCGACGCCGTGCGCATCCTGCCCAACGCCGCCATGCGGTCGGTGTTCCAGGGCATGGAAATGGCCGGCTTCCGCATTGCCGAGGTAGAGGTGGAGCACAACCCGCGCCACGCCCCGCCGTTCACCCAGGAGTTTGACTTCAAGCCCTCCAGCGTCCGTGACTGGGGCGTGGAGGAAGTGGAGATCGCCTTCCGTCCCGGCGCCGGCGGCGGCATGGACGTGCTGGTGACGGTGGATCGCCGCGGCGGCCTGTTCAGCTTCGGCGGCGAGCGCGGCTACCGCTTCAAGGTGCCGCCCAAGGGCGTCGAACCGAGCGACGTGGCGGCGGCGGTGCGCCAGGCCATCGGCCGCTGATCGCCGCGACGGCGGAGCCTCCCTCTTGAGAGGTTTGGCAAACTTTGCCATTATCCTAGGAAACCAAGGAGGTTCCGCCATGGCGACCATGAACGTTTCCCTGCCCGATCCCATGAAGGACTGGGTCGAGGCCCAGGCCCGCACCGGCCGCTACAGCAATGCCAGCGACTACGTCCGCGACCTGATCCGCCGCGACCAGGAGCGGGCGGCGGCACTGGCCGAGCTTCAGGCCCTGGTGACGGAGGGCATCAACAGCGGCATCAGTGATCGGACGACCGACGACGTCTGGGAGGACGTTCGTCGGCGCGCGGGCGCGGAGAGGCCGAGACATGACGGTTAGGCTGTCACCGAGCGTCTGAACGATCTTGACGACATTCTGTCTTACACGTGGCGTACGTTCGGCGAGGAACAGGCCGTGCGCTACAAACAAGGCTTCGATGCCACGCTCGACGTCCTCGATCAGGCGCCGCTGATCGCCCGGGAGCGGCTGGATGTGGACCCGCCGGTCCGCCTCCATCCGTACCGCTCGCACGTTATCGTGTATCGCGTCATCGACGACGGCATCCTGATCGTGCGCCTGCTGCATGCACGGCAGGATTGGCTGACGGCGATGCATCCGGACGAAGGCTAGAACGGCGTCGCCGGCCCCTTGTGGTCGCCGCGCTCCTCCGCCCGCGCCTCCATCAGCGCACGGTTGAAGGCCAGCAGGGCCTCGCTTTCGTGGACGCAGCCGACGAACTTGCGGGTTTCCTCGTGCGCCACCACGGCCACATGCTCCTTCTTGCTGTCGAGCATGGTGTTGAGCGCCCGCTCCAGGCTGTCGTCGGCTTCCAGCAAGGGGGCGTCGCGACGGCAGACGTCCGACGCATTCACCAGATCGTCCAGCGCCGGGTCGAAGGCCGCTTCCGACAGGTCGGCCAGCGTGATGGTGCCGACGAAGCGGCCGTCCTTCTGCTCCACCACGAACAATTCCGCATAGGGCGTGCGCTGGAGGTACTCGCGCACGGTCTTCAGCCGCGTACCGGGATGGACCGTCAGGCAGTCCGGGTTGACCACGTCGCGCACCCGCAGGGTCTTCAGAAGCCGCACCTCGTGCCCGCCGATGCGCAGACCCCGGCGCTCCAGGCACCAGTGGAACCAGCTGGTGATGCCGCCAAGTTGCGCGGTGACCACGTTGGAGATCACCACGGCCACCATCACGGCGATGGTCAGGCCGTAGTCGCTGGTCAGCTCGAAGATGATCAGCACCGTCGAGATGGGCGCCCCCAGCACCGCCGAGGACACCGCCCCCATGCCGACCACGGCATAGGCGCCGCTGCCCGACGACAACTCCGGGAAGGCGCTGGTCGCCACGATCCCGAAGGCGCCGCCCACCAGCGCCCCCACCGCCAGGCTGGGCGAAAAGACGCCGCCGCCGAAGCCGAAGCCCAGCGACACCGACGTTGCGACGATCTTCGCCACCGCGCAGGCGGTCAGGAACAACAGCGGCAGCGTGCCCGACAAGGCGTTGTCGGTGACCTCGTAGCCCACCCCCAGAACCTCGGGATACCAGATGGCGAGCACGCCCAGCACCAGGCCGGCCGCGGCGGGACGGGCCCAGCGCGGCAGGCGCGAGCGCTCGGCCGCCTTCTCGCCCCAGACGATGCCGTGCATGAACACCAGCGCCACCAGGCCGCACAGGATGCCCAGCCCCGCGAAGGCCGGGAACTCCCACACGTTCACCTGGTGTATGGTCGGGATCATGAAGGCCGGGAAGTCGCCGAACCAGCCGCGGCTCATCATCGTGCCGGTGACGGACGCAATCACCACCGGCGCCAGGGCCCGCATGGCGTAGTGGCCGACGATCACTTCGTGGGCGAACAGCACGCCGGCGATGGGGGCATTGAAGCTGGCCGCCACCGCCGCCGCCGCCCCGCAGCCCAGCAGCACCCGCGACAGCGACCGGCCGAAGTGCAGGCGCTCCGCCAGCCAGGCCGAGACCGCGGCCCCCAGCGTCACCGCCGGCCCCTCGCGCCCCACCGAGGCGCCGGCGCCCAGGGACAGGGCCGCGCCCACGACCGCCATCAGGCCGGGCCGCACGGGCATCCGCCCGCCCTTGAAGGCGGCTGCCTCGATCACTTCCGGGATGCCCAGCGGCCGGCGCCCAGGCATGAGCAGCTTGTAGAAAATGCCCACGACAAGTCCACCGACCACCGGTGCCAGCATCACCCAGTACCACGGCAGGGCGCGAGCCACCGATGCAAGGTGTTCGTCGGGCGATCCGTAATAAAGGGCCTGGATGTGGTCGATGGCCTCGCGGAACAGCACCACGCCGAAGCCCACCGTCAGCCCCACCACCAGCGCCAGGCCGCCCAGGATCAACTGGTCGTTGCGCACGAGACGGCGGAGGCGGAGCAGAATCTGGCTAGGCTTGAGCTTCAACGACGGCACCGGCGAACCTGAGGGTCGCGCCAACCTTACCGGTTTCGCCTTTCGGATGCATCCCCGGACTAACGCGCGGCACGCCGACCGGAGCGCGACGTCAGCCGGCGTCCGCGCGTTCCAGGTCGCGCTGGGACACCACGCGGTTGCGGCCGGTGCGCTTGGCCGCGTACAGGGCCTCGTCAGCGCGCTGAACGAAGCCGGTCAGCGGCTCCCCCAGGGCCATTTCCGCCACGCCCACGGATAGCGTCACGCGGCCCAGGTCCTGATTGGTGCGGCGGTTGATGACACGCCGGCCGGCCACGGTGCGGCGGATCTTCTCGGCGATGGTCGACGCCTCGGTGATGGTGCAGTTGGGCAGGATGACCGAGAACTCCTCGCCGCCATAGCGCGCGGTCGTGTCGTTCTCGCGCACGCACTGGACCATGGAGCGCGCCACCAGCTTCAACACCTGATCGCCCAGCGGATGGCCGTGGGTGTCGTTGAAGGCCTTGAAGTGGTCGATGTCGACCATGAGCAGGCTGAGAAACGTGCCGTTGGCCTGGGCCTTGGCGCTTTCCTCGGTCAGCACCCGGTCGAAAATCTTGCGGTTGCTGATGCCCGTCAGCGCGTCGGTGGAGGCCTCTTCCTCCAGCGTGTCCAGGTTCCGGCGCAGGTCCTCCACCTCCTTGCGGCTGGCGCTCAGCTTCTGCTCCAGCTTGCGGTTCAGCTGGGTCATGCGGCGGGTCTCGGCCAGCATGGCCGCCAGCCGATCGCCGTCGCCACCGTGCTGCATGGCGCCCGAAAAACTCTCCAGCGTCTGGCCGTAGGCCTGCGCTCCGGCCTGGGCCGTGCCCACGGCCGTCGCAACCGAGGTCATGGTGTCATGCAGGCGGCGCGAGGCGTCGTCGATGCCGTCGCGGGTGTCGCGGCTGCCGATGTGGCGCTGGTAGAGGCTTTCACAGACCTCGGGCGTGAAGGCCGTGCCGCGCGCCAGCATGTGGTCGATCTCCTGCCGCAGCTCGGGCAGGCTGTCGGCCACATAGGCGTACCACATCTCGTAGTTGTTCGGCGTCGGCGCGACCTTCAGCGCCTTCATGCGCTCGAACGCCGTGACCGCACAGGTCACCGCGCGCTCCATGCTGTGCGCGAACTGCATCCCTCAGGCTTCCCCAAAACGCCCCACACTATGTCGTTAGTCTTACGCCCGATGAAAGCCCACGTCACCCCCGCGCCGTGTGGGAACCGTAAAAAAACCGGAAAGCCCCGCCTGCCGCGGCTTTCAGCGCTTGCCGATGGCACGGCCGGCCTGCTCCGGCCACGGCGCGTCGAAGGCGGCAACGGCCGACTCCAGCGCCGCGCGGACGTCATCGGGCCAGGGCGCGGTGCGGCGGGTGGCCATGTCGACGTGCAGGATCATCACCTCGTTGGTGGCGGCCAGGAAACCTTCCGTCCCGTGCTTCATGCGGTGGAACAGGCGCAACGTCTTGCCGCCCACCTCCAGCGGCCGGCTGTGGACGGTCAGCGGGTCGCCCTCGTGCACCTCGCGGTCGTAGGTCACATGCGCCTCCACCACGAAGACGGAGTTGCCGGTGCGCTCCCGCCAGGCGGCATCCATCCCCACCGAATCCAGAAAGGTGTCGGTGGCGTGGTCGAAGGCCAGCACGTAGTAGGCGACGTTCATGTGGCCGTTGTAGTCCACCCAGTCGGGCTTGACGGTTTCCTGGTGGGGTTGCGCGGTCACGGGCGTCCTCCTCTTCGGCGTATGCATGGCCGCATTGTGCGCGATGGCAGCGCACGGCGCATCTTTCCGTTATACTGTCAGAACCATGCCGAATGAAAACGACGCGAACGCGCAGGAGGACGCCATGCCCGAGACGAAAGCCGCCGAAGCCCTCAACGAGGCCGAAGCGCACTGGGTGGAGGGTGACCGCCAGCGCGCCGCCGAAGCCGCCCGCCGGGGGCGGCTGTTCTACCACGAGGCCAAGGACCCGGCGGGCGAGGCCTCGGCCCTGGTCCTGCTGGGCGACATCGAACTGGACGACGACCGCCTGTCCGCCGCCCGCGAGGCCTATGTGGAGGCCCGCCGCCTGCTGGCGCCTTCCGGCGAGCAGGGGCACCAGGCGTCGGTGCTCATGCGGCTCGGCCTGCTGGACCGGCTGGAGGACAAGACGGACGAGGCTCTGGAATACTTCCAGTCCGCCATCGAGCTGTTCTCCGCCGCCGGCGATCTGGGCGGCGAGGCGCTGGCCAACATGCAGATCGGCCACCTGGCCCAGTCGCGGGAGCGCGACGACGATTCCCTGATGCACTACACCCACGCCCGCGCCCTCTACAACAAGGCCGGCGACAGCCTGGGCGAGGCGCACGCCATGAAGGCGCTGGGCCACCTGCGCCACATGATGGGCCAGCCCGACACCGCCCACGAACTGCTGGAGGAGGCCATCGGCCTGTTCCACGAGAACGGCGACGCCCTGGACCAGGCGGAGGCGACGGGCGCGCTGGCGCTGCTGCTGCGCTCGGTGGGCAACGAGGAGTCCGCCTACGAGCACTTCCGCAAGGCCGAGAAGCTCTATCAGGCCGCCGGACACCTTGAAGGCGAGGCCGAGATGCTGATGGAGATCGGCGAGATCGAGGCGGGGCGCAGTTCCAAGCACGCCCGCAAGGTGTTCGACCACGCCGCGACCCTCTTCACCCGCGCCGGGCAGGATGAGCTTGCCGACGCCGCCAAACGCGCCGCCGAAAGCGTCAGCCGGGCCGATGCGGCGGGGCTGACGTAAGCATGGCCGCCGCGCCCTCTCACAGCCTCCCCACCATCCTCGCCGCCGTGCTTCTGGCGGCGGGGCTGGCGGCTGGGGTTGCGCTGTGGGGTGAGTGGGGGCTGCTAGTGTTCTACAACGGCGGCGGGCTGTCGTGTTGACATGCGCGGCTGACACCAGACACGGGCCACCCCATATTTCTCCGTGAGCCCGCCCTTCGTTCTGGTTATAGTCCGCGCATGACTCCTTCCGATCCCTTCTCCCTCGACGACGAGCCGCAGGCGCCGCCGGGGCCGTCCACCGTTCCGTCCGCGCAAGCCACCTTCGGCGGGGGCGAGCCGCCGTGGCTGGCCGACCTGAACCCCGAACAGCGGCTGGCCGTCACCACCATCGACGGTCCGCTGCTGGTGTTGTCGGGCGCGGGCACGGGCAAGACGCGCGTGCTGACCACGCGGCTGGCGCACATCATCGACCTGCGCATGGCGCAGCCCTGGCAGTGCCTGGCGGTCACCTTTACCAACCGCGCGGCGCGGGAGATGCGCGAGCGCCTGTCGGGCATGATCGGCGGACCGGCGGAGAGCGTGTGGCTGGGCACCTTCCATTCCGTCTGCGTCCGCATCCTGCGCCGCCATGCCGAGGCCGTGGGGCTCAAGTCCGGCTTCCTGATCCTGGACACCGACGACCAGATGCGGCTTTTGAAGCAGCTTCTGGAAGGTGCGAACATCGACAGCAAGAAGTGGCCGCCGCAGGCCGTCATGGGGATCATCCAGCGCTGGAAGGACCGGGGCCTCGCGCCCGACAAGGTGCCGGCCGACGACGCCCGCGCCGCCGGCGGCGGCTCCATCCTGGCGCTCTACAAGTCCTACCAGGCGCGGCTTCTGGAACTGAACGCCTGCGACTTCGGCGACCTGCTGCTGCACTGCGTGACCCTGTTCCAGACCCATCACGACATCCTGGAGGACTACCAGGAGCGCTTCCGCTACATCCTGGTCGACGAGTACCAGGACACCAACGTCGCCCAGTACCTCTGGCTTCGGCTGCTCGCGCGCAAGCACCGCAACATCTGCTGCGTCGGCGATGACGACCAGTCCATCTACAGCTGGCGCGGCGCCGAGGTGGGCAACATCCTGCGTTTCGAGAAGGACTTCCCGGGCGCCGAGGTGGTGCGGCTGGAGCGCAACTACCGCTCCACCCCCACCATCCTGAAGGCGGCCAGCCACCTCATCCGCAACAACGAGGAACGGCTGGGCAAGGAGCTTCGGGCGCCGGGCGTGGAGGACGCAGGAGCCAAGCTGTGCGTGCGCGGCGTCTGGTCGGCGGACGAGGAAGCGCGCTGGCTGGTCGACGAGATCGAAAGCCTCCAGGCCAAGGGCGCACCGCTGTCGGGCATGGCGGTGCTGGTGCGCGCCGGCTTCCAGACGCGCGAGTTCGAGGAACGGCTGATCACCACCGGCCTGCCCTACCGCGTCATCGGCGGCCCGCGCTTCTACGAGCGCATGGAGATCCGCGATGCGCTCGCCTACCTGCGCCTGCTGGTCTCGCCCGACGACGATCTGGCGTTCGAGCGCGTGGTCAACAAGCCCAAGCGCGGCCTGGGCGAGGCCACCATCCAGACCCTGCACATGAGCGCCCGGGCGCTGGGCAAGCCGCTCTACCTGACGGCGCTGGAGATCATCGACACCGACGAGCTGAAGCCCAAGCCGCGGGCGGCGCTGCGCGACTTCTGCGAAACCATCGAGCGGTTCAAGTCGCTCGCCCCGGTCATGGACCTGCCCGAACTGGTCAAGACGCTCATGGAGGAAAGCGGCTACGCCGAGTTGTGGCGCCGCGACAAGTCTCCGGAAGCACCGGGACGCCTGGAAAACCTGGACGAGCTGTACGGCGCGGTGGAGGCCTACGAGGGCCTGACCCAGTTCCTGGAGCACATCAGCCTGGTCATGGAGAACGAGGCCCGCGCCGCCGAGGACCCGGGCGTCACGCTCATGACCCTGCACGCCGCCAAGGGCCTGGAATTCGACGTGGTCTTCCTGCCGGGCTGGGAGGAGGAAATCTTCCCCCACAAGCGCGCGCTCGAGGAAGGCGGCATGGCGGCGCTGGAGGAAGAACGGCGGCTCGCCTATGTCGGCATCACGCGGGCGCGCAAACGGGTCTTCATCAGCTTCGCCGCCAGCCGCCGCGTGTTCGGGCAGTGGGTGAACGCCATCCCCAGCCGCTTCATCGACGAACTGCCGCCCGACTGCGTGGAGGCCCAGAGCGAGTCCGGCCTCTACGGCGCCGGCTTCGCCGAAAGCGGCGGCGCCTGGGGCGGGGCCTGGGAAGACGGCTGGGGCGGGCGCCAGCGCTCGGCCAAGATCATCCCCGGCAACGGCACCTCCTTCGCGGTGAAACCGCGCGAGGCCGAGGAAGGGCTGGCGGTCGGCGTGCGCGTCTTCCACCAGAAGTTCGGCTACGGCGTCATCCAGCGCAAGGACGAGGACAAGCTGGCCGTCCAGTTCGACAAGGCGGGGCTGAAGAAGGTGCTGGCAGGGTTCGTGGAGCGGGCGTAGGCGCCCGCTCGCGGATCGGGAATTCCCGTAAAAGATGTTGCGGCAAAGCGTAGCCCTGGCATCATGTGCCTGCGGCCAGGCCGCGCATTCTGTGTCGGCCGCACCGCACACAGGAGGAGAGGACAGATGCTGAAAGGCAGGCGTCTCTTCCTGCTGGTGAATATAAGGGTGATGAGGATGGCACTCCTCATCACCCTGAAGATCACCTAAGCAGGAGGCCGTGCGGACCTTGATGGTCCGTGCGGTCTCCTCCTGATAGTACACCAACGCCCCTCCATCGCAAGCCTTGGCCGGCGCACGCAGGGCGAAAAATCACGTTGAAGTTGTTGCGCGGAAGGGAAGCTCAGGCACTATGTGTCTGCGGCCAGGCCGCGCATCCCGTGTCGGCCGCGCCGCACTCAGGAGGAGAAGGCAGATGCTGAAAGGCAGGCGTCTCTTCCTGCTGGTGAAAATAAGGGTGATGAGAATGGCCGTTCTCATCACCCTGAAGATAACCTAGCAGGAGGCCGGGCGGGCCCTGTGCCCGTTCGGTCTCCTCCTGATAGTACGACGCTTGCCTCTGGGCGCAACCCCTTTCTTACGCTTCCGTGCGCAGGAAGATGGACCCGCCGTGCTCCGCTTCCTCGCGTCCCGGCAGGACCAGGTTGAGGATCAGGCCGACGATGGCGGCCAGCGCCATGCCGGCGATCTCGACATCGGCCTCCAGCGTGGTGCCGTCGGCCAAGTCGAAGGTCAGGGGCACGTTCACCAGCGCGCCGCCGATGCCGATCACCAGGATCACCGAGCTGATGATGAGGTTGCGCTTGCGGCCCAGGTCGACGTGGCGGTCGATCATCATGCGCATGCCGGAACTGGCGATGATGCCGAACAGCAGGATCGACACGCCGCCCATCACCGCCACCGGAATGGTCTGGATCAGCGCGGCGATCTTGCCGACGAAGCCGAACAGCACCGCCAGCACCGCGGCGCCGCCGATGACCCAGACGCTCATGACGCGGGTGATGGCGATGACGCCGATGTTCTCGCCGTAGGTGGTGTTCGGCGGGCCGCCCACCAGCGAGGCCAGGATGGTCGCCGCACCGTCGCCCAGGATGGAGCGGTGCAGGCCCGGCTCCTTCAGGAAATTGCGGCCCGTCACCTTGCTCAGCACCATCTGGTCGCCGGTGTGCTCGGCAAGCGTCACGATGGCGACGGGGGCCACCACCAGGATGCAGGCCACCATCTGCGGCCACTGCAGGCCGAAGTCCGCCATGATGAAGTCGGGCACGGCAAACCACGCGGCCTGGGTCACCTGGCTGAAATCGACGATGCCGACCGACAGGCCGATCAGATAGCCGCCGATGATGCCGAACAGGATGGGCACCAGCGCGAACACGCCCTTCAGGAACATGCCGCACAGAATGGCGATCAGCAGCGTCGCCATGGCGGTGCCGAAGTGCGGGGCGGAATACGTGCCCTCGCCGGGGATGTTCATGGCCATGTCCACGGCCACCGAGGCGAGGCTGAGGCCGATCACCATGATCACCGGGCCGACGACCACCGGCGGCAGCAGGCGCAGCAGCCAGTTCACGCCGGCCTTCCAGATGAAGAAGGCCACCACCACGTAGATCAGCCCGGCCACCAGCGCGCCCAGCAGCGCGCCCCCAGGCCCGGCGATCGTGGAGGCCGAGATGATCGGCGCGATGAAGGCGAACGAGCTGCCCAGGTACGCGGGAATCTTCGCCCGCGTGCACAGGATGTAGAGCAGCGTGCCGAGACCGCTGGAGACCAGCGCGACGGCGGGGTTGAGGCCCGTCAGGAAGGGCACCAGGATGGTCGCCCCGAACATGGCGAAAAGATGCTGCAGGCTGAGCACGACCCAGGCGCCGGGTTTCGGCCGGTCGTGCACATCCAGGACCACGTCGATGTCGGCGGCCATGGTGTCCCCCTCGGATGATAGGCGTTGTCGGATGGTCGGGTATTCCCGCCGTTCGGTACCGTCGCTCGCGCGCCCGCGCAAGAGAAAAAACCTTGTCGGCGGCAGCGGCCGGCGCGCACTCCGTGCGCGATTGCAACAGAACCCGACGGCGGATGGTCCCGTTCCTCTCGAAAGAGCCCCGCATCGGAGACCCGCTTTCATGGCCTCGACCGCCGCTGACCATCCCCGCCGCATCCCCCTCATCCGCGCTTGGCGGGTGGCGAAGGTGGTGTATTTTCGGCTGGGGAGCGACAACCTGGGCGTCATCGCCGCCGGCTGCGCCTTCTATGCGCTTTTGGCGCTGTTCCCCTTTCTGGCGGCGCTGATCTCCATCTTCGGGCTTCTGGCCGACCCGGCGGCGGTCAGCCAGCAGTTGCAGATGATCGAGGGCACCGTGCCCGACCAGGTCTACGCCATTCTGGACGACCAGGTGCAGAAGCTCTCGGCCCAGGAGACGTCTCTCAGCCTGGGCCTTGTGGTTTCCACCTCCATCGCCCTGTATTCCTCCACCAAGGGCGTGAAGGCGATCATGCGGGCGCTGAATATCGTCTACGATGAGACAGAGCAGCGGAACATCATCATGCTCAACCTGGTCGCCCTGGGCCTGACGGCCGGGTTCATCCTGGGCATGACGGTCGCGCTGCTGGTCGTCGTTGTGGTGCCGGTGGTGCTGGGCGTGTTGGGATTCGGCGAGGGCATCACCGGCGTGCTGGTGGACGCGGCCCGCTGGACCGTCCTGGCGATCGGCCTGTTCGGCGCGCTGGCGGTGATCTACCGCATCGCCCCGAACCGCCGTCCGCCGCGGTTCCGGTGGGTGAGCTGGGGCTCTGTGGTGGCGGCGGTGCTGTGGCTGGCCGCAAGCATGCTGTTTTCCTATTACGTCTCCAACTTCGCGTCCTACAACGAGACCTACGGCTCGCTGGGCGCGGTGGTGGTGCTGCTGATGTGGTTCTTCATCGGCGCCTTTTCGGTCCTGATCGGCGGCGAGATCAACGCGGAGCTGGAGCGCGGCGCCCGCGCCGACACCACCGTCGGTGCCGAGCGTCCGCCCGGACAACGGGGCGCGGCCGTCGCCGACCGTCAACCAGCCGAGGGCGGCTGATGCCTCGCGTACGAGGATGGTGACGCGGCGCAATGGCCTCTGGCATGATGCGGCGCATGACGACCGATCCCGCGCCGCTACGGCTTCTCCACACCTCCGACTGGCACCTGGGCCAGGACCTGCACGGCCTGCCGCGCGACGCGGAGCACCGGGCATTCCTGGACTGGCTGCTGGACACCATGGACGACCAGGACGTCGACGCCCTGCTGGTCACCGGCGACGTCTTCGACAGCCAGAACCCGCCCGTTTCGGCGCAGCGGCGGCTGTACGACTTTCTCGCCAAGGCCAAGAAGCGGCGGCCGAAGCTCGACATCGTCATCATCGGCGGCAACCACGACAGCGCAACCCGGCTGGAGGCCCCCGACGCCATCCTCAAGCCCTTCGACGTGCGCGTCATCGGCAGCCTGCCGCGCGATCCGGCGGACGCGCTGGTGACCCTGCGGGACGCCGGCGACCGCCCGCGCGCCATGGTCTGCGCCGTGCCCTTCCTGCGCATGGCCGACCTGCCGCCGCTGAAGGAGGCCGACGACACCCGCGACCCGCTCATCGACGGGGTGCGCAGCGTGTACGACCGCTTCATCACCCACGCGCGCGCGGCGGCGGGCGATCTGCCGCTCATCGTCACCGGGCACTGCTACATGAGCGGCGCGGCCCTGTCGGAATTGAGCGAGCGGCGCGTGCTGGGCGGCAACCAGCACGCCCTGCCGGCCGACATCTTTCCCGACGACTGCGCCTACGTGGCGCTCGGCCACCTGCACAAGCCGCAGCGCGTCGCAGGGCGGGAGACCATGCGCTATTCCGGCAGCCCCTTCCCGCTGTCGGTGACGGAAAAGGACTACAGGCACCAGGCCCTGCTGGTGGAGGTGACCGACGCCGCCACGCCCTGCACGGTCACCGGACTGCCGGTGCCGCGCGTCATCGACTACATCCGCATTCCTTCCACCGGCGCCGCCCCGCCGGAAACGGTGCTGAAGGAGCTTGAAGACCTGCCGGCCGAGCCCGACCCCGGCCGCGACCTGCGCCCCTACCTGGAGGTCGTGGTGCGGCTGGACGCGCCCAGCCCCTCGCTCCGCCACGACGTGGAGCAGGCCCTGGCGGACAAGCCGGTGCGGCTCTGCCGGCTGGCGGTGGAATACAGCGGCACCGGCCAGGCGCTCGCCGCCACCGCCGACGCGCCGGACCTGGCGGGCCTCGACCCGGAAGAGGTGTTCGAGAAGGCCTGGGCGCGGGCTTACGACGGCACGCCCGACGCTGCCCACCGCCACGCCTTCCACGAACTGATGGAAGCCGTGCAGGGCGAGGCGCCCGAGCATCCGGCGGCGGCCGAGGAGGCACCGGCATGAGGATTCTGGCCATCCGCGGCCGGAACCTGACGGCGCTCGCCGGCGAGTTCGAGGTCGATTTCGAGGACGGGCCGCTGTCCGGCGCCGGGCTGTTCGCCATCACCGGCCCCACGGGTGCGGGCAAGTCGACCCTGCTGGATGCGCTGTGCGTCGCGCTCTACGACCGCTTCCCGCGCCTTGAGAACGCCGCGAAGGTCGCCATCGGGCAGGCCGGCGCCGACGCATCGCTGCACGTCACCGGCACCGACCCGCGCACCATCCTGCGCCACGGCGAGGCGGAAGGATACGCCGAGGTGGACTTCGCCGGGCGCGACGGCGGCCGCTACCGCGCGCGCTGGCAGGTGCGCCGGGCGCGCAACAAGGCCTCGGGCCGGCTCCAGAACCAGGAGATGAGCCTGACGGACCTGGAGACGGGTCAGCAGATCGGCTCCACCAAGACCGAGGTTCTGGCCGAGATCGCCGCCCGCACCGGCCTGACGTTCGAGCAGTTCCGCCGCTCGGTCCTGCTGGCGCAGGGCGATTTCGACGCCTTCCTCAAGGCCCGTCCCGCCGACCGCGCCGACCTTCTGGAATTGATGACGGGCACGGAAATCTACGGCGCGCTGTCGGTGGCCGCGTTCGAACGCCACAAGCGGGAACGCGAGGCGCTGGATGCGCTGGACGCCCAGCGCCGGGCGCTGGACCTGCTGACGCCCGAGGACCGCGAGGCGGCCGCGCGGGCCGCCCAGGCCGCCGAGGCCGACGCCAGGGCGGCCCGGCAGGCGCTCGACGGCCTGCGGGCGCAGCAGACGTGGTACGCCGAGGCCCGCACGCGGCGGGAGGCCGTCACCGCCGCCGAACAGGCGCTGGCCGATGCCGAGGACGCCCGCCAGCAGGCCGCCCCCCGGCGCGAGGAACTGGCGACCCTTCGCCGGCTGGAGCGCCTGCGGCCCATGGTCGACGAGGCCGACCGGCTGACGGCGGATCACGAGCGGCTGTCCGGCGAGGCCGGCGCCGCCGAAACCCGCTGCCGCGATGCCGAAGCCGCCCGCGACGCCGCCCAGGCGCGCGGCAAGCAGGCGCGCGCGGCCCTGGACGCGGCGGAAAAGGCGTTCAAGGACGCCGGCCCCGACCTGGACGCCGCCGCCGCGCTCGACAGCCGGATCGAGGGCGCGGAGCAGCATGTATCCCGCTGCACCGCCACCCGCGATGCCGCCGCCGCCAGGCGAAAGGAGGCCGAGGACGCCCTGTCGTCCCGCAAGGACGCCCGCGCCAGGGCCGAGGCCACGGCGCGGGACGCCGAGACATGGCTGTCCGATCACGACAGCCACCGCCCGCTGGCCGAGCAGGTGGACCGCTGGATCGGCGAGATCGAGGACTGGGCGGACGCCGACAGCGCCCTCTCCGCCGCCGAAAAACAGGCGCGGGAACTGGCGGAACGGCATGCCACCCTGACCGCCAACCACCGCAAGCGTGCCGCCCGGCTGGAGGACACCGAAGCCGCCATCGCCGAGGGCGAGGCCGCGCTCCAACCCATCGCCGAGCGGCTGGAGGCCCTGGACCCCGCCGCACTCGAAGACCGCCGCGCCCGCGCCGCCGCCCGGGCCGACGCGGTGGGGGAGCTGGCACGGCTGGCGGGGCTGGCCGACGACCTGGCCGAGCGCAAGGCCGCCCATGAAGCCCGCGCCGAGGCCGCCCGCAAGCGCCGCGCCCAGGCCGACAACGCGCTGGCGGAGATGGAGGCCAGGCGGGGCCTGCTCGACCAGCGCCTGAGCGAGGCGCAACGGGCGCTGGACCTGTCGGAGGCCGCCGCCGACGAGGCCGCCGCCAAGCTGCGCGGCCTGCTGGTCGACGGAAAGCCCTGCCCCGTCTGCGGCTCGGAGGAGCATCCGCTGACGCATTCGGAAACGGCGCTGGACGCCCTGGCCCGCGAGCAGCGGGACCGGGTGGAGGCGTTGCGTGCGGACACGCGCACGCTGGACGCCACCCAGCGCCAGGCCGACATCGACCGTGCCAGCGCCGACGAAGCCCTCAACGCCTGCGCCGAGGAGGAACGCCGCCTCAAGCGTGAGGTGGCGCAACTGGCGGAAAGCTGGTCCGACGCCCGCTCGCGCGCCCACGGCCTGTCCCTGCCCGCGACGGCGGCGGAGGCCGATCATGCCGCGCTGGCCGACCAGTCCGCCGAGGCCGCCCGCGCCCGCGAGGCCGCCGAGCAGGACATGGCGGAAGCCGCCCGCCTGCGCGGCGAGGCCGACCGGCGCGCCAGGCATCTGGGCAGCCTGCGCCTGACCCGCGACCAGGAGCGCGACGCCCTGTCCGGCCTGGAGAAGAACCTGGCCGATGCCGAGGCCCGCCGCGAGGCCGCGGAGCGCGAGGCCGTGCGCGCCGCCAAGGCCCGCGACAGCGCCGAGGTGGCCCTGGAGGACGCCCTCGCCCCCCTGCCCGACTGGCGCACCGAGGCGCGCGCCGGCTGGCAAACCCTCGCCGATCGCTGCCGGTCGCTGGCGGACGCCTTCACGGACCGCCGCCGCGCGCTGGAAGACGCGCGGCAGGCGCTGGACAGGCTGGACGCCGACATTCGGGCCGCGGAGGCCGATGCCGCCAACCGGCGCGATGCCCTGGACACCGCCCAGTCGAGCCTGGAAGAAGCCGCCGGCGAGCACGAGCGGCTGCGCGCGGAGCGGGCCAAGCTGTTCGAGGGCGAGCCGACGGCGTCGGTCCGTTCCCGCCTCAACGGCGCGCGGCTGTCGGCGCAGTCGGACCTGGACGCGGCGCAGAAGGCCGCCGCCGAGGCTGCCGCCGAATGCTCCGCCGCCGTCTCGGCCCGCGACGTCCTGCGCAAGCGGCTGGCGGACACCGCCGAGGCCCGCGACCGGGCGCTGGCGGGGCGCGACACGGCCTTGGCGGAAGCGGGCGCGACGCTGGAGGAGGCCCGTACGGCCCTGGCTAAGGGCGAGGATGCCGTCGCGGCGCTGGAGGCGCATCTGAAAGAGGTCGACACCGCCGTCACCACCGCCCGCGCGGTGCTCGACGACCGGCGCAGGGCGCTCGACGCCCACCATCAGACGCCCGCGCCCGAAACGCCGGAAGAGGATCTCGCCGCCCAGGTCGACGAGCGCCGGTTGGCCTGCGACACCGCCCAGGAGGCGGCGGCGCGGGAGCGGGCGCGGCTGGCCCACGACGCGGCGCAGCGCGACAAGGGCCGGGACCTGGAAGACCGCATGGCCGAACAACGCCAGGTCACCGACCTGTGGGCGACCATGCAGGACCTCATCGGCTCGGCCAAGGGCGACAAGTTCCGCCGCTTCGCCCAAAGCCTGACGCTCGACCGGCTTCTGGGCATGGCGAACGCCCACCTGGCCGACCTGACGCCGCGCTACGTGCTCCAGCGCGCGCCGGGCGGCGAGTTGGACCTGCAGGTCATCGACCGCGAGATGGGCGACGAGGTGCGCGGCGTCGGATCGTTGTCCGGCGGCGAACGCTTCCTGGTGTCGCTGGCGCTGGCGCTGGGGCTTGCCAGCATGTCCGGCGAGCGGGCGCTGGTGGAAAGCCTGTTCATCGACGAAGGCTTCGGCGCGCTGGACGCCGACAGCCTGGACGTCGCGATTTCCGCCCTGGAAGCCCTTCAGGCGACGGGGCGCAAGGTAGGCGTCATCAGCCATGTGCAGGCCATGGTGGACCGCATCGGCGTGCAGGTGCGCGTCGCCAAGGCCGGCGGCGGACGGTCGGTGGTGGAGACGGTGGCGGCCTGAGCCCTGATGGCGCGCGACCGTTCAGGCGAGAAGGCGCCTGGGCGATTGAAACCGCCGCTTGAAACGCGCAACGGCACGGACTCCTTGGCGTTCAGCGGGCATCCCAAACGGCAGAACGCCAGTGAAGGAGGCCCCCATGAAAGCCGTGGTGTTCCATGATATCGGCGACGTCCGCCTGGAGGACGTGCCCGACCCCTCCATCAAGCAGCCGACCGACGCCATCGTCCGCCTGACCGCCAGCGCCATCTGCGGCACCGACCTGCACATGGTGCGCGGTTCGCTGCCCGGCATGGTGCCTGGCACGGTGCTGGGGCACGAGGGGGTGGGCGTGGTCGAGGAAATCGGCCCCAACGTCCGCAACCTGCGGAAGGGCGACCGGGTGGTGATCCCGTCGACCATCTCCTGCGGGTCGTGCAACTACTGCCGCGCCGGCTACCACGCCCAGTGCGACACCGCCAATCCCAACGGCCATCTGGCGGGCACGGCCTTCTACGGCGGCCCCGGCCAGACCGGGCCCTTCGACGGATTGCAGGCGGAGTACGCGCGCATCCCGTTTGCAAACACCGACCTCGTGAAGCTGCCCGACGACATCGACGACGACCGCGCCATCCTGCTGTCGGATATCTATCCGACCGGCTATTTCGGCGCCGACCTTGCGGAGATCGTCGACGGCGACACCGTGGCGGTGTTCGGCGCCGGGCCCGTCGGGCAGTTCGCCATCGTGTCCGCTCGGCAATTGGGGGCGGAGCGGATTCTCGTGGTCGACGACAACGAGGACCGGCTGGAAATGGCGCGGATGCAGGGGGCGGAGGTCATCAACTTCGGCCGCGAACACCCCGTCGAGATGATCCGCGAGCTGACCGGCGGCATCGGCGTCGACCGGGTGATCGACGCCGTCGGCGTGGACGCCCATCCGCCCCGTTCCGGCCCCGCCGCCGAAGAGGCGGAGCAGCAGGCGGGCCGCCAGAAGGCCGAACGCGACGCCATCGCCGAAGGCGGACGCGCCGGCGCCGACGTCTTCGCGCCGGGCGATGCGCCCAACCAGGCGCTGGAGTGGAGCGTGCAGGCCGTCGCCAAGGCGGGGACGCTGGGCATCATCGGCGTCTATCCACCCACCGACCACAGCTTCCCCATCGGCCAGGCGATGCAGAAGAACCTGACCATCAACATGGGCAACTGCAACCACCGCAAGTACCTGCCCCACCTGGTGGAACTGGTGCGGTCCAACAGCATCGACCCGCTGCGGGTGCTGACCCAGGTCCAGCCCATGACCAACGTGCTGGACGCCTACCGCACCTTCGACCAGGCCCAGGCCGGATGGATGAAGGTGGAGGTGGTTCCGGGCCTGTGACACCCGCCGCCCTTCGGCCGTCGACGCCGGAGCCGGGGCCGTCCGCCGCCCGGCTCCGGCGTCATTTTTATGATTTTCAGAAGGTTATGTGCAATTACTCTATGCGGTAAAAACATAATCGGATACCGTCTCCGCCTCCATAACGTATCGCGGAGAGGGGATATGAACTTCGTCGATGCCATCAGCATCTGTTTCAAGAAATATGTCGATTTTTCCGGCCGCGCCCGCCGCGCGGAATACTGGTACTGGACCCTGTTCACGGTGGTCGTGAGCATCTGCACGTCGATCTTGGACGCGGTGATGTTCCCGCACAACATGTGGAGCCCGCTCAACGCGGTGTTCAACATCGCCATCCTTCTGCCGAGCATCGCCGTCATGGTGCGTCGCCTGCATGACACCGACCGCTCCGGCTGGTGGGCGCTCATCAGCCTGATTCCCATCGTCGGCTGGATCGTCCTGGTGATCTGGATGATCGGCAAGGGCACCGACGGCCCGAACCGGTTCGGCAACGACCCGCTGGCCGGCGAGCAGCGCGCCCCGGCCCCGGCCGCCGCCGCCTGACAAGCACGGCGCGACGCCCGACCGGGCGAAGCCGGAATGCGAAAAGGGGCGGCCCGACGGGCCGCCCCTTCTTCATGCGGCGTGCCGCGGGACCGATCAGCTGCGCACCAGGGGCTTGTACTTGATGCGGTGCGGCTGTTCGGCCTCGGCGCCCAGGCGGCGCTTGCGGTCGGCTTCGTAATCCTCGTAGTTGCCCTCGAACCAGGTGACCTGGCTGTCGCCCTCAAAGGCGAGGATGTGGGTGGCGATGCGGTCCAGGAACCAGCGATCGTGCGAGATGACCACGGCGCAGCCCGGAAAGTCCAGAAGCGCCACTTCCAGCGCCCGCAGGGTCTCCAGGTCCAGGTCGTTGGTCGGTTCGTCGAGCAGGATGACGTTGGAGCCGGACTTCAGCATCTTGGCCAGGTGCACGCGGTTGCGCTCACCGCCCGAAAGCTGGCCGACGCGCTTCTGCTGGTCCGGGCCCTTGAAGTTGAACTGGCCCACGTAGGCGCGGCTGGCGATCTTGCGCTTGCCCAGCTCCAGCTCGTCCAGCCCGTCGGAGATTTCCTCCCAGACGGTCTTCTTGTCGTCCAGGCTGTCGCGGCTCTGGTCGATGTAGCCCAGCTTCACGGTCTCGCCGACGCGCAGGGACCCGCCGTCCGGTTCGTCCTGGCCGGTAATCATCTTGAACAGCGTCGTCTTGCCCGCACCGTTGGGGCCGATGACGCCGACGATGCCGCCCGGCGGCAGCTTGAAGGACAGGTCCTCGATCAGCAGGCGGTCGCCGTAGGCCTTGGAGATGTCCTCGGCCTCGATCACCAGGTTGCCCAGGCGCTCGCCGGCGGGAATGATGATCTGCGCCTGGTCCAGCTGCTTGTTGCCGGCTTCCGCCACCAGGTTGTCGAAGGCCGTGATACGGGCCTTGCTCTTGGCCTGGCGGGCCTTCGGGCTGGAGCGGATCCACTCCAGTTCCGCGTTGATGGTGCGCTGGCGCGACGCCTCTTCTCGCTGCTCCTGCTGGAGCCGCTTCTGCTTCTGCTCCAGCCAGCTGGAGTAGTTGCCCTCGTATGGAATGCCCTTGCCGCGGTCGAGTTCGAGGATCCAGCCGGTGACGTTGTCCAGGAAGTAGCGATCGTGGGTGACCAGCACGACGGTGCCCGAGTAGTCCCGCAGGAAGCGTTCCAGCCAGGCCACGGACTCGGCGTCCAGGTGGTTGGTGGGCTCGTCGAGCATGAGCATGTCGGGGTGCGACAGCAGCAGGCGGCACAGCGCCACGCGGCGCTTCTCACCGCCCGACAGCTTGGCGACGTCGGCGTCGCCCGGCGGGCAGCGCAGCGCGTCCATGGCGATTTCGACGCGGCGGTCGATCTCCCACGCATCGGCGGCGTCGATCTTTTCCTGCAGCTCGCCCTGCTCGACCATCAGGTCGTTCATCTCGTCGTCGGTGATGTCGGGATCGCCGAACTTGGCGGAAACTTCCTCGAAGCGCACCACCAGGTCCTTGATCTCGCGCACGCCGTCGAGAACGTTCTCCAGCACGGACTTCGATGCGTCCAGTTCCGGCTCCTGCGGCAGGTAGCCGACCTTGACGCCCTCGGCGGACCACGCCTCGCCGCCGAAGTCCTTGTCGATGCCGGCCATGATCTTCAGCACGGTGGACTTACCGGCGCCGTTGGGGCCCAGCACGCCGATCTTGGCGCCCGGCAGGAAGGAGAGCGTCAGCCCTTTGAGAATCTCGCGCCCACCGGGATAGATCTTGGTGAGCCCCTTCATCACGTAGATGTACTGATATGCGGCCAAGGAAACCTCCGGCGCTGCGATACGATCAAGGTGACCGGGTTTTACTCCACTCCCCTCCCCGGTTCAACGGCCGGGGGCGGAAACCGGCCAAGCCGACCCCATATGGGTGGAAACCGGGCCGCGCGGCAACGCCCCGGCGGCCCGACGGGTTCATGTTGAGGGACAACCGCCACCACAATCGTTCGCACCCAGGAAGGGAGAGCGCGCATGTCACCAAGGATGCCGATCCTGTCCGCCGCCCTTGTCGCCACCGCCACGGCCTTCGCGCCGCTGCTGACCGCGCCGGCGCCTGCCGCGGCCCAGACCCAGCAGATCGACGCCCAGCGCGGCCCGGTCAACGTGGAGCCCGTGGTGACGGGCCTCGACCACCCGTGGGGCATGGACTTCCTGCCCGACGGCCGCATCCTGGTGACCGAGCGGCCCGGCCAGATGCGCATCGTCTACCCGCAGGAGCGCACCATGTCCGCGCCGCTGGAGGGCGTGCCCGAGGTGTTCAACCGCGGCCAGGGCGGCCTTCTCGACGTGCGCATCGGCCCGACCTACGAGGAGGACGGCTGGATCTACTTCACCTATGCCGAGGCCAATCAGCAGGGCCGCGCCTCCACCGCCGCGGCGCGCGCGAAGTTGGACGGCATGCGGCTGACGGACGTGGACGTGGTGTTCCGCCAGATCCCCAAGATGACGGGCAACAACCACTTCGGGTCGCGCATCGCCTTCACGCCCGACGGGTACATGTTCATCACCCTGGGCGAGCGCTTCAAGTTCCAGCCGGCGCAGGAGCTGACCAACCACCTGGGCACCGTGGTGCGGCTGTGGCCGGACGGCTCGGTGCCCGACGACAATCCCTTCGTGAACACGGAAGGCGCGCTGCCGGAAATCTGGTCCTACGGCCACCGCAACAGCCAGGGGGCGGCGGTACACCCGGAGACGGGGCGTCTGTGGATGCACGAACACGGCCCGCAGGGCGGCGACGAGATCAACGTGCCCGAGGCCGGGCGCAACTACGGCTGGCCGGTGGTGAGTTGGGGCCGCCACTACAACGGCCAGCCCATCCCCGACCCGCCGTCGCATCCGGAGTTCGCCGACGCCATCCACTACTGGAACCCGGTGATCGCGGCATCGGGCATGGACTTCTATACCGGCGACCTGTTCCCCGAGTGGCAGGGCGATCTGCTGGTGGGGGGACTGGTCTCCAACGCCGTCTCGCGCCTGGAACTGAACGGCCAGGACGTGCAAAGCGAGGAGCGCCTGCCCATCGGGCAGCGGGTGCGCGCGGTCAAGCAGGGGCCGGATGGCGCCGTCTACGTGCTGACCGACGAGCCCGACGGAGCCCTTCTCAAGCTGACGCCGGCACAATAAGCAGCCTTACCCCGTTGACCGGGATCAAGGGGCGCGGCAAAACTCCGCGCCATCCTGATTCCAACATACCCGAATGCTGACGGAGACCCTTGTCATGGCGCAGGACACGCCCCCGGTTACCTTCGATTCCGTGCCCGCCATCGAACGCCCGGAGGACCTGTTCGCCGTCGCCACCGCCATGGAGCGCGAGGCGGCGCGGCGCTACGACCAGTTGGCCGAGCGCATGGACGACATCGACGTGCCCGACCTGGCCGCCCTCTTCCGCCGCCTCAAGGCCATGGAAAGCGAGCACGAGGAAGGCATTCAGGCCTGGGCCAGCCGCGCCGAGGTGGAGCCCGAGCAACGCCTGTCGTTCACCTGGGACATGGCCGAAGGCATCGCCGAGGCCGCCCTGGCCGATGCCGGCGGGGCCGAAAGCCTGACCAGCTACAAGGCGCTGCAACTGGCCGTGCGGAACGAGGAACGGGCCTTCGCCTTCTACGCCAATGTCGCCGCCAAGTCTTCCGACCCGACGGTGCGTGAATACGCCGAGCGCATGGCCGACGAGGAACTGCACCACGTCGCCCTGCTGCGCCTGGAGCGCCGCCACGCTTGGCGGGCGGAGCATGGCGGGTCCTCGCCCAGCCAGGCCCCGGACGTGGAGACGGTGGAAGATCTGGCGGCATGGCTGGCCGACCGCGACGCCGAGGCCGCCGCCCGCCACCGCATGTCGGCGGCCGTCGCGCGCCTGAGCGGCGACCCGCAGACGGCGGCGCTGCTGGAGGATCAGGCGGCCCGGCGGGACCCGCAGGCGGCCCCGGCGACCGACGCCGACCTGGGCGACGCGGTGTCGCTGGTGCAGATGCTGCGCCACGAAATCCGCCTCGCCAACGAGGAATACGACATGCTCATGCGCGTCGTCGACCGCGCGCAGGACGAAGCGGTGCTGGCCCTGGCCCAGGAGACCGTGGCGGGCACCATCGCGCGACTGGCGGCCCTGCGCGACCGCACGGCGGCCCTGGAAGCCGCGTCGGCGCGCGACCCGCGCGTCTGACGCGGTCTAACGGTCCGCAACTAGCCCTTCCGGCTTAATCCCCCACCTCCCTGGGAATATCGAACCTTACAGGATACATTATTATCCTGAAGGATACGCCGGTGTGGGGAATGCACCTGCCTGAGGGGCGCCCGGTCATCGACCCCCGACGGGGCGCGCTTCCGGGGCGGTTCTTTCACGACTAGGGCTCCACTCCTTTCCCCAGGGGCGGAGCCCTTCTTCTGTGCCGTGCAGGACGCTCAGCGTGCGGCGGCCCAGCTTCGGCGGGCCAGATCCTCGACCGTCTGCACCTCTTCCGCCGTGATCGTTTCCGGCCAGCCGCGCTCGCGCTCGTCGAAATGGAAGAGGTAAAGCCGCGAGGCGAATTGCGCGATCGGCAACGAGCTTTCCCCGAAGCGCTCGCCGTTCCCGTCGGTGGACACCACCACGCCGTCGCCCCAATCCTGGCCGCCGTCGTTGTTGGGATTGTAGAAGTACACCCGCATCCCGCCGCTCGGGTCCAGGCCGACGCGGTAGATGGCGATGGCGTGCCAGCCGATGAACCGCGCCGCGCTGTCGGTGACGGCAATGCCCGCCGGCTGCGGGTGGATCACCGGCTGGTTGCCGTTGTGGTAGGGATGATAGGTGGCATAGAACTGCCGCACGAAGCCCTCGAAATCCTCCAGCATCCCCGTCGGCACGTCGATGGCGAGACGGCAGCCGCGGCCCACCCACCAGCCGTGGAACTCGGCGTTGATCCAGCGGTGCGGGTCGCCGGGGCGGCCGGCGGTGTGGCGGCCCATCTCGATGTAGACGCGGTCAAGGTGCGGCACCAGCGCGATGGACACGGCATCCACATCCAGCAGCGGCCCGGCCATGAGCCCCTGCGCAAGCTCCGACGAGGTGATGGGCTGCCCCTCGAAGTGCATGGTCAGCGTGTTGTCGCGGGCCGCCCAGGCGATCAGCTGCAACAGGTAGTCGGGGTCGGTGAAGGCCCACATGGAAATGGCGCGGGCCGACTGGCAGGTGGGATTGTTCCCCTGCCCCACGCCCATGGGCTGGCCCAGCACGGTCAGCACGCCCGCCAGCAGGAACACCCGCGCCGGCCGCGCCGCACCGAAGGTGGCGGCGATGGACTGCTCCACCGCCGGATGAAGCGGCAGGAATATCTGCCGCCACAAGGCCGGCCCGATGGCGGGGGCGTAGAGAATCCCGCGCTCCAGCATCAGCGCCAGGCCGTAGACGGACTGCGCCGTCTCCACATGGACGGCGTCCTCGATCAGCCGCAAAACCAGCTGCTGATAGCACAGGAAGCCGTCGCGCCCGGTGCTGCTCAGCCCCAGCGCGGCCGAAACCAGGTCGGGGCGCTGGTAGGCCACATAGCGCAGGAAGACCGGATGGTAGGGCGAGACCAGCCCGGTGTCGTGCATGGCGCGGGCGAAGCCGTTGGCCTCCTGCGTCAGCATATGCGCGTCCATGGTCTCCAGCCGCTCGGCATAGACCTGGATGCCCGGGTCCTCGCGGCAGCCTGCGGTCGGGCCGAACAGGGCGCTGACCAGGCGGTCGGCGCCCCGCCCGGCGGCGGCGGTGTCGATGCTGGCGTCGGCCATGCAGATGGCGATCTGCGTCACCATGGCCTTCACGTCGTCCACCATGATGGGGCGCTGCGCCAGGATGCGCTCGATCTCGGTGATCAGGCTGCCGATGATGTTGTCGTAGCCGGTGCGCTCGGCGATGAAGGCATAGAGATTGCGCACGGGCTTCGCCAGCCGCCCCAGCGCCACCCGGTCGGCCTCGCTCGGCGCGGAAAACAGGAACGTCAGGTTCAGCGCCAGCACCTGGCTGACGAAGTGCCGCGCCTGCTCCGACGAAATGGCGGGATGGAAGTAGTCGTCCAGCCCCACCGCCAGCAGCCGCAGCTCGCTCAGGCATTCCAGCGTGGCGGTGGACTGGTCGGCGGTGCGCAGGGTGTTGGGCGCCAGCGGCGCCTGGAGAATCTCCGGGTGGTCCCAGTCGGTGCCGGCGAAGATGCCGGCCTCCTCCATTTTCGCCACGCGGTCGTACAGCACCGCAGGCCCGCCCGGCAGGCCCATGATGCGGCGGCCATAGTCGATGACGCCGCTTTTTGCCGTGTGCTTGGCGAAAGCCGGCGTATCGGCAAGGCGCGCCAGACAGTCGTCGAAACGGCTTGTCAGGCGCTCCAGGGTGACGGCCGGGTCCTCGGCCGCCCCCGTTCCGGGTTCAGTCACGCAACACTCCCTCTCCGTGGCGCGCTTGTCTTCGATCCAGCGCCGCGGAACCCCGTGTCCCGGACGCTAGGTGTAGAAGTCGCGCTCTTCCTGCTCGAGCAGCACCTCTTTCATCCTGTCGGCGTCGGGGCCGAAGAAATAGCAGGTGCCCCAATGATTACCGAAGGCGGCACGCTTGGAAACCTTCTGTTCCAGGGGCGGTGCCAGATCGTGGTACTCGAAGTAGGGGTCGTTCTCGGTTTCCTCGGGGATCTGCATCTCCGAAACGACACGCCGACGCGGGTAGACCAGGAAACAGCCCGCGTGGCCCTTGGCCTCCACGACCTCCTTGGGAAAGAACGCCTCGATCTCCTCGTCCGTCGCCTTCGGGTCCATGCACAGCACCTGACCCTGATAGGCATTGAAGCCGTAGGCGCGCTCGATCAATTCGAAGGCGTTGCCGCCGGGCACGCGATAGGCAACCTCGCCGAAGTACATGACGCCGTCGTTGGCGATGAAGTACTCGGGGTGGATCAGGCCGTAGTCGATGTCGAAGGCGTCGATCAGCTTCTCGATCTCGCGGGTGATCTGCTCGCGATAGGCCTCCAGCTTGGGGCTGGCCGGGATGAACACGGAATAACCCAGGTGGACATATTCCGAGATGTTCAGGAAGCGGATCTTGCGGTTGTGAATGAAGACCTCGCAGGCGAACTCCCAGCCGTCCAGGTGGCTTTCCAGCAGGGCGGGGAACTCGTCGTCGGAGATGTTCTCCACGTCGTCGACGGTGCGGATGACCCGGTGCCCCAGGCAGCCCGCCTTGTCGAAGGCCTTGAAGTGGATCGGGTCGTTGGGGTCGCCGTCCAGCTTGAGCAGCGTCTGGTTGACGCGCTTGAGGAAGCGGACGACGTCGATCTTGTCGTGTGCTTCCTCGAAAATGCCGACGCGGATGCCCGCCAACTGCGCGCGCCGCTTCATCAGCGCCTTGTCGCGGAACAGCATGGCCTGTGACAGAAGGCGCGGCTTGTTCTGGAGCACGGCGTTGATGGCGCCGGCCCATTCCACCGTTTCCTCGTACAGCGGCACGGCGACCTCGACACCCTCGTCCTGGAGCATCTTGGCGATCTCCCAGGACCGCTCGTTCAGGCGCTCGAAGTCCCAGGCGATGAAGGGGATGTCGTTTTCCTTGGCGTACTGCTCTGCCCACGCCGGGGCGATGACGACGTACTTGCGGTTGAACTTGGCGACGCCGGCGATGGCACGCAGGCTCCAGCCCAGAAGGGCGACATAGCTCTTGTTCGGGTCCGTATCGGCCACGGGGTCCTCCCTGTTTTGCCGGGGCGGTGGGCACGATGGACCATGCACCAAAAACCGCCCGGGCATGGTGCGACTTGTGAACAAGAGTGCGAGATACGCGCCGGGGATGCAAGGCCGGTAAGGCCCATTGCGCCGAAATATTCAAATATTTCAGCATGGTCGGAACGACCCGCATCTTAAACGCCCCGCCTTTGTTCGGCGTTGCATCTTCTCCTTGCGCTCGGATCGAAGGGCTGTGACTTGCCGATTTCTGCACGCCCTTCGAATTAGAACCTTAGGCAAGGTGGAGTGGCTCCGGCATCATGATCCTGCCCGAGTCGCCTCGCGGGCCGCACGACGCCCCCCGAAGACGCCAGCTACCGGCGGCGCACCCGGACGCCGCTTCACTTCTGGCCGGCAACGTCGGACGCCCCGACCTTCTCCAGAACGACCGGCTTGTTCTCGCCCTGCTCGACGGCGGCTCGCTTCGGCTTGGACCTCAACTGGTAGAAGACGCCAAAGAGGAAAAGAGCGGCGATGGCAATGATCTCGAAGGCGATATAGCGGAACGCTCCCTCGATGCCATGATGGTCCAGCCCCTGGGCGATCATGCCGATCCACGCCTGGAAACCGTAGGTGTAGCCAAGCCCGCCGTTGAGGATCATCCAGCCGTTCACCAGGGCATACGACACGAACACGGCACCCGTGGCCGAGGTCGAGATGATCGCCAGCAGGTCGGTCAGGCGCAGTGCAAGATCACCGCACAGGAGGGCGATGAAGACATAGGCCACCCAGATGTAATCACCCTCCCATCCGTAATAGTTGTCCAGGAAGATGGCCAGAAGCAGCCCGAGCGCCGCCCCCTTCAACCAGACGGCCAGGCGAAACAGAAAAACGGCCAGAAGGCCGAAAATAATGCCCAGGACAACCGCGCCCGGCACATCGGCGGTCAAGTAGCCGAGGGTCGCACCGATGGCAAGCCCCGGTAGAGCGATGATAACGTGAAACAGCTTAAGGCCGAACAGAAGACAAACAACGCCAGCCGGAAGCAGAACTGCCGACATCACGATGTTGTTTTTTGCAATGAAATCAGCCGTGGCGGAAACAATATCCTCGAGCCCGTTCATAACCATCCCCCCTCAAGACAACGAAAGACGAGCGGCCTTTCCCTCCCAAACATCGCGAAACCCGCCGCTTCTCCCCAGCGGCAAGCCGCGACTCCGAATCAGTTCCTGTCGGCGGGAAGCCTATCGCTGACTTGTGGATTTGAATAGCACCATCCAGATGACTTGACGAAACCACTATCTCTTTACTTCTGAACTTTCTATATCTGAAATAAAAAGAGCCCCGCATGTCAAGGACATGCGGGGCATCCTCATGGGCGCCGATGGACGGTCAGGCCGTCGCAAAGCCGGGGCCGACGCCCAGGCTTCGCGACCCCTCAGGGCAGCACCGGAGCAGCCGTTCAGGCCGCCGCCGTCTCCGCCTTGGCGACGCCGATCTTCACCGGCTCGCCCTGCATCTGGTGCTCGGCGACATGCGCGCCGTCCATGTCGTCGGACAGGCGCAGGTCGACGGCCAGCGTCTCGCGCTTGACCGTCTCGCCGAACTGCTCCAGCGCCGGACGCAGCGCCGAGCCAGCGGCGATGGTGAGCACGATGCGGTCGGAGATGTGCAGGTCGGCCTCCTTGCGGGTCATCTGCACCAAGCGGATGACGTCGCGGGCCAGGCCCTCGTTCTCCAGGTCCGGCGTCGTCTCGACATCCAGGATGACGACGCCGTGGCCGCGCGCGATGGTCTGGCTGTGCACGCCCTCGGCCGTCAGCACGCGCAAGCTGAAGTCGTCGCCGGAAAGAACCTGCCCGGCGATCTCCACCGTGCCGTCGCCCTTGAACGCCCATTCGCCCTTCTTGCTGGCCGCCATGACGTCGCGCATGGCCTTGCCGATGCGCGCACCGATCTTGGGGTTCACGTGCAGGGACTGGGTGCCGTACGTGTGCGGATTGTCGTCGAAGGTGACCGTTTTCACGTTCACCTCGTCCTTGATGACGTCCTCGAAGGGCTTGAGGCGCTCCACGCCCGACACCGCCACCGTCAGTTCCGGCAGCGGCAGGCGCACGCGCTTGCCCGCCGTCTCGCGCAGCGCCAGGGTGCCGGACGCGATCTCGCGCACCAGGTCCATGGTCTCCAGCAGATCGGCTTCCGCCGGCAGGGCGGACGCATCCGGCCAGTCGGCCAGGTGCACGCTCTCCTCGCCCGTCAGGCCGCGATAGATCTTCTCCGTCAGGAACGGCAGAAGGGGTGCTGCGGCACGGCAGAAGGTGGTGAGCACAGTGTAGAGCGTGTTGAACGCCGCCGTCTCCACCTGCCCGTTCTCCGCCCAGAAGCGCGGGCGGGAGCGGCGGATGTACCAGTTGTTCAGCGTGTCGATGAACGGCGGCACCACCGCGCAGGCGCCGGGGATATCAAACACCTCCAGCGCCTTTTCGATATCCTCGATGAAGCGGCGCGTCTTGCCCAGGATGTAGCGGTCCAGCACGTTCTCGCTGGAGGTCACGGCCTCGGCCTTCACCCCTTCCGCGTTCGCGTAGAGGGTGAAGAAGTAGTAGGCATTCCACAGCGGGATCAGCACCTGCCGCTGGGTCTGGGCGATGGCGCGGCCGTCCTTGGGCATGGCGAGGTCGCCGCCCACCAGCAGCGGCGAGGACACCATATAGAAGCGCAGCGCATCGGACCCGTAGGTGTTGAAGACCTCCACCGGGTCCGGATAGTTCTTCAGGCGCTTGGACAGCTTCTGGTGGTTTTCGTCCAGCACAACGCCGTGACACATGCAGTTGCGGAACGGCGCCTTGTCGAACAGGGCGGTCGCCAGCACCACCAGCGTATAGAACCAGCCGCGCGTCTGGGCCACATACTCCACGATGAAGTCGCCGGGGAAGTGATCCTCGAACCACTCCTTGTTCTCGAACGGGTAGTGGACCTGGGCGAAGGGCATGGAGCCGCTTTCGAACCAGCAGTCGAACACGTCCTCCACCCGGCGCATGGTGGATTTGCCGGTGGGATCGTCGGGGTTCGGGCGGGTCAGTTCGTCGATGTAGGGGCGGTGCAGGTTGTCCGGCCGCACGCCGAAGTCGCGCTCCAGGTCGTCCAGGCTGCCGTAGACGTCGACGCGCGGATAGCGCGGATCGTCGGACTTCCAGATGGGCAGCGGCGTGCCCCAGAAGCGCGCACGGCTGATGTTCCAGTCACGCGCGTTCTCCAGCCATTTGCCGAACAGGCCGTCGCGGACGTGGCCGGGAATCCAGTTGATGCCCTGGTTCAGCTCCACCATGCGGTCCTTGAAGGCGGAAACCTTCACGTACCAGCTGTTGATGGCCTTGTAGATCAGCGGCTCGTCGGTGCGCCAGCAGTGCGGGTAGTTATGGCGGTACTGCTCGTGCTTGATGACGCGGCCCTGCGCCTTCAGGTCCTGGATGATGGGCTTGTTGGCGTCGAACACCAGCATGCCCTGGTACTCGGGCACCTCGGTGGTGAACTTGCCCTCGTTGTCCACCGGCACGACCAGCGGAATGCCGTACTGCTCGCAGACGATCAGGTCGTCCTCGCCGAAGCCCGGCGCCATGTGGACGACGCCCGAGCCCTCGGCCACGTCGACGAATTCCGCCCCCAGGATCTGGAAGGCGTTCTCGGTGTCCTTGAAGTAGGGGAACAGCGGGTCATACGTGCGGCCGACCAGGTCCGAGCCCTTCAGCGTGCCCACCAGCTCCAGCGCGCCCAACTCCTTCTTGTAGCGCGCGAGCGTCTGGGCGCCGATGACCAGGTGTTCGCCGTCCTTCTCCAGCACGGCGTATTCGATCTCCGGCCCCACGGCCAGCGCCAGGTTGGACGGCAGGGTCCAGGGCGTGGTCGTCCAGGCCAGCACCTTCATGGGGGCCTTGTCCCCCTCGCGCGGGGTCAGCGAGAAGGCGACGGTGATCGCCGGGTCCTCGCGCTCGCGGTAGGAGTTATCAAGCCGCGTCTCGAAGTTGGACAGCGGCGACTGCACGGCCCACGAATACGGCACGACCTTGTGGCCCTCGTAGACCAGGCCCTTTTCATAGAGCGTCTTGAAGGCCCACAGCACCGACTCCATGAAGGTGATGTCGAGGGTCTTGTAGTCGTTCTCGAAGTCCACCCAGCGGCCCTGGCGGGTGACGTAGTATTCCCAGTCCGCCGTGAACTGCATGACGGACGTCTCGCAGGCCGCGTTGAACTTGCCGATGCCGTAGTCGAGGATGGCATGGCGGCCGGAGACGCCGATCTCCTTCTCGGTGGTCAGCTCGGCGGGCAGGCCGTGGCAGTCCCAGCCGAAACGGCGGTCGACCTTGTGGCCCTTCATGGTCTGGAAGCGCGGAATGATGTCCTTCACGAACCCCGTCACGAGGTGGCCGTAGTGCGGCAGGCCGTTGGCGAACGGGGGGCCGTCGTAGAAGACGAACTCCTGCTCGCCGGACCGCTGCGACACCGACCGCTCGAAAATCTTGTCCCGCTTCCAGGTCTCGAGGATTTCCTCTTCGAGCTTGGGGAAGCTGGGGCTGGATTGGATTTCGGGGTAGTGCTTGGTCATGGGGTGATCCGGCATCCTGGGTTGAGGGCGCGCGTCATGGCGCCCGTGTCCGCGTGCGACATGGGGAGCGGATATTAAATCCGCCACCGTGCGGATGTCGAGTGTTGGGGGAAGCGGTTGCGGAAGTAGGCCGATGCCGCGTCGGCGGATCGATCAGCCGTCGAAGATGATGGCCTCAAGGCGGGCCAACACTTCGTCGACCGTCTCCCGTGTGGCGCGGGAGTGAAGACGCGCGCCGCGCGCGATCCAGTCCATGGACCGGACCTGGTTGGACAGAACGACGCCCGTCGCCTTGGAGCCCCGCGGCAAAGGCACCTCGAACGGGCTGCCCTTGACCTGGTTGGTGATCGGGCAGGCGATCAGAAGTCCCGTCCCGATGTTGTAGTTCGCTGGCGACAGAACGAGCCCCGGGCGCTCCCCCGCCTGTTCGGTGCCCGCTTGCGGGGTGAAGTTGATGAAGATGATGTCGCCCCGGTCAGGCTGATACTCGGGCATCATCACCACTTCTCTTCGCCCTCGGGCGCGCCGAAGTCCACTTCTCCGTGGCGATGCTCGGGCTTGTACGCCGCCATAAGGTCGTCCAGCCGATACTTCGGCCGCGACGGCGTGACGACGATCGATCCTTGGGAGACCCGCATGTCCACCTGCGTGCCTTCGCGCAGACCAGCCTCCTCCGCGATCCGCTTGGGCACGCGAAGCGCAAGACTGTTGCCCCATCGGCTGACGGCATTCATGGCGTCGACTCCCTTGGTGGATATACCAAGTAGATACACCAGGGCCGCGCCATGTCAACAGGGAACTCGGACTGACAAGATGCCGCTTCGCGGTGATCGAAAGCCGGCTTCTCCTCACCCCCGAACGACGGCGGCGGGCGCCGAAGGGGAGTGGCGTCCGCCGGCCGTCGTCCCCGGCGCGCGCGCCTTGGAGCGCCGGCAGCGGTCGGAGCACCATTTGACCTCCGACCACACCAGCGCCCACTTGCGCCGCCAGGAGAATGGACGCCCGCAGCCCTCGCAGGTCTTGGTGGGCAGGTGGGGTTTGCGGTGCGCCATGCGCGGTCTTCTTCTCTTTCTTCGCGGATGATCCCGTCCGTAACGTAACGCCCGTCTCCGACGGATCGGAGACGGGCGGCACGACCCCCAGCCCCACCCGACTTCCACACCGGAAACGCACGGAGGGGTGACGCCCCGGTGCCGGGTTGGGAAGCCGCCCAGACCGGTGAGGTCCAGGGGCCGTGTCGCTTATCTCTACGGCCCCTTTTCCAGCCCGGATCACACGAAAACGGCCCGGCGACCAATGCTGTCGCCGGGCCGGAAAAACCCGTCATTTCAAAGCTTTGGGTTATCCTTGCGAAACGCCCCGAATGGCCTCGTCCACCGGGCCGGAGCTGCGAACGTGCGTCGCCAGATCGGCGGTGGCGACCATGCCCACCAGTTCCTTCTGGGCGTTGAGCACGGCCAGGCGGCGGACCTGACGGTCGGCCATGACGCGGGCGGCCTCGTCCACCGTGTCTTCGTCGAACACGTATTCCACGCCCTCGGTCATGGCCTGGGCGACCTTGGTGTTGTTGGGGTCCAGGCCCTTGGCGGTGCCGTTCAGGGTGATGTCGCGGTCGGTGATGGTGCCCACCAGGCGGCCATCGTCGGAGACCGGCATCATGCCGATGTCGTCCTCGCGCATGGCGTTGGCGCATTCCTTCAGCGACATCTTGGGGTCGGCGAGGCGGACATTCTTGGTCATCACTTCCTTGATTCGCGTCGCCATGAGTTCCTCCGTGTTTCTGAAAAATCCCGGCGCGCGGCGGTGTCGCGCACGCCGTGTCTGCCCGAGGAACGGAGGCAGGGGGTTCAGGGTTCTCCCGCCTCGTCCGATTTATCTCCACGGCCGGTGGCAGCGTCGAATTCCTCGGGCAGCCAGTGGCCGGTGCGGATCGCCATGGGACGGCAGACGTAGATTTCATGGCCCGGCTGCGCCACGACGCGGAAGCCCGACGCCCGCATCATGCCCAGGATGGCGGCGTGGTTGGGCACCCACCAGTTGGTCGGGTCCTGGTTAAGGCTGTTCTCGATGAAGGCCATGCGGGGCCAGCCCGGCTGGTCCAGGGTCTCGCGGTCCTCGAAGTGGACGTCGCCGGCGGCACCCTCCGCCACGTCGCGGTCGGCGGTCATCAGCGTCTGGAACACCATCAGCTCCGGGTCCAGGTGGCGGATGGTGTCCAGCGCCAGCATGGGATAGCGCAGGTGATAGAGCACCCCCATGAAGATGACGATGTCGAAATGCTCCGCCGCCCCGCGGGCGAAGTCGTAAACGTGGCGCTTGCGGAAGGCCACCCGGTCCGACAGCTCCATGCGCGCCGCCGCCCAGCGGGCCTGGCGCAGGTAGTGGTCGTTGATGTCGATGCCGACCACCTCGGCCCCGCGCCTGGCCATCTCGAAGCTGTAGAAGCCGGCGTTGCAGCCGATATCCAGGCAGCGCTTGCCGGTCAGGTCGGCCGGAATGTGCTCGGCCACCTGCTCCCACTTGTAGCGGGGGAAGTCGCCCAGCGGGTGGTCGGGCCGGGTCTGGGTGCCGTCGGGAAGGTGCAGGTTGTGGAACCAGGGCGCCAAGTCCTCCGCCGACGGGCCGGTGGGATGGGCGCCGTGGGTCATGCCCGGGCCTCCGAGGGCACGAGGCGGACGTCGCCGCGCGCGTCCTTTTCCGCCCGCGCTTCCTCATACGCTGTCACCAACTCCTTCGCGCGATGACGGGCGGTGTGGGCGGACAGCACCTTCTGCCGCGCGCGTTCACCCATTTCACGGGCTTCCTCGGCCGGCATGTCCTCCAGCACCGCGCGGGCCTCGTCGGCGGTTTCGGCGGTGACGATCTCGCGGCCGGGCTCGAACAGGGTGTCCAGCCCTTCCCACCAGTCGGACAGGATGGGTGTCGCGCAGGCCGCCGCTTCGAACAGGCGGACGGACGGGCTGTAGCCGGCGCGGATCATGTCCGCGCGCGTCACGTTCAGGGTGAAGCGCTGGGCGTTGTAGAAGGCGCGGTGCTCGGCCGGCGGGCAGTGGTCGATGCGCTCCACGTTCTCCGGCCACTGGATGCTCTCGGGGTACTGCGGCCCGGCGACGACGAAGCGGCATTCCGGTGCCCGCCGGGCGGGCTCGATCAGCAGTTTTTCCAGGGTCGGCTGGCGGTCGTCGGAATAGGTGCCGAGGTATCCCAGGTCCCACTTCACCGGCGTTTCGGGCTGAGGATAGTACAGGTTCGGATCGACGGAGCAATACAGCGCGCGCGCCATGGGCACGCCGTAGTCCCGCTCGATCTTGCGCAGCGTCGGCCCGCCGGTGAAGGACAGATAGAGGTCGTAGCCCGGCATGATCTCGGGCGCGATGTATTCGTGGTCGCCCCGATCCAGCTTCGCCAGCGTCACCGGCGTGTCGATGTCGTAGAAGGCGGCGATGCCCGCCGCCGTGCCCTGGACCCAGCGGCCGACCTCCACCCCGTCGGGCACGTAGGACCCGACGATGACAAGGTCGGCGTCGCGCACCTCGGCCACATGGCTGGCCTTCAGGTCGTCCAGCGAGGCATAGAGATGCGTCGTGCAGCCTTGCGGTTCGGGCATGTCGCGGTTGTCGGCGTACCACGGCACGTCGCGCTCCAGAAAGGTGACGCGGTGCCCCAGGTTCGCCAGCTCGCGCACCAGTCCGCGGAAGGTGGTGGCGTGGCCGTTGCCCCAGCTTGAGGTGATGGACAGGCCGAGAATGCAGATGGACAAGGGCATCAGGAGGCGACCTCCTCGGGCGTGACGGGTGCTACGCGGTCGGAGCCCTCCAGCAGGGCTTCCACCTCGGCGGCGCGGTGGTCGTAGGTGTGTTCGGCCAGAACGCGCGCCAGCCCCGCTTGGCCGACGGCGGCGGCCTCGGTTTCGCTCAGGGACGAAAGCTGGCGGGCGACGTCCTCGCCGTCATGGGCCACCAGCACCTCGCGGCCGGGTTCCAGGAACTGGTCGATGCCCTCCCAGGCGTCGGTGACCAGGCAGGCGCCGGCGCCGCAGGCCTCGAAGACGCGGGTGGGCGGCGAGAAGCCGGTTTTCGCCATGCTGTCGCGGGTGATGTTCAGCACGGCCTTGGGGGAGCAGTTGAAGGCGTTGTGCTGGTGCGTGTAGACGTGCCCCAGGTTCCGCACGTTGGATGGCATGGGCTTGTCGTCCCAGCCGGACCCGCCCATGAGGAACCGCTGGTCGGGCAACACCTGGGCGGCCTTCAGGAAGAATTCCTCCACCCGCGCCTCGCGGTCAGGCAGGCGGTTGCCGAGGAACGCCAGGTCGGCGGCGAAGGCCGGGTCGGGCTCCACCGGGTAGTGCGTCGTCGGGTCCAGCGCGTTGTAGATGGGCACGCAGGCCTTCGCACCCAGCTTGGTGTAGGCGTCGACCACCGGGTCACCGCCGCCGTAGGTCAGCACCATGTCGAAGTCGGGCACCAGCGGGCCCAGCACGTCGTCGGGGCTGGTGTGGATGTTCTCCAGCGTCGCCGGGGCGTCCACGTCCCACAGCACGACGCGCGTGCCCGGCGCCTTCAGGCGCAGCACGTTCTGCTCCAGGAAGGCGTCGAACACGCCGACGCCCGAGGCCTTCACCACCAGATCGGCGCCCTTCGCGTCCTCCAGCGCCCGTTCGCAGCCCTCCTGCGTCGCCGGCCAGACCACGACGCGCGCCCAGTCGGGCGGGTCCATGTCGCGGTGCTTCTGGCGGTCGAAGGCGTCCGGCTCGTAGAAGGTGATGGTGTGCCCCCGGCGCGCGAGCGCGGACAGCATGCCGCGGTAATAGGTCGCGGCACCGTTCCAGAAGGCGGACACAAGGGACGAGCCGAAAAAGGCGATGTGCATCAGGCGATCTCCACGCGGGCGCGGGGTGGATGGGTGGTGTCGGCGGGGCATCCCAGGCTTGCCAGGATGTCCAGCAGTTCGTCGGCGCGATGGCCGCAGGTGTGGCGGGCGCGGATGGCGCTCAGGCCGTTCTCGCGCAAGGACCGGGCAAGATCGGTGTCGGCCAGCACCAGGCGCAGCTTGGCGGCCATGTCGTCGGCGTCGCGCGCGACCAGATAGTCCTCGCCGGGCGTGAACAGGCCTTCGACGTCGTCCCACGGGGCGGAGACCAGCGGGATGCCGCAGGCCATGGCCTCGAAGGGGCGGATGGTGGGAATGCCCGGCAGGATGTCGGTGTAGAAGCGGCGCGGTACGTGGACCGTCACCCGGTGCGCGGCGAAGACCTCCGGCACCCGGTGGTTGGGCAGCCAGCCCCGGTAGTCGATGCCCGCCGCCGCCAGCCGCTCCAGCGCATCGTCGGGGTAGCGCACGCCGTGGACGGTGGCGGACAGGCCCAGGGCCTGCACCGGCTCAAGCAGGAAGCGGTCCAGTTCCTCGGTGCGCTCGTCGTCGCCCCAGTTGCCGATCCAGACAAGGTCGCGGCTGGCGGCGATGTCGTCGCGCGGGTGGAACAGGGCCGTGTCGGCGGCCTCGTGCCAGGTCCAGGCGTGGGCGGTCCACTGCTTCTGAAGGTAGATGTCGCGGATGACGTTGCCGAAGGCCAGCACGCCGTCGTAGGCCGAGAGATCATAGGCCGCCATTTCCTCGGGCGCGGAAACGCTGCGGTGGTGGGTGTCGTGGAACAAGAGCCGGAAGCCCGCCCCGGCGGCGCGGCGGCGGCCGACCTCGGCGACCAGTTCGGGGGCGGACCATTCGTGCACGATGACGGCATCGGCGCCGTCCAGCGCTTCGTCCAGGTCGGGCATGGCACCGTCATAGAGGCGCGAGGACAGGCCCGGCAGCGCGGCCGCAATGTCCTCCAGCGCCTGCGGGCCATGATCGGCGACAAGGTTCTCGCGCGACCAGCCGGCGGCGGGCTCCCAGACGGTGACGTCGTGGCCGCGCTGGAGCAACTCGCGCACCACGCCGCGCAGGAAGTGGGCGTTGCCGTGGTTCCAGTCGGAAAACAGCGAATGGTAGAAAAGGACCAGCTTCAAAAGCGTCTCCTGAAGGCTTACTCGGCGGCCAGCACGGCCGCCTTCGGCGCGTGCCCGGCCGCGGCGGCGTAGGCGGCGAGCGTCGCGTCGGTCATCGCCCGGTTGGTGTAGCGGCGGGCGCGGTCCAGTGCGGCGGCGGCCAGGCGCCGGCGCAAGGCGGCATCGTCGGCCAATGCCGCACAGGCCTCGGCCCAGGCGGCAGGCTCACGCGCCGGGACGAACAGCGCCGCCCCGTCCCAAAGCTCCCGGAAGGTGGAAATGTCCGACAGAACGAGGGCGCAGCCCGTCCGCGCCGCTTCCAGCGGCCCCAGGCCGAAAGGCTCGTAGACCGACGGTGCGCAGAACACCGCGGCTTCGGCCAGTTCCTGTGCCAGGGCGTCAGGCTCCAGGCGGCCGAGCGTGTTCACGCCCGGCGGCGGCGCGGCCTCGCCGTCCGGACCGGCGGCGTCACCGGCGATCCGCAGCGGCCACGGTCCGCGCGCGGCGGCCTCTCCCAGGACCGCCATGTTCTTGGCCTCGTCCCACACCCGGCCGGCGGCCAGCACCACCGGGGCCTTCTCCGGCGGCTGCGGCGGGGCGTCGCCCAGGCCGTTGCGCACCGCCCGCGCCGGACCGGCATGGCCGAAGGCGGCCGTCACGGCGTGCAGGTAGGCCTGCGTCGGCGCAATTACGAGATCGGCAGCGGCGAGGCCGGCGCGGGCCTCGTCCTGGTAACGCTCGAACAGCGGCGGCGGCGGCTCGCCCTTCACGGCGTCGAACCACGTCACCACGTCGGAATGCGCCGCCACGACCACGGGCGCGCGCCAGGGCAGGCGGCCGTGGGCATAGCCGTTGAGGTGCACCAGGTCCGGGCGGTAGCGCTTCTGCAACCGCATGAGCCAGTCGCCGGCCGCCGCCACTTCGTCCCACGGATCGTCCGGCATCCACTCCAGCGCGTAATCGGAGCATTCCAGGATCACGCCGTCGATGGACCGCGCGGCGCGCATCTGCGCGTCCGTCGGCGCCCGGCCCATGGTGGCGATCACCAACCGCGCGCCCCGCGCCGTCAACCCGCGCGCCAGTTCCAGGGCATAGGTCCACACCCCGCCGACCGTGTCGGCAGTCATCAGCACGCAACGGGGGACGGGCGTCGGCGCGACGGCGTTCATTCGGCGGCCCTCCGCTCCAGGTCGGCGAGCGGCAGGGGCGTGTCTTCCTGGATGTCGCTGAAGTCCACGTATTCGCGCAGGTAGTAGTCCATGGCGCGTTCCCACGCCTGGTCATCCAGCCGGCCGAACAGCTTGCGGTAGTCGGGGCTGCCCGGATAGGGGAACAGCGGCACCGGATCGTTGGCCCACACACCGCGCTCGCGCACGACCTCGCGCCACGCCGCGATCTGCTGCGGGTCGTCGGTGGGCAGCTCGATCAGGTTCGCTTGCACGAAGGGCACGAACTTCTTGGCGTGGATCAGCCGTTCCGTCAGTTCGTCGGTGCCGAGCTTGCAGTTCTTGTCGAGCATGGCGCGGCCCTCGGGCGTGATGCTTTCGACGCCCGCCTCGATGGACACGCATCCTGCCTTGCCCAGAAGCTCGATCATTGGGAACTTCCAGAGGTCCAGGCGGGTCTGGATGCCGAACTCCACGTCGCGCTCCACCAGCGCGTCCAGGAGCGGCTTGTCGGGCAGGAAGATTTCGTCGACGAAGTACAGGTATTCGACGCCCTGCGCGATCAGCCGGTCGATCTCGGCCATCAGGGTGGGCAGGTCGCGCTTGCGGTACTTGTCGCGGAAGTTCTCCTTGGCGCAGAAGGAGCACGAGAACGGGCACCCCCGGCTCGCCTCCACCTCCGCCCCCGGCGCATTGGGCTCGCGGTCGAAGCGGTGGTGGTGGTGGCGGTGGCGCTTCACCCAGGCGTCCGGCCATTCCAGCGCCGGCAGGTCGGTGAAGGTGGCCGCCTGAGGGCCGCCGTTGACCTTGATGCCGCTTTCCATCTTCTCGTGCCGGAAGGCGAGCCCCGGCATGTGCGCCCGGTCCTCGCCGTTGGCCAGCTTGACGACGATCTCCTCGCACTCGCCCATGACGATCTCGTCCACCTCCAGCTTGCCGAGAGCGGCGCGCGGGGTCGTGGAGCCGTGCGGGCCGACCGCCACAAGCCGGCCGGCGTGGGGGCGCACGGTGTCGATCACCTCGCGCGGGACGCGCAGCTCGGGCGGGGCGCAGCGCCAGAACAGGTAGGTGGGCGCGGTGGTGACCACCGTCATGTCGGGCGCAAACGCCTCCACCCGCAGGCGGACGTCCTCGTGCGACAGATCGTCCATGTGGGCGTCGATGATTTCCGCCTCGTGGCCCTCGCGTTCCAGGAGGGCCTTGGAATAGCCCAGTTCCAGCGGCAGGTGAGGCTCGCGGCAGCCGAAGTAGATGCTGCCGTCGAACGTCCAGTGCGGGTTGATCAGGCAGACCTTCATACGGCGACCCTTTCCTCCGGTTCGGGGGTCTCGGCGGCGACGCTGCCGAAGCCGTGCGCCACCAGCCAGTCGCGCAGGCGGGCGAAGCCGTCCTCCACACCCACCCGCGGGCGCCAGCCGGTCAGGCTCTCGAAGGTGCGGGTGTCGCTGACGTACCAGGGCTGATCCCCCGGCCGCCAGTCGCCGAAGGAGACGTCCACGCTGCGGCCCGTCAGGCGCTCGATGGCGCGGATGGCCTCAATGAGCGACACCGCGTTGCGCGGCCCGCCGCCCATGTTGAAGGCGCGGCCCTGCACGTCCTTCATGCGGCGCTCGGCCAGCAGGTAGGCATCCACGATGTCGTCGACGAACAGCACGTCGCGCACCTGCTTGCCGTCGCCGAACAGGGTGATCGGCTCGCCCTTGAGCGCCTGGATCATGAAGTGCGCGACCCAGCCCTGATCCTCGGTGCCGAACTGGCGCGGGCCGTAGAGGCAGCTCATGCGGAACACCGCCGCCGGCAGGCCGTAGATGCGGGCGTGGTCGATGACGTACTGGTCCGCCCCGCCCTTGGAGCAGCCGTAGGGCGAATACAGCTCCAGCGGCTGACGCTCGGAAACGCCGTAGCGGCGGGCGTCCTCGTCCACCGGCGCGTGACGGTCGCCCTGCAACGCCAGCGGAATGTCGGAGAGCGCGCCATAGACCTTGTTGGTCGACGCGAAGACCAGCCTGGGCGCCTCGGCCATCTCGCGGGCGGCCTCCAGCACGTTCATGACGCCGCCCAGGTTGATGTCGAAGTCCTCGCGCGGGTCGTTGACGCTGGTGGTCACGGCCACCTGGGCGGCCAGATGAAAGACGCTCTCGGCCTCCTTCACCACGTCGCGGACCGTCCAGCGGTCGCGGATGTCGCCGGGCACGGGCTCGATGCGGCCGGGATGGCTGTCGATGAGCCAGGCCAGGTTGTCCTCGACGCCGCCGCGGCTCAGGTTGTCGAAGATGCGCACATGGCGGCCTTCGGCGGCCAGCCGGTGGGCGATGTTCGAGCCAAGGAACCCGGCGCCGCCGGTAATCAGCACGGGCTTTTCCGCCTTGCCGGTGACGGCGGGCGCCGCGGCATCCGGGCGGTGGCACAGGTGCTCGTCGACCCGCGCCACCGCGTCGATCCCGCCGCGCTCCAGCAGACGGAACAGCAGCTTGGGGCGGCCTTCCGGCGTGCGCAGGCCGAAGTGGTAGTGGCGTTCGTCGACGTGGAAGCCTTCCTGGCTGGGAATGTCCTTGTGCAGGTCGCTCCACGCATACCAGTAGGCGCGCTCGACCGGGGCCTTCAGAAGGTCCAGGAACACTTCGGTCTGGGTCGGCTCGTCATGGCGCCAGGTGGAGTAGCCGGCTTCCGTGATCCAGAACTCCATGGGCCGGTCCAGGTCGGCCAGCGCGGCCCGCACCTCTTCCACCTGCCGCGCCCAGGTCTGGCCGTCGTGGGTCCAGGTGCCGGGGAAGCCGTGGAGCGAGATGGCGTCGATGTTGTCCAGCGCGCCGTATTCGCGCATCAACTGGACCCAGTTGGGATCGGTCGGGCACATGCCGCCGAGCACCGTCTTCTTGCCCCGCTGGTGCATCCAGTAGGACGCCATGATGATCATGTTGGCGAACTTGCGCCAGCTGGGGTCGATGCGCCAGTCCCAGTCGTTCAGGTTGTTGGGCTCGTTCCACAGTTCCACCCACTCGAAGCAGTCGCCGTGGTCGGTCACCAGAACGTCCAGGAAATCGGCATAGGCCTTGAGGTCCGCCGGCGGACTGGAGGTCTTTTCCACCTCGCCGATCGACGGCGGCGTGTAGGTCACGCAGGGCAGCACGTCGACGTCCTTCGCCAGCCGGGGCAGCAGCCATGCGTACCAGTCGCGGCCGCCGGGCGTGTGGTACTCCGCCCAACTCACACCCGTGCGCAGGTGCGTGATGCCCATGCGCTTGAGGTCGGCGAGCAGGGTCTCCACCAGCTCGTAGTCGCCGGGACGCAGCCACTCGACGACGCCGACGGCCGGCGCGCTTGCGGGGGTGTGGGGCTTGCGAGGCTCGGCGTTCATGCCACCAGCCCCCGCTGCCGCAGTTCCTTGTCCGCCTCGCCAACCCGGTCCTCGGCGGTCTGGGAGGCGACCCAGTCCACCAGTTCCGAAAGACCCTCGTCGAAGCCGGTCTCGGGGCGGAAGCCCAGCAGCTTTTCCGCATTGGTCAGGTCGGCGAAGCAGTGGCGGATGTCGCCGACGCGGTATTCGCCGGTGACCTCGGGCGCGATGTCCTCGCGCCCCATGGTGCGGGCGAGCGTGGCGGCGATCTGCTCCACCGTGTAGATGTTGCCGGACCCGATGTTGATGGCATGGCCGGCGCTTTCGGGCCGGTCCATGGCATCGGCGCAGGCCCGCGCGACGTCCTTCACATGCACGAAGTCACGGCGCTGGCGGCCGTCCTCGAAGATGCGCGGCGCCTTGCCGTTCAGCAGGCGCGAGGCGAAGATCGCAAGGACGCCCGTGTAGGGGTTCGACAGCGCCTGGCGCGTGCCGTAGACGTTGAAGAACCGCATGGCCGTGGTCGGGATGCCGTAGGCCCGGCCCGTAATCAGGCACATGCGTTCCTGCGCGTATTTGCCGAGCGCATAGATGCTCGCCAGCTCCGGCTGCTTGCTTTCCGGCGTCGCGACGGGGGTCAGCGGCAGGCCGTCGGTGCTGACGGGCTCCCACTGGCCCTTTTTCAGCTGCTCGGCAGAGCGCGTGGCGTTGGGGACCAGGGCGCCGGTTTCGTCCTCGTACAGGCCCTCGCCGTAGATGCTCATGGAGGACGCGACCACCAGGCGCTTGACAGGGCGTTCGATCAGCAATTGCAGCAGCGTCGCCGTGCCCAGGTCGTTGACACCCGTATAATCGTCGATCTGGTACATGCTCTGGCCGACGCCGACCATGGCCGCCAGGTGATAGACCACGTCCACGCCTTCGAGCGCCCGGCGCAGGGCATTGGCGTCCCGCACGTCGCCACGCACGAACTCCACGTCCGGCGACAGGTAGTCGGGCACGCTGGCGTCCTCGCCGTGCACCTGGGGGGACAGGTTGTCGAACACCCTCACGTCGTGGCCGCGCGCCAGCAGGGCGTCGGCCAGGTGAGACCCGATGAACCCGGCCCCGCCGGTGATGAGTATCTTGGCGCTCATGGGTCCTCCTTGGGATTGCACTCGGGAGAGGCAACGCGACCGTTGAGCGACAGGTTCCTCATCTTCAGCAGCAGCCGCACCGGGCCGGAACGAAGGCCAAGGAGAAGCCGCTGTCGCCATAGTCACCGTGGCTCCTCTTCCGACCGCAACGCGCCGAAGTCGAGGCCCGTTGACGCAAAAATCGCAGATTAGCCTTCCGGAAGCCCAAAACAGGCTTCCAACGGCCAGAAGAAGCCTTTTTCATCCACCTGACGGGGGTCGTTGCGCGCCCATGACGATTGACGATGACCTTGCGCCCGAGGACCTGGAGCGCCACGGCCTGAGGTGGTCCTCCGACGCCGAACCCGGCATCCGCCGGCGGCGGCGCGGCAAGGGGTTCAGCTATCACGACCCGGAAGGAGAGCGCATCCGCGACACCCGCACGCTCGACCGCGCCCGGCGCCTGGCCGTGCCGCCGGCCTACAAGGATGTCTGGATCTGCATGGACCCCGAGGGCCACCTTCAGGCCACCGGGCGGGACGCGCGCGGGCGCAAGCAGTACCGCTATCACGCCCGCTGGCGGGAGGTGCGCGACGCCGCCAAGTATCACCGCCTGCTGGACTTCGCCGCCGCCCTGCCCTCCTTGCGCCGCCGCGTCTCCCGCGACCTGGGGCGCGAGGGCCTGCCGCCGGAAAAGGTGGTGGCCGCGGTGGTGCGGCTTCTGGAGAACAGCCTGATCCGCATCGGCAATCCGGAATATTCCAAGGACAACGACTCCTATGGCCTGACCACCCTGAAGGGCGACCACGTCGACGTGGACGGGCCGGATCTGCACTTCGACTTCACCGGCAAGGGCGGCAAGGACTGGGAAATCAGCGTCAAGGACCCGCGCGTCGCCGCCGTGGTGGAGGAGTGCCAGGACCTGCCCGGCCAGCGCCTGTTCCAGTACGTCGACGAGCACGGCCACCACCACTCGGTCGGCTCGGATGATGTGAATGCGTACCTTCACGACCACACCGGCGACGGCTTCACGGCCAAGGACTTCCGCACCTGGGCGGGGACGGTCCTGGCCTACCACGCGCTGTGCGCCGCGCCCGAGCCCGCCACCAAGAAGTCCCGCCAGAGCGAGCTGAAGGCCGCCGTCAAGCAGGTGGCGGAGCGGCTGAAGAACACCCAGGCCATCTGCCGCAAGTGCTACGTCCATCCCGCCGTCATCGCCCACTGGGAAGAAGGCACCCTGCCCCAGGCCTGCGCCCGCGCCGCCAAGGCCGAGGACACGGCTCCCGCCGCGCTGCGCAAGGACGAGCGCCAGGTCTGGGCCTTTCTCAAGATCGCGGAAGAAGAGGCACCAGAAAAATCGGGAAAGTGAGCGGCGGGTTCGAACGCTTCACCGGCGATAGTCGTAACTCGGACAGATCACCGAACGCATAGAAACCAGAAGACGGAGGTGACATCCATGAGTGACACCGGCCTCGACATCTTTGACCGCACCGTACAGGTCTCCAACGAGTGGGTGAACGAGATCAACGCGCAACTCGGCGGCGAGAAGAAGCACGCCTACCACGCCTTGCGCGCCACCCTGCACGCCCTGCGGGATCGGCTGACCGTGGACGAGGCGACCGACCTGGGCGCGCAGTTCCCCATCATGGTCAAGGGCATCTACTACGACCAGTGGCACCCGGCCGACAACCCGGCCAAGGACCAGCGCAGCAAGGAGGAATTCCTGGGCGCGGTCGGCGAGCGCCTCAAGCAGTCGGCCACCGACGATGATCCCGAACGCGCCTGCAAGGCGGTCTTCGCCGTGCTGCAGCAGCGCGTTACCGCCGGCGAAATCAAGGACGTGAAGAATATGCTGCCCGGCGAGGTCCAGACGCTGTGGCCGAACTGACGGCCCACGCCCGGTGCGTGATTCAGGAGGCGGACGCGGAAGCGTTCCGCCTCCTTTTCGTACGCAGGAAGGGCAGTGCCTCGACCACCAGGATGCTCGCCAGGATCAAGCCGGCGCCGCCCATCTGCGCGACCGTCAGGCGCTCGCCCAGCACGATGGCCGCCGACAGCGCGGCGAACACCATCTCGGAACTCAGGATCAGCGCTGCATCGGCCGGATGCGCACCCCGCTGCCCCACCACCTGCAGGGTGAAGGCCACGCCGACCGACAGGATGCCGGCATAGGCGATCTCGAAGGCCGCACCCGTCAGGGCCGCGACGCTCGGGCTCTCCAGCGCCGCCGCGCCGGCCATCCCCAGCACGCCGACCGTGAGGAACTGGGTGCAGGCCAGCCCCAGCGGCCGGTCGGAGCGCGCGACGAAGGTGCCGACGCAGATCACGTGCAGGGCCCAGAAGATCGCGCCGCCGATCACCCACAGATCGCCGTCGGAAAAACCGTCCAGCCGTCCGCCGTTGAGGAACCACGTTCCCGCCGTGCAGCCGATCACGCCCGGCCACACCGCCCAGTGCGGCAGCTTGCGGAACAGGAACAGCGCCAGCACCGGCACCATGGGCACGTACAGCGCCGTCAGGAAGCCGGCGTTGGTGACGCTGGTGTGGATGATCCCGACCTGCTGCGTGAAGGACCCGGCGAACAGCATCACGCCGCACAAGACGAAGCCCAGCCTGTCCACCGGCCTTGTGGTGGCGGGGGCGCGGGTCCGTTCGCGCAGGGCGAGCGGCAGGATGACCAGCGCCCCCAGAATGAACCGGCTGCCGGTGAACGCCAGCGGCCCCAGCGCGTCCGCCCCGGTTTCCACCGCGCCCTGCTCGTCGACGAAGGCCAGCTTTTGCACCACGAAGGTGGACCCCCAGATGGCGGCGGCAAGCAGAAGCGTCAGGTCGGCGACGAGGCGGCGGGGCATGGCAGGTCTCGGCAGGAGGGGCTGCCGCACGCTTACCCTGCGCCCGCGCAACCCGGAAGGGCCAAAGCGGCGCCCTCCTCCGGCGCCGCTTCGGCCCTTCGCGCTCGCTCTCCCCCTGGCGGCGGATCAGGCGGCCTTCTTGCCGTCGCGAATGGCGCAGAACTCGGCCAGAAGCTCGGCGGCCCACTCGGGCATGTAGTCCTTGAACGTCAGAATGTCGGGGCGGCCGTCCATCTCCAGCAGCACCCGCGGGTCCTGGCCCTCGAAGCAGCCCAGGTTCGGGTTGTGGACGTTGTAGCCGATCAGCTCCTGCAACTCGCGGGAGTAGGTCTTGGCGATTTCCGGCGGGTTGGCCAGGTACTGGTTCTCCGCCTGGCGCAGCCAGCCCAGGCAATAGGCCATGGACAGGCCGGTGCGCGGCGCGGTCGAGCGGTTGGCGCCGCCGCCGTGCACGGTGGACCCCAGCCACACCGCCGCCGATCCGCGGGGCATCTCGGCCTGGACGATGCGGGATTCGTCGGGCAGACGCTCGATCTCGGGGTCCTTGTGGCTGCCCGGAACGATGCGGGTCGCGCCGTTCTCGGCGGTGAACTCCGACAGCGCCCAGACCACGTTCATCTGGTATTCCATGCGGCCGCGCTCGATGGGCCACAGTTCCTCGTCGGCGTGCAGCAGCTGTTCCGGCTCGCCGGGATGGATCTGGATGGTCTGGGTGCCCGAAAGCTGGATGCTGTCGCACCAGGGAAGCAGCATGCCCTTCACCACGTCCAGGATGAACGGGTTGGCGCAAAGCGCGTGGCTGGCGCGCGACTTGGCGAGCACGCTGGCGTGGCGGCGCGTTTTCCAACCGAAGAAGTTGCCCTCGCAGAACGGCGTGCGGTCCAGATAGGCCGACAGGTCGGCGTCCACCTGGTCGATCACCTCGCCCGGCACCAGGTCGGTCAGCACCACGGCGCCGTCGCGCTTGAGCGCGGCATGCACGTCCTCCACCGGCGTGGTGGCGGCAGACAGGGTGCGCACGCCGGTGGCGGCAGCGGCGGGAACGGTCTTGGCGGTGGCGGGGCTGATGGCATTCATGGCGATGGTATCCTCTTCAGTCGTCTGCTCGGGGGCCGGCGGCGCGCAAGGCGCGGCCTACTCCGGCCACTCGTGGTCCAGGGCCTGCATCGCCAGGGCGATGGCGGCGGCGGTGGTGGGCAGGTTGGAGTCGCTCATCTCGCGGTGCAGGTAGCGCAGCATGGCCCGCAGGGCCTGGCGCTGGTCGTCGTCGTCAAGCGCCTGGTCGAGAACCTGCGTGGGGAACGGAATGACGGTGCTCATGCGTCACACTCCTGGCCTCGGGTGTGGGTGTAGACGTCGAGGGCGGCACGGATGGTGGTCGCCAGATCCTTGAGCGCGGCGCGGTCGGCCTCGCGCTCCAGGTAGCAGAGCCCTTCGACGATGTGGCGTTCGGCGGCGGTGTCGTCCGGAGCCTCGGACGGCCGCGGACGGCGGACCGGTGCGCCCGTCATGCGGCCACCGCCGGCGCCATTCCGTCGTCGTCGGCCAGCCGCAGGACCGGCTGGCGCACGCCCGTGACCTTACGCACCGTCTCCAGCCGCTCGGCGGAAACCTCGGTCAGCCACACGGCGCAGGGCACGCCGTCGATGCGCCGGGTGGGGCCGACGGCCCAGGTGTTCATGCCGTTGCCCAGCAGGAACGAGCGCACGAAGGTCGGCGGCATCAGGTGGATGTAGCGCTGCACGCCGTACATCAGGCCGAACTCCATGATCCCCACCACCATCTCGCGGCGGATCTGGCGGCGCAGGGCCGGCGAGGCGGACGGGTCGACCGCCAGGCGCGTCGCCTCCCAGGTCAGCGTATCGCGCGGCAGGGGCACGTCGGTCACCATCTCGGGCCAGATGTCGGCGATCATGTAGGGAACGTTGGTGGGGCTGAAGCGCACCACGCCGCGCGCCTCGCCGTTGTCGTCGCGCCACACCAGGTAGTGGGCGGCCGGCGTGTCGTACTGGTCCCACTCCATCTCGTTGATGTGGGGCACGTTCCAGCCGGCCCGTTGCACGAAGACGCGGTAGCGCAGCCGGTGCTGGCCGGCAAGCGCGTCGCCGAAGTGATGAGCCGTGCCCCAGGTCAGGCAGTCGAGCATTGGTCCCTCTCCCGTTGTCGCTTAGGTGGTCCGATTGGACGCGAAAACGGGGAGTAAAGCAGCCTGAGCAACCCCTCAGGGTGCTTAAACCAGAAGGTTAAGCAGGCATGGCGGGAAGACTGTAGATTGATTCCCCGTTTGGGCGTAGCGGTGAACCCAGGCCAAGCGCCACTCCGCAGAATGGCGCGCCGGTCACGGCGGGACGGGAAACCCGCCGGAAACCCCAAGCTTCAGCCGTCCGGCGGAGAATGTCCAGCCCGTCATGAAAAGGCCAGCAACAACCGATACTTGCGCTGAACCGGCCATCCGGCAGACCGCACGAATCGCTGTTGATCAACGCCCAAGGAACACGCGCCGTCGGTTGTCCGTCCGCCATGGACGGGGCCCGACGGGGATGTTATGCCCGTGAAACCTCGCCATTCCTGCCGGAGATCCGCTCATGCGCCGCCTCGGCCTTTCCCTGCTCGGCCTCACCGCCCTGGTGCTTGCCGCCGGCCCGCCCGCACTGGCCGAGGAAGTGGGCTGCGTCTCCACGGTCTGGAAGATGGTCGGACCCGACCACAAGATCTGCGTCGACGCCTTCGAGGACCCCAAGGTGGACGGCGTCGTCTGCCACGTCAGCCGGGCGCGCACCGGCGGACTGAGCGGCGCGCTCGGGCTCGCGGAGGATACCTCCGACGCCGCCATCGCCTGCCGACAGGTGGGCCCCATCACCATCAAGGAAGACCTGGAGGACGGCGAGCAGGTCTTCAGCGAGCGCCGGTCCATCATGTTCAAGCGCCTGCAGGTGGTGCGCTTCCACGACCGGCCGCACAACACGCTGGTCTACCTGGTCTACAGCGACAAGATGGTGGAGGGCAGTCCCAAGAACAGCCTCTCCACCGTGCCCGTCATGCCCTGGGGCGGAACCCCCGCGCAGGGTCCCGGCCTGGAGTAGGCGTCAGAAGTACTTCAGCGGCACCACGGTGAAGGCCTCGCCCTCGCCCACCTCGACGGCCGCATCACCGAACTTGGGCGGGCCGAAGTTGATCTTGGCGCCGTTGCTGAAGCCGACCCCTTCCTTCGGCGCGCCGAAGATCGAGCGGTCGATCTTCGCATTGGCGTTCTCGTCGTGATAGGCCTGCACAGCGTAGGTTCCCGGCGGCACGTCGGGCACCATCAGGGTCACCGTCCCCACGGTGGCGGGGGCGGAGGCGCCGAAGCGGCATCCCGGCTTGAGAAACTCATCCCGGGTGCACACGGCGATGCGCACGTTCCCGCGGTCGCTTGCGACACCGGCGACGGACACCGTGATGCCCGGGGCGACGCGGGCCGCCACGGCATCGACCGTCTGCGCCGCAAGGGGCGCGGCTCCGGCGGCCAGGACGGAGATGACGGCGAGCGGGCGGACGAGGCGTCGGATCACGGTCATGCCGCCACCTCCGCGCGCAGGTCGTCCAGCCACTGCGTCACCCGGCGCCCGTTGGTGCCAAGGTCGCTCTTGCCGTAGTGGGAGCGGCTGAAGACCGCCAGCGTCGAACGATCCTCCGCCAGCGGCACGAACCGCACCGTCACCGTGTCGGGGAAACGCAGAAGGGGCGTGCGCACCTCCCAGTCGCCCTGCATGGCGGCGTCATCCCATGCCAGGCGCTCGGTGTGCGGCTTGGACGCCACGACCCGATCCCATGCCGCCTTGAGGTCGGTCGCGGGCACGGCGAACTCCGGCGCCTCTCCATGGGTCTGCCCCGGACACAGGCCCGCCGGGCAGAGAATGTATTCATTGCCGGCCGGCGCGCGGTCCCAGGTCTCGAACACCACGGCGTGGCGCTCGGGCGGGCCGAACAGCGTGGACCAGACGGCATCCCGCCCCTTTACCGCCGCGACGGCGACATATCCGACCAGCGGCAGAACGGCCGCCAGTCCAAGCACTGTGCGCGCTTTCACGTCATCCCTCCGTATCCGTTCCAGACCGGGCGCCTGGGGGCGCCGCTACGTCTGCTACGGACGCCGGCCCCGGAACAGACCACCTAGGCCGCCGTGCACCAGACGCAACCACCCCGCCGCCAACTTTGCGTCGGCCTCCGACGGCGGCCGCAGGTGGGGACGAAACCGGCCCTTGCGTGTGGATATTACCTTGGGGTGCGTCAGTTCGAGTAGCCCTTCGGCGCCGCGCGTGACGCCGAAGCCGCTGCGCCCGCGACCGCCGAAGGGAAGACGGGGATCGGCGGTGGGCACGATGATGTCGTTGATGGTCACCCCGCCCACCCGCAGCGCCTCGGCCACGTCGCGCGCCGCCTTCTCGGGCCCGAAGACGGTGGCGCCCAGGCCGTAGGGGCATTCGTTGGCCTGCTCCACGGCGGCCTGGGTGTCGGCCACCGGCACAAGCGAGACCACCGGCGCGAAGACATCCGCCTGCAACAGGCTCATCCAGGGCGCGGCGTCGGCCACCACCACCGGCTTGAGCCCCCCCTCCGCCGGATCGAAGGCGCCGTGGGCCAGCCGCGCGCCGTCCGCCTCCGCCCGCCGGACCAGATCGTGCAGCTGGCGCCGCACCGGCAGCGGCACCGGCACGGCGGGAATGGCGGCGATCTCGTACAGCAGCTTGCGCTCCAGCGCCGCCGCCGCCTCGCGCGGGACGAACACCCGACGCGGCGCGATGCAGGTCGCCCCGCCGTTGAGCCGCAGGCCATAGGCCACGGACCGGGCAACCAGATCCAGGTCGGCGCGCGGCAGCACCACCACCGCGTCCGATCCCGACAGTTCCATGGTGGACGGCGTCAGTGTTTCCGCGAGGCGGCGCTGCACCGCCCGGCCCGTCTCCGCAGAGCCGGTGAGCAGCACCTTGTCGACGCCCGCGTCCATGGCCGCCTCGGCCTCGGCCACCGTCTCGCCCAGAACGTGCAGCAGCCCTTCCGGCAGGCCGGCGTGATCGAGCATGGCCGCCAGCTTGTAGAGCGGCGCGGCGCACTGGGGCGCCGGCTTGACCACCACCGCGTTGCCCGCCGCCAGCGCCTGGAGGATCTGGATGCCCGGCAGCATGAGCGGATAGTTGGACGGCGCCAGGATCAGCACCACGCCCAGCGGCTCGGGCTTCACCACGGCGGACGTGCCCGACAGCCAGGCCGGCCGCCCCTCTCCGCCCAGCTTGCGCGGGGCGAGAAGGTCGCCGGCCTCGCGCTCCAGGAACCGGCAGGCTTCGGCCAGCGGCAGGACCTCGGCCATCAGCGTCTCGCCCGGCTGGCGACCGCCGTAGGTGCGCACGCTGTCGGCCAGTTCCGGCGCGCGACGGCCGATCATGCGGCGCAGGCGGCGGATCACCTTGAGGCGGCGGCGCAGCGGCGTGCGCGCCCACAGGCCTTGGGCGGCCCGGGCGGCGGCCACGCGGCGGGCCGTGGCCGTGGCGGCGTCGCCAGTGGCTTCCTCCGCCTCGGCCCGGGCGTCGTTTGTGTCGTCGTCACGCATCCCTGTCCTCCAGTGATCGGTGATCTTTACGCCTGGGACCGTCGTAGTGGTTCAACAGACAGCCACGGCAATCAACGCCGGACGGTTTTTGCAACGCCGGTTCCCCCTGAGCGCCGGCAGCCGCCAGTCAACGGAGGAGAGTGCCCATGTCGCAGCGCGTCACAATCGTGGGAGCCGGCCCGGGAGGCCTGGCCGCCGCCCTCCTGCTCGCCCGCCACGGCGCCGACGTCACCGTTCTGGAACGGCGCGACCGTGTGGGCGGCCGGTGTTCCGCCATCGAGGCCGAGGGTTTCCGCTTCGACATGGGACCGACGTTCTTCCTGTATCCGCGCATCCTGGAAGAAATCTTCGAGGCGTGCGGAACAAGGCTGGCCGACCATGTGGAAATGCGCAAGCTCGATCCCATGTACCGGCTGGTGTTCGAGGGCGGCGGCGAAATCCGCGCCAGCGACCGCATCGAGGAACTGCAGCGCCAGGTATCCCGCCTCAACCCGCACGATGCCGCCAACCTGCCGGCCTTCCTGGAGGACAACCGCAAAAAGCTGTCCGCTTTCCGCCCGGTGCTGGAGAACCCCTTTGCGGGCGTGAGGGACTACCTGCGGCCCGACGTCCTGAAGTCGCTGCGCTTCCTGCGTCCCACCGCCAGCGTGGACAAGGACCTGTCGCGCTACTTCGACGACGAGCGCGTGCGCCTGAGCTTCTCGTTCCAGAGCAAGTACCTGGGCATGTCGCCCTTCCGCTGCCCCAGTCTGTTCACCATCCTGTCCTACCTGGAATACGGCCACGGCGTCTATCATCCCATCGGCGGATGCGCGGCGGTGGTCGAAGCCATGGCGGACCTCGCGCGCTCCATGGGCGTGGACATCCGCCTGAACGAGGGCGTGACCGGCATCGAGTTCGACAAGCGCCGCGCCAAGGCCGTCGTCACCGACCAGGGCCGCCACGAGTGCGACGCGCTGGTCATGAACGCCGACTTCGCCCATGCCATGACGCACCTCGTGCCCGACCATCTGCGGCGGAAGTGGACCGACGCCAAGATCGACCGCAAGAAGTTCAGCTGTTCCACCTTCATGATGTGGCTGGGCGTCGACGACACGGCGGCGGACCTGGACCACCACACCATCTTCCTGGCCGAGGACTACAAGCGCAACATCCGCCAGATCGAGGAAGGCCGCGAACTGCCCGACCGCCCCTCGCTCTACGTCCAGAACGCCGGCGCCACCGACCCGACCATGGCGCCGCCGGGCAAGCGGGCGCTCTATGTGCTGGTGCCCGTGCCGCACCAGTCCGAGCACATCGACTGGAGCAAGGAAAAGGCGGGCTACCGGCGTCTGGTGCTCGACCGGCTGGCGGAGATGGGCGTGCCGGACCTGGAGCGCCGGGCGACCTTCGAAAAGGTGTTCACGCCCGACGACTGGCGCGACGGCCTGCACGTTCACAAGGGGGCGACCTTCAACCTGGCCCACAACCTGACCCAGATGCTGGGCTTCCGCCCGCACAACCGGTTCGAGGACCTGGACGGCGTCTATCTTGTCGGCGGCGGCACGCATCCCGGCAGCGGCCTGCCCGTCATCTTCGAGGGCGCGCGCATCACCTCCAAGCTGGTCGCGGAAGACCTCAACCTGACCCTGACCCCGGCGCTGCGCCAGAGCGCCCTGGACCACGAACCCGCCCTGGCGGCGGCCGAGTAAGCGGAGGGACCCACCCATGACCCGGACCATGAGCGAAACCCTGCCCATTGCCGTCGTCGGCGGCGGCCTCGGCGGCCTGGCTGCGGCGGCGACGCTGGCCGCGCGCGGGCGCAAGGTCATCTTGTTCGAGCGCAACCCCTGGTTGGGCGGCAAGGCGGCCGTGCACGAGGCGGACGGATTCCGCTTCGACATGGGACCGACCATCCTGACCGTCCCGCGCGTCTTGAAACGCATCTTCGCCGAGGCCGGGGAGGACGTGAACGACCACCTGGACCTCGTCCGCCTGGACCCGCAGTGGCGCTGTTTCTTTGAAGACGGCACGGTGCTGGACCTGCAGGAGAACGTCGACCGCATGGCGGCGTCGCTGGATGAGTTCTCGGGCGCCGGAACCGGCGACGGCTACAAGGCCTTCATCAAGCAGTCGGAGCGCCTGCACCACATCTCCGAGCGGTTCTTCTTCTGGAAGGCCGTGGAGGACATGAAGGACACGCTGTCGGTCAAGGGCAGCATGAACATCTCCACCCTGTCCGACATCCTGGCCCTGCGCATGGGCTCCACGGTCGCCGGCACCATCCGCGGCCATGTGCCGGAGAAGCGCGCGGCGCAGATGCTGGACCACTTCGTGCAGTATGTCGGCTCCTCGCCCTATGCCTCGCCGGCGGTGCTGTGCGCCATCGGCCACATGCAGACGTCGGAAGGGATCTGGTATCCCAGGGGCGGCACCCGCGCCGTTCCCGTGGCGCTGGCGGAACTGGCGGCGCGCAAGGGGGCGGACCTGCGCATGGGCGTGGGCGTGTCGCGCATCGTGTCGGAGGACGGCCAGGTGACGGCGGTGGAGACCACCACCGGCGAGACGGTGCCTGTCGCCGCCGTCGTCTCCAACATGGACAGCATCCGCACCTACGACGAACTGGTCGGCGGCAGCCCGGCGGCCACGTTCCATTCCCGACGGTCCTACGAGCCCGCGTGTTCGGGCGTGGTGCTGTACCTGGGGCTGAACAAGGCCTACGACCACCTCGCCCACCACGACTTCGTGTTCTCCCGCGATCCGGAAGAGGAGTTCGACGCCATCTACAACAAGGGCGAACCGGCGCCGGACCCGACCTGCTACCTCGCCGCCCCCGCCCGCACGGAGCCCGAGGTCGCGCCGCCGGGCGGGGAGGCGCTGTATGTGCTGGTCCACACGCCGTATCTCCGGCCGCACCATGACTGGTCGAAGATGCTGCCGGGGTATCGCCGCACCATCCTCGACAAGCTCAAGCGCACCGCCGGAATGGAAGACATCGAGGAGCGCATCGTGCACGAGCGCACGCTGACGCCCCAGGACATCCACGACCGCTACAACGTGCTCAACGGCGCGATCTACGGCCTGGCGAGCCACGGGCGGTTCATGGGCGCCTTCAAGCCGGGCAACCGCTCCCGCGACCTGAAGGGCCTCTACCTGGCCGGCGGCGCGGCGCATCCCGGACCGGGGATGCCCATGGTGATGATGAGCGGCTGGATCGCCGGCGACACGCTCGACCAGGACATGACCGGCCAGGGCGCCGAAGCGACCGCGAAAGCCGGGGTGGCCTGACCATGAGCGACGGCGGGAGCCCCATCCCGCCGCCGGAGGTCGTCCGGCGCCGCAAGCCGGCCCTGGTCCGCTTCTTCGGCGGGGTGATGACGCGGCAGATGCGCAAGGCCTTCCACGCCGTGCGCATCGCGCGCGACGGACGCCTCCGGCTGCCGCCGGGGCGGCCCGTCATCGTCTACCTGAACCATCCGTCCTGGTGGGACCCGGCCTTCATCATGGTGCTGGCGACCCACCTGTTCCCCGACCGCCCGGGCTTCGGTCCCATCGACGCCGAAGCCCTGAAGCGCTACCGCTTCATGGCGCGCATCGGCCTGTTCGGCATTGAGCGCGACAGCCGGCGCGGGGCGGCCACCTTCCTGCGCGAAAGCCGCGGCGTGCTCGCCCAGCGCGGCGCCATGCTCTGGGTGACGGCGGAGGGGCATTTCACCGACGCCCGCGTCCGCCCCGTCTCCTTGCGCCCGGGCGTCGCGCATCTGGCTGCACGGGTGCCCGACGCCCTGCTGGTGCCGCTGGCGGTGGAATACCCGTTCTGGGACGAGCGCACGCCCGAGGCCCTGTGCCGCTTCGGCCCGCCCATCGACCCGCGCGCCGCGTCCGGCCGCTCCGTCGAAAGCTGGAAGGCGGTGCTGGAAGAGGCGCTCGCCACCCAGATGGACCTGCTGGCCGATGCCGCGCGATCCCGCGACCCGGCGCGGTTCGACACGCTGATCGGCGGAACGGTCGGCGTCGGCGGCATTTACGACCTGTGGCGGCGCGGCCGGGCGTGGCTCGGCGGCCGGCGTTTTCATGCGGGCCACGGCGCCCCGGAGGATTCGCAATGACACTGGAAACACTGGCGCTGATCGCGCTCTGCCTGGCAGTGCTGCCGCTGGCGCTGACGCTCCTCAACCTGCCCTTCTTCCGCCGCGCCCCGGCCCGCGCCGACACCGGAGAGCTGGTCTCGGTCCTCATCCCCGCCCGCGACGAGGCGGCGAACATCGAGGCCGCCGTGCGCTCGGTGCTGGCCGACGGGAAGACGCCGCTGGAGGTGGTGGTGCTGGACGACCACTCAACCGACGGCACGGCGGACATCGTGCGCCGCCTCGCCGCCGAGGATGGCCGCGTGCGGCTGGAGACGGCGCCGCCCCTGCCGGGTGGCTGGTCGGGCAAGCAGCACGCCTGTCATGCGCTGTCCCGCCGCGCGCGGGGCGACATCCTGCTGTTCATGGACGCCGACGTGCGGCTGGAGCCCGGCGCGCCGGGCCGCTTCGCCGCCTGCTTCGCCGATCCGCGCCTGCACCTGGTCAGCGGCTTCCCGCGCGAGGAGACAAAGACCCTGGGTGAGCGCCTGATCATTCCGCAGATCCATGTGCTGCTGCTGGGCTACCTGCCCATGTTTTTCGCCCGCCTGTTCCGCCGCACTGCCGCCTTCGCCGCCGGCTGCGGTCAGTTGATGGCGGTCCGGCGCGAAGCCTACGACGCGATGTGCGGGCACGGCGCGCCATCGGTGAAGGCCTCCATGCACGACGGCGTCACCCTGCCCCGCGCCTTCCGCCGCGCCGGCTACGCGACCGGCGTGGTGGAGGCCGCCGATCTTGCCCGCTGCCGCATGTACGAGGGCTTCGCCGCCACCTGGGACGGGTTTTCCAAGAATGCGACGGAGGGCATGGCGACACCCGTCGGCCTGCCCGTGTGGACCGTGCTGCTGGCCGGCGGGCACATTCTGCCGTGGCTGCTGATCCCCGCCGCGCTGGTCGCAGGCTCGGCTGTCGTCGCCTGGATGGGCCTTGCCGGCGTGCTGGCGACGCTGGCCCAGCGGGCGGTGCTGGCGGTGCGCTCGCGCCAGGACTGGCGAGCGGTGCCGTGGCATCCGGTGGGCATCGCGGTGCTGCTGGCGTTGCAGTGGGTGGCGCTGGTGCGCTCATGGCGCGGCCACCGGCCGAGCTGGCGCGGCCGGACCGTGGCGCGCGGCGAGGACGCGGCCTGAATTCGGGGAGCGGCCCCGCGCGGGGCCGCGTTCGTCTCCAAACTGGAAACCCTGCGTTTTCAAGAATTTGGAGACCCCGATGTCCGAGCCGACAATCCTCGACGACCTGAAGTCCGACCACGAGGAGATACGCCTTCTCGCCGAGCGACTCCAGGAAACCCCCGACCCGGAAAAGCGCCGCGTGCTGTTCTCCGACCTCAAGAGTCTGCTCATCGCCCACGCCCGTGCCGAGGACGAGGTGCTCTACAAGCCGCTCAAGCGCACCACCTCGGCCCGGCTGAAGGCCCTGGAGGGCGAGGAGGAACACGACGTCGCCGAGTTCCTCGCCTCCCGCCTGACCGACGACGACGACAAGGGCGGCGACGCCTGGACGGCCCGCAGCCATGTCATAAAAGAGGTTCTTGAACACCACATGGACGAGGAAGAGACCAAGATCTTCCCGGCCGCCCGCGACATCTTCGGCGAGGAGCGCCTTGTCGTCATGGGCGCGCAATTCCGTGAACTGAAGGAAGACCATTTGCGTAGACAGGTGTGAGAGAATTCCCCCCTCTTCTCTCGCAAAGCCGAAGGCACCCCGGCCCCGCAAGGGCCGGGGTGTTTTCGCACCTGCAACGGCTGGACAGCGGGCGCCGCCGGCCTCACTCTTGATTGTCACGCCTTACCGGAGGGCCACGCATGGCCGAAGGCCTCGTGCTGAAAATCGCGCTGATCCTGGTGCTCGGGGTCGGTGCCCAGTGGGCCGCCTGGCGCTACCAGATACCCGCCATCGTGCTGCTGGCCGTGGTCGGATTGATCGCCGGTCCCGCCACCGGCGTGCTGCAACCGGCCCAGGACTTCGGCCCGCTGCTCCAGCCGGCCATCGGCGTGGCCGTCGCCGTCATCCTGTTCGAGGGCGGCATGAGCCTCAACCTCGGCTCGCTGCGCGGCTCGGCCAAGGCGGTGCGGCGGCTGATCGTTTTCGGTGCGCCGCTGGGATGGTTCTTCGGGGCCGTGGCGGCGCATTTCATCGGCGGCCTGTCGCCTGCGGTCGCCATCCTGTTCGGCGGCCTGCTGGTTGTCACCGGCCCCACCGTCATCGCCCCCATGCTGCGCCAGGCCCGTCTGAGCCACCGCCCCGCCGCCGTGCTGCGGTGGGAAGGCATCGTCAACGATCCGGTCGGCGCGCTGTTCGCCGTGCTGACCTACGAGGTCGCCGTGCATTGGGTGCTGGACCAGCCGTTGATCGTCGTCGCCGGCGGCCTCGCCGTGGGCATCGCGGTGGCGCTGGCCCTGGGGGTCGCCGTCGGCCTGGGCTGCATCCAGGCCTTCCAGCGCGGCTGGGTGCCCGAGTTCCTCAAGGCGCCGCTGGTGCTGGGCGCCATCCTGCTGTGCTTCGCCGTCTCCAACCTGGTCTATGACGAGGCCGGCCTGCTGGCGGTGACGGCGCTGGGCATGACCATCGGCAACTCCCGCGTCTCCAGCCTGGACGAGCTGCGCCGCTTCAAGGAGTACGTGACGACCGCGCTGGTCTCCAGCGTCTTCGTGGTGCTGACGGCGACGCTCAGCTGGGACGCCTTCGGGTCGCTGAACTGGCGCCACCTGGCCTTCATCGCCGCCATCCTGCTGCTGGTGCGCCCCGCCGCCGTGCTGCTGAGCACGCTGGGCACGCCCCTGCCGTGGAAGGAGCGCGCCCTGGTCGCCTGGATCGCCCCGCGCGGCATCGTCGCCGTCGCCGTCGCCGGCCTGTTCGCCACCAAGCTTCAGGTGGTGGGCTTCGAGGACGCCGCCCTGCTGGTGCCGCTGGCGTTTGCCATCGTCTTCACCACCGTCGTCGCGCACGGCTTTTCCATCGGCTGGCTGGCGAAGGTGCTGGGGCTGGTGTCCACCCGCCGGCCCGGCATCCTGATCGTCGGCGCCTCGCGCTGGACGGTGGCCCTGGCACGCGCGCTGAAGGACCTCGACGTGCCGGCCATCATCGCCGATGGCGACTGGCATCGCCTGCGCCTGGCCCGCCAGCAGAACGTGCCCACCTACTTCGGCGATGTGCTGTCGGAGGTGACCGAGCATCACCTGGAGTTCAACGCCTTCGGCCACCTGATCGCGGCGACGCCCAACGACGCCTACAACGCCCTGGTCTGCACCGACCTGGCACCGGAACTGGGCCGCATCAACGTCTACCAGACCGGCTGCCACGAGGCGTCGGACCATCCGCGCCGGCGGTCGTTCACGCTGGGCGGCAAGACGCTGCTGCGCTCGGGCGCCGACACCGACGACCTGGAGCGCCGCATGCTGGCCGGCTGGACCTTCCAGAAGACCCGGCTGACGGGCGCCTTCACCTTCGACGACTTCCTGGCGAATCGAAACACCGACGCCGAAATCCTGCTGGTGCTCAAGCACGACGGCCGCATCGTCTTCGCCACCCACAAGGAGCGTCCGAAGGCCGCCGAGGGCGACGTGGTCCTGTCCTTCGTGCCGCCCGAAAGCCGCAGGAAAACAGGCGATGCCGCCGCCGCCAGCCTGGCCAACGCCGATGCGTCCGTGAAGGCGAAAGTGCCGTGACCTCTTGACGCGCCGGTCCGGCTGTCATATCTCAACATTCTAATTTAAACGATTGATTGAGATCGCCCGTCATGGACCAGACCGCGTCCCGCAACACCGGCTCAGACGCCGTTTCCGAGGGCCACGCGCCCTCGGCACGGGGCGAGGAGACGCGCCAGCGCCTGCTGGCCGCCGCCCTGCGGGTGTTCGGACGGGACGGCTATGACGGCGTGTCCACCCGGCGCATCGCGCACGCGGCGGACGCCAACGTGGCGGCCATCGCCTATCACTTCGGCGGCAAGCGCGGCCTGTACCTGGCCGTGGCGCGCTCGGTGGCGGAGCGCAACGCCGCCTTCGTGCGGCCCATGGAAGCCCGTGTCGCCCATACGCTGGCCGAGGCCGGCGGCGACCGGGCGGCGCTGGGACGCATTCTGGCGCGCGTGGTGCTGGGGCTGATGACGGGGCTGGGCAGCGCGCGCGAGGACGGCCGCGCGCTGTTCATCCTGCGCGAGCTGATGATGCCGTCGGAGGCCTTCGACCTGCTGCATGAGGCCTTCTTCCTGCCGCTCAACCGGGCGCTGGCGGCCATCGCCGGCGCGGCACTGGACCTGCCGGCAGAGCATCCCACCGCCGTCATGCGCGGCCACCTGCTCATCGGCTCGGTCATGCCGCTGATCGCCGCGCGCGAGGTGGTGGAACGGCGCCTGGACCGGACCATATTGACCGGCGAGGCCTGGCACGACACGGCCACCGCCGCCGTCGCCTCGGCCTGTGCGTCCCTCGGGCTGCCGGCGCCCGACGTTTCCTCGCTGGCGGAGGGCTGAAGCCATGAAGGCGTTCCTGCAACGGCACTGGCGCAAGGCCCTGATCCTGCCGCCGATCCTTCTCGCCGCCGGCATCTTCGTCTTGGCCGTCCAGGGGCGCGAGCCGCCCGTGCGCGCCGAAACCGGCGAGACCGCCAAGCCCGTCCGCGTCATCGAGGTGCCGCGCCTGGACGTCATCCCCCGCGCGCTGGGCTACGGCGAGGTGGAGCCGGGCCGCGTCTGGCAGGCCGTGGCCGAGGTCTCGGGCCGCGTCGAATGGATTCACCCCGAGCTCGAAAGCGGCGCCGTGCTGGCGGAAGGCACCGACCTGATCCGCTTCGAGGCCGCCGACTACGACCTGGCCCTGGCGCAGATCGAGGCGCAACTGGCCGAACTGGACGCCCGCGCCGAAACCACCCGCGAAAGCCTCGCCATCGAGCAACAGAACATGGATGTGCTCGCCCGCGACCTCTCCCGCAAGCAGGACCTGCGGCGCAGCGGCGCGGCCAGCCAGACCACCGTCGACACCGCCGAGCGCGCCCTGCTGGCCGGCCGCCAGCAGGTGCAGAACCTCAAGAACACGCTGACCCTCATTCCCTCGCAGCGGCAGGCCCTGGCGGCGCAGGCCGAGACGGCGCGGCTGGACCAGGGCCGCACCACCGTGCGCGCACCCTTCGACATCCGCGTCCGCGCCGTGGAGGTGGAACGCGGCCAGTACGCCCAGCGCGGCCAGACGCTCGCCACCGCCGACGGCATCGAGACCGCCGAAGTCACCGCGCAGGTGCCGCTTGAGCGCCTGTTCCCCCTGATCCCCGAAGCCGAGGCGCCCGTCGGCGATGCGCGGAACCTGACCGGCGCACGCCTGCCCGGTCTGCTGCAACTGACGCCGGAGGTCCGCCTGACCGCCGGCGAGCGCACCGTCACCTGGGAGGGCCGCGTCACCCGGATCGCGGAAACCGTCGATCCCAAGACCCGCACCATCGGCGTCATCGTCACCGTCGACGACCCCTACGCCGGTGCCCGCCCCGGCGTGCGCCCGCCGCTGACGCGCGGCATGTTCGTGGAGGTGGCGCTGAAGGGGCCGGCGCGCGAGGACCGGCTGGTGATCCCGCGCAGCGCCCTGCACGCCGGGCGCACCGTGCATGTGGCCGATGCCGACAACCGCCTGGATGTCCGCCCCGTCACGGTCGCCTGGGAACAGGGCGACATCGCCGTCATCGACAGCGGCCTTGAGGAAGGCGACCGCGTGGTGGTCACCGACCTGGTGCCCGCCGTGCGGGGAATGCTGCTGGAGCCGTCGCCCGACGCCACCGCCGCGACGCGCCTCGCCGCCGCCGCCGGGACCGAGGGGGCCGCGCGATGATCCGCTGGTTCGCCGGCCATCCGGTTGCCGCCAACCTGCTGATGGCGGCGTTCTTCGTCATCGGGCTGTTCGCCCTGCCCCAACTCAAGCGCGAGACCTTCCCCGACATCGCGCCGCAGGAAATCAGCATCAATGCCGTCTATCCCGGCGCCTCGGCCGAGGACGTGGAGGACGCCGTCTGCCAGCGCATCGAGGAAGCCGTGGAGAGCGTCGAGGGGCTGGAGGAAGTGCGCTGCGAGGCGCGCGAGAACACCGCATCGGCCGTCGCCAAGATGATCGAGGGCCAGGACCTGGACCGCTTCCTGGACGACGTGAAGACCGAGGTGGAAGCCATCAACAGCTTCCCCGCCGACGTGGAACGCCCGGTGGTCAAGCAACTGGGCCGGGTGGACTTCGTCGCCGCCGTCGCCATCACCGGCCCCATGAGCGCATCCGACCTCAAGGCCTATGCCGAGCAGGTCAAGGACCGCATGATCCGCCTGCCGGAAGTCAGCCAGGTCTCCGTCACCGGCTTCTCCGAGCGGGAAATCCTGGTGGAGATTCCCGCCGAGGCCCTGCGCCGCCACGGCCTGTCCATCACCGACATCGCCGACACCATCGGCCGCCAGAGCCTCAACCTGCCCGGCGGCGTCATGGAAACCGCCGACGCCGACATGCTGGTGCGCTTCGACGACGAGCGCCTGACGCCCGCCCAGTTCCGCAATCTCGTGGTGGTCGCCGGCGATACCGGCGGCGAGGTGCGGCTGGGCGAGATCGCGCGCATCTCCGACAGCTTCGCCGACGAGGAGGACAAGGTCACCTTCAACGGCGGGCGGGCGGCCTTGCTGTCGGTCTCCAAGACCAAGGACCAGGACAGCCTGGACGTCATGGCGGCGCTGAACACGTTTCTGGACGACGAACAGGCCCGCGCCCCCCGCGGCGTGGAACTGACGGTGGCGCAGGACGTCAGCTCCATCGTGGAAGACCGCCTGACCATGCTGCTCGACAACGGCATCATCGGACTGGTGCTGGTGTTCCTGACGCTGTGGCTGTTCTTCAGCTTCCGCTACAGCTTCTGGGTCTCCATGGGGCTGCCCGTCAGCTTCTTCGGCACGTTCGCGCTGATGACGCTGTTCGGCCTGTCCATCGACATGATCTCCATGGTGGGGCTTCTGATCGCCATCGGCCTGTTGATGGACGACGCCATCGTCATCGCGGAAAACGTCGCCGCGCACCTGCAGCGCGGCGCCAAGCCCTTCACCGCCGCCGTCGAGGGCACGAAGCAGGTGCTGCCGGGCGTGATCTCGTCGTTCCTGACCACCGTCTGCATCTTCGGCGCGCTGGCCTTCATGGAAGGCAACATCGGGCAGGTCATGCGCATCATGCCCATCGTACTGATCATGACGCTGGCGGTGTCGCTGATCGAGGCGTTCCTGATCCTGCCGCACCACCTGTCGCACTCGCTTCAGCACATGAAGAACAAGGAGCCCTCGCGGTTCCGCCGCTGGTTCGAGGCCGCCTTCGACCGCTTCCGCGACGAGCGGTTCGGCAAACTGGTGGACCGGGCGGTGGACTATCGGTACCTGACCATGGGCATCATGGTGGCGCTGCTGATCACCACCGTCGCGGCCATCGGCGGCGGGCTGGTGAAGTTCCGCGCCTTCCCTGAGCTGGAGGGCGACGTGGTCGTCTCCCGCATCCTGCTGCCCCAGGGCACGCCGCTGCAACGCACCGAAGAGGTGGTGGACCGGGTGGTGACGGCTGCGCGCGCGGTCGGCGAGGACTTCGCCCCCCGCCAGCCGGACAACCAACCGCTGATCGAGCAGATCACGGTGGAATACGCCCGCAACACCGACGCCTTCGAAAGCGGCCCGCACGTCGCCACCGTCACGCTGGACATGCTGTCGAGCCAGGTCCGCGACGCCCCCATGGACGACGTCATCGACCAGTGGCGCGACCGCGTGGGCCAGGTGCCGGACGTGGTGTCGCTGAAGTTCGCCGAGCGCCAGATCGGTCCCGCCGGCCGGGCGCTCGACATCCGCCTGCTGGGCGACGACCTGGACACCCTGAAATCCGCCAGTCTCGACTTGCAGGGCTGGCTGTACGGCTACCGGGGCGTCGTCGACCTGTCCGACGACCTGCGCCCCGGCAAGCCGGAAATGCGCATGACGCTGAAGGATGGTGCGACGTCGCTCGGCCTCACCGGCCAGGCCATCGCCGCGCAGCTTCGCGGGGCCTTCCAGGGCACGGAAGTGGCCGAGGTGCAGGACGCCGGGGAGACATGGGAGGTGCGCGTGCGCCTCGCACCCGAGGACCGCGACAGCCTGGCCGACCTGGACTATTTCGCGGTCGCCCTGCCCGACGGCACCCAGGTGCCGCTGACGGCGGTGGCGGACATTTCCATGGATCGCGGCTATTCGCGCATTCATCGCATCAACGGCCGGCGCGCCGTCACCCTTCAGGGCGACATCGACAGCACGGTCGCCAACGCCAACGAGATCATCGCCCACACCACCGACAATTTCCTGCCGGAGCTTCTGGCCGCCCACCCCGGCGTGTCCGTCCAGTTGGAGGGGCAGGCGAAGGAAGGGGCGAAGACCGGCGCCAGCGTGCAGCGCAACTTCATCATCGGGCTCATCGGCATCTACATGCTGCTGGCGCTCCAGTTCCGCAGCTATCTGGAGCCGGTGGTGGTGATCTCGGCCATTCCCATGGCGCTGGTCGGCGCGGTGGCGGGGCACATCGCGCAAGGGCTGGAGATATCCATGCCATCCATGGTCGGGCTGGCGGCGCTGGCGGGCGTGGTGGTCAACGACACCATCCTGCTGGTGATGTTCATCAAGCAGGGTCGCGCGCGGGGCATGCCCACGGCCGAGGCCGCCAAGGCGGCCGCCCGCGCCCGCTTCCGCGCCATTGTGCTGACCTCGCTGACCACGGTGGCCGGCCTGACGCCGCTGCTTCTGGAAAAAAGCCTGCAGGCCCAGGTGCTGATCCCGCTGGCGACCTCGCTCGCCTTCGGATTGGCGACGGCGACCATCCTGGCGCTGTTCCTGGTGCCGGCCTTCTACACCATCCTCGACGACTTCCGCCTCGACCCGGACGCGGTGGAGGCGCCGCCCGAGGAAGGCGCCGAGTCGCCGCCGGCCGGGCAGCCCGCGCGGGCGGCGGAATAGCCCCCACCGCCCGGACCGCCTATCCGAAAGAAGGACGAATCCGCCGATCGTCTCATTCCTTGGGATGAGCAGTGCGGGCCGTGCCGTTCATTTCCGCGCAAACGTTTGCGCAAACGTTTGCGCGCTCATGAAGATGGCGCTACAGTTTTCCTGCACCACCCGACGGCTTCCCCTTGCGCCGTCGGCTCCTACCGCCGGAGGACCACCGCCATGAAGAAGACCGGCCTTCTGAACGCCCCGCTGTCCCATGCCGTCTCCCGCATGGGCCATACCGACGGGCTGGTCGTCTGCGATTCGGGTCTCCCCTTCCCTCCCGACCCAACCCGCATCGACGTGGCGGTGGTTCCCGGCATTCCGTCCTTTCTTCAGGTGGTCGACGCCGTGGGCCGCGAGCTTCAGGTGGAGCGCGCCGTCATCGCCACCGAATTGCCCGAGCGCAATCCCGCCGTTTTCGACGGCCTGACGACCCTTCTGGAAAAGATCGGCCAGGCGCAGGGCGCCCCCGTCGCGGTGGAGCGCGTACCCCACGAGGAGTTCAAGCGCCTGACCGCGTCCACCAAGGCCATCGTTCGCACGGGCGAGTGCACTCCGTTCGCCAATGTGATCCTCTACTCCGGCGTGATCTTCTAGGATCGCGACCGTTCACCGGCATGGAGGTGATGCGATGACGGCGCCGCTTCTTTCCCTTCACGGCATCGGCAAGACCTTCGGGGCGGTCAACGTCCTGCGCGACGTGGATTTCTCCATCCACGCCGGCCGCGTCATGGCGCTGGTGGGCGAAAACGGCGCCGGCAAGTCGACGCTGATGAAGATCGTCACCGGCATCCACGACCCGGACAAGGGCGGCGAGATCCGCTTCAAGGGTCAGCCGGTTCGGTTCACCACCCCGCGCCAGGCCATGGACGCCGGCATCGCCATCATCCACCAGGAGTTGAACCTGCTGCCCGGCCTGTCGGTGGCGGAGAACATCTTCCTCGGCCGCGAGCCGCGCACGCGCTTTGGCAGCATCGACTGGTCGACCATGAAGGCCCGCGCGACCGATCTGCTGGCGCGGCTGAAGCAGGGCCATGTATCGCCGGGCGCGCCGCTGGGGCGCATGGGCGTCGGAACCCAGCAGATGGTCGAGATCGCCCGCGCCCTGTCGCTGGACGCCGAAGTCATCATCATGGACGAGCCCACCGACGCCTTGACGGACGTCGAGACCCGCATCCTGTTCGAGGTCATCCGGTCGCTCAAGGCCGAGGGCAAGGCGATCGTCTACATCAGCCACCGGCTTTCCGAAATCTTCGCGCTGTGCGACGACGTGACCGTGCTGCGCGACGGCCAGATGGTCCACACCGGCACCGTCGCCGACCTGACGGAGGCGGACCTCATCCGCCACATGGTCGGGCGCGAGATCACCGACCAGTATCCCCATGTCAAATGCGCCCCCGGCCCGGTGCGGCTGGAGGTCGCCAATGCCTGCGCCGAGGGGGTGGAGGACGTGTCCTTCACCGCCCGCGCCGGCGAGGTGGTGGGCTTCGCCGGCCTGATGGGCGCCGGGCGCACGGAACTCGCCCGCGCCATCTACGGCGCCAACCGCCTGTCGTCGGGGACGGTGGAGGTCGACGGCGTGCCCGTGACGCTGAAAAGCCCGCGCGACGGCGTGCGCGTCGGCATCGCCTATGTGACCGAGGACCGCAAGGCCGACGGCCTGATCCAGCCGCACTCCATCCGCTTCAACATGGCGCTCGGCGCGCTGGGGCGGCTGTCGCGCGGACCGGTGGTGGACCGCGCGAAGGAAACCTCCGCCATTGCCGAGTACATGAAGGCGTTCGCCGTCAAGGCGCCGGACATGGATTGCCCCGTCAACACTCTGTCAGGCGGCAACCAGCAAAAGGTATCGCTGGCGAAATCGCTGCTGACCGAGCCCAGGGTGGTCATCCTGGACGAACCGACGCGCGGCGTGGACGTCGGGGCGCGGCGCGAGATCTACGTGCTCATCAACAAGTTGAAGGAACAGGGCCTGTGCGTGCTTCTCATGTCGTCGGACATGCCGGAGCTGCTGGGCCTGTCGGACCGCATCCTGGTGCTGTCCCACGGCCGCCTGACCGGGTCTTTCGACCGCGGGCAGGCGACGCAGGAAGGCATCATGGAACGCGCCGTGGCCTGAAGGACGAACATCATGCCCAGCAACGCCACCTCCCGCACTGCCGAAACCGCCGCCAACGGGGGCGCCGGCAAGGCCGTCCTGCGGTTCCTGGCCGCCAACAAGTCGCTGGTGGGCCTGATCCTGCTGATGGCCGTGGTGTCGCTCTACAGCCCCAACTTCCTGACCGTGGACAACCTGCTGAACATCCTGCGGCAGACGTCCATCAACGCCATCATCGCCATGGGGATGACCTTCGTCATCCTGACCGCCGGCATCGACCTTTCCGTCGGCTCGGTTCTGGCCTTCACGGGCGCGGTCTGCGCCTCGCTGGTGGCGGCCGACGCAAGCCTGTGGGTTGCCCTGCCGGCGACCCTGGCGCTGGGCGCGGCGCTGGGCGCGGCCAACGGCGTGGTGATCGCCATCGGCGGCGTGCAGCCCTTCATCGCGACGCTGGTGGGCATGACGGTGCTGAGGGGGGCGACGCTGGTCTATACCGACGGGCGCCCCATCACCACCATGTCCGACCCCTTCTGGGCCATTGGCGGCGAGTACGTGTTCGGCATTCCCGTGCCGGTGCTGATCGCGGCGTTCGCCTTCATCGTCTGCTGGTTCGTGCTCAGTCAGATGCGGTTTGGCCGCTACGTCTATGCCGTCGGCGGCAACGAGCAGGTGACCCGCCTGGCCGGCATTTCGGTGACGCGGGTGAAGATTGCCGTCTATGCCGTTTCGGGCCTGATGGCGGCGCTGGCGGGCATCATCCTGACCGCGCGCCTGGAAAGCGCCCAGCCCACCGCCGGCACGGCCTATGAGCTGGACGCCATTGCCGCCGTGGTGCTGGGCGGCACCAGCCTGATGGGCGGGCGCGGGTACATTTTCGGCACCCTGATCGGCGCGCTCATCATTGGCGTGCTCAACAACGCCCTGAACCTGATGGACGTGTCGTCCTACTACCAGATGATCGCCAAGGGGGCCGTGATCCTGCTTGCCGTGCTGGTCGACAGTCGCGGCAAGATCAACCGATAGCGCCCCGAAAACGACACGAAGGGGCCTTAACGGAAACCCTGTTCTTCTTCTCAACCAGTCCAAGAAACCAGAAAGGCAGGTACATCATGCGCAAGGTACTTCTGGCGGCCGCGGCTTCGGCGGCGCTTCTCGGCTCCTCCGTCGCGGCCCAGGCGGCCGACACCATGGCGCTGGTGGTCTCCACCCTGAACAACCCGTTCTTCGTCACCCTCAAGGACGGCGCCGAGAGCAAGGCCAAGGAGCTGGGCTACGAGCTGGTGGTCCTCGACAGCCAGAACGACCCGGCCAAGGAACTGGCCAACGTCGAGGACGTGCTGAACAAGGACATCGAGGTCCTGCTCATCAACCCGACCGACAGCGACGCCGTGCGCTCCAGCGTCCGCGCCGCCAACCGCAAGGACGTGCCGGTGGTGACGCTGGACCGTGCGGCCAACGGCGGCGAGGTCGTCAGCCACATCGCATCTGACAACGTCGCCGGCGGCAAGATGGCCGGCGAGCTGATCGTCGAGGCCCTGAACGGCCAGGGCAAGGTGGTGGAGCTTCAGGGCGTTCCCGGCACCTCGGCCGCCCGCGACCGCGGCGAGGGCTTCCACCAGGCCGTGGACGCCGCCGAGGGCATCGAGATCGTCGCCAGCCAGCCGGCCGACTTCGACCGCACCAAGGGCCTGAACGTCATGGAGAACATCCTCCAGGCCCAGCCCGAGATCGACGCCGTGTTCGCCCACAACGACGAGATGGCGCTGGGCGCCATCAAGGCCATCGAGGCCTCGGGCCGCGACATCATCGTGGTCGGCTTCGACGGCACCGCCGACGGCGTGGCGGCCGTCGAGGACGGCTCCATGATCGCGACCATCGCCCAGCAGGCCGGCAAGATCGGCGAGATGGGTGTGGAAACCGCCGCCCAGGTCGCCAAGGGCGAAGAGGTGCCGGAGTACACGCCGGTTCCCCTCAAGGCCGTGACGAAGTAAAAGCGCTCCTACGCCTGCGTATGGGTGGAGAAGGCAAAGACCTTCTCCACCCATCCCTTCGCCGCCCCTCTGAGGATCGCCGCCCATGGCCACCATCAAGGACGTCGCCCGCGCCGCCGAGGTATCCGTCACCACGGTCAGCCACGTCATCAACGGCACCCGCTTCGTGGCGCCCGAAACGGCGGAGCGCGTGCGCGAGGCGGTGGACCGGCTGGGCTATGCTCCCAGCGGCGTGGCCCGCGCGCTGAAGGCCAACCGCACGCACACCATCGGCATGATGGTCACCAACTCCACCAACCCCTTTTTCGCGGAAGTGATCCAGGGCGTGGAGTCGGCCTGCTTCGCGCGCGGCTACAGCCTGATGCTGTGCAATTCCGAGGACGATCCCGACAAGCAGCACGCCTACCTGGCCGCCCTGCGCATGAAGCGCATCGACGCGCTGGTGGTGATGACCGGCAACATGGACCCCGCCGCCCCGGCCGAATTCGCCGAGGCCGCGGACGTGCCGACCCTGGCGCTCGACGCCGAGGAAACGCCGGGCGTCTCGGCGGTCGCCGACGACAGCTACGCCGGTGGCTTGCTGGCGGGCAAGTACCTGGCTAGTCACGGTTTTTCCCGCATCGCCTGCATCACGGGGCCAGAGCGTCATCCCCGCTCGGCCGAGCGTCTGGCAGGCGTGCGCGCCGCATTGGACGCCGCCGGGATGGACCTCGACCCGGACCTGATCGTGCCCGGCGACCTGACCGTCGCCAGCGGTCAGGCGGCCATGACGGCGCTGCTCGACCGGCCGGCGCCGCGGCGTCCGCAGGCGGTGTTCTGCTTCAACGACATGTCGGCCATGGGCGCCTTGTGCGCCGCCGGCGAGGCCGGGCTTTCCGTGCCGGGCGATGTGTCGGTCATGGGTTACGACGACATCGAACTGGCCGCCTACATGAGCCCGCCGCTGACCACCATCCGCCAGGGCACCCGCGAACTGGGCACCCGGGCGGCCGACGCCATCATCAACCACCTTGAAAGCGCAGCCGCCCTGCCCCGCGTGCTCAAGCTCATGCCCCGGCTGGTGGAGCGCGCCTCCGTCGGCCGCGCGGGCTGAGCCTTTCCTTTTCCGACAGGTGCTCCCATGACCATCACCGTCTTCGGCTCCGTCAACGTCGATGTGGTCGCCTACGCCGACCGCCTGCCCCGCCCCGGCGAAACCGTCCACGGCTCCGGCTATGCCATCGGGCTGGGCGGCAAGGGCGCCAACCAGGCGGTCGCGGTGGCACGGCTTGGCGGCGCGGTGGAGCTTGCCGGGCGCACCGGCATCGACACCTTTGGAACGTTGGCGCGCGAACGCCTCGCCCACTTCGGCGTCGCCACGACGCATCTTCAGGCCTCGCCGGACGCCCCCACCGGCATCGCGGTGATCGGGGTGGATGCGAGGGCCGAGAACAGTATCACCGTCATCGGCGGCGCCAACATGGCGATCGACCACACGGACGTCGAGCGCATCGCGCCGCTGCTGCGCAAGACGCAGGTCCTGTTGCTGCAACTGGAAATCCCGCTGGCTACGGCCATGGACGCCGCCGCCATGGTGCGCCAGGCGGGCGGGCTGGTGATCCTGGACCCGGCCCCCGCGCCGCGCCGCGGCCTGCCCGAGACCGTATGGCGGAGCGTCGACCTGATGACCCCCAACGAGACCGAGACCGAGGCGCTGGTCGGCATCCGCCCCGCCGACCGCGACAGCGCGCTCGCCGCCGCCCGCGCCATGGTCGAGCGCGGCCTGTCGCGGGCCGTGGTCAAGATGGGGGCCGCCGGCGTCGTCTGGCGCGAGGGCGAGGCCGAGGGCTTCATGCCCGCCTTCGCCGTGGAGGCCATAGACACCGTGGCGGCCGGCGACTGCTTCAACGGCGGGCTCGGCCATGCCTTGGCCGCCGGGGCATCGCTGGAGGAAGCGGTGCGCGTCGCCGCCGCCTGCGGAGCTTTGGCGACCACCCGCCGCGGAGCCTCCGACGCCGCACCGACGGCCGATGAGGTTCAGGCACTGGTGGCGCGCGGCTGACAGGCCGCGTCGTTTCGTCAAGAAAACCTCGACATTTTGCCGACACATCATCCGCGATACGTCGGCATTCCGGTCCTCTCCAACCTTACGAAATGTTCATCCTGCCGCAAGGCGCTTGTCAGGGGCGTCGGACCATATTGCAGCAGGTCATGGCCGAGAGGGCTTTGCCGCCCCGCCTTGTCCGCCTCCCCCTCCCTCCCCCCCGAGTGAGGCGGACGTGATCCCCACCGGCGGACGGAGCCCCTCGCAAGGTCCGCACCGCCGGCGCGGTCGATCGGCGGGTCCTCCGGCCATGACACCTGATTTCGATGGTCCGCAGGAGAGTGAACCGAATGACAGCGTCTCTTACCTTCCGCCGCGCCAAGACCCGCCGCGCCGCCCTGCTGCTGGCCGCCGCCGGAGCGTCGCTGGTCGCCGTGGGGCAGACGGCCGCCGCCGCGCCCATGCCGGAAACCTTCTCGCCGCTGGTGGAAAAGGTTTCGCCGGCCGTAGTCACCATCACCGCCGAGAAGGCCGTCCGCCAGGCCACCAACGAGCTGTCGGAGCGCTACGGCCGGGGCTCGCCGTTCGAGGAATTCTTCCGCCGCTTCGGCCATCCGGAAGCCCCGCAGGGTCCGCGCGGCCCCGGCGGCAAGTCCGTGGGCCTGGGCTCGGGCTTCATCATCGACGGCGATGACGGTTACGTGGTGACCAACAACCACGTCATCGACGGAGCCGACAGCGTCAGTATTCAGCTGACCGACGGCACCACCCTGGACGCCGAGGTCATCGGCACCGACGCCAAGACCGACATCGCGCTTCTGAAGGTCGAAAGCGCCGAGGACTTGCCCTTCGTCTCCTTCGGTGACAGCGACGGCCTGAAGGTCGGCGATTGGGTCATGGCCGTCGGCAACCCGTTCGGCCTGGGCGGCACGGTCACCGCCGGCATCGTCTCTGCCCGTGGCCGCGCCATCGGCAACGATCCGCTGGACGACTTCATCCAGACCGATGCGGCCATCAACAAGGGCAACTCGGGCGGCCCGATGTTCAGCACCGACGGCGCGGTGATGGGCGTGAACACCGCCATCTACTCGCCCAACGGCGGCAGTGTCGGCATCGGCTTCGCCGTGCCGGCCAACGTCGCCAAGCCGGTGATCGCGCAGTTGAAGGAAAACGGCGAGGTCCGCCGCGGCTGGCTGGGCGTCTCCATCCAGCCGGTGACGCCGGAAATCGCCGAGGCCATGGACCTCTCCGAGGACGCAACGCAAGGCGCGCTGATTTCCCAGGTCACCGACGACACCCCGGCCATGGGCGCGGGCATGAAGGCCGGCGACGTCATCACCGCCGTCGACGGCCAGCCGGTCGCGGAAATGCGCGACCTGCCGCGCATGATCGCCGCCTATAAGCCGGGCGACACGGTCGACCTGACCGTCCTGCGCGACGGCAAGGAAAAGAGCCTGAGCGTTGAACTGGGCAGGTTGCCTACGCAGCAGGTCGCCTCGGCCGAGGGTGACGGCCAGGGCTCCATCGAGGGCAAGGGCGAGCTGGGCCTGGCGCTGGCCCCGGTGACGCCGGAACTGGCCGAGCAGCTGGGCCTGGATGCCGACGCCGAGGGCGCCGTCATCGCCCAGGTGGACCCGACCGGCCCCGCCGCCGAGCGCGGCCTGCGCCAGGGTGACGTGATCGTCAAGGCCAACGGCTCGACGGTGGCCAACCCGCAGGACGTGATCAATGCCGTCTCTGCCGCCAAGAAGGCCGAGAAGGACAGCGTGCTCCTGCTGGTGCGCCGCGACGGCGGCGAGATCTTCGTGCCCGTCAAGCTGCGCAGCGCCTAATATCTCTCCTATATATCGACCATCGCGGACCCCGCGCCCGGCTTCCAACCGGGCGCGGGTGTTCGCGCGTTGAGGGCACAGGCTTGGGACAAGGGGGAGCATGACATGCGCGTCCTGGTGGTCGAGGACGACGAGAAGACCGGCGGATACATCGAAAAGGGCCTGACCGAGGCCGGCCATGTGGTCGACCGCGTGACCGACGGCCGCGACGGCCTGTTCCGCGCAACCGACGGCTCCTACGACGTGCTGGTGGTCGACCGCATGCTGCCCGGGCTGGACGGCATCGCGCTGGTGCAGGCGCTGCGCGCGGCCAACGTGGGCACGCCCATCCTGTTTCTCTCGGCGCTCGCCCAGGTGGACGATCGGGTCAAGGGCCTGAAGGCCGGGGCCGACGACTACCTGACCAAGCCGTTTGCCTTCTCGGAACTGCTGGCCCGCGTCGAGGTTCTTTCCCGCCGCCGCGCCGCGCCCTCGGTCGAGACGAAGCTGAAGGTGGACGACCTGGAGATGGACCTGATCGAGCGCCGCGTGACCCGCGCCGGCAAGCCCATTGACCTTCAGCCGCGCGAGTTCAAGCTGCTGGAATACCTCATGCGCCACGCCGGCAAGGTGGTCACCCGCACCATGCTGCTGGAAGGCGTGTGGGACTACCACTTCGACCCGCAGACCAACGTCATCGACGTCCACATCAGCCGTCTGCGGCAGAAGATCGACAAGGGCTTCGACAAGCCCCTGCTACAGACCATCCGGGGCGCGGGGTACGTGATCCGTGCCGATGCCTAGATTCCTGAAGACGTCTGCCTTCCGCCTGACGCTGGCCTATACCGCGGTGTTCGGGCTGTCGGTGCTGCTGCTGCTGACGGCCATCTATTGGACGACGGCGCAGAACATCAGCCGCACCATCGACGAGGCCATAACGTCCGACATCGACGCGCTGGCCCAGCACTACAACACCCGCGGCTTAGGCGGCCTGGTGGAAGCCATCGAGCGGCGCACGGGTCCGGCGAACGTGTCGGGCTCGCTCTACCTGTTGACGGACCCCAAGTTCCGGCCCATCGCCGGCAACGTCTCCGCCTGGCCGGCCAACGCGACGGAACAGGGCAGCTGGGTCATGTTCCCCCTGGCCGGCGACGGGACGGAGGCCGCCTACGGCCGCGCCAAGGCGTTCCGTCTGTCGGCGGGCTTTCATCTGCTGGTCGGCCGCGACACCCGCGCGCTCGACCGCTTCCAGGACCTGATGGCCGAGGCCATGGCCTGGGCGCTGGCGGGCACGCTGGTGCTGGGCCTGGGCGGCGGGGCGCTGGTCAGCCGGCGCGTTCTGGCACGCATCGAAGGCATTTCGCGCGGGGCGGAGACCATCATGCGCGGCGACGTCTCCCACCGCATGAACACCACCGGCTCGGGCGACGAGTTCGACCGGCTGGCGGCCACGCTCAACGCCATGCTCGACCAGATCGAGCAGTTGATGACCGGCATCCGCACCGTCTCCAACAACGTCGCCCACGACCTGCGCAGCCCGCTGACGCGCATGCGCGCGCAGCTTGAAACGGCCGTGGCCCAGGGCGGAACCGCCGAGGACCTGCGCGAGACCTGCGCCGCCGTGCTGGCGGAGGCCGACGGCCTGCTGGCGACCTTCAACGCCCTGCTGTCCATCGCAGAGGCCGAGTCGGGCGTGCGGCTGAAGGACGCGGTTTCGGTCGACCTGGGCGCCCTGGTGGAAGACGCCGCCGATCTCTACGAGCCGCTGGCCGAGGACGAGGGCCTGTCGCTCACCGCCGGCCCGCTGGCCGGAGTAAGCGTGCAGGGCAGCCGCGAGCTTCTGTTCCAGGCCCTGTCCAACCTGCTGGACAACGCGGTGAAATATACGCCTGCGGGCGGCGCGGTGCGTGTTTCCGTCCTGCCGCCGGCGGGGAATCACGGCCCGGTTCTGGAGGTGCGCGACACCGGCCCCGGCATTGCGCCAGAGGACCGCGACCGCGTGACGGACCGCTTCGTCCGCCTGGACGCCAGCCGCTCCACCCCCGGCAACGGACTGGGGCTCGCGCTGGTCTCGGCCATCGCGCGCAGCCACGGCGCGGCGCTGGAACTGGACGACGCGGCGCCGGGCCTGGCGGCACGGCTGGTATTCCCGGCGGACGGATCGGGGGCCGCGTAACCTCCTTTCACTCTCGCACTGCAGCCATTCCTTTCATTGCGCTAAAACGGTCCGAACGGCTAATCTCCGTGCAGCCGAATCAGTTACTGTCGCGCAACGAGGAAACGCAACATGAGCATGTTCAAGGGAGTGCTGGGGGCGCTGGTCGCCGCCGCCGTGGCCCTGCCGGGCCTGACCACCGCCGCCACCGCCGCCGACTACAAGAACGAATACAAGGTCTCCACCGTGCTCGGCACGCCCTTCCCCTGGGGCATCGCCGCCGAGGAGTGGGTGAAGCTGGTGGACGAGCGCACCGACGGGCGCATCTCCATGAAGGTCTACCCCGGCACCCAGCTGGTGCAGGGCGACCAGACCAAGGAATTCACCGCCATGCGCCAGGGCATCATCGACATGGCGGTGGGCTCGACCATCAACTGGTCGCCGCAGGTCAAGGAACTGAACCTGTTCTCCCTGCCCTTCCTCATGCCCGACTACGACGCGATCGACGCCCTGACGCAAGGGCCGGTGGGCGAGGACATCTTCGCTGCCATCGAGAAGCAGGGCGTGGTGCCGCTGGCCTGGGCCGAGAACGGCTTCCGCGAGGTGTCCAACAGCCAGAAGCCCATCACCTCGCCCGAGGACATGGCCGGCTTGAAGATGCGCGTGGTCGGCTCGCCGCTGTTCAACGACACCTTCACCGCGCTGGGCGCCAACCCGACGCAGATGAGCTGGGCCGATGCCAAGCCGGCGCTCACCACCGGCGCCGTCGACGGCCAGGAAAACCCGCTCATCATCTACAAGCTGGCGAAGATGGACACCATCGGCCAGGACCACATCACGCTGTGGCACTACATGGCCGATCCGCTGATCTTCGCCATCAACAAGCGCGTGTGGGACAGCTTCTCGCCGGAAGACCAGGAAATCGTCCGCCAGGCCGCCGTCGACGCCGGCAAGATCGGCATCGAGGCCGCGCGCGAGGGCGTGACCGAAGACGACCGGTCCCTGATCGAGGAAATCCGCAGCCTGGGCACGGAGGTCACCGAACTGACGCCGGAACAGCGCCAGGCCTTCGTGGATGCCACCCGCGGCGTCTATGACGACTGGGCCCGGAAGATCGGGCCGGACCTGGTCAAGAAGGCCGAAGAGAGCATCGCCAACCGGTAAGGGCGTGCGGGCGGCCGACGCTGTGCGTGGATTCCTGCTTTCGCGGGAATGAAGGGGTCTTCAACGACGTCGCCCCAGCGAAAGCTGGGGTCCACGCACTCCGTCAGCCGCCCCGCCCCTTCTCCCCAAGGAACCCCACCATGCCGCAGATCCGCATCGAGCACTCCGCCAACCTGGCCGGCGCCTTCGAGCCCGCGCAGTTGGCGCTGTCCGTCCATCGCCTGTGCGTGGAGCACGCCAAGGCCACCATGGACGCCTGCAAGAGCCGCATCCTCAATGTCGGCGACGTGGTCGTCGCCGACGGCGCGGCGGAAGGTTTCATGATGCATGTCGAGATCGGCCTGCTGAAGGGCCGCACGCCCGAGGCCAAGGGCGCGCTCGCCGAGGCCGTCCTCGCCCGACTCGCCGGCGCGGTCGAGGGCAAGCCGGGCATCAACCTGTCGGTGGAGGTGCGCGACATGGACACCGACACCTACCGCAAACAGGTCACCTCGTGAGCGACACGGCCCCTTCGTCTCCGGGCGGCGGCGGCGTCGACGACAAGGCGCTGTACGGTCCGCAAGGCCCCGTCGACGCCGAACCGCCACCGCCGCCCAAGGTGCCGCTGAAGGTGGAGGAAGCCCTGGCCGCCGCCGCCATGGCGCTTATCTGCCTCATCAGCCTGGCGAACGTGGTGGTGCGCTACGCCACCAACGCCTCCTTCGCGTTCACGGAAGAGTTCTCCATCTTCCTGCTGGTGGTGATGACGCTGCTAGGGGCGGCGGTCGCCTTCGCGCGCCACGACCACATCAAGATCACCTTCTTCCTGGAGCGCATGCCCCGGCCCCTGCGGCTGGCGGCGGAATTGCTGACGCTGGCGATCACCACGCTGGTCTTTTCCATGGTGCTGTATTACGGCGCCCTGTTCGCGCTGGACGAGTTCACCTACGAGACCGTGTCGGCGGGCCTTGGCTATCCCAACTGGCTCTACACCATGTGGCTGCCGATCCTGTCGGCGGTGATTCTGTTCCGCGTGCTGGAGCGCGCCTGGCTGGCGCTGCGCCCCCGCCGGGGCCGTGACGGAGGACGCGAGGCATGACCGCCGGCGCAGCCCTTCTCCTCAGCTTCGCGGCGCTGCTGTTCATCGGCACACCCATCGCCGTGGCGCTTGGCTTCGCCGGCATCGTCGGCATCTATCTGGGGCTGGACGTCTACGCCCTGGCGACCGTCGGTACGAACACGTACAACGGCATCGCCAAATATCCGCTGATCGCCATCCCGCTGTTCATCCTGACCGGCATGATCTTCGAGCGGTCGGGCGTCGCCAAGGCGCTGGTCACCTTCGCCAGCGCCATCGTGGGGCCGCGCCGGGGCGGGCTGGCGGTGGTCGCGGTGCTGGTGTGCCTGATGATGGGCGGCATGTCGGGCTCCGGCCCCGCCGATGCCGCCGCCGTCGCCATGGTGATGATTCCCAGCATGATGAAGGCGGGCTACCCCAAGCCCTTCGCCGCCTCGGTCATCGCCGCGGGGGCTTCCACCGCCATCCTGATCCCGCCGTCGGTGGCGCTGATCGTCTATTCCATCCTGGTGCCGGGCGCGGACCTGCGCGCCCTGTTCGCCGGCGGCATCGTGCCGGGCCTGCTGGCGGGGCTGGCGATCATCCTGCCCGTGCTGTGGCTGTCGCGCCGCCACGACCTGGGCGCCGCCGAGGACCCGACGCGGCCCAACATCTGGAAGGCATTCGTCGGCGCCATTCCGGGGCTGATGGCGCCGGTCATCATCCTGGGCGGCCTGCGGTCGGGCCTGTTCACGCCGACGGAGGCCGCGGTGGTGGCCGTGGCCTACGGCATCATCGTCGGCATGGTCATCTACCGCTCCATCGGCCTGCGCGACCTGTACCAGGTGTTCGTCGACAGCGCGGTGACGTCGGGTATCATCATGCTCATCATCTCGCTGGCGGGCATCTTCGCCTGGGCCGGCGCGACGCTGGGTACCTTCGATGCCGCCGCCGAGGCCCTGCTGTCGGTGTCGGACAACCAGTGGGTCATCCTGGGCATGATCATGGTGTTCCTGCTGCTGGCCGGCATGGTGCTGGACGGCATTTCCATCTACCTGATCATGCTGCCGCTGCTCATGCCCATCGTGACGGCGTTCCAGTGGAACGTGACGTGGTTCGGCGTGGTCATGGCCATGAACATCGCCATCGGCCAGTTCACCCCGCCAGTGGCCGTCAACCTGATGGTGACCACCACCGTCGCCGGCGTGCCCATGGAAAGCACCTTCCGGTGGATTCTCTGGCTGGTGCTGAGCATGGGCCTGGCGCTGATCGCCGTGCTGGTGTGGCCGGAGCTGGTGCTCGCCATTCCGCGCGCGCTGGGATACCGGGTGTAGAGACCGGGCGGCACATCCCGCTGCAAAGTGTACAAGGAAAAAGGGCGCGGAGGCCGAAGCCGCCGCGCCCTTTCGCTGTTCACGCCGGCCTCACGCCGCTGCCAGATCCTCGCCCTTCACGGCGCGGTCGAGCAGCGCCACGGACTCGTCAACGCCATAGAGCGCGAAGAACGAGCCCATGCGCGGCCCCTGGTCCTGGCCCAGCAGCACCTGGTAGAGGCACTGGAACCACGCCCGCAGCTCGGGGAAGGTCTCGGTGTGGGCCTTGCCGACCTCGTACACCGCGTTCTGCAGCGCCTGGGCGTCGGTGCGTTCCTCCGCCGGCGCGGCCTTGAGCTTGTCGCGCAATTCCGTCAGCGCCGTCACCTCGTCCGGGGTCGCCTTGCGGTAGACCTTATGGGGCAGGACGAAGTCGGTGTAGTAGCGGATGGCATAGGTCACCAGCCGGTCCAGCATGGGCGCCGTTTCCGGGCTGGCGTCCGGGGCGTAGCGGGTGATGTAGTGCCACAGCACCGCCGGATCGTCGGAATGCGCCACGCCCGCCAGGTTCAGCAGGATGCCATAGGACAGGTGCGCCTTCAGCACCGGCGGCTTGCCACCGTGGATGTGGTACGCCGGGTTGGTCAGCTGGGTCTTCGGCTCCTGCTCCGGGTACTTCTCGCAGTGGGTCAGGTACTCGTCCACCGCCTTGGGGATGACGTCGAAGTACAGGCGCTTCGCCGTCTTGGGCTTCTGGTACATGTACAGCGCCAGGCTCTCCTCGGGCGCATAGCGCAGCCATTCCTCCATGGACAGGCCGTTGCCCTTGGACTTGCTGATCTTCTGACCGCGATCGTCCAGGAACAGTTCATACGTCAGGTTCTGCGGCGGCGTGCCGCCCAGGATGCGGCAGATCTTGGACGACAGCTCGACCGACGGGATCAGGTCCTTGCCCGACATCTCGTAGTCGACGCCCAGCGCGTACCAGCGCATGCCCCAGTCGCACTTCCACTGAAGCTTGCAGCCGCCCTTGTAGATGGACTGGGTGACGCGCTCGCCGTCCTCGTCCTCGAAGGTAATCAGGCCTTCCTCCACGTCGCGGTCCAGGATGGCGACCTGCAGCACCTTGCCCGACTTGGGGCTGACCGGCAGGAACGGGGAATAGGTCTGGCGCCGCTCCTCGCCCAGCGTCGGCAGCACCACGTCCATGATGGCGTCGTAGCACTCGTTCACCCGCTTGAGCGCATCGTCGAAACGACCCGACGTGTAGAAGTCGGTCGCCGATTGGAACTCGTACTCGAAGCCGAAGCTGTCGAGGAAGCCGCGCAGGCGGGCGTTGTTGTGGTGGCCGAAGCTGTCGTGCGTGCCGAAGGGATCGGGGATGCGCGTCAGCGGCTTGCCCAGGTGCGCGGCGACAACCTCCTTGTTGGGGATGTTTTCGGGCACCTTGCGCAGGCCGTCCATGTCGTCGGAAAAGGCGAACAGGCGCGTCGGGATCTCGGGCGCCAGCACCTCGAAGGCGCGGCGGACCATGGTGGTGCGCATCACCTCGCCGAAGGTGCCGATGTGCGGCAGGCCCGAGGGGCCGTAGCCGGTCTCGAACAGCACGTAGCCCTTCTCCGGTTTCTTCCCCTTCAGCCGCTTTTCCAGCAGGGCGCGGGCCTCCTGAAACGGCCAGGCATTCGAGCTGAGGGCAAGGTCGCGAAGATCGGACATCGTGTGTTGATCCAGTTGGAGTTCGGAAAGTTCACGGCAAAGGGCGCCGGCCCCACAAAGAGACGGCGCGCCGGTGCAAGCTATGGCGCACGCGCAAGCGCGTCAACGCCGAACAGGTCCGGGCGGGCCGCCGCGCCCCGTCAGCCGATTGCAGCGGGAAGTTTGTTGCACGAAAGGTGCAGCGGATACACCCTTCGAGCGTTGTCGGGTTGCACGAGCCCGTCGCAACACACCCACAGGCTGCTCCTCCGGTCCGGAGAGCGGCACATCGACAGAGGGGGAGATACAGGACATGCTCAAGCCTATCCTCACCGCCGCCGCCACCGTCGTCCTGCTGGCCGGCTGTGCCGATACCTGGGACCTGGAAGCCACCCGCGCCATGCCCGCCCAGGGCGACGCCTTTACCGACGCGCTGAAGGACGCCTATCTGGCCCGCGCCGAGTTCGAGCGCAACGAAAGCGACTGGGGCGACGTGACCTATTTCAACATGCGCGCCAAGTCCGCCGCCCAGGGCACCGCGCCGGCCGTGCCCGAGCTTTCGACCCGCGGCATTTCGGGCGCCGACCTGGTCGCCGGCCGCACCGCGCTGATCGAGCGCCTGCAGAGCAACGCCCCCGGCAACACGCCCAAGGCCTGCGCCGAAGCCCAGGCGTGGTTCGAGCACTGGATGGAGCAGGAAGAGGAAGGCCACCAGCCCGACCACATCGCGATGGCCAAGGGCTCCTTCGCCGAGTGGCTGGAACAGTGCGAGCCGGTGGTGCGCGAAGCCGAGGACTTCGCCATCTACTTCCCGCTGGACAGCGCCCGCCTGACCACCGCGGCCCGCGGCGAGGTCGCCCGCGCCGCCGCCACCTACGAGCGCATGGACCGTGCCGTGGTGACCATCGTCGGCCACACCGACACCAGCGGCTCGGCCGCCTATAACGAGGACCTGGCCCAGCGCCGCGCCGCCATGGTGACCAGCGCGCTGACCGCCATGGGCGTGCCGTCGGACGCCATCAACCGCGATGCCATGGGCGAGCGCCAGCCGGCCGTCGAAACCGGCGACGGCGTGGAGGAAGTGGAAAACCGCCGCGTGACCATCACGGTCGCCCCGGCTCCCGGCACCTGACCGCCCGCGCGATCCGCTGACGACCAAGCCCCGCCGCCGGATGCCCGTCCGGCGGCGGGGTTTTTCTGCACAAGCCCCCCCCCTCTGGCGTTCCCCTTCCGGTCCTCCTATACTCCGCCGGCCATGACGCCCGATCCCGCCGCCACCGACGCGCCGCCGCCCGCCGGCCAGGGCCAGCCGCGCCTGCACATTCCGCCGAGCCCGGTGCTCGTGGCGGGGCTGCGGCGTGCCGTGATGCTCACCCCCGACGGCGAGATCGCGGACCTGACGCTCGCCCAGGCGGCCCAGCGGGCGAAGCGGGAGCGGCCGATCCTGGCACATGGGCCGGCCCTCGCCACCCGGCTGAAGACCGACCTGTTCCCCTGCTTCGACGTGCTGGAACTGTTCGCCTTCATCCGGCCGGCCACCTTCTGCCTGCCCACCGGGCGCGGACTGGCCGACGCCGTGGGGCTGGAGCGGCCGGACACGCTGGAGGCCGAGGCCGCCGCGCTGATCGAGGTCATCCGCCGCCTCCTGCGCGAAGTCGCCACCGCCCATCCGCGCGAACAGGGGGCGATGCGCGACCTGTCGTGGGGCATGGGTCAGTCGGGAAGCTGGGGCTGGTCGGCGAGCGTGCTGGCGGCCCTTGGCGTCCATGGCGACGCGCCGCACCGCGCCAACGTCGCCGCCGGCCTGCGGGTGTGGGAGCGCCTGCCGGAGACATCCGAACACGCGCCGGAACCGCCCTCCGGCAACAAGCCGATCACGCCGGAACAGGCCCGCGAGCGCCTGGCCGCGCTGAAGGGCTCGGCCGCCGAGGACCGCCCGCAGCAGGCCGACTACGCCACCGCCGCGACGGACGCCTTCCAGCCCCGCGACGCCGAGAACGCCCCGCGGGTGGTGCTTGCCGAGGCCGGCACGGGCGTCGGCAAGACGCTCGGCTACATCGCGCCGGCCAGTGTGTGGGCCGAAGAGAACGAGGGCGCGGTGTGGATCGCCACCTACACCCGCAACCTGCAACGCCAGTTGGACGCGGAACTGGACCGCCTGCACCCCGACCGGGCGGAGAAGTCCGTCAAGGTCGTCGTGCGCAAGGGGCGGGAGAACTACCTGTGCCTGCTGAACCTGGAGGAATCCATCACGGGTGCGACCATGCAGCGCAACCCGCGCGGGGCCATCGCGCTGGGGCTCATGGCGCGCTGGGCGCTCGCGACGCGCGACGGCGACATGGTGGGCGGCGACTTCCCCGGCTGGCTGGTGGACATTCTGGGCCGCAACCAGACGCTGGGGCTGGCCGACCGGCGCGGGGAGTGCGTGTTTTCCGCCTGCGCCCACTACGACAAGTGCTTCATCGAACGCGCGGTGCGGCGGGCGCGGCGGGCGCGGATCGTCGTCGCCAACCACGCGCTGGTCATGGTGCAGGCGGCCCTCGGCGGGCTGGACGAGCGCCTGATGCCCACCCGCTATGTGTTCGACGAGGGCCATCACGTCTTCGACGCCGCCGACAGCGCCTTTTCCGCCCACCTGACCGGCATGGAAACCGCCGAACTGCGCCGCTGGCTGCTGGGGGCGGAGGGCGACACCACCCGGTCCCGCGCCCGCGGCCTCAAGCGCCGGGCGGAAGACCTGGTGGCCGACGTGGAGGCGGCGGCGGAAGCTCTGACCGAGGCCCTGCACGCCGCCCGCGTCCTGCCCGGCCCGTCCTGGGGCATGCGCATCGCGGACGGGGAACCGCACGGCCAGGCGGAGAAGTTCCTGGCGCTGGTGCGCGATCAGGTTTACGCCCGCGTGCCCGACTCGCGCAGCCCCTACAGCCTGGAGACGGAGGCCACCGCGCCCATCCCCGGCCTGCTGGAGGCGGCGGTGGCGCTGGCCGAACGGCTGGAGCGGGTGGAAAGGCCGCTGAAGGCGCTCGCCAAGGCCCTGGAAACGCGCCTGGACGACGAGGCCGCGGAGCTGGACGCCGCCCAGCGCCTGCGCATGGAAAGCCTCATCAAGAGCCTGGAGCGCCGCGCCATCATGCCGCTGACGGCCTGGCGCAACATGCTTGGCTCGCTGTCGGAGGACACGCCGGAACTGTTCGTGGACTGGTTCGCGGTGGAGCGGATCGACGGCCGCGACATCGATGTCGGCATGCACCGCCACTGGATCGACCCGACCGTGCCGTTTGCCAAAGCCGTCATCGAGCCTGCCCACGGCGCGCTCATCACCTCGGCCACCCTGCGCGACGGATCGGGCGACGTCGAGGCCGACTGGACGGCGGCGGAGCGGCGCACGGGGGCTGCGCACCTGGCGGTGCCGGCGGCGCGGGCGGCGGTGCCGTCGCCCTTCGACTACGCCGCGCGGACGCGGGTGCTGGTGGTCACCGACGTGCGGAAGGACGACATGATGCGCGTCGCCAGCGCCTACCGGGAGCTGTTCCTGGCGGCCAAAGGCGGGGCGCTGGGCCTGTTCACCGCCATTTCCCGCCTGCGCGCGGTGCACGAGCGCATCGCCCAGGCCATGGACGAGGCGAGCATCCCGCTGCACGCCCAGCATGTCGACGGCATGGACCCGGCGACGCTGGTGGAGATTTTCCGGGGCGAGGAAAACGCCTGCCTGCTGGGCACCGACGCCATGCGCGACGGCGTGGACGTGCCGGGCCGCTCGCTGCGCCTGCTGGTGTTCGACCGCGTCCCCTGGCCGCGGCCGGACATCCTCCACCGCGCCCGCAAGGCGCATTTCGGCGGCCGCGCTTACGACGACATGATCGCCCGCCTGCGCCTGAAACAGGCCTTCGGCCGGCTGGTGCGCCGGGCGGACGACGCGGGCGTCTTCGTCCTGCTGGACCCCATGATGCCCTCGCGCCTGCTCGGCGCCTTCCCCGAGGGGGTGGACGTCCGGCGCGTCGGGCTGGCCGATGCGGTGAAGGAGGTGCGCGGGTTCCTGGGGTGAGCGCCCGTCCGCCCCAAAAAGCCCATCTTCCTGCCCGAGCCTTGGTGAGCATCACGCCGACTTTGCTTGACGGTATCCCCGATCCGCCGCGTACACTCGGGACATGATCCGGGGACGACACCGGGACGACCACAGGAGACGCACTCAGAATGACGCCCGACACGACCATGCTCACCCACCACGACGCCCTCGTCTACACCATGGTGATGACGGCCGCCGCCGACGGTGACCTCAACGACGACGAGCTGCGCACCATGGGCAACATCGTCCAGTCCCTGCCCATCTTCCAGGACTTCGATCCGCAGCACATCACCGCCGTCGCCGAAGACGCCGGGCGCCTGCTGTCCAAGGCCAACGGCCTGGAAGAGGCCATCTCGCTGGTGGACGACGTGCTGCCCGACAAGCTGCACGACACCGCCTATGCGCTGGCGGTCGACGTCGCCATTTCCGACGGGCAGCTGGCGCAGGAGGAACTGCGGATTCTGGAACTGATCCGTCACAAGCTGAACGTGGACCGGCTGGTCGCCGCCGCCATCGAGCGCGGCTCGGTCGTCCGCCACCGCAAGCTCTGACGCCGCCATGTCCGCCGGAAGCCTGGACGGGCGCCGGGTCGGGCTGATCGGGCTCGGCCTCATGGGGCGTCCCATGGCCGACAACCTGAAGGCCGGCGGCGCGGACGTGCACGTCTGGACCCGCGATGCCGTCAAGCGCGCGGCCGCCGCAGCCGATGGGTTCACGGCCGCCGGGACGCCGCGCGACCTGGCGCGGGCGGTGGACACCGTCATCATCATGGTCGCCGACACCCCGGCCGTCGCCGCCGTCCTGGACGGGCCCGACGGCGTGGTGGCCGGACTGTCCGAAGGCGTGATCGTCATCGACATGGGCACCACGGCGCCGACCGCCACCAAGGACTTCGCCGCCATGGTGGAGGCGACGGGCGCGGCCTGGCTCGACGCGCCGGTGTCGGGTGGCGAAGTGGGCGCGCGCGAGGCCAGCCTCACCATCATGGCCGGTGGCTCCGACGCCGCCTTCGCGCGGGCCGAGCCGGTCCTGCGGGCGCTGGGCCGCAACATCACCCACATGGGCGGCCCCGGCGCCGGACAGGTGACAAAGGCCGCCAACCAGGTGATCGTCGGCCTGACCATCGGCGCCGTGGCGGAGGCCTTCACCCTGGCGAAGCAGGCGGGCGTCGATCCGGCGAAGCTGCGGGAGGCCCTGCTGGGCGGGTTCGCCGCCTCGCGCGTGCTGGACCTGCACGGCCGGCGCATGGTGGAGAACGCCTTTGCGCCCGGCGGCAAGGCCGCCACCCAGCGCAAGGACATGGCGCAGGCGCTGGAGCTGGCGGACAGCCTCGGCTTCGAAATGCCGGCCACGGCGCTGAACAAGTCCCTTTACGACGTCCTCTGCGACGACCGCGGAGAGGGCGACCTGGACCACGCGGCGCTGATCCGCGTCATCGACCCCGACACCGACAAGGCCCCATGAGCGACACAGCCACCGATACCCCCGTCCCGCCCGGCAAGCTGCGCGAGGTGGTGACCCACCTTGAGATGCTCGCGCGGCCCAAGGGCCTGGATGCCGCCGAGCCGCCGCCGCAACGGGGCGTGCGGCTGGAGCGGGTGACGAACCCGGCGGTGCCCTTCTACCGTTTCCTCTATAACACCGTCGGCGAGCCCTGGCTGTGGCAGGACCGTCGGCGGCTGTCCGACGATGCGCTGGCGGCCAAAATCCAGGCCGAGGGCGTGGCGGTGCATGTGCTCTACGCCGACGGCCAGCCGGCGGGCTATGTGGAGCTTGATGCGCGCGAGCCCGGCGATGTGGAACTGGTGTTCTGCGGTCTCATGCCCTGGGCCATCGGGCGCGGCCTGGGGCCGTGGATGCTGCGGCAGGCCACCGCGCTGGCGTGGGACCCGCCCGGAAGCCGCCGGTTCTGGGTTCACACCTGCAGCTTCGACCATCCCTCGGCACTGAAGATGTACAAGGCCGCCGGCTTCGTGCCCTTCGATGAAGAGGTGAACATCGTCCCCGACCCGCGCGCCGACGGCCTGATCCCCGAGGATGCCGCGCCGCATGTGCCGATGACGGTTTAAGACGGGGGGTTTTCCCGCAGCGGTTCAGCCCCCACGTGATTGGAAACAACCATCACACGGGGGACCTTTCGCATGACGCCGCTGGTGCTCGCCTGCCTGCTGTTCCTGCTGCCGCACCTTGTCATCACGCCCACCGGCGCCCGCCCGGCGCTCATGAACGCGATGGGGGAGCGGGTTTACCTGGTTCTGTATTCGGCGCTGTCGCTGGGCGCGCTGGTGTGGATGGGCATGGCTTACGGAGACGCTCCCTACGTGCCCGTATGGGACCCGCCGGTGGGGATGCGGCATCTGAGCCTGATCCTGGTGCCCATCGCCTTCGTGCTGATGGTGCTGGCCGTCGCCACGCCCAACCCGACGTCGGTCGGCGCGCAGAAGGTTCTGGAAAAGGGCGAGGCGCGCGGCATCTTCGGCATCACCCGGCATCCGCTCATGTGGGCGTTCATCCTGTGGGCCGTGGCACACCTGCTCGCCAACGGCGACCTGGCCTCCATCCTGCTGTTCGGCACCATCTTCGTCACCGCCGCCGTCGGCATGGTGCTGCAGGACAAGCGCAAGTCCCGCGAGGCGCCCGAAGGCTTCGGCCGCCTGAAGGCGCACAGTTCCATCATTCCTTTCGCGGCCCTGGTGAGCGGCCGGGCTAAACCGGCCTTGGGCTGGGCCGACGCCGCCAAGGCCGCCGCCGGGCTGGTGCTGTTCGCCGTGCTGCTGATGAGCCACCGGTGGCTGTTCGGCGTCTCGCCGCTGCCCATGTGACGGGCGGCGGCAGCCCAAGCGCCGTCAGGCACCCTTTCGCACCTCATGTCCCGCCGCCCTCAGCACCTCGGCGGCTTTCGGGGCCTGTTCCTCCTTCACCAAAATCCAGTCGGTGTCGTAGGTGGACAGCACGAACACCCCCACCCCCGCCTCGGCCAGCGGCGCGGTCAGGGTGGCGACCACGCCAGTCACGTCGAAGGCGAACGGCCCGTGCAGCTTGAAGACCCGCCACGGCCCGTCCACGTGCAGTCCGGGGCGCGAGCCGTTGGCCGGCGTGGCATCATGGCCGCAGACGATGGACAGTTCCTCGTCCGTGCGGCTGACGCTCTGGAACGGCCCGCGCCACGCCCAGTCGGGCACCGGCGCGTCCGCAGGCAGCCGGCAGACGGCCAGGGCCTCGGGCAGCAGGGTCAGGGTGAACGTATCCGCCATTTCCGAAGTCTCCATCAGTGCGCGGCACCGCCGAGGGCCGTCAGGCTGGCGACGCCGATGAAGGTCAGCGCGATCCCGCCCCATTGAGCGCGGCCTATGGGCTCGCGCAGGATGAAATGGGCCAGCAGGATTGTCACCACGCCGACCGCCGAGCTGACCACCGTCGCAACCTCCGCCGCCACGCCGCTGGTCACCGACAAGAGCGCCAGATAGCCGCTGGCGTCCAGCGCGCCCTGAAGGATCAGCACGGGCGTCCAGCGGCCCGGATTGGTCACGCCCCGGCCGCTGAGGACCAGCATCGCGAACAGCACGACGGTTGACGCGATGCGCGCCACCCAGAGCGCCGTGATCTGCCCGAGCCCATCCACCGCCGGCTGGGCGAACTTGAGCGCCAGGGCGAAGCACAGGCCGCTCGCCAGGCCGATGAGGATGAGCGAGCCGCGGCGGGGGGCCGCCGGCTCGGCGTCGTCCTGCACCTCTTCCGGCCCCTCGTCGGCGCCTCCGTGCGGGTCGACGGCGGAAACGATCCAGACGCCGAACAGGGTCAGCGCCATGGCGGCCCAGGCCAGCGGATCGGGGCGCACGCCCTGGAAGACGACCCCGATCACCAGCGCCCAGACCGGGTACGTCGAGGCCAGCGTCACCGCCAGCGCCACAGTGCCCAGGCGCAAACCCTGGTAGAGCAGCGTCAGCGCCGCCGCCGTGGCGAGGCCCGAGGCCGCCGACAGCGCGACGACCAGCCACCCGCTGCTCATGGGCGCGCCGATCCACAGCCAGGCGGCGGTCATCAGGGTCATGGACACCGCCGACGCGCCCAGCGCCGACATCATGGCGCCGAGCGCCCGGCTGGTGAAGCGTGCGGAGAAATCCGCCGTTCCCCACGACAGGGCCGTCATCAGGCCCAGAAGTGCCGCCACGGGATCAGGCCCCGGCGACGGTGGCGATCAGGCGGTCCACGTCCTCTTCGCGGGTGTTGAAGGCGCAGACCATGCGTACGGCATCCGGCCCCAGGTCGGGCCAGGGGATCACCAGGAAACCGGCCGCCTTCACCCGCTCCCGCGCGTCGGCGGGCATGTGGGCGAAAATCTCGTTGGCCTGGACCGGGTGGGCCAGCCGCACGCCGGCGGCCGTCAGCCCGTCGGCCAGCCGGGCGGCGCAGGCGTTGGCGTGGCGCGCATTGGCGAGCCACAGGTCGCCCTCAAGGTACGCCTCCAACTGCGCGGAGACGAAGCGCATCTTGCTGAACAGGTGGCCGGCGCGCTTGCGGCGGTAGGCGAAATCCTCCGCCAGGTCCGGCTTGAAGAACACCACCGCTTCCGCCGCCCAACAGCCGTTCTTGGTGGCGCCGAAGGACAGCATGTCCACACCCTGCTTCCACGTCGCCTCCGCCGGGGAGCACCCCAGCGACACCAGTGCGTTGGCGAACCGCGCGCCGTCCATGTGGACCGCCAGACCGGCGCCGTGCGCGGCCTCGGCGATGGCGGACACCTCGGCCGGCGAATAGACCGTGCCGGCCTCCGTCGCCTGGGTCAGAGTCACCGCCGTCGGCCGCACGCGATGGACGTCGCGCGCCGCGGCCAGGGCCAGGGGCGCGGCCATGGCCTCGGGCGTCAGCTTGGCATCCGCGCCCGGCAGCGCGATCAGCTTGGCGCCGGCGGTGAACATTTCCGGCGCGCCGCATTCATCGACGTTGACATGGGCGTCCTGGTGGCAGAGAACCGCGCCCCACGGCGGCGTGACGCAGGCCAGCGCCAGGGAATTGGCGGCGGTGCCGGTGGCGACGGGAAAGGCGCGCAGATCCGGGGCCTCGAACACCTCGCGCAGGCGCGTCTCCACCCGTGCGGTCCAGTCGTCGCCGCCATAGGGAATGGCGGGGCCGTCGGCCGCCTTCGCCAGGGCCTCCATGACCTTGGGGTGGGCGCCGGTGACGTTGTCGCTGCCGAAATTGCTCACCTGGGTTCTCCGGTAAAGGAATGGTTGCGAAAAGCGCCGTAAAATCTTGACACTTCTTTGTCGCAGGCTGGAAACTATGCGGCCTCGGCACGCCAGACAACCCGTTTCGCCAACAAAGGGACTCGACATCTCCGTGAGCCAAGCCGACAACGCACCGCCGGCGCCGCAGACCGCCGCGCCGACCCTGGAAGTGGTCGACATTCACAAACGGTTCGGCGGGCTTGAAGTGCTGAAGGGCATCTCGCTGGAGGCCCGCGACGGCGACGTGATCTCCATCATCGGGTCGTCGGGCTCGGGCAAGAGCACCTTCCTGCGCTGCATCAACTTTCTTGAAACGCCCGACACGGGCCTTGTCCGCATCGGCGGCGAGGAAGTGCGCGTACGGCCGGGCCGCGGCGGCAAGCCGGGCATCGCCAGCCATCGGCAGCTTGAACGCCTGCGCACCCGTGTCGGCATGGTGTTCCAAAGCTTCAACCTGTGGCCCCACCTGACGATCCTGGAAAACGTCATGGAGGCGCCGGTCCACGTCCTCGGCCAGAACAAGGCGGAGGTGCGCGACCGCGCCATGGCGCTGCTGGACAAGGTGGGCATCGCCGCCAAGCGCGACCACTACCCCAACCACCTGTCGGGCGGACAGCAGCAGCGCGCCGCCATCGCGCGCGCGCTGTGCATGGAGCCGCAGGCCATTCTGTTCGACGAGCCGACAAGCGCGCTCGACCCCGAACTGGTGGTGGAGGTGCTGGGCGTCATCCGCAAGCTGGCGGAAGAAGGCCGCACCATGCTGATCGTCACCCACGAAATGGCGTTCGCCCGCGACGTCTCCAGCCAGATCATGTTTCTCCACGAGGGTCGGGTCGAGGAACAGGGACCGCCGTCCAAGGTGTTCAAGGACCCCTCGTCGGAGCGGTTGCGCCAGTTCCTGGCCAACCACCTTCACTAGCCGCCGATCAACCCCAAGCAAGACAACGCCGGCACCCAACCGCCGGATCTGCCATCAGGGAGCGCATCGCATGACCATCAAGAAGACCCTCGCCGCCGCCGCCACGGCCGTCGTGCTGGCCGCCTCGGCCGGCATGGCGCACGCGCAGGACACCATCCGCATCGCCACCGAGGGCGCCTTCCCTCCGTTCAACACCATCGACGAAACCGGCCAGTTGCAGGGCTTTGACGTCGACATCGCCAACGCGCTGTGCAAGGAGATGGAAGCCGACTGCGAGATCGTCGCCCAGGACTGGGACGGCATCATCCCCGGCCTGCTGGCCAAGAAGTACGACGCCATCGTCGCCTCCATGTCCATCACGCCGGAGCGCCAGAAGGCGGTCGACTTCACCGACCCGTACTATTCCAACAAGCTGCAGTTCGTCGCGCCCAAGGGCGAGGAGATCGACACCTCGCCGCAGGCGCTTGAGGGCAAGACCATCGGTGCCCAGCGCGCCACCATTTCCGGCCAGTGGCTGGAAGAGAACGTGCCGGGCGCGGACATCAAGCTGTACGGCACCCAGGAAGAGGCGTTCCTCGACCTCGCCTCCGGGCGCCTGGACGCGGTCCTGAACGACGTCTACGTCACCTATGACTGGCTGCAGACCGAGGAAGGCGGCGACTTCGAGTTCAAGGGCGAGCCCGTCTACGACGAGGACAAGATCGGCATCGCCGTGCGCAAGGGCGACGACGAGCTGCTGAACCGCCTGAACGAGGCGCTGGCCGCCATCATCGAGGACGGCACCTACGCCGAGATCAACGAGAAGTACTTCCCGTTCAGCATCTACTAAGCTGAGCGATCCGGGCGCCCCGCCGGCCGATCGGCCGGTCGGGGCGCCCGTTGCATTTTGACCCCGGGCGACGCTTGAATAACCAAGAGTTGTCGCCCGGCAAGGCCGACTGGCCGCCGCGCCTTATGGCGCGTGCGCCTGCGTGGCGCTTGAACGCAGCGACGGCGACGTGAATCGCCGTCGGATACGAGGGGAGCGGGGGCCGATGTTGCAGGGCTTCTTGCCGCAATTGCTGAGCGGCCTTTGGGTGACCGTACAGTTGGCGCTGGCCGCCGTCTGCGTCGGACTGGTGATGGGCATCCTGGGCGCGGCCATGAAGCTGTCGCCCATTGCGCCGGTGCGCTGGATCGCCGAGGTCTACACCGCCATCTTCCGCGGTCTGCCGGAGCTGCTGACCGTGCTGCTGGTGTACTTCGGCGGCACCGTGCTGCTGACCGCCATCGCCGGCGACTACGTCGAGGTCTCGGCCTTCGGCGCGGGCGTCGCCGCGCTCGGCATCACCTTCGGCGCCTACGCGACAGAGGTCTTCCGGGGTGCGATCGTCGCCATCCCCAAGGGCCAGATCGAGGCCGCCCACGCCTATGGCATGAGCAAGCTGCTGACCTTCCGCCGGGTGGTGCTGCCGCAGGTGTGGCGCATCGCCCTGCCCGGCCTGGGCAACCTGTTCCTGGTGCTGATGAAGGACACCGCGCTGGTTTCCGTCATCGGGCTTGAGGACCTGATGCGCGAGGCCGACATCGCCTCGCGCTACACCAAGGAGCCCTTCACCTTTTACATGGCGGCGGCCTTCATGTACCTGGGGCTGACGGTGGTCAGCATGGCCGTGCTGCACCGCCTGGAAAAACGCGCCAACCGCGGCCAGCGCCGCGCGGCCTCGTGATCGGGACGGAGACCTGAGCCATGAACATGGAAACCTTCTTCTCCGTCTTTCCCGAACTGATGGAAGGCGCCTGGCTGACGGTGCAACTGGTGGGCATCGCGGTGCTGATCGGCTTTGCCATCGCCCTGCCCGTCGCGCTGCTGCGGGTGTCGGAAAACCCGCTGGTGCGCGCCGGGCCCTACGCCTACATCTTCTTCTTCCGCGGCACGCCGCTGCTGGTGCAGATTTTCCTGGTCTACTACGGCCTGTCGCAGTTCGAGGCGGTGCGCGACAGCTTCCTGTGGCCGGTGCTGCGGGAAGCGTACTGGTGCGCCATCATCGCCTTTTCGCTGAACACGGCGGCCTATTCGGCAGAGATCCTGCGCGGCGCCATCCAGGCCGTGCCGTGGGGCGAGGTGGAAGCCGCCCGCGCCGTCGGCATGAGCCGGGCGCTGACCTATCGCCGCATCATCCTGCCGCGCGCCTTCCGCATCTGCCTGCCGGCCTACGGCAACGAGGTGATCCTGATGGTGAAGTCCAGCGCGCTGGCATCCACCATCACGCTGCTGGACCTGACGGGCATGGCGCGCAAGATCATCGCCGTGAACTATCAGCCGGTGGAGACCTTCGCGGCCGCCGGGCTGATCTACCTGGTGATGATCTTCCTGTTCGCCACCTTCCTGCGCTGGCTGGAAAAGCGCCTGCACGCCAACCTGAGCCCGCCGCCCGGCATGCCGAACTAGCAGCCGGCTCAGTTTCCCGCGACCAGCCCCGCCACCGCCGAGACAAGGTGGTGCGGCCGGACCGGCTTCTCGATTCGCGGCACGTCGGCCAGTTCCGGCGGAATCTGGATCGTTTCGGAGTAGCCCGTCGCGAACACGAACGGAATGCCCCGGTCGCGCAGCATCCGGGCCACCGGCCACACGAGATCACCGCTCAGGTTGATGTCGAGCACCGCCGCATCCAGGTCCTCCACCTCGGCGGCGCGCAGGGCCCGATCCAGCGTGGGCGCCGGCCCGGCCACGGAACAGCCGGCGGCGCACAGGGCCTCCGCCATCTCCTCGGCGACGATGTGCTGGTCCTCGACCATAAGAACCCGCCTGCCGCTCAACGTCGCGGCTTCCCCGGCCGACGGCGCGGCGACGCGGCGGGGGTCGGCGGTGCTGCGCGCCTCCACCACCTCCAGCGCCCGCAGCGGCAACTCGAACACCGCGCGCAGGCCGCCCGGCGCGAAATCGAGGCTCACCGTGCCGTCCAGTTCGAACGCCAGGGTCCGCTCGATCAGGCGGGACCCGAAGCCCTTGCGGCTCGGCGGGCCGGGAAGCGGCGGACCGCCCTGCTCCTCCCACACGAACACCAGCCGGCGGTCGTCGGCCGAGCCCTGAAAGGTCCACACCACGCAGACGCGGCCCTCGGACACCGACAGCGCCCCGTACTTCACCGCGTTCGTCACCAGTTCATGCAGGGCAAGTGTAAGCGTCTGCGCGGCTTTCGGCGTCACCCGCAGGTCCGGACCCTCGGCCCGGATGCGCGATGCGCCGCCATCGCGGCAGGGCGCCAGGGCATTGTCGACCAGATCGCGGAACTTCGCGCCTTCCCACCGGCTGGCGGCCAGCAGCGTGTGGGATTCCGCCAGGGCGGAGATGCGGCCGATCAGCCGATCCGCCGCATCCGGCCCGGCCACGTCCGCGCCGCGCAGGCTCTGCCGTGCGATCGACTGGACGACGGCGAGGACGTTCTTCACGCGATGGTCCAATTCGGCCATCAGCATGGCCTGGTGCTGTTCGCTGCGCTTGCGCTCGGTGACGTCGATCACGAATTCGGCTGCCGTGCCGTCGTCCAGCATCTTGCTCGCGCACAGGATCCACACGATGGAGCCGTCCTTGCGCCGGTACTCCTTCTCGAACGGGCCGGCAGCCCCGTGGGCCTTGAGTTCCGCGACCGTCTGCGCGTCCCGCCAGTGCCAGTGGGCGGGCGTCAGCGTCTCGTACCGGATCAGGCCGCCCTGCAACTCCTCGCGGCTGTAGCCGATGAGCGACAGGAAGGTGTCGTTCGCATCGTAAATGCCGCCGACCAGGTCGAAGAACACGACGCCCACGGTTTCGATTTCCAGCACCTTCCGCAGCCGGCCCTCGCTCTCGCGCAGCTTCTGCTCGGCCAGTTTCTGCTCGGTGATGTCGAAGCTGACGCCATTGATCATCCAGGGCCGCGCACGTTCGGCGCGACCGCGCCACTGCACCCAGCGGCCGGCGGACGGGCCGTTTGTTATCCGCACCTGGTCATGGAACCCCTCGCCGGGCGATAACGCCTTCGCCATCACGGCCTCAAGCGCGGCGGCGCCTTCGGCATCCAAGCGGTCGGTATAGGCGGACACCGGATGCGGCTCATCGCCGAAGTCGACGCCCCACAGGCGCTGAAAGGCTTCATCCGTCTGGGCCAGACGGTTCCTGGTGTCCCACCGCCAAGCCCCCATGCCGCCGCTTTCAAGGGCGATCCGGCGGCGCTCCTCGCTCTCGCCCAGGGCTGCTTCGGCGCGGAAGCGGTCGATGGCCAGGCTCACCCGCTCGGCCACTTCCTCCGCGAGCGCGATGTCGGCAGTGCGCCAGTGCCGGGGCGTGCCGGCGTGCACGGCCAGGACCGCCGCCAGCCGACCGCGCCGGACATGCGGGACGTTGAGGACGGCGCGGATGCCGCGATCAGAAAAGGTCTTCATTGCCTCGGGCGTCGCCGTACGCGGGTCCTCCACCACATCGTTGATGGCGATGCTTCGGCCCGCCTTGAGATCGGCGATCAAGGCGGGGCCGAAATCCCGCAGCCGGTGGCGGCCGGCGTTGCTCACCATCCGGCCGTCGTTCCAGTCGCGCGCGATCGCGGCGTACTCGCCGGCCTCGTCGATCTCGGCATAGGCGGCCTGTTCGGCCCCCAGGTGGCGGGCCAGCAGGCCCGCGGCATCGAAGGCGATGTCCGCCGGGTCACCCGGCGACCGCAGGCGCTCGGTCAGGTCCGCCCGCAGGCGCGCACGCCGCTGCTCGAACACCTGCTCGGTGGTCTCCAGGCAGGGGCAGAAGAACCCCTGCACCGCGCCGCCCTCGTCGCGCACCGGCGTATAGGAGAACGAGAAGTGGGTTTCCTCGGGATACCCTCTTCGCATCATGACGAGCTGGATGTCGTCCATGTGCAGGGGCTCGCCGGCATAGGCGCGTTCGGCGATGGGCCTGAGGTCGCGGTCCCAGATCTCGTTCCAGATTTCATGGAAGGGCTGGCCGAGAGCCGGGTGCTTGCCAGCGAGGATCTCGATGTAGGCGTCGTTGTACAGGATCGTCCGCTCCGGCCCCCAGACCAGGAACATGGGCTGGCTGGCGGCCAGCATCAGCGCCGTCAGCGTCTGCAGGACCTGCGGCCAGCCCTCGGGTGGACCGAGCGGCGTGGCCGCCCAGTCGTGGGTGCGGATGCGCGCCCCCATTTCCCCGCCATCCGCCAGGAAGGGTAGTTCCGTCTCCGTCTCGCGCAAATCACTCGCCCTTCATGGTCCGGGCCCTACACCGTGGCTACTATGGGGACCGCGGACCATCTACGCGATGCAAACCGGCTGGGTTTCCAACTCGTTCGAATGGAAATGCGCGCGCGCTCAGGCGTCCTCGAATCCCGTCAGCACGTTGACGGCGTTCACCCCCAGGTCGTCCACCGCGTATCCGCCTTCGAGAACGAACACCGTCGGCACCTTCAGCGCCGCCAGCCGCGCGCCGACCAGCGGGTAGCGGTCCGACGACAGGGTGAACTTGCTGATGGGGTCCTGCTCGAAGGTGTCCAGGCCCAGCGACACTACCAGCACGTCCGGGCGATAGCCCTGGATGCGGCGGCAGGCTTCCTCCAGCGCGCCCGACCAGCGCTCCCAGTCCGTGCCCCAGGGCAGCGGGAAGTTGTGGTTGAAGCCCTCGCCGGCGCCCGTGCCGGTTTCGTCGGCATGGCCCAGGAAGTAGGGATACTCCACCTCCGGGTCGGCGTGCAGCGACAGGAACTGCACGTCGGCGCGGTCGTAGAAGATGGACTGGGTGCCGTTGCCGTGGTGGTAGTCCACGTCGAGCACGCTCACCCGCGCCGCCCCGTTGTCGCGCAGGGCCTGCGCCGCGATGGCGGCATTGTTGAGGAAGCAGTAGCCGCCATAGTAGTCGATGCTGGCATGATGCCCCGGCGGGCGGCAGGCGGCGAAGGCGGACTTCAGCCCGCCGGCCACCTGCTCGGCGGCGGAAAGCGCGCAGTTGGCCGAGGCCGTGGCGGCCTTCCAGGTTCCGGCGGTCAGGGGCGTGCCGGCATCCATGGCGTAATAGGCGATGCGGCCGTCGATGTCCTTGGGGATGCGGTCGTCGCGCATGCCGCGCTTGCCGAAGGTGAAGGGAATGGCGTCCCAGTCGCGGCCCTGTGCCGTCCACAGGTCCCAGCACTCGGCCAGGAAGTCCACGAAGCCGGCGTCGTGAACGCGCTTCAGGGGCTCCACGCCGAAGTCCCGCGGCGCGACGATCTCGCCCAGGTCGACGGCCTTCAGGCGGTCGAGCACGATGTCGGTGCGGCTGGGGTTCTCGAAGCAGGGGACGAGTTGCCCCTCGTTCAGTTCCGCCCGGCCATGGTGCAGGCGGCAATCCTCGGAATAGACGGTGAGCATCGGGAACCCTCGGGCTTCGGAAACAAGCCTTTAGTCCCAGCACGCCCCGCCGCGCCTGTCAAGAAAGAGGCCCCGCCGAAGCCGGCGGGGCCGAGTCTCATGATGAGGGAGTGGAAAATAGAGACCGACTAGGGGGACGCATGTTCAGTCTGTCTCTGCCTGTCCCTACGCTGGCGGCGGCGCCCCCGGATCACAAGAACCGGCGCGATGAGAAAACTTGACAATGGGGCTTCCGAAGCCCCGCCATGGGCCCTACACTTCAGGGAAAACAGGGGCGCCATGGACGCCTCATGTTCAACATTCTCAGCACGCGCCGTGATCCCATGCAGAAAGGGGCGGCGCCGGGGAGGACAGCGGATGAGCTTTGACGTGGGCGCCCGGCTCAAGGCCTTGCGCGCGCTCTACGGCCTCAGCCAGCGGGAACTGGCGAAGCGGGCCGGCGTGACCAACTCCACCATCTCGCTCATCGAGCAGAACCGCGTCAGCCCCTCGGTCGCCAGCCTGAAGAAGGTGCTGGACGGCCTGCCCATCGCGCTTGCCGAGTTCTTCACCATGGACCTGGGGCAGGAAAACAAGACCTTCTACGGCGCCGACGAGTTCGCGGCCTTCAGCTTCGGCGACACCATCGATTTCCGCATGGTCGGCGGCAGCTATGCCGACCGCAAGCTGCACATGATGCAGGAAACCTACCGCCCCGGCGGCGACACCGGCGAGCCTCTGCTGTCCTACGAGGGCGAGGAAGCCGGCATCGTCATATCCGGCACCATCGAGCTGACGGTGGGTGCGGAAAGCCGGCAGTTGTCCGCCGGCGAGGGCTACTACTTCTCCACCGCCGAGCCGCACCGTTTCCGCAACACGACCGGCGCGCCGTGCGTGCTGATTTCCGCCAGCACCACCACCACCTTCCACAAGGGCCAGGCGGCCTCCGGCCAGCCGCTGGACGCGGCCGAGGCCCCGCCCGCCATGACCAATCAGGGAGACGCAACGCCATGAGCAAGCTGCTGAGCCACGACGACTACCAGAAGCTCGCGGCCGACTTCCGCCCGCGCACGCAGCTGTTCATCGACGGCACGTTCGTGGACGCCCAGTCGGGCAAGACCTTCGACGACGTCAGCCCGCGCGACGGCAAGGTCATCGCCCAGGTGGCGGAAGGCGACGCCGCCGACATCGACCTGGCCGTCAAGGCCGCCCGCCGCGCCTTCGAGAAGGGGTCGTGGGCCAACATGGCGCCCGCCAAGCGCAAGCGCGTGCTGCTGGCCTTCGCCGAGAAGCTGCGCGAGCACCGCAACGAACTGGCGCTGCTGGAAAGCCTGGACATGGGCAAGCCCATCCGCGATGCATTCTCCGTCGACGTCATGTCGTCGGCCAACTGCATCCAGTGGCACGCCGAAGCCATCGACAAGGTCTATGACGAGGTCGCCCCCAGCGGCCCCGACGCCCTGGGCCTGATTACCCGCGAGCCCATCGGCGTGGTGGCCGCGGTGGTGCCGTGGAACTTCCCCATGATGATGGCGGCGTGGAAGCTGGGCCCGGCGCTGGCGACCGGCAACTCGGTCATCGTCAAGCCGGCCGAGCAGTCGCCGCTGTCCATGCTGCGCGTGGCCGAACTGGCCGTGGAAGCCGGGTTGCCGGAAGGCGTGCTGAACGTGGTGCCCGGCTTCGGCCCCACCGCCGGCAAGGCGCTCGGCGTGCATCCGGACGTGGACTGCATCGCGTTCACCGGCTCGGGCGAGGTGGGCAAGCTGTTCCTCCAGTACTCCGGCCAGTCCAACATGAAGCGCGTGTGGCTGGAGGCCGGCGGCAAGACGCCGAACATCGTCATGGCCGACGTGCCCGACCTGGACAAGGCCGCCCAGCACGCCGCCATGGGCATCTTCTTCAACCAGGGCGAGGTCTGCACCGCCGCCTCGCGCCTTGTGGTGCAGGAAAGCATCCGCGAGGAGATGATCGAGAAGATCATGACCATCGGCGAGACCATGCAGCCCGGCGACCCCATCGACCCGGCGACCAAGATGGGCGCCATTGTCGACGAGGAGCAGATGAAGCGCATCCTCGGCTACATCGAGAAGGGCCAGCAGGAAGGCGCCACCCTTCGCATGGGCGGCGAGCAGGTGCGCCGCAACGAGGGCGGCTTCTACGTCGCGCCCACCGTCTTCGACGGGGTGAAGAACGACATGACCATCGCGCGCGAGGAAATTTTCGGCCCGGTGCTGTCGGTGATTTCCGTCAAGGACGAGGAAGAGGCGGTAAAGGTCGCCAACGACACGTCCTATGGCCTGGCCGCCAGCATCTGGACCCGCGACATCACCAAGGCCCACCGCATGGCGCGCGCGGTGAAGGCGGGCAGCGTGTGGGTCAACTGCTGGGACGGCGGCGACATGACCATGCCCTTCGGCGGCTTCAAGCAGTCCGGCAACGGCCGCGACAAGAGCCTGCACGCCATGGACAAGTACACCGAGATCAAGGCAACCTGGATCGACCTGACGTGACGCGGCGTTTGGTCGCCAGGATGTTTTGACGGTTGTTTAGCGAGGCCACCAAGACACGAAGAACACCAAGAGAGCAGGCTGGCGGCGCCGCATCGCCTTAAGCGGAAACGGCATCGGCGAAGGACGCGCCCTTCGGGCGCAATCAACACACTGACGCCTCGGCCCATCGCCGCAGCGTCCACCGCCCGCACATCCTCTTGGTGTCCTTTGTGTCTTCGTGGCTAACCCTCACCAGCGCCACCGGAGCCTGCAAAGAATGCAAACCCCCGCCGACCTCGGCTTTCGCATGCCCGCCGAGTGGGAACCGCACGAACGCTGCTGGATGGCCTGGCCCTGCCGGCCGGAGTCGTGGGACAACGGCCTGCCCGCCGCCTACGACGCCTACACCGCCGTCGCCCGCGCCATCCGCCGGTTCGAGCCCGTGACCATGATCGCCCGGCCCGAGGACGCCGATACCGCGCGCCAGTTGCTGGGCGACGACATCGACGTCATCGCCTGGCCGCTGGACGACAGCTGGACCCGCGACATCGGCCCCCTGTTCCTGAAAGGCCCGAACGGCGAACTGGCCGGCGTCGACTGGGGCTTCAACGCCTGGGGCCTGCTGTACGAGGGCTTCGCCGAGGACGCCAGGATCGCAGGCCGCATCCTCGACCACGTGAGCGCCCGCCGCTTCGCCGGTCCGCAAATCCTGGAGGGCGGCTCCATCCACGTCGACGGCCAGGGCACCCTTCTGACCACCGAGGAATGCCTGTTCGACCCCGAACGCAACCCCCACCTCCGCCGCGAGGATATCGAGGCCAACCTGAAGGGCTGGCTGGGGGTGGAGACGGTCATCTGGCTCGGCAACGGCCTCCAGAACGACGAGACGACGGGCCACGTGGACAACGTCGCCTGCTTCGCCGGGCCGGGCAAGGTGCTGATGGTCACGTCCGAGGACCCCGCCGACCCCGACACGGCGACGCTCAAGGACAACCGCGACCGCCTGCGCGAAGTGCGCGACGCGCAGGGCCGCCCGCTGGAAATCATCGACCTCCCGCAGGCCCCGCGCCGCAATGACGCGCGCGGGGAGCGCATGGCGTTGAGTTACGTCAACTTCTACATCGCCAACGGCGGCGTGGTGATGCCGAGCTTCGGCGTGCCCGAGGACAAGGACGCCGCCGACGTCCTCCGCCACGCCTTCCCCGACCACGTTGTGACGCAGGTCCCGGCCTTCGAGGTCGCCGTCGGCGGCGGCAACATCCACTGCATCACTCAGCAGCAGCCCAGGGCTTGACCACCCGCCCCGCCCTGCCCCATATGCGCGCGCCACACCACGCAGAGGACCAGCGCCCATGAGCACTGTCAAAGTCGCCGCCACCCAGTTCGCCTGCGCCGCGTCTCCGGAAGAGACGCTGGACAAGGCGGAGGCCATGGTGCGACGGGCCGCCGACCAGGGTGCGCAGATCATCCTGCTGCAGGAACTGTTCGAAACCCCCTACTTCTGCAAGGACCAGGACCCGCGCCACTTCGCGCTCGCCCGCACCACCGAGGACAACCCGGTGCTGGCCCGCTTCGCGGCGCTGGCGAAGGAACTGTCGGTGGTGCTGCCGTTCTCCTTCTATGAGCGCGCCGGCCAGGCCTTCTACAACAGCCTCGCGGTGCTGGATGCCGACGGCGCGAATCTCGGCGTCTACCGCAAGAGCCACATCCCCCAGGGGCCGGGGTATGAGGAGAAGTATTACTTCTCGCCGGGCGACACGGGCTTCAAGGTCTTCAAGACGGCCTATGCCACCATCGGCTGCGGCATCTGCTGGGACCAGTGGTTCCCGGAAGCCGCCCGCGCCATGGCGCTGCTGGGGGCGGAAATCCTGTTCTATCCCACCGCCATCGGCACCGAGCCCCACGACGCCACCATCGACAGCATGGGCCACTGGCAGCGCGTGATGCAGGGCCACGCGGGCGCCAACGTCATGCCGCTGGTCGCCTCCAACCGCGTCGGGCGCGAGGTGGGGACGTCCTGCGAGCTGACCTTCTACGGCTCCAGCTTCATCGCCGACCAGACCGGCGCCAAGGTCACCGAGGCCGACCGTTCCGAGGATACCGTGCTGACGGCCGAGTTCGACCTGTCCGCCATCCGCGACTACCGCGCCGCCTGGGGCCTCTTCCGCGACCGCCGGCCGGACCTGTACGGGGTGCTCGCCGGGCTGGACGGGCGGCAGGTGCGCTGAGGCGCCCGCCGCAAATCCCGAGCGCGCGTCGGCGCGCGACGACGCATTTGCGCCAAGAAGACTATGAGGGGCGCCGCCCCTCATGCTCCCCGCCAGGAGGCACGGCCTCCTGGACCTCGTGGGCTTTTCGCGCTGTTGCCTGCAAAATCAGAATTTGCAGGCAACGGAGGACGGGATGCGGGAGATCGGGCTTTCAGTTCAGACCATGTTCGCCGATCTGGTGCAGCAATGCGCCGACGCGGCGTTTGAAAGCGACTTTCCCGAAAACGGGTCCTTCTCCCGCAAGAGCCGGCGCGGGCGGGACTACTGGTACTATCAGGGATACGGCGCGTCCGGGCGCTACACCCGGTATGTCGGGCCGGCTGATGATCCCGACATCGCGGAGCGCGTGGCGCGTTTCAAGGAGCTGAAAGGCAGCTTCAGGGAACGGCGCCGCGCCGTCTCTGCCCTGAAGGCTGCCGGCCTGCCTGCGCCGGCAGCCTTCGTCGGCGACCTTCTGGAGGGCCTGACGCGGGCCGGGCTTTTTCGCCTGCGTTGCGTCCTGATCGGAACCCAGGCCTATCAGACCTATGCCGGCACGCTCGGGTTGATCCTGCCCTCGGCGCAGTTGACTACGGCCGACCTGGACATCGCCCAGTTCCACGGCGTGTCCGTGTCGGTCGAGGACACGCTGCCGCCCATCCTTGATATTCTGCACCAGATCGATCCCACCTTCAGGCCGGTTCCCGATCAGGCGCAGCCGATGCAGGCCACGTCCTTCATCAACAGCCGCCGCTACATGGTCGAGTTCCTGACGCCGGACCGGGGCAGCGACGACTTCACCGGACGCCCGGCCCCCATGCCCGCGCTCGGCGGCGCCAGCGCGCGCGCGTTGCGGTTTCTGGATTTCCTCATCCGCGACCCAATCCGAAGCGTGCTTCTCCACGGCAGCGGCATACCCGTCACGGTCCCCGCGCCCGAGCGCTACGCCGTGCACAAGCTCATCGTCGCAAGCCGCCGGCGCGCCTCGGGTGACACGGGAAAGCGGGAAAAGGACCTTGCTCAGGCGGGAACGCTGATCCAGGCCCTGGGCGCCCATCGCGGCCTCGACCTGACCGAGGCCTGGATCGAGGCGTGGCAGCGCGGACCGGCATGGCAAGAGGCACTGGTACGCGGCCGCGCAGGCTTGAACGACGGTGCCCGCGATTCCCTCGGCACCTCCGTCACGCGGGCGGCCGCCGATCTGGAAGTCCCGCCCGCCGACGTAGGGTTCTAACCACCCCTCACCACACCAGCGCCGCGAGGCCCATCACCGCGAACAGCGCCGCCGAGATGCCGCGCACAAGGCCCAGCGGGATTTTCGCCCCGGCCTTCTCGCCGATCAGCACCACCGGCACGTTCGCCAGCAGCATGCCGATCGTCGTGCCCAGGGTCACCAGCACCAGGTTCTGGAATTCGGCCGCCAGGGCCACGGTGGCGACCTGGGTCTTGTCGCCGATTTCCACGATGAAGAACGTCACCAGCGTCGCCAGGAAGGGGCCGTACTTGGACGCCTTGGGCTCGCCTTCGTCCTCGTCCAGCTTGTCGGGCACCAGCATCCAGCCGGCCATGGCGAGGAAGCCCAGGCCCAGGACCCATCTCAGCACCTCGGGGGTCAGGAATTCCGTCACGGCCACGCCCACCACCGCGGCGGCGGCATGATTGGCAAGCGTTGCGATCAGGATGCCCAGGATGATCGGCACCGGCTTGCGCCAGCGGCACGCCAGCACCAGCGCCAGAAGCTGCGTCTTGTCGCCGATCTCGGCCAGCGCCACGACACCCGTGGAGACGAGAAGTCCGTTCATGATGGTCGTCTGCGGAGCCGGGCGGCGACTTCAACCCATGACCGGACGCGCCCCCGCCCGGCTCCTCTCCCTCCAGGAACCTCGGGTGCGTCCGGTCAAAGGTCTCGCCAGGTCCACGCCGTGCGGTGAACTGTCCGCGCCATGGGACGCAGGGTCCCAAGTCTGTTGACGCGGCCCCCTCTGCGATGAAGGCGGCTACTCCCCAATGACGGGGCGGAGCATAGCGGCATCGGCAGCGGTGTCAAGGTGGCCGGCGGTTGTTTAGGGATGCCACCAAGACACAAAGAACACCAAGAGGGTGTGCTGGCGGCCATGCCCCGCGTCAGCGGTTACAGCATTGGATGATCGCGGCGAAGCCGCATTATTCTCCCGTCGCCGGCCGCTGATTCGCGTTTTCCCGGTTTCTTGGTGTACTTCGTGTCTTTGTGGCTGTCACGGCACCACCGCCGGCCACCTTGGCACCCAAATCCTCACCCAAGGATGAGGCTGTCGTCGTCCACTTCCTCGCCGCGCACCTTTTCGAACATGTGCAGCAGGTCTTCCACCTTCATGCCCCGGCGTTCCTCGCCTTCCACGTCCAGCACCACGTTGCCGGCGTGCAGCATGACCGTGCGGTGGCCGTGGTCGAGCGCCTGGCGCATGGAGTGTGTGACCATCAGCGTCGTCAGCTGCTTCTCGCCGACGATTCGGTCCGTCAGCTCCATGACGAAGGCCGCCGTCTTGGGGTCCAGCGCCGCGGTGTGCTCGTCCAGCAGCAGGATCTTCATGGGATTGAGCGTCGCCATCACCAGGCTGACCGCCTGCCGCTGGCCGCCCGAGAGCAGGCCCATCTTGTCGGTCAGGCGGTTCTCCAGCCCGAGCCCGAGGACCGAGATGCGCTCCCGGAACTCCGCCCGCAGTTCGCTGCGGACAGCGGATCGCAGGCCGCGCCGGTGGCCGCGCGCCGCCGCAAGCGCCAGGTTCTCCTCGATGGTCAGCATCTCGCAGGTGCCGGCCATGGGGTCCTGAAAGACACGGGCGCAGAGCCCGGCACGCCGGGCGGTCGGCCAGGAGGTGACCTCCTGGTTGTCGATGGTCACGCTGCCCGAATCGGGAATCAGTTCCCCGGACAGCATGTTCAGGAAAGTGGACTTGCCCGCCCCGTTCGACCCGATGACGGTGACGAACTGGCCTTCGGGGATGGTCAGCGACATCCCCTTCAGCGCGTGGTTCTCGATCGGCGTGCCGGGGTTGAAGCGGACGTGAAGGTCCTTCGCCTCGATCATTTCCGCACTCCCTCGCCGGCGGTGATCTTCTTGATGCGCAGCTTGCGGCGCATGCCGGGCAGCGTCATGGCGGCCACCACCAGAACGGCGGTAATCAGCTTCAGGTCCTGGGCCTGGAGGCCGATGAAGTCGGCGTTCAGCGCCAGCGACACGAACAGGCGGTAGATGATGGAGCCGACCACGCAGGCGATGGTCGCCAGGATGATGGTCCGCGTGCTCATCACCGCCTCGCCCAGGATCACGGCGGCCAGGCCGATGACGATGACGCCCACACCCATGGTGATGTCCGCCCCGCCCTGAAGCTGGGCGAACAGCGCGCCGGCAAAGGCCACGAGGCCATTGGACAGCGCGATGCCCATCAGCGTCATGCGGCCGGTGTTGATGCCCTGGGCGCGCGCCATGCGCTGGTTGGCCCCGGTCGCGCGCATGGCCAGCCCCACCTCCGACAGCAGGAAGCGGTCGAGCGCGATCTTTGCCAGGATCACGACGACCAGCAGCACCAGCGGATTCATCCAGTAGAACGGCAGCCCCAGGCCCTCGAACGGCGTGAACACCGTGTCCTCGCCCAGAAGCGCGATGTTGGGCCGGCCCATGACGCGCAGGTTGATCGAGAACAGCGCGATCATGGTCAGGATGGACGCCAGCAGGTGGAGGATCTTCAGCTTCACGTTCAGCCAGGCCGTCACCAGCCCGGCGGCGCATCCGGCGAAGAAGGCCAGCAGCGTGCCGAGATAGGGATTCCAGCCCGCCACGATGCAGGTGGCGGCAACGCCGGCGCCCAGCGGCAGCGAGCCGTCGACGGTCAGGTCGGGGAAGTTGAGGATGCGGAACGAGATGAAGACGCCCAGCGCCACCAGCCCGAACAGAAGGCCGATTTCGACGGCGCCGAGAAATGCGATGAGCGACACGGGGGCTGTTCCCAAACAACGGCGGGGCCGCCCGGCGGGCGGCCCCGTCTTTCATTTCACATCAAGAGGTTACTCGACGACCGTCTCTGCCCGGTCCATTACCGCCTGCGGCAGGGTGATGCCCATGCGCTCGGCGGCGGCGGGATTGACGGCCAGCCGCATGGTGTCGACGCCCTCCACCGGCAGCTCGCCGGGCTTCTGGCCCTTGAGCACCGAGGCGACCATGGCGCCGGTCTGGCGGCCGACGTCGTAGTAGTCGAAGCCGGCGGCCGCGACGGCACCGCGCTCGACGCTGGAAGTGTCGCCGGCGAAGACCGGAATGTCGGCTTCCTCGCCCACCTTCACCACGGCCTCGATGGCCGAGATCACGGTGTTGTCGGTGGGAATGTAGATGGCATCCGCCTTGCCCACCAGCGAGCGCGAGGCCTGCAGCACGTCGCCCGAGGTCGGGGCCGAGGCCACGACGATCTCCAGGCCCAGGTCCGGCGCGGCGGCCTTCGCGGCATCCACCAGCACCACCGCGTTGGCCTCGCCGGGGTTGTGGACGACGCCGATGGTCTTGGCCGAGGGCACGATCTCCTGGATCAGGGCCAGGTGCTTGCCCACGGGCGTCATGTCGGAGACGCCGGAGACCATCTCCTTGGGCTCGCCGGGCGCGTCCACCAGCTTGGCCTGCACCGGGTCGGTGACGGCGGAGAAGATCACCGGAATGCGCGAACGCGCGGCGGCCACGGCGGCCTGGGCGCTGGGGGTGGCGATGGCGACGATCACGTCGGGCGCGTCGCCGACGAACTTCTTGGCGATCTGCCCGGCGATGCCGACATCGCCCTGGGCGGACTGGAACTCCACCTCCAGGTTCTCGCCTTCCTTGAAGCCGCGCTCTGCCAGTTCGTCCACCACGCCGTCGCGCACGGCATCGAGGGCCGGATGCTCGACGATGGAGGTGATCTTGACGGACTTGGTGTCGTCGGCGGCCAGCGCGGCCGGGCCGGACAGGGCGGTCATGCCGGCCAACGCAACGGCGGCGGCGGCGAAGCGCAAGGGTTTCAGGATCACCTTCCCGTTCCTCCGGTTCTTCTGGGGGAATTGTATGACAACCTGTTGAAGACGCACGATGCGCGGAAACCACCCGCCCGTCAAGCGCACGCGCCCGCGCGGGCGTGTCGACCGTCGCCCGGCCGCGAACGGCCCGCCGGGACTCGCCGCCAAGCGGGGAAGCGGCGCATCCGGCGGGTGGGCCGCCGGCCGTCTAAAATATTAAGCCCCGGCCATGAATAAGGCAGCGACTGCCTCTCATGCGGGCCGTACCTGCCCTCGTTTTGAGCAATTACAGGCTACCTGGGGGCGCTGGGACAAAATTTGCGCAAAAAAGGGGATTGTCGAAAAATTTAAACGTTGCCATGCTGACGGTGCATGGACGGGCTGCGACCGGCGGGCAACCGGTCGCGATTGGGGCAACGGCACAGAGGCTTCAACCACGGACAAGAGACGGACGGCACAACATGGCAGGCACCCAGGCCCCGCTGGTGGCTTTCGAAGGCGTCCAGAAAACCTACGACGGTGAGACGATCGTCGTAAAGGACCTCAACCTGGACATCGAGAAGGGGGAGTTCCTCACCATGCTCGGCCCGTCGGGCTCGGGCAAGACCACGTCGCTCATGATGCTGGCGGGATTCGAGAACCCGACCCACGGCGATATCCGCCTGGGCGGGCGCAGCCTGAAGGACACGCCGCCGCACAAGCGCGACATCGGCATGGTCTTCCAGAACTACGCCCTGTTCCCGCACATGACCGTGGAGGAGAACGTCGCCTTCCCGCTGAAGGTGCGCAAGGCGTCGAAATCCGAACAGGTCGACCGCGCCCGCAAGGCGCTGGACATGGTCCAACTGGGCGGCTTGGGCAAGCGCCGCCCCGGCCAGCTTTCGGGCGGCCAGCAGCAGCGCGTGGCCCTGGCCCGCGCGCTGGTGTTCGAGCCCCAGATCGTGCTCATGGACGAGCCGCTGGGCGCGCTGGACAAGCAGCTGCGCGAGCACATGCAGCTGGAAATCAAGCACATCCACGAAAGCCTGGGCGTGACGGTTGTCTATGTCACCCACGACCAGTCCGAAGCGCTGACCATGTCGGACCGCATCGCGGTGTTCAACGACGGCATCATTCAGCAGCTCGACAGCCCCTCGGGCCTTTATGAAAGCCCGCAGAACAGCTTCGTCGCGCACTTCATCGGCGAGAACAACATCCTCAACGGCACGGTGGAAAGCATCGACGGCGGCGAATGCGCCGTGCGGCTGGAGAACGGCGAGCGGATCATCGCCCAGGCGGTCAACGTCGACGGCCCGGGCAGCCGAACGAGCCTCTCGTTCCGCCCCGAACGGGTGGAGATCGAGGCCGTCGAGGACCACCACGACAACGCGCTCAAGGCGCGCGTGGCGGAAACCATCTACATGGGCGACCACGTGCGCATCCGCATGAACGTCGCCGGCAACGACGACTTCATGGTGAAGATGCGGTTCCGCTCCAGCCGCCGCCCGCCGGCGCCCGGAGAGGAAATGTACGTCAGCTTCGCCCCCAAGGACTGCCTCGCCCTCGATCCGGTGGCCGCCTGAGCACCGGACGCGGGACCGCCGCCAAACGCCGCCGGAGAACCGGGTCGGGACCCGGCCCGTGCGGCGGCGGCGGCGGCGGACGCAGATAAACAACCCAAGCCTTTCATGACAGGGAGAGCATAGATGAAGAGCATTGCGACCAAGGCGATCATCGCCACCGCCGTGGCCGGCACCATCGCCGCCACCGCCGGCGCCGCCAACGCGCGCGACCTGACCGTCGTGTCCTGGGGCGGCGCCTACCAGGAGGCCCAGAACGAGGTCTACTTCAATCCGTTCCGCGAGCAGACCGGCATCTCCATGATCGACGAATCGTGGGATGGCGGCATCGGCGTTCTGCGCGCCAAGGTCCAGGGCGGCGCGGCCACCTGGGACATCGTGCAGGTGGAAAGCGAGGAGCTGGAGCTGGGCTGCGAGGAAGGCATCTACGAGATCCTCGACTGGGACAAGATCGGCGGCAAGGACCGCTACATCGACGCGGCCGTGCATGACTGCGGCGTCGGCGCCATCGTGTACGACTTCGTGATCGGCTACGACAAGGACAAGCTGGACGACGCGCCGGACGGCTGGGCGGACTTCTTCGACACCGAGAAGTACCCCGGCAAGCGCGCCCTGCGCCAGGGCCCGAAGACCACCCTGGAAGCCGCGCTGATGGCCGACGGCGTCGCGCCGGAAAAGGTCTACGAGGTGCTGGCCACCGACGAGGGCATCGACCGCGCCTTCGAGAAGCTGGACGAAATCCGCGACGACCTGATCTTCTGGAAGGCCGGCGCCCAGCCGCCGCAGCTGCTGGCCTCGGGCGAGGTGGTGATGACGTCGGTCTACAACGGCCGCATCGACGCCGCCAACCGCGAGGACGACCGCAACTTCGGCATCGTCTGGAACGGTGCGCTCTACACGCTCGACAGCTGGGTCATGCTGGCCGGCACGCCGAACAAGGAAGAGGCCTACAAGTTCCTCGACTTTGTCGGCGAGGCGGAGCAGCAGAAGGAATTCCCGATGGCCATCGCCTACGGCGTGACCAACAAGGATGCCATCGACGCCATCCCCGAGGAGCGCGCCAAGGACCTGCCGACCACCAAGGAGAACATCGAGAACGCGGTCCGCATCTCCGACATGTTCTGGCTGGAGAACATCGACCGCCTGACCGAGCGCTTCAACAAGTGGGCGGCCACCAACTAAGCCGCGCATTCGGTTGATGCCAAGCAGGACGGGGCGGCGGCCTCCCACCATGCCGCCGCCCCGCTCCACCCCTTCCCGACCCGGACGAAGAGCGCCATGCCCTCCGACCTCGCCCTTTCGCAAGCGGCCCGTCCGCAGCAGCCGCAGGCCGACCGCGCCGCCGAGCGTGCCGAACGCGCGCAACTGAAAAGCCGCCTGCGCCGCGCCGAGCGCATGAAGCAGCTCAAGGCTTTCGGCCTGATCGCGCCGCTGTTGCTGTTCCTCATCATCACCTTCGTGGTGCCCATCGCCGACATGATGCTGCGCAGCGTCCACGACCCCGACCTGTCGGAGGTCTGGCCGCGCACCACCGCCGCCATCGAGCAGTGGGAGGACCGCACCCAGCTTCCCGGCGAGCCGGTGTACGCCGCCATCGCCCAGGACATGAAGGACAGCCGGGCCAACCGCACCATCGCCCAGGCCGCGCGCCGGCTGAACTACGACATCAACGGCGCCCGCACGCTTGTCATGGGCACCGCGCGCCGGCTGCCGGACACGACCGACAGTTGGAAGTCGGCGATGATCGACATCGACGAGACCTGGGGCGAGATCGAAACCTTCGGTGCCATCGCGCGCGCCTCCGGCCCGTTCACGTCGTTCTACCTGCTCAACGCCGTCGACCTGGAAAGGACCGCCACCGGAGAAATCGTCAAGGCGCCCGAGAAGGAAGCCGTCTACATCGACATCTTCACGCGCACCTTCGTGATCTCCATGACGGTCACGCTGATCTGCGCGCTGCTGGGTTTCCCCGTCGCCTACCTGCTGGCAAACCTGCCGCCCAGGATTGCCAACGTCATGATGATCCTGGTGCTGCTGCCCTTCTGGACCAGCCTTCTGGTGCGCACGGCCGCCTGGGTGGTGCTGTTGCAGGAACAGGGGCTGGTGAACGACGCACTGATCTTTACGGGCATCCTGGATGAGCCCGTGCGGATGATCTACAACCGCATCGGCGTCTACATCGCCATGGTTCACATCCTGCTGCCGTTCATGATCCTGCCGCTGTATTCGGTGATGAAGGGCATCAAGCCGGTGTACATGAAGGCCGCGACGTCCCTGGGCGCGCCGCCGACGACGGCCTTCCTGCGCGTCTACCTGCCGCAGACGATCCCCGGCCTGTCGGCCGGCGGGCTGCTGGTGTTCATCATCTCCATCGGCTACTACATCACGCCCGCGCTGGTGGGCGGGGCGGCCGACCAGATGATCTCCTACTTCATCGCCTTCTACACGTCCGACACGGTGAACTGGGGCATGGCCTCGGCGCTGGGCGCGGTGCTGCTGGTCGCCACCATGATCCTGTACGGCATCTACAATCGCCTCATCGGCGCCGACAAGATGCGCCTCGGCTGATCGCGGGAAAGGAGAGACGACAATGGCAAACACCCATTCCCGCACCACCTCGGAAAAGCTGTGGACGACCATCCTGTGGACGTCGTCGGTGCTGGTGCTGTTCTTCCTGATGGCGCCGATCATCGCCATCATGCCGCTCAGCTTCAACGGCGGGCAGTTCCTGACCTATCCGCTACAAGGATTCTCCTTCCAGTGGTACCAGGAGTTCTTCAACTCCGAGCAGTGGATGCGGTCTCTGAAGAACAGCTTCATCGTCGGCATCGCGGCGACCATGCTGGCGACGACGCTGGGCACGTTGGCCTCGCTCGGCCTGGTGCGCGCGACGTTCCGGGGCAAGGCGATCATCATGGGCATCCTGCTCTCGCCCATGATCGTGCCGCTGGTCATCACCGCCGTCGGGTTCTATTTCTTCTTTGCGCCGCTGGGGCTGACGGCCAGCTACACGGGCATGATCCTGGCCCACACCGCGCTGGCGACGCCCTTCGTGGTGATCACGGTCAGCGCGACGCTTCAGGGCTTCGACATGAACCTGGCGCGCGCCGGGGCGTCGCTGGGCGCCTCGCCGACGCGGGTGTTCTTTACGATCATCCTGCCACTGATCGCGCCGGGCCTGGCCTCGGGCGCCCTGTTCGCCTTCGCCACCAGCTTCGACGAGGTGGTCGTCGTGCTGTTCGTCGCGGGGCCGGAGCAACGCACCCTGCCGCGCGAGATGTTCTCGGGCATCCGTGAGAACATCAGCCCGACCATCACGGCGGTCGCGACCATCCTGACGGTGCTGTCGGTGTTCCTGCTGTCCACCCTGGAAGCCCTGCGCCGCCGGGGAGAGCGCCTGCGGGGCGTGAAGGGCTGAAGCTTCGCAGAAAGACGAGCATGAGGAAGGGGCGGTTCCGGGAGGAGCCGCCCCTTTTTCATTTATGGCAACTGCTGCCGAGTGGATGCCAGCCTCCGCTGGCATGACGGGGTTTTCAGGGTGCTCGTGGCGGGCCTTCCCTGTCGCCCCGGCGAGCGCTGAGGCCCACGCACAGCGGCACCCACCCCGTCAATCATCACACGTTCAGCAGCAGATACTCCCGCTCCCACGACGAGATCACGTCCTGGTAGGCGTCCCACTCGGCCTCCTTCACCGCGGCATAGCAGCGGCAGAAGTTCTCGCCCAGCACGTCCTGCAATTTCCGCGCGTGGGCGAAGCGGTCGATGGCTTCGGGCATGTGGCGCGGCAGGGCGTGGGCCTTGGTGTAGCCCGAGCCCTTGATGGGCTTGGTGGGCTCGATCTGCTCCATCATGCCCAGGTAGCCGCAGGCAAGCGAGGCCGCCATGGCAAGGTAGGGGTTGGCGTCCGCGCCCGACAGGCGGTTTTCCACGCGCATGGCTTCCGGCTGGCAGAAGGGCACGCGCAGGCCGACCGTGCGGTTGTCTCGGCCCCAGTGCATGTTGATGGGCGCGTTGTAGTCACGCACCAGCCGGCGGAAGCTGTTCACGTTGGGCGCCAGCATCAGCATGGCCTGCGGCAAGTACTTCTGAAGCCCGCCGATGTGCCAGCGGAACAGGTCGGTCTCGGTGCCGTCGTCGGTGGAGAAAAGGTTCTTGCCCGTCTCCATGTCGATAATCGACTGGTGCATGTGCATGGCGCTGCCCGGCTGGCCCTCCAGCGGCTTGGCCATGAAGGTGGCGTAGACGTCGTGGCGCAGCGCCGCCTGGTGCACCGTGCGCTTGAAGACGAACACCTGGTCGGCCAGCGACAGCGCCTCGCCGTGGTTGAAATTGATCTCCATCTGCGCCGCCCCGCCCTCGTGGTGCAGGGTGTCGACGTCCAGCTCCTGGACGTCGCAGTAGTCGTAGACGTCCTCGAACAGCGGGTCGAACTCGTTCACCGCATCGATGCCGTAGGCCTGGCGCCCGATTTCCGGCCGGCCCGAGCGGCCGATGGGCGGCTCCAGCGGGTAGTCCGGGTCGGCGTTGACCTTGACCAGGAAGAACTCCAGCTCCGGCGCGATCACCGGCTTCCAGCCCTTTTCCTCGTAGCGGGCCAGAACGCGCTTGAGCACGTGGCGCGGCGAGATGTCTACCGGGCTGCCGTCGCGGCGGATGCAGTCGTTGATGACCTGCGCCGTGGGCTCCTCGTACCAGGGCACCATGCGCAGGGTCTCGGGGTCGGGGCGCAGGTAGATGTCGCCGTCGACCTCGTCGATGATGTCTTCCTCGGGATATTCGCCGGTGACCGTCTGGATGAAGACGCTTTCCGGCAGCCGCAGGCCCCGATCCGTCAGGCCGGAGAGAAACTTGTGGGCCGGCAGGATCTTGCCGCGCGGAATGCCGGACATGTCCGGGACCAGGCACTCCACCTCGGTGATCCCGCGCGAGCGGATCCACTCCGTCAGGTACTCGACCGCGTTCTCCGGCGCGTGCTGGGGCTTCGATGCGTCATTTGGCATGTGACTCACGCAGTTGGTTACGGATGGGCCACTATAGCGCCCTTCACCGCCTGCGCGACAGGGGGCACCTCTGCGGCACCGCACAACGGGGAAGGACGCTTGCACCGCGACCCCGGTCTGAGGGAAAGTGCCAACCAAAGGCGGGGGAGATTCGCCTTTCGCGGGATTGGCACAAGGCAGGCATTGTCATGGATGTTGGTTCGGTCACGGGCATGACCGTCATCGTCGCCCTTCTGGGTGTTCTGGTGGTGGGGCTGCTCACCTACATGTCGGCCCTGGTGCGTCGCGCCTACGAACTGAAGGTGGAACTGCACAACGAGATCGAGCGCGGCCTGAAGCGCATCGACGAGGACCTGGACGCCAAGAACCGGCGCCTGAAACGCGAGGTGCAGGACGACATCGCCAAAAGCAAGGACGCCATCCGCCAGGACAACGAGCGCCGACACGAAGAGACCATCGGCCTCGTCGACGGCACCCTGGACGCCTTCCGCGAACAACTCCAGACGACAACGACCGAACAGAACAGGGTGATCGACGAACTGCGGGCGCGCCACGCCACGCTGAAGCGCGAGATCACTCACGTCAACGCGGCGCTCCAGAAGGCCGGCGTTGCACCCGCGCCCTCCCCCTCCACCTCTCCCGCCGAGGCCGCGGGACGCCCCTCCGGAGCCACTTGATTCAGTCCTGAAAGGTTGTCAGGGGCGCAGAAACCACCCATACTCGGGGTTATCAAGAGGGAACCAACGGATACCTCCCGCGAACCGCGAAAATCGGCACGGAGGCGTCGGAATGACCAAATCCCCCAATGGCACGCCGCTCGGCTTTGCCAACCCCGGCTCGGCGGAAGACAAGGGCCCGCCGGCCAAGGTGCCCACGCCCAAGGTCTATGACTTTACCGGCGAGCAGAAACCAGTCATCCCCGACGAGGACCGCCCGCACCTCAAGAAGGGTGGCGGCGACGGCCATGGCAGCCTGCCGACACCGCCGGTCTACGACTTCAACAAGAGGCAGGCCTGATACCTCCCTCTCCTTTCGGGGGACGGCGGCGATCGTCTGTGGTAGAACGTGACGTCCGGCAGTTTCCGCCAGGAAGGCCGGGCCCTATCGCCACAGGTGCAGTTGTCGCGTGGAAGGTCCCGATGAAGCTTCGCATGTCGCCCCGGATCAGCGTTCTGACTCTTGCCGCCGCCGCGTCGGTGGCCCTGGCGCTTGGCGCCGCCGCCACCGCCCAGCCGGTCGCCGCGCAAGGTGCCGCCAAGGGGGCCATCGGCACGTCCAAGGTCATCAAGTCCATGCCGCCGGCCGTCACCACCAAGGCCTGGACGGTGCGCGAGTTCGCCGACGCGCAGGTGGGATCAGTGTTCGAGGATGCCGAAACCGGCAAGCTGTTCACCATCGTCTCGGTCCAGGGCGAGAGCGTGACCTTCGTCATCAGCCAGGGCGACGAGCAGGAGATTTTCGCCCTGCCCCTGATCTGGGCCGGCACGCAGAAGACCGGCGAGGGCTTCCGCACCGGCGACAGCTATGGAATCCTGCTGGAAGACGGGCGGCTGCAGATGTACGTTCGCGCCATGAAGGGCAAGTAAGCCCTGCTCCAGGGGGCGGGACGACCGCCCTCCTCGCCTCCGTCATGACCACCGACACACCCGGCCGCCTCCGTTGGGACGGCCACGCCATCCATGCGGCGCCTCCCCCTGGGCGGCGCGGGCGCGGGCGCGGCAGCAGCGGCGACAGCAGACCAGACCGCGGTCCGCCTGCGCCAGAAATTCAGGCGATCGTCAAGATGCCAACCCGCGCAACGTGTGCCGCGCCGCCGGCACTGGCGGGTCAGTTTCCGGCCAGCGCCGCCGGGCGGGAGACGCGCGCCATGTCCTGCTCGGGCGGGACCACGATGCAGGCCATGCGGTTGACCCGCAGGAAGTTGCAAGCCTCGCGGGCCTCGCCTTCGTCCATGCCCATGACGCGGGCGCGGTAGATGGTGTCGCCCGTGTCCTTGGTGGTGGCGATCTTGGGATGGCTGCCCTCGATGGAGGGGCGCAGCCGCTCCGCCGCTTCCGAGGCCTTCGTCTGGGCCGAGCCGTAGCGGCTGAAGGCGCCGACCTGCACGCCCCACTGGCCCACCGTCGGGTCGCCCGTCTGCGCCGGATCGGCGGACCCCTGGGCTTCCGGCGGAATGGCGGCGGCGGAGGCCAGGGCCGTCGGCTGGGTCACCAGCGGCTTGGGCGCGGGCATGGCCGAGGCCAGGGCGACCGCCTGCGTGGTCTCAGCCGTGCCCGGCACGGCCTGGGCCGGCTTGGGCTCGGGCAGAGGCGCGCTCAGGGCGGCGATGGTCTTGGGGTGCAGCTTGACGCTGCCGTCAGCCAGCAGGATCGGCTTGCGGCCCGGCGGCGGGACCACCACCGGGTCCAGGCGATTGGCCAGCATGAAGCCTTCGTCCAGCAGATCGATCATGTGGTTGTCGCGCCAGCGCGACGTCTTGCCGCCGAACACCACGCCCACGATCCGGCGCCCATTGCGCACCGCCGAGGCCGCCAGGTTGAAGCCCGAGGCCCGGATGTAGCCGGTCTTCAGGCCGTCGGCACCGCCGTAGCGGGTCAGGACGTGGTTGTGGGTCGTCAGCGTGCGGCCCTTCCAGGTGACCTGGGTGGTCGCGAAGTACGGGTAGTACTGGGGAAAGTCGCGCATCAGCGCGCGCGCCAGGGTCGCCATGTCCTGGGCGGTGGACTTCTGACCGCTGTTGGGCAGGCCGGAGGCATTCTTGAAGGTGGTGCGCGACATGCCCAGGCTGTGCGCCTTTTCCGTCATGTCGATGGCGAACTTCCATTCCGAGCCGGAAATGGCCTCGCCGACAACGGTTGCGACGTCGTTGGCGGACTTGACCACAAGCACCTTGATGGCGGTTTCCACCGGAATGCTCTCGCCGACCTTCAGCCCCAGCTTGGAGGGCGGCATGCCCGCGGCACGCTCGGACACCGGCAGGCGGGTCTTGAGCGTCATCTTGCCGCGCTCGATCTGGTCGAACAGCATGTACAGCGTCATCATCTTGGTCAGCGATGCCGGGTACAGCTTCTGGTTCGCATTCCGCGAATACAGAACAGCGCCCGTCTCGGCGTCGACCACGATGGACGCATAGCGCGCCACGGCGTCCGCCGAGCCCGCGACAATGGTCATGCAAAAGATCAGCGCGACCGCCAGTGCCCTCATGCCTTCCCCCGGCTCTCGTTCTCTGCAACGCATCCCGGCGTTGGGTCTGCTACTCTGGCATACCCCGGTTAACCAAGAGTTTCCGCGGCACGACTCGATGATCAGCATAAACAGCCACCGAGTCGCTGTAAACCAAAGTGTGAAAAATCAACAGGATTCATCCCTATGCGTATGACTTGTCGGTGACGGGGCGGGCACCGGCGGGCTGCGCCCCCTGCCCCCGGCAAGCACCGCACGATGGGCGGACAGGCCGTGCTGCGCCGCACCATTTTTCCGTTTGACCGGTGGGAATTCCCGGCGCATAGTTCTGATGTTGCATTGCACAAAATCGGCCGCAAGGGAACGGCCGACCTGTTCGTGCGCCTTTCGCCGGAAGTTCGGCCCCTCGACGGCCGACGGTCCGGCGCCCTCGGGCGGCGCGGGCAGGGCCTGTGCGGCGCGACAACCAGTTTCTTCGGCACCGGCGCGCGGATCGATCGCCGGGTGCCCTTCTCCGCGACCCAGGGAGCCCGATGACCATGACCACCGCCAAGACCACTCCGGCCAAGACCACTCCGGCCAAGACCGCCACCGCCGCCAAGGCCCCGGCCCGCAAGCCGGCCGCCAAGGCCGCCGCCGCCAGCGACCCGAAGGCGAAGGCGGACGCTCCGGCTCCGGCGCCGGCTCCGGCACCCAAGGCCGCCGCCGAGCCCGCCAAGGCGCCGGCGCAAACCGCCAAGGTCGCCGACAAGCCGGCCGGCGCACCCGCCCCCAAGGCCGCCCCGACCGAAAAGGCGCCGGAGCCGCCGAAGGCGCCCGCGGCCACGCAGGCGACCGAGGCCGCCAGCAAGCAGGCGCAGGAAACCGCCAAGGTGCTGGACGACGCCGTGGCCGTCGGCAAGAAGACCGTGGAAAACGTGGTCAAGGCCGGCACCGACACCGCCGCCAAGTCGTATGAAAAGGCCGTGGCCGTCAGCCGCACCCGCGTCGACGAGGCCGCCAAGACCACTGACGCTGCCATCAAGTCCTACGAGGACAACGTGTCCTTCCTGAAGGGCAACGTGGATGCGGCGCTGGCGTCGGGCACCACCGTCGTCAACGGCATGCGCGACCTGACCAAGGTGATGCTCGCCCACGTTCACGAGCAGCTCGAGACCAACCTGGCCTACGGCAAGGCGGCGCTGGGCTGCCGCTCCGTCCATGAATTGATGGAGCTGAACCAGAAGACGCTGCAGTCCTCGGTCGAGGGCCTGGCGCAGACCTCCGGCAAGATGTCGGAGATGTCCGCCAAGACCGCCGAAGAGGCCGTCGCGCCGCTGACCGAGCGCGTCACCGTCGCCATGGACCGCATGGCGCAGGCGCAGGCGCAGCCGGCGGCCCGCTGATCAGGCGGGGGAACACCACTGGCGGATGGAAGGGCCCGGCGCGGCCCGCTTCATCGGCCTGTCGAAACGGGGGTGCTCCGGCGGCTGCGGCTGCTGCGGCACCCCCTTTTTCGTGGCCCCTTTTCATGGGTTGATCCCGACGGACGGGCCCCGGCGCGCGACAATGAGAATTTCGCGCTGCCACTGGCTGGCGGATTCGCGCGTACCTATATCAGCATCGGGTCTCCAACAGCGACCTTTGCCACCGCGCCCGCCCGTCCTATGATAATGGACAGACAGTGACAGTATCGGAGTGACGGACGCCACATGAGCGACCACGATCATGAACCGGACCGGCCGGGCGGGCCCAACACCAACGTTGTCATCAAGACCCGCCCGAAGACGAAAAAGCCGTCCATGTACAAGGTCTTGATGCTGAATGACGACTACACCCCCATGGAGTTCGTCGTTCACGTGCTTGAACGGTTCTTCGGCAAGAACCGGGAAGAGGCGACGCGGATCATGCTGCATGTGCACCAACGGGGTGTGGGTGTCTGCGGCGTTTTCACCTACGAGGTGGCGGAGACGAAGGTGACCCAGGTGATGGATCTGGCGCGTCAGCACCAGCATCCACTGCAGTGCACCGTGGAAAAGGAATAGCCGCCCATGCTTTCGGCCAACCTGGAACAGACTCTACACAAGGCCCTGGCGCTGGCTGCCCAAAACCGGCACGAGTATGCCACGCTGGAGCATCTGCTCTTGGCGCTCGCCGACGACGCCGATGCGGTCGCCGTCATGCGCGCCTGCACCGTCGACGTCGATCGCCTGAAACGCGACGTGTCGGCCTTCGTGGAAAAGGAACTGTCCGGGTTGGTGACCGCGCGGGAGACCGACCCGAAGCCGACCGCCGGCTTCCAGCGGGTGGTCCAAAGGGCCGCCATCCACGTTCAAAGTTCCGGTCGCGAGGAGGTGACGGGCGCCAACGTGCTCGTGGCCCTCTTCAGCGAACGGGAAAGCCACGCCGTCTACTTCCTGCAGAGCCAGGACATGAGCCGGCTGGATGCCGTCAACTACATCAGTCACGGTATCGCGAAGCGCCCCGGCTCGACCCAGTCGCGCCCCGTTTCCGGTGCCGAGGACGATGCACATGCGGAGGCGGTGGTGAAAAAGGGACGTGAAGCGCTCGACACCTACTGCGTCGACCTCAACAAGAAATCCGCCGACGGGAAGATCGACCCGCTCATCGGCCGCGATCTCGAGGTTGAACGCACCATCCAGATCCTTTGCCGGCGCACCAAGAACAACCCGCTGTACGTGGGCGATCCGGGCGTCGGCAAGACCGCCATCGCCGAAGGCCTTGCCAAGCGCATCGTCGAGGGCGAGGTTCCCGACGTTCTGAAGGACGCCACCATCTTCGCGCTCGACATGGGCTCGCTGCTGGCCGGCACCCGCTACCGCGGCGACTTCGAGGAACGCCTGAAGGCCGTCGTCTCCGAACTGGAGGCGCTGGACGGCGCCGTCCTGTTCATCGACGAGATCCACACCGTCATCGGCGCCGGTGCGACCTCGGGCGGCAGCATGGACGCCTCCAACCTGCTCAAGCCCGCGCTGGCCCAGGGCACGCTGCGCTGCATCGGGTCGACCACCTACAAGGAATTCCGCAACCACTTCGAGAAGGACCGCGCGCTGGTCCGGCGCTTCCAGAAGATCGACGTTCCGGAGCCTTCGGTGGAGGATTCGGTCAAGATCCTGCGCGGCCTGAAGCCGTACTACGAGAAGCACCACGGCGTGAAGTACACGGTGGAAGCCATCCGCTCGGCGGTTGAGCTTTCGTCCAAGTACATCCACGACCGCAAGCTGCCCGACAAGGCCATCGACGTCATCGACGAGGTGGGCGCGGCCCGCAACCTGGTGCCCGAGACCAAGCGCAAGAAGACCGTCACGGTCAAGGACGTGGAGGACATCGTCGCGAAGATCGCGCGCATCCCGCCCAAGTCCGTCAGCCGCGACGACCAGGAGGCCCTGCGCAGCCTGGAGCGCGACCTCAAGACCATGGTCTTCGGCCAGGACAATGCCATCGACATGCTGGCCAGTTCCATCAAGCTGGCGCGTGCCGGCCTGCGGGAGCCTGACAAGCCCATCGGCAACTACCTGTTCTCCGGCCCCACCGGCGTCGGCAAGACGGAAGTGGCCCGCCAGCTCTCGCGCTCGCTGGGGATCGAGCTTCTGCGCTTCGACATGTCGGAGTACATGGAGCGCCACTCGGTCAGCCGCCTGATCGGCGCGCCGCCGGGCTACGTCGGCTTCGACCAGGGCGGCCTGCTGACCGACGGCGTCGACCAGAACCCGCACTGCGTGCTGCTGCTGGACGAGATCGAGAAGGCCCACCCGGACCTCTTCAACATCCTCCTGCAGGTCATGGACCACGGCAAGCTGACGGATCACAACGGCAAGACCATCGACTTCCGCAACGTGATCCTCATCATGACCACCAACGCCGGCGCGTCGGAGATGGCGAAGCCCGCCATCGGCTTCGGCCGCGAGGCCCGGCAGGGCGAGGACACCGAGGCGATCGAACGCATGTTCAGCCCCGAGTTCCGCAACCGCCTGGACGCCGTGATCCCGTTCGCCAACCTGCAGACCGAAGTGGTTTCCAAGGTCGTCGACAAGTTCATCATGGAGCTGGAGGCCCAGTTGGCCGACCGCGACGTGCAGATCGAACTCACCGACGAGGCGCGCAAGTGGCTCGCCACCCGCGGCTACGACACGGCCATGGGCGCCCGCCCGCTGAGCCGCGTCATCCAGGAGCACATCAAGCGCCCCCTGGCCGAGGAACTGCTGTTCGGCAAGCTGACGCTCGGCGGTGTGGTCAAGGTGCGCATCGAGGACGACAAGCCCGTCTTCGACATCACCGAGCCGCCTCCGACCTCGCGCAAGAAGGAAGAGGAAACGGTGGACTGACGTCCGCCCCCTCGGAGCGGTGCATTGCATTGGCCCCCGGCGCTTTCGGCGCCGGGGGCTTTTCTTCATGGCGGCCAACCACCCGGCGGCGAGTTGCGCCGGCCGGGCGGTTGGGGCAGGCTGACGCTCCCTTGTCGCCGAACGGAGCCTTCCATGTTGAACGACTGCCTCGCCGGTATCCGGGTACTGGATCTCAGCCAGTATATTCCCGGCCCCTATGCCACGCTGCTCATGGCGGACCTGGGGGCGGAGGTGGTCAAGGTGGAGCCGCCGGCCGGAGACCCCATGCGGGGCCTGCCGCCCCTGAAGGACGACGGCACCTCGCACCTCTACGATGCGGTGAACAAGGGCAAGACCGTCGTTCGCCTGGACCTGAAGGCCGACGCCGACAAGGCCGTACTGGCCGACCTGGTCGCCGGCGCCGACGTGCTGCTGGAAAGCTACCGCCCCGGCGTCATGGAACGCCTGGGCTTCGGGTGGGAGCGACTGAAGGCCCTCAACCCGCGGCTGGTCCACTGCGCCCTGTCGGGCTTCGGCCAGACGGGGCCGCTCAGCCAGCGCGCCGGGCACGACAACACCTACATGGCGCTCGCCGGCGCCCTGCACGCCAGCGGCACCGGCGAGGAGCCCGCACCCGTCATGCCCTACCCGCCCTTCGCCGACCATGCGGGGGCCATGCAGGCGGTGATCGCGACGCTGGCCGCCCTGGTGCGCCGCGGGCGCACCGGGCATGGCGGCACGCTGGACGTCAGCATCTACGAAAGCGCGCTGACGCTGCAGTACCTCAATCATGTGACCGCCGCCACGCAGCCGGCGGAACGCGGGCACGAGCTTCTCAACGGCGGGGCAGCCTATTACCGCATCTACCGCTGCGCTGACGGCGCCTTCATGGCGCTGGGCGCCATCGAGCCCAAGTTCTGGGCGCTGTTCTGCGACACGGTGGGCCGGCCGGACTGGATTGACCGCCACGGAGATCGCTTCCCCCAGACGGACCTGACGGCCGCCGTCGCCGCGCTGCTGGCCGGGCATCCCCGCCCCCACTGGCTGGAGGCCTTCGCCGGGGTGGACTGCTGTTTCGAGCCGGTGCTGACGCCCATGGAGGCCCTCACCCACCCGCACGCGGTGGCGCGCGGCATGGTGGCGCTGACGCCCGACGGCGGCGATGCACTGTTCGCCGCCCACGCCGACGGCACCGCCCCGCCCGCCCGCAAGCCCCATACGGAAGCCGAGGCGGTGGCGGTGCGTGATGCCTGGTCCAGCCAGACGAACGCCAAGTAAATCAGAGGTCAGAGGCGCCGCCGCTCAATACGCTTCAGAGACGGATCGTGGTGCCGCGACTTATACTATTTCCCTATACCATATAACAGTTGAAGGGTAAACAGTTCGCGATGTAATCATACGAGATCATGAGCGGATGTTCCCGCGATGCACATTTTTTTCTACCGGGAGGTTATTTTTCCGTGTTCGCATTCATCAAGCCGGCATCGCCCTCGTCTTCTTCTCCTTCCGATGCCCTGACATCGGCACGCGACACAGGTGGCGATCAGAGGGACATGTACCGGGCGATCATCGAGGCGGCCCCGGTGCGCCTTGTGTGGGCACGGAGCGACACGCTTGAGATCGGCTACGTCAGCCGCGACTTCCTGCCGCTGGTCGAGGCGCAGGGCGGTGCTGCCGCCGACGACATCGTGGGGCGTCCGCTCGACACCATTCACCCGCGCTTCGCGGCGTTGCGCGGCGATCTCGCGCGCGGCGGCAGCCTGCCGGACTCGGACTGCGTGACATTCGGGAACGAGACGGTGGTCCTGAAGTTCCGCGAAACCCGTGGCGAAGACGGGCACCGCTCGGGCGTGCTGGTCGCGGCCGAAATCATGACGGCGGAAGAGCGGGTCGGGAACGGCGCGAAGCACCTTGCCGACCAGATCTCGACGTCGGCCGACGACCTGGAGGGCCTGGCGCGCAAGATGCTGTCCGCAGCGGATGAAACCGACACGCTTGGCTCGTCGGCCGCGAGCGCGTCGGAGGAAGTCAACGCCAGCACGCAGCAAGTGGCCGCTGCCGCCGAAGAACTGTCGCGCTCCATTGAAGAGATATCCGGCCAGACCGGCCGCCTGACCAGCATTGCCCACGAGGCGTCAGGGCGCATGTCGGACGCCACCACCGTCATGGGGGAACTGTCATCGGCGGCCGAGGAGATCGGCGGCGTGATCCAGATGATCAAGGACGTCGCCAGCCAGACCAACCTGCTGGCGCTCAACGCCACCATTGAGGCCGCGCGCGCCGGGGAGGCGGGCAAGGGCTTTGCCGTCGTCGCCAGCGAGGTCAAGGCGTTGGCCCAGCAGACCGCAACGGCGACCGACGACATCACCAACCGGATCAAGTTGATCCAGGAAACGACCGCGCGCGTTTCGACGGAAATCAGCGAAGTGAAGGAAACCATCGTCGAGAACGAGGAGATCGCGACCGCCATCAGTTCGGCAGTCGAGGAACAGTCCGCTGCCACCTCGGACATTTCCAACACGGTTCAGCATGCGGCGGTCGGCGCGCAGCGGGTGTCGGAGACGCTTCAGGCGCTCGATGCCTTGTCCCGCCAAAGCCGCGAGCGGGCCGAGGGCGTGCGGAAGGCCGCCGGCGAACTGAGCGACAGCAGCGACGACCTGCAAGACAAGGTCCGCCATTTCCTTGAGGAAACGCTGTCCTGACGGGTGGCGCCGCCGGTCTTTCGCCGGCGGCCCGCCTACCTCTGCTCCAGCGTCATGTCCAGCGCGATCCCGCCGTTCTTGGCGGCGCGCACGGTCTTGCGGCTCTGCTTGGCGATGGGGATCTTGTTGCGCATGCAGTGGGAAATCAGCGCCGCCGCGATGAACGGCTCGTCGATGGTGTGGTAGAGCTGCTTGCCTTCGCGCGTCTGCATGTGCAGGCGCAGCTTGAGCGGCTGCTCGTTTTCAACCTTGAAGTCGAGCACCGCGCCCTTGGGCATGGATGTTTCGGATTGCAGGGCGAATTCCGAGACGGCCCGGGCCACCTCCACCTCGCTGTACAGCAGGCGCCGGATTTCCGTTGGCATGTTTTCCCTCTTTCCCACCGGCGCGACCCGTCGCGCGCCGCCCGTTTTTCTTGCTTACTTCAGGAATTACAGGAGTCGTCTCGCCGGCGCAATCAGTCAAAGTCACCGCGTGGTCACACGTCGGACATTGCCGCAGCCTCCAGGTGGCGCTGCAGGTGAGGCTTGAGCTTCATGTCGTCCTGCAGGATATGGCGGGTCAGCCACGTATTGAGGATCGACAGCAACTCCTCGTAGCAGTCGTGGTCGCTGGTCACGCCCCGCGCCTCCGCCGCCTGGCGCCGGGCCTTGTAGGTCTTGTAGGCCTTCAGCAGCCAGGCCACCATGGCGCGGTGCTGTTCCTGGTGGGTCTGGCGCAGGGGATAGTTGATCTCCTGCTGGATGCGTTCCTCGCGGGCGAAATGGTCGCGGGTGTAGTCGCCCAGTTCCTGGAATATCTGGTCCAGCGCCTCGAAACTGGCGCCGTTGCGGGTCATCTGCTCGAAGGTGTTCAGGATGTCGATGAGGCGTTTGTGGTCCTCGTCCAGGACTCTTGATCCGACGCTCATCTTGTCCCGCCACTGAATGGGCATCGCGGGGCTCCCGGTTCCCGTGAATCCGACGGTCCGCCAATGGTCGCACTCAAACGGTCCGGTGGAAACCTCCCAGAGGTCATACATCATCCCGGCAGCGCGCCGGGAGGTCGGGCCCCCGCACGGCCAAGGTCGTAACGCCTTGGCAACGAGCCCGATGAGGCCTCAGTAGGCCTCCCACTGCGGCAGGGCCTCCAGTTCGTCCTCCGTCATGCCGGTGATGAAGGTGTCGTTCTGCGGGCCGATCTCCAGGCGTTCCAGCGGCACGATGACCTCGCGGCCGCCGATGCCGAGGAGACCTTCCGTATCCACCACGAAGCCCACGACCCGGTTTTCGGCGTCGACGAGGACTGCCTCGATCTCGCCGACCTGCTCCTCGCCTGGGCCGTAAACGTCGAAGCCCGCGAGGTCGCGGAAGACGTCCTCGTCCGCGCGCTCCCATCCCGCAGGCCAGACCACGCTGGTCTCGCCGGGTTCCACCGCGCGCAGCACCTTGGCGTCAATGGGCGCGGGGGCCTTGGCGGCCATCTTCGCAGGATCGGGGGCGCCGCCTTCGCCCCCGCAGCCGGTGGCGGAGGCGGCCAGCACGACGGCGGCGGCGGCAAGCAGGCGGGGCGTGTGGCGCATGGCGCGGCTCCTGGGCACGGGAAGCGGGCATGGCGGCTGTCTCCCCCAGGAACGGCCGCCGCGCCCCGTCGGGTTGCCGAACGGCGGGTGCCCTGCCGCGTCCCGTGCAACGGCCAAGCCCGCGCCGGTGTTGGCTGTTTACGGAAGAACGTGCGCGGACGCCGCTTCATGAGCCCATCCCCCGCCCTTGTCGAACAGCACAGGGACGACGGCGGCGCCGTCGTCACCGGCGGCGGGGCGTGGGTGATCGACTGCGCCCGGCAACTGGCGGACGCGCTGGCGGGCATCGAGGCCAAGGGCACGTCCGTCCGCTTCGACCTGTCCGGCGTCGAGCAGCTGGACACCACCGGCGCCTGGCTTCTGGAGCGGGCGGCGCGGCGCCTGGGGGACGCGGGCACGTCGGTGGACGTCTCGGGCCTGCGCGACGAACAGCAGGCGTTGCTTGACCATGTGCGCGAGAGCGCCGACGTGCCCGACGACACGCTGGAGATCGGACGCCGCAACCGTCCCACGACCCGGCAGCGCGTGGTGTCGGCCGCACTTGCGCCGGGCCGGGCGGCGGCGACCGAGACGCTGGAGTTCCTGGAGTTCGTGGGCCTGACCATGATGGCCTTCGGGCGCCTGTTCACCGGCCGGGCCAAGGTGCCCGTGGTGTCCGTCATCCACCACATGCAGCAGGTGTGGATCAACGCCCTGCCCATCGTCGGCGTCCTGACCTTCGTGGTCGGCGGATCGTCGGCCTTCATGGTGGGGGCGCAGTTGAAGAAGTTCGAGGCGGAGATCTTCGTCATCAACATGATCGCGCTGGCCATGCTGCGCGAAATCGGCGTCATCGTCGCGGCCATCGTCGCAGCCGGCCGCTCGGGCAGCGCCTTCGCCGTGGAGTTGGGCACCATGAAGACGCGCGAGGAGGTCAAGGCCATGCGCGCCATGGGCATCGATCCCATGGAGGCGCTGGTGCTGCCGCGTGTCATCGCCATCGTGCTCACCCTTCCCATGCTGGGCTTCTTCGGCGACGTCATGGGCATCATCGGCGGCGGGCTGGCGACGATCGCCTCGGTCGGGGTGACGCCGGAACTGTTCATGGAGCGCCTGAGCCAAATCGCCAACCTGGAGATGTTCCTGGCCGGCTTCGTCAAGACGCCGGTCCTGGGCGCGACCATCGGCATCATCGGCTGCTGGCAGGGGATGCGGGTGCAAGGCGGGGTGGAGGCCATGGGCCGCCTGACCACGCGGGCGGTGGTGCAGGCGCTGTTCATGGTGCTGCTGCTGGACAGCCTGTTCACCGTGTTCCTGAACCAGATGGGGCTCTAGGCGATGGAACACGCCAGCCGCGACCGGGCCAGCCAGGCGAAAGCGCACGGCGGGGACGACGGCAAGCGCCGGCCCGTCATCCGCGTGCGCGACCTGGAACAGCGTTTCGGCGACCATCTGGTGTTCGAGGGGCTGGACCTCGACGTCTTCCCGCGCGAGGTGATGGGCATCGTCGGCGGGTCGGGCAGCGGCAAGTCCATCCTGCTGACCTCCATCATCGGCCTGCACACGCCCACCAGCGGCCGGGTGGAGGTGTTCGGCCAGGACATGACGGAAACGCCCCTGCGCGAGCTTCACGGCATCCAGCGCCGCTGGGGCGTGCTGTTTCAGAGCGACGCCCTGTTCTCCAACCTGACGGTGCTGGAGAACATCGTCCGCGTCATGAAGGAGCACCACAACCTGCCCGACCGCCTGGCGTCGGAAGTGGCGGCGCTGAAGGTGGACATGGTGGGCCTGGAGCCCGCGGCCGCCTGGAAGTACCCGTCGGAGCTGTCGGGCGGCATGCGCAAGAAGGCGGGGCTGGCCCGCGCCCTGGCTCTGGACCCCGAGCTTCTGGTGCTGGACGAGCCGACGGCGGGGCTGGACCCCATCGCCGCCGCCAACTTCCGCCAGCTCCTGCTGCAACTGCGCCGGACCCTGTCGCTGACGGTTTTCCTGGTCACTCACGACCTGGACCTGCTGCACGAGGTCTGCGACCGCGTCGCCATTCTGGCCGAGCAGCGGTTCCTGGAGGTCGGGCCGGTGGACGAGGTGTCGCGCGCCGACCATCCCTTCATCCAGCGTTTCTTCAGAAGCGAACCCGAGCCCGGCAAGGGCGGGCGTGCCGAAAAGGAGTGACGGCCATGGAATCCAAGGCGCATCCGCTGCTGGTGGGCATCTTCACGGTGGTCTTCATCCTGGGCATGCTGGCCTTCGTGGCCTGGCTGGTGAATCTGGGCCTGGGCGACGACCGCACGCGCTATCAGGTGATGTTCGAGCAGTCCGTCGCCGGCATCGACGAAGGGACGTCCGTGCGCGTAAAGGGCATCGACGTCGGCAAGGTCGAACGCCTGCGCCTGGGCGTCGAGAACCCGACGCGCGTGCCGGTGGTCATCGGTGTGCGGTCCGACCTGCCGATCTCGCAGGACGCCTACGTCACCGTCGAATCCATGGGAATCACCGGCGCCACCTATCTGGCCCTGCACCCCGGCGAGGCCGGCGGGCCGCAACTGACGGCGCCGGAAGGCCAGCAGATGGCGACCATCGGCACCCGGCCCTCTGGCGGCCTGAGCGCCATCATGGACACCCTGCCCAAGGTCGCCAGCGACCTGCGGGCCGCCGTCGACCGGGTCGCCGATGTGCTGGACGAAGAGCGCATGGCCCAGGTGGACCGCATCCTGAACAACATCGCCGAAACCACCGAGGCCGCACCCGGCATCATGCGCGAGGCCCGCCTTGCGCTCCGCGACGCGCAAGGCGCGCTGGTCACCGGCGAGAAGGCGGCGGCGGAGGCGCGCGAGACCTTCCGCAGCGCCGACGCCCTGATCGACGGCGAGATTTCGGAAACCGTGGCCGAGGCGCGCGGCGCGGCGTCCTCGCTGCGGGCCGCCGCCAACCGGCTGGAGCGCACGCTGCGCCAGGCCGGGCCGGGCGTCGGCGAGTTCGCGTCCGAGGGTCTGACGGAAATCCGCTACCTGGTCAGCGAGTCCCGCCGCATGGTGGATGAACTGACCCAACTCGCCGACCGTTTGCAGGACAACCCCAATGCCCTCGTGTTCGGCGAGGAGCCGTCCACGTTCGATCCGGAGGTTCAGTGATCCCATGACTCGCGCCGCCGCCGCCCGCCTCTTCCAAGGCCCCGCCCTGGCGTTGACCGCGTTGCTGCTGGCGGCGTGCTCCAGCGTGATCCCCGGCCAGGGCGAGCGACCGGAGAGCTATCGCGTGACGGCGCCCGACGTTACCACCGCAGCCACCGCGCCCGACGCCCGGCTGCTGGTCGAGGAGCCCTCGGCGGCGCCCGGCCTCGACACCGATCGCATCGCCGTCTGGCGCGACCCCCGCCACCTGCAATACTACGCCGACAGCCGATGGGTGGAGGACGCGCCCGAGATGGTCCGCGCCGTCATGCTGGAAGGCTTCCGCTCCTCGCGCGCCCTCGGCGCCGTGGGCCGGCGGTCGGTGGAGCTGGACCCGACCCACCGCCTGCGCACCCGCCTGACGGACTTCGAGTCCGGGTACGAGGCGGGCACCGACGTTCCCACCGTCCGCGTCGAAATCGCGGCCGACCTGCTGGCGGAGCCGGGCGGCAACGTCGCCGGCCAGACCACCGCCACCGCCCGCGCCACGCCCGCCGACGAGAGCGTGAGCGCGGTCATCGCCGCTTTCGACGCCGCCACGCAACGGGCCGTCTCCGACCTGGTGACCTGGACGGTCGAGACGATCGCGCGCGGCCGGACGGGGGCGTGATGGAGGACGGACCGGGCCTCGGCCGCGCCGTCGCCTTCGGCCTGATGGCGAGTGCGGCCTTTCCCATCGGCGTCTTTATCGGCCTGTTCTGGACGCCGCCCCGCAAGATTGTCGCCGCCGTCATCGCCTTCGGCGCCGGCGTGCTGGTTTGCGCCCTGTCCTTCGAACTGATGGAAGAGGCCTTCGAAACCGGCACCACGCTGTCGACCGTCGCCGGTTTCATGCTGGGTGCGCTGATCTATGTGGTGCTGGACCAGATCACCGATCGCATGGCGGCGAAAAGCTCGCCGAAACGCGAGGGCACGGAGCCCTTCCAGGTGGACGAGGCCGCACCGCCGCCAAGGACCGACGAGCAGGCCACCGTGTCAGGCATCGCGGTGCTCATGGGCACGGCGCTGGACGGCATTCCGGAGAACGCCGCCATCGGTGTGGGCATCGCGGCGGAGGAAGGACCGGGTCTGGGCATCGTGCTGCTGGGGGCGGTGTTCCTGTCCAACCTTCCGGGCGCGATGTCCTCGACCATCGGCATGAAGCATGAGGGGCGGTCGGCCACCTACATCCTGACGGCATGGGGGATTGTGGCGCTGGCCTGCGTCGCCTCGGTGATCATCGGGTTCGAGCTTCTGACCGGCATGCCCGACGCCTTCCAGAGCGCCCTTCTGGCGCTGGCGGCGGGCGGCATCCTGGCGATGCTGTCGGACACCATGTTCCCCGACGCCTTCCGCACCGGCGGCCCCTGGGTCGCCATGTCGACGGCATCGGGCTTCGCGCTGGCATTCCTGCTCAGCCGCTACGCGGGCTGACCGCTGAAGGGAGGACGCATGACTTTGTTGCTCAAGACCGTTCCGCACACCCTGGCCGCCCTTGCAACGCCGGCGGTGGCGCTGGCGCAGGAGACCAGCGACTCCGGCCTGCGCGAGAGCCCCGACAGCCCGGTGCTGCTTCTGCTGCTGATCGGGCTGATCGTGCTGGCGTTCCTGGGCGGGGGCCTGTGGGCGATGAAGCGCCGCGCGCGAAAAAAGGAGCAGGAAGAGCGGGGACGGTAGAGAAATCGGTGGACGGTCCCCGACGCGAGCGCAGAAGGACCGTTACGACCGTATTTGGATTCCTGTCTTCGCAGGAAGGACGGAGGATTTTGCATAATCCGTCGCCCCTGCGAAAGCAGGGGCCCACCTCCGGCGCCAGCCGCCCGCGACCCTTTTCTCACCCCACCGTCGCCGCCACCTTCGCCGTCTTCCCGGCGTCTTCCAGGATCATGTCGCTGGCCTTTTCGGCGATCATCACCACGGGGCTGTTGGTGTTGCCGCTGGTGATGGTGGGCATGATGGAGGCATCGACCACCCGCAGACCGTCGAGCCCCCGCACGCGCAGGCGCTCGTCCACCACGGCGGACTCGTCCTGGCCCATGCGGCATGTGCCGACGGGATGGAAAATGGTCGTCGCGATGTCGCCGGCGCCCTTCCACAGGTCCTCTTCGGTCTGGTACTGCGGGCCGGGCTTGAATTCCTCGGGCCTGTATTTCGCCAGCGCCGGCTGGGCGGCGATCTCGCGGGCGATCTTCACGCTCTTGGCCGCCACGCGCTTGTCGCCGTCCGTCGCGAGGTAGTTGGGGCGGATGGACGGCGGGGCGAAGGGATTGCCGCTCTTGATGGTCACTGCGCCGCGGCTCTCGGGCCTGAGATTGCAGACGCTGGCGGTGAAGGCCGGGAACGGGTGCAGCGGCTGGCCGAAGGCGTCCAGGCTGAGCGGCTGGACGTGGAACTGCAGGTCCGGCGTCTCCTGCGCCGGGTCCGACTTCACGAAGGCGCCCAGTTGCGACGGCGCCATGGACATGGGGCCGCGCCGGAACAGCATGTACTCCAGGCCGATGCCCATCTTGCCGAGCAGGTTGGTCGCGCGCTCGTTCAGCGTCGGCACGCCCTGGACCTTGTAGGCGGTGCGGATCTGCAGGTGGTCCTGAAGGTTGCCGCCGACGTCGGGCATGTCGCGCACCACGTCGATGCCGTGCTCGCGCAGGAGGTCGGCCGGCCCCAGGCCGGCAAGTTGCATGATCTGCGGACTGCCGATGGCGCCGGCGGCCAGGATCACCTCGCCGGAGGCTTCCGCCAGCGCGTCCTCGCTGTCGATCTTCAGGTGGACGCCGGTCACGCGGCCGTCCTGGATGCGAAGCCCGGTGGTGTGGGCGCCGGTGACAACGCGCAGGTTGGGCCGCTTCATGGCGGGCTTCAGGAACGCCTTGGCCGTGCTCACCCGCCAGCCCGAGCGCTGGTTGACGTGGAAGTAGCCCACGCCCTCGTTGTTGCCGGTGTTGAAGTCGTCGGACTTGGGCAGGCCCCACTGATGGGCCGCCTCGCGGAAGGCGTCGAGGATCTCCCACTTCAGGCGCTGTTTCTCGACGCGCCACTCGCCGCCCGACTGGTGGAAGTCGCCCAGTTCGCAGGCGGCCTGGTCCTCGCTGCGCTTGAAGTAGGGCAGCACGTCGTCCCAGCCCCATCCGGGATTGCCCATCTGGCGCCAGCCGTCGTAGTCGCGTGCCTGGCCGCGCATGTAGATCATGCCGTTGATGGACGAACACCCGCCCAGCACCTTGCCGCGCGGATAGTTGAGCGCGCGGCCGTTCAGGCCGGGTTCGTTCTCGGTGGCGAAGCCCCAGTCGGTGCGCGGGTTGCCCATGCAGTAGAGGTAGCCGACGGGAACGTGAATCCAGATGTAGTCGTCCTTGCCACCGGCCTCCAGCAGCAGGACGGAGTGCCTGCCGTTCTTGCTGAGCCGGTTGGCGAGCACGCACCCGGCCGAGCCGGCGCCGACGACCACGTAATCGAACGTCCCCAGATGCCTGGACATGGGTCCTCCCGTTGCCACTGTTTTTTTCACGCGCTGCCCGGCGCCTTTGTATGGAAATGTAGGCGCTGGATGCGGCGAACGCCAACCGAAACGAACGCGGCCCCATCCGCACCAGGCGGACGGGGCCGCGTTCAGGCCCGGCGCCACGCTCAGCGCCGCGAAGGGCCGCCGGCTCCATGCGTCCACGCCACCGGCGAGGGCCGCACGGGGACTGTCCGATCGGTGGCGGGGTTGCGCAGCAGGGCCGTCAGCATCTTCGAGAGTTGTCCGGCCGACACGGGCTTGATGATCGTCGGCGCCTCGATCCCGGTGTCTTCGCGGTCGTTGTAGCCCGTGCAGTAGGCGAACCGGATGCCCTTCTTGTGCAGCCGGCGGGCGACGGCGGTCGACAGCATTCCACCGAGATTGATGTCCAGCAGGGCCGCGTCGGGCCGCTCGCGCTCCAGGAGCGCCAGGGCGTCTTCCACGCCATGGGCGGGGCCGATGACCTCGTACTTGAGGTCCTCCAGCATCTGCTCAAGCCCCAGCGCCACCAGGACATCGTCCTCCACCACCAGCACCCGGCGGCGCGGCGGCTCGGCCGGCGGCGGTGCCGTGTCCGGGGCGGCGACGGCGGCGCCGGGAGACGGCGCGCCCCCACCCGCCGCCTCGGCCTCGCCCACAGCGTCGGGTTCTGCATCCGGCGCGCGGGCGGACACCAGGGCGGCTGGCAGGCTGAGGCGGCAGTGCAGGCCATTTTCCGCCCAGGTGAAGGTGATCGTGCCGCCCAACTGGCGCGCCACCAGCGTCTCGATCAGCATTCGCCCGAAACCCTGGCGCGAAGGCGGGGCGACAGGGTGCCCCACCGTCTCCAGCCATTCCACGGCAAGGCCGCCTTCCGACGTGCGCGCCCATGAGACGGAAAGGCTGCCGGCCTCGCCGCCCGACAAGGCGCCGTGCTTGGCGGCATTGGTGACCAGTTCGTGCAGCACGATGGTCATGGGCTGGACGGCATCGGCCAGGATGGTGACCGCCGGCCCCTCGATCTCCACCCGCGCCGCACCGCCGCGCAGGCTGCCCAGTTCGTCCTCCACCAGCCGCCGCAGGCGTGCGCCGTACCAATAGCTTTCCGCCAGCAGCACATGCGCCCGCGCCATGGCCTCCACCCGGCCTTCCACGGCGGCGACATAGGCTTTCATGCTGTCCGCCCGCGTCACGCGCAGAACCGAGAGCACCAGGGCGAGTACGTTCTTGGCGCGGTGGTCGACCTCGCGCATGAGCAGTTCGTGCCGTTCCTCGGCCTCCTTGCGGGCGGCGATGTCGACCACCGACCCGATGAAGCCGACGAAGCGGTCGTCCTCGAAGCGCGGGGTCGCCGTGTCCAGCTTCCAGCGCCAGATGCCGTCGTGCCGGCGGGCGCGCAGGTCGATGGAGAACGGCTCGCGCACGCGGTTGGCATGCTCCCACACCGCCAGCACGGCGGGGCGGTCGTCGGGATGGATGCTTCCCAGCCAGATGTCGTCGGGCGGCTTTTCCGGATCATGGCCGGTGTAGGCGTAGTAGGACCGGCTGAGGAAGACCAGCCGGCCTTCAGCATCGCTGAGCCACACGGTCACGGGCGCGTCGTCGGCCATGCGGCGGAACATGCGCTCGCGCTCGCGCACCTGGGCTTCGGTGCGCTTGAGGTCGTCGACGTCCAGCATGGCACCCAAAATGCGGGCCGGCCGCCCGTCGCGCGTGCGGAACAGGACGGCGCGGTTGGTGTACCAGCGGCACGAACCATCGGGCATGAGAGTGCGGAACTCGATGTCGTAGGGCCGCCCCTCCTCGACCAGAGCCTCCACCGCCTTTCCGGCGCGGGCGCGGTCGTCGGGGTGGACCCGGGCCGCCCATTCCTCCTTGGTGAAGGTGCCCTTGTCCCGCGGCATGCCCATCATGGCGAAGTATTCCGGCGTGCCGGTGGCGTAGGGCTGGCTGAGGTCCCACTCGAACATGCCGATGCCGGCCTCGCGCCGGAAGATGCGGAAGCGTTCCTCGCTGTCCATGCGGTCGCGGTCGAGGCGTGCCAGCCGCCGGACGGCGCCTCGGGCCGCCATCGCGACGGCACCGCCGCCGGCCACGGCGGTCAGGGCGATCGCGCCCGGCAGATTCAGGGCGCCCGCCGCGGCCAGGGCGCCGGCCAGGGCGCCGGCGATCAGCGGCAGGGCCACCAGCGGCGCCAATCGCCGCGCCAGGGCGCGCGCCGCCGGGCTCTCCTCGGCGTGCGGGTCGACGGTTGTGGGCGCAGGCGGCTGCGAAGGCATTCCGGCAGCCATCCGGTTCTCCTCGGCAGTGAATGGGCGGCCGAAACCGTTGGTGTAAGGAATGTAACGGCGCGGCAACCGCCATGGGTCGCATCATACTCCGGCCGGTCGACCATTTCCGCCGGATGGTCAATCCATGCGTGAGGGAACCGCGGAACAGAACGCCCGGCACGAAAAAGGCCTCCCCGGTCGCCCGGAGAGGCCTTCTTCATCATACCTGGCCCCGCGCCGGCCCGGTGAGGCGCGGCGCGGTTCCGGTGGTTCGGCTTACACCGAGTAGTACATCCGGTATTCGACCGGGTGCGGGGTGTGCTCGTAGTTGTACACCTCTTCCCACTTGAGCTGGATGTAGCCGTCGATCACGTCGTCGGTGAACACGTCGCCCTTCTTCAGGAAGTCGCGGTCGGCGTCGAGCGCCTGCAGGGCCTCGCGGAGGCTGCCGCAGACGGTGGGCACGCCCTCCAGTTCTTCCGGCGGCAGGTCGTAGAGGTTCTTGTCCATCGGGTCGCCCGGGTGGATCTTGTTCTCGATGCCGTCCAGGCCGGCCATCAGCATGGCGGCGAAGGCCAGGTAGGGGTTGGCGGTCGGGTCGGGGAAGCGGACCTCGACGCGCTTGCCCTTCGGGCTGGTGGCGTACGGAATGCGGCAGGAGGCCGAACGGTTACGCGCCGAGTAGGCCAGCAGCACCGGAGCCTCGAAGCCCGGGATCAGGCGCTTGTAGCTGTTGGTCGACGGGTTGGTGAAGGCGTTCAGCGCCTTGGCGTGCTTGATGATGCCGCCGATGTAGTACAGGCAGGTCTCCGACAGGTCGGCGTAGCCCGAACCGGCGAACAGCGGCTTGCCTTCCTTGAAGATCGACTGGTGGGTGTGCATGCCCGAGCCGTTGTCGCCCATGACCGGCTTGGGCATGAAGGTCGCCGTCTTGCCGTAGGCGTGGGCGACCATGTGCACCACGTACTTGTAGATCTGCATGTGGTCGGCGGCGGTCACCAGGGTCTGGAACTTGGTGCCCAGCTCGTGCTGCGAGGGCGCGACCTCGTGGTGCTGCTTTTCAATGGCCAGGCCCATCTCGCCCATGACCGTCAGCATCTCGGAGCGCAGGTCGTTGCCCGAGTCCACCGGCGGGACGGGGAAGTAGCCGCCCTTGACGGTCGGACGGTGCGCCCAGTTGCCTTCCTCGAACAGCTTGCCCGAGGTGTAGGGGCCTTCCTCGCTGTCGATCTCGTAGAAGCAGCGGTTCATCTGCACGTCGAAGCGGACGTCGTCGAACACGAAGAACTCGGCCTCGGGGCCCATGAACACGGTGTCGCCGACGCCGGTGGACGCCAGGTACGCCTCGGCCTTCTTGGCAATGCCGCGCGGGTCACGGTCGTAGAGCTGACCGGTGGAGGGCTCCAGGATGTCGCAGAACAGGATCAGCGTCGGCTGGGCCGAGAACGGGTCCATGACGGCGCTGGTCAGGTCCGGCTTGAGGATCATGTCGGACTCGTTGATCTCCTTCCACCCGGCGATGGAGGAGCCGTCGAACATGACACCCTCGTTCAGCATGTCCTCGTCGATGGAGGCGACATGCTGCGCGGTGTGCTGCCACTTGCCCTTGGGGTCGGTAAAGCGGAAGTCGACGTACTTGACGTCGTTTTCCTTGATCAGCTCCAAAACCTTGTTCACGTCGGACATGATCCTGATTCCCGTAAATATGTGTGGCCGGTTGAATGGATCCCCCCAAGGCCGCCAACCGTCGGCCTGGGTCCGGCCGGAACGGCGCGGCGCGCGCTGTGCGGCGCGTGCGCGTCGTCGTCCGGCCGGGGGTCGGAAAGCGGGGGCGCCTAGATGGCGTCGCCGCCGCGCTCCCCGGTGCGGATACGGATCGCCTCCTCGACCGAGGAGACGAAAATCTTGCCGTCGCCGATGCGTCCGGTGTGGGCCGCCTGCTGGATCGCCTCGATGGCGCGTTCCGCCAGCGCGTCGTCCACCACCAGTTCGATCTTCACCTTGGGCAGGAAGTCGACGACATATTCGGCGCCGCGGTACAGCTCGGTGTGGCCCTTCTGACGGCCGAAGCCCTTGGCCTCGGTCACGGTGATGCCCTGCAAGCCGATTTCGTGAAGGGCTTCCTTCACCTCGTCCAGCTTGAACGGTTTGATGATCGCCTCGATCTTCTTCATGGCCCCCGTTGCTTTCGCTCGTTCTATGCGTCGCGCGTCCGACCTCTGGCTTCCGCGTTCCTCGACCGCCCGCGACCCTTTCCCGGTCCGGGCGGCGGCCTCGCGCGGGGCGAGTGTGGCCGCTTCCGCCGTGGTTCGGCAATAGCTCTTTATCACGCGGCGTGCCAAACGGAGAAAACGGCGGAATCCTGCGGATTTCCAAAGATCCGGGAGGGAATGTACGGGTCCTATCGCCTCACTGCCGTGCCTAACTCTTGAGCATTATGATCGCCGCGCGGGCAACACCATCGGGCAGGAGGCGCCCAGCCCGGCAGAGGAGCCCGGCGGCATCTCCGCGAGTCGCCCCCTGGGCCGCCGCCGTGCCGCCGTGCTAAAACCGTGACACCTTGTCCATCGATCGCCGGAGTGCCCGCCCCGTGAAGCCCGCCAACGCGCTCTTTTCCTCCCTCGGCACCACCATCTTCGAGACCATGTCGCGGCTCGCGCAGGAGCACGGCGCCGTGAACCTGGGCCAGGGCTTCCCCGAGGACCTGGAACCGCCGGCGGTGCTGGAGGCCGCCGCGCGCCACGTTCTCCAGGGGCCGCACCAGTATCCCAGCATGATGGGCATTCCCGCCCTGCGGCAGGCGGTGGCGGCGGCGAATGCGCGCTTCCACGGGCTGGAGGTCGACTGGCAGACGGAGGTCATGGTCACCTCCGGCGCCACCGAGGCCCTGGCCGATTGCCTGTTCGGCCTGATCGAGCCGGGCGACGAGGTGGTGCTGATCGAGCCGCTGTACGACAGCTACCTGCCCATCGTGAAGCGCGCCGGCGGCGTGCCGAAGCTGGTCCGCCTGCAGCCGCCGCGCTGGGACCTCCCGCGCGACGACCTGGCGGCGGCGTTCTCCGACCGCACCAAGCTCATCATGCTCAACAGCCCCATGAACCCCTGCGCCAAGGTGTTCGACGAGGACGAACTGGCCTTCATCGCCGACCTGCTCCAGCGCCACGATGCCTATGCGGTGTGCGACGAGGTCTACGAACACCTGACCTTCGACGGCCGCCGCCATGTGCCGCTGATGACGCTGCCGGGCATGCGCGACCGCTGCGTGCGCATCGGCTCGGCCGGCAAGACGTTTTCGGTGACCAGCTGGAAGGTGGGATACATCACGGCGCCGCCGCACCTGCTGGCCCCCATCGCCAAGACCCACCAGTTCCTCACCTTCACCACCCCGACGGGCCTCCAGGCGGCGGTGGCGGAGGGGCTGGCGATGGATGACGCCTATTTCGACGGCCTCGCCCGCGACATGCAGGCCCGCCGCGACCATCTGGCCGGGGGCCTGCGCGGCATCGGGTTCGAGGTACTGGACTGTGCCGGCACCTATTTCCTGACCACCGACGTCCGGCCGCTGGGATGGCAGGGCACGGACGCGGAGTTCTGCCTGCACCTGACCACCGAGGCCGGTGTCGCGGCGGTGCCGGTATCGGCCTTTTTCGCGGGCGAGGCCGACCGCCACTTCGTCCGCTTCTGCTTTGCCAAGAACGACGCGGCGCTGGACGAGGCCCTGTCGCGCCTGTCGGCCCATTTCGGGCGGTGAAAAAGGCGCGGGAGTTCGTCGAAATCGTCCTTGACGGTCGGGCCCTTATGGCATACAAAGCGGCCCTCCCGCGATGGCGGCTATAGCTCAGTCGGTTAGAGCGCCTGGTTGTGGTCCAGGAGGTCGTCGGTTCGAATCCGACTAGTCGCCCCACATGAAAACACCCCCGTGCCTGCCGGCACGGGGGTGTTCTCTTTTCAAGGCTGCGGCCGCGCGATCCCGCTCGGGACCGACGGCCCGCCCACCCTTACTTGGCGAACGGCAGCCGGACGGTCATGCGGCAGCCGCGGGGCTTGCGGTTCTCGGCCGTCACCGTGCCGCCCATCGCCTGGACGTTGCGCTTGACGATCCACAGGCCCAGGCCGAAGTGGCCGGCGCCGGGGCGGGCGTCGCCGTGGCGGGGATCGGGGCGGTGGCTGACGTAGCGCTCGAACACGTTGGGCAGCACCGCCGGATCGACGCCCGGCCCCTCGTCCTCCACCCTGAAGACCACGTCCCGGCCCTCGCGCACCAGGCTCACCTTCACGGTGGCGCCGGCGGGATTGAAGCTGACGGCGTTCTCGATGATGTTCTCGGCCACCGTCTCCAGCAGGTCCTCGCCGCCCAGAACATGCAGGCCCGGCGTGACCTCGGCGGTGACGCGCACCCCCTCCTCCGGGTCGTCGAAGCTTTCCGCCACGGCGCTCACCAGCACCGAGACGTCGATGCGCCGGCGCGGCGGGTCGATCAGGTCGGCCATGGCGGCATCCACCCGGCGCGCCGCCTGCACCAGGGCCTCCAGCCGGGTCAGCGCCGCACGCGCGGTGTCCAGCGAGCGCCGCGCCCGCTGGTCGCCGACCGGCACCGTGCGATAGAGCGGCTCCAGGCTCTGGGCGATGGTCGCCAGCGGCGTTTTGAAGGCGTGAGCGTTTTCCTCCGCCGCGTGGCGGATGGCATCGGCGGAGGCGCGCAGGCGCTCCACCATGCGGTCGAAGTCCAGCGCCACGTCCTCAAGCTCGGGGATGCGGGCGCGGGCCTTGAAGCCGTGGTAGGCCTCGGCGTCGCCCTGGGCCACGGCACGGGCCTGCCCGGCAAAGCGGCGCAGGGACCGCCACAGGGCCCAGATCACGCCCAGCGCCAGAAGCGCGGCCAGGCCGTAGAGCCCGGCGGCGTACAGCACCTGCTGCGAGCGCCACGTCGGGCGCGCCAGCTGCTCGCCGATCAGGCCCGACAGGCTGTAGGAGGTCAGCAGGCCCCAGCACCCGGCCTGCGTGGTGAAGGGGGTGAGGCTGGTCAGCACCTCCTGCTCGCCGCCGGGCGTGACGTAGGGCAGGTCCAGCGGCTGACCGCCGCGGCAGCTTTCCGGCAGGGTCCAGGGCACGCCGGCCGCCACCAGCGCCAGGCGCTCGGTGTCCAGTTGGTCCGAGGGCAGCGGCGGCTGGGCGCCGATGAGGAAGACGCTGTCCTGGTCCTGCGGGCGATAAAGCAGCCGCAGCCGCATCTCCGGCTGGGCCAGGCGCTCCAGCGCCTCGCGGGCCGTCGGCAGGTCGGCCTCCTGGCTCTTTTCCAGGGCCAGGCGCAAGCCCTCGGCGATGACCGCGCCCTGGGTGCGCACGGCGCGCAGCAGGGCCTCGCGCTTGGCTTCCTCGGCCGCGAGGAACGGCCCCACCAGCACGGCGGGAACGGCGATGAAGACGAAGGCCAGCAGCACCATGCGGGCGGCCAGCGAGGGATGGCGCAGGCGGAACCAGCGTCGCCGCCCGCCGCCCGACACCGGCGGAGGTGCGGGCGCCGCGGCGGCGCCAGGATGGCCGTCGGGCGTGCCCACGCCGGCCCCGGCGACCGCCCGCACCCGACGGGTCGGCGTCGCCTCCACATGCGGGCGCACGGCGGTATCGTTGGCCGGCTCAGCCCTCGGCGCGCCAGCCATAACCGAATCCAGCGTAATTGAGGATGGCGTCGAAGCTCGCGTCGATCTCGCGGAACTTCTGGCGGATGCGTTTGATGTGGGTGCGCACGTTGGCGCGGTAGCCTTCGTCGCCCGAGCCGGCGATGAAGCCCTCGCCGCGCACGGCGTCGTAAAGCGCCCGGTACGACAGGTCGCGGCCGGCGTTTTCCGCCAGCTTGCGGACGATGCGGAACTCGGTGATGGTCAGGTCCACCGGCTGGTCCCGCCAACGGGCGCGGGCCGAGGAAACGTCCAGCGTCAACGGCCCCAGGGTCAAGATCTCCTCGGGCTCGATGGCCTGGCCGACCGCCCCGTTCTCAGCTCCGTTGGGCATTCCGGGAACGGGCTTGGAGCCCTCAAGGATCAGGTTGATGCGCCGCAGCAGGATGTTGAAGCCGCGCCCCTTGTCCACGTAATCGACGGCGCCGTTGGTCAGGGCCGTCTCCTCGTAGAGCTGGTCGTTCAGCGTGGTCAGGAAGATCACCGGCGTCACGTCACCCGAGGAGCGCAACTGGCGCAGCACCTCGATCCCCGTCATGCGCGGCATCTTCCAGTCGAGCAGGATCAGCGACGGCGCCAGGTCGCCCCGGGTCAGGGGTTCGATGGCCGTCGGGCCATCGGCGAAGGTTTCGACGGCGTAGCCGCTGTCCTCGAGATTGCGCCCGAGGGACTCGCGGAACAGGGGGTCGTCGTCGATGAGGACTATGGTCGAGCGGTCAGTCATGCCATCCGGGGGATGAGGAAGGAGGAAACCATGGCGTTCCCGAGAGGGTACCATCAAACCATTTAGTTGACGATCTCCCAGGCGCCATCCTCCCTTCGGCAGGCTGTTCCGGTGAAGACCTCCGGCCGACCGTCGACCGAGGCAGTGGTGGTATAGATGCGGCAGGTGCGGCCTCCGTCGCGGAAGGTGTCCTGGGGTATCAGCTGATACGGCGTGCCACCGCCGCTGCCGGCGGTGCCGCCGGTCCAGCGGATGGCGCGGCCGTCGGGAACGTGTTCAAGCGCCGTCAGCGTGCAGGCGCGGTCCACCGGGTCCATGGAGCGGCCGACCGCGCCGCCCACCAGCGTGCCAAGCAGCGTCCCGCCGATCACCGCGGCCAGCTTGCCCTTGCCCTCGCCGAAACGGCTGCCGGCCAAACCGCCGGCCGCGGCGCCGAGGACGTTGCCGATCAGCTGGCCGTCGATAAGGCTGCGGTCGCAGGTGCCCCGCCCGAAGCCGTAAGGCAGGTCCCGCCCGCCGCGCTCCGCCACCATCGGCACCGGGATGTAGACGACGTCCGGGCCCTTGTGCTTGTGGCCGTGCTTGGCGCGCCAGCCGTGGGCCGGCGCCCAGGGCGGCGGCTCTGCGCCCGCCGGCGTGGCGGGCGCGAGGGACCCCGCGGCCATGACGACGGCCAGGGCGAAAGCGGCGGCGCGGCGGGAGGCCGGCATCAGCGGTCGATCTCGATGTCGGTCAGACCGCCGATCAGCGCCCCGCCGGCCCCGCCGAGCAAGGCACCGCCGACCACCGACCCGCCGATCAGGGCACCGGCGGCGGCACCGCCGGCCGCACCCAGCGCGCCGCCCGTCAGGGCCCGCTGTTCGTCGCGCGACAGGTTGGAGCAGCCGGCGGTGGCAAGAACCAGCGCCGCCACGGCCGTGGCCGTCAGGCTCTTTCGGGTAAGGGTCATGGGTCTCTCGTCCAAAGGTTCCAATAGGGCGCCGTCGATCGACCGCGCGTTGATGGCAGAATGTGCGGGGCCCGCGCAGGCCACAAGTGACTGAAATCACTGACCCTTGCTTTGTCACACGAAGCGGTAAGTCCGATGATGCCGGTCACAGCGTTGTCACCGGGGCCAGCGTATGTTGCTCTCGCGTCCAATCGGGCGCATGATCCCGGCCGGTGCCCATCCTCGACGAAAGACATATGCGCGCAGTCATTCCCTCCCTCGTCGCCGCCGCCCTAGCGCTGAGTGGTTGCACGGCCCTGGACGACCTGGACCGGCAGCTGTCGGCGGCGCTGAATCCGCAGGAGCCGGCGCCGGTGGTCGAACCGTTCCAGCCCCTGCCGGAACGCAAGCCCACCGACGTGCCGCCGCCCAAGCGCCAACCGGCCAAGCGCGCCCCCGCGGCCCCGGCGACTCTGGCCCCCAAGCCCGAGTCGGTGCCCGCGGAAGCCGAAGCGCCCGCCGAAGCCGAGCCGGCGGCCGCGGCCGTGGCCGTGCCGCCCAAGCGGGGCAAGCTGCCCGAAGGGATGGTCGGGCTGTCGGCGGAACAGCTGCGCGCCCGCTTCGGCACGCCGGCTGAGGAAATCGAGGAAACCCCCGGCGTCACCTGGCGCTACCGGCCAGAGGGCTGCGTGCTCGACATCCACCTGTTCCCGCGCGTGGAGAGCCAGGGGCTTTATGCCCTGGACGCCTCGGCCGAAACCCTGACGGTGGAGGAATGCGTGGCGGTGCTGGCGGCGCCGCCCGAGGCCGAACCGGCGGCCGCCGCCGGCGAAACTGCGGATGACGCGGAGCCCCGCGCCACGGAAGGCCCGGATGCGGCGGCAGCGGTGCCGGCGACGACTCCGGCCGCGTCCCCTGCCCCGGCGGATGCGGCGGTGACCGAGGCCCCGCCGGCGGACTGAACCCGCACGCGACGTGGAACCTTTCGGCGTACCATGCGTTCTCCTTCTCGTCCGGACGCGCCGGGACGGTTGGGTCCACATGCGGCCACCGTCGCCCCCGGGCTATACCTACGGTGCAGAAAGGCGATGGCAGCATAACGCAAACGGCTAGTCGCTATCCGATCGGTCCCGTGGCATGCTATATGAAGACTTGTCGTCCCGTGGTGTGGGGGTGGCAAAGGGGAGGTTGTGTATCGTGGCGAAAAACAAGACCGGCAAGGACCGGCAATGCGCCGCCATTCCTTACGTGGTTCGCGACGGCGAGGTGCAGGTGATGCTGCTGACCTCGCGCGGGACCGGGCGGTGGATCATTCCCAAGGGCTGGGTGAAGAAAAAGCACACGCCCGCGGAGATGGCGGCGCTGGAAGCCTTCGAGGAAGGCGGTGTCGTGGGCGACGTGACGCCCCGGCCCATCGGCCTGTACGGCTACAACAAAATTCTCAACAGCGGCGCCGTCAAGCCGCTGACGGTCGACGTCTACGGCCTGCGTGTCCGCTTCGAATGCCTGGACTGGCCGGAGCGGCACGAGCGCAAGCGCGTGTGGGTGACGCCCGAGGAGGCCGCCCTCATGGTCGCCGAGCCTGAACTGGCCGACCTGCTCGGCCGCTTCGCCAAGATCGAGCGCAAGGCCCGCGCGGCCTACCAGGGCGCCTTCGTGCCGTCCCCGGCCGCCGGAAAGATGCGCGTCTCCCCCGCTACCGCCTGACGGGCGGGTCGTACTCCAGCCCATCCAGGAAGGTCCGCGCCTTGTCCCTCAGGGCGCGGATTTTTTCGTCGTCCATGCGGTCCATGGTCTTGTGGATCATCATCATGCGCCGGTTGCGCGCCGTGACCGACCGCGTCCGCGCGATGAAATCCCAGTACAGCGCGTTGAACGGGCAGGCGTCGTCCTCAAGCTGCTTTTTCGGGGAAAAGCGGCAATGGCGGCAGTAGTCGGACATGCGGTCGATGTACTTGCCGCTGGCCGCATAAGGCTTGGACGCCAACAGCCCGCCGTCGGCATAGAGGGCCATGCCGTGGGTGTTGGGCAGTTGCACCCATTCGTAGGCATCGGCATAGACCATCAGATACCAGGCGTTCACCGCCGCCGGGTCAATGCCTGCCAGCAGCGCGAAATTGCCCGTCACCATCAGGCGCTGGATGTGGTGGGCGTGGGCATGGTCATGGGTCTCCGTCACCACCTGGCGCAGGCAGTTCATGTCGGTCTCGCCGGTCCAGTAGAAGCGCGGCAGCGGGCGATGCGCCTCCAGCGCGTTGGTCCGCCCGTAGTCCGGCATGCGCGTCCAGTAGATGCCGCGCACGTACTCCCGCCATCCCAGGATCTGGCGGATGAACCCCTCCACGGCGTTCAGCGGCGCGTGACCGGCGTAATAGGCGTCCTCCGCCCGGCGACAGAGGTCCAGCGGGTTCAGAAGCCCGGCGTTCAGCGGCGCCGAGATCAGCGAGTGGAACAGGAACGGCTCTCCCTGCCGCATGGCGTCCTGATAGGTGCCGAAGCGCGGCAGGCGGTGCCGGATGAAGTGGTCGAACGCGGCCTCGGCGTCGGTGGCGGTGACCGGCATGGCGAACCCCTCCAGCCGGCCGAAATGATGGCCGAAGCGCGCCGCCACCAGGTCCAGGACCTCGCGTGTGATCGCGTCGGGGGCGAAGGCGGGCGGGTCGGGTGACTCAAGGTCCGCCGGCAGGGCCTCGCGGTTCTCCTGGTCGTAGTTCCAGCGCCCCCCCTCGGGCTCGCCCTCGGGCGTCATCAGCAGCCCGTGACGGCGGCGCATGTCGCGGTAGAACCATTCCATGCGCAGCGTCCTGCGCCCCTCGGCCCAGCGGCGGAAGTCGTCCAGCGGGCAGAGAAACCGGCCGTCGGGGCGGATCTCCACCGGCACGCCCAGGGCCTGCTCCCACCCGCGCATGTCTTCCAGCACGCGCCATTCGCCGGGCTCGGTCACCACCACCCGCGACGGACGGTGGCGCGCCGCGGCCTGCTCAAGCCCGTGGCGGAAGGACCGCCCTTCGCCGGGCTCGTCCAGGCGGCGGTAGTCCACCGTGATGCCCTCGGCCCGCTGCGTTTCCGCAAAATGGCGCATGGCCGAGAACAGGAAGGCGATCTTGCGCGGATGGTGGGGGACATAGGTGCATTCCTCCATCGCCTCGATCATCAGCACCACATCGCGCGCCGAATCGATGTCGGCAAGCGCGGCGATGGAGCGGCTGAGTTGGTCGCCCAGCACCAGGCGGAGGACGGGGGCGGCGTCGGTCATGGATACCCTTGCGCGGACTGGGGACGTGTCGGGCTTGGCGTCGGCGGGGGCGCGGTGGTAGGTGTGGGCACCCGACGCCCATACGGCGTCGCCCCCTCTGTCAGTTCAACGGAATCATCATGCGCCTGCAGCTCTCCACCTGGCCCCAGGTCGAGGACTACCTGGAGTCCTCCCGCGGCATCATCGTCCCCATCGGCTCGACGGAACAGCACGGCCCGACGGGCCTGCTGGGCACCGACGCCCTGTGCGCCGAGGCCGTCGCGGCCGAGGCGGGCAAGCGGGCCGGTATCATGGTGGCGCCGGGCATTCCGGTCGGCATGGCGGTGCACCACATGACGTTTGCCGGCAGCATGACCTTCCGCCCGTCCACCATGGTCGCCGTGGTGCGCGACTGGGTGACGGGCCTGGCCGCCCACGGGTTCGAGCGGTTCCTGTTCGTCAACGGCCACGGCGGCAACATTCCGACCCTGCAGTCGGCGTGGTACGAAATCCACTGCGAGACCCGCGAGGCCACCGACCGCGGCGGCAAGGGCCGCGACCTGCGCTTCGCCGTGCAGAACTGGTGGGCCGGCACCCAGGTGAAGGCCTATTGCGATGAGGTCTTCGGCCCCGCCGACGGCAGCCACGCCACCTGCGGCGAGTTGAGCCTCATGCACTTCCTCTATCCCGACCACGCGCCCACCACCGCCGGGCTTGAGCCGCGCGTCGCCCCCACCAGCGCCTACCACGACGCCGAGCACTTCCGTCGCGTCCACCCGGACGGGCGCATGGGCAGCGACCCCAGCCTCGCCAACGCAGATCACGGGGGTCGGCTGTTCGACATCGCCGTGACCGAGGCCCTGGGCCGCTACGAAGCCCTGATGGCCGAAGAGTAAGACAAGCTGACGTGACGGCGGGCCGTCGCCTCAGGCGGCCGCCACCGCATCCAGGAAGGCCTTGATGAGCGCGGGGTCCTTGCGGCCTTTCTCGTGCTCCACGCCCGAGGACACGTCGACGATTTCCGCCCCGCTCTCGGCGATGGCGCGGGCGACATTGTCGGGCGTCAGGCCGCCGGCGAGCATCCAGGGCACGTCGTCGCGGTCCCAGGCGCGCAGGATGTCCCAGGCGAACGGCAGGCCGTGGCCGCCGGGGCGGTCGGCGTCGGCCGGCGGCTTGGCGTCGAACAGCAGCATGTCGGCGGCATCGGCGTAGGCCTGCGCGTCCTGAAGGTCGGAGGCCTGCGCGATCCCCAGCGCCTTCATGACGGGCGTGGCGTACTCCTGCCGCACCTGCTCCACCCGTTCAGCGCTTTCCTTGCCGTGGAGCTGGATCATGTCCAGCCGAACGTGGTTGAGCACGGCGTCCAGTTCGTCGTCGGTGGGGTCGACGAACAGGCCCACCACCTGCACATCCTCGGGCATGCCTTCCACCAGTTCGGCGGCATTCTTGGGCAGGATGGCGCGCGGGCTGGGCGGGAAGAACACCAGCCCCACATAGGCCGCGCCGTGCTCCACGGCGGCGACCATGGCGTCCTCGTCGGTGATGCCGCAGATCTTCGCGACCGCCATCAGATATCGTACTCCGTGTTTCCCGCCGGTGCCGCCGGCTTGGGCAGGTCGGCGATGATGGACTGGGCCGCGCCCTCGGGGTCCTGGTGCGCGGTGATGGGGCGGCCGATCACCAGATAGTCCGCCCCGGCCTCCAGCGCTTCCGCCGGCGTCATGATTCTTTTCTGATCGTCGGGCGCGGACCCGTGCGGACGCACGCCCGGGCACAGCAGCCTGAAGGCCGAGCCCCGGTCGGCGCGCAGCACGGATGCCTCGTGCGGCGAGCATACGACGCCGTCCATGCCGCTGTTCTGCGCCAGTTCGGCCAGCGCCCGCACCTGGTCGGAGACGGGCCGGGTGACGCCGGTGCCGGCCAGGTCCTCGTCGTCCATGCTGGTCAGGACGGTGACGGCCAGCACCAGCGGGCGCGGCACCAGGAATTCCTCCGCCGCTTCCGTCGCGGCGCGGGCGGCGGCTTCCATCATCACCCGGCCGCCGGCGGCATGCACGTTGACGATGGCGGGCTTGAGCTGCGTCGCGGCGCGGATGGCTCCGGCCACGGTGTTGGGGATGTCGTGGAACTTCAGGTCCAGGAACAACGGCGCGTCGCCGGCCTTGCCCACCTGCTCCACCCCCTTGCGGCCCTGGGCGGTGAAGAATTCCAGCCCCAGCTTGATGCCGCCGACCGTGTCGCCGATGCGCGCGGCCATCCGGGTCGCCTTGTTCAGGTCTGTGGTGTCCAGGGCGCAAAACACGGGATTGCGAAGAGGCGTCATGGGCGGGGGCGGTCCGATGGTGGATGTGGAACCTCACCCTTACACCAGCGGATGCCCGCCGGGCAACGGGAGGAGCCACGCTTGTGTTCTGTCGCGGCGCACCAATATCCGGCTTAGGATCAGGGTCGTGGCCGTCACAACGGGACGCCGCGGGTTTCGTGCGCCCTGATTTGTGCGATCTTGTGCGTTTGCGGTCGGTCCCAATGGCTGGACGACCGCGTGGGGAATGATGATGTTGAGGCTGGGAGGGTCAACGACGTGGGCAACGGAATCCTGGACATCGCCGCGCCGGCGCCGGCCGCGAGCCGGAACCGTTTCCGGGACGGCGGACGGTGGATGGGGTTCGTCGCAGCCGTGCCGCCGGCCCTGGTCGCTGCCTGGCTTCTGAGCCTGCTGCCCCGCGTTTCCGAAGGCCGTCCGGTGCTCTGGGCCATGGACTGGGCGCCGACGCTCGGCGTGTCGCTGGCTTTCCGCATTGACGGTCTGGCGCTGCTGTTCGGCCTGCTGGTCAGCGGCATCGGCGTGGTGATCATGCTCTATGCCGGCGCCTATCTGAAAGGGCACGTCCACCTGGGGCGGTTCTTCCTCTACATGACGGCCTTCATGTTCTCCATGCTGGGCCTAGTGCTGGCGGACGACGCCGTCGCGCTGTTCGTGTTCTGGGAACTGACCACCGTAACCTCGTTCCTGCTGATCGGCTTCACCCACACCGACCCGAAATCCCGCCGCAATGCCCTGCAAGCCCTGCTGCTGACCGGCGGCGGCGGGCTGGCGCTGCTGGCCGGGCTGCTGCTCATGGGGCAGGAGTCCGGGACGCTGCGCCTCTCGGCCATGGACCCGGCGCTGATCCAGGGCTCGGCGCTGCTGCCGGGGATCATCGTGCTGGTGCTGCTGGGCTGCTTCACCAAGTCCGCGCAGTTCCCCTTCCACTTCTGGCTGCCCAACGCCATGAGCGCGCCGACGCCCGTGTCGGCCTACCTGCACTCGGCGACCATGGTGAAGGCCGGCGTCTACCTTCTGGCCCGTCTGTCGCCCACGCTGGGCGGCGATCCGCTGTGGGTCTGGAGCCTGACCGTCGCCGGCGCGCTGACGGCGGTCATTGGCGCGGCCTGGGCGCTGCGGCAGACGGACCTCAAGCAGATGCTGGCCTGGACCACCGTCATGGCGCTGGGCGCGCTGACACTGCTGCTGGCGGGTTCGGCGCCCATCTCCATCGCCGCCGCCATGACCTTCCTGGTGGTCCATGCGCTGTACAAGGCGACGCTGTTCATGGTGGTCGGCATTCTGGACCACGAGGCCGGCACCCGCGAGCACGACAAGCTGGCCGGCCTGGCGCGCGTCATGCCGCTGACCGCCGCCGCCGCGGTGCTTGCGGCCTTCTCCATGGGTGGTTTCCCGCCGTTCCTGGGCTTCATCGGCAAGGAACTGAAGTACGAGGGCGCACTGGCCCTGGTCGCCGCCCCCGGCGTCGCCGCCTTCGGACTGGTGCTGGCGAGCGCCGGCATGGTGGCCGTCGCCGGCATGATCGCCATCGGCCCCTTCTTCGGCCGCCAGCGCAAGAGCGTCGCCGCCCATCCGCACGACCCGCCGAAATCCATGCTGGCGGGGCCGCTGCTGCTGGCGGGCCTGGGCCTTGCCTTCGGGCTGGCGCCCGGCGTGATCTCGGGCACCCTGGTGCAGCCGGCGGTGACGTCGGTGCTGGGGGAGCCGGCGGCGGTGAAGCTGGCGCTGTGGCACGGCATCAACCTGCCGCTGGTGCTCAGCCTCGCGACCTTCACGCTCGGCGTGCTGATCTACGTCTTCCGGGCCCGCATTGTGGCCGCGCTGGACGCCTTCGTCGGCCGCCTGCCGATGACCGGGGAGCGCGCCTACGACGGCTGGCTCGCCGGCCTCAAGGCCCTGGCGGCGTGGCAGACGCGCATCCTGCAGGGCGGGCACCTGCGGGTCTACATGGCGACGACGCTGGGCACCGTGGTGGCGCTGGCGCTGTTCACCCTGGTCTGGGCCGATGCCATCGCCTTTCCCGCCGCCGGCGCGCCGGACCTGAGCATCCTGGGCGTGACCATCGCGGTGACGGCGGCGGCGGGCGCGGCCATCGTGGTCACCACCCGCTCGCGCCTGGCCGCCATCGGCGCGCTGGGGATCGTGGGCACCGCCGTCGCCGTGCTGTTCCTCATGCACGGGGCGGTGGACGTCGCCACGACGCAGTTCCTGGTGGAGACGCTGGTGGTGGTGCTGCTGGCCGCCGCCCTGGTGCGCCTGCCGCGCCTGACCCAGACCCCGCGCCGCAACCGCCGCGCCCGGCTGCGCGACGGCATGCTCTCCGTCGGCGCCGGACTGACGGTGACGCTGGTGCTGCTGGCCGTGCTGGCCGAGCCCTTCGACCGCCGCGTCACCGACTTCTTCGAGGCTGCGAGCTGGCCGGAGGCCTTCGGCCGCAACATCGTCAACGTCATCCTGGTGGACTTCCGCGCGCTGGACACCTTCGGCGAGATCGCGGTGGTGGCCGTCGCCGGCATGGGCGCCTACGCCCTTCTGAAGGGCGGAATCGCGGTGCCCAAGCAGCCCATCGAGAGCCTGATCCTGCGCACGGCGACGCGCGGCCTGGCGGCGCTGCTGGCGGTGTTTGCCGTGTTCATGCTGCTGCGCGGCCACAACGATCCCGGCGGCGGGTTCATCGCCGGCCTGATCGCCGCGACCGGCTTCACCCTGCTGGCGCTCGCCCACGGCGTCGGCCTGGCGCGCCAGGCCCTGGGCGGCGCGCCGCGCATCGTCGCGCTGGCGGGCCTGGGGATCGCGCTGCTGTCGGGCCTGGCGGGGGCGCTGGCCGGGGGCGCGCCGTTCGAGGGGCTGTGGCTCTTCGTGGGCGGTGATCCCGCCGCCGGCGACAAGGGCATCCCGCTGTCCACCGTCCTGGTGTTCGACATCGGCGTGTTCCTGGTGGTTGTGGGGTCGGTGCTCGCCATCGTGTTCGGACTGGAAGAGGAGGCCTGACCCGTGGACGTTCTGCTCGCCCTGCTGGCCGGCGTGCTGGCCGCCGCCAGCGTCTGGCTCATGCTCGACCGGTCCCTGGTGCGCTTCCTGTTCGGGCTCGCACTGCTGGGCAATGCCGCCAATCTGGTGATCTTCGCCGGCGGACGTCTGACGGAAGGCGCGCCCGCGCTGATCGCCAAGGGGGCGGCGGCACCGGCGGGCGATGTCTCCAACGCCCTGCCGCAGGCGCTGATCCTGACGGCCATCGTCATCAGCTTCGGCCTGTTCGCCTTCGCCCTGTCGCTGGTCCACCGCGCCCACAAGGACCTGGGCACCACTGATTCCGAGACCCTGACCATCGCCGAGGGGAGTGACCGTTCATGAGCGCCGCCTGGCTGCTGTTCCTGCCCATCGCCCTGCCCTTCGCGGGTGCGGTCCTGGCGTTCATCGCCAGCCGCACGGGCGACCGCCGGGCGCCCCAGTGGGTGAACGTGGGCACCACGGCGCTGATGACGCTGGTCTCGCTGTTGCTGATGTCGGCCGTGTGGCGCGACGGGCCCCAGGCGATCCAGATGGGCGGCTGGGCCGCGCCCTTCGGCATCACGCTGGTGGCCGACATCCTGGGGGCGGTGATGGTGGTCATCACGGCCCTCTCGGGCCTGGCCGTCGCCGTCTACGCCATGGCCGACATCGACGAGGGCCGCTCCAGGCAGGGATGGCACGCGCTGTACCTGGTGCTGCTGGCGGGCGTGACAGGCGCCTTCCTGACCGGCGACCTGTTCAACCTGTATGTGTGGTTCGAGGTGATGCTCATCGCCTCGTTCTGCCTGCTAGTGCTGGGCGGCGACAAGGCGCAGCTGGACGGCGGCCTGCGCTATGTGGCGCTGAACCTGGTGGCGACCGTCATGTTCCTCATGGCGATCGGCCTGCTCTACGGCCTGACGGGCACGCTGAACATGGCCGACCTGCACGTCGCCCTGAAGACCGTGGACGCGCCGGGTCTGGTGACGACCATCGCCGTGCTGTTCCTGGGCGCCTTCGGCATCAAGTCGGCGGTGTTTCCGCTGTTCTTCTGGCTGCCGGCGTCCTACCACGTGCCGCCGGTGGCGGTGTCGGCCATCTTCGCCGCCCTGCTGACGAAGGTGGGCGTCTATGCGCTGATCCGCCTGTTCACGCTGGTCTTCACCGCCGACGTCGACTACACCCACGGCCTTCTGCTGGCCATTGCCGGCGCGACCATGGTGACGGGCGTGCTGGGCGCGGCGGCGCAGAACCAGGTGCGCAAGATCCTGTCGTTCCACATCATCAGCCAGATTGGCTACATGGTGATGGGCCTGGCGCTCTATACGCCGCTGGCGCTGCTGGGCGCGGTGTTCTACCTGGTCCACCACATCATCGTGAAGGCCAACCTGTTCCTGGTGGGCGGTGTCGCCAAGCGCATCACCGGCAGCTTCGAGCTGGACCGCATCGGCGGCCTCTACAAGGCGAAGCCGTGGCTGGCGGTGCTGTTCCTCATTCCCGCCCTGTCGCTGGCGGGCATTCCGCCGCTGTCGGGCTTCTGGGCCAAGCTGGTGCTCATCCAGGCGAGCCTGGAGGTGGAGGCCTGGGTCATCGCCGGCGTCGCCCTGGTGGTGGGCCTGCTGACGGTCTTTTCCATGAGCAAGATCTGGCTGGAGGCCTTCTGGAAACCCCACCCCGACGGCGACGCCGGCGTCGGCGCCGTGGCGCTGACGCGCGGCGAGACGGTGGCCCTGGTCGCGCCCATCGTTCTGCTGGCGTCGATCACCGTCATCATCGGGCTGGCGCCGCAGCCGTTCCTCGACCTCGCCGCCCGCTCCGCCCAGGAACTGCTTGCGCCCGAGGCCTATGTCCGTGTCGTGCTGGGAGGCCTGCCGTGATCCTGTTCATGCTCAACCTCGTGCTGATGGTCGCCTGGGCAATCCTGCTCGGCAACTTCGGCTGGCTGACGCTTCTCAGCGGCTTCGCCGTCGGCTATCTGGCCCTGCTGGCGAGCCGCCCGCTCTATGGGCCCAGCCGCTATTTCGGCGCCGTCTGGCGGGTGCTGGGGCTGGCGGGATACTTCCTCTACGACCTGTTTCGGTCGTCGGTGGCCGTGGTGTGGGACGTGCTGACCCCCAGCCACCACGCCCGTCCGGGCATCATCGCCGTGCCCCTGACCGCCGAGAAGGACGGCGAGATCATGCTGACCGCCAACCTGATCTCGCTGACGCCGGGCACGCTCAGCCTGGACGTCTCGCCCGACCGCAAGACGCTGTGGGTGCACGGCATGTTCGTCGAAGATCCCGATGCCCTGCGAAAGAGCCTGAAGGAGGGCATGGAGCGCCGCGTGATGGAGACAGTGCGATGATGATGGAAGACGTGACCGCCTTCGCCGAGGCCCGGCCGATCATCGCGGCGGCCGCCATCATCGCGAGCGTCCTGCTGGCCGCCGCCTTCGCCCTGGGCGCCTGGCGGGTGGCGCGCGGCCCCACCCTGCCCGACCGCGTGGTGGGGCTGGACACCGTCGCCCTTCTGGCCTTGTGCGTGACGGGGCTGCTGGCGATGACATCGGGCGCCCCGGCCATGCTGGATGCGGCGCTGGCGCTGGCGCTGGTGGCGTTCCTGGGGACGCTCGCCTTCGCCCGCTTCGCCGAGACCCGGCCCGAGGCCAGCATCGGCATTCCTGACGGGCCCGACCTGGAGGAGCCCGACGACGACGGCGACGACGACACGCTCAAGGAGCACCGCCCATGATCGCCGACATCGTGATCGCCCTGCTGCTGGTGCTGGGCGCCTTCTTCGCTTTCGTCGCCGCCCTGGGCGTGGCGCGGCTGCCCGACGTGTTCATCCGCATGCACGCCTCCACCAAGGCCGGCACGCTGGGGGCTGGGCTGATCCTTGCCGCCGTGGCGCTGTTCTTCGGCGAAGCGGCGGTGACGGCCCGTGTCTTCGCGATCATCGCCTTCCTGCTGATCACCGCGCCCATCGGCGCCCACATCATCGGCCGCGCCGCCTACCGCACCGGCGTGCCGCTATGGTCGGGCAGTGTGGTGGACGAGTGGGCCGCCCGCCCGCCGGAGCCCGTTGCAGCTCAAGCGCTTGAAAAGCCCGAGACGCGGCACGCGCCCGGACAGAATGCCCGACCCTGAGCGGCTGTCGTCCTGCGCCTGCTGTTGCGAAGGGCGGCCTGCTGCCGTACCATCCGAATGGGGTATTTCGGCGGCGGTAGAAGGGGTCGCCGCGGACGGGGCACGCAGAGGGGGACAAGGGGATGACGCAGGTCCGGCCCCGCCGATCCATCATCAGCCGGTGGCTGGAACCGCCGCCGCATCTGGCGTGCGGCGACCAGCGTCGGCACTTCGTGCTGGCGACGTGGATGTACGTCTTCGGCGGCGGCCTGCTGGGCTTCTTCATTCCGTTCGACCTGCTCTACACCGGCTATGTCCACCATGCCGCCGCCCAGGCCGTGGCGCTGGCTGCGATCACGATCGCCTACGTCATCTACCGCCGGCGCGGCGACGCGCGCGTCATCTCGTGGGTGAGTTCGGGAACCGTCGGCATCCTGATCGTCTTCCTGATCGCCACCGGCAATCCCTATGACGCCGTCTTCGCCTGGGCGGCGTTCTTTCCGGCCATTCCCTTCTTCATGCTGGGCGCAGGGTGGGGACTGGCCGCGGCGCTGGCCTTCGTCCTCGGCCTCGGCATCGCGCTGGCGGACATGCTGGCCCGCGGCGTGCCGGGCGTGACGCTCGTCGCCATCTACAACACGCTGGGCGCGACGCTCGGCATCACGGCGATCCTGTACTACTACGAGCACGGCCGCGCGACCGCCCAGCGGACCATGGAGGAAGCGGCCAACACCGACTTCCTGACCGGGCTGGTCAACCGCCGGCACTTCCAGACGGTGTTCGAACTGGAGGCCGAGCGCGCCCGCCGCCATCACCGGCCGCTGACGCTGCTGCTGGTGGACCTGGATCACTTCAAGGCCATCAACGACACGCACGGCCACGACGTCGGCGACCAGGTCCTGCGCCATGCCGCCCAGCGCATGGTCGACGGTACCCGCCGGCAGGACGTGGCGGGCCGCATCGGCGGCGAAGAATTCGCCCTGCTGCTGCCGGAGACCGCGGAAGCGCAAGGGGTGGCCGTGGCGGAAAAGCTGCGCCGGACCCTGGACGCACAGCCGGTCGACGGGGTGCGCGTCACCGCCAGCATCGGTGTTGCGGAAATGCGCTGGGGCGATGACTGGACCGCCCTGTTCGCCACCGCCGACCAGCGCCTGTACGCCGCCAAGGCGGGCGGCCGCAACCGGGTGGTGGGCGGTGAGCCGGCGCGCGCCGAGGCGGGCGAGCCCGCGCCGCGCGCCGCGAACGTGGTGGACTTCTCTGCCGCCGAGTAGGCCTTGCCGGGAGTCAGGCGGCCTGCGTGGCCGTCTGCCGCTTGCGCAGCATCAGAAGCCACAGCGCCGCCATGAGCGACAGGCCGATGGGCGCGATGGTGAACAGGTTCACCGCGCTCCACCCCAGGGCGTTCTGCATGGCACCCGAGCCGAAGCTCGCCAGCGCCACGGCGCCGAAGACCATGCAATCGTTGAAGGCCTGGACCTTGGCGCGCTCCTGCGGGCGGTAGGTCTCCGTCAGCAGCGTGGTGCCGCCGATGTACATGAAGTTCCACCCCACCCCCAGGATCACCATGGCGAGGAAGAAGTTCGCCAGCTCCACGCCCGCCAGCGCCACCGCCACACAGCCGATGTTCAACAGCGCGCCGGTGATGATGATCGGCAGCACGCCGAACCGCTTGATGAGATTGCCCGTGAAGAAGCTGGGTACGAACATGCCCAGCACGTGCCACTGGATGACCCAGGCGCTTTCGTTGAAGGAAAAGCCGCACATGGTCATGGCCAGCGGCGTCGCCACCATTTCCAGGCTCATGACGCCGTAGCCGAACATGGCCGCCAGCACCGCGACGATGAAGGCCGGCTGGGCGGCGATCTGCTTGAAGGGCCGGCCGCCCTCTTCTTCCGCCGCGCGCGGCAGGGGCGGCATGCGCAGAAGCTGCAACAGCCCGATGCACCCCAGCGCCAGCAACGCCGTTGCCGCGTAGGAGCCCGCGAACACCGCCGGCAGGATCTCGCGGCTTTCCTTCGCCAACTCCCCGCCGAGCACCGCCGCCACGATGCCCCCCGCCAGTACCCAGGAAATGGCGCGCGGGCGGAAGCTCTCGCTGGAGGTCTCGGCGGCGGCGAAGCGCAGGAACTGCCAGCTTGCGTTATGGATGCCCAGCAGCACGCCGCCGGCGCAGAACAGCACGAAATCGCCCGTGTTCAGCGCCACCATGGACACCACGCCGCCGGCGACGCCGAACATCTGGCCCACCGTGAACCCCACGCGCCGCCCCACCTTCGCCATCAGGTGCGCCAGCGGGAAGGTCGCCAGCATGGTCGCGACCATCTGCAGGCTCAGCGGCAGGGTGACCAGCGCCGGGTCCACGCCGAAGGTCGCCCCGGCCAGCGCCGAGACGGAAAACACCAACACGGCGGTGGACATGCTGAGCGCCTGGGCGGCGGACAGCACGATCACGTTGCGCCGCATGTGCGCGGGCTGGACGGCGGCGGCGGCGGTCACGGCTCCTCCGGCGGAACGGGAACGGGAACGGGAACGGAAGGCGGACGGTACATTAGAAACCCTGGAAAGTCCCGTCCCGGTCCATTCACACCGCCCGGCCAGGTCAGGTGCGCCGCGCCGCCGCCATTTCGGCCTCCAGGGCGTGGAAGCCCTCCAGGAACACCCGCCGGGCCTGGTCGCTGGGCAGGGGGACGAGCGTCACGCCCTCCAGCGGTTTGGCCTTGATGCCGAGGATGGGCTTCAACTCCGCCTCGGTGAAGCCGGCCAGCTGCACGGCCTCCGTCGCCGCGGCGATCTGGTCGGCCTTCTTGATCTGCTGCTTGATCTTGGGGTCGAGCCGCGCCGGCAGGCCGAAGCGGATGTGGACGGCCGCCGTCAGCCGGGCCTCCACCTCCCTGAACACGTCGCCGACCACGGCCTTCAACGGGGTGATGAGGTCGTGTGTGACGTACTCGCTGGCATCATGCAGCTTGCCCGCCATCAGCACCCAGGGCGGCGGGGCCGGCGAGAACCCGCGCATGATGTCCACCACCAGGTCGGAGTGCTGGGCAATGGACCAGGCGTGCTCGCCGATCGTCTGGCCGTTCCACCGGGTGTTTCGCGCCAGGCCGAGGGCGATGTCCTCGATCTCGACATCCACGGGCGAGGGTTCCAGCAGGTTGAGCCGGCGACCCGAGAGCATGCGCTGCCACGTGCGGGGGGCGTGCTTCTGCAACAGGCGGTTGGTGTCGGTCACGAAGAGGGGGTCTCCAGCGGGCAACAGCGTTGCACTGCGGCAACACTTGATAAGAGTTTGATGTGACGCCGCCTTCGGGCGCAGGGGCGTCGTTTTCGGAAACGGTTCGGCGGGTTATGGTTGCTCCCGCGGTGCCGATCAAGTCCTTGCGGCCCGCCGTAGGGGAGGATTGTACATTATGCCCGCCGTGCTGCACCGCCTGCGCGCCGTTCTCGTGCTGGTGCCGCTGATGTTTGCCGCCGCCACCGGGCCGGCGGCCGGACAGGTCATCGATAGTCCGGAAAGCTGGACCGAGGGAACCTTCAACGAGCTGCGCGCCGGCCGCTACGACGGCTTCGAGGCCCGCCTGCGCGAGGCCCTGGAGGCCGACCCGCGCCAGCTCACCGACATGGTCGCGCGCCTGCGCCAGTGGGCGGGGACCGACCAGGTGGTCTACGTCGACCTGCTGCTGAACCAGAACTACGGCTCCAGCCTGCTGCGCCGCGTCTACCAGGTCCACTACGGCGGCCGGCGGTTCATGTTCTTCCTGACGCAGTTCGCGCGCGGGTCCGACGGCTGGCTGCTGATGGACTTCAAGGCGTCCACCAGCCCGGGGGACTTCCTGGGGCCGTGAGGATGGCGGGCGGCTGTCAGCGGTGGTAGACCCCGCTTTCCCTCGGGTGACGGTTCAATTTTTTCACCATAACCCCGTCGTCCCTGCGAAAGCAGGGACGCACCCGCGATATCGCCCCCCCACCCACATCACCCCTTGCATGACTGACCGGTCAGTCACTATAGTCCTGGACACGCACCAACACCGTCCAGGACACGCGCCCGCGCCATGAGCACCCGCCCCGCCATCGCCGCCTCTCCTGTCGCCGACGACGCGCCGCGTCCGTCGCGGCGCTCGCGGCATGGCGACACGCGGGAGGATCGCGAGGCGGCCATCGTGGATGCCGGGCTGGACCTGTTCCTGGAGAAAGGCTTCGCCGCCACCAAGGTGGACGAGGTCGCGCGCCGGGCCGGCGTCGCCAAGGGCACGGTCTACCTCTATTTCCCCAGCAAGGACGACCTGTTCCACGCCGTCGTCCGGCGTTCGGTCGAGCCGCTGATCGACGTGGTGGAAGACCTGGCCCACGATCCCGACGCGCCGGTTGCCGATGTGCTCAAGCGCGTCTTCAAGGCGCTGTATGCCGAGGTGGTCGCCACCGACCGGCGCGAGGTGCTGCGGCTCATCATCGCCGAGGGCGCCCGCTTCCCCAAGCTGGCCTCCTACTACCACACCGCCGTCGTGCGGCGGGGCGGCGCGGCGCTGCGGAGCCTGGTCGCCGAGGCCGTGGCGCGGGGCGAATTCCGCGACGGCCCGGCCACGCGAAGGCCCGAGGTCCTCATGGGCCCGGCACTGCTGGCGCTGGTCTGGACACTGGTCTTCCAGGAGATCGACCCGCTGGACCTGGACGACGTTCTGGCCGCACACATCGACCTTGTCCTCAACGGCGTAAAAGCCTCAGCCTGACCCACCGTTCACCCGCAGACACGAAAGCGCACAGCCGATGTCCACCGTTCTCAACACCTACCGCAACGGCGTCGACGACCGAGGCCACTTCGGCCTGTTCGGCGGGCGCTACGTGGCGGAAACGCTCATGCCGCTCATCCTGGAGCTGGAGAAGGCCTACAACGACGCCAAGGACGACCCGGAGTTCCACAAGGAACTGGACGGCCTGCTGACCCACTACGTCGGCCGCCCGAGCCCGCTATACTTCGCCAAGCGCATGACGGAACAGTGCGGCGGCGCCAAGATCTATTTCAAGCGCGAGGACCTGAACCACACCGGCGCGCACAAGATCAACAACTGTATGGGCCAGATTTTGCTGGCCCGCCGCATGGGCAAGACCCGCATCATCGCCGAGACGGGCGCCGGCCAGCACGGCGTCGCCACCGCCACCGTCTGCGCCCTGTTCGGCATGAAGTGCATCATCTACATGGGCGAGACCGACATCGCCCGGCAGGCCCCCAACGTCTTCCGCATGAAGCTGCTGGGGGCAGAGGTGGTGCCGGTCACCTCGGGCTCGCGCACGCTGAAGGACGCCATGAACGAGGCCCTGCGCGACTGGGTGACCAACGTCCACGACACCTTCTACATCATCGGCACGGTGGCCGGGCCGCACCCCTACCCGACGCTGGTGCGCGACTTCCAGTGCGTCATCGGCGAGGAAACAAAGCGCCAAGTGCAGGAGCTTGAGGGCCGCCTGCCCGACAGCCTGGTGGCCTGCGTCGGCGGCGGCTCCAACGCCATGGGGCTGTTCCACCCGTTCCTCGATGACCAGGACGTGCGCATCATCGGCGTGGAAGCCGCCGGGCACGGCGTCGACACCGAGAAACACGCCGCCAGCCTGACCGGCGGCCGCCCCGGCGTGCTGCACGGCAACCGCACCTATCTGCTCCAGGACGACGACGGCCAGATCACCGAGGCGCATTCCATCTCCGCCGGCCTGGACTATCCCGGCATCGGACCGGAACATGCGTGGCTGAAGGACGTCGGCCGTGTGGAATACGTCTCCATCACCGACGACGAGGCCGTGCAGGCCTTCCAGGACACCACGCGGCTGGAGGGCATCATCCCGGCGCTGGAAAGCAGCCACGCCGTCGCCTATGCCATGAAGCTCGCGCCGACCCTGCCCAAGGACCACATCATGGTGATCAACATGAGCGGGCGCGGCGACAAGGACGTCAACACCATTGCCCAGGCCATGGGCACCGATATGGGAGGTTCCCTGTGACCGCCGCTGTTTCGACCTCCACCGCCGCCACCACGGCCGCCACCCAGCGCGACCGCCTGACCGAGCGCTTCGCCAAGCTGAAGGCGGAGAACCGGGGTGGGCTGGTGATCTACACCATGGCCGGCGACCCCGACCGCGGCAGCGCGCTTGCGCTGATGAAGGGCCTGCCCGCCGCCGGCGCCGACGTGATCGAGCTGGGCATGCCGTTCTCCGACCCCATGGCCGACGGCCCGGCCATCCAGGCCGCCGCCCTGCGGTCGCTGGCCGGCGGCATGACGCTGACCGGCACGCTGGAAACCCTGGCCGCCTTCCGCGAGGGCGACGACGACACGCCGGTCGTGCTGATGGGCTACTACAATCCCATTTACCAGTACGGCGTCGAGCGATTCGCCGCCAAGGCGCGGGACGCCGGGGCCGACGGCCTCATCATCGTCGACCTGCCGCCGGAAGAGGCGCCGGAGTTGAACGAACACCTGGACGCCCACGGCATCCACCTGATCTTCCTGACCACGCCGACCACCAAGGCCGAGCGCCTGCCCATGGTGCTGCGCGAGGCCGGCGGGTTCCTCTATTACGTGTCCATCACCGGCATCACGGGGTCGGCCTCGGCCGTTGAGGACGAGGTGGCGGCCGCCATCTCCGACCTGAAGAAGTCCACCGACCTGCCCATCGCCGTCGGCTTCGGCATCAAGACGCCCGAACAGGCCGCCGGCATGGCGCGCATCGCCGATGCCGCCGTGGTGGGCTCGGCGGTGGTCAACAAGGTGGCGGAGAACCTGGATGATCCGCCGGCTGCCGTCGATGCCGCGCTCACGCTGGTCAAACAGCTTTCGGAAAGCGTGCGTGCGGCGCGCGCCTGAGGTATAAGGCGCGTTTCAAACCCACGGCGAATCCAACCGGAAGACGCGATGAACTGGCTGACCAACTTCGTCCGCCCCAAGATCCAGCAGCTTGTGCGCCCCAAGGAGGTGCCCGAGAACCTGTGGAAGAAGTGTCCCGCCTGCGGGCAGATGATCTTCCACCGCGAGTTGGAGAAGAACCTGGAGGTCTGCACCCACTGCGACCACCACATGCGCCTTCCGGTCAAGAAGCGGCTGGAAGCCCTGTTCGATGACGGCGAGTACAAGCGCATCGAACTGCCCAAGGCGCCCGAGGACCCCCTGAAGTTCCGGGACCTGAAGCGCTACAACGACCGCATCAAGGACGCCCGCTACAAGACCGGGGAGCAGGACGCGATCATCGTCGCCCACGGCTCCATCGGCGGCGTCCGCACCGTGATCGCGGCCTTCGACTTCTCGTTCATGGGCGGGTCCATGGGGGTTGCCGTCGGCGAGGGCATCGTCGCCGCCGCCGAACTGGCCGTGCTGCAGGATGCGCCGCTGATCGTGATTCCGGCATCCGGCGGCGCCCGCATGCAGGAGGGCATCCTGTCGCTGATGCAGATGGCGCGCACCACCGTCGCCGTCGACAAGGTGAAGGACGCCGGCCTGCCCTACATCGTGCTGCTGACCGACCCCACCACCGGCGGCGTCACGGCCAGCTTCGCCATGCTGGGCGACATCCACGTCTCCGAGCCCGGCGCGGTGATCGGCTTCGCCGGTGCCCGCGTGATCGAGAGCACCATCCGCGAAACCCTGCCCGAGGGCTTCCAGCGCGCCGAGTACCTGCGCGAGCACGGCATGGTGGACACGGTGGTGCACCGCCACCACCTGAAGGACAAGCTGGCGAACATCCTGAACCTGCTCATCAACCGCGGTCCCGCCGGTCAGGTGGTGCCGTTCGAGCGCAAGGGCGTGTTCGGCACCGGCGAGACCGCGACGGCCGAGACCAAGCCCGCCGGCAAGGCCGAGGCGACGCCCGCCGCCAAGGCCGAGCCCGCGAAGACGCCCGACCAGGAAGTGGCCGAGACCGCCGCGCCCGCCGACGAGGACGCGCGCCCCATCGACGCCGCGCCGGCCGAGACTCCGAAAAAGGAACCGGCCGAGGCCGGCGAACCGTCCGAACCAAAGAAGGGCTGACCGCCTCCATGACGCACCAGGGCCGCCGCCCGGACGCCGTGCTGGACCGCCTGCTGGCGCTGCACCCCAAGGTCATCGACCTGTCGCTGGACCGGGTGTGGCGCCTGCTGGCGGCCTTCGGCCACCCCGAACGCCGCCTGCCGCCGGTCATCCACCTGGCCGGCACCAACGGCAAGGGCTCGACGCTGGCCTTCCTGCGGGCGATGGCGGAGGCCGGGGATAAGCGCGTCCACGCCTACACCAGCCCCCATCTGGTGCGCTTCCGCGAGCGCATCCGGCTGGCCGGCGGGCTGATTTCGGAAGAGGCGCTGACCGACCTGCTGGAAGAGGCGGAGCGGGTCAACGGCTCCGATCCCATCACCTTCTTCGAGATCACGACAGCAGCGGCCTTCGTCGCCTTCACCCGCACGCCGGCCGACCTGCTGCTGCTGGAAACGGGCCTGGGCGGGCGCCTGGACGCCACCAACGTGGTGGACAGGCCGCTCGCCACCGTGCTCACCCCCATCGACCTGGACCACCAGAAATTCCTGGGCGACACCATCGCGGCCATCGCGACGGAAAAGGCGCACATCATGAAGCCCGGCGTGCCCTGCGTGGTCACCCGCCAGCCGCTGGAGGCCATGGCGGTGATCGACGCCCACGCAAGGGACATCGGCGCGCCGCTGTTCGTGGAAGACCGCCACTGGTCGGTGGCGCGCGAGGATGACGACCGCCTTCGCTTCCGCATGGACGGCGTGGACCTGCTCTGCCCGCCGCCGGGCCTCGCAGGGCCGCACCAGTATGCCAACGCGGGTGCGGCGCTGGCCGCCGCCCATGCGGCCGGCCTGAAGGTGTCCGACGACGCCCTGGCGCGGGGCGTGGCCGAAGCCGCCTGGCCGGCCCGCCTGCAACGCCTGACGCGCGGCCCGCTCGTGGACCTGCTGCCCGAGGGGTGGGAGCTGTGGCTGGACGGCGGCCACAACCCGTCCGCCGGCCATTGCCTCGCCCAGGCCGCCAAGGCGTGGAACGACAAGCCGCTGGCCGCCGTCTGCGGCATGATGGTCGACAAGGACACCGCCGGCTTCCTGAGACCCCTGGCGCCGCACCTGAGCGCCCTGCGCGCCGTCGATATTCCCGGCGAGCCCAACGCCAAGCCGGCCGACGCGCTGATCCAGGCCCTTCCCCTGCCCCACGCCGACGTGGCGGCAGCGCCCGGCGGCGTGGAGGAGGCGCTGCGCGATCTGGTGGGCCGCGTGCCGGGGCCGGCGCGCGTGCTCATCTGCGGGTCTCTGTACCTGGCGGGTTCGGTGCTGGCGGACAACGATTAAGCGTGCGCTGGGGTGCCGGGGATTGCGGCTCAACAACAGTAAGTTGAAACACCGTATTCCCGCGAAACAGGCAGTGAGGAAATCGGTAGACCTCGTCGGAGACGAGCGCGCGAGGGCGGTCGGCGCCGGATAGATTCCTGCTTTCGCGGGAATGACGAGCGATTTCCGATCTGGAAACAGGCAGTTAAAAGCCACGTCGCCCCTGCGAAAGCAGGACGCCGCAGCCCCCTGGAACCCGTTTCGCTTGGAGCCGTAACAGGCCGCCCGCCGAGTGCGTTACCATCTGGCCGAGGCTCATCGGCGGCGGGAGAATGGCATGGTGGCAACGCGGTTCCTGGCGGCCCTCGTCCTTGGTGCCGTGGCGGCGGCGCCGGCCGTCGCCCAGGATGCGCCGCCACTCGACTGCCCCACCGCGCCCCGCCACGTCGTTCCCGGAAGCCTCGCCAGTGCCTTTCCCTCGCCGGAGCTGGTGACCGACCTGATCACCTGGATCGGCGAGAACTCGGGCTATAACGTCTCCGACGCCCTGGAAAACCTGCCCGCCATCAGCCTGTGCAGCCCCGGCACGTCCATCGACTACGAGGGCCGCGTCGTTCTGGTGGATGAAAAGCTGCGCGCCGCCTACGACATGGAGGCCCGGCGCATCCTCCTTGTGCGGCCGTGGTCGGCCGACGATCCCATGCACGTTTCGTCGCTGCTGCACGAGCTGATCCACCACATCCAGTGGACGCGGCGCACCTGGACCTGCATGTACGAGCCGGAGTGGCAGGCCTACAAGATGCAGGACGAATGGCTGAAGGAACGCGGCGTCGACGCGGGCTTCGACTGGTGCTTCATCTTCGCCATCTCACGCTGCCAGCCCGACGTGCATCCGGGGCTGGAAAAGGCACCGGACTGATCCTGTAGAGAGCGAAATGCGCGACACAGGGGCGCGGAGCCGAAGGCGTGTGCGGAGCACACAGTGCGACCCCGCGTCGGGCAGGCGCGTGAGCCTTTGTGGCGTCTGAACGAAGAAACTTCTACTTCTCGCCGTCCAGCCGCCGCTCCAGCGCCTCGCAATAGGTTTCCAGCGCCTTGACGCGGGCGAAGCGCTTGTCGTCGCCTTCCACCAGCGTCCACGGGCATGCATGGGTCGAGGTGCGCTCCACCATCTCGTTGACCGCCGCCTCGTAGTCACCCCACTTCTCGCGGTTGCGCCAGTCCTCGTCCGTCAGCTTCCAGCGCTTGTAGGGCGTTTCCTCGCGCTTCTTGAAGCGGGCGAGCTGTTCCTCGGGGGTGACGTGGAACCAGTACTTCACCAGCACCGACCCGTGCTCGACCAGTTGTTCCTCGAAGTCGCGGATTTCCGAATACGCCCGCTTCCATTCCTCCTGCGTGGCGAAGCCTTCCACACGCTCCACCAGGACGCGGCCGTACCAGCTTCGGTCATAGATGGTGGCGCGGCCGGCGCGGGACAGGTGGCGCCAGAAGCGCCACAGGTAGTGGTGGTCGCGCTCCTCGTCCGTCGGCGCGGCGACCGGGATCACCTGGTAGTCGCGGGCGTCCATGGCGGCGGTCAGGCGGCGGATGGCACCCCCCTTGCCGCCGGCGTCCCAGCCCTCGAACACCAGGATGGAACTGATTCCCTTGGCCTTGGCCGCCCGGTACAGGCCGTTCAGCCGCGCCCGGCCTTTTTGCAGGCGCGCGCTGTATTCCTTCTTGGAGAGGCTCTTGTCCATGTCGAGCGCGGTGAGGATCGACGGCAGGCGCGACAGAATCTGCCGGCCGCTGGCGTGTTCCACATCGGCGCCGGCCTCCACGGCGGCCTGCTCCACCTGCTCTTCCTGCTTTCTTTGCTTGGCGTCGAGCGTATGGACCAGCTTGTTGCGCATCTTCTGCGATTCAAGGTGGCGCAGGGCGGCGTCACGGATGGCGGTCAGCACGGTCAGAGACCGATAGCGGTTGTCCGAGCCTTCCACGATCTGCCACGGGGCATGGGCCACGCTGGTCTGAACGATCAGGCGCTCGGACGCCTCGATGAAGTCCTCGTACATTTCCCAGTGCGTCCAGTCGCGCTCGGTGACGCGCCAGGACTCGTTGGGGTCCTTCTCCAGGGTCTTGAGGCGCTTTTTCTGCTCCTTCTTGCCCAGGTGCATCCAGAATTTCAGGATCAGCGCGCCGTCGTCGGCCAGTTCCTTCTCAAAGGCGGCGATGCGCGACAGGCGCTCGTCGAAGCGGGCGTCGTCGATCTGGCCGTAGGCGCGCTCCAGCAGCGGCTGCGAGTACCACGGGCTGAGGAACAGGCCAATGCGCCCGCGTGGCGGCAGGTCGCGCCAGTAGCGCCAGAAGTGCGGCCGCTCGCGCTCCTCGTCGCTGGGCTGGCCGTAGGCGCGCGTGACGATCCAGCGCGGGTCCATCCACTCGTTCAGGAGGTTGATGGTTTCCGACTTGCCGGCACCGTCCACCCCCGCGAAGATGACGATGACAGGAAAGCCCGCCGACCGCAGCTTCTGCTGCAACTCGATCAGTTCGATGCGCAGCGGGCCGGCGACGGCTTCGAAATCCTCTTTGGAGACCGTGCGGCCCAACTCGGCGGTCCTGAACATTCCCCACTCCCGTCATGCGTTTGTCATGCGCACAGAGTACCGCTTCCGTGCCCCGGCGCAATGCCTTAAACCCCTGTTATGACTGAGGTTATGCCCCGGGGCATAGGCGACCTACGACCACCCGGCAAAGGACCGGGCGGGTCTAGCCTTCAATGGTGCTGGATTCGCGGGGTCTTCTGTGAGAAACGATAGGACCCGTTTTTCCCCGCCGCACGTTGAGCGGTGAGACATCGACCGGCCGTATCGGGCCGACAGGACATTTCAGACGGAGGAAGTTATGGCAGTTCGCGTTGCGATTAACGGTTTCGGTCGCATTGGCCGCCTGGTGCTGCGGGCCCTCATCGAATCCGGCCGCTCGGACGTCGAGGTGGTCGCCATCAACGACCTGGGTTCGGCCGAGGCCAATGCGCACCTGCTGAAGTACGACTCCGTTCATGGCATCCTGCCGGCCGAGGTTTCGGTCGAGGGCGACAGCATGGTCATCGGCAGCACCTCCATCAAGGTGATCGCCGAAAAGGACCCGACCAAGCTGCCCTGGAAGGACCTGAACGTCGACATCGTCGCAGAGTGCACCGGCATCTTCACCGACGCCGAGAAGGCGAAGGTCCACCTGGACGCCGGCGCCAAGCGCGTGCTGGTCTCCGCCCCGTCCAAGGGCGCCGACATGACGGTGGTCTACGGCGTCAACCACGAGGACCTGACGGCCGACCACAAGATCGTCTCCAACGCCTCGTGCACCACCAACTGCCTGGCCCCGGTCGCCTGGGTGCTGCAGGAGAAGTTCGGCCTGGATCATGGTTTCATGACCACCATCCACGCCTACACCGGTGACCAGAACACGGTGGACAGCCTGCACAAGGACCTGCACCGCGCCCGCGCCGCCGCCGTGTCCATGATCCCGACCTCCACGGGTGCCGCCAAGGCCGTCGGCCTGGTGCTGCCCGAGCTGAAGGGCAAGCTGGACGGCGTGGCCATCCGCGTGCCGACCGCCAACGTCTCGCTGGTGGACCTGAAGGTCGTGCTGAAGAGCAACGTCACCGCCGAGCAGGTGAACGAGGCCATGAAGGAAGCCGCCAACGGCAAGCTGAAGGGCGTGCTGGGCTACAACGAGCTGCCGCTGGTGTCGGTCGACTTCAACCACAACCAGAACAGCTCCACCTTCGACGCCGACGGCACCAAGGTGCTGGAGGACAACTTTGTCCGCGTCATGTCCTGGTACGACAACGAGTGGGGCTTCTCCAACCGCATGCTCGACACCGCCGTGGTGATGGGCAAGCTGCTCTAAGCGGCGGCCGCCCCTTCCATACGTGACGGTTTCCGGCCGCCCCCGCCCACGCACCCCGTGGCGGGGGCGGTCGTCCGTCAGCCCCCACGTTTCCCGCAGGGAGGACCACTCCATGGCAGACTTCAAGACCATCGACGACATCGACGTCTCCGGCAAGCGGGTGCTGGTGCGCTCGGACCTCAACGTTCCCATGAAGGACGGCAAGGTCACCGACACCACCCGTATCGACCGTTCCTGCGACACCATCCGCGACCTGACCGCCAAGGGCGCCAAGGTGGTGGTCGTGTCCCACTTCGGCCGCCCCAAGGGCAAGCGCGTGCCGGAGATGAGCCTCAAGCCCGTGGCCGATGCGCTCGGCCAGGCGCTCGGCACCTCCGTCGCCTTCGCCGACGACTGCGTCGGCCCGGCTGCCGAGACCGTGGTGAACGGCCTGGCTTCCGGTGAGGTGGCGCTGCTGGAGAACCTGCGCTTCCACGCCGAGGAAGAGAAGAACGATCCCGCCTTCGCCCGCGACCTGGCGGACCTGGCGGACGTCTACGTCAACGACGCCTTCTCCACCGCCCACCGCGCGCACGCCTCCACCGAGGCCATCGCCCACCTGCTGCCGTCGGCCGCCGGGCGGCTGATGCAGGCGGAACTGGAGGCCCTGACCAAGGCTCTGCAAAAGCCGGAACGCCCGGCCGCGGCGCTGGTCGGCGGCGCCAAGATTTCCACCAAGCTCGACGTGCTGGGCAACCTGGTGGAGAAGGTTGACATGATCGTCATTGGCGGCGGCATGGCCAACACCTTCCTGTTCGCCAAGGGCGTCGAGATCGGCAAGAGCCTGTGCGAATCCGACATGGCCGGCACCGCGCGCGAGATCATGGACAAGGCCGAGAAGGCCGGCTGCGAGATCGTGCTGCCGACCGACGTGGTGGTCGCCGACAAGTTCGAGGAAGGCGCGGCCAACGAGACCGTTCCGGCCGACGCCGTGCCGGCCGACAAGATGATCCTGGACATCGGCCCGGACAGCGCCGAGGCCCTGAAGAAGAAGCTTGCCGACTGCAAGACGCTGGTGTGGAACGGCCCGCTGGGCGCGTTCGAGATCAAGCCCTTCGACGCCGCCACCAACGCCGTCGCCCAGGAAGCCGCGAAGCTGACCAAGGCCGGCAGCCTGCTGACCGTCGCCGGCGGCGGCGACACGGTTTCGGCGCTGGCGAACGCGGGCGTGGAAGGCCAGTTCTCCTACGTCTCCACCGCCGGCGGCGCCTTCCTGGAATGGATGGAAGGCAAGACCCTGCCCGGCGTCGCGGCGCTGGAAGACTAACGACACCGGTCATCCCGGATCGGAAGGGGCCGCTTCTTCATGAAGCGGCCCTTTTCCTTGAAGCCCGCGGGGACGTGCAGCCCTCACCCCACCGCGCCGAGCGCCTTGGCGTGGTGGCGCAGGTGGTCCTCGATGAAGGTGGCGATGAAGTAGTAGCTGTGGTCGTAGCCCGGCTGCATGCGCAGCGTCATGGGGTAATCCGCCGCCTCGGCCGCGCGCTTCAGGGTGTCGGGCCGCAGCTGCGTCTCCAGGAACGTGTCCCGGTCGCCCTGGTCGATCAGCGTCGGCAGGTGCTCCCCGGCCTCCGTCAGCAGGACGCTGGCATCCCATTTCCGCCACCGCGTCCGGTCGGCGCCGAGCAGGTGGCCCAGCGCCTTTTCCCCCCACGGCACCGCCGAAGGATTGGCAATGGGTGCGAAGGCGGACACTGAGACATACCGCCCCGGATTGCGCAGCGCGCAGACCAGCGCCCCGTGGCCGCCCATCGAATGACCCGAGATGGCGCGCCGGCCGGTCACCGGAAAAAGCCGCTCGACCAGCGCCGGCAACTCGTTGACCACGTAGTCGTGCATCCGGTAGTGCCGCGACCACGGCGCTTCCGTCGCATCCACATAGAAGCCGGCCCCTTTGCCGAAGTCCCACGCTCCGTCCGGATCATCGGGAACGTCGTCGCCCCGCGGGCTGGTGTCCGGCGCGACCAGGGCCAGGCCCAGGTCAGCCGCAACACGCATGGCGCCGGCCTTCTGCATGAAGTTCTCGTCCGTGCAGGTCAGGCCGGACAGCCAGTAGACGGCCGGCACCGGCGCCCCTTCCGCGGCGCCGGGCGGCAGGAAGACCGCGAACGTCATGGCGCAGTTCAGCGCAGTGGAGCGGTGGGTGTAGCGCTTGTGCCAGCCGCCGAAACACTTGTTCTCGGCGACGATGGACAGCTCCTCGGTCATGCCGGTCCTCCTCAGCGGTCGTACAGGATGACGGAGCGGATGCTCTTGCCCTCGTGCATCAGGTCGAAGGCCTTGTTGATGTCGTCCAGCCCCATGGTGTGGGTGATGAACGTGTCCAGCTCGTACTCGCCCTTCATGTAGCGCTCCACGTAGTCCGGCAGTTCCGAGCGGCCCTTGACGCCGCCGAAGGCCGACCCGCGCCAGACCCGGCCGGTGACCAGCTGGAACGGGCGCGTGCGGATTTCCTCGCCGGCGCCGGCGACGCCGATGATGGTCGACTCGCCCCAGCCCTTGTGGCAGCACTCCAGGGCCGAGCGCATGACGTTGACGTTGCCGATGCACTCGAAGCTGTAGTCCACGCCGCCGTCGGTCATCTCCACCAGGACGTCCTGGATGGGACGGTCATGGTCCTTGGGATTGACCACGTCGGTCGCGCCCAATTGCCTCGCGATCTCGAACTTGTCGGGGTTGATGTCGATGCCGATGATGCGCTCGGCCTTCGCCATGACGCTGCCGATGATGGCCGCCAGTCCGATGCCGCCCAGGCCGAAGATGGCGACGGTGGACCCCGGTTCCACCTTGGCGGTGTTCTTCACTGCGCCCATGCCGGTGGTGACGCCGCAGCCCAGCAGGCAGACCTTTTCCAGCGGCGCTTCCTTGTTGATCTTCGCCAGCGCGATCTCCGGCAGCACCGTGTATTCCGAGAACGTGGAGGTGCCCATGTAGTGGAACACGTCCTTTCCGTTGACCGAAAAGCGCGTCGTGCCGTCGGGCATCAGGCCCTTGCCCTGGGTGGCGCGGATGGCCTGGCACAGGTTGGTCTTGCCCGACAGGCAGAACTTGCACTTGCCGCATTCCGGCGTGTAGAGCGGGATCACGTGATCGCCGACCGCGACGGACGTGACACCGGGGCCGACTTCCTCGACCACGCCGCCGCCCTCGTGTCCCAGGATGGCCGGGAAGATGCCCTCCGGGTCGGCGCCCGACAGGGTGTAGGCGTCGGTATGGCAGACGCCCGTGGCGACGATGCGGACCAGCACCTCGCCCTCCTTCGGGCCGGCGACGGTGACGTCCTCGATCTCCAGCGGCTTTCCGGCCTCCCAGGCCACGGCGGCACGAGACTTCAGCATGGGGCAACTCCTCAAGGCTCGACGGTCAGAGCCCGAGAATATCACTGCGCCAGGGGTTCGAGCGTTGCGATCCGGCATGATATTGTTCCACATATGGGACAATATCCGGGGCGGGAGGCCGCGAATGAGCCGCTGGGACGGCATTGACGAGTTCGTTGCGGTGGCCGAGGCGGGAAGCTTCCGCGCCGGGGCGGAGCGCCTGCGCGTCTCGTCGTCGCAGGTCAGCCGGCAGGTGGCGGCGCTGGAGAACCGGCTCCAGACGCGCCTTTTCTACCGCACCACCCGCCGCGTCGCCCTGACGGACGCCGGCCGCGTCCTGCTGGAGCGGTGCCAGCGTCTGGTGGAGGAGCGCGACGAGGCCCTGCGCGCCGTGGTCGACCGCGAGGAAGGCGAACCGCGCGGCGTGCTGCGCATGACCTGCGCCGTCTCCTACGGCGAGCGGTTCATCGTTCCGCTGATGAACGCCTTTCTGGAAAAGCACCCGGCGCTTCACCTGGACATCCAGTTGACCAATACGACCATCGATCTGGTGCAGGAACAGGTGGACCTCGCCGTCCGCCTGGGCCGGCTGACGGACTCGGGCATCATCGCGACACGCCTGGCGCCCCGCGTGATGCACCTGTGCGCCGCGCCCGCCTACCAGGCGCGCAATGGCACGCCCCACAGCCTGTCGGAAATCGCCGGCCACGATTGCCTGGTCGGCACGGCCGAAACCTGGCTGTTCGACGACGGCGGCGGGCGGGCAACGCTGGTGCGCCCCGCCGGCCGGTGGCGCTGCAACAGCGGCAGCGCCGTTCTGGACGCCGCCCTGCGCGGCTTCGGCCTCTGCCAGTTGCCCGACTACTACGTGACGGAGCACATCGCCGCCGGCCGGCTCGTCTCCCTGCTGCCCAACCACCGCCCGCCGCACACCGCCGTCTGGGCCGCCTACCCGCAGCGCCGGCACCTGTCGGCCAAGGTCCGGCTGGCGATCGAGCACCTGAAGGCCGGCCTCGCCCGGCGGCCGGAATACGCCCCGCCGCCCCCGGCCGCGCCGCCTCAGGACGCGGCGACGGGCTGACCTTGCGGGGCGAACAGCAGCTTCACGAAGCTTCGCAGCACCATCACCTGGCGCGGCAGGATGTGGTGGTCACCGAGCGCGCGGCCGAGCACCAGCCCGCCTTCCACCACCGCCGAGACCGTGTCCGCCAGATCGTCCAGGTCCACCGCCTCGCGCGGCGGATAGCGTTCCGCGATATCGGCCAGCAGCCCCCGGAACCGCGCCCGCCAGCCCATGACGATGCGCCTGTTCAACGCGCGCACTTCGGCGTCGAACAGGCGCTCCTGATAACAATAGGTGGCGACGAGGCAACCGGGATGACCGTCCGGCAGATCCTCCATCAGTTCGGCGAACAGCTTGAGGCCGACCAGGAAGGCGTGCAGCGGATCGTCGGTCAGCGCCCGCGCGCGGTCGAACAGGTCGTCGAGGATCGCCTCTTCCCGCTCCAGGTAGCGGAGCAGCAGGGCGCGGGCCAGTTCGTTCTTGTCGCGGAAGTGATAGAAGAAGCCGTTCTTGGTGATGCCGACGGCCGCGATCAGCTCGTCGATGGAGGTCGCGCCGAAGCCCTTGTCGAGCACCGCCGCCTCGGCGGTCTCCAGAATGCGGTCGCGCGTCGTCTCGCCCTTGCCGGCCATGGCGGGGTCCTCCGTGCCGTATACTGCACCACAGGTCCAGTTTCCCCCGCGCCGGGCGCCGCCGAGGCGCCGCACAACGCCACCCTGCCGTCCTAATATACTGATTTTCCGTCCATACCGCAGAGCGGATGCGGTGCACCGCGCGCCCAATGGTCGTAGACGGCATATGGCGCCATCCTTCGGGCACCACAAACAGACAAACACCGGAGGACGTCATGACCATTCAAAACCCGATCACCGCCCTGCCCCAGCTCGCCGGCCGCCCCTTCGTCAGCGACGGTGGCCTGGAGACCTGGCTGGTCTTCCACGAAGGCATCGACCTGCGCGACTTCGCCGCCTTCGAGCTGATGACCAAGCCCGATGGCCGCGCCACCCTGGAGCGCTGGTACCGCCGCCACGCCGCCATCGCCGCCACCCACGGCGCCGGCTTCATCTTCGAGACGCCCACATGGCGGGCCAACCGCGACTGGGGCGCGGGCCTCGGATACGACCGCGCCGCGCTGCGCGCCATCAACACGGACTCTGTCCGGTTCCTCCACCGCCTGCGCGACGATCTGGCGGCGGAAACCGGCATCCAGGGCGTCGTCAGCGGCTGCATCGGGCCGCGCGGCGACGGCTACATCCCCGGCGACCGCATGACCAGCGCCGAGGCCGCCGCCTACCATTCCGCCCAGGTGGAGGCCTTCGCGAGCGCCGGAGCCGACATGGTCTCGGCCATGACCCTTTCCTACGTCGCCGAGGCAGCCGGCATCGCCCATGCCGCCACCGCCGCCGGCATCCCCTGCGCCCTGTCATTCACCGTGGAGACCGACGGCCGCCTGCCCTCAGGCGAAGCCCTGCGCGACGCCATCGAGGCCGTCGACGCCGAGACCGCCGGGGTCGTCGCCTACTACATGATCAACTGCGCCCACCCGACGCACTTCGCCGAGACGCTGGGCGAGGAAGGCGCCTGGAAAAACCGCATCCGGGGCATCCGCGCCAATGCGTCACGGATGAGCCACGCGGAACTGGAAGCCAGCGAAACCCTCGACGACGGCGACCCGGAGGACCTGGGCGCCCGCTACAAGGACCTCCACGCCCTGCTGCCGGCGCTGGCCGTCGTCGGCGGCTGCTGCGGGACCGATCACCGGCACGTGGAGGCGGTGGCGCGGGCGTGTCTGACGGGGTAGTGGTTTGGAAACACCAAGACACCAAGACTTTCCGGCTATGCCGGGATGGAATGCGAGGGAGCCTCGGGCTCCCTCGCGCTCCCTCGATTATTACCCATCTCTGGCCCGCGAACCGGGCGCAACGGCCAACCAAGGCGAGGATGGCGCGCCGTCGCGCGCTGTCTTGGTGCCTTGGTGACTTGGTGGTTCAAAAAGAAAGACCGGGAACGCTGATCCACGTTCTCCCGGTCTCTTGGTGTCGTTCGTGGCCATCCCCGCACCTTGCCTGCCGTCTCACCCGGCCTTCGCCTCGTTCTCCGGGTGGTACTTGGTCAGCAGCGGCACCAGCGTCAGACTGAAGATGATGGTCAGCGGCATGATGCCGAACACCTTGAACTGCACCCAGGTGTCGGTGTCGAAACTGCGCCAGACGATTTCGTTCAGCACCGCCAGCAGGCAGAAGAACCACGCCCAACGCCACGTCAGCTTGCGCCAGCCCTCGTCCGTCAGGTGGAAGGCGGCGTCGAAGACGATCTTCAGCACGTTGCGCTTCAAGCCAAGCGACACGAACAGCACCGCCGCGAACAGCGCGTTGACGATGGTGGGCTTGAGCTTGATGAACAGGTCGTCCTCCAGCAGCACCGTCAAACCGCCGAACCCGATGACGAAAATGCCCGAGATCAGCGGCAGCACCGGCACCTTGCGCGCGATCAGCCACGACGCGCTCAACGCCACCACCGTGGCGACGATGAAGGCGCCGGTGGCCGGAATGATGCCGTACTTGTTGTTGCCGACGAAGAACACCACCAACGGACCGATCTCCAGCAGCAGCTTCAGCCACTGGTTCATGGGTTTCTTACCGGAGGAAGCGGCTTCGGCGGGCTGCTGGCCTTCGGTGCTCACGCGCGGGTCTCCGTATCGTCGTCGCTGCCGTCATCGCGATCGCGGTCCGCCGGACGTCCGCGGAAGCCCGAGGCGATCACGTACATTTCCGAGCTTTCCTTGCGGCTGGCCGGCGGCTTGGCGTGGCGCACCGTCTCGCACAGGGTTTTCATGCGGGTGAGCAGTTCGCCTTCCGTCCCGCCCTGGAACACCTTGCAGACAAAGGTGCCGCCGGGCGCCAGCACGTCCTCGGCGAAGTCCCACGCCAGTTCCAGAAGGGCCATGATGCGCAGGTGATCGGTGGGCGGGTGGCCGGTGGTGGGCGCGGCCATGTCCGACAGCACCACGTCCGCCGGGCCGCCCAGGGCGGCCTTCAGCACGTCGGGCGCGTCGGGGTCGTTGAAATCCTTGGTGATGCAGGTCGCGCCGGCGACGGTCTCCCATTCCAGGATGTCCAGGCCGACCACCACGCCGCCGCCGGGCTTGCCGGCGTTGACGCGATCCACCGCAAGCTGCGTCCAGCCGCCGGGGGCCGCACCCAGGTCGATGACGCGCTGGCCGGGCTTGAGGAAGTGGAACCGGTCGTCCAGCTCCAGCAGCTTGAAGGCCGCGCGCGACCGCAGGCCGCGCGCCCGCGCCTCGGCCACGTAGGGATCGTTGAGCTGGCGTTGCAGCCAGCGGGTGGACGAGTTCTTGCGGCCGCGCGCGGATTTCACCTTGACCGTCAGCTGACGGTTGCCGGTGTTGGCGACGGCCCCGCCGCCGGAGCGCCGGGCGCGTCCGGAAGCGGCAGACGGCTTCTTGGCCATGATCTCTTAAGCAACCTCCATGGCATCGACCCGCATGAGGTCGAGCAACATGCCTTCGCGCAGGCCCCGGTCGGCGACGCGCAGGCGCCCCACCGGCCACAGCTCGCACAGGCCTTCCAATATGGCGCAGCCCGACAGCACAAGGTCGGCGCGTTCGCGACCGACGCAGGGATGCTGGGCGCGTTCCCTCAGGGTCATGGTGGACAGCCGACGGCTGACCTCCACGATGTCGTTGAAGTCGATGGTGATGCCGTCCACCAGCGAGCGGTCATAGCGCTTGAGCCCCAGGTGCACGCCGCCCAGCGTGGTGACGGTGCCCGAGGTGCCCAGCATCTGCACATCGCCATGGCGGACGCGGTCGGCAAGGGCGTGCTGCAGGTCGAAAGGCCGCAGCAAGTGCACGATGCGGTCCTTCACGGCATCATATGTGCGCTGGCAGAGGTCGCCGCCACCGCATTCCTCGGCGACGGTCACCACGCCCAGCGGCAGGCTGGCCAGCCCCTGGACGGCAAGTTCGCCGGCAGGGTCCAGCTCCACCCAGAGAAGCTCGGTGGAGCCGCCGCCGATGTCGAACACCAGGGCATAGGGGATGTCCGGGTCCAGCAGCGGCGCGCAGCCGCCAAGGGCCAGGCGGGCCTCCTCGGCCGGCGTGATGGTCTCGAGGCGCAGGCCGGTGCGGTCCCGCACCTCCTGCACGAAGGCGCGGCCGTTGGCGGCCCTGCGGCAGGCCTCGGTGGCGACGGTGCGGGCGGCGGTGACGCCGCGCCGGCGCATCTTCTCCGCGCACAGTCCGAGCGCGTCGATGGTGCGGTCCATGGCCAAGCGCGAAAGCTTGCCGGATCCGGCCAGCCCCTCGCCAAGGCGGGTGATCCGGGAAAAACTGTCGATGACGCGAAAGCCTTCGGCGCTGGGCCGGGCGACGAGCATGCGACAGTTGTTGGTTCCCAGATCGATGGCCGCGTAGATGCCGTTGTGCGGCCCGTCCTGCGGCCCCGGCTTGGTGCCGCCGCAGGTCCGGACCGCTTCGCCACCGCGCCGCGCCGCCGCGCCGCCGGGCGGGGCGCCGGCGATGGGGGTGTCAGCGCGTGTCGCAACCACGGGTTCGATCAACCTTTCTCAATCAGCCGCCGCGGGCGTGCGGGTCGACGGCGGAGCGGGCTTTGCCTCTCCCGAGGCGGTCCGAAGGGTTCGGGTCCGCCTCCTATGTCTGATCCTGCGCGCCGCCTGGCGGCATGGTTTCCACTTGGACTCTAACTTATCGCACGCCGCAGCCCGATGAAACCCCGCCGCAGGGGGCAGACGCTCTGAGCGGGCGCAGGAGCTGAAATTTTTTCAACACAAAGGCCTTTACACCACCGAAACAGGGTGGTACATACGCGGCCTCTCGAGGGGGAAACGCCCCGCGCCACGGCGCTCACAGACCCTCGGAGGCATCCCTGGTGGGGGATAGTTTAATGGTAGAACAGCGGACTCTGACTCCGTTAGTCCAGGTTCGAGTCCTGGTCCCCCAGCCAAACAAGCGCTAAAGCGTTGATTTTCCTCAAGAAGGCGACTGCACTTGCGGTCGCCTTCTCGCGTTGTAGCCCCCAGCTGTAGCACCTGGCGGCAGACCGGCGATCCCTCACGCGCGAGGGGATCACCATGGCGCACCACCTCATCCGCCGCGGCACGGTTTGGCACTGGCGGCGAAGAATCTCGCAAAATGCCCTGGTCGCTCTGGCCAAACAGCATATTTCCATATCCGTGCGCACATCGGAGTGGCGCATCGCGGTCATCAGGGCCGCGCATCTCGACGCGGTCTTCTGCCGCGTGATGGCGATGGGTGATCGGAGTATGGGCGCGCACAGCGAGGCGCAGAGCTGGACGGAGATCCTGGCGGTCATGGCACCGCCGGGCATCACCGACCGTGCGCCCGAGGTGCTGACCCGGCGCGAGAAGCGCGCCATCCTGACTGCGATCTTCAACCGGGCCCTCGACAACCTGCTGCGGCACGAAAAGCACCTGCGCCAGCGTGCCGCCGACCCCGCCGGGTGGCTCGAGACGTTCGACCGCACGCTCGAGACGGCGCTGAGGGAGTTCGACCCCGCGCCGGCCCACGACCTTGTCGACGCGGAACTTCGGCGCAACGGGATCCGTCTCGAGGCCGGCAGCGACGAGCACGACGACCTCGCCTTCGGGGCCGTCCGGATGATGCGCCAGGCGATCCGGATCCACGGCGAACGCCGCCAGGGCGTCTACCGCGAGGACGCCGATCTGGCCGACGAGCTTGTCCGCCTGGAAGCGCTGGCGGCGCTGCCGCGTATCCCCTCGCCGCAATGCACCTCCCTCCCGGCGTTCGACGGTGTCCCTGGCGGCAGCGCGGCGAAAGATCTCGGGCCCGACCGGCAGGCCTTGGATGCCGCCGCCCTCGATGACGCCGATCACCAGGACGAGGACGATGATCCGGAGGACGAGGACGACTATGAGAACGACGAGGACGCGGACGAGGACGAAGTCGCGTCGCCAGCGGCTTCCCGGGGTGATTCAGACGACGACGAGCATCTGACGCTTCAGATGCGGCTGTCCGACCTCATGCCGCATGTCGTCAAGTCGAACATCAACAACACCTGGGTCCCGAAGTCCGCCAGGCAGGCCGAACAGGCCTGCCGCCTCTTCATTTCGCTCATCGGCAACATGAAGGTCGGCGCGATCGAGCCGAGCGATGCCTCACGCTATCAGCGGAAGCTCGAAGGCCTTCCGTCGCTGAACGGCAAGAGCATCTATGCGGGGCTGGAGGCCCGGGCGGCCGTAGACCTGCGAAACCGGATCGAGCGGCTCAGCCGCGACCCCAGTCCCGCCGCCAAAGAAGAGGTGAAGAAGCTCTGCGCGCGGTCGACGCAACCCGTCAACAAACTCCTCGAGACCATCTCGAAGAAGACCATCAACCGTCATGTCACCTTCATGCGGGCGGTCATGGAATGGGTGGGCATCCACATCAAAAAGAACCGAAATAATCCCTTCGAAGGCCTGTTCCACAAGGGGGTGAAGAAGTCCGGCAACAAGCGCAAACCAAGAAAAGCATGGACGGACGAGAATCTCACAACTTTCTTCTCGTCCCGGCTATACCGGCCTGAAGGTGGCGCCGCGATCCGCGACGGCAAAATCATTGACGGCACGTCAATGCAATGGGTCCCGTTGATCGCCGCCCTGAATGCGCCCCGCTCGGAAGAGATCCTCCAGCTCGAGACCGACCACATTATTTCCTTAGAGGGTCTGCCCTGCATGTGCATTGGCGAGGGTGACAGCACGGTCAAGACGGAAGGCTCCCGGCGGACAGTGCCGCTCCACCCCGTTCTTATTGAACTCGGTTTCATGGATTTCGTAACGGCGCTCAAGCGCCACAGCAAGGGCAAGTCTGTCCGCCTGTTTCCGGACGTGCCGAAAGGCAAGGACGGCCGCTACACGTCGGTGTTCACCAAGCGCTTCGGGACATACCGTCGATCCATAGGACTGACGGAGGACGGGAAGGATTTCCATGCCCTCAGATTGACGTTCAACACCCGCCTGCGTCAGCGGGCACCGAAAGAGATCGGCGAGCACTTTCTTGGTCATGTCGACGACAGCGTGAACAGCGAACACTATTTCGGCGGGTACGCGATGAAGAACCTCGCGACTCACCTGTCCACGCTCGACTATGCCGACTTGATCCTGGCCGCGGTGAGAGGGGAAGAGGCCGCGCCACAGCACCCGGTACCCTGACGGAGGGGCGCATCCTCGATCGGCCCAGGCCGCTCGCGCAGCGGATACCCGGTGGGGAAGGCCAGGCAGACCCAGTCGCGGTTCCTGGAAGGAGCCGGCGCGCATCGCGCGGTGCGCCGCGGCCGCCGTCGTTGTCGTGTGAAACGAAGACAGCCGAGCTTGCGCGGCCGGGATCATGTCGCGACGTCGGCAGGCCCGATCAGAAGGTCGCGGCAAGCGGTGTGCGAGAGAGGGGCCGATCAGGCAACGTGGTGGGCCGATCGACGACGGCGGCGGGGGCCGGACCACCTTCCCAGGCGCTCGCAGAACCAGACCGTTGTCCGAAGGCCTGCCCGGCCGCAGAACGCACGCGCGGAAGCCCCTCCTCCGCCAGCCGCCACGTTCCACGTCGGAACGGCTGCCGGTGGTGCATGCACCGTGCCGACAGACATGCAGGGGCCGCGTAGAAACGGTTGGCAAAGGTCCTGGTACTCAATTTCCAGAAAAGTGGCTCCAGCCCCTGGCCGGGAATCCGGAAAAGGCTATCTGGTCAATAGGAAGACGCCAGATGCGACCAGCCATGACCTTCCGGCGCGGATCCCGAACGGCAGACAGCCGTCCGGCTACGCCACAGCGACGAACCCTTCGAGGACTGAAGAATGCTGCACAATGAATACTCCACCACGAGTTCCCCCTCCCCGGCCGGAACATCCGTCGACCCGGCCGGCAAGGATCGCCTTCTGCCGGCGGAGACGGCTGAGAGCACAGAAGCGGGCTGTCCTGTTTATGACGCATCCCGGCAGGACGCCCCTGGCGATGCGACGCTACCTCACTGCGCCGAAAGCGGCTCGCCGGACGACGGACACTTGGCGGGCGGCAGTTCCGGTGATGCTGATGATGACGCCGCCGATCGCCGGCGGGACGAGATGCTGCGCCAGCTGCGAGCCGGCGTGGAGGAGTACTTTCTCAGCGACGCGGCCGTGACGGTGAGCGAAGCGCTGGCCCTATTCAGGGAGCGGCACCGGGAACGCCCGGATGCCCAGCCATCGCGTCTCGAGGCGGAGGTCGCCAGAGCTGCCGCCCTGTTCATCGAGTTGAACGGCGATCGGGCGCTGGGGGCGATCACTGAGGAAGAGGTGCACGAGTTCAAGAGCCTCCTGTCGGTCCTGCCGCGCAATCTGCGCCTCGACAAAGTCCGCGGCAGCGCCCTGCGGGACCTCGCCCCCCGCCAGCGCAGCGCGTTCGCGGGCCAGAGGCCGCGCAGCGAGGAGGACACCGGCCTTATCTCCCTGTCCACCGTCAACCGCCACCTGAAAGGCATGGGCCGGCTGTTCAACGAGTTCGACCTCCACAACCCGTTTCACGGCAAGGGGTACGGCCGGCGCGCGATCCGGGAGACCCGTCCGCGGATCGAGCGGTGGTCGCAGGCTGATCTCGACGCCTTCTTCGCCAGCACGCTTTACACGGGGTGCCTCTCGGAGGCGCAACGGGCCGAGCCGGGCTCCCTGGTGATCAAGGACAGCCTGTACTGGGCGCCACTGCTGTCGCGGCACGCGGGGCTCAGGGCCTGCGAGATCGCGCCGCTCGATGTGTCGTCTGTGAGGGATGTCGCCGGGATCACCGTTCTCCGCGTCGGTGACGCTTCGCCCCACGATTCGGCCAGAAACATCCGCCTTGTCCCGCTCCCGCACGTTCTGATAACCCATGGCTTCCTGGAGTTCGTCAAGGACCGACAGCGCCAGGGCGAGACCTACCTGTTCCCCGAGCTCCATGGTTTCGGAGCGGATAAGGCGGCCGAGCTGCTTCGTCAAAGCCTCGGCGCCTATATGAACAGCGTGGTGCCCGGACGCCGTTTCATGGGGCTCCGCGTCACGTTCGCCCACGACATCCGTCAGCAGGCCGGGATGACTCCCGACATGTTCGCGGACATCATGGGCATCGCGCGGCCTGCCTGGGACCGAAGCCTTTGGACCGGTCCGAATCTGCCGGCACTCAAGGCGGCGATCGACATGCTGTCGTAACACCGGCCACACCAGCCAGGAGAAGTCCCCGCTTCTCCTGGCTTTTTCCTGCCGGTCTAGCCCCAGACTGTCTCAATACCTCAGGGCGTGTGCGGGGCCGCTCGGGACATGCGCAGCAAGCCGCGGACCTCTTGGCGGACCGCTCCGCGGATCTAGATCATCACGGCGTCATCCACCGGAGTACATGATGAGATACGAGCTCGGAAAGGCAGCCCAGGCTTCCCGCCCCACCGCACCGTCCCCCACCGCACAGGAACACGGCGCGGAAGCGCCGCACCCGCTGGCAACGGATCAGCAGGGCCCGGTCGTCATCGCTATCGCGAACCAAAAAGGCGGCGTCGGCAAGACCACGACGTCGCTGAACCTGGCGCACGCCCTGTCGCACCGCGGCCGCCGCGTCCTCGTCGTCGATCTCGACCCCCAGGCCAACGCGACCCTCGCCGCCGGGGTCGACCGTGTGGCCGTCGGACGGAGTGGCCGGACGATTTACAACGTCCTGCTTCAGGACCGGCCGCTCGCCGACATTATCCAGGTTTCGGCGAACCTCTCGTTCGCCGTCGCACCATCCGGTGCGAACGCCGACGCAGCAGAGCTTGAACTGGCCGGCCGGACGGCTGCCGAACTTCTGCTGCGCGCCAGGATCGAGGACATGGCGCCACGCTTCGACGTGATCCTGCTCGATTGCCCGCCGAACCTCGGCAAGCTGACGCTCAACGGCGTGCTGGCGGCGCGCTACCTGCTGATCCCGACGGAAGCCGCCGCGTGGTCGATGGCGGGCATTCCCCTCTTGCTCGGCAACGTCGACCAGGTCCGCCGGCTGTACCGCCATGACATCCGCCTTCTCGGTATCGTGCCGACGAAGGTCCGGCTCCGCGTCCGACAGGACCAAGAGTCGCTTGAGGAACTGCGCCGTGACTACGGAGACGCGACACACATCTTCCCCGCGATCCGCCACACCACGGCCTACGCCGTGTCGGAAGCGGCCGGCTCGGTCACCCTGGCGGACAATCCCTACGCCCCGGGCGTCGAGGCATACTACGCCATAGCGGACCAGGTGCTGGTGTCGATCGCCCGCGACATGACACCGGCGGTGACGTCGTGAGCCGGCGCCCGAGCCGGCGGGTCTCGCAGCAGGTGTCCGGCGAGGCCGCCAGGGCGGTCTCGACCGGGATCATCGCGCTGTCTCAGCCGATGCAGGTGCTGGAGGTCCCGATCGACCGGATCAGCCCGAACCCGGACCAGCCCCGGAAGCGGTTTGATCAGGCCGCCCTGGAGGCCCTGGCGTCCTCGATCATGGACAAGGGCCTGCTTCAACCGGTCCTGATCAAGAAGCATCCGACTGCGGAGGACTCCTTCATCCTCGCAGCCGGCGAGCGCCGATGGCGCGCCCACAAGCACCTCGGCCGGGCGTCCATCCGCGCCATCTGCGTCACCGGCGACGTCGACGAGATCGCCGTCGTGGAGAACGCGCAGCGGGCCGATCTGCATCCCGTCGAAACCGCGATGGCCCTCCGCAGGCTGTCGGATACGCGGCAATGCACCGACGAGAGCCTCGCGCTACTGACCGGCATGAGCCGCTCGGACGTCTCCAAGATGCTGGCGATGGCCTCCCTGCCGGAGGAGATGCGGCACGCGTTTCTCGATATGGCCCCGGCGCCGACGAAGTCTGCGCTCTTTGAAGTGGCCATGGCCCCGGAGGAGCAACGGCCGGTACTCGCCGAGCGGGTCCTCGAGGGAGCCTCAGTGGCTGAGTTGCGGCGCTTGCGAAGCCATATTGGCAACGAAAGCGTGACCGTCGGCAGCCTCCGGCCGAGACCGCCGGCCAAAGGCCCGAACCTGGGCCGCCACGTCAAGGCGATGGCGAAGATCGTCGGCGCCATGCGCAGGGAAGGCCGGCCACTGGACGATCAGGATCGGGACGAGCTTCAATGCCTCCGCGACTCCATCGACGTCCTGCTCAACAGCAGCACTTAAAAACCACTAGCAATATCGTTCGACGTCGAACATCAGCTCACTCGCGTCTGAGCGCGCGCATTGGCTTGCCGTCTTGCTGCCTCGGCCAGCGGGGACCAAGCCGGCATCGACGCGTCAGGATTGCTGCGTCAACGTTTCGTGAAACTCATCCACAGTAACGTTTTTCTCGAGGTCAAACACGGACATGTCCGGGAAGGACGGCGATCCCGGCGACCACAACTCTAGACTATCGGCGTGCTGCTCAAAGAGGACCGGGTCCGTCGTCACCCGGACGGCCTCGACCATGCCTGGAGACAGGTACCCGAAGTCCTTCTTGCCGGTTTTCTTCACCTCATCGCCCGGAGGGAGCAGGTCCTCCCGCTCAAGGATTTTGCCCAACTCGCTGAGGCCGTAGGCGGCGGAGACGCGTGGCCGCTCCTCCACCTCGGCGGCGGTCACTTCGTCAATGTCAAAACCACCGTCCCGTTGCACTTCATCCACCTCCTGCCGCACGCTATCCACCAGCGCAGCGGCTTGTCTTCCGCGATCTTCCCCGCCGGCTAACGCGATGCCACCGATGACCTTCGGCAGTTTGCTCAGGATGGGCTGGAGACCGCCGACGAAGGTGGTGAACAGGTCAATTCGCTCCCTGAGCGCCATGTAGACGTCGGCCTCGACCGTGCCCTTGTAGTGCAGGTTGACGATCCGAATGATTGGGTTCTGCTGCCCCAAGCGGTCGATGCGCCCGATACGCTGCTCGACCTTCATGGGGTTCCACGGCATGTCATAGTTCACAAGGGCGCCACAGAATTGGAAGTTCAAGCCCTCGGCCGCGGCATCCGTGCACAACAGGACATGGGCCGCTTTGTCGCGGAACATCGCCTTCGTCTTGTCACGAGAGATCTGCAACCAGTGGCCGTCGGACGATCGGACTTCACCCCCGCGCCCGGAGAAGCACATGACCGTGAACGCCGATTCCTTAATGAGGTAATCTCGGAGGAAGTCCAGCGTGTCGGTGTACTGGGTGAACACGATCACCTGCTCGTAGCCAGCGACCTTAAGTTCCATGATTGTCTTGAGCAGTTCGCGTGCCTTGGTGTCGGCAGGAAGCCGCCGGACCTCGCGGAGGAGGCTTTCGATGTCGCCGCGCTCCTCCAACGCAAGCGCCTCCGTCTCCAGCTGTGCCGCGTCGTCGGCGTCCATTACCTCGTCATCAGCTTCGTCATCGGGCAGATCCTCGTCGAGGTGCTTGGCATCGAACAAGCTTCCCTGGGGACCCAGTTGAAGGGCGGCCTTGCGGTTTGTGAGGGTCTGCGCCAAGGCATGGAAGCTGCTGGCCAGGCGCCGCCGATACACGGTCATCACGAAGCCGACGGCTGTCTTCTTTTCCTTGGCTGCGTTGTCGTAGGTGGAGCCGATATACTCCTCGACGGCGGTGTAGACCCGTGCCTCCGCCTGGGTCAGCTCCACGAACACGTCCTCTACCTTGCGGTCGGCGATTGGCGTCTTCAGCTTCCCAGCCTTGTGGTAGGCCCGCAGCAGAGATCGCGTGTGGCGCGAGATCAGCCGCTTCACCGGCGTCGTGCCACGCAGCAGCTTCAACAGGTCCTTCCGGTCCGTCGTTTCGAGAGCCTTGAGAGGGAGCGTGCTTTTCTCGCGCAGGGCCTTCAGCAGCTTCTTGGCCCTCAGGGAGCTTGGCGTGCCGATGATGCGCTGCGCTTCGTCAACTGCGATGGGGCCGAAACGCGCTTCGCTGGCCCGGAACAGCCGCGCAAGAGTCGCCAGCTCCTCATGCGACGGGCTGGGCTTGCCGGCAAGCTCAAAGAACCGCAGGAATGCATCAACGTGCCATTCTGGCGGAAGCCCAAGGAGCGCGAGCAGATCCCATACCTCCACGGGGCTCACCTGCATGGGGGTGGCTGTAAGGAGCACCAAGCCCTGCGTCCGCCGCTCGAGCCCCTTCATCAGCCGCAGCAGCTGGTTCGGCCGCTCGTCATCTCCGATCCCGCCGGACCGGCGCCGGGCGTGATGCGCTTCGTCGAGAACGACCAGGTCCCAGGGCTCCGCCTCCAGAAGCTCACGGGCGCGGTCGGCCCGTCGCATCAGGTGACTGGACACGATGACGAAGGGCTCTTGATGCCAGTCATGACGCGACACGGCCTTGACCGGATTGGCACCCAGAACGGGACACGGGCGCCATGCGAACTTGTTGCCGTCGTATATGGGCCAGTTGAGATTAAACTTCTCTCTCAGTTCGATCTGCCACTGGTTCAACACCGCCTTCGGCGCCATGACGAGGATCCGCTTTGCCCGTCCCGACAGCCAAGCCTGGCGCAACAGGAGACCCGCCTGGATGGTCTTCCCGAGACCGACCTCGTCGGCGATCAAAAGGCGCGGCGGCCAGCTGTTGTACATCCGTTCGAACGCGCGCACCTGATGAGGCCAAGGGGTGATGGCCGACGTGGCTTCGCCTACGCGGTCGCCAAGGTCAGGCAGTTGCGGGGCCTGCCTCAGGAATGACCAGACCACGCGGCGCGGATCGGTCACGCGGGGCTCCGGCTCGGGTGCCGGTGCCACAGGATCAGGCTCGGGCACCGGCTCCGGATCATCAAGTTCAAGGTCCTTGAGCCGCGCCGGCTTGTCATCCTTAGGCAGGAACGCCATCAACTCCTGCGCCTTCGCGGACGGGATGTCCATGACGATGGCACGGCTCGACTGGTCCGCCCACAAGGTCTGGAATGTGCGCTCCTCGGCCGCGACGTTGGCTTTGGTGCCGGTCCAACTCGTGAAGACGTGGAAGGTCTCGTAGTTGTGGCGCCACGCCGCTTCGGTCTCGTTGATGCTGCCGGTGAACGCGAGTACGTTGCCCACCCGATCTTCGATGATCCCAGCCTTCGCGTGAAACAGGCCGACGCCCGGTACCGGCTTCCGTGCCGCATTGCATGGCACAGCCACCTTGACCTCCAAGAAACCCTGCGCAACCATCCATGCAAGCAGCTCGAGGGCCTCCGCCGCCGACGGGTCGGGCGCCACCAGAGGCATCCGTAGAAGCTGAGCCTCCAGGGTGTCGCGGAGGTTTTCCCCCTTTTCGATCGCTTCGACTTCGCCCTCTGCAAGGGTACAGCCGACGAGAAGTCGCATTCTGCCCTTGTTGACGACCAGGTACTCCAAGCCCCTCATCGCCAACGCCAAGGCCGGGGCCGTGAAGTACCCTGTGGTCCTGTCGTAGCGAATAGCGCAGGACAGCGCCGGCACATAGAAATCCTTCACCAGATGAGCGGTGTCAGGACTGAAGTGCGGCGGCCAGTCGCGATCGTCCAGATTGCTCACTGGGCCGCCTCTTCGTGAAGCATCGAGAGCTGCTTGGGCTCGTCGACTTCATCGCCGAAGCAAAGACGCCGCAAGCCTTCCAGCACTTCGAAGTCGCTTGCTGCCGGAGCGGCCGCCTCCACCGGATCGAAGCCGGTGAACGACCGGGACGGCGGCAGGACCTCCAACACCGCTTCGAGCGCCATGAGGAACGACGGATCCTGGTGCAGGCCGACGCCCTCGAGCATCTCTTTCGCCGCCGTCAAGGTCCTCGTCCGCGCCAAATGTGCGGCATGGTGTGAGGTGGCCCCAAGAATCTGGACAGGTCGGTAAGCTCTGGGTTTTGCTCCTGGGGCGAGACAGGAGAAGACCGCATGAGCAAGAATCGTCGCAACCACAGCGCCTCCTTCAAGGCGAAGGTGGCGATGGAGGCGCTGTCCGGCGAGAAGACGGTGGCCGAGCTGAGCGCGAAGTACGACGTCCACCCGACGATGATCAACGCCTGGAAACGTACGCTGCGGGACCAAGCGGCCACGGCATTCGAGAAGGGCCCATCGAAGGCCGACAAGGACAAGGAGGCGCTGGTCGATGAGCTGTACAAGCAGATCGGCCAGTTGAAGGTCGAAAATGATTTTTTGGCCGTCAGGCTCAAGCGCTGAAGCGGGTGGAGCGCCGAGCCATGATCGACATTTCCCACCCCACGCTGAGCCTTACACGGCAATGCCGCCTGGTCGGCATCAGCCGGTCGTCGCTGTACTACCGTCCGGTGAACGACGACACGCCGAAGAACACCGAGGACCGGATGCTGATGGCGGCCATCGACCGCCACTTCCTGGATATGCCCTACTTGGGCAGCCGTCGCATGGCCGCCCTCCTGCGCCGCGAGGGCTGGTCCGTCGGCCGCAAACGGGTGCGACGCCTGATGCGGCTGATGGGCGTTCAAGCCGTCTATCGCCGGCCGCGGACCACGGTGCCGCACCCCGAGCACCGGGTCTATCCCTACCTGCTGCGCACGCTGGTCATCGACCGGCCGAACCAGGTGTGGGCTGCCGACATCACATACATTCCGATGCGTCGCGGCTTCCTGTACCTGGTCGCCATCATGGACTGGCACAGCCGCAAGGTGCTGTCGTGGCGGTTGTCCAACACCATGGACGCCGATTTCTGCGTCGCGGCGCTGGAACAGGCCCTGGAAACCTACGGCCCGCCCGAGATATTCAATAGCGACCAGGGCAGCCAGTTCACCAGCCTCGCCTTCACTGGGACGCTGAAGGCGGCGGGCGTGCGCATCAGCATGGACGGCAAGGGCCGCTGCATGGACAACATCTTCATTGAGCGCCTGTGGCGCAGCCTGAAGTACGAGGAGGTCTACCTGAAGGCCTACACCACTGGCAGCGAGGCCAAGGCCGGCATCGGCGCCTGGGTGCAAACCTACAACGAGCGGCGCCCGCACCAGGCCCTGGCCTATGCCACCCCCGATGAGGTTTACTGGCGAGGCCTGCCGGGCTCCGGGCTACGCTCCCGCTCCGCCCTCCGCCCGGCAGGCCTCGCCGCCTGACCGCGACTACCCACCAACCAAGCCCCAGGAGCAGAGCTTACAGAGCGCGCTGATCTGCCCGAACAACCGGGACCACTTCAAGGATCAGGGTATCGGCGAGGGCGCAGATCTCCAGCAAGCGCTGCCAGTCGGCGTTGTTGCGCGCCAGACGGGAGACTTCCAGGCCCATCACGATCCCGGCGCGGCCCATGCCGACGTCGCTGACCAGTCGCTGGAAGCCCTCTCGCCACGCCGCCGATGCGCCGGATTCGCCCTGGTCATTGTCGATGACGATGATTTGCTCGTCGCGCCAGCCGAGAGCCACGGCGCGCCCACGAAGTCCGTACTGCCGTTTGGCGCTCTCGGCGTTCTCGACCACTTGCCGCATCGAGGACTGGCGGATGTACAGGTAGGCACCGCGTTTGAGGTGCGAAGGCTGGACCTTGATGTGGGCGTTCATGACGATCTCCGATCGTGGATGCTTCCGACGATTGATGCGAGGACGTGAACGGCAACGTTGTGCCCGCGCCGCGCCGGGACGGCGAGTGACGAAGCGTAGACTGGCTCTTGAGGGGAACTTGCGGCTGCGGTCAGAGCGCGGGCCCATCCCCACATACCGCGGCGCAGGAAGAGCGCGAGGCCGCTACGGGCGTCGATCGGCAGCGCCTCGCCGAGAGCTGCTCCGCGAAGCAGCTCGTACCGGGTTGCAATGGCCGATGGCAGGGCCGATCCCGCTGCCGTCGTTGCGCCCGTCAGGCGCGAGTTTTTTTTAGAACGCGCTCGATTGTTCTGGGATGGAGCTCGATGCCAAGTTCCTGGTGTACGAGCTTTGCCAGTTCCCGGGCGCGGACGGGCTCGCCTGGGATAAGCCTCGCCCGCAGGAACGCGAGGACTTCGTCGTCGATCTTGTGGGGGCCGCGTGGGCCGGGTTTCGCCGGCACCAGTCCGGCAATTCCGCCGTTGTCGAAGTTGGCCTTGGCTTGGTAATAGGTCGGCCGCGAAAAGCCGTACTCGTTCGAAGCCTCGGTTACCGACACGCCGTCGGTGGAGACGCGACGGAGCATCTCGTACTTGACCTGGACAGCGTCGTGCGGGTCGAAGAACTCGCTGTCGCGAAACTTCGGATCGCGCACCTTCTCGGGCGTCGCATTGAAGGTGCCCTCCTCGATGAGGGCCTCGGCCTTCGAGCGCTTGCTGTCGTACTTCGCAGGCATCGACGAATCCGAGGACGAGAGGTAGAGAAGGTGTAACGGTATTTATACCGCGTTCCGCATACAGGTCAAGCTTCTCACCGCCGTACCCACGTCCGCTACACGCGGAAGAAGGGAAATAAGAACCTTCAAAGCTCTGTCGCGGCGTAATTCGCTTTACATGTGCGGCGTAATTGACCTTACACATTGCGGCCCCCACGGTCGACCAATCTGCTGGAAAGGCGCTCCACCACGTCGGCGAGAGCAATCAAGTCCGTCACCCGCAATGGCGTGCGGCCGTCGCCGACAACCACCTCGGGATCCGGGCTCGAAAGATCGGTCCACTGCGGCGGAACCGACCAGACCGAGCCATCTTCCGCCTGAAGCAGCAGGCGTTCGCCGAGCCGGTTGAAGCGCCGGCCCACGCATGGCAACCATCGCTCCCTCAGAGGATGGAACGGGTGCGTGACCTGGACTAACTGGTGCGCTGCGACGGTAGGGGTCGCATTCTCCACGGAGGTACAAGCGGCTGGAGAAGGGACGCTTCGTCTGGCCCTCGGCGGAGGGCGGCGTGGCGGCGCTGACGCCGGCCCAGTTGAGCATGCTGATCGAGGGCATCGACTGGCGCATGCCGACGCGGACATGGCGGCCGGAGACAGCCGGCTGACGAGCCCCGGAAGGCGCCGAAATCCTTGGTTTTTAGGGCTTCTGCGGCTAGAATCCGGCCATGCCTTCCGCACCGTCTTCCCAGCTTCCCGACGACGTCGAGGCCCTGCGGGCGATCATCGCCGCGCAGGCCGAGGAACTGGCCGCGGCCAGGGCCGGCCTGACCGCCAAGGCGCTGGAAGTCGAGAAGCTGAAGGTGCAACTCGCCCGCCTGCGGCGGATGACGTTCGGGCGATCGTCGGAGAAGCTGTCCCGCGAGATCGAACAGCTCGAACTGGCCCTGGAGGACCTGGAGGCCGAAGCGGCCGAAGCGGCCGAAGCAGAGGATGAAGCGCCGCCGGAGCCGACCGAGGCCGACGCCCCGGACCAGCCTGCCGCGCGCCGTCGCCGCGCCCTACCGGAGCATCTGCCGCGCGACGAGGTCCGTCATGATCCCGCCGACGACTGCCCGGCCTGCGGCGGCGCCATGCACACGGTGGGCGAGGACGTGACCGAGATCCTCGACTACGTGCCCGGCCGTTTCCGGGTGATCCGCCATGTCCGTCCGGCGCTGTCGTGCCGGACGTGCGAGAGCATGGTGCAGACGCCGATGCCGTCCCTGCCGGTGGCGCGCGGCCTGCCGTCGCCGGCCCTGCTGTCGCATGTCCTGGTGTCGAAATACTGCGACCACCTGCCGCTGTACCGCCAGAGCCAGATCTACGCCCGCGAGGGCGTGACGCTGCCCCGGGCGCTGCTGGCGGGCTGGGTCGGCAGGACGGCCGCCCTGGTGGCGCCGCTGGTCGAGGCGATTGGCCGCCACGTGCGCGCCGGCGACGCCTTGCACGCCGACGACACGCCGGTGCCGGTGCTCAGCCCGGGCGCCGGCAAGACCCGGCAGGCGCGACAATGGGTCTATCTGCGCGACGAACGTCCCCATGCCGGCCCGGCGCCGCCGGCCGTGCTTTACCGCTACACGCCCGACCGCAAGGGCATCCATCCGCAGACCGAGTTGCAGGGCTTTCGCGGCCTTCTGCACGCCGACGGCTATGCCGGTTTCAACAAGCTGTACGAGCCGGGAGAGGACGGCGTCGCGTCCGTGCAGGAGGTGGCATGCTGGGCCCATGTGCGGCGCAAGATCCACGACGTTCATGCGGCGACCGGATCACCCATCGCCGCCCGGGCCCTGGAGCTGATCGGCGCGCTGTTCGACGTGGAGCGCCGGATCTCCGGGCGTCCAGCCGACGAGCGCCTGCGCGTGCGCCAGGCGGAGAGCCTGCCCCGGCTGGAGGCGGTGAAGACCTTCTTCGACACCAGCCTCCGCAAGCTGCCGGGCAAAAGCGAGCTGGCGGCCGCAATGCGCTACGCCCTGACGCGCTGGCCAGCGCTGACCCGCTATGCAGGCGACGGCCGCTGCGAGATCAGCAACAATGCCGCTGAGCGGGCCATCCGCCCGCTGGCCCTGGGCCGGAAAAACTACCTCTTCGCCGGCTCCGACGCCGGCGGCCGCCGGGCGGCGGCCATCTACACGCTGGTCGAGACCGCGCGGCTGAACGGCCTCGACCCGCAGGCCTACCTCACCACGGTGCTGGCTCGCATCGCCGACCATCCGATCAACCGGATCGACGACCTGCTGCCGTGGAACATCGGGCAGCCGCAGGACGACCAGAAGGCTGCCTGACCGTCAACAGGCGGCCGCCGCAGCCGCTGGAAGACGCTTACGTCCCGCGCTGCCAGGAAGACCTTTCTGCTGCACCTTGCGAAGATAGATCGACAGTTCATCCAACAGGATGAGCGCCGGCTCGCCGCCAAACAGTTCCCGCAGGGTTTCGGCGCCAGGGGCAGCTCCAGCCTCATCGCTCTTTCGAACTCTCTCGTAGCCCTCGCGTCCTGCCAGCGCATACGCGAGATCGCCCCATGGCGTGAATACCCGGATGCCGTCCGCCACTTGGCGGCCGTTGAACGGGTCGGCGTTCTCTCCGTCAAAGGCGGCGACGCGGGTGGACGGGGACGGGATCAAGGCTGAATCAAGGAATTCAGACGCATTAGCGACACCCTGCATGCCCCGCGCAGCGTGGGAAAGCGCGATAAGAGCATGTGTCTTGCCGCCACCGTAGTTGGTGTCGAGACGGAAGATCGGCGCGATGCTGCCGGTGCCGCCGGCCAGCCGCGAGCACACGCTCTTCAAAAGAGTCTTCAACCTGTAGGGTGTGTCCGAGCAAAGAACTCGGCAGGATCCGTGTACTCCTTGGGCGCCGAGCCACGGAGAACCGCGGCAAGGTCGGCAGCAAACTCCGCTTCAGTCACTGTGCCTTCAAGCACATCCCGTCTCGGCACGCACACGTCATACAGCGGTGGCAGCACCATGAACCTCTCCCGTTGCGAGCGCATCAATCCGCGCAGCATCATGCAACCTGTCGGGTCCATAGTTCCAGTTCGAAATTAGAAAGTTACGTCTGCTGGCTTGAGATCGGGCCCGGCGCAGCAAGTTGCAGCGAACGTGCTAGTAGACCCATTGTTCGACGTCGAACAACGTTCCGCCGACCTCCGCCGCGACGCCGGCATGTTCAACTGCTCATCAGGCCGTTCTCGCTGTCGCTGATGGATATCGGCGCAGATCGTCATGCTGTGCCGTCGACGAAGCCAGCAAAGCCAGCGACCTCCTTAGCGTTGATTAACTTCAGAGCCGTCGCGGGATTTGAAATCTGCACGGCTTCGGTGCAGACGCCATGCCTGGACCGTCGCGAGGGAAATGCTGGGAGCCACCGAAATTGCCCCGACATCAAGCCGGCATTTATCGCCGAGCGGGATCGTTACCGTAAACATGAACCTACATCCTTTGCTGTGAATGGCTGCATGACTCGCGAGCCAGATCTGCTTGAACACTTCTGGCCGCAAAAGGCGGCCAGAAGTGCAAACTGTTCGCCAACGCCAACTTCGTTCCTTAGCCGGCCGCGGCTGGAGTGATCGTCGGTAGAACGTCAACAGACGGCGCTTGCCTGCTTCGGCGAAAACCCGATCACCAACGAGGGCCCGACTGGTGTCGGACCCTCGACAACGGCCGCGTCCCAGCCCTCGTTCCGGAGTTGCTCTCGCCATGGCCACACCGCAACGCCCAGTGGGTCGACCGGAAAGTCGTCTGGATCGGCGCCGTCAGTCGGAGGCATCATCTGGCTCCAGTACCGCGGGTGCTTCAGCCCGCGCCGCTCGGCGACGGTTCCGGCGATGATGTGCCGGATGGCCTCGAACACGCGGAACGGCACAGGCATGCCCTGTGGCGTTGCGCAGAGCGTCCAGACCGTTCGCCGCGCGACCAGTTGCAGATCGACGCTGTTGAGCGGGCGCCACGGCCCGCAGGTGATCGCCTCGAGGGGCAGGTCGACAGTGCGCACTGTCGTCGTCTTGATAGCACGCTGCATTGCAGTCATCCTCGGTTCGGGCAGCAGCCGATCTGCCGCCGCACCGGCACGGGCGGCAGATCGGCCACAAGAGTTGAAAACCGAGCGGGAAAGCTCCGCAGGCGCCCTATCGCGACCGCCTGGACAACTGCATGGGGATCATGGTGTCGACGACCTTGGCGAGTGCTTTTGATGCCGCCACGGTCTCTGCATGGCCGTAGTGCTCGTCCAGGACCCGCTCACTGTGTCCGAGGACCTTTGCCGCCGGGCGGACCGCTTCGGGACTGATCCTTTGCGCCTGCGTAGCAATGCAGTCACGGAAAAGGTGCGGCGAGACGCGCCGCCCCAATCGGGCAAGGGTGATGTCACCGACTCTCTGACTGATCGCGGCCCGGGTCATGCCGAAGCCGTCGCGGGCCGTCCACAGGGCGTCATCGCGCGGCCCCAGCAGCGGGCGATAGATGTTCACATACTCCCAGAAAGCACGCTCGAACTTGGCAGGCCATGCCGCCGACCAGCGGCTGCCGTTCTTCGTGGTCGCGAAAGTGACCCTTACGGTCTCGTCCTGCGTTTCCACAGTCTTTCCCAAGTACATATCACTGATGTTCCGGAGGCGATTGCCCATGAAGGCGAGGTATCCGATCAACAGTCCATCCCGGAACCGGATGGCGTCCCTTGCGCCGCCGATACCACCGCGCGCCTCCGCCATCGTCTCTTCAGCGAGCGATATCAGATCCGGAACGGAAACGATTCGTTCTGCTTTGTTGCGACGCGCCTTCGCCGCGACCTTCAGTGCTTTTGCAAAGCCCTGAAGCCATGCCCAGTCTTCCTGCGGAGCGATGACGACCCTCATGAGAAGGGCAATCTCATCGGTGTACATCGCGATGGTGTGGTCACTGAGCCCGCGGGATTCGAGGCTGCCGATGTAGGCGTCAACGTTGGCTCGAGTGACCTCAAGTGGACGCTTCTCGTCCCTGAGAAACTTGAGGTAGGCATTCGCTCCTCGGACGATCCGCGCGCGAAAGTCGGAGCTCCACTTACGGGGCTCCAGCCTGCGATCCTCTTTGCGCTGGCTACCGGCCGTCACGGAAGTTGTACCGCCCCCGCCGCCACGATAAATGGTGCGCAGTCGCTGGCGCCGCGCATCGCGGTCGGGTTTAAGGTGTGCAAGCTGCCAAGCGGCGTTCCATTCCGCAGGCCAATCCACCGGAACCGGCTTCTGGGCGGGCTTTGGAGCAGCCTTTCGCTTGCGCGCCCGAAGCTGGTCGACAAGCCACGCCCACTCCTCGTCCGGCCAGAGAATCCTGACGGCGTAGCTCGCGTCGACCATGTACGTCCTGACGGTAGACGACGCATAACGGGCGGCGAGCCAAGCGGAAAACTCCTGCCAGTCATCGGCAGAGGGAGGCGATAGCGTCATGCTGAGGAGCAACTCCGCCGCCCGGAGATATCGCTCCCGCGTCTGACGGCTGAAGTTCTGCGCCCGCTCGCTCTCGCGCCAACGATCTTGCAGTTCCGGAGGCCAGGCCGCAAATGCCCGGCGTATGGGACTTGTTTCTCTGGCTTTCATCGCCTCCTCCTGCGCTTCACATCATCCGCTTGGTCAAAGTCGCTAAGAGCGTTTTGAAGTTCCTGGGCAGCGTATTCTACCTCAAACTCGGCATAGTATTCGGTGCTTTCACTTCCGTGGCGGTGCCCGAGGAGCCCTTGTACAGTCCGATGTCCTCCGGGATTGCTGCGGAGCAGGATGGTGGACATCAGGTGCCGATAGAAGTGTGTCGTCACCTCAAGGCCGAGGAGACGCCTGATGGTCCGGGGAAGTCGCCGTGACAGGCTGACCAGCGGAGCCGTATTTGTGCGGCCACCAAACAGAAAGGAGTTCCCCTTGTCCTTGACGAGCACTGGGCGGTAATGGCGAAGGAAAATCTTGAGGAGAGCCATCTTCTCCGGGCTGAGCTCCGCCATGATTGACCGCTTGTTCTTGACTTCGTGTCCCTCGAAGTACAATACGCCGGGGCCGTTTCGCTTGACCGGCATGATGATGTGTCGCTTGAGGTCGATCGTCTTCAGGTTCTGGGACCGGACAGGCAGGGTGCACAGGATGAGGTGTGCAACAGCGACTTCGGCAAGCCGCGCCTTCGCCTCGGTGACAGGACGCCCCGCCCTGCGGGCGCGCTCGAGATCCTCGAACTGCCGGTACGGCCACAGGATGAAGGACTGGAGCACGTGTTTGTCATTGAACTGCGCCAAGCGGCGCCGGTTTGCCGCGGTCATGCATCCGGTCTGGACGCCGGTCGCCTCCTTGAAGTCGGCGATGATCTCGGAAAACTCTTCCTCGTCAGCACCGGTAAGCAGACCCAACCGCCTTCTGATGCTTTTCAAGCTTTTACAGAAGGTTATCTGGCGCTCGCTGGGAGCGATACCGCGGGATGCCAGCCATTCCAGGAGGATATCTGCCCCGTAGGGCGAGGCGATCGCTGGCAAGCTGACATGCTCGGCATCACAGGGGTCAACCTTGGTGAGCGCGGTGAACGCTTGCTGTACGGCTTCTTTCAGTTTGTTCAGGGTCGAAGCTCGAAGGGGCTGAAGGTCGTCAACAGCTTTCGGAGCCGATGGGCTCGGTTGATCGAGAAGATAACGGCTCCGGAGTTTATCCCGGCTCGATCGTCTGCACTTGCGCCGGTTCATCTCTTCTTTTTCGAACCGCGCCCACTCAGCAGCAATCGTCGGCGACAGCGGCACGCAGACCCGCCGGGCCGGTATCGGCTTGGCAACAGGGGGATAAGGCCACGCCGGTACGGCAGCGGCCGCGCGGTTCCATGCGTCGCGGATCTTCTTGACCGCCGTCTCCGGATCCGCGGAAACGCGCCGGTCGCACCGCGCCTTGGCGGCCGCCAGTGCTTCGAACGTCGAGGCGTCGACGTCATTGGGATCGATTGCGGCGTCGGCGCAAAACCGAGCGAGCTGCGCCACCCGCCCTTTCATCCAGGTGCCGTCGACCATCGCAATCGCCGCTTTCCAGCGCTCCGGGATCGCCGTCGGTTCAACACCATGTTCGGCCCGTCCGCAGCCGCGCCGCACCGCCCAGCGGACGGTGCTCATGACGTTGTTGAACCGCCCCCGTGTCACACCGAGGCGGGCGTGGTGCAGGGTTTTCGTGGCGTTGCGGAACCAGCCTCCGTGGCAACGCACAGCCTCCATCGGCACGTCGACCCAGCGGCAGAACGTCCGGATGTCGCTCAGGACCCGGCGGCGGACGTCGGGCGCCAGTGTTTCATCTTGTTCGGCCGTGCGGTAGATGTCGGCCAGCGTGGGATAATCTCGAAACATCTCGGTCATGGGGGGGATCTCCGGTCTCTCGAGCGCCCGCGCGGGGCATCTGCCCCGCCCGCGCGGGCGCTCATCGGCTGTGGAGACCGCGGGATGCACCCGGTCATCTCGAGCGCTGCCGCAAGAAGAGGTGGAGGTCCGACTGGCGGATCCGCACGAGCCGGCCGATACGGATTGCCCGCAAACCGTTCGGTTGCGCTATCCAATACCGTACCGTCCGCTCGCCCACCCGACAGCGTTCGGCGACTTCTGCTATTGTGAGAAAATCTTCAGCTGACTTGATCACGTGAAGGCTCCTTTTGGTCTTCACGTAACCTTCTATGGCGACTTAGAAAGTAAAGACCGTAGCGGATACGGCAGACATGTTTTCCTTCTCCGGGCATGGTGTTGCAGGCGCGGAGAGCCGCCTTCCGGTGCATGGCCGTCGTGACGGCGCGACCATGCAGCGAGCGGCATCGTGCGGCAGCGTGCGGCACCAGCGGAAAATCGTGAGCGGCCGCCATCATCACCCCGTGCGGGTGAAGGCGCCCCTGAATCACGACATCAGATAACCCTCTGCTTTTGCATATTTTTTCCGATGATATCCGGGATGAACTTGCCCCTACTTGAGAGTGACATTCAGCATCAGTTTGAGCTGGGTTACAGGCCGGCGTCACGCGCTACTGCGAGCGCGCTGCCTCTCTGTTTCTCTTTCTTTATTTGGGATAGTTTCTTACTTTTCTGTGACAGGCGTGTAGCGCGACAATTAGGAAGGCCGGTGGGCGTCAACTACGATGGCCGGTCGCCGTGATGGGATGACGATGGTGGCGCCGCGCAGCGGCGCCGGCAAGTCTAATTGTCGCCGGTCTCCGATGTAGTTGTCGCCGGGCGACAATTATCCGCGTCGGTAGTTGTCGCGGATGGTGCGGCGTCCCTGCCGACCGCGGTTCGGCGCCGGTAGCTCTCGACGTTCAACTCGAAGATCGTGGCGTGGTGGACCAGCCTGTCGATGGCGGCGATGGTCATGGCCTTGTCAGGAAAGATCCGGTCCCACTGGCCGAACGGCTGGTTGGCCGTGATCAAGAGCGACCGTCGCTCGTAGCGGGCGGCGATCAACTCGAACAGGACGCTGGTCTCGGCCTGGCTCTTTTCGACGTAGGACAGGTCGTCGAGGATCAGCAGGTCGTACTTGTCCAGCTTGTCGATGGCGCTCGCCAGGGCGAGGTCCTGCCGGGCCGTCTGGAGGCGCTGGACGAGATCGGTCGTCCTGGTGAACAGGACGCGGAACCCGTTGTCGATGAGCGTGTGGCCGAGGGCGGCGCTGAGGTGGGTCTTCCCGCCGCCGGGCGGACCGAAGAACAGCAGGTTCTTGCCCTGGTCCAGCCAGCCGTCGCCGGCAGCGAGCGCCATGACGTGGGCCTTGCTGACCATCGGCACCGCCGAGAAGTCGAAGGTGTCGAGGGTCTTGCCCGAAGGCAGCCTGGCCGCCACGAGGTGCCGCTGGATGCGCCGGCGCTCCCGTTCCGCGAGTTCGAGTTCAGCCAGCGTCGCCAGGAAACGGCTGGCGGGCCAGCCTTCCATGTCGGCGCGCTCGGCGAATTCCTCCCAGAACTGCTTGATGGTCGGCAGCCGCAACTCGGTGAGGAGCAGCGGCAGCTTGGCGATGTCAACCGAGATGCTCATCGGCCGGCTCCCGCGACGAGGATGTCGTAATCCGATGCCGACGGCAGCGCCACCGTCACGTTCGGGATCGTGCCGCCGCTAACCGGGAAGGTCATCCGCAGAAGGGCCAGGTCGGGAAGCCGTCCGTGGTCGAGATCCTCGCCCAGTCGCCGTGCCAGATCCGCCTCGCAGCCGGCGTCGTGCGCCAGGGCCAGTAGGCCGACCATGGTCCGGCAGGCGACGCGCGGGTCCATGGAGGCCATCATGGCATCCCAGGCCCGCCGGTATTCGGTCCGGGGGAACAGGTGGTCCCGGTAGACCAGGTTCTGGAAGGCCTGGGGCTTGCGTCGCAAGCTGTGGATGACGTGGCGGTAGTTGACGACGTAGCCATGGCCGTTGCCGGAGGGCGCGCGACCGCGTGGCAGGGTCAGAACGGGGGTGCCGCCGAGGAAGCCTTCAAGCCGGTCGTCGTGGATGCGCAGGCGGAGATGGTGGCCGATGAACTGCGACGGCGCCGTGTAAAAGACCCGGCGCAGGACGAAGCCGCCGGCGCTGGTCACCAGCACCCGGGCCTCTTCGTAATCCATCGTCCGGCGCGGCGGCAGGCTGCGGAGAACCGGCTTCTCGACGGCCAGCATCTCGCGGCGACGGGCATTGGCCCGCCCCACCACCTCGGCGACGAAGCGGCGGTAGGCCTCCAGATCAGGGAAGTCCCGGCTCCCGCGCAGCAGAAGGGCCTGGTCGAGAGCCCTCTTGAGGTGGCCGTTCCGGCTCTCGATAGCGCCGTTCTCGTGGGCGACGCCGCGGTTGTTGCGGCTCGCGACCATGCCGTAGTGGTCACAGAGACCTTGATGACGCTCCGTCATGTCCCGGGCGGCCTCCTTGTCGAGGTTCCGGAAGGCAGCCGACAGGCTGTCGGTGCGATGTTCGGCCGGGACACCGCCGAGGGACCACAGGGCGTTCTGGAGACCGGCGGCCAAGGCGATGAAGCTCTCGCCGCCCAGCACCACCTCGGCGTACTCCCAGCCCGAGTAGGCCAGGGTGAAATGGTAGAGCCGGTGCGCGAGCGGCGCCCCGTTGATGATCACCGCCAGCTCGGCGGCATCGGTGAAGTCCGACAAGGCCATCCGGCCGGGCGGGTTGGCCTGGCGAAAGATGACCTCCTTCTCCGGCCCCTTCAGCGCGCGCCATTCCCGAATCCGGCGCTCCAGGGTCCGCCGGCGCGACGGCCAATTCTGATCCGGATAGCGCCGCTCCAGCTCCTCGAAGATGGTGACCGCCTTCAGGCCGGGCGCGCCCTCCAGCATCGGCAGGATGTCCGTCTCCCAGACGTCCTCCAGCGGATCCTCGCGGGTGCGCCAGTGGCGATGATCCCGTTTCTGGGAAGGAAGGCGCGGGTCCCGGTCGATCCGCCGGGCCGTCCTCTCGCTGAACCCGGCCTTCGCGGCCGCGACTCGCTGCGTGTGTTGTCCTCGGTGCTTCATGTAGAGTTTCACCTGATGGTCCGTGATGTGGGTTCCAGGCACCGGCGGTCTCTTCTTGGTCGTTGAGAACCGCCAGTGTCTCCCATCACGGCCGTCGGCGGGGTCTATGAAGACCGCGCACCGCAGGGGGCGACCTCCGGCCGGGCTACGCCCGCCCTACGGTCACCCCCTGCGGCCATCGTAATTGTCGGCAGAGCGGCCATCCTGGTTGTCGCTGGGCAGACAGGCGCCTGCTTACATGCGATGCGGCCGGTAGGTGATGCCGTTCTCCTGCTGCACCTCGCGGATGAAGGCGATGATGTCCTTCACCTCACGCTCGGAGACCTGCGGCTGTGGCGGCATGTCGCCGAAGGACCAGTGGTGGCGCGGCACCCCTTGCGCCGCCGCGCGGATGAAGGCCGCGTCGGCGTGGTGGCCGGGGTTGTAGATGTCGTGGATCAGCGGCGGCCCCTGGTCGGTGCCGGCTCCATTCGCCCCATGACAGGCGGCGCAGTTCTCGTCGAAGCTCAACTGCCCGCGCGCGGCGGCGGCGGTCAGCGAGGACGGCATCTCGACGGCGGCGACGGCTTCGGAGCCGCCGCCGTCCGTCATCTTGCCGATGATCACCGCCACTCCGCCCACAAGGAATAGAGCCACGGCCAGCGCCGGCAGGTTGTCGAGCAGCTTGCGCATCAGTTGGAGGCTCCCTTCTTGGCGGTCTTCTCGCGGACGTCCGCGACGGCCTTCTCCAGCGTCGCCAGGTCGACGGCGCCGGGGATCAGGCGTTCGCCGATCACGAAGGCCGGCGTGCCGGTGATGCCGAGGTCCTGGGCGAGCGCGCGGTTGCGGCTGATGATGCGGTCGATCTCCCCGCTCTGGGCGGCCATGTCGCCACGCAACCGGTCGACGTCCAGCCCCACCTCGCGGGCGATGGTCATGACGGCCTCCTCGGTGAAATCGCCGCCATGATCCATGAGCCGGTCGCTGAAAGGCTGGTAGAGGCCCTGCTCGCGCGAGGCCAGGGCCGCCCGCGCGGCGAACAGCGAGTCGGGGCCGAGGATCGGGAACTCCTTGGAGACGTAGCGGATGTTGCCGTCGCCCTTCAGCAGCTCCTGGACGATGGGCTCCACCCGTTTGCAGTACGGGCAGCGGTAGTCGAAGAACTCCACCACCGTCACGTCGCCGTCAGGGTTGCCGGTGACAGGATCGTCCGGATTGCGGAAGATCTCTTCCGCCCGCTCCGTCAGGACGCGTTGCTTGGCAACCTCGGCCTCGGCCTTCTGTTTTGCCTGGAACAGCGTCAGGGCCTCCACGACCAGTTCCGGCTCGCGGCGCAGGAGGTCGCGGACGACGGCCTCCATTTCCGCTTTGTCGTCGGTAGCGGGTTCGGCCAGGGCCGCCGGGACGGGGGCAAGGACGGTCAGCAGTGTCAGCAGCGCGGCGGTGCGTCGCATGGAAGGTCTCCGAAGGGTCAGATGACGAGATCGCCGAGGCCGGGGAAGGTGACGAGCAGCCATGTGCCCAGGCGGTTGATGGTGCCGGTCATCATGCCGATCCCGGCGAGGATGAGGATGATGCCCGCCGTGCGGTGCAGCAGCGCCCCGGCCTTCCGCAGCCGGCGCAGGCGCGCCACCAGGGCATCGGTGAACACGGCGACCAGCAGGAAGGGGATGGCGAGGCCGAGCGCATAGACGGACAAGAGCGTGACGCCGGTCTTCACGTCGGCAGCGACGGCCCCGGCGGCCAGGATGCTGCCGAGGATGGGGCCGATGCAGGGCGTCCAGCCGAAGCCGAAGGCCATGCCCATGAGCCCCGCGCCGGCCGGCCCGCCACCGGACGGCATTGCCGGCACCCGCCACTCACGCATCAGCCAGCCCAGCCGCAGGAGCCCCGCCATGTGCACGCCGAACAGGGCGACAAGGCCACCGGCGAGAAGGTTCGCCTCGAACCGGTAGGCGCGCAGAAGCTGGCCGAGTGCCGTCGCGCTGGCGCCGAGCGCGATGAACACGATGGAAAACCCGGCAACGAAGGCGAGGCCGTACCCCAGCATCGCCAGCCGCCCGGCACCGCCGCTTCCGTCCGGTCCCGCCGACGTTGCCGAGCGTCCGGCCATCATGGAGACGTAACCCGGCACCAGCGGCAGCACGCAGGGCGACAGGAACGACACGACGCCAGCGACAAAGACGACGCCGAGCCCGATGCTGGCCGGCTCCATCACCCCGCCTCCTTCCCGGCCCGCAATCTGGCGATGTTGTCGAGCAACGCCGCCCGCCACGGCACGTCCGCGGCCGTGTCCTCCGCCAGGGCCTCCCACACCGACAGTGCCTCATCCGCGTGCCCCGCCTGGGCATGCGTAAGGCCGTCGAACAGCCGCGCCCTCGGGTTGGCAGGATCGGAGGCAAGGACGATTTTGAACAGCCGAGCGGCGGGCGGTGTCACAAGGCCGTCCTCCGACCGCACCAGCGCCTCGGCATGGGCGAGCGCCATGGTGGGATCATCCGGCGACAGGTCGTGTGCCTTGCCGAAGGCCTCTGCCGCCTCGGCATAGGCTCCGAGGCGCCAGTAGCCGTCGGCGACCATGCTCCACGCGCGCGGGTCCGTTTCCTTTTGCGCCGCGACAGCGGCCAGCTTGTCGACAGCGGCGCGCACTTTCGCCACCTGTCGGGCCTGCTCAAGCTCCGGCCCTCGGGCGGAGAGCGGCAGGTCGGGGCGGCCGGGCTGGCCCATGCCGGCATAGAGGACAATGGCAACCACCGGCACTGCGACGGCCGCGATGACACCAGCGATGGCCGCCCGGTCAAAGGGTCCACGCCGCAACGGCAGCAGGATCATGCCCAGGACGAAGACGGCGAGAAGCCCCGCCGGAAGCCAGAACGGGATCATGACGGGGTCTCCTCGGTCTTGCGCCCGGCCGACCGCACGGCGACCCAGGCTCCGGCGCCGGCGGCGCCCGCCAACAGGATGGGCGCGGCCCACAGCAGGATGGTCGTGCCCTTCACGGGCGGGGTCAGCAGGACGTAATCGCCATACCGATCGACGACGAAAGCGATCACCTCGTCGTCGGAATCACCCGCCACCAGCCGCTCGCGCACCAGGATGCGCAGGTCACGAGCGAGGTCGGCCTCGCTGTCGTCGATGGACTGGTTCTGGCAGACGAGACAACGCAGGTTCTTGCTGATGTCGCGGGCGCGGGTCTCAAGCACCGGGTTCTCCAGGCGCTCGTCGGGCAGCACCGCCCAGGCCGGACCCGGCGCCGACAGGGCCAGTGCGAGCGCCAGTAGCGCCGGTTTCAGAGCGGGACGTGTCATGCGGTCCTCCGAGGGCGGACGGTGGCCTTGGACAGGCGGTCGCCAAGCGCGATCAGACCGCCCAGCAGCATGAGCGCCGAGCCGATCCACAGGCCGTTGACGAAAGGTTTCCAGTACAGGCGCACCACCCGCCCCTCGCCGCTGGTATCGCCGAGGGCGGCATAGAGGTCACCGACGAGGGTCGAACGGATGGCGGCTTCCGTGGTGGGCTGGCCGCGCGCGACGTAGGTGCGCTTTTCCGGCCGCAGGGTGCCGAGGTCGGCACCGTCCTTCGCCACCGCCAGAACGCCCTGCACCGCCGTGTAATCGGGGCCGCTGACGTCGCTCAGGCCCGACATGGTCACCTTATGGCCGGCGAAGGGCAGCGTCTCGCCCGGCGCCATGACGCGGACGGTCTCGATCTGCCAGATCGACGCGATGGTGATGGCGGCGACCACGATGCCGACGCCCGAGTGCGCCAGCGTCATGCCCCAGGCGCCGGCCGTCAGCGACTTCAGCTTGCGGCGGGCCAGCGGCGCCAGGGTCGCGGCCAGGATGAAGCCGGCGAGGCCCAGGCCGATGGCGGCCAGGACGCCCTCCCCGGCCGGAGCAAGCACCCAGCCGCTCGCCGCCGCGACACCGGTAACGACCGCCGCCGGACGCAAATCGCGGGCGAGGCTCTTGCCGCCGCCGCGCTTCCACGCCAGCAGCGGGACGACCGCCATCAGCAGGACCACCGCACCCAGCATGGGCAGCACCGCCATGTTGAAGAAGGGCGCGCCGACGGAGATTTTCCCCAGGCCCAGGACATCGATGAACAGCGGGTAGAGTGTGCCTACCAACACCGTCCCGGTGGCCGCGCCCAGGAGCGCGTTGCCAAAGATGACGCCGCCCTCCCGCGAGGCCGGGGCGAAGACAGCGGCGGTGCGCAGGCCTGGTGCCCGCAGGCCGAACAGCAGCAGCGAGCCGCCGACGGTCAAGGCCAGCAGGACCAGTATGAACAGGCCCCGTGACGGGCTGCTGGCGAAGGCGTGGACGCTCGTCAGCACGCCGGACCGCACCAGGAAGGTGCCCAGCAGGCTCAGGCTGAAGGTGACGATCGCCAGGAAGACCGTCCACGACCGCAGGGCATCCCGCTTGGCGAGGATGACGACCGCGTGCAGCAGCGCCGTCCCCGTGAGCCACGGCATGAAGGAGGCATTCTCCACCGGATCCCAAAACCACCAGCCGCCCCAGCCCAGCTCGTAGTAGGCCCACCAGGAGCCGAGCGCGATGCCCACCGTCAGGAAGGCCCAGGCGAGCAGCACCCAGGGGTGCACCCAACGGGCCCAGTCGCGGTCGATACGGCGCTCCACCAATCCGGCCAGGGCGAAGGAGAAGGCCACCGAGAAGCCGACATAGCCGAGGTAGAGGAACGGTGGATGCAGAGCAAGGCCGGGATCCTGGAGGATCGGGTTCAGTCCGTTGCCCTCCAGCGGCGGCCGGCCGAGGCGCGTGAACGGATTGGACGTCAGCAGGATGAAGAACAGGAAGCCCGTCGACACCATGCCCTGGATGCCCAGCACCGTCGCCTTGAAGCGCGGCGGCACGTCCCGCCCGGTCAGGGCGACGGCGCCGGTGAAGACGGCCAGCACCAGGGCCCAAAGCAGCATGGAGCCCTCGTGGTTCCCCCAGACGCCCGACATCTTGTAGAACAGCGGCTTGGCGGTGTGGGAGTTCTCGGCGACGTTCAGCACCGAGAAATCCGACGTCACATAGGCGTTCACCAGCGCGGCGAAGGCCGTCCCCACCAGGATCAGCACGCCCACGCCCGCCGGCGGCGCCATGGCAACAAGACGGCCGCTGCCGACCACGACGCCCGACAGCGGCACAACGGCGAGGAACACCGACAGAATGGCGGCCAGCGCCAGCGCGAAGTGGCCGAGTTCCGTAATCATGGCGTCCGGTCCTCTGGAATTGGTCCTGTGGCGGACCTTAGAGGCCGAACATTGCCGAAGTTTGTCGGTGCCCCCGGGGAATGTGTGACAGGATGTTACGGATCATCCGCCGGCGCACTTACGCGGGCGGGCTCAATGGCAGGATTTGTCCTGCTGGGCCGGCGGACAGGGCACCGACCCGTACGAGCAGAAGACGCAGCAGTCGCCCGGCTTCGGCCGCAGAAGACGGCCGCAGCCCTCGCACTCGTAGAAGAACTGGCAGGCGTCCGTCGGCATCTCCTCCACCGCGCGGTGTCCGCAGTGGGGGCAGGTCAGTTCCGAAGTCAGCTCGATCATCATCGGGGCTTCTTTTCCTTGTCCCCGTCCCTGTGCCGTCGGTCCTCGCCGGTGCCGCGCTCGGCGACCGCCCGCGCCAGGCTGTAGGCCCCGTAGGCGGCGAGAAACACGACGAGCAACAGGAACAGCGTGTGCCAACCGAAGAACCAGTGCCAGTTTCCGTGCATGGCGTCGAAGGCGGGGTCGTGCCACATGGTGGCCTCCTGGGGTTTGAGGGTTCGATACCGCCAGGAGACCACGAAGAGGTTTCAGGAGTTTGTCGGCAGATGCCAGCGCCGTGTTACCGTCACGCCGGTGTCCGCTCAAGCCCCTCGACCACCCGCCGCAGGGCCTCGCGCACCTGCCCGGCGATCTCGCCCAGCGCGGGGTTGTCCACCGCCTGCATGGAGGCGACGGGATCGACGGCGGAAACACGGGTCCTGCCGCCCTCGTCCTCCTGGACGACCACGTTGCAAGGCAGCATGACGCCGATCTCCGGTTCGGCCTGAAGGGCTTGGTGGGCCATCTTCGGGTTGCAGGCGCCGAGGATGCGGTAGGGGCGGAAATCCGCGTCGATCTTCTTTTTCAGGGTGTCCTTGACGTCGATCTCGGTCAGAACGCCGAAACCTTCCTCCTTCAGGGCCTCGGTCACCGTGGTGACCGCCGCGTCGAAGGGCATGTCGAGCGTGGTGCTGAAGGTGTAGCTCATGGCATTGCTCCGGTTTCGGGGTCTCGAAGAACATTAGACGCCCATAATGTAGGGCGCGTTGCGGGTCGGAGACCGGTCAATCCGGCGACTGGTGGCGATTCAGCGCAAATGCCACGGCAAGGTCACGGCGCTCCGCCCGTTCCCGGATGGCGGCCTCGCGCGCGGCGGCCTCCTTCAGCGGAATGCCCGCAGCCTCCATGGCCTCAAGCCCCTTCAGCGGCGGCGCGGTGGCGCGGTGCCCGGTGGTGTTGCGGACGTACTGATCCAGAGCCCGGTCGACGGGCCGGAGGTCCGTCGCGAGCAAGCTGTCGCCACCCCGCGTGCAGGCGATCAGCGTCAACGCATCCTCCAGCAGCGCCACGGAACACCCGATGGCGGCGCGCCGGTCGCCCGGCAGGTATTCCCAGGCGATGGGGAAGGCGTGCTCCTTGGCCTCCATGGACAGCAGCGACTGCGGCATGCTGCCCAACGCCTGCGAGAGCCGTGAGAAATCGCTGCCCGTCCAACCCCAAAGCACAAGCTCGTCGGCGGTGCGCCCGTAGGTCTGGATCTCGCGCGCCACGGCGTGCTGCTGGACCAGGGTTTGCAGAATGGAGACGATGTAGGTGATGCCCAGCGTGATGAGTGAAAGGCCGTTGAGCGCCGCCAGGATGGCGACGAGGCGCCAGCCGTCCTTGGCCGCCACGAAGTCGCCGACACCCAGCGTGGACAGGGAGAAGCCGGCGAAGTAGGCGACCTCCCAGACGTCCGCCGCCTCGCCCGACTGCGACGCCACCACGGCGCCCGGCTCCGCATTGAAGACCAGCGTCCAGCCGAGCCAGAGGCCGCCGATCCACCAGGTGAACAGGATCGTCAGGACAAGCGGCCCGACCGCGTGGACCAGCTTTCCCTTCATCGTGCGGCTCAGCAGGCGGCCGCTTGCGCGGGCGCCGCCGTTCGCGATCAAGCCGGCCCCGCCCATGGAAACCGTGGTCCACATGAAGTCGACATTGACCACGAGGACGAGCACGACCCCGATCACGAACTGGGCAAAGGAAAAGTCCGACACGCTGCACCTCCGCCGCAGCAACGGCGGCAGCGGAAGCGCGGTTCGATGCCGGCGTGGCTCCGAGGCTTCGCTAACGCAGCACCGTCACGGCACGGCGGTTCTCCTGCCAGCACGCCGGTGTGCCCGCGACACAGGTCGGCCGCTCCTTGCCGTAGGAGACGGTCTGGATGCGCGCGGCGGAGATGCCGAGCGCCTCCAGGCGCTCCTTGACCGACGTGGCGCGGCGCTCGCCGAGGGCCAGGTTGTAGTCACGCGTTCCGCGCTCGTCTGCGTGACCCTCGATCAGCACGTCGACCTGGGGATATCGCTTCAACCATGCGGCCTGACGACGCAGGGTGGCCTGAGCTTCGGCCGAGAGCGCGTCGGTGCCGGTGGCGAAGAACACCCGGTCCCCGGCGGTCTGACGGAAGTCCTGCTCGGAACCAGCCAAGGGCGCACCGCTGTTACCGATGCTCGCGTCGGCCATTCCCGCGCCGCCGGCACTGGCGCCACGCGAACCGGCGCCCTCTTCCGGCGGTGTCGCGCAGCCGGCGAGAAGCGCGAGGGCCAGGGCGACGACACTCGTAGAAACGAACTTCATGACAAGTCAACTCCTTCAACAATAACGAGACATTCATGCCCCGGCGCGAAAACGACAGCCGGGTCTCACCCCACCTCGGCGACCGCGCCGGCGAGGCGTGGCGCCAGCAGGGTGGCGGCGATCGGCGCGGCGACGGCGGAGCCGCTCCCGCCGTGCTCCACGATCACGCTGATCGCCAGTCGCGGGGCGTCTAGGGGGCCGTAGCCCACGAACAGCGCGTGGTCGCGCTCCTCCCAGCGCAGTTCATCGTTTCCGCGCACGCCCGTGCGCCGCTCCTGGCTTGAAATCCGCCGCACCTGCGACGTCCCGGTCTTGCCGGCAAGAGAGAGACCGGGGGCGATGCGCAGCAGGCGCCGCGCCGTCCCGTGCCGCGATCGGACAGCGCCTTCCATCCCCTGACGCACGACATCAAGCACGGCCGGGGCGATGGGCAGGGTCGGTGCGTCCGGTGACGCATCCCGAAACGCCGGCTCGACCGCGCGGCCCGATGCCAGGCGCGCCGTCATGACGGCGAGTTGCAGGGGGGTTGCCTCGACGAAGCCCTGGCCGATTCCGGCGATGGCCGTCTCCCCCTTCATCCAGGCATCGCCGAGGACGGCCTTCTTCCACTCCGGCGTCGGGATACGGCCGGAGGGTTCGGACGCAACGCCGGTCGTGGTGCTCGTTCCCAGCCCGAGAACGCCGCCGGCCCGTTCGATCGCGGCCATACCGGTGCGCAATGCGGCCTCGTAGAAGTACACGTCGCATGACTGTGCCAGGGCCTCGGCGCAGGTGACGTGTCTGTGGCCGCCGCGCTTCCAGCAGTGCAGGCGCGTGTCCCCGATGTCGAGATAGCCGGGGCAGAAGATCGTCTCGTCGGGCACCACCCGGTGCTCCGTCAGCGCCGCGACGGCGACGACCATCTTAAAGGTCGAGCCGGGTGGATAGAGGCCGGCAACAGCGCGATTGAACAGCGGCCGGTCGACGTCGGCCACAAGGCGCCGCCAGTCCGCGGGCCGGATCGTGTCCGACAGAACCTCCGCATCGAACCCCGGCGTCGAGACGAGCGCCCGGATGGCACCGGTCTCGACATCGAGGACCGCGCCGGCGGCCCGACGGTGATCGCTCAGAAGCGTATGGAGGCCAACCTGAAGATCACGGTCGAGGGTGAGACGGACATCCCGGCCGGGTGTCGGCGGTGTCTCGCGCAGCCGGCGGACACGCCGTCCCGCGGCGTTGATCTCGATCTCGCGCCGCCCCGGTGATCCTCGCAGATCGTCGTCCGCCGCCGCCTCCATACCCACCTTGCCGACGGTCTCGATCCCGCGCGAAAGGCCGGCCTCCGGACCGGGGGCGCCGACGTAGCCGATGACGTGGGCCGCCGCCGCTCCCAGGGGATTGCGCCGGACGTCCTCTTCAGTCACGCGCAGGCCCGGCAGGTCCGGCTTGTTGACCAGCAGACGGGCCACGTCCTCCCAATCCAGAACCAGAGGGTGTTCCGCCGTCACCGTACCCCCGAGAAGGGCCGCGATGCGGCGCCTCTGGTCTGCATTGGCGGCATCGTCGTCGCCCAGCCGTGCCACGAACCGGGAGCGGCCGTCCGCCAGCACCGCACCGTCGGCGGCCAGCAACCGGCCCCGGCGCGGTGTCAGCGGCTCGACGCGGATGCGGTTTCGATCCGACAGCAGGGCATAGCGGTCATGGTTCAGAACCTGAAGCTGATACAGCCGCCCCGCCAGCAGCGCGAACCCGCCGCCGGCCGCGCCGCCGAACACCAGGAGCCGGCGGGTGAACAGGCGGCGGCGCTCGTCCGGCGTGGTCATCGGGCCGCGACCGCCGCCTCTTGTTGCAGTTTCCGCACCAGCGGCAGGATGACCTCGTCGAGCGCGCGCGGGTCGATGGGCCCGACGTGCTTGTAGGCAACGCGGCCGTCGGCGCCGATGATGAAGGTTTCCGGCACGCCGTAGACGCCGAAATCGATGGCGACACGGCCGTCACGGTCGGCGCCGACGCGATCGTAGGGATCGCCCAGGCTGTTGAGCCAATCCAGCGCGTCCTGGCTCTCGTCCTTGTAGTTCAACCCGTGCAGCGGCACGATGCCGGAGGCCTTCAGTTGCATCCAGTAGGGATGCTCCTGCTTGCAGGCGGTGCACCACGAGGCGAAGACGTTGACGATGGAGACCTCGCCCGTCAGGTCATCCGAGGACAGCCCCGGCGGGCGGCCGGGAATTGCCGGCAGATCGAAGGAGGGCACGGCGTCGCCGATCAACGCCGACGGCAGCTTCGACGGATCGAGCGTCAGTCCCACGGCGAAGACGACCGCCAGCAGCCCGAAGACGGCGGCCGGGGCGATGAACAGCCAGCGACGGCGCCCGCCCGGCGCCGCCTCCGGCTTCGCCCCATGCGGTGCGGCGCGGGCGGTCATGCCCCACCATCCCGCCGGTCAACCGGCGTCTCGGGAAGGGCCGCCGGCGCGGCATCGGGGTCCTCGGGCGCCTGCTGGCCGTGGCCGTGTCCGTGTTTGCCGTGACCGCCGTGCATGAGCCCGTGCATGGCGACGCAGGCGACCAGCGGCAGGAAGACGTAGAACGACCCGCCCCGCTGGGCATCCCACACAAGGACGGCTCCACCGACCACCGTCGCGAGCCCGATCAGGGCGCTCGTGCGCGGCTTGGTGCGGATATAGGTGGTGATGCGGTCGAGCATGTGGACCTCCTCCCCGATTGGCCGCCCCGCACGGAGGACGACAAGACAGCCCGGGGCAGATCAAGGCATCGGACACCGGGCCCGCCCCATCGTCCTCCCGCGGGGTCAAGGTCAATATGACCATGCGCGGGTGCCGCAAGTTTGTCGGGCAAGGCCCTACTTCGTGACAGTCCTTTACGGGACGGCGTTCCGACACATTCGGTAACACTTTTTCGGCGGACGCTTGCGCCGCGCGGCGCTACAGTCGCGGCATGGACGGAACACCGCACATCCTTGTCGTCGACGACCACCGCGGCATCCGCGACCTCGTCGGCAAGTTCCTGACGAAGCACGGCCTGCGCGTCTCCACCGCCGGAGACGGCGCCGAAATGCGCCGGGTGATGGCCGACCACCGCATCGACTTGGTGGTGCTGGACCTCATGCTGCCGGGCGAGGACGGCCTCAGCCTGTGCCGGAGCCTGCGGGCGGAGTCCGCCATTCCCATCATCATGCTGACGGCCATGGGCGAGGAGACGGACCGCATCGTCGGCCTGGAAATGGGCGCCGACGACTATGTGGCGAAGCCGTTTTCCCCGCGCGAGCTGCTGGCCCGCATCAAGGCGGTCCTGCGCCGGGCACAGGGAGCGGCCGCCGCCACGCCTGCCGAGGAACGGTCGCTCGCCCGCTTCGCCGGCTGGACGCTGGACCTCGGCCGCCACGACCTGCACCGGCCGGACGGCGTCGTGCTGCCGCTGAGCAAGGGCGAATACAGCCTGCTGCTCGCCTTCGTGGAGCGGCCCAAGCGGGTGCTGTCACGCGACCAGCTTCTGGACCTGGCGCGCGGACGATCGTCCGTCGCCTTCGATCGCAGCATCGACACGCAGGTGAGCCGCCTGCGCCGCAAGATGGAGGACGACTCCGCCAACCCGACGCTCATCAAGACGGTCTGGGGCGACGGCTACATGTTCACGGCCGACGTGACCTTCGATGACGGCAAACCGTAAGCGGTGGCGGCTGCCCCGGCCGCGCAGCATGGCGGGGCAGACCCTGCTGCTGCTGGTTGTGGGGCTGACGCTGTCCCACGCCGTCAGCATGGTCTTCTACGCGCATGACCGCGACGCGCTGCTGGCGGCGACCGGCGGGCGCGAGTTCGCGCACCGGGCCACGACCGTCGTGCAGGTGGTGGCGGCGGTGCCCGCGCCCCTGCGGGATCGCGTGGTGCGGGCGACCGAAGCGGCGGACCTGGGCGTTGCGACCAACCCGCAGAATCCGCTCGTCCACGATCACGAGAACGACTGGCGCGCCCGCCTGATCCGCCAGCTTCTCCTTGAAGAACTCGGCGCGGCTTATCGGGATCGAATCACGGTCCAGGTGCTCGACGCCCTGCCCGAAGACACCGTCGGGCTCGCCGCGCTGAACCCGCTGACCCGCGCCGACGTGCGCGCCTCGATCGGCCTTGCCGATGGAACCTGGGTGACCGTCTCCGGCGCCCTGCCGGAAGCCAGCGCGGCCCCGTCGGGCGGGGCTGTGGCGTCGACCGTCATCATGTTCGCCGGGGTGCTGGGGCTTTCGGTGATCGTGGTCCGCCGCATGACGCGCCCCTTGCGGGACCTCGCGCATGCGGCGGAGCGCCTGGGACGGGACGTGACAGCACCACCCCTGGACGAGCGCGGGCCCGACGAGGTGCGGCGGGCGACCGGCGCCTTCAACGACATGCAGGCCCGCCTGCGCCGCTTCGTCGAGGACCGCACGCAGATGCTGGCCGCCATCTCCCACGACCTGCGCACGCCCATCACGCTGCTGCGCCTGCGGGCGGAATTCATCGAGGACGACGAGGAACGCGACAAGACCCTCGCCACCCTGGCCGAGATGGAGGACATGATCCGCTCCACCCTCGCCTTCGCCCGCGAGGACGCCGAGACCGAGGCCATGCAGCAGGTGGACGTGAGCGCCCTGGTGCAGAGCCTCTGCGACGACCTGGCCGGGGCCGGGCAGCCGGTGGAATGCGCCGAGGCGCCACCGTGCGTGATGGCCTGCCGGCCGCAGGCGCTGCGGCGGGCGGTCACGAACCTTGTCCAGAATGCGGTGCGCTATGGCTGCCGCGCCGTGGTCACGCTGGAGCGCACGGATGGAACCGTCCTGATCCATGTTGACGACGAGGGTCCCGGCATCGCCGAGGATAAGATGGAGCGGGTGTTCCGGCCCTTCTACCGCGTTGAGGCATCGCGCGGGCGGACCACCGGCGGCGTGGGCCTGGGCCTGAGCATCGTCGCCAGCGTCGCGCACGCCCATGGCGGCGAGATCAGGCTCACCAACCGCCCCGGCGGCGGCCTGCGGGCGAGCCTGCGGTTGCCGCTGGCGCGGGACGGGTCCGGCCGCTCGTAACATCTGGACACACTTTTCCGCCCGCCCTGACATAGCGCTGTTGCATGGGCGTGGTGTGCTGAGGCTCAGCATTCACTAGGCAAGGAAACTACCGCCATGCGCACAATCCTGATCGCCACCGCCGCCCTCGCCGCCATGGCGGCCCCGGCCTTCGCCCAGAACCAGAGCGACCACAACGCGCATCATCCCAATGCGGCGGCCGCAGCCGAGGCCCCCGCCGGCCAGCCGCAAGGGCAGATGCAACCGAACCAGATGCCCGGCGGCATGATGGGCCAGGGCGGGCAAGGCTCCGGCATGATGGGGATGATGGGCCAGGGCAGCCAGGGTCCCGGCATGATGGGCATGATGGGACAAGGCGGCATGGGCCCCGGCATGATGGGCCAGGGCGGCATGATGGGCGGCATGGGCATGGGCCTCGGCCCCTGCGCCATGATGACCGGCCAGCCGCTCGACCTGACGGCCGAGGAGGCCAAGACGCTTCTCCAGGCCATGCTCATCCGCCACGGCAACGACCGGCTTCAGGCCGGCGCCGTCGAGGACCAGGACGGGAAGCTCATCGCCGTGATCGAGACGGTGGACGGCTCCCTGGTCCGCAAGGTCGCCATCGACCCCAAGACCGGCATGATGTCGCCCGCCGAATAGGCTGCCCTGGCGTTACCGCCTTTGAAGCACCGGGCGTCCCGCGCCCGGTGCCTTCGCCTTTCCGCACGGCGCACAGGAGGCAGTCATGACAAACGCGCAGACCGTCCACGACCACCCCGCCCACAGCCATGCCAACGCACAGGCGAAGGACCCGGTGTGCGGCATGGCGGTCGATCCGGCGACGACGGAGCATCACCACAAGCATGACGGGACGACGTATCATTTCTGCTCCGCCCGCTGCGCCGATGCCTTCATCGCCGACCCGGACAAGTACCTGAACACATTGGAAAAGCAGGAACGGCCGGCGCCGCGGAAGGGCGTCATCTACACCTGCCCCATGCATCCCGAGATCCGCCAGGAAGGCCCCGGCACCTGCCCCAAGTGCGGCATGGCGCTGGAGCCCGCCGGCGTGGTGTCCGACGAGGGGCCGAACCCGGAACTCGTCGACATGACCCGGCGCTTCTGGATCGGCGCCCTGTTCGCCGTGCCGGTCTTCGTGCTTGAGATGGCGGCCCATATTCCGGTGTTCGGCATCCACGACTGGATCTCGCCGGGCACCTCGGTCTGGGTCCAGTTCGCGCTGGCGACGCCGGTCGTCCTGTGGGCAGGCTGGCCGCTGTTCACGCGGGGCTGGCAGTCCATCGTCAACCGGTCGCTGAATATGTTCACGCTGATCGCCATCGGCGTGGGCGCGGCCTACGGCTTCAGCGTCGTGGCAACATTCTTCCCCGGCATCTTCCCGGAATCCTTCCGGGGCGCCGAAGGCATCGTCGCCGTCTACTACGAGGCCGCCGCCGTGATCACCGTCCTGGTGCTGCTCGGCCAAGTGCTGGAGTTGCGGGCACGCGAGCGCACGGGCGGCGCCATCAAGGCCCTGCTCGACCTCGCCCCCAAGACGGCCCGGCGGCTGACGGCCAGTGGCGATGACGAGGAAATCCCGCTGGAGGCCGTCCAGGTGGGCGACCGCCTGCGGGTGCGCCCCGGCGAGAGCGTACCCGTCGACGGCACCGTCGCCGAGGGCCGCAGTTCGGTCGACGAGTCCATGGTCACCGGCGAATCCGTGCCCGTGGAGAAGACGGAGGGCGACGCCGTCATCGGCGGCACCCTCAACGGCACGGGCGGGCTGGTGATCCGGGCCGAGAAGGTCGGCTCGGACACCGTGCTGTCGCGCATCGTGCAGATGGTGGCGGAGGCCCAGCGGTCACGGGCCCCGATTCAGCGGCTGGCGGATGTGGTGGCCGGCTGGTTCGTGCCGGCCGTCATTGCCATCGCGGTCATCGCCTTCGTCGTCTGGGCGGCTGTGGGGCCGGCGCCCGCCATGGCCTATGCGCTGATCGTGGCGGTTTCCGTCCTCATCATCGCCTGCCCCTGCGCGCTTGGCCTCGCCACGCCCATGTCGATCATGGTCGGCGTCGGGCGCGGGGCCGGTGAAGGCGTGCTCATCAAGAACGCCGAGGCGCTGGAGCGCTTCGAGAAGGTGGATACGCTGGTGGTCGACAAGACCGGCACGCTGACGGAGGGCCGCCCGAAGGTCACCCGCGTCGTCCCCGCCGAGGGACAGGACGAGGATCACGTGCTGGCCCTCGCCGCCGCCCTGGAGCGCGGCAGCGAGCATCCGCTGGCCGCCGCCATCGTCGGAGCGGCGCGGGAGCGTGGCCTGTCCCTGCCCAAGGCGGAGGACTTCTCGTCGGTCACCGGCAAGGGCGTCCAGGGTTCGGTCGAGGGTCGTGCCGTCGCGCTTGGCAACATCAAGCTCATGCGCGACCTGTCGGTGGCAGCGGGCGCGCTGGAAGGCACGGCCGAGGACCTGCGGCGCGAGGGGGCAACGGTCATGTTCCTCGCCGTTGACGGAGCCCCCGCCGGGCTGGTCGCCGTCGCCGACCCGGTGAAGGCCACCCCCCCCGAGGCCCTGAGGGTGCTGCGCGAGACCGGAATGCACATCGTCATGCTGACCGGCGACAACCGCACCACGGCCGAGGCCGTCGCCCGCGCGCTCGGCATCGACGCCGTGGAGGCCGAGGTCTCGCCCGAGGACAAGAACGCCGTGGTCCGCCGCCTGCGCAAGGAAGGCCGCATCGTCGCCATGGCCGGCGACGGCGTGAACGACGCGCCCGCCCTGGCCGAGGCCGACGTCGGCATCGCCATGGGCACGGGCACCGACGTCGCCATCCAGAGCGCCGGGGTGACGCTGGTGAAGGGCAACCTGGACGGCATCGCGCGGGCCCGCGTGCTCAGCCACGCCACCATGCGCAACATCCGCCAGAACCTGTTCTTCGCCTTCATATACAACGGCCTGGGCGTACCGGTCGCGGCTGGCGTGCTGTACCCGGCCTTCGGCTGGATGCTGAGCCCCATTATCGCCGCCGCCGCCATGGCGCTGAGTTCGACATCGGTGATCGGCAACGCGCTCCGCCTGCGCTGGGTGAAGCTGCCGCACGCGGGCGCCCCGCAGGGCCGGAGGGCGTCATGATCGCGCCCGGGAACCGCAAACTGCTCCAGTCGCTTTTGCTGCTGGGCAGCGTGACCGAGGCGCGCGACCCGTACACGGGCGGCCATCTCTGGCGCATGTCGCAACTGTGCAAGATGATCGCCGTCCGCGCGAGCGCCTCGCGCCGGGTGGAGATGGAAGCCGTCATCGGCGGCTGGCTCCACGACATCGGCAAGATCGGCGTACCCGACGCGATTCTGCTGAAGCGGGGCCGCCTGACCGGCGACGAAGCCGCCGTCATGCACCGCCATCCCCGCCTGGGGGCGGCGCTGCTGCGGGACCATCCGCTGGGCCTTCTGGCACGCCGCGTGGTGGCCGAGCATCACGAGCGCCTTGACGGCAGCGGCTATCCGCGCGGCCTGCACGGCGAGGCCATCGGGCGGGCGAGCCGCATCGTCGCCATCGCGGATGCCTTCGACGCAATGACGAGCGTCCGCCCCTACCGCGCCGCCATGACGCCGGAGAAGGCCCTGAGCAGCCTGCGCCCCCTCGCCGGCCGGCAATATGACGCCGGCGCCTTCGAAGCGCTGGTGACCCTTGTGGAGGAAGGCCGGCTCGACGGAATCGTCGGCCACGCGGACCACGGCGTGGACCTGGTGCTTTGCCCCCACTGCGGCCCCGGTGTCGCCGTGCCCCGGGACGCCCGGAGCGGCGACATCATCCGCTGTCACGCCTGCCTCGGCGTTTTCCGCCTCTACTTCCGGGGCAAATCGTGGCGTGCCATGCCGGAGTCCGATGACGAGACGGCTGGCGACGCCGCCATGCCGCCCGGATCCCCATCTGCCATTCCGCACATCATCGACAGCCTCGCCGACCGTCCGGCGCGGGCCGCCCACTGACCACCAAGAGGACGTTCATGACCGGCCCCATGCCGTTTCCCAACATCGACCCCGTGGCCTTTGAACTCGGCCCGATCGTCATCCGCTGGTATGCGTTGGCCTACCTGACCGGCCTGACGGGCGGATGGCTTCTTTTGCGGCGCATGGTGCCGCGCTGGCCGGGGCTCGGCGCGCTGACGCGCGAGGACGTGGACGATTTCCTGCTCTGGGCCACCTTCGGCGTCGTCCTCGGCGGGCGGCTGGGGTACGTGCTGTTCTACAAGCCGGGATACTACCTCTCTAACCCGCTGGAGATCGTGCAGGTCTGGCACGGCGGCATGTCGTTCCACGGGGGACTGCTGGGTGTCGCCGTCGCAATCTGGCTGTTCGCCCGCAAGCGCAAGGTGCCGCTGCTGCCGTTCGCCGACACCATCGCGGTCGTCGCGCCGATCGGCCTGTTCTTCGGGCGGCTGGCGAACTTCATCAACGGCGAGTTATTCGGCCGTCCGACCGATGTGCCGTGGGCCATGGCCTTCCCGACGGGCGGAGCGGTGCCGCGCCACCCGAGCCAGCTCTACGAGGCGGCGCTTGAAGGGCTCTTACTTCTGGCCGTCATGGCGGCTCTCGCCAGCCGGCCGGCGGTGCAGGCGCGGCCGGGCGTGCTGTTCGGGACGTTCCTGATGCTCTACGGCCTTGCGCGCTTCACGGTGGAATTCTTCCGCGAGCCGGACCCGTTCCTGGGCTTCGTCTGGCAGGGCGCGACCATGGGCCAGCTTCTTAGCCTGCCTATGATCGGGCTCGGCATGGGCATCGTGGCATACGCGATGCGGAAAAGGCCGGCGGCTCAGACGGCCGCCGAATAGGCGCTCTGGAACGGCGGCGGATGCACCGAGGCATCCGCCGCCTCATTCATTGCCTTACCGGGCCTGCACCGTCTCGATCATGTAGATGCCGTCGGCACCGCGCGTCAGGGTGAAGGACACCGGCGCGCCCGCCTCCAGGGCGGCGAGGTCGACGCCCTCGGCCACCGCGAAGTCCATGGTCATGGCGGGCCAGCCGATGGCGGCGATGGGCTCGTGCGTCACGTTGACCTTGCGGGCGTCGGCGTCGACGCTGTTGACGGTGCCGGTGCCCGCGACGGCCGCTTCCTCCCCATGCTTCGCGCCGGCCATCGTGGAATGGTCGGACATGGAGTGGGAGGACTGCGCCATGGCGGCGGCCGGCAGAACGGCGAGGGCGACGGCGGCGGCGAAAAGGATCGTCTTCATGGGTGTAAGTCTCCTGGGGTGGATCATTCGGCGGGGTGGCCGTGGGCCATGGCGCCGGTGGTGGGGGACAGGGTCTTGGGGTTGCGGACGGCGTCGATGCGGTTGACCAGCACGAACACCGCCGGGATGACGAACAGGGTGAGAAGCGTCGCCGTCGCCATGCCGCCGACCATGGGGGCGGCGATGCGGCGCATGACCTCCGCCCCCGTGCCGGTGCCGATCATGATGGGCAGCAGGCCGGCGAAGATGGTGGCGACGGTCATGATCTTGGGCCGCAGGCGCAACAGCGCCCCTTCCGTCACCGCGTCGAGCACGTCGTCCATGGTGACCGGCCGCCCCTCCTCCGCCGCCTGCCGGCGCCGTTTGTCGAGCGCGAGGTTGAGGTAGACCTGCATGATGATCGCCGTCTCAACCGCCACGCCGGCCAGCGCGATGAAGCCCACCACCACGGCCACAGACAGGTCGAAGTCCAGCATCCACAGCAGCCAGAAGCCGCCCGACAGCGCGATGGGCAGGGTGCCCACGATGGTGGCGACGTCGATCGCGCGGCCAAACGCCATGAACAGCAGCACGACGATCAGCAGCAGCGTCACCGGCACGATCATGGAGAGGCGCTTTTCCGCCCGCTCCAGGAACTCGAACTGGCCGGACCACGCAACGGAGTAGCCCGGCGGCAGCGTGACCTGCTCGGCCACCACCCGGCGCGCGTCCTCCACATAGCCGCCGAGGTCGCGGCCGGCGATGTCGACATAGATCCAGCCGTTGAGCCGGGCGTTTTCCGACCGGATCATGCCCGGCCCATCGGTGACGGTGATCTCCGCCACGTCGCCAAGGCCGATCTGCGCGCCCGAGGGCGTGACCATGGGCAACTCGCGCAAGGCCTCGATGCTGGTGCGGTCGTCGTAGGGGTAGCGGATGTTGATGGGGTAGCGCTCCAGCCCCTCCACGGTTTCAGAGATGCGCATGCCGCCGATGGCGGTGCGCACCACGTCCTGCACGTCGGCGATGGACAGGCCGTGGCGGGCGGCGGCGCGGCGGTCGATCTCGACGTCCAGGTACCGCCCGCCGACGGTGCGCTCGGCATAGGCCGAGGCTGTGCCGGGGACGGCCTTGACCGCCTCCTCGATGCGGGCGGCGACGCGGCCGATTTCGTCCAGGTCCGGCCCGGCCACCTTGATGCCGACCGGCGTCTTCACGCCCGTCGCCAGCATGTCCAGCCGGTTCTTGATGGGCATGATCCAGACGTTGGTGACGCCGGGGATCTGCACCAGGCGGTCCAGCTCGTCGCGGATTTTCGCCATGGTCATACCCGGCCGCCAGTCCTCGCGCGGCTTCAGGCGCACCGTCGTCTCCACCATGGTCAGGGGTGCCGGGTCGGTGGCCGTTTCCGCCCGTCCGACCTTGCCGTAGACGGTTTCCACCTCCGGCAGGGTGCGGATCAGGCGGTCGGTCTGTTGCAGGATTTCGCCCGCCTTGCCGATGGAGACGGCGGGGAACAGGCTCGGCATGTAGAGGATGTCGCCCTCGTCCAGCTCCGGCATGAACTCGCTGCCGAGCTTGGACATGGGGTAGACGGTGCCAGCCGTCAGCACCACCGCCGCCAGCACCATCAGCAGCGGATGCCGCACCACGCCGCCCAGCAGCGGGCGGTAGAGCCAGATGAACACGCGGCTCACCGGGTTGCGGTGCTCGGGAATGATGTGGCGGCCGCGGATGAACCAGCCCATCAGCACCGGCACCAGGGTGATGGACAGGATGGACGCCGCCGCCATGGCATAGGTCTTGGTAAACGCCAGCGGCTGGAACATGCGGCCTTCCTGCGCCTCCAGCGCGAAGACCGGCACGAAACTGAGCGTGATGATGAGAAGCGAGAAAAACAGCGCCGGCCCGACCTCGGTCGTCGCCTCGGCCACCACCTTCCAGCGGTTCTCGCGGGTCAGCGGCGTCGTCTCGATCTTGCGGTGCAGGTTCTCGATCATGACGATGGCGGCATCGACCATGGCGCCGATGGCGATGGCGATGCCGCCCAGCGACATGATGTTGGCGTTGATGCCCTGCACGCGCATGACCAGGAAGGCCGCCAGGATGCCCAGCGGCAGGAACAGCACGATCACCAGCGAGGATCGCAGGTGCAGCAGGAAGGCGGCGCAGACCAGCACCACCACCAGCATTTCCTCCAGCAGCTTGTGCGTCAGCGTGTCGATGGCCCGGTTGATGAGGCCGGAGCGGTCGTAGGTCGTCACCACCTCCACGCCCTCGGGCAGGCTGGCCTGAAGATCGGCCAGCTTGGCCTTGACGCCCTCGATGGTCGTCAGCGCGTTCTCGCCCCAGCGCATGATGATGACGCCGCCGACGGCCTCCCCCTGCCCGTCCAACTCGCCGATGCCGCGCCGCAGTTCGGGGCCGAGGCGGATGTCGGCCACATCCGACAGCAGCACCGGCGTCCCCGCCGTGCTGGTCTTGAGCGGCACCGCCTCCAGGTCGGCGATCTCGTCCACGTAACCGCCAGCGCGGACCATGTATTCCGCCTCCGCCATCTCGATGACGGAGCCGCCGGTTTCCTGGTTGGCCTGCTGCACCGCTGCCTTCACCGCCGAGAGCGGCAGGCCGTAGGCGCGCAGGCGCTGGGGGTCGACGACGATCTGGTACTGCTTGACCATGCCGCCGATGGTCGCCACCTCGGCCACGCCCGGCACGGTCTGAAGCTCGTACTTCAGGAACCAGTCCTGGATGGCGCGCAGCTGCGCAAGATCGTGCCGGCCGCTTCGGTCGACCAGGGCGTACTGGTAGACCCAGCCGACGCCGGTGGCATCGGGACCGAGTGCCGGGGTCGCGTCCTGCGGCAGCCGCGGCGTGACCTGCGACAGGTACTCCAGCACCCGCGAGCGCGCCCAGTAGAGGTCCGTCCCGTCCTCGAAGATGACGTAGACGTAGCTGTCGCCGAACATGGAATAGCCGCGCACGGTGCGCGCGCCCGGCACCGACAGCATGGCGGTCGACAGCGGGTAGGTGATCTGGTCCTCCACCACCTGCGGCGCCTGGCCGGGATAGGAGGTCTTGATGATGACCTGCACGTCCGACAGATCGGGGATGGCGTCGACGGGCGTCGATTTCAGCGCCCACAGGCCGCCGACGCCCAGCAGGACGGTCAGCACCACCACCAGAAAGCGGTTGCGCAGCGACCAGCGGATGATGGCGGCGATCATTGCGTCACCCCCGCCGCCGTGTCGGCGGATGCGGCGATCTCTACGATGACCGGCATTCCGGCCGCGTCCTTGCCCAGCGCGAAGCGGATGCGCTCGCCCACGGCCGGCGCGGTCTCGGGCGGCGGCTCGACCGTGAAGTCCATGGTCATGGCCGGCCAGCCGAGCGCCGGGATCGGGTCATGGGTGACGGTGAGCACGCGGCCCTCTTCCTTGACCGCATCGACCACGCCCTCGCCCCAGAGCTCGGCCGCGGCGGCCTCGGCGGTGACGACGACGAAGGTGCCTTCCGCATCCTTCCCGATGCCGAGGGAAACCGCGCCGCCCACCGCGAAAACAGACGGGTCAATGCCGTCGACCAGGCCGAAGTCCATGGTCATGGCGGGCCAGCCGAGCACGGGGATGGGCTCGTGGGTGACGTTGACGGTGCGGGCTTCCGCGTCCACCGCGTTGACCGTCGCCGCCGTCTCGGCGATCACCTCCGGCGCGGGCTCCTGCGCCGGGTCTTCCATGCGGGCGAAGCCGGCCTTCAGGCTGGCCTCGGAATCAATCAGGAACTGGCCCGAGCTGACCACCTCCACGCCGTCGCCGAGCCCCTCCAGGACCTCCGTCCGCTCGCCATCGCTGAAGCCCACCGTCACCGGCACCGCCCGGAAGCGTCCGTCGCCCAGAGCGAGCACCACCCGGTCGCTGCGCCCTGTGCGGATCACCGCTTCGGCCGGCACCACCACCGCCTCCGCCCGCGCCGTTCCGGCGAGCGTGATGGAGGCGAACATGTTGGGCCGCAGGGCCAGATCGGCGTTCTCGAAGCGCAGCCGCACACGAAGGGTACGCGTGGTCGGGTCCAGTTCGGGATAGATGTAGTCCACCGTACCGTGCCACACCCGATCCGGCAGGTGCGCCAGCCGCGCCTCGGCCTCCATGCCCGGTCGCACCCGGTCGGACTGGCTTTCGAACACGTCCGCGATGACCCAGACGGTCGACAGGTCCGACAGGCTCATAAGCGTCTGGTCGGGGCGGATGTACATGCCCTCGCCGACGCCAAGCTGCACCACGACACCGCTCTGCGGCGCATAAACGCGGATGCGCTCCGCCGGCTTGCGGGACTTGGCGATTTCCCCGATCTGGCGCTCCGACACGCCGAGCGCCTTCAGCTTGGCCCGGCCGCCGGCGCCCGCCCAGGTGTCGCCGCGCTCCAGGTCGCGCACGTACTCGAAGGACGACGCCGCCAGTTCCGGCGAGAAGTATTCGAACAGGACCTCGCCCTGCGTCACCTCGGCCCCGAGGGAGCGGATCTTCAGCCCCTCGATCCAGCCTTCCTTGCGGACGTGGACGTGCGAGGTCTTGTCCTCGTCCAGCGCCACGTAGCCCACCGTGTGCACCGCCCCGCCGAGGGACGCGCGCTCGACGCTCGCGGTACGTACGCCCATGGTGTTGACGACCGCCGGGGAGAGCTGGACGACATCGGCATCGGAGGCATCGGCGTCGGCCGCGCCCGGATCCTCGCCCTCATAGACCGGGATCAGGTCCATGCCCATGGGCGACTTGCCCGGCACGTCGCGCCGGTAGTTGGGGTCCATGGGGGCGACCCAGTAGAGGATTTTCTTTTCGGTGGCGGCGGTCTCGCCCGCGCCATGGGGGATCAGCCCCCCGCGCTCAAGGGCGAGGCCTCCGGCGACGCCGGCGGCAAGCGCCACGGCGGCGACCAGCACTGTGCGTGCGGACATGAATGGTGCGTCCTTCTTCCATAACGGCCGTCAACGGCGCGACAGGCGCGCCGCGTGATGCGGGATCGTCAGGAAGAAGCGCGCGGAGGCCGCAGGTCGGGAGAAAGAACCAGCGCCGTCATATGGCGTCCGGGCCCCGGTTCCGGTAGAGCCGCCGGTTCCTGGGCGCGAATGTCGAGCGCCACCGTCGGCCACCCGGCGAACGCTCCACCACAGGCCGAGGCCGCGCCGGGACAACCGGCGGCGTCGGGGGTGCTGTGCCCCGCGTGGCCGCCCTCGGCCATCGTGCACGCCGCGCCATGGTCGGCCATCCCGTGGTGATGATCATGCGCCGGACCGTGGCCGGCTGCCATCTGCGCCCCGCGATGCTCGTGCGCCCACGCCGGCGCCACGCCGCCGAGAACGGCGGTGCAGAGCAGAAAGGCGAGGAGCAGGCGATGGATCATGTCGGGATTCCGAAGCCCGGACGACGGCCGTGGCGGCGGTCGGGCGCGGGCGATATCGCTCTCGGATACGCGCGCCCTGGCGGCACGTCAACGGGAATGAAGAGGCATCGCTCCATTGCAAGACGGTTTCCGCACCCGCGCACCTGTGTCATAGTCCCGCCATGTCGCCGAAGACGCCGTTCCCCCTTTTGGCCGCCCTGCTGGTGGCGTTGCTGACGCTCAACCTGCCGATGATCGTTTCGGCGGCCGAGCAGGCGGACGCTTTGGCGCATGAGCTGGTGCCGCACGACCACGGCGAGGAGGCCGGCACCACCGCCGCCGACAGCCACGAGCGGCACTGCATGCCCTCGTGCCAGACCGTGACCGGCATGCTGACCGAGCCACCCTCCGCCGTCGGTCTGGCGGTCGCCTCCGTTATGCTCCACCGGCCGGCGGACACCATTCTGCGCGGCAAGACGGCCGCGCCCGATCCGCCCCCTCCCCGCCGCCATCCCGTGCTGTGACCTTCTGATCGTCCACACCACGAGGATTTCGACAATGATCCGTACTGTTACCGTTGCCGCGGCCGCCAGCGCCGTGGCCGCCGGCCTTTGGCTGACCGCCGCGCCCGATGCCGCCGCCCACGGCGGCGCCACCGGAATCGTCAAGGAGCGCATGGACCTCATGAAGGCCATGGGCGACAGCATGAAGACCCTGACCGCCATGATGCAGGGCAAGGCCCCCTACGACGCCGACACCGTCCGCCGCGAGGCGCAAGCCATCGCCGAGCGTGGCGGCGACGATCTCGTGACGTTGTTCCCCGAAGGCACGGCACACGACCCGTCCGAGGCTCTGCCCGCCATTTGGAACAAGCCGGATCGTTTCAAGGCGCTTGCGGAAGACCTGACCACCTACGCCGAAGCCCTGGCGAAGGCCGCCGACAACGGCACGGGCAGTGGCATGGGCGCACCCTCGACCGACATGAACGCCATGATGGGCGGCGCGTCGACGCAGGAGATGATGGGCGCTGGCTCCGGCGGCATGGGCGCCATGATGGGCGGTGGCTCCGGCCCCTCGCCCGAGGCTCTGGCCGACATGCCCCCGCAGGCCGCCTTCATGCAGCTCAGCAACACCTGCGGCGCCTGCCACGACAGCTACAGAATGAAGAAGGACTGATGCGCCTGCGCAAGCCACTGCTTGCCGGCCTCGCCGTTGTCGCGGCGGGGCTGGCGCTCGTGGGCGGGCTCGGCATCCTGAAAGGGGCGGTGCCGACCGCCGAACCTGCTACCTTTCCCGCGGGCGACGCTAAGCGCGGGGCCTACCTCGCGCGCATGTCCGGCTGCATCGGCTGCCATACGGATTCCGAGGCCGGCGGCGCGCCGCTCGCCGGTGGTGCCCCCATCGAAACCCGCTTCGGCAGCTTCGTCCCGCCCAATGTCACCCAGCACCCCGAAGCCGGCATCGGCGACTGGACGGTGGCGGACTTCGCCCGCGCCGTCCGTCAGGGCGTTTCGCCGGAGGGAGATCCTTACTACCCCGCCTTCCCCTACGCCATGTACACCCACATGAGCGATCAGGACGTGGCCGACCTTTGGGCGGCCTTCCAGACGGTCGCTCCGGCAGACGGTGGGCGCAAGGGCAACGACCTCTCGTTCCCCTTTTCTATTCGCGAGGGCCTGCACGTCTGGCGAGCGCTGCACTTCGAGCCGGCGCGGTTCGAGCCCGACCCGGAGCGGTCCGAGGCCTGGGATCGGGGTGCCTACATCGTCACCGGCCCTGGACACTGCGGCGCCTGCCACACGCCGCGCGGTTTGCTCGGCGGCCGGGACGGGGATCGCTTCCTCGCGGGCGGCAGCGACGGCCCCGGCGGTGCCAAAGTCCCCGCGATCACGCCGGAGGCGCTGAAGGAGGCCGGCTGGACGCGCGACGGCCTAGTCACGGCGCTGCGCACCGGCCTGACACCGGAGGGCGATTCCCTCGGCAGCGGCATGGGCGAGGTCGTCCGCGACGGCACGGCCTGGCTGAACGACGCGGACCTGGAGGCCATCGCCACCTACCTTCTGGAACCCCGGAACCCCGGAACCCCGACGGAGGATGATGCGATGTGGAACGGAAACGGAATGCATGACTGGGGATGGCATGGCTTCTTCGCTTGGCCCATGTTGCTCTTCCTGCTTGTCATCGTGCTGGCCGGCTACGGGCTCTACAGCCTGGGCCGAACCGCCGGCGAGCGCCGGCGCCCCCGCCCAGTGGACGAGTTGACGGAGCGCTACCTGCGCGGGGAGATCGACGACGAGACCTTCCGCCAGCGCCTGCGCGCGCTGCGGGATGCCGAAGGCAGCGGCCGGTAAGGCCGCAGCGAAGAACAGGACACAAGAGACGATGACAACAATCAGCCGACGCGGCTTCCTCGCCGCCTCCGCCGCCTTTTCCGCCGGCCTTGTCACCGCTCCGACGCTGACCCGCGCAGCGGCCGCGGACGGCTTCCGCACCCTGCGCGCCGAGCCCGTCTCCGCTCCATTGCTCGGTCCCGACCGGCCGACGGCCGGCCTGTGGGGCTTCGACGGCCGCGCCCCCGGCCCGGTCCTGCGGCACCGCGTGGGGGAGACGCTGCGGGTGCGGCTCGACAACCGCCTGCCCATGCCGACCGCGCTCCACTGGCACGGCCTGCGCCTGCCCAACGCCATGGATGGCGTGCCCGGCCTGACGCAGGAGGCCGTGCCCAAGGGCGAGACCTTCGACTACGCCTTCGACCTCAAGGACGCCGGCACCTTTTGGTATCACAGCCACCAGCGGGCCTGGGAGCAGGTGGCGCGCGGCGTCTATGGCGTTCTAATCGTCGATGAGGCCGAGCCGCCGCAGGTCGACCAGGACCTTCTGCTGGTCGTCGACGACTGGCTGCTCGACCGCGACGGCCGGTTCGTTGAAGAAACCCTGGGCGCGCTGCATGACTGGGGCCACGGCGGCCGCATGGGGAACGTGGTGACGGTCAACGGCCGCGTCCGCCCGGACATCTCCGTGAGGCGTGGCGAGCGCCTGCGGCTGCGGCTGCTCAACCCGTCAAACGCGCTAATCCTGGCCCTGACCTTCGGCAGCCTGCGCCCGACCGTCGTCGCCCTGGACGGCCGCCCCTGCCGGCCGCACCCGGTGTCGGAGAACGGGCTGCTGCTGGGCTCCGGCCAGCGCGCCGACCTGATGATGGACGTGGACGCCGAGCCGGGCGCGCGCATCGCCATCGCCGACCAGGCGTATGACGATCCGGCGCCGGTGGCTCACATCGCGGTTGCCGACGATGTGCTGCGCGAGACACCACTCGACGCACCGCTCGCCCTGCCGGGGTTCGAGGCGGCGCCAGTGCTAGACCTGGAGACGGCGGTGACGGCCGACCTGCTCATGCAGGGTGGGGCCATGGGAACCATGGACGAAGCGGTCTACAACGGCCAACGCATGGGCTGGCGGGATCTCGTGCGGGTCAACCGCGTCTGGGCCTTCAACGGTGTCGCCGGAGACCTGGACACGCCGCTTCTGGAGGTGCCGCGCGGCCGCACCGCCACGGTAGCGATCCGCAACGACACCCGCTGGCCGCACGCCATGCACCTGCACGGCCACCACTTCCGCATCGTCGAGCGCAACGGCCGGCCGGTTCCGGACGCCCCCTGGCGCGACGGCGAAATGATGGGCAGCGGCGAAACTATGCGCATCGCCTTCGTGGCCGAGGAACCGGGGAAGTGGCTGCTCCACTGCCACATGCTGGAGCACTCGGCCGGCGGCATGATGACGTGGCTGCGGGTGACGTGAACACGACTGGCTGACCCGAATTGCGGGCGTCAGCGCCGCATCGGCAGCGCCGGCTGCCGACACGCGAGACGGCGCGTGCGGGCCCCGGAAAAACTTTTTTACATTAAATAAATGTTAATCACGATTATTTGACAGTCACTCCGTGTTACATTATCTGCTTGAGCCTCGAGACAAGGGCGTGCCGGCTTGGCTGCCGCCGCCATCATGATCAACACCAGGAGACGGACATGCATTTCCCCCGCCTGCGCGGCCTTCTCTCAGCCGTTGTTCTCGCCGGCATGGGCTTCGGCGCCGCCACCCCCGCCGCCGCCCAGGACGAGACCTTGCTTGACCAGATCAAGGAGCGCGGCACCATCCGCATCGGCGTGGAAGGCACCTATCCGCCGTTCAACTACACCGACGAACAGGGCAACCTCGTCGGCTTCGAGATCGATTTCGCCAAGGCGGTCGCCGAGGAGATGGGCGTGGAGGCCGAGTTCGTGCCGACCAAGTGGGACGGCATGCTGGCCGGCCTGGACTCCGAACGCTTCGACGCGATCATGAATCAGGTGACCATCACGCCGGAACGGCAGGAGAAGTACGACTTCACCCAGCCCTACACGGTCTCGGGCATTCAGATCATCACGACCGAGGACAAGGCCGACGAGCTGACCTCGCCGGAAGCCCTGGAAGGCCAGGCGGTCGGCGTCGGGCTCGGCAGCAACTACGAGGACTGGCTGCGCGAGAACGCGCCGGGCGCCGACGTCCGCACCTATGACGACAACGTCGCCTCCCTCCAGGACCTGCGGGTTGGCCGCATCGACGCGCTGCTCAACGACCGCCTGATGGCCGGCTACCTGCTGCGCCGCTCCGACGGGGCCGTGGTCGCGGCCGGAGAGCCGTTCTCCAAGCAGCGCATGGGCGTCGCCATCCGCAAGGACAATCCCGAGCTTCTGGCCGCCCTCGACCAAGCCATCGACGACCTGCGCCAGAGCGGCGAGCTGGCCGAGATCTCCAAGGAGTGGTTCGGCTCCGACGTGACCCAGTAAGACCATGGACGGCGCCCTCGCCTCATTGGCCCAGGCGGCTCCCTTCCTGCTGAAGGGGGCCGCCTATACCGTTGTGCTCAGCATCGGCGGCATGGCCTGCGGGCTGGTGCTCGGGTTCCTTCTGGCGCTGATGCGCCTGTCGCCGTTGAAGCTGCTGCGCTGGCCGGCGCGCGTGTACGTTTCGTTCATCCGCGGCACGCCGCTGCTGGTGCAGCTTTTCATCATCTACTACGGGCTGCCGCAGGCCGGCATCCGGCTCGACCCCATCCCCTCGGCGCTGATCGGCTTTTCGCTGAACATGGCGGCGTACACGTCGGAAATCCTGCGCGGAGCCATTGCCTCCATCGACCGGGGCCAGTGGGAGGCCAGCTACAGCATCGGCATGACGCCGGCGCAGACCATGCGGCGGACCATCCTGCCGCAGGCCGCCCGCGTCGCCCTGCCGGCGCTGGGCAACAGCTTCGTCAGCCTGGTCAAGGACACCTCGCTGGCCGCCACCATCCAGGTGCCGGAACTGTTCCGCCAGGCCCAGCTCATCACCGCCCGCACCTACGAGGTCTTCACCATGTACTTGGCCGCCGCCGCCCTCTACTGGGTGCTGTCGACGGCGCTGTCATGGGGGCAGCACCGCATGGAAGCGCGCGCCACGCGCCACGCGCCACGTAAGGGTCTGACGCCATGAGCATGATCGAGGCAACCGGCCTGACCAAGCGGTTCGGCGAAACCGTCGTACTGGACGGCGTCGACCTGACCGTGGACAAGGGCGAGGTGGTGGCCGTCATCGGCCCCAGCGGATCGGGCAAGACGACGCTCCTGCGCCTGCTCAACTGCCTGGAGGCGCCGGACGGCGGGACCATCCGCGTCGGTGCCATCACCGTCGAGGGCGACCGGCCGTTGTCGCGGCAGAAGACGGCCGTGCGCGCGTTGCGCCAGCACGTCGGCTTCGTGTTCCAGACCTTCAACCTGTTCCCCCACCGCACGGCCCTCGGCAATGTCACGGAAGGACCGGTGGTGGTGAAGGGCCTCTCCCGCGCGGCAGCGGAGGACAGGGGGCGGGACGTTCTCGCCCGCGTGGGGCTTGCGGAGAAGGCCGATGCCTACCCCGGCAGCCTGTCGGGCGGCCAGCAGCAGCGTGTCGCCATCGCCCGGGCCCTGGCCATGGAGCCTGATGTGCTGCTGTTCGACGAGCCGACGAGCGCGCTCGACCCGGAACTGGTGGGGGAAGTCCTGGCGGTCATCCGGGGCCTCGCGGCCGAGCACCGCACCATGGTCATCGTCACCCACGAGATGGCCTTCGCCCGCGATGTCGCCGACCGGGTGATCTTCATGGAGGGCGGCCGGATCGTCGAGCAGGGACCGGCCAAACCCTTCTTCGACGATCCGCAGGAGCAGAGGACGCAACGGTTCCTGGCCCGGCTGCGGGCGGGATGATGACCTCGCGCCCACCACGGCGAACCAGTGAGCAGCGGGACGGGCGGCTGCACGCCGCCGGGGTCGTCACCGTGCCGGCAGCCTCAGGACCGCGTGGCCGCCACGACCGGAGAGACCCTCGTTGAACGCGACAGAGCCGCCATAAAGCTCCGCCAGATCGCGCGCAATCGAGAGGCCCAACCCGGTGCCGGGCACCGCCTCGTCAAGCCTGACCCCTCGCCGGAACGCCACCTCGCGCAGTTCGGGCGGCAGGCCGGGGCCGTCGTCGTCAATGGTGATTACAAGGGCATCCCCCTCCGGGCGCGCCGCAACCCGGATGCGATTGCGGCCCCACTTGCCGGCGTTGTCGATAAGGGCGCCGGCCATCTCCTGAAGGTCCTGCGCATCGCCCTTGAAGACCAGGCCCGCCGGCACGTCCATCTCGACCGTCTTGCCGTACAGGCGCCCGATGGTGCGGCAAAGCGGCTCCAGCGTTGCCGCCACCGGGGCCCGCACCCCCGGCAGGTCGCGCGAAGCCGCGGCCCGGGCGCGGGCAAGATTGGCCTCAACCTGGCGCCGCATGGCTTCCACCTGCTCCGTCAGTACCGCTGCCGGTTCGTCCTGGCCCGCTGCCGCCAGCTCCTGCGCTTCGGCGCGGATCACCGCCAGCGGCGTCTTCAGGCCGTGCGCCAGATCCCCCGCCTGGCGGCGGGCGCGGTGCATCGTGGTGCGGGCGTGGTCGAGCAGGATGTTGAGATCGTCAACCAGCGGGGCCACCTCGGCCGGAAAGGACCCCTCCAGCCGCTCCGCCTCACCACGGCGCACCGTCAGAACGCGGTCCCGCAGGCGCCGCATGGGCCGGAGCACGACCACGCCCTGAACTGCCGCCGCAAGCATCAGCGCAACGGCCAGCACGGCAAAGGCGCCCGACAGGTCGCGCGTGAAGCGGCCGACCGCCGCCTCGACCTCAGACAGGTCCTGGGCCACGGCCACCCGCAGCGGTGCGTCCCGCCCCGGCAGGCGAACCAGGCGTTCGGCGCTAAGCAAGGCGGCGTCGCGGGGGCCCGGTATGGCGTGCACGTGCACCTGGCCGTCGCGAACGGTATCGGCGGGCAGGGGCAGCGTGGCGTCCCACAGCGAACGGGACCGCGCCACCGGCGCTCCCACCGGCCCGACCTGCCAGTAAAGGCCCGACAACGGCTGGCGGAAGCGCGGGTCGCTGAGCGGCGGAAAGACCGTCACGGTGCCGTCGGGCTCAACCGTCAGCGCGGCGATCAGCTGGTCCATGTCGGTCACCAGCCGGTCCCTCGCCTGGGCTTCGACGTGGTCTCGAAACAGGTCCACCAGAACCCAGCCGCTCGCGGCGAGCGCCACACCGATCCAGCAGACCGCACCGGCCAGCATGCGCAACCGCAAGGAGGGCGCGGAACGGGTCATGCCTCCGGCACCCGATAGCCGAGGCCGCGCACCGTTTCGATCACCCCGGCACCCAGCTTGCGTCGAAGACGGCCGACGAAGACCTCGATGGTGTTGCTGTCGCGGTCGAAGTCCTGGGCGTAGACGTGTTCCGTCAGTTCGGTGCGGCTGACCACCTTGCCCTTGTGCAGCATGAGGTAGGCGAGCACCCTGTATTCATGGGCCGTCAGCGACACCGGTTCGCCGGCGCGGGTAACGGTGGCGGCGCGGGTGTCGAGCGTCACATCCCCGACCCGCACCTCCGGCTCCGCCTGGCCGGCGGCACGACGGATCAGGGCGCGCAGGCGGGCCAGCAGTTCCTCGGTGTTGAAGGGCTTGGTGAGATAGTCGTCGGCCCCGGCATCAAGACCCGCCACCTTCTCGCTCCAGCCGTCGCGGGCGGTCAGCACAAGAACGGGCATGCTGCGCCCGGCCGCACGCCATTGCCGCAGCACGGTCACGCCGTCCAGCCTGGGCAGGCCCAGGTCGAGGACGACCGCGTCGTAATCCTCGGTCTCCCCCAGCAGATGGCCGCGCTCGCCGTCGTGGGCCGTATCCACCGCATAACCGGCAGCCTGAAGGGTCCGTTCCAGTTGGAGCGTGAGGCGCGGTTCGTCCTCCACGACCAGCACCTTCATTCGTCATCGCCCTCCGTTTTCAGCAGCGTACCGCTATGGGCGTCGAAATAATGCTCCATGACGCGCCCCTGCGGGGTGAGCACCTTCAGCTCGTAGACCAGCCGGCCGTGTTCGCGCTCCAGCTCCACCTCGATGAGCCGGCCAGTGGCCTCGATGCCGCTGCGCTCCAGCAGCGCGGCGAGCGGCAGGGCATCGCCGGCCTTCAGCGCACGGCGCGCCCGCTCGTGATCCTCGTGATCGTCATCGTCCGCCAGCACCGGCAGGACCGGTAGCAGCAGCAAGGCAGCGATGAGGAAGAGATGTCGTCTTCGCATGATCTCACCATAGCCCAGGCCGATGAACGCCGGCTGAACGGCCGCGCGGCCTTCAGGCGCGGTTCAGGAAAGCCCTGCTACACCAATGGGCATGACGTCAGTTGAGCAGGAGGCATCCCATGATCGTCAAGACAATCATTCAGGGACTGGCGGCCGCGGCGGCAATTGCTGTCGCCGGTCTGGCCTGGGCCGAAGTGGCGGCGCCGCCTGCTCCGCCCGCGAAAGTCGCGACCGGCACAGGCTATCTGACGGCACCGGATCGCCCCGACGACCGGCCGACGAACCGCGTGGCCGGCGGCGGCGACACCGGATACCTGCCGACGGTCCTCGGCCGTCGGGACCGTGATGACGACGACGACCGGGACCAGCGCCACGAGCGCGGGGAGGACCACGATGACTGACGCGCCCCTTCGTCGCCGCCGCCTTGCCATGCCGGCCATGAAGGCGTGGCATGCCGTGATCGCCGGCGGCTTTCTGGTCGCCTACCTCACCGGTGACAGCGACGACCTCTACATCATGCACCAGGTGGCCGGCTATGCGGTCCTCGGGGCGGTGGCGCTGCGCCTGGCGGTGGCGGCCGTCGCCCGCAAGCCGCCCTGGCGGATGCCGCGCGTGTCACTGGCGGCGGCGCGCGAGTGGCTGACGACCCGGCGCGGGCGCAACCCGCTGTTCGCCTGGCTCGCCGTTGCCCTGCTCGGCACGGTCGGCGCCGCCGCTGCCAGCGGCATGGCATCCCACTGGCTGCCGTGGGTTGAAGACCTGCACGAGGCCCTTTCGACGGCGTCCCTCTGGGTGGTGCTCGGCCACGTTGCCTTCATCCTGCTGATGTTCGGCGGCAGGCGCCGGGTGGCGGCCCTGTGGCGGCGCCTTGCCGAAGGCCATTCCACCCGGCTGAAGGAGAGTTCGTAATGCCCCGTTTCGCGATGACCGCCGCCACGCTTCTGGCCATCCTGGCCGGCGGACCCGCCTTGGCCGGAGACGCCGCCGACCGCGCCGCCATCCTGGCGGGCTATGCCGAGCGCGCGGCCGCCGATGATCCCGCCTTCACCGGTTTTTCCGCAGCACGCGGCGAGGAGCTTTTCCGCACCCGCTGGGCCGGCGGCGACGCCCGCACGCCGTCGTGCACGGCCTGCCATACCAATGACCCGCGCGCCCAGGGCCGCAACGCCAAGACCGGGCGGCCCATCGAGCCGGTGGCCGTTTCGGTCGAGCCGGACCGCTTCACCGACATCGACGAGGTGGAAAAACAGTTTCGCCGCGACTGCGATGCCGTACTCGGCCGGCCCTGCACCCCGCGGGAAAAAGGTGACTACATAGCCTTTATGCAGGAGCAGTGACCATGCGTGCTCTCCTTCTCGCCCTGCCGCTTGCGGTCGCACTGGGCAGCGGCCCGGTGCAGGCCGATGACGACGAGTGGATTCCGCCGGTGACCCATACGCTGACGAAGGAAGAGTGCGGCGACTGCCACATGGCCTTCCAGCCCGGCTTCCTGCCGGCTCGCTCGTGGAACCGGATGATGGACACGCTCTCCGACCACTTCGGCGACGATGCTTCCATCCCGGCCGACAAGGCGGAGGCCATCCGAGCCTACCTCACCGCCAGCGCCGGCGATGTCGACCGGCGCGGCGCGGCGCGCGACTACATGCGATGGGTCGCACCCGGCGGAGCGCCTCAGCGCATAACCGGGAACCCGGCGTTTGCCCGCGAGCACGACTTCCGGCCGAGTGTATGGCAGCGCCCCGACGTGGTGACGAAATCCAACTGCCTCGCCTGCCATAAGGGTGCGGACCGTGGATACTACGAAGATGACTGAGCGGCGGTGAGGACATGGCGGGAGAGAGGAATTCGGACTCCATCTAAAAGGATACCCCTGCTGCGGCGGTCGATAGCCGTCTGACCGCGCGCGACGAGCCTCCCGGCACCACCGCGCCAGGAGGCAGTGGTACGCGGCCGGCCCTGCTCACTCTGCCGCCAGTCGGTCAATGGCGTACTGTTTAAGCAGCGGGTCGGAGATGGCGAGGCCGGCCGGCCATGCCCCCTGGTCGTATAGACGCCCGTCGCCTTAGTCCCGCAGTGCCGGGTCATGACGGCGGGCAGCGTCACGCGCTGAGGGATGTAGCCGGTCAGGTCGTACATCACCCCGCCGATCGCCATCCGGCAATTGGCCGCGGTGTCGTGCCGCGCGTCCTCGGCCGGGATCCGGCAGGTCACCTTGCAGTGAAGTGACCGATCAGCCGGTCCCACAACCCGCCTTCTTTATGAAGGTGCGGCGCTTTCGCATTGGTAAGTGCATTGACTAAGCTGACCAGACTGACCGGGTCGAAGTCGAGGCCGTGAAAGTTCCCGACGTGACGGCCGTCTTGATCAATGACGTGGGTGACGAGACCGTGAATCTGACTGCCGTCGCCCGCCGGGTCGAACCGGTGGCCGAAGGCGGCGGCAAGGTCGCGCGTATCGACTGGCCGGGCTTGGCCGCTGGTCAGGAAGACCCAGTTCTCGTCGTCCAGACCGTGAAGTGCTCCATAGGATCTCATTACCTCTGGTGTGTCCTTCACCGGATCGGTGGTGATCGACACGAACTGGACCATATCGCGCATCGGCGTCCCGTTGATCATCTCCTGCAACTCGGCGATCCGCTGCGAGTGCATCGGACAGATATCCGTGCAACTGGCGTAGACGAAGTTGAGGACGACGATCTGGCCGACGAAATCCGAAAGCGAAACCACATCTCCGCCGGCATCCTCCAAGCCGAACTTCGGGGCAGCCCTGTCCATCAGCTGGAAGTAGACCTCCTCTTCACTCAGTTGCCGCGCCACGTGGCCGGCGTCGTGAGCGGTGGCCGGCACGGTTCCGGCGGTCAGCATGCCCGTCATGATGGCGCCGACAGCGATTTTTCGAAGGGCCATCATGGTGCTCCTCCCGTTCATTGTGCCGATCGGCCTGCCTGCCGAGCCTGGATCTCGTCCGGCCATGTGCTCTTAATGTAGGCAATGACCGCGAGGATCTCCTCCCGGGTCAGGACGTCGCCGAACCCCGGCATGTCGCTCTGGTAGCCCTCTGGCGCATAAGGCTCCAGGCCGTCACGGACAATGCCGACAAGTTGTTCGTCTGGATGGTGCCAAGTATGGCCGGTGTCGTCGTGTGGAGGCGCCGGCAGGCGCCCGTCCTCGTCGCGTGTCCGCCAGTCCGGCTGCCCCTCGAGGTTCACGCCATGGCAGGAGGCGCAGTAGTCGGCATAGACCTTCTGCCCAAGGCTGACCAAACGGGGATCGGACGCGTCCGGCCTTGCAGGCTGCACCGTCATCACGGCGAGACCTACGGCGGCTGTGATGGAGAGCGCAAGCGCGCTCCCCACCACGACCCATTTCAAACGCGGCTTCATCATTCGGTCGCATACAGCCTGCTGTCGCCACCTCCGAAGGTGAAGACCTCCAGTGGCGCCTGCTTCGGCCCGGACATGCCCGGCGACCCGAGCGGCATACCGGGAAGCGAGATGCCGGCGACGTCCGGCTCCTCGTCCAACAGCCGCTTGATGGTCTCCGCCGTCACGTGCCCCTCGACGACATAGTCGTCGACGAGGATCGTGTGACATCCAGCCAGATCCACCGGAACCTCGTGCTCCTGTTTGATCAAGGGAAGGTCGTGGGTCTCCACGACCTCGACGCTGAACCCGTTCTCTTCCAGGTATTCGGCATGGTCTTCGCAGCAGCCGCACTGGGGATTTTTGTAGAGGACCGCCTCGATGGCCTCGGCAGATGAGACGGAGGGATAGAAGAGCGCGCCGGCGGCGATGAGGGCGGCGGCCGCGCTAACAGAAGCGATCTTGCGCATTGTCATGTCCTTTGGTCAGGCGACGCGGATGACGCTCATCATCCCAGAGGCTTGGTGCTCAAGGATGTGGCAGTGGAACATCCAATCGCCGGGATTGTCAGCGACGAAGGCGATCTCGACCCGCTCGTCGGGATCAAGAAGGACGGTGTCCTGCCATTCGCGATGCTGCGTCCGGGTGCCGTTCCGGGAGAGGACCCGGAAGGTGTGGCCGTGCAGATGCATGGGATGGTGCCAGCGCGTCTGATTGACGACCGACACGACGCAGGTCTGGCCGCGCTTCACGGCGAAAACCGGATCAAGCGCATGGCCCGAGGCAGCGACGCCGTTGATGGCCCAGGCCATACCTTGGCGCATCATCGTGCGCATGTCCGTCATCTCGCCATGCATCATGGCCCCCTGCATCATGCCCATCATGCCGCCGCCGAGGACCACCTCGTGCCGCACGGCAGATGACAGGTCAGGCTCCGCAACCGGATTGTCCGGCAGCCGCAGACCGGCATCCAGGGGGCTGCTCCGAAGCGGCGCGTCCCCCGAGTAGGAGAGGAGAACCAACTCATAGGCGAGCTTGGGATAGAAGTCGTCCACGACGCGGAAGGTGCGCCCCGGGTCGTTGCCCATGTCGATTGCGAGGTCGATGCGCTGGGCCGGCGCGATCACGACCCTTCCGCTGTTCGGGCGATGCGGCTCGACGGGGTGGCCGTCGATTGCGATGATCTGCGGATCGTGACCCTCGAAGTTCAGGCCGAAGATCCGCGCGTTCGCGCCGTTGATAAGGCGCAGACGGATACGCTCTCCGCTTCGGACCCTGAAGTCGCCTGGCAGGCGGCCGTTGATCGTCGGCGTGTTCCCGACACGACCGCCGTGACTGAGGTCCATGAAGTTGCCGAAGTCGTCGCTGATCGACGCATCCGCCTTCAGGCGCCAGTCCCCGAGCAGCCACGTGATGTCGCGGTCCACCTGGATCGGTTCGTGCTCTTCCACGATCAGCGGACCCGCAAGGCCACGCCCGACCTGCTCCATGCTGTGGTGGTGCGGGTGATACCAGAATGTCCCGGCGTCCTGGACGTCGAACTCGTAGTGGAACGTCTCGCCAGGGCCGATGGGCTTTTGGGTCAGGTGCGGCACCCCGTCCATGGCGTTCGGCGTTCGGATACCGTGCCAGTGGACGGTCGTCTCCTGGTCCAGACGGTTGCTCACTGCCAGCCGAAGGCGCTCGCCCTGCTTGACCCGGATCTCCGGGCCCGGCACGGAGCCGTTGTAGGCGAAGACGGATGTCTCGGGCTGCCCAGGAACAAGCTGGGCACGCGCCGCAGCCGGTTTCAGGGAAATGATGTCGCGCTCCAAAGCCGCGAATACAGGCTTTGGCGCAACGGCGACGGCGGCGAACCCAGCGCTGGCGCGCAGGAGTCCGCGGCGGCTCATGGGCCGCGCAAACAGATTGTGCATTCTACTCTCGCTCGACGGATGTACTTGATTGCGCAGGCGCCCAAGCGGCGCCCGCCGGAATCACGCGGCGAGAGTGGCTCTTGGAGGATAGGGCTCAGGCGGCAGACAAAGGCCGCGCCAGACGTGTCCGGCGGCGGTGTGGAAGGTCGCCGGGTAGGGGGCGAAGTGGCTGCCGATGGTGCTGGTTTGGACCCTTGCGGCGCACATGGCATGACAGGATGTCATGTCCATGGGCGCGGGCATCGTGTCGCAGGCGGAGCAGGACTCGGACATCGCCGCGCCATCGCCAGCGCCGACGCCATACGCAAAATAAGGCTGCCCGATAAGCATCAGGACACCGACGATAACCGCCACGGCTATGCACACTTCACGACGCATAAACCTAATATAATCCCGACTGATGGCGTGAGCAAGGGCCGCAGGGCTTCATGATCCTGCTACAGCCGATTGCCGGTCAAACCACCGATACCAGCCGCACTATCCTAAACATTGAGCGAGGGCGCAGGGCGCCGTCTAAGCGATGGGCTGGCGCCGCTTCTCGATCACCTTCAGCAAGACCGTTTCCTTTCCCAAGGATACCGGCCAATGCTCCGCAAAGCCGCTGGCGATATCGAGGACCTTTTGAAGCATGCTCCGTCGGCAAGACAACTTCGACACACTCTTTCAGGTACAGCCTCGCCGAAAGTCTGAGTTCGCCGCTTGGTGTCAGGCCCCATAAAAATGCCTTCACGTTGGGGTGGTTTAGGAGCTGAAGCTGATCCGCCTACCGCAGCGATTGCCACGACACGATCACGGCTCCGAGTCCGATTTAGATAGGCATGCAACGGCTGCGCCGCAGTCGTGTCGGCGCACCGCTCATCCCCCTTGAGCGTAGCCCCTGCCTGTGACACAGTATCGCAAACTCATGTGGATCGCCGACGGGTGATCAACGGTTTGCGGGACGCCATCGGCGTCTGCTGGGGGTCCTGGTCCCCCAGCCAAACCCGCGCGGAAATCCTCGAAAAGCGGTCGCCCCAGGCGGCCGCTTTCGTCGTTTGTACCACAGGGGTGCCCCACATCCCTGAGAATCCGACGGCGAGACGGCCCAGAAGGAGGCCGTCATGCCCGAGCACGTGTTCCGCCGCGGCGCCGTCTACCACTGGCGCAGACGCATCCCCTCCCGGCTGCGCGAGGCGGGCGATCCCGCGGAAATCCAGCTTTCCCTGCACACCCGGTGTCTTCGGATCGCCCGGGCGCGAGCGGCCCGCGTGGCCGCCGTCTTCGCCCATGTCGCCTATGCCGAGGAGGATTCTCAGCCGCTGAGAATCCCGGCCGACCCGGCGGACCGGATCGCCGCCCTTCTTCCCGCCGCCGAAGCGGCAGCCGGCCCGGAGCACCCGTCGCTCGCCCGCAGGCTCGTCCGGCTTCTGCGGGCCGCCGTCGCCGGGGCCGTCGATCTGGTGCAGAGGCTCGTCGCGCCGCCGGCCGCCGAACCGCCGCGACCGCAAGAGGCTCCGGTGGCGCCAGCGCAGGTCGACACCCTGCGGCCGGACGTCTCCCTTCCCGACTGAACCGCCCCGACTTTTCCGGAGGCCGATATCGGTTAGCTACGCTGCCATGGCTGGTTTCTCCGGGGCGGCGTAGAAGTTTGCCTCGGCTTCTGCCGGAGGGATGTTCCCGATGGGCTCAAGCAGCCGTCGGTTGTTGAACCATTCCACCCATTCAAGGGTAGCGTATTCCACAGCCTCGGCGCTGCGCCATGGCCCACGCCGATGGATCACCTCGGCCTTGGACAGGCCGTTGATCGTTTCGGCCAGCGCATTGTCATAGCTGTCGCCCACGCTGCCGACGGAAGGCTCAATGCCAGCTTCGCCCAGCCTCTCGGTGTATCTGATCGAGAGATACTGGCTGCCGCGATCGGAGTGGTGGATGAGCCCCTGGCCTTTGGCCGGCCGCCGGTCATGGACAGCCTGTTCCACACCAGCCCGCTTGCCACTGTCAATCCCAGGCTTCTTGATCCACTCGTTCAACGTCTGCGCCGCGCAGCCAATCTTCGCCGAAATCGATACGATTGCCTGCCAGCGCGACCCCGTGCTGGCCTTCATTGCTGTCACATTGTCGTTCGGGTGCTGCAGGCGGCGGGACTACACGCCCCCTCTGACGATCCATGCACATTCATCCCGGCGGCAACTCACGGGCTGAGGGAACTGACCTGCCGGGCAATGACGGCACCATCATCGTCTTCCAGCAGAACGGACAGGAGTCTCACGTCTCCATCACCCTGGACGGCGACCTTGCAGGTGTAGGCTTCGATTTCGCCGTCGTTATCGAACACGCGGCCGGTTTCCTTCACCCGGCCGACTTCGATAGAACCACCCAGCGCGTCTTTCGCCAGATCTTCGATTGCTTCGGCGCCCCGGTTGCTATGGCAATCGGGGATCGACGTGGGAAGAGACGTCCCGAAATAGACGACGAAGGCGCCGACCAGAACGGCGGACACGGCAACACGGCCGAGAATTCCTAAAGACATAGCAAATGTCCTTGTTTTTTCACGAGTTTCTCGAAGGGTGCCCGTTTTCCAGGGCGCATGCCTCTTCGATACACCTACCCATCGGTGATGGGCCCCGGCAGGCCCTGCTCGACGGCCGGTTGCGGCGGCGGCGACGCTGGATCACTCGTCGTCACCTGGGGCCGGGCAGCCGATGGACCGGAACCGTTGTCGGTGACGGTGAAGCGTCCCATGCCCAATTTCCGGATATTGCGCCGTGCGATCTCGGCAAGGTTCCGGGCCTCGGCCGGATCCTCCGAGGTCAGCAGGCCATAGGCGTACGGCCCGTCCTCCCAGACCGCCATCGAGGAGCCGTCCCGTTCGACAACGGGAATCGGCGGCATCGTCTCAGGCCCCCGCCGCTGCCGGAAAACCCTCACGACCCGGCCGACGTCGTTCTGAAACGTGAACTGTTCCAGGCGGGCGCCGTTCCGGCTGATCGGCTTCGTGTCGATCAGGGCGTAGCCGGCATCGGCCAGAAGCGGCGCTTCGTCCGCGCCTTCGATGGCAGAGGCGGTGACCGGCTGAAGTTCGCTCAGGAAGGTTCCGTCCGTGAACGCGCTGAGATGCGGATGAACGCTTTCCGAGTCTGTCGCTGCCAGCCAGCCGACGCCACCGGACGCCAGCATGAGCGCGATCGTCGCCGCATGACGCCATGCCCTGGGAGCCGTCCTGGACCGGCGCGCCGAGGAGGTATCCACCGGCATGTCGTCGGACGGCAGCGGGAAGGCCGCGCGAATCGCTTCGTCCTGCGACCGGAAGGCCGCGACACGCGCCACCAGTTCGGGATCGTTCGCCATTTCCCGCTCAACGAGGCGCCGCCGGGCGGGATCACGGTCAAGGCGGCCATCGGCATAGGCCAGGATGTCCAGATCGGTGATCGGCTCGTTCGTCATTCTACTTGACCCGTTTCAGTTTGGCTTGTGCCGGAACCAGGCACTTCCTCAGGCTCTCCCGCGCCCGCCAGATGCGCGACCGCAAGGTTCCGATCGGGATGCCGAGCGCTGCCGCCGCGTCGTCATAGGACATATCCTCCAGTGCGACGAGCAGCAGGGCCGCGCGCTGATCATCCGGCAGCGTGTCGAGGGCCTCGACGACGCTCCTGCACGTCAGCAGTTGGTCCTGCCGGGCCGGCGTTCCCTGCGCTTCGGACAGGGCCGGATCCGGCATCGAGACTTCTCTCTTCCGCGTCCGTTTTCGCTCGACGTAGAGCGTGTACTGGATGCGGAACAGCCAGGACCGCAGGCTTCCGCGGCGTTTCCACAGGGCCCGCTTCCGCAGCGCGCGTTCAAGACACGCCTGCGTCAGGTCATCACCGTCATCACGATTGCCCGTCAGCGCGTGCCCGTAGCGGCGCAGATGCGGGGTCTCGCGCGCGATCTGCCATTCCAGGTCAGGTTTATCCAATGTCCTCTCGCGTGGCCGGTTGATGAACGAAAAGACAGACGGGATGAGAGGACGAAAAGTTCCGCTGAAAAATCTTGCCGGACCGTGCGGAACTTTTCCCGGCCGGTGCCCATCGGTTGGGGTGAAGCCGCCGGACTTGGGGTGCACCTCCTGCCTGTGGCTCTGCGGCACGCCGTACCATTAAACACTTACGGAGTAACCATATGAAATTCGCCTCGACCCGCTTCGCCCTGCCGATCGTCGCGATGGCGCTGGTGGCGTCTCCCGCCGTCGCCCAGACCGCCGGCTCCGGCGCTGGTGGCGAAACCGGAATGCCCGGCGCGGCGCAGCAGCAGTTCAGCGACAAGAAGCTCGAGAACTTTGCCGAAGCCGTCATCGACGTCAACAAGGTCACCGAGGACTTCTCGGCGCAGCTCGACCAGGGCGGCGACGGCGATGCCCTGCGGCAGGAAGCCCAGAAGGAGATGATCCAGGCGATCCGGGACACCGGGCTTTCCCTCGATGAGTACAACACCATCGCGACGGCGGCTCAGAACAATCCGCAGATCGCGCAGACCATCGAGCAGCACCTGCGGGAGAAGCAATAATCTTCGCCCGCAATCTCGTCTTCAGGGATCCAGCCTCGGCCTCGAAACCGAACCTTTCATCCTGGAGGAGAACGAAAATGGCTTTCCGGAATACCTCGCTGAAGCGGCTCGCGGCTCCCTTCGCGCTGGCCCTGTCGCTCCCTCTTCTGGCGGCGTGCGATCAGCCGGAGGATGCCAACGCGCCGCCGGCGGGCGGCGTGGAGCAGCCGGGCGCGGTACCGGGAGACACGACCGGCCAGAACCAGGCCATCCCCGGCACTGGCAGCGCATCCGACGAGCCTGGGACCGCATCCCAATGACGGCGGGGCCTCTCGGTCCCTCTCACCCCGCCGTCCAAGCCGGCGCCCTGACGCCGGCACCCCCGAAGCCTCCCTGACCTCCGGGGCGCGGACTTTGCTCCGCGCCCCTCTTTTTAACGCGCGCCCTTCCGACCAAAACTCTCATTCGGCAGGAAGCTCGAACACGCCCCATTGGAGATGGGACCGGGGCAAGCAGATCAGAGAACGCCGCAAGCCCAAGAGCGTTTACTCCCGCAGTGCAATAATATGTAGGAGAAGTGGCATGATGCACATGGACGGCTACGCGATGGGATGGGGAATGACGTTCGGCATGGGCATCATCTGGATTCTGATCATCCTGGTCCTGGTGCTGGCTATCGCCGCCTTGATCAAGTATCTCCGCAGTTAGAAAACGGCCCCAACGCTTGCTCACCCTCTGAAACGGATCGGCTTCAGGGAGAGGTCGCGGCGCTTCGCATCAAGCCTCAGAAGATCATTCGAAGCGCATCGCCAATGCCGATGTTTTCGCGCGCGCGGGAGAGTTCCTTGAGCGTGATCTTGCCGTCCTCGTTCTCATCGGCAAAGGCCAAGTCGCTTTCGATCCGCTCTCTCCACTCGGCACGGGTCAACTTGCCGTCGTCATTCATATCGAGAACGCTGAACAGCTTCTGCAGCAGTTCCCGGTCGGCGTCTTCAGGTACGACCTTGTCCGGCAACTTCGTTGTGACAAAGTCGTCCTTGGAGATCGGGTCGCCGGCGGCACCGGCGAGAGCGTCGTACACCTGATCGCTTTTGGCACGGACGTCGTCCAATGTAATGTAGAACCCTTCAATGACGTCCGGCGGAAGCTCAATCGTCTCCTGAGTCGAGCCGCCGCGGCTTCCAGCCGCCTCACGAACCTGATCGGAACGGGTTTCGGCCGCGTCGGACGACGCCATGTGATCCAGCAGCTCCTGGTCCGGCTGTCCGGTAACCGGCAGACCGTTGTCCCGCTGATATGCACGGATCGCGTCGCGCGTCCTGCTGCCCAGCACGCCGTCCACGGAACCAGCCTCATAACCCGCGCGGTTCAGGTCCCGCTGAATCTGTTCGATCGTGCGGTCGTATGCCGCCTTTTGGATCAGAGACCCTCCGGAATTATCGCTGATGCGCGGCGTCAAAATGACCGCACCCGCGGTCGAAACGCTCAGGAATATTGCAGTGAAGACGCAAAACATACCCAAGGAAGTTGTAGATATTTGGCGGATTGTTTTCCTCATGCGTGTCCTCCGGACCCTACAAAAGGTTTGAAGGGCTGGACACCGCACCGGCTCTCCAGCACTTCAAGTTCTCTCGTTGAGATGAAACTCAACTGACCTGCCGCCAGTTCCTTTGAACGGGTCCATCAAGCCGACGGACAACGCCTTCGTCGAGAGCTTCAACGGCTCGCCCCCTCTGTGCCAACGCCCTTGCGACACTCTGTTGGGTGTCGTTTAGTGAGTTCGGCAGAGGGGAAGCCGAGTGACCTGCTCCCCGACGCTTGCCGCTCCCCGACCTTGAACCATCCCAGGAAGGAAATCAGGGCAGCAGACGGGAAACGGACTCCGGCGCCAGCCGGGTTTCCTCCGCCAGAAAGGCGACGTCCACGTCGTCGGCCGCCCACGCCGGATCAGCCTGCCGCGCCTGTTCCGCCGCCTTGCGGATGAGCGACGCCCGCGCGCGGTTCAGGTCGAAGTCGCGCAGGGCGATCTGCTCCGGCCGTTCAGGAATGACGACGTCCTGGCCCGGCCGTTCCTCGTCGGGGTTGCCGCGCCGGATGGCGATGCCGTTGGCGCGCGCGAAGGTAAGCTGCGCCGTCGGGTGCTTGCCGGCGCCGGTGTATTCGGTCTCCTGCACCACGATGGTCTGGTCCTCGTCCATCTCGCGGGCCAGGGCGAAGGCGGCGGCGAGCGAGGTGTTGCCAGCCGGGCCGCGCTCCAGCCCCTCCAGTTGCGCCAGGGCCTCGGTCATGTAGAAAACCTCGCCCTGCTTCACCAGCACGTAGCGGTCCATGTAGCGCAGCACGCGGGCGGCGTTGCGCGGCACGTCGGCGCGGTCCGGCCAGGTGGCGAAGGGGACGCCGAAGCCCGTGTGGCCGGTGGTGAAGTGCTTGCGGTTGAAGTCCGTGTCGCTCGCCATGTGCAGGCCCGACAGGTCGACGCTGGCCCCGACCACCTGCGTATCCGCCGCCCCCGCCTTGCGCAGGCCGCGCGCGGTGCCGGTCAGGTTGCCGCCGCCGGCATGGGTGCAGACGACGACATCAGGCGCCCGGCCGGTCATCTCGGTGGTCTGCTCCACCAGTTCGTAGCCCAGCGGCTCGACGCCCGCGATGGCAAACGGCGTGTAGAGCGAGGCGTTGAAGTAGCCCGTTTCCTCCAGCACCCGCAGGAAGGTGTAGAACAGCTCCGGCCCGACCGAAAGCTGAAGAACTTCCGCCCCGTAGGCGTCGCATTTGCGGCCCTTCTCCAGGATTTCGGGCTGGCCTATGCCCCGGCTGTCGAACACCTCCTGCACCACGATGGCGTCCATCCCCCGCATGGCGCATTGCGAGGCGACGGCGGCGCCGTAATTGCCGCTGGTGGCCGAAACCGCGCCCTTGTAGCCGCAGGCCTGGGCGTGGTGGACGGACAGCGACGCCCGCCGCGCCTTGTAACTGCCCGACGGGTTGGCGGCCTCGTCCTTGACGAAGATGCGCGCACCCTTGCCCTTGGGCGAGGTGGCGCGGGCGAGCCGGGTGATGTTGCGCAGCTCCAACAGCGGCGTGTTGCCGACGCCGTGCCTGCGCTGGATGGCGCGGACCTCGTCGATGGAATAGTCCACCAGCCCCATCAGCCCCTCGTAGTCGAAGGACACGGGGCGGGTCATGAAGGGGCCGTAATCGACGCCCAGCGCGTTGCGCATGATGTCGAGCTTGCGACCCATGATGGCGGCGTAGCTGAAATCCTTCATCGCGTGCTCTCCTGCAGGATGCGGCGCAGTTCCGGGCCGACGGCCAGCAGCTCGGGCACGGCACGGCCGAAGTCGTGGCCGAATTCGGGATTGATCGCCTCCATGCGGCCCTCCAGTTCGCGGCCGATGAGCGTGCGGATGCGCACGCGGTCGCCGATGCGCGCCGCCTCGTCCAGCAGGAAGCCCTTGGCGCGCGCCTCCAGCGGCACGGCGCGGGTGTCGTCGGGCAGGTTGGGGGCCCGGTGGCCCGCCTCCAGCACAAGCCAGTGGATGCGGACCCACTCGCCGCGTGTCGCCGTGTCGGTCATGCGTTCCTCCGTGCTGCGGATTGCGGATCAAGGGTGGTCCAGGCCGTGGGGATGGGCAGGTCGGCCATGGTCCGAAGGCCGGGCGCCGCCGCCAGGACACGCGGGATCATGTTGACGGCCAGTGCCGCCGTGGCGGCGCCGCCGGGGATTTCGGGCGCCGAAGCCACGCGGATGGGCGGCGCGCCGTCGATGTGGATGGTGTCGCCGGTCTCCACCCCGGCGGCCTCGGGCCGCACCTGCTGGGGGTGTTCCAGCACGATCACCGCCGTATCCCCGCTGTAGCCGGTGGCGACATGGCGGCAGCCGGCGACCATGCCGGGCTCCACCGTCACGTGCGGCGTTTCGCGCCGGATGTCGGAGATGATGGGCTCGCGCGTTTCCTCCACCCGGTCGATGGTCCAGCCCAGCGCGGTTGCGATCATGCCCACCGACTGCGGAAAGCCGACGTGCCCGACGACGGAGCCGTCCGCCACGCCCGCCGCGAAGGCCTGCGGCGACAGGCCGACGCCCTGGGTGCGCATGACCGTCGGGCCGAACTGCGACAGGTCGTTGACGCGGCTGACGTGGATGCGATCCACCGTGGCGCAGGCGCCCGTCAGCGCCAGCACCAGGCTGTCCATGACGAAGCCGGGATTGACGCCCGTCCCCAGCACCGTAACCCCGGACGCGCGGGCGGCGGCGTCCAGCCCTTGCGCCAGAACCGGATCGGCGGCCCAGGGATAGGCCATTTCCTCGGCGATGGTAATGACGTCGGCGCCGGCCTCCACCGCCCGGCGGATGTCCGGCGCCACGGCGGCCAGGAAGCTGTCGGTGGCGTGCAGCACGATATCCGGCTGGCGGGCGAGCACGGCGTCGGCGTCCTCGGACACCACCGCGCCGCAAGGCTCCGCGCGCCCGGCCAGTTCGGCAACATCGCGTCCCACCTTGTCGGGGTGGCGGTCGATGGCGCCGACGATGGCGACGCCGGAGCGGTCGAGCAGCATGTCGGCCATGCGCAAGGCCATGGCGCCGACGCCCCACAGGGCGATCTTGACCGTCATCTCAAATCCTCTGTTCAGTGAAGAAAACCCGCCGCGCCGCGTCACCCAAACCCGAGCAGGCGCGGCAGGGTGGTGGACAGCGCCGGCACGTAGGTCACCAGCCCCAGCACGCCGATCACCACCAGCAGGAAGGGCAGGATTTCGCGCGACAGCACCTCCAGCGACACCTTTGACACCGTGCAGGTGACGAACAGGCAGGCGCCGAGCGGCGGCGTCATGAGCGCCAGGTTGATGTTGACGATCATCACGATGCCGAAGTGCAGCGGGTCGATGCCCAGGTCCATGGCGATGGGATGCAGGATCGGCCCCAGGATGATGAGCACCGCGGTCATGTCCATGAACATGCCGATGACCAGCAGCAGGACGTTGACGATCAGCAGGAACACCAGCGGGTTCTCACTGATCCCCAGAAGGCCCTCGCCGATGGCCTGGGGCACCTGCTCCATCGCCAGCAGCCACCCCAGAATGGCGGCGGCCGACAGGATGATGAACACGCTGCCGCTGGCCCGCACCATGTCGGTCAGCACCGCCGGCATGTCGCTCAAGGACAGGTTGCGGTAGACGAAGAACCCGACGAACAGGGCGAAGACAACCGCGACGGCCGCCGCCTCCGTCGGCGTGAACACCCCGCCCAGGATGCCGCCCAGGATGATGACCGGCATCATCAGCGGCAGCAGCGCCCGCTTGAGCGCGCGGCCCACCTCTGCCGTCGAGGCCGGGCGGCCCACCTTCGGCAGGTCCAGGCGCTTGGCCGAAACGGCGATGTAGACCATCAGACCCACGCCCACCAACAGGCCCGGCACCACGCCGGCGGCGAACAGGCCGGCGATGGAGACGTTCATCAGCGATCCGTAGATCACCATGATGATGCTGGGCGGGATGATCGGCCCGATGATCGACGACGCGGCGGTCACGGCGGCGGCGAAGGGGCGGCGATAGCCCTGCCGCTCCATGGCGGGGATCAGCATCTTGGCAAGCGCGGCGGTGTCGGCGACGGCGGCGCCCGTCAGCCCGGCGAAGAACACCGACACGACGATGTTCACATGCGCCAGCCCGCCGCGCAGCCACCCCACCAGCACGTTCGCCAGGTCCACCAGCCGATCCGTGATGCGGATGCGGTTCATGATGTCGCCGGCCAGGATGAAGAACGGCATCGCCATCAGGCTGAACAGGTCGATGCCCGAATAGAACTTCATGGGCACGATGCGCAGCATGGACAGCATGTCCATCTGCACCATGGTCAGCACCGCCGTCACGGCGAGCGCGAAGGCCACCGGCGTGCCCAGGAGCATGAGCACGAAGAAGGCGCCCAGCATGAACCACGTCATCGGCCGGCCTCCCAGTCCGCGTGGTCCTGGTCGGGCGCGTCCCAGTCGAAGACGCCCGCGCGCTCGCCGGTCGCCAGCATCGCCACCCGCAGGACCAGGTGCAGGCCCATGAGCGCGCCGCTCAGCGGAATGACCGCCAGCGGCACGGCCATGGGAATGCCCAGCGCCGGAGACGTCTGGCGCATCGCCTCCAGCGCCATGCCGCCGCCGATCCAGACCAGCACGCCCAGGAACACCAGGATCAGCGCCGCCACGACCACATCCACCACCTTGCGCAGGGCGCCCGGCAGCAGGCGCACCAGTATTTCCACGCGGACATGCTCGCCGTGGCGGATGCAGACGCTGGCGCCGATCAGCGCAATCCAGATCATCAGGTAGCGCGCCGCTTCCTCGGTCCACAGCAGCGGATCACCAAGGACGTAGCGCCAGAAGGTGCCGGCGACGACGATCGCCACCATGGCGGCGCCCGCGATCAGCAGCGGCACCATGGTCAGGCGCTCCAGGACGGCGGCGGTCTTGGACAGGCGGGACATGCGGACGGAACTCCCGGACGACGACGGCGGCGACGATGGACCGGCGGGCGGCGGAACGTCCTCCGCCGCCCGCCTGGCGTGGTCCTCAGTTCTGCGCCGGACCGGTCTGGGCGGCCTCGACCGCGTCGAGCAGGTCGTTGGCGAGCGCGGTGCCCTTCTCGCCCAGGTCTTCCTCGATGGTCTTCATGACGGCGGGAACCGCCTTGTCGCGGAACTGCGCCAGCTCGTCCCGGGTCGGGGCGTAGACCTCCATGCCGGCATCCTTCAGGAAGCCGACGCCGAAGTCGGTGGCCCGCAGGCTGAGCTTCGCACCCCGGCCGGCCAGCTTGGCGGCCTCCACGGCATCGTCGAAGATGACGCGCTCGGCGTCGCTCAGGCCGTCATGAAAGCTGCTGCTGGTGACCCACCAGTCGGCGCCGAACAGGTGGTTGGTCAGCGTGGCGTACTTCTGCACTTCCTGAAGGTTGCCGATCGCCATGATGGGGATCGGGTTGTGCTGCCCCTCGACCACGCCGGTCTGCAGCGCGCTGTAAAGCTCGTCCCACGGCACCGGCGTCGCGGCGGCACCCAGGCTTTCCATCATGGCGATGTGGCTGGGCACGGACATGGTGCGGAACTTGATGCCCTTCATGTCCGCGGGCGTCTTCACCGGACGTTCGCTGTTGGTCAGCACGTAGAACCCGCCGGCGTTGACCGCCAGCAGCTTGAGCCCCGTCTCGGCCTCCATGTCGTCGGCGAGCTTCTGGCCGAAGGGACCGTCGAACACCTTGTAGGCGGTCGTCACGTTGGGCAGGGCGAAGGGCAGGTCGATGGCGTTGATGGCGGGATAGAACCCGGCCAGCCCGCCGATGGACGCGATATTGACCTGGATGATGTTGTTTTTCGTCAACTCCATGCGCTCGCGCTGGTTGCCCAGGTCGCTGGCGGCATGGATGTCGACGCTCATCTCGCCGTTGGAGCGGCTTTCGATGACGTCCTTGAACACCAGCGCCGAGATGTGGGCGGCAGAGCGTTCGGCGTCGGCGGGTTCCTCGTGGGCGATCTTGATGGTCTTGGCGTCGGCCGCGCCGGCCAGGCCGCCGGCCATCAGGGCCCCGGCGAAGACACCGCTGATCAGGGTGCGGGCGAATGCGTTCATATGCGAAAGCCTCCGGTAAACGATGAGAGCCTCGGCGGCCGCCTTTTCCGGCGGCCTTGTGTTCGTGTTGGTGCGCTGCGGCACGCGGAAGGCTTTGATGCCGGGCACCGCCGCCTTCCGGAACGGCACCCCTGGGACACGCCCGCGGATCACCTCCACGGCCTCATCAAGGCTCGCGTCCAGGAGGGTTCGGCAACAAGCAGCATTTCGCGTCATCGCGTTCGCAATTCGGCAACACTCAGGGCATCGGCGTGCTGGAGGACTCCGCCAGAAGCAGCCCGGCGCGGCTGAGGAAGGCGCGCGTCGCAGGCGGCAGGATGCGGCCCCGGCGCACCAGGATGCCCACCCGCGCATCCCGCAGATTGGCGTCCGCCAGCGGCACCGCCCGCAGACGCCCGGCGCGCACGTCCTTGTGGACCGAGGGCAGCGGCAACAGCGTCACGCCCAGACCGCGCGCCGCCATTTCGCGCAGGCCCGTGATGGAATCGCTGGTCAGCACGGGGCGCAGCGCCAACGAGTCGGCCCGCGCCACCCCGTCGATCAACTGCCGAACGCCATAGCTGGAATCGGGCGGGATGATAAGCGGCAGGTCGACGAGGTCGCGCAGGCGCGGCCGGTCCGGCAGCCGGAACCCCGCATCGGGCGCCATGACGGCGTGCAACGGCTGCACGGCTTCCTGGTAGACCTCGACGTCGCGGTGCGGCCGGGGATGGAAGGCGAAGCCGACGTCCACGGCATCATCCGCCACCGCCCGCACCACGCCCACGGTACCATCCGTCAGGACAGAGAGGGTGACGTCGGGCATGCGCGACCGGAAGTCGGCGACGGCATCCGGCACCAGGTCGCCGATCAGCCCCTCCACCGTGCAGACGCGGATATGGCCCCGGTGGCGCCCGGCCAGGGCATCGATCTCGCCGCGCACGCGCTCCAGGTCCAGCATGGTGGCGCGGGCGTGATCGTGGAACAGCCGCCCGGCCTCGGTCAAATGGACGCCGCGGGCGTGGCGCTCGAACAGCGGCGTTCCCAGCGTCGCCTCCAGGTTCGCCATTTGCCGCGACAGCGCCGACGTCGCGAGGTTCAGGCTCTCGGCGGCGCGACGGATGGAGCCCAGGCGGGCGACCTCGCAGAAGTACCGGATGGTGGTGTCGAACATGGGCCGGAGCGCCTGCCTCTTTGGAAGGAGGAGAAAGGAAAGGGTTGCATTTGGCGGCGGGAACGCATAGCCAGGAAATGGACACGCCCGCAAGGACCACTTCCCGGCCCAAGATGACATTGGGTCAGGGAGACGCGCATGCCCAAGCGTATTCTGGTCGGGCAATTCATGCACGAGACGAACACGTTCTGCCGGACGCCGACGGATGTCGACGCCTTCCGGCGGTTCTTCTGTTTCGAGGGCGACGCCGTCCTGTCCGACCTGCGCGGCACCAACAGCGAGGTGGCCGGCTTCATCGACACAGCCGAGGCCGAGGGCTGGGACCTGGTGCCGACCGTCGCCTGCTTCGCCACCCCCAGCGGCCCCGTCACCCGCGCGGCCTGGGAGCACTTCGCCGGCACGATCCTGGAAACCGCCCGCGCCCGAGGCCCCTTTGACGGCGTGATGCTTTCCCTGCACGGGGCCATGGTCACGGAGGACGACCGCGACGGCGAAGGGGCGCTGATGGCGGACCTGCGCCGGGAATTGGGGCGCGACGTTCCGCTCGTGGCGACGCTGGACCTGCACGCCAACGTCACCGACCGCATGGCGGACCTGGCCGACGGGCTGGTGTCCTACGCCACCTTCCCCCACGTCGACATGCGCGAGACCGGCGCCAAGGCCGGGCGCATCCTGGCGAGCGTCTTCCGCACCGGCCGCCGGCCGCGCGTGACCCTGGCCCGCCGCCCCATGCTGACGGCGGCGGAGGGCGGACGCACCGACACCGGCCCCATGGTGGGGCTGCTCCAGCAGGCGCGGTCGCTGGAAACGCGCGACGGCGTTCTGGACGTCAGCATCAATGCGGGCTTCGCGCTGGCCGACACGCCGCAGACAGGCCCCACCGTCACCGTCACCACCACGGGCGACGACGCCGAGGCGCGCGAGATCGCCGAAAGCCTGATGGATGCCATCTGGCAGGCCCGCGACCGCGTGATGGAGCACTACTTCACGGTGAACGAGGCGGCGGCACTGGCGCGGGACTTCGATTCCTCACGCGGGCCGCTGGTCATCGCCGACTTCTCCGACAATCCCGGCGACGGCGCCTACGGCGACGCCACCGCCCTGGTCTCTGCCCTCATCGCGTACGATGTGCAAGATGCGGCCTTCGGCGGCCTGCACGACGAGGCGGCGGCTATCCACCTGCACGAGGCGGGCCTGGGGGCGGAGGTAACGCTCGCGCTCGGCGGCCACAGCGATCCCTCCATGGGCGGCGGGCCTCTGAGGCTCACAGGCACGGTGGCGTACCTGTCGGACGGCAGTTTCGTGTGCGACGGTCCCATGTGGAAGGGCATGAGACAGTCAACAGGGCGCAGTGCCGTGTTCCGCGTGGGCGGCGTCGACATCCTTGTGACGAGCAATCTGGTCCAGGCCATCGACCGTCAGATGTTCCTGGCGAACGGTATCGACCCGCAGCGCAAGCGCGTGGTGGCGCTGAAGTCGCAACAGCACTTCCGCGCGGCGTTCGAGCCCATCGCCGGCAAGGTCATCCTGGCCGACAGCGGCGGTCTGGCGTCGCCCGACTTCGCCCGCCTGCCCTACCGCTTCGTGCGCCGCCCGCTGCATCCGCTGGACCCGTCGTTCAACGGCTGACGGGTTTTCCTGCGGACGCGGCTCTACCGGTGACTGATCCGTTAACAAGTCGAAGAAAGCCCAAGAACCCTCGGGCCTCCATCAACATTCCGGGGAAAAACCTGTAAGAACGCCCTCAAGCCTGCAACAGGCGCCGCATCTGGGGCCGCCCCCTACTCCACGACGATATTGCCGATCATGCCGGCGGCCTCGTGCGGAATGCAGAAGTACGTGTACTCGCCCGGCACGGTGAAGGTGTGGCTATAGCTGCCGCGCGCCTGGATGGAGCCGGAATCGAATGGCTCCGCACCGTCCGGCAGGCGGACATGCGCCCGGTCACTGGCCTTGGCGGGATCGGCTGTCACCGTGTGAACCAGATCGGACGTATTGTCCCAGCGAACGGTGTCGCCCGCGGAGATGGTGACCGTCTCCGGCATGTAGTTGAGGCGGTTCGTCATCTCGACAACCGTTTCAGCCGCGACGGCCGGCACGCTGGCGATGACGGCGGTCGCGAACGCCACTACAGCGACTTTCCTGCGGTTCATGGCTCTCGTCCTCCTGTGCTGTCCTGGCCGATCAACGGCGGATCGCACGGCCTCGTTCTGGAGAAGTGCGGCGCCAGGGGCCGAGCCGCGACGGTCTGCCCACCGGGACAGGCGTCGCCGTTGCCGCCCGCCCTGGCGGCGGTGGTCAGGCCGTCCGGATCTTGACCAGGAACGTGTCGACCTGCTCGCGCAGCCCCTGCGACTGGCCGGTCAGCGTCTCGGACGCCGTCAGCACCTCGCGGGCGGCGTCACCGGTGGTGGAGACGGCGGTGGAAACCGACCCGATGGTTTGCGTGACCTCCCGCGTGCCCGTAGACGCCTGCTGGACGCTGCGGGCGATCTCGCTGGTGGCCGCGTTCTGCTCCTCCACCGCGCTGGCGATCGACCCGGAAATCTCGCTGATGCGGGTGATGGTCCGCCCAATCTGCTCGATGGCGCCGACGGCTTCCTTGGTCGCCTCCTGCACGTCGCCGATCTGGGCGGCGATGTTCTCGGTTGCCCTGGCGGTCTGTCCGGCGAGGCTCTTGACCTCATTCGCCACGACCGCGAAACCCTTGCCGGCATCGCCGGCCCGCGCCGCTTCGATCGTGGCGTTCAGCGCAAGCAGGTTGGTCTGGCTGGCGATGTCGTTGATGAGCCGCACCACCTCGCCGATGCTGTCGGCCCGCTTGGCGAGGCCGTTGACGATGTCGCTGGTGCGATCGGCTTCGGCGACGGCCTCGCGCGAGATCGTCGTGGCCGTCGCGACCTGCTGGGCGATCTCGCGGATGGAGGCGCTGAGCTGGTCGGCGGCACTGGCGACCGTTTGGACATTGGCCGAGGACTCCTCGGCGGCTGACGCGACGGCGGCGGTCTCCTCGCTCGTCGTCCGCACGGTGTCGGTCATGCGGTCGGCGGTCTTCTTCAATTGACCGGCGCCGCCGGCGACGGCCTCGACCAGCGTGCGGACCTCGGTCTCGAAAGCGTCGGCATAGGTGTTGAGTTTGGCGGCGGCGGTTTCGCGCGCGGTCTGGATATACACCGAAATGGCGATGTCCATGTCCAGGAACACCGCCTTGTTGACGGCGGCGATCAGTTCCGCCGCCTTTTGCGGCTTGCGGCGGCAGGCGGCCTGGATGACCTCGACCACGCGGTTCACGGTGAAGCAATAGCCGCCCATGTACCAGCGCGGCTCCAGGCCCACGCGCTCGTGAACGCGACCGATGATAGTGACCTGCTTCATGTAGCCGTCGCCGAACTCGCCGGAGAACACGTTCTCCATCCAGTGGCGCCGCTGCATCTCGCGGGCATGGGCCAGGCTGGCCTGCCCGCCGAAAAGCGTCATCAACTCGCGTTCGCTGCTGAGGTGCCGATAGAAGCCATCAAGGATGGCATCCACGTGCGGCTCCAGCAGGGGGCGCACCTCTCTCAGCAGTTCGCGAGTGCGTTCATCGATGCCGAGGAAGGACAGGCGGCGCGTGCGGTCAAGGTCGACTTGGGCGGTGGAGGCGGTCATCATGTCTCCGGTCTGATGGATGTTTGTCCGAGTTCTTCAGTGCGACATCGCGCCACAAGCACTCGGTCGTTCATGCTCTAGCGGTGAGATCGCTGGCGCTTCCCGCACGAAAGCGTAGCGTGATTACCTCACTTGCATGATCAAGATTTACCACAGACGTATCCTTTTGGACCCCCTTTATATCCGAACGCGGAAAATATTATCGTTGCCTCCGCGTGGCATATTTTCGGCCACCCGGTTTCCCGCAGCGTGCGGACACCAGGATCACCCGTGGACGTGACCCGGCGGAGCCTTCATACGATCGACGGCGTTATACCTCCATCGGAGGTTCCGTTGATCGACACCGCCCTGCACTTCCTGTTCGGACTTCCGCCGGAGCAGTTCATCCGCACCTTCTGGCTGCTGGTCCTGGTGGAGGTGCCGCGTTTCTTCGTCAGCTACGCTGTCGTCATCGGCGCGTGGCTGTTCGGGCGGGAGCACGCCCCGCCCGCCTTGCCGGCCCGCCGCAGCGAAGGCGCTGATCCCGCCCTGGGCGTATCCGTCCTGGTGCCGGCCCACAACGATGCGGACAGCGTCGCACGCACGGTCACGTCATTGCGCGAGCAGCCGCACCGGCCGCTGGAGATCATCGTCGCCGACGACGGCTCCACCGACGCGACGGCCGCAGTCTGCCGCCGGCTGGAGCGGCAGGGCATGATCGACCGGTACGTGCGCGCCGAAAGCCGGGGCGGCAAGTCCTCGGCACTGAACACCGCCCTCGCGCTGGCCCGCCAGCCGATCCTTCTGCTGACCGATGCCGACACCACCTTCGACCGCGATGCCGTGGCCGTCGCCGCCGGGCATTTCCGCGATCCCGACGTGGGCGCGGTCGGCGGCACGCTGCGGGTCCGCAATGCGGATGCGACGCTGGTCACCCGCCTGCAGCAAATCAACTACTTCATCGCCATCATGGCCGGCCGGTTGGTCAACAACATGTTCGGGTTCTTCTTCGTGGGCTCGGGCGCCTTCAGCATGTACCGGCGCACCGCCGTCAGCGGCGTCGGCGGCTGGGATTTTGGCCCGGGCGAGGACGGCGACATGATGGTGCGGCTGCGGCTGGCGGGCTGGACGGCGCTGTTCGAGCCCCACGCCGTCTGCCGCACCATCGCCCCCGAAAGCATCGCCCGACTGATCCGCCAGCGGGTCCGGTGGAACCGCTCGCTGGTCCGCAACCGCTTCCGCAAGGCGCGGCGCTACGCCCTGGTGCCGCGCCAGAAGGCCTTTGACGGACAACTGGCGGCGGGCATGGTGGACGGGTTCATCTTTACCGCGCTGATTCCATTCCTCTTCCTGGCCTATCTGGTGGACCAGTTCCTGCTTTACGGCATCTGGTTCATCGCGGTGCTGCTGGCTGTGCAGATCATGTACGTGACGCTCCAGGTGGTGAAGTACCTGCTGCTTCTCGCCCTGTCGCCGGACAAGCGCACGGACCTGCGCTACCTGCCCTACGTACCGCTCTACACCGTCGCCAACGTCTACCTGTTGCGGTGGGTAAGGCTCTACGCCGTCGTCAACGAACTGGTCTTCCGCGGCTCCTACAAGGACCCGTTCGTGCCCGCCAAGGTGCGGCGGCAGGTCCCCCGGTACTGACCTCCGGCACCTTCTTCCGCCGCAACGGACGAGGCGTCCGTCCGCGTTAAAGGCGTAGGAGGTATGCCTTTTGACCGAGACGACAGCACCGACCCGACAGGAGAACGGGACCTCCGTGCGTCTGTTCGTGCGGGCGGCCCCGGAGGTGCCCCTGCCGTCGGCCCTTCGCCTGCACTACGATCTGGTGGAGGACCCGGAGCGCGCGGACGTGGCCGTCTGCCTGGGCGCGCCCGACGCCGCCCTCGCGCCGGAGCGGCCGGCGTGGGCGGGCCTGATCCCCGTGGTCGCGCTGGAGACGCGGTGGCCGCTGGCCGATGACGAACTGGATACCTTCGACGCCGGCCGCTTCACGCAAGCCGTGCGGGCCGGGCTGGCGGCGGGCGCGCGGTATCGCGACGTCCCGGCGGCGGCGCGGGCCAAGGCGGCGGAAGATCCCTACCTCGGCCTGCTGGCCTTCATCCACATGCGGGACGGCGCCTCCGCCCGGCTGGACGATGCCGCAGGCCCCGGCGTCGCCTGGCCGTTCGAGCGCCTGGCGCCGTCGCGCGGCGACCTGGGCGGCGGAGCCCTCGTCGCCGACCTGGGCGCCGCCGGCTACGTCTCCCGCACGGTGAACGACGCCGGGCACCCCTGCCCCGAGTGCGGCAGCCTCAAGGCCCTGCTGCGGGACGTCTGCGCCACATGCGGTAGCCCGGACATCGGCGAGGAGATGCTCGTCCACCACTTCACCTGCGGCTACCAGGGGCCGGAGCAGACCTTCGATGCCGAGGGCGACCTGTACCGCTGCCCCAAGTGCCGGCGGACGCTGCGCCACATCGGCATGGACTACGACAAGCCCGGCGCCATCACGGTCTGCCGGGCCTGCGATGCGCGGGCGGAGGAAACCGCCGTGGCCGGCCGCTGCCTGTCGTGCGCCGAACGATTTCCAATCGATCGCAGTCCGCGCCGGTTCCTCTACGACTACGCCGTCACGCCCAAGGGGCTGGACGCCCTGTTCTCCGGCGTGATCGAGTTGCAGGACCCGCACGCCATCCTGTCGCGCTTCGTCTCGCTGGTGGGGCTGGAGACGCTGCTGTCGGTCGGCCGCAAGCTGCGCGCGCTGGGGGAGCGGCGGGCGTTCGGCAGCAGCGTGCTGACCATCGACGTCGGCGCCGAGACCGATCCGGCGGCCCGCGGCGACCTGGCGCGGCGCGTCGGCGAGGAACTGGCCGCCCTGCTGCGGACCGAGGACACGGTGGCCTACCACATGTCGCGGCTGACGGTCCTGCTTGCCGGGGCCGGGCCGGAGCATGGTCCCGATGCCGCCGACCGGCTGCGCCAGGCCCTGGGCCGGGTGTTCTCCGACACGGTGGTGGAGGCCATGGATATCCACTGCCGCCCGCTGGATGCCTTTCTCGAGGGTGACCGCCCCGACCTTTCTGAAAAGGGGGCGGAGGACGAGGCATGAAGCGCATCGCCCCACGGCGCCCGGTCTATCGCACCCCCTCCGACCCGCGCCGGGAGTCGGTGCGGCTGGGAAAGTACATCTACCTGACCCTGCTGATCGCGTTCCTCGCGGTGCTGGGGCATGTGCTGATCGGGCACCTGTACGTGCTGCGCGGCGACGGCTTCGTGCTCGCCCGCCAGCGGGCCGTGGCGCTGCCGTTCGAGGCGATGGTGGAGGACGTCATGGTGGCCGACGGCGCGCGGGTGCGGGCCGGCGAACGGCTGTTCCACTACGTCAGCGTGCCCCTTCTGTCCGACATCACCGAGTTGCGGGTGCGGCTCGCCGACCTTGAGCGCCGGCGGCGGGAACGGGCGGCGGACCTGGAGGTGACGGCGGCGGAGCTTGAGGTCCTGGAGGATTATGTCGCGCGCCTGACGGACATGCGCAATCGCCTGGACACCCTGCGCGAGCAGGGGCTGGCGGAGAACGAGCGGTACGGCGACGTCCTGCGCTACCGCCTGCAGGCGGCGCGCGACCTGGCGGGCCTGCGGGCCGACCGGACGGCGGCGCGCGAGGAGGTCGCGGCGCTGCAGGAGACCATCGCCCGGCTGCGGACCGAAGTCGACCGCCTGCGCGACGTCTACGGCGACGGCACGGCACGGGCCCCGCGCGACGGCGTGGTGGCCGGGCTGGATGTGGTCGCCGGCGAGGTTCTGGAGCCGGGCCGCGAGGTCCTGCGCGTCTTTTCCGGGCGGCGGTACCTGGGGGTCTTCTTCGAGTCCGCGTCCCTCGTCGGTGCCGAGCCCGGCGACCCGGTCCTGGTGGACCTGCCGGGTCGCACGCTGGAAGTGGGGCGCATCGCCGACCTCCGGGCCGTCTCACCCCGCCTGCCCGCCGAGTTCCAGCCGCGCTTCAAGCCGGCCGACCGAGACCGGCTGGCGGTCGTCCTGCTGCCGCCGGGCGTGCTGCAGGCCCATCCGGTCCTCAGCACGGTGAACCTCTACAAGCCCGTGGGCCTGGAATGGCTGGTGGACCCGCCGGAGGTGGGGCCGCCGCCGCCGCTGTTCCGCCCGGCGCCGTCTCCCGGCCCGGCGGCGCGTCTAGAGCCGCCACAGGTCGACGCCACGGGGAACGACGCCGGGCTCGATTAGCCCCGGCACGTCGGCCACCACGCCGGCATCCGGTCGGGCCAGCAGGTGCGCGACCAACGGCCAGCCGCCCTCGCGGAAGGCCCGGTGCGCCACCGCCACCAGCACGCCGTCGGCGGGGGCGCACTCTTCCGGCGCGGTCAGCGGCTCGGGCGCCGTCGTGCGCGGCACCACCGGGTCCACCACCTGCACCGTCACATCGAACCGCCGCAGATGCGCGATGATGTCCAGCACCTTGCTGTTGCGCACGTCGGGCACGTCGGGCTTGAAGCTGAGGCCCAGCACGGTGACCACCGGTGCCCCTTCAGTGCGTCGGCGCATGAGCAGGCGGAGCATTTCGTTGGCGATGAACTCGGACACGCGCTCGTTCACGCGGCGCGCCGTTTTGACAAGGTCGGCCTCCGCGCCGGCGCTTTCCGCGCGGTGCGCCAGGAACCACGGGTCGACGCCGATGCAGTGCCCGCCGACGAGGCCCGGCGTGAAGGGCAGGAAGTTCCACTTGGTCCCCGCCGCCGCCAGGACATCGCGGCTGTCGAGCCCCAGCCGGTGGCAGATCAGCGCCATCTCGTTCATCAGAGCGATGTTCACGTCGCGCTGGGTGTTCTCCAGCACCTTGCTGGCCTCGGCCACGGCGATGGAGGGTGCGATGTGCAGCGGCGCATTGATGACGCGGCCATAAAGGGCACGCAGGCGGTCCGTGGTGGCGGCGTCGCTGCCGGCGAGGACCTTCGCCGTGTTCGTGAAGCGATGGTCCGTGTCACCGGGATTGATCCGCTCGGGGCTATAGCCGACCCCGAAGTCGCGCCCGCAGCGCAGGCCCGACGCCGTCTCCAGCACCGGGATCAGCGCCTCCTCGGTCGCGCCGGGATAAAGCGTGCTCTCGAAGACGACGGTCCCGCCCGGCCGCAGGTGCCGGCCGACGGCTTCCGCCGCCGCCCTGACCGGCTTCAGGTCCGGTGTGTGGGCCTCGGTCACCGGCGTCGGCACCGTGATGATGTGAACGTCGGCCTCCGCCAGGGCGGCCGGATCGTCGGTCAGGTGCAGGTCGGCGGCCTTGAGGTCCGCGGCGGAAACCTCTCCCGTTGCGTCCACACCACGCGCGAGAGCCCGCACGCGGCGTGGATCGGTGTCATAGGCGATCACCCGGTCGGGGGCGGCGGACGCAAAGGCCAGCGCCACCGGCAGGCCCACATAGCCGATGCCGACGACGGCGATGCGAGAGCGGCCATCAAGGCGGGACGCGCGGTCGTTCGTGGTAGTCATGCACCACAAACGGAGCGCCAAGGCGGCGCGTTCCGTAAAACGTTGGTTCCCGTCATCGGCATCACGACGATCGGGATGCACCACCAGGCACGCCCCTTGGCAATCGCACGCGGACGGGCGCCCTACAGGTCCCCGCCGGCCCGGCAGTCCGCGCAATGTTGTCCGGCGGACAGTCAAATAAGAACGATGAAGATGTCAAAGATACCAGCGGCGCACCGTCAGAATTATTAGGTCGTGCGCATCGCACACATTAGCTAGATAAAATGCGGAACGCGCATCCTGCCGTCTTGTTCATTACCGGTCAGCGGGGGAATGGGATCGGAGAGAGAAAATGCGACAGCTTCTACTTGCCTCCGCCGCTGCCTCCATGCTCGTCGCTGGCGCAAGCGGCGCGGTCGCTCAAGACGCCAAGGGCCTTGAAGAGATCGATAAGCCAGCATCCCAGCTCGATGAGGTCTTGGCCGAAGAGGTCGAGCTACCGGCCGGAACGCACAAGATCCGGGTGGTCACGGCGACCGTTGAGCCAAAGACCGCCGCAGCGTGGCACACTCATCCGTCGCCCGTTTATGTCTTCGTCGAGGAAGGCTCGCTTTCGATGGAAGTCGAGGGCAAGGAGGTGAACGAGCTGACAACTGGGGAAGCGACCGCGGAGCCGCTGAACACCCGGATGCGGGTCGTGAACCGCGGTGACGAGACTGCCAAGGTGGTGGTTTTCCAGGTCAGTCCCGTCGATGCCGAGTTCCTTGAGCAAGAGGCGAAAGGCAACGACACGGCTCGGTGACCGGTCCGTCCTTGCGACATCCGCGGTGATGTTCCGGGGGCGGCAGCGCGGCGTCTAACCACAAACAGCCTAGGCCCGCGCTGCCGCTGCCGGTGGAGCGCGGGCCCCTGGTATTGGTCCTGTGGCAGACTTTAGCGGCCGACGTTGATCATGGCGTCACAGGCGGCGCCGTGCCGCATGGCGGCCTCCTGGAGCAGGAAGGTCGACACCTTCAGAGAGACCACGACGACGTTTCAGGAGTATGTCGGCGGGAGCGGCCGGACCGCCGGCGTCAGGCCGCCTGCCCCCGCTCCAGCCCCTCGACCACCCGCCGCAGGGCCTCGCGGACCTGGCCGGCGATGTCGCCCAGCGCGGGATTGTCCACCGCCTGCATGGACGCCACGGGGTCGACGGCGGAGACACGGGTCTTGCCGCTCTCGTCTTCCTGGACGACGACGTTGCAGGGCAGCATGACGCCGATCTCCGGCTCGGCCTGAAGGGCCTGATGCGCCATCTTCGGGTTGCAAGCGCCGAGGATACGGTAGGGGCGGAAATCCACGTCGATCTTCTTCTTCAGGGTCTCCTTGACGTCGATCTCGCTCAGGACGCCGAAACCTTCCTGCTTCAGGGCCTCGGTGACCGTGGAGACGGCCGCGTCGAAGGGCATGTCGAGCGTGGTGCTGAAGGTGTAGCTCATGGCAAGGCTCCGGGTCTCAAGAGGATTCGAGGAACATTAGACGCTTGCCATATAGGGCGCGTTGCCGGGAAGCGAGCCCTCCGGTAACGGTTGCCGCCGGGAAGGCGGGCGGAAGCAGTAAAAGCGGCGGATGCGCCACGGCATCCGCCGCCGCCTCTTTCGCACCCTTACTGCGCCTGCACGGTCTCGATCATGTAGATGCCGTCAGCACCCCGCGTCAGGGTGAAGGACACCGGGACGCCCTCTTCCAGGGCGGCGAGGTCGACGTCCTCGGCCACGGCGAAGTCCATGGTCATGGCGGGCCAGCCGATGGCCGGGATCGGCTCGTGCGTCACGTTGACCTTGCGGGCGTCGGGGTCGACGCTGTTGACCGTGCCGGTGCCGGCGACGGCCGCTTCCTCCCCGTGCTTCGACCCGGCCATCGTGGAATGGTCGGACATGGAATGAGAGGACTGCGCCATGGCGGCGGCCGGCAGAATGGCCAGGACGGCGGCGGCGAAAAGGATTGTCTTCATGGGTTTAAGTCTCCTGAGGTTAAGTCATTCGGCGGGGTGGCCGTGGGCCATGGCGCCGGAGGTGGGGGACAGGGTTTTGGGGTTGCGGACGGCGTCGATGCGGTTGACCAGCACGAACACCGCCGGGATGACGAACAGGGTGAGAAGCGTCGCCGTCGCCATGCCGCCGACCATGGGGGCGGCGATGCGGCGCATGACCTCCGCCCCCGTGCCGGTGCCGATCATGATGGGCAGCAGGCCGGCGAAGATGGTGGCGACGGTCATGATCTTGGGCCGCAGGCGCAACAGCGCCCCTTCCGTCACCGCGTCGAGCACGTCGTCCATGGTGACCGGCCGCCCCTCCTCCGCCGCCTGCCGGCGCCGTTTGTCGAGCGCGAGGTTGAGGTAGACCTGCATGATGATCGCCGTCTCAACCGCCACGCCGGCCAGCGCGATGAAGCCCACCACCACGGCCACAGACAGGTCGAAGTCCAGCATCCACAGCAGCCAGAAGCCGCCCGACAGCGCGATGGGCAGGGTGCCCACGATGGTGGCGACGTCGATCGCGCGGCCAAACGCCATGAACAGCAGCACGACGATCAGCAGCAGCGTCACCGGCACGATCATGGAGAGGCGCTTTTCCGCCCGCTCCAGGAACTCGAACTGGCCGGACCACGCAACGGAGTAGCCCGGCGGCAGCGTGACCTGCTCGGCCACCACCCGGCGCGCGTCCTCCACATAGCCGCCGAGGTCGCGGCCGGCGATGTCGACATAGATCCAGCCGTTGAGCCGGGCGTTTTCCGACCGGATCATGCCCGGCCCATCGGTGACGGTGATCTCCGCCACGTCGCCAAGGCCGATCTGCGCGCCCGAGGGCGTGACCATGGGCAACTCGCGCAAGGCCTCGATGCTGGTGCGGTCGTCGTAGGGGTAGCGGATGTTGATGGGGTAGCGCTCCAGCCCCTCCACGGTTTCAGAGATGCGCATGCCGCCGATGGCGGTGCGCACCACGTCCTGCACGTCGGCGATGGACAGGCCGTGGCGGGCGGCGGCGCGGCGGTCGATCTCGACGTCCAGGTACCGCCCGCCGACGGTGCGCTCGGCATAGGCCGAGGCTGTGCCGGGGACGGCCTTGACCGCCTCCTCGATGCGGGCGGCGACGCGGCCGATTTCGTCCAGGTCCGGCCCGGCCACCTTGATGCCGACCGGCGTCTTCACGCCCGTCGCCAGCATGTCCAGCCGGTTCTTGATGGGCATGATCCAGACGTTGGTGACGCCGGGGATCTGCACCAGGCGGTCCAGCTCGTCGCGGATTTTCGCCATGGTCATACCCGGCCGCCAGTCCTCGCGCGGCTTCAGGCGCACCGTCGTCTCCACCATGGTCAGGGGTGCCGGGTCGGTGGCCGTTTCCGCCCGTCCGACCTTGCCGTAGACGGTTTCCACCTCCGGCAGGGTGCGGATCAGGCGGTCGGTCTGTTGCAGGATTTCGCCCGCCTTGCCGATGGAGACGGCGGGGAACAGGCTCGGCATGTAGAGGATGTCGCCCTCGTCCAGCTCCGGCATGAACTCGCTGCCGAGCTTGGACATGGGGTAGACGGTGCCAGCCGTCAGCACCACCGCCGCCAGCACCATCAGCAGCGGATGCCGCACCACGCCGCCCAGCAGCGGGCGGTAGAGCCAGATGAACACGCGGCTCACCGGGTTGCGGTGCTCGGGAATGATGTGGCGGCCGCGGATGAACCAGCCCATCAGCACCGGCACCAGGGTGATGGACAGGATGGACGCCGCCGCCATGGCATAGGTCTTGGTAAACGCCAGCGGCTGGAACATGCGGCCTTCCTGCGCCTCCAGCGCGAAGACCGGCACGAAACTGAGCGTGATGATGAGAAGCGAGAAAAACAGCGCCGGCCCGACCTCGGTCGTCGCCTCGGCCACCACCTTCCAGCGGTTCTCGCGGGTCAGCGGCGTCGTCTCGATCTTGCGGTGCAGGTTCTCGATCATGACGATGGCGGCATCGACCATGGCGCCGATGGCGATGGCGATGCCGCCCAGCGACATGATGTTGGCGTTGATGCCCTGCACGCGCATGACCAGGAAGGCCGCCAGGATGCCCAGCGGCAGGAACAGCACGATCACCAGCGAGGATCGCAGGTGCAGCAGGAAGGCGGCGCAGACCAGCACCACCACCAGCATTTCCTCCAGCAGCTTGTGCGTCAGCGTGTCGATGGCCCGGTTGATGAGGCCGGAGCGGTCGTAGGTCGTCACCACCTCCACGCCCTCGGGCAGGCTGGCCTGAAGATCGGCCAGCTTGGCCTTGACGCCCTCGATGGTCGTCAGCGCGTTCTCGCCCCAGCGCATGATGATGACGCCGCCGACGGCCTCCCCCTGCCCGTCCAACTCGCCGATGCCGCGCCGCAGTTCGGGGCCGAGGCGGATGTCGGCCACATCCGACAGCAGCACCGGCGTCCCCGCCGTGCTGGTCTTGAGCGGCACCGCCTCCAGGTCGGCGATCTCGTCCACATAGCCGCCGGCGCGGACCATGTATTCCGCCTCCGCCATCTCGATAACGGAACCGCCGGTTTCCTGGTTGGCCTGCTGCACCGCGTCCTTGACCACCGACAGCGGCAGGCCGTAGGCGCGCAGGCGCTGGGGGTCGACGACGATCTGGTATTGCTTGACCATGCCGCCGATGGTCGCCACCTCGGCCACGCCCGGCACGGTCTGAAGCTCGTACTTCAGGAACCAGTCCTGGATGGCGCGCAACTGCGCAAGATCATGCCGGCCGGTGCGGTCGACCAGCGCGTACTGGTAGACCCAGCCGACACCCGTCGCATCGGGGCCGAGCGCCGGCGTCGCCCCCTGCGGCAGCCGGGGCGTGACCTGCGACAGGTACTCCAGCACCCGCGACCGCGCCCAGTAGAGGTCCGTTCCGTCCTCGAAGATGACGTAGACATAGCTGTCGCCGAACATGGAATAGCCGCGCACCGTGCGCGCGCCCGGCACCGACAGCATGGCCGTCGACAGCGGATAGGTGATCTGGTCCTCCACCACCTGCGGCGCCTGGCCGGGATAGGAGGTCTTGATGATGACCTGCACGTCCGACAGATCGGGGATGGCGTCGACGGGCGTCGATTTCAGCGCCCACAGGCCGCCGACGCCCAGCAGGACGGTCAGCACCACCACCAGAAAGCGGTTGCGCAGCGACCAGCGGATGATGGCGGCGATCATTGCGTCACCCCCGCCGCCGCCGTGTCGGCGGATGCGGCGATCTCGACGATGACCGGCATTCCGGCCGCGTCCTTGCCCAGCGCGAAGCGGATGCGCTCGCCCACGGCCGGCGCGGTCTCGGGCGGCGGCTCGACCGTGAAGTCCATGGTCATGGCCGGCCAGCCGAGCGCCGGGATCGGGTCATGGGTGACGGTGAGCACGCGGCCCTCTTCCTTGACCGCATCGACCACGCCCTCGCCCCAGACCTCGGCCGCGGCGGCCTCGGCGGTGACGACGACGAAGGTGCCTTCCGCATCCTTCCCGATGCCGAGGGAAACCGCGCCGCCCACCGCGAAAACAGACGGGTCAATGCCGTCGACCAGGCCGAAGTCCATGGTCATGGCGGGCCAGCCGAGCACGGGGATGGGCTCGTGGGTGACGTTGACGGTGCGGGCTTCCGCGTCCACCGCGTTGACCGTCGCCGCCGTCTCGGCGATCACCTCCGGCGCGGGCTCCTGCACCGGGTCTTCCATGCGGGCGAAGCCGGCCTTCAGGCTGGCCTCGGAATCAATCAGGAACTGGCCCGAGCTGACCACCTCCACGCCGTCGTCGAGCCCCTCCAGGACCTCCGTCCGCTCGCCATCGCTGAAGCCCACCGTCACCGGCACCGCCCGGAAGCGTCCGTCGCCCAGCGCGAGCACCACCCGGTCGCTGCGCCCGGTGCGGATCACCGCCTCCGCCGGTACCACCACCGCCTCCGCTCGCGCCGTTCCAGCCAGGGTGATGGAGGCGAACATATTCGGCCGTAAGGCGAGGTCGGCGTTGTCGAAGCGCAGCCGCACCCGCAGCGTCCGCGTGGTCGGGTCCAGTTCGGGATAGATGTAATCCACCTTGCCGTGCCACACCCGCTCCGGCAGGTGCGCCAGCCGCGCCTCCGCCTCCATGCCCGGCTGCACCCGGTCGGACTGGCTTTCGAACACGTCGGCGATAACCCAGACCGTTCCCAGGTCCGACAGGGTCATGAGCGTCTGGTCGGGGCGGATGTACATGCCCTCGCCGACGCCAAGTTGCACCACCACGCCGCCCTGCGGCGCATACACGCGGACGCGCTCCGCCGGCTTGCGGCTCTTGGCGATTTCCTCGATCTGGCGCTCCGACACGCCGAGCGCCTTCAGCTTGGCCCGCCCGCCGGCTCCGGCCCAGGTGTCGCCGCGCTGAAGGTCGCGGACGTATTCGAAGGAGGACGCCGCCAGTTCCGGGGAGAAGTATTCGAACAGGACCTCGCCCTGCGTCACCTCCGCCCCGAGGGAGCGGATTTTCAGCCCCTCGATCCAGCCTTCCTTGCGGACGTGGACGTGGGACGTCTTGTCCTCGTCCAGCGCCACGTAACCCACCGTGTGGACGGCCCCGCCGAGGGAGGCTCGCACGGCGCTCGCGGTGCGCACGCCCATGGTGTTGACGACCGCCGGGGAAAGCTGGACGACGTCCGCGTCGGCGGCATCGGCTCCGGCGCCGCCCGTCTCCTCACCCTCGTAGACCGGGATCAGGTCCATGCCCATGGGCGACTTGCCGGGCGCATCGCGCCGGTAGTTGGGGTCCATGGGGGCGACCCAGTAGAGGATCTTCTTTTCAGCGGCAGCGGTCTCGCCCGCGCCGTGGGGGAACAGGCCTCCGCGCTCGTAGGCGAGACCACCGGCGACACCGGCGGCGAGCGCCACGGCGGCAACCAGCGCTGTGCGTGCGGACATGAATGGGGCGTCCTTCTTCCATAACGGCCGTCAACGGCGCATCGGGTGCGCCGCGTGATGCGGTGAGCGTCAGGAAGAAGTACGCGGAGGCCGAAGATCGGGGGAAAGGGCGAGCGCAGTCATATGGCGCTCCGCACCGGGCTGGGGCAGACCCGCCGGCTCCTGGGCCCCAATATCGAACGGCACCGTCGGCCAACCGGCGAATGATCCGCCACAGGCCGAGGCCGCGCCGGGACAGCCGGCGGCGTCGGGGGTGTCGTGCCCCGCATGGCGGCCCTCAGCCGTCGTGCACGCCGCGCCGTCGTCGGTCATGGCGTGGTGATGGTCGTGCGCCGAGCCGTGGCCGGCAGGCATCTGCGCCGCGCCATGCTCGTGTGCCCACGCCGGCGCCACGCCGCCGAGAACGGCCGCGCAGAGCAGAAGGGCGATGAGCAGGCGCTGAATCATGCCGGGATTCCAAAACCCCTCGACAGCCGTGATGGCGGTCGGGCGCGGGCGGTATCGCTTTCAGATACGCTGGCCCCGCCAACTCGTCAACGGGAATGAAGACATATCGCTCCGCCACTCAAGACGGTTTTCGCACCCGGCGCCTGTGTCATAGTCGCGCCATGTCGCCGAAGACGCCGTTCCGCCTTGTGGCCGCCCTGCTGGTGGCGCTGTTGACGCTCAACCTGCCGGTGATCGTTTCGACGGCCGGGCAGGCGGACGCCCTGGTGCCGCACGACCACGGCGCGGACGCCGGCGGCCCCACCGACGGCAGCCACGATCTACATCAATAAATTGTTTATCATGAAAATTTGACAGTTCGGTAATGTCACATTATCTGCGTGAGTTCAGAGATAAAGGCGCGCCGGCCCGGCCGGCGCCACCATCGTGACAAGCACCAGGAGACGGACATGCATTTCCCCCGCCTGCGCGGCCTTCTCTCAGCCGTTGTTCTCGCCGGCATGGGCTTCGGCGCCGCCACCCCCGCCGCCGCCCAGGACGAGAGCCTGCTTGACCAGATCAAGGAGCGCGGCACCATCCGCATCGGCGTGGAAGGCACCTATCCGCCGTTCAACTACACCGACGAACAGGGCAACCTCGTCGGCTTCGAGATCGATTTCGCCAAGGCGGTCGCCGAGGAGATGGGCGTGGAAGCCGAGTTCGTGCCGACCAAGTGGGACGGCATGCTGGCCGGCCTGGACTCCGAACGCTTCGACGCGATCATGAATCAGGTGACCATCACGCCGGAACGGCAGGAGAAGTACGACTTCACCCAGCCCTACACGGTCTCGGGCATCCAGATCATCACGACCGAGGACAAGGCCGACGAGCTGACCTCGCCGGAAGCCCTGGAAGGCCAGGCGGTCGGCGTCGGGCTCGGCAGCAACTACGAGGACTGGCTGCGCGAGAACGCGCCGGGCGCCGACGTCCGCACCTATGACGACAACGTCGCCTCCCTCCAGGACCTGCGGGTTGGCCGCATCGACGCGCTGCTCAACGACCGCCTGATGGCCGGCTACCTGCTGCGCCGCTCCGACGGGGCCGTGGTCGCGGCCGGGGAGCCGTTCTCCAAGCAGCGCATGGGCGTCGCCATCCGCAAGGACAATCCCGAGCTTCTGGCCGCCCTCGACCAAGCCATCGACGACCTGCGCCAGAGCGGCGAGCTGGCCGAGATCTCCAAGGAGTGGTTCGGCTCCGACGTGACCCAGTAAGACCATGGACGGCGTCCTCGCCTCATTGGCCCAGGCGGCTCCCTTCCTGCTGAAGGGGGCCGCCTATACCGTTGTGCTCAGCATCGGCGGCATGGCCTGCGGGCTGGTGCTCGGGTTCCTTCTGGCGCTGATGCGCCTGTCGCCGTTGAAGCTGCTGCGCTGGCCGGCGCGCGTGTACGTTTCGTTCATCCGGGGCACGCCGCTGCTGGTGCAGCTTTTCATCATCTACTACGGCCTGCCCCAGGCCGGCATCCGGCTCGACCCCATCCCGTCGGCGCTGATCGGCTTTTCGCTGAACATGGCGGCGTATACGTCGGAAATCCTGCGCGGAACCATTGCCTCCATCGACCGGGGCCAGTGGGAGGCCAGCTACAGCATCGGCATGACGCCGGCGCAGACCATGCGGCGGACCATCCTGCCGCAGGCCGCCCGCGTCGCCCTGCCGGCGCTCGGCAACAGCTTCGTCAGCCTGGTCAAAGACACCTCGCTGGCCGCCACCATCCAGGTGCCGGAACTGTTCCGCCAAGCCCAGCTCATCACCGCCCGCACCTACGAGGTCTTCACCATGTACTTGGCCGCCGCCGCCCTCTACTGGGTGCTGTCGACGGCGCTGTCATGGGGGCAGCACCGCATGGAAGCGCGCGCCACGCGCCACGTAAGGGTCTGACGCCATGAGCATGATCGAGGCAACCGGCCTGACCAAGCGGTTCGGCGAAACGGTCGTACTGGACGGCGTCGACCTGACCGTGGACAAGGGCGAGGTGGTGGCCGTCATCGGCCCCAGCGGCTCGGGCAAGACGACGCTGCTGCGCCTGCTCAACTGCCTGGAAGCGCCGGACGGCGGGACCATCCGCGTCGGCGCCATCACCGTGGAGGGCGCCCGTCCGCTGGCACGGCAGAAGCAGGCGGTGCGCGCATTGCGCCAGCACGTCGGCTTCGTGTTTCAGACCTTCAACCTGTTCCCCCACCGCACGGCGCTTGGCAACGTGACCGAGGGACCGGTGGTGGTGAAGGGCCTCTCCCGCGCGGCGGCGGAGGACAGGGGGCGGGACGTTCTCGCCCGCGTGGGGCTGGCGGAGAAGGCCGACGCCTACCCCGCCAGCCTGTCAGGCGGCCAGCAACAGCGTGTCGCCATCGCCCGCGCGCTGGCCATGGAGCCCGATGTGCTGCTCTTTGACGAGCCGACAAGCGCCCTTGATCCGGAACTGGTGGGGGAGGTGCTGGCCGTCATTCGGGGGCTGGCGGCCGAGCACCGCACCATGGTCATCGTCACCCACGAAATGGCCTTCGCCCGCGATGTCGCCGACCGGGTGATCTTCATGGAGGGCGGCCGGATCGTGGAACAGGGACCGGCGAAACCCTTCTTCGATGACCCGCAGGAGCAGAGGACGCAGCGGTTCCTGGCGCGGCTGCGGGCGGGCTGAGCGTCCCGCGGCAATCCGGGTTGTGCCGCGGTGGCAACTCGTCACGGAGACCGTCGACCGGACCGAAGCCGGCGCCAGGGCCGGCGGCATCGCGCGCAATCTGCGCCGTCGATGCCGCCGCCGGTCGCGGTGGCGGGGTGATCTGCGTGGCAGACGGGCCTCAGATAACCTTCTTGCGCAGCCACGCCGCCACCGCCTCGCCCGCCAGCACCAGCACGATGATGGCGAGAAGGATCGTGGCGACCGTCTGCCAGGCGAAGGTGTCGATGGCGCCCTGCAGGATGATGCCGATGCCGCCCGCACCCACGAGGCCCAGCACGGTGGACTCCCGCAGGTTGATGTCCCACCGCAGGATCGACACGGCGAAGAACGTGGGCATCACCTGCGGCACCACGCCGTAGAGCAGGATCTTCATGCGCGACGCGCCGGTCGCCTCCAGTGCCTCGATGGGCTTGCGGTCGATCTCCTCGATCGCCTCGCCCACCAGCTTGCCCAGGAAGCCCAGCGAGCGGAAAATGATCGCCAGGATGCCGGCCAGCACGCCGGGGCCGAAGACCGCGACGAACAGCAGCGCCCAGATGATGGTGTTGACCGAGCGGCTGGAGACCAGGATGAACCGCCCCAGCCACAGGGTCGCCTTGTTGGGCGTGGTATTCTGCGCCGCGATCAGGGCGACGGGCAGCGACAGGAACACGGCGAGGAAGGTGGCAATGGTGGCGATGTTCACCGTTTCCACCAGCGCCCAGGCGATGCCGCGCCACTGGGTGAAGTCCGGCGGCACCATGCGGCCGAACAGGTCGCCCATCTGTTGCGGCGCGTCCCACAGCCAGGGCCAGAAGACGTTGATGGTCGACAGCGACCAGAAGGCGGCACCGGCGACCAGTGCCATGACGGCCAGGCGGGTCCAGCGCTCGCGCGGGGAATGGCGGCTCCAGGCGCGTTCCGCGACGGCGTCCGGCCCGCTGCCGCCGGTCTGGGTGGGGGTGGCCGTTACCATATGTTCCTCCGGATGCGGCCGCTGATGGCCTCGCTGACCAGGATGACGCCGATGATGCAGAGCGTGATGGCGAGCGCGAAGTCGTAGTCATAGCGCCCGAAGGCGTTCATCAGCGTCGCGCCGATGCCGCCCGCGCCGACGATGCCCACCACCGCCGAGGCGCGCAGGTTGCTGTCGAGCTGATAGATGCTCAGGCCGATCTGGCGCGGCATGATCTGCGGGATGACGGCGTAGAGCAGCGTGATGCCGGTCGCCGCGCCGGCGGCGCGCAGGGCCTCCACCTGCCCCCAGTCGATTTCCTCGATGCGCTCGGCCAGCATCTTGGCGACGAAGCCGATGGAATAGACGGTCAGGGTCAGGATGCCGGCCAGCGGGCCGAAGCCCACCGCCTTGACGAACAGGATGGCGACGATGACGGGATGGAAGCTGCGGGCCACGATGATGGTCGCGCGCCCCACCGCATAGACCGGCTTCGGCGCGATGTTGCGGGCAGCCATGAAGGCGATGGGCACGCTCAACCCGATGCCCAGCAGCGTCGACACGATGGCGATCTTGATGCTTTCCAGGAATCCCTGGATCAGCAGGCCGGAGCGCTCGAAACTCGGCGGGAAGGCGCTTTCAAAGATGCGGATTGCGCGCGGAATCCCGTCCTGGATGCGCTGCCAGTCGAACGGCAGGGTGGAGACCGCCCAGACCACATAGACCGCGGCGACGGCGGTGATCCCCCAGCGAACCCAGGGATTGGCGATGAAGGGCGGCTTGCGCCAGGTGCGAGGACGATCCTCGGCCGGCGCGGCCCCGCCCGTGGCGGAGGGGGCGTCGGTCATCGCGCGGCGACCTCCCTCAGACGGCCCGTGTGCTCGGCTTCCTCGCGTTCGGCGGCGGGCACTCCGGCGTAGATTTCGTCCATGGCGGCGTTGTCCAGGGCGGCGGGATCGCCGTCGAAGATGATGCGGCCGTAGCGCATGCCGACGATGCGCTGCGTGAACTCGCGCGCCTCCGTCACGTTGTGGATGTTGATCAGGACCGGCAGGCGCAGTTCCGCCGCCAGGGCCTGCAACAGCTCCATGATCTGGCGCGATGTCTTGGGATCGAGCGAGGCCGTCGGCTCGTCGGCCAGAAGGATTTCCGGTTCCTGCATCAGCGCCCGGACCACGCCCACGCGCTGCCGTTCACCGCCCGACAACTCGTCGGCGCGCTTGTTGGCATAGTGGGCGATGCCGACGCGCTCCATCAGGTGAAAGGCGCGGTCGATGTCCTCCTGCGGGTAGCGCCGCAGGGCCGCCCGCCATGTGGGAATGTAGCCCAGCCGGCCGGACTGGACGTTTTCCATCACCGTCAGGCGGTCGACCAGGTTGAAGCCCTGGAAAATCATGCCGATGCGCCGCCGCGCCTTGCGCAACTGGCCGCTGCTCAGGCCGGTCAGTTCCATGCCGTTCAGGGTGATGCTGCCGGCGCTGGGCTCCACCAGCCTGTTGATGCAGCGCAGGAGCGTGCTCTTGCCCGCCCCCGACGCGCCGATGATGGACACCACGCTTTCCCCCGGAACCTCCAGGTTGAGGTTCTTGAGCACCGGCTTGTCGTTGCCGTAGCGCTTCACCAGGTCCTTGATTCGCAGCATGTGCCGCCTCCGGAAACAGACGCGGCGCGGGCCAGGGAGGACAAGCCCGCGCCGCGCCGCAGGGGATTTTGACCGGACGACACACGAAACCCTTACACTCGTCGTCCGGCAAGGCCGACTGGCCGCCGCGCCTTATGGCGCGTGAGCCTTCATGGCGCTTGAATGCAGCGTCGATGATGCAATCGTCGACGCGCACTAGGTCATTTCAGGTTTTCCGGCGTGTAGGTGACGCCGTTGGCGGCCTGGATGTCGCGGATGACCTCCCAGTCGTCCTTGTAGCTGATCGGGATGAACTTGGTGACGCCGGCGAATTCCTCGCCCAATTCGGTGCCTTCCATGTCGAAGCTGAAGAAGGCTTCCTCGATCTTCTCCTTCAACTCAGGCGCCAGGTTGTGGGCGTAGGTGTAGGAGGTGGTCGGGAAGGGCTTGGACTCGTAGATGATCTTGACCTCGTCGGGGTCGTAGAGGCCGCGGTCCGCCATGCGCTCGACCACTTCCGACGCCACCGGCGCGGCATCGTAGTCGCCCGCGACCACGCCCAGCATGGACTGGTCGTGCGAGCCCGAATAGCTGACCTCGTAATCCTCGCCGGGGACGATGCCCTCCTTGGGGAACAGGGCGCGCGGCGCCTGGTTGCCGGAGTTGGAGGTGGGCGAGGTGTGGGCGACCCGCTTGCCCTTCAGGTCCTCCATCTTGTCGATGCCGCTGTCCTTGCGGGTGTAGAGTTGCAGCGTGTAGCCGAACCGGCCGTCCTCGGCGCCCATCAGCGCGAACGGCACCGCGCCGGCCAGGTTGACGGCAAACGGCGTCGGGCCCGTGGAGAAGCCGGCGATGTGCAGACGGCCGCTGCGCATGGCCTCCACTTCCGCCGAGTTGGACTGCACCGCGAAGAAGTGCACGTCCTTGCCGGTCACCTCTTCCAGGTGGTCGATGAACGGCTGCCAGATGTCTTCATAGATGGCCGGGTCCTCGACCGGCGTGTAGGCGAACACCAGCGTGTCCGGATTGACGAGCGCGTCCGGGTCGGTGGGCGCATCGGCCACCAGATCGCCGTCGGCGTCGCAGTACCGGGTATCCAGGTCGCCGCGGTTCGGGCAGTCCTGCGCCCGGGCGTCGGAGGCGCCGACGGCGGTCGCAAGCAGGGCCGCCGCCATCACCGAGGTGAGCGCTGGACCGGTTGATCTGTTGAGGCGGAAGGGGTGCAGCATCGTTTCCTCGCGGTGATTTCTTGGAGTGGCTTTTGTGGTTGGACCACCCGGCGCCGCCGGGTTGTCATAAAACTGCAATATCAGAAACTCTAAACCGCGAAAGTTGGATTCTGCAACACGAGTGTGCGGAAATTTTTTGCATAAGCCAAATAGCGATGTTGCGGACGCAATATCCTTTCAGCCACAATCGACGGCCCAAGGAACCCCACCGGAGTCCGGACATGCTCTGCGCCCCCCACACAATGCAGCCGCTGTCGGCCTTTCCGTCGGCGGAACGGGCCCGGGTGCGTGTGGTGCTGACGGATATCGACGACACGCTGACCACCAACGGCCGCCTGCCGGCGGCGGCCTATGCCGCGCTGGAACGCCTTCACGACGCCGGCATCCGCGTGGTGCCGGTCACCGGACGCCCCGCCGGCTGGTGCGACCTCATCGCCCGGCTGTGGCCGGTCGACGGCGTGATCGGCGAGAACGGCGCCTTCTATTTCCGCTACGACCAGAACGCCCGGCGCATGATCCGCCACCACCACGCCACGGCCGAGGAACGGGCACGCAACCGGTGCCGCCTGGACGCGGTACGGGCGGAGGTCCTTGCCGCCGTTCCCGGCGCGCGGGTGTCGGCCGACCAGGCGTATCGCGAAGCCGATCTGGCGATTGATTTCGCCGAGGACGCGGGCCCCCTGCCACCGGCGAGCGTGGACGCCATCGTGGAGCGGTTCGAGGCGGCCGGCGCGGTCGCGAAAATCTCCTCGATCCACGTCAACGGGTGGTATGGCGCCTACGACAAGCTGGGCATGGCGCGGCGGATGCTCGCCAAGGAGTTCGGCCTAGACATCGACCGCGAAGAGGGCAACTTGAAGGTTGCCTTCGTCGGAGATTCGCCCAACGATGAGCCCATGTTCGGCTTTTTCACGAATTCTGTTGGAGTCGCCAACTTCGCGCCGTTTGCCGACCGCGTGGCGCAGCGCCCGCGCTGGCTGACGGCGCGGTCCGGCGGAGACGGTTTCCGCGAGGTCGCCGAGGCCCTGCTGGAGGTCCGGCCATGAGCGGCAAGCTCCGGAAGGATGCGCGTCGCGACGAAATCCTGGCCGAATTGCAGATCAGCCCCCACGTCCGCATCGCCGACCTGGCCGAGAAATTCGACGTCACCACCGAGACCATCCGCCGCGACCTCGACGCCCTCAGCGAGCTTGGACTGGTCTCCCGCGCCTACGGCGGCGCCTCGGTCCGGCCCATGGGCGTGCAACCGTCGCACCACGAACGCGGCAGCGAATTCGTGGAGGAACGCGCCCGCATCGGCGCGGCGGCCGCCGGCCTGGTCGCCCCCGGCGAAGTGGTGATGATCGACGCCGGCTCGACGACGCTGCAACTGGCCCGGCATCTCGGCAACGGCGACCTGGGGCTGACCGTCGTCACCAACTGCCATCCGGTGGCTTCGGAACTGGGCAAGCGCCACCCCCGCATCGTCGTCTGCCCCGGCGAGTTCGATGAACGGGAAGCCAGCGTCTTTGGCACCGATACCGTGGACTTCCTGCGCCGGTTTCACGCCAACAAGGCGTTCATTGGCGCCAGCGGCCTGGCGGCGGACGGATTCTGCGACGTCAACCGGGGCGCCGCCTGGGTCAAGAGAACCATGCTGGAGCGGGCCGAGGAAGCCTGGCTCCTGGTCGACCACAGCAAGTTCGGCCTGCGCCTGCTGGAGATCGTCGCCCCCCTCGACGCGCTGACGGGCGTGGTCGTTGACCAGGCCCCGGATGGGGCGCTCGCGGCTGCCTTGCAGCGCCTGGGCATCAAGGTCGTGGTGGCCGAGGCTGCCGTGCAGCCGGCCTCGACCTGACCTTTCCGTCCGCCGGGCTCGACGCTTTCAATCATCCAATCATCGACGCGAATCCCACGATCAGCCGCCCTTGCGTGCCGACGAAGGGATGCGCCGACGCGCGCGCGGTTGACGGGGACGGACCTTCCGCGCGAACGATGGATTTGACAGAAGCCGCAAGAGCCGCTCGAGTAGACCCGGACGTATAGCCTTCGACGTATTGCGTATCATACACACCTTGTTCAGCCTGGGCGTCCTGCCTCGGCTTCTTCCACCGATCCGACACCACGGAGCATCCTGACCGTGCCGTTCCTACTCCGCCCCCTTCTGCCCCTTCTCGCCCTTCTCATGCTCGCCCTTCCGGCGCCGGCCTTCGCCCAGGACGCCGAGGCCGCACCACCGGCCTATTCCACCCTTGCCGACGTGCTGGAGGACGAAGCGGCGCGGCGGGCGCTGATCGAGGACCTGCGGCGCCTTGCCGCGCCATCGGTCGAGGAGGCCGCCGAAACGGCGGCGGCGCCTGATCCGTCGCTGGCCCGCCAGATCGCAACCATGACCAAGGGCATCGCCGAGCAGGTCATCGTGCAGGCCCAGGGCGTCTGGACCGGCCTGATCGAGATGTTCAACGGCGGCGGCCGCGGCTTGGCGCAACTGAGCGAGTGGGCAGCCAACCTGGCCATCGTGATCGCCACGGTCCTGGTGCTGTTCTTCGTGCTGCGCCGCGCCGTCCGCCCCGCCTATGCCCGCGCCGACCGCTGGGTCATGGCGCAGCAGGAGGGAGAACGGCGCTGGGTCCACCGCATCATCGCCATCGGCGGGACCGCGCTGCTGGACCTTGTCGTGGTGCTGGTCGCGTGGGTCGGCGGCTATGTGCTGGCGCTGACCTGGCTGGGCACGGCCGGGCGCATGGGGACGGCGCAGTCGCTGTTCCTCAACGCCTTCCTCATCATCGAAATCGTCAAGCTGGGCATGCGCGGCCTGTTTGCCTCGCGCTACCAGGGCCTGCGAATCCTGCCCCTGCCGGCCGAGGACGCGGCGGTCTGGAACATCCTGCTGGCACGCCTGGTCGGGCTGATCGGCTACGGCATGCTGTTCGTCTCGCCCGTCGTCACCGCCCAGATCAGCTGGGGCGCCGGGCGTGCCGTCGCCGTGCTGGTGATGCTGCTGGCGTTCCTCTATGCCCTGACCGGCATTCTGGCCAAGCGCAAGCGGGTGCGCGACGCGCTGACGGTGCGGGCGGAGAACGCCAGGAGCGGCTTTACCGGCGCCGCCATCAGGCTGCTGGCCCGCACCTGGCACGTCTTCGCCATCCTGTACTTCGCCGCACTCGCGCTGGTGACCATCGTGCGACCGGGCGACGCCCTGCCCTTCATGGCCTCGGCCACTTTCCAGACGCTGGCGGCGATTGCCGGCGGCTTCGTCGCCTATGCCATTCTGGAGCGCCTCATCATGCTGGGCGTGCGCGTGCCGGAGGAAACCCGCCGCCGTCTGCCGCAGCTCGAAAGGCGCCTGAACACCTACATCCCGACCGGCCTGCGCGTGGTGCGCACGGTGGTGGTGGTCCTCGTCCTGGCGCTGATCGCCGCCGCCTGGGAGGTCTGGGACGTGGCGGCCTGGATGGCGTCGGAGCGCGGATCGGTGATGCTGTCCGCTGCCATCGACATCGCTGTCATTATCGTCCTGGCGGCGGCGGTGTGGATCGCCGTGGCCTCGTGGGTGGAGCACCGGCTCAGTCCCGAGACCGGCACCGGCGAGCCGGGCGCGCGCGAGAAGACGCTGCTCGCCATCTTCCGCAATGCCTTTTCCATCGTGCTGATCACCATGACGGCGATGATCGTGATGTCCGAGATGGGCATAGACATCGGACCGCTCATCGCCGGTGCCGGCGTGCTGGGCCTTGCCATCGGTTTCGGCTCGCAGAAGCTGGTGCAGGACATCATCACGGGCGTCTTCATCCAGCTTGAGAACGCCATCAACACCGGCGACGTGGTCACGGTCGGCGGCATCTCCGGCACAGTGGAAAAGCTGACGATCCGCTCCATCGGCATCCGGGACCTGGCGGGCTCGTACCACATCATCCCGTTTTCGTCGGTCGACCTGGTGACCAACTTCATGCGCGACTTCGCCTTCCATGTGGGCGAGTACGGCATCGCCTACCGCGAGAACGTCGATGACGCCATCGAGCGCCTCAAGGAAGCGTTCGAGGAGCTGCGCGCCAACCCCGACAACGCGCCCTTGATCCTGGACGACCTGGAGGTCAGCGGCGTCGTCGCCCTGGCCGACAGCTCGGTGAACATCCGCGTGCGCATCAAGACGGCGCCGGGTTCGCAGTGGGCCATCGGGCGGGCCTACAACAAGCTGGTGAAGCAGCACTTCGACGCCGCCGGCATCGAGATCCCGTTCCCGCACATGACCCTGTACTTCGGCCAGGACAAGAACGGCAGCGCGCCGCCGGTGCCGCTGCCGCAGCCCATGCTCCAGGGCAAGGCTGCGGAGTAGCCGCGCCTCAGGCGGCCGCCACCACCCGGTCGCGGCCGCCTTCCTTGGCGCGGTAGAGCGCGCCGTCGGCGCGGCGCAGCAGGCTCTCGGGCGTGTCGCCGGCGAAGCTGGCCAGGCCGGCGGAGGTCGTGAAGCCGAAGGTCGCGGCGTCCGTCGTCACCCGCGCAGCCGCCACGGCCGCGCGCAGGCGCTCCGCCAGGGTGGCGGCACCGTCGGCGCCGGTTTCCGGCAGCAACACGGCAAATTCCTCGCCGCCCAGGCGCCCGAGGCTGTCGGTGTCGCGCAGGTGGCCGCGCAGCGTGTCGGCGAAGGCCACCAGCGCCTGGTCCCCGGCGGCATGGCCGCGGGTGTCGTTGATGCGCTTGAAGTGGTCAATGTCGAGCATCAGCACGGCGAAATCGTGCCCATGGCGGCCGGCGCGCTGCGTCTCCGTCTCCAGCCGCGCCATGAAGGCCCGGCGGTTGAGGGCGCCGGTCAACGTGTCGGTGGTCGCCAGCCGTTCCAGGTCCAGGTGCTGGCGGCGCAGGGCGAGCATGTTGCGCACCCGCGCGCGCAGTTCCACCTCGTCCAGCGGCTTGCGCAGGAAGTCGGTCGCCCCGGCCTCGAAGGCCTGGTACAGCACCTGCTTCTGGTCGTCGGCGGTGACCATCAGGACCGGGATGAAATCGCCCGGCCGGGCCTCGCGCAGGGCGCGCACCAGTTCCACGCCGTCCATGCCCGGCATGACGTAGTCCGTCACTACCAAATCCGGCGCCTGATCGCGACACGCCTCCAGCGCCTGCGCCCCGCTCTCGACCACGCGGGCTTCCACGTCCGGCAGGTCGGCCAGCAGGGCCTGCAGCAGCATGGCGTTGGGCAGCATGTCGTCGACGATGAGAACCTTCATGACGCTTCCCCTCATTCCCTCTCTGTGACCTGGTCCATGTGGAGCCGTTCGCGCACCGCCGCGACGGTCGCTTCGGCCGCCGGGCGGAGGGCTGCGACGGCGGCCTCCGCATCCGGCAGTGCCCCGGCGCGGGCGGCGGTTTCGATGCGCTCCGCCAGTTGGGCGACGTGCCGCGCCCCGAACTGTGCCGCCATGCCCTTCAGCCCGTGGGCCGCGCGCCGGGCCGCTTCGGCGTCGCCCGCCTCCGCGGCGTCCGCGACGGCCGCGGCCGTCGGCTCCAGCCGCTGCGCCACGGCGTCGAGAATGCGGACCAGCATGGCCTCGCCCACCTGCCCCTCGAGCCGCGCCAGGACAGCGGCGTCCAGCGTGACCGCCTCGGCCTCGCCCTCTGACGGCGGGCCGCCCGCCGGCTCACCCTCCGGTGCGGCCGGCGCACCGGCCCCGTCGCCGGCCAACCGGCCGACGGCATCGGACAGCCGCTGCCAGTCGATGGGCTTGGTCAGGTAATCGTCCAGCCCCGCCGCCAGATAGCGCTCGCGGTCCGACGACAGAAGGTCCGCCGTCAGCGCCACGATGGAGACCCTGCGCGCGGGCTCCGGCAGGGCACGGATGGCGCGTGTCGCCTCGGGACCGTCCATCACCGGCATCTGCATGTCCATGAGCACGATGTCGTAGGGGCGATCCGCGGCCACCGCGTCCTGCACCGCCACCACCGCCGCGGCGCCGTCCCCGACCGCGTCCACCGCATGCCCCATGCGGCCGAGCCCGGTGGTCAGCAGCAGGCGGTTTGTCTCGTTGTCCTCGGCGACCAGAATGCGGACCTGGCGTCCGGCGGCACGCTCCGGCGTGGCGGCAGCCAGGCTGTCCCGCGCCTCCCGCGCCGCCGCGCGCCGGACGTCGCCCGCCTTCATGCGCACGGTGAAGGTGAAGGTCGTGCCGCGGCCCGGCGTGGTCACCATGCCGATCTCGCCGCCCATGGCCTCCACCAGACGCTTGCAGATGACCAGCCCCAGCCCGGTGCCGCCGTAGCGGCGGGTGGTGGAGGCGTCAGCCTGGGTGAAGGGCTGGAACAGGCGCGCCTGCTGGTCGCCCGTCATGCCGATGCCGGTGTCGCGCACGGCGAAGGATAGCCACACCCCCGTCCCGTCTTCGGTGGCCGAGGTCAGGTCCACCTCCACCGTCCCGCGCTCGGTGAACTTCACGGCGTTGCCCACCAGGTTGAGCAGGATCTGGCGCAGGCGCGTCGGGTCGCCCCGCACGGCCTCCGGCGCCGCCTCAAGCGCCTTCCAGCGCAGCACGAGGCCCTTTTCCGACGCCTTGACGTTGAGAAGCTGGACCACGTCTTCCATGATCTCCGCCGGTCGGAAGTCGATCTCCTCCAGCACCAGTTGCCCGGCCTCGATCTTCGAGAAATCCAGCACGTCGTTGAGCAGCGTCAGAAGCGTGTCGGCCGAACGCTTAAGCGTGCTGACGAAGCGGCGCCCCTCGCCCGGCAGGTCGGTCGCCTGCAGCAGATCCGCCATGCCCAGAATGCCGGTCATGGGCGTGCGCAACTCGTGGCTCATGACGGCCAGGAACTGGGATTTGGCCTGATTGGCGGCCTCCGCCTGCTGGCGCGCCACCTCGAGCGCGTCGGCCAGGTCGGCCATTTCGGAAGCGCGCTCCTCGGCGACGGCGCGGCTGTATTCCAGCTCCTGACGCGCCGTGACGGTGTCGGTGATGTCCACCAGCGTCACCTGAAGGCTGCGCTCGCCCCGCCAGGTGACGGCGCGCACCATGGCCTCCAGCCACAGTGTCCCGCCGTTGGCGTGCTGCGCGCGCAGCGGCAGCGTGCGCACGTCGGTGGCGCCCCGCAGCACCGGCTCCAGGGCGCCCAGGACGGTCCTTCGGTCCTCGCCCGGCACGAAGTGTGCGACCCGCGGCAGGTCCGCCGGGCGCGCGTCCTCGGGCAGGCCGAACAGGCGCAGGAACGACCGGTTGGCGAACTGGATGCGCATGCCGCGCGACAGGATCAGGATGCCCTCGATGGAGCCTTCCACCAGGTCGCGGAACTGCGCCTCCTTCTCCCGCAGGGTGGCTTCGGTGCGCACGCGGCGGCTGATGTCGCGGACCAGCCCGGTGAACAGCATGCCGTCCGGCGCTTCCACAACGCTGACGGCCAGTTCCAGCGGAAAGCGGGTGCCGTCGCTGCGCATGCCCTCCACCTGCCGCACACGGCCGATGACGCCGGGGGCGCCGCCGGCCATGAAGGCGGCGATGTAGCCGTCGTGGTGTCTGGAGACCTCGTCGGGCATGAGCATGTTGACGTTGCGGCCGATCATGGCGTTGCGCGACCAGCCGAAAATGGTTTCCGTCGCCGGATTGACCGACCGGATGATGCCGGCCGAATCGATGGTCACGATGCCGTCGACGGCGTTGTCCAGGATGGCCTGCAACTGCCGTTCGTGGGTGACGATGGCGTCCTGGGCCAGGCGCTCCTCGGTGATGTCCACGATCACGCCATTGAACAGCACCTCGTCCTCGGCGGCACCCGAGATGCAGCGCGACAGGCCGCGCCACCAGCGCACCGTGCCGTCGGGCAGCAGGAAGCGCCCCTCGAAGCGCCAGTCGCCGCGGGCGGCCACGGCGCCCGCGATGCTGTCCATCAACGGCTGCATGTCGTCGGGATGCACCGGCAGCGCCTGCCAGTCCGCCATCAGGGTCTCGGGCGCGACGCCGCACAGGTCGACGGACTGCGGGCTGACGTAGCGCAGACCGTGCTCGCCGCCCGCGCGGTGGTACCACTGGTAGATCATGCCGGGCACGTTGGCGGCCATGTCGCGGAAGCGGCTTTCGCTGGCGCGCAGGGCGTCCTCGGTGCGCTTGAGGTCGGTGATGTCGGTGTGGGCGCCGATCATCCGCACCACCGCGCCCGTCGCGTCCTTTTCATGGATGGCGCGGCTGAGGATGAAGACGATATGCCCGTCCTTGTGGCGGAACCGCTGCACCGTCTCGAAGACGGGCACGCGGCCGGCGTTGTAGTCCTCCACCAGCCGCAGGGCGGCCTCGCGGTCCTCGGGCAGGATGACCTGCCTCCACATGGCCAGCGTGTTGGCCAGTTCGTCGTCCTCGTAGCCAAGCTGCTGCTTCCAGCGCGGCGAGAACCACAACTGGCCGTGGCGCATGTCCCACTCCCAGATGCCGTCGTTGGTCGCCGTGGCGGCCAGGCGGAAACGCCGCTCGGTCATCGAAAGGGTGGTCAGCGCGTCCTCGAAGGCATCGGCCGCGCGGCTGAGGTCGGCCACCTCGTCGCGGTCGCGCACGCCGGCGGCCTGCCCCGCCCCTTCCACCGTCTGCGACAGGCGCCGCAGCCGGTCGCTGAGCAGCGACAGCGGCCCGGCGACCCGGCGGTCGAACTGGCGGATCAAAAGAAGCGTCAGAAGCAGGTACGCCACCAGCGCCCCCGCCTCGGTCACCAGGTCGCGCAGGGCGCGCCGGCGGTCCGCCCGGGCCACCGCCTCCGACCGCTCCGCCGCGGCCGACACCACGTCGCCGATGGCATCGAGGCCGGCGACAATGACGGGCGTCGCCTCGTCGACGGTGGCCGGCATGGGACGGCCGAAGCGGATCGCCTCCGCAACACCGTCGAGCAGCGGCCGCAGCGCGTCGCCATAGGCCGTCTCCATGGTGTCGAGCGGCCCCCGCAGCGCCGCGACGCCGATGGCGGACTGCCGGATGGTGCGCCACTGCATGGCGGCCGCGCCGGTCAATTCCGCCATGGCCCGCGCCGTCTCGATGGAATAGACGGCGGGCGTCGCAAGGACCGATGTGGCGCGGCTGCTTTCCAGGCCGGCGGTGATGCGCATGCGCACGGCCGCCAGCTTGATGGTGGTCAGCCGGGCGAACTCGGCCCCGTCCACCTCGGCCAAGGAAAGCCGCTCGGCCGTGAAGGCTTCCAGCGCGTCGATGGCGGCGGTGACGGCCTCGAGCCACTGCCCCGCGAGGTCGGCGGAGGGCTCGTCCTGCCGGACCAGGGCTTCGTCGACCCGCCGGCGAAGGTCGTCCAGCGTCGCCAGGACGCGGCGCACGCTCGCGGTATCGGCCCCGCGGCCCAGCTCGTTCAGGGAAGGCCGGATCGCTTCATCGGCGGCTTGGCGGGTTTCGGCGATACGGCCCTGCCACCGGTCGCGCTCCGGCCCCGGCGTGCGCAGCGCCAGGTTCGTCAGTCCCCGCTCGAAGGCCAGAACCTGGATACCCTGCAACAGCGCGTCGGCGACCTGCACCTGGTCCGCCACCGTCCTGGCCTGAACCAGTTCGTTGTAGGACCGTACGAGGTCGCGCGTCAGCAGGGCCCCGGTGACCGTCGCCATGAGGACCAGCACGCTCAGCATGAGCTTTCGGATGCGGAAGGACTTCAAGAGGACCTGCTTCGTGACGGGGCGGATATCTTTCGAAGTATAATCACTTCTTTTGCCCTCCCGCTCTCGCAAACTGCCGGCGCCCTTGCCACGCGATGCGCGGACGCGGCGTTGTCGCTCAGGTCATACGCAGCCGGCGCCCCCGGGGATCAACTGCCGCTTGCAGCGCCGGACGCGGGAAACAGGACGTGGAAGGTGCTGCCGTGGCCCTCGCCCGCGGACTCGAGCCAGATGCGCCCGCCGTGGCGGTCCATGATCCGGCGGCAGACGGCCAGCCCGACACCCGTGCCCTCGTATTCCTCGGCTTGATGAAGGCGCTGGAAAACCTTGAACAGGCGCGGAGCCTGCCGCGGATCGATCCCGATACCGTTGTCGGCGATGGCGAATTCGGTCCCGTCCGGCCGTTTCCGGGCCGTCAGCGTGATGTGCGGCCGGCGGTCGGGCGGACAGTACTTCAGCGCGTTGCCGATCAGGTTCTGGAACAGGCGCACCCCTTCGTTGCGGCTGGCGTGGATGATGGGCCAGTCCTCCGGCAGGTCGATCAGCGCCCCCCGCTCCTCGACGGAAACCGCCAGAAACCGGATCGCCTCGACCACCAATTCGCCGCTGTCGACCGGAGCGATGGGTTCGCCCATGCGGCCGACGCGGGAATATTCCAGAAGTGCGACCAGCATCTGGTCCATGCGCTGGGCACCGTCCTTGACGTAGCCCATGAACTCCTTGGCCCGCTCGGGCAGGCTGTCGCCCACCCGCCGTTCGACAAGCTGGGTGTAGCTGTTGATCATGCGCAGCGGCTGGCGCAGATCGTGCGATGCGGCGTAGGCGAAATGCTCCAGTTCCTCGTTGGAGCGCCGGAGCGCCTCTTCCATCGCCTTGCGGTCGGTGATGTCCTCCTTGATGCCCAGAAAACTGTCGATCCGGCCGTCGTCGCCGATCACCGGGGCGATGGTCGCCAGCTCCCAGAACAGCGTGCCGTCCTTGCGCCGGTTGTGGAACTCGCCCGACCATGTCTCGCCGGCGAGAATGGTGTCCCACAGGGTCTGGTAATCCTCGGCCGACGTGTAGCCCGACTTCATGAACCGGGGATTGCTGCCCTTGACCTCGTCGAGCGTGTAGCCGGTCACGGCTTCGAAGGTATGGTTGACGTATTCTATGTTGCCCAGGCAGTCGGTGATGACCACCGAGACCGGGCTCTGCTCCACCGCCTGCGAGAGTTTCTTCAGGCGGGCCTGCTGTTCCCGCATCTGGGTAACATCCCGGAACACCACCACGGCGCCGCGCGCCTCCTCCGCCTCGTCGAAGATGGGGGTGGCGACGAAGTCGACGGTCAGGTGGCTGCCGTCGCGGCACCAGAAGGTGTCGTTTTCGACGCGGGTCGTCACGCCTTCGGAAAAGGCCGCGCAGGTCGGGCATTCCGTCTCGGGGTACGGCGATCCGTCCGCGCGCTGGTAGTGGAAGGCTGCATGAGCGTTGCGGCCCACAAGCTGCGCGCAGTCGTAGCCCAGGATGGCGCAGGCGGCCCGGTTGATGAATGTGATGGTGCCGGTGTCGTCAACGCCGAAGATGCCTTCCCCCGCGGCATCCAGGATGTCGCGGTTGAGCCGCAGTATGCGCGCCAGCGTCGCCTCGCGCTCCTTGCGCTCGGTGATGTCCAGATGGGTGCCGGAGACGCGCAGCGGGCGGCCCTCGGCGTCCCATTCCACCACCTTGCCCTTGTCGTGTATCCACAGCCAGTGGCCGTCCTTGTGCCGCATACGGCATTCGCAGGAATAGGTCTCGACCTTCCGCGCGAAGACCTGTTCGAGCGCCGCCGCGCTTCTCGGCGCATCGTCGGGATGCACGAGGGTCTGCCAAGTCTTTATGCTGATCGGTTCCAGCTCGGCCAGCGTGTACCCGCACATCTCGGCCCAACGATCGTTGAACTCCGTCTCGCCGGTCTGGACGTTCCACTCCCAGGTTCCGGCGCCGGTGGACCAGATGATCTCGCGCAGCTTGCGCTCGGACGTCGTGACCTTCGCCTTCTGCCGCAGCAGTTCCTGGTGATGAACCTCCAGCGCCTGCCGCGACGCCCGCGTCATGTCGACCATCTGGTTGATGAGCGACGCCAGGGCGCGGATTTCCCGCGCGCCCCGCACCGGTATGGCCTGCGACGGCAATCCCGTGGCGTCCCTCTCGGCGACGACATCGGCTGCGTGGCGGATGGGCCGGACGACCAGGCGATGCAGCGTCAGGAGGACGATGACCGCGATGGGCAGCGTCGTCACCAGGCCGATCAGCGCGCTGTCCTGAAGCAGGGTCGCAAGCTGCGCCTGGAGGGCCGTGTCCGACATGCAGATGGACAGCGTGCCAACGGAAGCGGCTGCACCGGGCGGCCGGAGATCGGCGCGATAGATCATCCGGCACTCCGCCATGACGGCCACATGTCCGGCATCGGCGGGATCATAGTCAACCACGGTGCCGGAGGGCTCCCGCACCCGGCCGACGACGTAGGCGGGCTCGTCGACGATGCCTCCCATGTTGTCGTCGCGCACCACGATCGCCTTGATGTTCTCCGAACCCATCTCGTTGCCGACAAGGGTGGCGTACTCGTTGACGGCGTAGGCCTGCACGTAGGGCGCGACGCTTGCCGCCAGCGATGCCGCCCGGCGCTCGCCTTCCTCCGCGAGACGCGCGGCGATGCGCTCCCGTCCGGCCACGTACTGCCCCGCCGTATAGAGGGACACGGCGGCAACGGCGGTCAGGACCACGGCGAGCCCGACGGCCATCGGCAGCGAGATATGTCGGACGGCGTTCATGCGGTCAGCGGCCCTTCCCATCGCCGGTCAGGCCGAGGACGTTGCGCCGGATCAGCGGCGTCAATTCCTCGATGTTGTCCTGCGACACTGCCAGAACCGGCAGTTTGCGCACCTGGTCCACCGTCTCTCCCCGCAGGTGGCGGTCCATGGCGGCGGCGGCCTTCTCGCCCATAAGGAACGGCTGCTGCATTCCCGCCCCCACCAGCACGCCCTGCGGGATGAGATCCAGGAACTCGGGCTCCGCGTCGAAGGTCAGCAGAAGCACCTCGCCGGTACGCCCGGCCGCCGCAATGGCGTCCAGGGCCGCCTGGTAGCGGTCCGATCCCTGCAGCCAGATCGCACGCAGCGCCGGGTCGGCCCTCAGGAGATCGGACGTGTGGTCAAAGGTTTCCTGGTAGGAGAAATCCATCTGCTGGCGAATGCCGGAGACGCGGATGCTCCGCTCCTCCATGGCCCGCATGAACCCTGCCGTCCGGGCCTGGCCATTGGCGCGCTTCTGCGGAATGGCGACGATGCCGACCGATCCGTCCAGCCAGCCCCGTTCGGCCAGGGCGTTCGCCAGGATCACGCCGATGCCGTGCGCCCCGGCCTCGTTGTCGGATGAGATGGTGGAGACGTACCGCCCGCCGTCCGTCCCGACATCGGAGATGACGACGGGAATCCCCGCCTTTTCGGCCAGATCGAGAATGGTGACACAGGCCGACGAGGTTGTTGGCGAGACGATGAGGCCCTGCACGCCCTGGCGGATGACCTGAACCACATGGCCGAGTTCGTCCCGTGGACTGTTTCCGGCCGAAAAAACCTCCACGGCATAGCCGCGCCGCGCCGCTTCCGACCTGACGCCGCGCCACATGATGTCCCAGAAGGGAATCCCCAGATCCGAAACCAGATAGGCCAGCCTGGGCGGCGCCCCTGCGTCGGCGGTGGCGGCGGCGGGGCTCGTCAAGGAGCCGGACAGTCCCCAGACCGCGCCGGCTCCCAGGCCAGCGCCGAACGCCCGCCGCGACATGCGGCGACGCAGTACCGGCGGCCCGGCGCGATCGGCGGAACAGCCGGGTTTTCTTGCGTCTGTCATCACTCCCCCTCCCCCAGACGATCGGACTCACGCCGGTCGGACGGCGCCCTGCCGCGTCAGGCGCCACCCGCCTCCCCTTCGGGCGGCCTCGATGATCACGCGCCGGCCGCCCTGATGCGAGGGCGGCGGACGGGTGCCTCGGCCAAAGGGCGCAAGACCCGTATGGCTCGATGGCCCGAAAGGAAGAGGCGTCGACGTGCGCCTACTCAATACGTATTTAGCCGATCGGGGATGGACAGCACAAACCGTTCATTCCTGCCCTGCGCCGTTCGCGCACGGTTCTTTGCGGCCGTCACTGTCTCGACGCCGCAGCGGAACGATTGCCATGCAGGATCGAGCGGGGGGAAGGGGGGGGGGGGGAATGCGCCGCATCCGCCGGACGGGGCGGTCACCGCGCGTCCGGGGGAGCGGGCGGGGTCGGCGAAGCGGCTTGGCGGATGAAAAGGAGGGGCCGATGGGCGCGGCGGCTATTCGGCCGCCATGGGCATGTCGCGTTGAGCCATGTCCAGCCGGGCATCGGCCATCACCTCGCGCGCGCAGGAGACGCAGCGGCCGCACTGGGGCTTTTCACCCAGGCTCTTGAAAGCCTGCGAGACCGTCGTCGCCCCGGCCTGGGCGGCCGCGGTGAAATCCCTGTCGGTCAGGCCATTGCAGATGCAGACGTACATGCGCCACCCCTTGCGTCTCGTCCTGCCTATGAGAATGATTTGCAATCACGTCGGTTGCAAGCATTTTCCGCATTCCGATTGTCATTTATGCCGGAACCCGTTTGGCCGCCCAAGAGCCGAACCCGAAACTCCGGCGGGTCGGCTGGACTCCCTCGTCCACCCTCAGCCGCTTGATTACGGGTTGGGCTCTTAGGGTTTTCCCTAATTGAAAACGCAATGAAGTTGCGTCGATCGTAGTCGCCACGCAATGCGCTGCCGGCCAGCCCCAAAACAACAACAGGCCGTCGGCACGGTGTCTGACCGGGGAGGGTCATCGTCATGTTCAACACGCATTTCCGCGCGCTGCGCGCCGCCCGGAGCGGCCTGTCGGCGCTGGAGTTCATCGACCGCCACCGCCTGCCGGTGTGGGACACGCTCATGCTGGAAGCCGGCCTGCTGGAGCGCTGCTCCGTCGATCTGCTGGCGGATCTGTGCGACATCCAGGCTGTCGCACCCGCCGACATGGTGCCCGCGCTGGCCGGCGTGGTGGACGGGCCGGACCGCGATGCCCTGTTCGCCGCCGATCCCGTCCGGCTGGAGCCGCTGGGGCTGATCCAACCGCCCCTGCCCTGCACCGCCACCCTGCACTTCAGCAACGGCTTTCGCCTGGCCTGCCACCTGCCCGAGGACGAGGGCCGCGGGCTGGTCATCCGCTATCAGGCCGCCGCCACCTCCGGAGCCGACGGGTCAGGCTTCTTCGCCTTCGGCGCCGGGCCGTGCCGCTATGTGGTGAACGCGCGCCACGTCGCGTCCATCCGGCTGGCGCACGACACCGAGTGGTCCGCCAATGCCTACGACGGCCTGCCCGCCGCCGGCGGCGCCCCGCTGGCGGTGATGCAGGCGGGCGACCGGGCGCCGGCGCTGGTGGATGCCGCCTGGGACGACGCCCGCGAGACCGCGCTGGCCGACATTCTGGACGGCCTGCCGACGGACACCGCCGATCCCTTCGCCCTCGCCTGCGGGCGCGAGGCCGGCGACGTGATGGTCATCAACCCGACGCACCTGGCGCTGATGGTCGCCCACGCCCATACCCTTTCGCCGGCCCTGCGCGACCTGATCGCCGCCGGGCCGGACGCAGCGGACCTGGCGCTGTCGGCGTGAGCACCGACCGCCCAACGAAAGAAGGCGCTGCCGGGGCCCCTCCGGCAGCGCCTTTCCTTTCGGCGGCTTGGCAGCGTCACCCGAACCGGCGGCGCGGGCCGGCCTTGTGTTCCTTCAGGATCATGTCGGTCGCGGCGTCCACCTCGGTCAGCAGCACGTCGTAGCCCCACAGGTCCGCCAGGTAGCCGAGCACGCGGCGGGCGTCGCTTTCCTCCAGCATCACGCCGTCGATGGCCCGGTGACGGAGCATGAGGCGGCGGTCACCGGTCAGGTCGACGTCGACCACCTGGATATCGGGCTCCATCCGCGCGATGTCGTAGTGCCAGGCCAGCCGGTTGCGGATTTCGCGATAGCCGCGCTCGTTGTGGATGGCGCGCACCAGATAGGTTGGGTCGTCGCTGTCGTCGGACAGGTCGAACAGCCGGAAATCGCGGATGACCTTGGGCCCCAGGTACTGCTGGATGAAGCTTTCGTCCCGGAAGTTGTGCCAGGTGTCCTTCAGCACGCCGATGGGATCGCCGCACCCCGCGATGCCGGGGAACCAGCGGTGATCCTCCTCGTCGGGGGTCAGGCAGGCGCGTTCGATGTCGCGCATCACCGCGAAGCCGACGGCATAGGGATTGAGGCCGCTGTAGCGGGGATCGTCGAACTCCGGCTGGAAGACCACGTTGGTGTGGCTTTGCAGGAACTCCAGATAGGCGCCGTCGGGGATCAGGCCGCGGTCATGCAGCGTGCCCATGATGGTGTAGTGGGTCCAGGTGGCGCAGCCCTCGTTCATCATCTTGGTCTGGCGCTGCGGATAGAAGTACTGCGCGATGTTGCGCACAATCCGCAAAACTTCCCGCTGCCAGCCCTTGAGCATGGGCGAGGTTTTCTCGAGGAAATAGAGGATGTTCTCCTGCGGCAGTTGCAGCAGCGCCTTGCGGCGTTCCTCCTCGCGCGTATCCCTGGGCGTGCCGGGCTTTGCGGCCTTCGGCAGGGTGCGCCACAGGTCGTCGTAGACCCGCTCCTCGTGCAGTTGGCGCTCGCGGAACTTGCGCTCCTCGGACTTCAGGTCGGGAACCTTCTTGCGCGGGTAGCGGAACACGCCCTGCTGTTGCAGCGCGTGGGCGGCATCCAGCAGGCGCTCCACCTCGCCGTGGCCGTACTTCTGCTCGCACTCGGCGATGTAGCCCTGCGCGAAGTCCAGGTAGTCGAGAATGCCTTCCGCGTCGGTCCACTGCTGGAAAACATAGTTGTTCTTGAAGAAGTGGTTGTGGCCGAACGCCGCGTGGGCGATCACCAGCGTCTGCATCAGGGCGGTGTTTTCCTCCATGATGTAGCTGATGCAGGGGCTGGAGTTGATGACGATCTCGTAGGCCAGCCCGCGAAAGCCCTTGCGGTAGAGCATTTCCTGCTGGGCAAAGGACTTGCCGAAGGACCAGTGCTTGTAGAGCAGCGGCAGCGCCGACGACGCATAGGCGTCCAGCATCTGCTCGGCGGTGATGACCTCGATCTGGTTGGGGTAGACATCCAGGCCCATTTCGCCGACGGCGATCTTCTCCACCGTGTCGTGGACCCGCTGGATGGTGTCGAAGTTCCATTCCGCGCCCTCGAACAGGGGCTTCCCGGCAGTCTTGATGGCGGGGGCGGCGGTGTCGGTCATGGCACCCTCCCGACGGCCTTGTCGCCGTCCTTCTTGAACAGGTCGCGGAAGACGGGAAAGATTTCGCGACGGTGGTTCACCTTGCGCATGGCCATGGGCACGTCCGGGGCCATGATGCGTCGGTAGGTGCTCCACAGGTCGCTTTCCCGTCGCGCATGATGGCCCGGCAGGCCGCCGTCGCCGCGCCCGACCTCGATGTAGGCGTAGTACTGGCAGATGGGCAGGATGTCTTCCTGCATCAGCGACAGCACGCGGCCGGCATCGGCGGTGATGTTGTCGCCGTCGGACGCCTGCGCGGCATAGATGTTCCAGTCCGACACCGGATAGCGCTCCCGCACCACGCGCAGCATTTCCTCGAGCGCGGTGGAGACGATGGTGCCGCCGGTTTCGCGGTTGTGGAAGAAAGTGTCCTCGTCCACCTCCTGCGCCGTGTGGGTGTGGCGGATGAACACCACGTCCACATGCTTGTAGCGGCGCGCCAGGAAGATGTGCAGCAGCATGAAGAACCGCTTGGCGAGGTCCTTCATGTCCTCCGTCATCGAGCCCGAGACGTCCATCAGGCAGAACATCACCGCCCGCGCCACCGGCTTGGGCTTGGGATCGAAGCGCTTGTAGCGCACGTCGATGGGATCGACGAAGGGGATGCGGCTGGTCTTCTGCAGCAGTTCCGCCAGTTCGGCGCGCAGGGCCTCCAGGTCCTCGCTGATCTCGCCCTTGCGCTCGCGCTCCTCGATTTCCTCGTACAGGCGGCGGATCTCCGCCTTGTTGGGCCGCTTGAGCGCGATGCGGCGCGACAGGCTGTTGCGCATGGTGCGGCCCAGCGCCATGTTTGCCGGCGCGCCCGAGGGCGAGTAGCCGGCGCGGTGCCATGAGACGCTCTCGCTGGCGGCGACCTTCTGCTTCACCAGGTCGGGAAGCTCCAGGTCCTCCAGGAACAGGTCCACGAACTCGTCCCGCGACAGGGCGAAGCGGAAGTCGTCCTCGCCGCCGCCGTCGGGGCTGCCTTCGCTGCCCCGTCCGCCGCCGCCGGGGGGCCGTGGAAGGCGGTCGCCCTCCACGAACTCCTTGTTGCCGGGCAGGACGTGGTCGCGGATGCCGCTGCCCTGCCCGTGGTGGAACGTCGGCTCGCTGACCCCCGTCTTGGGGATGGACAGTTCGCCGCCCTGTTCGACATCCCGCACCCCGCGGCTGGCGGAGCTTTCGTGGACCGCGTCGCGCACCAGCGCCTTGGCGCGGCGCAGGAAGCGCTGGCGGTTGGGCAGGCTTTTGCCCTTGGGGTTCAGGCGTCGGTCAATAATGTGCATGGGCAATTCCCTACAGCCCGACGGGGGATGCTCAACCGGCGTGCTTGACGCGCATGTACCACTCGACCAGTCGCCGCACCTGCCGCTCGGTGTAGCCGCGTTCGATCATGCGTTCGACGAATTCGGCGTGCTTGCGGTCGGTGTCGCTGTCCTTCTTGGTGCCGAAGCTGATGACGGGCAGCAGCTCCTCCACCTGGCTGAACATCCGCCGTTCGATCACGTTGCGGATCTTCTCATACGACGTCCACGACGGGTTGCGGCCCTCGTTGTTGGCGCGCGAGCGCAGGGCGAACTTCACCACCTCGTTGCGGAAGTCCTTGGGGTTGGCGATGCCCGCCGGCTTCTCGATCTTGCTCAGTTCCTGGTCCAGCGACGAGCGGTCCAGAAGTTGCCCGGTGTCGGGGTCCTTGAAGTCCTGGTCCTCGACCCAGGCGTCGGCATAGTCGACGTAGCGGTCGAACAGGTTCTGGCCATAGTCGTGATACGATTCCAGGTAGGCCTTCTGAATCTCATGGCCGATGAACTCCGCATACCGCGGACCCAGGTCGGCCTTGATGAACTCGATCAGGCGCTTTTCGTGCTCCTCGGGCATCTGCTCCTGGCGCAGGGCGTATTCCAGCGTGTACATCAGGTGGACCGGATCGGCCGCGACCTCCTGCGTGTCGTGGTTGTAGGTAGCCGCGAGCACCTTGAAGGCGAACCGGGTCGAGATGCCTTCCATGCCCTCGTCGACGCCGGCGGCGTCCTTGTATTCCTGCAGCGTGCGGGCGCGGGGGTCGACCTCCTTCAGGCTCTCGCCGTTGTAGACCCGCATCTTGGCAAAGGCGTTCGAGTTCTCGTGCTCGCGCAGCCGCGACAGAACGGCGAACTGGGCCAGCATTTCCAGCGTGCCGGGGGCGCAGGGCGCTTCAGCAAGCTCGGAGTTGGAGATCAGCTTGTCGTAGATCTTCTGCTCTTCGGTCACCCGCAGGCAGTAGGGCACCTTGATGACGTAGATTCGGTCGATGAAGGCTTCGTTGTTCTTGTTGTTCTTGAAGGTCTGCCACTCCGCCTCGTTGGAGTGCGCCATGACGATGCCCTGGAAGGGAATGGCGCCGATGTTCTCGGTGCCGACGTAGTTGCCTTCCTGCGTCGCCGTCAGCAGCGGATGCAGCATCTTGATGGGCGCCTTGAACATCTCGACGAATTCCAGCATGCCCTGGTTGGCCCGGTTCAGGCCGCCCGAGTAGCTGTAGGCGTCGGGGTCGTTCTGGGCGTGCAGTTCCAGGCGGCGGATGTCCACCTTGCCGACCAGGGACGACACATCCTGGTTGTTCTCGTCGCCCGGTTCGGTCTTGGCGATGCCGATCTGGCGCAGGCGCGAGGGGTGAACCTTCACCACCTTGAAGCGCGAGATGTCGCCGTTGAACTCGTCCAGCCGCTTGATGGACCACGGGCTCATCAGGCCGGTCAGGCGGCGGCGCGGGATGCCGAAGTTCTCCTCCAGCACCGGGCCCATCTTCTCGGGGTCGAACAGGCCCAGCGGGCTTTCGAACACCGGGCTCAGTTCGTCCCCGGCCTTGAGCACATAAATCGGATGCAGTTCCATCAGCGCCTTCAGGCGCTCGGCCAGCGACGACTTGCCGCCACCCACGGGGCCCAGCAGGTAGAGTATCTGCTTGCGCTCCTCCAGCCCCTGCGCGGCATGACGGAAGAAGCCCACGATGCGCTCGATGGTCTCCTCCATGCCGTAGAACTCATGGAAGGCCGGATAGATCTTGATGGTGCGGTTCATGAAGATGCGGCCGAGCCGCGGGTCCTTGGCGGTATCCACCATCTCCGGTTCGCCGATGGCGGCAAGAATACGCTCCGCCGCGGTGGCGTAGACCATCGGGTCTTCGCGGCAGGCTTCCAGATAGTCGGACAGGGACATCTCCGTCTCACGACGGGTGTCGTAGGACTTGGCGAAATCGGCGAAAAGATCGGCGGCGAGAACCATCGACTCCTCCCTAAGGATGTCTGGCGCGAAACTCGCGCTTGGGCGGCGGGCCCGACGGCCTTCGAGGCCGTCCATGGGCAACAATCGTCCCCTCGAGAAAGAGCGTCCTCCTCCTCAACGCGCGCCGTGGTGGTGCTGGTCGATAAGTCTTCTCGGGGCGCCCCTTCCCCTGAAGCGCTCTGCCCGTCCTGCGGCCTCCCGGCGGCGTAAGGCTTTCCCTCGTAAACACAATACGATGAAAGACAGCCTCCTTGCATCAAGATAAGATGCGGTGACGGCGAACTTCACCCTGAAGAACAAAATATTTTGCCGCCATAATTCTAAAGAACGTGCGGTTATTCCAGGATGTTGACCGTCGAGCACGCACCCAGTCCAGGATCCTCTACCACCGATGACGAAAGACTCCATCGCGCGTACCCCGGCCGCCTCTGGCGGAAACCCGCCATGTCCGGTGTGCCGTGCGATGGCAACGCGGCCCTTCCAGTCCGTGCGCGGGCGGGACTACCACCGTTGCCCGGCCTGCCATGCCACCTTTCTGGACCCTGCCCAGCGCCCGGCTCCGGACGTCGAGCGGGCCGAGTACACGGCGCACGAGAACGACCCTGCCGACCCGAGCTATCGCCGGTTCCTCGCGCGCCTGGCCGACCCGCTGCTGGCGCGGCTGCCGCCGGGCGCCGCGGTCCTGGACTACGGCTGCGGCCCCGGTCCCGCGCTGGCCGCCATGCTGGGCGAGGCGGGGCACCGGGTGTCCCTTTATGACCCGTTCTTCCATCCCGACGCGGCGGCGCTGGCGCAGGTCTACGATGCCGTCGCCTGCACCGAGGCGGTCGAGCATTTCCACCACCCGGCGGCGGAGTTCGACCGGCTGGCCGGCCTGCTGCGGCCGGGCGGCGTGCTGGCGGTGATGACCTGCTTCCAGACCGACGATGACCGCTTTGCCGACTGGCACTACCGGCGCGATCCGACCCATGTGGTCTTCTACCGCGAGGAAACCTTCCGCCACATCGCCGCCGCCCGCGCATGGCACTGCGAGACACCGGCGCGAAACGTCGCTTTTCTGACGCGGCCCCGGGGCGACGACATGGACAGGTGACTACTCGCAATCGCATTGGATGGTGGATTACAGGTCTCGAAGGTTGTATCACCGAAGGAGCGGCCGGGGGAGAGGTCGCACCTTTGGGGGAGATGACACCGACATGACCACGCCCGATTTGCGTCCGCGGACGTGGCGCGACGCCCGCGCCGTGTCCGCCGCCACCGCCATCGCGCTCATTCTTGCCGTCCCGGCGGTTCCGGCGCTCGCCCAGTCCGTGCCGACGGGCGCCAACGACATCGACCGCGTCGTGGAGCGTTTTGAAACCGGGCCCGAGGCCGTCGCCTCCACCGATCCGGTGATCCCGGCCCTGCCCGACCAGACGGAGCCGCCGCCGGGCGCCGAGCACATGCTGTTCACCCTGCTCGACGTCGAGATCGCGGGCGACACCGTCCTGGACGCCGAGGCGCGCCGCGGCCTTTATGCCGAATTCCTTGGCCAGCGCGGCCCGGTCACCCGCCTCTACACGATCGCCGACCGCATCCGGAGCGCTTACGAGACCCGCGACCTGTTCGCGCCGACGGTGATCGTGCCGCCGCAGGACCTGGAGGACGGCACAGCCCGGCTGCGGGTGGAACCGTTCCACCTGGACGAGGTGACGGTGCTGGCCGACGAGGATCAGGACGTCACCGGCGATCCCGTCGTGCGCGACATCATCCACGCCCTGCGCCAGTCCCGCCCCTTGACCGTCACCGCCTATCAGCAGGCGGTCGAAGCCTTTTCGCGGCAAGGCTTTGCGGTGCTCGGCATCGAGACCGACCCCCACCCCGGCGACGCCGGCGGCATGGATGCGGTGGTGCACGTTTCGCGCGATGCGGCCCGGGCCTCCGGAACGTTGGTGCAGCCGGGCAAGACGCCCGACGACCCGCCGGTGAACGCCAAGCAGATCCGCTTCACCCTGAACGACGTGCAGGTCAGCGGCGCCACCGTCTTTCCGCTTGCCGACCTGTCGCCGGCGTGGGACCCGCTGGTGGGCGACGAGGTGACGCTTCAGCAGCTCTACGAGGCGGCGCAGAAGATCAAGGCGCAGTATGCGGCCGCCGGCTACGCCGGCACCGTGGTGACGCTGCCGCGCCAGTTCATCGTCGACGGCCGCGTGCGCCTGGACGTGCGCGAAATGAGCATCGGCAGCGTCAGGGTGGTTCTGGACGGCGAGGCCCTGCCCGCCGACAGCCAGATTGCGCGCATGGCCAACCAGGTGGCCGGCACCGGGCTGCTGCGCGCCGACATGGCCGACCGCTACACCAACCTGCTGCGCGACATTCCCGGCATCACCGTCGCCTCGGTTGCCCTGCCCCAGGAGCCGGGCGGCGAGGCGGTGGTGACCCTCAGCCGCGACCGCATCCAAGGCAAGGTGGGCCTGAACAACCGTGGCACGCGCTCCATCGGTCGCCTGCAGTTGATGACCGGCGTCACGGCCAATGGCGTGCTGACGGACACGGACTCGCTGGCGCTCAGCGTCGTCACCGTGCCGACGCACCCCAACGAGTTGAAGCTCTACACGCTGACCGAGACCATGCTGCTGGGCCTGGAGGGCACCAAGCTGACCCTCTCGGCCAGCCGCACCCACGCCTCGCCGGGCAGCCTGCAGGAGCCGTTCGGTATCGACAGCTTCAACACGTCGTACTCGGCGCGCATCGACCATCCGGTGATCCGCACGACGCCGCTCAACCTTCACCTCTGGACGTCGCTCGAATACACCGAAAGCGAGACGGACCTGATGTGGAAGCGCGTCGAGCAGGGTGAGGACAAGGTCACCGCCTGGCGCTTCGGCGCGAATGTGGACTGGGTTGACGGCGACGGCGGCGTGACCCGCGTTTCTGGCACCGTCAGCAACGGCCTGGGCGCCTTCGGCGCCGACGACCCCGACAACACCCTCGACCGCCCTAACAGCGTGCCCACCTTCCAGAAGATCCAGGTGGAGGCACAGCGCAACCAGCCCCTGCCCCTTGGCCTGACACTGGTCGGCGAGGTGTCGGCGCAGATCACGCCGGACGTGCTTCCGGGCTCGGAACTGATGTCGTTCGGCGGCGAGGGCTTCGGCCGCGCCTTCCACGGCGGCGTCGTTTCCGGCGACAAGGGATGGGCCGCGCGGGCGGAACTCAACACCACCATCACCGTCGGCAAGCCCTGGCTCATGGGGGTGCAGCCCTTCGCGTGGTACGACATCGGCCAGTTCTGGATCAACGACTCCGCGCCAGGCACCGAGGACCCCAAGACCGCCGCCTCGACGGGGCTGGGGGTGCGCGCAACGATCACGCCATGGCTCCAGGGACAGGTGGAGGTGGGTCTGCCGCTCATAAACCACAACACCACGGTCGCGGGCCGCCCCGACAGCAGTCCGCAGGTGTTCTTCGGCGTGCTGGCGAACTTCTAGGCCGGCCATGACCACCGCAACGCCCGCTCCCGCTCGTGTCCGGCTGGTTCCGGCCGCCGTCGCGGCGGCGGCGGACATCGCCCTGCTGGATGACGACGAGCGGGCGCGGATGGCCGCCTTCCACCGCGCCGAGGACCGCAACCTCTATGCCCTGGCCCATGCGCTTCTCCGCCGCGTTCTGGCGGACGCGACGGGGCGGCCGGCAGCCTCGTTGCGCTTCGCGGCCGAGAGCCAGGGGCGGCCCTTCCTGCTGACCGCCGACGGTGGCGCGGCCGACATCTGGCGCTTCAGCCTCTCGCACTGTGCGGCCGGCGTCGGCGTGGCGGTGCGGCGGGGCGCGGACGTGGGCATCGACGTGGAGGACGCCGCTCGCCTGGACGACGACCTGCTGCCGCTCGCCCGGCAGGTGGCGACACCGGAGGAAGCGGACGTATTGGCGGAAACGCCCGCCGCAGAGCGGCGCGCGGCCTTCCTCCGCCTGTGGACGCGCAAGGAAGCGCTGCTCAAGGGTGCCGGCACCGGGCTTCTGACGGACCCGCGCGGCATCACCGCGGGCTGTAGTCCACGGGCGGAGCCTGCTATCCTCCGCCACCAGGGGACCGACTGGACGCTGATCGACCTGCCCTGCGCATGGGCGGCGGCGGCCGTGGCGCTGGCCGGAGCGGGGGCCACGGCGACGATGGCCGAAGACCGTGACCGGCCGCTTGAACGCGCGTAGAGGGGGACATGCAGGTACTTCAACTGTTCCACGCGGAACTTTCGCGGCAGCGCTGGAAGTTCATGATGATGGGCGCCCTGTCGGGTTCGTCCAACGCGGCCGTGCTGGCGGTCATCAATCACGCCGCCGCCTCGCTGGATGAAAAGGGAGAGATGATGCGCTCCCTGATCATGTTCGTGGCCGCGATCGCACTGTACGTGGTGTCGCAGAAATGGCTGCTGACCACGGCGACGCGGGCCTCGGAGGTCACCGTCCACAAGCTGCGCGAACGCATCGTAGAACGCATCCGGCGGGCAGAGCTTCAGGACATGGAGCGCCTGTCGTCGGCCGAGATCTACGCCACCGTCAGCCGCGAGGCCAAGGCACTGGCGGAAACGGTGCCTTTGCTCATGGTTTCCGGGCAGGCGCTGATCATGACGGTGTTCGTGGTGATCTACATCGCCTGGCTGAGCATGACGGCCTTCTTCCTGCTGCTCGGCACCGTCGTTGCCGGGGCGCTCATCCACCTCGCACGCAGCAAGGAGGTTGCGCGCCAGTTCGCAGAGACCGACCGGCTGGAGGGCGAGTTGGTGGACGGCTTCCGCGACATGCTGGACGGCTTCAAGGAAGTGAAGATGAACAGCACCCGCTCGGCCGAACTGGGCGACATGCTCTCGCGCCTGTCCAGTCGCCTGACCGACCGCAAGGTGGAAACGGCCGGCCTGTTCGCGGGCAACCTGGTGGCATCGCAGGTGGCGTTCTTCATCATGATCGGCGTCATGGTTTTCGTCGTGCCCAAAATGGCCGACATCGGCATCGACAAGGTGGGCATGATCACCACCGCCGCGCTGTTCCTCATGGGCCCCATCTCCAACGTGGTTTCGGGCGTGCCGCTGCTGACGCGCGCCAATGCCTCGGCCAACGCCATGCTGAAGGTGGAGGCCGAACTGCGCGAGTTGGAGCAGCCCGAAACCGGCAGCTACGACCCGTTCTCCGACGACTTCGACATGGTGCGCCTGCGCGACGTGACCTTCAGCCACGCCTCGGGCCGCGGCGACGCGCCCGGCGAGCACGCCTTCCACGTCGGCCCCGTCAACCTGGAAATCCGCAAGTGCGAGGTGCTGTTCATCACCGGCGGCAACGGCTCGGGCAAGTCGACGCTGCTCAAGCTGATGACCGCCCTCTACCACCCCGACGGCGGCGCGGTGATGCTGGACGAGCGCCGCGTGACGCCGGAGAACGCCCAGTCCTACCGCGACCGCTTCTGCGTCATCTTCTCAGACAACCACCTGTTCCGCGAACTCTACGGCGTGGAAACGGTGGATTGGGACGAGGCCATGGAGCTTCTGCACCTGCTGGAGATGGACCACAAGGTGCGGCTGGTGGACCGGCGCTTCTCGACCGTCTCGCTGTCGGGCGGCCAGCGCAAGCGCCTGGCGCTGATCGCCGCCATGCTGGAAAAGCGCCCCATCTGCGTCTTCGATGAATGGGCGGCCGACCAGGACCCGTACTTCCGCTGGAAGTTCTACCGCGAGATCCTTCCCCGCCTGCGCGACCAGGGCAAGACCATCATCGCCGTCACCCACGACGACAAGTATTTCGACGTCGCCGACCATCGGGTCCACATGGAGGAAGGCCAGCTCTCCAAGGTGTCCGAAGGCAGCGCCACCGGCCACCACGAGGACCCGGCGTAACGTCTTCCCGCCCGGAAACAGGAACGGCGCCGGCCCCATTGGAGGGCGGCGCCGTTTCCGTGCGAAGGCAGCGATCACGCCGAGGCGCGCACCCGGTCGAGGAAGACGCCCATGGCGGCGCGCAGGTTTTCCGTTTCGCCGGCCATGGATTCGCTGTCGCCGCGCAGGGACGACGCCACCTCGGCCGTGCTGTCGGCGTCGCCGGACAGCGCCGTGATGCCCCCGCGCATGCTGTCGATGCCGGCCGCCGCCTCCTGCACGTTCCGCGCGATGTCGCGGGTGGCCGCGCCCTGCTCCTCCACCGCCGCGGCGATGGACGAGGAAATGTGGTCGATCTTGCCGATGGTCTCGCGAATGCCGCCGATGGCCTTGACCACGCCGCCCGTCACCTCGCGCAAGCTGGCCACCTGGCGGTCGATGTCCTCGGTCGCGCGCGCGGTCTGCTGGGCCAGCGCCTTGACCTCGCCGGCCACCACCGCGAAGCCCTTTCCCGCCTCGCCGGCGCGGGCGGCCTCGATGGTGGCGTTGAGCGCGAGAAGGTTTGTCTGGCTGGCGATGTCGTTGATCAGGCGCACCACCTCGCCGATCTTGTCGGCCATGTTGGACAGGTCGGCCACAACGCCCGAGGTGCGCTCGGCCTCTTCCACCGCCTCGCGGCTGGTGGCGGTGCTCTGGGCCATCTGGCGGTTGATCTCGTCGATGGAGGCCGACAGTTCCTCGGCCGCCGCGGCCACAGTGTCGGCGTTGGCCGATGCGGTCTCGGCCCCGTCGGACACGCTCTGCGCGTTCTCCGACGTATGCGTCGCCGTCTCGTGCAGGCTGTCGGCCGAAGCCTGCATGCGCTGGACGGACTCGGCCAGACGGTCGGCGATGACCGCCACGCCCGTCTCGAAGTCCTGGGCGTTCTCCGCCGCCGCGTCCCGACGCTTTTCGCGCTCCAGGTCGAAATAGCTGTGCAGCACCGTCGTCAGGTCCATGAAGACCGACCGGTTGACCGCCTTGAGCATGGCGGCGGCCTCCTGCGGGCGCTTGCGCTTGGCCCGCAGCACGATGTCGATCAGCGCGTCCATGAAGAAGGCATAGCCGGCCAGATAGTAGTCCGGCGTCACGCCGTGCTCGACGTGGGCGCGGCCGATGCGCTTGACCGTATCGACATAGCCCGCGTCCCACTTGCCGGCAAACAGGGTGTCGAGCCAATGGCGCTTCTGGGCCTGCCGCGCGCGCTCCATGGCCTCGTCCGACGAGAACAGCTGCGTCATGTCGGGGTCGGACCGGACGAAGGCGTAGAAGGCGTCCAGCACGGCGTCGAGGCGCGGCTCCACCAGTGGGCGCGTCGCCACCAGGTTCTCGCGCGTCGCCTCGTCCACGCGCATCAGGTGGCGCTGGCGGTCTGTCTCGTACTGCGACATCTGCCCCTCCCTCTTGTTATGCGTCCCGCCGTCCCCGCGCCGGCGCGACTGTTCGAAGATGTCGGGAGCATACAGAATTCGGGCCGGACCTCGCATAACCCATAGGTCAGACGCAAAATCGGAACTTTGGTCCCATTTTGTTGGCGAGCGCGGGCCCCATCTCGAAAAGAAGAAGGGCCGCCGGGTGCGGGTCCGGCGGCCCTTTCACGCCCGCGGCCAGGGGAGAGGAAAAGCGGCCACGAACGCGGCATGACCGGCTCCGCGTCGAGAGGAGGGAGACACGGCGACCTCGGGGCAGAGGGACGCCGTGCCGGGCATTGCCGGTCATGTCTTCGCCAAGGCCAGCAATCGGCGTGCCAGTCTCGGTTGGCACTCTCCCAGGCCCGCAACCGCCGCTGCCGCTGCGGAAACCCTCGAACGGATTACCTCATTTGGTTTCAGATGTATTGCATCCTGCGTTGCAGGATGAAAACCGCCCGCCTGCGCGTGCGAAGATGCATCACCGGGCGGCCGGTTCGACGGCCACGCAGTCGAAGAACGCCACCTGCTCGTCCCCCACCTCCTGCACGTCGCGCAGCACGGCGATGCGCCGCACGTTGACGCAGTGCTGGTTGGCGACCTCCGTCGCCTGGGACAGGGCGTTTTGGGGGTCGCCGAGCGAGATGGCGATGCCCCCGGTGTTGGCGTTGAGCAGGCGCGGGTCCTCGGCGCAGCCCGCCAGCCCCAGCGGCAGGCCGAGGCCGGCGGCAAGGGCGGCGGTCAATGCGGATCGGCGGAGGCTGGCGCGGCGAAGCATGCGGCGTCTCCCGGTCGTGGTCCCCGCAGGATAAACCCCTGATGCGCGAAAGCGGTTGCGCCACGCGGTACGGCCGGCGGTGTCAGCCTTCTCCGGCACCGGCGGCAGCCGCATCGGCAACGGCACGGCGAAACAGGTCGATCTGCCACGTCATTTCGCCCTTCTTCAGGGCGTACTTGCCGTTGAGACCCGGCCGCAGAAGGTCCGGCGGCGCCACCCGCCCGACCTGGGCCTGAAGCTGCACCGCCGTCGAGGGCGTCAGGCCGGCCTTCCAGGCCACCGCCACCATGCCCTGCGGGCTGCCCGAACGCAGAATGGCGCTGATCACCGGCGCCGGCAGGTCGGCCAGGACCGCCAGGGCGGCGGTGACGAAATCCTCGTCGGCGGCGACGATGGCGTCGGCCACCACCTTTTCCGTCAGCTGGTCCCGCTCGGCCATGGACCGGGCGCGGTCGGTGGACTGCGGCGACGGCCGCCGCCATGTCACCGGCGCGGCCGGCTGGCCGTCGGGACGGTCCGCCACCCCACCGTCCTGGCGGCGCGGCTCGCCCAGGCGGCGGTGGACGACCCGCGCGACCTCCCGCGCCGTCTCGGGCGGCAGGTCGGCGCGGCTCTGCAGCACCAGGATCAGGTTGTCGGCGACGAAGCGGGCCAGCCGCACCGCCGCCCCCGTGCTCAGGGACGGACGCCGCACCAGGGGCTCCTGCCAGCCGGGGTGCTCGGGCGCCTGCTCGATCAGCCGGTCAAGCGTCTCCTCGCGGATCTGCGCGCTGGTATTGCCCAGAAGCGCGGCGATGGCGGCGTCGTCCTCGGTCTCGGCGATGGCGTCGGACACGGCCTCGGTCACCCGGCGGCGGCGCGATATGGCCGTCAGCTTGGCGCTGACCGGGCTGGCGGCGATGATTTCCAGCAGGTCCTCGTCGGTCAGGACGGGCGAATACTCCAGCACCGGGGCAGCCACCGCGACCTCCACGTCGCGCGCGAGCTGCCGGATGACGCTGGGCGGGGCGTTGGCGACATCCTTCAGGGCTTCGGACAGCACCTGGCGCACGCGCGGGATCTGGTCGGCCGTCAGGGCCTGCAGCGCCTCCATGGTGCTCTGGCGGACGCGGTCCTGCTCGTGTTCGGTCAGGCCGGGCGCCAGGCGCGCGATCTTGGCCGCAAGGTCGCCGCGCACGTCGGCATCGCTGTCGTGCGCAAGAAGAAGGTGTGCCAAAGGCGGCGTCTGGCCGTTGGCGATGACCGCGCGGCGCACGCGCGGGTCCGGGTCCTCGGCCAGATAGTAGAGGATCTCCGGCACCGTGTCCGGATGGCCGGCCAGGCTGCGGCGCACGGCGGGATCGTCGTGCCGTGCCAGCACGCGCGCCTCGTCGTAGCTGATGTGGACGTCGGCGGCATCGGCCGACTGGTCCAGGAGGCGGCGGACGAGCGAGTTCATGCCTTCACCTCCATGCCGCGGGAATCCGGTGCGGGGCCGCCTCTGCCGCCGGGCGGCGGTGCCAGGCGCCAGGCGTTCTTGCCGGTGTGCTTGGCGGCGTACATGGCGGCATCGGCGCGCGCGAGCATCTCGGCCAGGGTCTCGCCCGAGCCGGCCTCGTGCACCGCCAGGCCCAGCGACAGGCTGAGCGGCTTGTCGCCGCCGATCGCCGCCTCGTCCAGCGCCCGGGCGGCCGTCACCAGTATCTCGGCCTTCGCCTGGGCGACACTGGTGTCTGCGCCTTCCAGCCATACGGCGAACTCGTCCCCGCCCAGCCGCGCCACAAGATCGGTGGGCCGGGTGTTGCCCACCAGGACGTCGCGCAGGCGCAGCAGCAGGTCGTCGCCGGCCTGGTGGCCGCTGCGATCGTTGATGACCTTGAAGTTGTCCAGGTCCAGGTAGATGAGCGATGCCGGGCTGCGGTCGCGCTCCAGCCGGCGGTGGCGGCGTTCCAGTTCGCCGAAGAAGGCGCGGCGGTTGAACAGGCCCGTCAGCGGGTCGGTCCGGGACATGCGCAGGATGCTTTCGTGGTTGGCGATCTGCTCCAGCGCGATGCCCAGCTGGCTGGCGATCTCGCCGATGAGCAGGCGGTCGTCCTCGCTCCACGGGCCGCGCCCCGCCTCGCGCCACAGCACCACGGCCCCGTTGAGCGCGTGGCGGTAGACGGTGGGCGCCGCCATGATGGACCAGTCGCCGATCTCCACCTCCAGCCGGCCGCGCCGCTGGCGCAGGCGGTCGAGCACCGGCCCGGCGGCCATGTATCCCAGGTCGCCCCACCGCGCGCCGGGCACGAAGGTGAGCGGCGGCCCTTCGCCATTGTCGGCGGTCGCGGCGGTCGCGCCTTCGCCCGGCCCCGCCGTCGGCCGTTCGGCATCGTCCGTCTCGGGCACACGGAAAACCTGGCAGACGGTGGCCCCCAGCCCCCGGCCCAGGGTCTCCGCCGCGGTCGCCAGCATGTCCGTCGGGTTGACCTCGTCCCGGATGGCGCGGGTGATGTAGGCCAGGATGCGTTCCCGGTTGCGGGCGCGCGCCAGCGCGGCGTCGCGGTCGCGCTCGCGCGTGACGTCACGGCCGACGCCGCGGGCGCCCGACCACTCGCCGTGCGCGTTGTAGAGCGGCGTCGCCGACATGCGGACACAGGCCAGGGCCCCGGTCGCCGCGCGCAGCCAGACGTCCACGTCCTCAACCGGCTCGCGCGCGTGGAACGGGATCGAGCCGGGGCCGAAATACTCCGCCACCAGGCTCGCCGGGTCCGTCGCCACCAGGCGCTGCGCCGGATAGCCCAGGGCGCCGCGCGGGCTGACGAAAACGAAGGCCCCGTCGCGCCCCGTCTCCCACGCGAAGTCGGTGGAGATCTCCACGAAATCCTTGTAGCGCTGGCGGCTGTCGACCAGGGCGGCCCGCAGGGTGCGTTCCAGGGTCACGTCGCGGGCGAGCACCAGCAGGCGTCCGGGCTCGCAGTCCGGCTCCAGGCATTCCAGCGGCAGCAGCGACAGGCGGAACCACGTCGGCCCTGTCTCGCCGGGCAGGGAGACGATTTCCTCCACCGCCGCACCGTCGCCGCGGGCCCGTTCCGCCAGAGCCCGCACCGGTCCCGGCATGGCGACCGGCAAACCGTCGGCCGGCGCTGGAGCCATCCCCGAGGCGCCGGAGGCATGCCGTGCCTCCTCTGCCGCCGCCCGATCGAGCGCGGCCGTCAGGCTGTCGGACCGCGGCCCGACCATGATGGGCCGGTCGGATGCATCGATGATGAGCAGGCCGCCGGGATAGGAATCGAGCGCGCTGCGGCACAGCGACAGCAGGCCGGCGTCCACCAGCGTATCGGCCGCGGTGCGCGGCTCCGCCCTTGTCCCTGTGTTCACCGGTATCCCCTGAACCCCTCAACCCAACGGAACAGAGCTTATCCCTTTGTTCGCCTTATGCCAACACGGCGCGCGCGGCCTTTTGCGCCGCGCCGATCCCTGCATCCGGCTCCCGACCGCGCTGTTGACTTGCCCCCTGGGCGGGGTATGTTCATGCACCCTTTCAAGACTTCCCCAGCATCGGAGCTTGGCCGACTCATGAGCCTCGACAGCCTGAAGACCACCATCGACACCGCCTTCGAAGAGCGCGAGGGCATCAATGCCAAAACCGGCGGCGAGGTGCGCGAGGCCGTCGACGCCGCGCTGAACCTGCTGGATTCGGGCGAGGCCCGCGTCGCCGAGAAGACGGCCGAGGGCTGGGTCGTCAACCAGTGGCTGAAGAAGGCCGTGCTGCTGTCCTTCCGCCTGAACGACATGACCGTCATCAACGGCGGTCCGGGCGCGGCCAACTGGTGGGACAAGGTGCCCAGCAAGTTCGACGGCTGGGGCGAGGCCGAGTTCCGCGAGGCCGGCTTCCGCGCCGTGCCCAACTGCGTCGTGCGGCGCTCAGCCTACATCGCGCCGGGTGTGGTGCTGATGCCCTCGTTCGTCAACCTGGGCGCCTACGTCGACACCGGCTGCATGATCGACACCTGGGCCACCGTCGGCTCCTGCGCCCAGATCGGCAAGAACGTGCACATCTCGGGCGGCGCGGGTATCGGCGGCGTGCTGGAGCCCCTGCAGGCCGGCCCCGTCATCATCGAGGACAACTGCTTCATCGGCGCCCGCGCCGAGGTGGCCGAGGGCGTCGTGGTCGAGGAAGGCGCGGTGCTCTCCATGGGCGTCTACATCGGCGCCTCCACCAAGATCGTCGACCGCGAGACCGGCGAGGTCCACATGGGCCGCGTGCCGTCTTACAGCGTCGTCGTGCCGGGCACCATGCCGGGCAAGCCGCTGCCCGACGGATCGGCCGGCCCCGGCCTGTATTGCGCGGTGATCGTTAAGCGGGTTGACGAGCGTACCCGTTCCAAGGTGAGCATCAACGAGCTGCTGCGCGACTGATCCGTTATGGGGCGGGCCTGCGGCCCGCCCGCCCTCGGGCGCCGGACGCGGCTTGCGCGGCAGGGGCCGCGCGCCGCGGTTGCGGCGTTGGATGCTGTGTTCCAGTATCGCCCTTATGACTGAGCGAAGGCCGCACACCTTGACCGCAGACTCCTCCGCCCTGCCCGTTTTCGAGGCCGCCGCACTGACCGATCCGCTGCCCCTGGCGCAAGCGCTGATCCGCCGGCCGAGCATAACGCCCGCCGACGAGGGCGCGCTGGACGTGCTGCAGGCGGCGCTGGAGGCCCTGGGCTTTTCCTGCACCCGCCTGCCCTTCGGCGAGGGGGACGAGCGGGTGGACAATCTGTATGCCCGCCTGGGCACGGCGGCGCCCAACTTCTGCTTTGCCGGCCACACCGACGTGGTGCCGGTCGGCCAGGGCTGGACGCTGGACCCCTTCGCCGCCGAGGTGAAGGACGGCATCCTCTACGGCCGCGGCGCCTCTGACATGAAGGGCGCCATCGCCGCCTTCGTCGCCGCCGTCGCCCGCGCCCGCGCCGACTGGGCCGACGGCGCGCCGGGCGGCAGCCTGTCGCTGCTCATCACCGGCGACGAGGAAGGACCCGCCGTCAACGGCACCCGCAAGATGCTCGACTGGCTGCGGCAAACCGGCGAAACCATTGACCACTGCCTGGTGGGCGAGCCTACGAATCCCGGCCGCCTGGGCGAGATGATGAAGATCGGCCGGCGCGGCAGCCTCAACGGCGTGGTGACGGTGCACGGCAGCCAGGGCCACGTAGCCTACCCGCATCTGGCGGACAACCCCCTCCCGCGCCTCATGCGCATGATGTCGGCGCTGATCGAGAAGCCGCTGGACGCCGGGACGGCCCACTTCCAGCCGTCCAACCTGGAGGTCACCACCATCGATGTCGGCAATCCGGCGACGAACGTCATCCCCGGCAAGGCGACGGCGCGCTTCAACATCCGGTTCAACGACCTGCACACCGGCGAACGGCTGACCGCCTGGGCGCGCGAAAAGCTGGAGGTGATCGACGAGGGCGGCGACCACGACCTGGACATCCGCATCTCCGGCGAATCATTCCTGACGCCGCCGGGCCTGCTGTCGGACCTGGTCTCGGGCGCCTGCGAAGCGGTCTTGGGGACCCGGCCGGAGCTTTCGACGTCCGGCGGCACATCGGATGCGCGCTTCATCAAGGATCTGTGCCCGGTGGTGGAGTTCGGCATGGTCGGACGGTCCATGCACAAGTCCGACGAAAACGTCGCCGTCGCCGACCTGGAGGCCCTGACGGAAGTCTACCGGCGGATCGTCAGCGGCTATTTCGCCGCCTCGCGCGGCTGAGCGGCGGACATCATGGCCGTCCCCAGCGTCTCGGAAACCGCCTCCAGCCTGTGGGGGCTCAACCGCCTGCTACGCCTGGACGCCCGCGGGATCGAGTCCTTCAACCTGTCGGTGGACGGATTCTGGAACTCCTTCATCGTCGCCTTCCTGACCCTGCCGTTCTACCTTATCCAGTCCATGCTGTATTTCGCGGGGACGGAGCAGGACGCGCACTGGCTGCGCTTCCTGGGGCTGGAGACGGTGGGCTTCGCGCTGGGCTGGCTGGTGATGCCGACGGTGATGATTACCGTCAGCCGCATGCTGGGCTGCTTCGACCGCTTCTACCACTACATGGTGCCGTACAACTGGTTCCAGTTGGTGGTGGCGGCGGTTCTGCTGCCGCTGTCCATCGTGCAGGCGGTGGGGCTTCTGCCCCAGGGGCTGGTGGCGCTGCTGTTCCTGCTGACCACCAGCGCCTTCATCATGTACGGCTGGTTCATCGCCCGCCACGGCCTGGGGGTGAGCGCGGGCACGGCGGTGGGCATCATCCTCCTGGACCTGCTGCTGAGCCTGCTGGTCAACGGCGGCACGGACGCGCTGCTTTAGGCGGCCGTCGTCTTCGCGACACTTTCGGATATGATACTTTGTCACTAGCGTAGCCTTCTTGCGCCGGAAGGCGACTGGCGTCACACTTATGCCAAAGGTCCGGTCAACAGGACCATCCGAAAGATTAGGCAAGGGTTCAGGGAGGACGCAACATGGACGACGCAGGTCGCCACCCGGGCGCCGGCGGCGCGGAATTGGCCGACACCCGCGCGGATGGGGCCGCGGCGGGTATCGTCAAAGGCATCGGCAGTCTTTGGGAAAGCCTGGCAACGGTCGCGCTGGACATCGGCGCAGTGAACGAGCGCCTGGGCCGCAGCGTCGACCAGTTCGACGGCCTGCGTCGCGCTGCCGAGGAAATGGCGGAATCCAACCAGTCCATCAACGACGCCGCCGGCTCCGCGCAGGAGGTCGCCGACCGGGTGCTGGCTGAGGCCCGCGACAGCCGCGACGCCCTGGAACGCGCCACCGGCGACATTCACGGGCTGGTCGAAGGCGTCGGCCGCATCGAGCAGCAGCTCGCCGGCCTGTCGGAGGCGCTGCGTCAGGTCTCCAACGTCAGCCAGGAAATCGAGGCCATCGCCAAGCAGACCCGCCTGCTGGCGCTCAACGCCACCATCGAGGCCGCGCGCGCCGGCGAGGCGGGCAAGGGTTTCGGCGTGGTGGCCGGCGAGGTGAAGGCGCTGGCCCAGCAGACCAGCAACGCCACGTCCCACATCGAGGAAACCGTGGCGGAGCTTGAAACCCTCATCGGCCAGCTTCACACGGAAACCAGCGACAGCCGCGAACGCGCGGGCACCGTGGAGCAGTCCACCGAAACCCTGTCGCATGTGGTCTCCACGCTGTCGCACGGCATGGAGGACGTGGGCGGCCAGATTCAGTCCATCAGCGGCGCGGCGGCGGGGAACCTCGACCGCTGCGGCATCGTGGTCGACAACGTCAACGCCCTGACCGGCGACGTGGAGGACGAAAGCGGCCACCTGCACCACGCCACCGACGCGGTCAACGGCCTGATGAGCCAGACGCAGGACCTGATCACCCGCGCCGTCTCCGAAGGTTTCGAGATGGCCGACAGCCCCTATGTCCGCAGCGTGCAGGACATGGCCGAGACCATCGGCCGGCTGTTCGAGGACGCCGTCGCCTCGGGCCGGATCACCGAGGACGCGCTGTTCGACGAGAACTACAAGCCCGTCCCCGGCACCGACCCGCGCCAGCACACCACGCGCTTCCTGGACCTGACCGACCGCATGCTGCCGGAGTTGCAGGAGCCGCTGTTGGCCAGCGATTCCAACATCCTGTTCTGCGCGGCAGTGGACCGCAACGGCTACCTGCCGACCCACAACAAGAAGTACAGCCAGCCCCAGGGCGACGACCCGCTGTGGAACACCGCCAACTGCCGCAACCGGCGCATTTTCGACGACCCGGTGGGCCTGGCGGCGGGCCGCAACACGCGGCCCTTCCTGCTCAACAGCTACAAGCGCGACATGGGCGGCAAGATGGTGATGATGAAGGACGTCAGCGCGCCGATCTTCGTCAACGGCCGCCACTGGGGCGGCTTCCGCATGGGCTACACCCTGGCCGGCACCTGACCCGGGATCTCCGGGTTATGCCAGGGCCGACCGCACGTCGGTCCTGGCGAAGTCGTCGCCCTTGTAATGCAGCGGCACGTTGAGCGCGGCGGCAAGCGCATAGGCGGCGCAATCGCCCATGTTGAGCTTCGCGCCCGTGCCCGATCCCTTGCCCCAGCGGCAGTAGGCCTCGTGCGCCTCCTGGGCGGCGGTGGCGTCGAACGGGATGATCTCGGGCTTTAAAACAATGCCAGAAGGGGTTCGAAGTCGTGCAGGCGGGCACTGTTCCGCGCTCCCAGGACGATCCGCGCCTCAAAGACGCTCAAGGCGGATACTGCGACGGCCGGCGCGTCGTACAGGGCCTGCTCGTAAACGCGACGGTCTGCTTCACGCAGGATGATCGTTACAAAAGCCGACGTGTCGACGACAATGATTTCCAGATGCCATTCTCGTCGTAGAGGTCCGCGTCGTAATCACCGATATCGACGGGTGTCCGTGTTTCAAGTTCCCGAAAGAACGCCGCCAAAGCCCGTTTGCGTGCCTGCTTCTCATCGTCGGAACTCCGCGACAGCTTCTCCGTCAGCGCCTCGTCGATGACGTCGTCGATGGTTCGGCCGCTGTGCGATGCCAACTCGCGCGCCTTGCGGATGGTTTCCTCTGAGGTCAGCGTGTAGCCCATGATGGTCCGGCTCCGGCCGGTTGCCTGCACCGATCATGGGTCCGACGTCCTGCCGTCGCAAGAAAGGGGTGGCGCCCGCACCCGGACACCGCCCCGTCCCGCATCAGCCCGACTGGCCCTACTCCGCCGGTGCGCTGCCCATCAGTTTGGCGTCGGGCTCGGGCATGGCCTTGCCGCGGCCGCGGGCCAGCAGCAGGTAGGCCGTCGGCACCACGAACAGGGTCAGCAGCGTGCCCACCGTCATGCCGCCGACGATCACCCAACCGATGGCGGCCCGGCTTTCGGCACCGGCACCCACGGCGATGGCCAGCGGCACCGCGCCCAGGACCATCGCGCCCGTGGTCATGAGGATCGGGCGCAGGCGCAGCGCGCTGGCCTCGATTACCGCGTCGCGCTTGCTTTGGCCCTGCTCCTGAAGCTGGTTGGCGAACTCCACGATCAGGATGCCGTGCTTGGTGATCAGTCCGATAAGCGTCACCAGACCGATCTGGCTGTAGACGTTCAGCGTGTTGCCCGTCAGGTACAGCGCCAACAACGCGCCGGTCACCGACAACGGCACCGACAGCATGATGACGAACGGGTCGACGAAGCTCTCGAACTGCGCGGCCAGAACCAGATAGATGAAGCCCAGCGCCAGCAGGAAGGTGACGTAAAGGCTGGCGCTGCTCTCCTTGTACTCGCGCGACGGGCCCGAGTAGTCGATGAGCGCTTCCGGCGGCAGCACCTCGACGGCGATCCGTTCCAGCGTCGCCAGTCCGTCCGACAGCGCGAAGCCCGGTGCCAGGTTGGCGGTGATGGTGGCCGAGCGCATCTGGTTGAAGTGGTTCAGTTCCTTCGGCGCCACCGTCTCGGTCACCGTCAGCAGGTTCGACAGCTGGATCATGGCCCCGTCCGCCCCGCGCACGTAGATGGCCGACAGGTCCGACGGCGTCGCGCGGTCGCCGCCCTCCACCTGCACGATCACGTCGTACTGCTTGCCGTTCTGCTTGAACCGCGTCACCTGCCGGCCGCCCAGCATGGACTCCAGCGTCCGGCCGATCTCGGCCACGTCGGCGCCCACGTCGGCCACCTTCTCGCGGTCCACCTGCACCGCAAGCTGCGGCTTGTTGAGCTTCAGGTCCGTGTCCAGGTTGATGAAGCCGGGATACTCCCGCGCCTTCGCCACCACGCCGTCGACCATGGTCTGAAGCTCGTCATAGGGCGCGGTGGTCTGGATGACGAACTGCACGGGCTTGGACACCGGGCTCTGGCCCAGCGACGGCGGGTTGGTGGGAAACGCCATGATGCCGGGGATGCCGCCGAACAGCTTGGGCTGCATCTCCTTGACGATCTCCTGCTGCTTGCGCTCGCGCTGCTCCCAGTCCTCCAGGCCGACGAAACTGACGATCTGCGACACCACGGGGAAGCCCGTCACCACGAAGTAGCGCTCGGCCTCCGGCGTGCTGGCGTAGACCTGCTCCATCTGCCGGGCGTACTTGTCGGAGTAGTCGAGCGTCGCGCCCTCGGGCGCGATACCGATGCCGATGATGGTGCCGCGGTCCTCCGTCGGCGCCAGTTCCGACGGCAGTTGCATGAACAGCACATAGGCCCCGCCGGCGACACCCAGCGCCACGCCGATCACCAGAATATTGGCGCGAAGCGTCACCCGCAGCACCGCGCGGTAGGCGTTGGTCATGCCCTCCATCACCCGCTCGATGGCGTTGTAGATGGCGGAATGCTTCTTTTCGTGACGCAGCAACTTGGAGCACATCATGGGCGACAGCGTCAGCGCCACGAAGCCCGACACCAGCACAGCTCCCGCCAACGTCAGGGCGAATTCCGTGAACAGGCGCCCGGTGCGGCCTTCCATAAAGCCGATGGGCGCGTAGACCGCCGCCAGCGTCAGGGTCATGGCAATGACGGCGAAGGCGATCTCGCGGCTGCCCTTGAAGGCCGCCTGCACGGGCGAGAGGCCGTCCTCCACATGGCGGTGGATGTTCTCCAGCATGACGATGGCGTCGTCCACCACCAGGCCGATCGCCAGCACCATGGCCAGAAGCGTCAGGGTGTTGATGGAAAAGCCGAAGGCGTACATCAGCGCGAAGGCGCTGATCAGCGACACCGGAATGGTGACCAGCGGGATCAGGGTGGCGCGGATGGAGCGCAGGAACACGAAGATCACCAGGATCACCAGCACCACCGCCTCGCCGATGGTGGTGAAGACGTTGGCGATGGAGCGGTCGATGAAGATGGAGCTGTCGTAGCCGATGTCGACGCTCATCCCCTCGGGCAGGCCGCCCTCGATGATCGGCAGGGCCTCACGCACGCCGGCGCTGACGTCGAGCGGGTTGGCGGTGGCCTGTTTCACCACGCCCAGGGCGACCGCGCTCTGGCCGTTGAACCGCACGGCCGAACGTTCGCTTTCCGCCCCGACCTCGGCACGACCGACATCCTTCAGGCGCACCAGGTAACCGTCGGCGCGCTTGATGATCAGGTCCTCGAACTGCGCGGGCGTGCGCAGGTCGGTCTCGGCCAGCACGGTGAACTCGCGCTCTGCGCTCTCGATGCGGCCCGAGGGAATTTCCACGTTCTGCCGGCGCAAGGCGCCTTCCACGTCCTGAACGGTCAGGCCGTAGGCCGCCAGTCGCGCGCGGTCGAGCCACAGGCGCATGGCATATCGACGCTCGCCGAAGATCATCACGTTGGCGACGCCGTCGATGTTCTGAAGCCGGTCCTTGACGTAACGGTCGGCGTAATCGGTGACCTCCAGCGGTGAGTGCCGGTCGGACGAGAACGCCAGGTAGATGATCGGCTGGGCGTCGGCCTCTTCCTTTGAAATCACCGGCTCGTCAATCTCTCCGGGAAGCTGCCCGCGCACGCGGGCGACGCGGTCACGCACGTCGTTGGCGGCCGTGTCGGGATCGCGGGTCAGGCGGAACTTGACCTCCACCTGGCTCTGCTCGGGCCGGGAGGTGGACGTCATGACGTCGATGCCCTCGATCCCCGCCAGGCTTTCCTCCAGCGGCTGGGTGACCTGGGTCTCGATGATTTCCGCCGTGGCGCCGGGATAGCGGGTTTCCACCTTCACCACCGGCTCGTCGATGTTGGGGTACTCGCGCACCGTCAGCCGGTCATAGGCGATGATGCCCACCAGCACGATGACAAGGCTCATGACGGTGGCGAGCACCGGCCTCTTGATGGACAGGTCGGACAGGACCATGGATCAGCCCTCCGCACCCGCCGCCGAGGCGGCCTGCGGATCGCCCTGCCCTTCACCGGCACCGCCGGGGCCGCCGGAGCCGCCGGAGCCGCCAACGGGCATCACGGTGACCGGCTGGCCGGGCCGCACCTTGATCTGGCCGGCGGTGATGACCGTGTCGCCCTCGCTCAGTCCCTCGGTCACTTCGACGATGCCCTTGCGGCGCTGGCCGATGGTGACCGGCTGGGCTTCCACCATGCCGTCCACCACCTTGTAGACCGCCTGGCTGGTGCCCTGGGGGATCAGAGCCTCTTCCGGCACCACAAGGGCATTGGGACGCTCGTCCAGCACGAGGGTGACACGGGCGAACATGCCCGGCCGAAGCGGGCCGTCCGTGTTGGGCACGCGGGCGCGCAGCATTACGCTGCGGCCCTGCACGTCCACCTGCGGATCGATGGCGTAGACCGTGCCGTCGAAGGCCTGCCCCGGCACCGCATCCACCTTCATGCGGATGGGCTGGCCGGTCTTCAGGCGGTGGGCGAAGACCTCCGGCACGCGGAAGTCCACCTTGATGGGGTCCACGTCCTCCAGGTTCACGATGGCGTCGCCGGCGCGGAGATAGTCGCCGACGCTCGCCTGCCGCAGGCCGAGCAGGCCGGAAAACGGCGCGCGAAGCTCCGTCTTCTCCATGTTCACCCGCGCCAGTTCCAGCGCCGCCTCGTCGGCGCGGAGCTTGGCCAGGGCCTCGTCGCGGGAGCTGACGGGCAGGTTCTGGCGCCGGTAAAGCTCTTCGGCGCGGTTGAAATTGCGCTGACTGAGGCTGAGGTTGGCCTCGGCCCTTTTCAGCTCGGCGGCGCGGCTGTCGTCGTCCAGCTTGACCAGAAGCTGGCCCTTCTCGGCGCGGCCGCCTTCCTCGAAGGATATTTCCTCGACGCGGCCGGCGATCTCGGGGCGGATGACGGTGCTTTCGTTGGCCAGCAGGCTTCCCACCACCAAAAGTTCGTCGGTCATGGGCTGGACGCGCACGGGCACGGCCTCGACCGGCAGTCCCTGCGGCTTGTCCTGCGCCTGGCCCGCCGCCGGCGCCGCCAGAAGCCCCGCCGCCAGCATCAGCGCCCCGGCCAGTCGTTTCCCGATGATGATACCCACGATCCTCTCCCTTCACGGGACACGGCCCCCGCTGCTTCGGGAAGGCCGCCGTTGTTTCGCTCACTGCACCCGACCGGCCTGCCCGCACGACGGCACCGGCTTCTTCATGTCGGGGCGCGCGCGCTCCGGGTCCAGAGCGCCGCACCAAGGAATGTCGCCGCGGCCGCCGCGGCCAGGGCCGCCACCACGGTGAAGGCGGTGCCGGGGCCGAAGGCCGCCACCACAGGCTGGCTGGCGAGCGGCGAGACGAACTGGCCCAGGAACAGGCTCGTCGTCAGACCTCCCAGCGCCCGTCCGCGCATGGCCGGCGGCACCCGCGCCAGCAGCCAGACGCTGGCGTTGGGCATGTTGATGCCCATGCTCGGCCCCGCGAGCGCCAGAGCCACCATCACCACACCATAGCTTCCCGCCGTCGCGATCAGGCCGTAGCCCGCCGCCATGCAGGCGAAGCCGATGGCGAAAAGGGCCGGCGGCCGCAGCCACTGGCGCAGGCGGCCATAGCTCATGGAAGCCAGCCCGGCCGACAGGTTGAAGCAGGCGATGGCCATTCCGGTGCGACTCGGGCTGTCGACGCCAAGCTCCGCCAGATAGAACGGAAGCTGCGTCGGCACCATGAAAAAGGTTGTCATGGTAAAGAACGCCGTCGCGTAGAGGCCCGCCACGAAGGCGACGGGCATGCGCGCGGGCGCCGGCGGCGCGTCGGCATCGGCGCCACGGCCGGCAACCGCAGCGGGATCATGACGCGGCGGCTCGGGCAACACAAAGGCCATTACCGGAGCGAGCAACAGGGCCGCCAGATACACGGCGAACGGGCCGCGCCAGTGCAGGTCCGCCAGGAAACCGCCGGCCAGCAGGAATGCCACGCCGCCGAACGCCATGAAGGCCGACTGGATGCCCAGAAAACGCTCGCGCCGGGACCCCTGGAAGTAGTCGCCCACCAGCGTCTGCGCCGTCGTCATCACCATGGCGACGGAAAGCCCCAGCGCCGCCCGCCCGACCAGGATCGCCCACAGACTGTCCACCACCAGCCCCGAGGCGCCGGACAGGCCGTAGAGCACGGCGCCGGCGACGATCATGCTCTTGCGGCCGAAGCGGTCGATCACCCATCCCGCCACGGGTGCAAAACCGGCGATGAACAGCGCCGGCATCGTCAGCACCAGGCGCGTCCACAGGCCGGCGCTGTCGACGTCGGCGAAGTGGGCCTGAAGTTCGGGCAGCGACGGCGAGATCACGGCACCGGCCATCACCGTCAGGCTGGCCGCCAGCAGGAGGCTGCCGCGGATGGCCCAGGCCAGCGGACCCCGCTCGGGCACCAGGGGGTCGTCGTCGGCGCGGGCTTCGGTACGGGCAGCGGATGACGGCTGGGAAGAGACGACCATGAGACTCCGGCGCTGGAGGGCGTTCATCGGAACGGCGAAACCCGGCCCGAGCATAGGAAGGCGTCCAGTATAACGCCAGCGGCCCGGAGGCATGGCCGCCATGTCCTACGCCACCGGGCGCGGTGCTGGACCGCATGCCGACTCTCCCCGCCATCAGCGTCCGGCGGCGACGGTCCGGACCGCTTGCGCTGGGACTTCCGCCCAAAAAGGACGATTTTTCGAGCACCCACCATGGCCTTAAGACCCAAGACCTTCTTTATGCCTCGAGAAATCTTTATATTTCAGAAGTATAAATCCTTGCAATTTTAGTGCGCCAGGCACCAGTTTTGCGCAAGACACGTTGACCGAACCCTGCGCGATCAATACGATCCCCGATTATGAGCATTCGGTACTGCCTGGGCAGGCGCGCGGTTCGGTGGGGAACGGCGCGGCATTCAGCCAAGGTCGCCGCTGCCATGATCAGAGGAGGGGGTCGCCGGCAGCCACGCTGTTGCCCGGGACGATCATTGGCTGAGAGTCCATTTCCATGACACGCAACGACCACACCATTGCCCGCGCGCCGACGCTGACCCAAAGCGTGGCCGAACGGATCAATGACGCCATTCTGGACGGCACCTTCGAACCAGGCGAGCGCCTGGTGGAAACGCGCCTGTCGGGCATGTTCGGCGTCAGCCGTGCGCCGGTGCGCGAAGCACTGAAGATCCTGGAGACGACGGGGCTCGTGCGCATCGTCGTCGGGCGCGGCACCTTCGTCTGCCGCCTGAACCGCGACGAGTTGATGCGGGTGGTCGTCGGCCATGCGTTGCTCATGGGCTTTGTCGCGCGGCTGGCCAGCGTGCACGGCACGGCGCGATCCTTCACGGCGCTGGCACGGGCGCAGCGCGGTCTGGCCCGCGCCGTCGACGCCGGACGATCCACCGAGGTGCGCCGCCAGGAAGACGTCTTCCTCACGGCCCTGTTCGACGCGGCCGACGACACCGTGCTGCGCCAGACCGTCCTGGGCATGCGCGGGCAGATCCTGGTCCACCGCTCTCCGCTGACGCCCGAGGTCGAGATCCTCGACCGCCTTGGCGCCACCGCCGCCGAGCTTCTGTCGGCCCTGACAATGGGCGATCCCGATCAGGCGGAGAAGACGGCCCGCACCGCCACGCTGGTCACCGGCTTCGCCATCATCGGCCAGAAGCCGCCCCCGTCGGTGGACGCCTATCTCGACATCCAGGCGCCGAGGATGCCGGCTGAACTGACGGCATGAGGGCCCGAGAGCCTTTCCGGACGGGCGCCGCCATCGGGTCATCCCGGCGCCGCCCGGTCCGGCACGCCTGATACCGGATGACGCTCGAACCCTGCACGTATCGTCCGGCAAGGCCGGCGACCCGACGGACGCGAAGCGGACACCGGCCGCCGCGCCTTATGGCGCGTGCGGCGGCATACCGACTGAAGCCGAAGGCGTGCGCGGAAGCGCGCACACCGCAGCGTCGACGGTTTCAATCATCGGCGCGTAGGATGGCCCCGGCGCAACGGCCCTTGATGCCGGGGCCCGCCACCGCCCATCATGCCGACCGCCCGACCACAAGCCGCCGGACCCCGCATGCCTGAAGACCGCTCCCGCCCCGCCCCGGACACCGCCGCTTCAGCAAGCACGCCGGCGCGGCGGGCCTTTGTGCGGGTGATGCCCGGACTGTTCGTCCTGCTGTGGTCCACCGGTTTCATCGGCGCCAAGTTCGGTCTGCCCTATGTGGAGCCCTTCACCTTCCTGGCCGTGCGCTTCCTGCTCGCGCTGGTCCTGCTGGCGCCGCTGGCCTGGGCCGCCCGCGCCGCCTGGCCGAAAAGCACCGCTGCGCTGGGCCACCAGGCGGTGACCGGTACGCTGGTCCATGCCGTCTACCTGGGCGGGGTGTTCTGGGCCATCGACCACGGTCTGTCGGCGGGCGTTGCGGCGCTGATCGTCGGGCTGCAGCCGCTGCTGACGGCCGTCGCCGTCGGCCCGCTTCTGGGCGAGCGCGTTTCGGCGCGGCAATGGCTGGGACTGGTCCTTGGCCTGACGGGCGTCGCCATGGTGGTGGGCGAAAAACTCGGTTTCGCCGGCGCCGCCGCGGGCCTGGCCGGGCTTGAGCCCATTGCGCTGTCGGGCGCGGTGCTGGCGCTGCTGGGCATCACCGCCGGCACCCTTTACCAGAAGCGCTTCGGCGGCTCCACGGACCTGCGGGCGGCCACCTTCGTGCAGTACGCCGCGGCCGCCGTTGTCATGGGCGTGGCGTCGCTGGCACTGGAAACCGGCGATATCCAGTGGACCGGCGAGTTCGTCTTCGCGCTCGGCTGGCTGACGCTGGTGCTGTCGTTGGGCGCCATTTCGCTGCTGATGACGCTCATCCGCCTGGGCGAGGCGGCCCGCGTCGCCAGCCTTTTCTACCTCGTGCCGCCGGTCACTGCCGTCACCGCCTGGGCGCTGTTTGGCGAGACACTGGGCGCCCTGGCACTGGCCGGCATGGCCGTGGCCGTGGTGGGCGTGGCGCTGGTGGTGGCGCGCCGCGGGTGATGCCGACGACCCGCTCCGAAAGTATATGAGCAAGTATCCGGAGGATCACAATGCCAGAACGACTGGTACCCTGCGGGCATTTTGCTTGCGGTAGACATGCGCTAATCGCATGAAAACCACCAGTTTTAGAAGGCATACATTCTTCTGTTGAGGTAACGTTAATTCGTTCGGTCGTCGCCGCCCGGGGGGCGCGGCGCTGCGTCCTGAGGGAGGGGAGCACGACAGATGACGTTTCTCGACAACATGAAAGTCGCAGCCAAGGTATCCCTCGGCTTCGGCATCGTTCTGGTCCTGCTGGTGGTGACGGGCATCGTCAGCGGCGTCGGCTTCAACTCCGTCGACGGCATGTTCGAGTCATATCGCCACCTCGCGCGCGAGACCAACGAGGTGGGCCGCATCCAGGCGAACATGCTGGAGACCCGCATGGGGGCCAAGGACTTCCTCATCGACGGCAGCGAGGCGGCCATGACCCAGGTGCGCGAACGGGCCGAAATGACCCTGCGCCTGACCGAGGAAACCCGCGGGCTGCTGAAGGACACCGAGCAGGCCAAGATCCAGCTTCTCGACGAGGTGCAGCAGGCGCTTCGCACCTATCGCGACGGGTTCGAGGAGATCGTCTCGCACCAGTCGGACCGCAACAGGGCGGTCATGACGCTCAACACGATCGGGCCGCAGATCGAGCAGGCGCTGACCTCCGTCATGGAAAGCGCCTACGAAGACGGCGACACCGAAGCCGCCTATCGCGGCGGCGTCGCCCTGCGGGCGCTTCTGCTGGCGCGGCTGCACGTCAACCGGTTCCTGGTGGAGAACAGCGACGCCGCCTATGATCGCGTGCAGACGGAACTGGCGGCCTTCGACCAGAGACTGATCGAGTTGAACAACAACCTGGCCGATTTCGAGCGCCGCAAGCTGACGGGGACCGCCAAGAACCTGACCGGCGAATACCGGGAGGCCTTCGCCGCCGCCTCCTCCGCCATCCGGGCGCGGAACGCGGTGGTGACAGGCACGCTGAACCAGATCGGCCCGGCCGTCGGACGCGACGTCGAGAACGTGAAACTCGAAATCAAGGCGGCGCAAGAAGACCTGGGACCGCGCGTGGAGGCCAGCATCCACGACAGCGTCACGCTGACGGTGGGCCTGGGCGCGGTCGCCCTGGTGCTGGGCATCGGCGCCGCCTTCCTCATCGGGCGCGGCATCTCGCAGCCCGTCACCGCCATGACCGGCGCCATGGCGCGGCTGGCGGACGGCGACGAAACCACCGACGTGCCGGCGCAGGGACGCAAGGACGAGGTCGGCAAGATGGCCGCCGCCGTGCAGGTCTTCAAGGACAACATGATCCGCGCCAACATGCTGGCGGCGGAGCAGGAAAAAGAGCGCAAGGCGCGCGAAGAGCGTGCCAAGTACATCGAGGACCTGGCACACCGCTTCGACTCCGACGTCTCCAGCGTGCTCGAAGCCGTCTCATCGGCCTCCGCCGAGCTGTCGTCGACGGCCGAGAGCATGTCCTCCATCGCCGAGGAAACCACCCGTCAGGCCACCGCCGTGGCGGCGGCTGCGGACCAGGCGTCCACCAACGTGCAGACGGTGGCCTCCGCCGCCGAGGAACTGTCCTCGTCGATTTCCGAGATCGGGCGCCAGGTGAACCACTCGGCCGATATCAGCCGGTCGGCGGCCGAACAGGCCCAGCACACCAACGAGGTTGTGCAGGGGCTGGCCGAAAGCGCCCAGCGCATCGGCGACGTGGTGGCGATGATCACCGACATTGCCGACCAGACCAACCTGCTGGCGCTCAACGCCACCATCGAGGCCGCCCGCGCCGGTGACGCCGGCAAGGGGTTTGCGGTCGTGGCGAACGAGGTCAAGAGCCTCGCCAACCAGACCAGCAAGGCGACGGAAGACATCTCCAAGCAGATCGGCGGCATTCAGGGCGAGACCCAGAAGGCCGTGGAGGCCATTACCACCATCGGCAAGACGGTCAACGAAATCAGCGAAGTTGCCTCGGCCATCGCCTCGGCGGTGGAGGAACAGAACGCCGCCACCAGCGAAATCGCCCGCAACACCAGCGAGGCCAGCGCCGGCACGAACGACGTGTCCTCGAACATCGCCGGCGTCACCAGCGCCGCCGACGAGGCGGGTCACGCGGCAACGCAAGTGATGGAGGCGACCGGCCAATTGTCGCAGCAGTCCGAGCAGTTGCGCGGCGTGGTGCAGGAGTTCCTGACCAACGTCCGCGCCGCCTGATCCATCCCTTGGCAACCACTGCCCCTGGCCGCCCGGGTCCCGCGACACGGGCGGCTTTCCCGGCGCCCTTCAGGGAGCCGAGCCGTCCAAGCCGGTCCAGCGGCCGACGGTGGTCACCAGCCGCTGCCACAGGCCGCGCACCCTGGCGAGCATCGGGTTGTCCGGCGGTTCGGCCGCCGTGGCGAGCGCCGCCTCGGCATGCTGGTTCTCCTCCACCGACAGCCCCGCTTCCGGCGGCGGGGGCGGGGGCTTCCTGGAGATTGAGCCGGCCTCAGGGACGGGCGGCGCGGCGGATGGCCCCGCCGGCGGAAAGGTGACGATCACCGGCGGCTGGCGGCCGCCTGGACCGGTCACCACCACCTTGCTGGCGGGCGCCGTCGCCAGAGCCTCGGTCGCAGCCACGCCCCTCAGCCGCAGGAACCCCTCCAGATCGCCCCGTTTCGCCAGTTGCGCCTGGAATGCCGCGATGCCCTGAGCTTCCGTCACGCGCCGATGGCTCTCTGCCAGCTCGCGCCGGAGGCGGAAGTCGTACTCCTCCACGAGGTGGCGCTGCCGGTTCTTGTGCTGCACCGATGCCGCCACCGACGGCGGCAGGGTGACCGAGCGGATGAGGAAGTCGTCCAGTTGCACCATCGGCTGCCCCTGGGCGCGCCCCGCGCTCAGACTGCCGCGGCGCAGGTCGTCGGAAAGGGCGGCGACGACCCGCGCATTGATCTCGCCGCGGTCCGCGCTGTGCAGGTCGGCGCTCGTGTACCTGGCGACGATCTCTCGCAGGGCCGCGTCCATGCTGGCGCGCACCAGCACCCGCTCGTACTGCGGGCCGACACGCCGGTGCAGCGTGCCCAGCACCTCCGCCGACGGCCGATAACGGTAGCTGACCGTCAGCCCGACCTCCAGCCCGTCGCGCGTCACCGCCGTCAACTGACGGTGCACGGCGCGAAAGCGGATGTCATAGAGAATGAGCGAATCCCACGGAAAGGTGAGATGCACGCCCTCGCCCAGGGCCGGCTGCTCCACCGTGCCCCCGAACAGGCGCAGCCACAGCACGCCCCCGTGCCCGGCCGGGATCTCGTGAACGATGCGGTCCGACCACAGAAGCGCCCCGCCGCCCACAAGCACCAGCACCAGCGCAACGCGGCGCGGCCACCGCGGCCGGAGCCGCCGGCCATTCGCGCCCTTGCCCGCGCCTGCACCCGCGCCCGTCTGCCGGTCTTTGCTCTTTCCGCCCCTGAGCGGTGCGCCCCCCACGGCCGTGCTCTCCTCCCGTGTCGCCGCCCGTGGGAAGAGTACCTTCAATCGTCCGCCCCCTCAAAAGGCTAAATTTCACGTTTACACACTTCTTCGGATGTGTACGGTGAAGGAACGGTCGACGGTCGCGCAGGGGGACTCGCGGCGTCCGGCCGGGGGGATCGAGGGGCATGCTTGCGAAACGCGACACAATGGGCCGGCGCCTGAGGCGCGTCGCGGCGGCGGGAGTGGGGCTCCTGGCGCTGACGGCGATGCCGGCGGCCGCCCAGTCGCCATCGGCGCCGGAGTCGGACGCCCCGCCGCCGCTGCCCCTGCCGCCCAGCATGATGAGCGACTTCAGCGCCGACCTCATGCCCGACCTGCCCGACCTGAGCACCCTTCCGCGCGCCGATACCAAGGATGACAACCGGTTCGTCATCATCCACAGCGGCCACACGGGTGGCGTCTACTACCAGGTCGCCGCCGCCATCTGCGAAGCGCTGGGCGCCACGTTCGAGGATCACCGCATCCATTGCGCCGCCGAGCGCACCACCGGAGATCCCGAGAACGCCGCTGCCCTGAAGAGCGGCGAGGCCGAGGTGGCGCTGATTCAGGGCGACGACAACTACCGCGCTGCCGTGGGCGAGGCAGACATCGGCCCGGCCCGCTCCATCATGTCGCTCTTTTACGAGTCGGCGGTGGTGGTGTCGCAGCCCGAGGCGGACGTCGCCGCCGTACGCGACCTGGACGGGCTGACGGTCAACCTGGGACCCGACGAATCGGCGCCGCGCCACCTGTGGTCGCTCCTCTCGCAGCACGGCATCGCTCCCGAAGCCGATGCCGTGGTGCTGACCGAGTACGAACGCCCGGCCCTCCACCGTCTGATGTGCGAGGAGGAGATCGACGCCTACGTCGACTGGATCGGCCACCCGGCGTCCTACATCGGCCGCACCGCCCGCTACTGCAACGCCCGCGTCGGCGGGGTGCCGTGGACCACGACGGTCACCGACCTGGTGGAGCGTACGCCATGGCTGTACCACACCGTCATTCCCGGCGGCTCCTACGTCGGCCAGGACAAACCGGTGGAAACCATCGGGATCCGCGCAACGCTCGTCGCCCGCGCCGATACCGACGACGACATCGTCTACCACATCACCCGCGCCGTGCTGGGGGACCTGGAGCGCTTCCGCGGCTACGCGCGGCCGCTGCGCGCGTCGAGCCTGACACCCATGATCAGCGAAGGCAACTACCTGCCCTTTCATGCGGGCGCGCAACGCTATTTCGACGAACAGGGCCTGCCGGCCGCCGCAGGCGTCGACACCGACGGGGAAACCGGGGCCGGAGCCGGAGCCGACGGCTGACATGACGACCGGCGTCGCACAGAGGGGAACACGTCAAGACCATGCTGAACATCATCCTGATCGCCTATGTGGCGCTGTGCGCCGTCAACGGTTACCTGGGCCGCCGGGCGCGCATCGGCTTCCTTGGGTTCTTCATCCTGTCGCTGCTGCTGAGCCCGCTGGTCGGGCTGATCCTCGCCTTGCTGTTCCGGCCGCGCGGCGAGCTGGCGTCCTCCGCCTGAGCAGCGCCGACCCTGTCCACCGATCACCGGAACCCCTGACGTGACCTCAGAGTCCCCCGCGACATCTTCCGCCACGCCCGAGCCCAACACCGCCGGCACTGGCGCCTCCCGCGACTCCGTCCCGCGGCGCGTGCTGCGCTGGATTCGTCGCCACGGGCTGACGTTCTATCTGACGCTGTTCGTCGGCATTCTGATGGTTTCGGCCATGGGGCCCAGCATTTTCATCAACGTGCCGGCCGGCCATGTGGGCGTGCTGTGGAAGCGATTCGCAGGCGGTACGGTGACGGAACTCTATTATCCCGAAGGCCTCCAGGTGATCTGGCCGTGGGACGAAATGTACATCTACGACGTGCGCCTGCAGAACGACGCGCGCGTCTACGACGTCATCTCCGCCGACGGCCTGGAAATGAGCGTCGAGATCGCCGTGCGTTACCGGGTGACGCGCGAAAGCGCCGGCTACCTGCACAAGCTGATCGGCCCGAACTACCCGGAAATCCTGGTCTACCCGGAAATCGGCTCGCACGCCCGGACGCTGATCTCGCGCTATTCGCCGGAGCAGCTCTACACGACCCAGCGCGCCTTCATCCAGAAGCAGATCTTGGAGCGCATGGTGACTCAACTGGGCGAATCCATGCTCGACCAGGGCCTGGACGACCGCGTCGTTGAGGTGGAGGACGTGCTGATCCGCTCCGTCCGCTTGCCCGAGCCCGTGCGCCAGGCCATCGAGCACAAGGTCCAGCAGTACCATGTGATGCTGGAGTACGACTACAGGTTGCAGCGCGAGCAGAAGGAGCGGGCGCGCAAGCAGATCGAGGCCGCGGGCATCCAGGCCTTCCAGCAAACGGTCTCTCAGGGAATCACGCCGGATTACCTGCGCCTGCGCGGCATTGAGGCGACACTGGCGCTGGCGCAGTCGCCCAACAGCAAAATCGTCATCGTGGGCGGCGGTGACGACGGGCTGCCCATCATCCTGGGCGGCCTGGACCAGGCACCCGCCGCCACCGGACGAACGGGCACGACTCCGGCCGCCGCCCTGCCCGGCGCGGGCCATCCGGCGCAGGATTCGGGGATCGCCTCATCGGATTTTCCCGCCATGGTGGGCAATGCAAGCCACCAGCCCGCGCCCGGCGGCGACACCACGGCAGGCGGCGCCGCCGCCGGCACGGCCTCGCCCCGGGTGGCGCGACCGGCGATGGAGCCCCGCCAGGATCTGGCTCCGACCCCGCCCGCAGGTGACGTCGCACCCGACCGTCCGGCTCCGTCGGAACGGCCGAGCACCGGCGCCGACGGCCGTCCCACGGGTGATCGCCCGGCTGCCGCCGCCGCGCCGTCGGCCGCCATCGACGCCAGTCCCACGCCGCCTTCGGGAACGCCACTGCGGTAACGCCACGGCGCTCCCGGAAAAGTCGTAAATCGCGCGTCAAACGACCGTTGCCACTACCGTTGATTTACATTCCTATCCGCGCACGTCACGGTTGCCACCATGATTGGCCTCTGATACCGTCGAGAGCGATGGTCGATGGGGGACCATGGAACCGTCTCGATTCCGCAAGGGCGGTATCGGCTACATCCAGCCAGGGGGAATTTCCGATATGACTGAGCGCCTCAACCAGGCCAAGAGCGTCGTCAACCGCTATGCCATGCTGTCCGGCGGTGCCGGCCTGATTCCGGTGCCGCTCGCCGACGTCGCCGCCATCACCGCCATCCAGGTCAAGATGATCGCCGACCTCGCCAAGGTCTATGAACTCGAGTTCAAGAAGGACCGGGTGAAGAGCGTCGTGGCCAGCCTGCTGGGCGGCTTCGCCCCGACCGCCGCCGCCGGCGTCGCCACGGGCGCGGCGGCCTCCTACGTGAAGTCCGTGCCCATCGCCGGCACCATCATCGGCACCATCACCCTGCCGGCGTTCGCCTACGTCGCCACCCGCGCCGTCGGCCGCGTGTTCACCACCCACTTCGAGTCGGGCGGCACGCTGCTGAACTTCAACCCGGAAGCGGTGCGCGCGCAGTTCGAGGCGGAGGTCCAGAAGGCCGCCGACGAGAAAGCCGCCGACAAGAAGCCGGCCGCCTCCGGCACCGGCTCCAAGGCCGCCACGGCGTAAGCTGATCGGTCGGGGCGGTCTGGACCGGGAGTTCCCGGCCGCCCCGCCGCATGCCGCGCCGCCGGCTCGGGCAGACCGCACCAGCCGCCGGCGCCGCCTTGTAAGACCAGGACTACGGCACGCGCCCGATGCGCCTGCCGGTCGGGCTGTCCAGCGCTGCACTGGGATGCCGGGATCTTGCACCCGCGCTTATCGGCCAGCCGCTGCGATGGACCTTCGACCGGCCGGACCGGCGATAATGCCGTGCGACCGGGACGCGGGACACCGCCCGGAGTAATGCCGGACGACAGCCGAAATCGTACACTTGTCGTCCGGCAAGGCCGACTGGCCGCCGCGCCTTATGGCGCGCAAGGCTGCGTGCCGTCTGAACGCAGCGTCGATGATTTCAATCATCGGCGCGTATAACAGGGGCTTAGGCTCCGGACACGCGACCAACGTGGCGCAGGGGATCACGCTGCCATGGTCGATACGGTCCGGGGGCCGAATTGGGGGAAACGCCATGCTGCCTCCGCCAGGAGAGACGGTATCGGCCTTGCCCGCGGCGTCCGTGCGGCGCCCGGGCGCAACGGGAGCGGGCGGCTTTCCGGACAGGGGACCGGGAGCCTGCACGCCATGACCACGCAGGACCGGACACTCATCGACCGTGTGCGCGCGGTTGCCGAGGACCAAAGCCACGACCGGGGCATCATCTTCATTTCCGGCGAACGCCAGGAAACGTGCATCCCGTATGCGCGCCTGTGGGACGACGCCGGACGCATGCTCAGCCGCCTGCGCGCCGCCGGCGTGGCGCCGGGGCATGAGCTGGTGCTGCAGATCGAGGATCAGCGCACCTTCCTGACCCTGTTCTGGGCCTGCCTGCGCGGCGGCATCGTTCCGGTGCCCCTGCATGTGGGTGCGCGCGACGACTATCTGCGCAAACTTCTGAAGGTCTGGAAGACCTTATCCCATCCATGGCTGGCGACAATCGACAAGCGCCTGCCGCAAATCTGCGAGTTCTGGACGGCCGAGGGCGCCGACGCCCACGCCTTGGACTCGCGCGCCCTTCTGATCGCCGATGCCGAGGACGGGGCGGAGACGTTCGAGCCGGCCGACGAGGTTGCGCCGCGGCCCGACGACCTGGCCTTCCTGCAATTTTCCTCGGGCTCGACGGGTGATCCCAAGGGCGTCACCGTCACCCACCGCAACCTGCTGGTGAACGTGGAGGCGCTGGCGGACCGCGCGGGCATGACCACCGACGACACGGCCCTGTCGTGGATGCCTATCACCCACGATATGGGGCTGATCTGCATCACGCTGACCGCCCAGTTGCGCGGCCTGACGCTGTGCCTGATGCCGACCCCGCTGTTCATCCGCCGGCCGCTTCTTTGGCTCAAGAAGGCGCACGAGCATCGCGCGACCATGCTGTGCTCACCCAACTTCGGCTATCACTTCTTCCTGTCCGCCTATGAGGGGCTGGAGGACCGGCCGGACTGGGACCTGTCGTCGGTGCGGCTCATCTGGAACGGCGCCGAGCCCATTTCCGTCGACCTCTGCCATGCCTTCCACGAGCGTCTGGCCGTCCACGGCCTGCCGGACACGGCCATCCTGCCCTGCTACGGGCTGGCCGAGGGGACGGTCGGCGTGGCGGTGACCCCGCCGGGCACCGGCATCCGCACCCACCGGGTCAAGCGCGACCGCATCGCGCTGGGCGAGACCATCGTGCCCGCCGACCCGCAGGACACGGACGCCGACGCCATCACCTTCGTCGACTGCGGCCCCGCCATCGACAACGTCGAGATGGCGATCATGGACCCCGGCGGCCGCCCGCTGCCCGAGCGCACCATCGGCCGCATCGCCATCCGCGGGCCCAGCGTCACCGACGGCTACTACAACAACGAAGACGCCTCCGCCGCCGCGCGCCTGGACGACGGCTGGCTGGACACCGGCGACATCGGGTTCCTGAACGACGGCCGCCTGACGGTCACCGGTCGGGCCAAGGAACTCATCATCGTTAACGGCCTCAACCACCACCCGCACGACATCGAACAGGCGGTGGAGACGCTGCACGACGTCAAGCCCGGCAACGTGGTCGCCTGCGGCGTGCCCGGCGGGCGCGACGGACTCGGAGCCGAGGAACTGGTGCTCTTCCTGCGCTGGACCGGGCGCGACGACGAATTCCCGGCGCTTGCCGACCGCGCCCGCGCCGCCGTGCTGAAGCGTGTCGGCCTGCCGGTGGCCCAGGTGGTGCCGGTGCGCAAGATTCCGAAAACCACCAGCGGCAAGATCCAGCGCGTGGCGCTCGCGCGGCAGCTGGTGGCCGACAGGGCGCGGGCCGCCGCGGCACAGGCGCTGGCGGGCGAGCGCAAGGCGGGCACGGATGAAGCACGCCTGCTGGCCGACGTCCGCGCCGTGGCGCACGACATCACGGGCGTGGACATCGCGCCGGACGTTCGCTTCGCCGACGCCGGGTTTACCTCGCTGGTCGCCGTCACCTTCGCCGACCACCTCGGCAACCGCCTGGGCCGCCGCCTGCCGCCCTCGCTGGTATTCGACCACCCGACGCCGCTCGCCGTCGCCCGCCACCTGGCCGGCGGAACGCGCGAGGCGGCGCCCGCCGTCGCCCTGGCGGCGGAGGAGCCCATCGCGCTGGTGGGCGTGGGCCTGCGCCTGCCGGGCGGCGTGGTCGACATGGACAGCTTCTGGCGCCTGCTGGAGGGCGGCGTCGACGCCGTAACCGACATACCGGCCGACCGCTGGGACGCCGAGGCCCTGCACGACCCGGACGCCGCCGCACCGGGCCGCCTGACCATCCGCCACGGCGGATTCCTGGACGGGGTGGACCTGTTCGACAACCGTTTCTTCGGCGTTTCCCCGGCGGAGGCCGAATGCGTCGACCCGCAGCAGCGCCTCCTGCTGGAAACGGCGTATGAGGCCCTGGAGGACGCCGGGCTCGACCTGGGTCCGCTGGCGGGCGGGCCGGTGGGCGTCTTCGTCGGCCTGTCCAATGCCGACTACACCCGCAAGCAGCTCCATTCCGGCGACCTGGCCCGCATCGGCACCTACAGCATGACGGGCACCGCCTTCTCCACCGCCGCCGGGCGCCTGTCCTACGGCTTCGGCTTCCAGGGGCCGGGCCTGACGGTGGACACGGCGTGTTCGTCGTCGCTGGTGGCCGTGCATCTGGCGGCGCAGAGCCTGCGGCGGGGCGAGTGTTCCGTGGCGCTGGCCGCCGGTGCGAACCTGATCCTCTCGCCCGAGGTCCACGCCGGCTTCTCGCGGCTGGACAGCATGGCGCGCGACGGCCGCTGCAAGACCTTCGACGCCCGCGCCGACGGCTATTGCCGGTCCGAGGGCGTGGCGGTGGTGGTGCTCAAGCGCCTGTCGGATGCGCAAAGCCACGGCGACCGCGTGCTGGCGGTGCTGAACGGCGGTGCGCTGAACCAGGACGGCGCCTCCAACGGCCTGACCGCGCCCAACGGCCCGGCGCAGGAAAACCTCATGCGCCAGGCGCTCGCCGCAGCCGGCACCTCGGCCGACGCGGTGGGCTATGTGGAGGCGCACGGCACCGGCACGCCGCTGGGCGACGGAATCGAGCTGAACGCGCTGAACGCCGTCTACGGCCGGGGTGCGCGCCCGGTCTTCGTCGGTTCGGTCAAAAGCAACATCGGCCACACGGAGGCCACCGCCGGGCTGGCGGGGCTGCTGAAGGCCGTGCTGGCGGTGCGTCACGGCGTCATCCCGCCCAGCCTCCACGTCCAGGAGCCGACGCCGCAACTGGATTGGGTCACCGCCGGCCTGCGCGTGCCGACCGAACCCACGCCCTGGCCGGAGGAGGCACCGCGCACCGCCGCCGTGTCGTCCTTCGGGTTCAGCGGCACCAACGCCCACTGGCTGGTGAGCGCCGCGCCCGCCGTGGCGGCCGCGCCCGTGAAGGCGCCCGAGGCGCTGCCGCTCCTCCTCTCCGCCCGCACGCCCGAGGCGCTGGAGGCCCTGCGCGCATCCTGGCTCGGCCGGCTGGCGCAGGACGACGCAACGGAGGGTTTCGCCGCTCTCGCCGCCACCGCCGCCCATCGCCGCACCGCCCACCCCTGGCGCCTCGCCGTCGCCGGACGCACCGCCGCCGAGGCGCGGGAGGCCCTGGAGGGCGCGCCGCTGCCCGCCCGTGCGGTTTCCGCCGCGCCCGGCCGTACCGTCTTCGTCTACCCCGGCCAGGGCGGCCAGTGGCCCGGAATGGCGCGCGATCTCGCCGCCGCCGAGCCGGTCTTCGCCGCCGCGCTGGCTGCCTGCGCCGAGGCCCTGCGCCCGCATGTGGACTGGGACCCGGCGCTGCTGACCGACGGCGACCCGGACGCGCTGATGACGGGCATCGACCGGGTGCAGCCGGCCCTCTTTGCCGTCTCCGTCGCGCTCACCCGTCTGTGGGAGAGCAAGGGCGTGCGCCCCGACGCCGTGGTCGGCCACAGCCTGGGTGAAGTCGCCGCCGCGCATGTGGCGGGCATCCTGTCGCTGGAGGACGCCGCGCGCATCATCGCCGTGCGCAGCCGCCTGCTCACCCGCATCGCCGGCCAGGGCGGGATGATGGTGGTCGACCTGCCCATGGCCGAGGCCGTGGCCCTGTGCGACGGCGCGGGCGGCGGCCGGGTATCCGTCGCGGTGAAGAACGCCACGGCCTCCACCGTCATCGCCGGCGATCCCGCCGTGTTGGAGGCTCTGGCCGCCGACCTGGAGGCGCGGGACATCTTCTGCCGCCGCGTGAAGGTGGATGTCGCCTCCCACAGCCCGCAGGTGGAACCGCTGCTGGGCGACCTGCGCACCGAACTGGCCGGTATCGCGCCCCATGCGGGCCGCATCCCTCTGTTTTCCACCGTGCAAGGGCGCGTGCTGGAAGGGCCTGAGGCGACCGCCGAGTACTGGGCGGAGAACCTGCGCCGGCCGGTGCTGTTCGCTGACGCCGTCACGGCCCTGGCCGCCGACGGGGCGCGCTGGTTCGTCGAATGTGCTCCGCATCCGACGCTGGTCTCCTTCATCGAGCAGGAATGCGAGGACGCGGCCGCGGTCCCGTCGCTGCGGCGGGACGAGCCGGGGCCGCGCGAGTTCGCCGCCGCCGCCGCCGCGCTGTGGGCCACCGGGCGCCCGCTGGACTGGGCCGGCTTCCTGCCGCGCCCCGCCGTGCCGGCCGCCCTGCCGCGCTACCCGTGGCAGCGGGAGCGGTTCTGGCTGGAGGACGCGCCCCCCGTCGACCGCGCCGCCGACCCGCTGCTCGGCCGCCGCACCGATCTGGCCGGCGAGGACGCGGCGGTGTGGGAGACGACGATCAGCGTCGCCGCCCTGCCCTGGCTTGCCGACCACAAGGTTTCGGGCTCCGTGGTGCTGCCCGCCGCCGCCTGCACGCTCATGGCCCTGCGTGCGGCACCCGGCCGCAGCCTGCGCCGCATGGACTTCCGCGACATGCTGGTGATCGAGGACGGCGCCGCCGTGACGGTCCAGACCCGTCGCCGCGCCGCGCGGGTGGAGGTTCTGGCGCGCGACGGCGAGACCTGGCGCCTGCTCGCCGAGGGCACGCTGGCCGACGCCGCCGAACCGCCCGCCACCGCCCAGCCCCCGGCTCTGGAAGACCGCGAGGAGGCGAACGCCTTCTACGCCGGCCTCGACGCCGCCGGCCTCCAGTATGGCCCGGCCTTCCGCCTCATTGACGGCATAGCCCGCACAGAGGGCGAGGCCGTCGCCGACCTGACGGTGCCCGCCCCCAGCGGCCCGGTGACGCCCGCGCTTTTGGACGCCTGTCTGCAAGCCGCCGCGCCCCTTGGCCTGGCCGAGACGCGCGTGCCGGTGGCGCTGCACGGCGTCACAATCTTCGGCCCGGCACCCGCAACCCTGCGCGTCACCGTCCGCCGCGAAGACGAAACTTCGCGCATCCTGGCCGCCGCGCCCGACGGAACGCCGGTGCTGGCGGTGGACGCGCTGCACCTGTCCACCCAGAAAGCCGGGCGCGATGCCGTGGCAGAAGCCATGCATCGCCTGTCGTGGACCGAGGCCGGTCCCGCCCCCGCCGCAGCACCCGGCCCGGTGACGCTCATGGGCGCGGCCGATCCGGCGCTGAAGGATGCTCTGATCGCCGCCGGTGCGGAGATCGTGGCCGATGCACCGCGCATACTCTGGCGCGCGCCGTCGGCCGGGGATCTGGATACCCTCGACCCGGCGGAGGTGGAGCGCTGGACGCTCACGCTCGCCGCCGACCTGACGGCGATCGCCGCCCGCGCCGTGCCGCCAGTGTCCGTCCGCGTGGTGACGTCGGGCGCCGGCGAAGCCGATCCGCTGGCCTGCGCGCTCACCGCCCTCGCCCGCACCGCCCGCGCCGAGCACCCTGAACTTGGCGTGACCATCGTGGACCTGGACCGCCCGGTTGAGGCCGCCGCGCTGCTCGGCGCCCTGCCCGCCGGGGCCGCCCAGGTGCGCCTGCGCGACGGCCGGATGCTCACCCCGCGCCTGACGCCCGACGCCGACGCCGCCGCGCCACTGCTGGAGGTGCCGGCGGCGGAAGTGGAGGCCTACCGCGCCGTTCTGTCACGGCCGGGGGATTCCGGATCGCTCCGCTTCACCGCCGCCGACCGTCCCGCGCCGCAGGCCGGGCAGGTGGAGGTGTCGGTGCAGGCCGTGGGGCTCAACTTCCTGAACGTGCTGTCGGCGCTGGGGCTTTATCCCGGCGCGCCGGGCGGGTTCCGGGCGCTGGGCATCGAATGCGCCGGGCATGTGACGCGCGTCGGGCCGGACGTGGAAGGCTTCATGCCGGGCGACGCCGTCATGGGCATCGTCGACCACTGCCTGGGCAGCCATGCGCTGGCCGACGCCCGCCTGCTGGTGCCCGTGCCCGCCGGGCTGCCGCTGACCGACGCCGCTGCCCTGCCCGTCGCCTATGCCACCGCCGGCATCGGGCTTCAGGACATGGCCGGGCTGGAGGCTGGCGAGACGGTGCTCATCCATGCCGCATCCGGCGGTGTGGGCAGGGCCGCCATCGCCCTTGCCCGCGCCGCCGGGGCGACGATCATCGCCACCGCCGGCACGCCGGAAAAGCGCGCGGCGCTGGCGGCGCTGGAGGGTGTGGCGCATGTGTTCGACAGCCGCAGCCCCACCTTCCGCGAGGGCGTGATGGAGGCCACGGGCGGGCGCGGCGTGGACGTGGTGCTGAACTGCCTCGCCGGGCCGCTGCTGGAGGCGTCGCTCGACTGCCTCGCCCCCTTCGGCCGCTTCGTCGAGATCGGCAAGCGCGACCTGTGGGGCGCGGGGTCGGTGCCCATGGCCGCCCTGCGCAATGGCACCACCTTCCACGTCCTCGACCTGGACCGCATGAGCCGCGAGAAGCCCGCCCGCGTCGGCCGGGTTCTGGCCCGCATCGGGCGGGGCGCGGCCGATGGATCACTGCCGCCGCTGCCCGTGACGCCGGTTCCCTTCGCCAACGCCGCCCAGGCCTTCGGCGACATGGCGGCGGCGCGGCACACCGGCAAGCTGGTGCTGGCGCGCGACGACGCGACGCTGTCCGTCATCGCGCCCGATGACGCGCCGGCCTTCGACGAGACCGGCACGGTGCTGGTCACCGGCGGCGCCGGGGCGGTGGGGACGGCGCTCATCGACGACCTGGTGGTGCGCGGCTGCGCCAACATCGTGGTCCTCGGCCGGTCCGGCACCCTGCCCGCCGACCGGGCGGACGCCTGGCGCGCGGCCGGGGCGACGGTCAAGGCCGCCGCCATGGACGTCGCCGACGCGGGCGGGCTCACGCGCGTGCTGGATCAGCTGGAGGTCACCATGCCGCCGCTGACGGCCGTCATCCACGCGGCCGGCGTGCTGGACGACGCCAGCCTGTCGGCGCTGTCCCCCGATCAGGTGGCGCGGGTCATGGCGCCCAAGGTGCGGGGCGCGCTCAACCTGCACCGCCTGACGCGGGGGCAGCCGCTGGAGGCCTTCGTGGTGGTGTCCTCGGCCGCCGCACTGCTCGGTCCCATGGGCCAGGGCGCCTATGCCGCCGCCAACGCCTTCATGGACGGGCTGATCGCCGCCCGCCGCGCCGCCGGTCTACCGGGCACGGCGCTTGACCTGGGCCCGGTCGCCGGCGCCGGCCTCGCCGCCCGCGCCGACCGCCTGGCGAACGTTCTCGCCACCGGCCTGCGTCCCATGCCGGCGGAGCGGGTGGCGGAGGCGCTGCACCGGGCGCTGCTGGCCGATACCCCGCGCCTCGCCCTGCTGGACCCGCTACCCGCCTTCGCCGACCCGTTGTGGTCGGACACGGATGCGCCCGCCGCGACGGACACGAGCGATGCCGCCGGCGCCCTGCGGGCCGTGCTTTTGGCCCTGCCCGGAGAGGACGCGCGGCTGGCGCACCTGGAAGACCTGCTGGCCGCCCAGGCCGCCGCCGTTCTGCGCTGCGCGGAAAGCAAGGTCGACCGCGACACGCCGTTCAAGAGCCTGGGGCTCGACAGCCTGCTCGCCATGCAGCTTCGCAACAGGCTGATCGAGGCGACGGGCGTGACGGTGGCCGTCACCACCTTCTGGAACACGCCCACCATCACCGCCTTCGCCCGCCACCTGCTGGCCGAGCTGATGCCGGCGGCGGACGACGGCCCGGCCGTGCCCGACGACACCTACGACGCGCTCTCCGACGAGGACGCGGAAGACCTTCTCCTGGCGAGGCTCTGACATGGCCGACGGTTCCGCGAAATCCGCCCGCCCCACCGGCGACACGGTCAAGCGCGCGCTGGCCCGCATCGACGAGCTTGAGCGCGAGCTGGCGACCTTGCGCGCCGCCGACGATCCGGTGGCCATCGTCGGAATTGGCTGCCGTTTTCCGGGCGCGGAAGGGCCGGACGCCTTCTGGCGGATGCTGGTGACCGGCACCGACGCCACCGGCCCCGTGCCCGCCGACCGCTGGACGGCGGAGGCCTTTTACGATGCCGATCCGTCCGCCGCCGGCCGGTCCTATGCCCGCGCCGGGGGGTACCTCGCGCGCTCGCCGGAGGAATTCGACGCCGCCGCCTTCGGCATCATGCCGGTGGAGGCGCACGCCCTGGACCCGCAGCAGCGGATGCTGCTGGAAGTCAGCCTGGAAGCCTTCGAGCACGCCGGCCTCGCGCCCGAGCGCCTGAAGGGCAGCCGCACCGGCGTCTTCGTCGGCCTGTCGCAGAGCGATTACGCCAGCCACACGGTGTTCTCCGGCGCGCCCGAAGGCATCACGGCCTACGACGTCACCGGCTCCATCGGCTCCACCGCCGCCGGGCGCCTGTCCTATGTCTGGGACCTGCGCGGGCCGGCGGTGGCGGTGGATACCGCGTGCTCGTCCTCGCTGGTGGCCGTCGACATGGCGGTGCAGGCCCTGCGCCGGCAGGAGGCCGATACGGCACTGGCCGGTGGGGTCAACGTGATCCTGGGGCCGGAGACGGGCATATGCTTCTCGCGGATGCAGGCCCTGTCGCCCGACGGCACATGCAAAACCTTCGCCGCCGATGCCGACGGGTTCGCGCGGGCGGAGGGCTGCGGGCTGGTGGTCCTGAAACGCCTGTCCGACGCGCAAAGGGACGGCGACCGGGTGCTTGGCGTCATCCGCGCCACCTGCGTCAACCAGGACGGCCGCTCCAACGGCCTGACCGCGCCGAGCGTGGAGGCCCAGAAGGCGCTGCTGGCGGAAAGCCTGAGCCGCGCGGGGCTTAACTCCACGGACATCGGCTACCTGGAAGCCCACGGCACCGGAACGCCCCTGGGCGACCCCATCGAGATCGAGGCGGTGGAGGCGGTTCTTCTGAAGGACCGGCCGAAAACGGCGCCGCTGGTGGTGGGGTCTGTGAAGACCAACATCGGCCATGCCGAAACCGCCGCAGGCATCGCCGGGCTCATCAAGGCGGTGCTGGCGCTGGGGCACGAGACCATCCCGCCGCACCTGCACTGCGACACGCCCAGCCCGCACATCCCCTGGGACCGCCTGCCGCTCACCGTCCCGCGCGAGGCCGTGTCGTGGCCGCGCGGCGCAAGCCCGCGCCGGGCGGGCGTGTCGAGCTTTGGCTTCGGCGGCACCAACGTGCATGTGATCGTGGAGGAAGCCCCGCCGGTTCCGCCCGCCGAGGACATCGCGCCCGGCCCTGCCGCGCTCTGCCTGTCCGCCCGCACGCCGGAGGGGCTGGCCGCGCTGTCGGCGCGCTGGGTGGAGTGGCTGGCCGCGAATCCCGATCTTCCCGCCCCCGCCATCGCCACCGCCGCGTTGCGGGAGCGCACCCGCCATCCGCACCGCCTGTCCGTCACCGCCGCCTCGCCCGCCGCGCTGGCCGAGGCGCTGGGCAAGGCGAAGCCCGGCAGGGCAGAGGCACGGCCGCGCGTGGTGTTCGCCTTCACCGGCCAGGGCAGCCAGTTCGCCGGCATGGGCGCGGACCTGTATGCGGCCGAGCCCGCCTTCCGCAAGGCCTTCGATGCCTGCGCCGAGCACTTCCGCGCGCCCCTCGGCCTGTGGCTGCCGGATGTGGTTTTCGCCACCGGGGACGAGGCTGCCGAGAGGCTCCGGCGCACGGGCCTCGCGCAGCCGGCGCTGTTCGCCGTGGAATGGGCGCTGGCGGCACTTCTGAAAAGCCGGGGCGTGACACCCTGGGCCGTCGTCGGCCACAGCATCGGCGAATATCCCGCCGCCGTGTTGGCCGGGGTGATGAGCCTCGCCGATGCCTGCGCCCTGGTCGCCGCCCGCGCCGGGGCCATGGACGCGCTGCCGGAAGGCGGGGCCATGGTCGCCGCGCAGGCCGACGAGGCGACGGTGCGCGCGGCGCTGGAAAAAGCCTCCCCGGACGGTGCCGCCGCCATCGCCGCCATCAATGCGCCGAAGCGGGTGGTGATCTCGGGCGAGGCGGAGGCCGTCGCCGCCGTGGTCGCCACGCTGGAGGCCGATGGGATCAGGAGCACCGCGCTCAAGGTCTCCCACGCCTTCCATTCGCCGCGCATGGATGCCGCCCTGCCCGCCGTGGAAGCGGCGGCGCAAGGGGTGACGCTGAAGGCCCCGCGCCTGCCGTTCGCCTCCACGCTGACGGGCGATGCCTCCGCCGACCTGACCGCCGCAGGCTACTGGTCGCGCCAGTTGCGCGCGCCGGTGCGCTTCGCCGATGCCTGCGCGCATCTGGCCGACCAGGGCGCGACGCTGTTCCTGGAGGTCGGGCCCGGCCCGGTGCTGACCATGCTCGGCCCCCAAGCCACGCCCGGCACGCCCTGGACCGCCTGCCTTGAGCGCGGCAAGGACGGCCCCGCCCGCTTTGCCGAGGCGCTGGGCCGGCTGTTCGTCCACGGCGCGCCCGTCACCGCGCCGGGTTGGGGCCGCCCGCCGACTCTGCCCACCCTGCCCTACACGGTGTTCGAGCGCCGCCGCTTCTGGCGCCCGCGCACCATCACGCCCACGCCCACGCCGTCCCAGCCCGCGCCCCTCCCCGCGCCGCAGACCCCGACCCGCCAGGAGACACCCATGACCCAAACGGCCGCGACCGATGCCATCCGCTCGGCCCTGCTTGATATCCTGCGTGCCAACTCGGGGCTGGCGGACATCGACCCGGCGGTGAACCTGATCGAGCTGGGGCTCGACAGCCTGATGCTCATGAGCACGCGCCAGCAGATCGCCGAGCGCTGGGGCCTGGAGATTCCCATCAGCGACTTCATCGAGACGCTGAACACCGCCGACGCCATCGCCGCCCACATCGCCGCCCATGGCGATCCGGCGACGGTGGCCGTGGCGGCTCCCGTCCAGGCGGCGCCGGCCGCGCCCGTCCAGGCGGCGGCCCCGGCGGGAAGCGGGCTGGTGGAATGGCTGACGGAGACCATCAAGGCCGACGCCGGGCTGGAGACGGTGGACCCGGACGCGAACCTGATCGAGGTGGGCATCGACAGCCTGATCCTCATGACGGCGCGCCAGCAGATCACCGAGACCTTCGGCATCGAGATCCCGATCAGCCACTTCTTCGAGGACCTGGACACCCTGCGCAAGATCGCCGCGCACCTGGAAGCCCGGAGCGCGCGCCTTGCAGGCGCGCCCGCCCCGGCGGCGGCAGCGGCACGCGAGGGGCTGACGTGTTCCATCACGGCCCGCCGGGCGCCCGCTCCGGCGGCGGCGGCTTCCATGCCCGCGCCCGCACAGGTCGCGCCGCAGATGCCCGCCATGCCCGCCGCCCCGGCCGAGGGCCTGCCGCAGCTGTTCGCCGCCCAGCTTCAGGCGCTGACCACCCTCATGGCCCAGCAGAACGCCCTGCTGTCCGGCCAGCCCGCGTCTCCGGCTGCCGCCCCGGCGGCGCCCGCGCCTCTGCCGCCCGCCGCACCGGCACCCATGTCGCCCGCGACCAGGCCCGCGACGACCGCCTCCCCGGCGCCGGGCGTGTCGGTGCCGGCGTCGGTGGGGCAGCCCGAGACCTTCGTGCCCTACAAGGCCATCCGCACCGACGAGGACAAGGCCGCCATCGACTCGCTGCAAAAGCAGCACCTGAAGGATCTGGCCGAGGCCTATACCGCCATCACGGGTGGTTCGAAGGAGCGCACCCAGCGTTTCCGCCAGTTCCTGGCAAACAACCGGAACATCGCGGGCTTCCGTCCCTCGTGGAAGGAAATGGTCTACCAGCTGGTGGTGGAGCACGCCGAAGGCTCGCGCATCCGCGAGGTCGGCGGGCGGGAGTTCATCGACCTGACCATGGGCTTCGGCGTCCACCTGTTCGGCCACAAGTTCAAGCCCATCCACGAGGCCGTCGCCCAGGAATGGACCAAGGGCGCGCCGCTCGGCCCCATGTGGGACCTCGCCGGCCCGGTGGCGGAAGACATCTGCGCCATGACGGGCATGGAGCGCGTCGCCTTCTACAACACGGGCACCGAAGCCGTGATGGTGGCGCTCCGCATCGCGCGCACCGCCACCCAGCGCAGCAGGATCGTGATCTTTGAAGGCTCCTACCACGGCAGCTTCGACGGCATCCTGGCCCTGCGGCGGGAGAAGGACGGCCAGCCCGTCGCCGTTCCGGGCTCTCCGGGCACGCCGCAGAGCATGGTCGACGACGTCGTGGTGCTGCGCTACGACGACCCGGCGTCGCTGGACTACATCCGCACCCACGGGCCTGAGCTGGCGGGCGTGCTGGTGGAGCCGGTGCAGAGCCGCCGCCCGGACATGCGCCCGCAGGCCTTCCTGCAGGAGCTGCGCGCCATCACCGAACAGACCGGCACCTGCCTGATCTTCGACGAGGTCGTGTCGGGCTTCCGCGTCCATAGCGGTGGCGCCCAGGCCGTGTTCGGCGTCCGCGCGGACCTCGCGACCTACGGCAAGGTGATCGGCGGCGGCCTGCCCGTCGGCCTCGTGGCCGGCAAGGCGGCCTTCATGGATGCGGTGGACGGCGGCTACTGGCGCTACGGCGACGACAGCTATCCGACCAAGCGCAACACCTTCGTCGCCGGCACCTTCTGCCACCACCCGCTGGTGCTGGCCGCCATGCGCGCGGTGCTCGATACCCTGAAGGCCGAGGGGCCGGAACTGCACGAGCGCCTGAACCGCAAGACATCCGACCTGTGCGCGCGCATCAACCGCTTCATGGAAGACAACGACGTCGCCATCCGCGTGGCGAACTTCGGCTCGCTGTTCAGGTTCTTCCTGCGCGGCGACGCCGACCTTCTGTTCTACCACCTGATCGCGCGCGGCATCTACGTGTGGGAGGGGCGCAACTGCTTCCTGTCCACCGCCCACACCGACGAGGACATCGAAGCCGTCTACCGCGCCGTGGTGGAGAGCGTGGAGGCCCTGCGCGCCGGCGGCTTCCTGCCCCGCGCCCATGCCGCCGGCGGTCAGCCGAAGACCGCCCACGCCCCCGCCCTGCCCGCAGCGCCCGCAACGCCCGCAAGAGCCGAGAGCAAGGGCCTCAAGCGCACCCCGGCGGACATCGTCAAGTACCTGGCGCCCGAGACCATCCACCGCACCGAGGTCTCCGTGCCCCTGCCCGACCCGGCGGAAATGGCGCGGACGCGCACCGACTTCTCGCTGTACTGCTTCGCTTCGGCCGAGGACGGCGGGGAAGAGGGCTACCGCATCCTGCTGGACGCCGCGAAGTTCGCCGACATCAATGGGTTTGCGGCCATCTGGGTGCCGGAGCGCCACTTCCACGCCTTCGGCGGCCTGTCGCCCAACCCGGCCGTTGCCGGCGGCGCCATCGTGGCGGTGACGGAGCGCGTGCGCCTGCGCACCGGCTGTTCCGTCACCCTGCTCCACCACCCCGTCCGCTATGCCGAGGACTGGGCCATGATCGACCGCATGTCGGGCGGGCGCGTGGACATCGGCGTGGCGCTGGGCTGGAACCCCAACGACTTCGTCTTCACCCCCGACAACTTCGACCGCCGCAACGAGATCCTGCCGGAAATGCTGGACACCGTGCGCCGCCTGTGGCGCGGCGAGACGGTCACCTTTAACGGCGGCAAGGGCGAGCCGGTGCCGGTGGAAATCTTCCCCAAGCCGGTGAACGGCGACATCCCGCTGTGGTTCACCGCGCCCAAGAACCCCGACACCTTCGTCCTGTGCGGGCGCCAGGGCGTGCCGCTGCTCACCTACCTGGAAACCATGTCCGTCGAGGACCTGGCCGAGCGCATCCGCCTCTACCACGCCGCCTGGAAGGAAGCCGGGCATCCCGGCCGGGGCTACGTGACGCTGATGATGCACACGCTGGTCCTGCCCGACGCGGAAGAGGCCCGCGCCCTCGCCCGCCCGGCCCTCAAGAAGTACCTGCGCAGCGCCTGGGGCCTGCGGTCGCAGCTTGTGGGGTCGCTGGGCATGGGTCTGGATGCCGCCGATGAAAACGACGTGGAGGCCATGCTGGACCGCTCCGTCGACCGCTACCTGGATGGCGTGTCGCTGATCGGCTCGCCGGAGACCTGCGCCGAGGTGGTGGCGACCTGCAAGCGGATCGGCGTGGATGAACTGACCTGCCTCATCGACTTCGGCCTGGACGAAGACACCGTGCGGCGCGGTCTGCCGCACCTGGCGGAGCTGAAGGACCTGACGCAGGGCGCGCCGGACTCCGACGCCCCGACGCCGGGCAAGGCTCCCGCGTCCAAGGCCGTCGCCGACAAGAAGGAGGCGCTTGCCGCCGTCCCTTTTCCTGACGCGCCGGCCGCCGCACTCCCCGACGGGCGGCTGGCGCTGTCCGACGGCCAGAAGGAGCTGTGGTTCCTCACCCAGGCGACGCCGGCCGCCAGCCTCGCGTACAACGAGATGGCGCTGCTGACGCTGTCCGGCCCGCTGGACCTGGACCGCCTGGACGCCGCGCTGGCGGCCGTGGTCGCCCGGTACGAGGCCCTGCGCATCACCGCCCTGGACGGCACGGGCCAGACCGTCGCCGACCACCTGGATGCGACGGTGGAGGTCATCGACCTGACCGGGCTGGACGAGTTCGAGCGCGACGCCGCCCTGGCCGAGCGCCTGGAGGCCGAGGCCCGCCGGCCCTTCCGCTTCGACGCCGGGCCGCTGTGGCGGCTGGTGGCGGTGCGCGTCGGCGGCACGGACTGGCGGCTGCTGTTCTGCGGCCACCACATCGTCACCAACGGATGGTCCATCGCGCTGGTGCTGGACGAGGTGGCAAAGCTGTACTCCGACCCCGCCGCCGCCCTGCCCGAGCCGACGCCGTTCAGCGCCTTCATCGCATGGGAAGCCGGGCGCGGGAATAAGCGCGCCGCCAATGCCCATTGGTGGAAGGAACACCTGGACCCGCCGGCCCCCGTCCTCGCGCTGCCGGTGGACTACCCGGAAACCGGCCGCCCAACCTTCACCGGCGGTCGCGTGACCCTGACGCTGGACGGAGACGCCCTGGCCGCCGTGCGCAAGCTGGCGGGCCGGCACAAGGCGACGCTGTTCATGGTGCTGCTGGCCGGCTGGCAGGGGGTGCTCGCCCGCCTCACGGGGCAGGAGCGGATCGCCGTGGGCGTGCCGGTCTCGGGCCAGGCGGCCATGGACCGGACGTGCCTGGCGGGGCAGTGTTCCACCATGCTGCCCGCCGTGGTGGATGCCGCGCCGGACACCGCCTTCGCCGACCTGATCGCGGCGGTGCGCAAGAGCATGGCGTCGCTCTACGAACACCAGGAAGTCAGCCTCGCGGCGCTGGCGGCGGAAGGCGTGGCGGTGCCGACGCTGTCGGCCATGTTCAACCTGGACAGCGTCGCCGCCGCGCCGGACTTCGCGGGCCTGACCGCCGAGCCCGAGCTGGCGCCCATCGCGCGCGCCAAGTTCGACTTGGCGCTCAACGCGCTCGCCATGCCGCGCAAGCTGGTGCTCGACCTGGACTACCGCCAGGACCTGTTCGCGCCCGACACCGTGGCGGCCTGGCTGGAGACGCTGCGGCTGATGCTTCTGGCCGCCGCCGCGGCGCCGGAGACGGCACTGTCAGCCCTGCCCGCCGTGGCGCCGGCCCTACTTCCGGTGCCGGAAAAGGAGCCGGTGCCGCCGGGGCTGGAGGCCGGCTGCAGGATTGACGACCTCGCCCTCAGCCCCTTCATCCGTGAACGACTGGAGCAGGCGGACGCCGCCACCACCGCCGCCGCTCGTGCCCTCGTCGACGCGCTGGAGCTGACGGCTGACGACGTGATCCGCGTCACCGCGACGCCGGCCGACGACATGATCCTCGCCGCGTGGCTGTCTGGCGCCTGTCTGGGGCGGATCAGCCCGCCGACCATCGTCGACCTGCCCGAACACCTGCTTCCCGACGCCGCCGACCTGGCCGACGTGCGTGTCCTGCTGGTCTCCGGTGCGCCGCTTCTGGCCGGTCATGCCGGGCGCGGGCCGAGTGCGGCGAAGCGCCTGGGAGCCCTGCGTTCGGCGGACGGGCGGCACACGCTCGCACTGGCGGCGATCCCCGAGGACGCGGCGCGCAGCGACCGGGTGGTCTTCGACCGGCCGCTTTACCCCGCGCCCGCCACGGCGCTTGCCGGAACGGTGGTGGACGGCGTGCGCGTGCGGGCCGACGGGCGGCTGGACGGCGCCGCACCCGACACCGATGCCCATGTGGCCGCCGTCCTGCGTCTGGTGTGCCGGGACGCCGTCGTCGAGGCCGCGACCGCCTGGGTGGTGCTGGAGGACGACACGACGCTCGCCGACATCCGCGCCAGCGCCCGCGACCTTGTGCCGCCGGCGCTGGTGCCGGCCCATCTGGTGCCGGTCACAGCCATCCCCGACGAAGCCCGCGCCGATCCCGCCCGCGTGCTGGGCACGCCGCTGCCCGAGGCCGATCCCTGCGATGCCGCCGAGGGCGACACCGCCGGTCGCCTCTGCGCCCTGTGGTCGGACCTGTTGGGCCGCCCCGTGGCCCCCGGCGACGGATTCCTGGAACTGGGCGGCACCAGCCTGAAGGCCGCGCAGCTTCTCCTTCGCGTCAAGCGGACGTTCGGCGTCGGTCTGGCGCTGGCGGATATCTTCGCCGCGCCGACGCCCGCCGCCATGGCCGCCCTGATCGACGGTCGCCGCGACGCCCCGTCCGAAGGCCCGGCCCTGCCCGCCATTCCGTCCGCCGGAGAGCGGGAGGACTATCCCCTCTCGGCGGCACAACGCCGCATGTGGATGCACCAGCGGATGCAGCCCGAGTCCGTGGTCTATGCGGTGCCCGTGGCGGTGATGATCGAGGGCGCGCTGGACGTCGACCGCCTGCGGGACGCCTTCGCCGCCGTCCAGAAGCGCCACGATGCCCTGCGCCTGCGCTTCACCGAGCGCGACGGGGAGCCCCGCCAGATCGTGCAACTCAGCCCCGGCCTGCCCTTCGTGGTCAAGACGCCGGGCGAGGGTGATCCGGAAACGGTGCTGACCGAATACGCCCGCCAACTGGCCGCAAGTCCGCGGCCGCTGGAATGCGCGACGCAATGGCTGGCCCACCTGCTGCCGTTCGCCGAGAACCGCCACGGCCTGGTCCTGAGTGCCCACCACATCATCACCGACGGCTGGTCGCTGGCGGCCCTGCTGCGCGAGGTGGCGGGCATCTACGAGGCCGGAGAGGCCGGACCGGCGCCGACGCTGCGCTATGTGGACTATGCCGCCTGGCAGGCGGACGGCGGCGGCATCGACGCCGGCGACCGCGCCTTCTGGCGCAAGACGCTGGCGGCACCGCTGCCGGCGCTCGACCTGCCGACCGACCACGACCGGCCCGAGCAAAGCGCCAACCCCGGCCGCACGGCATTCCTCTCGCTGCCGTCCGCGCTGGCCGAGGGCGTGCGGGCCATGGCGGCGGCGCGCGCCACCACACCCTTCGTGGTGCTGACGGCGGCGGTGAAGGCCCTGCTGTTCCGCCTGACGGAGCAGACCGACCAGCGCGTCGCCACGCCGGTGGCCGGCCGCGTGCACCCGGACGTGGAGCCCGTCCACGGCCTGTTCGTCAACACGGTCATCCTGCGCGACCACCTGGACGGCACCCAGGGCTTCGGCGCGCTGGTGGATGCGGTTCGCGGCACCACGCTGGCCGCGCTCGACCACGCAGCCTGCCCGCTGGACCAGGTGATCGCCGACCTGGACCTGCCGCGCGACTGGAGCCGGGCGCCGCTCGCCGACGTCCTGGTGGCCCTGCACGACGAGTCCGAGTTGCGGCTGGAGTGGGGCGGGCTGACGCTGCGGCAATTGCCCCTGCCCATGGAGGCGGTGCCCTTCGATCTTCTGTTCCAGTTCATCGACACCGGAGGCGCGCTCGACCTGCGCCTGGACTACCGCGCGGACCTCTATGCGCCGGAGCGCATCCGCCTGTGGCAGCAGCGCCTGACCGCCCTGCTGACCGACGCCCTGGCCGCACCCGACAAGGCGCTGTCGGCGCTGGACATCGACACCAAGCCCACCCGGCGCCGTCGCGCCGGCAGCCGGATCAAGCTCTGACATGCGTATTTCCGACTTCAAGTTGGTCGCCAAGGCCGACGACCGGGCCGCCCTCAAGGCCACGCTGGCGGGCTTCAACCGCACCGCCCGCGACTTCGACCGGACGCGGCTGCTGCCCGACCTGCTGGCGGAGACCGCCCGCCGTGCGCCGGACGCCGTGGCGGTGGAAAGCGACGGCCGCGCCTGGACCTATGCCGAGCTTGACGCCCGGGCGGAGGCCATGGCGCGCTTCATCGCCGGGCTTGATCTGCCCGCGCCGCGCGCCGTGGGCGTGCTGACGGAAAACACCGCCGAGATGCTGGCGGCGATCCTGGGCATCCTGAAGGCGGGATGCGTCTACCTGCCGCTCAATCCCGACCTGCCGGTGGACCGCCTGCGCTACATGCTGAGCGACGCCGGCGCCGGCCTGCTGGTGTTCGAGAAACGCTTCGTGCGCGAGGCCAACCGCCTGCAATGGGAGTGCCCGGCGCTCGCCCATGTGCTGTGTGTCGACAGCGATACCCCGGCGCAGGAGCCCGAACCGCTGTCGGAACTGATGCGCGACGACCTGTGGGCCTACGTGGGCGAGGAAGCATCGGACGACATCACCGGCGGCGGCTGGCTGTCCTCCTACGACGGGCAGCCCTTGTCGCGCGCGGTGATGGACGATTACGCCGCCAACGTGAACGCCAAGGTGCGCCCGCTGCTGGGGCCGAAGACGCGGGTGCTGGAGATAGGATGCTCCACCGGCATCACCATGTTCCGCCTTGCCCCGCACTGCGGGCACTACACGGGCGTCGACCTTTCGCCCGCGATCCTGCGGCATACCGAGGCCGAGCGCGCGCGGCTGGGGCTGACCAACATCACCCTGCACGCCCTGCCCGCCCATGCCATCGACCGGCTGGCGACCGAGGCGCGGGCGGCGGGCGGCTATGACGTGGTCATCATCAACTCCGTCATCCAGAACCTGAACGGCCTCAACTACGTCCGCGACGTGCTGAGGAAGGCCGTGGCGTTGATGGCGCCCAAGGGCCATGTGTTCCTGGGCGATCTGATGGACCAGGACGCCAAGCAGACGCTGATCGACGACCTGACGGCCTTCAAGCAGGCCAACCCCGACCCGGCGGTGAAGACCAAGCTGGACTGGTCGCACGAGCTGTTCATCGCGCGCGGGTTCCTGGATGACCTGCGCTTCGAGATCCCCGGTGTTGCGGCGGTTGCGCACAGCGACAAGATCGCGGCGGTGGAGAGCGAGCTTTCGCGGTTCCGCTACGACACCATCCTGACCGTGGACAAGGCCGCCCCGCCCCCGCCGGCAGAGCAGCGCCGCCGCCACCAGCACGGCATGTCCGCGCCCGACCGGGCGCCGGAGGCCGGGCCGGCGGCCGTGACGGCGGAGGATGCGGCGTACATCATCTATACCTCCGGCACCACCGGGCGGCCCAAGGGCGTGGCGGTCAGCCACCGCAGCTTCCACAACTACATGCGCTGGGCGGCGCGGACCTATTTTGAAGGATACGGCGGCGGCTCCATGGCGCTGTTCACCTCGCCGGCCTTCGACCTGACGCTGACCAGCATCTTCGTGCCGCTGTTCCTCGGCCGCACCGTCCATTGCCTGCGGTCCGACGACGTGGACCGCCAGCTTGCGGCCATCTTCCGCCCCGAGACGCCGGTGGACGGCGTGAAGCTGACGCCCTCGCACATCACCATCCTGGGCCAGGTGGAGCCCGCGCCGGTGCCCGGCATCCGCGTCGCCATCGTCGGCGGGGAGGAACTGACGGAAAAACAGGTGGCGACGCTGAAGACCATCTGCCCCAACGTCACCGTCTACAACGAATACGGCCCGACGGAAGCGACCGTCGGCTGCACCATCTCCATCGCCGATGCGCCGCCCATCCACATCGGCACGCCCATCGACAACACGGAAGTGCTGATCCTGGGCACCGGCGGCGACACCGACCTCAAGCCCGTCGGCGTGCCCGGAGAGTTGTGCGTGGCCGGCGACGGCGTCGCCATCGGCTACTGGAACCGCCCGGACCTGACGGCGGCGAAATTCCGCCCGCACCCCGACGATCCCTCCCGCCGGCTCTACCGCACCGGCGACCTGGCCAAGTGGACGCCCGAGGGCAACCTCGTGCTGCTGGGCCGCGCCGACCATCAGGTGAAGATTCGCGGCAACCGCATCGAGACCGGCGAGATAGAAAGCCAGCTTCGCGCCCTGCCCGAGGTGGTGGACGCGCTGGTCACCGCCCACGCCGCGCCCGACGGCGACAAGGTGCTGTGCGCCTACATCGTCAGCCGCGCCGACGTGCCGCTGGAGACCATTCGGGCCCACCTGTCGGTGGTCTTCCCCGACTTCATGATCCCGAGCCATGTGGTGTCGTTGCGGGAATTCCCGCTGTCGCCCAACGGCAAGATCGACCGCAAGCGCCTTCCCGCGCCGGAGGCCATGGCGAAAGCCCGCGCCAGCGCCTACGTCGCTCCGGCGACCGATAGCGAGCACGCCCTGGCCGCCGTCTGGGCCGAAGTGCTGGGCGTCGACCAGGTGGGACGCGACGACGATTTCTTCGCACTCGGCGGCCATTCTGTGAAGGCGACACAGGTGGTCTCGCGCGTGCACAAGCGCCTGGGGCTGGAGATGAGCCTGCGGGAGGTCTTCGGCCACCCGACGCTCCGCGCCCAGGCCGCCCTGCTGGCCGACCGCGAACGCCGCGCCGCCACGGTCATCGCGCCCGTGCCGCCGGCGGTGGATTACGAGGTGTCCCACAGCCAGCGGCGGCTGTGGGTGTTGCACCAGTTGGAAGAGGCGCCGGTCGCCTACACCATCCATGAGGCCGTGGTGCTGACCGGCCCGCTGGATATCGAACGCCTGCGCACCGCCTTCGCCACGCTCATGACCCGGCACGAAACCCTGCGCACCAGCTTCCACCGCGTCGGCGGCGAGCCGCGCCAGCGCATCCACGATGCCGACACCCTGCCCCTGCCGCTGACCGTCACCGACCTCTCGGCCGAGGCCGATCCGGTGGCGGCGGCGCGGAAGCTCTCGCGCAAGGATGCCGCCACACCCTTCGACCTGGCGGCCGCGCCGCTGTGGCGGGCAACGGTGGCGAAGCTGGGGCAGGACCGCCACGCGCTGCTGTTCAGCATCCACCACATCGTCTCCGACGGGTGGTCGGGGCAGGTGATGATTTCCGAGCTAACGGCGCTTTATGACGGCCGCGACCTGCCGCCGCTGCCCGTCCAGTACAAGGATTTCGCCGCCTGGCAGAACCGCCGGGTGGCCGGGGCGGGCGCGCACCGCGACTACTGGCTCAAGCAGATGGCCGGCGGCGGGCCGGAGCCTCTGGCCCTGCCGACGGACCTTCCCCGCCCCGCCGTGAAGGGCTTCGGCGGCGATTTGGCACCGCATGTCATTCCGGCCGATCTCGGCCGCAAGCTGCACCGCCTGGCGCGGGCGCGCGGGGCAAGCCTGTTCATGGTGCTGACCGCCGGCGTGAAGGCCCTGCTGCACCGCTGGACGGGGCAGGAGGACATCGCCGTCGGCTCACCCGTCGCCGGCCGCACGCACGAGGACCTGGAGCATCAGATCGGCTTTTTCGTCAACACGCTGGTCTTGCGCGACCATGTGGACAGCGCGGCCGGTTTCGCCGCATTGCTGGACCAGGTGCGGGCGACGGCGACGGATGCCTTCGAGCATCAGATCTATCCCTTCGACAGTCTGGTGGACACGCTGAACCTGCCGCGCGACACCAGCCGGTCCCCGCTGTTCGACGTGATGGTGGTGCTGCAGGACGGCGCCACGCCGCAGCCGCTTGGCGCCGACCTGGCGGTGGAGAGCCTGGAGGAAACGGCCGCCGTCAGCCGCTTCGACCTGACCTTCCACTTCGCCGAGGACGCGGGTTCCGGCGAAATCCTCTGCGGCCTGGAATACTCGACCGAGCTGTTCCACCGCGACACCGCGATGCGCCTCTGGCACCGGCTGACCGCCCTGCTGGATGCCGCCGTGGCCGAGCCCGAGACACCGCTGGCCGCCCTGCCGCTGCTCCCGGCCGAGGAAGCGCAGACCATCACCGCCCGCTTCGTGCCCGGCGCGGAGGCTGCCGTGCCGGGGCTGCTGGAGCCCTTCGCCGCCTGGGTCGCGGAACACCCGGAACGCCCGGCCCTGGTGGCCGAGGGGGAGACGCTCTCCTACGCCGCGCTGGATGCCGCCTCCGACGCGCTCGCCGCCCGCATCGCCGCCGTGGCGCCCGAGGGCGCGGCGGTGGGCGTGCTGCTGCCGCGCGGGCGGCTGGGGCTGGTGGCCTTTCTGGCCGTGCTCAAGGCCGGCTGCGCCTACATGGCGCTGGACCCGGCCTACCCCGCCGACCGCCTGCGCCTGATGGTCGACGACGCGGGCGTCGCCGCCCTGGTGAACGCACCCGAGACCGCTGATCTGGCGACCGTCCCCGGCGTGCCGGTAATCGACGCATGCGAACCCGCGCCGGTGGAGCGCTTCACGCCCCGTGGCGGCGACGGCACGGCCTATATCGTCTACACCTCGGGCTCCACCGGGCGGCCCAAGGGGGTGGCGGGAACGGCCGAGTGCCTCGCGAGCCTCATCGCCTGGCAGCGCGGCGTCATCGGCGACGGGCTCAGGCAGGCGCAGTTCGCCCAGGCCGGGTTCGACGTGGCGGTGCAGGAGTTGCTCTATGCCGTGTCGTCGGGCGGCACGCTGTTCGTTCCGGCGGAAGACGACCGCCGCGACCCCGCCCGCCTGACCGGCTTCGTCGCCGAGCACGGGCTGGACCTCATCACCCTGCCCTATTCGGCCCTGCAAATCCTTTTCGCCGCGCCGGACGCCCAGCCGAGGTTGGCGAGCCTGAAGCACATCGTCACATCCGGCGAGCAACCGCGCATCACCGGTGCGCTCAAGGGCTTTCTGGAGGCGCGGCCGGAGGTGGTGCTGCACAACCAGTACGGCCCGTCGGAGACCCACGTCGTCACCGCCCACAGCCTTTCCGCAGCCGCCGGCACTCTGGAGCCGCACCCGCCCATCGGCCGCCCCGTCGCCAACGTCCGCGCCCATATCCTCGGCCCCGACGGCCGTCCGGCGCCCGTGGGGATGCCGGGCGAACTGGTGATCGGCGGCCTGGCGGTCGCGCGCGGCTACATCGGCGCGGCAAGCGGCGAGACGGCGGCGCGCTTCGTGCCCGAACCAGGCGGCGACGGCGGCCCCGCCTACCGCACCGGCGACCGCTGCCTCTGGCGCCCCGACGGAACCATAGAGTTCCTGGGCCGCGCCGATGATCAGGTGAAGATCCGCGGCCACCGCGTCGAGACCGGCGAGGTGGAAGCGGCCCTCGAAGCCCTGCCCGAGGTCGCCGCCGCCGCCGTGGTCGCGCGCGAGGTGGCGGGACAGGCGGAACTGGCGGCCTACGTCACCGCCGCCGGAACGGCTCCGGCTCCGACAAGCGTGCGGGCCGCCCTCGCCCGCCGCCTGCCCGGCCATATGGTGCCGGCCACCGTCACCGTGCTGGACGCCCTGCCGCTGACCGCCAGCGGCAAGCTCAACCGCCGCGCCCTGCCCGAACCGGCTCCCGCATTGGCCGAGGGTGCGGAGCCGCCGGCGACGGAGACCGAGGCCACCCTCATCGGCCTGTGGGAGACGGCGCTCGGGCGCTCCGGCTTCGGGGCGGAGGCGGAGTTCTTCGCGCTCGGCGGCAACAGCCTGCGGGCGGTGCAGCTGATCGTCCGCGTGCAGGAGGCGCTCGGCGTGGAAATGCCCCTGCTGGCCGTCTTCCAGAGCCCGCGCTTGCGCGATCAGGCGCGCTGGATCGACGAGCGCCGCGCCTATGCCGACCGCCACGAGGCCCGCGTCATGCTGGAGCTTTCGGGCGGCGAGGGCCGGCGGCTGTTCGCCCTGCCGCCGGTTCTGGGCTACGGCAGCGTCTTCGCCCCGCTGGCCCAGGCCGTCGGGCACCCGGTCGCGGCGCTGGACTTCATCGAGGCCGAGGACCCGCTACCCGCCTATGCCGCCGCGCTGGCCGAGGCCCAGCCCGACGGGCCGCTGCTGCTGTTCGGCTACTCCGGCGGCGGGAACCTGGGCTTCGAACTGACCAAGCACCTGGAGGCGCAGGGCCGCACCGTCGAGCGCCTGATCCTGCTGGACACCTTCCGGCTCGACCGCACCTACGACACCCCGGCGGACGAACGCCGCGAGGCCATCGAGCGGAACCTCGATTACTTCGCCGACCACATCCGCCGCGACGCCGAAACCCGCATGCTGGTCGACAACCCGGCCATCCGGTCCATGCTGGTCCGGCGCATGGATGCCTTCCTGCGCTGGCTGGACAGCGTGGACAACCGGGGCACCGTCGCCGCGCCCATCGACCTGATCGAGGCCACCGACCACACCGGCGACCCCCGCCGCGCCGCCTGGGAACAGGCCACCACCGGGCGCTTCACCCTGCACGCCGGCGCCGGGCCGCACGTGGACATGCTGCTGCCCGCTCACCTGGAGGCCAACGCCGCCGTGCTCCGCCGCATTCTGGAAACCGTCGCCGCCAAGGTGCCCTCGTGAACGCTCAAGCCCGCGCCACGCCGCGCCCGCCGCTGCGCCTCTACCTGCTGCCCTACGCGGGCGGCGGGGCCTCCATCTGGGCCGAGTTCCGCAAGGCCCTGCCGCCGGAAATAGAGGCCGTGCCGCTTCAGCCGCCCGGCCGCGAAATACGCGCCGGCGAAACACCGCTGACCGCGATCACAGATATGGCCGCCGACGTGCGCCGCCAGATGGACACGCCCGCGCCCGGCCGCCCCTACGCACTGATGGGCTACAGCATGGGCGCGCTGATCGCCTTCGAGCTGGCGCGCCTGCTGCGCGCCGAGGGGGCGCCCATGCCGGAAATGCTCATCCCCTGCGCCCACGTGGCGCCGCACCTGAAGTCCGACCGCCCGCGCATCTGGGATCAGCCCGACGACATCTTCCACCGCGAGGTCAGGGCGCTCGGCGGCACACCCGACGAGGTCTGGGACCACCCCGAACTGGTGGAGTTCCTCATGCCGCTGCTGCGCGCAGACTTCACCGCCTGTGACACCTACGCCCTGGCCGAGGACGCAGCCCTGGACCTGCCCTTCCTGGTGATCGGCGCCCACGGCGACGTCAACGTGCACCGCGACTGCCTGCTGGCATGGTCGCGCCACACCACCCGCCCGCTGGCGCAGCGCTCCGTGCCCGGCGGCCACTTCTTCCTGGCCGAGCAGCCCGCGCTGCTGGCCCGTATCGTCTCCGACGCCCTGGTTCCCGCTCATGCCTGACACCCGCCCTTCCGCCGACACCGCCCGCCTCGCCGACCAGGAATTCTGGAGCCTGCACCTGCGCGGGGTGGAGCCGCATCCGGCGCGCGACCGCCGCCGCGCCTCCGGCACGCGCGAGACTGCGCGGCTCGACCTGCCGGCGGACCTGGCGGACCGGCTGGAGGCGGTGACGGAGGGGGACGCGGCGGGCGTCTTCGCCCTGGCCGCGACGGCACTGGCCGTGGTGCTGCACAGCTGGGGCGCCCCGGCGGAAGCCGTCATCGCATCGGCCGCGCTGCACCTGGACGACGAGGACGAGGACGCTGAGGGGCCGGTCTTCCTGCGCCTGCCGCTGGAGGCCGACACCGCCCTGCGCGACCTCGCGGAGCAGGTGCAGGACGCCATGGACGAGGCCGCCGCCCACCAGCGCGCCGAGCCCGGCCCGTGGCTGGACCCGCTGCGCCCGGCCGTGGCCTGGATCGGCCTGCGCGTGCCGGGGCTGACCGCCGACGCCCCCTTCCTGGACACCATCGACGGCCTGCTGACGGTGGAGGACGGCGGCACCGCCGCCGCCTTCGCCCACGACACCGGCCTGTGGCCCCTGGCCCTTGCCCAACGCCTGCTCGCGCACTGGCGCACGGCGCTCACCCTGCTGCTGACCGACGGCGGCCGAATCTTGCGCGACGCCGACACGCTGGACGCCGCCGAGCGCCGGGCGGTGCTGGAGGACTTCAACGCCACCGCCCGGCCGATCCCGGCGGCCTCCGTCCCCGCCCTCTTCGCCGAGACCGCGCGCGCCCGGCCCGAGGCCGTGGCGGTGGCGGACGTGACCGGCGCGACGCTCACCTATGCGGAGCTGGATACCGCCTCTGACACGCTCGCGCGCGGGCTCGTGGCGCGGGGCGTGGCGCCCGGCGCGCTGGTGTGCGTGCTGGTGGAGCGCTCCTGCGCGCTGGTGACGGCCATGCTCGCCGTGCTGAAGGCGGGTGCCGCCTATGTGCCGCTGGACCCGGCCTGGCCTGTGGAGCGCCTGAAGCTGGTAGCCGAGGATGCCGGCGACGCGCTGATCCTGGCCGACCGCGCGGTGGACGGGCTGGAGGTCATCACCGCCGAGGAGCTGACCGGGAACGGCCCGGCCCTGCCCGCCGTGACGCCGGACGCGACGGCCTATGTGATGTATACCTCGGGCTCCACCGGGCGGCCCAAGGGTGTCGTCATTCCGCACCACGCCATCGTCCGGCTGGTGCGCGAGAGCGACTTCGTGGACTTCGGGCCGGACATGGTGACGCTCCAGGCCGGGTCGCCCGCCTTCGACGCCGCCACCTTCGAGATCTGGGGCCCGCTGCTGAACGGCGGAAAGGTGGTGCTGGCGCCCGTCGACCAACTCATGGACACGCCGACCTTCGGCCGCATCCTGGCCGACCACGGCGTCACCGCCATGTTCATGACGGCAAGCTGGTTCAACGCCGTGGTGGACGAGGACGCAACCGTTTTCGCGCCCCTCCGCCAGCTCATGGCCGGCGGCGAACGCCTGAGCCCGCGCCATGTGGCCGCCGTGCGCGCCGCCAATCCGGGGATCGAGGTCGTCAACGGCTACGGCCCGACGGAAAGCACCACGTTCACCTGCTGCCACCGCGTCACCGATGCCGACGCCGACGACGTGCCGCTCGGCCCGCCCATCGCCAACACCACCTGCACCATCGTGGACAACCTCGGCCGCCCCTGCCCCGTCGGCGTGCCGGGAGAGCTTCTGATCGGCGGGCTGGGCCTGGCGTCGGGCTACCACGCGCGGCCCGAGCTGACGGCAGAACGCTTCATCCCCGACCCGTTCCGCGACGGCGGCACCCTCTACCGCTCCGGCGACGTCTGCCGCTGGCGGGAGGACGGCGCGGTGGAATACATCGGCCGCCGCGACGATCAGGTGAAGCTGCGCGGCTTCCGCATCGAACTGGGCGAGATCGAGGCCCTGCTGACGGAAGACCCCGACGTGGCGCTGGCGACCTGCCTGGTGCGGGGCGACCGCCTGCTGGCCTGGATCGTCCCCGACGCCGCCGTCTCCGACGCGCAGGCCCTGGCCGATCGTCAGGCAGCACGCCTGGAAACACGCCTGCCCGCGCCCATGCGCCCCTCGGCCATCGTCCCCCTGCCGCGCCTGCCGCTGACCGCCAACGGCAAGGTCGACCGCGCCGCCCTGCCCGACCCGAAGGCCGCCGCCGGCCCGGTCACGCCGCCGCGCTCCCCCGCCGAAAAGGCCCTGGTCGCGCTGTTCGAGGAGTTCCTGGGCGCGTCCCCGCTGGGCATCGAGGCCGACTTCCTGGCGCTGGGCGGCCATTCGTTGAAGGCCGCCGCGCTGATCGCCAAGGCCCGCCGCGACCACGGCCTGGCCTTGAGCCTCGCCGACCTGTTCGCCGCCCGCACGCCGGAAGCCCTGGCCGCGCGCCTGGACGACACGGCCGCCACCGCCCCGCCGCCCGTCACGCCCCGCGACGCCGCCGGCGATCCGCCGCCGCTGTCGTTTGCCCAGGCGCGGCTGTGGGTGCTCGACCGGCTGGAGGGGCCGCGCGCCACCTACAACATGCCGGGCGCCCTGCGGCTCTCCGGCCCGCTGGATGACCAGGCGTTGCGCGCCGCCCTGACCGATCTGGTGGCCCGGCACGAGACGCTCCGCACCACCTTCGGCGACGAGCCGGTGCAGTTGATCCAGCCGCCGGCGCCCGTGGCGCTGGAGGTGATCGACTGCGCCCTTGCGGACCTTGAGGCCGAGGCCGCCGCCCACGCCGCCCGGCCCTTCGACTTGTCCGCCGGAGAGGCACCCTTCCGCGCCGTGCTGCTGCGCGCGAGCCCGACGGAGCATGTGCTTGTCGTCGTCCTGCACCACATCTGCGGCGACGGCTGGTCGGTCGGCGTGCTGGTGCGCGAGCTTGGCGCGCTCTATGACGCCCACGCCGCCGGCACGGCCGCCGCGCTTCCGCCGCTGCCCGTCTCCTACGCCGACTATGCGGTCTGGCAGCGCGACTGGCTGGCGGAAGGCGAGATGGACCGCCAGCTTGCCTGGTGGCGGGATGCCCTGGCCGGGGCGCCCGCGCTGTCAGGTCCGCCGACGGATCACGCCCGCCCCGCGACCTTCTCCGGCCGGGGCGCGGCGCATCGCTTCCGCCTGTCGCGCGGCGGGCTCTCCGCCCTTGCCCGCGAGACCGGCGCCACATCCGCCATGGTGCTTCTGGCCGCCTGGGCGGCGCTGGTCGGACGGCTGGGCCGGCTGGACGAGGTGGTGATCGGCACCCCCGTCGCCAGCCGCCCGGAAGGGACCGAGGGGCTGGTGGGCTTCCTGGTCAACATGCTGCCCATCCGCGTCGACCTGTCCGACGACCCCGACATCCGCACGCTGGTCGGGCGGGTGCGCGCGGCCATGCTCGCCGCCATGGCCTATCAGGACCTGCCGTTCGAGAAGCTGGTGGACGCGCTCGCGCCCGAACGCGACCTGAGCCACGCCCCCGTCTTCCAGGTGGTCTTCGCCCACGACGTGCTGTCGACGGAAACCCCGCTCGGCCTGCCGGGGCTGGCGGGCGGGGCGCTGGAACTGCCCGTCCATACGTCCAAGTACGACGTAACGCTGGACGTGCGGGAAACCGCCGGCGGCCTTGACGCCGCCCTGGAATACGCCACCGACCTGTTCGACCCCGCCACCATCGCCCGCATGGCGACCATGCTGGGCCGGGTGCTGGACACCTTCGCCGAGGCCCCGGCCACCGCCCTGTCGCGCATTCCGCTGCTCGACCGGGTGGAGGAAAAGGCGCTGATCATGGAAGGTGCGGCCGCGGCGGACGCCCCCGCCGACGCCACCCTCGGCGCCCTGTTCGCCGCGCAGGCCGCGCGCCGGCCGGATGCGGTGGCCGTCACCAGCGAGGGCGAACGGCTGACCTATGCCGAGCTGGACGCCCGCGCCAACCGCCTCGCCCGCCGACTGATCGCCGACGGGGTCGGCCCGGAAACCCGCGTCGCGCTGTGCCTGGACCGGTCGCCGGACATGATCGCCGCCGTGCTGGCGGTGGTGAAGGCCGGCGGCGCCTATGTGCCGCTGGACCCGGCCTATCCCGCCGACCGCATCCGCTACACCGTGGAGGACTGCGGCGCGGCCGTCGTCCTCACCCACGCCCCAGCCGCCCATGCGCTGGACGGGATCGACGGCCTGACGCGCATCCTGGCCGACGCGCCGGGCCTGGCGGACGAGGACGCGAGCCCGCTGCCTGAGCGCGCCACGCCCGACGGGCTGCTCTATGTCATCTATACCTCCGGCTCCACCGGGCGGCCCAAGGGCGTGGAGATCACCCACGCCAACGTCGCCCGCCTGTTCTCCGCCACCGACCATTGGTTCGGCTTCGATGAGCGCGACGTGTGGACGCTGTTCCACTCCTACGCCTTCGATTTCTCGGTGTGGGAGATGTGGGGCGCGCTGCTGCACGGCGGGCGCCTGGTGGTGGTGCCGTGGATGACCAGCCGCGCCCCCGATGCCTTCCACGCCCTGGTGCGCGACGAGAAGGTCACGGTGCTGAACCAGACCCCGTCGGCCTTCCGCCCCTTCATTCAGGCGGACGCGGCGGCGGGCGGGGCGTTGTCCCTGCGGCTGGTGATCTTCGGCGGCGAGGCGCTGGAGCTGAACGCGCTCAAGCCCTGGTTCGACCGCCACGGCGACGAGACGCCGCTGCTGGTCAACATGTACGGCATCACGGAAACCACCGTGCACGTCACCTACCGCCCCATCCGCCGGGCGGACCTCGCGCACGGTGCAAGCGTCATCGGCCGGCCCATCCCGGACCTGTCGCTGCACGTGCTGGACGCCCACCTGCGGCCCGTGCCCGTCGGCGTGCCGGGGGAATTGTGCGTCGGCGGCGCCGGCCTCGCGCGCGGCTATCTGGGGCGGCAGGCGCTGACGGCGGAACGCTTCGTGCCCGACCCGTTCACCGGGCAGGGCCGCCTCTACCGTTCCGGCGACCTGGCGCGGCGGATGGCGGATGGCGACATCGAATACCTGGGCCGCATCGACCATCAGGTGAAGGTGCGCGGCTTCCGCATCGAACTGGGCGAGATCGAGGCCGCGCTCACCGCCCAGCCCGACGTGCGCGAGGCCGTGGTGCTGGTGCGCGAGGCGGGCGGGGTGAAGAGTCTCGCCGCCTGGATCGTGGCACCCGGCTGTGATGTGGCCGACCTGCGCCGCCGCCTGGGGACCCGCCTGCCGGACTACATGGTGCCGGCCGCCATTGTAGCCCTGGATGCCCTGCCGCTCACCCCGAACGGCAAGCTCGACCGCCGCGCCCTGCCCGAGCCCGAGGCCGACACCGCCGCCTACGCCACCCCGCGCGGGCCGGAGGAAACGGTTCTGGCCGAGGCGTTCGCGGAAGTTCTGGAAGTGGAGCGTGTCGGCCGCGACGACGGGTTCTTCGCGCGCGGCGGCGATTCCATCCGCGCCATCCAGGTCATCACCAAGGCCCGCGCCAAGGGCCTGGAGATCGAACTGGCGACGCTGTTCCGCCACCCCACGCCCGCCGGCCTCGCCGCCGCCATCGGCGCCGCGCCGGCTCCGGCAGCGCCGGTGGAGGTTCTGGACGACCGCCGCTATCCCATGACCGCCCTACAGGCCGGCATGGTGTTCCACGCGCAGATGGACCGCGACGGCGCCGTCTACCACGACGTCTTTTCCGCCGACCTGCGGTGCCCCTTCGACGCGGACGCCCTGGACGCCGCCGTGCAGTCGGCCTGTGCGCGCCACCCCGTCCTGCGCACCGCCTTCCCGGCCGAGGGCGGCGTGCAGGTGGTGGCGGAGCCGGGCACGGTCCGCGTGCCCGTGGTGGTGGAGGACATCTCCGCCCTCTCGGGGCCGGAGCAGGACGCGGCGGTGCTCGCCGCCATGGAGGCCGACAAGGCGCGCCCCTTCGATCTGTCGCAGGCGCCGCTGTGGCGGGTGACGGCGCACAGGCGCGGGGCGGACCGCATCTCGCTGACGGTCGGTTTCCACCACGCCATCCTGGACGGCTGGAGCTTCGCGACGCTGCTGACGGAAGTGCTGGGCGAGATGCTGGGCACCGCCCCGCCGCCGGCCCCTCGCGCCTCCATGGCCCGCTTCGTGGCGCTGGAGCAGGCGGCCGTCGCCGATCCCGCCAGCCTGGACCACTGGCGCGCGACGCTGGAGGACGCCACCGCCACCACGCTGCCGGCCTCGGGCGACCCGACCGCCCCCGGCGCCGCCCGCCTGGACGTGCCGTTGGAGCCGGCGTTCGTCGCAGAACTGGAACGGGCGGCCGAGGCCGCCGGGGCGCCGCTCAAGACCCTGCTGCTGACCGCGCACGCCGTCGCCATGGGCTTGTGGGGCGGCACCTGCGACGTGGTCACCGGCATGGTCGCCAACGGCCGGCCCGAGGAGGCGGACGGCGAGCGCGCGCTGGGCCTGTTCCTCAACACCCTGCCGCTGCGGCTGGACACCTCGGGCGGGACATGGCTGGACCTGATCCGCCGCACCCACGCCGCGGAACAGGCCGCCCTGCCCTTCCGCCGTCACCCGCTGGCCGACATCCAGCAGCGCGCGGCGAACGGCGCGACGCTCATCCACAGTGCCTTCAACTATGTCCACTTCCACGTCTACGGCGCGGTGCTGGACGAAGGCGAGGCCCTTCAGGTGGACACGGTGCGCCACTGGGAGCGCACGGGCCTGCCCCTGACGACCACCTTCGCCCGCTCCCCGCGCGACGGCGGCCTGTCGCTGTCCCTGGGCTACGAGACGGCGGCGCTGTCGAAGGAAACGGTGGAGGATATCGCCGAGACCTATGGCCGCATCCTCTCGCGCATGGCCAAGGCGCCGGGCGAGGAGACGGCGGGCGCCGTGCTGATCCCAAGCATGGACAGAGCCAACCTCAACCAGATGAATAATCTCGTGTTCGGCTACGGGGCAGCTTCCACCGACACGCTTCTGACACTGGTGGAGGCGCAGGCCGCGTCGCTGGGCGATGCCATGGCGGTGGAGGATGCGCTGACGTGGCGCGCGCTCGACCGCCACGCCAACGCGCTCGCCCACCGCCTGCGGGCGCTGGGGGTGGCGCGGGATAGCGTGGTGGGCGTCTGCCTGCCGCCCTCGCCCATCCTGCCCGTCGCGCTGCTCGCGGTGCTGAAGGCCGGCGGCGCGTGGCTGCCGCTCGACCCCGACCACCCACCGGCCCGCCGGGCGGCGCTTCTGAAGGATGCCGGCGCGCTGGCCGTCATCGGCGACGGCGCGGGCGACCTGCCCGTCATCGCCGCCGAGGCCGTCCTGGCGGAGAAGGCCGACGACCGGCCCGAGGTGGGCACCGATCCCGAGGCGCTGGCCTACGTCATCTATACCTCGGGCTCAACGGGGCGGCCGAAGGGTGTCATGGTGCCGCATCGGGCGATCGTGAACACGCTCGCCGCCTACCATGCGCTGACGCCCGAGGACCGCGTCAGCCTGACCACGCGCCCGACCTTCGACGTCTCGGTGCTGGAAATCTTCTCCGCCCTGACCAGGGGCGCACGGCTCTACCTGCCCGACGCCGAGACCATCCGCGACCCCGCCGCCCATGCCGCCTATCTGTCCGAACACGGCATTACGTGCACGTACCTGCATCCGGCCCTGGTGGGGCCGGTGGGCGCCGCGCTGGGCGAGAGCAGCCTGCGCAAGCTGCTGATCGGCGTGGAGGCCATCCGCTGGCGCGACATCGCCTGGGCACGCGAGGCCAGGATCACCGTGCTGAACGGCTACGGCCCGACGGAAACGGCCGTCTGCTGCACCCTGCACCGGGTCGGGAGCCGGTGGGACACGCCCGACGACCCCGACGCCATCCTGCCCATCGGCCAGCCCCTGCCGGGGATGCGCGCTTACGTGGTCGACGCCGCAATGCGTCCCGTGCCGCTCGGCGCGCCCGGTGAGCTGGTGGTCGCCGGTCCCGGCGTCGCGCGCGGCTACATCGGCGATCACGCGGCGGAGGCCGGGCGCTTCATCGACGACCCCGACCAATGGCCGGGCGTCCGTGCCTACCGCACCGGCGACCGGGTCCGTTGGCGCGGGGGCTTCCTCGGCGTGCTGGAGTTCCTGGGCCGCGCCGACCATCAGGTGAAGATCCGCGGCCACCGCGTGGAACCGGCGGAAGTCGCCGCCGCGCTGTCCGCCCTGGCCGGCGTGCGCGAGGCCCATGTGCTGGCCCTGTCCGACGCCGCCGGGGCGCCCGCGCTGGTGGGCTATGCCGCCGCGCCGGGCGCTGATCCCGAAGCCTTGGCCGAAGCCCTGCGCGCCCGCCTGCCGGCCTACATGATCCCGTCGACCATCCTGGTGCTCGACGCCCTGCCGCGCACCGCCAACGGTAAAGTGGACACAAGCGCCCTGCCGCCGCCGGCGTGGCGCGAAGCCGTTTACGAACCGCCGGCCGGCCCCGCCGAAACCGCCGTCGCCGACGCCTTCGCCGCCGTGCTGGGGCGGGAGCGCGTCGGCCGCCACGACGATTTCTTCGCGCTGGGCGGCCATTCCCTGCTGGCGACCCGCGTCGCCGCCCGCCTGCGCGATGCGATGGGCCTCGACCTGCCGCTGAAGGCGCTGTTCGAGGCGCCGACGCCGCGCCTCCTGGCCGCCCGGCTGTCGGGTGGCGGCGTGGCGCGGGACGGGCTGCCGCCGCTGGTCAAACGGCTGGAGGCCGGCTTCGCGCCGCTCTCCTTCGCCCAGAGCCGCCTGTGGTTCCTGGACCAGATGGAAGGCGCATCCGCCGTCTACAACATGCCGCTGGCGCTGGAACTTTCCGGCACCCTGGACGCCCGCGCGCTGGGCGATGCGCTGACCGACGTGCTCAGCCGGCACGAGGCCCTGCGCACGGCCATCGTGGTGGGAGAGGACGCCCGCGCGCCGGTGCAGGATGTCCGTCCCGCCGACCCGCTGCGGCTGGAGGTGGAGGACATCACCGCCGCCGCCCTGGACGCCGTCGCCGCCGCGGAGGCCGCGCGGCCCTTCGACCTGTCCGCCGCGCCGATGCTGCGCGCCCGTCTGCTGCGGCTGGCCGACGACCGGCATGTGCTGCTGCTCACCCTCCACCACATCGCCGCCGACGGCTGGTCGCTGGGGGTGCTGGTGCGCGACCTGGGCGAGTGCTACGCCGCCCGCCTGGAAAACCGTGCCGCCGCGCTGCCGGCCCTGCCGGTGCAGTACGGCGACTATGCGGCCTGGCAGCGCTCCGCCCTGACGGCCACCGTCCTGGACGCCCAGGTGGAGTACTGGCGCGAGGCTTTGAAGGGCGCGCTGCCGCTGCTGCCCCTGCCCACTGACCATCCCCGCCCGGCCGTCCAGACCTTCCGGGGCCGCACCGAGGAACGGCCGCTGCCGCCGGCCGCCGTCGCCGCCGCGCAAACCCTGGCAGAGCAGACCGGCGCCACGCCCTTCATGGTGCACCTGGCGGCCTTCTCCATCCTGCTCGCGCGGCTGTCGGGAGAGGTCGACGTGGTGGTGGGCACACCCGTCGCCAATCGCGGCCGGACGGAGGTGGAGGACCTGATCGGCTTCTTCGTCAACACCCTGCCCCTGCGGGTGACGCTGGACGAGGCCGAGAGCGTGGAGTCTCTGGTCGCGCGGGTGAAGGACACGGCGCTGGGCGCCTTCGCCAACCAGGACGTGCCCTTCGAGCAACTGGTGGAGGCGCTCAAGCCCGAGCGGTCGCTCGCCCACGCGCCGCTGTTCCAGGTGCTGTTCGTCATGCAGACGCAGGAGATCGCGCCCCTGGACCTGCCGGGCCTGACCGCGCGCCCGCTGCCGCAGGACATCACCACGGCCAAGTTCGACCTGACCCTGTCCTTGCGCGAGGACGAGACCGGCGCCCTGGTCGCCGCCTGGGAGTACAACGCCGACCTGTTCGAGGCCGAGACCATCCGCCGCCTCGCCGCCCTGCACGCCGCCGTCCTGACAGCCGCCGGCACCGCACCAGAGGCCCGCGCGCTGTCCCTGCCGCCGGTCTCCGACATACAGGCGGCGGCGGCGCTGGTCAAAGGCATGGGCGTCGACCTTCCGTTGTCGGATGCGGACACCCTCGCCCACATGGTCGCCCGCGCCGCCGATCGCACGCCGCACGCCGTGGCGGTGGAGATGGACGGCAAAAGCCTCACCTACGCCGAGCTGGCCGACCGCGCCGCCCGGCTGGCCGGGGTTCTGGCCGCGCGGGGCGTCGGGCGGGATGCCCTGGTGGGCCTCTGCCTGCCGCGCGGGCTGGACCAGGTGACGGCCGTTCTGGCCGCGCTGTGGGCGGGCGCCGGCTACATGCCGCTCGACCCCGCCTATCCCGCCGACCGCCTCGCCTTCATGGTGGAGGACAGCGGCGCCGCCGTGCTGCTGACCACGCGCGCCCTGCGCGACCGCCTGCCCGCCACCGGCGCGCCCGTCCTCTGCCTGGACGACCCCTGGCCCGATGCCGCCCCCGGCGCCCTGCCGGACGGCGGGCCGGACCGGCTGGGCTATGTGCTCTACACCTCGGGCTCCACCGGCACGCCCAAGGGCGTCGTCATGGGGCAGCGGGCGCTGGTCAACCTGATCCGCTGGCAGCTGACAGATGCTCGCGACCCGGCCGCCCGCACGCTGCAATACGCCGCGCTGTCCTTCGACGTCTCCTTCCAGGAGATGCTGTCGACACTGGCCGGCGGCGGAACCCTGGTGCTGGTGGACGAGGACACCCGCCGCGACCCCGACGCCCTGTTGCGCGTGCTGGGTGAGACGGGCGTGCAGCGCCTCTTCCTGCCCTTCGTCGCCCTCAACGCGCTGGCCGAGGCCGCCGCCCGCACCGGCCGCATTCCGGCCGCCCTGTCGGAGGTTGTGACGGCCGGCGAGCAGTTGGTGTGCTCCGACGCCGTGAAGGGCTTCTTCAAAGCCCTGCCGGACGCGGTGCTGGTCAACCAGTATGGCCCGACGGAAACCCATGTCGTCACCGCCTACACGCTGGCCGGAGACCCCGATGGCTGGCCCCTGCTGCCGCCCATCGGGGCGGCCGTCGCCAACGTTCAGGTCAGCTTGCGCGCGCCCGACCTGGCGCTGGTGCCGCCGGACCTGCCGGGGGAGTTGTGCGTCGCCGGCACTGCTCTGGCCCAGGGCTACCACAGCCGCCCCGACCTGACGGCGGAGCGCTTCGTCACCGCGCCCGACGGCACCCGCCTCTACCGCACCGGCGACCTGGCGCGCTGGCGCAACGACGGGACGCTCGCCTATCTCGGCCGCGCCGACGCACAGGTGAAAATCCGCGGCCACCGCATCGAGCCCGGCGAGGTGGAGGCCGCGCTTTCCGCTCATCCGTCGGTGCGCGAGGCCGTGGTCATCGCGCGCGAGGACCGGCCGGGCGACAAGACCCTGGTCGCCTACGTCACCGGTGCGGATGCGCCCGTGGCGGCGTTGAAGGACTGGCTGCGCGACCGCCTGCCGCCCTTCATGGTGCCCTCGGCCATCGTGGCGCTGGAGGCCCTGCCGCGCACGCCATCCGGCAAGGCCGACCGCCGCGCCCTGCCGGCGCCCGACATGGCGACGGAGGAAACCGCTCACGCCGCCGCCGTCACGCCGACGGAAGACATTCTCGCCGGCATCTGGGCGGATGTGCTGGGGCGTGACCGGGTGGGCCGCGAGGACGCCTTCTTCGACCTGGGCGGCCATTCCCTGCTGGCGACCCGCGTCACCGCCCGCCTGCGCGACCTGTTCGGGGTGGAAGTGCCGGTGCGGGCCGTTTTCGAGGCGCCGGTGTTGAAGGATCTCGCCCGCCGGGTCGATGGCTTGCGCGCCGAGGCCCTGGACGCGAACGCGCCGCCGCTGGTCCCCGCCGATCGCGACACCGCCTGTCCGCCGCCGCTGTCGCCGGCGCAGCTGCGGCTGTGGTTCCTGGCGCAGCTTGAGGGGCCGTCGTCCACCTACTCCATGCCGCTGGCGCTGCGGCTCAAGGGCGCGCTCGACCGCGCGGCCCTGCAAGCGGCGCTAGATGGTCTGGTGGCGCGGCACGAGCCCCTGCGCACACGCTTTCCCGAGGTGGCGGGCGCGGCCGTGCAGATCATCGACCCGCCCGCATCCCTGCCGCTGCCGGTGGAGGACGTGGCAAAGGAGGCTCTGGACGAGGCGCTGGCCGCCGAGGCCGCAAAGCCCTTCGACCTGGCCGCCGGACCGGTGATCCGGGCGCGGCTGCTGCGGCTGGCGGACGACGACCATGTGCTGATGCTCACCCTGCATCACATCGTCTGCGACGGCTGGTCGCTGGCGGTGATGACCGACGAGATCGACGCCCTCTACACCGCCGCCCATGCCGGACGGACCGCCGCCCTGCCGCCGCTCGCCGTCCAGTACGCCGACTTCGCCGTCTGGCAGCGATCCTGGCTGGAAGGTGGCGAGGCCGCGCGGCAACTGGCGTGGTGGAAACAGGCGCTGGCCGGCGCGCCGCCGCTGCTCGCCCTCCCCACCGACCGCCCCCGCCCGCCGCGCCAGAGCTATCGCGGCGAGACGGTGCGCTTCCGCCTGCCCGCCGACCTGCGGGCGCGGGTGGTGGCCGTGGCGCGGGCCGAGGGCGCGACGCTGTTCATGGCCCTGCACGCGGCGTTTGCCGCCGTGCTCTCGCGCTGGGCGGGGGAGACGGACGTGGTCATCGGCACCCCCGTCGCCAACCGCACCCGCAGCGCGCTGGAGCCGCTGGTGGGCTTCTTCGTCAACAGCCTGGCGCTGCGGCTGGACACCTCCGGCGGCATCGGCTTCCGGGCGCTGCTCGGCCGGGCGCGGGAGGCGGCACTGGGCGCCTACGCCCACCAGGACGTGCCGTTCGAGCAACTGGTGGAGGCGGTCAACCCGGAACGCTCGCTGGCCCACGCGCCGCTGTTCCAGGTGATGCTGATGGTGCAGACCGCCGGCCCCGGGCCGCTGCACCTGCCCGGCGTGACCGCGACACCGGTGGAGCGCCCGTCGGGCACCGCCAAGTTCGACCTGACCCTGGCACTCGCCGACGACGATGCGTGCGCCGACGGCACCATGGCCGGCGAGATCGAATACGCCGCCGACCTGTTCGACGCCGCCACCATGGAGCGTCTGGCCGCCCACGTCCTGGCGCTGCTGGACGTCGCCACCGCCGCGCCCGACCAGCCGGTGGACGCCGTGCCGCTGCTCACGCCCGCCGACCGCGACACGCTGGCGGCCTGGGAGCACGGCAAGGCCCTGCCGGTGGTGCCTGAGACCCTGCACGGGCTGGTGACGGCCCAGGCCCTGCGCACGCCGGAGGCTCCCGCGCTGGTGACCGACGACGGCGCGAGGCTCAGCTACGCCGCGCTGAACCGCCGCGCCAACCAGTGGGCGTACGCGCTGATTGCCGCCGGTGCCGGGCCGGAGCGGTTCGTCGCGCTGTGCGTGCGGCGGAGCCCCGAGGCCGTCGCCGCCCTGCTCGGCATCCTGAAGGCGGGTGCCGCCTATGTGCCGCTCGACCCGGAGTACCCCGTGGACCGCCTGGCCTTCATGCTGGAGGACAGCAAGGCCGCCGTGATCGTGACGGAAACCGCGCTCAAGGACCGCCTGCCCAAGACGGACGCGCCGGTGGTGCTGCTGGACGCCGATGAGCGCGTTGACCGGATGCCGGAGATTCCGCTGTTCGGTGACGTCACGCCCGACATGCCGTGCTACGCCATCTACACCTCGGGCTCCACCGGCAGGCCCAAGGGGGCGGTGAACACCCATGCCGGCGTGGCGCACTTCATCGCCTGGGCGCAGGACGCCTTCGCGGCCAAGCTCGGCGACGTGGTGATGCACAAGACGCCGCTCACCTTCGATGCCTCCATTCTGGAACTGCTGTGGCCGCTGACGGCCGGCGCCCGCGTGGTGCTGGCCGCCCCCGACGGACACCGCGACCCGGCCTATCTGGTCAGGCTCGCGCGCGAGGCCGGGGTGACGGTGATGTACTTCGTCCCCTCCATGCTGGGCGTGTTCGCGGAAGAACCGGGGCTGGAGGACCTGACAAGCGTCCGCAGCATCGTCTGCGGCGGCGAGCAGATGCCCGCCGCCCTGCCGCGCGCCCTGTTCGCGCGGATGCCGGACGTGGCCCTGTTCAACAGCTACGGCCCCTCGGAAACTTCCATCGGCGTGACGGGGTACGAGGTCCCGCGCGAGGACATCCCCGCCGTCATTCCCATCGGCCGCCCGACCGCCAACGTGCGCGCCTGCGTACTCGACGCCCGGCTTGCGCCGGTGCCGCCGGGCGTGGCCGGGGAGTTGTGCATCGGCGGCCCGCAGGTCGGCCCCGGCTACCTGGACCGGCCGGACCTGACGGCGGCGGCCTTCGTACCCGACCCGGAAGACCCGTCGCGCACCCTCTACCGCACCGGCGACCGCGTGCGCTGGTGCGGCGACGGCACGCTGGAGTTCCTGGGCCGCCTGGACCACCAGGTGAAGATCCGGGGCCTGCGCGTGGAGTTGGGCGAGATCGAGGCCGCCCTGCGCGACCTGCCCGGCGTTCGCGAGGCCGCCGTGCTGGAGCGGTCGGGCGCCCTGGTCGCCTACGTGGCCGGCGGGCCGGAGCGGGCCGACATGATCGCCGCCCTCTCGCGCCGCCTGCCCGACCACATGGTGCCGCGCGTGATCGTGGCGCTCGGCGCCCTGCCGCTCATGCCGAACGGCAAGCTCGACCGCCGCGCCCTCCCCGAGCCGGACGCCACCGCGCTGGGAACCGGGGAGAAGGTGGCGCCCGAAGGCCCGGCGCAGGAGACCATCGCCGGCCTCTGGCGCGATCTGCTGGAGGTCGACGACGTGGGCGCGACGGACGACTTCTTCGCGCTCGGCGGCCACTCGCTGCTCGCCATGCGGCTGGTGGCGCGCATCCGCGATGCGCTGGGGGTGGAACTGCCCGTGCGCGCGGTGTTCGAGCATCCCACCGTCGCCGGGCTGGCGGCGGCGCTGGAGACCGCCGCGCCCGCCGCCGCCACCGCGCCGCCGCCGGTGCTGAAGGCCGCCGCCCCCGACAATCTTGACGACCTGGACCTGGACGGCCTGTCCGACGAGGAGGTGGAACGCCTTCTCGCCGAGCTTGAGGACGATGACGCATGAGTGACGCTGCCCCCGCCCCTTCTGCCGCCGACAAGCGCGCCCTGCTGGCCGAAAAACTCAAGCGTCGCAAGGCCGAGGGCAAGCGCGTGCCGCTGTCCTTCGCGCAGGAACGGCTGTGGGTGCTCGACCGGCTGGAGGGAGAGGCCGCCACCTACAACATGCCCGCCGTCCTGGACCTGCGGGGGGCGCTGGACACACGCGCCCTCGCCGCCGCCCTGACCGAGATCACCCGCCGGCACGAGGTGCTGCGCGGCCGGTTCAAGAGCGTCGACGGCGAGGCCCGGCACGTCATCCTTCCGGCCTCCGACGTCCCCCTGCCGGTCACCGAGGCCGCCGACGAGGCGAAGGCCGAAGCGCTCGCCCGCGCCGAGGCCGCCGCCCCCTTCGACCTGGAGCGCGACCCGCCGCTGCGCGCCCGCCTGCTGCGGCTGGCGGCGGACCGGCACTGGCTGATGGTCACCCTGCACCACATCGCCGGCGACGGCTGGTCGACGGGCGTTCTGGTGCATGAGCTGTCGGCCCTCTACACCGCCTTCCGCGAGAGGCGGGAAAGTCCGCTGCCGCCGCTGGCCCTGCAATACGCCGACGCCGCCCAATGGCAGCGCGAGTGGCTGTCGGGCGAGACGCTGGCCGGGGAGATCAACTGGTGGCGGACGGCGCTGGCGGGCGCCCCGGCGCTGACGGCGCTCCCCACCGACCACCCGCGCCCGCCGGTGCAGAGCTTCAAGGGCGCGGCGCTGCCGCTCACCATTCCCGCCGAAGTGCGCGCGGGCATCGAGGCACTGGCGAAGGCCGAGGGCGCGACGCCCTTCATGGTGCTGCTGGCTGCCTGGGCCGCCGTTCTGGCGCGCTACGGCGCGGCGGAAGAGGTCTGCGTCGGCACCCCCGTGGCCGGGCGGCCTCGGGCGGAGTTGGAGCCGCTGATCGGGTGCTTCGTCAACACGCTGGTCCTGCGCTGCCCCGGCGGCGGCGCAAACGATTTCCGCGCGCAGCTGAAGGCGGTGAAGGCCATGGCGCTGGACGCCTTCGCCCACCAGGACCTGCCGTTCGAGAAGCTGGTGGACGCCCTGGACCTGGAAAGGTCCCTGAGCCACAGCCCGCTGTTCCAGGTGATGTTCGTGTTGCAGAACACGCCGCAAAAGCCCCTGGACCTGCCCGGCCTGACGCTGGAACCCCGCGCCTTCGACACCGGCACGGCCAAGTTCGACCTGACCCTGGCGCTGGCGGAGGACGCGGCCACCGGCGGCTATGCCGGCAGCCTGGAATACGCCACCGACCTGTTCACGGCGGAAACGGCGCGGCGCCTGGCGGCGCACGTCGTCACCCTGCTGACGGCGGCCGTCGCGGACCCCGACGCACCCGTCGCCCGCCTGCCGCTCATGCCCGAGGCCGAGCGCGCGCTGGTGCTGGAGGGCTGGAACGATACCGCCGCCCCCTGGCCGAGCGACCGGACGCTGCCCGACCTGCTGGCCGAAGCGGCCGCGCGCGTTCCCGATGCAGAAGCCGTGGTGTCCGACCACGGGACGCTCACCTATGACGCCCTGCACCGACGCGCCGCGCGGCTGGCGCATCGGCTGCGGGCGCTGGGCGTGGCGGAGGAAACGCGCGTCGGCGTCTGCCTGCCGCGCACGCCCGACCTGATCGTCGCGCTGTTGGCGATCCACATGGCCGGCGGCGCCTATGTGCCGCTGGACCCGGCCTATCCCGCCGGGCGCGTGGCGCTGATGCTGGAGGATTCCGCCGCGCCCGTGGTGGTGACGACGGACGCGCTTGGCAACGGCCTGCTCAAGGACACTCCGGCGACGCTGCTGCGCCTGGACACCGAAGACCTTTCCGCCATGCCCGAGACCCCGCCGCCGGCGCTGGCTCGGCCGGAAAGCCTCGCCTATGTGCTCTACACCTCGGGCTCCACCGGGCGGCCCAAGGGCGTGGCGATCGAGCATCGGGCGGCGGTGTGCTTCGTCGCCTGGGCGCTGGAGACCTTCGGCCCGGACAAGCTTTCGGCGGTGCTGGGGGCGACGTCCATCTGCTTCGACCTGTCGGTGTTCGAGATCTTCGCCACGCTGGCCGCCGGCGGCACCTTGTTCCTGGCCGACGATGCCCTGCACCTGCCGACCCTGAAGGCCCGTGACCGGGTGAAGCTGGTCAACACCGTGCCGTCCGCCGTCGCCGCCCTGCTGGCCGACGGCGGCGGGCTGCCCGCCTCGGTGGAGGTGGTGAACCTGGCCGGCGAGCCCCTGCCCCGCAGCCTCGCTACCGCCCTGTACGATGCCGGCGTGGCAGAGGTCTACGACCTCTACGGTCCGTCGGAGGACACCACCTATTCCACCTTCGAGATGGTCCCGCGCAAAGGCCCCGTGACCATCGGCCGTCCGCTCGCCAACACGCGGGCCTATGTGCTGGACGCGCTCTGCCAGCCGGTGCCCGTGGGCGTGCCGGGGGAGCTGTATCTGGCCTCCGACAGCCTGGCGCGCGGCTACCACGGGCGCGAGGACCTGACGGTGGAGCGGTTCCTGCCCTGCCCCTTCGGCGCGGGCGGACGCATGTACCGCACCGGGGACCTGGTGCGCTGGCGCGGGGACGGGCGGCTGGATTACCTGGGGCGCCTGGACCATCAGGTGAAGGTGCGCGGCTTCCGCATCGAACTGGGTGAGATCGAGGAATCCCTGCGCACCCATGCCGACGTGGCCGAAACCGTCGTCACCGCGCCGGAGACCGCCACCGGCGGGCGGCGGCTGGTGGCCTATGTGGCAGGGCCGGCGGTGCCCGATGCGGCCGCGCTTCGTGCCCATCTGGCCCGCACCCTCCCCGACCACATGATCCCCGGCGTCTTCGTGACGCTCCCCCGCCTGCCGCAGACGCCCAACGGCAAGGTCGATCGCAAGGCCCTGCCGGAGCCCGACGCCGAGACCGCGCCCCCGCCCGCCGAGGCCCGCGCCCCGCGCACCGAAGCGGAGCGGGCGCTGGCGGCCATCTGGGCAGAGGTGCTGGACCGTCCCGCCGTGGGCGTGACGGACAACTTCTTCGAGCTGGGCGGCGATTCCATCCTGTCGCTGCGCATCGTCGCCAAGGCGCGGACGGCGGGGCTGACGCTGACGCCGCGCCAGGTCTTCCAGCACCAGACCATCGCCGAACTGGCCGCCGCCGCCTCCACCACCGCCGCGCCGGACACCACGCACGCGGCGGGTGACGGTGCCGTGCCGGTAACACCCATCCAGCGCTGGCTGCTGGACCGGCCGGGGCCGCTCGGGCACTTCAACCAGTCGATGCTTCTCAGCCTGCCGACGGACACCGCCCCCGATCACCTCGGCCGCCTGCTGGCAGGGCTGGTGGACCATCACGACGCCCTGCGCCTGGGTTTCCGCAAGACGGCCGAGGGCTGGACCCAGGCCCATCACCCGGCGCCGGAGACGGTGGCCGTTCAGGTGGCGGAGACGGACGACATCGCCGCCGAGGCCATCCGCGCCAAGGTGTTCGCGGACCTGGACGCGCCGCCGCTCTTGCGCGCCGTGTGGTTCCCGTCCTCCGGCCGGCTGCTGCTGACCATCCATCATTTGGTGGTGGATGCGGTGTCGTGGCGCGTGCTGCTGGAGGATTTCGCGACCCTGCTGACCGGCGGCGCGCTGCCGCCGCGCACCGCCTCCTTCCAGGCCTGGGCCAAGGCGCTGACAGCGTTGGATGCCTCGGCGGAGTTGGCGTATTGGACGCAGGCGCTGGAGGCCGTCGCGCCCCTGCCGCTGGAGGGACCGGCGGAGGGGCCGACGGTGGTGACGGACGCGACATTCGACGGGTTCCTGCCGCCGTCGGCCCGCGTGCCGGACCTGCTGCTGACGGCGCTCGGCCGGGTGCTGGGGCGGCGGCTTTCCTGCGAGGCCGTCACGGTGGCCGTGGAAGGCCATGGCCGCGATGCCGCGCCGGCCGAGGCGCTGGACGTCTCCCGCACCGTGGGGTGGTTCACCAGCCTCTACCCGCTGCGGCTGCCCGCCGATCCCGCCGCCGCGCCGGTGGACGCGCTGAAGGCCGTCGCCCAGGCCGCACGCTCCGTGCCCGGCGCCGGGGCGGGCTTCGGCCTGTTGCGCGAGCGGCTGACGGGGCCGGAGCCGGACGTGCTGGTCAACTACCTGGGCCGGCTGGACGGCGCCCTGCCGCCGGGTGCGCCCTTCGCCCTGGCCGACGACGACCACGGCCCCGACCGCGCGCCCGACATGCACCGCCCGCACGCGCTGGAACTGGACGCGGCGGTGGTCGGCGGCACGCTTCGCCTGCGCTTCACGCACCAGCCGTCGGCCCTGTCGGTGGCGACGGTGGAGGCCCTGGCGGCCGAGGTGGTGGCGGACCTGCGCGCGCTGGCCGAGGCCGCGACGGGCGCCGACCTGACAATCCCCGCCGACCTGCCGCTGGCGGGCCTGGACCAGCCGGCGCTGGACGCCCTGACGGCCCGCTTCGGGCGCCTCGCCGATGCCTGGCCGCTCACCCCCATGCAGGCGGGCATGGCCTATGAAACGGAACTGGCGGAGGCCGGCGGCGTCTACGTCCAGCAGTCGGTGCTGACGCTGTCCAACCTGGACCCCGCCGCCTTCCGCCGCGCGTGGGAGGCCCTGGTGGAGCGCCACCCCATCCTGCGCGGGGCCGTGGTGACCGAGGGCGTGACCCGACCGCTCATGGTGGTGCCGCGCAGCACGGCCCTGCCGTGGCGGGTGGAGGACTGGCGCGCCCGCACGGCCGCCGAGCAGGCCCAGGCGCTCGACCGCCTCCAGGCCGCCGACCGCGCCGCCGGGTTCGACCTGGCGCACCCGCCGCTGATGCACTGCGTCCTGGTGCGGCTGGAGGACGACCGCTGGACCTTCCTGGTCAGCCGCCATCACGTCATTCTGGACGGCTGGTCGCTGCCCGTCCTGCTGGCCGAGGTCGCCGCCGATTATGCGGCCATCCGCGCCGGCGGCCCAACGGCGCCCGCGCCCGCCACGACGTTCCGCGACCATGCCGCGCGCATGGCGGCGCGGAATCCGGCGGCGGATGAAACCTTCTGGCGCGACACCCTCAAGAGCCTGCCGAGCCCCACCCCCCTGCCCTGGGCGGAGCCGGAAGGCGGCCGGGGCGCCGGGGAGTCGGTCCTGCGTCTGTCCCGCGACGCCTCGGCGGCGCTGGCGGCCCTGGCGCGGCGGCTGCGGGTGACGCCCTCGGTGCTCGTCCAGGGCGCCTGGGCGCTGCTGCTGGCGCGGCACGCGGGGACGGACGACGTGGTCTACGGCCTCACCGTTTCCGGCCGGCCGGCGGACCTGCCCGGCGTGGACCGCATGGTGGGCCTGTTCATCAACACCCTGCCCCTGCGCGTGGCCGTGGACGAGGACATGACGCTCGCCGCCTGGCTCACCGCCTTGCGCGATGCCGCACAGGCGGCGGAGGAACACGGGCAGGTGGCGCTGTCCGACCTTCAGGCCTGGGCGGGGCATCCCGGCCGGGCGCTGTTCGAGAGCGTGGTGGTGTTCGAGAATTACCCCGACACCACCACCGTCAACACCGACAACGGGTTGCGCGTGGAGTCCGCGACCACGGCGGAGGAAACAAACCTGCCGCTCACGCTGGCCGTGGTGCCGGGCGAGGCCATGGCGCTGCATCTGGCCTGGCGGCGCGATCGCTTCGACGCCGCCACCGCCGACCGCCTGCTGGCGCAGATGGACACGCTGCTGGCCGCCTTCGCCGCCGCCGACGGCTCCGAGCCGCTGGCCGCCCTGCCCCTGCTGCCCGACGTGGAATGCGCCGCGCTGGACGGCTGGGCCGTGGGTCCGCATACACCCGCACCGGCGGCCACGGTGCTGGAGATGATCGGCCGCTGGACGACGGAAACACCCGACGCGCCCGCCCTGCGATGGTGGGACGGCGGCGCCATGTCCTTCGCCGAGTTGGACGCCCGCGCCCGCGCGCTGGCGGCGGTGTTGCGGGCGCGGGGCGTCGGCCGGGAAGCGCGCGCCGGCCTGCTGCTCGACCGCTGCCCGGAGATGCCCGTGGCCCTGCTGGCGGTGCTGATGTCCGGCGGGGCCTATGTGCCGCTCGACCCGGCCTATCCCGCCGATCGGCTGGCCTACATGGTCGCCGACAGCGGCGCGGACCTGGTGCTGACGCGCGACGGCCTGGCCGACCGTGTGCCCGAGGGGGCGGCGGCGCTGTGCGTCGACCGGCCGCTCCATCCCGCGTCCGGCGCCGCCGCGCTGCCGGCCCCGGCGACGGAGGATCTGGCCTATGTGATCTATACCTCCGGCTCCACCGGGCGGCCCAAGGGTGTGGCCGTGCCGCACGGGGGCCTCGCGCATTACCTGGACTGGGCGGTGGACTACTACCGCATCGCCGAGGGCAACGGCGCGCCGCTGTCCTCATCGCTCTCCTTCGACGCGACCATCACGGCGCTGCTCGGGCCACTGGCCGCCGGGCGGCCGGTGACGCTGGTGCCGCCGGGGGACGAGATCGAGGGCCTGGCCGCCCTGCTGGCGGACCATCCGCGCTTCAGCCTGCTCAAGATCACGCCGGCGCACCTGGACGTGCTCACCCGCCTGCTGCCCCGCGACCGCCTGGCCGACGCAGCCCACGCCCTGGTCATCGGCGGCGAGGCCCTGACGGCCGCAACCTGCGCGCCCTGGCTTGAGGCCGCGCCCGCCGTGCGGCTGATCAACGAATACGGCCCGACGGAAACGGTGGTCGGCTGCTGCATCCACGAGGCGCAGGCAGCCGACGGCCCCGCCATCCCCATCGGCCGCCCCATCGCGCGCACGACGCTGCGCGTGCTGGACTCCCGCCTGCGCCCCGTGCCCATCGGCGCAGCCGGCGAACTGTTCATCGGCGGATCGGGGGTTGCGCGCGGATACCTGGGGCGCGACGACCTGACGGCGGAACGCTTCATCGCCGACCCGTATGGCCCGGACGGTGCCCGCCTTTACCGCACCGGCGACCTCTGCCGCGTGCGGCCCGACGGGGTGCTGGAATACCTGGGCCGCACCGATCACCAGGTGAAGGTGCGCGGCTTCCGCATCGAGTTGGGCGAGGTCGAGGCCGCCCTGCGCGCCCTGCCGACCGTGGCCGATGCCGCCTGTCTGGCGCAGGACGATCCCGCCGGCGACGGCAAGCGGCTGGTGGCCTGGGTCACCGGCGGCGCGGAGCCGGCGGCCTTGCGCGACGGCCTGGCGACGGTGCTGCCGGCGCACATGATCCCGGCGGTCTTCGTGCCGCTGGAGGCCCTGCCGCTGACCACCAACGGCAAGGTCGACCGAAGCGCCCTGCCCGCGCCCGAGGCCACCGCGCCCGCCGCCGCCACCGCGCCGGAGGCTCCGGCGGACGCGACGGAGGCAAAGCTGGCGGGGCTGTGGGCGGAGGTGCTGGGCGTGCCTGGCGTCGGGCGGTCGGACGGCTTCCATGCGCTGGGCGGCCATTCGCTGAAGGCCGTGCAACTGGCTTCACGCATCCGCGCGGCGTTCGGCGTGTCGATGCCGCTGAAGGAGCTTCTCGCCCGCGCCACCGTCGCCGAGCAGGCGGCGTGGCTGACGGCCGCCGCGCCTGCGTCCTCCGACACGGGTCTGCCAGCCGCGCCCGCTGCGGAGCACTATCCGCTCTCCCACGCCCAGCGGCGGCTGTGGCTGGTGGGCGAGATGGAAGGGCCGTCGGCGCGCTACACCATGCCCGGCGCCTACCTCTTCGCCCCCGGCACGGACCCCGACCGCCTGCGCGCCGCTCTCAAGGCCCTGTTCGACCGCCATGCCGCGCTGCGGACCCGCTTCATCCGAACCGACGGGGAGCCGCGCCAGATCGTCGAGCCGCACGCCTCGACCATCCCGGAAGCCGTTCCCGCGACGGAGGACGAGGCCCGCGCCGAGGCCGCCCGCATGGCCGCCGAGCCCTTCGACCTCGCCCGCGACCGGCTGACGCGCGTGCGCCTCTTCACCCTGCCCGACGGCCGGGTGCTGCTGGCCTTCATGCTGCACCACATCCTGGGCGACGGCTGGTCCATGCAGGTGCTGCACGAGGACCTTGAAGCCCTGTATTCCGGCCGCCCGCTGCCGCCGCTGCCCCGCGCCTACATCGACTACGCGGTGTGGGAGTCGTCCCACGGCTACGCGGCGGATGAGCGCTGGTGGCTGGAACGGCTGGGCACCGCGCCGGGGCTCGTCCGCCTCCCCTTCGACTTTCCGGAGACAGAGGACTCCGCCATCACCGGCGGGGTGGAGTCGGTGCGCCTGGACCCGGCCGCCTCCACCCTCTTGCGCAAGGCGGCGGCGGACCGGGGGATGACGGTCTCAACCGTGGCGCTCGGCGTCTTCCTGGTCTTCCTCAACCGCCTGACGGAGCAGGAGGATTTGGCCGTCGCCATGTCGGTCGCCAACCGCCCGCTGCCGGAGCTGGAGCCCATGGTGGGCTTCTTCGTCAACGCCATGGTGCTGCGCATGACCGTGGACCCCGACGGCGACTTCAACAGCCTGCTGAACGCCCTTGACGCCGAGGTGACGGCGGCGCTGGACCACCAGTCCTATCCCTTCGACATGCTGGTGGAGCGCCTGAACCCACCCCGGCGCGGCGGCCGGCAGCCGCTGTTCAACGTCAACTACGCCTACCAGGCCTTCGCCGACATGCGTATCCGGGACGACGGCGCAAGGCCGGCGGCTTCGGCCATGACGGGGGAACTGGCGCTGGAGGCGACCACGGCCAAGTTCGACCTGACCCTGTTCGTTGTGGACAAGGCGGGGCCGGCGGGCGATCAGATTCAGCTTTCGTTCGAATACGCCGCCGACCTGTTCCGCCGCGAGACCATCGCCGGCTGGCTGGGCGGCCTGGCCGGCTTCTGCGAGGCCGTGGCCCAGGGGCTGAACGAAGAGGCTGCGCCGGAGGCCGAACCGGCGCAGTAGAGCCCGGCGGCGGGCGTGCGCGTTTCCTGCGTATGCGTATGACGGCCGCCGCCCTGCTCCTCCTCCTGCTCCCGCTTCCGGCGGTGGCGGCGTCGGCGGGGTGCGGGCAGTCGCCACCGGCCGCGCCGCCGGAGACGGTTGAGGCGGCCGGGGAGACGCGCGAGGTCCTGGTGGCGGTGCCGGAGGATTACGACCGCGACACGCCGCACCGGCTGGTCTTCGGCTTTCACGGCCGCACCACCCCGGCGGAGCGCGTGCGCCGCTACTACGGCCTGGAAAACGCCATGGCCGAAAGCGCGCCGACGGTCTTCGTCTACCCCACCGCGGCGCGCCAGGACGACGACACCTTCATCTGGCGCGTGCCGGAAGATCTGGCGCTGTTCGATATGGTGGTGGAGCGGCTGAGCGCGGACTACTGCATCGACCGGACCCGCATCTTCGCCGTCGGCCACTCGCTGGGGGCAAGCTTCGTCAACACGCTCGGGTGCCTACGCGGCGAGGCACTTCGGGGAATCGCCAGCGTCGCCGGCGGCATTCATGCGCGGGCGGAGGAGTGCCGGGGCGACGCGGCGGCGCTGCTGCTGCACAACCGGGCCGACCGGCTGGTGGACGTCGACCGCGGGCGCCGAGCGCGCGACGTGCTGGTGACGGCCAACGGGCTTGAGTCGGCGCCGGCGGCCTTCTACCCCCGGCCCTTCGGCTGCTACCGCTACGGCCCGGCGGAAGCCCACGATCCGGTCGCCTGGTGCCTCTACGCCGAATCCGTCAACCGTCGCGGCCGTTTCTACCCGCACCTCTGGCCCGATGGCGCGGAGGAAGCCATGGCTGCATTCTTTTCCGTGCTGCCATAGAAAAAGGCCCGCCGAGAGCACGTCGGCGGGCCAATTTCGGAAAGATGCGGCGCGCTTAGGCGGCCTTGCTTTTCTCGCCCTTCAGCCAGTTCAGCATGGTGTCGGCGTCGGACACCTCGAACGGGTCGGTGGGGCAGTTGTCGTCGAAGCCGGGCTCGACGAACATCTTCTTAACGTCGCCGTCCTCGACGTAGGCGGAATAGCGCCAGCTGCGCATGCCGAAGCCCAGGTTCGACTTGTCCACCAGCATGCCCATCTTGCGCGTGAACTCGGCGTTGCCGTCGGGCAGCAGGAAGACGTTGTTGGCGCCCTGCTGCTTGCCCCACTGGAACATCACGAAGGCGTCGTTCACCGACAGGCAGACGACCGCGTCGACACCCTGCGCCTTAAAGTCCTCGTACAGTTCCTCGTAGCGCGGCAGGTGGCTGGTGGAGCAGGTGGGCGTGAAGGCGCCGGGCAGCGAGAACAGCACCACGTTCTTGCCGCCGAACAGCTCGTTGCTGGTCAGGTCCTTCCACTCGAACGGGTTGGGGCCGCCGAGCGACTCGTTGCGGACGCGGGTCTTGAAGGTGACGTTGGGAACACGCATGAATGTTGGCTCCTCGATGGTCGCGGATTGTGTTCACGCAGGACCGCACCGTCTCGGCGCCGCCCCCTCTCTTGCTGCACAAAGAATGGGGGCTTGAGCCTTACGGATCAAATCATCTTTCCACCTGTTTTTGATCGGCCGTTCCGATCAACTTGCCGGCGCGGGCTTGCGGCGGGGCGGCGGCGACCGTAGATGCACCGGCACCGGCATGGCATGCTCGCCAGCCGAACCAGACCAGACCAGACCAGACCAGACCAGACCAGGAGGAAACATGTTCGCCCATTCCATTTCCCTCGCCGTCGCGGAAAAGATCGTCGACGAGGTCCTGCGCCAGGGGCGGGAGCGCGGGTTTCAGCCGCTGACGGTGGTGGTCCTCGACGACGGCGGGCACATCAAGGCGCTCAAGCGCGACGACGGCGCCAGCATCATGCGCCCCGAGATCTGCATGGGCAAGGCCTGGGGGGCGCTGGCTCTGGGCTTCGGCGGACGCGAACTGGCGCGCCGGGCCGACAAGATGAGCATGTTCATGAACGCCGCCTCGGATCTTGCGGGCGGCAAGATGGTGCCGGTGCCCGGCGGCATCCTCATCAAGGACGGCAAGGGCACCATCGTCGGCGCCGTCGGCATCACGGGGGACACCTCGGACAACGACGAGATCTGCGGCGTCGAGGCGGTCAAGGCGGTCGGCCTGACCCCCGACGTCGGCGACTGACGCAACGAAATGGCGGCGGACCCGATCAGGCTCCGCCGCCATTCCCATCGTGACCTTTCATCCGCCGGCCACGCCAAGCCGTAATCCCGTCCACCGGCCTGGCATCCGGCGGCGGGACAGGCGTCCGGCGCGGCCTGGGCCGTGTCAGGCGCTGCGGCTCATGCGGCCGGTTCCACGCTCGCCCAGTTGGGCCAGGATGGCCTCCAGGCTGTCGGTCAGCGCCTGGCGCCGTTCCGCCGGCAGGTCGGCGATGGCCTGCTCCAGCGCGTGGATGGGGTCGCGGCCGATCAGCGTGCGGCCCTCTTCCGTCAGGTCGATGCGGCGGCTGCGGCGGTCGCGCGGGTCTACGATCGCCTCCAGATAACCCTTCTTGACCAGCGCCGCCACCGTGCGCGAGGCCGGCGGAAGCGTGGTGCCCTGATAGTTGGCCAGGCCGCTGACGGTGCGCGCATTGGCGCCGGCCTTGCTGAAGTAGCGCAGCGCCGACCACTGCACCGGATGCATCCCGTCGGCGAAACACATGGCCTGGACGATGCGGCTTACCTGTTCCAGAAGCGCAGCGATCCCGGCGGTCTCGGACGAGCGCCCGATATCCTCGCTCATTGCAGTCATGAATCTTCAATCTCCACTCGGCCGGCGTGGCCGGCCATTCCATGCCCTCCAATAACGTTCATCGCGCACAAGAAACAACGCACACTTGATGCGCCTGAACGTTATTGCCAAGACTACCTTACCCCCTCACTTGGGGAAGTCATAGAAAAAAGTTCGCGGCGGGCGCTTGCAGCGGTATTCAGATGCCTCAGAGCTTGGAACGGCGAAAGAATTCGCCCCCTCAGAGGGTATACGACCGATTATCGCAGGGCAGATGAACCCGTTGCCGCCGTATAGTCGTAGATGAATGGGAGCATTCTGAACCGAGCCGGGGTCCGCCGCCCCGGCCACACGGCACGCTCGCTTCGCCACGTCACGCCGGGCCGGGCCCACGCCGGCCCGGAAAAGATGCCAGGGAGGACAATTGACAGCATCAATCTCGGGCGCACCGCCGCAAGCGCGTGCTTCGACGGCGGCCATGGCAGCGGCGGCGCGTCTGGTGGTGCTGTGCGTGCTTCTGCTTGGCCTGCCGGCGTGCTCCACCATCTCCGACATCACCGAGCGCATCACCGGCGACTCCTCGGTCCAGGGCCTGGAGGAGGGCCAGTCGCCCGATGACCTTCCCGTCCCCGGCGACTACGGCGACATTCCCTACGAGGTGACGATCACCGGCGCCGATGAAGGAGACCTGGAAGACGCCATGGAGGACGTCGGCCTCCTCTTCCGCCTGCAGGAGGAGCCGCCGGGCACGATCCTCGGCCTGCGCCGCCGGCTGGATTCCGACATCGACAAGTTCCGCGAGGTGCTGCGGTCGCAGGGGTACTACAGGGGCGAGGTGTCCGGCCGCATCGAACGCGAGGCCGACCCGGTCCGGGTGATCGTCGAGGTGGAGCCCGGCCCGCGCTACACCATCGATGCCTTCGCGGTGCACTACCGCGACCAGCCGCCGCCGCAGGGCGCGCCGCTGTCGCTGGCCGACGTGCCGCTGGAGCGCGGCGACCCTGCCGACGCCGACGCCATCCTGGAGGTGGTGGACGACCTGCCGCGGACCCTCAAGGTGCGCGGCTATCCCTTCGCCGAGGTTGTCGACACCCGCTACACGGTCAATCACGACCAGATCGTCCTGCGCGCCGATGTCGGCATGAACACGGGTCCCGCGGGCCGCTTCGGAACGCTGTCCGTCTCCGGCCTGGAAGACGTGAAGGAGGACTACCTGCATGACCTGGCCCCGTGGGAGCCGGGCGACCAGTGGGACGAGGACAAACTGGACGCCTATCGCGCCGCGCTTCTGTCCACCGGCCTGTTCCGGTCGCTGCGCCTGAGCCATCCCGACCAACTGGCCGAGGACGGCACCCTGCCCATCGACATTGAGGCGGTGGAGGCCAAGCACCGCACGCTGGGCGCGGGCTTGCACTACTCGTCCGACCTGGGCCTGGGCGTCACGGCCTTCTGGGAGCACCGCAACTACTTCGGCCGCGACGAGGACGTCCGCGTCGAGCTGGACCTGTCGCAGAAGAACCAGGAACTGACGAGCACCTTTCTCAAGCCCGCCTTCCTGCGCCCCGACCAGTCGCTGGTCGCCGAGGCGACGTTGCAAAACGAGGAAACGGAAGCCTTCGACCGCCTGGGCTTCGACGTCTCCGCCGGCATCAAGCGCTCCATCGGCGAGTTGTGGACGGTAAGCGGCGGGGGCTCGCTGGAAATCGCGCAAATCACCGAAAACGACGAGGCAGAGCGCACGATCCTGCTGGCGGGCCTCCCGCTCACGGCCCTGCGGGACAGCACCGACAACCCGCTGGACCCGACCGAGGGCAGCCGCCTCGGCATGTCGTTCACGCCCTATGCCGGCACGGCCGACGGCGCCTTCGTGGCCTTCGCCCGGTCGGAGGTGACAGGGTCGGCCTACTACAGCCCGCTGGAGAGCGACCGCCTCATCCTCGCGGCGCGCGCGGGTTTCGGCACCATCGTGGGCGAGGACCTCGCGGTCATCCCCGCCGACAAGCGGTTCTACACCGGCGGCGGCGGCACGGTGCGCGGCTTCGGGTACCAGCTCATCGGTCCGCTGGACGAGAACGACAACCCGACCGGCGGCCGCTCCAAGCTGGAACTGGGACTGGAGGCGCGCATCAAGGTGACCGAGAGCATCGGCGTCGTGCCGTTCGTGGACGCCGGCCAGGTGTTCGGCACGCAGTTCCCCGATTTCAGCCGGGAGATCCGCTATGCCGGCGGCCTTGGCCTGCGCTACTACACCGCCATCGGCCCCATCCGCCTGGATGTGGCGGCGCCCATCAACCCGCGCGAGGACGTGGACGACGCATATCAGTTCTACATCAGCATCGGCCAGGCGTTCTGACACCATGACCCGTATTCCAGCCCTTCCCGCCGCGCGCCGCGTGGCCGCCGTTCTCCTGCTGGCGCTGATGCTGTCCATCGGCAGCGGCGCCGGCCAGCACGCCGACGCGCAGATCTTCGGCACCGACTGGTTCAAGGGGAAGGTGGAGAACCTGCTGTCCGGCGGCGGCCTTGAGGTGGAGATCGGCGCCCTGGAAGGTCCCCTGCCGGGCGCGGTGACCCTGCGCGACGTCGCGGTCTCCGACCCGCAAGGCGTCTTCCTGCGCCTGCCGCAGGCGACCCTGGACTGGAGCCCGCTAGCCCTGGTGCGCGGGCGCTTCACCATCGACGAACTGTCGAGCGAGGGCGGCGAGCTTCTGCGCCTGCCGGACCTGCCGCCGGGCGAGGAACCGCCGCCCGCCGAGGACACCGGCGGCGGTTTCGACCTGGGGGTGCTGGAGCGCCTGCGGATCGACGTGCTGAACCTGCAACGCTTCCGCCTGGCCGAGCCCGTGCTGGGCGAGGACATGGTGCTGACGGCCGAGGGCAGCCTCGGCCCGGTGGAGGACGGCGACGGCATCCGCACCGATCTGGTGGTGGAGCGCGTGGACGAGCGCGGCGGCCGGGCCGCCGTCTCCGCCACCGTCTCGCCGGGGCGGGAACTGGCGCTCGACGTGCAGATCGCCGAGCCCGCCGGCGGCATCATCGCCCGCCTTGCCGACCTGCCCGGGCTGCCTCCGGTCCAGGTGGCGCTGGAAGGCTCCGGCCCCGCCGCCCGGTGGTCGGGCGAACTGTCGGCCGTGGCCGAGGACCTGGCCCGGGTGGAAGGCGACATCACGCTCGGCCTGCCGGCCGACGGCGCCTGGTCGGCAGGAGCCGACGTGGCGGTTTCCGTCACCGGGAACGCGCCACCCACCTGGCAGGCGCTGGTGCGGGACTCGCTTGCCGTTGAGGTGGAGGCCGAGGGCACGGCGGCGGGCACGGTCACCGTCAGCACCCTGCGCGCCGCCAACGACGCCTTCGCGCTCACCGGCCGGAACGTGGCGCTGGGGCCGCAGGGGGCGCTGGACGGAACCCTCACGCTGTCCACCGACGATGCCGACGCGCTCTTGGCGCTGGTGGACCTGCCGTTCGAGGCGGGCACCGTGACGGCGGACCTGGACGGCAGCCTCGATGCGCCGCAGGCCCTGGTGGATGCCACGCTCCGCCAGGTGGAGACGGGCACCGGCACCATCGACACGGTGGAAGGCCGGCTGCAGCTCAGCGCCGACGGTCCGCCGACGTCGCCCGACACGCCGCTGACCGTCAGCGGCGGCGTCACGCTGGTCGGGCTGCCGGAACCGGCGCCGGACCCGCGGGCCGAGATCGCCATCGACGCCACCCTGGTGCCCGCCGAAAACCGCCTGGAGGTCCGCCTGCTGCAGGTGGAAAGCGAGAGCCTGCAAGCCGATGCCCAGCTTACCGCCGACGTTGCGGAACTGACGGCCGAGGGCGTGGTCAACGTGCGCTCCGACAACCTGGAGACCTTCGGCGCGCTGGCCGGCATCGACGTGGAGGGCCAGGGTCGGATAGAGATGGAGCTGGACCGCGCGGCCGCCACCGGAGCCGTCGACGGCTCCGCCCGCATCGCCCTGTCGGACCTGCAATGGGGCGAGGCCACCTATGCCGCCCTCCTCGGCGACCACCTGACGGTCATCGCCGACCTGTCCCGCACGGCCGAAGGTGCCGTGCGGGTCGGCAACCTGACCATCGACAGCGGCGGCATCAACGGCGGCGGCGAGGCCGCGCTGCCCGCCGACATGGAAACCATTCAGGCCGCCTTTGCCCTTCAGGTGCCCGAACTGTCGGCCGTCGCCCCCGACGTGGCGGGCGGCATTTCGGTGGACGGGACCGTCAGCGGCGCCCTGACCGCCCCCGACCTCGACGTGGTCGCCACCTCGCCCGCCCTGACCGCGAGCGGGCAGCGGCTCACCGACATCCGGCTGGAGGCCACCGCGCAGGGCCTGGACGCCGAGGGGACCGAGGGCCGCCTGGCGCTCACCGCCACCGGGCCGGATGGCGCGCCGGTGCGCATCAACACCACCTACCGGGCGCCGGAGTGGCAACGCATCATCCTGCGCGACCTTGGCCTGCGGGCCGCGGGCCTGGCGCTCGACGGCGGGCTGACGGTGGCGCTGGCCCCGGCTCTGGGAATCGAGGGCACCCTGTCGGGCGGCATCGCCGACTGGAGCGCCCTGTCCGGTCTGGCGGGCATGGAGATCGACGGCAGCGGCTCGGGGCTGACGCTGACCTTCAACGACACCGACCGGGGCCAGCGCGTCGCCGCGCAACTCTCCGCCGACCGTCTGGCGCTGCCGGCCGAGGATATGCGGGTGCGCGACCTGTTGCTGGAGGCGCGGCTCGGGAACCTGTTCACCGCGCCCACCGTCACCGCCGAGCTGACCACCGACGCCGGCGCCGCCGCCGGGCTTTCGTGGAACCAGGCTGCCGTCGGACTGGACGGCGACCTTCAGGCGGGAACCATCACCGCAAGCCTGCAGGGGCCGACGGACCTGGAGACCCAGGGGCGCTACAACCTTCAGGACGGCCGGCTGGTGCTGGAAGGCTTCCGCGTCCAGGACGACGCGACGGGGCTGGGCGCTCGGCTCACGCAGCCCGCCACGATCAGCTTCGGCGGCGGCGACCTGGGTGTCTCGGACCTGCGGCTGGCGCTGGACGGGCGCGGGACGGTGGCCGTCGATGCCGCCCTCGGCCCACAGCGCGTGGCCCTCGACCTGCGGGTGAACGGCGTACCGCTGGAAACCGCCGAGCCGTTCCTGGGCGACGGCATGATGCCGGCGGGCGTGGTGGATGCCCGCATCGACATCGCCGGCCCGCCGAGCAACCCGACCGGCACGGTGACGGCCCGTATCCCCGACCTCTCGATTCCAGAGGCCGAGATCCGCGGCCTGTCGCTGGACGTGACCGGCGACCTGCGCAACGAGCGCCTGGACCTGCGCGCCCAACTGGGCGGCGTGCGGGCAGAGGAAGCGGTGGCGACCGCCTCCCTCCCCGTGGCCTTCTCGGCCCAGGGCATCCCGTCCCTGCCCGAAACGCAGCCGGTCGAGGCGCTGGTCAACTGGCGCGGCCGGCTGGAGAACATCTGGCCACTGGTGCCCGTGGTGGGCCACCGGCTCTACGGCCAGGGCTTCGTGCGTGCCGGCGTGACCGGAACGATCGCAGAGCCCGAACTGGCCGCCGAGGCGCGCATCACCGACGGCCGTTACGAGAACCTGGAATACGGCACGGTGCTGACCAACCTGCGGCTGGACGCCGACCGGCGCCCCGACGGCACCGTCGCCGTCGCGCTGACGGGCGACGATGCCGGGCGCGGAACCCTGCGACTGGACGCCCGCGCCAACCTGACCGACGAGGGCGCGCTGGTCATCGATGCCGACGGCGGCTTCCGTCGCGCGACGCTGATACGCCGCGACGACCTGCGCGCGACCGTCTCGGGCGACCTGGGCTTCCAGGGGCCGCTGGACGGCGGCACCTTCACCGCCGACCTGACGGTGAACGAGGGGCTTCTGCGGCTCATCAACACGCTCGGCGGCGGGGTCACCACCCTGGACGTGGTGGAGGAAGGCGGCGAGCAGGCCGGCCTTCCCGTGGCGACGGACCCGGGGGCGCTGGAGACGGCCGAGGCGCCGGCACTCATCGGCCTGGACATCTCGGTCACCATTCCCAACCAGTTCTATGTCCGCGGCCGCGGGCTCGAGTCCGAGTGGAGCGGCGCGCTCCGCATCACCGGCACCACCAACGCGCCGCAGATGGTGGGCCAGATCCAGGTGGTGCGCGGGCAGTTCGACCTGGTCGGCAATACCTTCACCTTCACCGAGGGCGAGGTGGACCTGACCGGCGGCCAGCGCATCAATCCGCGCCTGAACATCGAGGCCGCCAACGAGGCCGCCGGCGACGTCACGGCCATCATCGCCGTCTCGGGCACGGCGCGCGACCCCGAGATCCAGTTGACCAGCATCCCGCCCCTGCCCGAGGACGAGGTCATGGCCCGCGTCCTGTTCGGGGCGGGGCTGGAAGACCTGGGCCCGGTGGAAGCCCTGCAAGCCGCCAACGCCGTGCGTGTGCTCAGCGGGCTGGGCGGCGGCGGGCCGGGCATCACCGAGGTCATCGCCAGCACCATCGGCGTCGACACCATCCGCCTGGCCGGCGGCGAGGGCGGGCCGGCCCTCGAGATCGGCAAGTACATCACCGAAGACGTCTACGTGGGCGTGGAACAGGGCGTGGGCGCCGATTCCACCGGCGTGAACGTGGAGGTGCAGCTCACGCCCAGCGTCAGCTTGAAGGGCCGCACCAGCACGCGCGGCAGCGACGTGGGCGTAAACTGGAGCCGTGACTATTGAGGCGGCAACGGCCGACCTGCTATGGGTGTTTACCCCAAACGGCTTATGCAGCGAGGTTCAATTGTCGACCTGGGTGGACGAGGAATTGCTGAACGATGCCTTCAACGAGGGGCTCGGGCTGCTGGAACGCGCCCGTGCCTTCGTGGGCACGGGCAACGCCGCCCTGGCGCCGGCGGACGCGACGCCGCTTGACCGCATCCGGCTGGCCCGCGACATGTCGCGCGTGACCAGCATGGCGACCTGCTGCATGGGCCTGCTGCTTCTCTACCGCGCCGTCGCCGACGGGCAGATGGATCGCGACGAGATGCAGGACGAGTCCCGCCGCCTGCTGGCCGAGGTCGGCGCCAACCTGCCCGACCCCGCGACGCCGCACCCCCACGTGCCGCAGCTCGAGCGCCTCATCAACGACGGCCACCACCTGTTCGCGCGGCTGGAGCGCCTGCAGAACCTGTTCGACACGGGCGGCGGCGGCCTGCGGTTGTCCTGACGCGGCCGCCGGGTGCGGCCGTCACCGTGCGGCGACAAGCCGGCGCAGGGTCTCCGCCAGTTTTTCCGGTGAGGCCGGCTTGCGCAGCAGCATGTCGACGGCGCCGTCCGGCATGGCGGCAGTATCCGGCTCGCGCCCCGAAAGCGCGATCGTGAAGACGTGCGGCCAGTCCCGCGCCAGCCGGTCGAGGAGCACCTCCCCCGGCCCGTCCGGCAGGGACAGGTCGGTCACCACCGCGTCGGGAACCTCGACCTCCAGCGCCGCCAGGGCCTCGGCTATGCTGCCGCGGACGGTCGTGGGAAAGCCGTGCTCGGTCAGGCGCTCGGCCATCATCTCGGCGATCAGCGCCTCGTCCTCCACAAGCAGGACCCGCACCGGACGGTCCGCCGACGGCGCCGCCGGCTCGGGCCGGGCGGCGGGTGCGGTGGCCGCAGGCAGGTGAAGGCGCAAGCCCGACGCTGCGGGCAGGCACCGCCCGGCCAGGGCCCGTGCCACCGCCACGGCATGGCCGCCGAATGCCGCCCTGCCCTGGGGGCGGTCATCCTCGACCGTCAGCACCACGCCGCCCCCCGGCTCGGACCCGGGCTCCGCCGCCGAAAGCGTCAGCGAGACGGAAATCCGCTCCTGCGCGGCCTCCAACGATTCGTGCAGCAGGGCCACCCCGAGCAGCATCAGCAGTCCGTCCGGCCCCTCTATCACCGCCTCCGCCACCTCGGGCGCGGCGGCGAGGCTGACGGCCGGGGCGCCGCGCGCCGCCGTCAGGGGGTCCAGGAGTTCCAGCGCCGCGTGCAGGACGGGGACGAGGGGCTGTGCCCGCACCGGCCCCCGCCCGGCCCGCGCCAGGCCGTCGAGGCCTTGAAAGATCGCCTCCAGCCGCGCCACCTGGTCGACCACAACCTCGGCGGCGGCGGCGTCCAGCCCGACCTGCCCGTCGGGACGTTCGGCGGCCAGGCGCATGATCGTCAGGGGCTGGCCGATGGCATGGATCAGGCTGCCCGTCACGGCGCCGAGCACCGCATCGCGGGCAGCCTCTACGTCCGGGGGAACGACCGGCCGGCGGGTGGCGGAACGGATCACGAAGAGCCTCCTGCTCGGCGAGGACGGATGATGAAGGACACTGTGGAAACCACCTTTCCGGCGGCATGGGTCCAACACGAAAAAGACCGGCACAGTGGCCGGTCTTTTTTCGAAAGTTCGAAGCCTGGTGGCGCGAGTGACGGGGCTCGAACCCGCGACCTCCGGCGTGACAGGCCGGCACTCTAACCAACTGAGCTACACCCGCATCCAGGCGCTTCGATATGTTTCCCCGGGAGTGGCGCGAGTGACGGGGCTCGAACCCGCGACCTCCGGCGTGACAGGCCGGCACTCTAACCAACTGAGCTACACCCGCAGCTCCCGTGGAGGGCGGCCTTATAACAAGGCCTTCAAAGCCGTGCAAGAGGAATTTGACGTTGCCGTCGACATCGCGTCACTGCGCTGTCACCTCCGCTTGCAGGCCGGCGAAGACTTATGGGGCTGACTGCGATTTGTCAATGCGTTTCGCCGCTGCCCCATGCTTCCATCGCGGTGTTGCAGCATCCTCCGTGGTGCGGGTCGCGGCGCGCCTGCCCGACCCGACGCAATCTCCCAGACTGGGCCGGCCGCCGCCGCTTGCGCGCGACCGGCTCTTTTTTTGTGTGCTGATCCTTCGGCGTGCGACTTTCGTCCGAATCTCCCTTGAAAACACCCGACCTTGGCGCTAGGTGACAGGCGCCCGGTCTTCGCAGCGCACAACGGCGCCCCGGCGGGCGAAAAATCCACAAGAAAACTCGGAGATTGTGATGCGCTTCCTCCCCCTCGTCCTGGTTGGTTTCATGGCTGCCCCCGTCTTCATCTGGGCGCTGGTGGATACCCTGTTGGTCCAGGGCACGTCCGGCAAAATGTTCGGCTTCGAGAGCGGCCCGACGGTGGCCGTGCTGATCGGCTTCGGCATCGTGGCGCTGGGCCTGCTGGGCACCTGGATGATGCGCTTCATCGCCCGCGACGAGGGCCGCGCCTGAGGCATTTGCGGTTCCCTCGCGTGCGGCGACGGGATAAGGTAGCGGGCGTATCTTGAATTCGATCGCCCGCTGCCTCACTTCAATGGGGCGATTGTTCAAATATCGATCAAGGACGGGAGCCCGCCCATGACCAGCGTGACGACCCTGCTTTCCGATCCGCTGACCGCGGCCATTGCCGCCGTGGGCGCCGCGCTCGCCCTGGGCGTTGCCGCCGCGCGGGCGCTCAGGCCCGAGCCGAAGCCGATCCCCGTCCGCATCGACGACCGCCGCCGCCGAGTGCCGCCGCGCGACTGACACCACGGAATTTCCGCTGCGCCGCCCGTGCAGGCGCCGCCGTGCGCCGATGCCGGCGTCAACGTCGGTGGTCGCAGCCCAAAAACGAGCAAGGCCGCACCCATGGGTGCGGCCTTTTTCGCGTGCGGACGACAGGGCGGACGGACGGCGGTCGTCAGGCCACCCGCTCGAAGCGGTCGCGGTCCAGCAGGGCCTCGATGGCCAGCGTGCGGGCATCCACGGGCGACCGCAGCGACCGCAACCTGGCGTGCGGAATGCGCACGCCGTCCTGGTAGACGTATTCCACTTCCCACTCCGCACCCCAGGCGGTGCGTTCCCGGAAACGCTGCCCCACTTCAACGCTTTGCTTTTTCATGATCGATCTCGCTCTTCCCACGCATGACGCGCCGCCCCCTCGGCGCCGGTGGCAAGTATAGCGCTGCGCCGCTGCGCCGGGAGCGGTTTTCGCACCCGCCGAAGCGGTGAGGCGGCCACTGCGGCAGGCCTGCAACACCTGCCGGGGAACTGGGACCGCGCGATGCCCGCCATGGCTGCCGGTCATGCCTTTGCTTGCCGCGCGCGCCCCGAGCGATCAGAATGCAGCAGAAGAATGGCCTCCTCCCAAAGGAGTAGGAAAACCGCAGGCGCATGCTCCGGGGGAAAGACGTGTGAGCCCGAACGAGACCGGCCTGGGACCGCAGGCATCCGGCGTCCGCACCGGCCTGTACGCCGGCCCGGCGGTGGATGTCGCGAGCCGGGCGAACGAACGGCGCTTCAAGCTGCTCTGGGCAAGCGTGCTGGTCATCGTGCTGGCAGGTCTCAGCCTGTCTGCCTACAGCGAGTACCGCACGGCCACCCTCCATGCCGAGCGCGCCGTCAGCGACAGCGCGCTGGTTCTCAAGCAGCACATGAGCCGGTATTTCGAAAGCGCCGACCTCATCATGCGCCATACCGCCTTCGAGGTCTCGCACCACGGGTGGTCGGACTGGAGCGCCGCCCACGCCGACACCGGCGCAACCGTCAACGAAATGCTCGAGCTGGACACCATCGCCGCCGACACGGGCTGGGTGGAAAACCTTTGGCTGCTGGACGCTGCGGGCACCGTGCGCCATGCCCTGCGGCCCGAGGAAACGGCCGCCCCCGAGCGCAGCGCCCTGGCCGATGCGGCCGCCGCCGCGATGGACGAGCCGGGAACCCCCGTCTTCGCCGAACCGGTGGCGGGCCGCTTCATGGATTGGCCGTCATTCCTGGTCGCCCGCGCCATCGAGGGCCGCGAGGGCGGCTCCCCGACCGGAGCCGTCGTGCTCTCGGTCGCCGGCGACAGCCTGGCCGACGTGTTCTCGCAGCAGGTGCTGGGCCCGCGGGGCAGCGTCGCACTAGTGCGCACCGACGGCGTGGTGCTGGCGCACTACCCCTCGACGCCGGGCGCCTCGGGCACCGCCTTGAGCGAAGGCCCTCTGCGGCAAGCCCTGCGCACCGGCGTGGAAAGCCTGACCCTGCGCAGCGAGGCCCTTCCCGACGGCCGCGACCGCATCGCCTCCTACGCCCGCGTCGATGGTCTGCCGCTGGCTGCGGTGGCGACCCATGCCGCCGCCGACCTGCGGGCACGGCTGCTGTCGGCACTGTGGCCGCAGTACCTGCTGGCCGGGGTGATCGTCGCGGGGCTTCTTGGCTTCTATCCCTTCATGATGCGGCGCCTGCGCTTCGAGCGGAAGGCGGCCCGCGACTTGGCGGAGCGCGAGCTTCTCTTCCGCTCCATCCTCAACAACGTCGGCGTGGGGTTGGGCCTGACAGCGGCCGACGGCACGGTCCGCTTCGCCAACACCGTGTTCGACCGCCTGCTGGGATACGAGCCGGGCGGGCTGACGGGCCGCAACATCGAGGACCTGACCCACCCCGACGACCGCCTGTCGACCATGTACCGCATCTCGCGCATGGAGGCGCTGGGTCCGGCGGGCCTGTCCTATGAGAAGCGCTACCTCCGGCGCGACGGCACGGCGGTGGAGGCCCTGGTGACACTGAGCCTCAAGCCGCGCGTCGGCGAGCAGGAACCGCTGCTGGTCGGCGTCATCCAGGACCTGACGGAACAGCGCGCGAGAGAAAAGGCCATCGCCTTCCAGAACAGCCTGCTGCGCATCCAGCAGGAAGCCTCGCCCGACGCCCTGCTGGTGACCGACGCCGACGGCCGCCTGCGGTCGTGGAACAGCCGGTTCCGCGCCATGTGGGATGTGCCCGAGGCGCTGCTGTCGGCGGGTGGCCTGCTGCCCGTGCTGCGCCACATCGCAAGCCACGTGGCGCCCGGCACACCGGAAACGACGGGCGAAGCGGACCAGGCCGGATGGCTGCGCCGGGCGCTGACCGACGGGCGCGTCATCGACACCCTGGAGAGCGAACTGCGCGACGGGACCGGCGCCTCCATCGGCCGGGTGTGGTTCTTCCGCGACGTCTCGGAACGTCTGGCCGCCGAGACCGCCGTGCGCGAGAGCGAAGCCCGCTATCGCGCACTGGTGGAGCAGTCGCCGGAGGCCATCGTGGTGCACAGCGACGACCGCGTGCTGTTCGCCAACTCCGCCGCCCGCAGCCTGTTCGGCTACGCCGATCCGGCGGACTGGCCCGCCGAAGCCACCGTTTCGGCGATGGTGGCGCCGGCGGTGCGCGATTACGTCCGCAGCGCCATCCGCGCCAGCGCCACCGAGCCGTGGAACGGCATCCAGGAGGACCTGCAACGCCGCGACGGCAGCCTGTTCGACGCCTGGATCATCTCGGCCCCCATCCGCGTCAACGACCAGCCGGCGTCGCAGGCCGTCATCCGTCCGCTGGATGCCGGCCAGGGTGTGCGCGGCCGCCTGATGCAGACGGCCAAGATGGCGACGCTGGGCCAGATGGCGGCCAGCGTCGCGCACGAACTGAGCCAGCCGCTCAACATCCTGTCCATGGGGCTGGAGGGCATCCGGCTGCAACAGACCCGCACGCCCCTGGCGCCCGACGACCTGGACGCCAAGCTGGAGCAGGCCACCCGCCAGTGCGGCCGCATGGCCGAGATCATCGACCACATCCGGGTTTTCAGCCGCTCCAGCAAGGGCCGGCACGTGCGCTTCGACGCCGCCGGGCCGTTGCGCGGTGCCGCCGACATGATGCGCCCGGTCTTCGAGCGCGAAGAGATCGAACTCGTCATCGACCTGCCGGCCCAGTTGGGTGTGGTGGAGGGCAGCCCGCTGGACCTTGAGCAGGTGGTCATCAACCTGCTCAAGAATGCCTTCGACGCGCTTCAGGAGTCGCGCCGGCGTCTGGTCGCCGAACGGCCGGCGGACTGGTGTCCCCGCGTGACCGTGGTCGGCCAGCCGGAACCGGAGTCGCGCCGCATCTGCGTGGAAGTCGCCGATACCGGGCCGGGCATCCCCGACGCCCTGCTGGACGACATCTTCGAGCCCTTCTTCACCACCAAGACGGAAGGCCTGGGCACCGGCCTTGGCCTGTCGATCTGCATGTCCACCATTTCGCGCATGGGGGGCACGTTGCGGCCGGCCAACCGCGACGGCGCCGTCTTTACCATCCGCCTGCCGCTGAGCGGGGACAACGGCCCCGGCGCGGAGACACCGGCCACCGCCGCAAGCGCGCCACCACCGGCCGTGGTGCTGAACGGCGCGGCCGGCGTCACCGCCGCCTCTGCGGCCGGGCCGACCGGCCATGTCCTGCTGATGGAGCCCGAAGAGGCCACCCGTCAGACTCTGGCCGTGATCCTGATCGAGCGCGGCTTCAGGGTCACCACCGCCGCCTCCGTGCCGGAGGCGGAGGGCAAGGCGCGGCTGGACCCGCCGCAGGTGCTTCTCGCGGCCCTGCCTCCGGCGGCGCACGGCGACGGCGTGAAGGACCTGCTGCACCGCCTGCGGCACCGCAATCCCGCGCTTGCGACGGTCCTGCTGGCGGGTGAGGAGACGGCACAGGATGCAGCCGCCGCCCTGCCCGGCGTGACGGCGGTGCTCGACCGCCCGGTGGAGGCGGCGCGGTTGCTGTCCGCCCTGCACGCGGCACTGGCGACGGAGGCGGGCGCGTCCTGACGCCCCGACATCCGCCGCCGCCGGTCGTGCGTATCGTCAGCAACGCCACAACAGACCGGGAGCCGTCATGCAGTCCTTTCCCCCCGGCGGGGTCGCCGCCGTCTTCGGCGCCTCGGGCGGCCTGGGCCGCGCCTTCGTGGCGCATCTCGAAGCCTCGGGCGCCTTCGATCAGGTCTTCGCCTTCTCGCGCGCCGGCACACCGCCGGTGGACGTGACCGACGAGGCCGCCGTCGCCGCCGCCGTGCAAATGGCCGCCGAGGCAGGGCCTCTGCGGCTGGTGGTCAACGCCAGCGGGTTCCTGCACGACGGCCGGTTCGGACCGGAGAAAAGCTGGCGCGCCATCGATCCTGCGCACATGGCCCGCGCCTTCGCCGTCAACGCCATCGGCCCGGCGCTGATCCTCAAGCACGCCCTGCCCGCCCTGCCGCGCGATGGCAAGGCCGTCGCCGCCACGCTGTCGGCCAAGGTGGGCTCCATCGGCGACAACCACCTGGGCGGCTGGCACAGCTACCGCGCGTCCAAGGCAGCACAGAACCAGATCGTCCGGACCATGGCGATCGAACTGGGCCGCAAGCGCAAGGAGGCCGCCGTGGTCGCCCTGCACCCCGGCACCACCGACACCGCCCTGTCCGCCCCCTTCGGAAAGGCGGGCCTGACCGTGCGGACGCCGGAGGAGGCCGTGGCACGGCTGGCGGCTGTGATCGACCGGCTTACGCCCGACGACAATGGTGCCTTTCTCTCTCACGACGGCAGCCGACTGCCCTGGTAACACCGCCCGAACCCGAGTACAGTCGTCGGATAAATCAAGAAAGTCTCATAAACGATCTCGGGAGGCGTCATCCATGGCTTTCAAGTGGTTCTACGGGGCGGGTGCGGTGCTCGCGCTGTCCCTCGGGCTGGCGGCCCAGGCGCAGGCGGCGGAGCAGCATCTGCAGATCGACCTGGCTGACCTGACCCTCAACGGCTACCTGACAACCCCCGACGACACCGAAGGCGTGCCCGACCGGGTGTTGCTGATGACCCACGGCACGCTGGCGCACGGCGAAATGTCCATCATGGAGAACCTGAAGACGGCATTGGCCGAGCGGGGCATCGCGACGCTGGCGCACACGCTGTCGCTGTCGGTGGACGACCGCACGGGCATGGTGGACTGCGGCATGCCCCACACCCACAAGGACAGCGACGCCATGACCGAGATCGGCACCTGGCTCGCCTGGCTGAAGGAGCACGGCGCCACCGCCGTTCCCATGCTCGGCCACTCGCGCGGCGGCAATCAGGTGGCGCGCTTCGCCGCCGCCGAGGATGATCCGGCGCTGACCCGCCTTGTTCTCATGGCGCCGGCGACCTGGCGCGAGGGCGAGGATGCCACGGCCTACACCGACCGCTTCGGCGCCGACCTGGACACGCTCTACCAGGAAGCCAAGGCGCTGGTGGACGAGGGCAAGGGCGACACCATGATCGGGGTTCCGGGCTTCGTCTACTGCCAGAACGCGCGCGTGACGGCGGCGTCCTTCGTCGACTATTACGCGCCCAATCCCGACCGCGACACGCCGGCGGTCCTGAAGGGCGTCGATGAGCCGACCCTGATCATCGTGGGCGGGGCGGACACAGTGGTGCCCGACCTGCCGGCCCGGCTGGAGGAGAGCGGCATCACCGACAAGGAGAACGTGGAGGTCACCGTGGTCGACGGCGCCGACCACATGTTCCTCGACTTCTTCACGGAAGATGCCGCCGACGCCATCGAGGCTTTCCTGGCCGAGTAGCGCACGCAGCACACACTGTTTTCCCGCGGATGGCGGGTCGGACGATCCGGCCCGCCATTTTCGTGCGTAGCCGGATTGACAGCGGGAGCTGCTGGCCCTACCGTCCAGACGGTACGAAAAATACCTGCGAGCTGCCCCCATGTCCCCTTCCCCCGCCCCTTCCCCCGCCCCTTCCCCCGGCGCCAAGCGCCCCCTGCGCGAGCGGGTGCTCGACGCCGCCGAGCGCGTGGTTACCCGCGACGGCGCCGCCCACCTGACCCTGGACGCCGTGGTGGCCGAAGCCGGCGTCAGCAAGGGCGGCATGCTCTATCACTTCCGCAGCAAGGAGGCCCTGCTGCAAGGGCTTCTCGCACGCACGCTGGAGCGCCACATGGCGCGGGTCGCGGACCTGCGCGCGGCCCTGCCGGACGATGCCGCCCACGGTGCCGGCCGCGCCCACCTGGCCGCCTGCATCGAGCGCCAGCCGGTGGAGCGGGAATTCGGCCTCACCCTCATCGCCGCCGCCGCCCACAACCCGGACCTGCTGGCCCCGGGCCGCAAGGTGCTGGAGGAAACGGCCGCCGCCATGCGCGACCTGGAGGCCGAGGTGCCCACCGCGCGGCTTCTGTGGCTGTCCATGCACGGGCTGCACTTCCTGGACATCCTGGGCATCTCGCCGCTGACCGACGACGAAAAGACCGAGTTGCGCGCGCAGGCGCACCGCATCCTGACCGAGACGGGAGACTCCCGATGACCGCCCTTCCCCGCCGCCTTTCCGCTGCCGCAGTCCTGCTGCTGTCGGGCCTTGCGCTTGCCGCCTGCGACGATGCCGCCGGCCAGGACGGGGACGCAGCCCGAACCCTGGAGCCCGACGTCCGCCCCGTGCGCGTCATGACCGTGGAGCCCGGCGCGGCCAACGACATCCGCCGCTTCCCGGCGCGGGTGGAGGCGGCGCAGACCTCCACCGTGTCCTTCCAGGTGCCGGGCAAGATCGCGGAATTTCCCGTGCGCGAGGGCGAAACGGTGGAGGAAGGCGCCCTGATCGCCGCCCTGGACGCCACCGACTATGAACTGGCCCTGCGCGAGGCGCGGGTACGCGCCGACCAGTTGCGCAAGGAACTGGAGCGGAAAAGGGCCCTGCGCGCGGACGGCCATGTCTCTCAGGCCACCCTCGACGACGCCCGGGCCGCCTACGAACTGGCGCGGGTCGCCGTCGACCGGGCGGAACAGAACCTGGACTACACCCGCATCGAGGCACCCTTCAAGGCGCTGGTGGCCGAGCGTCTGGTGGACCGCTTCACCAACGTGCAGGCCGGCGCGCCCGTGGCCCTGTTGCAGGACATCTCGACGCTGGACGTGGAGGTCAGCGTGCCCGAGATCACCATGGGCCGCACCCGGCAGGAGGACCTGGTGTCCGTCACCGCCTCCCTCTCCGCGCGGCCGGAGCGGGTGTTTCCGCTGACCATCAAGGAATGGGCTACCGAGCCCGATCCCAGCACGCGCGCCTATACGGTCACCTTCTCCATGGAGAACCCCGAGGACATCGGCGTGCTGCCCGGCATGTCGGCCACCGTGGAGGTCGCCATCGCCGATGCGGGCGCCGGCGCGCTGGTGGTGCCCGCCGGGGCCGTGGATGCGGGGCCGGAGGGTGATTTCCGCGTCTGGGTTCTGGACGAGGAGACGAACACCGTCCACCCGCAGCCGGTGAAGGTCGGCTCGCTGGCCGACGGCCGGCTGGAGGTGCTGGAAGGGCTGGAAGGCGGCGAGACCATCGTTTCCGCCGGTGCCGGCTTCCTGTCGGAGGGGCAGAAGGTGCGCCCCGTCGACGTCCGGCCGGCGCGCTGAGGCGAGGAGTTCAAACCGTCATGGATATCGCGCGCGCCTCCATCGAGAAGCCGGTCAACACCTGGCTCATCATCCTCATCTGCCTGATCGGCGGCATCTGGGGCCTGCTGACCCTCGGCCGCCTGGAAGACCCCGAATTCACCATCAAGGAAGCGGTCATCACCACCCCCTACCCCGGCGCCTCGGCAGTGGAGGTGGAGCAGGAGGTGACCGACCAGCTTGAAACCGCGATCCAGCGCCTGCCGCAGGTCAAGGAGGTGCGCTCGCGCTCAACGCCGGGCATGTCGCAGATCACGGTGGAGATGCGCAGCGAGTACGACAGCGAGACCCTGCCACAAATCTGGGACGAGCTGCGCCGCAAGGTCAACGACATGCAGGGCGACCTGCCGCCGGGCGCCAAGCCGTCGACCGTCAACGACGATTTCGGCGACGTCTTCGGCCTGTTCTATGCGCTCACCGCGCCCGACTACACGCAGGGAGACCTGCGCGACTTCGCCCGCACCCTGCGGCAGGAACTGTTGCAGGTGCCCGGCGTGGCGAAGGTTTCGCTCGACGGGCTGCGGGAAGAGCGCATCTTCGTGGAAATCCCCCAGTCCGTCATCACCCAGCTGGGCATCCCGCCGACCACCATCGGCGATGCGCTGTCGGTGCAGAACGCCGTGGTGGACAGCGGCGCCATGCGCGTCGACGACCAGTACGTCCGCCTGTCGCCCTCGGGCGGGTTCACGTCGGTTGAGCGCATCCAGAACCTGTTTCTGAGCGCCGGTCCGGCGGGCGGCGGAAACACCATTCGTCTGGGTGACATCGCCGACATTACCCGCGGCTACAAGGACGTGCCGGACAAGCTGATCCGCCACGACGGCGTGCCGGCGGCCACCATCGGCGTTTCCGCCCAGTCGGGCACCAACATCGTCGAGGTCGGCGAGGCCGTGGAGGCCCGCCTGGCCGAGGTCATGCGCACCCTGCCCGTCGGCGTGCAGATGCAGCCCATCTACGAGCAGCACAAGGTGGTCGACCGCGCCGTCAGCGGCTTCATCGTCAACCTGGCAAGCTCGGTGGCCATCGTGATCCTGGTGCTGTGCCTCGCCATGGGCTGGCGCGGCGGCGTCGTGGTGGGCGGCGTGCTGCTGCTGACCGTGCTGGGCACGCTGCTGATGATGAAGGTTTTCGGCATCACCATGCAGCGCATATCGCTCGGCGCCCTCATCATCGCCATGGGGATGCTGGTGGACAACGCCATCGTCATCGCCGAGGGCATGATGGTACGCATGAAGCGCGGCGTGTCGGCCAAGGCGGCGGCCAGCGAGATCGCCGGGCAGACGCAGATCCCGCTGCTGGCGGCGACCGTCATCGGCATCCTGGCCTTTTCCGGCATCGGCCTGTCCGACGACGCCACCGGCGAGTTCACCTTCAGCCTGTTCGCCGTCATCGGCATTTCGCTGCTGCTGAGCTGGATTCTCGCCGTGACGGTGACGCCGCTGCTGGCGTCCTACCTGTTCAAGACCCGATCGGCGGAAGCAGCGGCGGAGGCGGGGGAGCCGGTGCTCCTGCGCGGATATCGCCGCAGCGTGGAGGCCGCCCTGCGCCACCGGCTGATGACCATCCTGGCGCTGGTCGGGCTGACGGTGGCGGCCGTGGCGGGGTTCGGCTTCGTCAAGCAGTCGTTCTTCCCCGACAGCGCGACGCCCATCTTCTACATCGACTACTGGCGCCAGCAGGGCACCGACATCCGCGCCACCGCCGAGGACATGGCCGAGATCGAGGACCACCTGCGCGGCATGGAGGGCGTCACCAACGTCAGCACCTTCATCGGCGGCGGCGCCGACCGCATGATGCTGGTCTATGCGTCGGAACGTCCCAACGATTCCTACGGCCAGTTCGTCGTACGGGCGGAGGACGCCGACCGGATTCCCGCCATCGGCGCGGCCGCCCTGCAATGGCTGTCGGAAACTTATCCCGAGGCCGAGGCCAAGATGGAGCGCGTGCAGCTCGGCCCCGGCGGCGGCGCGAAGATCGAGGCGCGGTTCTCCGGCGCGGACCCGGCGGTGCTGCGGCGGCTGTCGTTGCAGGCGCAGGAGCTGTTCCGCGAGGCCGGGCTCATCAACGTGCGCCACGACTGGCGCCAGCGCGAAAAGCTCATCGTCCCGCGCATGGCCGAGGATCGCGCCACCGGCGTCGGCGTCACCCGCCGCGACATCGCCGACGCGCTGGCCGTGGCGACAGAGGGCCGGCAGGTGGGCCTGTACCGCGAGGGCGACCGCCTCATCCCCATCGTCATGCGGGCGCCCGAGGGCGAGCGCGGCGCCAACGCCGACCTGCGCGACCGCCGGGTGTGGGCGCCGGCCTCGCGGTCCTATGTGCCCATGAGCGAGGTTGTGGACAGCTTCGACACCGCCGACGAGAACGGCATCATCCGCCGGCTGGACAAGCAGCGCACGATCACCGCCCAGGCCGACCCGCCCTATGGCGGCAACGCGGCGGCGGCCTTCCAGAACGTGCGGCCGCTGGTGGAAGCCATCGACCTGCCCGAAGGCTACCGGCTGGAATGGGGGGGCGAGCACGAGAACTCGTCAGAGGCGCAGGCCTCGCTGGCCGCCGGCCTGCCGCTCGGGTTCCTGGCGATGGTGCTGATCACCATCGCGCTGTTCGGCAAGGTGCGCCAGCCGCTGATCATCTGGCTGTGCGTGCCCATGGCGATCTGCGGCGTCACCATCGCACTGCTGACGACGGGGCTGCCGTTCGGCTTCATGGCGCTGCTGGGCATGCTCAGCCTGTCAGGCATGCTCATCAAGAACGCCATCGTGCTGGTGGACGAGATCGACCTGCGCATCTCGGGCGGCCACCACCGCCACGCAGCCATCGTCGACGCCAGCGTCAGCCGGTTCAGCCCGGTGCTTCTGGCGGCGGTGACCACGATCCTGGGCATGGTGCCGCTGCTGTTCGACGTCTTCTTCGCGTCCATGGCCGCAACCATCATGGGCGGCCTGGCCTTCGCCACCGTGCTGACCCTGATCGCGGTGCCGGTGTTCTACGCCCTGTTCTTCCGTGTGCGCGAGGACGAGGACGACCAGGAGGACGCGGCGGAAGCGACCGCCCCGGCCGCCGGGGGGATTTAAGGGGAGGGGCGTGCGCCGCCCCTCCTACTTCCGCCGCCGCCACAGATGCCAGCCCAGCGCGCCCCACACCACGGCGCCCAGCGCGATCCATTTGATGAGACCTGCCTCCAACTCCACCGTCCAGATCCTCCGGCCGATTGCGAATAAGCAATTACGAATATAAGAAAAACCTGTTATCTTCGCTCCATCCCGTTGGACAAGGAAGGAGCATCCATCCATGCGCACGTTCATCCTGGGCGCCGCCGTGGCGCTGGCGACCGCTTTCGGCGCGCTGGTTTCCCCCGGTACGGCCGCCGCCGCCGACAAGACCTTCATCGTCGTCACCTCCGACGACCCGCAGACCCAGGCCATGGCGATGATCCTGGGCCACCAGGCTGTCGGCCACGGCGCCGAGGTGCGCGTGCTGCTGTGTGGTCCGGGCGGCGACATGGCGCTGAAGGGTGCCGAGATGCCGACCCTGAAGGGGCCGGACGCCACCCCGCAGCAGCTTCTCGCCGGGCTGGTGAAGAAGGGCGCGACGGCCGAGGTCTGCGGCATCTATCTGCCCAACAGCACCCACACCGCCGAGGACCTGATCGAGGGCGTCTCCCCGGTCAAGCCGCCGGTGATCGGCGAATACATGGCCCAGCCCGACGTCCGCTACTTCACGTTCTGATGCCAGGGAGCCGCCGCATGACGACCCCACTGTTCCGCCCGCTGCGCGCCCTCGGCCTCGCCTGCGCCCTGGCCTTCACCGTCACCGCGCCGCTGGCGCTGACCGCTGCCCCCGCGGTGGCCGCCGACGCGCCGAGCAAGGCGACGGCGCAGGTCAAGTCGGGCCTCTACGTCACCGCCAAGGAAGCCTACGAGATGATGCAGGCCGACCCCTCGGTGGTGCTCATCGACGTGCGCGACCCTGTCGAGGTCATGTTCACCGGCTTCGCCAAGGACACCGACATCCACGTCCCCTACAAGATGGCGAACCGCGCCAAGCTGAACGCCGAGAAGGGCGTGTGGTCCATGGAGACCAACCCCGCCTTCGCCGACGAGGTGGAGGCGAGGCTTGAGGCCATGAACGTGCCCAAGGACGCCAAGCTGGTGTTCATGTGCCGGTCGGGCTCCACCCGCAGCGCCCCGGCCGCCGACATGTTCCATGATCGCGGCTGGACCAACGCCTACACCATGGTGGACGGCTTCGAGGGCGGCAAGCGCAAGGACGGCCCCTCGGCCGGCGTGCGCGACGTCTCGGGCTGGCGCAACAGCGGCCTGCCCTGGACCTACAAGCTGCCCGAGAGCGTGGTCTACGTCGCCAAGGACTGACGGCGCGCCGCCCCAGGACGGACGAACGGCGGCCGCCGGGCCATCCGGCGGCCGCCGTTCCGCGTCTTTCGTCCGCGCGAACGGGTAAGGGTGCTGCACGAATGGATTGACCGGGCGCGCCGGTCGCGCTATGTGCGGGGTCCGGCGTTCTGGGGGCCTGTAGCTCAATGGTTAGAGCTGACCGCTCATAACGGTCTGGTTGGGGGTTCGAGTCCCTCCAGGCCCACCAGCGCCGGCTTCCTTTCCTGCCCCTCTACAGCATGGAATGAATGTCCGACGACGTGGTCGGATAGGCGAACATGACGTCCTTGAGGTCCGCCCTCGTCAGTCCCTGGCGAATGGCCAGCGCGAAGACGTTGATGACCTCGTCGGCGTGGGGGCCGACCAGATGGGCGCCAAGCACCCGCTCCGTCCCCTCCTCGATCAGCACCTTGTAGCCGTAAGCCGTTTCCGCGTTGTGGCGGGCGGTGAACCATTCCGCCGCGTAACCGCAGGACTGGCGCACGGGTTTGACCCGCGCGCTCGCCTCTGCCGCCGTCAACCCGACCGACGCGATCGGCGGCAGGCTGAAGGCGACCGTCGGCACTGCGCGGTAATCGGGCTCGGCGCCCGCGTCCTCCAGCAGGTTCGCCGCCACCACCCGGGCGTCATGGCTGGCGACAGGCGTCAGCGGCGGGCCCTTCTGCGCTGCGTCGCCCACGGCCCAGACGGCCGGATTGGTCGTGCTGCGGAGCGTCCGGTCGAGCGTGAGCCGCCCTTTCTCGGCGGCGACGCCCGCCGCCTCCAGGTCCAGGTCGGCGACCTGCGGCACCCGGCCGGCGGCGTGGACGACAAGGTCCGCCTCCACCGTCGACGGCCCCTCTTCCTGATGATCCAGGGTGACGCGGAAGCCGTCCTTGTGCTGCTCGATGCCGGTCACCTGGCTGTCGGTGCGCACATCGATGCCAAGCACCTGGAACTTCTCCATCAGGATTGCCACAAGATCCGGGTCGAACCCCTTCAGCATGCGCGGCCCCCGCTGCACCACCGTCACCGCGGCACCAGCCCTGGCGGCGATGCAGGCGAATTCCGCGGCGATGTAGCCGCCGCCGACGAAGGCCACGCGCTCGGGCAGGTGTCCCAGGTCCAGGAAATCGTCGCTGGATCGCATGAGGTCGGCGCCGGGGATTGGCAGCGGCGCCGGCTCCGCGCCCGTCGCCAGAACGATGTGGCGGGCGGAAACCTCGCGGTCATCGATGCGCAGCGACGTGGGGCCGGTGAAGCGGGCGGCCCCGTGCAGGGTGTCGATGCCGGCCTCGCGAAAGCCGTCCTCCACGCCCTTGGGCACGCTGTCCACGAAGGACTGCTTGAAGGCCATCAGATCGGCCCAGTCCAGGCGCAGGGCGCCGTCGACGCCGTGGCCCCTGAGGCGGTCCGCATCGTCCAGCGCGCGGGCTACGCCCACCATCACCTTTTTCGGATCGCAACCGCGCTGGGCGCAGGTACCGCCATAGGGCCGCCGGTCCACCACCGCGACGCGCCAGCCGGCCTGCGCGCAGGCCTTGGCGATGCCGCGCGCCGCCGATCCTGTACCGATGACGATGAGGTCGTAGTCCGGGGCAGGCATGCGGCGGCCTCCTGGCTGGTGGAACTCCTGCCGCGTCAACGCTTTGACCGGCGCCCTGGGTCAGGCGGCGGCCTCGGCACGACGGTTGAGGCGCAGCAGGGTGCCGGTGAGGAACATGGCGAAGCTCACCCACAGAAGGTACGGGACGAACAGCCAGCCGGCCAGCGGGTCGATGCTGAAGAACAGGGCCATGGTGGCCGCGACCGCCGCCCACAGCGCCAGCCCCTCCGCCAGGGCCAGGCCGATGCGCTTCATGCCGAAGAAGATGCCCGACCATGCGGCGTTGAGCACCAGTTGCACGGCATAGAGGATCATGGCCGTCTGCGCGCCGGCCCATCCGCCGGCCTCGCGCCAGACCAGCCACCCGGCCACGGCGATCATCAGATAGAGGATCGACCACACCGGCGCGAACAGCCAGTTGGGCGGGTTCCACGACGGTTTGCGCAGACGCGCGTACCAGTCGTCCGGCGGGAACAGGGCTCCCGACGAGGCGGCGACGACATTGACGCCGATAAAAACAAGAAGGCTCCAAACTCCGTCCATGGACCCGGCTCCCGGTCGGTGTTGGTGATCTGATTGCCCGCTCTGTACGCGCGGCGGGGCGGCCTGGGTCACCGGGACGGCGCTGGGCCTGCCGGTCAGATGCCGCCGCTGCCGTCGCCGCCGTCGTCCTCCGCCTGCTCCCGCCGGCGGTGGAGCGTCAGGCCGATCTCGTCCAGCACCTCCTGCTCCTTGCGGTCGCGTTCATGCTTTTCCCGCAGGTCGCGGTTGGCCTGGGTGATCTCGTAGGTCTTGAGTTCCTTGAAGGCTTCCGACAGGTCGTCGCGGGCGGCCTCGATGGCCTTGCGGATGTTGGCCAGCGACTGGGCCAGGCGCTCCTGCCGCTCCTTGTGGCGCTGGACGTAGGCGCCGAAGGTCAGACCCAGCGCCGGGTCCTCGCGCACTGCCGCCTGCTCGCGCACCATCTCCTCGCGCAGGGCCTGCTGGCGGTCGAGAATCTCCTGCTCGGTGCGCTCCAGGTCGGCCAGCGCCCGGCGCTTCTCGTCCACCTGGTGCTTGTGCAGGCGGATGAGCCCGCGCAGTCCCCTGTCGGCCATGCCCCTATTCCGTCATCCGTCAGCGGCCCTGCTGCTGGCGTTGCGGCCGCTGTTTCTGCTGCGGCGCCTGCTGCTGCGGCTGCGGCTGCGGCTGCTGCTGCTGAGGCGGCACCGGCTCTCCGTCGGGGCCGGGCGCTGTGGACAGCACCTGGACAAGCTGCTGATAGCCGTCGTCCAGCGTCGCCCGTTCGGTCTTTTTCTGCGACAGGAACTGTTCCAGCAGCGGGTAATAGAAGATGGCCTCATCCACCTCGGGGTTTGATCCCTTGCGGTAGGCGCCCAGGCGGATCAGCTCCGCCATGTCCTCGTAGGTGGACAGAAGGCGGCGGGCCAACTGGACGATCTGGTTCTGCTCCTCGGTGTTGCAGCCCGGCATGGTACGTGAGACCGAGCGCAGGATGTTGATGGCGGGATACCGTCCGCGCTCGGCGATCTGGCGCTCCAGCACGATGTGGCCGTCCAGGATGCCGCGCACGGCATCCGAAATGGGCTCGTTGTGGTCGTCGCCCTCCACCAGCACCGTGAACAGGCCGGTGATGGAGCCCTGCCCCGGCGCGCCCGGTCCGGCGCGCTCCAGCAGCTTGGGCAGCTCGGCGAAGACGGTCGGCGTGTAGCCCTTGGAGGCCGGCGGCTCGCCCGCCGACAGGCTGATCTCGCGCTGGGCCATGGCGAAGCGCGTCACGCTGTCCATCAGGCAGAGCACGTTCTTGCCCTGGTCGCGGAAGTACTCGGCCACCGACAGCGTCATGTAGGCCGCCTGGCGGCGCATGAGCGGGGCTTCATCGGACGTCGCCACCACGACGACGGAGCGGGCCATGCCCTCGGGCCCCAGGTCGTCCTCGATGAACTCGCGCGCCTCGCGCCCGCGCTCGCCGATCAGGCCGACGACGATGACGTCGGCACCCGAATAGCGCGCCAGCATGGACAGGACCGAGCTTTTGCCCACGCCCGAGCCCGCGAAGATGCCCATGCGCTGGCCCAGGCAGCAGGTCAGGAAGGTGTTCATGGCCCGGATGCCGACATCCAGCTTGCCGCCGACACGCTGGCGCTTGGCCGCCGCGGGTGGGGCGCTGCGGATGGGGTAGGCCTGCTCGCCGGCCGGCAGAGGACCCTTGTCGTCCACCGCCTCGCCCATGGCATTGATGACGCGCCCCTGCCACTCCAGCGTCGGATAGACGGCGGGTTCCGCATCCTCCACCTCCGCCCGGGCGCCCAGCGCGACGCCACCCAGGCCGCCGAACGGCAGCAGCAGGGCGCGGCCCTCGCGGAAGCCCACCACCTCGCACGGCAGCCGGCGGCCGTCGCGGGCATGGATGATGACACGGTCGCCCACCGACACGCTGGTCTGAATGCCGCCCACCTGCACCAGCAGTCCCTGCACGGCGACGACACGGCCGAAAGACCGGGAATCCGGCAGGCGGTCTAGCTCGTTTACGATGTTGCGGACGTGGACGGTCACCTGTTATCACCCCGGTTCGCGGACAGCCGCGCGGACCCTAGCCCGATGCGCCGCGGAACGAAAGAGGCAGTCCGAAACGTTTCTCTCCAACCTACGGAGCGTCGCGGATGCAGCCGTCAGTATGAAACGGCTCGCTTAACACGGCGTAAAGACTCCGTTGCACAAGGCGGCGGGGCATTCTATCGTAGGCTAATACCGCTCCCCCACGTGAGGCAGGCGATTCAGTATGCGCGTTCTTCTGGTCGAAGACGATCCCCATACGGCTAAGTCGGTGGAGCTGATGCTCCGGCGGGAGAACTGGGTCGTGGATTCCACGGATCTGGGCGAGGACGGCCTGGAAATCGGCCGTTTGTACGACTACGACATCATTATTCTGGACCTCATGCTGCCCGACATGGACGGGCTGGAGGTCATCCGCCGCCTGCGCCAGGCGGGGGTGGAGACGCCGGTGATGATCCTGTCGGGCCTCAACCAGCCGGAAAAGAAGATCAAGGGCCTGGGCTCGGGTGCCGACGATTACCTGACCAAGCCCTTCGACACGGGCGAGATGGTGGCGCGCTGCCAGGCCATCGTGCGCCGCGCCAAGGGCCACGCCCAGGCCGTGGTGCGCGTCGGCCGGCTGGAGGTCAACCTTGACGCCCGCACCGTCTGCGTCGACGGCGAGCCCCTGCACCTGACCGGCAAGGAATACGGCATCCTGGAACTGCTCGCCCTGCGCAAGGGCTCGACCCTGACCAAGGAGCAGTTTCTCAACCACCTCTACGGCGGCATTGACGAGCCCGAGCTGAAGATCATCGACGTCTTCATCTGCAAGCTGCGCAAGAAGCTGACCCAGGCGACCGGCGGCATCAACTACATCGAGACCGTCTGGGGCCGCGGTTATGTCCTGCGCGAGCCGGTCAACCCGGCCGTCACCCCCGGCGGCGCCGCCACGCGCGAGGCCGCGGCGCGGGCCTGACGCGCCCTCCACTCCGACACGCGATCTTTCGACATGCGCCGGTTCCGCCGGCGTAACGGCCGCCGCGCGTGATCCGGCGGCGCGAAGGCCTCGTAAGTTCTGCAATCGCGATGACGATACAGGGTGGCCACCCCAGTTCCCGCGTCAACCAGACAGAGAGGCTTGGACCATGACCTTCGTGACCGCCCTGCGCGCCGCCGCCATTGCGGCGCCCATCGCCCTGTTCGCCGCCCTGCCCGCCAAGGCCGCCGACATTGTCGACACCGCCGCCGGCAATGAGTCCTTTTCCACCCTGGTCGCCGCCGTGAAGGCCGCCGGGCTCGTCGACACGCTGAAGGGCGAAGGCCCGTTCACCGTCTTCGCGCCGACCAACGAGGCGTTTGAGAAACTGCCCGAGGGTACGGTGCAAACGCTGCTCAAGCCCGAGAACAAGCAGCAGCTGACCGACATCCTCACCTACCACGTGATTCCCGGCAAGGTGATGTCGGGGGACATCGAGGGCGAGATGATGGTGAAGACCGTCAACGGCGCCGAACTCAAGGTCGCCGCCACCGACGGCGGCGTGATGGTGGGCGACGCCACGGTCACCCAGGCCGACCTGGAAGCTGACAACGGCGTCATCCACGTCATCGACACGGTGGTGATGCCGCCCAAGAGCATGTAAGGCCGCACCGGCGCATCAGATCCAAGCGCCGCCAGCACCCAGGGAAGCCCGCCGTGGAAACGCGGCGGGCTTTTCCATTTCGGGAATCGAGCAGTGCAAGGACGTCGTCGCGCGCCTGACGGGCCGCCGCAATCCAGGGTTTGATGGTCTTCACCGACCGAACCGAAGGAGCGTCCGCCTGGGGACGCTTCCAGGCGAACCCAAGATGGGCAAGGCGTTCGGGCGGGTTCGGCGCGGACGCGACGGGCTGCCGGCCGGAAGGCGGTATCGAAGGGCTTTGTGCCCAGCCTGACGATCCCGGTCCTCCGGCACCACCACCAGCAGATCGCGGCCGCCGGGGTCGGATCGTCCGGCGGTGCGGCCGGGTGCATGCTCATGCCCGAGAACGAAACGACGGCGCCGCCTGGGAAGACGGCGCCGCCATGGCGTCGGTGCAGCCTGCCCGGCCGGCGCTAGCTGCCGGTGCCCAGCGAGGGCGCCCCGGCGGGCGCGCCCGGCTTGTTGACGGCGTAGACACCGCGCTGGCCGGGGATGGGCTTGAACTTGTCGGAGATGCCCAGCACCGTCTCGGCACCACCCAGATAGAGCACGCCGTCATCGGTCAGCTGGCGCGACATGTTCTCCAGCACCTTGCCCTTCGTCGCCTGGTCGAAGTAGATCAGCACGTTGCGGCAGAAGATGACGTCGAAAGTGCCCAGCGCCTTCAGGTCGGACAGCAGGTTCCACTCCTTGTACTGCACCATGGCGCGCAGCGAGGGGTCGATCTCCCACTGGTCTTCCTTCTTCTTGAAGTACTTGACCATGAGCTGGATGGGCAGGCCGCGCTGCACCTCGAACTGCGAGTACAGGCCGGCGCGGGCCTTTTGCAGGACCTCGCGGCTGATGTCGGTGCCGACGATGTCGACGCGCCAGCCCGGCATCTTGGCCGCCGCTTCCTTCAGGATGATCGCCAGCGAGTACGGCTCCTGCCCCGACGAGGCCGCCGCGCACCAGATGCGGAAGCTTTTCTTGCTGGCGCGGGCCTTCAGCAGGTTGGGCAGCACCACGTCGCGGAACTGCTCGAACGGCTTCATGTCGCGGAAGAAGAACGACTCGTTGGTCGTCATGGCCTCGGTCACGTCCTGGGCCAGCGACTCGTCGCGCCGGCGCAGCTGCGCCACCAGTTCCTCAAGCCCCTTGAAGCCGCGCTTGCGGGCGACCGGCATGAGCCGGCTCTCCAGCAGGTAGGACTTGTCCTTGGTAAGGACCAGCCCGGACCGCGTCTTGAGCATCTGGGCGACGTAGTCGAAATCGTCCGGCTTCATGTCACACCCGCCTGTTGGCGATCTTGTGGAGGTAAGGGGCGATGTCGGGCAGCGGCAGCACCGCGCTGCACGCCCCGCCCTGCGCCGTGGCGCCGGGCATGCCCCAAACCACGCTGGTCGCCTCGTCCTGCGCGACGACGGTGCCACCCGCGTCGGCGATGATCTTGCCGCCCTTGGCCCCGTCGGCGCCCATGCCGGTCAGCACCACGGCCAGCGCCCGGCGGCCGTAGACCTTCGCCACGGAACGGAACATCGGGTCCACCGACGGACGGCAGAAGTTTTCCGGCGGCGCCTGGTTGAGCGTCAGCACGCGGTTCGTGCCCTTGCTCTCCACCAGCATGTGGTAATCGCCCGGCGCGATGTAGACGACGCCCGGCTTCAGCACCTCGCCGTTCTCGGCCTCCTTGGCGGTCAGCCCGGCCAGGCGGTTGATGTGCTCGGCCAGGATGGTGGTGAAGGTGGCCGGCATGTGCTGGGTGATGATGATCGGCTGCTGCACGCCGCCGCACTTGCGCAAGCCCCCAAGCAGGTTGAACAGCGCCTGCGGACCGCCGGTGGAGGAGCCGATCGCGATGATGTCTGGACGCTCCTTCGACGGCTCGCGCAGCACGATGTTGGCACCGGCCTGATGCAGCGAGGGCTGACCGGCCGATCGCGGGGTGGCGGCCGGCGCGGCGGCGGCGCGCGGCGCCGGCGAGGCCACCCGCGGCGTACCGCCCGAGGCCTTGCGCGCAGCGGCGCCCAGCGCCTTGACCTTGGCCACCAGTTCGGCCTTGAAGTCCTGGCCGCCCGTCAGCTCGCGCGAGGATGACGGCTTGGTCACGTATTCCGAGGCACCGGCCTCCAGCGCCTTCATGCTGATTTCGGCGTTGCGCAGCGTCAGGGTCGAGGACATGACGATCTTGACGTTCGGCGCCTTCTTCAGCAGCAGCGGCAGCGCCGTGATGCCGTCCATGACCGGCATCTCGATGTCGAGCACGATGACTTCCACATCGTGCCGGTCCAGCGCCTGCACCGCAGCCTGGCCGTTGCCGACCGACGCGATCACGGTGATGGCCGGGTCACTCTCCAGGATGCGCGTCTCCAGGCCTCGCACCACGGCGGAGTCGTCGACGACCATCACGCGGAACGGCTCGGACTTTGCGCTCGCGGACCGCGCGGTTCCGGCACCCTGGCTTAACGACAATGCAACAATCCCCCAAAAATAAGAGCGTCGGCCGATCGGCCCCGTTAGTCGAGCAGTCCGACCTGGGCGAACTTCGCCTGCAGGATTTCGCTGTCGAAGGGCTTCATGATGTATTCGTTGGCGCCGGCCTCGATGGCTTCCTGGATATGCTCGATGTCGTTCTCCGTCGTGCAGAAGACGACCACCGGCTTGTCGCCGCCCGGAAGCTTGCGCAGCTCGCGCAGGTAGTCGATGCCGTTCATGACCGGCATGTTCCAGTCGAGCAGAACGGCGTCGGGCATTTCGGCCTTGCAGGCGTCCAGGGCCTGCTGGCCGTCCTCGGCCTCCACCGTGGCGAACTCAAGCTCCGAGAGGATCTTCTTCGCCACCATGCGAATGACCTTGGAGTCATCGACGATCAGACAAGACTTCATGCCAGCACTTCCACCCCTGGATGATCTCCGCCGCCGCGGCGGTGGCTTGGGACCTAAACCGAACGAGGGAGACTTAATGCCACAACCGCCGCCGCCGTCAACCCGTAGGGCTGTTTGGGCGCCATCGACGGCCGACCTTGCCTCTCCCCTCGCAAAGCCCGACGCATCATAAGGAAAAGGCCGTGAAAAACGCAACCTCGGCGTGAGCGGGACGGTCGATTAACCGTCCCGCCCGCCGGGATCACGAACGGCTGCCCAGCGTCGCCTTCAGGGTTTCCAGAAGGGCGTCGCGGTCGAACTTGGTCACGTAGTCGTCGAACCCGACCTGGCGGCCGCGCTCGAAATCCTTCTGCGTCGCATGGCTGGACAGCGCCACCATGGGCAGATCGGCCCAACGGCCGTCCGCCCGCACCGCCTCGGCGAACCCGAAGCCGTCCATGCCGGGCATCTCGATGTCGCTGATGATGGCATCGAAGTCGTGCCCCTGCTCGCGCATCTCCAGGGCCCGCTGCGGTCCGTCCACCGACGTGACGTCATAGCCCGCGACGCTCAGCAGCGGCGTCAGCAGGTTGCGGAAGAACGGGCTGTCGTCCACCAGCAGCACGCGCTTCTTGCCGCTTGCCAGCGACGGCGCGGATTCGTCCGGGTTGCCGAACCAGTCGCCGAAGGCCTGGGTCAGGTAGTAGCCCGTGTCGATGACGTCGGTGGCCTTCTCGCCGATGATGGCGGTGCCGATGACACCCGGCTTGTCAGCCTTCAGCTCCACCTTCAGGCGGTCTTCCACGATGTCGACGATCTCGTCGACCACCAGGCCCATGCTGCGGTCGCGGTCCGAGAACACCAGCACCGGCTGGCGGCCCTCCTCGGGGATCTCGTAGCCCTGGTTCACGGTCACCAGCGGCATGAGCTGGCCGCGATACTGCACCACCGGCTTGCCGTAGGAGTGCTCGACGGTCGCGCAGTCCACTTCCTCCAGGCGGGCGACCAGCGCCAGCGGCACGGCCTTGAGGTCCTTGCCGCCCGCGCGGAACACCAGCAGCGAGGTGCGGTCGTCGCCGCGCGCGTCGTGCTGGGCGGCCGCCTCGGTCGCCGTGCCCGTGCCCATGGTGACCTCGCCGGTCGCCGTGGCGATGCCGTTGGGGTCCAGGATCATGATGACGGAGCCGTCGCCCAGGATGGTGTTGCCCGAGAACATGCTGATGTGGCGCAGGATCGGCGCCACCGGCTTGACGACGATTTCCTCGGTATCGAACACGCGGTCGACGATGATGCCGAAGGTGTAGGTGCCCACCTGGGTGACGACGATGAACGTCTCGGAAATGTCGCCGTCGGCGTTGGCCGTGTCACCCTTGCCGTGCTTGCCGCCGGCCTTGTCCGCCGGCACCCCGTCGTGGGTGTCAATGAGGTCCTCGACCTCCTCGTGCACGGTCTTCTTGCGCAGCTTGAGCAGGTTGCCCAGCGACACCAGGGGCAGCAGGCGGTCGCGCAGGCGCAGCACCGGCGCGTCCGAGATCATCTCGATGCCGGTCTCGCTGTTCTTGGTGACGCGCACCAGTTCCAGCACGCTGATCTGCGGAATGGCGAACCGTTCGTGCGCGCACTCGACGATGAGCGCCGAGACGATGGCCAGAGTCAGCGGGATCTTGATGGTGAAGGTCGACCCCTTGCCGGGCCAGGTCTTCAACTCCACCGTGCCGCCGATGCGCTCGATGTTGGTGCGCACCACGTCCATGCCGACGCCGCGGCCCGAGACACTGGTGACCTTCTCGGCCGTCGACAGCCCCGCCTTGAAGATGAACTGCGCCACCTGCTGGTCGGTCAGGTTGTCCATCTCCGCTTCCGTCGCCAGGCCGTTCATGATGGCCTTTTCGCGGATCTTGTCGATGTTCAGGCCGCGGCCGTCATCGCTGATCTCGATGATGATGTGGCCGCCCTCGTGGTAGGCGTTCAGCTTCACCACGCCCGTCTCGGGCTTGCCGGCGGCGATGCGGCCCTCGGTGTCCTCCAGGCCGTGGTCGGCGGAGTTGCGGACCATGTGGGTCAGCGGGTCCTTGATCAGCTCCAGCACCTGGCGGTCGAGTTCGGTCTCGGCGCCGTACATCTGGAGGTCGATCTTCTTGCCCATCTCGATGGACAGGTCGCGGACGATTCGCGGCAGCTTGGCCCATGCGTTGCCGATGGGCTGCATGCGCGTCTTCATCACGCCTTCCTGCAGGTCCGACGTGATGTGCGACAGGCGCTGCAGGGGTGCGGTGAACTCGCTGTCGTCGCGGCCGCGCACCATCTGCAGCAGCTGGTTGCGGGTCAGCACCAGTTCGGACACCAGCGTCATCAGGTTTTCCAGCAGTTCCACCGACACGCGGATGGACTGGCTGGCGATGGACGGCTCGGAGCCCTTCTTCTCGGGCCCGGGCCCGCCGCCACCGCCCGCGCCCTGCTTGGCCGGCGGCTGCGCGGCCTTGGCGGGCGGCTTGGCCGCGGGAGCCGGGGGCTTGGCCTCGGCCTTCTGTTCCTTGGGCTCGTCCTTGGGCGGAGGCGCGGCCGCCGCGCCTTCCTTGCCGGCGGCCTCCTTTTCCATCTCGGCGGCCATCTCGGCGGCGAGCTCGTACTCGGACCGGGCCTTCTTGCCCGACGCCGTGGCGGCCTCCACCTCGGCCAGAAGCTCGGCGGCGACGGGGAAGCCGGCATCCGATAGGACAGGCCCGCCGCCGACGTCTTCGGCGGCACCGCCGGCATCGTCCGCGCCGGCGTCGTCCGCCGGCTGCTCGGTCTCGGCGGCGCCCGCCTGATGCTCTTCCAGGCGGCCCTCGGCGGCGGCGTTCAGCTGCGTCTTGAGGTCGTCGTCGGTGCCCTCGGGCTCCTGCTCGGTCTGCTCGAGGTGCGCGAGGATTTCCTTGATGCGGTCGATGGACGTGAGAATGAGCGTCACCGCCGCCGGCGTGACCTCAAGCTCGCCGTCGCGGAACTTGCCCAGCACGTTCTCCGCGGCGTGCGCCAGGCTTTCCAGGCGCGGCAGGCCGAGGAACCCGCAGGTGCCCTTGATGGTGTGAACCAGGCGGAAGATGTTGGAGAGGATGTCCCGGTCGTTCGGGTTCTGCTCCAGGTTCACGAGTTCCACGTCGAGCGTGCTGAGGCTTTCCGACGTTTCCGTCAAAAATTCACTGAGCAGATCATCCATTCTCTTTCTCCCGTCAGGCAGCCCGCGTCCCGTGCGCAGGGCCACCAGCGCGCGTGGCGTCCCACGACCCTTCCACCTTCCCGTGCCGGAGCCTGCAAGACAGGGCGTTCCTGGCAAATTTCGGATGGGAACGCTACCACTTCTCGCCCGCCCTTAGAAGCGATCTTTACGCATGAAGTGGTATGCCGGTATCAGCCGGTTGGCAGCGGGAGAGTCCCGGTCAGGCGCACGCCGCCGGCGATCTCGGCATAGGCGACCTGCCCTCCGCGCTGGCGGGCCAGGGCGCCGACCAGCCAGCCCTGCACCGTGCGGGGCCCCACCCCCTCGGGGGCGCCGGCCACGGCTTCGGCCAGGCCCTGTTCGGAGCGGGCGCCGCGGCCGGTGGCCTCGGCGGTCATGACGACCGTCGCGCCCGGCTCGACCGTGACGGTCAGCGTCGTCGGGGCCAGCGCCGCATCATGGGCGACCAGCGCCAGATTCAGCAGCACCTGAAGGTCGTCGGCCGCCAGGCGCGTCAGCGCCTCGGGCGCCGGCGGCATGACCGTGGTGCGGGTAGCCACCCACCCCTGGATCAGCCGCGGAACATCGGCGGCCTCCAGCGCACCCCGCAGTCCGAAGGCCGCCCGCAGGGTGCGCAGGCGCAGGCTTGCCGCCGCCGCACTGTCGGTCAGCAGGCCCAGCGTTTCGGCGTCGACCATGGCGGGGTCGCCGCCCATCAGCTCCGCCCCGTTGGCCACGGCGCCCACCGGCGCGGCCATGTCGTGGCACAGCCTCGTACACAGGAGGCGGGCCAGAAGAAGAGGATCAAGCTGGTCGGGATGCGGGTCGTTCATGGAAACCCCATATCGGGACTGACGTTGACCTGTTATGGACCTGCCGCGAAAGGCCCCGGAAACGCTAGCGTTTCTCCGCCCCGTCGGCAACCGCAGGACAGACCGCTACAGGAGGTGCCCCCATGTTCACCGACTTCGTTCCCGGCGTCTTCGTGCGCCATCCCGGCCAGCCCGACTGGGGCATCGGCCAGGTGCAGTCGGCCGTCGGCTCGCGCGTGACCGTCAACTTCGAGAACGCCGGCAAGCGTACCATCAACACCATCGTGGTGAACCTTGAACAGGTGACCGAGGACGACACCACCCTGCCCCACCACTGACCGGCGCCCGTCTCGCGCGCCGGACCCGCGCCCATCGTATCCCGCCCGGCCGGTTTTCGCACCGAATGCCGTCCGGGAGCGGCCCTTTCGCTTTGCGCGCAAGGGTGGCTATACTGCGCGGCCCAGCATCGAACGGCCAGACATGATCGACACCGACCATCCCGCCATCGCCTTCGTCGCCGCGCAGTCGGAACTCGCGCAGGAGGCCCTGATGCGCCTGCGCCACCGCTATGGCCACACGCCGCCGGAGCACGCCGACATGGTGGTGGCCCTGGGTGGCGACGGCTTCATGCTGGAGACGCTTCACCGCTACATCCGCCTGAACAAGCCCATCTACGGCATGAACCGGGGGACGGTGGGCTTCCTCATGAACGTCTACCTTGAGGACGGGCTGCCCGAGCGCCTGGCCCGCGCGCAGAAGGTCAACCTGCACCCCCTGCGCATGAGGGCCGTCGACCAGCATGGGGAGCACATCGAGGCGGTCGCCATCAACGAGGTCTCCATGCTGCGCGAGACCCGGCAGGCGGCGAAGATTCGCATCAGCATCGACGGCAAGGTGCGCCTGCCCGAACTGATCTGCGACGGCGCCCTGGTGTGCACGGCAGCGGGATCGACCGCCTACAACCTGTCGGCCCACGGCCCCATCCTGCCCATGGGCGCCAACGTCATGGCGCTGACGCCCATCTCCGCCTTCCGGCCGCGGCGCTGGCGCGGCGCCATCCTGCCCCACCGCACCACGGTCTCCTTCGATATTCTGGAAAGCAACAAGCGTCCGGTCTCTGCCGTCGCCGACTACACCGAGGTGCGCGAGGTCGCCAGCGTGGAGGTGCACGAGGCGCGCGACGTGACGCTCACCATGCTGTTCGATCCCGAGCACAACCTGGAAGAACGCATCCTGTCCGAGCAGTTCACCCCATGACCATGCCCGACCGCCACACGCTGGCGGCCTGGGCGCTGGCCCTGGTACTGGGGTCGGCTGGCGGTTGGGTGTTCTCGGAGATCGGGGCGCCCCTGCCGTGGATGCTGGGCGCCATCTTCGCCAACCTGATCGCCGCCATGAGCGGCCTGACGCCCAAGGTGCCGCAAACCCTGCGCATGGCCATGGTGACCGTGCTGGGCGTCATGCTGGGCAGCGCCTTCACGCCCGACATCCTGGACAGCCTGGGCAACTGGGTGTGGAGCCTGGCCGGGCTGTTCGTCTACGTCATCGCCGCGACGGGGCTGGTGATCCTGTTCTTCCGCCGCGTCGTGCGCTACGGCCCGGTGACCAGCTATTTCTCCGCCGCGCCGGGCGGGCTGACGGAGATGATCCTGGTCGGCACCTCCATGGGCGGCGACGAGAAGGTCATCAGCCTGGTGCACTCCATCCGCATCCTGATCACCGTCTTCACCCTGCCCTTCCTATACCAGTTGTTCGCCGGCTACGAGCGCCCGGCGGGGGGCCTGCCGCCGGCCGACGCGGTTCTGACGGCCGCCGACCTTGGCCTGCTGCTGGCCTCGGCCGTGGTGGGGGCGCTGGCGGCCAAGGCGGTGCGGATGCCGGCCTACTTCCTGACCGGCCCCATGATCGGCAGCGCCATCGTCCACCTTGCGGGACTGACGGCCGCCCACCCGCCGCCGGTGGCGGTCGGCCTGGCGCAGGTGGTGATCGGGGCGGCCATCGGCAGTCGCTTCGTCGGCGTGCCGCTGAAGTCCATGCGCGACACCTTCTTCGCGGCGCTGGGCTCGACCTCGCTGATCCTGGCGACGGGCGCGGCCTTCGCGCTGGGCATCCAGGCGCTGACGGGAATCCCGTTCAGTTCGCTGATCCTGGCGCTCAGCCCCGGCGGCGTGGCGGAGATGTCGCTGATCGCCATTTCGCTGGGCCGCGACGTGGCCTTCGTCTCCACCCACCACCTGGTGCGCATCATCATCGTGGTGATGCTGGCCCCCATGGCCTTCCGCCTGCTGCGCGGCTGGTTCGGCGAGGAGCGCCCGCCGACAGGAGCCGAGGCCGACCGGGAAAAGGCCTGAGCCGCCTACCAGCGGAACGCCGGAATGTGGCCCACCGGCGCCGGCGTCACGGCCTCGCGCCTGGCAAGGTCTGCCACCGCGCGCGGGTCGGCGGGCTCGCCGTAGCGCACGCCAAGGTCCTCGGCATGGATGCCGCCGGTGCACAGCACTGCATCGATCCCGGCCGCCGCCGCACCGGCGATGTCGGTATGGAAGCTGTCGCCGATGGTGCACACCCGGCTTCTGTCCGCCACCCCCAGCCGCTCCAGGCACAGGGCGTAGACGGCGGCGTCGGGCTTGCCGCGCCAGCTGACGGGGCCGCCGCCGATCTCCTCGTAGCGTTCCGCCATCAGCCCGGCGCAAATGATGCGCTCGCCGGCGCGGATCACCACCCGGTCGGGATTGGCGCAGACCATCGGCAGCTTTTCCGCCGCCAGGTCCCGCAGCACGGGCTCCAGGTCGTCCAGCGTTTCGGTGAAGCTGCGCGGGCCGGTGTTGAGCACCCAGTCCGCCGCCGCCGGATCGGCGACCTTCTCGAACCGATGATCCAGGCCCTCCAGCACGCTGTCGTCGTCGGACCGGCCCAGGAAGAACACCCTGGGCCCCAGGTCGCGGTAGAAGGGGTCGCGCGGCTCCGTCAGTTCCATGCGCACCGCCTCGCCCGAGGTCAGGGCGTCGCCGTAGAGGTCGCCGGACAGGCCCATGCGCTCCATGGCCGCCGCCACCGTGTGGGCGCGGCGCGGGGCGTTGGACAGAAGGATGGTCTTGCGTCCTGCGTCGCGCAGGGCCGCAAGCGTGTCGGCGGCATCGGGATAGGCCGTCTGCCCGTCGTGGATCACGCCCCACAGGTCCAGGATGAAGGCGTCGTAGCGCTCCGCCAGGGCGCGGACGCCGTCAATCAGCGGGATCTCGGCGGGAAGCTGTGCGGTGTCGGGCATCGGGTCTTTCGCCTGGGTCAGTCGAAGAGGAAGGGAATGTCGTGGCGCTCCCCCGTCCAGCGCAGGAATTCCACCGCCGTCACCGCCGTCAGCGGCACGCGGCCGTAGATGTGCGGAAAGACGCCGCGCGGGTTTTCCTCCCACTTGACCTCGCCCTCCACCCGGGTCGGGTCGATGGTCAGCAGCACCAGGTCGGTGCCGGGGAAGTAGCGGGCGGCGGTCTCGGCCACCTGGTCGCCGGTGGAGCAGTGGATGAAGCCGTCGCGGCGGTCGAGGTCCGAGCCCTCGTACACGCCGGCGGCGGCCGCGTCCTGCCAGGCGTCCTGGAGGCAGAGGTGGTAGATGGGGCGCGTGGTATCCATGCGGCGGACCCTAGCCCGGTTCGGCCGGGTCATCAACGATGTCGGCAGCATGCCGTCGCCTCCCGTTCGGCCCCACCGCGCCCCCGCGCGTGAAGGACCAACGCCTTCGGATGCGGCCCTGACCGAATTTTTCATGGTTCCAAACCGCGCCCCGCCTTGCCGTTGCCGCTTTCCTGTGGAATAGATGCCTCCTTTCCCGATCCGCGCAAGGAGGCCCCGCCGGGTTTCGGCACAGGCACCCATGATCGACATCGAGCACCTGAAGCACATCTACCCCGGCAGCCGGCGGCAACCCGCTCGCACCGCCATCCACGACCTGTCCATGACGGTCGAGGACGGATCGTTCGGCATCCTCTCCGGCCCCAACGGCAGCGGCAAGTCGACCCTGTTCCGCATCCTCTGCGGGCTGGCCGCGCCCAGCGCCGGCCGGGTCAGGGTGGCGGGTCACGACATGGCCACCGACGCCGCCGAGGTGCGCCGCATCATGGGCGTGGTGTTCCAGAGTCCCGCCGTCGACAAGCACCTGAGCGTCGGCGAGAACATCGCCCTGCACGCCAGCCTCTACGGCATCCGCGGGGCCGAGCTTCAGGAGCGCATGACCGAGGCCCTGTCGTGGACGGACCTCAAGGACCGCCTGGGCGACCGGGTGGACACCCTGTCCGGCGGCCTGGCGCGCCAGGTGGAGCTTGCCAAGTGCCTGCTCACCCGGCCGCGCGTGCTGCTGCTCGACGAGCCGACGACGGGCCTCGATCCCGCCAGCCGCTGGTCGTTCCTGACGGTCCTGCGCCGCGTTCAGCGCGAGCGCGGCATGACGGTGCTGATGACCAGCCACGTCTTCGGCGAGGCCGAGGACGCCGACAGCGTCGCCATCATGCGCGACGGCCATCTTCTGGCCCACGACACGCCCGCCGGCCTGCGCGCCCGCGTCGGCCAGGAAGTGCTGGTGATCCAGACCCGCGATGCCGAGACCCTGCGCCCGAAACTGGCGGAAACGCTGGGCCTGGCCGTCGGGCGCTACGGCGACGAGCTGCGCGTCGACGACCTGCCGCCGGCCGAGGTGCCGAGCATCGTCGAAAAGGCGCTGAACGCCCACCGGGCGGATATCCAGTCCATCGCCGTCAAGCAGCCGACGCTGGAGGACGTGTTCATCCACATCACCGGCAAGCGCCCCGCCGAGGCCGGTGCGGCCGCCGCCGACACGGGCGCCGACGCCGCCAAGGCCCGCAAGGAAGGAGCCCCGGCATGATGCGCTTCGCCCTGTCGCTGGCCCGCCGCGAATTCGTCCGCTTCATCCGCCAGCCCCAGCGCGTGGTCGGCTCCATCGGCCAGCCGCTGCTGTTCTGGGCCTTCCTGGGCGCCGGGCTGACGCCGTCCTTCAATCCGCCGGGGATGGAGGGGATGACGTACCTGGAGTACTTCTATCCCGGCGTGCTGATGATGCTGATCCTGTTCGCCAGCATCTTTTCCACCATCACCGTCATCGAGGACCGCGACCAGGGCTTTTTGCAGGGCGTGCTGGTCGCGCCGGTGCCGCGCCTGTCCATCGTGGTCGGCAAGGTTGGCGGAGCGGCGGCCATCGCCATGTTCCAGGCGCTGATCCTGCTGATCGCGGCCCCCTTTATCGGGCTCATGCCCGGGCTGGCGGGATCGCTGATGGTGGTGGCGGCGCTGGCGCTGACGTCGCTGGGCTTCGCGGGACTGGGCTTCTCCATTGCCTGGACCATGAAGTCCACGGCGGGCTTCCACGCCATCATGATGGTGTTCCTGTTCCCGCTGTGGCTGCTGTCCGGGGCGCTGTTCCCCATGACCAACGTGCCCGGCTGGCTGAACGTGGTCATGACCATCAACCCGGTGACCCACGCCCTGAATGTGGTGCGCGGCCCCTTCTACGGGGCGCCGGGCACGCTGTTCTCGTCGGGCGAGTGGCTGACAAGCCTGACCGTCCTGCTGGCCTGGGTGGTGCTGGTGCTGTGGTTGAGCGTCAAGCGCGTCAACAAGCGGGAAATGGGCGCGAAACCTACCGCCGCGACTGCCTGAGGCGCTTGACCGCCACCGGCGCGAGCGCCACCACCGCCAGCCCCACCAGCGGCAGCAGCACGTCCGCCGACAGCATCACGTCCGCCGGCACGGCCTCGGCTTCCGCCAGGGTCGCCAGGCCGTCGCCGATGCTGCCCAGAACGAAGCTGATGGGCAGAAGCCCCAGAAGCGTGGCGACGAACACCTTCCACAGCGGAATGGGAAACACCACCGGCACCAGGTTCACCAGCCATGCCGGCAGGACGGGCAGCAGGCGCGCGGCCAGCAGCCAGTTGAACCCGTCCTCGACCACAACCTCTTCCAGGTGAGAGATGCGGTGCCCGAACCGCCGGTCGATGGCGTCGGCGATCAGCACGCGGCCCAGCGCCCCGACCAGCAACGCACTCAACGCCGCCCCCAGGGCCGACATGAGCGGCCCGAGGATCGGTCCGAACAGGGTGCCGGCGGTCAGCATGATCGCGATGCCGCCGGGAAACGGCGTCACCTTGCCGAGCGTCGCGATGGCGATGAAGCCGGCGGCGGCCGCCACGGGGCGGGCGTCCACCCATCCCGCGATCACGCCCTGCGCCTCGCGCAGCCAGATGCCGATGTCGCCGCGGAAATGCAGCAGAAACCACGCGCAGGCGGCCGCAAGCAGGATCAGGAACAGGATCAGAAAGCGGCGCTTCATGGCCGCCGCGCCGCCCGGCGGCGGATGTACCGGATCACGGACCCGCCCTCATTTCTCGGTGTGCAGCGCTTCGGCCTGGGCCAGCAGCTTTTCCATCTCGTTCATGCTGTCGTCGGCGTCGGCGGGGGAGGCCAAGCGGGAGCGTTCGGGCTCCGGTGCCTCGCCCTCTTCGGCCAGATAGTGGCGGACGCGGGCGTGCTCGCCCCACAGATCCTGAAGCAGACTGGCGACATCGTGGTCGCTGGGCGCCACCGGATGCGCCGCCTGCTCCACCTTGCGAATGCGGGCTTCCAGGCTGTTCAGGCGCTGATTGAGCTGGTCGGTGTCGGCCATTGCGGTCTTTCCTCCTCTGACTCTCGAACGTCTGTCTCTCCTGTTGAACGCGAGCCACCGCCGATGCGTGCCATCGACGGTGGCATACGCGCGCGCCCTCCGGCCGCTCAGGCGTTCACGTCGACCACGACGCGGCCCTGCACGCCACCCTTGAGGATTCTGGTTCCCAGGTCCGGCAGGTCCTTGAGCGTGGCGTCATGGATCATGGCGTCCAGCTTGTCCATGGGCAGGTCCGAGGTCAGGCGCGTCCACGCTTCCCCGCGTTCCGGCTTGGGGCACATGACCGAGTCGATGCCCAGTAGGTTCACGCCGCGCAGCAGGAACGGCACCACCGTGGTCTCCAGCTTGTTGCCGCCGGCCAGTCCGACGGCGGCGACGGAGCCGCGGTACTTCATCTGCGGCAGCACGTTGGCGAGCATCTGCCCGCCGACCGCATCCACGCAGCCCTGCCACCGCTCCTTCAGCAGCGGCTTGGTCACCGGCTCGGCCAGGTCACCGCGCGGGATGATGGTGGTGGCGCCCAGGCTTTTCAGGTAGTCGGCGCTTTCGGCCTTGCCGGTCACGGCGTCGACCTCGTAGCCCAGTTTGCCCAAAATCGCCGTCGCCACCGAGCCGACGCCTCCCGTCGCGCCAGTGACCAGCACCGGGCCGCCATCGGCGGACGCGCCGTGCTTTTCCAGCGCCAGAACGGCGAGCATGGCGGTGAAGCCGGCGGTGCCGATGGCCATGGCGCGCTTGGGGCTCAGGCCTTCGGGCAGCTTGACCAGCCAGTCGCCCTTCACCCGCGCCTTCTGCGCATAGCCGCCCCAGTGCGCCTCGCCGACGCGCCAGCCGGTGAGCACCACGGCATCGCCTTCCTTGTAGTCCGGGTGGGAGGACTGCTCCACCGTGCCCGCGAAATCGATGCCCGGCACATGCGGATACGTGCGCACCAGACCGCCCAGGCCGTTCAGCACCAAACCGTCCTTGTAGTTCAGCGTGGAGTGACTGACGCGCACCACCACGTCGCCTTCCGGCAGGTCGGCGTCCGACAGGGTCTTGATGGTGGACGCCACCTTGCCGTCGTCGGACTTGTCGAGCACAAGCGCCTGGAACTCGCTGGACTGGCTCATGAAACGGAACCTCCCTTATCTGATGAATCGGCTGGGGCAACCATAACAGACGCACACCCTTCGCCGCCATTTACGCAAGCCCCGCGCCCCGCTACAACAACGCCCGTGACGACGACACCGACCGTACCCGCATATCCGGGGCTCTACGACGACGGCGACGGCCAGGGGCCGCGCGACGTCCTGGTCCGCCCCGCGCCGACGCGCCTGGAGATCCGTGATCGCCGGGGGCTGCCGGTCGCCCTGTGGCCTTATGCCGAGATCGCGCTGGACTCCGGCCGCGACGGCGAGGCGCTGTCGCGCGCCATCCACCTGACCCGCGTGGGGCAGGCCGGGACCACCCTCAGCGTCTTCGACCCGGCGCTCGCCACAGACCTGCGCCCGCGCCTGAAGGCGGCCCGCGCCGCCGCCGCGGGACGGCGCCCGAAGCGGCGTGCGCCCGCGCCGGCCCTGGCCGACTGGCGCCGCCTGATCGCAGCGCCCCGCCTGCGGCGGACGCTTCGGGCGTCGGCCTGGGCGCTTGGCCTGATGTCGGCGGGCGTCGGTCTCTATGCCGCCGTCGCCGCCACCGCGCCGGTCGTGGCCGCGCGCATGGCGCCGTCCGTCCCGCCGGAGTGGAGCGTCACCTGGGGCGCGACGCTGGCCGCCGCCGCCGGATCGCGCTGCGAGGCTCCGGCCGGGCGCGAGGCGCTGGAATCACTTGTCGGCCGGCTGGAGGCCTCCGCCGGTCCCGGTGCGCCGGCGCTGGAGGTGACGGTGGTGGACGATCCCGCCGTTGAGGCGCGCGCCCTGCCCGGCGGGCATATCCTGCTGACTCGCGGCATGATCGATGCCCTGCGCACACCCGACGAACTGGCCGGCGTGCTGGCCCACGCCATCGCCGATACCGGAACGCACGGTCCGATGCGCACCCTGCTCGGCCACCTGCGGCCGGGCGAACTGGTGACGGTGTGGCAGGACGGCGCCCAGAGCCCGCCGGCGCTTCTGTCCGCCGCGCTGACCCGCGCCCGGCCCGTCCCGGCCGATCTGGCGGAGACGGACGCCGCCGCCATCGCGCTCCTCCGCGACGCCGGCCTGCGCACGCGCGGACTTGCCGGCGTGCACGACGTCCTGAACAGCCGGGCGGACCGCGACGGGCGCCCAGCCCTCTACCTGCGCAGCCATCCCGCCGACCCCGCCCGCATGGACCGCCTGCGCGACGTTCCGCCCGGCGGCGCCATGGCGCTGTCGTGGGACCGCTGGCTGGCGGTGAAGGCCCTGTGCGGGGCGCCGGCGCCGATGCTGCGGGGCATCACGGGGTAAGGCGACCGGGGGCGATCCGCCCCCGACGCCCGACGCCCGACGCCGAAGCCCATGCTCAGGACGATACCATGTCCTGGCCGATCGTTTCCTGGAAGCGGACCGGCACGCCCTGGGGCTCGCCGGCGACCTCGTCCTCGCGCATGACGATGCGGCCGCGGATGATGGTGTGGGTCGGCCAGCCGGTCACCTTCATGCCGTCGTACGGCGTCCAGCCGCAGCGCGCGGCGATCCACTTGTCCTCGATCACCCGCTCGGCGTTCAGGTCCACCAGGGTGAAGTCGGCGTCGTAGCCGACCGCGATGCGCCCTTTGCCGGCTATGCCGAACACGCGGGCCGGCCCGGCGCTGGTCAGGTCGACGAAGCGTTGCAGCGTCAGGCGCCCGGCGGCCACGTGGTTGAGCATGACGGGCACAAGCGTCTGCACCCCGGTCATGCCCGCCGGGCTGGACGGATAGGGCTTGGCCTTTTCCTCCAGCGTGTGCGGCGCGTGGTCGGACCCGATGCAGTCCACCACACCCTGCTCGATGCCCCACCACAGGCCCGCCTGATGCTCGGCGGAGCGGATGGGCGGGTTCATCTGGGCCCTGGTGCCCAGGCGCTCATAGGCCTCGTCGGTCAGCGTCAGGTGCTGGGGCAGCACCTCCACCGTCACCAGGTCCTTGTGCTCGGCCAGGAAGCGCATCTCGTCGGCGGTGGTGATGTGCAGGGTATGGACGCGCCGCCCCGCGGCCTCGGCCAGCTTGACCAGGCGCTTGGTGGCGCGCAGGGCCGTCTCGGTATCGCGCCAGACCGGATGGGCGCGCGGGTGGCCCTCCGCGTCAGCCAGGTGCTTGCGCTCGCGCAGGCGGGCCTCGTCCTCGCAGTGGACGGCGACGCGGCGGCGGCCGTTGGCCAGCACCTGGGCGATCATCTCGTCCTGCTCCACCAGCAGGCTGCCGGTGGACGACCCCATGAAGATCTTCACCCCCGAGCAGCCGGGCAGCAGTTCCCAGCCGGCCAGGTCCTTGGCATTCTCGGGGCTGGCGCCGATGAAGAAGGCGTGGTCGCACCACATGCGGCCGCGCGCCCGGTTCAGCTTGTCGGCGATGGCCTCGGGCGTGGTGGTCGAGGGATTGGTGTTGGGCATCTCGAAAACGGCCGTGACACCGCCCTTCACCGCGCCCAGCGAGCCGGTCGCCAGGTCTTCCTTGTATTCCAGGCCGGGCTCGCGCATGTGGACCTGGCTGTCGATGACGCCCGGCAGTACGTGCAGGCCCGAGGCATCCACCACCTCGGCGGCGTCGGCGGTGCCCAGCGGGCCGATGGCGACGATGCGGCCGTCGCGGACGCCGACGTCCGCTCCCACCGCGCCAGAGGGGGTCATCACGGTGCCGTTCTGAATGATCAGGTCGTAACGGTCGGCCACGGCGGCAATCTCCTTCAGGGGGCGGTGGTCAGGGTTTCGAAGACGTCGCCGGCGGGCGGGCGGCCCAGCACGTGGCGACGATACCAAAGCGCATAGTAAAGCAACGTCCAGGCGGCGAACCGCGCTCGGCGGTCGGAACTGGTGAACAGGTGGCGCGCGGCCTCGGGGTCGACGGCTTCCACCACGCCGGGCTGGGCCGCGACCATGGGGCCGAGCATCGCTCCCTTGGCCGCGATCCATTCCCCCACGGGCACGGTGAAGCCGCGCTTGGGCGTGAACGGCTGCGCGACGGGCAGCGCCTCCGACAGCCACTGCTTGACCACCCATTTGCCGTGCCGGCCGCGCATCTTCAAGCGGTCGGGCAGCGGCATGGCGAAGGCGGCCAGCGCCACGTCCAGGAACGGCACGCGGCCCTCCATCCCGTGCGCCATGAGGCAGCGGTCCAGCTTCGTCAGCAGGTCGTGCGGCAGCCAGTCGGCCATGTCCAGCACCTGCGCCCGTTGCAGGCGGCTGCGCCAGCCCGATCGCGCCGCCGCGTCCTCCGCCGCCGCGAAGCCGTCGCGCCAGCGGCTGCCGGCGTCGCGGCGCAGGACGCCCAGCCCCTCGAACATGCCCTTGCGGCGCACGGCCTTGGTGAACGGCCAGGGGCGCATGGCGCCGCGGTAGCGCCCATAGCCGCCGAACAACTCGTCGCCACCCTCGCCGGACAGGATCACCTTGACGGACGCCCGCGCCTCCCGCGCCAGCAGCCAGGTGGGCACGACGGCGTAGTCGGCGCAGGGATCGTCGACGGCGGCGGCGATCTCGGGTAGGTGGGCCCAGAAGTCGTTCTCGGTGACCGTGACCTCCACATGCTCCGCCCCGGCCGCGCGGGCCGCGGCACGGGCGTGGGCGCGCTCGTCATGGGCGCCCGAGCCCGGAAAGCCGGCCGTGAAGGCCAGCACCGGATCGGGATTGAGCCGCGCCATCATCGCCAGCACCGCCGAACTGTCCACGCCGCCCGACAGGAACATGCCATAGGGCACGTCGGAGCGTTGGTGCAGGTCCACGCTTTCGGCGAACAGGCGGTCGAACAGCCTGACCGCCGCCGCCCCGTCGCGCGCCGCCGGCTTGGCGTCCGGCGGCGGCAGGGCGTTGAGGTGGCGCTTTCCGGTGATGCGGCCGCCTTCCACCACCAGCGTCTCGCCGGGCAGGACGCGGCGAATGCCCCGGAAGACGGTATCGCCGCCGGTGGTGAACTGCAGGCCGAACAACTCGTCGCGCCTGGCATCGTCCACCCGCGCGGCGATTACGCCGGCCGCAACCAGGGCGGCGGGCTCGCTGGCGAAGGCGAACAGGGTCTCGGTCTCGGCGTAGTACAGCGGCTTTATGCCGAAGGGATCACGCGCGAGTACCAGGCGCCTTTCCGCCGGATCATGCAAGGCGATGGCGTACATGCCGCGCAAAGCGTCGGTGAAGGCCAGCCCGCGCCGGCGGTAGAGCGCCAGCGGCGGCTCGCAGTCGGACCCCGTGCGGAAGGCCTCGCCCGCCAGATCCTCGCGCAGTTCGCGGTAGTTGTAGATTTCCCCGTTGGCGACCAGCGCCAGGGCGTCGTCGGGCCCGAACAGCGGCTGGTCGCCGCCGTCGAGGTCGATGATCGCCAGCCGCGCATGCGCCAGCCCCACGTCGCCCGCCAGATGCACCCCCGACCCGTCCGGCCCGCGATGGGCCAGGGCCTCCACCATGCGGTTGAGCAGGGTTGGATCGACGGCGCTGCCGTCGCGGGTCATGGCGCCGGCGATGCCGCACATGGGCGCGCTACTCCGCCGCCTCGGGGAACTTCTCCGCCACCACGCGGGCGAAGAAGGCGCGGTACTGCGCGACCACCTTTTCCTCTGTATACGCGGCTTCGTAGTCCGCCCGCCCGGCGGCGGCCAGACGGTCGCGCAGGGCCTCGTCGCGCAGGGCCCGCTTGATGGCGTCGGCCAGGGGAATATGCTCGTCCACCGGCGTCAGCAGGCCGTTCTCGCCGTCGCGGATCAGCATGGAGGGCCCCTGGCTTGCCGTCGCCACCACCGGACGGTCGTGCGCCCAGGCCTCGATCACCACGTTGCCCAGCGGCTCGTGCCGCGAGGGGCAGACGAACAGGTCGGCGGCGGCGTGCAGGGCGGCCACGTCCTCGCGCCAGCCCAGGAAGCGCACCCGCGGCTTCACGCCCAGTTCGTGCGCCAGGTCGTCAAGCGCCTGACGCTCCGGCCCGTCGCCGGCAATCCACAGGTACACGTCGGGCAGCCGGGCGATGGCGCGCAGCAGGGTGTCGAAGCCCTTGTTGACGTGCAGCCGCCCCAGCGCAAACACCAGCGGCACCGACCCCGGCGTGTAGTTGGCCTTGCGCGAGGCGGGCGCGGCGGCCTGTTCCTCGTTGACGAAGTTGGGCAGGTAGTGCGCCCGCTCCTCCGGCCAGCCCTGCTTGACCAGATAGTCGACGATATCCGGCGTGTTGCCGATCAGGTGATCGCAGTGGCGATAGTATTTCAGGTCGTAGTAGCCGCCCAGCCGTGCACATTTGACGAAGGGGCCGTCCTTGGGCACGAAGCGCGTGGCGCGGTTCATCCAGCTCAGCACCACGTGCGGCTGGAAGCGGGCGATCTCCTTCTTCAGGCCGCGCCCGGTCTTCAGGTCGAACCGCCCGCCGAAGGGCAGTTCCACCGGACGCAGGCCGGCCTCGCGCAGCTTGTCGGTACGGGTTCCGTTCTCGCGCAGCACCACGTGCTGCTGCACGCCGGCGCGGTGAAGCGCGGTGACGAGGCGTTCGAAGAACAGTTCCGCCCCGCCGTTCTCGGCGCCGGCCATGGCTTGCAGGACGCGCAGGGTTTCCATGGGGTCAGGCTCCGCCCGTCAGCAGCGTGTGGAAGTCGGCCGCCGCAGCACTCCAGGGGCGGCGGCGGTGCGCGGCGCGGGCGGCCTCGCCCAGGCTGTCGCGCACGGCGTCGTTGGTCAGAAGCTCGACCGCGACGTTGGCGAAGGCCGCCGCGTCGGGCACCAGATAGCCGGTCTGGCCGTTGTCCACCCGCTCCGCCACCGCCGGGAAGCCGCGCGCGATGGCGGGGCAGCCGGCGGCCTGGCTGTCGGCGAGCGTCCAGCAGGCCATGTCGTCGGGATGGCCGGGATACAGGTGCACGCGCGCATCGGCATAGGCCTTCGCCATGCCCTCGTCCCCCAGGGGCGCCAGCACCGCCACGCCGTGCTGGCGGCCGGCCATGCACCGCGCGACCAGCGGCTCCAGCGCCTCGGGCGCGCTTTCCGGGTCCTGCATGGCGCGGTCCAGGCTGGCAGAGTAGATGTCCAGCTCCGCATCCGGCACCTTGGGGCGGACCTCGTTGATCCACAGGTCGATGAGCCAGTCGAGGCCGTGGCTCGGGTGCGTGGTCACCACCGCCCGGGGCGGGGCGTCGGCGTCGCGCGCCAGTTCCTCGCGCAGGTAGGCCTTGGCCACGCCGGGACGGATCACCGTCGCCGGCCGGTCGCCCTGAAAGCGGGCGGCCTGCGCCTCGGACACGAAGACCAGCTCCGCCTCGCGGTCGGCCAGGAACGTGCGGGCGGCCTTCCTGTCCAGGTACTCCGGCGCGGCCGTCACCCACAGGATGCGCCGGCGCGGGGTGCGCAGGGCTTCCAGCAGGGTCGGCTTGCGGAAAGCGATCAGCGCCTCGGCATCCACCGGGCGCGGGCCGTCTGGCGAATGCCAGCGGGCGCCTTCGATGGGCATGGAGTACTTGCACTGATTGTAGACGTGAACCTCGTGCCCCTGGGCGGACAGCGGCCCCGGCAGCAGCGCGAAGGCCTTTTCCGCGCCGCCGAGCGGGCGGCGGCCGGGGGTCCAGGCATCGAAGGGAACGGAGTCGTCGAAAAGGCAGATCTTCATGGGATTCCGGCTTATGGGGCGCGCCGTCCGTTATAGGGCTCCAACCCCCATCTGCCAAGCGGACTTGCCAAGCGCGCGCCGGCGCGCCACCTTCTGGACACGTTGTTTTTTCAAGGCAGAGGACGGGGTCCATGGCCGACGCCTTCTACACCATCCTGGAACACCGCGGCCTGCTGACGGTCGCCGGGGAGGACCGGAAGACCTTCCTGCAGGGCATGCTGACCAACGACATCACCGCCGTGGCGCCCGACCGCGCGGTATGGGCGGCGCTGCTCACCCCGCAGGGCAAGTTCCTGCACGACGTCTTCGCCGTCGAGATGGGCGAAACGCTCTACCTGGAGGGAGAGCAGGCACGGCTGGAGGACCTGAAGACCCGCCTGTCCAAGTACAAGCTGCGCGCCAAGGTGCAACTTGCCGTGGCCGAGGGCTGGGAGGTCGCCGCCGTGTTCGGGCCGGGCGCAGAGGCGCGCCTCGGTCTGCCCGAGAACAACCCCGGCGCCGCCATGCCCTTTGCCGGCGGCGAGGGCCTGGCCTTCACCGATCCCCGCCTGCCCGGCGCCGGCGTCCGCGTTCTGGTGCCGACCGAAAAGGCCGGGCCGCTGCTGGAGGACGCCGGCTTCACCGCCGCCGAGTTCACCCGCTGGGATTCCCATCGCATCGCGCTCGGCCTGCCCGACGGCAGCCGCGACATCGAGGTGGAAAAGGGCACCGCGCTCGAGTCGGGCTTCGACGAGTTGCACGGCGTCGACTTCCGGAAGGGCTGCTACGTCGGCCAGGAGCTGACCGCCCGCATGAAGTACCGGGGCCTGGCGAAGAAGCGCCTGGTGCCCCTGACGGTCGTCGAAGGCCCGACGCCGGCCGCCGGCACGCCCCTTCTCACCCCCGAGGGCAAGGAGGCCGGCACGGTGCGCTCCGCCGTCGAGGGCCATGCGCTGGCGCTGGTGCGGCTGGAGCACCTGGATACCCCCCTCTCGGCCGGTGCCGCGACGCTCAAGGTCGCCCTGCCGGACTGGGTCGCCCTGCCCGCCCCCAAGGAAGCCACCGGCGGCTGAGCCCGGTGTCAAGGATCGCCTGACCCTCATGCCCCTCCCCCGCCTCCTGACGCGACGCATGTCGCTGCCCATCGCCGCGCTCCTGGGCCTCGGCCTCGGCGCGCTGGCGTCGTCGTGCGGCCATCAGCCGCCGGGCTTCGACAGCGGCCTCGGCGAGGAGTACGGCGAGCGCCTGGCCGCCCGCCTGGACAACCCGGCCCCGCCGCCCGTCTACGACACGCCGCCCGAGGGCTGGGTGTGGACGGCCTGGTTGCCCGAGTTCCTGCCCGCCGTCACCGCCTGCCTGGCAGCCGCGGCGGAGCCCGAGGCCGTCGCCGTGCAGGCCTGGCCGATCGCCAAGGGGCAGGTCGGCGTCCACTTGCGCGGACCCGACGGCACCCGCTGGGAATGCGTCGCCCCCGACCAGGGCATGAACGTCTCCCGCCTCGACCGCCTGCCGGACGACTACGGCCCGGAAGGCCCCGTCTTCGCACCGGCCGGCATCGAGCCGCCGGCCGCCTGCGGTTCGCCCACCGCCGCCGTGGACGCCGCCGGACGCCGTATCGGATCGGTGCTGCCAGGGCCCTGCTGAGCGTTCATGGAGCGACAGACTGTTTCCGCGAAGACGCTTTATCCGCCGCCGCCGCCGCGCCATCTTGCGTATCAGGAAACAGTTTACTCCATGGAGAGCGCAGCCATGTCCACCAGCACCATGCCCACCGGCCGCTCCGTTGCCCGCGTTGTCGAGGGTATGCCGGCCGAGGACGGCGCCGGCGTCAAGCTGACCCGCATGATCGGCCAGCCGAGGCTGGACGTCATCGATCCCATCCTGATGCTCGACCGCATCCGCAGCGACGACCCCAAGGCCTACATCGCCGGCTTCCCGCCGCATCCGCACCGGGGATTCGAGACGGTGACCTACATGGTCCAGGGCCGGATGCGCCACCGCGACAACCACGGCGGCGAGGGGCTGATCGTCGACGGCGGCGTGCAATGGATGACCGCCGGGCGGGGCATTGAGCATTCCGAGATGCCCGAGCAGACCGACGGCCTGCTGTTCGGCTTCCAGCTCTGGCTGAACCTGCCGGCCGACGAAAAAATGCGCGAGCCGTGGTACGCCGACATCCCGGCGGACCGGCTGGCGGCTGTCGAGCCTGCGCCGGGGGTTTCCGTGAAACTGATCGCGGGCACCTGGGGCGATGCCGCCGGCCCCGCGCCCGAGCGGGCGACGCGGCCCTTCATCGCCGACGTGACGCTGGAGGAGAACGCGACGGTCGACCTGCCCCTGCCCGACGGCCATGCCGGCTTCGTCCTGCCGTTTTCCGGCACGGTGGCCCTGGGGCCGGGAGAATCGGCCGGGATGGTGCCCGAGGGGCGGATCGCGGTGATCGAGGAAGGGGAAGGCGCCCTGCGCGCCGTCGGCGGCCCGGACGGGGCCCGGCTTCTGGTGGTGGCGGCGCGGCCGCTGAAGGAGCCCATCGCCAAGTACGGCCCGTTCGTCATGACCACGCGCGAACAACTGATGCAGGCCGTGGAAGACTACCGCGCCGGGCGGTTCTGAACGAAGACCGGCGGAAGGGGTTCAGGCTTCCTCCGCCGGTCTCACCTTGTTGATGACGGCGTCCAGGCCGCGCACCAGGTTGCTGCCGGCGCGGCCGCCGTCGCCTTCCAGGCGCTGGGCTATGACCAGGCGCAGGGCGTCGATGTGGACCTTCACCACCTCCATCTGGCCCTTGCTGACCTGCTCGGGCAGCTTCTCAATGAACCGGCAGAGCTGGTTGGCGATGGTGGTCATGAGGTGGTAGTTGAAGCTGCCGCCCTGGCCCTTGACGTCGTGGGCGACGGAGAAAACATCCCGCAGCTTTTCACGCCGGTCGGCGGGATCGGCGGTCTCGGCGGCCTTGTAGAACTCCTGAAGCTTTTCCAGGTCGCCCTCCACCCACGACAGGTAATCGCCCTGCAAGCCGGCAATCAGCGCCTCGGCCTTTTCCAGCGCGTCCAGGTCGACGCCCCCGGCGGTGACGTCCACCTTGTCCTTCAGGGTGTCGGGCGGCTGAATGAACTCGGGCTGCTCACTGCTCATGCGAACGGCTCCCTGGCTGGGCGCTTCGGATAGGACCTCCTGGATACGATCGGAGGGCGTAATCCGTTCATCCTAACCCTAAGCGGCTGTTGGGGAAAGCCGCGGTTGCGGCGCGCCATGCCCGGCCGTCAGCCGTTCAGCAGCGCTTCGACCTCGGCTTGGCTCAGGCCGCCCTCGTCCTCGGCCACCTGGGCGTTGCCGACACCGGACTTGCGGCGCTCCGGGCCTTTCCAGTCGATCTGGCGGCGGCGGCGGTCGGGGCCGAAGTACAGGCCGGCGCGGATGAAGGGGCGCGGGCGCTCGATGATGGAGCGGATGCGCGAGAACAGGCCCTTGGCGGAAATGGGTTTGGCCAGGAATTCATGCACGCCGGCGTCGCGCGCCTCGATCACGCGGTGCATTTCCGTGTGGCCGGTCAGCATGATGATGGGAACGAAGGGATTGGGGCTGTCCTTGCCCGTGCGCACCAGCCGGACGAAGTCCAGCCCGTCCAGCGGCGACATGTTCCAGTCGCAGATAATGATATCCGCCGGGAAGTGCCGCAGTTCCTTGAAGGCGTCCGCCCCGTCGGCGGCCTCGTGCACGTTCTTCGAGCCCAAGGCGTGCAGGATCGTCTTGACCAACGCGCGCATATGCTTGTTGTCGTCGACGACGAGGAAGTTCAAACGCTCCAGATTGTAGCCTGACATGCACAGTACCTTCGCCGGACCAAGTTCCGTCGCCATCCCGCCGGCAGCGGATGTCCTGCCTGTATACCGCGAAAAAGAAGCGTGCGGAAAGCGGTAATTATACGCCCGAAGAATGTCAGCCGATCACCGCACCGCACAACTTCCGCCGATTGCGCCTCATTCGCAGCGCCGGCGCTCCGGGTGGGCGATCGGCGTCTGGCGCCGGCGGCGGTCGGGCCCGAAGTAGTCGGACGCCGAGACGAAGGCGCGCGGCGTCTGCAACACCTGGACGATGCGCGACAGCAGCATCTTCGCCGAGATGGGTTTCGCCAGGAACTCGTTCACGCCCGCGTCGCGCGCCTGCGCCACCAGCCTGGGCTCGGTGTAGCCGGTGACCATCAGCACGGGGACGTAGGGATTGGCCTGCCCCGGTTCGCGGCGCAGGCGGCGGGTGAACTCCAGCCCGTCCATGGGGGTCATCCGGTAATCGACGATCACCAGGTCCGCCGGGTACGTCGCCAGTGCCGCAAGACCGGCGCCCCCGTCCGCTTCCTCGCGGACGTCGGTGATGCCCAGGGCCTGAAGCACAGTGCGTAGAAGGCGGCGGAAGTGCTCGTTGTCCTCCACCAGCAGGACCTTCAACTGCCCGCCGTCGAAACCGATCATGTCCCCTCCCCTCGACCTGCATCCTGAGGATGCGAGGCATGATCATACTAACGTCGCAGCCCATGGTGCAATGCCGCGAATCACAGCAGACCGAGCCAGGCCCACCACAGAAGCGTCACCGGCCACGCCACCAGCACCGAGACACCGGCGACGGCCAGGCTCGCACGCACGCCCTGGCGGAAGGGCACGCCGGCCATGCTCATGGCGACCAGCAACGGCGGCACCTGGTAGGGCAGAAGCGCCGTGGCGTAGCCCATGACCTCGGCCATCAGCACCGTGTCGAGCGGCAGGCCCGAGGCCTCGGCCAGACGCCCGGCGGCGGGGGTGACCACCGCCGCCACGCCGGGCGTGGTCACCGCCACCGACGCCGCCATGCCAAGGCCGCCGATCACCAGCGCATTCAGCCATCCCGGCTGGGCAGGGTCCAGCGGCAGGGTCTCCGCCGCCCAGCCGCCCAGGCCGGCGGCCATGCCGCTCTGCGCCACGCCGGCCCCCAGCCCCACCAGGGCGGCGACCATGATGAGCGCCTTGACGTTCACCTTCCGGTGCAGGCCCTTGAGGGGCAGGATCGGGTCCGGCGGCAGGAAGCAGAGGACGGCGGCGCCGACGGCGATCCAGGCCGGCGAGATGTGGTGCAGGCTGTCCGTCGCCCAGAGACCCAGCGCCGCGGCCAGGATGACCGCCAGGCGCCGCTCCCGCCGTCCCATGGGCCCGGGGTGGACGGCATCGGGCGCACGCGCCGGGCGCTGGCGGTAGAGCACCCAGACGACCAGCGCGATCACCAGCGCCCGGGCGAGGCCGGTGCCGGGAAACTGCGCCTTGAGGAAGGTGAAGAATCGCAGCGTTTCGCCGAACTGGGCCTCCGCCGCGCCCAGCATGACCACATTGGGCACGGTTGCGGGCAGGATCGCCATGGCGGGCACGATGCACACCAGTCCGGTCGCCAGGATGAGGCCGTCGTAGCCGCGCGTGCCGTGCCGATAGCCGAGCGCCGCCGCCAGGCTGAGAACGATGGGCGTGAGCAGCACCACGCGCCCCATGCTCGACGGCATGACGAAGGCCAGCACCAGCCCCACCACCATGATGCCACCGATGAGCGCGCCGTAGGACCCGCCGATGCGGCTGACCAGCCCGCGCGCCAGCCGCTCGCCCAGGCCGGTGGCCTTGACCGCGACGCCGATCACCAGCCCGCCGGCCACCAGCCACAACGCGGTGGACGTGGCGACCTCGTGCTGGAGGGAGGCGGGCGCGGCGGCCACGGCCAGCGCCCCCAGCAGCCACGGCCTGGCCGCCCCGGAATCCCAGGGGCGCCACCGGCTCGCCCGGAGTGCAGCGGCCAGCAGCAGCACCCCGATGGGGCGGACGGCCTCCGGCGGCAGCGCGGGCCATGCGAGGGTGGGGAGCGCCGCCAAGCCGAGGCCGAGAAGGATGGCGGCGATGCGGGCGGCGGCGGCCGTCACGGGGCGACTCGCGCCGGATCTCGGGGAGCAGGAGCACGGCAGGCCGGCCGACGCCGGATGTGGACTCCAGCTTCCTCCACCGGCTCGCGCCTCACGCCGCCTTGGCGCGGGCGACCTTGGAGCCCGAGGGGCGGTTCAGGTGCTCGCCGATATAGACGCCGGCGGCCATCAGCTTGTCCAGGTCCACGCCCGTCTCGATGCCCAGGCCGTTGAGCATGTACAGCACGTCCTCGCTGGCGACGTTGCCCGACGCACCCTTGGCGTAGGGGCAGCCGCCCAGGCCGGAGACGGAGCTGTCGACCACCGCCACGCCACGCTCCAGCACGGCATAGATGTTCGCCAGCGCCTGACCGTAGGTGTCGTGGAAGTGGGCCGCCAGTTTTTCCACCGGCACGCGCGCCGCCACCGCATCCACCATGGCCTGGGCCTTGGCGGGCGTGCCGGTGCCGATGGTATCGCCCAGGCTGATCTCGTAGCAGCCCATCTTCAACAGGGCCTCGGCGACCTCGGCCACCTTTTCCGGCGCGATCTCGCCCTCGTAGGGGCAGCCGAGCACGCAGGAAACATAGCCGCGCACCTTCCAGCCATTTGCGAGTGCGCGGTCGGCGACGGGCTTGAAGCGCTCCAGGCTTTCGGCGATGGAGCAGTTGATGTTCTTCTTCGAGAAGCTTTCAGAGGCGGCGCCAAAGACGGCGATCTCGTGCACGCCCTCGGCGGCCTCGGCGGCTTCCATGCCCTTGAGGTTGGGCACCAGCACCGGGTAGCTGACGCCGGGCTTGCGGCGGATGAGGCTCAGGACCTCGGCGGTGCCGGCCATCTGCGGCACCCACTTGGGGCTGACGAAGGAGCCCGCCTCGATGGCCGTCAGCCCGGCGTCGGCCAGCATGTCGATGAGCGTCGCCTTGACCTCGGGCGGCACCGGCGTCGGCTCGTTCTGCAGGCCGTCGCGCGGCCCCATCTCCACCATCTTCACGGCCTTGGGCAGGGTCATGAACGTGTCCTCAAGCTTGGTGTTGGAGTTGGGGCCGCCGCCCCGTCAATCCTCCTCGCCGACCTCGGCCAGGATGGCGTAGGCGCGGTCCAGGACCTTGCGGCCCTCCTTGATGTCGGCGCGCAGGGCGTTCAGCTTTTCGCGGGCCTCGCGGGCGACCACGTCGGCGTTGTCACGGTCGATGCGGTGGTCGACGAAGAAGCTGTAGACCAGCCGGTCGCGCGCGCCCTTCAGCCGGGTCAGCACCGCCTTGTCCTCGGCCGTCAGCTGCTCCAGCAGCGCCCGATGGCCGCGGCTTTCGGCGGCGGCCATGGTCAGCGCCTCGACGTCCGAATAGAAATTCCGCTCCTCGAACTCGTCGGCGTTGATGGCCGCCGTCAACAGCGACAGGCTGTGCGCCAGGTGCTGGAAGTCGTGGACGGTCCAGGCGTATTCCAGCATCAGGGCGTCAATGGTCGCGGTGGTCACGGGCTCTTCCCCTCCGTTGATACGCGCCGACGTCGGAATCGTCGGCGCTGCGGTGTGCGCGCTTCCGCGCACGCCTTCGGCTCCAGGCGGCACGCAGCCTCACGCGCCATCAGGCGCGGCGGCCGGTCGGCCTTGCCGGGCGACAACTGACATTTTCAGGCGTCGCCCGGTTTTCAACGGCCCGGTCGAGCCCGCGCCCCACTGCGCGGGCCTTCCGGCCCTACTCGTCCCGCTCGATCACCAGCAGCTCGGCGCCGTCGGCCACCTGGTCGCCGGGACCATAGTGAACCGCCGCCACCGTGCCGTCGGCGGGCGCGGTGATTGTATGCTCCATCTTCATGGCTTCAAGCACGACAAGCGCCTGGCCCTTGGAAACCTTGTCGCCTTCCTTGACCGACACGTCGATCACCTTGCCCGGCATGGGCGCGGTGAGGGCACCGCCGGCACCCTCCTGCTCGCCGGCGGCGGCGGCGGGATCGAACACCGTCAGGCGGTGCTGGCGGCCCTCGTGCATGATGACCAGTTCATCCCCCAGGCGCACCACCGTCGCCCGCTGGCGCACGCCGGCCAAGTCGATGAGCAGGTCGCCGTGGCCGTCGCGGGAGACGCGCGCCGGCACCCGGCCTTCCGACAGCTCCAGTTCATAGCCGTCGCGGGTGTAGTGGACGACCACCACGTGTTCCGCCTCGCCGTCGATGAAGCGCAGGTCCACATGGCCCTCGTCGTTCATCCGCCAGCCGGTGGTGGCGTGCCAGGGCGAGTATGGGTCGCCGGAGGCCAGGGCGAAGGCTCGCGACTCGGCATCGCGGGTCGACAGCACCTCCAGCGCCGCAATCGCCAGGATGCGGTCGTCGGCCGGCTTGGCCTCGGGGATCAGCTCGTCGCGGTGGCGGTCGATGAAGTTGGTCGACAGCTCCAGGTTCTCGAACGCCTCGTGGCTGGCGCAGGCGGTCAGGAAGGCGTTGTTGGTCGCCACACCCACCACCTGATACCGCTCCAGCGCACCCTTCAGCTTGCGCAGCGCCGACAGGCGATCGTGGTCCCAGACGATCAGCTTGGCGATCATCGGGTCGTAGTGGATGGAGACGGCATCGCCCTCGCGCACGCCGGTGTCGACGCGCACGCCGCCCTCCTCCGTCGGCGGGCGCAGGTGGCCCAGCGTGCCGGTGGCGGGCAGGAAGTCGCGCGTCGGGTCCTCGGCATAGAGGCGCGCCTCGAAGGCGTGGCCCTTCACCGAAATCTGGTCCTGCGACAGCGGGATGGGCTCGCCGGACGCGACCCGCAGCTGCCATTCCACCAGGTCCAGGCCCGTGACCATTTCCGTCACCGGATGCTCCACCTGAAGGCGGGTGTTCATTTCGATGAAATAGAACGCCTCGTCCTGATAGAGGAACTCCACCGTGCCCGCACCCACGTAATCCACCGCGCGGGCGGCGGCGACGGCGGCGTCGTGCAGCTTGGCGCGCACGTCGTCGGGCAGCGCCGGGGCCGGGGCTTCCTCGATCACCTTCTGGTGGCGGCGCTGGAGGGAGCAATCGCGCTCATAGAGGTGGACGTAGTTGCCGTGGGTGTCGCCGAAGACCTGCATTTCCACATGCCGCGGATGATCCAGGAACTTCTCGATCAGCAGGTTGTCGTCGCCGAAGGCCGCCTTGGCCTCGCGGCGGGCACCGGCCACGGCGGCGTCGAACTCCGACGCTTCGCGCACCACGCGCATCCCCTTGCCGCCGCCGCCGGCCGAAGCCTTGACCAGCACGGGGAAGCCGATGCGTTCGGCCTCGGAGCGCAGAAGCTCAAGGTCCTGGTCGGCACCGTGGTAGCCGGGCACCAGCGGCACGCCGGCGGCTTCCATGATCCGCTTGGACTCGGACTTCGAACCCATGGAGATGATGGCGTTGGTCGGCGGGCCGATGAAGACGATGCCCTTGGCCTTGCAGGCTTCCGCGAACTCGGCGTTTTCCGACAGGAAGCCGTAGCCGGGGTGGACCGCTTCCGCACCCGACGCCTCGCACACGGCGAGGATCTTGTCGCCGCGCAGGTAGCTTTCGGAGGCGGCGGCCGGGCCGATGCAATAGGCCTCGTCGGCCATGTGGACGTGCATGGCCTCCACGTCCGCTTCCGAGTAGACCGCGACGGTCTTCACACCCAGGCGCTTGGCGGTCTTGATGACGCGGCAGGCGATCTCGCCGCGGTTGGCGATGAGGATCTTTGAGAACACGTTTCGGTCTCCCTCTGCCCTTATCCCTGGCCTTCGGTCCAGGCGGGCTTGCGCTTTTCAAGGAACGCCGTCACGCCCTCGCGGCCTTCGTCGGAGGCGCGGGTGTCGGCGATGCGTTCGGCGGTGTCGCGGATGACGGCGTCGTCAATGGTGCGGTCGGCCACGGCGTCGACCAGGGCCTTGCTCTCGGCCATGGCGCGCGGGCCGTTGGCGAGCAGCACCGTCACCAGACGATCGCACGCATTGTGAAGGTCCGTTTCGTCCTCCACCACCTCATGCAGCAGGCCCAGGCGGTACGCCTCGTGGGCATCGATGCGCTCGGCCGTCAGGAAGTAGCGGCGGGCGGCGCGGGCGCCCATGGCACGGACCACGTAGGGCGAGATCACCGCCGGGATGAGGCCCAGCTTGACCTCGCTCAGCATGAACTTCGCGTGCGTCGTGCCAATGGCGATATCGCAGGCCGCGACAAGGCCGACGCCGCCGCCGAAGGTCGCGCCCTGCACCAGCGCGATCACCGGCTTCGGGCACTTGTCGATGGCCTGGCACATGGCACCCAGGCCCATGGCGTCCGCGACGTTTTCGTCGCGGGAGTAGCCGGCCATGCGCTTCATCCAGTTGAGGTCCGCGCCGGCGGAGAAGCTGGGGCCGCTGCCCGCCAGCACCACCACGCGCACCGATGGGTCGGCGCCCACGTCCTCGAACGCCGCCTTGATGCGGCCGATCAGCACGTCGTCGAAGGCGTTGTGCTTCTCGGGCTTGTTCATGGTGATGGTGGCGACGCCGCGGTCGTCACGCTCGATCAGCAAGGTATCGTCAGACATGAAGAAGCCCCTTACATCCGGAAGATGCCGAAGTCGGTCTTGGGGATCGGCGCGTTCAGCGACGCCGACAGCCCGAGGCCGAGCGACATGCGGGTGTCCGCCGGGTCGAGAATCCCATCGTCCCACAGGCGCGCGCTGGCGTAGTAGGGGTGACCCTGGTGCTCGTACTGCTCGCGGATGGGCTGCTTGAAGGCCTCTTCCTCCTCGGTCGGCCACTCCTTGCCGCGCGCCTCCAGCCCGTCGCGGCGCACGGTGGCGAGCACGTTGGCCGCCTGGTCGCCGCCCATGACGGAAATGCGCGAGTTCGGCCACATCCACAGGAAGCGCGGGCTGTAGGCGCGGCCGCACATGCCGTAGTTGCCGGCGCCGAAGCTGCCGCCGATCAGCACGGTGAACTTGGGCACCTGGGCGCAGGACACCGCCGTCACCATCTTTGCGCCGTCCTTGGCGATGCCGCCGTTCTCGTACTTGCGGCCGACCATGAAGCCCGTGATGTTCTGCAGGAACACCAGCGGAATGCCGCGCTGGCTGCACAGTTCCACGAAGTGCGCACCCTTGAGCGCGCTCTCGGAGAACAGGATGCCGTTGTTCGCCACGATGCCGACCGGATAGCCGAAGATGCGGGCAAACCCGGTGACCAGAGAGGTGCCGTAGTTGGCCTTGAACTCGTCGAACCGCGAGCCGTCGACGAGGCGCATGATGACCTCGCGCACGTCCCAGGGCTTGCGCGTGTCCTTGGGAATGACGCCGTAGATTTCGCGCGGGTCGTACAGCGGCTCCTCCGGCGCGGCCACGTCCAGCGAGAGCTGCTTGCGGCGATTGAGGTTGGCGACCACCCGGCGCGCCATGTGCAGCGCGTGGGTGTCGTCCATGGCGTAATGGTCGGTGACGCCGGAAATCTTGCAGTGGACGTCCGCCCCGCCCAGGTCCTCGGCCGAGACTTCCTCGCCCGTCGCCGCCTTCACCAGCGGCGGGCCGCCCAGGAAGATGGTGCCCTGGTTGCGCACGATGATGCTCTCGTCCGACATGGCGGGCACATAGGCGCCGCCGGCGGTGCACGATCCCATCACCACCGCGATCTGCGGGATGCCCATGGCCGACATGCTGGCCTGGTTGTAGAAGATGCGGCCGAAGTGCTCCTTGTCGGGGAACACCTCGTCCTGCTTGGGCAGGAAGGCGCCGCCACTGTCCACCAGATAGATGCAGGGCAGCCGGTTTTCCTTGGCGATCTCCTGCGCGCGCAGGTGCTTCTTGACCGTCATGGGGTAGTAGGTGCCGCCCTTGACGGTGGCGTCGTTGGCGACGATGACGCACTCGACGCCCGAGACGCGGCCGATGCCGGTGATGACGCCGGCGGCGGGCACCTCGTCCTCGCCGTACATCTTGTAGGCTGCGAGCTGGCTGAACTCCAGGAAGGGCGAGCCGACGTCCAGCAGGGTGCGAACGCGGTCGCGCGGCAGCAGCTTGCCGCGTGAGACGTGCTTGTCGCGCGCCTTCTCGCCGCCGCCCTGCTTGACGCGGGAGACCACGTCGCGCAGGTCGTTGACGAGGCTTTCCATATGGGCGGCGTTGGCGCGGAACTCGTCGGAACGAGGATTGAGGGCGCTTTTCAGGACGGTCATGGGGTGGGGAACCTCAGCCGGTCTTCTTGGACGAAGGATGGGACGAAGAGGAGGACGACGGACGCGGCGCGGTGGGCAGTTCCGCCTCTTGCCACGCGGCGAAGCCGCCGCCGATGTGGGCCACGGGCTCTAGGCCCATGTCCTGCAGTGTCTTGGCCGCAAGCGCCGAGCGCAGGCCGCCCGCGCAATACAGCACGAAGGTCTGGCCGGTGGCGAAGGCGGGCTTGTGATACGGACTTTCCGGGTCGACCCAGAACTCGAGCATTCCGCGCGGCGCGTGCAGGGCACCGGGAATCATGCCCTTGCGGTCCAGCTCGCGCACGTCGCGGATGTCGACAAGCCGGACGTTGGGGTCGTCCATCATGGCGTGCGCTTCCGCCGGAGACAGCGTGCGGATGTCCGCCTCCGCCTCGGCCAGCAGCGCGGTGACGCCCTTTTTCATCACCATCCGCCGCGCTCCAGCCAGGCGGACAGCATGGGCAGGCGGTCGGAGCCCCAGAACGGCTCTCCGTCGACGATGAAGAACGGGCTGCCGCAGACACCCTTGTCGACGGCGGTCTGCGTCTCGTCCTTCAGGCGCTGCTTGATGGGCTCGCTGCCGATGGCCTCCAGGAAGGCCGCCCGGTCGACGCCCAGGGCATGGGCGATGTCGGCCGCCACGTCGGGGCTGGAGACGTCCTTGTCTTCCACGAAATAGGCGTTGAAGACGGCCAGCGAGAAGCGCTTGGCGAGGCCCTTGTCCTGCTCCTCCAGCCAGTAATGCCCGCGCGCCGGCGCCTGGCTGGCGATGGGGAACCTGGACGGCATCTTGTAGGGCACGTTGTAGTACCGCGCCGTGCGGGCGAAATCGTGCTTGGAATAGTCGCCCTTCAGCGGCACCTGGGTCAGCGGCGCGCTGTTGGTGGCCTTGAAGACCACGCCCAGCAGGATCGGCCGCCAAAGGATGTCCCGATCATGGGCGGCGGCGATGTCCTCGATGCGCATGGCCCCGATGTAGCCGTAGGGCGAGGAGAAATCGTAATAGAACTCGATGGGACCCTTGCTCATGACGCGAATGCCTCCCTGGTGGCCGGACCGCTGTTTTATTGGGTTTTATGAGCGGCTTAGTCTTCGTTGGCGATGGCGCGGGCGATGACCATTTTCTGGACGTCGCTGGTGCCTTCGTAGATCTGGCAGACGCGGACGTCGCGGTAGATGCGCTCCACCGGGTAGTCGGCCAGATAGCCGTAGCCGCCCAGCGTCTGGATGGCCGCCGAGCAGACCTCTTCGGCCGCTTCGGAGGCGAACAGCTTGGCCATGCAGGCTTCTTCCAGGCAGGGCTCGCCGGCGTCGCGCTTGGCGGCGGCGGCGTGGACCAGGCCGCGCGCGGCGTTGATCTTGGTCTTCATCTCGGCCAGGCGGAAAGCGACCGCCTGGTGGTTGATGATCTCGGTGCCGAAGCTCTTGCGCTCGCGGGCGTAGTCGCGGGCGGCCTCGTAAGCCGCGCGGGCCATGCCGACGGACTGGGACGCGATGCCGATGCGCCCGCCCTCCAGGTTCGACAGGGCGATCCTGTAGCCGTCGCCTTCCTTGCCCAGCATCAGGTCGGCGGGGATGCGGCAGTCGGTGAAGGCGATGGAGCAGGTGTCGGACGCATGCTGGCCCAGCTTGTCCTCCACGCGCACGACCTCGTAGCCCGGCGTGTCGGTGGGGACGATGAAGGCCGAGATGCCCTTCTTGCCCTTCGACGGGTCGGTGACGGCGAAGACGATGGCGACGTGGCCGTACTTGCCCGACGTGATGAACTGCTTGGCGCCGTTCAGCACCCAATGGTCGCCGTCCTTCACCGCGCGGGTCTTCAGTGCCGCGGCGTCGGAACCGGCCTGGGGCTCGGTCAGGCAGAAGGCGCCGATCATCCGGCCCTCGGCCATGGGCGTCAGGAACCGCTGCTTCTGCTCTTCCGTGCCGAACTTCAGGATCGGCATGCAGCCGACCGAGTTGTGCACGCTCATGATGGTGGAGACCGCGCCGTTGCCGACCGCGATTTCCTCCAGCGCCATGGCGTAGGTGACGTTGTCGGCGCCGACCCCGCCCCACTCCTCGGGCACGAGCATGCCCATGAACCCCAGCTCGCCCATCTGCTTCACGGCATCGGCCGGGAACTGGTGCTTGCGGTCCCATTCCTCGGAATGGGGGGCCAGTTCGTTCTTAGCGAAGTTGCGGGCCGTGTCGACGATCAGCCGCTGAGCATCATGTTCCATGGTGGCCGTCCTCCAAAGACTTGAGCCGTGCCCCGTTGACGGGGCTTGATTGTTTGAATGACGCGGAAGGCCCGAGGGCCTCACACGCGCTGGTCGTACTCGCCGGTTTCGGCGTTAAGCTCCCACAGGTTGCCGGTCTCGATCTTGAACCACCAGCCATGCAGGGACAGGTTGCCGGCCTCCACGCGCTCCCGCACCCACGGGAAGGTCATGAGGTTGTTGAGCGAGCCCTTGATGGCGCCGCGCTCCACCTCGTCGCTGCCGGCCTTGCCGCCGGCGCAGTGGCAGATGGAAACCCAGGGGCCGATGAATTCCCGCTGGCTCTCGGCGCCGGCGCTGGCGTCCATGAGCGCGCGGATGCCACCGCAGCGCGAGTGCCCCAGCACCACGATGTGTTCCACCTTCAGGTCGCGCACGGCGAACTCCAGCGCCGCACTCGTGCCGTGGTAGTTGCCGTCGGGCATGTAGGGCGGCACCAGGTTGGCGACATTGCGCACGATGAACAGCTCGCCGGGCTCGGCATTCGTGACGATGGCGGGATCGACGCGGCTGTCGGAACACGCGATCATCAGAACCTTGGGCTTCTGGCCGCGCTCCACCAGATCGGCGATGCGCTCGGGCCGCTGTTCATAGTACAGGGCGTGGAAACCGCGGAAGCCAGCCACGAGACGATCTATGGGGGTCTGGCTGCTCACCACGGAATCTCCTTGCCGGCGTAGTCGTAGAAGTGGCCCGACTGATCGGGACCCGCGCCGTCGATCACCTTGCGCATCCCGGCGACGCTTTCCTGCGTATCGATCAACCCGTTGGGCCCGCCCATGTCGGTGCGCACCCAGCCGGGATGCAGCAGCAGCACGGGAATGTCGCCCAGTTCCAGCGCCAGGTTCTTGCCCACCATGTTCACCGCCGACTTGGAGGTGCGGTAGGCGTAGTTGCCGCCCGAGCCGTTGTCGGCCACCGAGCCCACCTTGCTCGACAGGATCGCGACCTTGGCGCCGTCGGCCTTCTGCAGGGCCGGCAGCAGGGCCTCCACCATCTTCACCGGCGCGATGGTGTTGACCTTCAGAACCTCCATCCAGGCGTCGGCGTCGATGGCGCCGAACTGCTGTGCGTCGCGGGTGCCGTAGACGCCCGCGTTGTTGATGAACAAATCGACGGGCGTGTCGGCCAGGGCCTTGCCGAAGGCCGCGACACCCGCGAAATCGGCCACGTCCAGCGCACGAACCTCCACGCCATCGGCACCTGTCAGTTCGGCCGGAGCCTTCTCCGGCGACCGGCAGGTGGCGATGACGCGCCAGCCGTCGGCGGCGTACTGCCGCGCGAATTCAAGTCCGATGCCGCGGTTGGCGCCGGTTATGACGACGGTCGGCATGGTCCTCCTCCTTTCCTGTTAGTCCACATTTCCCGGCGGGGAGAATGGGGGACCGGCCCGCCGCTGGCAAGCCGGTCCCCGAGGTGTCCGCCACAGGGAGAGACGGGCGGAAAGGCGCGCAAGCGCGCTGGGGGAGCTTCACAACGCCGCCGATCCCGCGGAATCAGCGGCGCCAAGGGGACTTGACGATGCGCTTAGGAGGCCAGTTCCAGGGCGACCGCGGTGGCCTCGCCGCCGCCGATGCAAAGGCTGGCGACGCCCTTCTTGCCGCCGGTCTTCTTCAGGGCGTTCATGAGCGTGACCAGGATTCGCGCACCCGACGCGCCAATGGGATGGCCGAGCGCGCAGGCACCGCCGTGGATGTTCACCTTGTCGGCCGGCAGGTCCAGGTCGCGCATGGCGGCCATGGCGACCACGGCGAAGGCCTCGTTGATCTCCCACAGGTCCACGTCCTTGGCAGACCAGTTCACCTTCTCCATCAGCTTTTCGATGGAGCCGATGGGGGCGGTGGTGAACCAGGCGGGCTCGCGGGCGTCGGTGGCGTGGCCGATGATGGTCGCCAGCGGCGTCAGGCCGCGCTTCTCGGCTTCGCTGCGGCGCATCAGCACCAGGGCGGCGGCACCGTCGGAGATGGACGACGAGTTGGCGGCCGTCACCGTGCCGTCCTTGCGGAAGGCGGGCTTGAGGCTCGGGATCTTCTCGATGTTGGCCTTGAAGGGCTGCTCGTCGGTGTCGACCACCGTCTCGCCCTTGCGGGTCTTGACGGTGACCGGCGTGATCTCGGCCTTGAAGGTGCCGTCCTCGTTGGCCTTCTTGGCGCGCTCCAGCGAGCGGATGGCGAAATCGTCCATGCTCTCGCGGGTGAACTGGTAGGCTTGAGCGGTGTCCTCGGCGAAGGTGCCCATGAGGCGGCCCTTGTCGTAGGCGTCCTCCAGTCCGTCGAGGAACATGTGGTCCTTCACCTCGCCGTGGCCCATGCGCATGCCGCCGCGGGCCTTGGGCAGGATGTAGGGGCTGTTGGTCATGCTCTCCATGCCGCCCGCGACCATCACCGTGTTGGTGCCGGCCATGAGGACATCGTGGGCGAACATGGCCGCCTTCATGCCCGAGCCGCACATCTTGTTGATGGTGGTGCAGCCCGCGGCGTCCGGGATGCCGGCGAAGCGCGACGCCTGACGCGCCGGGGCCTGGCCCAGGCCGGCGGGCAGCACGAGGCCCATGATGACCTCGTCGATGTCCTCGGCCGGCACGCCGGAGTCGGCCAGCGCGGCCTTGATGGCGACGGCGCCCAGGTCCGGGGCGCTCATGTCCTTCAGGTCACCCTGGAACCCGCCCATGGGCGTACGGGCGGCGGAAACGATGACGACGGGATCGGAAGCGGTCATTTGTTCACTACTCCAGGCAGCGGTTAGCGAGGCCACCAAGTGCACAAAGAACACCAAGAAATCTCGCCGAGCGACACGTCAGCGGATCGCATCCGACTGCACTGCCCCTTGGTGTCCTTGGTGACTTGGTGGCTATTCCATTAGAAGCCTCAGGCGGTCTCGTTGAACAGTTCGCGGCCGATCAGCATGCGGCGGATTTCGCTGGTGCCGGCGCCGATCTCGTACAGCTTGGCGTCGCGCAGCAGGCGGCCCGTCGGGTATTCGTTGATGTAGCCGTTGCCGCCCAGCGCCTGGATCGCGTCCAGCGCCATCTGGGTGGCCTTCTCGGCAGAATACAGGATGGCGCCGGCGGCGTCCTTGCGGGTGGTCTGGTCGCGGTCGCAGGCTTGGCCGACGGCGTAGACGTAGGCCTTGCAGGCGTTGGTCGTCACGTACATGTCGGCGATCTTGCCCTGCATGAGCTGGAACTCGCCGATGGCCTGGCCGAACTGCTTGCGCTCGTGGATGTAGGGCACCACCACGTCCAGGCAGGCCACCATGATGCCCAGCGGGCCACCGGCCAGCACCGCGCGCTCGTAGTCCAGGCCGCTCATCAGGACGCGCACGCCCTTGTTGACCTCGCCCAGCACGTTCTCTTCGGGCACCTCGCAATCCTCGAACACCAGCTCGCAGGTGTTGGAGCCGCGCATGCCCAGCTTGTCCAGCTTCTGCGCCGTGGAGAAGCCCTTCATGCCCTTCTCGATCAGGAAGGCCGTGATGCCCTTGGGGCCGGCGTCCGGGTCGGTCTTGGCGTAGACCACCAGGGTGTCGGCGTCGGGGCCGTTGGTGATCCACATCTTGTTGCCGTTCAGGACGTAGCGGTCGCCCTGCTTCACCGCGCGGGTGCGCATGCCGACGACGTCCGACCCGGCACCCGGCTCGGACATGGCCAGCGCGCCGACGTGCTCGCCCGAGATCAGCTTGGGAAGGTACTTTTCCTTCTGGGCGGCGGTGCCGTTGCGCTTGATCTGGTTGACGCAGAGGTTGGAATGCGCGCCATAGGACAGGCCCACCGACGCCGAGGCGCGGGAGATTTCCTCCATGGCGACGATGTGGGCGACGTAGCCCATGTCGGAGCCGCCGTATTCCTCGCCGACCGTGATGCCGAGCAGGCCCATGTCGCCGAACTTGCGCCACAGGTCGTTGGGGAACTCGTTCTTCTCGTCGATCTCGGCGGCGCGCGGCGCGATTTCCGCCTGCGCAAAATTGCGGACGCTGTCGCGCAGCATCTCGATGTCTTCACCGAGGTCGAACGTCAGGCTGGGAAAGCTGATGGCGGTCATGGCGTGTCTCGGTCCTTCCGTCGTGCCTTGTCTTGGCGCCCTGTGGTCGTGTCTGGCCGTGTGGTCCGGCATTGGGAAAGGACCATAGTTTACGTTAACGTAAACGTCAACAGCGCGATGGGCGTGGACGTCGGTTTTGGCCCATCCGATGGGCATAAGCGGCGATTCCGACAAAGGAAGGCGGGAAAACCTTGTTTCGAGTAACGCCTTTCGGTTGATTTATCCTTCCGGTTCGGTCAGACTTTCGACGAAAAGACGAACAGGGAACGCGCCGCCACGACTCGGCTGCGTGCAAAGGCGGGATGGCAACGGACGTGCAGCAGCGCGCGGCAGAGGACGAACCGGCAGAGACGTCTGCGCCGCCGGCGCGAAAGCGGCGCGCCCGCTTCACCGTCAATGCCGCCATGGGCGACGGCAAGGCGATCGCCCCGCTTCCCGGCTCGCTGCGCCAGCCCTTCCGCTCGCTCGGGACCCTGCTGTCGGTCGGCCGCAAGGCGCGCCTGATGCACACGGCGGCGCGGCTCTATCCCATCCTCCAGCGTATCGAACAGAAACTCTACCCCGAGCAGCAGCGCCTGCTGGAGGACATGGCGTTCGACGACGCCGTCCACGACGCCGGCGCGGTGGAACGCGGCCTGCGCATGTTTGACGGCGCATGGGCGGCCCGCCTCATCGCCGTTCGGGGCGCCGACGGCAAGCCCATCGCGCCCGGCAACCGCAAGCGCACCGCCGCCGCCTGCGGCCTGACGGTGGCCGAGGCCGAACGGCTTTTCATCGAGCGCGCCGTCGACGCCGCGTTCCGGGAAAACCCCACCATGGGCGCCAAGCTGAAAGGTGCCGTCGGCGACCTGGAGGGCCTGCGCAAGGTCCGACTGATCGCCAACCTCGACGCGCTGACGGTGGAGGAGTTCTCCAAGGGCCTGGGCCAGAACTTCATGCCGCAGCTGGCGCGGCTGCCGGGCGACCAGCTGGCCGCCGTGGTGAAGCTCAAGCCCTACCACATCCGGCCGCTGCGGATGATCCTGACGCGGGACTTCCACAAGGTGCTGCAATGGACACCGGAGTTCCTGACGGCGGTGGCCGAGAGCTTTACCTGCGTCGAGCAGATCCGCGACCTGGACGACAGCATCCTCGATATCGAGGACCCTGAGGCCATCCGTGTGCTGGGCGCGTGGACCATCATCGACATTACCGACAAGGTGAACGACGAACGCCGCGCCCGCGGCCAGTCGCGGCTGAAGGGCCGCCGCTTCGAGACCGACATCGGCGCGCTCCGCCGCATCCTGGGCGGATCGTTCTCGGACCTGGTGCAGCGCGGACCGGCTTTGCTGGCGGCCTATGCGCAGATCATGGACGACCTGCGCACCCTGCCCTCGGAGAAGCGGCCCGACCGCATCGACCAGATGCGCGTCTTCACCGAACGCTATGTGGAATACATGACGCCGCAGGTGCTGGTGGCGCTGAAGATCGTCGGACCCAACAACACCCGCGTCACCGACCGCCAGCCCACCGACCCCACCTTCGGCGAGGCGCTCAACCTGCTGGAAGGCCTGTGGAACAAGGACCGCATGGGCCGCAAGTTCTTTGAAGGTCCCCTGCAGGAGCCCAAGGGCGCGGGCGCCATCGCTGTGCTGGTGAAACAGTTCGCCGAGATGAAGCAGCGCGGCTCCATCAAGGGCGAAGGCGAGATCGTCCAGATCGTCGCCCACAGCGACCTGCTGGACGGACCGCTGCGGCCGTTCATGAAGCTGAAGTAAGACCGAGCGCCGCCCGAAATCCCACAGGTGCCGCCTGGCGCGGGCGACTGGCCGCCGCGCCGCGCCGCGCCGCCCGATCACCGTCAAACGATCAACCGTCTGAAGACGCCCGTGCCTCCGCGCGCGCCAAGATCCAGTCGAGGATCGTGTCGAGGGTTCCCGGCGCGTAGGCCCGCCGCCCCTCCAGCAGGAAGGCGCCCAGGGTGTACCACGGCCACTGGCTCACCAGCTGCGTGTTGTAGCGGTCGGCCTTGAGAAGCCCGTGCGTGGCGCCAGGCACCGTCACGATCCGGTTCGCGGGATGATTGCCAGCCGCCGTGTCACGGTAGACGCGGGCGGCTCCGGCCGCGTCCACGTTCAGGTCGTTGGCGCCCCACAGGGCGAGCAGCGGCAGCCGCAGGCGCCGCAGGTCGTCGGTGGCGTCGGCGGTTCGGTTGCGGCGGATGAAGGCCCGCCGGTCAGGGTCGAGGCCGTCGGGCAGCGCGGCGGGATCGACATGCGCCGGGCCGAACAGACGGTCGTCCTCGCGGGCCAGGCGGTCCAGTTCGGCCTCGATCCGGTCCGGCGCCATGCCCTGACGCTCAAGCCGCGTCCGCGTGTAGTACCGCCCCTGGTCCTGCCAGGAGACGGCCGGGCCGGCCAGCACCAGGAAGGCCGCATCCTCCTGCCGCAGCTTGGGCAGCACCCACCCCGCCTGGGAGAACCCCAGGGCGCCGACCGGCACCGGCGCGATGCGGCGTCGCAGGGCGGCGAGCGCGGCGCGCGTTTCCGCCGCGCGGTCGTCCATGGACTGATCCAGCCAGTTGCCGGCCGACCCGCCCGTGCCCGGCTTGTCCCAGGCAACGACGGCAAGGCCGGCATCCAGCAGGGTGTTGATCAGCTGCGCGTAGCCGCCGCTGGCGGTGCGGTCCTGCGGGCCGTCTCCGTGGACCAGCGCAACGGCCGCGCGTGGCGGGCCGTCCGGCAGCCAGAGCGAGCCCGCGAGCCGCCCGTCCGGCGTGGCGACGGAGAAAGCTTCGCTCTGCCGGTGACCCAGGTCGTGATCCTCCAGCCGCCACATAAGGACGGCGCCGGCCACCGCCAGCGCGGCGAGGAAGCCTCCCGCAACCAGCAAACGTCGCAGCCATGCCATTTCACCCGCCCTGCTGTGCCCCTATATGCCTCTTGTTGTATGACATCCCAGCCAGGACCCGCCATGACCGAAACGCACCGGCCGTTCCACATCGAAGCGGGCTTCCGGCCCGAACACAGACGGCAGGCCGCCGAAGGGTACTGGGAGGCGTTCGCGCGGAAACTGCGGTACCCCCTCGGCCCCCGGCACCGTGCGGTGACCTTCATCGAGCGCGTCCTCGACCCGGCACATGCCATCAGCGCGGTATCCGATGACGGCCTGTTCCTTGGTGTCGCGGGCTTCAAGACCGCGCGTGGCGCCTTCGTCGGCGGCACGATCGCGGACCTCGCGGCGGTCTACGGCTGGCCCGGCGCCGCGGTGCGCGGCCTGCTCGTGAGCCTTCTGGAGCGTTCCTGCGAGGATGGCACCCTGCTCATGGACGGCATATTCGTGGCGCCGGCGGCGCGGGATCGCGGCGTGGGCACTGCGCTGTTGACCGCCGTGGAGCGGCACGCGGCAGCCTGCGGCCTGGCGCGGATCCGCCTTGACGTCATCGACCGCAACCCGCGCGCCCGCGCCCTGTACGAGCGGCATGGATACGGCGCCACAGCGACAGCCTTCCTCGGCCCGCTGCACCCCCTGTTCGGTTTCAAGTCGTCCACCACCATGCTCAAGGCCGTGAACGGGGCGTGAGCACGACGCGCCCAACACGGGCGCCGTTCGGGTTCCGCTCATGGCGGCAGACATGTTTTCAGCGATGATCTCCACCGACCGCCGCGCAGGCCGGGTGCCGCCTCTGCGGCGCCGTGTCCGTTCCATCCCGCGGAAGGTGGCCGCGCGCGCGAGGGAGTGCCGCGTCGCAATCCCTCGCCTGCTTCGACCCCGGTGGCCGCCTCCTACTGCGCCACCACCGCGTTGGCGTCCAGCGCGTAGCCGGCGGCTCGCACCGTGCGGATGACGTCCTGTTCCTTCTCGCCGTTCAGCGCCTTGCGCAGGCGGCGGATGTGGACGTCCACCGTGCGCGGCTCGACGTAGATGTCGGGGCCCCAGACGGCGTTCAGCAGTTCCTCGCGCGAGAACACGCAGCCCGGATGCTCCATGAGGAACTGGAGCAGGCGGAATTCCGTCGGGCCGAGGTGGACGTAGCGGCCGCCGCGGGTGACGCGGTGGGCCGACAGGTCCATGGAGATGTCCTCGTAGGCCAGCACGCCCTTGCTCTGCTGCACCGGCTGCGAGCGGCGCAGCAGGGCCGAGATGCGGGCCATCAACTCGGGCATGGAGAACGGCTTGGTCAGGTAGTCGTCGGCCCCGGTGTTCAGGCCGCGCACCTTGTCACTTTCCTCGCCGCGCGCCGTCAGCATGATGACGGGCGTGTCCTTGGTGGCCGGCTTGCGGCGCAACTGGCGGCAGACCTCGATGCCCGACATCATGGGCAGCATCCAGTCCAGCAGGATGAGCTGCGGCGTGTTCTCGGCGGCGACGGTGAGGGCTTCCTCGCCGTCGGTGGCCTCGACCACGCGATAGCCTTCCTTCTCCAGGTTGTACCGGAGCATGGTGACGAGGGCGATTTCGTCCTCGACGATCATCACGAGCGGCTTCATCGGTTGTGCTACTCCGTCCCTTCCCCGGCCGGCTGCCGGGTCGTCAGGCTGTAATCCTGGTCGTTGCCCTTGGGGCGGCGGCCGCGCAGGGGCGTCCCCTGGACCAGGAAGTGAATGGTCTCGGCCACGTTGGTGGCGTGGTCGCCGATGCGTTCGATGTTCTTGGCGATGAACATCAGATGGGTCGCCGCGGTGATGTTGCGCGGGTCCTCCATCATGTAGGTGACTAGCTCGCGGAACAGGCTGGTATGAAGCTCGTCCACCTCCTCGTCGCGCTGCCAGACGTCGATGGCCTTGCGCACGTCGCGTTCGACGTAGGCATCGAGGATGTCGTTGATGAGTTCCTGCACGATCCGGCCCATGGCGGGCATGGCGGCGATGTGGCGCACCGGAGCCAGTTGGTTGAGCACCATGGCCCGCTTGGCGACGTTGGCCGCGTAATCGCCGATGCGCTCGATGTCGGCGGCGATCTTCAGGGCGCTGACGCAGTTGCGCAGGTCGTCGGCGACAGGCTGGCGCAGGGCGATCAGGCGCACGACGAAGGCGTGCACCTCCTGCTCCATCTCGTCGATGCGCTGGTCCGACGTGATGACCCGGCCCGCCAGTTCGCTGTCCCGGCGCGCCAGCGCCTGCAGGGCCGAGGCCAGTTGCGCTTCCGCCAGGCCGCCCATGCGGACGATCATGTCGGTCAGCTTCTGAAGGTCCTCGCCGAAGGCGCTGACGGTGTGTTCGGCTTTCTTGATCGACTCGTCGGTCACGACTGCTACTCCCGCGGCGGGATCACGGCCGATTACGCCGCGCTGCCGCCCGCTGTGCCTGCCGTCGGCGCCCTGGCCGGCGGCCGGAACCGATCCCCCCGGTCCCGTGCCGCCGCCGGCCTGCGCCGTCTCTCCCCCACGCCCCCGCGCGGGCTTTCCGTCAGCCGAAGCGGCCGGTGATGTAGCCCTGCGTCAGCCGGTGCTGCGGGTTGGTGAAGATCTGCTCGGTGTCGCCGCACTCCACCAGGTTGCCCAGGTGGAAAAAGGCCGTGCGCTGGGAGACGCGGGCCGCCTGCTGCATGGAGTGGGTGACGATGACGATGGTGTAGTTCTCGCGCAGTTCGTCGATCAGCTCCTCGATCTTGGCCGTCGCGATGGGGTCGAGCGCCGAGCACGGCTCGTCCATCAGGATCACCTCGGGGCTGACGGCGATGGCGCGCGCGATGCACAGGCGCTGCTGCTGGCCGCCGGACAGGCCGGTGCCGGGCTGGTCCAGGTAGTCCTTCACCTCGCCCAGCAGGCCGGCGCGGTCCAGCGAGGACATGACGATTTCCTCGATCTCGTCCTTGCCGCGGGCGATGCCGTGGATGCGCGGGCCGTAGGCCACGTTCTCGAAGATGGACTTCGGGAACGGGTTGGGCTTCTGGAACACCATGCCGACCCGGGCGCGCAACTGCACGACGTCCACCCGCTTGTCGTAGACGTCCTGGCCGTCCAGCGTGATCTTGCCGGTGACGCGGGCGATGTCGATGGTGTCGTTCATGCGGTTCAGGCAGCGCAGGAACGTGGACTTGCCGCAGCCCGAGGGACCGATGAAGGCGGTCACCTCGTTCTCCTTGATGTCCAGGTTGACGCCCTTGATCGCGTGCTTCTCGCCGTAGTGCACGTGCACGTCGCGGCTCGCGATCTTCGGCGTCTCGCCCGGGCCGAGCAGCGGCGCGCCGGCGGTCTCCTGCGGGGCGGGCGGCTGTTCGGCGTCGGCCTTCGGCGCGGTCGGGGCAGCGGCGGTGGCTTGCGTGTTCATCGGGTCGGGTCCTACCAGCGACGTTCGAACTTTTTACGAAGGAGCACGGCGGCGGCGTTCATGAAAACCAGGAAGGCCAGCAGCACCATGATGGCGGCCGAGGTCTTGGCGACGAAGGCGCGCTCCGGGCTGTCCGCCCACAAGTAGATCTGCACGGGCAGAACGGTGGACGGGTCCATGGGGCCGCCGGGAACGTCGACCACGAAGGCGACCATGCCGATCATCAGCAGCGGCGCCGTTTCACCCAGGGCCTGCGCCATGCCGATGATGGTGCCCGTCAGCATGCCGGGCATGGCCAGCGGCAGCACGTGGTGGGTAATCATCTGGAGCTTGGAGGCACCGACGCCAAGGGCGGCCTCGCGGATGGACGGCGGCACCGACTTCAGCGCCGCGCGGCTGGCGATGATGATGGTCGGCAGCGTCATCAGCGTCAGCACCATGCCGCCCACCAGCGGCGCCGATCGCGGCAGCCCGAACACCTGGAGGAACACCGCCAGGCCCAGCAGACCGAACACGATGGAGGGCACGGCCGCGAGGTTGTTGATGTTCACCTCGATCAGGTCGGTCCACTTGTTCTTGGGCGCGAACTCTTCCAGGTAGACCGCCGCGGCCACACCGATGGGGAAGGACAGCGCCAGCGTGACCACCAGGGTGTAGAAGCTGCCGACCACGGCGCCCCAGATGCCGGCCAACTCGGGCTGGCGGCTGTCGCCGTTGGTGAACAGGTTGGTGTTGAACGCGGTCTCGATCAGGCCACGCTCCTGCAGCGTCTGGAACCAGCCCGCCTGGGCGTCGGAGATGCGGCGCATGTTCTCGGGCGCCGAGAGGTCGATCTGGCCCTTGTTCAGCACGTCGAAGTCCGACGAGACCGGCGAGGTCAGGGTGAACTCGCGGCCGATCAGGTCCGGGTTCTCCTCGATCATGCGCTGAAGCTTGAAGCTGGCGCCGTCCGACAGGATCGAGTACAGGGCGCGGCGCTCGGACCGGCTCTCGACCTCGGGGAACTGGGCTTCCAGGGCGTCCCGCAAAGGTTTGGCGAAGTTGGCGAAAGCGATGCTCTTTTCGGTCACCTCGCCGTCGGCGTTGGCGACCAGATCGCGCTCCACCGTCACCGGCAGGCTGATGGAGGTGATGACGAAGGCCGTGTAGCCCTTGGACACGATGCTGACGAACAGCGTCGCGACCATCATCAGCGCCGCCGCGATGGCGATCACGCCATACATGCGGAAGCGCTTCTCGGCGCGGTAGCGGGCTTTCAGGCCGGCGTTGACGCGCTCGGCGGTGGTGCTGGTACGGGTACTCACGGCGGTTCCTTCGGCTGCGGCGGTGGCGGCCGGATCATAGGCGTTCGGGCGGGGCGATGCCATGGTCCGATCCCTCCCTTACTCGTACTGCTCGCGGTACTTTCGTACCACATGCAGGGCGATGACGTTGAGGCACAGCGTGATGAGGAACAGCACCAGGCCCAGCGCGAAGGCGGCCAGCGTCTTGGGGCTGTCGAACTCCTGGTCGCCGACCAGCAGGGTGACGATCTGCACGGTGACGGTGGTGACCGCCTCGAAGGGGTTGGCCGTCAGGTTGGCGGCCAGGCCGGCGGCCATCACCACGATCATGGTCTCGCCGATGGCGCGCGACACGGCAAGCAGCACCCCGCCGACGATGCCCGGCAGCGCCGCCGGCAGGACCACGCGCTTGATGGTTTCCGAATGCGTCGCCCCCAGGCCGTAGGACCCCTCGCGCATGGCATTGGGCACGGCGGTGATGACGTCGTCCGACAGCGAGCTGACGAAGGGAATGATCATGATGCCCATGACCAGGCCCGCCGCCAGCGCGCTTTCGGAACTGATCGAAAGGCCGAACAGCTGACCCGAGTCGCGGAAGAAGGGGGCGACCGTCAGGGCGGCGAAGAAGCCGTAGACCACCGTCGGGATGCCGGCCAGGATTTCCAGCACCGGCTTGACGATGCCGCGCACCTTGCGCGGCGCGTACTCGGCCATGTAGATGGCCGACAGCAGGCCGATGGGCACGGCGACCGACATGGCGATGGCCGAGATCAGGAACGTGCCGGCGAACAGCGGGATGGCGCCGAAGCTGCCCGAGCTGCCCACCTGGTCGGTGCGAAGCGAAATCTGCGGGCTCCAGTGGGTGCCGAACAGGAAGTCGGTCACCGGCACCATGGAGAAGAACCGCAGGCTTTCGAACAGCAGCGAGAGAATGATGCCGATGGTGGTGAAGATGGCGATGGTCGAGCAGATGACCATGAACACCTTTACCGCCATCTCCACGCCGTTGCGGGCGCGCAGCTCGGGGGACACGCGCTTCCAGGCCCAGCCGGCGCCGCCGACGGCCAGCGCCAGCACCACCACCGTCAGCAGCCAACCGCCGGTCGCCTTCAGGCTGTTGTAGTAGGCGGCGGCGTCGCGCACGAGTTCGCTGCTGGCGGACGCGATGTTGCCCTGCGCGGTGTTGCGGATGTCGTTGAGCAGCAGCCCGATGCGCGAGTCCGACATGCGCTCGCCGTCCGGCCCCATCAGCGCCGTGTCGGGCAGCGACGCCAGCGTCAGCTGGGTCAGGATGGTGTCCTGGAAGGCCAGCCACAGCCCCAGCATGATGAAGGCCGGAATGCCGCACCACAGGGCGACGTACATGCCATAGTAGCTGGGCAGCGAGTGGAGCTTGCGCGTCTCGCCTCCGACAACGGAAACGGCGCGGCCGCGCCCAAGCCGGAAGCCGACGACCGTCAGCACCAGCAGGACGAGGATGAGCGTGAACGATTGCATGGGCTCTCGCTAAACCGACGATGGGGAAAGGGGTGCCTTCAACGGCGTCGTCGTGACTATGGATCAAAGCATGATTTGTCGAGTCTGAATCGCCCGGCGTTCATTTGGTTCCGCCCGTGAAATGACGGGCCGCCGGCAAGCCGTGATGGCCGGCCCCGAGGGACCGGCCACCCAAGCTATTGGAAAACCCGATTACTTCTTCAGGTCGTCCATGGTGATCGGCGTCAGGTTCATGGCCTTCTCGCGGTATTCCTCGCGCTCGGCCTCGTCCATGGCGATCAGGCCCTTGTCGACCAGGTATCCGTCCGGACCCCAGGCGCGGGGGCTGGTGAACTCGGCCACGAAGGCTTCCATGCCGGGGATCGTGCCGACGTGGGCGTTCTTGACGTAGAAGTACATCGAGCGCGACACCGGGTAGGCGCCCGACGCGATGTTCTCGTAGGTCGGCTGCTCGCCGTCGACGACCGAGCCCTTGAGGGCGTCGCTGTTCTGCTCCAGGAAGGAGAAGCCGAAGATGCCGAAGGCGTTCTTGTTGGCCTGCAGCTTCTGGACGATCAGGTTGTCGTTCTCGCCGGCTTCGACGAAGGCACCGTCTTCACGCATGGTGGCGCAGGTGGCCTTGTGCTCGTCCTTGGACAGCTCGATGCCTTCCAGCGGGCCTTCGCAGCCCTCTTCCATCACCAGCTCGACGAAGGCGTCGCGGGTGCCGGACGTCGGCGGCGGGCCCAGGACCTCGATCTCGGTGTCGGGCAGGTCGCCGGAGATGTCCGACCACTTGGTGTAGGGGTTTTCGACCAGCTTGCCGTCCACCGGAACCTCGGCGGCGAGGGCCAGCCACAGCTGCTCGCGCGACACTTCCATGTCCGGACCGGTCTTGTCGTTGGCGATGACGATGCCGTCATAACCAATCTTCATCTCGGTCACGTTGTCCACGCCGTTGCCGAAGCAGTTCTCAAGCTCCGTCACCTTCATGCGGCGCGAGGCGCCCGTGAAGTCGGGGTTCTCGGTGCCGACGCCGGCGCAGAACAGCTTCATGCCGCCGCCCGTGCCCGTGGACTCGACGATCGGCGTGCTGAATTCGGTGGACCGCCCGAAGTTCTCGGCCACGGTGGTCGAGAACGGATACACCGTCGACGAACCGACGATGCGGATCTGGTCGCGGGCCTCGGCGGCGCCGGCAGCGGCGACGGTGGCCAGAGCGGCCAGGGCGATGGTCTTCTTGATCACGTGGACCTCCAGTGAGTCAGTCGAGCGACAATAGGCTCTAACGAATATCGAGCCTGACGGCCGGGAGACCCCCGGCTCGGCACGCGCTGACTGTAGTCAGGAACGGCGACCCCTTTGTGACAGAAGATTTAAAGTTATGTGACAACGGCGACCGTTGTAAAAACTTGATAATTTCCAACGGATTAGACCTTGCCGGCGCCTTGTCTAATGCGCCTTTCGGATGAAGGCGGGCGCGCCTTTCCGCCTGCCGGTCGCGGTTCTGTAACAGACTCGCGCGCAGCGGCTTTGCGCGACGTGGCGCGCAAGCATTTCAGGATCCGTGCGACAGGAAGCATCGGGCCGCCGCGGCCTCGGAACGGCGGCCGTCCTACGTCTCTTTGGCGAGGGTGCGCAGGGCGGTGCGGGTGGCCTCGGCGTCGGCGCGCAGACCCTCCAGGTCCTTGCGCAAGTCCCCGGGCAGGTCTTCGAGCGCCAGCGCGTCGTCGACGGCCTTGATCAGTTCGATCTCGTCATCGATGGCCGCCTCGGTCAGCGTGCGCGCCTCGGTGCCCAGAAGCCCCGCCATCAGGCGCGTCGCCAGATGCGACCAGGCCTGGCGGTCGGCATCGGGGGTGGACGGCAGGTCGCCCATGGCGCGCACCGCGTCCTCCAGCCGTTCCAGAACCGGTTGCCGCCGGGCGGAGGCCTCGCGCAACAGGTTGGCCAGCTTCGGCTGTTGATGGTCGGCGTGGATTTCCTCCGCCATGTCCCCCAGCGACCGTTTGAGCGCGACAATCACGTCGTCGACGGCCACCACGCGCGCATCCCGCAGCATGTCCTCGTCCTCCCCCGCGTCCGTCGGCCGGCCCGGCTCGTACTCCACCGGCACGATGATCTCCAGCGCCTCGGGCAGCACCTCGAAGACGGCCGGCGTGCAGGTGGTGACCTCGCCGTCGGTGCTGACGTCCATCGGCGGGTCAGTTGAAATCGTGAACCGCCGCCCGGACATCTTCACCGAGCTTTCAAGCTGGTCATGCCACCCCGCCCGGATCAGCGGCGCCGTCAGCACCAGCCGCCACAGGCTCTGCGGCTCCAGGCTGTAGAGGTCCAGGCGCCCGTCGTCGATGGCCGCTTCCGGCGCCACCCGCATCCCCCCACCGTAGCAGCGGCCATTGCCCACCGCCACCTGGATCGATTGCACATCGGTCGCGTTGCCTTCGTCGTCCTCTATGTGAGCGGCGAAGGCCTGGCCTTCATCCAGGACCTCGCGCACGCGGATGGGATAGCTGAGCACCCCCCAGCGCCGCTTCAGCGCCCCGTCCAGGTTCTTCGACAGCTGCGCCGCGGCGCCGATGGAGGCGACGTTGAAGAACAGCTTGCCGTTGACCCGTCCCAGGTCGATGCGGTGCCGCCGGCCGCGCGCGATCACCCGCGCCGCCTCCACCGGATCGGGCAGGATCTCCAGCGTGCGCGCCAGATCGTTGGCGGTGCCCAGCGGCATCACCCCGAATGCGAGCCCTTGGGCGTGAACGTGGTCTACCGCGGCGTTCATGGTGCCGTCGCCGCCGGCCATGATGACCATGGCGGCGTCCTGCCCATGCTCGGCGATGAGGTCGCGGACGTGGTCGGGGGACTTGCTTTCAAGCACCTGGACGTCCAGACCGCCCTCGTCGCGCAACACGGCCAGGCAGTCGTCCAGCTCGGCGAAGGCGCGCGAGGCATTGCCGTTGATGATGAGAAGGGCGCGGCGGCGGGCGGTCATCGTCTGAGCGCACTCCGCCGCCGGGATGGCGGAACGGCCGGCATGAGCAGCGTCACTCCTGGCCCGGCTTGCCCTTGGAGCGCACGCCTTCCTCGAACACCTTGACCTCCTTGCGCAGGGTGTCCAGGCGTTCCTGCTGGGGCTGGCTGCGGTCGGGCATGGCCTCCAGGCGCTGCAGTTCGCCCCGGGCGGCGTGGTATTCGGCTTCGTTCACGGCGGCGTCTCCCTCACTGCTGTCACGGGGGCTTCTTGTCGCAAGAAACGGGGAAGCCCGCCCGCACGTTGCCGGCCGGGCGCCTTTGTTCTTTATATGTTCCAAACGCCGTGGCATGCTGCACGTCATGGATACGCGCCCCGATTCTCCCACGCCCCGCCGCGGGGCGGTCACAAACGCCGTCGGCCGGTTCGAGCGCCACGCGCGCCACCGCGAGGACGACGGCTGGAACCGTCCGCCCGCCGCCGAGGACTGGGAGGAACCGCCGCCCCTGCGCACCCATGTGCAGCGGGATGCCTCGCGGTCGATCCTGGCGCGCAACACCTCGCCGGACATTCCCTTCGACCGCTCCATCAATCCCTACCGGGGCTGCGAGCATGGCTGCGTCTACTGTTTCGCGCGGCCGACCCATGCCTATCTGGGGCTGTCGCCGGGGCTGGACTTCGAAACGCGCCTGTTCGAGAAGCCCGACGCCCCGGCCCTGCTGGAGGCGGAACTGCGCAAGCCCTCCTACCGCCCGGCGCCCATCGCGATTGGCACCAACACCGATCCCTATCAGCCCATCGAGCGCACCCGCCGCATCATGCGCGGCATCCTGGAGGTGCTGCGGGACTACCGCCACCCGGTGACCATCGTCACCAAATCGGCCCTGGTGACCCGCGACATCGACATCCTGGCGCCCATGGCGGCGGCGAACCTGGCGCGGGTGGCGGTTTCCATCACCAGCCTGGACCGCATCCTGCAATCGACGCTGGAGCCGCGCGCCGCCACGCCCGGCGCGCGGCTGGCGACGGTGAAGGCCCTGTCGGACGCCGGCATCCCGACGGCGGTGATGGTGGCGCCCGTCATCCCCGCGCTGACCGACCACGAGATCGAGGCGCTGCTGGCAAAAGCCGCCGAGGCGGGGGCCGAGGCCGCCGGATGGATCTTCCTGCGCCTGCCGCTGGAGGTGCGCGACCTGTTCGAGGAATGGCTGCGCGAGCACCACCCGGCGCGGGCCGACCGGGTGCTGTCGCTGGTCCGCCAGGCGCGCGACGGTCAGCTCTACCAGTCCGCCTTCGCCAGCCGCATGAGAGGATCGGGCCCGGTGGCGGAGCTGATCGGCCAGCGCTTCCGCATCGCCGCCCGCCGCCTGAACCTGACTCCGCGCGACGTCGCCCTGGACGTCAGCCAGTTCCGCCGGCCGCCGCGCAAGGGGGACCAGATGACGCTCTTTTGAGGAACCGGCCGTCCTGGCGCTTCCTCGGTCAGCCGCCCTCGTCGACCGGAGCGGCGCGAAGCTGGTGCAGCGGGAAGGACTCGACGTCGCCGATCAACTCCACAAGCTGGCGGGCGATGTGGTCGACGATTTCCGCGCCCCGTTCGGCGTCGGCATCCTCGGCGTCGCCCACCGCGCCCTCGGGGTTGAGGTCCTGCGCCGCCCAGGCGAAGCCCGCAGGGCGGTCGGTGCGCAGCACGGCGCAGTCGGTCGCCAGCACCTCGCCCAGGCTGTGGAAGCGTTCGATGGCCTCGGTGCGCACCAGGTCGGCGCGCAGGTGCAGCATCATGCTGGTCTCCACCGCGCCGCCGTGGATGCCGTTGGCCAGTTCGTCCTCGGGAAACAGGCCGTCGGGTACGCCCAGGCGATAGGAGTTCACCCGCGCCACCAGCATCCCGTGGTCCCGGCGCAGGCGGCTGGCGACGATGTCGACGATCTGCCCCTGCCCGCCGTGGGTGTTGAAGATCACCAGCTTGCGGATGCCCGCGCGCGCCACGCAGGCGCCCACCTCTTCCCACATGCGGATCAGCGTTTCGGCCGACAGCGACAGCGTGCCCGCGAAGCCCGTGTGCTCGATGGAATGCCCCACCGGCAGGGTCGGCAGCACCAGCACCGTGCGCTCGTCGGGCAGCAGTTCCAGGGTGCGCTCGACGATGCCCTCGTTCAAACAGGCGTCGGTGTAGAGCGGCAGGTGCGGCCCGTGCTGTTCGATGGCCGCCACAGGCAGCAGCGCGATGACGCGCTCGGGATCGACCGTCGCGAAGTCCTCGGTGGTGAGGTCCTGCCAGAAGCCGCTCTGCAATCCGTTCACACCAGCCTCGTCTGTTCGTGGCATCGGGGCTTTCGCCCATGATTACCGCGTTTTGGCGCCAAAGTCGCGTGTTGTCACGGAAGAAGCCGCCCGGAACGGCCCGCCCCGCCGCGGCGTTTGCGAGGACAGAAAAGGCGCCCGACGCCCCAAACCCTGTCAAACATGAAGGAGGTCCGCCGTGGAGAACCTGAACGGCAAGACCATCGCCATTCTCGCGACCAATGGCTTCGAGCAGACCGAACTGACCGAGCCCCGCAAGATGCTCAAGGACGCCGGCGCGACGGTCCACGTCGTCTCGCCCCAGTCCGGCGAAATCCGGGGGTGGAACCACACCGACTGGGGCGGCAGCGTTCCCGTGGACAAGACCCTGGACGAGGCGAACGCCGCCGACTACGACGCCATCGTGCTGCCGGGCGGGCAGATCAACCCCGACCTTCTGCGCGTCGAGCCCAAGGCCATCGCCTTCATCAAGGCCTTCCACGACGCCGGCAAGCCCATCGGCGCCATCTGCCACGCGCCCTGGCTGCTGATCGAGGCGGGCATCGCCAAGGGCCGCCGGATGACGTCCTACCACTCCATCCGCACCGACCTCGCCAACGCCGGCGCGGACGTGAAGGACGAGGCCGCGGTGGTCGACGAAGGCATCGTCACCAGCCGCAACCCCAAGGACATCGAGGCCTTTTCCAACGCCGTGGCGGCCGAGGTGGCCTCGGGCAAGACCTATCAGCGGGCCGCCTGAGCGCCGCCCGCCGATGCGAAGCGGCCGAACAGCGGCCGGGCCTGACCGCCCGCGCCGCGCAACCCGGGCCCGGGGAGGCATGGAGATATGATCCTGGACCTCTCCGGGCTTGCGCTCGTCTGGGTGTGGGCGATGTTCGGCGGCTGCGCGGTGGTGATCCTCGTCGCCGGCTCGCGGCTTGCCAAGACCGCCGACGAACTGGCCGACCGCACCGGCCTGGGGGAAGCCATCACCGGCGCCGTCTTCCTCGGCGCCTCCACCAGCCTTCCCGGCATCATCACATCGGTGACCACCGCCGGCTTCGGCATGTCGGAACTGGCCGCGTCCAACGCGCTTGGCGGCATTGCCGCGCAGACCCTTTTCCTGGCGGTCGGCGACTTCTTCTTTCGCCGCGCCAACCTGGAGCACGCCGCCGCCTCGCTGTCCAACCTGGCGCAGGGGACGCTTTTGCTGTCCCTGCTCGCCCTGCCGCTGGCCGCCGCCTCGGCGCCGGAGTTCACTCTTGCCGGCGTGCATCCGGCGACGCCGGTGATGTTCGGCACGTGGTTTTACGTCATGAGGGTCATCCGGGGCATGCAGGACGCGCCAATGTGGAGTCCTGCCAAGACGTCGGAAACCGTGTCAGAGGAAGACCAGCCCGAAGAGGATTCGGGCAGGACCATGCGCGCGCTGTGGACGCGGTTTGCGCTTCTGGCCGTTGCCTCGGGCTCGGCGGGCTACTTCCTGGCCGAGTCAGGCGTCTCCATCAGCCAGCGCACCGGCCTCGGCCAGACCGCCGTCGGCGCCCTGCTGACGGGTGTCGCCACCAGCTTTCCCGAGCTGGTCACCACCATCACCGCCATTCGCAACAAGGCGCTGACCCTGGCGGTCGCCGGCATCATCGGCGGCAACGCCTTCGACGTGCTGTTTCTCGGCATGGCCGACGTTGCGTTCCGCGACGGCTCGCTCTACCACGCCATGGGCGACCGCACGCAGTTCGTCTCGGCGCTGACGATCATGATGACGGGCGCGCTTTTGTTCGGCATGCTGCGGCGGGAGAAGCAGGGTCCCATGGGCATCGGCTTTGAAAGCGCCGCCATCCTTGCCTTGTACCTGGCCGGAATGCCGGTAATCCTGAGCTAACTTCATCGCCGACAGGAGTCGTTTCGTCTCGTGATCACCGCATACTGCTACCGCTCCGGCGCCATTCATCGCCGCGTCATCGGCCCCGGCGACCCGCTGCCCGAAGGCTGCACCTGGATTGACGCCCTCAAGCCGACGGAGGAGGAACGCACCGCGCTGACCGGCGCGCTGAACGTCGACCTGCCCAGCTTCGAGGACATGATGGAGATCGAGGCCTCAAGCCGCCTCTACACCGAAGAATCCTGCTCCTACATGACTGCGCCGGTGGTCGCCAACGCTGAAACGTCCGCGCCCGAGGCCAACGCCCTGACGTTGGTGCTGACGCCGACGACGCTGGTGACGCTGCGCTACATCGAGCCCAAGTCCATCGGCATCTTCGCCGAGCGCCTGAACCGCAACCCGCACCTGGCCGCCACCAACGTCGCCGCCCTGGTAGGGCTGCTGGACACCATGGTGGACCGCACCGCCGACGTGCTGGAGGTGATCGCAAGCCGGCTGGAACGCCTGTCGACGGACGTCTTCGATCGCGCCTGGCCGCAGGAAACCAGGGGTCCGGCAACGGAGCGCAAGCGTCCGCCGGCGGAGCGCGACTTGCAGGAGGTGCTGCGCGGCATCGGCAAGGCGGGCGACCTGGCGGGCAAGGTCCGCGACAGCCTGGCCGGGCTGGGGCGCGTGGTGGCATATGTGAATGCCGTCAAGCCGTCGCTCAGCAACGACCAGAAACGCACGCTGAAGACGGTTCTGCGCGACATCCAATCGCTGACCGAACACGCCGACTTCCAGGCCCAGCGCGTCAGCTTCCTGCTGGACGCGACACTGGGCGCCATCAACATCGAGCAGAACAACATCGTCAAGACGTTCTCGGTCGTGGCCGTGGCCTTCATGCCGCCGACGCTGATCGCCAGCATCTACGGCATGAACTTCGAGGTCATGCCGGAACTCTCATGGCCTTTCGGGTATCCCATGGCCCTGGCGCTGATGGTGATGTCCGGCATCCTGCCGCTGCTCTACTTCAAGCGCCGGGGCTGGCTGTAAACGGCATGTGCGTGAAGGCCGAAAGCGCCGTGTTGGCGCGAAACACCTTGGCCTCGACGCCCGTGATGCCGAATTCGGCCAGCCGGTTGGTGTGCTTGGTCAGGTAGGCGTGGGCCTGTTCTTCCGTCTCGAAGGCATAGATGCCGCCGGCCCGCCCGGCCTCCGCGTTCTCCGTCCAGACCTTCCAGATCAGCCCCGGCTCGGCGGCGATATCGCGCGCCAGCCCTTCAAGCTGCGCGGCCATCTCCTCGCCCCAGGGGCCGGAGAAGGGGAAGTCCATCTGAAGAATGACAGGGGCGGTCTCGGACATGGCGGCGGGCCTTCAGCGGTTGGGGTGGTTGATAAGGGCGAGCAGAGCGTCTTCGGTCTCACCGGTTCGGGCGGATTCGGCGAGATTACACGCTGACAGGCTATGGCGAAGCTCTCGCAACATCTGAAATCCACGACGATAGACATGGATAGAACCTGCAAATGCGTGGACAGATCCTCTTAAACAGGATCCTAAAATTTGAACAAAGAAAATACATAGAATAATCGCATAAAATTAATTGCTCTGCGCTTATTATTCACTGCAGTATACAACAACGTCCGCAAAATCTGATATAAACTCATAATCCACAACAGAGCATCCGGTGGCAATTTCTGCGGCAGCCAGCGCCCGCTTCCGTGTCTCATACGTGTCCTTAAAAATAAAACCCCGGTACACCGTCGCCCGGTCTCCCCTATGAGCAACCTTGAAGCTCTCTCCCTCGACCTCAACCTCTACTGCATCGGAACGAGTTTGCCAGTGAGCAAGGCTTCCCTCACACGCAGAAAGGGTTCCGATTACCAGCAAAGAAAGAAAGTAACGAACCATCTATAGCTCCACCTGACACCATTTCCCGCACGATCTTACGGTACATCCTAGCTTAACGCGAAGGAATGGCAACCGCCGGCCGTCTCACCCGCCCTTCTTCTTGAGGCGTGCGGTGGGATCGGCGGTCAGCGGGTCGTCGGGCCAGGGGTGGCGGATATAGCGGCCCCGGTTCTCCGCCTTCACGCCGGGATAGACCTCACGCCAGAAGAACGGCAGGTCCTGGGTTACCGCCAGAGGCCGCCCCGCAGGCGACAGCAGGTGGATCACCACCGGCACCCGGCCGCCGGCGATGCGCGGAGTTTCTTCCGCGCCGAACATTTCCTGCAACTTCACCGGCAGGACAGGCCTTTCACCGGAGTAATCAAGCCGGTGACGGTTGCCCGAGGGCACGCGCAGGTGCGTCGGTGCCTCGGCGTCCAGGCGCTGGCGCATGTCCCACGGCAGCAGGCTTTCCAGGGCCGCCTTCAGGTCGATGGCCTTGAACTGCGACCGCTTGGCGATGCCCGCCAGGAACGGCGCCAGCCAGTCCTCCAGCCCCGCCAGCAAAGCCTCGTCGGACACATCCGGCCAGCCTTCGTCCGCCCCCTCCACCTCGCGCAGGAAGCGGATGCGGGCGCGGAAGCTTTCCGTCTCCGGCGTCCAGGGCAGCGCGTGCAGGCCGATCTGGCGGATGCCGTCGCACACCGCGCCCACGGCATCGGCCCCACCGGCGTCCGACAGCGCCCGATCGTCCAGCACCAGCGCCCGGAAGCGCCGCTGGTGGCGGGCGGCGACCTGCTCGGCCGGGCGGTCCCAGACCACGAAGGCGCCCTCGGTGATCTCGCCCTCGAAGGCGGCCTCGATGTCGGCCCGCGTGATGGGGGCGGCGAGCCAGATCTTGGCGCGCGGTCCGGTGCCGGCGTCCACATCGGCCACCGCCAGCCAGTCCTCGGCGGCCAGCGGATCATCCTCGGGCAGCGCCGCACCCCGCCCCTGGGCCAGCCGGTACTGCCCGCCGCGCCGCTGCGCCACACGGTCCGGCCAGGCGAGCGCCACCAGAAGGCCGGTCGCCGAGGCACTGTCGGCCCGACCCTTCACATCGGCCGCGCGGGCGATCTGCCGCGCCACCTCCCGCACCCGACGGACCGCGCCAGGGTCGGCGTGGGCGGGGGCGGGGGCGTCGCCCTCCTTCAGCAGCACCGCCATGCGCGCCCGCAGGTCGCGGTTGGACCGCCCGCCGCGCAGCACGTCACGTTCGGAGATCACCGCCGCCAGCAGGCAGGCGAGCGGCCCCTCCCCCAGTTCCCAGGCCCGCACGATCATGTGGGCGAGGCGCGGATGCACCGGCAGCGCCGCCACCGCCTGCCCGTGCGGCGTGATGCGGCCGTCTTCGTCCAACGCGCCCAAGTCCCGCAGCAGGTCGCGGGCCTGGGCGAAGTGGGCCGGCGGCGGCGGATCGAGCCAGGGCAGCGCGTCGGGATCGGTTGCGCCCCAGCGGGCCAGTTCCAGGGCCAGCGGCGCCAGGTCGGCTTCCATGATCTCCGGCCGGCCGAAGGCGGGCAGCGCCTTGTGCCCGGCCTCCGCCCAGCAGCGGTAGCAGACGCCGGGCTCCAGGCGCCCGGCGCGGCCCCGGCGCTGCTCCGCGGCGGCCTGGGAGACGGGGACGGTGGCGAGGCGCGACATGCCGCTGCGGGCCTCGAACCGGGGCACGCGGACCAGCCCCGCGTCGACCACCACACGGATGCCCTCGATGGTCAGGCTGGTTTCGGCGATGGTGGTCGCCAGCACCACCTTGCGGCGGCCCGGCGGCGGGGGCTCGATGGCGGCGTCCTGTTTGGCCTGCGGCAGGTCGCCGAACAGCGGATGCACGTCCACGTCCTTGGCAACGGACCCGGTCAGCGCCGAGGCCACCCGCCGGATTTCCGCCTGTCCGGGCAGGAAGACCAGCACCGACCCCGGCTCTTCCTCCAGCGCCCGGCGCACCACGCCCGCCACGTGATCCTCCAGCCGGTTGCGCGGCCCGCGGCTTTGCGGCGGCGGGTCGTAGCGCACCTCCACCGGATAGGCGCGGCCCTCGCTGGTGAGCACCGGGCAGCCGCCCATCAGGCCGGCCACGGGGGCGGCGTCCAGGGTCGCGGACATGACCAGCACCCGCAGGTCGTCGCGCAGCGCGCCCTGCGCCTCCAGCGCCAGGGCGAGGCCCAGATCGGCGTTCAGGCTGCGCTCGTGGAATTCGTCGAAGATGACGCAGGCGTAGCCGGACAGTTCCGGATCGGCCTGGATTATGCGGGTGAGGATTCCCTCCGTCACCACCTCGATGCGGGTCTTCGGCCCGACCCTGGTGTCCAGGCGGATGCGGTAGCCCACCGTCTCCCCCACGGCCTCCCCCAGCGTCGCGGCCATGCGATGGGCGGCGGCACGGGCGGCCAGGCGGCGGGGCTCCAGCATGACGATCCGGCGCCCGGCCAGCCAGTCGGCACCCAGCAGCGCCAGCGGCACGCGCGTGGTCTTGCCCGCCCCCGGCGGCGCCTGGAGGACCACGTTGGTGGTGGTCGCCAGCGCGTGCTGCAGGTCGGGCAGGAGAGTGTCGATGGGCAGGGCCTGGTCCGGTCGCATGGGCGGTCCTTAAGCCGGAAGCGCGCGCGCGTCAACGGCTCCGGCGGAAACCGGCGGCCACCCGCGCCCGTTGAGCCGTCAGCCACCGAAATCAACGGGAGGACACGTTACCATGCGCCGCTTCACCCTTGCCGCCTCCGCCGCCGCCCTTGCACTGTTCGCCGGTGCCCTCGCCCTGCCGGCGCAGGCCGACCAGCACATGAAGGGCTGGACCATCGACATGAACGAGGTCACCGACGACGGCGTCGGCGAAAAGATGGGCACGGTCACCATCATGCCCGCCGAAGACGGCGGCACCAGCTTCCAGGTCAGCGCCGAGGGCTTCTCGGCCGGCGAGCACGGCTTCCACGTCCACCAGAACATGAGCTGCCAGCCCGCCCAGAGCGACGGCGACGTGGTGCCCGGCGGTGCCGCCGGCGGCCACTGGGACCCCGAAGACACCGGCACCCACCAGGGCCCGGAGGGTGACGGCCACCTGGGCGACCTGCCGCGCCTGACCGCCAACACCGAAGGCAAGATCGAGGAAACCGTCACGGCGCCGCGCATCGAGGACATGGGCCGGCTGGCCGAGCATGCGCTCATCATCCACCAGGGCGGCGACACCTACAGCGACGAGCCGAGCCTCGGCGGCGGCGGCCCGCGCGTCGCGTGCGGCATCATTCCCGCCCAGCAGCAGGCGCAGTAGGTTCGGCCCCACAGCATTCGTCCACCGCGCCGCGCAGCCATGCGCGGAAGGCCAGGAAAGCCTTTCGCCGGGCCGTGCGGCGCGGCCATACCAGCCAGTAGGCATAGGGCGACGGCAGCCGCAGGTCGAAAGGGGCGACGAGCAGCCCGCGGCTCAAGGCCTCCGCGGCGATCAGGCTGCGGCCCATCAGCACCCCCTGCCCCGCGATGGCCGCCTGCACGGCCACGGTCGATTCCGAGTAAGAGGCAGCCGTCACGCGGTTCCAGTCCAGGCCGTCGACCCCCGCTTCCTTCAGCCACAGTTCCCAACTGTCGTCGGGCGTGCCATCGGGATAGACGGTGCGGAACAGCGGCACCCCGCGCAGGTCCTCGGGCCGCGTCAGCCGGTATTTCTCCGCCACCGAGGGCGCGCAGACGGGAAAGATGCTTTCGCTGATGATCTTCTCGCACTCCGCCCCCTGCGGCGCGGTGCGGGCGTGACGGATGGCAAGGTCGGCGCCGTCGTTGAAGTCCGTCACCGCCGTCGTCGCCAGCAGCGTCAGCCGCACCTCGGGGTGCGCCTCGGAAAAGGCCGGCAGGCGCGGCACCAGCCACGACGCCGAAAAGCTGGGCAGGGCGGAAACGGCCAGCGTGCCGTCGTCAGCGGGCGCGGCCACCGTCGCCACGGCCTCCGCCAGCCGGTCGAACCCTTCCGTCAGGCCGGGCACCAGGGCGCGGCCTGCGGGCGTAAGGCGCAGGCCCCGCGTCACCCTCTTGAACAGCACCAAGCCCAAACGATCCTCCAGCCCCTTCACCTGCTGACTGATGGCTGCGGGGGTAACCGACAGTTCGTCGGCAGCCTTGGCAAAGGAAAGATGCCGGGCGGCGGCCTCGAACGCGCGCAGGCCGTTGAGCGGCGGCAGGTTCCGTCCCATGCGGCGCCCTTTCATGAGTTAGGTTTCCTAAACCATACCGCAGGCAATCCCGTTTGTCGCGGGCGGCGTTTTCGTCTGAAATCCGTGCATCACGCAAGACACGGAGACGATCCCATGACGCACCTTTTCTATGCCATCTCGCTCATGACCCGCGACGTCGGCCGGCTGTTCCTGGGGGTGGGACTCTCGCCCGAACTGGCGCGGCTGGCGGCAAAGGAACGGCGGGAACTAGGCCTTCCTTACTAATCCCGACTCCCACCGAAAGGATGATGCCTCAGCCATCGGAGGCGACCTTCATCGGGAACCCGGCGCGCCTCTCAGCCCTTAAGTCAGATATGACGCTTTCGACGCTTCTGCTAGCGTTTCCCGTTGGGGGACGTTCGGCCACGGACTGGGGATTGAGGACGATGCGCAAGACGATTGCTTTGGGAGCCCGCCGCGACACGGTGGAAATCATTCAGACCCCCGCCCCCAACCAGCCGGGCCGCATCATGTGGCCCGACGGCATGGTGACGGAAATCACCTTCGACGACATGAACGCGCTGGCCTACATGGCCGAACGCGCCCGCATCTCCCCCGTCGCCATGGCCCGCGCGGCCGACGGCGCGGCGGTGGAACGGGCGCTCCGCTCCCACCAGGCGGTGTGATCCACCGCCGCCGCTAAAGCCCTGCCTCATCCAGAAGGCCGAGGATGCGCTCGATCCATGCATCCTTGGCCTTCTGCATCATCGGGCTGGGATGGGCGTAGGCGAGCGGGCCTTCCGGGGCTTGGACGCCCACCATCACACGGCCCTCCAGCGCCGCCAGGCACTTTTCGGCCAGGGGAAACAAGGTCTTGTGGCGCCCCCAGCCCAGGATCACCGGCGGCGAACCCTGCGGCGGGCCGATGTGGCCCAGCAGCTCGTCGCGGCGTGCGTCGCTGAAGATGGAATGCGCGTCGCCATCCGGCAGCCCCGCCAGCGCCTGGACATGGCGGAACAGGTTGGGGCTCTTGGTCTCGCGCAGGTCCGACAGGTTCAGCACGCGTGCATGCCGCCAGCCGCGCGCGGCCATGACCTTCATCACCTGGTATTGCGTGGTGTCGGGGATGGTCTCCACCAGCCGGCGCACGCCCTTGATGGCGCGGGCATCGCTCACGCGCGGCGGCGTGAACGAGCCGTCGACGGAGCGCGAGGAGCCGGGGTTCATCATCACCACCAGCAGGTCCGGCCGGCGGTCGAGCACCGGCGAGGCATCGCCCGCCGGCACCAGATCGTGCGCGATCAGTTCCAGTACCGAGCGGCATGACCAGGTCGCGCCGCCGATGGGCACGTCGTAGAACAGCCCGTGGACGGCGAACATCCGCTTGCAGTCGGCTGCGCGCAGGGCCTGTGCGCCGGCCACGTCCAGCACCGGCGCCGGAAACAGGTCTCCCTCCATCATCACATCCCCCGTCAGCCCATCATCGCCAGCGGCCGCGTCGCCTCCACCAGCCAGCGTTGCACCGCCGGGCTGTCGGCCAGAAGCGGCGCGATCTCGTCATGGACGCGCTGATGGTACGCATCCACCCAGGCGACTTCCTCCGGCGTCAGAAGGGCGAGCTCGATGAGCAGGCGGTCGATGGGGGCCAGCGTCAGGGTTTCGAATCCCAGCATGGCGCGCTCTGCCCCCTCGACGTCCGCCTCGCACACCGCCACCAGGTTCTCGATGCGGATGCCGTAGGCGCCCGTCTTGTAGTAGCCGGGCTCGTTGGACAGGATCATGCCCGGCCGCAGGGCGACGCGGTTGCCCATCTTGCTGATGCGCTGCGGGCCTTCATGCACCGACAGGTAGCTGCCGACGCCGTGACCGGTGCCGTGGTCGTAGTCCACCCCGTCCTGCCACAGCGCATGACGCGCCAGCACGTCGAGCTGGCTTCCCGTGGTGCCCTCGGGGAACACCGCCGAGGCCAGCGCGATGTGGCCCTTCAAGACCTGGGTGAAGCGCTTGCGTTCCTCCGGCCCCGCCGCGCCCACCGACAGGGTGCGGGTGACGTCGGTGGTGCCGTCCAGATACTGGGCGCCGCTGTCGAGCAGGAACAGACCGCCGGGTTCGATGGTCCGCGTGGTTTCCGGCGTCACCCGGTAGTGCACGATGGCGCCGTTGGGACCGGCGCCGGCGATGGTGGGGAAGCTCAAGCCCCGGAAATGCTCGCCGCCCTTGCGGTATTCCTCCAGCTTGTCGGAGGCCGTCAGTTCGTCCAGCCGGCCGCCCGGCGCTTCCTCCGAGAACCAGCAGAGGAACCGCGCCAGCGCCGCCCCGTCGCGGCGATGCGCGGCGCGGGTGCCCTCAAGCTCTGTCGCATTCTTGCAGGCCTTGGGCAGGGCGCAGGGATCATCGCCGCGGACCACCTTGGCGCCGGCCGCCGCCAGCCGTTCGCGCACCGCCGCGGGCGCCACGGCATGGTCGAGCACCACCCGCGCCCCGTCGCCGCCCAGACGGTCGAGCATCCGCGGCAGGTCGGCGGGCGGCATGACGGTCACCGCATCGCCAAGGTGCGCCCGCGTGGCGTCGGACAGCTTGCGCTCGTCCATGAACAGGTCGACCGAGGGCCTCGACCCGCCCGCCGCGCCGGCGTGCACGATGGCGAACCCCAGCGGAAACGGCGCGTAGGGCACATCCCCGCCGCGAATGTTCAAAAGCCACGCCAGGCTGTCGGGCGTGGTGACGACGGCGGCGTCGGCGCGCTGCTTGCGCAGGGTCGCGGCCACCTCCTCCAGCTTTTCGGCGGCGGGCTTGCCGGAGGCTTCCGGCGGGTGCGGCACCACCGGCGCAAGCGGCACGTCCGGCTGATCGGACCATACCGCGTCCACCGGGTTGGAGCCGTCCGCCACCGCCAGCAGCCGCGCGTCCACGGCCTCCAGCGCCTTGCCGACGCGCGCCACGCCATCGGGCGTGTGCAGCCAGGCATCAAAGCCGATGCGGCCGCCGGGCTCCACCTGGTCGGCCAGCCATTCGTGCGGCGGGGTTTCCGTGACATGCAGGATCTCGAACGCTTCGGTGTCCACCTCCTGCGCCGCCTGCAGGGTGTAGCGCCCGTCGACGAACAGCGCCGCCTTCTCCGCCAGCACCACCGCCACGCCGGCCGAACCGGTGAAGCCGGTCAGCCACGCCAGGCGCTCGGCGCGGGGCGGGACGTACTCGCCCTGGTGCTCGTCGGCGCGCGGCACGATGAAGCCGTCCAGCCCCAGGCGCGTCAGTTCACCGCGCAGAAGGCGAAGCCGGTCGGCCGGGGCGGGGGCGGATGCGGTCATGGGGAATCCTCTGTCGGTGGGCAGGCTCTGCGCTGAAGCTAAGCCGTGGCGGGCGCCGGGGCAAGGATGCGCCCCACGCAAGTGACGGGGCCATTGTGGGCAAGCCTTTCCATCCATGCGATGGCGGCATTGCTGCGATGCAACAAATCCACTGGTGGGGCGCCGGGCGCGGATCGATATTTCGCCCAACCGCCGGTTTGAACGCCGGCTCTCTCTTTTCCTAAAGACGAACCGAAGGACAAGGTCCATGTGGCCGTACGATAACGCCGAGGCCAGCTGGCTGGCCGCCGGCACCCCGTCTTCCCACGACAGCACCCCCCGCGAAGACCAGAAGGCGGCCGCCGAAACGGCGACCGTGACCGCCATGACCGACACCACCCGCACCGCCACCGCCGCCGCCCTTCCGGCACCGGCCAACTGCAACGCCCCCGCCCCGCGCGGCGGCATGATGGGGCGCCTGTTCGGCCGCCTGCGCGCCTGGCGCGCCCGGCAGGACGCACGCGAGACCCTGTACGGCATGTCCGACCGCGAGCTGCGCGACATCGGCCTGTGCCGCGACGACATCCTGTCCGTCACCGCCCGCCGTGCCCCGGCGTTGCCCGCCGCCGTCGCCAACCGCCCGGTGTCCGGCACGGCCATGGGTGCCGGCGTCATGGGCAGCGCCCTGATGGGCCTGACCCGCGGCGCCACCGGCTGGGATCACGCCGCCTGACCGGCGGTCCCGGCGAGGACAAGGGCCCGGACGCGGCACGCCGCCGCCTCCGGGCCCTTTTTCGTGGCCTGGCGGTGGCAGTGACGGCCGTCACCGGCAACGATGCGGGGGGCGCAGGGCTGGGCCGCCGCCTCGGCGCATGTGGACCGGACGCGACCGCTCTATCTTTCCGGAAGAAACCGGCGCCCGGCCGCGTCAAGACGGTCGGAGCGCCCTGCCCCTTCCCGGAGAGTGAGCCATGAGAACGCTGCCCCTGCTCGACCGCATCGCCGAAACCTGGAACATCTGGCACGACCGCCACGGGGTCCGCGACGAACTGTCCGCGCTGTCCGACCGGGAACTGGCCGACATCGGCCTGACCCGCGACGACATCGAGGCCGTCGCCCGCGGCACCTATCAGCGCGGACCGGCGCCGCCGGTGCACTGACGCGGCCGCGGGCCGCGGGCCGCCGTCCGCCTTACGCCTCGACCTTGTGGGTCTCCAGAAATGCCTGGAAGTCCGCCGGCGGCAGCGGCCGGGCGTAGTGGTAGCCCTGGCCCAGATGGCAGCCCAGGCCTTTCAGCACGTCCACGTGGGCCGGCGTCTCGATGCCCTCGGCCACCACCTTCAGGTTCAACACCTCGGCCAGTTGCAGGATGGTGCGCGCCACCGCCCGGTCGGTGTCGCCGTCGGGCAGGTCGCGCACGAAGCTCTGGTCGATCTTCAGCGTCGTCAGCGGCAGTTGGCGCAGGTAGCCCAATGACGAATAGCCCGTGCCGAAGTCGTCGATGGCGACCGAGACGCCCATGTCGTGCCATTCGTTCAGCATGCGCACCGCATCGGAGACGTCGCCCATCACCGCCGTCTCGGTGATCTCCACCTCCAGGGCCTGCGGCGACAGGCCGGCGTCGGACAGCGCGGCGCGGATGCGGTCGGTCAGGTCGTGGACGCGGAACTGCCGCCCCGAGACGTTTACGGCCACCACCAGTTCCTTGTGCCCGGCATCATGCCAGACGCGGGCCTGGCGGCACGCCTCGCACAGGACCCAGTCGCCGATGGCGACGATGACGCCGGTTTCCTCGGCCACCGGAATGAACTGCGCCGGCGAGACCAGGCCAAGCTCGGGATGCTGCCAGCGGACCAGCGCCTCCATGCCGATGACGCGGCCCGTGCCCAGGTCGATCTTGGGCTGATAAAGCAGCCGCAACTCGTCGCGCTCCACCGCGTGGCGCAGCTCGCGCTCCAGCACATGGCGGCGGCCGATGGCCTCCTCCATCTCCGGGTCGAACAGGGTGACGCCGGCATCGGCCCGCGCCCGGCCGGCGAAGACCGCCAGGCCGGCACGCTGCACGACCCGCGCGGCCTCGGTGCCGTCGGCGGGGAAGCGCGCCATGCCCACCCGACAGTCCAGCGCCAGTTCGTTGCCGTCGATGCGGAAGGGGTCCTCGATGGCCGTGCGCAGGGACTGGGCGATGGCGGCCGCGTCGCCCCGGCAGCAGGAACCGTCGCTGTCCTCGCCGCAGACCACCACGAAGTCGGCCCCGCCCCAGGCGCCGACCATGCGGGCGCCGCCGCGCGCGCCCTCCAGCCGCTCGCCGGCGACCCGCAAAAGCTTTTCCGACACCGCGTGGCCGAGGGTATCGCCGATGCGGCGCAGGCCCTGGATGGCGACATAGAACACCACGCCCGGCACGTCCTTTTCCAGCAGGCCGCGCAGGTGCGACAGCACGGCGGTCCGGTTGGGCAGCTCGGTGATGGGATCGTGACGCGCCAGGAAGGCCATCTCCTGCTCGGCCATCTTGCGCTTGGTGACGTCGCGGCCGATCAGCACGAGCCACGTTTCCCCCTCAAGCTCCATGTGCGAGATGGAGCATTCCAGGGGAAATTCGTCACCGCCCAGCCGGCAAGCGGTGCATTCCACGGTGCCGTTCGTGGCGCGCGCCGGCAGGCCCAGCAGGTCCACCAGCGGCCGTCCGCGCAGGTCGCCGGCCGGGGCCTGGAAGGCGGCTTCGGCGGCCGGATTGACCTCGCTGATGCGCCCTTCGGGATCGACGGTCAGGATGATGTCGGGGGCGTTGTTGAGCACGCTCGACAGGTGCGCCTCGCGCACCCGGAGTTCCTCGGTGCGGGTCTCCACCACGCGCTCCAGGACAATGGCCTGGTCGCGCCGCTCCCGCCACAGGGCCTGGACCTCCAGCGTATTGCGGATGCGGTGCATGGCCTCGGCGCGGTCGAAGGGCTTGGTGATGAAGTCGCGCACGCCCGACTCCAGCGCCCGCATCCGGGTTTCCTCGTCGGTCTGGGCCGTCAGCACGATGACCGGCAGCGGCCCCTCGCCGCCCAGGATGCCGCGCAGGCGCTGGATGACGGCGTGGCCGTCCAGAACGGGCATGCGGATGTCCAGCAGCACCAGGTCGAAGGGCTGTTCCTCGAAGGCGGCGACGGCGGCCACGGGATCGGTCATGCCGGTAACGTGGTCGTAGCCCTCGATCTCGAGCATGTCCTCGAGCAGGGCGACGTTCACCGGATTGTCGTCGACGATCAGGATGCGCGCGGCGCGCACCGCATCCGGCAGTGCGTTCATCGGGACGTCTCCTTGAGCGCCCGGTCGATGGCACCCATCAACTCGGGGATGACGACCGGCTTGGTCAGATAGGCGTCGAAGCCCGCCTCCAGGCCCTTCTGAATGCTAGCCGCCGTTGCGTTGGCGCTCAAGGCGATCACCGGCAGCTTGGCCGTGGCGGGATCGGCCCGCAGGCGGCGCACGGCCTCGAAGCCGTCGATGCCCGGCAGGTTGATGTCCATGATCACCAGATCGGGCCGGCCGCAGGCGATCATTTCCAGACCCAGTTCCGCCGTGTGCGCCGTTTGCAGCTGCACGGTGCCGAAGTCCTCCATCACCTCTTCCATGAGGCGCATGTTGGCCGGGTTGTCCTCGACGTAGAGCACTTCCATGGGCGCGCCCTCACCTTCGTCCAACGCCTGTTCGGCGCGCTTCGCCTCGTGCGCGGCGGCAGCTCCGGCGGGGCAGTTCTCGGCCAGCGGCACCTCCACCCAGAAGGTGGAGCCCTTGCCGACGGTGCTTTCGACCCCGATGGAGCCGCCCATGCGCTCCACCAGTTCACGGGTCAGCGTCAGACCAATGCCGGTGCCTTCCACCTCCGTCGCCTCGGCGCCCAGCCGGTTGAAGGGCTCGAACAGCCCGTCCATGTGCTCGGTTGGGATGCCGTGGCCGGTATCGGCGACCGAGAAGCGGGCCGTCCGTGTCTCCAGGTTGACGGCCACCGCCACGATGATCCGCCCGGCCTCGCGATTGTACTTCACGGCGTTGGACAGAAGGTTGATCAGCACCTGCTTGAAGCGGGTGAAGTCCGCCCGCACCCGCGGCGCCGGGTCGGTCACGTCCACGCGGATGGTGATGGCGCGCTTGTTGGCCAGCGTCTCGGCCAGCGGCAGGCATTCGCCCAAGACGTCGGCGGCGTCGATGTCCTCGATGGAGAGCGTCATCTTGCCCGCCTCGATGCGGGCCAGATCCAGCACCTCGTTGATGAGGTCCAGCAGGTGCTGGCCGCCTTTCAGGATCTGCTTGACGTGGCTCTGCTGCTTTTCCGACAGCGGGTCCTTGCGGCTGACCTCCAGCAACTGCGCGAAGCCCAGCACGGCGTTCAGCGGCGTGCGCAGTTCGTGGCTCATGCTGGACAGGAAGGCGGACTTGGCCTGGTTGGCGGCATCGGCCTCGCGCTGGGCGACGCGCAGGTCGGTGACGTCGGTGCGGATGCCCACGCGCCCGCCGTCGGGCAGGTTGCGCTCGGTGACGCGGACATAGCGCTCGCGCCCCTCGGCATCCACAAGCCGTTCCTCGTAGCTTTCCACCGGCAAGCGGTGGCGGGCCATGCGCTCGGCGATGAACTCGTCCTCGCGGCCGATGGCATTGGGATACTGCCCCTCGGCGACGCCCCGGCGGACGAGGTCCTCGAACCTGATCCCCATGCGCACCAGCGGCGCCGCTCTCGGGTAGAGGAACAGCATCTTGTCGTTCCACACGACGATCCTGTCCTGCTCGTCCATCAGCACGAAGCCGTCGCTGATGTGGTCGATGGCGACCTGCAGGCGCTCCTGCGCGCGCACCCGTTCGGTGATGTCCTGCATGATGCCGAACAGGGCCACGGGATTGCCGGCCTCGTCCCGCTCCTGCCGCCCGCTGGAGGACACGACGCGCTCCGTCCCGTCGGGCAGGATGATGGCGTGATCCAGGGTGAAGGGCGTCCCGTCGGTCCGGGTCGCCGCGACGGCCGTGGACACCCGTTCGCGGTCGCGCTCGGGCATCCGCGTCATCACCGTATCAACGGTCGGCGTGAAGCTGTCGCGGTCAAGGCCGTAGATGCGGTACATGCCGTCGGACCACTCGACGGTCCGCGTCTCTTCCTCCACACGCCAGTGGCCCACCTGCCCCACTTCCTCGGCAAGGCTCAGCAGGCGGTTCTTCTCGCGCACCTCGTCCTCGATCTCGCGGCGGTGGGTGATGTCGCGCAGGATGCCGGTGTAGCCCCGGACGCCATTGACCCACATCTCGCTGACGGCCAGTTCCGCATGGAAGAGGGTGCCGTCCTTGCGCCGGGCCGGAACCTCGCGGCCGATGCCGATGATGTGCGGTTCATCGGTCCGGTGATAGCGCGCCATGTAGGCATCGTGGGCGGCGGCGTGCGGCTCGGGCATCAGCATGCTGACGTTGCGCCCGACCATTTCCGCTTCCGCATAGCCGAACAGGCGCACGGTGGCCGGGTTGACCGTGCAGATGATGCCGCGCTCGTCGATGGTGATGATGGCGTCCACAGCCGTGTCCAGCACCGCGCGCTGCGCTGCCTCGCTGGCGGCCAGGGCCGCCGTCGCAACCTGCGCCGCCTCTTCGCGGTCCGTCGCATCGCGCAACGCGATCCGCAAGTCGATGGCATCCACCGCCATGGCCGCCAGATCCTGCAGGACCTGACGCTGCGTCGGGGTCAGGGTGCGCGGCTTGCGGTCGATGACGCAGAGCGAGCCCAGCGGCACGCCGTCGTGGGTCTTCAGCGGGGCGCCCGCATAAAAACGGATGCCGGGTTCGCCGGTGACCAGCGGGTTGTCGGCAAAGCGCGGATCGTTGGTGGCGTCGGGGATCTCCATCACCGTGTCGCCGCGCATGGCGTGGGCGCAGAAGGCCACCTCGCGCGCGGTTTCCCGCACCTCCAGGCCGACCACCGACTTGAACCACTGGCGGCTCTCGTCGATCAGCGACACCGCACTGATGGAAACCTCCAGCAGGGTCGACGCCATCCGCGTCAGGCGCTCGAAGCTTTCCTCCGGAGGCGTGTCCAGGATATCCAGGGCCTTGAGCCGCGCAAGCCGGTCTTCCTCGGTCACCGGCACCCTCGGCCGGGGATCGATCGTATCCACCACTGAACGTTTCCTTCCCCACCCAAGGCCGCGGTTCTCCACGCCTTGCCGCAAGACTTGTGCCAGATCGCCTAATCCTTTTGGCGCAACCGACATTAATCCAGAATTGTTCCAGGGAAAATCAATCTTTTGGCATATAGGGATCGGGAAAGTTCGCCGCACAGGCGGAAAGGCCCCGACCTCCCCGGTCCGAAAAACCGGAGAGGTCCAGACCGCCGCGGCAGGGGCATGGGGACGCCGTAACGGCCAGTGCGGGCTTTGCCGCGGGATAACCACCGGCTGCCAGGAAGGCGGCTCACGCGACACCTCGACAGTACCCCTTCTTTCGGATACTCCATATCCCCCGGATCGAGGATAGGACTCGAGGACCGCTCCACATGGAATCCCTTGACGTCGATTTGCCCTCTCTTACCGCCGCTCCCATCCGGTGGGCCGAGCGGGTGCTCTCGGCGCCGGACCTGCCGGCGCTGCATGGCGCCTTGCGCGACCTGACCGCCGAAATCGGCCTGCGACTGCCGTCCTATGCCCTGGTCATGCTGCCCGAGCGGCGCCTCGTGCAGGAAGCGGCGCTGATTACCTATCCCGGGAACTGGACGCAGCATTACCTGGAGCAAGGCTATTTCGTGGACGACCCGACAGTCGCCACCGGACTGCGGTCGTGTGCGACCTTTGCGTGGCGCGACATCCCGCCGTCCAGCGCGCCGCGCGCCCGGCAGATCATGAGGGAAGCCGCCGACTGGGGCATCACCGACGGCCTGACCGTGCCCTTGCGCGGCGGATCGCTGGCCGCGCTGAGCGTCGCCCTGCCCGATTCGGCCACGCCGCGCGGGCGGACGGAGATCCTGCGGGCCGCGAAGGCGCCGTTCACCATCCTCTCGCTGCTGGTGCACGAGCGTGGACGGGTGCTCTACCGCCGCGACATCGGCGCCGGCATGCTGACCCCGCGCGAGCGCGAGTGCGTGCGCTGGCTGGCGGCGGGCAAGACCGGGACCGAGATCGCCGACATCCTTCACATCAGCAACCTGACCGTCACCCAGCACCTGAAGTCCGCCATGCGGAAACTGCAATGCGCCACCCGCGCGCAACTGGCCGTGCGCGCCGTCGCGCTGGGACTTGCGGACCCGGTGTGACGCTGGCGGCAATCCGGCCCATATACAATCTCTGGTTTTCCGTCCCGCAAGGTTGTATCCTTCTCCGGCCGGATCATGGGGACCGGCGGGGGGCCGGCACCGCCGGACGGGGGACGAAAGGACGGCGATGTCGCGCAGCGAACGCGACGGCCGCGTGGACGCCTTCACGCTTCCTTCGGGATGGGTGACCCGCGTCGCCGCTGCAGAGGACATGGAAAGCCTGAGCACCGTCGCCGGCGACCTGGCCGCGCGCATCGGCTTTGGCGGCGTAACCTACAGCTTTCACAACATGACGAGCGCCTGGTCGCCCGAGCGTGCGGCGCCGCTGGCCTTTTTTACCCAATACCCCGAGCCCTGGATCGCGCGCTACACGGGCAGCGACTACTGCCGCATCGATCCGGTGGTGCGCGCCGCCGGGCAGGGACGCGCCTTTCGCTGGAGCGACATCGCCGACGAGTCGCTCAGCGGCGCCCAGCGGGCGATGATGGCCGAAGCCCGGACATACGGCATTCACGACGGCTTCTGCGTGCCCGCCCGCACCGCCGGTACGCTCGGCCTGTTCAACGCCCTTGCCGACGGCAGCGAGGATGATCGCCGCGCCGCCCTAACCCACGGCACCGAGTCGCTGACGGCGCTGGGCCTTGTGGTGCATGAACGGGCCCGCCACCTGATGCTGCGCGCCGGCGGGGCGGTGCTCTCGGACCTCGACCCCGAGGCCCTGCGGGCGCTGGAACTGCTGGCCGCCGGCGCCGACACGCCCGAGGCCGCCGCAGTGCTCAATATCTCGGAGCAGGCGGTGGACCGGCTGCTGGTGGACCTGATGCGGCGCCTCAAGCTGCCGCGCCCGTCGGGGCTGCGGGCACGGGCGCTGATGCTCGGCCTGTCGGGCCTGGGCCGGCAGCGGCCCCTGTGACCGCCGCCGGCTGACCCCTCTACCGGATCGCCCCGCGTCAGGGCCCGTACACCAGCCTGGGCAGCCAGAGCGCGATTTCCGGGAACAGGATGATCACCGCCAGGCCGACCACCTGCAGCGCCAGGAAGGCCAGCGACGCCTTGAAGATGCTCGACGTCGGGATTTCCTTGGGCGCCACGCCGCGCAGGTAGAACAGCGCGTAGCCGAACGGCGGCGACAGGAAGCTCATCTGCATGTTCACCAGGTAGATGACGCCGAACCACAGCATCAGGTCCTCGGGCGACACGCCGGGCAGTCCCATGACGCCGTCGAAGGTCAGCGCCTGGATGATGGGAATGAAGATCGGCACCGCCAGCAGCAGAATGCCCACCCAGTCCAGGAACATGCCCAGGAACACCAGGATGATGTTCATGAGGATCAGCACCCCGTAGGGGTCCAGCCCCATGCCCATGATGAGGTCGGTGACGAAGTCCTGCCCGCCGCGCAGGATGTAGAAGCCGACGAACACCGTCGCGCCGAAGATGATCCACAGCACCATGGCCGTCGCCTTCATGGTGCCGATGGTGGCGTCGCGCAGGCTCAGCCACGTCAGGCGTCCGTGCAGGGCGGCCACCACCATGGCGCCGAAGCTGCCGATGGCGGCGGCCTCCACCGGTGTGGCGGCGCCGGAAAAGATCACGCCCAGCACCAGCACCACCAGGATGATCGGCGCCAGCATCCGGCGCAGCAGGCGCAGCTTCTCGCCGAAGCTGGCCCGTTCCGCCACCGGCAGCGCCGGGCCCTTCTTCGGGTCGATGGCGCAGCGGATGGCGATGTAGGCGATGTACATGCCCGACAGCAGCAGGCCGGGCAGGACAGAGCCGACATACAACTCGCCCACCGACTGCTGCGCCACCACCGCATAGATGATCGCCAGGATCGACGGCGGGATCAGGATGCCCAGCGTGCCGCCCGCCATGATCGACCCCATGGCGATCTTGGGATCATAATTGCGCTTCAGCATGGCCGGCAGGGCGATGATGCCCATGGTCACCACGGCGGCGCCGATCACCCCAACCATGGCCGCGAGCACGGTCGACGCGATGATGGTCGCCGCCGCCAGCCCGCCATGAAAGCCGCCCATCCACTTGTAGACCACCTCGAACATCTCGTCGATCAGGCCCGCCTTCTCCAGCATGGACGCCATGAAGATGAACAGCGGAATGGCGGACAGCTGGTAGTTGGTCATCAGCGGGAATATGCGCGTCGGGATGATGTTCAGCATGGCCTCGTCGCCGACCAGCACCATGAACACCGCCCCCAGGCTGCCCGTCACGAAGGCCAGCGGCAGCCCGAACGCCAGCAGCACCAGCAGCGAGCCGAACATGAGCACCGACAGCGTGCCGATCTTCACGTCCGCCAGCACGCCGACCAGGGAGAACAGGAACACCTCGTCCGTCCACGGGTCGTAGAGAGCGATGTTGATCGCTTCCACCAGAACCACCAGCCCCAGCGCGACGGTGGCAATGCCGGTCAGCCAGCCCAACGGCAGCCGCGGCTTGCCGGCACCGGAGCCCGATGCGGCGCGCGGCTCTTGCGTGCCGCCGCCTTGAACGCGGGTCTCAGACATGACGCCCCTCCTCCTCCAGCGCGCTCACGCGGCGCATCACCAGGATGTCCTTGACCAGCCGCCCCACCCCCTGAAGCAGCAGGAACAGCGCGCCCAGGAAGATGGCCGCCTTCACCGGCCAATAGGCGATCTGCCATTCGGTGAAGGACCGCTCGTTGGCGTATCCCGTGGCGAACGGCAGGAAATCGGCCGAGACCGAGTTGCTGAAGAAGGTCCAGCCGGTCCACAGCAGCGCCAGGGCGAAGATCAGAAAGAAGACGGAGGTGAAGATGTCCAGCGCCGCCTTTCCGCGCGGTCCGGCCTTGGAATAGAAGAGGTCCACCCGCACATGCGCGTCGTGCAGGTAGGCATAGGCACCGGCGATCAGGTACTGCATTCCGAACATCAGGAACATGGACTCGTGCGCCCAGTTGGTCGGGCTGTCGAAAAAGTACCGCACCGTCACCTCATAGAAGTAGGTGACGACGGCGATCACGGTCCAATAGGCCACGAAGACGCCGGTGAAGCCCGAGATGCGGTCGATGAAGCGGGTAAAGCCGTTCTCGGCCTTCAGGTCCTCGTAGCTGAGCGTCCGGTCGTGGAAGATGCGCTCCTCCAACTCGTCGGAGGTCAGCGGCCCCTCTTCGGCACCGGGCACGCCGGCGCGGCGCTTCTCGGCGCGCCGGACGAAGACCATCATGACCAGCGGAAACAGCAGCAATCCGCCCCAGTACAGCCAGTGGGGCATGACGAAGGTGATCTGCACGTCGAACATGGACGATCCCTCGCGATGGCGGCACAGGGGTCCGGCCGCGGGGCCGAACCCCGTCACCCATGCGCCCCGGCGATTGACATTGCCGGTGCTGCGTTCATGCGCCACGCAGGCTCGCGCGCCATAAGGCGCGGCGGCCAGTCGGCCTTGCCGGGCGACAACTGTATGATTTCATGTGTCGCCCGGTGTCGCTGGTGCGCCGTCAGAGGTTGAGGCTGTAGTCCTTGACGTCCTCGGGCTCCAGGTAGGCCACCGCCGGGCTCATCATCACGTCCAGGTGCAGCTTGAACATGCGGGCGGCGTCGGGGTCCTTGTTCGCCCACTTGTACCACAGCGGCATGGCGACCTGGCGGAAGCGCGCCGCGTCGTCCTCGCTCAGGTGGATGATCTCGGTCCCGGCGTCGCGGAACTTGCCCCAGGCCGCCTTGTTGGCCTCCTGGATGCCGGTGTAGTGGTCGTAGGAATAGGCGTGCACCAGTTCCTCGAACAGCGTCTTCATGCGATCGTCGAGCTGGCTCCACGGGCGCAGGCCCACCGAGATGTCCATCAGGTCGACCGGCTGGTGCAGGCAGGGCGTCGAGGGCGGGCCCATGATGATGTAGTCGGTCACCTGCTGGAAGCCGAGTTCATAGTTGACCGCCGGCCCCGTGTAGTCGGCGGCGTCGATGGTGCCCTTCTCCAGCGCCGGATAGACGTCCGACCCCGGCAGCAGCGTCGTGCGCGCGCCCAGTTCCGAGAACGTCTCGGCCACGATGCCGCCCGGCATGCGCAGCTTGACGCCCGAGAAGTCGTCCAGCGAGCGGATGGGCGTCTTGGAGTGGATCAGGTTCATGTCGTGGTGGACGTGCCCGACGAAGTACAGGCCGTTCTTCTCGTACAGCTCGCGCACCAGTTCCTTGCCGCCGTAGCTTCCATACAGCATGTCCCACTGGTGCGGGTGGTTCAGCCCCATGGGGAAGCTGGAGAAGAACACGCCCGCCGGCATGCGCCCGGCCCAGTAGACGGTGAACAGGTTCATGCCGTCCAGCACGCCGTTGCGCACGGCGTCCACCAGCTCGAAGTCGCCCGAGACGGCGCCGGCGGGGAAGGGCTGGATCTGAAGCTCGCCGCCCGTGACCTCGCCGACGGTCTTCGTCCACTGCTCGAAGATCTTGTAGCCCGTGGTGCCCGGCGCCCACGAGGACTGCATCTTCCAGCGCATGCCCTGCGCCTTGGCCGTCCTGATGTTGAAGCCCAGCCCCGTGGCCGCGGCAGCGACGCCGGCGGCGGTTCCGGTGGCGGCGGTCTTCAGGAAGTCGCGGCGCCCTCGGGACTCGGCGGCCGGGACGACGGCGCGGGTTTTTCGGGTCTGCTTGCTGTCTACCATGTCGGATGATCCTCCCGTGTCGGCGGTCCTTCTGAGGCGGGCCGCCTTGTCCTTGGTTGGTCTTTCGGTCCTGACAGCGTCTTTCCCCGTCCCTTGCCGCGCCCTGGCGGCCATGGGTCCATCACCCCTTCAACATGTTTGAAAATTCAAATGGCCGCCGCCAAGCCCCCCTCGCCCCCTGTGCGACCTGCTACGCCGGAAGAGCCACCGGCCGCCGCAGCCCGGTTGTTCTTGCCCCGGCGGTCGAGGTTTCGGCATCCTTGCCCGTCCCGCCCTTCCGCCGCCCCCAGCCGGACTGCCGCTCCATGCCCGATATCGAATACCTTCTGCGCAAGCTGTCCTTCGTGGCCGACCTCACCGAGAAACAGCGCCAGGTTCTGAACGCTTTGTTCGACGGTCCACGCCACGTCTCGGCCGGGACCGTGCTGGTGAGCGAGGGAGAGCCCAACTACACCGGCTTCGTCATCTGCGAGGGCTGGGCGGCGCGCGAGCGGCTGCTGAACGACGGCGACCGCCAGGTGGTGAACTTCATGGTGCCGGGCGACCTGTCCGAGCCGGGCGCCTTCGTCACCAACGCCGCCGACCACACCATCACCACGCTGACCGACAGCGTCATCCGTTGCTTCCCGCATCACCGGTGGTTCCACACCCTGCGGCAGGACCCGGTCCTGACCCTGGTCGTATGGTGGCTGGCGGCGCACGAGGAGGCGGTTTTGAAGGAGCACATCGTGGCGCTCGGCCGCCGCCGGGCGCGCCCGCGCCTGCTCTACATGATGTGGGAGTTGTGCCGCCGGCTGGAGATGGTGGGCCTGTGCCGGGACCATCGCTTCGCGCTTCCCGCCGGCAACGCCGATCTGGCCGACGCGCTGGGGCTGTCGCCGCGCCACCTCTCGCGCGTCCTGGCCGAGGTGCGCCACGAGGGCATCATCGACGTTGGCGACGGTTACTGCGTCATCCGCGACCCGGACCGGCTGCTGTCGGCCTGCGACTGCCGGGACGTCTACCTGCAGATCACGTCAATCGCGAGCGCCGTGCGGGACACCCTGAGCCAGGACCCCGCCCCCGTTTGACGCCAGGGAACCGGGGCCGCCGGCGGCCCCGCCCGGCGAGCTGCCGCAGTCGGAGCAGGTCAGCCGATCAAAGGTGCCTGGAAACAGGTGCGGCATCAGTTCCACCGACACCAGCCGGTCGGGCTCCGGCAGGCAGAGCTGGCAGAGAATTGCGCCGTCCGTCGAACGCTTGAACATGAGGTCGTTGGACACGGCTGCGGCTCTTTCTCGGCTCGAACACGGTAGGGCGGACGCCTTACGTGTTACACCTTAGCGGGTGGACGCGGGCCGTGGCGAGGACATTTGTCTGATCGACCTTTGGCGCAAACCAGCCGGACAAATGTCCTCGCGATGGTGGAAACGGCGGACAATACTGCGACGCAATACTTGCCGCATCCGCCCAGGAGACTCGCAGACGATGACAACGGCTGATCCGTTTCGGCGCAAGCTGGAGCACGTGATCACGCTGCCCCACGACCGGTGGACGAAGGTGGCCGGGATCTTCAGCACTTCTCGGGACATTCCGGCCGGAACACAGATCATGACGGAAGGAGAGCCCGTCGCAGAGGATGTCCTGGTCGAGTCCGGCTGGGCCACCCGCGAACGCCTGCTTTCGGGCGGAGAACGCCAGGTGATCGGTTTCGTGCTGCCCGGCGACCTGTCGCGCCACGCCCCCCTGACGTCCAGCCGGGCCGATCATACCCTCCGTGCCCTGAGCCCCCTGCGCGTGCGCCGGATCGACCAGACGGCCTGGGCGGCCCTGCAACGCGAAGACCCGGCCATCGCCGACGCGGCGTGGTGGCTGGCGGCGCACGACGCGGCGATCCTCAAGGAGCACGTCGTGGCGCTGGGCCGCCGCGCGGCGCCGGCGCGGGTGCATTACCTGGTGTGGGAACTGGCGCAGCGCCTGGCACTCGTCGGCCTGGGCAGCGGCGGAACCTTCGAGTTTCCCGTCAGCCAGGAGGTCCTGGCCGATGCCGTGGGCATGACCCCGCGCCACCTGGGAAGGGTGATGGCCCGGCTTCACGACGACGGCGTGATCCGCTTCCGCAACGGCACCCTGACCATCCTCGACCACCCCCGCCTCACCGCCGAGGCCGACTGCCGCGCCGAATACCTGGCCCTGCTGCCGGGCGCACGGGCGCGGGAGTCCTGAACCCGAAACGGGGCGGCCCGAAGGCCGCCCCGTCCACCGGCATCCAGCGCCCGGAAGTGTCACGCCGCGCGCGGCTCGTCCTCGTTGAGCGTCAGCAGGGAGGCATTGCCGCCCGCCGCCGTCATGTCGATGGTGAGCGTGCGCTCCGCCGTGAAGCGGTCCAGATAGTGCGGACCAAAAGGCTCGGCGATCAGGGGCACGATGGGCCCCTTGCGGCCCGCCAGCGTCACCGCCAGCGACCGCTGCGTCTCCTCCGGTCCGGCCCAGGCAAGACCTTCGAGCCGTTCGTCGCGGGCGGCTTCCTCCAGCGTCGAGGCGTCGACCAGGGCCAGTACCGCCTCGGGCACGCCCGCCGTGCGCAGGACTTGCACCAGGCGGGCGGAGGCCGTCGCCATACCGGCATCCGGCAGCACCACCGCCGCGCAGCCCGAGGCCACGCAGGCGCCCAGTTGTGCCGCCACGTCGCCCAGCGTCGCCCCCTTGCCGCTGGCGCAGCCGAGCACGCCGCGGCCGTGAAGCTGCAGCTCGTTGTGCTCGCCGGTCGGACCGGGCAGCGTGTGGGCCTTGACGAACTCCTTGCGCGCCTGGGCAGCCAGGGCCTTCAGGATGTCCGCCGCCGCGACCACCTCGCCGGCCGTTTCCGCCAGCGGGCGGTCGGTGTCGCGGGAGAGAAGCGCGGCCATGACCGACGCCTCGCGCTCCAGCGCCGCCGCCGCCGTCTCCAGGCTGGCGGCGCGTCCGGCACCGCCCGCCTTGTCCCACTTGGGCATGGCGGCCTGGGCGGCATCCAGCGCCTTGCCCAGGTCGGTGCCCGGCGCGCCGGAGGCCACCGGCAGGTCGCCGGGGCGCAGCTTTGCGGCCTCGCGCTCGACCTCGCGGCGGGCATCGGCCTTGGGATCGCCCTCGCCGACCACCACCGGCGCGGCGAAGCGGGCGACGTAGTGCGGGCCGCCGGCCTTGGGTCCGGTGCCGGACATGCCCTCGCCGCCGAAGGGCTGCACGCCGACCACCGCGCCCACCATGTTGCGGTTGACGTAGGTGTTGCCGATCTTCGAGGCCGCCTGGATGGCGCGCGCCTTGCGGTCGATGCGGGTGTGAATGCCCATGGTCAGGCCGTAGCGCGTGGCGCGCACGCCGGCGATGATCTTGTCCAGGTCCTTGGCCTTGTAGCGGATGACGTGCATGACCGGGCCGAACACCTCGCGCTCCAGCACGTCGATGGATGGGATTTCATAGGCGCGCGGGGCGAAGAAGGTGCCGTCGTTGCAGGTGTCCGGGACCGGAACCTGGTGGATCAGCTTTGCCTTGCTCGCCATGCGGTCGGCGTGGGCCTGGAGGCCGGAGCGGGCCTCTTCGTCGATGACCGGGCCGACGTCGGTATCCAGGTACGCCGGATCACCGACGGACAACTCCTCCATCGCGCCCTTCAGCATGTCGATGACGGTGTCCGCCACGTCCTCCTGCACGTACATCACCCGCAGGGCCGAACAGCGCTGGCCGGCGGACCCGAAGGCGGAGATGACGGCGTCGCGGATCACCTGCTCGGGCAGGGCGGAGCTGTCGACGAACATGGCGTTCTGGCCGCCCGTCTCGGCGATCAGCGGCGCCGATCCGCCGGCCCGTTCGGCCAGGGCCTTGGAGATGATGTGGGCGACCTCCACCGAGCCGGTGAAGGCCACGCCGTCCACGCGGGGGTCGGCGATGAGCGTCGCGCCCACGGTCTCGCCCCGGCCGGGCAGCAGGGCCAGCACGTCGCCGGGCACGCCGGCCTCGTGGAACAGCTTGACGCAGGCCGTCGCGATCAGGCTGGTCTGCTCTGCCGGCTTGGCGATGACGGCATTGCCGGCCGCCAGCGCGGCCGTGACCTGGCCGGTGAAGATCGCCAGCGGGAAGTTCCACGGGCTGATGCAGACGAAGGTGCCGCGCCCGCGCATCTCCACCCGTGCCGCCTTGCCGTCGACCGATGGCATCTCGACGGGCACATTGATGTGTTCCTGGCAGCGCCGCGCGTAGTAGCGCAGGAAGTCGACGGCCTCGCGCACTTCCGCCACGCCGTCGGTGAGCGTCTTGCCGGCCTCGCGGGTGCAGACCGCCATCAGCTCGGGCATCCGCTCTTCCATCAGGTCGGCGACCTTCTCGAAGATGGCGGCTCGGTCGGCCGTCGGGGTCTTGTCCCACGCCGGTTGCGCCTCGCGCGCCTTGGAAAGCGCGTCCTGCACGTCGTCGGAGGTGGCTTCCGTCACATGCCCCACCACGCGCTTGCGGTCGGAAGGGTCGGTGACGGGCTGGCCGTTGCCGGTGCGCAGCTGCCCGCCGACGATGGGGCCGCCCTCCCACGAGCCGCAGCCGGCCGCCTTCATGCGCTCGGCCACGGGCAGAAGCTTTGTGACGTCCGACAGGTCCAGGCCCTTGGAGTTCTTGCGGCCTTCGGGGTAGAGGTCGCGCGGCATGGGAATGTGCGGGTGGCGCCTGCCGTCCCGAATGGACGCCAGCCGCTCCACCGGGTCGGCGATGATGGCGTCGATGGGCGTCTGGTCGTCCACCAGCCGGTTGACGAAGCTGGAGTTGGCGCCGTTCTCCAGCAGACGGCGCACCAGATAGCTCAGCAGCTCCGCATGGCCGCCGACGGGGGCGTAGATGCGGCAGGGCGTGTTGCGCTTGTTGTGGCCGACGATCTCGTCATACAGCTCCTCGCCCATGCCGTGCAGGCGCTGGAACTCGTACTCCTTGTCGCCGCCGATCTCCAGTATGGTCGCCACCGTGTGGGCGTTGTGCGTGGCGAACTGCGGGAAGAACTTGTCGGTGTTGTCCAGCAGGTACTTGGAGCAGACGATGTAGCTGACGTCCGAGGTGACCTTGCGCGTCCAGACCGGGTAGTCCTCCAGCCCCAGCTCCTGGCTGCGCTTGATCTCGGTATCCCAGTACGCGCCCTTGACCAGCCGCACGTTCATGCGCCGGCCGACGCGCCCGATCATTTGCGCCAGCACCTCCAGCGTCGCCAGGCCGCGCTTCTGGTAGGCCTGCACGGCCAGCCCGAAGCCTTCCCAGCCCTCCAGCGAAGGGTCGGAATAGACCTTCTCGATCAGTTCCAGCGACAGTTCCAGGCGCTCGGATTCTTCGGCGTCGACGCAGAACCCGATGTCGTAGCTCTTGGCCTGCCGGGCGAGCTTCAGCAGACGCTCGTGCAGGATGTCGAGCATGGCGGCGCGGTGGCCGGGCTCGTAGCGCGGATGCAGGGCCGACAGCTTGACGGAAATGCCGTTGCCCTGGATCGGCCCCTTGCCCTTGGCGGCCTTGCCGATGGAGTCGATGGCCCTGGTGTAGCTGTCGAAGTACTTGGCCGCGTCGGCCTCCGTGCGGGCGGCCTCGCCCAGCATGTCGAAGGAATAGCGGTAGCCCTTCTTCTCCTGCTCGCGGCCGCGCTCCTGCGCCTCGTCGATGGTGCGGCCGAGCACGAACTGCCGGCCCATCACGCGCATGGCCTGGCGCAGCGCCTGGCGGATCACCGGCTCGCCCAGGCGGCTGACCATGCGCTGGAGCGTGCCGCGGGGCGCATCGTCGGGCAGGTCGGCGGGGCCCAGCACGCGGCCGGTCATCATCAGGCCCATGGTCGAGGCGTTGACGAAGATGGACTTGGACGAACCCAGGTACTTCTCCCAGTCCGTGCCGCCCAGCTTGTCGTGGATCAGCTTGTCGGCGGTGTCCGGATCGGGCACGCGCAGCAGCGCTTCCGCCAGGCACATGAGCACCAGGCCTTCCTCGGTGGACAGGTCGTAGGTGTTCATGAAGGCGTCGATGCCCGAGCGGATGGAGCGGTTGGGGCGCACGGCCTCCACCAGCGAGCGGGCGGTGGCGCCGATGCGCTCGCGGGCGTCCTCGGGCAGTCGGGCCTTGTCGAGAAGCTCGGCCACCAGGACGTCCTCGTCGGCGCGGTAACTGGCCTGCAGGTGCTCGCGCCAGGCCGGGGCGGGGGGCGCATCGTCACGGAAGATCATGGGTCACCAACTCCGAAGCAGCGGGGCCCGGCGCGGGTGTTCAGGGCCGGGCGCGCGTTCCGTTTCGTCTTCTACAGGTGGGGGCGCGGGACGGCGGTTGGAACCGGCCGCCGCCCCGCCCTGCCCCCGGACCTACTTGGCGCGGTCGAACTCGACGCGCACGCGGGCGAACTCCTCGCGCACCTCGGGCGAGACGTCCTTGCCCAGCAGGCTCACCACGATGGCCGTGGCGCCGCACAGGATGAAGGCCGGCAGGATCTCGTAGACGTCGAACAGGCCGCCCGACAGCTCACCCCAGATCACCACCGTCAGGGCGCCGACGATGATGCCCAGCAGCGCGCCGTTGCGCGACAGGCGCTCCCACGTCAGCGACAGGATCACGATGGGCCCGAAGGCGCCGCCGAAGCCGGCCCAGGCGTAGGACACCAGGTCCAGCACCGAGCGGTCCGGGTTCGACGCCATCCAGATGGCGATCAGCGCGATGCCGGCGACCGAGATGCGGCCGATCCACACCAGTTCCTTCTCGCCGGCGTCGCGGCGGAAGAGCTGCTTGTAGAAGTCTTCCGTGATCGCCGACGACGAGACCAGAAGCTGGCTGTCGATGGTGGACATGATGGCGGCCAGGATCGCGGCCAGCAGGATGCCCGAGATGACGGGGTGGAACAGCACGTCGGTCATCAGGATGAACACCTGCTCGGCATCGCCCAGTTCGCCGCGCGACAGGTAGGCCACGCCGACGAAGCCGGTGAAGATGGCGCCGAACAGCGACACCACCATCCATCCCATGCCGATGAACCGCGCCTTGGGCACGTCGGCGGCCGACCGCAGGGCCATGAAGCGCGCCAGGATGTGCGGCTGGCCGAAGTACCCGAGCCCCCAGGCCATCAGCGACACGATGCCCAGCAGGGTCATCTCGTGGAAGGCGTCCAGGTAGCCGGGATCGAAGGCGGCGACCTCGGACACGGTGGCGTTCCAGCCGCCCACCTCCATGATGGTCACGATGGGCACGGCGCACAGCGCCAGGAACATCAGGATGCCCTGCACGAAGTCGGTCCACGAAACGGCCAGGAAGCCGCCCAGGAAGGTGTACGAAATGATGACGGCCGCACCGACCCACAGCGCCGAGGTGTAGCTCATGTCGAAGCTGGCCTCGAACAGCTTGGCACCGGCCACCATGCCCGAGCTGGTGTAGAAGGTGAAGAACAGCAGGATCACGATGGCCGAAATGACGCGCAGCAGGCGCGACCGGTCACGGAAGCGGTTCTCCAGGAAGTCGGGCAGCGTCAGGCTGTCGGCGGCGACCTCGGTGTAGATGCGCAAGCGCCCGGCCACGTACCACCAGTTCAGGAAGGCGCCGAAGGTCAGGCCGATGGCGATCCAGATCTGGTTCATGCCGGCGGCGAACACCGCGCCCGGCAGGCCCAGCAGCAGCCAGCCGCTCATGTCCGAGGCACCGGCCGACAGGGCCGCGACGCCAGGACCAAGGCGCCGGCCGCCCAGGATGTAATCCGACAGGTTGGACGTCAGCCGGTAGGCCGCGACGCCGATGGCCAGCATTGCCACCAGATAGACGATGAAGGTGATGGCGGTGGTGCCGGTCATCGGGCCCCCTCCTTACCGGAGGCGCCGGCATGGCGCAGCCACGACACCAGGGAAATGATCACCACGAGCGGCATGGGCACGAACAGCCACAGCCACGTCGCGGTCGTCAGTCCGGATTCCATGGGGCTTCCCTCTATACGCTGGTTGAACCGCTGTGCCACGCATCGCCGGCGGCCTGCCTTCGCGCCCTCTCCCAAGCGCCCGGGGCATGCCTGCCATGCGTCGTGGCATTGGCTTCACGGTAACAGAACGGCAACAGCCGATTTTGCTTATGTACGGCGGCTTTGTAGCGGTTCATGCTGTCGCATTGCCGCACTTTGGTGGATTCAACTGAAAGACCCTGCCTTGCGTAGAGATATCGACAAGACCGACCGCAAGATCCTTCGCGAATTGCAAGCGAACGGTCGTCTTACCAACGCTGAACTATCGCGAAGGGTGAATCTTTCTCCCACGCCCTGCCTCGAACGGGTGCGCCGGCTGGAGCGCGAGGGCTTCATCCGCGGCTACCGGGCGGAACTGGACCCGGACCTGCTGGGCTATGGCGTCATCTGCTTCATCGAGGTGGCGCTGGACCGCACGACGCCGGACGTCTTCGACACCTTCCGCGACCGCATCCTCGCCATGCCGGAGGTGATGGAGTGCCACATGATCACCGGCGGGCTGGACTACCTCATCAAGGTGCGTCTGGCAGACATGGCCGACTACCGCCGCTTCCTGGGCGACGGACTGGTCAGCCTGCCGGGGGTGAAAGCCACGCATACGTATGTCGTGATGGAGGAAGTGAAGGCCGCCAACCTGATCCCGGTGGACGAGCCGGTGTGAACCGGCCCGGCGGTTCGCCTGTTGGATGGGCAAGAACCACGCGCGTTCGACCATAGGGAGTCCGCCATGCGCCGCCGCCTCGTGCCCGCCGTCGCCATCCTTGCCACCGCCGCCGCGCTGACCGCCTGCGAAACCGGCAATGCGCCGCTTGAAGACGGCCGGGTCCCGGCCGGCAACGTCGACGTGAACGCCGAGGCCTACGAGACGCCGGGCGTCGACAACGGCGGCCTGCCGCCCAGCTTCGATCCCAAGCAGGCGACGCCCAAGGACGAGACCGAGATGACCGACCCGGTCCTCGGCCCCTACGACGAGACCCTGTTCGACTGACCCCACCGGGAGGCCACAGCCCATGCGCACGCCGCTTGCCGCCGCCGCCGCACTCGGCGCCCTGCTCGCCAGCCCCGCCCTGGCCCAGCCCCAGACCGCAGCGCCCGATCCCCTTCAGGGCCAGGGGCCAGCCGCCCGGCCCCTGCCCATGAGCACGACCTGCCTCGTCAACAGCGAATGGGACCTGGAGGAGATGCTCATGGGCCCGCAGGACTTCACCGCGGTCATGCGCGACCTGCACATGGCCTGGGACGAAGACGGCGACGGCGCGTTGACGCCGGAGGAGTACAACACCTGCACGCGCCGCCTGGACCTGCCGGCCACCTTCGTCGCCTTCGACCACGACGCCGACGGCGCCATCAGCCAGGACGAATGGACCAGCGCCGAAAACTTCGAGGCCATGGACATCAACAACGACGGCAAACTGGTCAAGGGCGAGTTCCTGTTCGACGACGCCCTGACGGCGGACGGGGCCGACAACCCGGAGTAACCGACGCTTCCAAAGCTTTCGGAACCGCCGAGGGGGCTGAAGCCGTTGATGCGCGGGAGACGCGCAACACCGGCAGGAGGCCCCCTTCTCATGGCCATCACCTTCACCCTGAACGGCGAGGACAAGACGGTCGACGTCGATCCCGCCATGCCCTTGCTCTGGGTCGTCCGCGACGTCGAGGGGCTGACCGGCTCCAAGTTCGGCTGCGGCATCGCCCAGTGCGGCGCCTGCACCATGCACGTCGACGGCGCCGCGCAGCGCACCTGCGTGCTGCCGGTGTCCGCCGTCGCCGGCAAATCGGTGACCACCATCGAGGGCCTGGGCGGCGGCGGCGACGCGCTGCACCGGGTGCAACAAGCCTGGATCGAGGAGGACGTGCCCCAGTGCGGCTACTGCCAGTCGGGCATGATCATGGCCGCCGCAGCCCTGGTGGACGCCTCCGACGGCGTGCCCAGCGACGAGGAGATCGCGGCGAAGATGGACAACATCTGCCGCTGCGGCACCTACAGCCGCGTGCGCGCGGCCATCAAGCGCGCCGCGCAGGCGTGATCGGAAGGAGGCTCACACCATGACCGACCACGCCAACACCCCCGACACCACGAACATCTCCCGCCGCGGCCTGCTGGCCGGCGCCGGCGCGCTGGTCATCGGCTTTTCGCTGCCGCTGTCGGGCCGCCGGGGCGCGCTCGCCGCCGCCGATGACGGGCAGGTCTGGAAGACCTCTGACGAGGCGGCCGAGATCAATGCGTACCTGCGCATCGGCCCGGACGGCGGCGTGACCGTCATCACCGGCCGGTCCGAAATGGGCCAGGGCCCCACCACCGCCCTGCCCCAGGCCCTGGCCGAGGAACTGGGCGTGGCCATGGATCGGGTGACGTTCGCCATGTCGCCGGTCGACCCGGCCTACAACAACACCCTCTTCGGCGCGATGATCACCGGCGGCTCCACCTCGGTGCGCTCCGACTTCGAGCAGATGCGCCGCGCCGGCGCCACGGCGCGCGAGATGCTGAAGGCCGCCGCCGCCGAGAAATGGGGCGTCGATGCCTCCGAGCTTAAGGTGGAGAACGGCACCATCAGCCACGCCCACCACTCCGCCACCTTCGGGGAGCTTGCGGGCGCGGCGGCGCAATTGGAGGCGCCCAAGGACGTGGCGCTGAAGGACCGCGCCGACTGGACGCTCATCGGCACCGACGTCAAGCGCCTGGACACCCACGCGAAGTCCACCGGGCAGGCGACCTTCGGGATCGACGTCGTCGTGCCCGACATGCTGCACGCCGCCATCCTTCAGGCGCCCACCTTCGGCGCCACGCTGGACAGCGTCGACACCAAACCGGCGACCGACATGAAGGGTGTGGCGCAGGTGGTCGAACTGGACGACGCCGTCATGGTGGTCGCCGACACCTGGTGGACGGCCGACCAGGCGTTGTCCAGGCTGGAGCCGAAGTGGACCGGCGGCGCGACGGACCTGGACGACGCCAAGGTGGACCGTGTGCTGTCCGAGGGCCTGGACGCGGCCGAGGCGGCGCAGGCGGTTTCCGAGGGCGATGCCGACGGTGCGCTCTCCGGCGCCGCGAAAACCGTGGAGGCCACCTACTCCGTTCCCTACCTCGCGCACCTGACCATGGAGCCCATGACCGCCGCCGCCGACGTGCGCGCCGACCGCGCGGAACTGTGGCTGCCCACCCAGGCGCAGACCTGGACGGCGGGCGCGGTCGCCAATGCCGTGGGCCTGAAGCCCGAGCAGGTGACCATTCACACCACCTTCCTGGGCGGCGGCTTCGGCCGGCGGGCGGAGCAGGATTTCGCCATCCAGGCCGCGCGTGCCTCCCAGGCCGCCGGGCGCCCGGTCAAGCTGGTGTGGTCGCGCCCGCAGGACGTGCGCCACGACTTCTACCGCCCGGCGTCCAAGGTGCGGTTCACCGTCGGGCTGGACGACGACGGCCTGCCCATGGCCTGGAAGGCGCGGGTGTGCTGCCCCTCCATCGCCCGGCGCGTCATGCCCAACATGATCAAGAACGGCGTCGACCCCTTCGCCATGGAAGGCCTGACGGAACGCGCCTACGCCCTGCCGGGCGACCGCTCCATCAGCTACGTCATGCCCGACCTGGCCGTGCCGGTGGGCTTCTGGCGATCGGTCGGGCACAGCCAGAACGGGTTCTTCATGGAAGCCATGATCGACGAGCTGGCCGACGCCGCCGGCATGGACCCGCTGGACTACCGCCGCCAACTGCTGCCCGAAGGCAGCCGCCACCGCCGGGTCCTGGAGGCGGCGGCCGAGGCCATCGGCTGGAGCGAGAAGCCGGCGGAGGACCGCCATCGCGGCATCGCCGTGCACGAAAGCTTCGGCTCCATCGCGGCGGAGGCGATCGAGGTCTCGGTGGACGGCGATAACAAGGTGACGCTGCACCGGGCGTCCGCCTGCGTGGACTGCGGCACGGCGGTGAACCCCAACATCATCCGCCAGCAGGTGGAAAGCGCGATGGTCTACGGCCTGTCGGCGGCCATGTTCGGCGGGGTGTCGCTGAAGAACGGCCAGGTGCAGGAGGGCAACTTCGACAGGATCGACGTCATGCGCCTGCGCCACATGCCGCCGGTGGAGGTGCGCATCATCGCCGAAGGCGACGCCGACATGGGCGGCATCGGCGAGCCCGGCACGCCGCCCGCCGCCCCGGCCCTGGTGGCCGCCCTGCGGCGGGCGACGGGCAATCCCATCCGGTCGCTGCCGCTCAGCGCCGAGGGGTTCACCTTCGGCTGAGCCTCCCGCCACGATTACCGGCCCCGTCGCGCGTCCCGCGGCGGGGCCTTTTTCCGCAATCGTACTTTCGTCCTATCCCGTTGAGAGCGTTTGACTTCCGCCGCCGGCCGGTCTGATACTTGAGAAAACAAGTCGGGAGTCGGGCCCCGCGGGGCGGGATGACCACGACCCAGGGGAGGCACGGATCGAGCATGCTCGAGACGCCTGAAGAGTTGTTTCGCGCGCTGGTGGAAGACCACGGCGCCCATCCGCGCCATGCACAGGCGCTGGACCCGGCGGACGCGCGCGCCGACGGGCACAATCCCATGTGCGGCGACCGCGTCGCGCTGACGCTGCGCTATGCCGACGCCGACCCCTCCACCATTGCGGACTGCGCCTGCCGCACGCGCGGCTGCGCCATCTGCACGGCCTCGGCTTCCATCCTTGCGGGCCTCGTGCGCGGCAAGGATAGAGCGACGGCGGATGCGCTGTTCGCCGCCTTCCGCGACGCCTGCGTCTCCGGCGAGCCGCTCGCCGAGACGCCCATGCTGGACGCCGAGGAGCGCGAGGCGCTGGAGGCGCTGACCATCATTCACGCGAGCCCCTTGCGCGTGAAGTGCGTCACCCTGCCCTGGCACACGCTGCACGCCGCGCTGACCGGCGCGACGGAAAAACAGCACGACCTGAAGGTCGGCCCGGCGCGGGAGGCATCGGCATGACCGGGACGATCGCGCCCGCTCCGCCGCAGGACCCGCTGCTGGCCGCCCGGTCGTGGCTGGACGATGGCGCCAAGGTCGCCGTCGCCACCGTCATGCGCACCTGGGGCTCATCCCCCCGGCCCGTCGGCTCCAAGCTGGCGGTGCGCGAGGACGGGGAGATGGTGGGCTCGGTCTCCGGCGGCTGCGTGGAGGGCGCGGTGGTCGATGCCGCCATGCGCGCCATGGCGTCCGGCCACCCGGAAACGCTGGAATTCGGTGTCGCCAATGAAGACGCCTGGGCCGTCGGCCTGGCCTGCGGCGGCACCATCGAAATCTTCGTCGAGGCCATTACCTGACGAAAACACCGCAGAATACGCAGGAGGAGCAAGACCCCGTGGATATCACCGGCGAATACCTCATCCCCACCGATCGCAAGACGGTATGGGACGCCATCAACGACCCGGAGATGCTCAAGGCCTGCATTCCCGGCTGCCAGGAACTGACCGAGACCGACGAAGGCCCGGTCGGCGGCTACGCAGCCAAGGTGCAGGCGAAGATCGGCCCCGTGAAGGCCACCTTCAACGGCCATGTGCGGCTGGAGAACGTGCAGGAGCCCGAGAGCTACACCATCGTCGGCGAGGGCAAGGGCGGGGCCGCCGGCTTCGCCAAGGGCGGCGCCGACGTGTGGCTGGAGGAAGTGGACGCGGGCAACACCAAGCTGACCTACAAGGCCGACGCCCAGGTGGGCGGCAAGCTCGCGCAACTGGGGTCGCGCCTCATCCAGGGGACGGCGAAAAAGTACGCCGACGACTTCTTCGCCAACCTGACCGCCCGCATCGCCCCGCAGGAGGCCGAGCCCGCCGAAACCACGGGCATGGGTGTGGCTGCCGGCGACGCCGGCCGCCCGGAAGAACCCGCACCCGCGCCCGCCGGAACGGACGTCCCGGCCGGCGTCGGCGCCCCCTCTCCGGCCGTCGGCACCGTCGCCGGACGGTCGCCCGAGCGCGCGGGCGGCGAGGCGGCGGCGTCCACCCCGGAACAGCCCATGGCCGCCCACGCGGCGGCGGCGACCACGGCGGCGAAAAGCGGCCAGACCAAGGGCAAGGCCGCCGGCAAACCCATGAAGACCTGGATGTGGTGGATCGGGGGTGCCGCCCTCATCATCCTCATCATCCTGGTCCTGAGCGCCGGCGGGGGCGGCGGGGGCGGCGGCTGACGGCCATCCCCTCACCCGCCTGAACGCCATGGCAAACAGATAACGAAAGACGCGCCCGACAACGCGGCGCAACAGGGAGGAACTTCATGGCACTCACGCTGAACATGACGGTCAACGGCAAGGCCCGGAAGGTCACCGTCGAGCCCAACGCGCTGCTTTCCGACGTGCTGCGCGTCAACCTGGGCCTGACGGGCACGCACGTCGGCTGCGATACCAGCCAGTGCGGCGCCTGCACGGTGCATGTGGACGGTGTCTCGGTGAAAAGCTGCACCATGCTGGCGGCCCAGGCCGAAGGCGCGCAGATCACCACCATCGAGGGCCTCGCCGCCCCCGATGGGGAACTGCACCCCATGCAGGCGGCCTTCAAGGAGCATCACGGCCTGCAATGCGGCTTCTGCACGCCGGGCATGGTCATGAGCGCCGTCGACCTGGCGCGGTGCGAGCCCAATGCCAGCGAGGAGCAGATCCGCGAGTGGCTGGAGGGCAACATCTGCCGCTGCACCGGCTACCACAACATCGTGAAGGCCGTGAAGACCGGCCTGTCCGAGATGCAGTCGGGCGGCAAGGTCGCCGCCGAGTGATCCGGCTCCACGCCAGGGAGACATCGAGATGACCGTTCAGGACAAGCCGACCAAGGCCACCGGCATCGGCGCCAGCGTCAAGCGCGTGGAAGACCGCCGCTTCCTCACCGGCAAGGGCCGCTACACCGACGACATGAACAAGCCGGGGCAGCTCTACGCCTATATCCTGCGCAGCCCCCACGCCCACGCCCGCATCCTTTCCATCGACACCGCCGACGCCGAGGCCGCGCCGGGGGTGGAGACCATCATCACCGGGCAGGAGATCAAGGACGCCGGTATCGGCGGCCTGCCTTGCGGCTGGCTCATCAAGAACAAGGACGGCTCCCCCATGACGGAGCCCGCCCACCTGCCGCTGGCCGTCGACAAGGTGCGCCACGTGGGCGACCAGGTGGCCGTGGTGGTCGCCGACAGCCTCCAGGCCGCCAAGGACGCCGCCGAGCTGATCGTGGTGGACTACGAGGAACTGCCCGCCGTCGTCTCGCCCGCCAAGGCCGAGAGCGCGGGTGTGGCGGTCCACGACGAGGCGCCGAACAACGTCTGCTACGACTGGGAGTGGGGCGACAAGGCCGCCACGGAAGAGGCGTTCGCGAACGCCGCCCACACGGTCAAGCTGGACCTCGTCAACAACCGCATGGTGCCCAACGCCATGGAGCCGCGCGCGGCCATCGGCGAGTTCGATCCGGGCAACGAGGAATACACGCTCACCACCACCAGCCAGAACCCGCAGCTCATCCGCCTGCTGCTGTGCGGCTTCACCATGGGGCTGCCCGAGCACAAGGTGCGCGTGGTGGCGCCCGACGTGGGCGGCGGCTTCGGGTCGAAAATCTTCCACTATGCGGAAGAAGTCCTCGTCGTCTTCGCCGCGCGCAAGCTGGCCCGGCCGGTCAAGTGGACGGCGGAGCGGTCGGAAAGCTTCATGTCCGATGCCCACGGCCGCGACCACGTCACCCACGCCGAACTGGCGCTGGACGATCAGGGCACCTTCCTGGGCCTGCGGGTCAACACCATCGCCAACATGGGCGCCTTTCTGTCCACCTTCGCGTCGTCCATCCCGACGATCCTGTACGCCACGCTTTTGTCGGGCCAGTACAAGACGCCGGCCATCTATGCCGAGGTGAAGGCCGTCTTCACCAACACCGTGCCGGTGGACGCCTATCGCGGCGCCGGGCGGCCGGAAGCCTGCTACCTGATCGAGCGCATCGTGGATGCGGCGGCGCGGAAGCTGGGCATGGACCGGGCGGAGATTCGCCGGCGCAACTTCATCACGCCGGAGATGATGCCCTACGACACGCCCGTCGGCCTGCAATACGACAGCGGCGACTTCGCCAAGAACCTGTCGGACGCGCTGGAGATGATCGACTACAACGGCTTCCCGGCCCGCAAGGAAGAAGCCGCCAAGCGCGGCAAGCGGCGCGGCATCGGGTTCGCCAGCTACATCGAGGCCTGCGGCATCGCGCCCTCGAACGTCGCCGGGGCCCTGGGCGCCCGCGCCGGTCTGTATGACAGTTCCGAGGTGCGCTTCCACCCGACGGGCAGCGTATCGGTGATGGTCGGCGTCCACAGCCACGGCCAGGGCCACGCGACGACCTTCGCCCAGATCGTGTCCGAGCGCCTGGGCGTGCCGATGGAGAACATCGAGATCGTCCATGGCGACAGTGCCCGCACGCCGTTCGGCATGGGCACCTACGGCTCGCGCTCGCTGGCCGTCGGCGGCATGGCGATGATGAAGGCCATCGACAAGGTGATCGCCAAGTCCAAGAAGATCGCCGCCCACCTGCTGGAAGCCAGCGCCGACGACATCGAGTTCGAGAACGGCGTCTTCACCGTCGCCGGCACCGACAAGACCGTCGGCATCGCGGAAATCGCGGGCGCGGCCTACGTCCCCCACAACTACCCGCTGGAGGAACTGGAACCCGGCCTGGACGAGCAGGCCTTCTACGACCCCAAGAACTTCACCTTCCCCAACGGCACGCAGATCTGCGAGGTGGAGGTCGACCCCGACACGGGCACGACCAAGATCGTGCGCTTCGTGGCCGTGGACGACTTCGGCCGCGTCATCAACCCGATGATCGTGGAAGGCCAGGTGCATGGCGGCATCGTCCAGGGCATCGGCCAGGCGCTGCTGGAGAACTGCGTCTACGACGAGGAGAGCGGCCAGCTTGTCACCGGCAGCTACATGGACTACGCCATGCCGCGCGCCGACGACGTGCCGCCGTTTGAGGTCAAGACCAACGAGGTCCTCTGCCAGACCAATGCCCTGGGCGTGAAGGGCTGCGGCGAGGCCGGCACCATCGGCGGGTCCGCCTGCGTCATGAACGCGGTGTGCGACGCGCTGGACGTCGACCACATGGACATGCCCGCGACGCCCGAGCGCGTCTGGCGCGTGCTCCAGTCCAAGCAGCAGCCGATGGCGGCGGAATAAGGAGGGGTATCCTATGTACCAGTTCGAATATCAGACCCCGAAGTCTGCCGCCGATGTCGTGGCGGCGCTGAAGGCGGACGAGGACGCCAAGGTGGTGGCGGGCGGCATGACGCTGATCCCGACGCTGAAGCAGCGCCTCGCCATGCCGACCACGCTCATCGACCTGCGCTCGATCCCCGAACTGAAGGGCGTGCGCGAGGAAGGCGGCACCATCGTCGTCGGCGCCATGACCACCCACGCGGAGGTCTGGGCCGACCCGACGGTGAAGAGCAAGTTCCCGGCGCTGTCCTACCTGGCGGGCAAGATCGGCGACGCCCAGGTGCGCAACCGGGGCACGCTGGGCGGCTCCATCGCCAACGCCGACCCGGCGGCGGACTATCCGGCCGCCGTGCTGGCGCTGAACGCGACCGTCGTCACCGACAGCCGCGAGATCGCCGCCGACGACATGTTCACCGGCCTGTTCGAGACCGCGCTGAACGAGGGCGAGATCATCACCGCCGTCCGCTTCCCCATCGCGAAGCGCGCGGGCTACGCCAAGTTCCGCCACCCCGCCTCGCGCTACGCCATCGTCGGCGTGATGGTGGCGGAGACGGATGCGGGCGTGCGTGTGGGTGTGACGGGCGCCGGCCCCAACGCCTTCCGCCTGCCGGAGATGGAGCAGGCCCTTGCCTCCAACTTCAGCCCGGACGCGGTGGCGAACATCACGGTGTCGTCGGAAGACCTCAACGGCGACATCCACGCCAGCGCCGAATACCGCGCCCATCTGGTCACGGTGATGGCCAAGCGCGCCGTGGAGGCGGCCATGGGCTGAGGCGGCGGTTCTCAGGGGCGGCGTCTTCGGGCGCCGCCCCGCCCCCTCTCTCCCTCCGGCTACAGCGAATACCTCAGCGCAATATCAGAGAATACTAAAATATATATCTGCAAAACAGAATAAGTAAAAATCAGAGAAGCCAGAGCACCAATGCTGCCGACCCAGAAAGCCCGTCTCCAGTTGCGAGGCTTAGTTAGCAGTGAATTCACTAGCGCGCCTATTGGCATAACAGAAGATGCATACGGAAGAATAGAGATGACGTCCTCTTTCCCGTCTAATCCCGTACATATAACGGACAATAATATCACGGTGGATACTGCGAATATTAGAAGAACTGAAGCTAGCAAAGAACCCACCACATGACGATACCCAGAAAAAACCTCGGGGGTCATTTCATCGCATACGATTTTCCGCCTCCACATGTCCGTTATAAGGTTAACGAGGACACCTACGATAATTGGAAGAAATATAGCACTCAGAAAAAACTGTTCGCTTTCCATTCTCCCCTCACTCCAACTAAGGCAGCACCATGCCCGAAACAGCTTTAGGTTGCCCCAAAGACGTTAAATCTACAATGGAATTGCTCAACCAGGGGTCCTACGTCGCCGACCGCTCGCTGGCGACGGTGCTGTTCCTGGCGTTGAAGCTGGGGCGGCCGTTGTTCCTGGAGGGCGAGGCCGGCGTCGGCAAGACAGAGATCGCCAAGGTCCTCTCGCAGACGCTCGGCCGCGACCTGCTGCGGCTGCAATGCTACGAGGGACTGGACGTCTCCGCCGCCGTCTATGAATGGAACTACGCCCGCCAGATGCTGGAAATCCGCCTCGGCGAGGCCACGGGCGACCGGCCGAAGGAGGCACTGGGCGAGGACCTGTTCTCCGACCGCTTCCTGATCCGCCGGCCGCTGTTGCAGGCGCTGGAGCCGCACACCAACGGCCCGCCCGTGCTGCTGATCGACGAACTGGACCGCACCGACGAGCCCTTCGAGGCCTACCTGCTGGAGGTGCTGTCGGACTTCCAGGTCTCCATCCCGGAGGTCGGCACCATCAAGGCCGAGCGCCCGCCCATCGTCATCATCACGTCCAACCGCACGCGCGAGATTCACGACGCGCTCAAGCGCCGCTGCTTCTACCACTGGGTCGACTACCCCAACTTCGACCGCGAGTTGGCGATCCTGAAAAGCCGCCTGCCCGACCTGCCCGAGAAGCTGACGCGGCAGGTGGTGGGCTTCGTCCAGCGGCTGCGCAAACAGGACCTGTTCAAGGCGCCGGGCGTTGCGGAAAGCCTGGACTGGGCGACGACGCTGGTGGAGTTGGACCAGTTGGAGCTGTCCCAGGGCATGGTGGACGACACGCTGGGCATCCTGCTGAAGTACCAGGACGACATCGCCGCCATCCAGGGTGGCGAGGCCGCGCGGCTGCTCACCCAGGTGAAGGCGGACCTGTCGCAACTGCGCGCGGACTGACCCGACCATGGCCGGAGCCCTTGCCGCCAACGTGGTGGCCTTCACCCGCACCCTGCGCGCCGCCGGCCTGCCCGTCGGCCCGGCCAAGGCCCTGCGCGCGCTGGAGGCGGCGGAGGCCGTCGGCGTGGAGGACCGCACGGCCCTTTATTGGGCGCTGCACGCCACGCTGACCGACCGGCGCGAGCAGCACGACGTCTTCGACCAGGCGTTCCATGTGTTCTGGCGCAACCCGGACCTTCTGAAGCGCGCCATGGGCCTGCTGCTGCCCGCCATGCGGACGGAGCTTCAGAAGGACAAGCCCGACCTCTCCCGCCGCCTGCAGGACGCGCTGGGCCAGGCGCCCGACCGCCCGCTGGACGAGCCGGAGGAGGAAAAGGAGCAGATCGAGATCGACGGCCGCCTGGTCTTTTCCGAAGAGGAAATCCTGCGGTCCAAGGACTTCGAGCAGATGTCCGCCGACGAACTGGCCGAGGCCCGGCGGCTGATTGCCGGGATGCGTCTGGCGAAGATGGCCGTCCCCACCCGCCGCTTCCGCCCCGCCGCCACGGGCGCGAAGATCGACCTGCGGCGGTCCCTGCAAGAAACCGCCCGGCGCGGCGGCGACGTCATCATGCTCGCCCGCGCCAAACGCCGCGAGCGTCCGCCGCCGCTGGTGGTGCTGTGCGATATTTCGGGCAGCATGGGGCAGTACGCCCGCATCCTGCTGCGGTTTCTCTATGCGCTCACCAACGACCGCGACCGGGTGCATGTGTTCCTGTTCGGAACAAGGCTGACCAACGTCACCCGCACGCTCAAGCGCCGCGATGTGGACGAGGCGCTGGATCGGGTCGGCCGAGAGGCGCCGGACTGGGAGGGCGGCACCCGCATCGGCCACTGCATCCACCGCTTCAACCGCGTGTGGTCGCGCCGCGTGCTGGCGCAGGGTGCCGTGGTGCTGCTCATCACCGATGGGCTGGATCGCGACGCCGGCGACGGGCTGGAGCACGAGATGGACCGGCTGCGCCGAAGCTGCCGCCGGCTCATCTGGCTCAACCCGCTTCTGCGGTGGGAGGGGTACGCGCCGAAAGCCAAGGGGGCGGCGGCCATGATAGACTTCGTGGACGAGTTCCGCCCCGTCCATAACCTCAACAGCCTGGACGCGCTGGCCGATGCGTTGGGCGGAACCGGCACCGGAGGCCGCCGATGAAGCGCCACATCCTCGACGCCCTGCTGGCCGCCAAGGCCGCCCGCACCCCCGCCGCGCTGGTCACCGACACCGCCACCGGCGCACAGATGCTGGTCACGCCCGATGCCGACGAGGGCGACCTGGCCCTTACGCCCGATGAACGCATCGCCGTCCGCGCGCGCATGAACGGCGATGCCGGCGGCGTGCTGGAGCCCGATCCGGAAGCGGGCGCCGACGCCCGCCCCCTGTTCGTCGACGTCCACGCCCCGCCGCCGCGCCTGGTGGTGGTGGGCGCGGTGCACATCGCCCAGCACCTTGTTCCCATGGCGGTGATGACGGGCTATGACGTGGTGGTGGTGGACCCGCGCGAGGCCTTCGCCAGCCCCGAACGCTTCGGCGGCGTGACGCTGACCCACGACTGGCCCGACGAGGCGCTGGAGGCCCTGAAGCTCGACGACCGCACCGCCGTCGTCACCCTCACCCACGATCCCAAGCTGGACGATCCCGCCCTGCACATCGCGCTCCGCAGCCCCGTGTTTTACGTCGGCGCGCTCGGCAGCCGGAAGACACACGGCAAGCGGGTGGAGCGGCTGGAGCGCCACGGCTTTTCCGACGCGGAAATCGGCCGCATCCACGCGCCCGTGGGGCTCAACATCGGCGCCCGCAGCCCGGCGGAAATCGCGCTGTCGATCCTCGCCCAGGTGACGGCGGTGCGACGGGGAGCGACGCCATGAAGTTCGGCGACGTTCCCGTCGATCAGGCCGAAGGCTGCGTGCTGGCCCACTCCATGACCGTGGCGGGGCGCAAGTGGCCCAAGGGCCGGGTGCTCAGCCCCGCCGACCTCTACGACCTACGGGCCGAGGGCGTGGACACCGTCATCGCCGCGCGGCTGGAGCGCGGGGACGTGTCCGAGGACGCCGCCGCCGTCCGCGTCGCCCAGGCCATCCTGGGGCCGGGCGTGGAGGCGCGCGGGGCGGCGACGGGCCGGGCCAACCTGCACGCCACCGCCGGCGGGCTGTTCCGGGTGAACGCCGAGGCCGTGAACCGCATCAACAGCGTCTCCGAGGCCGTCACGCTCGCCACCCTGCCCGACCTGGACCTGGTGGAGCCGGGCCGCATGGTGGCGACGGTGAAGATCATCCCCTTCGCCGTGCCAGAGGACACCTTGGCGCTGGCCGAATTCCTGACGCCGGCGGAAACGCTGTCGGTCGCGCCCTGGCGCGGGCGGTCGGTCGGTCTGGTGCAGACGCGCGTTGCCGGCACCAAGGACAGCGTGCTGGAAAAGACCGCCGCCACCACCGCCGAGCGCCTGGCGGCCTGCGACAGCGTGCTCGGCGCCGAACGCCGCTGCGCCCATACGGTCCAGGCCGTCGCCGCCTCGCTCAGGGCGCTGAAGGCGGAAGACTGCGACATGGTGCTGATGATCGGCGCCTCGGCCATCACCGATCGCGGCGACGTGCTGCCCGCCGCGCTGGAGGCCGTCGGCGGCCGGGTGGAGCACTTCGGTATGCCCGTCGACCCCGGCAACCTCCTCATGCTGGGCTGGTGGGAGGATGCAGCCGTCCTCGGCCTGCCCGGCTGCGCGCGCTCGCCGAAGCTGAACGGGGCGGACTGGGTGCTGCGGCGCCTGATCGCCGACGTGCCGGTGACGGGGCGCGACATCATGGGCATGGGCGTGGGTGGTCTGGTCAACGACGTCCCGGAACGGCCCCTGCCGCGCGCCCGTGCGGTCGCCGTACCACCGCCGACCGAGACGCAAGGCACGGATCGCTGACGGCCTAGGTCGTGGGTGGCAGCGTCTTTCGGATGCACCGCAACAAGACCTCTCACGCGACCCATACGCCATCTGGACGGCCTGAAATGGCCGGCGAATCCCGTCATACTCCCATGCCAATAAGGGGAAAGAAGCCACGCCAACGAGGACGGGCTGGGAGGCATCATGCCTGAGGAAGTTCATAGTCTCACCGCCAAGGTTCCAGCCTTGCGGCGGCACGCCTACCTGTTCACCGGCTCGCGCTCGATGGCCGACGACGCCGTGGAAACCTGTCTGCGCGAGCTGCCGCGCCACGCGGACGGGCGCCACGCGCAGGACATCGACGAGCCGACGCTGCACCGCCACCTGCACAAGATCCTGACGGAAATGCAGGAAGCGCGCGCCGACCTGGCGGTATCGCCCCGGCTGCGCAGCCTGCTCGCCCTGCCGCGCGTACAGCGCAAGCTGCTGCTTCTGGTCAGCCTGGATCACCTTGCGGTCAAGGATGCCGCCGGAATCCTCGGCCTGGACCTGACCACCGCCGTTCACCATCTTTCGGCCGCCCGGTCCGCCTTCGAGGCGCTGGAGGCGTAGCCGCCGCAGTGTCGGTTCCGCGCCGGCGGCGGCCCGGACTTCTACAGCCACCACCAGGGGCAGACGGCGGGACTTCCCGACTACGACCAAGCCGGCGGCATCCGCCTTGTGCGACGGCCGCGCCCGCCGCGGGCGCGGCCTTTTCTTGCGCGTCTCGACAATGCGAAAAACTCAGAATGCCGGAAAGATAATTCGGTCGAAGTAATTTAATGGAATACGGACGCACCCGGTCTCCTTCTAATCGAATATTCGACAGCACGGCATCTATTCTTTACCCGCCCCCGTTACCACAGCGCCTACTCACTTAACGGGAGACTTGATCCATGAAGACCTTTACCTATGCTGCCGCCATCGCACTGGCCGTCGGCCTGACGCCGCTTGCCGCCTCCGCCCAGGACACGGCCAACGAAGAGGCGGTGAACAACGAGGTCGACACCATCGGCGTGCGCACCGAGGCCGATTACGGCAACCTCGACGCCAACGAAGACCGCATGCTCGACCGCGACGAATACGCGGCCGTCGGCGGCACATTCACAAACTACGACCGCGACCAAAGCGGCGCGCTGGACGAGGAGGAGTTCACCGCCTGGGGCGAAGAGACCTGGGGCGATGACTACAACGAGGAACAGACCGCCGGCCTGTTCAAGGAATGGGACGACGATGCCGACGCCCAGCTGACCGAAGACGAGTTCGGCGACGAGGAAGAGTTCGCCGAATGGGACGAAAACCAGAGCGGGGCGCTGGAGGAGGACGAAGGCTGGTTCTAAGCTCCCCTCCCCCGTCACGTCAAAACCGCCCGTGCGGATGCCGCGCGGGCGGTTTTCATTCGTGGGCGCCCTGAAGAAGGAGCGTTCGTCAGAACAGGCCGTCGTCGTCCTCCAGGATTTCCTCCGCCTCCTCGTCGTCCCGCGCACCGCCCTGGAAGGTTTCCTCGTCGGTCCATTCATCCTCGGACAGGCCGGCGGGCTTATCCTCAACCCAGTCCTCGGTCAGAAGGCCGCAGCCGGAAAGACTGAAGGTCAGCGCCAGGGCGACGAAATACAGGTGTTTCCTCATAAGCGGCCTCCCTTTTCAGGAAGACGCCAAGCGGTGCTGCGAGGTTCGAAAGACGCAAAGGGACGGTCGGGACTCCGTGAGGGCGACTTTGGGCGTTTCGCGAAAGAGTCTGCCAGCGGATCTGGATTCCTGCCAAAGCAGGGACCCAAGCCCGCCGGAAGCCGCCCCTTACCCGCCGGTGACGCTCATGTGCCGGGGCACGGCGGCCTTGGGGGCGCCGCGGTCGATGATGAAGTCGTGGCCCTTGGGCTTGCGCGCGATGGCCTCGTCCAGGGCGGCGTGGATGGCCTCGTTCGCCTCGCTCTCGCGCACCACCTTGCGCAGGTCCGCCGAATCCTCCTGCCCCAGGCACATGTAGAGCATGCCGGTGCAGGTCAGGCGCACGCGGTTGCAGCCTTCGCAGAAGTTGTGGGTCAGCGGCGTGATGAAGCCGATGCGCCCGCCGGTTTCCGCCGACCGCACGTAGCGCGCCGGGCCGCCGGTGTTCAGCGGAATGTCCTCCAGCGTCCAGCGCTGCTCGAACCGCTCCCGCAGGACCGACAGCGGCAGATAGTGCATGGTGCGGTCCTCATCGATCTCGCCCATGGGCATGGTCTCGATGAAGGTGATGTCGTGGCCCTCGCCGTGGGCCCATTCCACCATGCGCGGCAGTTCGTCCTCGTTCAGCCCCGACAGCGCCACGGCGTTCAGCTTCACGGCGATGCCCGCGTCCTTGGCGGCCTTGATGCCGCCCAGCACCTTGGTCAGGTCGCCCGTGCGGGTGATGGCGCGGAAGCGGTCCGGGTCCAGGCTGTCGAGAGAGACGTTGATGCGCTTCACCCCGATGTCCGCCAGTTCGGCGGCGTGCCTGGCAAGCTGGTTGGCGTTGGTGGTGAGCGTCAGTTCCTCCAGCGCGCCCGAGTCCAGGTGCCGGCCCAGCGCCCGCATCAGCTTCATGACGTCGCGGCGGACCAGCGGCTCGCCGCCGGTGATGCGCAGCTTCTTCACGCCGCGCTCCACGAAGGCGGTGCACAGGCGGTCAAGCTCCTCCAGCGTCAGCAGTTCGCGCTTGGGCAGGAAGGTCATGTTCTCCGCCATGCAATAGGTGCAGCGGAGGTCGCAGCGGTCGGTCACCGAGACCCGCAGATACGTGACGTGGCGGCCGAAGGGATCGACGAGCATGGGACGGGCTCCGTAATCGGGGCGCGGAAGGACGGCGAAAAAGGCCGGCAGGCGTATCAGACGTGACCGCTGATCTCGGCATGCAGCGGCTTGGTTTCCTCGAACTGGCGCTTCTGCTCCTCGGTCGCCTCGTGCTGGTACTTGTCCTTCCACTCGGCGTAGGGCATGCCGTAGACCACCTCGCGGGCATCCTCGTACGACATCTCCTCGCCGCGCGCCTCGGCGGCGGCCCGGTACCACTTGGACAGACAGTTGCGGCAGAAGCCGGCCAGGTTCATCAGGTCGATGTTCTGAACGTCGGTGCGCTTCTGAAGATGCTGCACCAGCCCGCGAAAGGCGGCGGCCTCGATCTCGGTCCGCGTCTTGTCGTCCATGTGGTCCTCCCGCTGATTTTGGATTATTAGCGTTATGTCTGACACTATATAACGCGAGGCGGGCCGCCGCAAAGCCCGAGTGCCTGATTAGGGCTTTCGGGCCTCAGGTGGCCGGCGGCGGTGACGGTGGCGGCGGGGGATCGGACACTGCGGCCAGGTCGGCCGGAGTGTCCACGTCCACCAGACAGCCGGGACCAGCATCGACCAGGGCAAGGCGGTCGCGCTCCGCCCCCACCACCGCACGCGCCCCGGCGTCGCCAGTGAGCGCCAGCAGTTGCGGGAACAGGCGGGCGGGAAAGATGACGGGGTGGCCGCGCCGCCCCTCGTGCCGCGCCGCCGTGATGCGCTGTCCGTCGAAGGCCGCCAAGACCGTCATGACGTCCGATGCCGCCAGCAGCGGCATGTCGCCGGGGCACACGGCCACGCCGTCCAGCCCCTCGGGCAGGGCCGCGACTCCGGCAGCGATTGAGGTGCCCATGCCCTCGGCCCAAGCGGGATTGTCGGCCCAGAGGACGGGGCGCCCGTCGAGGATGGCGCGGCGCGGATCATCGGCGCCGCGGCAGACCACCACCAGCGGGTCGAGCCCCGCGCCCATCAGGCAATCCGCCACCCGCGCCAGCATGGGCCGCCCGGCGACCTGGGCGGCCAGCTTGTCCCGGCCCATGCGCGACGAGGCGCCGGCGGCGGGAATGAGCGCCGCCACGCGCAGGGCGGGCGGGCGCAGGGATGCGGCCATGGCGGGGTCTCCTGGCTCGGTCCGGCAAGACTCCGATCATGTCGCTTTCCTGCCGGCGGACGCAAGCCGTGAAGATCCCCGCGCCGCCCCGATCACCCTTTGCGCCGGTTATTCGGCCGGCGGCGGGACCTGGCCGCGCCAAGCGCCGGCGCTTCCGGCGTGTGCCTCGGCGACGTACGGCAGATTGCATTCCTCCGTCAGCCACGCCATGACGGCGTTCAGCGTTTCGTGCCGCGGCCGGCAGAGAAGCGTGCGCCCGTCGCGCACCTGCTCCAACAGCCCCACCCGCACCAGGCGGGAAATATGGTGCGACAGCGTCGACCACGGGATGCCGAGCCGGCCCTGGATATCGCCCACGGCCAGCCCCTCGGGCCCCGCATGCACCAGCAGGCGGAAAATGGTCAGCCGCGTGCCGTTGCCCAGTTCCGCCAGCACGGCGGCGGCGGCGTCGGTATCGAGGATGGAATCGGAAGTCGTGTGCACCGTCATGTCTTTTCCATTATTAAGGGCCGAAGTTGAATTCGTTGAATTCGCGGCGTGTCTGGAACCGTCGGTTAACGCTTCAAATGTCGTGCAGGGTCCGTCGTCCACAGGAAACTCACCAGGAGGTCGAAACGATCCATCGCCTCCTTCGTCTAATGGGGTCGCCAATATGGTTAGCGCCGCCCATATTCTGGTCGGAGATCCCCACCCACCCGGAGGCTGCCCGCCCATGGCCGATCCGTTGACGCTCAAGATCGTGTCGACTGACGACGCCCTGTCAGAAGCACTCGCCCTCGCCCGCCGGCCGGTCTGGCTGCCGGGGCTGGACATGATCGTGGTGCCCGCCGGCCTGGATGCCGATCAGGTGAATGCCGCGCTGATGGACACCGGCACACTCCCGCCACCGGCCGGCACGCCCGTGGCGGCCGTCTCCGACGTGCCGGAGCTGGACCTTGCAGCCGGAACGCTGGGCATGGTGCAGGAGGCCGAGGCGGGCACCGAGGGGCCCACGGTGCTGGTCGGCGAGCATGCCGTGCCGTTCGATGCGCGCCGTTTCGCGCCGGCGCACGCCACCACCTATTTGCGCCTGCAACACTACCGGGCACGGCTGCGGCACGTGGTGGCGGTCAGCGGGCCGTCGGCGGACCTGCGCTACATCTCCGTGGCGGCGCACGCGGCGACGGCGGCAATCACGCTGCTGGGCACGCCCGACCAGATCTACCGCATGGTCGGCCCCCGCGATTCGGCCGGCGTGCCGGTCAGTGCCGAGTTCCGTCGGGTGCTCTCGGCAGCCGGGCACGCCTCGGTGCGGGTGGTCGGCGTCGACGGGACGGTGGTGTCCGACCTGCCCTTGTCGGACCGTCGGACCGACTGGCCCTAGGCAGCGGCAGACGCCTCTGCCGCAGTGCACAAAATTCAGGCGCGGCGAAAGCCATGCAAGGCCTGCATGAATGCGGTGCACAAGGGATAAGCAAAGCTTGACATCAAGGCTTCAAGCCATGCGGCCATCGCATATGTGCCCTACTTTTTTGAGTGTACCCACCACCGATGGGATCGCCTATATCTCTCTTCGTCGGCGGCACGGTGCTTCGACGCCTCGCTGGCAAGAGTTTCGGCGGTGACCTTCACCGCCATCTCGGATCGGGCATGCGTGCCCGATGCAAGGGTCCTCGGATCCTACGTCTCCCAGACGTGAAGCCTCCCTGTTCTACTTGCCCCCTGGGTTCGCCCCAGGGGGTTTTTTTTGGGTTTGGAGGGCGGGGCGGCGCGGGTTACACCAGCGGCGTGTCCGGTCATCCACACCCCAACGGTTTTCCTTCGGCCCCCATGCCTTCGCCCGCTTTTCGAAAGGACGTATCGCCCGCTCCGGTGCTGTTCGCCGCCGATGTCTTCGGCGCGACGCCGGAATTGCGGCGGCTGGCGGGCACGGTCGCGGGTGAGGCGGCCGTGGTGATCGACGCCCACGACGGTCGGGACTGCGGATTCCGGGATGACGGGGCCGCCTACCGCTTCTTCCTGGACAACGGCGCGCCGCAGGCCGTCAGACGCCGCATCGCAGGGGCACTGACGCCAAAAACGCGCGTCGTCGGCTTCAGCGCCGGTGCGGCGGCGGCCTGGCATGCCCTGTCGCAGGCTCCGGCAGCCGGAGCGGTTCTGTTCTACGGCTCGCGCATCCGCGATGCGCTCGACCGGCCGCCTTTGTGTCCCGTCGAGGTGGTGCTGCCCGCTCACGAGGACCACTTCGACATTGGTGCCATGGCGGAGGCCCTCGCGCGCCTGCCGAACGTGACCGTCACGCAGACCCCGTGGCACCACGGGTTCATGAACCCGCGCTCCGGCGGCTGGGATGTCAGGGCGGCCGCCGACTGGACCCGGCGCCTTTGCCGGTGGGTCGGCCGCGACGGCGGGCCCCCGGACTTGCCCTAAAGCCGGTCCTCGCCCTTGCGCACGCCTTCCACCAGCGTCTCCAGCGCCTCGCGGTCGGGGCCACCGGGCAGGAAGTAGCTGCCGACCAGGAACACGGGCGTGCCGCGCAGGCCCATCTGCGCCGCCTCGCTCGCCACGCCCTGGAGCCGCGCCGCAACGTCGTCGGCGCGCCCCACCAGGTCCGCGTCGGCCCGGTCCAGGTCGAGCCCGGCCTCCGCCGCCGCCTCGCGAACGCCGTCCTCCGTCAGGCGGCCCGAAAGCGTCATCAGGGCGTGGTGGACGGCGTCATAGACCTCCGGCCCCTGCCAGTGCGCCGCCAGGGCCAGCTTCGCCGCCGCCACCGAGGCGTCGCCGAAGATCGGCCAGTGCTTGTGGATGACCCGGATGTTGCCGTCGTCGGCCGCCAGGGCGCGCACGTCGGGATGCACACGGCGGCAGACCGGGCACTGGTAGTCGAAGTATTCCACCAGCGTGACGTCGCCCTGCGGATTGCCGGTGACCACGCCCGTGCCGGTCTTGGCGAGCGCGCGCGGCGTCAACACCTGCTTGTCGCGCTCGTCCACGATCACGCCGGCGGCGCGGGCGGATTCGGTGCCCAGCGTCCAGGCCCAGCCCAGCGGCAGGACGACGGCCGCAAGCAGAAGGCAGGTGGCGGCAAGGGCGGCGCGGCGGGCACGGGGCGTCATGGGACCTCCATCAGGATCTGCGCATACGCACAGCCTAACGGCCAGCACCGCCCGCGCGAACCATCAACGGCCGCCCGGCGGCCTCACGTCCGCGTGAGCCCTGCCCCGAAAGATCAAGGGCCCTTCCGGGGAAGGGCCCTTGCGTCAGCCGATCAGGCGGCGGTGCCGGCGTGGAGCGCGCCGCTCCTGGCGGAGCGGAGCGGCGGCGCCGGGGGCGCGGTGCCCAGATGGGCCCGCACCACGCTCAGCGCTTCCTTGGGGCTGGAATGGCGGGTGCCGGTCAGCAGGTCGGCCTCCGGATCGGTCGCGGTGAAGATCACGTCGTCGCCCTCGGGCATCAGAACACCGACAGGACGGCCGTCGATCTCGAGGACACAACGATCCAGCAGAGCGGTCATGCGGTCATTCTCCAGAAAGTTGAGCCTTCGTTTCCAATATGGTGCGGTGCGGCACGAAGGCAAGAGCCGCATCATCCGCCACGGGGCGCATCCGGGGCGCATCCGGGGCCGGCAGATGCTCAGCCGCCGCCCGGCAGGGGCAGGAAAGCGCCCAGGATGGTGCCGTAGACGATCATCCCGGCGAGCGTGCTCAGCGGCGTGCCCCACCCATAGTTAAGCCCCAGGAAGCCGGGAGGTTCCAATCGTCGTGAAACAGTCGGACCGTCGTCCTCGCTGGCCATGCGCGGGTGCACCCGCGGCAGCAGCGGCAGGAAAGCGACCAGCAGGAACACGCCGTGCAGCCCGCCCAGCACCGCGCCCAGCCACCACGACGTGCGCGCCAGGCTGACGAACACCCCGTAATACAGCAGCGCGAACCCCCAGCCGCCGGCCACGAACAGAATGAAGCCCAGGAAGTAGGCGGCATGGCGCTCTGCCGTCCAGAAGGTGCCGAACAGGAACGGAATGGACAGCCGCGACCAACCCAACCCCTGCGCCGCCAGCATGATGGTGGTCATGGCCGCGGTGGCGATCAGGCCCCACAGCAGAACCTCGACGGTCAGCGGCAGGCCGGTGGTCATGCGGTTTCCTCCTCTTCGCGCTCCTGGTGTTCGTACTCGCCGGCCTTCTCCCGCTCGGCGCGGGCCAGTTCCATGGCGGCGGTGATCAGCCCGATGTGGGTGAAGGCCTGGGGGAAGTTGCCCAGTTGCCGGCCGGTCCGGGGGTCGACCTCCTCGGCCATCAGCCCGACGTCGTTGGTCGCGCCCAGCAGGTGGTCGAACAGGCGCGCGGCCGCGTCCACCTCGCCGCGCAATGCCAGCAGATCGACGTGCCAGAAGCTGCACATGGCGAAGGCCCCCTCTTCCGACGGATCGTGGTCCACGCCGGATCTGTAGCGGCGCAGGAAGCCGTTTGCGGACAACCGCTCCTCGATGTAGCGCAGCGTGCCGGTGATGCGGGGATGGTTGGGATCATGGTAGCCCAGCCGCCCCATGAGCAGCAGCGAGGCATCGGCGATGTCGCTGTCGTAGACGCCGACGTAGGACTGCACGTCCTCGTTCCAGCCGTGCTCCTCGACGTCGGCGCGGATGGCGTCGCGCTCGCGGCGATAGGGCCCGACGTCCAGGTCCAGGCCGTCCTGCTCGCACAGGCGCACCAGGCAGTCGAGGCCCACCCAGCACATGACCTTGGAATAGGTGTGGTGCTTGCGCCCGCCGCGCATTTCCCAGATGCCGTTGTCGGGCTCGCGCCAGTGCTCGCAGATGACATCAGCGAACCCCAGGATCAGCGACCACTCCTGCTTCGCCAGTTCGCCTCCGCCCTGCAGGAAGTCGGCGACGGCCAGGATGACGCCGCCGTAGATGTCGAGCTGCAACTGGTCGCGCGCCCCGTTACCGATGCGCACCGGCGCCGAATCCCGGAAGCCCGACAAATGGCCGAGCGTCTTCTCCGACGGCACCTTGCGGCCGTAGATGTCATACACGGGCAGCAGGTTCGGGCGCGTCAGGCGGGTCGAGTGCAGCAGCCAGGCAATGAACGACCGCGCCTCGCCGTCGTAGCCCATCTTGATGAGCGCCCGCAGGGTCAGCGTCGCGTCGCGCGGCCAGCAGTAGCGGTAGTCCCAGTTGCGCTTGCCGCCGATGGTCTCGGGCAGGGAACAGGTGGGCGCGCCGATCAGTGCCCCGGACGGCGCGTAGGTCATAAGCTTGAGCGTCAGCATGCTGCGCTTGACCAGCGTTTCGTGCGGGCCGTCGTAGCGGCAGCGCACCGACCATTCGCGCCACCACCGCGCCGTCTGCGCGATGCGCTTCTCCGCCGCCCGGCCGAGCGACGTGACCACGCCGATCTCGTTGGCGTAGGTGAAGGAGAACCAGCGCACCTGCCCGGCCTCCAGCGTGAAGCGGGCGGTCAGCCGGTCGCGGGCGTCCGAGGGCTCCAGCGCCACGTCGCTGAGCAGGTTGTAGAGATGCGCGCCATGCTGGAAGGCCCAGCCCAGGCCGCCGCGTTTCTTCAGCCGAGCGGCCACCCGCCCGTAGGCGGCGCGCGGCTGGTAGAGCACCTCCATCTCCACCCGCCCCTCCAGGCCCTCGGCCTTGCGCAGAAGCTCGCGCGTCGGCTCCAGTTGCAGGTGGCGCTGGGGGTCGGGCACGAGCGGCATGCAGTCCGTCAGCCGCATGCAGCCGCCGCCGGCGGTGTGGAAGGTGGTGGTCAGGATGTTGGTGCCGGGCATGTAATCCCGCTTCACCCGCTCCACCGCGACCGGGCGCACGAAGAACACGCCGCCGGCATCGCGGTCGAGCATGGCGCCGAAGACCGAGGGGCTGGAGATCGCGGGCAGGCACATCCACTCCACCCCGCCACGCTTGTCGACCAGGGCGGCGGTCCGGCAGTCGCCGATGATGGCGTAGTCGTCGATGTTCGGCCAGTCGCCGGCGGCGGGCTTGGGCTCGGGCATGGATCGGTCCCTGTATGACGCTCCTGCGCTACTCACGCGCGGCGACGGCGCAGTGATGCACGATCCCTTGCGGCAGCCTCGCCGTTGCGCTGCCGGAACCGCTTCCCGGCGCGCGGAGAGCGGGGGCCATGCGCCCTTGCGGGCTTCGGCGTGCTGGTCTGCACCGCCGCCGGAAAGAGGCGGCGCGCGGCTCCTTCTGACGGCGGGACCGGGCAACGGGTGTTCCACAAGCACCGTTCACCGCTGAAAGACCTTAAGCCCCGAACGGGAGGCCATACATGCCCCAATCCCCCGGCGCGCCGCGCGTGGAGGCGGAGATCACCGCCCTGCAGGCCGCCGCCTACACGTTCCCGACCCAGGACCAGCCGGAGAGCGACGGCACCATGGAGTGGTCCGCCACCACCATGGTGACCGTGCATCTGCAAGCCGGCGGAATGGTCGGCTTCGGCTACACCTATGCCGACGCCTCCGCCGCCCGGCTGATCTCCGACACCCTGTCCGAGACGGTCAAGGGGCACAGCGTGCTCGACCCGCAGGCCGTATGGACGGCGGTGCGGGCGCGCCTGCGCAACGTCGGCCAGGCCGGGATCGGCGCCTGCGCGCTGTCGGCCATCGACGCCGCCGTGTGGGACGCCAAGGCGAAGGTTCTCGACGTCTCGCTGTCGACGCTTCTGGGCCAGGCCCGCCCGGCCATCCGGGCCTACGGCTCGGGCGGGTTCACCTCCTACGACGAAGACACTCTTCGCAAACAGCTTTCGGGCTGGGTAGAGGACGGGCTGCGCGCCGTCAAGCTGAAGGTCGGCCGCCGCCCGCAGGAAGACCTCGCCCGCGTCCGCGCCGCCCGCGACGCCGTCGGCCCCGACGTGGAGCTGATGACCGACGCCAACGGCGCCTATTCCCGCAAGGAGGCCCTGGCACTGGCCCAGGCTTTCGCCGCCGAGGGGGTGACGTGGCTGGAGGAGCCGGTGTCGTCGGACGCCATCGCGTCGCTGGCCTGGCTGCGCGACCACGGGCCGGCGGGCCTGGACATCACCGCCGGCGAATACGGCTGGAGCCCCATCGACTTGCGGCGCCTGCTGGAGGCCCGCGCCGTCGACGTGCTGCAGGCCGACGCGACACGCTGCGGCGGCGTCACCGGCTTCCTCATGGCCGATGCGCTGTGCGAGGCCTATGACATGCCGCTGTCCGCCCACTGCGCGCCCAGCCTGCACGCCGCCTTGTGCTGCGCCGCGGGCCGTGCGGTGAACCTGGAGTATTTCCACGACCATGTGCGGCTGGAGGCGGCGCTGCTGGACGGCGCCCTGACCGCCCGCGACGGCGTGGTGGCGCCCGATCCGTCGCGCCCCGGCCTGGGGCTTGCGCTCAAGGATGCCGACGCCGCCCGCTACGTCGTGTGAGCCGACCGCCAGAGGAGACGCCCGTGTCCCAGTTCTCGCCCCCCAACGTGTCCCACGAGCCCGGCGCCGACCCGGTGCCGGAAGGCCGTCATGCCCGCGGTGGCGCCACCGAGGTGGACGTCGACGCGCTGAAGCGCGACCTTGAGGCCGAGGTGGACGGCGAGGTGCGCTTCACGAACGGCGACCGGGCGCTCTATGCCACCGATGCGTCCAACTACCGCCAGGTGCCCATCGGCGTGGTGGTGCCGAGGTCGGTCGACGCCATCGCCGCCGCCGTCACCGTCTGCGCCCGCCACGGCGCGCCCATCGTGCATCGGGGCGGCGGCACCGCGCTGGCCGGGCAGACCTGCAACACCGCCGTGGTCATCGACGCCTCCAAGTACTGCAACCGCATCGTCGACATCGACTGGGACGCCGAGACCGCCATCGTCGAGCCCGGCATCGTGCTCGACGAGTTGCAGCAGGTGGTCAACCCGAAGAATCTGCGCTTCGGCCCCGACCCGTCCACGCACTCGCGCTGCACGCTGGGCGGCATGATCGGCAACAACTCCTGCGGGGTCCACTCGCTGGCCTACGGGCGCACGGTGGACAACGTGAAGGCGCTGGAGATCATGACCTACGACGGCCTGCGCATGACCGTGGGCGAAACCAGCGCCGAGGACTACGACCGCATCCAGGCCGAGGGCGGGCGCAAGGCGGAGATCTACCGCCAGATCAAGGAGATCGCCGACGTCAACGCCGAGCGCATCCGCCACGTCTATCCCGACATTCCGCGCCGCGTGTCCGGCTTCAACCTGAACGAACTGCTTCCAGAGAAGAATTTCAACGTCGCCCGTGCGCTGGTCGGCACCGAAAGCACCTGCGTCACCGTCCTGCGCGCCCACCTGCACCTGCGCTTCGAGCCGCCGGCGCGGGTGGTTCTGGCGGCCGGCTTCAAGGACATCTGCCAGGCCGCCGACCTGGTGCCCGAGATCATCAGGTTCGGCCCGCTGGGATGCGAGGGCATCGACCAGCGCCTGACCGAGTTCATGCGCCTGAAATGCCTGCATGTGGAAGACCTGCAACTTCTGCCCGACGGCTGCGCGTGGCTGCTCATTCCCTTCGGCGCGCAGGAGATGGACGAGGCCCGCAGCGGCGCCGACAAGCTGTTCGCCTGGCTGAAGGAGCAGGATGCCTTCACCGACGGCAGGATCATCGAGGACCCGGGCGAGCAGAAGCGCCTGTGGAAGGTGCGCGAGGCCGGCCTGGGCGCCACCGCCTTCGTGCCCGGCGCGGCGCGGGACACCTGGCCGGGGTGGGAGGACAGCGCCGTCCCGCCCGAGGACCTGGGCGACTACCTGCGCGACCTGTTCAAGCTGTTCGACAAGTACGGCTACTACGCCAGCGTCTACGGCCACTTCGGCGAGGGACTGATCCACACGCGCATCGATTTCGGCCTGCAAAATGCCGAGGACGCGGCCAAGTTCCGCCGCTTCATGGAGGACGCGGCCCACATGATCGTCGGCCACAACGGGTCGCTGTCCGGCGAGCACGGCGACGGCCAGGCGCGCGGCGAGCTTCTGCCCATCATGTACGGTGACGACCTGGTCAACGCCTTCCGCGCCTTCAAGCATGCATGGGACCCACAGGGCAAGATGAACCCCGGCAAGGTGGTGGACGCCCGTCCGCTGGACATGGACCTGCGCCTTGGCCCCCGCTTCCACCCGCCGCCGCCGGAAAAGATCGACGCGCAGTTCAGCTATCCGGACTCCGACCATTCCTTCATGCGCGCGGCCATGCGGTGTGTGGGCGTGGGCAAGTGCCGCAACCTGCGCGAGGGCACCATGTGCCCGTCCTATCGCGCCACGCGCGAGGAAAAGCATTCCACCCGCGGCCGTGCCCATATGCTGCAGGAAATGCTCCAGGGCGATCCGCTGACCCACGGCTGGCAGGAAGAGGCCGTCTGGGACTCGCTGGACCTGTGCCTCGCCTGCAAGGCCTGCAAGAGCGAGTGCCCGGTGGACGTGGACATGGCGACCTACAAGGCGGAATTCGCCTACCACTACTTCAAGAAGAACCGCCGCCCGCGCGCGGCGTGGTCCATGGGCCGCATCCAGGAGTGGGCGAAGCTGGCCGCGTCCGTGCCCTGGCTCGCCAACGCCCTGTCGCAAACGCCGGGCCTGCGGTCGGTGGCGAAGTGGGTGGGCGGCGTTCACCAGGCGCGCGCGCTGCCGCGCTTCCAGAAAACCTTCCGCGCACGCTTCAACGGCGCCGGCGGCCGCCCCTCGGGCTCGACGCGCCAGCGCGTGGTGCTGTTCGCCGACACCTTCAACGACCACTTCACGCCCGAGGCCCTGGTGGCCGCCGCCGAGGTGCTGGAGGACGCGGGTTTCGCCGTGGAGTTGCCCAAGCGCAAGGTGTGCTGCGGCCGGCCGCTCTATGACTTCGGCTTCCTGGACCAGGCGCGAAAGGCGCTGGAGGACGTCATGGACACGGTGGACGAGGCCGTGCGCGACGGCGCCTACGTGGTCGGCCTGGAGCCCGCCTGCTTGGCGACCTTCAAGGACGAACTGGGCAACCTGTTCGAGGGCGACCCCCGCGCCGAGCGGCTGGCCAAGGCCACTTGGCTGCTGCCCGACTTCCTGACGCAGGTCGCCGAGGCCGACGGCTGGAACCCGCCGCGCCTGTCGGGCAAGGCGTTGGTGCATCCGCACTGCAACCACCGCGCCATTTTCGGGACCGGCGGAGAGAAGCAGGCGCTGTCGGCCACCGGGCTTGAGGTGGAGGTGCTCGACAGCGGCTGCTGCGGCATGGCCGGGTCGTTCGGCTTCGAGCACGACAAGTACGACGTCTCCCAGGCCATCCTCAACGACAAGCTGATGCCCATGATCCGCGAGGCCGGCGCCGACCGCGACGGCGATGGCGCGCCGCGCCTGGTGGTGGACGGCTACTCCTGCCGGGAACAGCTGCGCCAGGCGACGGGTCGGCTTTATCCGACGGTGGCGGAGGTCCTGCGCGACGGACTGCGTGAGGGCCGCAGCAACGGCAACCCGTCTTCCTGAAGGGACGTTTCCGGGATTACGCGGAAGACGGCGCTGCCGCGGTGCGCGTACGAAAGCCACGCCTACACCATGGGCTGGTGCCTCGACTGCCACCGCGATCCGGCGCCCAACCCGCGGTTCGAGGGCGCTGTCACCGCCTTCGACTGGCTGCCGCGCACCGGCCGGTCCGAGGCCGAGCGCCAGGCACTGCTGGAGGCCCGCGACGTCCATCCCGAACGCCTCACCGACCGCCATACGTGCCACAGGTTACCATGATCAGCCGCGACACGCCCGAGGATATGGGGGACCCCGAGGAATGAAGCTGCTGCTCGCCCTTCTCGCGCTGATCGGCGCCACCGCCGCGCCACCCCTGCCGGCCGCGGCCGGCGTGCCCTTCGACCCCTTCGGCTCGGTCGCCGTGGACACGCCGGAGGACGCCCGCGTGCCGGGCGGCGCCGGCTTCACCGACCGCACCGGCAGGCCCGTGGACCTGGCCGAGGTGGTGACCGGCGACGTGCCGGTGGTGCTGGCGCCGGTCTATTACGACTGCCCCAACATCTGCACCGTCTCCACCGCCAGCCTGGTGCAGAGCCTCGCCCTGCTGACGGCGCTGGAGCCTGGAACCGACTACCGCGTGGTGTTTTTCAGCTTCGACCCGCGCGAGGGCCCGGCCCAGGCGCGCGAGGCCCTGGCCGGCCTCAAGGAACGGCGCTTCGACTATCCCGGCCTGGAACAGGCGCGGTTTCTGTCCGGCCCGCCCCAGAGCATCGAGGCGGTGACGCGCGCCCTGGGCTACCGCTACGCCTGGGACGAGGACATCCAGCAGTACAGCCACGCCAACGCCTTCGCCGTGCTCACACCCGACGGCCGCGTCTCGCGCTGGATCAACGCCATTTCGGTGGAGCCCACCGACCTGCGGCTCGCCATCGTCGAGGCCGGAAAGGGCGCGGTCGGCGACCTGTCGGACTTCCTGCTCATGCTCTGCTACCAGTACGACCCGACCACCGGGAAATACGGCCCCATCATCGACGTCTCCATGAAGGCCGCCGCCGGCGTCACCCTGTCGGTGCTGTTCGGCTTCATCGGCCTTGCCCTGTGGCGGGAGCGGCGCAACCGCGCCAAGGGGCGGCCATGAGCCAGCCCGCCGCCGCGAGATCGACACCCTGCACGGGCCGCGCGGCGAACCCGTGAAGCTGCGCATGATCAGCACCGACGTCATCCACAGCCTGTTCCTGCCGGCCCTTCGCATCAAGCGCGGCGCCCTGCCCGACCGCTACACCGAGATGTGGTTCCAGGCCGAGGAAACCGGGCGCCATCACATCCTGTGCGCCGAGTTCTGCGGCAACGGGCATTCGCGCATCCGCGTGCCGCCGGAAACCCTGGTCGAGCGGGGGCCGCCACCTACGGCGCCGCCATGCTGCCGCTGAGCCCGACCTTGAGCGTGATCTCCACTCTGGGCTTCGCGGCGCTGAAGACCGGCCGGATTGCCTGGATCTTCATGCACCTGAACGAAAGCCAGCCGCTGACCCGCGTCACCGCGCTGGCGTCGCTTCCGTTCCTGGCGCTGATGTTCTACCTGACGCTGGTCGATGTCCTGTTCCGGGGTCAATGAGGGCAACTCCTCGCCGAAAAGACCGCGGCGTACCGGCAACCCTGCCCGCGCCGGCAACCGTTTCACCCGCAGAGACCGGACGCAGCAGTGCGCCCGGAGATCCGCAACGACCAGACGAACGGGTGGAAAACATGGCCGAGACAGTCAGCGACTATTTCTGGAAACGTGTCAGCGACTGGGGCGTGACGCGCATTTTCGGCTACCCCGGCGACGGCATCAACGCGCTCGTCGGCGCGCTGGACAAGCAGGAGGAAAAGTTCAGCTTCGTGAAGTCGCGCCACGAGGAAATGTCCGCCTTCATGGCCTGCGGCCACGCCAAGTTCACCGGCGAAACCGGCGTGTGCCTGGCGACCAGCGGCCCCGGCGCCATTCACCTGCTCAACGGCATGTATGACGCCCGGCTGGACCACACGCCGGTCGTCGCCATCGTCGGCCAGCAGGCGCGCGCCGCCATGGGCGGGCACTATCAGCAGGAAGTCGACCTCATCAACCTGTTCAAGGACGTGTCCAAGTACGTCCAGCAGGTCAACAGCCCCGCGCAGGTCCGCCACGTCATCGACCGCGCCTTCCGCATCGCCAAGTCCGAGCGCACCGTCTGCACCATCATCATGCCCAAGGACGTGCAGGAGATGGACGCCGTGCCCGTGCCGCCGCACGCCCACGGCACCGTGCACTCGGGCATCGGTTATCGCGCGCCGCGCATGGTGCCGGAAAAGGCCGACCTGCAGGCCGCCGCCGACATCCTGAACGAGGGCAGGAAGGTCGGCATCCTCATCGGCCAGGGCGCGCAGTTCGCCAAGGAAGAGGTGATCGAGATCGCCGAGAAGCTGGGCGCCGGCGTCGCCAAGGCGCTGCTCGGCCGCACCGCCATCCCCGACGACCTGCCCTTCGTCACGGGCTCCATCGGGCTTCTGGGCACGCGCCCCAGCTACGACCTGATGAAGGACTGCGACACGCTCCTGATGATCGGCTCCAGCTTCCCCTATTCCGAATGGCTGCCCGAGGAAGGCCAGGCCAAGGCGGTGCAGATCGACGCCGATGCCTCCATGCTGTCCATCCGCTACCCCATGGACGTCAACCTGCACGGCGACGCCAAGGCGACCCTTCAAGAGCTTCTGCCGCTCATCCACCAGAAGACCGACCGCAAGTGGCGTGAAAATATTGAGGACAGCATTTCGCGCTGGCGCAAGGTGCTGGAAGAGCGCGCCATGAACAGCGCCGAGCCCGTCAACCCGCAGCGCGTGTTCTGGGAGCTGTCGCCCCGCCTGCCCGACAACTGCATCGTCACCGCGGATTCGGGCTCGGCGGCCAACTGGTATGCCCGCGACCTGGTGTTCCGCGACGGCATGATGGGCTCGCTGTCCGGCGGCCTCGCGACCATGGGGCCGGGCGTGCCCTACGCCGTTGCCGCCAAATACGCCTACCCCGAGCGCACCGTCATCGCCTGTGTCGGCGACGGCGCCATGCAGATGAACGGCATCAACGGCCTGATTACCATCGCGCAGTGCTGGAAGACCTGGAAGGACCCGCGGCTGGTGGTCATGGTGCTCAACAACGAGGACCTGAACCAGGTGACGTGGGAGATGCGCGCCCAGGACGGCGACCCCAAGTTCGACACCACGCAGAAGATCCCCGACCTGCCCTATGACAAGTTCGCCGAACTCATGGGCCTGAAGGGCATCTTCGTCGACGATCCCGAGCGCATCGGCCCGGCCTGGGACGAGGCGCTGTCGGCGGACCGGCCGGTGGTGCTGAACGTCAAGACCGACCCCAACGTGCCGCCCCTGCCGCCGCACATCCGCCCGAAGAACGCCAAGGCCTTCATGTCGACCCTGCTGGCCGGCGACCCCGAACAGGGCAAGATGCTGCGCCAGACCGTCAAGGACATGGTCGTGGACATCTTCCCCGGGAAACGCTGATCCGGGCACCTTGCGAAAACAGCCCCGCCGGCCTACCCGCCGGCGGGGCTTTTTCATGCGCCCGCTAATCCGCCCCGGCACACGGCAGCGGGACGGTCAGCAGGTCCGGCCAGGACGCCGCCCACCCCGAGGTGTGCGCCGCGCCCGGAACCACCCGCCGCGCGGCGCAGGCCGCCGCCCCCTGGTGCGCGATGAAGGCCTCCGCCACCACCGGCGGGACGATCGCATCCGCCGCGCCCGAGACGTGTAGCTGCGGCACCGCCGCCACCGCCGCGGCACTGTCCGCCGGGTCGAGCGAGCCCCGCAGCGGCGTGACGTTGTGCAGGCGGGCGATCATGGCGTTGTCGAGGGCCCCCGCCACGGTCCGCAGCGCCGCCACGTCATCGCGCCGGCCCGCGACCAGAACGGCGACGGCGCCGCCTCCCGAAAACCCGGCCAGCTCCACGCCGGCGCCGCGGGTCCGACGGACCAGCGCGTCGACCGCCGCATCCACCGCCGCCACGACATCCGCGCCATGGCGGTGGGACGACCAGTAGCGGCGGTCGCCCCGGCAAGCCGTGTCCCGCGCCACGCCGCCGAACTGGCAGGGCCGGGCCAGGTAGGCGACGTTGGCCGCGGGGTCCGCCGCCGCCAGCCGCAGGGCGACCGGATCGACCGGCGAGGGATCGCCGGACAGGCGCCGGCGGCTCAGCCACGCCAGGCCGTCCCCCTCCACATAGACCCGCACCGGTGCGCCGGGCCGCGTCAGGCGATGGAAGGCGGTCAGCGAAAACCGACCCGCCGGGATCACCTCTTCCGCCAGGCCGGCGGCGGCCGCGAGGCGGCGCGCCGCCTCCAGCCGCGCGGCCGGATCGGGCGGCGGCGGACCTCCGCCGGCACAGGCGGCGACGGACAGTGCGGCACAAACGGCAACGGCGGCGGCCGGAAGCCGCCGCCGTTGGGATTTCCCCCGTGCCCGCCGGTTTACCACCGGAAGACGATGCCGCCGTTGACGGTGTGCTGGGTCTGCTCGGCGTTGAACTCTCCGCCGTAGTCCACGAACAGGCCCATGCCGTCGGAGTTGGTCGACAGGCCGAGACCCAGGACGCCGACGGTGTTGTTCACGTCAGGGCCCGACACGGTGAAGTCGGTGGTGCCGCCGGTGAAGCGGGCCGTGGCGCTGCCGTCGGTGTCGCCGAAGCGATGGGCCACGCCGACCTCGGCGGTGGGCACCACGCGCCAGCCGCCCTGGCTGGTGTAGGGATAGGCGACGCGCAGGCCGGCACTGGCGCGGCCGGTGGTGTAGGTTTCGCTGTCGAAGGCCAGGTTCGCACCGGCCAGCGCGCCGGTCAGGCCGCTTTCGGTGAAGCTCTCGCGGTCGAGCAGCGAGACGTCGAGGCCGGCGTAGGGCTGCAACTCCAGCCCGCTGGCGGCGAAGGTGCGGCCCACTTCCGCGCCGGCGCCGTATTCGTTGGCATTGTAGTCGGCGGAGGCCGTCTGGGCATTGGCGCCGGAGACCACCAGCCGCTTGGAGTCATAGGCGTGGCGGCCGTAGAACACCGTGCCGTTGACGTACCACGGACCCTGCGTCCATGTGCCGTAGACGCCCAACTGGTAGCTGTCGACGTCCGTTTCCGTGCCGGCGAGGTCGCTGTCGACGTTGGTCCCGGCGTAGCCGAGGGCGACGCCGACCAGCAGATCGTCGGTGACCGGGGTGTCGGCGCCGGCGCTCAGGCCCCAGGTGCGCGAGCCGTAGCCGGCGGCCGAAGCGTCGCCGTCGACGTCGCCCCAGCTTCCCAGGCCGGCGAGCCAGAGGCTGCCGCTGCGGAAGATGCCGCCGTCCTCGGCGGCCATGATGTCACCGGTGTTCACGCCCGCGCCGGCTCCCGCCGCACGGCCCGACGCGGACGCGCCCCCCATGGCGCCGGTGAACTGGCCGGTGGCCTGGCCCGAGGCGGAGACGGCGATGGCGGCGCTTTCGCCGTTCCAGGTCTTTTCGTCACCGCTGCGCGCCTCCAGGAAGCCCGGCGCGACGCCGGACTGCAGCAGCTCGTTGACCGCATTGGCGCGGTCGGAGGCGAGGCCCGGCACCACCGACCGGATGTCGGACACCTTCTCCATGGTCAGCGTGACGGTCGTGCCGTTGTACGACAGCGCCGGATTCAGGAACAGGAAGTCGTCGGTCACCGAGGCGAAGGTGCCATTGACCGCGCCCGCCTGGGCGATGGTGTAGGTGGTGGTGTCCTGGAAGTCGGCGGCCGTCCAGGTCTTCTTGGTGGTGGCGCCGGTGGGCGTCTCGGCGGTGACGAAGACGGTGGCCGCCGGATCGATGGTCAGCGTGCCGGTGACGCTCAGCTTGTCCGACGTGCCGTTGGGGTCGATCTCCACCTCGTAGATGCCGGACTTGGTGTAGTTGCCGGTGTTCGTGATGGTGCCGATGGAGTTGCCCGGCGCCAGGCGGCCGTTATCGGTGACGTCGCCGACGATGGTGCCCGACCCGCCCAGGATGCCGTTGCCGCCGACGCTGACGCCGCCGGTGGTGGTCATGGTCCCGTTGACCGCCAGGCCGCCGGCGTTGACCTCGGCCTTGCCGACGGTGACGTTGCCGTTGAGCTTCCAGCGCTTGGACGGCTGCGGCGCCGGGTCCTCCAGCTTCAGGGTGGCGAAGTTCTGGATGTCGTTGCTGAATTCGCCGCCGCCCTGCAGGTTCAGGGTGTTGTTGCCGGCGCCGCCGTCGATGGGCCCGCCGACGCTGGCGCCATCCTTCAGGCCGACGATGTCGTCGCCGGCGCCCATGGTCACGCCGCCGGTGACGGTGCTCGACAGGTCGACGGTGCGGGCGTCGGTGGCGCCGGAGAAGTCCACCTTGGCGGTCTCCCACCCGGCGCCCACGTTGTAGACCTCGAAGTTGGTGAACAGGCCGAGGTCGATGGTGCCGCCGGGGCCGGCGACTGTCAGGGTGTCATGGCCGGTGTTGCCGTCGGCGCTGTGCACCAGGGACCCGTAGCCGTGCACGAACTCGTCGTCGCCGGCGCCCAGGTCGACGGCCCCGCCGATCTCGCCGGCGTTGGCCACCAGATCGTTGCCCGTACCCGTGCCGACCGTGCCGGTGATGCGGCCGAAGTTGGCGACGATGTCCTCGCCGGTGCCGCCCGCGTAGCTGCCGTTCAGGACGCCGCCCTTGCTGATGTCCTGGGCGGTGTTGAACATGCTGCGGATGGCCGTGTCGTCGCCTTCGCTGCCGTCGCTGCCGACCACTGCGATATAGGCGTCGCGGAAGGTGGCGGTGCGCTGTCCGTTGACGAAGATGTTGTCCTGGTCGCCCAGTTGCACGTCGCCGGTGATGGTGCCGACGTTGATGACCTCGTCCTCGGGGGTGTGCCACTGGGTCGCGATGGCGTTGCTCTGGCCCAGGACGGCGACGTTGCCGGCGCCCGATGCGTCGATGATGCCGCGGTTGACCAGCAGCATCCCATTGGTGCCCACGCGGCCGTCGACCACGCCGTTCACGGTGCCCAGGTTGAAGACCTCGAACTGGCCGGTGCCGCTGATGATCGAGCCGTCGAGCGTGCCCGAAAGCGTGCCCGCCGGCTCGCTCAGCAGCATGACGTCGACCAGCGGGTCCTGGTCCATCGGCACCTCGTCGGCAGAGATGCCCTCAAGCAGGTTCGGCACGCCGGCCAGGTTGAAGAAGATTGATTGGCCGCCGGCCATCCGCACGTCGCCCGTGATGGTGCCGAAGTTCAGCACCTCTGCGGCGATGTGGTTGGAGTTCCCCGCCTGGCTGAGGTCCACGGTGCCGTTCAGGGCGCCGGCGTTGTAGACGAAGCCGTCGCCCGCGCCCAGGTTCACGCCGCCGTCGATGGTGCCCAGGTTGTAGACCTCGTCGCGGTCGTTGCCGCCCGTGACGCCGCCGGTGACGTGGCCGGTGGCGGTCGGCGTCGCGGTCAGGCCCAGCAGCACCGGCGCCATCGTCGGCGCGTCGTCGTTCATCTTGCCGATGTTCGGGATATCCTGCGCCAGCGCGTCGGTCAGGCCGCTCACCTCGCCACCGACCACCAGCCAGTTTTCGCTGCCGTTGCCCAGGTTGACGGTGTCCACGGTGCCCGCGGCGTAGACGAAGTCGTTGCCGTCGCCCACGGACAGGCCGCCGGTCAGGGTCGAGCCCTTGCCGAGGAAGACCTCGTCGTTGCCCGCGCCCATGTCCACGGCACCGGCGATGGCGCCGAAGTTCGCCATCTTGTCGCTGCCGCCGCCCAGGCTGACCGGGCCGTTCAGGCTGGCGCGGTTGCCGGTGGCGCCGGCCTGGGCGTTGGACAGCAGGCCGGCATAGGTGGGCTCGCCCGCGTAGATGCTGTCGTCGGGTATCCCGGACCCCAGAAGCACGACCGCCTCGCCGTGATCCGCCGCGTCCGTGCCGGTGACGCCGTTCGTGGCGGCGGTAAGGCTGACATCCTGCCCCAGCATGAGGGCTTGGCCGGACGTCAAGGCGACATCCTGGGTGCCCGTCGTGCAGGTTACGTCGTTGTTGCCGTTCACGCTGCAGGCGGCGGCCGCAGGCGCCGGGTGCGCGGCCATGGAGACACCGACCGCCAGCGCGATCACCGACACGGAACCCAGGGACCGGGCACGCAAACTCACCATTGACTCCCCCCAAAGACAGAATGCACTAGACCCGGAATACTAAACCTCACGAGACCCAGGAATATGCCGTTGGTTATAAACCCACACATTTGTTCATGATATCTTCACCGCAGACGCCCTATGGTTTATCTAGATCATGGAGAGTTCAACCCGACTTTCCCTCTTGTGTTGATCCCGACCCGGGCCGACACCCTTTGCCGCACGGGCGGCTTTCACCTTGGCCGGCATCGCGCTATATCTCGCGGCCGCACCGCATCCGAGAGCATCGTTTCCCATGCATGACGCAGCCCGACTCCAGGCCGCCATCGACCTTCTTGGCGAGATCGAATCCGTCTCCCGTCCGGCGGACGGCACGGCCTCCGCCTTCTTCCGGTCGCGCCGCTTCATCGGCTCCAAGGACCGGCGCGCCATCGCCGACCGCGTGTGGGGCGTGCTGCGGCGCTGGGCGCGGCTGACCTGGTGGTGCCACTGGGCCGCCCAGGGTGCGGGGCGCGAGGGCATGACCGTCTCGCCGCGCCTGCGGGTGATCGCCGACCTGCTCATCACCGACCACCTGAAGGTGGATGCCGTCGACCGCCTGTTCTCGGGCCAGACCCACGCGCCCGACCGCATGCGCGCGGCAGAGGCCGCCGTGGCCGACCTGCTCCAGGGCCGCTCGGCGACGCACCGCGACATGCCGCCGGCCGTGCGGTTCGAGGTGCCCGACTGGATCTATCCGCGCTTCGAGGCCCTGTTCGGCGCCGACACCGACGCCGAGCTGGCCGCCATGCTGCCGGAGGCGCCGGTGGACCTGCGGGTGAACACCCTGAAGGCGCAGGACCGCGCCGCCGCCCTGGCGGCGCTGGCCGCCGACGGGGTGGAGGCCTCGGCCACCGACCTTTCCCCGCTCGGCCTGCGCCTGCCCGCCGGCCGCGTGAACCTGCCCACCACGCAGGCCTTCAAGGACGGTCTGGTGGAGGTGCAGGACGAGGGCTCGCAGCTCATCGCGCTCCTGACCGACGCCCGCCCCGGCATGGCGGTGGTGGACTTCTGCGCCGGCGCCGGCGGCAAGACCCTGGGCCTGGCGGCCGGCATGGACAACAAGGGCCGGCTGATCGCCTGCGACGTCTCCGAAGGCCGGCTGGAGCGGTCGGCGGTGCGGCTGAAGCGGGCGGGCGCGCACAACGTCACCCGCCGGGTGCTGGCCAGCGAATCCGACAAGTGGGTCAAGCGCCACGCCAAGGGCTTCGATCGCGTGCTGGTGGACGCGCCGTGCACCGGCACCGGCACCTGGCGCCGCAACCCCGACGCCCGCTGGCGGCTGTCGCCCGAGCAACTCGACGACCTGACGAAGCGCCAGGCCAGCATCCTCGACAGCGCGCGGCGGCTGGTGAAGCCGGGCGGCCGGCTGGTCTACGCCACGTGCTCCCTGCTGCCGGAGGAAAACGCCGATCAGGTGGAAGCCTTCCTGGAGCGCTGGGAAGACGCCGAGGGCTGGCGCGTCCTGCCCGTCTGCGAGGTATGGGACGCCGCCGTCGGCACCGACTGCCCCATGAACACCTACGCCACCGCGCTGCGCCTGACACCCGCGCGCCACGGCACCGACGGGTTCTTCACGGCGGTGCTGGAACGGGGCGAGGGCTGACCTAACCGAACACGAAGGTCGCCATGAACCAGAGGACCGACAGGGCCAGCAAGGCCGCCATCACCCGGTTGAAGACGGCCACGCTGCCCGACAGCGCCGACAGCCATCGGCCAACCGCCGCCCAGCCCCACAAGGACCCAAGGCAGACCACGAAGAACACTGCGCCGAACACCGCGAGCGTCGCGGCATAGTCGGGAGCCCCGGCCACATAGACCGAAACCGCCGACAACGACACGATCCATGCCTTGGGATTGGACGCCTGCGCCACCGCGCCGTTGAGAAAACCCGGCGGCAGGGTGGCGCGCCCGCCGTCGTCCAGCGCCACATGATCGGCCCGCGCCACCTTCCAGGCCAGGTAAAGAATGTAGGCGGCTCCGGCCACCGCCAGCCCCTTCGCCACGGCCTCGTTCTCAACGATGACCGTGCCGAGCCCCGCGCCCATCAGCAGCAGGATCGCCACGAAGGCCACCGTCGCGCCCAGGACGTACCGGAAGCTGCGGAGGACGCCGAAGCGCGCGCCGGTCATGGCCGAGATGATGTTCACCGGCCCCGGAGAAGCCGATGTGGCGAGCGCGAAGGCCGCCATGGCCATCAGCGTACCGACGTAGCTATTCACCCGCGCGCCCTCCCCTGGCGTTCAGACATCGGAATCGGCCACCTCTCCGTAGCCGTCAAAATAGAATTTCCTTTGGAGATCAACGGCGTAATACCGCTTGGGCTGGATGGTGCCGTCGAGGTCGTACCCCGCGTACTCCTCCCAGTGGCCCAGGGCGTTCGTCCTTGTGATCTCCAGCACGGACACGGCTTTCACGCACTTGTAGAGGTACAAGCCAAAGTCCAGGAACCGCAACGGGAACCCCTGTTCGGCCGGCAACGGACCTCCATCTACATCATAGGCAAGCATCGCCCCGCGTTCAACTGCCGATTGCAAATTCACCGTCGAGTCATAGCCGCCCCTGGCCGTGCCGTGGCTGAGCTGCCTCATGTAAAGAGTGGGGTCCGTCCAGTCGACGCCAGCCAGCGCCAGCACGTCCTTCAGCAAGAGCCCCTCCCAGTGGCGCTTGATGGTCCACAGGCAGACGCAGACGTTGCGGCGGTGCTGGTAGATTGACGGAAGGGCGCGCAAGTCGTCCATCGACAAGGCGACCTCGGTCTCGACAAGGCCGGTCACCCGCAGGCGCCAAGCGCCAAGGTCGACCTCGGGAACGCCCTCCTGGTAATAGCGCAGGGACGACGGTTTCTTCTCGATGAAGGGTGTGACCTTTCCCATGCCTAGATCTCGTTCCTGACGCAGCGGAATCCGACGATGTTGTCGCGCAGTTCCGGTCTGTAGTAGTCCCGGCTGGCGCACCGCAGGCAGTCCTCGTCATGCAGTCCAGACCCGCCGCGCACGACATGCGGATCGGTCTCCGCCGTCAGAAAGACGGGGTTGAAGCCGTAGAAGTCCCAGGCATAGCTGCGCGAGGCGTTGTCGATGCACCATTCACCGACATTGCCGGCCACGTCCCAGCATCCGACGCGGGACACCGCCTTGGGGAAGGCGTCGACCGGCGTGCTGCGCCGGTCCAACTCGGCGGGCTCGCACCCGGGCGCGAAGTTCGCCAGCTCGGCCGTGGGTTCCGCATCACCCCACGGGTAGCGGTCCTCGCCCCGGCCGGCGATATATTCCCATTGCGCCTCGGTCGGCAGCGTTTTGTCCTCGAAGGCGGCGAAGGCCATCGCCTCCCACCACGACACGCCCGTCACCGGCTGGCGGGGTTGGCCGAACTCGGGCGTGTCGAAGTACAGGGGCCGGCGGATGTCGTTGCCCTTGATGAAGGACCAGCCGACCTCGGTCCAGTAGTCGCGGGTATCGTAGCCGCCGGCTGCGATGAAGGTGGCGAACCGTTCGTTGGTGACCGGATACGGATCAACCGAGAACGCCGCCAGGCTCACGATCCGAACCGGCTGCTCGTTCTTGTACTCGTTGCTGCCCATCCGGAACCGGCATGCGTCGACCTGGATCACGCGCGTCCCTCCCTACTTAAGCAGTGCCAGGCTGCCGCTGAGCTTGTTCACCATCTTCTTGGCCCCGTGGATGAGCAGCCCGTACACGACCAAGTCGCCCACCGTCTTCTCGCTCATGCGGCGGGTGTAGGAGTCATAGTCCTTCGTTTCCATGGCCGCGTCGGTGAAGGCGACGACGAACGCCTCTCCCGCGGTCTTTTCATACAGCGTCTTGAGGTCGCCCCCCGGCGCCTGAAGGATGGGGACGGGGACGGTGGTGATGCCGGGGAACTCAACGTCATCGCCCGTGCGGACCGGCGGCCCCACCAGATCGGGCACGCCCTTGCCCAGGCTCATGCACAGGACAGCCGAAATGTTCGCCTTCAACCCGACCGGCAGGTCCTGGTCGACGACTACGATGCATTTGCTCATAAGGTCCTCACTTCTTGACGAAAAGCGTCCACAGCATGGGTATGACGACCTGGTCGCTGATCCGGATCAGGCCGTGCCGGTCCTGCGCCTTCTGTGTCGTCAGACACGCGTCGACCTCGCCGGACGCCGCCATGGCCGCCGCCGCGCTTGTGGAATCGGCATAGACCAGGTCGAACCGCTCGGTCGCAAGAAGCTGGCGGACCAGATGGCTGGGCGCCTGATGGGTGGCGATGCGGGGACGATCGACCTCGAGCGCCACGCCATCCCGCGACGCCAGCGCATACGGAGGCGTGTCGTAAAAGAAGGCCGACAGCGGCGAAAACCGGTCGGAAATATAGAACTCGTTGATCCGCTGGTAGGCGTTCGCCACCAGAAGCGCCGCATGGCTGCTGTCGGTCACGAAGCGCGCCGCTTCCTCATAGGTCGGGAAGAGCCGGATGTCCGAGCGCTCGATCTGGCTGACGTATTTGGCCGTGTTTTCGCTGCTCGTACCTTCGGGCCCAAGCGTCGCCAGAAGCCGGATGCTGTTCTTCCTGTAGACGAACTCCGGACTGGATTTTACAGCGAACCCCATCGTGCCCCCTGCGACATATTAATCCCTGGGAACGAAATCCCGTCGAGGCGACAATCTATGTGAAGTTGCGCAACCCGTATTGCACGATATTAAGGTTGTCAGAAAAGCGCCCCGCAGCCGTCGGGAATGCCGCGCTTCACCGCCCGTGAACCACGAAGCCGCCGGGGGTGACCCCCGTCACTTTCTTGAAAGTGCGGATAAAGTGCGCGTGGTCGTAGAAGCCTAGCTGATATGCCACGTCCACCGGCCGCGCCCCCTCCGCCAGCAGCCCCTTCGCCGCCTCTATCCGCCGCACGAGCCAGAAAGCATACGGCGAGATGCCGACCTGTTCCGTGAAGCATTGCAGAAGATAGTTGGAGTGGAAGCCGACCCGGCCCGCCAGCACGGCCAACGAGAGCCCACCGTCGGCGGCCGGGCCGTCCTTTCGCGCCTCATGCGCCACCTGAGTGATGTATTCCCGCGTCCGCCGCACGGCCTCCTTCTCCCGCCCGGCCCGGCGTTCGCGCAGGCCGGCGTGGCGGGAGAAGACCTCCGATATCAGCCCGAGCACCTCCTCCTCCAGCGCCAGGCGCCATCCCGGCGCCTTCGGGCCGGTCAGGGTGCCGTGGACGCGCGCGAGCCCGGCCGAAACGGCGCGACCGTCGTCCGCCGGCGTCAACTCCCGGAAGCCCCGGACGGCTTTGACGTCCAGCCAGCGGCGCAGGGCGCCTTCCGTCACGTAGAGCATCTTGTAGCGCAGCCGCTCGCTGACGGCGTAGCCGGTATGCGGCTCCTCGGGGTTCATAAGCGAGAGCGTGTGGCGGGGCAGCGCGTGGCGGGCGCCCCGGCAATCGTAGCCGCCGACGCCGTCATCAATGGCGCCGATGGCGAAGGCGTCGTGGGCGTGGCGGCCGAAGGGTTGACCGCTGAAGTCCGCCTCCAGAAGCTCCACCCCCGGCAGCCCCGCCACCGCGTGAAGCCGGTTGCCGTTGCGCCGGCGCGCCATCTCTCCCGCCCCGCCCGTTGCTGAGGACTGGATGCTAGCCCCCTTTCGCGGCCCGCGCCAGCCCCGGCGGCGCATCCGCAAAAACGGTGGAGCCCGCCGGCCCTTTGGGCTATCGTCCGCGCCAACTCCGCCCCGCGTTTTCTCCCCCTTGCCTGCCGGACATCCGCCGTCATGACCGATCGCATTCTCATCATCGATTTCGGCTCCCAGGTCACCCAGCTCATCGCGCGCCGCGTGCGCGAGAGCGGCGTGTACTGCGAGATCCAGCCCTTCAACAAGGTGACGGAGGAGACCATCCGCGCCTTCGATCCCAAGGGCGTGATCCTCTCGGGCGGGCCGGCCTCGGTGACGCTGGACATCAGTCCGCGCGCGCCGCAGGAACTGTTCGACATGGGCCTGCCGATCCTGGGCATCTGCTACGGCCAGCAGACCATGGTCGCGCAGTTGGGCGGTCGGGTGGAAACCAGCGACATGCAGGAATTCGGCCGCGCCTTCCTCGACATCCAGAAGGACAGCGCCCTGTTCGAAGGCGTGTGGCAGGTGGGTGCCAAGGAACAGGTGTGGATGAGCCACGGCGACCGCGTCGCCGCCCTGCCCGAGGGCTTCGAGGTCTACGCCACCTCGCCCAACGCGCCGTTCGCCTTCATCGCCGATGAAAGCCGCCACTTCTACGGTGTGCAGTTCCACCCGGAAGTCGTGCACACCCCGCACGGCCACCAGTTGATCGAGGCGTTCACCAAGCGCGTCTGCGGCTGTTCCGGCGACTGGACCATGGCGGCCTTCAAGGAGCAGGAGATCGAGAAAGTCCGCGCCCAGGTCGGCGACGGCAAGGTGATCTGCGGCCTGTCGGGCGGCGTCGATTCGTCGGTCGTCGCCGCACTGCTGCACGAGGCCATCGGCGACCAGCTGGTGTGCGTCTTCGTCGACCACGGCCTGCTGCGCGCCGGCGAGGCCGACCAGGTGGTGAAGGTCTTCCGTGACCGCTTCAACATCAACCTGGTGCACCGCGACGCCTCGGACCTGTTCCTGGGCAAGCTGGCCGGCAAGACGGACCCGGAGGAAAAGCGCAAGATCATCGGCGCCACCTTCATCGACGTGTTCGAGGAAGAGGCCAAGAAGATCGGCGGCGCGGACTTCCTGGCCCAGGGCACGCTGTACCCGGACGTGATCGAGAGTGTGAGCTTCCACGGCGGCCCCTCGGTCACCATCAAGAGCCACCACAACGTCGGCGGCCTGCCCGAGCGCATGAACATGAAGCTGGTGGAGCCCCTGCGCGAGCTGTTCAAGGACGAGGTGCGTGTTCTGGGGGCGGAGCTTGGCCTGCCGCATGAAATGGTCGGCCGCCACCCCTTCCCCGGCCCGGGCCTGGCGATCCGCATCCCCGGCCAGGAGATCACGCGCGAGAAGTGCGACGTTCTGCGCAAGGCCGACGCCATCTACCTGGAGGAAATCCGCAACGCCGGCCTCTACGACGCCATCTGGCAGGCCTTCGCGGTGCTGCTGCCGGTGAAGACGGTGGGCGTGATGGGCGACAGCCGCACCTACGACCACGTTCTGGCCCTGCGCGCGGTGACGTCGACGGACGGCATGACAGCCGACTACTACCCCTTCGACCACGCCTTCCTGGGCCGCACCGCCAACCGCATCATCAATGAGGTGCGCGGCGTCAACCGGGTGGTCTACGACGTGACCAGCAAGCCGCCGGGGACCATCGAGTGGGAGTGATCCTCCTCCCCGGCCGACGGCGGAGCGCTGACACGGTGCAGTCGAGCCCCCGCATCCGGTTGGTTCAAGGCATTCTGGCCGACCTGCTGGCACGGTTCTAGGGGCGCCCCTCCCGCTTCATCCGGTCCAGCAGCCCGCGCACGTATCCCGCCAGGTCGCCCGCCGTATAGAGGTGGCCGGGGATGCCGGCCGCTTCGGCGGCCTCCAGATCGCGGCGCTTGTCGCCGATCAGGAAGCTGCGCGACAGTTCCACCGGCCACTCGCGCAGCAGCCGCAGGATCATGCCCGGCTTGGGCTTGCGGCAGTCGCAGGCCGTGGCGAAGGGCGCCACCGCGCCGGCCGGGTGGTGGGGGCAGAAGGCGACCGCGTCCACATGGGCGCCGATCGCCGCCAGGTCCTTCGCCATTTCCTCGTGCAGGGCATGCATCTCGGCCTCGCCGTACATGCCGCGCGCGATGCCCGACTGGTTGGTGACGATGAACACCCACCATCCGGCGTCGTTCAGCAGCTTCACGGCCTCGCGCGCGCCGGGCATCCACTGCCAGTCGCTCCAGCGGTGGACGTAGCCGTGGTCGACGTTGAGCACCCCGTCGCGGTCGAGAAAGGCGGCGGGGCGCTGGGAGGCGGAGTGTTCCTGTGGCATAAGGCCTACCCGCGAACCAGGATCTTGGCGCGCTTTTCTCGGTACCGGGCGTTTTCCTCGCCCACCTTCTGCGAGAACTTGTCGTAGGCCTCGTCCACTTTTTCCTCCAGCTTGCGGCGCTTTTCCGCGATCTTTTCCGGCTTGTCCTCGCGGGCTACCTCGTGGCGGAACTCGGCGCGAGCCTTGGCGAGCTTGCGGTCCAGTTCGTCCTCAAGCTTGCGCAGCTCCCGGTCGTGCTCGCGGTCGAGCTGGGCCAGTTCCCGCGCCGCCTCGCCGCGCTCGCGCTCAAGCTCGTCCCAGCGGCGGTCGTCCGCGGGCCGGCGCTCGGTGCTGCGGTCGACCTCGCGGCGGGCCTCGTCGAGCACGCGGTCAACGACGTCCCGCAGGATGTCCTCCACCACCTGCTCCGACCGGTCCTGCGCCAGGGCCGGGGCGGGCGCGGCGGAAATGGCGGCCGCCGCGACCAGCGCGGCGGCGATGAGCGTCTTCATGGCGTCCTCCGATACAGTATTCCCGGTTCAGGGTCCTGGCCGCCAGCGTGACGCGCCCATGCGGCAACTTCGGGGCAGCGCGCCCCCTCTCCTTACGGCGCGGGCGGCAACCGTGCAAGGCTCCCTTCCGTTGCGGGAACAGGAAGCTCCACCACGGAAAGGCGAACCCCACATGGCCGGCAAGGGCGCGGCGGTTCTGGCAAGGCCCGTGCGGCCGCGCATGGTGGCGGCGTGCTTCGCCGCGCTGGCGCCGTCGCTGGCGCTGGCGCCGGGCGTGCCCGTGCCCGTCGCCCTGCTGCTGCGCGACTGGGAGACGGCCGTGCGCTGCGCCGTGCCGGTCGTGCTGCTTCTGGGCTTCTGGGCCCTGGGGCGGCGATGGAGCGCGCTGACGGTTTCCGACGTGCAACGCAACGAGGCCCTGCTGGTATCCGGGCTGAGCTTCATCGCCGCCAGCGCCGCCCTGGCGTGGCCGTTGAAGCCGCAGGACGTGCCCTGGGACGCCGCCATTTTCGAAGCCGTGTCCGCCATCACGTCGACCGGCCTGACCATGTTCCCCGAGCCCTCCGTCCGCAGCCCGGCGCTGCTGTTCGTCCGCGCCTGGGGGCAGTGGTACGGCGGCCTGGCGATCCTGGTGCTGGCGCTGAGCCTGACGGTGCGGCCGGGTGTCCTGTCGCGGCGCCTGGGACGGATCGAGGCGTCGGAAAGCGACTTCATCGGCGGCACCCGGGCGCGCGCCAAGCGCGTGCTGTGGGTCTACGGCGCGCTGACCGTCGCCTGCATCGCCACGCTGTGGCCGCTGACCGGCTCGGTATGGGAGGCGCTGCTGCACGGGCTGACGGCGGTGTCGACGGCCGGGTTCTCCAGCCACGGCGACAGCCTGGCCGGGTGGGACTGGCCGGCGCGGGCCGCCATCATGGTGTTCGCGCTGGCGGGCGCGGTGTCGCTGCTGTTCTGGTGGCGGCTGCGCGAGGACGGGCCGCACCACCTGCTGAAGGACCGCGAGGCCCAGGCGCTGGTGGTGCTGATCGTCGGCGGCGCGGCGCTGATCGCCCTGCTGGAGGCCGCCTGGCGCGAGGGCGGTATCTGGGCGGTGGACTGGACTCTGTTCGGCCATGCGCTGTTCCTGTCGGCCAGCGCCCAGACCACCACCGGCTATTCCACCCTCGACCCCGGACAGATGGCCCCGGCGGCGCAGCTTGTGATGATGGCGCAGATGATGGTCGGCGCCGACCTGGGCTCCACCGGCGGCGGGCTGAAGGTGGCGCGCGTGCTGGTGCTGGCGGCGATCGTCCGCAGCGCGCTTCTGGCCACCGCCCTGCCCCGCCACGCGGTGTCCAAGCCGCGCACCCACGGCGGCCCCGTGCACGAGGGCGCGGCGCAAACGGCGATGCTGCTCGGACTGCTCTACGGCGCGACCATCCTGGTGGGCTGGGGCGTCTGCCTGGCGGCGGACGCACCCCCCATGGCGGCGCTGTTCGACGTGGTCTCGGCCACCTCCACCGTCGGGCTGTCGGCGGGCGTGACGGGGCTGGAGGCGCCGACGGCCGTCAAGGCGACGCTCATCGTCTGCATGCTGCTGGGGCGCGTGGAGTTCCTGGCGCTTCTCATTGCGCTCGCGCCCCGAACCTGGAAGGGAGGATAACGCCATGCGACTGGTCTGCATCGGCGCCGGGCCGTTGACCCTCAACATCGTGCGCATGCTGATGGACAAGGGCCACGACATCGTCATCATCGAACAGGACCGCGCCCGCATCGAGGAACTGACGGAAGACCTGGACGTCGGCTTCCTGCACGGCGACGGCGCCAAGCCCATGATCCAGCGGGAGGCCAACCCCGAGGAGTCCGACGCCCTGCTGTGCCTCACCGACGACGACGAGGACAACATCCTGGCCGCGCTGGTCGGCCGGCAGCTGGGCTTCCCGCGGGTGATCCCGAAGATCCAGGACACCGACTTCCTGGGCATTTGCGAGGAACTGGGTCTGGAAAACACCATCATCCCCGACCAGACCATGGCGCGGCACGTCGTCGACCTGGTGGTGGCGGGGGCGGACGCCGACCTGTCGGCCTTCATCGGCGGCGGCGTGCGGTTCTACAGCTTCGAGGTGACGGAGGACGAGGCCGGCCCCTGCACCGGCCTGGACCTGCCGGAAAAGACCCGTCCCGTCGTCATCCAGCGCGGCGATGACTTCGAACTGGCCGAAGAGGCCTCGGAGGTTCAGGCCGGCGACCGCGTCCTGCTGGTCACCCACGTCGACCACCTGTCGGAACTGCGCGACCGCTGGTCCGCCCACCACGTCCGCGAGGGCGAGCGGCAGGACGGCCGCGGGGGCGGGGGCGGGGGCAAAGGCAAGGGCAAGAGAAAGCGCAAGGGCGAGGGCGAGGATTGACCTCCGCTTGCCGCGCAACCCGGTCATGAGGAACGGCGCGCACTTCCGCCGCGTACACCGCCTGAGGCTTCATCCACGGCATCCGGAGCATGGCCCATGGACCTAGACCCGCTTTTGCTGTCGCGCATCCAGTTCGGGTTCGTGGTGTCCTTCCACATCCTGTTTCCGGCCTTCACCATCGGGCTGGCCGTCTACATCGCGCTGCTGGAAATCCTCCACCAGGTGACGAAGAACGACGTCTGGGGCCGGCTGTCGCGGTTCTGGATCAAGATTTTCGGCGTCTCCTTCGGCATGGGCGTGGTGTCGGGCATCGTCATGTCCTACCAGTTCGGCATGAACTGGAGCGCCTTCTCGGCCGCCACCGGGAACGTGCTGGGCCCGCTTCTGACCTACGAGGTGCTGACGGCCTTCTTTCTGGAGGCGACGTTCCTGGGCGTGCTGCTGCTGGGCCGCAACAGGGTGCCGCCGACGGTCTTCACCCTCGCCGCCGTCATGGTCGCACTCGGCACGCTGGCGTCCAGCTTCTGGATTCTCTCGGCCAATTCGTGGATGCACACTCCCGACGGGTACGAGCTGCTGGACGACGGCCGCTTCGTGGTGACCAGCTGGTGGGACGCGGTGTTCAACCCCAGCTTTCCCTACCGCCTGGCGCACATGGTCACCGCCGCCCTGCTGACGACGGGGTTCTGCGTGCTCGCCGTTTCCGCCTGGAAGCTGCGGCGGGGCGAGGCCGTGGCGGAAAGCCGCACCATGATGTCCATGACCCTGTGGCTGCTGCTGGTCCTGGCACCGCTCCAGGTGTTCATCGGCGACCTGCACGGGCTGAACACCCAGGAGCACCAGCCCGCCAAGCTGGCGGCCATGGAAGGCCACTTCCATACGAACACGGACGAGCCCATGCCGCTGATCCTGTTCGGCTGGCCCGACATGGAGAACGCGGAAATGGACTGGGCGGTCAGCATCCCCTACGCCGGCAGCCTGATCCTCACCCACACCTGGGACGGCACGGTGGCGGGGCTGGACCAGTTTCCGCGCGAGGACTGGCCGACGGTGCCCTACGTCTTCTACAGCTTCCGCCTGATGGTGGGGCTGGGGCTGGTGATGGTCGCCATGGCGGTGATCGGCAACGTCATGCGGGCCGGCGGACGGGTCTGGCGCTCGCGGGCCTACCTGACGGCGGCGACGTGGTGCCTGCCCATCGGATTCATCGCCATCCTGGCCGGCTGGGTGACCACCGAACACGGCCGCCAGCCCTGGGTGGTCCAGGGCCTGATGCGCACCGCCGACGGCGTGACGCCCAGCCTGACGGGCGGCGACGTGGCCTACAGCTTCACCCTGTTCATCCTGGCCTACGCCATCATCTTCCCGGTCGGCATCTGGTTCATCCGCAAGCTGGTCATCAAGGGCCCGCCGACCGAGATCAGCCCGCCGCCGAGACAGCTCGTCAGCGGCCCGGGCGTGCCCCAGGCCGCCGGCCAGGGCGTCACCTCGGCCCGCCCGCGCAACGCCACCGGCACCACGGGGAGCACCGCGCAATGACCGACGCGCTCAGCCTGGACCTCACCCTCATCGCCGCCGGCATCCTGGCCATCGGCGTGTTCATGTACGTGCTTCTGGACGGCTTCGACCTGGGCATCGGCATCCTCTATCCGTTCGCCCCGGCGGAGCACTCCCGCGATCTGATGATGGACAGCGTCGCGCCCGTCTGGGACGGCAACGAAACCTGGCTGGTGCTGGGCGGCACGGCCCTGCTGGCGGCCTTCCCCATCGCCTATGCCGTGCTTCTGGCGGCCTTCTACGTGCCGCTGATGGTCATGCTGATCGGCCTGATCTTCCGGGGCGTGTGCTTCGAGTTCCGCGCCCAGGGCGGGCCGTCGAAGGGCTGGTGGTCGGCCGGCTTCTTCGGCGGGTCGCTGGCGGCGACCTTTGCCCAGGGCGTGGTGCTGGGCACCTTCATCGGCGGCGTGCCGGTGGAGAACGGCCAGTACGCCGGCGACGGCATGGCCTGGGCCGCGCCCTTCCCGCTGCTCTGCGGCGTCGGGCTGGTGCTCGGCTATGCGCTGCTGGGCGCCGGCTGGACGCTGATGAAGACCGAAGGCGTCACCCATGACTGGGCCTGGAGCCTGCTGCGCCCGCTGACGGTCGGCGTGCTGGCGGTCGCCGTGGCGGTCAGCGTCTGGACGCCCTTCCTGCACCCGTGGATCACGGCGCGCTGGTTCTCCTGGCCCGGCAGCCTGTTCGTGGCGCCGTGGCCCCTGCTGGGCCTTCTGTGCCTGGGTGTCCTGTGGTACGCGCAGCGGCGGATTCACGCACGGCGCACGCCCGTCCGCCCCGGGCCGCTGTTCCTGAAGAGTTGGGAGTCCGTACCCTTCCTGGCGACGATGGGCCTGTTCCTGTGTTCCTATGCCGGACTGGCGCTGACGCTGTGGCCTTATGTCATTCCGCCCGACATCAGCATCTACACGGCCGCCGCCGCGCCCTCGGCGCAGAAGTTCGTGCTGGTGGGCTTGGGCGTGCTGGTGCCGGTGACCATCGGCTATACCGCGTGGTCCTACTGGGTGTTCCGCGGCAAGGTCTCCGGCGACGCGCATTACTAGAAAGCGCGCGACTCGGGTAACGCCGGTTTTAGCGAAAATTGCGGCCACCGCGCCGCATAGCGCTCGGGCCGGGCGGCTCGCGCACCGCGCCCGCAGGCGCGGGTCAGAGCTGGTTCACCCGGTCGGTGTAGACGGAGTAGGGCCGGCCCTGCTCTCCGGTGCCGGCATAGCGAACGCGCTGCGCGCGGGAGTATGCTTGGTCCAGGCGGCTTTGGCGCGCCTGGCGGCGGTTCTCGCGCGCGCCCATGATGGCGACGGGCAGCAGCACCAGCAGCAGCGCAAGGCCCGCAATGAACATCCAGGTTTCGGTCATCGGTCGACACTCACAAGGACGGGTGAGGCCCTACCCCCTTCGGCCAGGGCACGGGAGCATGGTACATCCGCTTGGCGTTGACGTTCAACCGCAAGACTGATCCTCAATCCAGTGGCACACCGGCAAAAGAAAACCGGGCCGGCGATCACGCGCCGGCCCGGTCTTCCTTGGACCGAGGTCGAACGTCAGGCGCATTTGCGCAGGGGCGGCAGCTCCTGGATCAGAAGCTCGCGGTCACGCAGGCCGGCCCGCGCCCTTTCCACATGCGCCCACACCACGTCGGGCGACAGGCGATCGCGACGCATGACCGCAAGGGTAACCTCGTCGGTCATCAATTCGTGCAGCGGCGGTTCCACACCCGCCTTCCTGTAAAGCCCACTCACGGCGTTGCGTCCTCCCGAGACTTGGTTTTGGGGCCTTCCCTATACCGGTTGTCGCCAAAATAGCGACGAACCGGGACCCTTTTATGACGCCCTGGTTGTTTGTTCGTGACGCGCGGACCACCGGCACCTCCCTGGACCGACCGGCGGCGTGACGCCCGCGCGCGCACCGTGGGGGCGACCCTATCCACGGTACGGGTATATAAACACGGAAGCGACGGGATCGTTCCAACACTGTTGAAGAAAAATTCAGGAAGAACGAACGTGCGAAAAAACAGTCGCATACGCCCGGAACCTCAGGGATTTCGCGCCTGCTGCTTTTGGATTACGTCCTTGGGCCAACGCGACTTGATGTAGGCCAGCGCCGCCCAGATTTCCCGATCCGTCAAAACATCCTCGTACGCCGGCATGTTGCTGACATAGCCCTCGGGCGCGAAGGGCTCCACGCCGTACTTTGTGATGTCGAACAGTTGCTCGTCGGGATGGTGCCAGGTGTGGCCGGTCTCGTCGTGGGGCGGGGCCGGCAGCGTGCCGTCTGGATTGCGGCTGCGCCAGTCCGGCTCCCCCTCCAGCGCCAGGCCGTGGCAGGCGGCGCAATGCTCGGCATAGACCTTCCGCCCCTCGGCCACCAGTGCGGCGTCGGTCGGGTCCGCTTTGGGACCGCCGCCGCCGCCGCTGAGCAACCACCCGCCATAGGCAGCACCGCCCGCGAGGACGGCTCCGATCAGGACGGCCTTTGCAAGCCGGGCGGGGGAACGTGCGGGCATGGCGGGTCTCCGGGGCATCTGGGGCGCGTGGCGTCTGACGGACCATATGGGTGAAGCCTTCCCCCGCTGGAAGGTCAAGCCGCCGCCCGAAGGCGCTGGTAAAGGGGCGTCAGCACCGCCGGCAGGATGTAGATGGGAAACTGGCCCAGCGCGAAGTACAGGGGCACGTCCGGGTGTACCCCGGCGGGCAGAACCGCCAGCAGAAGCGCCATGTTGCAGTTGCCGCTGACCAGCCCAACGGTCAGCGCCGCGCGCCGTCCCATCCACCAGAACAGCGCCGCGCCCGCCGCCTGGAGCCCCAGGTTGGCGGCAAAGGCGCCCAGGATGATAAGCACCGTCCGGCCCGGATTCGCCACAAGCTCCGCCGTGACGCCGTCCATGATGGCGATGGCGAACAGCACCAGGAACAGCACAGATCCGGCGTCGATGGCCTGCCCGTGCCGCTCCAGCCGCGCCCGCCCCAGCAGGCGGCGCAGAAGGACCGCCCCGCCGACGCTGACCGCCACCAGCCCCGCCAGCCGCAGCATCAGCTCCCACGGCGCGATGTCCAGCGGCAGGTGCGCCAGAAGCTCGGCGGCATAGGGCGCGGACAGAGGCGTGAGCAGCGTCGCCGCCACCACCACCACCAGCGCCAGCGACCCCTCCAGCCCCAGCAGCATCGCCAGCGCCGGCGACGACATGATGGGCGCCGAGGCCGCCATGAGAATGAGCGCGGCGCTCAGGCCCGCCGACAGGTCCAGCACGCTCACCACCGCCGCCATGACCACCGGCGCGCCGACCAGCACCCACGCCAGCACCAGTGCGACGCGGGCGGGCCGGCGGAAGGTGCCCAGCACCGCCGCCCAGTCCATGCGCAGCATCGCCAGAATCAGCAGCACCGCCACCGCCGGCGGCAGCAACGGCCGCAGCGCGTGCGCCAGGTCCGGCAGGATCAGCCCGGCAAAAACGCTCAGGAACAGGAACCAGCGGGAGTGGCGGACGAGGAACGCGGTCATGGGCGGTCGGCGGCGAGCGCTTCCGCCGCGCGCCGTCCTCGCACGGTGGGCGCTGCGCGTCCCGAGCAGGGGAATCGGGGGGCGGCGGCCCCCTGGGCACGGCTCAGCCAGCCCGCCCTCACCCCAGCATCGCTCCCGGCAGGTAGGTGGCGATTTCCGGGATCAGCGTGATCAGCACCACCGCCAGGCCAAGCATGAGGAAGAACGGCAGGGCCGCCTTGGCGACATAGAGGATGTTCTTGCCCGTCAGCCCCTGCAGGACGAACAGGTTGAAGCCGACGGGCGGGGTGATCTGGCTCATTTCCACCACCAGCACCAGATAGATGCCGAACCAGATGCGGTCGATGCCCGCCTGCTCCACCATGGGCATGACCACGGCGGTCGTCAGCACCACCACGGAAATGCCGTCCAGGAAGCAGCCCAGCACGACGAAGAACACCGTCAGGGCGGCCAGCAACTCGTACTTGGACAGGCCCAGGCCGGCGATCCAACCCGCCAGGTCGCGCGGGATGCCGGTGAAGCCCATGGCGACGGTCAGGAAATGCGCCCCCGCCAGGATAAAGGCGATCATGCACGAGGTGCGCGTCGCCCCCATGAGGCCGTCCTTGAAGCTCTGCCACGACAGCGAGCCGCCAGCCCACGCGATCACCAGCGCCAGCGCCACGCCCACGGCGGCGGCGTCGGTCGGCGACGCGATGCCGGCGTAGATGGAGCCGATCACGCCGGCAATGAGCGCCACCACGGGCAGCAGGCCCGCGGTGCGGCGCATCTTCTCCATGAACGGCAGGCGGGGGTCGTCGGTCGGCGCCTTGCCCCGGTTGAACAGCGACCACACCATGATGAAGCCCATGAAAAGGCCCACCAGCAGCACGCCCGGCAGGACACCGGCGACGAACAGCCGCGCGATGCTCTCCTCGGTGGCGACGCCATAGACAATCAGGATGATCGACGGCGGAATGAGCAGCCCCAGGGTGCCCGACCCGGCCAGCGTGCCGATGGTCATCATCGGGTCGTAGCCGCGCTTCTGAAGTTCGGGGATCGACATCTTGCCGATGGTCGCCGCCGTCGCGGCCGACGACCCCGACACGGCGGCGAAGATGCCGCAGCCGATGACGTTGACGTGAAGCAGGCGCCCCGGCAGCCGCCCCATCCAGGGCGCGAGACCGGCAAACATGTCCTCCGACAGGCGGGAGCGGAACAGGATTTCGCCCATCCAGATGAACAGCGGCAGCGCCGCCAGCGCCCACGAATTGGCCGAGCCCCAGCCGGTGGTCGCCAGCACCTGCCCCACCGGCGCGCCGGTGAACATGGACAGGCTCAACCAGCCGACCCCGAGCAGCGACAGCGCCACCCAGACGCCCGACCCCAGCAGGCCGAACAGCGCGACGACGAGGAACAGCGAGAGGAAAACGTCGGTCATGGCGGTGTCATCCCCTCGGCGGCTTGGAGGCGTTCATTTCGTCGGTCGGCGCATCCTCGAAACTGTCGGCGAGGTCGGCGCTGGTGTGCTCGTAGGAGGGCATGCCGCCGCGCAGGGTGCGGACCAGGTCGTCGACCATGGCGATGCACAGGATCACCAGTCCGAGCGCCATGCTGCTTTGCGGCATCCAAAGCGGCACCGGCACCATGCCGGCCGAGACGTCGCCGTACTGCAGGCTTTCCATCACCAGGTTGACGGCCCACCAGGCGAAGTAGCCGGCGGCGACGGCACCCAGGCTCAGGCACCACAGTTCCACCACCCACCGCGCCCGCGGCCCGGCGCCCTGGATGAGCAGGCTGACGCGGATGTGCCCGCCGTGGCGCAGGGTGTAGGCCAGCGCGAGAAAGCTGCTGGCGGCCAGGAAATAGCCGGTGAAGTCGGCGTATGACGGCACCACGATGCCGAGCGGCGTGCCGGTGATCCACTCCGCCACCTTGCCGATGGCGTTGGCGCCCACCTGCAGCAGCACGATGACGCAGATGAACACCAGGAACAGCGCCGCCAGCGCGCCGCTGCCGGCGTACAGGGTGTCGAGGGCCTTCCGCATGGGCCGGTGTCCTTGGAAACGTGGAACCGTCGTGTCGGGAAAACCCGGCCGCCGCGCCCGCGACGGCCGGGGTGTTCAGCGGGCCTTACAGGCTGGAGCGGTAGGCTTCCAGCACCTTCTCGCCGGCCTCGCCGGCGCTGGCGGCCCATTCGTCGGCCATGCTGACGCCGATGTCGCCGAAGCCCGAGAGCAGGTCCTGGCTCGGCTCCTCGACCGTCATGCCGTTGTCGGACAGCATCTTGGTCTTCTCGGCGGTTTCCTTCCGGCTCATCTCCCAGCCGCGCTCCTCGGCGGCGGCGGCGGCCTTCATGAGGGCGTCCTGGGTGGACTCGTCCAGGCGGCGGAATGCCTTTTCGCTGACCACCACGATGTTCTTCGGCAGCCAGGCCTTGGTGTCATAGTAGTGGTTGACGTAGTCCCACGCCTTGGAGTTCGCACCCGTCGACGGCGAGGTGATCATGGCGTCCACGCGGCCCGTGGCGAAGGCCTGCGGCAGGTCCGGCACCTCCACCTGCGTCGGCACCGCGCCCGCCAGCACGGCGATGCGCTCGGTCGCCGGGTTGTAGGCGCGGAACTTCATGCCGGTCAGGTCCGACATATCGTCGATGGGCTTCTTGGTGTAGATGCCCTGCGGCGGCCACGGCACGCTGAACAGGGGCATCATGCCCTGCTCCTTCAGCAGCGCCTCGATCTCGGGCTTGCTGGCCTCCCACAGCTTCTTGGACTGCTCGTAGTCGGTCGCCAGGAACGGCACACTGTCGACGCCGTACAGCGGGCTGTCGTTGGACGCCGAGGACAGCAGGAACTCGCCGATGGGCACGATGCCCGAGCGCACGCTGGACTTGATCTCGGGGTGCTTGATGAGCGAGCCCGCCGGGTGAACGTTGATGGTCAGGTCGCCGCCCGTGGCTTCCTTCACGTCATCGGCGAACTGCTGGATGTTCATGGTGTGGAAGTTGTTGTCCGGGTAGGGCGTCGGCATGTCCCAGCTTGCGGCCAGCGCCGGCGCGGCCCCCAGGGCGGCGGTCACGGCGACGGCCGCCGTCAGGGTCTTCGCCTTGGTGAAAGCACTCCACATTTTTTCTGCCTCCCGTTCTGATGACGATACAGGGTCGAAACATTTCAGCCGCCATGGGCGATGCAGCGGCGACCGGCGTACGCTTGTTGCGACCGCGCCGGCCTGCCGCTTCGACTCTTTCGTGCCGGGGTCATTCTGAGAAAACGTTGACAAAATGTCCACGTTTTCTGACGATCTTGTAGATATTTTGCCGCCAAAGAGCAGGAGCAACCGCCCATGTCCGCCGCGTCCGGCCCCTCTCCGTCCACCGCCGCACCCGCGCAGAAAGCCACGGGATCCTGGCAGTTCTGGATCGATCGTGGCGGCACCTTCACCGACATCGTCGCCCGCGCGCCCGACGGGGCGGTGATGACCCACAAGGTGCTGTCGGAGAACCCCGAGCAGTACAAGGACGCCGCCCTGAAGGGCATCCGCGACCTGCTGGGCGTGGGCAAGGACGACTCCATCCCCGCCGACGACGTGGAAGCGGTGAAGATGGGCACGACCGTCGCCACCAATGCGCTGCTGGAGCGCAAGGGCGACCGCACCCTGCTGGTCACCACCAGGGGCTTCGCCGATGCCTTGCGGATCGGCTATCAGGCCCGCCCGCGCCTGTTCGACCGCAACATCATCCTGCCCGACATGCTGTTCGAACAAGTGGCCGAGATCGACGAGCGGGTACGCGCCGACGGCACGGTGGAAACGCCGCTGGACCTGGAGCAGGCCGAGTCGGCCATGCAGGCCGCATATGACAGCGGCATCCGCGCCTGCGCCGTCGTCTTCATGCACGGCTACCGCTACACCAGCCACGAGAAGCAGGTCGCCGACCTGGCGCGGCGCATCGGCTTCACGCAGGTCTCCGTCAGCCACGAGGCGAGCCCGCTGATGAAGCTGGTCGGGCGCGGCGACACCACGGTGGTGGATGCCTACCTCTCGCCCATCCTGCGCCGCTACGTGGACCAGGTGGCCGGCGACCTGGGCGACACCCGGCTGATGTTCATGCAGTCCAACGGCGGGCTGACCGACGCGCGGCTGTTCCAGGGCAAGGACGCCATCCTGTCGGGACCTGCCGGCGGCGTGGTCGGCATGGTGCGGACCTGCGCCATGGGCGGCTTCGAGCGGATCATCGGCTTCGACATGGGCGGCACATCCACCGACGTGTCCCACTACGACGGCGCCTATGAGCGCAGCTTCGAGTCGGTGGTGGCCGGAGCCCGCATCCGCGCGCCGATGATGAGCATTCACACGGTCGCGGCCGGCGGCGGCTCGGTGCTGTTCTTCGACGGCAGCCGCTTCCGCGTGGGGCCGGACAGCGCGGGCGCCAACCCGGGCCCCGCCTGCTATCGCCGGGGCGGGCCGCTGGCGGTGACGGACTGCAACGTCATGCTGGGCAAGATCCAGCCCGCCTTCTTCCCCAAGGTCTTCGGCGCATCCGCCGACGAGCCGCTCGACGCCGCCGTGGTGCGCGAGAAGTTCACCGCCCTGGCCGCCGAGATCAAGGACAAGCTCGGCCAGGACCGCACGCCCGAGGAGGTCGCGGAGGGCTTCCTTAAGATCGCGGTCGAAAACATGGCGAACGCCATCAAGAAGATTTCCGTCCAGCGCGGCTACGACGTCTCCGAGTACACGCTGGCGTGCTTCGGCGGCGCCGGCGGGCAGCATGCCTGCCTTGTCGCGGACACGCTCGGCATGAACTCGGTCTTCATCCACCCCTACGCCGGCGTCCTGTCGGCCTACGGCATGGGGCTGGCGGACCTGCGGGCCATGCGGGAACGGTCGCTGGAGGTGAAGCTGTCGGACGCCGCCATGGCCGATATCGACGGCACCCACCACGAGCTTGAGGCCGAGGCGCGCAAGGAACTGCACGCGCAAGGCGTGAAGGACAGCCAGATCACCGGCATCCGCCGCGTCCACCTGCGCTACGAGGGCACCGACACCCCCATCGTGGTGGAGGCCGCCGACAAGGCCGGCCTCATCGCCGCCTTCGAGGAAACCCACCGTCAGCAGTTCGGCTTCGTCATCCAGGGCCGCGGCTTCATCGTCGAGGCGTGCAGCGTGGAGGCCGTCGGCGCCACGGAACAGGCGGAAGACCCGTTCATCGAGCGCCCCGCCGACGCGCCGGAGACGCCCGAACCGGCAGAGACGGTGAAGCTCTACTCCGGCGGGGAATGGCACGACGCGCCCGTCTACGACCGCGAGCGCCTGTTCCCCGGCGACACGGTGAAGGGCCCGGCCATCGTCATCGAAAGCACCGCCACCACCGTTCTGGAACCCGGCTGGGCGGCGGAACTGAACACGCGCAATCACCTGGTGCTCAACCGCGTGGAGGCCCGGCCCTCGCGCGTCTCCATCGGCACCACCGCCGATCCCGTGATGCTGGAGATTTTCAACAACCTGTTCATGTCCATCGCCGAGCAAATGGGCGCCACGCTTGCCAACACGGCGTATTCCGTGAACATCAAGGAGCGGCTGGATTTCTCCTGCGCCATCTTCGACGCGGGCGGCAATCTGGTCGCCAACGCGCCGCACATGCCCGTCCATCTGGGCTCCATGGGCGAATCCGTGCGCACCGTCATCCGCGAGAACGGGCATGAGCTGAAGCCCGGCGACGTCTACGTGCTGAACGCGCCGTACAACGGCGGCACCCACCTGCCCGACGTCACCGTCATCACGCCGGTGTTCGACGAGGCGGGGTCGGAAATCCTGTTCTACGTCGCCAGCCGCGGCCACCAGGCCGACATCGGCGGCATCACGCCGGGCTCCATGCCGCCCGACTCGACCACCGTGGACGAGGAAGGCGTGCTGCTCGACAACCTGAAACTGGTGGAGGACGGGCGCTTCCTGGAAGACGAGATCGTCAAGGTCCTGTCGTCCGGCACCTATCCCGCCCGCAACCCGCACCAGAACGTCGCCGACCTGCGTGCCCAGGTGGCCGCCAACGAGAAGGGCGGCCAGGAACTCCGCAAGATGGTGGAGCACTTCGGGCTGGATGTCGTGAAGGCCTACATGGGCCACGTCCAGGACAACGCCGAGGAAAGCGTGCGCCGCGTCATCGGCAACCTCAAGAGCGGCGATTTCTCCTACGAGATGGACGACGGCTCGGTCATCAAGGTCAGCATCTCCGTCGACACGGAAAACCGCCGCGCCACGGTCGATTTCACGGGCACGTCCGACCAGCGCCCCAACAACTTCAATGCGCCGTCCTCCGTGTGCCGGGCCGCCGTGCTGTACGTCTTCCGCACGCTGGTCGACGACGACATCCCCATGAACGAGGGGTGCCTGAAGCCCATCGAGCTGATTATCCCCGAAGCCTCCATGCTCAACCCGGTCTACCCGGCCGCCGTGGTCGCCGGCAACGTGGAGACCAGCCAGGTGGTCGTGGACACGCTGTATGGCGCACTGCGGGTGATGGGTGCGAGCCAGGGCACCATGAACAACCTCACCTTCGGCAACGAGACCTACCAGTACTACGAAACCATCTGCGGCGGTGCCGGCGCCGGGCCGGACCACGACGGCTGCTCGGCGGTCCACACCCACATGACCAACAGCCGCCTGACGGACCCGGAGGTGCTGGAGTGGCGCTTCCCGGTGCTGCTGGAAAGCTTCGCCATCCGCCGGGGCTCCGGTGGTGCGGGCAGGCACAGGGGCGGCGACGGCACCGTGCGCCGGCTGCGCTTCCTGGAGGGCATGACGGCCGCCATCCTGTCCAACCACCGCCGCATCGCCCCCTACGGCATGGCGGGCGGCGAGCCCGGCGCCGTCGGCCGCACGGCGGTGGAGCGCCGCGACGGTTCGGTCGAGGAACTGGGCTCCACCGACCAGACGGAGATGCACCCCGGCGACGTCATCGTGGTGGAAACGCCCGGCGGCGGCGGCTTCGGCACGGCCTGAGGGGACCGCGCATGACGCTCCGCCTGGACCACATCGCCATCGGCGCCGCTTCGCTTGAGGACGGCATCCGCTGGGTGGAGGACCGCCTTGGCGTGCCTCTGTCCGGCGGCGGCGCGCACCCCCGCATGGGCACGCACAACCGGCTTCTGAAGCTGGGCCAGCGCCTGTACCTGGAGGTCATCGCCATCGACCCGGACGCCCCGGCGCCCGACCGCCGCCGCTGGTTCGGCCTGGATGATCCGGCGGTCCAGGCGCGGCTGGCAGAGCGCCCGCGCCTGCTGGCCTGGATCGCGCGCAGCAACGACATCGACGCGACCCTCGCCCAGGGGCACGGGGGCATGGGCGTGGTCGAGCCCATGAGCCGGGGCGACCTGGAGTGGCGCATCACGGTGCGGCCGGACGGCGCGCCGCCGGCGGGCGGGGTGCTGCCGCTGCTCATCCAGTGGCCGCAGGACCTTCACCCGGCCGACGGCCTGGCCGAAAGCGGCTGCCGGCTGGAGCGCCTGACGCTCCGCCACCCGTCGCCCGAGCGCATCCGCGATGGCCTGACGGCCCTGGAGTTCGTCGCCGGCCCTGCCGCCGTGGTGGTGACGCCGGACGACGCGCCGGGCCTGGTGGCCGATATCCGCACGCCGCGCGGCCGCACCGTCATCATCGACAGCTGACCGCAGCCGCCAGACAGCAAGGGGAGAGATCATGAGCAACCAGCACAAGGACGACGCCGCGACGGCCGGCCCGGACGACCCGACCGCGCCGCCCAAGCCGCGCCGCATCGTTTCGTCGGAACATCTGGTCAGCGAGCGGGCGGCCGAGTTGTCGGAGTTCGAGTTCGGCCTGATCGTCAGCTTCCACGCCTTTTCCCGCTGGATGGTCCGCTGCATGCAGGCCGTCGGGCTGGAGGACGTGAACGCGCTGGACGTCCTGGTGCTGCACACCTGCAACCACAAGAAGAGGGAAAAGCGCCTGGCCGACATCTGCTTCACCCTGAACGTGGAAGACACCCACACCGTCAGCTATTCCCTGAAAAAGCTTGAGAAGATGGAACTGGTGGAGCGCACCAAGCGCGGCAAGGAAGTATGGTTCACCACGACCGGGCGCGGCGCCTGGGTGTGCAGCGGCTACCGCCACGTGCGCGAGGACTGCCTGGTGACCACCTTCGAAAGCATGGGCCTGGACCCCAAGGACATCGGCGACCTGGCCGGCAAGCTCCGCGCCCTGTCCGGCCTCTACGGCCAGGCGGCGCGGGCGGCGACGGTGCTGTAGCGCCCTCCGCCTCAGACCCTTGTCTTATTGCGGCTATTCCGTTCCGCCCGTTGCCGAACCCTTTGGTCCCGGCTAGCATGAAGTCCTGACGTCACGGGTGCAGCACGGCATTGGGGGGCCGCTCGCCATGGACAGCGTGAACAGCGCCGCGCCGGCCCGCGGGCCGCAGCGCCGGCGCCCATGGGTGGCCGCCGCCCTGGCCATGGCGCTGACGGCGCTTGCGCTCCTGGGCGTGGAGCGGCTGGTCGCGGCCTCCACCGAGGCCGCGGAGCACGCCGCCGTGCTGGATCGCGCCGCAACGCTGCGCGCGCGGCTGGAGCAGGTCGTCAACCGCAACGTCCTGCTGCTGCGCGGCCTGACGGCGCACATGTCCCACTATCCCGAAACCAGCGAGGCCGAGTTCACCCGCCTCGCCCGCGCCCTGATCACCGACGGCCCGCAGATCCGCAACCTTGCGTTCGCGCGCGGCACGACGCTGGCCTACGCCTATCCCAAGGAGCCCAACGCCGCCACCATCGGCATCAACATTGCGGCGCTGCCGGAGCAGCGGGACGCGGTGCTGCGCGCCATCGACGCCCGCGACGTGGTGGTCGCCGGGCCCGTGCCGCTCATCCAGGGCGGCGAAGGGCTGATCGGGCGCATGCCGGTGTTCCTGTCGCCATCGGACGCCCCTCCCGCCAGCGGCCCCTTCGTCGGGCTGGTGTCCATGGCCATGGACTCCCGCGGGCTGTGGCGCGATGCCGGCCTGCTCGATCCCGAGTTGCCCCTGCGCGTCGCCCTGCGCGGGCGTGACGCCACGGGCGCGGCCGGCGACCTGTTCTTCGGCGATGCCGAGGTCTTCCGCAGCGATCCGGTGCTGCTGGACGTCTTGCTCGCCGGTCAGGGCACATGGCAGTTGGCCGCCTTGCCCGCAGGCGGCTGGTCGGGCGGCGGCGCCGTGCTGTGGATCGTCCGCGCCCTTGCCCTCGCCCTGGTGGTGACAGCGGGAGTGCTGGCCCGGCTGCTGACGGCCCGGGCCGAGGAGCGCCGCCGGGTGGAAACCGCCCTGCGCCGCACCGCCACGGTCGACCTGGAAACCGGCGTCGACAACCGCCGACGCTTCGAGGACGCGGGCGCCGCCGAGATGGCCCGCTGCCGCCGCTTCGGCCACCAGCTCACGGTCCTGGCGATCCGCCTGACCGACGCCGACGCCCTGGACGCCCGCCACGGCGCCGGCGCCGCCGCCGCCGTGCGCCGCGCCGTGGCGGCCCAGGCACGGGGATCGCTGCGCATGATCGACACCGTGGCCCGCGTCTCCCCCGACGTCTTCGCCGTGCTGCTGCCGGAAACCGAGCCGCTGGACGCCGCCGTGGCGGGGCGGCGGCTGATCCATCACATTGACCTGACGGGGGTGCCGTGGCGTGACCAGACGGTGGTGCCGCGCATCGACATCGCGGTCACCCGCCTGCGCCGCGAGGACGGCGGCATCGTCGACACCCTGGAGCGCGCCCTGGCACGGCTTCCCGGCGGCCCGGCGGAAGAAGCCCCGCCCGGCCGCGCCGCTCCGCCGGCGGCCGTCGCCTAGTGGTGGAAGTGCCGCGCGTGGTATCATCATTCCCCGATCATGGCGCCGCCCGTCTTCCAAGGACCCTGTCATCATGACCCGCCTTCCCGACGCCCTGACGGCGGTTGCCGCGGCCCTGCTGGCCGCCGGCGGCGCCGCGTTGGCCGTGGCGCCCCTGGAGTGGACGCCGCAGGCCATGGGCGCGGCCGCCTTGGCCGGCGCCGGCGGCGGTCTACTGGTTGTGGCGGCGATCAACGCGGCCCGTCTCGGCCGGCGGCAGCGGCGGCTGCTGGACGGCCAGCCCGACGCGGTGCTGGCCGTCGACGCCGACGGCCGCCTCACCGCCGCCAACGCCACCGCCGAGACCCTGTTCGGCCGCCGCCTGTCCGCCGGAACGCCGCTCGCCCACCTGCTGCCCGAGGCCGCCGAAGGCACCCCGGCGGCGGGCCTGGGCACCGCGCGCAACGGGGTGCGCGAGGTGCGGGGGCGCACGGCCGACGGGCGGGCGCTCGTCCTGGAACTGGCGGCGGCCGCGGACGGCAGGGGCGGCGCCGTCCTGTCCCTGCGCGACGGCAGCGCCCGCCGTGCCGCCGACGATGCCCTGCGCCGCCAGTCCCGCGAGATGGAGCGCAACACCCGGCTGCTGCGCGAGATCGAGCACCTCGCCCACATCGGCTGCTACGACTTTTATCCCGCCACCGACGAGGCCCAGTGGTCGCGCGAGCTGGAGCGCATTTTCGGCCTGGACCCGGCGGAGCCCGGCGTGACGCGCGGACTGGACGCCTTCCTGTCGCGCGTCCACCCCGACGATTTGCCCGACGTGCTCTCCGACGCCCAGGACCAGAGCTGGAAGGAGCGCGAGCGCGTCTTCCGCATCATCCGCGACGACGGCTCGGTCCGCCATGTGTTCTCCAAGGGCTACCGCGAGTTCGGGCCCGACGGACGGGTGACGCGCCTGTTCGGCATCGACCAGGACATCACCGACTACATCCGCGCCGAAGCCGCCGTCCGCGAAAGCGAGGAAACCCTGCGCCGCATTTTCGACGCCGCGCCGGTGCCCATGACGGTGGTCTCGGAAGAAGGCCGGCCGCTTGCCGCCAACCGCCGGGCGCTGGCCCTGTTCGGCGTGGCGGAGGAAGAATTGCCGCGGGTGGAGGCGCGGGACTTCTATGTCGATCCCGGCGACCGCCACCGCCTGCTGGACACCCTGCGCCGCGATGGCCGCGTGCCCGGCATGGACGCGGAACTGCGCACCCGCGACGGCCGGCGGCTTTGGGTGGAGCTGTCGGCGGCCATGGTGTCGTACCAGGGCCAGCCGGCGATCCTGTCGGGCTTCATCGACATCGACGCCCGCAAGCGCGCCGCCGAGGCGCTCAAGGCCGGCATGGACGGCCTGCGCCGGCTGGTGGAGGCGGTGCCGCTGCCCATGATGGTCGGGCGGCTGTCCGACGGCCGCATCCTGCACATCAATCCCGAGGCCGCCGCCCTGCTGGACGTGGCGCCGGAGCACGCGGTCGGGCTGGGGTCGGTGGGCTTCTTCCACGACCCCGAGGACTTCGACCGCGCCATCGGCATCCTGCGCCGTCACCGCCGCCTGGACAACCACGAGGTCCGGATACGCAACGCCCCCGACGGGTCGGAACGGTGGGCGGTGATCGCCGGTGTCGCCGTGGAGTACGAGGGCGAGGATGCCGCCATGTGCACCGCCACCGACATCACCAGCCGCCACCGCGCGCAGGAAATGCTCGCCAGCGCCAAGGCCCAGGCCGAGGCCGTGGCGCGCGCCAAGTCGGACTTCCTGGCGGTGATGAGCCACGAGATCCGCACCCCCATGAACGGCATCCTGGGCATGGTGCAGCTTCTTGGCGGCACGCGCCTGTCCAAGACGCAGGCCGGTTACGTCGAAACCATCCAGCGGTCGGGCGACAGCCTGGTGCGGCTGGTGGACGACGTGATGGACCTGAGCCGCATCGAGTCCGGCTCGGTCACCGTCGCCGCCGAGACCTTCGATCCCCGCGCCCTGCTCGACGCCCTGGCGGAACTGATGCGGCCGTCGGCCATCGCCAAGGGGCTGGCGCTGGATGTGGCCGTGTCCGACGGCGTGCCGGAGCGACTGGTCGGCGATCCGGCACGCATCAAGCAGGTTCTGTTCCACCTGTTGTCCAACGCCGTGAAGGTCACCGGGCGCGGCAGCATCCGGCTGCGGCTGCGGCCTGTCGGCGCGGCCCCGGAAGGCGGCCTGCGGGTGCAATTCGCCGTCGACGACAGCGGCCCGGGCATCCCGCCCGCCACAAAGGAAAAGCTGTTCGAACAGTTCGCCGTCGGCGATGCCTCGCGCTCGCGCGCCCACGGCGGAGCGGGGCTGGGCCTCGCCATCTGCAAGGGCCTGGTGGAGGCCATGGGCGGGCGCATCGGCTTCGAGACCACGCCCGGCGAAGGCTCCACCTTCTGGTTCAACCTGGACCTGGCCGACGCCGAGGACGCCGCCGCCTCCCCCCGCCCGCCGGAACGTCCCGGCGCCGCCCCGGCCTGGCGTCCGGCCGATGCGGGCGGCGCTGCGCTGCGGGTGCTGCTGGTGGAGGACGAGAAGGTCAACCGCATGCTGGCGGCCGAGCTTCTGCGCCGTGACGGCCACAAGGTCAAGGCGGTGGACAGCGGCCTGGACGGCGTCGCGGCGGCGGCGGAAGGGTCGCATGACGTGGTGCTCATGGACCTGCACATGCCGGGCATCGACGGCACCGAGGCCATCCGCCGCATCCGGGCCCTGCCCGAGTCGGAGCGCGCCGGGGTGCCCATCGTCGTTCTGTCGGCCGACGTCACCGACGCCAGCCAGCGCGCCGCCCGCGAGGCGGGGGCCGATGCCGTCCTCGGCAAGCCCTTCAAGCTGGACCTGCTCAAGCGCGTCATCACCGACCTTTTGCGCGAGCGGGCCGCCGCTGCCGACGCCGCCATGCCGCCGGCGGCCGCGTCGGCGGAGGAGGCCGGGCCGGACGCAGCGGTGCCGGCGGCCTCGTCCGCCCGCGGCACTCCGGCTCCGGACCCGACGCTGGTGCCGCCGGGATCGCTGGTGGTGCGGCAGTGGAACGAACTGGGGCCGACGGCCGTGCGCGGGCTGGTGGAGCTGTTCCGCGACACCACGCCGCCCCGGCTGGACGCGCTGGAAGCGGCGCTCGATGCCGGCGACACCGATGCCGCCGCCGAGGAGGCCCATGCGCTGAAGGGCGCGGCGGGCGTTTTGGGGCTGACGCCGGTGCATGCCCTGTTCAGCGAGATGGAGTCCGACGCCCAGTGCGGCGATGCCGACGCGGTGCGCCAGACGCTGCCGCGCGCCCGCGACCTCCACACGCGCACCATGGCGGCGCTCGCGGTCGTCATGGCGCCCGAGGACGCCGACGCCTCGGGCTGAGAACGCCGCTCAGTCCGCGCCCTTCTCCGCAATCTTCAGCATCGGGCGAGCCTCGGCGTGGCCCGCTTCGGCGGCGGCGCGCAGATGACGGGCGGCGGCGCGGCGCTGGTCGGGCGGCGTGGTCTCAAGCCCCTGCCCCCGGTTGGTGAGCAACAGGACGCCCAGGTTGAAGTGCGCGTCCGCATCGCCCGTCTCGGCGGCCTTGCGGAACCAGCGTTCCGCCGCCTCCAGGTCGCGCGGCAGACCGGACGCCCCGCCTTCGTGCGCGACACCCAGCGACACCATGGCGCGCGTATCGCCCGCCTCCGCCGCCCGTCGCGTCCATTCCAGCGCGGCGGCGCGGTCGGCGGGGGTGCCTTGGCCCTGCTCGAACAGGTTGGCGAGATTGACCATGGCCGTCGTGTTACCCTTGGCCGCCAGGGCCTCCCACAGCGACCGGGCGGTGTCGTAGTCGCCCATCTTGTAGGCGGCATAGGCCTCAAGGCCCGCCACCGCCTGACGGCTGGCGGTGTCCTCGGCGGCGAAATCGTCCGCCAGACCGGGGGCGGCGGCCAGCATCAAGGCGATCAGCGGCAGGGTGAGGCAAGGGCGCATGGCGCGGGCTCCGGCAAAGGGGGAGCCGACCACGCTACGCCCGCCGCGCCGCTGCCGTCCATGGCACCTTGGGCGCAGACGCGCCGCCGGCGGCGGACATCATCGCGTCCTCGGGACCGCGCGACGGGCTGATCCTACTCCGCTGCCGGCGTCTCCTCGGACGCCGCACCCCGCCGACCCCGTACCGTCAGGCGGCGCAGGTGCCCGGCCTCGGCCACCACGCGCTGAAGGCTGACGTCGCTGACCTGGGTGTAGATCTGGGTGGTGGCGATGCTCTGGTGGCCCAGCAGCTTCTGCACGAAGCGGATGTCCACGCCGGCCTCCAGCAGTTGCGTCGCCGCCGTGTGGCGCAGCATGTGGGGCGTCACCCGCCGATCCATCCCCGCCGCCTGGGCCGCCGCCCGCAACCGCTGGCGAATGCCCTGCGGCGCCAGGCCGTGGCCGTGGTCGTCCACCAGAAGCACGTCCGTCATCACGCTGCGCCGGTCGCGAAAGGCGATGTAACGCTCCAGAAGCTTGCGCACGCCGGCGTCGGTGACGAACACCCGGCGTTCGCGACTGCCCTTGCCGTGGATGCGGATGACGCCGTCGGCCAGGCGGATGTCGGGCAGCCGCACCGCCGCAAGTTCCCCCACCCGCACGCCGGTGGACAGCATGAGCAGGATGGCGAGCCGCACCGTCATGCGCCCGAAATCGGCCCGCCCCAGCAGGCGGCAGCGCGGACTGTCGAGAAGCTGGCGCACCTCCGCCCGCGACAGGTCGCGCGGCAGCCGGCACGGCAGGCGCACGGTCACCGGCGCGCGGTGGAAGGGGGAAACGTCGACCACCTCGTCGGCTTCCAGCCAGCGGAACAGCGCCTTCAGGCAGGCCAGCCGGCGCTTCACGGTCGCCGCCCTCAGGCCCCGCGCCGAGCCAAGGTGAGCCACATAGTCGCGGATGGTCGCGCGCGTCCACCATCCCACCGCCGCATCCGGGCCGCAGAAGGCGCGGGCCTCCGCCAAGTCCTGCTGATAGGCGCGCAGCGTGTGGTCCGACAGGCCCTTCACAGCGCGGCAGTAGGCGAGGAAGGCGCGGCAGGCGTCTTCGAAGGTCATTGGCGGCCTCACCTCGGTGGACTGGAAACGGTATCCGACCACCCCTTACAATGGTAAGACGCAAAATAAAACATACTTGAAGTTTATACTGCTGAACGCTGCCCGTCGCACCTGCCGCCGCGAAAGGGTCCTCGGGCCGGACGCCGGACGCCGGACGCCGGCATGGCGCTAGAGGCGCTTGAGCAACTCTGCCTTCTTGGCCTGGAACTCCTGCTCGCTGAGGATGCCCTTGGCCTTGAGGTCCGCCAAGCGCTCGATCTTGGCGAAGATGTCTTCGTCGCCGGACGCCGGGGCGGCCTCTGTCCGGCGCACCGGCTCGGGGGCCGCGCCGACACTGCGGCCATCGCCGCCAGCGCCGCCGGAGACCACCGGCAGATCCTCCAGCCGCACCGTGCCGTGCTGGCTGGTGAAGGTGGCCGAGCCGCCGCCGCCGCCCTGCTGCTGGCCGAAGCCGGTGATGACGTGGTCGCCCGTGTCGTAGACCGTCACCCGGCCGCCGCGCTCCACGGCCAGGCGCCGGTGCGCCGGGAACAGGGCGTAGCGCAGATCGTTCTGCGATCCGGCGGAGGACGGCTGGCCCAGTTCCTGCCGCCACCACCCGCCGCCCGCACCGCCCGCACCGCCCGTCGCGACGCTCCAGGCCGGCGGCTCCACCAGGGTCGCGGCGCGCAGGCGCGCCGACAGGTCCTGGCACAGGGCGTCGACGCGGGCCTTGAGCGCATTGTTGAACATGTCCCCGATCATCACCATGCCGCCCTGGGCCCACTGCACCATGCCCCCCAGTTCGGGGTGGCTGAACTGGGCCAGCGTGCCCTGCCCGGCCGCCAGCGCCCGCAACGCGGCGGCCGCCGCGTCCTGGCTGACGCCGTGGCGGTCGGCGGCCTCGGCCACCGCCCGGCGGCCGTCCGGGGTAAGGTCCCGCATGTCCTGCATGATCCGGCCTCGCTGTCTGGAGTGGATGGGATGGAAGGAACGGGTGCCGCCTCGACGTCCTCAAGAACGCGGCGGCCCGGCCCTTCGTTGAAGCGGGAAAGTCAATCGGAGGCACGCGCCATGCAGACCAAGACCATCGCCGTCGACGGCATTCCCATGCGCTGGCTGGAGGACGGCGCCGGCGACGGCCTGCCGGTGGTGATGATCCACGGCATCCCCACCGGCCCGGCTCTGTGGCGCGAGGTCATGCCGCGCGTCACCGGCGGCCGCTGCCTGGCCTGGGAGATGGTCGGCTACGGCGGGTCCATGGACGCCGGGCGCGACCGCGACATCTCCGTCGCCGCGCAGGCCGGCTACCTGCTGGACTGGATGGACGAACTGGCCATCGGCCGGGCCATCCTTTGCGGTCACGACCTGGGCGGCGGCGTGGCGCAGATCGCCGCCGTCCGCCGCCCCGAAGCCTGCGCCGGGCTGCTGCTGACCAACTCCATCTGCTACGACAGCTGGCCCATTCCCAGCGTCAAGAGCATGCGCGCCATGGGCGGGGCGCTGGAGCACGTACCCGACGGCATGCTCAAGCCCATGCTCGCCATGTTCTACAAGCGCGGCCACGATGACGACGAGGCCGCCCGAGCGGCGCTGGAGGCGCATTGGCCGCACTATCATGAACACGACGGCGCGGCGGCTTTCGTGCGCCAGATGAAGGCCCTGAACGTGGAGGACACCAAGGCCGTCGCGGACCGGCTTCCGACGCTGAAGGTGCCGGCGCGGGTGGTGTGGGGCGATGACGACCAGTTCCAGAAACTGGCCTACGGCGAGCGTCTGGCCCGCGACCTGGACGCGCCGCTGCGCCACATCCCCGGCGGCAAGCACTTCACGCCCGAGGACCACCCCGACGTCCTTGCCGAGGAGTTGAACGCCCTGATCGCCGAGGTTCATCGCGCCGACGAACCGTGACCGCTTGGCCCGCGCAGCGGCGGCGGCCTATGCTGGCGGCCGCCTTTCGTCAACCCAGGAGACCTTGCGTGAACACGCCCGAGACGCCCGACACCGACCCCGTCCTCTACGCCCAGGACGGTGCCGTCGTCACCCTGACGCTGAACCAGCCGGAGACGCGCAACGCCATCACCGACGTGGCGCTGGTGGACGCCTTCGTCGCCGCCTGCGACCGCATCCGGGTGGACGAGAGCGTGCGCTGCGTCATCATCACCGGCGCCGGCAAGGCCTTCAGCTCGGGCGGCAACGTCAAGCACATGCGCGACAAACAGGGCACCTTCGGGGGCTCGCCGGCGCGCATCCGCGAGAACTACCGGCGCGGCATCCAGCGCATTCCCCGCGCGCTGTACGACCTGGACGTGCCGACCATCGCCGCCGTCAACGGCCCGGCCTACGGCGCGGGATGCGACCTGACGCTGATGTGCGACATCCGCATCGCCGCCGAGGAAGCGGTGTTCGCCGAGAACTTCGTGAAGGTGGGCATCATTCCGGGCGACGGCGGGGCATGGCTGCTGCCGCGCGCCGTCGGAGCCTCGCGCGCCGCCGAGATGGCCTTCACCGGCGATCCGGTGGATGCGCGAACGGCCCTGGCGTGGGGCCTGGTCTCGCGCGTGGTGCCGGCGCCCGAGCTTCTGCCGGCGGCGCGCGCCCTGGCCGATCGCATCGCCGTCAACCCGCCGCACGCCCTGCGCATGACCAAGCGCCTGATGCGCGAAGGCCAGCACACGCGCCTGGACACGCTGTTGGAGATGTCGGCGGCCTTCCAGGGCACCGCCCACCACACCGCCGACCACGACGAGGCCGTGGCGGCCATCCTGGAAAAGCGCGCGCCAAGCTTCCGGGGGGACTGATACGAGTCGATGATTGCAATCATCGGCGCCGCGGTGTGCGCGCTTCCGCGCACGCCTTCGGCTCCAAGCGCCACGCAGGCTCACGCGCCATCAGGCGCGGCGGCCAGTCGGCCTTGCCGGACGACACGTGTACGATTTCCGGCGTCGTCCGGTATAAGAGCCCAACCCGAAATCCAGCGGCTGAGGGTGGGCGAGGGATTTTTTGGCTCGGTCAGGCGCCAAACGCAATCGATGCCGGCGGCATCGGCGAGGATTGGCAACGCAGCCGGGCGACAAAAGCTCCGTCCAGCCGACCCGCCGGAGTTTCGGGTTGGGCTCTAAGAAAACGGGCCGCGGGAGATATGCTCCCGCGGCCCGTTCCAATAATCATCCGCCCGAATGGGAGGATCAGTCGCCGATCTCGCCCACCGCCGACTGCAGGTAGTTCTGGATGCCGACCTTGTCGATCAGGCCAATGTTGGTTTCCAGATAGTCGATGAACTCTTCCGCATCGTCCAGGAAGTCCACCAGCATGGCGCGGCTGACGAAGTCCTGCTCCTTCTCGCACTTGGCGATGGCCTCGACCAGCACCTCGCGATAGCCGGACTCGGCCTTCAGGTCGTTCTTCAGGACTTCCGGCACGTTCTCGCCGATGTACAGCTTGCCCAGGTCCTGCAGGTTGGGCAGGCCTTCCAGGAACAGGATGCGCTGGATCGCCTTGTCGGCGTGCTTCATGGCCTTGATGGAGGCCTTGTAGGTGCGCTCGTCCAGTTCGTGGTAGCCCCAGTTCCGGTGCATGCGGGCATGCAGGAAGTACTGGTTGATGTTGGTGAGCTGCACCTTGAGGACGGCGTTCAGCTCCTTGTTGATTCCCTTGTCGCCCTTCATTCCGAAACACTCCCGTCCATCTGGCTCTGCAGGTAGTTCTGGATACCCATGGCGTCGATCAGGCGGAGCTGCTGCTCCAGCCAGTAGACGTGGTCTTCCTCGGTGTCGTCGAGCAGGCCGAGCAGCGTGTCGCGGGTGACGTAATCCCGCTTCTCCTCGGCCAGCGCCATGACGCGGCGCAGTTCGGAAACGACCTTCATTTCCATGTCCAGGTCGGCCTTGAACATGCCCGGCACGTCGGCGGCGATGGTCGGCGTCTGGCGGGTGCCCAGGTCCGGCGTGCCGCCCAGGAACAGGATGCGGCGGATCAGCTTCTGCGCGTGCTCCAGCTCTTCTTCCTGCTCGTGCTTGATGCGCTCGTACAGGCGGAAGAAGCCCATGTCCTCGTAGACGTGGGCATGGACGAAATACTGGTCTGCGGCAAGCATCTCGTAGGCCAGAAGACCGTTCAACTCGGCAATAATCGTGGGGTCGCCCCGCATCGGTGCGCTCCTCTTTTGAATCTTTCAAAGAAGGTAAGGACGGTACCAGCGAAGTCGCCGCCAGGCAAGCGCATAAAAATAAAAATACTATAAAGACACGAAAAGCATAATGAAATTCATTCTCAATAAAGTATTCGCTGAATAACCGGTCGGAGCCTAGACCTCTGCCCGGCCCGGCCCGGCGCCCCGCCCGGAGCGCCGCCGCGGCGCCTCACCGCCGCAACGGCCGCGCGGACCTGCCGGTCAGGCCGTAGCGGGTTCGCACGTCATCGTTCCGCCGCACCCGGCCGTGCGCCGCCGCAGCCCCCATCCCCTGCGGCGCCAGCACCGGGTAGGCCGTCGCGGTGATGTGGGAATTGATCCGGCGCAGGTCGCGCAGCAGGTCGAGGTGGATGGCGCTGGTCTCGATGGTTTCGGCATAGCCCATCTGCAGACGCTCGAGGTGGGCGTGGGTCGCCCGCACCTCCTCGTCCCGGAAGGCCCGCTTGTCGTCGAGCAGTTGCTCGGCCAGGTCCTGGTCGTTGGAGGCGAAGATGTTCAGCGCCAGTTGCAGGTTCTCGGTCAGGCGGTCGTGCAGCAGCGCGATCTCGCGCTCGCCCGCGTCCGAGAAGGTCAGATGCCGCTTCGCCTTGCGGCTCGCCAGGTCCATCAGGTTGTTGTCGATGATGTCGCCGATGTGCTCCAGGTTCGTCACGAAGCTGAACACGGTCATGCAGCGCTGGCTCTGCTCGCCGGTCAGGGGTTGGCGGCTGATTTCGGTCAGATAGAACTTGATCGCCTCGTTCAGGGAATCGACATCGTCGTCCATGCGCTGGATCGCCTTGATCCGGGCGGTGTCGCCGCTCCTCAGCGCCTCGATACTGCCGTCGAGCATGGCGAAGACGATGTCGCCCATGCGCAGGGCCTCGCGCGTTGCGCTGTTCAGCGCCTGCGCGGCGCTCCGCCCCCGGTCGTCGCGCAGGTACAAGGGCTGCCCGTGCGCCAGAGGGTCCTCCACCACCGCAGGCGGCGCCAGACGCCCGGCCAGACGGGCGGCGGCGCCGGTCAGCGGCAGGAAGGCCACCGCCAGGGCAACGTTGAACAGCGTGTGGGCATGCACGATCTGGCGCCCGGCGTCCGCCTCCAGCGATGCCATCCAGGGCGCCAGCACGCCCAGGAACGGCAGCACGGCCAACACGCCGACGATGCGGAAGACCAGGTTGCCCAGGGGCACGCGCCGGGCCTCGCGCGCGTCGCCCAGCGTGGCGATGAGGGCCGGTAGCGGGCCGCCCAGATTGACGCCCAGCAGCAGCAGGAAGCCGACTTCCACGGGCATGTCGCCGGCGCGGGCCAGCGTGACCAGCAACAGCACCATGGCAAGGCTGGAATGGCTGACCAGCGTCAGCAGCGCGCCCAGCAGAAGGGCCAGCAGCGGCTCGTCCCCCAGCGCCAGGATCACCTGCTGCATGACCGGCGACTGCCGGATGGGCGCCGCGCCCGCCCCGATCAACTGAAGCGCCACCAGCATGAGCCCGAGACCCAGCAGGATGCGCCCGGTATTGCGCCCCGCCTTGGTGGACTGGGCCTTGAACACGATCAGGCCGGCCAGGGCCAGCAGCGGCCCGAGCACCCCGAGGTCGAGGCTGAGAACCTGCGCCACCAGCGTGGTCCCGACGTCCGCCCCCAGCGCCGCCGCCAGCCCGGCCGCCACGGTCATCATGCCGCGCGACGCAAAGCCGGACACCAGCAGCACGACCGCCGTGCTCGACTGCAGCAGGAGCGTGAAGCCGAGGCCGGAGAGCAGGGCGGAGATGCGGTTGCCGGTCGCCCTGCCGAGGACGGTCCGCAACTCTCCGCCCAGGGCCCTCGTCGCGCCGGTGCCGACCATGCGCAAGCCCCAGAGCAGGAGCGCCACGCCGCCCAGAACGGTGATCAAGCCTTCGGTGCCAGAACCCACCGGGTCGAATGCTCCATGTCCAGAATTGACGGGACCGACGGCGGCCGGCAGGGCCGGCCCGCGGCCGCAGGCGCCAGGATTTGACGACTATCGCATTCTTCTGGAACGCTTGGACGCGACCAAGGGTCCGTCCGACGCGGCCAGCCCCCTGCAAGGGCGCTAGCGCACCGGGCGGTCCGCATCGCGGGGCAGTTGAAGGCTGACCCGCAGTCCGTGGCCGCCGGGGCCGGGGTCGAGACGCAGCGTGCCGCCGTGGGCGTCGGCGATCTCCCGGCAGATGGCGAGCCCCAGGCCATAGCCGCCGCGCCCGCCGTCATTCATGCGGCCGAAGCGCGACAGCACCATGGCGCCCTTGTCCGCCGGGATGCCCGGGCCGGCGTCGCTGACCGCCAGTTCCACCGTGTCGCCCCCGGCCTTCAGCGCGATCCGCAGAGGCCCCGGCGCGGCATGGCGGATGGCGTTGTCGATGAGGTTCAGCACCACCTCGCGCAGAAGGATCGGGTTGCCCTTGACCAGGGCCGGCGCGGCAGGCTTTTCCAGCGACATGTCCAGCCCCGCCCGCAGCGCCTGATCGGCGCGGTCCAGCGCCGCCTCCTCCGCCACCTCCGCCAGGTCGAGGCGCTGCATGCCTTCGGCGCTGGCCCGGCTTTCCTCCAGCCGGGCCAGCAGCAGGAACTGCTCCACCAGCCGTTCGGCCTCGCGCGTCGCGGCGTCGGCCTTGCGCAGATGCTCCGCCATCTCGGCCCGGTCGTCGGCCCGTGCCGCCAGCGCCAGGTTCCCCCGCGCCACCGCGAGCGGCGTGCGCAACTGGTGGCCGACGTTGCCGGTGAACCGGCGCAGGGACCCCAGCGCATCCGCCAGCCGGCCCATGAAGGCGTTGAAGGCGTCCACCAGCCGTTCGGTCTCGGCGGGAATGTTCCGCCGCAGCGGCCGCAGGTCGTCGGGGTTGCGGCGCGCCACCGCCTTCTCCAGGCGGGCCAGCGGAGCAAGGCCCCGGCGGATTCCCAGCCACACCATCAGGCTGACGATGCCCACCAGGATGGTCAGGCGCAGCGACAGCCGCGCCAGCGCCGCGCGCGCCAGGCTTTCGCGCGCCTGGGTCGTCTCGGCAACAATCACGGTGTAGCCGACGGACCGGGCGGCGTCCGATGCGGCGCCGGCCAGGGCGACCGCCCGGATCGGGGCGCCGCGATAGGTCGCGTCATAGAACACGGGCCCGCCGCCGACGGCGGGCTCTTTCGGCGGGGACGGCAGGTCCTGGTAGCCCGTCACGAAACCGTCGACGGGGTTGCGCACCTGGTAGAACACCCGCTCCTCGGCCAGCGACGTCAGCATTTCCAGGGCGACGTAGGGAATGTCGACCTGAAGCCCGCCGTCGTCGGCGATGGCGACGCGGTCCGCCATGGTCAGGGCCGAGCCCGCCAGCGTGCGGTCGAAGGCCCGGTTCGCCTGGTGCCGCGCATCGGCGTAGCCCTCCAGCGCGAAGACGAGGCTCAGGCCCACCAGGGGCACCAGGACCCAGCCGAACAGGCTGCGGCGCAGCGAATGGCGGCGGCCGGTCATGCGTCTTCCAGCACGTAGCCCAGGCCGCGCAGCACCCGCACCCGCAGCCCTGCCGGCTCCAGCTTGCGGCGCAGGCGGCTGATGTAAAGCTCCACGGCGGTGTCGCTCAGGGGCTCGTCGAAGCCCGACACGCTGTCGGCCAGTTCCCGCTTGGACACCACGCGCCCGTGCCGCAGCACCAGGGCCTCCAGCACGTCCAACTCGCGGCGCGGCAGTTCCACGGCCTCTCCGCACAGGCGAAGGCGGCGCGTGCCCACCTCGAACTCCAGCCGCCCGACCCGCAGCGTTCCACCCGACGCGCCGGCCTTGCGCCGCAGCAGGGCGCGGACGCGGGCCTCCAGTTCCTCCACCTCGAAGGGCTTGGCGAGGTAGTCGTCGGCGCCGAGGTCGAGGCCCCGCACCCGGTCGTCCAGCCCGCCTCGCGCAGTCAGGACCAGCACCGCCGTCTCACTGCCGCGCGCGCGCAGGTTCTTCAGGACCTCCATCCCGTCCATGTCGGGCAGGCCCAGGTCCAGCACCACCAGGTCGAAGGCCTCGGCGGACAGGGTGGCGTCGGCCCCTTCCCCGTCGGTGGCGATGTCGACGGCATGGCCGTCCGCCGCCAGAAGACGGCGCAGGGTGTCGGCCAGGTCGGGGTTGTCTTCGACGATCAGCAGGCGCATCGCCTGAGGCTATCCCCACCCTCGGCCGTTGTGAAGAGACCGCGAAGGCGGCATTCTGGCGCCATGCGCCCCCTTCTGCGACTCCTTGTCCTTCTGACGCTCTGCCTTGCCGGCCCCGAGGTCCTGGCGCGGGAGCCCACCCTGTTTCCCGCGCCCAGCGCCAGCGAAGCCGCACCGGCTGCGACGCTGGTCATCTACAGCACCGCCGACACCCCCCTCATCGCCCCGGTGATCGAGGCCTTCCAGGCGGAGTACGACGCCATTGCGGTGGCCTACCACGACCTGCAGTCGGTGGAAATCTTCGAGCGCGTGCGCGACGAGACCGACGCCGGCGGGCAGACGGCGGACTTCGTCTTCAGTTCGGCCATCGGGCTTCAGTTCAAGCTGGCCAACGACGGCTACGCGCGCCGGCTCGACATGCCGACGGCCAACTACCTGCCGCCGTGGGCGTCGTGGCGGGACACCCTGTTCGGCCTGACGTTCGAGCCGGCGACCATCATCTACAACAAGCCTTTCTTCGCCGCGGAAGGCCTGACGCCGCCGGCGACGCGGGCGGAACTGGCGGCGCTGCTGGACGCGCGGCAGGACCTGTTCCACGGCCGCATCGCCACCTACGACGTGGAGCGCAGCGGCGTCGGCTTTCAGTTCCTGGCGTGGGACGTCAGGCAGTCCGACGACATCTGGCGGCTGGTGGCGCTCATGGGGCGGGCGGGGGTGAAGCTGTACTCCAACTCCGCCGCCATGATCGACCGGGTGGCGCAGGGGCGCTTCGTGCTGGGCTACAACATCCTCGGCTCCTACGCCCGCGCCATGGCGGCAGGCGGCCCCGACATCGGCATCGTGCAGCCAAGGGACTACACGGTGGTGCTGTCGCGCCTGGGCCTGGTGCCGCGCGCCGCCCGCCTGCCCGACCTGGGCCGCGCCTTCCTTGATTTCCTGCTGTCGGAAAAGGGCCAGCGCGCCGTCGCCGCCGCGGGCTTGGGCACCCTTCACCCGGATGTGGACGCCGCCACCGCCGGTCATGATCCGGCGGGGCGCCTGGATCGCCGGTTCCGTCCCATCCCGGTGGGCTCGGGGCTGCTGGCCTTCCTGGACCAGGCCAAGCGCCGGCAGATCATCCGGCGCTGGAACCAGACCCTTCTCCATCCGTGATGCCCCCCATCTCCGGATGACAGGTTGGTGACAGGAACGGCCCGTATCATCCTTTCCCAGTCGCGCGGACCATCCCCGAGAAGAGCAGGAGGTCCGAGGAGCGCCGGGAGGACGTTTACAGAAATCCGAGTGATTCCCTGCCTCCCCCGCGACGGCCATGTCCATGACCGTACCGTGGAGGAACATCCATGAAGAGCTTCAAGAGCCTGACCCGCCGCGCCGTCCTTGGCGGCATCGCGGCCGCCGGCCTGTTCGCCGTCTCCGGCCTGCCGGGCGTCCCCGCCCACGCGCAGGAGGACATCGACACCATCCACTTCCTGATCCCCGGCGGCGCCGGCGGCGGCTGGGATTCGACGGCCCGCGCCATCGGCATGACCATGAAGCAGGAAGGCCTGATCAAGAACGATTCCTACGAGAACATGTCCGGCGCCGGCGGCGGCAAGGCCATCGGCTACCTGATCGAGACCGCCGACCGCCAGGAAAACACCCTGATGGTCAACTCGACGCCGATCATCGTGCGCTCGCTGACCAAGATCTTCCCCTATTCCTACCGCGACGTGACGCCGGTCGCCCGCGTCATCGGCGACTATCAGATCCTGGCCGTGCAGCCGGATTCCGAGATCAAGACCTTCGAGGACGTGCTGGAGCGCTTCCGCGAGGACCCGCGCAGCGTGAAGATCGCCGGCGGCTCGGTGCGCGGCGATCTTGACCACCTGGTCCCCGCCTCGGCCTTCCGCGCCGCCGGCGAAGACCCGCGCCAGGTCGCCTACGTGCCCTATGACGCCGGCGGCAAGGCGCTGGCCGGCTTCCTGTCGGGCGAGACGGAGCTTCTGTCCACCGGCCTGGGCGAAGCCATCGGTCCGCACCGCGACGGCCAGCTGCGCATCATCGCCGTCAGCGCGCCCGAGCGCGTCGAGGTGCTGCCCGACGTCCCGACGTTCAAGGAAAGCGGCGCCGACATCGACTTCGCCAACTGGCGCGGCGTGTTTGGGGCCCCCGGCATCTCCGACGAGCGCAAGCAGGCCTTCGCGACCAAGGTCGAAAACATGATGGAGACCGAGACCTGGGAGGAAATCCGCGCCAAGAACGGCTGGCAGAACCTTTACCTGCCGCCCGCGGAATTCACCGAGTTCCTCGCCAAGCAGGAAGAGGAAATGGGTGAGCTGATGCGGGAAATGGGCTTCCTGCGCTGATCCCGGCCCTGGTGTGGCGGCGCGGCTCGTACGCCTCGACGGTTAAAACCGTCGAGGCTGCATTCAGGCGCCGTGCAGGCTTACGCGCCGCAGGGCGCGGCGGCCGGTCGGCCTCGCCGGGCGACACGTCGATAATTTCAAGTGTCGCCCGGAACAGTGCCCGCCGCCGCCCGCCCCTCCCCCTCCCCGACACGCGGAGATCTCCCATGACCCTGTCGCGCGATGCCGTCGCGGCACTGTGCTTCCTGGCCCTTTCGGTCGCCTACGGGTGGCACGCGGGCAGCATCCAGCTGTTCCCGGGGCAGGAGTTCGAACCCTTCACCCCCCGCACCTTTCCCTATGCGCTGGCCGTGATCGGCATCGTGCTGTCGCTGGCACAGTTGTTCACCGTGATGCGCAAGCCCAAGGCCGGCGAGAAGCATGGAAAGCCCGAAAGCTGGGCCGGCTTCGACTGGGGCCGCGTCGCCGCCCTGGTGGTCGCCATGGTCGCCTACGGCGCGGCCTTCAAGCCGCTGGGCTTCATCATCGCGACGTCGCTGTTCCTGGCCGCCGGCTACCTGATTCTGGGCGAGCGCCGCTGGACTGTCGTGCTGGGCGCCTCTGTCCCCGTCGCCGTGGTGTTCTGGGCGCTGATGACGCAGGTGCTCGGTCTGTACCTCGACCCCGGCGCGCTGATCCGCGCCCTGACAAGCTGAGAAGGACCTGAACCATGTGGGAAGGGATTACCCTCGGCCTGTCCACGGCCATCACGCCGCTCAACATCCTGATGGTCTTCGTCGGGTGTTTCGCGGGCACCTTCATCGGCATGTTGCCGGGGCTCGGCCCCATTTCGGCCATCGCGCTGATGATCCCCATCACCTACGGCTTCGACCCGGCGTCGGGCATGATCCTGATGGCCGGCGTGTACTATGGCGCCATCTTCGGCGGCTCCACGTCGTCGATCCTGATCAACGCGCCGGGCGTCGCCGGCACCGTCGCCACCGCGTTTGACGGCTATCCGATGGCCCAGAAGGGCCAGGCCGGCAAGGCGCTGGCGATCGCCGCCTACTCGTCGTTCTCCGGCGGCACCATCGGCGCCATCTTCCTGCTGGTGGCGGCACCCGCGCTGGCCTCGGTGGCGCTGAGCTTCCAGTCGTCGGACTACCTGGTGCTGATGATCCTGGGCCTGACCGCGGTGTCCGCCTTCACCGCGCCGGGACAGGTAATCAAGGCGCTGATGGCGACGGTTCTGGGCCTGATGATCTCCACCGTCGGCACCGATCCTTCGGCCGGCGTGCAGCGCTACACCTTCGGCAGCCTGGACCTTGTGGACGGCATCAGCTTCCTGCTGCTCGCCATGGCGACCTTCGCCCTGTCGGAAGCCCTGATGGCGGTGCTCAGGCGCGACGACGCCAGCGAGAAGACCCGTGACGCCTCCGCCAGCGGCGTCGGCTCGCTGAGAGTCAGCCGCGAGGAGATCCGCACCATCATCCCGACCATCGGGCGGTCGTCCGTGCTGGGCTTCTTCATCGGCGTGCTGCCGGGCGCCGGCGCCACCATCGCCTCGTTCCTCGCCTACGGCATGGAACGCACGGTGGCCTCGGCCAAAGACAAGCTGGGCTTCGGCAAGGGCAGCTTGCGCGGCCTGGCGGCGCCCGAAAGCGCCAACAACGCCGCCTGCACGGGGTCGTTCGTGCCGCTGCTGACGCTGGGCATTCCGGGCTCGGGCACCACGGCGGTGATGCTGGGCGCGCTGATCTCCTACGGCGTGCAGCCGGGGCCGCGCCTGTTCCAGGAAGCGCCGGACGTGTTCTGGTCGGTGATCGTGTCCATGTACCTGGGCAACATCGTCCTCTTGATCCTGAACCTGCCGCTTATCCCCTACATCGCCAAGCTGCTGGCGCTGCCGCGGCCGGTGCTGATCCCGCTGATCCTGTTCTTCTCGCTGATCGGCGTGTACCTGGTGTCGTTCAACACCTTCGACATCTACATGATGGCGGCCTTCGCCGTGGCGGCGATCGTCCTGCGGCTGCTGGCCTTCCCCATGGCGCCGCTGATCCTGGGTTTCATCCTGGGCGACATGATCGAGGACAACCTGCGCCGCGCGCTGTCCATCTACGACGGCTCCATCGCCTTCCTGTGGGAGCGCCCGCTGACGCTGGCGATCACCCTGCTGACGGTGCTGACGCTGGTGGTGCCGCTGATCCGCACCGTCAACACCTGGCGGCGGATGCGCTGGGCCGCCGCCTCGGGGGACGGCGAGTAACACGGCGACGGGGGCGCGGCTCCGGCAGCCTTGCCGGGCCGCGTCCCCTCCCCTCGTCAACCGGCGATGGTGACCGGCCGGGCATGGTCCTAGACTTTCCTCACGGATTCGAGAGAGGAGAAGGATCATGTCCGCCATCACCACCGGCCCGTTTCCGGCGCCCGCGTCCCGGCTGCTGCCGCGCCTGGTCCGCGCCGCCGAACAAGCCGCCGCCGTTTTCGCCTTCGCCGTCGCCATGACCGGCCGCAGCGAAGGGAACCCGCAAGCGATGACCGACGTCATGGAGGCAGAGTTCCGGCGTCTGAAGCTCTGATACCGGGCGACGCATGAAAACATGGGCGTGTCGCTCGGCAAGGCCGACTGGCCGCCGCGCCTTGTGGCGCGAGAGCCTGCGTGGCGGTTGAACGCAGCGACGACGACCATCGGCGTCGCGTCCAAGAGCCCCACCGGAGTGACCGCGTGCAGACCTTCGACATCGTCACCATCCGCCTGTTCCTGGCCGTCGCCCGCGCCGGCAGCATCGGCGAGGCCGCCCGCCGCGAGCACATCGCCGCCTCTGCCGTCAGCCGGCGCATCAGCGACCTGGAATCCACGCTCAAGGTCCGCCTGCTGCGTCGTCTGCCGCGCGGCGTGGCACTCACGCCCGAGGGCGAGGCCCTGGCCCGCCACGGCGAGCGCATCCTGTCCGACATCCGCACCCTCAGCCAGGACCTGCGCGGCTTCGCCGAGGGCACGGGCGGCGAGATCTGGCTGTCGGCCGTGACGTCGGCCCTGAACGGCCACCTGCCCCGCGTACTCGCCCGCTTCCGGGCCGAGAACCCCGACATCACGCTGCATCTGCAGGAGCTGTATACCCGCGAAGCCGTCGAGGCCGTGCGCGAAGGCCGTGTCGACCTTGCGGTGGTGGCCGACAACGCCGCGGCGCGGGGGCTCTGCCACCTGCCGTTCTGCGAGGACCCCATCTGGGTGGTGACCCCCAGCGATCACCCCCTGCTGCGCGACCGGCCGGCCGGAACGCCGGTCCCCTTCGCCGAGGCCTGCCGCTACGACGTGATCTCCATCCACCAGGGCGGCTCCATCGACGAGTTGATCAACGCCGCCTGCGCCGAGGCGGGGGTGACGCTCGCGCCCACGATGCTGGTGACCCGCTTCGGGTCGCTGCGCCGGCTGGTGGAGGAAGGCCTGGGCATCGGCTTCCTGCGCAAGAGCAGCGTAGAGCGGCACGCCGAGACCATGGACATCGCCGGTGCGCCGCTGTCCGACGCCTGGGCGTGCCGCCGGCTGAACGTCATCCATGCCGGCGAGGCCACGCTGCCCCCGGCGGCACGGCGGCTGCTGGCCGTCCTGCGGGACGCCGCGACCGTCACCTGAGCCTGCCGCCCGGCCCCCGCCCGGCCCCCGCCCGGCCTCCCAACCCCTCGGACTTATCCAAAGTCAAAGAAATAACTTTAGGCCTAATAGATATACATCCTGGGGAGGGGCGCTTATAGGACTGGGGGGACGGTTCATGCATCTGTTCGACCTGATGCCCGAAATCCGCGGCCGGTGGCAGCGCGTCGGCCTCGTCATGCGGCGCCGGCTTCTCGCGGTCCTGCTTCTGGTGGGGGCGGCCTCGGTGGTGGGATGCGCGACATTCCTGATTTTCGTCGTGGAGCGCGACCAGGTCGGGTCGCTGATCAACACCATGGGCCGTCAGCGCATGCTGGCCCAGCGCGTCGCCCTGTCGGTCGTCGAGTTGCGCGACGGCATGGCCGACGCCGGTGCGATCGCCGAGCGGATCGAGACGGACATCGCGGCCATGGAGACCGGCTTCGCCCGGCTGAAACAGGCCCGCGCCGACGGGCTCACGCTGGATGCCCCGGACACGGGCGCCGTGCTCGACGAAGCGCTCCGGCAGGAGTTCACGCAGTTCAGGGCCCATGCCCTGGCCGCCGCCGCCCTGGCGGGCGGTCCCTACACGCTGGACTTCGCGCGGGCCGCCGACCGCATCAGGACCGCCGTGGCGGGGCCCCTGACCCGCGAGCTTGAAGCCCTGGTCTCGGACCTGGAGGCTGCGTCTCAGCGCCGGTACGACCGGGTCCGCGATTATGCGCTGGCGGCCGTGGTCGCCTTCCTCGCCTTTCTCGCGCTGCTCGGCCGCCGGCTTCTCTGGCCGCTGAGCTACGACGTGGAGCGGGCGGTGGTGCGCCTGGCCCAGCTGGAAGGCTTCCAGAGCGGCCTGCTCGACCACCTTCCCGTCGGTCTGCTGGTGCTCGACGCGGACGGGCAGCGCGTGGTGCGCATGAACGACGAGGCCGAGGCGATTTTCGGCTGGGTGCGCGACGAGATGCCGCGCCTCGATGCCCTGTTCCAGGGCGACTGGCCCCTGGACCGCCTGCGCGGCTGCAGCCGGGCGCGGCTTCACGGGGTCGACCGCGAAGGCCACGACCTGCACCTGGAGGTCTCCGCCGGCGAGGCCGACCGGCACTGGCTGCTCATCGTCACCGACATCACCGAGGAGATGGAGGCCAAGGCCGACATCGCGGCGCTCTACAAGGTCCTGGAGAGCATACCCGTCAGCATCGCCATCACCGACACGCGCGGGCGAATCGAGTTCGTCAACCCGCGCTTCGGAGAGATGACCGGCTACGCCCCGTCCGAGGCGGTGGGCCGCACGCCGTCGCTGCTCAAGTCGGGCCGCACCGCCGCGAGCACCTATGAAACGTTGTGGCAGACGGTGCTCGACGGCAGCCAGTGGCGCGGCGAGCTTCTGAACCGGCGCAAGGACGGCGATCTGTTCTGGGAGTACGAGGTCATCACGCCGCTGCGCGACAGCCGGGGCCGCATCGTCCGGTTCTTCGTGCTGGGCGAGGACGTCACCCACATCAAGGAAAACGAGGAACGCCTGCGGCTGGCGCTGGATGCCGCCGAGGAGGCGAACCGCGTAAAGTCCAACTTCCTCGCCAGCATGAGCCACGAGCTGCGCACCCCGCTGAACGCCATCATCGGCTATTCCGAGCTGCTGACCATGGGCATCGACGGCCCGCTTCCCGAGCGCTACGCCGGTTATGCCAACGACATCCACTATTCCGGCAAGCACCTGCTGGACCTCATCAACAACCTGCTCGACCTGTCCAAGATCGAGGCGGGCCAGATGGATCTGGACGAGTCGGAAACCAGGCTGCAGGACATCGTCGACACCGCCGCCTCGCTGGTGCAGGAACCGGCCGAGCGCGCCCATGTGCCGCTGAACGTGGCGCTGCCCGACACCCTGCCGCTGGTGCGCGTCGATCCGCTGCGGGTCCGCCAGGTGCTGATCAACCTTCTGAGCAACGCCATCAAGTACAGCGCGCCCGGATCGCCCGTCACCGTCAGCGCCCGCGCCGATGCCGGTGGTCTTGCGCTGACCGTGGAGGACCAGGGCGCGGGCATTCCCGAAGAGGACATGGAGCGCGTCCTCCAGCCGTTCGGCCAGGCCCGCAGCGCCCTGGTGCGCAAGAAGGAAGGCACCGGCCTGGGGCTGCCGATCTGCAAGCAGTTCATCGAGATGCACGGCGGCACGCTGGTTCTGGACAGCCGGCTTGGCGAGGGAACGCGGGTGACGGTGCGGCTGCCGGCCACCCGCCTTGTGGAAACGGGCCGCGTACTTCCCATCGCCGCGGACCGCTGACGCCGCGCATCCGGCCCGCCGCCCCGAGGCGCCCCCATGTCCACCACCTCGAACCGGAAGCCGGCGCGGTCATCGCCAGAGGGGCCCGGACCGGGACGCTCAACAGACAAGCCGGCGCGTCAAGATGCTGCCGATGAAGATGCCGGCACCGCCGGCGCGTCGGCCTTCCCGGCCGCCTCCTTGGCCTCGCGCGCCTGGCTGATGCGCTCGTGCAGGGCCTCCATGATCTCGCGCGTGGCGGCGGCCTCGATGGCTTCGGCCTCGGCGGTGGGGACGAAGACGGTGACCGTCGCGCGGTACTTGCCGAGGTCGGTGGTGGAAAAGCGCAGCCGCACGGTCGGCTCCTGGATGTCGACGCCGCTGCGCCGCTCGATCTGGGCGTTGGCCTTGGCGGCGTCGGCGGCGAAGGGCGCGACATGGCGCTCCACCACCGCGCGGACGGCGGCCTCTTCCCGGAACAGGTTGAAGGCCGGGTCGACAGTGATGTTGAAGCTGTGGAAGGCGAAGCTGCGCAGCAGGTTCATGTTGCGCACGGGCGAGGTCAGGAAGGCGCTGTTGGGCATGACCACGGTGCGGCCCGTGTAATGGCTGCCGTCGATTTCCTGAAGCGTCGTCGCAAAGATGTTGTGGTCCACCACCTCGCCGCGCACAGCCCCGACCTCGACCCAGTCGCCCACCGAAAACGCCCGCGAGGACGTGCGCATGAACGAGCCGGAAAAGCACAGGATCAGTTCCTTGGTCGCCACCACGATGGCGACGGCCACTGCCGTCAGTGACAGGGCAAGCGCCTGCAACTGCGGCGCCCAGATGAGCATGAGTCCGACCAGGAGCAGGAACCAGGCGGCGTTCTTCAGGTTGGCGGTCCACCGCCGCTGAACGTGCGGGGCCGCCCGCGTCCGCCGCCGCACGAAGCGAACGGAAAGCGTGGTGACCAGGAAGACCGCGACGACGAGAAGCAGGGACTCCATCACGTCGGGAGACAGGAGCGTTTCGGGTAGCCAGGACATGCGAAGGGAGCGTCGGGACAGTGGAGGAATGGGCGCCGGGGATCGGTCCTCGTGCCAGGGACATACATATTGTCCGTGGCGGAAAATCTCCATGGCCGATTTACACTTTCCGGCAGCCCACCCCTTTCGCCGCATCAGGACGGCCGCCCTAACCTGGATCAATGCGCCGGGCCGCCGGCCGCCTACCCTGGAAGGACACCGGACCTTCAGGGCGGGAGCGGCATCATGCAGGCGACCACGGCCGGGGATTTCCCCGTCTTCCGCAAGGACGATCCCTCGGCGCCGGACTACGACACGCTCCGCGCCGAGGTGGACCTGAACCGAGAGCTGGACGGCCTGCTGGCCATGCGGGGCGGGCGGCTGAACATCGCGTTCGAGGCCGTGCGCCACCATGTGGAAGACGGACGCGGCGACCGTTGCGCCATCCGCTTCCTGCCCGCCTCCGGCCTGCCGCGCGATCTCACCTACGCCGACCTGGACCGCCTGTCGGACCGCTTCGCCGCTGTGCTGCGGGCGCATGACATCGCGCCCGGCTCCACCGTGTTCAGCCTGCTCGGGCGCGGGCCGGCGCTCTACGCGGCGATCCTGGGCACCTGGAAGGCGGGCTGCGTGTTCTCCCCGCTGTTCTCCGCCTTCGGGCCGGAGCCCGTGCGCGCCCGCATGACCATCGGCGACGCCCGCGTGCTGGTGACGACGGACACCTTCTACCGCCGCAAGGTCATGCCCTGGCGCGACGAAATGCCGGGCCTGTCGCTCGTGCTGCTGGCCGGTGGGGCGGACGATCTGCCCGCCGGCACGCTCGACCTGGAGGCGGCGCTGGAAGAGGCCGGTGGCGAAGGCGCCGAGATTGCCGCAACCGGGCCGGAGGACCCGGCCCTGCTGCACTTCACCAGCGGCACCACGGGCAAGCCCAAGGGTGCCGTCCACGTCCATGCCGCCGTGATCGTCCACCGCATGACGGCGCGCGCGGTGCTGAACCTGCACAGCGCCGACACCTACTGGTGCACGGCCGATCCGGGATGGGTCACCGGCACCTCCTACGGCATCATCGCGCCGCTGGTCTCGGGCGCGCCCATGATCGTCGACGAGGCCGAGTTCGACGCCGAACGCTGGTACACCATCCTGGAGCGCGAGGGTGTGACCGTCTGGTACACCGCGCCGACGGCCATACGAATGCTCATGAAACTGGGGGAGGATGTGGCGCGCGGGCACGACCTCTCGCGCCTGCGCTTCCTCGCCAGCGTCGGCGAGCCGCTCAATCCCGAAGCCGTGGTGTGGAGCCATCGCGTCTTCGGCAAGCCCTTCCACGACAACTGGTGGCAGACGGAAACCGGCGGCATCATGATCGCCAACTACGCCGGCATGGACGTCAAGCCGGGCTCCATGGGCAAGCCGGTGCCGGGCATCGAGGCCGCCGTGGTGATGCGCGAGGGCGGCCGCGTCACGCCCGTCACCGACCCCGACGCCACCGGTGAACTGGCGCTGAAGGCCGGCTGGCCGTCCATGTTCCGCCGCTACCTGAACGAGCCGGAACGCACCGCCAAGTGCTTCGCCGACGGCTGGTACCTGACCGGCGATCTGGCGATGCGCGACGGCGACGGCTACTTCTGGTTCGTCGGGCGGGCGGACGACGTCATCAAGTCGTCGGGCCACCTGATCGGCCCGTTCGAGGTGGAAAGCATCCTCATGGAACACCCGGCCGTGGCGGAGGCCGGCGTCATCGGCCTGCCCGATCCGGTCGCCGGGGAGGTGGTGAAGGCCTACGTCTCGCTCAAACCCGGCCACGAGGCGTCGGAGGCGCTGAAGCGCGACATCCTGGGCCACGCCCGCAAGCGCCTGGGCCGCGCGGTCGCGCCCCGCGACATCGCCTTCCGCGACACCCTGCCCCGCACCCGCAGCGGCAAGATCATGCGCCGGCTTCTCAAGGCGCGCGAGCTGGGCCTGCCCGAGGGCGACATCTCCACCCTGGAAGGAGGCGCGTCATGACCGCCGATGTCTCCAAGCCCGCGCCCGGTGGCGGCAAGGTCCACCTGACCCACGGCCACCTCATGGCGCTCCTGCGCGACATGCTGCGCGTCCGGCGCTTCGAGGACCGCTGCGCCGAGTTGTACACGCAGGAGAAAATCCGCGGCTTCCTGCACCTCTACAACGGCGAGGAAGCTGTCACCGTGGGAACTTGCGCCGCCCTTGAACCGCGCGACGCCGTCGTCGCCACCTACCGCGAGCACGCCCAGGCGCTGGTGCGGGGCACGCCCATGCGCGCGGTGATGGCGGAGATGTTCGGCAAGGCATCCGGGTGCAGCGGCGGGCGTGGAGGATCGATGCACCTGTTCGACCGCGCGCACCGCCTCTACGGCGGCAACGCAATCGTCGGCGGCGGCCTGCCGGTGGCGGTCGGGCTGGCGCTGGCCGACGCCATGAAGGGGCGCGACGTGGTCACCGCCTGCTTCTTCGGCGACGGCGCTGCGGCGGAGGGAGAGTTTCACGAAAGCCTGAACCTGGCCGCCCTGTGGCGCCTGCCGGTGCTGTTCCTCTGCGAGAACAACCTCTATGCCATGGGCACCGCGCTCCGGTTCAGCCACGCCAGCCCGGACCTCGCCGCCCGCGCGCACTCCTACTGCCTGCCGGCGGAGTCGGTGGACGGCATGGACGTGGTCGCCGTGGAGGCCGCCGCGCGGCGCGCCGTCACTGCCATCCGCGCCGGCGCCGGGCCGTATTTCCTGGAATGCCGGACGTACCGCTTCCGCGCGCACTCCATGTTCGACGCCCAGCTTTACCGCGAGAAGGCGGAGGTGGAGGAATGGACGCACCGCGACCCGCTCCCCCGCCTCATCGACTGGATGCGCACCGCCGGCCACCTGCACGACGACGACCTGAAGGCGATGGAGGCCGCCGTCTCGACGGAGATTGAGGACGCCGTCGCCTTCGCCGAGGCGGCCGATTGGGAGCCGGTGGAGACGCTGACCCGCTTCGTCACCAGCGCGGAGGCCCGGCCATGAGCACGCAAACCCTTTCACCGGGCCAACAGGCGGCCGGCACCACCACCTACCGCGAGTGCGTGCGCGAGGCCATCCGCGAGGCGCTGGCCCGCGACGACCGGGTGTTCCTGATGGGGGAGGACGTCGGGCATTACGGCGGCTGCTACGCCGTCACCAAGGGACTGCTGGCGGAATTCGGGCCGGACCGCATCCGCGACACGCCGCTTTCCGAAAGCACCTTCACCGGGGCGGGCATCGGCGCAGCGCTGAACGGGATGCGGCCGATCGTGGAGATCATGACGGTCAACTTCAGCCTTCTCGCCATGGACCAGATCGTCAACGGTGCGGCGACCCTGCTGCACATGAGCGGCGGCCAGTTCAACGTGCCGCTGGTCATCCGCATGGCGACCGGCGCCGGCCGGCAACTGGCGGCCCAGCATTCCCACAGCCTGGAAGGCTGGTACGCCCACATCCCCGGCCTGCGCATCCTGGCGCCCGCCACCCTCGCCGATGCGCGCGGGATGCTCTGGCCGGCGCTCGAGGACCCGGACCCCGTGCTGATCTTCGAGCATGTGATGCTCTACAACGCCACCGGCCCCACTCCCGACGCCGACGCCGTGCAGGCCGTCGACATCACCCACGCCGCCCAGCGGCGCGAGGGAACGGACGTCACGCTCGTCACCTACGGCGGGATGCTCGGCCGCACCCTGGAAGCCGCCGAGGCGCTGGCGAAGGACGGCATCTCGGCCGACGTCATCGACCTGCGCGTCCTGCGCCCGCTGGACGAGGACACGGTGCTGTCGGCCGTCCGCCGCACCCGCCGCGCCGTGGTGGTGGACGAAGGCTGGCGCAGCGGCAGCCTGGCGGCCGAAATCAGCGCCCGGATCATGGACCAGGCCTTCTGGGACCTGGACGCGCCGGTGGCCCGCGTGTGCTCGGCGGAGGTGCCCATGCCCTACGCCAAACATATGGAACAGGCCGCCCTGCCCTCGGTGGAGGCCATCGTTGAGGCCGCGCGGGGAACGCTCGGCAAGGGGGCGTCATGAGCACCTTCAGGATGCCGTCGCTGGGTGCCGACATGGAAGCCGGGCGGCTGGTGGAATGGCTGAAAAAGCCCGGCGAGAGGGTGGAACGCGGCGACATCATCGCGGTGGTGGAGACCCAGAAGGGCGCGATCGAGGTGGAATGCTTCCAGCCCGGCACGCTCGGCCGCCTGCTGGTCGACCCCGGCACCACCGTTCCCGTCGGCACGGCCCTGGCCGTCATCGACGACGGGCAGGAGGAAGTCGCAGAGCCCGCCGCCGCCCCCGCGCCGGAACGCGAACCGGCCATGGCAGAGGCTGAAGCCGCCCCCGCGCCCGTCGCGCCACCGCCGGCCGCGCCAGGCCGCGCCATCGCCTCTCCGGCGGCGCGGCGGCTGGCGGCGGAGCGGGGTGTCGACCTTTCCGCCCTCTCCGGCACCGGCCCCGGCGGCGCCGTCATCAGCACGGATGTCGAGCAGGCCGCGCGCGCCGCGCCCGCGCCCGCACCCGAGCGCAAGCCCGGCCGCATCGACCCCGCCGCCATGCGCCAGGCCATCGCGGCGGCCATGGCGAGGTCCAAGCGGGAGATCCCGCACTACTACCTGTCGGCCACCATCGACGCCTCCCGCGTCGCGGCATGGCTGGACGCCTTCAACACCGACCGTCCCGCCGCCGACCGGATGCTCATGACACTGGTGCTGGGCAAGGCCGTGGCGCTGGCGCTGAGGAAGCACCCCATGCTCAACGGCCACTACGGGCCGGACGGCTTTGCCCCGGCGGACCACGTCCACCTGGGCATGGCCATCGCCCTGCGCGGCGGCGGGCTGACGGCCCCCGCCCTGCACGACGCAGACGCGCGCACGCTGCCCGACCTCATGGCCGGCTTCCGCGACCTGGTGGCCCGCGCCCGCGCCGGCACGCTGCGAAGCTCCGAAATGTCGGATGCCACCGTCACCGTCAGCAGCCTGGGAGAACGCGGGGTGGATACGCTGATGCCCATCATCACCCTGCCGCAGGTCGCCATCGTCGGCTTCGGCGCCGTGCTGCGCCGCCCCTGGGTGGCGGACGATGGCGTGACGCTGGAGGTGCGCCCCGTCGTCACCGCCAGCCTGGCGGCCGATCACCGGGTGAGCGACGGCCATCGCGGCGCCCTGTTCCTGCGCGACCTGGACGCCCTTCTGCAAGACCCGGAGGCCCTGACATGACCACCACCGCCGCCACCGACCTGCGCGCGGCCGTCATCGACGAGTTGCGCGCGCTCACGCCGGAAACGGACCCCACCGACATTCCCGAGGACGCCGACATCCGCGAAGCCCTGGATTTCGACAGCATGGACGTCCTGAACTTCGTTACCGGGCTGTCCAAGCGCACGGGCGTGGACATCCCCGAGCGCGACGTGCCCGAGGTCCTGACCATCGCCGGCGCCGTCGCCTACCTGACCGAAGAGAGGGGGTGAGAGGCGCCGGGTCAGATCGACCAGTCCTTCGCCGCCGTCCTGCCCCCGGCCCCGCCGGCCTGCTGCCCGGCTTCGGCGCCGGCGAAGCCGACGCGGTAAGCTTCATGACCAGTCGCCGACCCGCCATGGCATTCTCCCGCGCACGCTTTCCCCAGCGTGCCGCCTCGCCACGGAGTGCGTGTTGATGCAGGTCGGGCTTGGAAAGGCCGCCACGGCCGCCTTACTCGCGAGCCATCCGAAGGCTCCGCCCGTTCCTCAAGCAGACGCGGAACAGGAGACCCATCATGAAGGCGTTCCTCTCTTCGCTGGCGTTCGTGCTGGTGTCCATGGGCCTGACGGCCATCGTCTTCGAAGGCTTCGCGGTGACCGCGACGGAGGCCCACTCGACGTCCTCCGCGCGCGTCGACCATGAAAGCCAGGTGGACGGCCGGCTCGGGTGGTCGCCCGATCTTGAGCCGGACGACCACTGACACGGCCGGGACGGTGCCGCCCGGCCGTTCCCGGGCGGCCCTTTCTCGTCAGGATTTTTCCGGGCCGCGGTCGGGGCCGGCACCAGCCCCGGCGGCACCACCCCCCGCCGAGCGTGACGGGGCGACGTTACAAACCTTTTCGTACCAGCCGCCGTGATGCTCCCTGGCCCAGTTCTCGTCGACGCGGCCCTTGCCCATGGCGTCGAAAGCCCCTTCCATGCCGATGGTGCCGATGTAGATGTGGCCCAGGATGACGATGACGAACACCATGCCGAGGATGGCGTGAATGACGTGCGCCACCTGCATGCCGCCGACGTCGGCCCAGTAGAACGGCAGCAACAGGGTCACGCCGCTCGCCGCCATCACGAAGCCGCCCAGGACCACCAGCCAGAAAATGCCCTTCTGGCCGGCGTTGAAGCGGCCGCTGCCGGGGTGCGAGGACCCCTTCTTCATCAGCCCGCCGAGCTCGCGAACCCAGATGACGTCGTCGCGACCGGGGATGTTGTCCTTGATCCACAGGACCAGCATCAGAACCAGCCCGACCACGAACGACGGCGCCGCGAAGTTGTGGATGTACTTCATGGCGTCGACCAGCGGCTCGAACGCAAAGTGGCCCATGACGGGAATCAGGATGTGGCGCCCGAAGGTGATCACGAGGCCGCTTATGGCCAGCAGGAGGAACGACACGGCCGTCGTCCAGTGGGCGAAGCGGTCCAGCCCCGAGAACCGGGGCACCCACCGCCCCGACTTTCCGCTGTCCAGGTCGATCCGCCCGCGGATCAGGTAAAAGGCCGTCAGCGCGGCGAGCATGAGCAGGATGGCGATGCCCCCGCCCCAGGGCAGGTACTCCATGCGGAACGTGCGCCAGTCCCGCCCTTCGGGCTGGATCAGCGTCGCCAGCGTCTCGTCGGGAATGGAGACGCGCCCCACTGTCTTCTCTTCCGGCCCGACCAGCCGGAAGTCCGTCAGCGGCCCCGGCGTCTGTTGTTCGAGCCCCGGCGACACCGGCTCGTTGACGTCCCGGCCGGCGCCCACGCCGACCTCGTCCTGCGCCAGCGCCGCCGTGGCGATCAGCAGCGCGGCAAGAAGCGGCACAAGGCCCTGAAGCGCGCGATGAAGCATGGCACCGTCCTCCTGTGGCGTCAGGTCTGGTCGCGCTCGCCGATGGCGCGGCCGCCGGGCGCGTAGGTGTCTTCCTGGTCGGCCGCGTAGGCGGTGGCCCAGCCCCAGGCCGGAGACCCGTAGCCGCGCCGCTCCACGCGCTCGGTGTAGATGTCGGCAAGCTCGTCGATGTCCCCCGCCATCAGGGAGCGGGTGGAGCACATCTCGGCGCACAGGGGCAGCTTGCCCTCGGCCAAGCGGTTGGCGCCGTAAAGCGCGTACTCTTCCTCGCTGCCGTCCTCCTGGGGTCCGCCGGCGCAGAAGGTGCACTTGTCCATCTTGCCGCGCGAGCCGAAGGCCGTCGTCTGCGGGTACTGCGGCGCTCCGAAGGGGCAGGCATAGAAGCAGTAGCCGCAGCCGATGCACAGGTCCTTGGAATGAAGGACCACGCCGTCATCGGTGCGGTAGAAGCAGTCCGTCGGGCACACGGCGGCGCAAGGCGCGTCTTCGCAATGCATGCACGCCATGGAAACCGAGCGTTCGCCCGCCTGGCCGTCCTGCATGGTGATGACGCGGCGGCGGTTCATGCCCCATGGCACCTCGTGTTCGTTCTTGCACGACGTGACGCAGGCGTTGCACTCGATGCAGCGCTCGGAGTCGCAGAGAAACGCCATCTTCGGCATGGGCTGTCCTTCCTCAGGCTTTCTCGACCCGACACAGCGTCACCTTGGTCTCCTGCATGTAGGTGACGGGATCGTAGCCGTAGGTGGTGATGCCGTTGCACGGCTCGCCGAGCACGATGGGGTCGGTGCCGGGCGGATAGGCGTCGCGCAGGTCCTCGCCCTGCCAGTGGCCGCTGAAGTGGAACGGCATGAACACGACGCCCCGGCCGACACGCTCGGTCACCAGCGCGCGGACGTAGACCTTTCCTTCCTCCGGGCCGTGGACCCAGACGTGCTCGCCGTCGCGGACGCCAAGGCGCTCCGCGTCATGGGTGTTCAGTTCGACGAACATCGACTGCTGCAACTCGGCCAGCCAGGGGTTCGAGCGCGTCTCCTCGCCGCCGCCCTCGTACTCGACCAGGCGGCCGGAGGTGAAGATGAACGGGAACTGCCCGGGCACGTCGGCCTCCAGCATCGCCATCTGGACCGAGCGGTTGAGATGCGGCAGCCGGAACTCCCGCCGATCCTCGATGGCCGGGAACTGGCGCACCAGCTCCGGGCGCGGGCTGTAGACGGGTTCGCGGTGGATGGGCACGGGGTCGGGCAGGTTCCAGGCCACGCTGCGCGCCTTGGCGTTGCCGTAGGGGACGCAGCCGTGTCGCAGGGCGACGCGGATGATGCCCATGGACAGGTCGTTGGCCCACGACACACTGTCGATGTCGTCGCCGCCGATCTCCTCGATCACGCGGCGCTCGTCGGGCGTCAGTTCCTTGTCCCAGCCCAGCTTCTTCAGCACGGCCATGGTGAACTCGGGATAGCCGTCCCGGATTTCAGACCCCTTGGAGAAGCTGCCTTCCGCCAGAAGCGTCTCTCCGTCCCGCTCCACGCCGAAGCGGGCCCGGAAGGTGCCGCCGCCCTCCATGACGTGCTTGGAGGTATCGTAGAGCACCGGCGAGCCGGGGTGCTTCCACTCCGGGTAGCCCCAGCACGGCCACGGCAGGCCGAAATACTCGCCCTTCAGCGGCCCTTCGGTCGCCTGCATGGTGATGCGGTCGAAGGTGTGCTGGTATTTCATGTGCATCTTCAGCCGTTCCGGCGAGATGCCGGTGTAGCCGGTGGAGATGCAGCCGCGATTGATCTCGCGCAGGATGTCCTCGGCCACGGGCTGCGTGTCGTTCACGCCGATGTGCTTGAACATCTCGTCGGCGAAGCCAAGCTTCCGCGCCAGCAGGTACATGGTCCGGTAGTCGTCGCGGCTTTCGAAGATGGGCTCCACCACCTTCTGGCCCCACTGGACCGATCGGTTGGAGGCGACGCGGCTGCCGTCCATTTCGTACTGGGTGCAGGCCGGCAGGATGTAGCTGTTGTTCCGCCGCTGACGGATGGCGGCGAAGGTGGTCGGATGCGGATCGACAACCACCAGCAGGTCGAGTTGCGCCAGCCCCTCCAGCATGTCCGGCATGCGCGTCACCGTGTTGCCGCCGTGTCCCATGACCACGACGCCCCGGATGGGATGCGGCTGGTCCAGGTCCTCGGGCTCGGCCACGGCGGCGTCGAACCACCGGGTTGTCGGGATGCCCTTCGCCTCCATCAGCTCCTTGGAGGCGAAGCGGTCCAGCATGGTTTCGTAGGGCACGTCCCAGACGCGGCTGAAGTGCCGCCATGCGGCCTCGGACAATCCGTAGTAGGACGGCAGGGTGGAAACATCCAGGCCCATGTCCGTCGCGCCCTGCACGTTGGAGTGGCCGCGGTAGATGTTCGCGCCGCCGCCGGGAACGCCGATGTTGCCAAGCGCCAGTTGCAGGATGGAAAACGCGCGCACGTTGGCCGTGCCGACGGTCTTCTGCGTGGCGCCCATGCACCAGATCAGCGTCGCCGGACGGTTCTCAGCCATCTGCCTGGCAACCTGGAGGAGCTGCTCGCCGGGAACGCCCGACACCTCCTCCACCACGTCCGGCGTCCACTTGGCGACCTCGGCCCGGATGGCGTCCATGCCGTGGACCCGCTCGGCGATGTACTCCTTGTCCTCCCAGCCGTTCGCGAAGATGTGCCACAGGATGCCCCAGACCACGGGGATATCCGTGCCCGGTCGCAGGCGGACGAAATCGGTGGCGTGCGCGGCCGTGCGGGTGAAGCGCGGGTCGATGACGATGAACGGCGCGCGGTTGCGCTCCTTCGCGCGCAGCATGTGCTGCATGGCGACCGGATGCGCCTCCGCCGGGTTGCCGCCGATGATGACCAGGCAGTTGGAGTGCTGGATGTCGTTGTAGCTGTTGGTCATCGCGCCGTAGCCCCAGGTGTTGGCGACGCCGGCGACGGTGGTGGAATGGCAGATGCGGGCCTGATGGTCGACGTTGTTCGTGCCCCAGAAGGCGGCGAACTTGCGCAGGAGGTAGGCGGCCTCGTTGGTGAACTTGGCCGACCCGAGCCAGAACACGCTGTCGGGACCATACGTGGCGCGAATGGCGAGCAGCTTGTCGCCGATCTCCTCGATCGCCTGGTCCCAGCTCACCCGCTGCCATTCGCCGTCCACCAGCTTGAGCGGATATTTCACCCGCCGCTCGCCCTTGACCAGTTCCCGCACGCTCGCGCCCTTGGCGCAGTGGGTGCCCTGGTTGATGGGGCTGTCCCAGCCGGGCTCCTGCTGAACCCAGACGCCGTCCTGCACTTCCGCGACGACGGTGCAGCCGACGGAGCAGTGGCTGCACACCGACTTTTTCAGCTCCTTCGGCGTGCCCTCGGCGATGGGCGCGGCCTCGGCCTTGCGGACGACACCGGCGGAAAGGCCGCCCAGGCCCGACAAGCCGGCCGTCGCCAGGCCCGAAGCCTGGAGAAAGGATCGGCGGTTGAGACCCCGGCGGCCGCCATCCATGGGCAGCGTTGCCGTGAGGCCACCCGGCGCCGACGTCCCGGAGCGACGTTTCTTCAGCATGGACCGGGCCTCCTAAAGTCTGTTCAGGAAGTAGAAGCGCTTGACGTGGTCGTTCAGCCGGTAGCGCCCCTTCACCTGTTCCTCGGGCGCGGAAAAGGCCTCCGCGTCATCGCCTCCGCTCAGCACCACCGGCACGGCAGCCGCGGCCCCGGCGGCAGACAGTCCGGCGCCGCGCAGGAACCGGCGGCGCCTCGCATCAACAGGATCGTCGGGTCGATCGGTCATGGCGATGCCTCCTCGGGCAGTGACAGGGCTTCCGCCTCGATGGCGAGGAACGCCCCGCCAAGGGCGCCCACGGCGGGATAGAAGGCGGCGTCCTCGGCGCGCGCGATGTCGCGCATGAAGAATGGGAGCCAGGGCTGCAGGTGGGTGCGGAAGACGGCGGCCGGCGCATTGTCCCGGCCTTCTCTGCCCGCGTCCTCCAGCAGTTCCGCCATGACGGCGAGCATGACCCCGGCGTGATCCTCGGGTTCCCGGACCGGCGCTTCGCGCTCAAGGCCCAGGCGCGCCATCTCCTGGCGGAACCGGATGAGGGGCTTTCCGTAAAGGTGGCCCTCAAGGTAATGCGAGGCGTAGGGCACGAATTCTCCGCGCTCCAGGCCGATGAAAAGCCGGTTGTACTCGCGCTCGGCCATCGCGGGTGTCGTGCTGCCGGCCGCCGTGGCAAGGGCGCCGATCGCATCGGCCAGCGGCGTTTGCGGCTCGGCGCGCAGGCCCGCGACGACAGCCAGCAGATCCGCCGGTGGCGGCCGGATCAGCAGCGTCGCGAGCAGCCCGTAGAACTGGGCGCGCGTGAGGTCTAGCTGTTTGACATCGTCTTCCATGCGGCCGATCCGTCGCCTGCCGTTCCTCTTGGGAAGTGGGGTCAGAACGCGGCTCCGGGGGAAAAAGTTGAAAAAGAAAAAGGTGGCCGGGTGAAACGTTCATCCCCGTTTCGGGCGTTGAGCGAAAGACCATGAGGATGAGACCCATGATGACGCTGAAGATGACGAAGGCGACGGTCCTCGCCCTTCTGCTGGCTGTCTCACCCGCTGCGCTGGCGGCGCAAGGGGCAGCCGATGCGCAGGCGGTGGACCAGCCCGCGCCGAACTGGCCGCCCGGAGTCGAGAATTGGGACTCCAAGAAGCGCGACCCGGCGAACGTCAATCCCGACGCCGCGGAGAAGCGCGGACTGACGGCTCCCGAGGTCCAGGAAAACGCCCCGCCGCCGCCGGAGGAACAGGGCGTGCGGGCACCCCGGCCGCTTCTCGGCCCCGAGGAGCAGGAGCAGATGAGCCTCTACGAGATGCTCAACCTGGTGCGCGGCGCGCCGCCTGGCCTCGACGGCAAGGCGGTTCAGCGTCCCAACGCGCTCGGCAGCGAGCCGACGACCGAGATGCAGCCGATCGGCGGGCCGGACGATCTGTTCCCGGAAGGATATGTGGAATGACCGCCGAGCGCTTCCCCGTGGCCGTCGTGGCCGAGCGCCGCCCGTGCCGCAGTCCCTGGCTCGATCATGTGGCGCGTGTCGACGCCGTGCTTCCCGCGGCGGTGGACTGCGCCCCCTGGACCCCGCTGGGCGAGGAGGCCGGGGCGATGCGTTTCTTCGCCGGCAATACCGACATCGTGGCGCGGAAAGCCGACACGAAGAACTACAAGGACAACCTGGAGGCGCCGCAACCGGCCGTCTACGTCGTGCTCCGCAAGGGCGCCACGCCGCTCGGCTGGTCGCTCCTGCTGGCGACGGCCGACCCGGCAGAGGCCCAGGCCCATGGGGAATGCGGCGACGACCTGCTGGAGGCGGTGGCCATGCCGCCCGAGGTGCGCGATTGGCTGACGGACTTCGTCACCCGCCACCATGTGGAGCGGAAACAGTGGAAACGCCGCCGTGACCGCGTGGACCCGGAAGCCATGGCACCGCGGCATCCGGACTCGGAACGGGGGATCACGACGTGACGGAGTCATCGAAAGGATTTCTCGCCCGCTGGTCGCGCCTGAAGACGGAGCATGACGGCCCGCTCCCGGCACAGCCGCACGCCAACCCGGCCGAGGCTCCCCCCCACGAGCAAGCGGACGACGACGCCCCCTTCGACCCGGAGACCCTGCCGCCGCTGGAATTGCTGGACCGGGACAGCGACTACTCGGCCTTCCTGCACCGCAAGGTACCCGAGGCGCTGCGCAGGGCGGCGCTGCGCAAGGCGTGGACGAGCGATCCGGCGATAACGGGCTACAAGCCGCTGGTCGAATACGACTGGGACTGCAACGCGCCCGGCTACGCCGCCCTGCGCCCCGGCGAGAGCGAAAACGCGGTCAAGGCCGTGAAGGCCATGTTCGCCCACCTGCAACGGGAGCCTGAGGGACAGGAGACGTCGGACAGTCCGCCCTCGGACGAACCCGAAGCCGAAACATGAGGCGGGGCCGAGGCGCTTGATCGCTCTCGCCCATCGGGCCGATCTCCAAGTGGCTGCAAATTGAGCGATCCATCGCCACGCGCAGCGTTTGCGGAAGGCCGAGACAAGGCAGAGGGGCGCTTGTGAATGAGCGATGACGACGACGGCCGGGACGACCTCATCAGCGCCGACCAGTTGAACCAGGAGGAACTGCGGGCACTCTACATGGCCGAGCGCAGCCGGCGGGAGACGATCCGCTCGCAGCTCGCGGTGCCCGGATCGGTCGTCTCCTTCTCCATCTTCGGCTACATCTATTTCGCGCGCGAACTGGACGTGGGGCTGCTCCCGCAGCCGCTGACGGCCGTGATGGCGGCGCTCTGGCTGGCGTCTGTCCTCGCGCTGATGACCGCGGTCGCGTACCTCGTGCGGGTGGAGATCACCTTTCTTCGGCATGGCCCACGCCAGACGGAGCGGACGGCGGCCTATGTCAGCGAGTACGACTTCTTTCAGCGCGCCTTCGAGGCGACACGCGACCGCAACGACCGCGCCACCACCATGCGCGCCAGGGGCCTGCTCATGATGCTGCTGGCCCTTGCCCTTTTCGTCATCGCCGTGACGCTCCTGCCCTTCCATTTGGCGTCGCCCGAGTGGCAGGAGCCCTCGAAGCGCGATCAGGTGGCCGCGACGACGGAGCCGAGATGATGGCGGCGCCCATCGCTCTCCTCGACGGGTCTCCGGCGGGCCGGCCACGGCGCGGTGGTGGGCCTGCGCCGTCATCCGGGCACGGCTGTGGCGGCACGCATCGGGCGCGTGCCGCCACTGGTTCCGATGAACCGACCCTTTCGGTCAGCCCGCGAACAGCTCCGTGCGGACCGCCCAGCCGCGGCTGCGGCAGCGGCCGGCGACGTCCTCAATCATGCCGCGCGGCGCGCAGATGAAGCAGGAGAGCGACGGGCTGCCCTCGGCGATCCGGTCCAGCAGATGCGGCCAGTCGGGCCGTCCGCGCTGCACGGCGATGTCGGCCGGCGCCTCGATCGCCGGCATCTTCGCGGCGTCGCCCGTCAGATAGACGTGCCAGTGCAGGCTTATGCCCCGGGTGGAGGCGAGGCGTTCGGCCACCGGCTCGATCCACTTGAGCATGGAAGCGTCCCGCATGGCCCACACCACATGGACATGCCGCGGCTTTTCATCGGCCGACGCCAGATGGCGGAGCAGTCCGAGGAACGGCGCGAACCCGACACCGCCGGCAACCAGCAGCCAGTCCCGGCGCTGAAGGGCCTGGGCGGCCGGGCTGGCAAAGGGACCCCGAACGTCCACTTCAAGCCTCCGCTCCGTCCGGTCGGCGACGAGCCTGTCAAGCTGCTGCGTCCAGTCACCGGCGACGCGGATCTTGAGGACGATGTCGTCGCCCTCTTCCGGGTGTCCGGTCAGGGAGAAGGCGTGCCATTCGTCGCTGCCGAAGTCGCGGACGCGCACCTGCACGTAGTGCCCGGCGGCGATCGTCATGCCCTGCGGCCGGGCGATGTTCATCCGCAGCATCCCGTCGCTGAAGCGCGTCAGCGTCGCCGGGCGGTTGCGGTAAAGCCGGCGATGGCGCGACAGGTAGACTTCCACGACCAGCACCAGGATCGGCGCGACGATCCAGCTCAGGCTCGGAATGTGCAGCAACGCCAGCAGCGCCGCCACGTAACCCAGGCGATGGGTCACCTGGTAGACATGGTGCGCCCTGCGTCGCACCGCCGCCAGCGAGGTCGCCCACAGGGCGGCGAACAGCACCAGCATCAGCAGGCCGCTGACGACGATGCGGAACTGCCGCGACTCCACGCCCTGCCGGGCCCACGAGACCACCTCCTCATAGTTGGTCATGGGCAGGTGGTTGACCGCATAGCTGCGGGTGGCCGTAGGGTTGTGGCACTTGGCGCAGTCGCGCTGGATGATCGGATGCACCTCCGTCTCGTAGACGCCGACCGGCATGCCGGTGCCGATCCACCGCTCGACTGTCGCGATGTCGGCGTCATCGGTGACGTAGTCGTACATGGTGGTGCGCATCGACCGCACGAGGTCCGGCTCCTCGCCGAACAGCACGTCGGTGAAGGGGGCGTTCAGGGTGCCGAAGTAGACCAGATACTGGCTGCCGTGGATCAGCGCCAGCGCCATCAGCAGGTGGCCAAGCCAGCGGTGGGCGGCACGGGCCCCTTCAAGCGGCAGGAAACGGCCAAAGCGCGACGCCTCCACCACCGTCGTGACGTTGCGCAGCACCGGCAGCCACATCACGGCGAGCACGGGCAGCAGCGCATAGGCGGCGGCGCGTCCGATCTGAAGGAAGATATTGGTCGTGTCGTTCGAGTCGTAAGTGAAGCCGAGCCAGGCCTGCCAGGCGACCACGGCGAAGAAGGCCGCGAGCCAGGGCAGACCGAGCCATACCTCCGGCCGCCCGGAGGCGGCGCGGGCGAGGCGGGTCGTCCGGGGGGCGGCGGCGAGTGTTGCCGTGTTCATCGACGGGCCTCCTGCTCGCTGCCGTCCAGGCCGGCCGTGTATGCCGGCTCGAACGTCATCGTGATCGCCTTGCGGTGGTAGAGGTGGTTGATCTGCGTGTTATCGAACACGCCGACGCCGAAGTGATAGGGCTTCGAAAGGTCGGTGAACTGCACGTCGTGCATGTCCGAGCCCTCGCCCGTCGTCACCAGCGCGCGACGGATTTCGAGCGTCCACTCGCCGTCGTGCCAGCGGCCGGTGGCGGTCACGTCGGCTTCCGGTCCGATAAAGGGCGCCGCGACCACGCCGCCCAGCATGTCGCCGGCCTTGAAACGGCTGTCATCGAAGGGGACCTTCTCGGCGTCGAGCACGTAATTGCTGTCGCCGCCCCTGGCGCTCATCCACGCCGGGCCGGTCTTGTCGGCGTTGATGTTGGTGAAGTAGCCGCCGCCGTGCTTGATGTCGGAGTTGCGGCCCCAATTGCCCGGGCCATCCTTGCGGTCGTCATTGACGAACTGGTCGTCCGCCTGGCCCACGGGATTCGTGCGGGCGCTCTTCCAGTGCCACATGTCCAGCGTTTCGCCCGGCTGGTCGGTGTAGTGCCGCCCGGCCGAGCTGTCCCGCACACCGTCGAGCCAGCCGTCGGCGGCGATGTGGCACGACATGTCGCAGCCCTTCTTCTCGAAGCCGCGCTCGTTGATGTGCCAGAACACCGAGAGCTTGTCTTCGTACCAGTCGTTCTCGTGCCCGGTGCTGTCAAGCGCCTTCATCTGCTTCCAGCCGCCGTCGGCCTGCTTGACCCAGGGCCAGCGCGCCGTGCTCAGCGTGGGATCGGCCCAGCGGAACAGCATGTAGAGATGGCCTTCGTCGTGCAGCGACCGGATTTCAACATCCGTGGCGTCGATGCCCCGATAGCCGGTGTCGGGCTTGTAGGGGAGTTCGTCGACGGTGACGATCAGCGGCGCCGCCGCCGCCCACTCGCCGCCATCCTTGCCATCGACGGCGACGGACCCGGCGGTTCGGTAAGAAACCAGATGCAAACCGGAGTCCACGCCGGCGGGCGCCTCCCCGTCTCCGGCAGCCAACGCCGGCCCCGCCGCCACCGCGACGGCAGCCAGCGCCACCTGTGTGATTACCCTCTCGTACAGCACCATGGGCGACACCCCTCCATGCTTTCGGCCCGCGGCCGTCATCAACCACAATTAGAATTGCAAATGATCCGCATTTGCCTGAGAGCATCCACATACCGTGTAAGGACCTTCCCCGCAACCGCTTCTTAATTGCACATGGCGAGCAGCCGCCTCCCGTGCCCAGACCCCTCCGGCGATCGGTCCGGCGGGGTGGCGGTCGCGTACCATCCGGACACGCGCCGCGCGCCGGGTGGCCTTGCGGCCGCCCGGATCTGCCGCCTCGCGAGGCCGGTCAGCAATTCGCGGATTGGGGCTCGGCTTCGGCCATTGAGGGTGGTGTTCCGCCGGCACGGGGAAACACGGCCAGGGGATGGGTGGACTCGACATGCAGTCGGACACGGTCGCCCGGTGCCAGGCGCATCTCGTGATTTGTGCGCACCTTGACCAGCGGGCCGGCTCCGCCCTCGCCGACGGTAACGCCGTAGAGGCGCGTCCCGCCTTCATATCTTGCCCAGGCGATCGTCGCCGGTGCCAGCGCATCCCGCCTGAGCGACAGATCATCGGGCCGGAAGAGCACATCCACGGCACGTCCCACAGCCGCGATGCGGCGATCGCCGGCAACGGGGCCGACAGCCGTGTGCACTATCACCCCATCGTCAGCCACGTCGCCGGGCAGGAAGGAAGCTTCGCCCAGGAATTCGGCGACGAAGCGGGTGGCGGGGTCGCAGAAGCACACATCAGGCGGGGCAAGCTGCTCCAGGGTGCCGCCGTTCATGACTCCGACGCGGTCGCCGATCGAGAGCGCCTCGTTCTGGTCGTGGGTCACCCAGATGGCGGGCACCCTGGCCTCCTTCAGCGTCTCGTGGATGTCCCACCGCAGGCTGTCCTTGAGAGAGGCATCCAGGTTGGACAGCGGCTCGTCGAGCAGCACCAGCCCCGGCTCGTGGGCGAGGCAGCGGGCGAGCGCCACGCGCTGCTTCTGGCCGCCGGACAGGGTGCCGGGCATGGCGTCGCGATGCGCCTCCAACCCCAGCCAGCGCAGCCACCGGTCAACCGGCGCGGACCGCTCCAGCCGGAACCCGACATTCTGCGCCACCGTCAGGTGCGGAAAGAGCGCGAAGTCCTGGAACACCATGCCGATGTTGCGCTTGTCCGGCGGAACGAACGAACCGCCGCTGACACGGCGGCCGCCGATGAAGATTTCACCGCCGCAAGCCTCCTCCAGTCCGGCCACGACGCGCAGGGTCGTGCTCTTGCCGCAGCCGGTGGGGCCAAGCAGCGTCACGATCTCTCCGTCGTCCACATGCAGGCTGAGATCGCGCACCGCGAGGGTGCCGCCATAGCTGACCGTCAGGTTCCGAATTTCAAGCATCCAGCGTTTGCCTCGCCTCAGTCCTTCTCGCCGCGCAACATGATCACCACCGCCACGGCGGAAACAGCCACCAGCAGGACCGCCGGCACGGCGCCGAGACCGAAATGGCCCGCCTCGTACACCCGCCAAAGATACGTGGCGAGGGTATCGAAGCCCGTCGGACGCAACAACAGAGTGGCCGGCAGTTCGCGCATCACCTCCAGGAAGACGAGCGCGGCGCCGGCGAGAATGCCGGGCAGCGCCAGCGGCAGGGTGACGCGCCGGAACGTCTCCACCGGACCCGCGCCCAGCAGGCGGGCCGCCCCGGCCACGTTGCCGCCCGCCCGGTCCAGCGTCGACCGCGTGTTGCCGACGGCAAGCGGCAGGAACCGGATCACGTAGGCCAGGACCAGCAGCGCCAGCGACTGATACAGAAAGCCGGAGTAGAGGCCCACCACCACAAGCGCCGTGCCCAGCACGATCCCTGGCACGCCGAAGCCGACGTAGGTGACGCGCTCCAGCAGCCGGCCGAAACGCCCCTGCGACGCCGCTACCGCCACGGGCAACGCGGCGGCCACGGCGGCGACCGCGGCGAGAAGCGAGGCATAGGTGGAATTGACGACATAGTCGGGGCTGAAGGCGCCGGCCCCCTCGCGCATCAGCCATGATGCGAACAGGCCAACCGGCACCAGAATGGCCGTCCCGCTGACGACCAGCGCGCCGGCCATGCTCGCGGCCTTGACCGTCCGGGACAGGCGCATGCGAAACGGCCGCCCCGGTGCTTCGCGGACCGCCCCCACGCGGGCTTCGAGCCACAGGATGACCGCCACCAGGGCCAGCAGGTAAAGGGACAGGAGGGCGGCGCGGTCGAGACCGAAGGCGTTGTACTCGACGAAGATCACGCGGGTGAAGGTGTCCAGCCGCATGATCGCCGGCGTGCCGAAGTCGGACAGCGCATACAGCGCCGCCAGAAGGGCGCCGACCGCAATGCCGTTCTTCACGCGCGGCAGCACCACCTGCGCCAGCGCGGCCCGAAGCGGCAGGCCGAGCAGCCGCGCCGCCTCCACCGCGCTGCCGTCCAGGTTCCGCAGCGCGGCCCGCGTCGTCAGGAAGACAAAGGGGTACGTATAGAGCGTCATCACCAGCGCCGCCCCCGGCAGGCCGGTGACAGTGGGCAGGGCGAGGCCGGTCAGCGTGTCGATCTCGCCGCCCGGCCCGAAGCCGGCGAAAAAGGCGAACGCGCCCACGTAACTGGGAATGGCCAGCGGCGCCGCCAGCAGGCCGGTCCAGAACCGCCGCGCCGGCAGGTCTCCGTAGGCCACCACGAACGCGAGCGGCACTCCGATCAGCACCGAGCCCCCGGCCGTCAGGGCCGCCAGCAGCACCGTGTTGAGCACGATCTCGCCCGTCCGGCCGGAAAGGGCCACGTCAGCCCCCAGGCCGAGATAGGCAAGCACCCCGACCGGCAGCACCACCGCCGCCGCGACCAGCGCGCTCAGGATGAGCGGCACCGAAAGGCGTCGGCGCGCTTTCCAGGGCCTTCCGCCATTCCTCACAGCACCCCCGTTTCCCGCAGCAGATCCAGGGTCGGCTGCACGTCCGAAAGCCGTGTCAGATCGATCTTCGGCGGGTGGAGGTCGTCCTGCGGCGGCAGAGCCCCGGGCGTGGGCACGCCCGGCACCATGGGTATCTCGAAGGCCTCCCGCGACAGGTAGGACTGCACCTCCTTCGACAGCAGGTAGCGGATGAAGTCGACCTGCAGATCGCCCTCCCGCAGCAGCACCACGCCGGAGGTGTTCATCAACGACCCGGCATCATCGCGGGTGAAGGTGATGCCGACGTCCGCCTCCGGCTTTCCCTGCTTCAGGCGCAGCGTGTAGTAGTGGTTGGCGAAGGCGACATCGACGTCGCCCCGCTCCACGGCCATCACCGCGCCCAGCTCTCCGGCGAACTCGGTGGCCCGTGGCTTTATGCCCCTGATCCAGGCGCGGGCCGCATCCTCGCCTTCCAGAAGACGCATGGCCGTGAGGAACGACTGGAAGGCCCCGTAGGCGGGAGCCCAACCGATGCTCAGGTCGCTGTCGGCGTACGCCATGATCGACGACGGCAAGGCCGCGGCATCCAGCCTCGCGGGGTTGTAGACCACCGTGCGGATGCGACCGGACAGCGGCGCAAGCCCCGGATAGCGGAAGGCGGGATCGACCAGGGCATGCAGCCTTTCCGGAACCGGCCGCGCCATGCCCTCGCCGATCACCACGCCGAGCGTGCTGGCGTCGATCGACCAGAACAGGTCGGCCCGAGGTCCGCCGAACCGGTTCTCCTGGATCAACGTGTTGGCGAGAGAGGCCGCGGGAGCCCGCCTCACGGACAATTCCAGGGCCGGGTTCCTCTTGCGGATGGCGTCGATCACCTCGGTGTACAGCCCGCCCTCGCCCCGTCCCATGTAGACGGTCAGGCTGCCGCGAAGCGGCGGGAGGTCATCGACGGACTCCGCGCCCGTCTGGACCGCGCGGGCCGGCCTGATGCCCCGGAGAGGACCAGCCGCTCCGAGGGCACCCAGTGCGACGGCGCCTTTCACAAACGTCCGCCGTTCCATCTTAGAATACGTCTCCCTTGTCGTTCTCGGCCTTGGCCAGCAGATCCTCGGCCCTGTGCAGCTTCTCCATCATCGCGTTGACCTGACCGCGAATGTCCTCGACCGAAGCGCCCCGGTTGATCAGGTTCGGCAGGGCGCCGTTGAAGTCCTCCTCCAGGGTGGTGACCAACGCGGCATCCTGCTCGATCAGTGCCCCTTCGATGCCCTCGAAATAGTTGAAGTAGGCGTCGTGGATCAGGGCCTTCGCATCATCGGCATGGCCTTCCTGGTATTTGGCCACGGCCTGCGACAGGCGGTCCTCGATGGCATGGATTGGATCGTCGGCGGGCGCACCGCGGCCAGCCAAATCCGGCCCCTCCCCGATCTCATGCTGATAGGTGGCCAGCCGCAGGGCCCCGAGCCCCTCGTGCAGTGCGACCGAGGTCTGCTCAGCGGCCGAGGCGACGGCGTCGGCGGACGCCGTTTCGGCGGCTGCGTCCCGCAGGGCATAGATGCCTTCCCAGATGGGCGGGTAAAGCGGCGTCGCCACCACCTCGATTGCACCGTGCACCTTGACGTCCTCCCAGACCTCGACGAGGCGGTCGACATCGGCTTCATCGAAGGCGCCGGCTTCTGCTTCCGCCACAAGGTCGTCCAGCGCGCTGTTCATGCGGTCGACGCCGGCGGCGTACTCGTCCATGTGCTTCCAGTAGGTCTGCACATGCTCGCCTATTTCGCCATCTGCGAATGCTTGCGCCGGCAATACGAGCGCTCCGACGGCAGCCGCGATCAGCGAGCGGGTCCGGGTTCTGCGATGGGTCATCACGGGTCATTCTCTCCTTGCAGCGGTAGCGGTGCGGGCTTCCGAAGCGCCGCCCGTACCGGACGTTAGCAACGTGCGAACGCTATTGAGAATGACTCGCGTTAAATTCGGCTCCTTTTCCGCCCGTGCCGCGCCGGCAGGAAGACCGGGCAGAACGTCGGCGTCATTGCCGCGTGGACGCCGGTTCCCTCCGGCGGATGCACCCGTCGGGACGTGCTCGATCAGGACGCGCCGCGCGTCATCCAGTCGCCCAGGCCAAGGACGATCAGAAAGCCGACCCACATCACCGCCGCCAGCGCGAACAGGCGGAGCATGGGCGTCGCCTCGCGCAGGTGCATGAAGACCCACAGGATGAGGACCGTCTTCGCGATGGCGATGGACAGGTTGGCGACCACGTTCCCCCACCCCAGGTCCACCATCGCCACGGCCAGCGTCAGTCCCAGCAATGCCATGAGGCCGCCGTAGACCTTGAAGATCAGGCGGCGCTCGTGCCGCGCGTCCTGGTCGTTCAAAGCATCGGACATGGTCACCTCCCGACCAGATAGAGCGCCGGATAGAGGAACACCCAGACGATGTCGACGAAGTGCCAGTACAGCCCGAGCGCCTCCACCGAGATGCGGCGCCGGGGCAGGCGCGTCAGGCCGCGGCGCACGCGAAAGGCCAGCAGCAGAACAGCCGCCACGCCGATGATCAGGTGGATGGCGTGCAGGCCCGTCGCCGTGAAATAGATGTTGAAGAACAACTCGACCGCCCGATCATCGGAGGGAAACGCCGGTCCGATGCCGGGCATCAGGCCCTCGCGGTATTCCATGACGTATTCATAGGCCTTGATCCCCAGGAAGGTCGCACCCAGGACCGCCGTGGCCGCCAGAAGTGCGGCGGTGCGACCGGCCTGCCCCCGCCGCGCCTCGACCACGGCAAGGGCAATGGTCATGGAACTGGTCAGCAGCACCGCCGTGTTGAGGCCGCCGATCCACAGGTCCAGATGATGCGCGCCCGCGCGCACCGCTTCCGGCAGCGTGCTGCGGTAGACGATGACGGCCATGAACAGGGCGCCGAACATCATCACTTCCGTGGCGATGAACAGCCACAGACCCAGCAGGTCGGCGCGGCGCTCCTGCCCGGCGCTTGTGAAGTGATGGCCGTGCGGCGGCTGGTGCTCCAGGCTATCGTCCATCGCGGCGCTCCTGGTCTTCCGGGCGGGGGTAGTCGTAGGCCTCCCAGGTGACGTGCGGCGTGTCCTTGAACGGCTCGGTCGGAGGCGGCGACGGAACCATCCACTCCAGGCCGAAGGCGTCCCAGGGGTTGGCGCTCGCCCGTGGCCCCCGCCACAGCGAACGGACGAAATAGATGAAGGGCAAGGCGTAGCCGATCGCCAGCAGCCCGGCGCCGATGGTGGAGATCTGGTTCAGCGTCTCCAACTCCGGCCAATAGGTCTGGTAGCGGCGCGGCTGGCCGATGTAGCCGGCCAGGAACTGCGGAAAGAAGGTGACGTTGAAGCCGAGGAAGGCGATCACGGCCGACCAGCGGCCCAGAACCTCGGGATACATGCGCCCGGTGATCTTGGGCCACCAGAAATGCAGGGCCGCCATGTAGGCCATGACGCTCGCGCCCACCATGATGTAATGGAAGTGGGCGATGACGAAATACGTGTCGTGGACATGCACGTCCAGCGCCAGGGTCGCCAGGAACAGCCCGGTCAGCCCGCCGACCACGAAAAGGCCGATGAAGGCCATGCCGTAGAGCAGCGGCACGCCGACCGTCACCTGGCCTTTGTAGAGCGTCGCCGTCCAGTTGTAGACCTTGATGGCCGACGGCACCGCCACCAGAAAGCTCATGGCCGAGAACATCATGCTGGCGTAGACCGACTGGCCGGCCACGAACATGTGGTGGCCCCACACCAGGAACCCGATCGCGGCGATGGCGATGGAGGAGAACGCCACATAGGCGTAGCCGAAGACGCGCTTGTGCGCGAAGGCGGTGATGACCTCGCTCATGACGCCCATGCTGGGCAGGATCATGATGTAGACGGCGGGATGGCTGTAGAACCAGAACAGATGCTGGAACAGCAGCGGGTCGCCGCCAAGCGCCGGGTCGAAGACGCCGATCCCCAGCAGCCGCTCCGCCGTCACCAGCAGCAGCGTCATGGCGAGCACGGGCGTCGCCAGGATCATCACGACGCTGGTGGCGTAGTGCGACCACACGAACAGCGGCAGGCGCATCCAGGTCATGCCCGGCGCGCGCAGCTTGTGGACGGTGACGATGATGTTGACGCCGGTGAAGATGGTCGAGAACCCGGCGATGAACACACCCAGGATCGTCAGCGCCACATAGCTGTTGGAGAACATGGACGAATACGGCGTGTAGAACGTCCACCCCGTGTCCACGCCGCCGAGCAACAGGGCGATGAAGGTAAGCAGCCCGCCGCCCATGAACACCCACCAGCTCGCCAGGTTCAGGCGCGGAAAGGCCAGGTCGTTCGCCCCGATCATGGTGGGAATCAGGAAGTTGCCGAACACCGCCGGAATGGACGGAATAAGGAAGAACCACACCATCAGAACGCCGTGCAGCGAAAAGGCGCGGTTGTAGACGTCGGCCGAGATCAGGTCGGCCTCGGCGGTGAACAGCTCCAGCCGGATCAATGCCGCCGCCAGCGCGCCCAGGAAGAAGAACAGGGTGATCGAGATCAGGTAGAGCACCCCGATCCGCTTGTGGTCCGTCGAGAACAGCCACGAGCGAAGGCTGTAGGCGGCGCGGATGTAATTCGGCGCCTCCCGCGTGTAGATGGCGTTCATCGGCGTTCCCCCTCTCCGCCGCCGTCGTCGTCGGACAGCGCCCGGATGTATGCGATCAGGTCCAGGATTTGTTCTTCGTCGAGTTGTTCGCGAAAGCTCGGCATGATGGGCTCGAAGCCGGCCACCACATGGGCGTTGGGCCGCAGGATGGCCGTCCGCAGGTAGTTCTCGTCGGCCTCCACCGATCCGCCGCCGGCCAGCGGCACCGGCGAACCGTAAAGGCCGTCCAGCAGCGGCGCCTCGACGGGCGCGTCCTCGGCATGGCAGCCCCGGCAGCCGGCCTCGGTGAACAGGCGCCGGCCGCGGTCCACCGGCCGGGCCGCGTCGCGGGCCTCCGAGACCCACGCGTCATAGGCATCGCGCTCCATGACGACGAGCGAGCCGCCCATGCGGGAATGCAGCGTGCCGCAGTATTCGGCGCAGGTCAGGTGGAACGTGCCGGTCTCGGTGGCGACGAACCGCAGCTTGGTGTAGCGGTGCGGCAGGACGTCCTGCTTGATGCGCAGGGCCGGCAGGTACATGGAATGGATCACGTCCTGGCTTATCATGTTCAACTCGACGGGCACGCCGACCGGCACGTTCAGTTGATTGATCTGGCGCTTGCCGTTGGGATGCTGGGTCTTCCACATCCACTGCTTGCCGATCACCTCGATCCGCAGGGAGTTCTCCATCTCGTCGTGCAAGTCGAAGTAGGCGCGCGCCGCCTGATAGAAAAAGAACATCATCACCACCAGCGGCACCAGCGCCCAGGCCGCCTCCAGCCACGGCAGGCTGCGCGGGCGGCCCGTCCTGTCGGCGGAAGATCCCCGGCGGTACTTGACGGCGAAGAACGCCATCAGGATGAAGACGGGCGCGACGAACAGCACCATCACGAACGAGAACGCCACCATGATGGTGTCCACCGTCGCCGCGTGATCGGAGATCTGGTCGGGCCAGAACGGCAGGGCGTTGAGCCAGTCGAACTGCATCAGGGAGCCCCCTCCGGCCAGCCCCGTTCGGCCAGCATCTCCATGGCGTCGTCGATGGGGACGCGGGCGGCGGTGCGGTCCTCGTCGAGCCACACGGCGGTGGTCAGGATTTCGTGGAAATGAGCCCGCAGTTCCACGAGGTCCACCTGGGGGTTTTCCTGCAGCGGCGGCTGAATCTGCCCTTGCCGGACCAGCGGCGGGCGCTGCGGAAACGGGTCCGGCTCGCTTTCGAACTGGAGCCGGAGCAGCCACAGCGCGCCGCCGACGACGACGATCACCACCGACAGGATGACCGCCGACCACACGGCGGCGCGGATGCTGACGTCGGAGCGTTCGTAATCGCGATGTTCAGCCATGATGCGCCTCCAGCATCTCGTGGCGGGGAGCCGGGTGACGCGCCCGCAGGATGAGCCAGACGCCGCCCCACAGGCCGCCCGCGCCGACAAGCGCCGCCACGGCCAGCGCCGCCGTCAGGCCGCCGGCCGGATGCAGCGGGACCACCCACCAGAAGGCCTCGATGATCCGCACCGCGAAAAACCAGCCGCCGATCATGGCCAGGGCGGCGGCATTCCGGCGCACGCGGCTCCACAGCAGCAGCACGAAGGGCACCGCCCCGCCCAGGACCGCCATCACCGCCACCATCGCGGTCCAGACCGGTCCGGCGCGGTCCAGATAGATGTCGATGTGCCCCGGCAGGTCGCCGGACCAGACGATCAGCCACTGCATGTACTCGTGGTAGAGCCACAGCATGACGGCCCCGAGCAGCATGTTGCCGATGCCGCGCACGTTCGGCGTCTGCCCAAGTCTCCACGCCCGGCCGAGCGACGTGGCGCACAGGAAGCCCAGCGCGCCGACCATGAGGTGCGACAGGAAGACGAGCCCGAAGATGGAGGAATAGGCTTCGGCCTGGAGCGCGATCACCCAGTCGATGCCGGCCAGCGACGCCGTCAGCGTCCACAGGATCAGCCCGGCCGCCGCCAGTCCGGGACGATGCGCCGCCGCGTCCACCGGCCGTCCGATGCGGACCGCGTAGCGGGCCAGCATCCACCACGTGACCAGGTACGCGGCGCCGCGCGCCAGCAACGGCCCTTCGCGCAGCCAGGGGTGCGTTTCGTGACCGCCGGCGCCATGCACCAGCGGATGCAGCACGCCCGGCGCCAGCACGACCGGCAGCAGGAACAGCAGCACCAGCGGCGTCGTCGCCACCGCGGCCTCCATGTCGCGACCGAGTTGCAGGCCCCAGCGCCCTTTGTGAAGGTGCCATGTCAGCAGCAGCGGCAGCGCCCCCAGCGGCACGACCATGACCGCCAGCACCGCCGTCAGCCAGGCGACGAGCGCGGTTTGCGGCGCGAAGGTGGCGGCGACCGCAACCACCACCACGCCGATGACACCGATCCCCAGAAGGACCGTGATGAGGCGCCGCGCCGTCATGAGCCGCCCTCCGCCTCGGAGGTGGATGGGGATGGGGATGCGGACGGCGCCGCCGGCTCGATGCCGGGCGGCAGCCGGTCCGCGGGAACCTGCTGGGACAACTGCAACGCCTTGATGTAGGCGGCGATGGCCCAGCGATCGGCCGGCGGAACGCGGGTGGCGTAGGAGTACATGTCTCCCTTGCCCTCCGTGATGACCTGAACGAAGTAGCGCGCCGGGCGGGAGCGCAGCCGATCGGTGTGGTAACTGGGCGGATCGGGAAAGCCGCGGCGCGCGATCATGCCGTCGCCATACCCGGCCCCGCCGTGGCAGGGGACGCAGTAGATGTTGAACCGCTCGCGCCCGCGATCCAGCAGGGCGCGCGTGAGGGGCGGACGATCCCTCAACGCCGCCTGGCGGTCCAGATCGCCGAGGGCGATGGTGCCCGGCTGCGGCTTCTGATTGACGATGCCGTCGGAGAAAAGCTCCGCGGTCTCGTAGACCTCGTATTTCGGCTGGGTGTTCATCTCCTGCTCGCAGGCTGCCAGAAGCAGGACGCCGAGAATGACGGTGCCGACGCGCGTCATGCCGGCACCTCCCGCACCAGCGCCGGCGCAGGGTCGAGTTGCTCCAGGAAATCGCGAGCCCGCGCCGGATCGAATTGCGGGTCGTCGGCCAGCAGAACCAGGAAGAAGCCGTCCTGCGTCGCGCGGTCGAACTCCTCCACCTCGAACAGGGGGTGATGCAGGCGCGGCAGGCGGTTGAGGGCCAGCATTCCGATCACGGCCGTCAGGGCCGCCAGCAGCACCGTGAACTCGAAGGCCGGCAGGCCGTAGGCGGTCCAGGCGGCCAGCGGCAGCCCGCCGACGGGCGTGGGCAGGTACGCGACGTCGATGTACCACAGCAGCCCCAGCGCGAAGACAAGGCCGAACGCGCCGGCCCCGGCGACCATCCAGGGCAACCGCCGTTCCCGCAGCCGCAGGACCTCGGTCAGATCGTCCACGGGGAACGGCGTGTGGCAGTCCAGCCGCGTGAAACCGCCCGCCACCGCCCGCCGGGCCGCCAGCACCAGGTCGTCGGCGCGGTCGTAGCAGGCCAGCACGCCGTAAAGGCCGTCCCGCGCCGGCTCCCGGTTCGTCGGCTCGGCGGCGCGCGGCGCCGGTTCGGGCGCCGGCCGCCGTGCCGGGCGCTCCTCGAACAGCACTTCCTTGACCTCGGAGATCGCCACCATCGGCAGGAAGCGGATGAACAGCACGAAGGCGAACAGGAAGAAGCCGATCGTGCCGAGGAACAGCAGCCACTCCGTCCACGGCGCCGAATAGGTATCCCACGACGACGGCAGGTAGTCGCGGAACAGGCCGGAGATGATGAGCATGTACCGCTCCAGCCACATGCCGACGGTCACCGACAGGCAGACCAGGAACAGCACCACCGGGCGGGTGCGCCACCGCCGCCGCCACAGCAGCTGGATCGGCGCGAAATTGAGGAGCACGGCTCCCCAGTAGATGGTGGCGAACGGCCCGAAGAGGCGGTCGTGCAGGGTGTCGACCTCGAACTCGTGGCCGGAATACCAGGCGGTCAGGGCCTCGAACAGGTAGCCGTAGAGGGTCATCAGGCCGATCGCCAGCATGAACTTTGCCAGCAGGTCCAGGTGGCGCGGCGTCACCAGGTCGTAGAGCTTGAACCAGGCGCGCAGCACAACGGCGATCATCCCGACCACGGCGAAACCGGAAAACAGCGCGCCCATGACGAAATACGGCGGGTAGATGGTCGTATGCCAGCCGGGCACGGGGCCGGCGGCGAACAGCAGCGACACGCCCGAATGCACCGACACCACCAGCGGCATGGCCAGCGCCGCCAGGATCACGTAGGCCCGGCGCCACCGCACCCAGTGCATGGCCGAGCCCCGCCACCCGAGCGCCGCCAGGCCCAGGAACACCCGCCAGAAGCGGCTTTTCGCCTTGTCGCGGACGCTCGCCAGGTCGGGAATCAGGCCGACGTACCAGAACAGCAGCGACACCGTGAAGTAGGTCGAGATCGCCATGACGTCCCAGAACAGCGGGCTGCGGAACTGCGGCCACACCTGGAACGGCGTCGGGTAGGGCAGCATCCAGTAGAAGAACTGCGGCCGCCCCAGGTGGAGGATCGGGTACATGGCGGCGCAGATCACGGCGAAGATGGTCATCGCCTCGGCGAAGCGGTTCAGCGAGTTGCGCCATTCCTGCCCGAGCAGCAGCAGCATGGCCGAGATGAACGTCCCGGCGTGCCCGATGCCGATCCACCACACCACGTTGACGATGGCGAGGCCCCAGTTCACCGGAATGTTGACGCCCCAGACGCCGACCCCCTCGACGAAAAGGTGGACGATCATCGACGGCAGCACGAGGAACAACGCACCCGAGACAAGGAACGCAATCCACCACCGGCGGCGCGTCGGCACGTCGAGCAGGATGCCCGCGACACGGTCTCCGACGCCGCGATAGGTGGTGCCGCGCGGATAGATGGAGTTGCCCGGCATCAGGCCTCCTCGTCCATGTCCTCGATCACCAGCGCCCGGTATTCGGTGCGCGGGCGGGTGTTGGTCTCGGCCAGCAGGGCATAGCTGCGGGGGTCATCCTTGGCGCGGGCGATGCGTGTGGCGGGGTCGCTCTGGTCGCCGAACACGATCGCCTGCGTCGGGCAGGCGGTCTGGCAGGCCGTCTGCACCTCTCCGTCGGCGATGCGGCGGTCGTCCTTTTTCGCCTCGCGCCGGGCGGCGGAGATGCGCTGGACGCAGTAGGTGCACTTTTCCATGACGCCGCGCGCGCGCACCGTCACGTCCGGGTTCCGCACGGCCTCCTCGCCCGGTGCCGCCGGCCGGGCATAGTCGAACCAGTTGAACCGGCGCACCTTGTAGGGGCAGTAGCTGGAGCACGTGCGGGTGCCGATGCAGCGGTTGTAGATCATCTGGTTCAGCCCCTCGGGGCCGTGGACCGTGGCTCGGACGGGGCAACCGATCTCGCAGGGTGCGTGCTCGCAGTGCATGCAGGGGACCGGCTGGAAGTGGATTCTCGGCCGGTCCAGGTCGCCCTCGAAATAGCGGTCGACCCTGATCCAGTGCATTTCGCGGCCCATGCGCACCTGCTCGGGCCCGACCACGGGAATGTTGTTTTCAGCGACGCAGCCGACGACGCAGGCATTGCAGCCGATGCAGGTGTCCAGGTCGATGGACATGGCCCAGGCATAGGGCTCAGCGCCGGGCTTTTCGTAGTCGAAGATGCGCCCGTGCAAGGTTCTGTGGTGCGTCTCTTCCGCCTCGCCCTTCGGTGCGCCGTGGCCGGCAACCTCCGCCGCCGGCATGGCGCGGATCAGGTCGCGGCCCTCCATGGTGCCGTGCATCTGGGTGTCGGCAAGCGCATGGGTCTCGTCGAGCACGTCCAGCGACGCGCCGAGCAGCACGTCGCCGCCGGCCGGACGCAGCGGGTTGACGTCGGTTCCCGCCATCTCCGCCAAGCGGCCGATGAGGTGGCGGCCCTGGCCGAAATGCAGCGTCACCGTCTCCGCCGCCTGCCCCGGCACGATCCAGACCGGAATGCGCACGGCGCGCCCCTCGGCCGCGATCTCGACCAGCCGGCCGTTGCTCAGTCCCAGACGCTCCGCCAGCGCCGGGCTGACCAGCGCCGCGTTGTCCCACGTCAGCTTGGTGAGGGGCTTGGGAAGCTCCTGCAACCAGCCGACGTTGGCGTAGCGTCCGTCCCAAACCGAAGGGTCAGGGCCGAAGACAACCTCCAGCGCCCGGTCTGCCGCGAGTTCCGGCAAGGCGACGTCCAGCGCCTTGACGGACGGGGCAGACACTTCGTTCGCGGCCGTTCCCGCCACGTATCCGTCGTGCAGCGCCCGCTCCCACCGCGCCTCGCCGCCGTCGAGGCCGAGCGCAGCCCGCCAGGTGCGCCGCACCGCGTGCCGGGCGGTTCGTCCCGGCCGGCCGAGCCACGCCTCCAACATCGCGTGGACCTCGACACCGCCGTAAAGCGGCCGCGCCACCGGCTGCTGGATGCAGGCCGTGCCGTCGGTGGCGAGGCCGTCGGACCAGGTTTCCAGCGGATGCGCCAGCGGCAGGTGAAACGATGACAGCCGCGCCGTCGCGTCGGCATAGGTCCCAAGGTGGAGCGACATCGGCACCGCCTCCAGCGCCCCGGCGAAGTCCAGCGCGCCGGGCGCGGCGAAAACCGGGTCGAGGTCGAGGATCACCAGGGTATCGACCGCCCCGTCCCGCATGGCGTCGACCAGGTCCGGCAGCCCGCCGTCGGCCGGCGGCGAGATCGGCTCCAGGGTCTGAAGCGTCGTGCCGAGCGCCCCGATCCTCTCGTTGACCGCCAGCACCAGCGCCTGAACCTCGACCGGAGCCTTGGCGCCGACCGTCAGCACGGCCCGGCCGGCGTGGCGCTTGAGCAGGGCCGCCATCCTTCTTGCCCAGGCGGCATCCTCCGATGCCAGCGACACGGGCGGCGCGTCCACCCCGAGTTCGCCAGCGATCGCCGCCGCCAGATGCGGAATGCGGTTGCTCGGCACGTCGTGGCGTTCCACCGCCTTGGCGCCGGCGAGCGTCGGCGTGCTTTCGGCGACGTACAGGCGGTTGAGATCGCCGGTCTCGTGCCCGCGCCGGCGCCGCTCCGCCCAGGCCGCCGCATGGTCGAGCTGCCACAGTCCCGCGCCGAGCAGGTCGTCTTCCAGGCTCACCACCACGTCGGCCTCGGCCAGCCGCACCCGCGTCTCCAGTGGTCGGCCGAAGGCCAGTTCGGCCGCCCGCAGCCGGGGCCCGACCTCGTCGACCGGCTCCCACACATGATGCCGCAGGCCCGGCAGGCGCTCCTTCAACTCCTCGACCTGGCGCAACAGGGTCGGCGATGTCGTGCGCCCGGTGAGCAGGCGCACGCCCTGCCCGCTTTCCAGCCCTTGCATGGTGTTGAGCACCTGCGACCGTGCCGCCGCGGTGGAGACCGGATTGCCGCGCCGCAGCGCCGTGGCCGAGCGGTCGGGATCGTAGAACCGCAGGACCTCCGCCTGGGTGAACGGATCAAGCGCGCTGGTCGCGGCGGGATGCCTGTGGTTGCCGTCCAGCCGCGTGGGCCGCCCCTCGTGCGTCTCGATCACCACCGGCCGCGCATGGCCCTGGAAGGGGATCATGCTGGCGTAGAAGCGCGGCACGCCGGGAACCATTGCCTCCGGCTGCTCCACCCAGGGCACCACGTCCTCGGGCAGATAGACGTCGCAGGCGCTCAACCCGCCGAGCAGGAAGGACGCCGCCATGGTGCGCAGGACGGTGCGGCGGGCGTGCGGCTGGTCGAGCAGGTGGGCGGCAGCGGGAAATTCCGCGTGCAGCCATGTGCGGAAGGCCGGCTCGTCGGCCGCTTCCTCCAGCCCCTTCCAGAGGCGCGGCCCGCGCGCATCGGCCAGCCGCCGCCGCAGGGCCGCAATATCGGGCGTGGTCCCATGGCGGGCATTCTCAGCCATCCGTCACCTATGGCAAATGTAGCAGTGGGTCAGGTCCTCGGTGTCGATGCCGTAGCGTTGCGCCAGCGTCTCGCCGAGGGCGCGGCGGTCGGCTGGCGGCGTCCATTCCATGTCGAACACGGCCTCGCGCGGCCGCAGCCGCGGTGCGGGGTCATCGTGGCAGTTGACGCAAAACCGCATCCGCAGGTTCTCGGCCTGGCGCGTGAGCGGCATTTCGTCCACGGCCCCGTGGCACTCGACACAGCCCACGCCGGAACTGACGTGGATGGAGTGGTCGAAGTAGGCGAAATCCGGCAGGTTATGAACGCGCGCCCAGTGAATGGGGGTCCTCTTGGCCCAGCTCTGCCGCACCGGCGCAAGCAGGTCGGCGTCGGTCCAAAGCTGGGAATGGCATGTCATGCAGGTTTCCGTCGGCGGCAGCCCGGCCGACGCGCTCACCTCGACGGCGGTATGGCAATAGCGGCAGTCGATCCCGAGACCGCCGACGTGATGCTTGTGGCTGAACGGGACGGGCTGCGCGGGCGCAATGTTCTCGCGCGTCGTGACGTTGGACGCCGCACCGGCGACCAGGAGGCCGGCACCCGCAACGAGCGCCAAAGCCACGAACAGCATGATGACACGCAGCCACGTGTCGGCGCTCTTGCGGAAGATCCTCGACATGACGGAACGTTTGTTTCCCTGATGAACATCAGGACAAACGCGCTGCGGCTTTCGGTAGTTCCTTCGCCGGTCTCGGCCACCTGCGGCGGCGGTGCAGACGGCGAAGACCGTCACGATCATAGGGCTCGCGCGCACTGCCGCCGCACGGTCGGACATCGCATGCCGCAGCGCAAGAGGGCGCGTCAGTCGTTCAGCCAGGCTTCCACGGCCTCGGCCTTGGGGATGCCGCCGGCGTGGACGACCGTTTCATCGATGACCACACCCGGCGTCGACATGACGCCGTAGCCCATGATGGCGCCCATGTCGGTCACCTTCTCGACCTCCACCTCGATGCCGAGGTCGGCGGCCTTTTTCTCGATCAGGGCGAGAGACCGAAGGCGCAACGGGTCGGCCACGGCGGCCAGGATGTTCATGATCGTGTTCATGGGGAGAACATGCGACGATTCGCATATACGTCCGCCCGCATATGCGGGTTTCCGTCATGCGCGCGGGGCATGGCACGCCCGCCGCTGTGCCGGGAGCCGGGAGCAACGGGATCATGAGCCGGGGCGGTACGGACGCTGCCGCCTTGAACGGCCTCTCCGGACAGACCATCCTGATGTGCGATGCCCCGCACACCGCCAGAACACCGGTCGGAAGGAAGCCTGTTCATGAAAATCTTGCCGCTCATCGCCGGATGCCTCGCGACCGCACTCGCCGCCACGGCAGCCTCGGCCGCCGACAACCACTCGACGGCCATGGGCCATTCCCATGCGGCGGACCATAAGCCGGCCGAGACGGCCGCATCCGCACCGAAAGAGCCGGGACAAGCCGCATTCGCCGCCATCGCGGAGATCGTGGACATACTCCGAAGCGATCCGGAGACGGACTGGAGCAAGGTCGACATCGCGGCGCTGCGCCGGCACCTGATCGACATGGACGCGGTCACGCTGCGCGCCGATGTCTCAAGCCGCCCCGTGCCGGGCGGCGCGGCCTTCGACGTGACGGCTGACGCTCCCGACGTGGTCGGCGCCATCCGCCGCATGGTTCCCGCCCACGCGCAAACGATGACGGGCGCGGAGGGCATGACGATGACGGCCGAGGAGATCGACGGCGGCGCCCGGCTCACCGTCACCGGCGCCGAAACGGGCATGATCCGCGGCCTCGGCTTCATCGGCATCATGACCATCGGGATGCACCACCAGGCACACCACCTGGCGGTCGCGGGCGGAGAAGCACCGCATCACTGAACAAGCGGATGCATCAAACCGGACCGTCTGGCGACGCGGGCAAGCCGGCAATCAGCGCGTCGATGACGTGCGGCAAACCTTCCACCTGGGCGCGCGTCCTGCCCGACCGCTTCCGGCAGGGCACTGCCGAGGGCAGCGCCTCGACCATCCGCGCGGCCGCGTCGTCGCCCCACCATGCTTGGCCACGGCGATCGTGCGGGTCAGAGGTCCATCCAGCGGGCGAGTTGCTCGGCCTCGAAGTAGTTGGCGAAGGCCTTGGGGATCTTGTCGACGATCAGGTACTTGCCGTGGCCGTGCGATCAGCATCACGCCGGGCGATGACCACGACATGATGCGCCGGCTGATCGTCGCGGACCCGGCGATGGTGGCGTAACGGAACACCATCCGCCCTGCGCGGAGATGAGCATCGTGAGAGGCGGACGTCGTCTTGATCGAACATCTGGCCTTGCCTTTGGCATTCCGGCGGAAGACCGTCGGCGACGTGACCATCAATTCTGCACCGCCGGCCACTGCACGCCGCCTCTGCCGCCGGGCTATTCGCCGGCCGACCCCAGCATGTTCTGCCGCACCGCCGTCAGGTGCTCGCGCATCAGGCGCTTGGCGGCCTCGGCGTCGCGGTCGCGGATGGCTTCGACGACCGCACCATGCTGCCGCACATAGGCGCGACGCCGCTCCGGCGTGACGCTCTGGCGCTTCAGGCGGCCCCAGATTTCCTGGTCCCGGACGCTGTCGATGGCGCGAAAGACTTCCGCCATCAGGCTGTTGCCGGCGGCCTCCGCAATGCTGCGATGCAGGGCGCCGTCCCAGCGCTCGAAGGTGGGAATGTCCTCGGCGGCCGCGCCCTCCGCCAGACACGTCTCCATGAAGGCGATCTGGGCGGGTGACGAACGGTGGGCCGCCAGGCCGCACAGGTGCGGCTCCAGGATCAGCCGCGCTTCCATGACCTCCTGCGGATTCGTGGTATCCGGCCGGAACAACCGCGGAGGGGCCGCCGGTCCCGTCTCGCCGCTCCCATCATCGGCAGTCGGCGCCGGAGCCATGCTGGCGGCCGCGGCGACGCGGGACGTCACGAAGGTGCCGCGCCCGACATGGCGCCAGATCAGCCCCTCCTCCTCCAGCCGCGCAAGGGCCCCACGCAGGGCACCGCGGCTGACCCCGAAATCGGCCGCCAGATCCCTCTCCGGCGGCAAACGGCGCCGCGGGGGTAATTCCGACTCCAGGATCATGCGGCGCAAGCGGTTGAAGGCTGTTTCGGATGCAGACATCGGCGTATCCGGCAGGTGGCTTGTACCAATACAGCATATTGGTACAAGCGCTGCGCGTCAAAAGCCTCTGCGCAAACTGGCGCGAAAAAAGTGCTGTAAATGGTGCTACGCCGGATGAACCAGGGCCCCCGCGTTGATCCCCGACGGCTCATTGGTTCATGCTTTACGTGGCTCAGCGGAACTTGGTCCACTATTGGTCCGACCCGCACCGCCCAATGAAAAGGAACTCCGCCGCGCCATCCCGCCGCGCGGACACGTTCGAACATCGGGAGGACTCCATGCAGATGCACAACACAATGGCCGCCGCCGTCGCCCTCGGCGTCGCCATGACCGCCGTCGGCGCCCAGGCGCAGGACGAGGTGAAGGACGTGGCGTGGGGCGGCTCCAGCCCCGGCGGCGTGATGTACTACATGGTCGGCACCGCCGGCACGGTGCTGTCGCGCGATCTGCCCGACGTCAACGTCACCCAGGTCACCACCGGCGGCTCCACCGAGAACGCCAAGCGGCTGATCAAGGGCGAGCTGGACATGGGCATCGTGTACGGCTCGCACGTCTATCTCGCCCAGACCCCGGAAGGACCCTTCGCCAACGGGCCGAAGGGCGACATGCTGCGCGGCGTGGCCAAGGCCTACGAGGGCCCGACCTACTTCGTGACCCTGGAGGAAAACGACATCGAGTCCGTCTCCGACCTGGAGGGAAAGACGGTCGCCCTGGGCCCGCCGGGCTCGGGCACGGTGTTCAACTGCACCAACATCCTCAAGGCGCTGGACATGCAGGAGAGCGTCGAGCCGCGCATGATGACCTTCGCCGATGCCGGCCGCGCTCTCGGCAACCGCCAGATCGACGCCTTCTGCCAGTCCTCGGCTCCGGCGGCGGCCGTGAGCGAACTGGCCGAGACCCACGACGTGAACGTCATTCCCTACACCGACGAGGAAATGTCGAAGATCGAGGAGACCTATCCCTTCTACTACGCCGCCGACCTTCCGGCAGATATGTACAAGGGCGTGCCCGAGACCACCCTGCCCTACACCACCGTCTACTGGGTGGCGCACGAGCGCGTGCCGAAGGAAACCGTCAAGAAAATCCTGGAGCACGTGTACGACCCCGAGACGCGCGAGGAACTGGAGTCGGGCCACCGCAACTGGAAGCAGCTTTCGCCGTCCAACGAGAACTTCGCCAAGCTGGGTGCGCCCATGCACCCGGGCGCCGAGGAATTCTACAAGGAGCAGGGCATGTGGGAGGAGTGATGTCCGACCCGCCATGACGCCGGCGGCCGTGCGCGATCCAGACCCGCACGGCCGCCGTCCGCCCCGTTCCCGATCCCGCGAAGCCTGCCGGAGGCGCTGCATGACGGCTCCCACATGGTTCGGCGAGTTTTCCGCCAAGGGCCGCACCCTGCGCGGCTGGTGGGCGCTGCTTTACGCCGGCGTCGCCGCGTTCTTCGCCGGCTGGTACATGTACACCTCGGGCTTCGGCATCGAATCCACGGAGTCCAACCGCGGCTTCTACCTGCTGTTCACTTCGGTCCTGGTGTTCCTGCTCTACCCGGCGCGGAAAGGCGCGCCGGCGCACCGCCCCAGCCTGTTCGACCTGGTGATGTGCGCCGCCGCCGTGGTGTCGGTCGGCTACTGGATGGACCAGTACATCTCCTACGCCATGTTCCGCGTCAGCGCGCCCAACACATGGGACCTGACCATGGGCGCCATCTGCATCGTCGTGATGCTGGAGACCACGCGCCGCGTGCTCGGGCCGGCGCTGCTGGTGCTGGGGCTGATCTTCCTGGTGCAGCTTTATTACGGCCAATGGCTGCCCGGCAAGTTGAGCCACCCCGGCCTGACCGTCGAGCGGATCATAGAGTTCACGTACTCGACGCAGGAAGCCATCTTCGGCGTCATCACGGCCACCTTCGCAACCTTTGTCTTCCCCTTCATGGTCTTCGGCGCCTTCCTGGAGCGCAGCGGCGCGGGCCGGTTCTTCATGGACCTGGCGACCGCCCTGACCGGCCGCTGGCGCGGCGGGCCGGCGAAGATCGCCACCATGACCTCGGCGCTGTTCGGCTCCATTTCCGGATCGTCGGTTGCCAACGTGGTATCCACCGGCGCCTTCACCATCCCCTTGATGAAGCGCATCGGGTTCCGGCCGCACGTCGCCGGCGGCATCGAGGCCATCGCATCCACCGGCGGCCAGTTCATGCCGCCCATCATGGGCGCGGGTGTCTTCATCCTGGCCACCCTGACCGAGAGCAGCTACCTCGGCATCGCCGTCATGAACATCATTCCGGCCACCCTGTTCTTCATCTTCGTTCTGCTGATGGTGGACCTGGAGGCCGTCCGCACCGGCATGAAGGGGATGTCGCGGGAGGAAACACCCGACCTGTGGCCCGTTCTGAAGCGCGGCTGGCACTTTTTCATCCCGCTCATCGTCATCGTCGGGCTGCTGTTCAACGGTTATTCGCCCGAGGTCGGCGCCTTCTGGGGCAGCGTTTCCGCGCTGGTCCTGTCCTGGCTGCGCAAGGAAACCCGCATGGGCCCGCGCGACATCGTCAGCGGGCTGATCGGCGGCGCCCACGCGAACACCGCCGCCGGCGCCGCAATCGGGACGCTGGGCATCATCATCGGCGGCATCGTGCTGTCGGGCCTGGGGCTGAAGTTCTCGGCCGTCCTGGTCGACTTCTCCGGCGGCATGCTGCTGCTGGCGGCCCTGCTGGTGATGCTGATTTCCGTCATCATTGGCATGGGGTCGAGCACCACGGGCTCCTACATCATCCTGTCGGTCGTGGCCGCCCCGGCCCTTATCAAGCTGGGGGTGCCGACCATCGCCGCCCATCTGGTGGTGTTCTATGCCGCTTGCCTGTCCAACATCACGCCGCCCGTGTGCGTCTCGGCGTTCGCCGCTGCCGCCATCGCGGGATCGGACCCCATCCGCACCGGCGTCGCGGCGCTGAAATACGGGGCGATGCTGGTACTGCTGCCGTTCAGCTTCATTTACGCGCCGGGCATCCTGCTGTACGGAACCTGGTGGGACATCGTCCACGCGACGGCGGGCCACCTTGTGGGGCTGACCGCGCTGGCCATGGCGCTGCAGGGCTGCACCTTCGTGACGGAGCGGATGGGCCTGGCGCCGCGCCTTGTACTGTTCGCCGCATCGGTCCTGTTGCTGTTCCCGGCGCACTGGTGGGTGGACGCCGGGGGCCTGGTGCTGTTCGCAGCCGGGCTCGCGCTGGCGCTCGGTCTGCCGGTGCCGCGCGCGCCGCGTTCATCGTCCACATCGCAAAATGCTCATCGTGACCGGAGGATATGACCTGATGCTGCTCGCCACCTACACCGCCAGCGGCCGGCGCCATGTCGGCCTGGTGTCCGATGACCGCACCGCCGTGAGCCCCCTGGCCCTCTCCGACGACGCTGCGGCGCTCGGCGTACGGGCGATCGTGGAAGGCGCGGCGGCGGGGCGTTCCCTGCCGGAGGCCGGCGAGCCCGTGCCACTGGCCGACGTGACCCTAGACGCGCCCATTCCGCGCCCGACCCGCAACATCTTCTGCGTCGGCAAGAACTACTTCGACCACGCCCACGAGTTCGCCAAGTCGGGCTTCGACATGAGCGCGGCGTCGGGCGCGGTGCCGGACGCCCCCATCATCTTTTCCAAGGTCCCGGAGAGCGTCATCGGCCCCAACCGGCCGATCCTCATCGACCCGGACATCAGCACGGCCATCGACTACGAGGCCGAACTGGCGGTCATCATCGGCACCGGCGGCCGAGCCATTCCGAAGGAGCGCGCGCTGGAACACATCTTCGGCTACACCATCGTCAACGACGTCACGGCCCGCGACATCCAGGGGCGCCACAAGCAGTGGCTTCTGGGCAAGTCGCAGGACACCTTCTGTCCCATGGGGCCATGGGTGGCGACGGCGGACTCGGTTTCGCTGGACGACATGGTGGTGCGCTGCTGGGTGAACGACGAATTGCGCCAGGACGCGCCGACCACGGCGCTGATCTTCGACGTGCCGACCTTGATCAGCACCATCAGCCGGGGCATCACCCTGCGGCCGGGGGACATCATCGCGACCGGCACGCCGGCGGGGGTAGGCATCGGCTTCGACCCGCCGCGCTACCTCCGCGACGGCGACCGGGTGCGCATCGACATCAGCGGCATCGGGACGCTTGAGAACCCGGTCTCGCTTTACGCCTGACTGCAGTGACGCGCAGAAGTGCCCGGCCGGATGCCCCCGCCGTGGTAGGGCGGAGGCTCAGCCGGTAGTGCGGGCCTTCTTGTCGGCGGCGAACCGGCAGCGCACGCACTGGCGGATGGGCTACAGGGGACGGTCGATCGCGCGGGCATGCGCCAGCCCGTTTACCCTGCGTGTCCCCCACCTCGGCCGCGGCCGCCGACCATGAAAAACCCCGCCGTCGCGAAGACGGCGGGGTTTTTCATCCTGTGGTTGCGGTGGCGCGATGGCGCGCGCGTAGATCCCGGCCTTGGCGGCCATGGTGGACAGTCAATCCGATGGCCCCGCTGTTCACGGCCCTTCGCCGCATATGCTGCAGGCGTCGCCGGTGTAGCGGAGGAAGCGGATGACGTCCGTCGGCGGCACGATTCCCATGTCGTCGGCCACGGCGGCATTGAACAGAAGGTCTGGCTGTCCCGGCGCGACCACGGAAATGTCCCGCGGCCTCTCACCGTCCAACACCCGGGCCACGATCTCTGCCGTCTTCCGCCCGACGGCCGCGTAGCTGTACACCAGCCCCGCGAAAGCCACGCCATCACGGACCGGAGCCTCCCCCGCCGCAAAAACGGGAATGCCGTGGCCACGGGCCGACCGCCCGAGGATGTGCCTGTTGACGTTCATGACGGTGTCCGCCGGCTGGTAAATCATGTCGATGCCGGCGGAGGCCAGTTCTGCGACAAGGGCGGGTATGGCTTCGGGGTTCGGTTCACCATCCTTGTTCAGCGGCAGCGCCCTTTTGATGACGGTTATCCCTCGCGTTTCAGCGGCGGCGTGCAGCTTCGCCACGTTCAGTTGCGCGTTGGGCTCGGTCGGTGTGTAGATCACGCCGACCTTCGAGAGCGGCCGGCCTGATTCCGACAGCAGCGTCCGGGCGGCGTCGATCTGGTCTCCCTCTTCCGTCAGGTACTGCGTGCCCGTGATGTTCCGGCGACGCGGGGCTGTCGTGGAAATCAGGCGCGACGCCACGGGTTGCGAAACAATCATGAAGACACCGGGCCTGTCGGTGAAATGCGTTCCCAACTTGACTTCACCTAAGGGACCGAAGGCTGCCAGAGCCGTTTGGGTGCCCCAGGTTACGACAACATCGGGTTGTCTCTGCCGGGCGGCCTTGACGAGCGTCGGAAGGCGGCCCGGATCAACCTGGGCATCAAACACGTGGATCTTCACGGCGATGCCCCGTTCCGCGAGCCAATCCCTGAAGGCGGTGCACGCCTCCTCACAACCGCGATAGAGCAGCAGGGCCACGGACCGGGAATCATCTTGCCCTCTTGTCACACCTGCCCCCACGACGCGGGTCCCGATCGTTTCAGACGCGCGAGCGGAGCTGCCAAGAGGCAGTGCGGCGACGGCTGCGCCAGCCAGGAGAAGGACAGCAAGCGAGCTGGCGGTGACGACGGCGCGGAAGGTATCCCGCATGGCGGTCTCCCGAAGACGCTGTAAGCGGTAGCTATGCGGCACCGTTCCGGCACCAAATCGATTTTGCCCTGTGGTCCGGAGGGCTTACACTGATTGCATTAGAGCATGCAACGGGTCAGCGTCTCATGTCCGTGTTGTCCAGGATCGCAGTTGCGCCGTTTCGACGCACGTACAGCGGCGTCAGAGGCACCGAAGGTCGGCCAAAACCGGTGTTCGGCAGGGATTCGGGCCGCGGCCGGTTCGGGACTCGCGCCGGGCTGACCCCGGAACGGGTGTCGCGCCTCGGCGCAGGCATCGTCGCCGTCCTGGTTCTTCTTGTGGGTCTCGGCTTCCTGGTGATTGACCACCAGCGCGAGGTGGATCGGGCACTGTTTCAGGCGGCTGAGATCGTGGAGGCCCGTGCGCGTGAGGCCGGGAGCAAAATCGGGTCGATCAATACGCTGTTGACGATTGCCGGCAACAGGATCGGGCCTGTCGCGCACGCCGGCTCGCTGGACTGGGTGACCCAGGATGTCGTGACGCCGCTCGGAATTAACCACCTGATCCTGTCTGATGGCAAGGGGGACGTCATCGACACCGTCGGCATTCCGGTCTCGCATGCACGGCGTCTTCCGGCCCCAAAGCGTCTTGTGGATCGGGACGCCGGCGCCGCACCCTCGTCCACGGCCGCTTCACCCCACATGTCCCCGTCCACCACATCGCGCTTCATCCTGTCCGGTCCGGAACAGGGGCCATTGGACTGGATGGTGCAGGCGACCGGCCGCAAGAGCATTTCGCATAACGAAGCCACGCTGCAGGCTGCCTTCAAGCTGGACATCCTGTCGTCCGCGACCGCGCCGAGCAAGATGGCTTACCTGAAGATCGCGATCTATTCGGCCGACGGCAGGCTTCTTGCCGCCGATGATGCGGATGCTGCCTTTCTCGATGCCGTTGGCCGGTCGGTATCGCCTCCCATCCTGCCGCGCAAGGCAAGGCAGGTCATCATCGACGGGAGCGACTGGTACGTCGTGGATCTTCTTGATTACGGGAATGACCTTCTGGTCCGGGGCATGGTCGATCTCGCGGCCATGCGGCATGACGTTCTGCAAAGTCGGGTCCCCTTCCTCGTTCTGCTTCTCGCGTTGTCCCTCGGCATCGCGCTATCGGGGCGCCTGATGGCATCCAGGGCGCACAGCATCGTGTTCCAGGCCGTTCTCGAGACCAGCCCCACGGGTCTCGTCAGCGTGACGCCGGACGGCTCCATCCGGTACGCCAATCGAGCAGCACGGCGCTTCGCGCCGGATGCCAGACCCGGGGGACATCTTTCCGTTCTTTTTGATGCCCGTGAGGCCGAGCGTATCGAGGAGATCGTCGCCGGCACCCGGCCCCTTCCCGTGACCCTTGCGGCAACGGCGGCCGATGGACAAAGGCAGGACATCGAGGTCAACGAATCCCGGGAGATCATCGGCACGGCAAGGGCGGGCGTATCGGGAACGGGCCGGCGGACATTGGCCCTGACGGACGTTACCGACCGTGAAGCGGCCCTCCGGCAGGCGCGCCAGGCGACCTCCGAGAAGAACCGCTATCTCGCCGCCACGAGCCATGACCTGCGGCAGCCGGTCCAGGCGATCACGCTGCAAATCCGCCGCCTTGCAAAATCGCCGGTCCTCGAAGAGCGTGAGCGGGAGATGGTTTTTGACATCGCCGTCGCCACGAAAAGCCTGACGCGCTACATCAATGAACTCAGTGAATTCAGCCGTCTGACGGCAGGCTTGATGCCCGCCGACCTCAAGCCCGTTAACATCCACGTTCTCTGCACGGATGTTCTCGCGCAAGCACGGGCCTCGACAGGCAAACCCATCGAGATCGCGCTCGAACCGCAGCAAGCCGATCAGGCACCTGAAGTGATAGCCGACGCGTTGCTCCTGCGCAGGCTCATCCAGAACCTGGTGGACAACGCCGTCAAGTTCACGGAACACGGTCACGTCACGCTCAAGATCAGGGCTGATGTCCCTGGCCGCGTCAGCCTGACGGTCGAGGATACCGGCATCGGCATTCCGGTCGCCGACCAGGCGCGCATCTTTCGTCCTTATGAGCAGATCAACAATCCGACCCGGGACTTCACCAACGGATTCGGGCTCGGCCTCAGCATTGTTGCGGAGATCGTCGAACGGCTGGACGGCACGGTGCACCTGACATCCGAGCCCGGTGTGGGCACCACGGTCACTGTCACGCTGGCCGCGGCGCCCGCGCCGTCGCAGCAATCGTGCGACGGCGAGCCCGCCCTAGCGGCCGGTCAAGGCTCCAGGGGCTAGGGCTCAAATGTCCGATGACCGGCCTGCCGAAGAAAAAGCGGCGGTACTTTCCCGTGGACTCCAAGCACCGGGCTGTGGAGCAGGCGGCGGCCGGAGAAGAGCCGACCGTCAGCCTCATCCCATGACTGTCAATCGGCGTCGAAACCTTCCACGCCGTTTTCCATCCCAAGGTTTTCAATCCTTTCTTCACTCGGGCGCGCGGGCGCGGCAAGACCGGCCTTGGCCTGCACATCGCATTCAACCTCACGCAGACCAGCCTCGGCGGTGCGCGACAGCGACCTGGAGTTGGTGGCCCGCGAAATCGACCGGCTGATCGGGAACCTGGGCGTGCCCGACCTGGTGCGCCGGCCCTGAGGCGTCACTCGCGTGCCTGTGCCCGTCACCTGCTCGCGAACGACGCCGCCGGTGACAGACTGAAAATCTAGGACGAGGGCCCGGCGCGGTGCCGGGCCCCTTTCCTCTAGCGATAGTCCTGCACGTCCGGGCGCGGGTCTGGGTAGAAGCCGTCGCGGTTGGGCATCTCCACGCGGGGCAGCGTGTCGGCGTCCATGGTCGCGTCGGCGGGGATGATTTCGCCGCGGTTGAGGATGTAGGCGCTGACGGCGTAGACCTCTTCATCCGTCAGGCTGCCGGGGTCGGTGAAGGGCATGGCGCGGCGGACGTAGTCGAACAGCGTCGTCGCGTAGGGCCAGTAGCTCTCCACCGTCTTCTTCGGCGCGTCGGTGCCGAGCGTCCCCCGGCCGCCGATCAGCGCCACGCCGCCGGTACCCGCAACACCCTGAAGGTCCTCGCCATGGCAGGCGGCGCAGGCGGTGTTGAAGACCTCCCGCCCCTGCTCCACCGAGCCAGAGCCGTCCGGCAGGTGCTCCCCGTCGGGCGGAATGGCGATGGCCCACTGGGCGATCAGGTCGTCGGGCGCCGGCTGGCCGAAGCCGAAGGAGACCTCCGTCGGGCCGGCGGGCGTGCCCGCGTCGGGAGCGACGGCCTCGGGGGCCTTTTCCGCCTGTTCCTGCATGGCGTGGGAGGGTGCCGCCAGCACCAGCGCGAGCGCCGCCGAGGCCAGAAGCAGCCGGGTGTTTCCGCGGTCATGCATGGACATTGGTCACGCTCCCGTCGCTGTCCACCTTCCAGCTCTGGATGCCGTTCAGGTGGTAGACGCTGTTGAGGCCGCGCTCCTTCACAAGCTCGGCGATGGTGGGCTGGACGTAGCCCGTTTCATCGATGCAGCGGCTTTGCAGGATGGCCGGCTGCCCGTCCCACCGCCAGGGGAAGCGGAACCGCGTGTGGCAGATGGGCAGGGCCGGCCCGTCCAGCATCGCCGGCGCCCAGGTGCGGCCGCCGTCCGCGGAAACCTCCACGGCCTGGATGCGCCCCCGGCCGGACCACGCGATGCCCGTGACCTCGTAGAAGCCGGGCTTGGGCAGCTTCATCTCGCCGGAAGGGAAGGTGATGACGGATTTCGCCTCCATCACCATGCTGAACTGGCGCGAGCGGCCGTCGGGCATGGTGTCGGTATACTTGGACGTTTCCTCGCGCGTCATGAACGGCTTGTCACTGATCTCCAGCCGCCGCAGCCACTTGATGTGCGTGTTGCCCTCCCACCCCGGCAGCAGCAGGCGCAGCGGGTAGCCCTGCTCCGGCCGCAGCATCTCACCGTTCTGGCCGTAGGCGAGCAGCGCGTCGTCCCACGCCTTGTCGATGGGGATGGAGCGGGTCATCATGGCGCCGTCCGCGCCCTCGGCCAGAATCCAGGCCGCGCCGTCCTGCACGCCCGCCTCGGCCAGGAGGGTCGACAGCGGCACGCCCGTCCATTCCGACGTGCTGGTCAGCCCGTGGGTGCCCTGCACGGTCTTGAGCGTGGGCTCCTTCCACTCCGTCAGCCCGTTGCCCGAGCATTCGATGAAGTGCATCCGCGACACCGCCGGATAGCGCCGCAGCGACGCCATGTCGAACACCAGCGGCCGGTCCACCATCCCGTGAACCAGAAGCCTGTGATGCGAGGGGTCTATGACGGCGACGCCCGCGTGGTGCCGCTCGAAGTGCAGGCCGGACGGCGTGACGATGCCCATGCCCTCCCCCAGTGGGGTCATGGACCACGACGTGGTGTCCGTGGCGGTGGGGTAGCGCCAGCGCACTTCCGTCTCGAACTGGGAGCGCGAACCATAGCCGCCATTGCGGTTGACCGGCGGGCCGAGCGACTTCCACGGCGTGTCCGGCACGGGGAAGTCCTTGGCACCGGGCGGAATGCCTTCCACCGGCGCGCCCTCCCCGGCCCGCGCGGCCGAAGCGGCCAGCCCGGCGGCGGCGGCGGTGAAGCCCGCCAGCACGCCCCGGCGCGAAGTGACGCCGGCGAACATGCCGTCCTTGCAGTCGCAATCTTCCCTGGCCGCCTTCAGCCGCCGCAGATGGGCATCCTCGGCGGCGCGGCGGGCTTCGATCTCCGCCACGATGGCGGGGTCGAGGCCGTCTGTTTGTCTTGTTGTCATTGGGGATCCTCCCGAGACGCATACTCCAGACACTTCAACGCCTGTCGTATTGTTGCGGGTGCGGAAGGATATCGTCTAAATGTTTGAGGATGAGCAGTCTGAGGTCTCTCCCGCCCTCCGACCGCCCGTCGCGGTTGACGTCACTGCTTCCTGGCCGCTTGGGGGCATATTCCGTGCAATGCTCTGGCGCACGAGCGGGCGGGGGCGATGGCAAAGCGGCTGGGGCTGGGTCGGCGGACCTTCCTGACGTCGGCCTGCGGCGCCGCCACGCTTCTCGCCTTCAACAAGGCCCACGCCGCCGCCGGCAGACGCGGCGGCCGGTTCGCGCTGCCCGACGAGGCCGCGCTGGAACCAGCGGCGGCCGAGCAGGTGCTGACGGGCGATGAATTCATTGTCGACATGCAGACGCACTGCGTCGCCCCCTCCACTGGGCCCAGGGCGAGGACGGCCCGCGCTGGGCACGGGTGCTGACGCAGGTCTTCGGCCAGGGCGACGAGTGCGCGCGGCTCCTTCGACTGCTACTCCGCCCGCCAGCTGGTCAAGGACGTCTTTCTCGACAGCGACACGGACGTCGGGGTCGAAGACCGTGTAGGGGACGAGGGCCCATATCTGGCTCTCATTGATCAATTCCAGGTGTCCGGCCGGCTACGCGATGTCGTGGATCGAGCCCCTGCCTCGTAAGCGTCGGACTTTCGCCACGTGTCGGTCCCATCCCACGCTCTTGCGCCGGCCGCCGCCCATGCCCATATCACCATCCACACGGATGGCAAGAGGATGGAACCGAGATGGTGAGGAGCAAGGGAGCATCTCCCGCAAAGGCGGCGGAGAGCGAGAAAATTACGATCAACCTGGGCTTCGTGGACCTCGGGCACGTCGACCTGTTGGTGCAGGAAGGCTTCTATTCCAACCGTACCGACTTCATCCGCACCGCCATCCGCAACCAGATCGACCGGCACAACGACGTCGTCCGGCAGGCGGTCGCGCGCAAAAGCGTCGACCTCGGCCTGCGGCATTACGGCCGGCAGGACCTGGAAGCGGCACGCGACGCCGGGCAGATGCTGGAGATCCGGGTGCTCGGCCTCTGCAGCATCGCGCCGGACGTCACGCCCGAGCTTGCCCGCGCCACCATCGCATCCGTTTCCGTCCTTGGCGCCCTCCACGCGAGCCCCGACGTCAAGGCGGCGCTCGCCGACCGGACCACGTAACGGCTTTCGCGGCGATGCCCGCAGGAAGACGGTCCCTCCCTCAGGAAACAACTTGAAAGACTCCTCGATGACCGAAACCCTGACCAAGGGCATGGCCGAAGCAACGCGCCTGACCCGCGCCGGCAAGCTGTCCGACGCGACCGCGCTCATCCAGCGCCTGCTCAACGGCGAGACGGCGTCGGCGTCCGCGCCGCCTCGCGGCCCGTCGGCGCCCGTCATTGACGCCGATTACATCACGGTGGACGCCCCGCGCCCCCGCACCGAACAGGCGCCTCCGAAAGCCGAACGGACCCGCCCCTCTCCGGGCGCCGGCCTGGGAGCGACGCTGCGGCGGCTGGCCGAGGAGGCGCGCCGGAACGGCGGCCCCAGCGGCCTTGGCAAGACGGCGCGCACGGTGACGGAACCGCTGCCGGACGGCGCCTCCTTCGAGACCTTCACCTACGCCAACGCCGCCGGATCACGGGACTACAAGCTCTACGTTCCCGCCAACCGCCCGGCGACGCCCCTGCCCCTGATCGTCATGCTGCACGGCTGCACCCAGTCGTCCGACGACTTCGCGGCCGGAACCCGGATGAACGCCCTGGCCGAGGAACACGGCTGCCTCGTCGCCTATCCGGAGCAGCCGGCGGCGGCCAACGCCAACCGCTGCTGGAACTGGTTCAATCCGAAGGATCAGCAGCGTGACGGCGGGGAACCGTCGATCCTCGCCGGCCTCACCCGCCAGATCCTGCGCGACCACCCCGCCGACCCGGCCCGGGTCTACGTCGCCGGCCTGTCGGCGGGCGGTGCGGCGGCGGCCGTGCTTGCCGCCGCCTACCCGGACGTTTTCGCCGCCGCCGGCGTCCATTCCGGATTGCCGGTCGGCAGCGCCCGCGACATCCCGTCGGCCTTCGCCGCCATGCGGCAGGGCGGCGGATCGAGCCCCCGGACGCCCCTTCGCATCCCGACCATCGTGTTCCACGGCGACGCGGATACGACCGTCAACCCGAGCAACGGCGACGCCGTGGCGGTGCAGGCCCGGTCATCGGCCGCCGGCACACGGGCGACGACCCATCGCGGGGAGACCGCCGGCGGCCACTCTCACAGCCGCGTCGTCCACACCGCTCCGTCGGGCGAGGCGGTGTGCGAGCACTGGACCATCCACGGCGCCGGCCATGCCTGGGCCGGCGGAAGTACGGCCGGGTCCTACACCGATCCCCGCGGCCCGGACGCGAGCCGCGAGATGCTCCGCTTCTTCTTCGAGCATGGCCGGGCGCCCCGCGCCGCCGGCCGCCGCGACACCGCTTAAGGCGGGGTGCGGTATCTGCACAATGGAGCCGCTACGGAGGGTGGGCTGCCTCCTCCAATGGAGGCAGCAACGCGATCCCAATGAAGACGCTGGATAATCGAGGGCTGTGATAGAAGTCTCCCGAGGCCGCACGGTTGGCAATCGCGCCCGCCGAACCATGTGGTTACCGCGCCCTGATGGAAGGCGCGCGGGCCCTGGGCGACGTCGAGGTGGCCGGCATCTGCGAGGGATCTATGTACAAGGAGCGTGAGATGGCCGAGTGGATCGACGCCCAGCCCCCCGACAGTGCGCGCCGCCACGTCCGATGACGGAGCCGCGGAAACAAACGCCCGCTCCGCCCGTGACCCTGCTCCTGGCCGGCGGCAACGCCCTGGGCGCATTCGAGGCGGGCGCCTGCACGGCGCTGCTCCGCGGCGGAGTGCGGCCGGACTGGGTGGCCGGGGTGTCCATCGGTGCCGTCAACGGCGCGCTCGTAGCCGGCAACGACCATCCCGCCGGGCTCGACGCGCTACGGACATTCTGGACTGAGGCGGCACAGCTCGGCACCTCGCGCCTCGCCGGGCAGTTCCAGGCGATGCTGCTCGGCCGCCCCGGCATCTTTGCCCCCGTGGCGTCCGGGCTGCTGCCCGGCCGTGCCGAGGACGTCGGCCTTCACGACCTGGCTCCCCTGCGTCACAGCCTCGAGCGCCTGGTCGACTTCGACCGACTGAACTCCGGCGCCGTCCGTTTCACGGCGGTGGCCGTCGATCTGGAGACGGGTCAGGACGTCGTGTTCGACACCCGTGACCAGACCGTCGGGCCGGAGCACATCGTGGCAAGTTGCGCGCTTGTCCCGGAGTTCCGCCCGGTGCGGATCGACGGCCACCTCCTCGGAGACGGAGGCCTCAGCGCCAACCTGCCGCTTGACGTGGTGCGCGGCGACCGCAGCCGCGGCGGCCTGTGCATCGCCGTCGACCCCTTTCGTCCGCGTGCGCGGCCGTTCACCGGCGTTGCCGAGGCGCTGGCGCGGCGCCACGAAATCATCTTCGCCAGCCAGACCCGCCGCCAGTTGGCGCACCTGACTGAAGCGGAGGAGCTTCGCCGGACCTTGCGTCACGTCCTGGACCGGTTGCCGCCGGGGACCGACGACGATCCGGCCCTTCGCGCCGCACGGGCCGAAGCGGCGCGGCCGGCGCTCGACGTGGTCACCGTCGATTGGCCGGCGAGCGACGAAATCGGCAACCGCCTGTTCGATTATTCGCCGTCGGCATTGGCGGAGCGGTGGACGGGCGGGGAACAGGCCGCGGAACGGCTGCTCGACGATCTCTCGGCGAAATGCTGAAGGCTCGGCTGCCGGAGGCCCGTGCCCCGGCGAGTGGTGTAGGAACGGCGCTCAGCCGCGCTTGGCAGGTGCGCGCGATCACATCTGTGGCGCGCTCATCGTCCGTGCCGGCGGCAGCGCCGAGGCACGTGACGGCACTGCTCGGCCAAGTCCGCGACAGCCGGGCGCTGCTGCGTGACCTGCTCCCCGAAAACTCCTCCAGTTTGAGGTAGAGTCTCCCGCAGCAGGGGAGACTACCGAATGAAGCGCAGCCGTTTCACCGAGGAGCAGATCATCGGCATCCTGAAGGAGCAGGAGGCCGGGTCGAAGACCGCCGACGTCTGTCGGCGCCATGGGGTCAGCGAAGCGACGTTCTACAAGTGGAAGGCCAAGTTGGGTGGCCTGGAGGTGTCGGACGCCAAGCGGCTGAAGGCCCTTGAGGACGAGAACACGCGGCTGAAGAAGCTGCTTGCCGAGGCGATGCTGGACAATGCGATCCTGAAAGACCTGACGGCAAAAAAGTGGTGACGCCCGCTGCTCGGCGAACAGCCGTTGCTCATGCCGTCGAAGCCTTCGGCGTGAGCGAGCGGCGGGCGTGCCTGGTTCTTGGGGTGGATCGGAGTTCGATCCGCTATCACAGCCGCCGACCTGATGACGCGGAGGTGCGGCTCCGGCTGCGCGACTTGGCAGCCGAGCGGCGGCGCTTCGGCTACCGCAGGCTCGGCGTGATGTTGGAGCGGGGTAAGCGGGGCTTGTTGCCCACACTGATCAGCCGTTGACGGCGGCCTCCCAATTCCAGGGGAGGAGCTCGTCCAGCCGGCATGCGGGGAAGTCCGTGACGATCGTCTCGATGACGCTCTTCAGATAGGCGAAGGGCTCGACGTCGTTCAGCTTCGCCGTCTCGATGAGGGACGCGACGATGGCCCAGTGGTCGCCGCCGCCGTCGGAACCGGCGAATAGCGAATTTTTCCTGACCAGAGTCACTGGCCTGATGCAACGTTCGACGGCATTGGTGTCCATCTCGACACGGCCGTCGTCGAGGAAGACGCAGAGGCCGTCCCAGTGGTTGACGGCGTAGCGCAGGATCTCGGCGAGCGGCGCCTTGCCGGACACGCGGGCGAGCTGGGCGTCGATCCAGGTCCGCATGCTCTCCACCAGGGGGCGGGTCCGAGCGGCCCGTTTGGCTTGGCGCTCCTCCGCCGCCTGACCGCGGATCTCGCTCTCGATGCGGTACAGTTCGGCGATCCGGCGCAGGGCTTCCTCGGCCACCGGCGAGCCCTGCTTCACATGAAGCTCGTAGAACTTGCGCCGCAGGTGGCTCCAACAGAAGGCGAGCGTGATCGGCAGCGGCAAGGCGGCGCCGGCCTTCGCCGTGACGAGGCTCTTGTAGGCACCATAGCCGTCCACCTGGAGGATGCCGGCGAAACCGCCGAGGTGATCGCGCGCGTGGTCCGCGCCCCGGCCGACGGCATAGACATAGGCGACCGCCGGCGGATCGCCGCCGCCCCAGGGCCGGTCGTCCCGGGCGTAGGCCCAGAGCTGCGCCGTCTTGGTCCTGCCGCGCCCCGGGTCGAGCACCGGCAGGCGCGTCTCGTCGGCGTAGAGCTTGGCCGACGACAGCAGGTGCAGCCGCAGCCGGTCGTACAGCGGCTTCAGCCACCAGCATGCGTGGCCGACCCAGCCGGCCAGCACCGAGCGGTCGATCTCGATGCCCTGGCGGGCCAGGATACGGGCCTGGCGATAGAGCGGCAGGCCGTCGGCGTACTTGCCGATCAGCACCTGGGCGACCAGGGCCTCCGTCGGCAGGCCGCAGGCCACGACATGCTCGGGCGCCGGCGCCTGCACCACGCCGGTCTCGCAAGCCCGGCAGCCGTAGCGCGGACGCCGGGTGACGAGGATGCGGTACTGCACCGGCACGACGTCGAGCCGCCGGCTGACGTCCTCGCCGATCACGTGCCGCTCGCCGTTGCAGCAGGGGCAGACCTTGTCCTCGGGCGCGACGTCGATGACGCGCTCGATCTCGGGCAGGGTCTTGGGCAGCGATGCCCGCTCGTCACCCGTCCGCCGGCGGCGCCGCTCCACCGGCGCGGCCGCATCCATCTCGGCATGGACGGCGGCGATGCTCTGCTCCAGGTCCTCGAAGGAGAGCGCCAACTGGTCGGGGTCGAGCTTCTCGGAGCGCCGGCCGAACATCAGCCGCTTCAACTGCGCCAGAAGGTGTTCGAGTCGGTCGGCGCGGTCCTTTTCGACGTCGCGTTCAGCCGTCGCCGCGTCCCGCTCCTCGGCCAAAGCCAGAACCAGCCGACGCAGGTCGGCGGCATCGGTCGGCAGGGTGTCGAGGTCGAGCGGCATGGCCGGATTTTACCCGCTCCGGAGGCGCCGGGCCAGCCGGAAACCGGCTCAACAGGCGGCTTCCGGCGTTTCCACGGGCCGCCGCCGCACGCGCGACCAGTCGAGCCCTTCGAGCAGCATCGCCATCTGTGCCGGCGACACCGTGACGACGCCGTTACGCACCGGCGGCCACGTGAAGCGGCCGGTCTCCAGCCGCTTGTAGAACAGGCACAGGCCGCTGCCGTCCCACGCCAGGATCTTGACCCTGTCCAGCCGCTTCGAGCGGAAAACGAAGAGGTCGCCGCAGAAGGGATCGCGCCGCAGGGCTTCCTGCACGACCGCCGCCAGACCGTCGTGTCCTTTGCGGAAATCCACCGGCTGCGTGCAGAGCACCACCTTCACGCCCGTCGGCGGCGCGATCACCGCGGCCTCCGCAGGGCGCCGATGACGGCGACCGCCAGGGCGGGATCGACGTCGCCCGACAGCACGGCATGCCCGCCATCGACCACGACGTCGATGCGACCCGGCCGCCGTGCATCGGGCTGCGGCGGACGCGCCTCCAGTTTCGGAGCTTCGACCACCATCTCGGCGAACGGATCGCCGGCTGCGACCGCGGTTCCCTTGGCGATGCCGGCATCCCGTCGCCACACCGTCAGCAGGCCGCGGTTCACCCCGTACCGCCTCGCCACGTCCGAGATGCAGGCGCCCGGTTTCGCGCTCGCTGCCACGATCTCCGCTTTCTCATCCGCCGTCCACCGTCGGCGCTGCCGGCGGCCAGTGATGACCTCCACCCGCTGATAAGGCCTGGCTTCATCTCTGTCTCCAAGCCAGGCATCAAGTCTGTCGTCATCCATCGTGGCCGCACCTCGCTCGCCTCGGAAAGCGATCACGATGCGGCAGAGCTCGCTTCGTCAACAGGTGGGGGAGGAGCCCCGCTTACAAAAAACCCGCCGTCGTGAAGACGGCGGGTTTTTTCATGTCGGTGGTTGCGGGGGCAGGATTTGAACCTGCGACCTTCAGGTTATGAGCCTGACGAGCTACCGGACTGCTCCACCCCGCGGCAGGATGTGTCGGTGTTGGTGTTGGTGTGTCGGCCGTTCGCCGGCGGGTTCTGGGACGGGATCATCGGAAGAGGTCGGTGCGGGCCTGTGCGGCGGGCGGGTGTTACGGGGTGTGCTTGGAAGACCTGGCGGCGTTCTACTCTCCCACGCCTTAGGACGCAGTACCATCGACGCTGTGGGGTTTCTCGGCCGAGTTCGGGATGGGATCGGGAGTGGCACCCACGCCATGACCACCAGGTCGTCCAAACACACACCGCACGCGCAAGCGCACGGCAGAAGCCTGTGAAGCGGCCGCTCATGCCTGAGCGGTCAGGATGCTGGGAACACATGTGTGTTTCGGAGAGCACCGCGCCGCGCTTGCCGCTGCGGGCGGGACTTGAAGCCTATCGAGCGATTAGTACCGGTTAGCTGCACGCATTGCTGCGCGTCCACACCCGGCCTATCGACGTGATGGTCTTTCACGGCTCTCAGGGATGTCTCGTTTTGAGGTGGGTTTCCCGCTTAGATGCTTTCAGCGGTTATCCCGTCCGTACATAGCTACCCAGCGGTGCCGCTGGCGCGACAACTGGTACACCAGAGGTACGTCCATCCCGGTCCTCTCGTACTAGGGACAGATCCTCTCAAACATCCTACACCCACGGCAGATAGGGACCGAACTGTCTCACGACGTTCTAAACCCAGCTCACGTACCACTTTAAACGGCGAACAGCCGTACCCTTGGGACCTGCTCCAGCCCCAGGATGTGATGAGCCGACATCGAGGTGCCAAACACCGCCGTCGATGTGGACTCTTGGGCGGTATCAGCCTGTTATCCCCGGAGTACCTTTTATCCGTTGAGCGATGGCCCTTCCACGCGGGACCACCGGATCACTAGAACCGACTTTCGTCTCTGCTCCATCCGTCGATGTCGCAGTCAGGCGGGCTTCTGCTCTTGCACTCGACGACCGATTTCCGACCGGCCTGAGCCCACCATCGCGCGCCTCCGTTACTCTTTGGGAGGCGACCGCCCCAGTCAAACTACCCACCACGCAGGGTCCCGCACCCGGATCACGGGCGGCGGTTAGACGTCAAGGTCCGAAAGGGTGGTATTTCAAGGACGGCTCCACCGAAGCTAGCGCTTCGGCTTCAAAGCCTCCCACCTATCCTACACATTCGAACCCTGACGCCACTGCGAAGCTATAGTAAAGGTTCACGGGGTCTTTCCGTCTAACCGCGGGAACTCCGCATCTTCACGGAGATTTCAATTTCGCTGAGTTGGTGTTGGAGACAGCGGGGAAGTCGTTACGCCATTCGTGCAGGTCGGAACTTACCCGACAAGGAATTTCGCTACCTTAGGACCGTTATAGTTACGGCCGCCGTTTACCGGGGCTTCGATTCAGAGCGTGAACCCCTCCTCTTAACCTTCCGGCACCGGGCAGGCGTCAGACCCTATACGTCGTCTTGCGACTTCGCAGAGCCCTGTGTTTTTAGTAAACAGTCGCCACCCCCTGGTCTGTGCCCCTCCCCGCCGGTTGCCCGACGGGAAGGCCCCCTTCTCCCGAAGTTACGGGGGCATTTTGCCTAGTTCCTTCAACACCATTCTCTCAAGCGCCTTGGTATACTCTACCAGTCCACCTGTGTCGGTTTCGGGTACGGTCTGTACGTGGGAGTTATTTCCAGGCCCCCCTTCGCTGCACGCCCAATCCGATAAGGGCATACAACTTTTGGGGCGCGTCACTTCCCACAGGCCCAGGACTATTAACCTGGTTCCCATCGACTACGCCTTTCGGCCTCGCCTTAGGGGCCGGCTCACCCTGCGCGGATTAGCCTTGCGCAGGAACCCTTGGACTTTCGGCGACAGGGTTTCTCACCCTGTTTATCGCTACTCATGTCAGCATTCTCACTTCCGATACCTCCAGCAAACCTCACGGTTCACCTTCACAGGCCTACGGAACGCTCCGCTACCACGTGTCAAAGACACGTCCACAGCTTCGGTGCATGGCTTGAGCCCCGGTACATCTTCGGCGCAAGACAGCTAGTTAGACCAGTGAGCTGTTACGCTTTCTTTAAAGGATGGCTGCTTCTAAGCCAACCTCCTGGTTGTTTTGGCCGTCTCACATCCTTTCCCACTTAGCCATGACTTGGGGACCTTAGCTGGTGGTCTGGGCTGTTTCCCTTTTGACCCCGGACCTTAGCACCCGGAGTCTGTCTGCCGCGCTGTACTCTGCGGTATTCGGAGTTTGGTTCGAGTTGGTAAGGCTCGCGCCCCCCGTCCCGATCCAGTGCTCTACCCCCGCAGGTAATCACGCGACGCGCTACCTAAATAGCTTTCGCGGAGAACCAGCTATTTCCGAGTTTGATTGGCCTTTCACCCCTAACCACAGGTCATCCCCGTCTTTTTCAACAGACGTGGGTTCGGTCCTCCAGTGGGTGTTACTCCACCTTCAACCTGCCCATGGCTAGATCACTCGGTTTCGGGTCTAGTCCTGCGAACTGAACGCCCTGTTCAGACTCGCTTTCGCTTCGCCTACACCTAACGGCTTAAGCTCGCTCGCAAAACTAAGTCGCTGACCCATTATACAAAAGGTACGCCGTCAGGGCTCATGGCCCCT